>NZ_BMPO01000001.1 GCF_014647635.1 Pseudomonas matsuisoli
TGTTAAAGAGCGTTTCGATGAGCCTTTCGTCTCAATCGAGGCCGCGCATTCTACAGCAGCCTTTCAACCTGTCAAGCGTTATTTTCGAAAATCTCTTTTCTACTCAATCGCTTGCCGCTTCCGATCCACCCTAGCTCGTCAGCGGGAGGCGAATCTTACAGCATCCTAAAACGCTGTCAACCACCTCTTTCAACCGCTTTCGATCTGCTTCGACCGAACCACCAACAGGACACTACCACCACCCTGCCAGCGCCGCGCATTCTACTCGAATCCGCCTTCCGTGCAACCTTTAATTTAAATCTAAACCCTTGATCTACAAGGCTTTTCAGGTTCAGGCTGCGCCGGAAGTGGTGCGCATTATAGGCCCTCAAATCAGGCCGTCAATAGGAAATTCGAAGAAATGTTTCGACGCGCGAATCTTCCGCTTGGCGATAAGTCCCTCCAAGTAATTTAGCTTAGTTGCTGTGGCTCATCCTGCAAGTAGCTTCATTGCGAATCGGCGGACACACCGTTTATTCAGCTTTTTGACTGCCATCCACTTACACGCTTCGATCTCACTCGCTGCGCAGGGCGACCGATCGTTATGCGCATCCACCTCAAATAGATACCACTCTAATGACGTTACATACCGCGCATGCTGTGCATGTAAACCCGCTTCCCCTGCTAACTCTCGAACCGCCGCTTCATAAGGCGATTCTTCCTTTTCTATCTTCCCGCCAGGTAACGATCATTTAGCGTGAGGCTTCCTCACCAGAAGGATCTGGTCTCTGCGACGGCATAAGATAGTTGCGCGATGTTTGACGCCCGCTCGCCGTGCGGAGGCACGTCCATAGGACGACAAGCGTCAGATGCGATCTCTTTCTGCGCTACTGCGACTTCGCCCACCTGCGTCACGCACTCCGTTCGAATTAGCTTCCGTTAGCAGGGATACCGGATACGTTGGGATGGTTCCAATGACTGCCTCAAAAGTCACTGGCATCGACCGCATGCCGGACAGCTATAAAGGCTGCGTGCTGCGCAAAATTGTCCTGAGCTCCATCGCGGCACTTCGTTACGCACGGAATCTATTGCATGAATGTTTAGTCGAGCCCGGAACGAATACCCAAAAAAGCTCATTTGACACCTGCCCGGTACGTGGCACTGTCCCTGCGAATCGTACTCCACCGTATGAAATTCTAATGCCGAGGTCCGCATGAACATGCCGCAGATGGCCACTCCACCGTTGTCCAGCACCCTCAAATTGGACGCGCACTGGATGCCTTACACCGCAAACCGAGCGTTCCACAAAGACCCACGCATTATCGTGGGTGCCGAAGGTAGCTGGCTGTTCGACGACCAGGGCCGCAAGATATACGACAGCCTTTCAGGCCTCTGGACGTGTGGCGCCGGCCACGCCCGCAAGGAAATTCAAGAAGCAGTTGGCAAGCAGCTGAGCACGCTCGATTACTCTCCCGCCTTCCAATACGCACACCCACTTTCCTTCCAATTGGCAGAGAAAGCGGCAGCGATGATGCCGACAGGGCTGGATCATGTGTTCTTCACAGATTCAGGCTCGGAGTGCGCCGATACGTCCATCAAGATCGCTCGCGCCTACTGGCGGCTAAAGGGCCAACCATCTAAAACGAAATTGATCGGACGCGCCCGGGGCTATCATGGGGTGAACGTCGCTGGAACGTCGCTTGGCGGCATTGGCGCCAACCGCAAGATGTTCGGCCAATTCATGGACGTCGATCACCTGCCCCACACGCTCCAACCCGGCATGGCGTTCACGCGTGGCATGGCAGAAGTTGGTGGCGTGGAACTGGCGAACGAATTGCTGAAACTCATCGAGCTGCATGACGCCTCTAATATTGCAGCGGTGATCGTCGAGCCCATGTCGGGCTCGGCAGGCGTCATCGTTCCGCCGAAGGGCTACCTGCAACGCCTCCGGGAAATCTGCACGCAGCATGACATCCTGCTTATTTTCGACGAGGTCATCACCGGCTTCGGGCGCACGGGCAAAGCCAGCGGCGCCGAGTACTTCGGCGTAACACCTGACCTAATGAACGTCGCCAAGCAAATCACCAATGGTGCGATTCCTATGGGGGCTGTCATTGCCTCGAACGAGATCTATCGCACGTTCATGAATCAGCCTACGCCGGATTACGTGGCCGAGTTTGGTCATGGCTACACCTACTCCGCGCACCCGGTAGCCTGCGCAGCCGGCTTGGCGACGCTCGACCTACTCGCAAGAGAAAGCTTGATCCAACAAGCCGCCGAATTAGCGCCTCGCTTCGAAAACGCCATTCACGGCCTGCGCAATGCCAAGCATGTTCTGGATATTCGCAATTGCGGACTCGCCGGCGCCATTCAAATCGCGCCGCGCGACGGGGATGCTGTCGTGCGCCCGTACGAAGCGGGAATAGCACTCTGGAAGGCCGGTTTCTATGTCCGCTTCGGCGGCGACACCTTGCAGTTCGGGCCAACGTTCAATGCCAAACCAGAAGACCTCGACCGCGTCTTCGATGCCGTTGGACAAACCCTGCAAAGCATCGCCTGACCCATCCACAGATTCAGTCATCAATTGGTAGGTAGAGCGCACCTGCTCTCAGATAAAAGAGGCTTCGATGTCCACCATTCCTCACTTGATCAACGGCGAGCGCGTGTCCACTTCGGGCCGCATGGCAGACGTATTCAATCCTGCGACTGGAGAGGTCACCGCTCAGGTGGGCCTCGCCGACAGAGCCCTCCTGCAGCAGGCCATAGACTCCGCCAAAGCCGCCTTTCCTGCCTGGCGCAACACACCACCGGCCAAACGTGCGCAAGTGTTCTTTCGCTTCAAGCAATTGCTCGAACAGAACCAGGACACCATCGCAAAATTGATTTCCGCCGAACACGGCAAAACCCATGAAGATGCGGTTGGTGAATTACGCCGCGGGATCGAAAACGTCGAATACGCCACCGCCGCACCCGAATTGCTGAAGGGCGAATACAGCCGTAACGCTGGCCCTAATATAGACAGCTGGAGCGACTTCCAGCCCGTCGGCGTCGTCGCCGGCATCACACCGTTCAATTTCCCGGCAATGGTGCCGTTGTGGATGTATCCGCTGGCCATCGCCTGTGGCAATTGCTTCATCTTGAAGCCCTCCGAACGCGACCCCAGCTCGACCTTGTTGATCGCCGAACTTCTCTACGAAGCCGGACTGCCCAAAGGCGTCCTGAACGTCATCCACGGCGACAAGGAAGCGGTGGATGGCCTGATCGAGGCGCCGGACGTAAAAGCTTTGAGCTTCGTGGGTTCGACACCTATCGCCGAATACATCTATAGCGAAGGCACCAAGCGGGGCAAACGCGTACAAGCGTTGGGCGGCGCGAAGAATCACGCTGTACTCATGCCTGACGCGGATTTGGACAATGCCGTCAGCGCGCTGATGGGGGCCGCCTACGGCTCTTGCGGCGAGCGTTGCATGGCCATCTCGGTTGCCGTATGCGTGGGCGACCAAATCGCAGATGCGCTGGTCGAGAAGATCGTGCCGGAAATCCAGGCGCTCAAGGTCGGTCCCGGCAGTTGCAAAGGTCTGGACATGGGGCCGTTGGTCACGAAAGCCGCATTGGAGAAAGTCACGGGCTACGTGGAAGACGGTGTCGCAGCCGGTGCGACTTTGGTTGTAGACGGGCGCAGCCTGAAAGTGGCTGACCATGAAAACGGCTTCTTCCTTGGCGGTTGCCTGTT
Source organism: Pseudomonas matsuisoli (assembly GCF_014647635.1). Lineage (GTDB taxonomy): Bacteria > Pseudomonadota > Gammaproteobacteria > Pseudomonadales > Pseudomonadaceae > Pseudomonas_P > Pseudomonas_P matsuisoli. Next base: position 3,713 of record NZ_BMPO01000001.1, read on the forward strand.
CGACAACGTTTCAGCGGACATGCGCATCTATAAGGAAGAGATCTTCGGCCCAGTGCTGTGCATCGTACGCGTCGACAGCCTGGAAGCTGCCATGGCGCTCATCAATGCGCACGAATACGGTAACGGCACCTGCATCTTCACTCGTGACGGCGAGGCGGGAAGGTTGTTCTGTGACGAGATCGAAGTCGGCATGGTTGGCGTCAACGTTCCCCTTCCTGTTCCGGTGGCCTACCACAGCTTTGGCGGGTGGAAGCGCTCGCTGTTCGGCGACCTACATGCGTACGGTCCAGACGGCGTAAGGTTCTACACCCGGCGCAAAACCATTACACAGCGGTGGCCGCAACGCGCCACGCACGAAGCGGCGCAGTTCGCGTTTCCAAGCAACGGCTAAACGCCATTGGAAATAGCCTCTTAGCGCTGTTGCAGGGGCAAGCCGGGCACGCCCGGTTTGCTCGCAACAGCAACTCCATCTGAAGGAACACGCCCGACCTGCACCCCAACCAGCCCGCTACCGTCCGTGGCACGTCTACGATCTGATCGTGCAAGGGCTTTATCCAGCGAAGCGCTGCAACCATACTGAATCCGCCCATCGCTCGGACATTCAGGTCATGCTACCGATTCGCCCTCCATCGCCTCTGCTTAACGACGTCCGACGGGTGCAACCATGACCGTGCCTGGACTTCTGATTCTCATCGGCAGTTACCTCATGGGTGCAGTCATCAGTCTGTGGTGGTTACCCGAGATCCCCGGCGCCGTCATCGGCATCCTTCTGCTGGTGGCTGTCCTTAGCCTGCTCGGACGCATTCCGGACTACCTGTCTCGCACCTCTGCCACGCTGCTGCAGTACTTGCCGCTGATATTGGCGGTACCCGCACTAGGCATCGTTAGCGCCGACAAATTGCCGCCACCGCAGTGGCTGGGTCTGATCGCAGCAATCACGCTGTCATTACTGATCACGGTACCGTTTTGCGGCTGGTTGCTGCAGAGGCTTATTCAGAGGCGCAAATCTAAATGACGCATTCTTTTCTGACGCAGCCCCTCTTCGCCCTATGGATGACCCTGGCTGCGTTTCAAATTGCCCTGGTCGTGCAAAGACGGACGCGCTCGCTCGTGCTGCAACCGGTGTTGGTCACGGTATGCCTGCTGGCAGGGGCGCTGTACGTCCTGGACATCCGCTATGACGACTATCGTAGCGCCAGCAGTATGCTCTCGATTCTGCTGGGGCCGACGACCGTCGCCCTCGCAATACCGCTCTGTCAAAACATTGCACGCGTACGTCAGTTGCTGACGCCCCTGTTACTGACGGTGTTGGCAGGCGGCGTTCTCGGTGTTGGCCTAACGCTCCTGTTCGGTTGGTTGTTTGGCTTACCTGGCCATTTACTCATGAGCCTGGCGCCCAAATCCGTAACGATGCCGATCGCCATGCCACTTGCTGAGAAATTCGGTGGGCTGGCGGCCATGGCTGCGGTCATCGTGATGTTCACCGGCGTGATTGGCACCGCATTGGCGCCCCCCCTACTGCGCCTGCTCAAGGTGGAGGACCCAGCGGCTCGCGGTCTGACCCTTGGTATGAACGCCCACGCCATCGGCACCGCTCACGCCCTCAACGAAAGCCAGGAAACCGGAGCGTTCGCCGCACTTGGCATGATTCTATTAGGGCTGACAACCGCGCTACTGCTGCCCTTCGTTCTGGGCTGACCCGTAGCGGGCATTCGGCAATTCCTTCATTCATCCAATTCACCGATATCCGCCAGCAGCCATTGCCGGAACGCGTCGAGCGACGGCAGTACGCTGCTGCGCGGTGGATAGACAAGGTAGTAGGCGCGCGGACTCGTAACCGACTTACCCACCGTCACCAACTGGCCTTGTCGTAATTCGTCCTCGACCAAAAGCTGCGGTACGAGCCCGACTCCAATCCCTGCGCGCACCGCCTGAATCAGGTGCGACGTTAGCTCAAAGCTCGGACCGCCTCGCATACGCGTTGGATCAAGCCCGTGGCGACTGAACCATTCGATCCATAACGGTGGATGGCTGGCGACCTGCAGCAACGTTTGCTCGGCGAGCGCCTCGATGGTTAACGGCGCACTCGGCGCGAAGACCGAAGGGCTGGCGACAACCACCATGGACTCATCGAGCAATCGATGCGCAACCAGACCTGGCCAATCGCCGCTTCCCACGCTGATCGCTGCATCTATATCCCCTTCGTCGAAATCCACCGCCTGGATACGCGAATGAATGTGCACCTGTACCCCAGGATTGGCCTCATAGAAATGATGCAACCTCGGTAGCAACCACTTTGACCCGAAGGTCGGGAGTAGCGCCAACCGAAGGGTACCGACGCCCGAACCGTAGGCAACCGCCTGCAACGTCGCGTTGCGAATCTGCGCGAGAGCACCAGTCAGTTCGCGTCGATAGAGGCGTCCGACATCGGTGAGGACGATGGCGCGTCCTTCCCGCCGAAATAATGTAATTCCGAGCTGCGCCTCGAGTGCTTGGACCTGTCGGCTAACCGCGCTTTGAGTCAGCGACAACTCTTCCGCGGCGCGAGTGTAGCTTTCATGGCGCGCCGCCGCTTCGAACGCGAGCAACAACGACATCGAGGGGGTTAGGCGACGGTAATTCATTCATAAACCTCATCGGTCAGCCGCCAAAAATACCGTTGTAGCACGGCGCGGTGCGCCGGAAAATGTCATCCATAGCCATAGAGCCCGAACGAACACATTCGCACAGCGAAGGATTAACGGGCCAACCTAACTGACCGGACGCCCATGATGATTGCCCGTATCCCCACGCCAGCGGCGCCTGCAGCGCCTTACCTTGCCTTTCTCGATGCCTTGCATGCCGCTGGTTTTCGCGGCGACATCGCAGCAGACCATGCGCGGCGTACCGTTCTGGCCACCGACAACTCCATCTACCAACGGCTGCCACAAGCGGCCGTATTCCCCCTCGATGCAGACGACGTGCAAATACTGGCACGCGTCGCCGCCGAACCTGCACACCACAGCGTGAAGCTGACCCCGCGTGGTGGCGGTACCGGAACCAATGGCCAGTCATTGACTGACGGCGTGGTTGTCGACCTGTCGCGGCACATGAACGCCATTCTCGAGATCAACACCGAAGAACGTTGGGTGCGCGTACAGAGCGGCGTGGTCAAGGACCAGCTCAACGCCGCGCTCAAACCTCACGGCCTGTTCTTCGCCCCGGAACTATCGACCTCCAACCGCGCCACCATCGGCGGCATGATCAATACCGACGCCAGTGGCCAGGGCAGTTGCACCTACGGCAAGACCCGTGACCATGTATTGGAGCTGGATTGCGTTCTGCTCGGTGGCGAACGCTTCAACAGCACGCCCTTGGACAAGACCCTACTGGCGCGAGAGCTCACCCGTCTTGATCGCGTTGGAGATGTCTATCGCTGCGCGGAAAGCATTCAACGTGAAAAGGCCGCACTGATCGAAGCACGCTTTCCGAAGCTCAATCGCTGCCTGACCGGCTATGACCTGGCACACCTGCGTGAAGCCGACGGCCGCTTCAACCTCAACAGCGTATTGTGCGGCGCCGAAGGTTCACTGGGTTTCATCGTCGAAGCCAAGCTCAATGTGCTGCCGATTCCCAAATATTCGGTCCTGGTCAACGTGCGTTATGCAGGTTTCATGGATGCCCTGCGGGACGCCCGTGCCTTGATCCAGCACAAGCCGCTGTCGATCGAAACGGTGGATTCCAAGGTCTTGCTGTTGGCCATGCAGGACATCGTCTGGCATGGCGTTGCCGAGTATTTTCCGGAAGACTCGCAGACACCGACCCTGGGCATCAATCTGGTGGAATTCAGCGGTGACGAGCCGGACGATGTCGACGCACGGGTCGCAGCCTTCGTCGAGCATCTGCGCCACGACACAGGCGTAACACGTCTGGGGCACACACTGGCGGTGGGTCGCGCCGCTGTGACCGGCGTGTACGCTATGCGTAAACGCGCTGTCGGCCTGCTTGGCAACGTCGAAGGCGAGGTGCGCCCGCAACCGTTCGTGGAAGACACCGCCGTACCTCCCGAGCATCTGGCGGATTTCATCGCGGAGTTTCGTGCGTTGCTTGACGGCCATGGTTTGGCCTATGGCATGTTCGGACATGTCGACGCTGGCGTATTGCACGTACGTCCCGCGCTGGACATGAAGAATCCGGCGCATGCCGCGCTGGTTCGCCCCATCTCCGATGCCGTCGCCGAGCTCACCCAGCGTTATGGCGGCCTGTTGTGGGGCGAACATGGCAAAGGGGTGCGCTCGGAATACGCGCCGGCATTCTTCGGGGATCTTTATCCCGCGCTTCAGGCGCTCAAGGGTGCCTGCGACCCGCACAATCAGCTCAATCCCGGCAAGATCGCCACGCCCCTGTCGAGCGACGCATCGCTGCTGAAGATCGATGAAGTCACCACGCGCGGGGAGCTCGATCGCCAAATCGACGAGCGCGTCTGGCAAAGCTACGGCACCGCGGTGCACTGCAACGGGAACGGCGCCTGCTACAACTTCGACCCGAATGACGCCATGTGCCCCTCCTGGAAGGCAACCCGCGAGCGCGTGCATTCGCCCAAGGGTCGCGCGTCGCTGCTGCGAGAATGGCTGCGGCTGCAGGGCCAAGCCGGGGTCGACGTACTGGCCCCGGTCGCGAATGGACCGCTGCACTTCCTGCGCTCGCTGCCCGAACGCTGGCGCAACAGCCGAAACCGCGACGACGATTTTTCCCATGAAGTCTATGACGCGATGGCCGGCTGCCTGGCGTGTAAATCCTGCGCTGGACAGTGCCCGATCAAAGTCAACGTGCCGGACTTTCGTTCTCGCTTTCTCGAGCTCTATCACCGCCGCTATCTACGCCCACTGCGTGACTATCTGATCGGCTCCCTGGAGTTCACCCTACCGCTGTTCGCACGGGTACCGTGGCTGTACAACGCGCCCATGGCGTCGCGCTTCGTGGGCAATCAGCTGGCCGAGCGTGTCGGCATGGTAGACAGCCCACTCCTCAGCGATTTCGATTTTCAGGCGACCTGCCGCCGCTGGGGCGTGGTGGTCGCCACACCTAAATTGTTGAGCGAACTGGACGAAACCCTGCGCGCGAAAAGCCTGATCCTGGTGCAGGACGCCTTTACCCGCTATTTCGAAACGCCTGTTTTCGCGGCCTTCATCGAACTGGCCAGCCGTCTGGGCTACCGCGTGCTATTGGCGCCCTACTCGCCCAACGGCAAGCCGTTACACGTCCAAGGCTTTCTCACTGCGTTCGAACGTACCGCGAAACGAAGCGCACGAAAGCTGCAAGAGCTAGCTCGCTTCGATGTTCCCCTCGTGGGTCTCGACCCAGCGATGACGCTGGTCTACCGCCAGGAGTACACGAAGATCGACGGCCTAAGCTGTCCGAAAGTGCTCCTGCCCCAAGAGTGGCTCGCCGAGGCGCTGCCGACCACACCCGCGAAGTCCGCATCCTCTGGGACCTACCGCCTGCTTGCCCATTGCACGGAAAAAACCAATGCCACGGCAGCGGCTGCACTTTGGAACAAGGTGTTCAGCCAAGCAGGGCTAGAGTTGGTGAATCAAGCAACCGGCTGCTGTGGTATGTCCGGCACCTACGGTCACGAAGCCCGTAACCTAGAAACATCGAAGACAATTTTCGCGCAATCCTGGGAGCCAGCGCTTGGCAAGCAAGGCGAAGCGGAGCCACTTGCCACCGGTTATTCTTGCCGCAGCCAAGCAGCTCGCCTCAAAGATTTGCGGCTGCGACACCCTGTAGAAGCCCTGCTAGATCACTACAGAATGTAAACAACGCTACTGACGGTGCCGCTGGAAACAGCGGCACCGTCAGAACCCTAGCCGCTCCAACACGATTGAAAGCGTCATCAAGGTCAGTGATGTCGCGATAACTTCATGTGGATGTCATCGGGTCGCGCAATGATGGCATTCCCTAATCCAGCCAAGGAACGACCCGATGTCTACCGTCGCCCCGCCTACCAACGTCATGGCGTCACAACAGAGCTCATCTACCGCTGCTTTCGATGAAAAGCTCAATATCGCGAAATCCAGTAAAGCGCTGGCGGACTACCTGAAGCAAAAGGGGAAATCCGCGGTGAACACCGATGAAATGAAGCAGCTCGCAACGAATGCGAAGGGCGATGTCCCGGCTGAAGTGTCGAGTGCCGCGGCTTACCTCGTGCGTCACGAAGATGTCTTTACGGCTATCGAAACCCACGACGTCGCCGGTGCGGATGGCCTGTCAGGCGTCTGGAATTTTGAGTGGGCAGCTCAAGGTGGCCTAGACGGCACATCGGTCGCAGCGATCGCCGCCATGACCGATGCATTTGATCGCGCCATCGCCAAATCTGCGCAAATCACCGAAATCACCACCGGCAAGAAAACCGAGCTCGACGCAACCAAGCAGCGCCCGAGCAACTAATACGCCGCACGGCGAGCGCGTACACGCCGGAGAGGGTCGAAGATAGCCGTTATCTTGCAGTCGACCCCATTTGGCACAGATCGAATGGACACACCTGGAAGCGCCAGAGCACCCTGACGAAACCCTCCCATGACCGGAGCTATCCCGCTACAGGCGTAGCCGATCCGCTGCCTGCTCGGTGGCCGACCGCCGATGGTCGATGAAAGGCGCTATCTTCTCTTTCACCCGCGATAGCAGTTCAGGCGGCGCCAGCCGCGGCGACCCCACGCCATAGGGCGGTTGCGGGTCATACTCCAACTGCAGTTCGATCTCCTTCGCGATCTCTTGCCCCTCCAGCGCAGCCACGACGGAGAGCGCAAAGTCGATTCCTGATGTCACCCCGGCACCGGTCAAGCGATCCCGGTCACGCACGACCCGCTCGTGAACTGGGTGGGCACCTAACAGAGTTAGCTGATCAATCGATGACCAATGGCACGTCGCGTGGTAGCCCTTGAGAAGGCCAGCCGCCCCAAGTACCAGAGAGCCGGTACAAACCGATGTGACCAGCTGACATCCTTGGGCCGCGGCGCGCAGAAACTCCAACGTATGGCGGTCACTCATCAACGCGACTTGGCCAGGCCCGCCTGGGACACACAACACATCCAGCCGCGGGCATTCTTCGAAGCGTGTCGTTGGCAGGATGCGCATACCGCGGTCAGCGGTAACGGGCTCCAAATTTTTCCAAAGAAAGTGCACCTCGGCGCCGGGCAATCTGCCGAATACTTCGGCCGGCCCCGTCAGATCGAGTTGCGTCAGGTTCGGGTAGAGCAAGAGTCCGATGTTGTATTTAGATGTGGACATCGCAGCGTCTCCGCAGTCGATAGGCCTCGTTAATCTACTCCACGCGGGCTTGGCCTATTAGATCGATTCGGATTTACGCAACCCGCCGAAAGCAACAAATGCGCGCAACGTTTTCCTGCAAAAATCACCCAAGGTTCAAAAAAACGCGCCAGGCAAATGCGAGTGCGTTTGAATAAACCTGACTAAGGTACAGTGCAACTCCAAATTCCCACCCGCGAGGACTCTTCATGTCGGCTCCCAAACCCCGTCTGCTCGGCATTTCAGGCAGCCTGCGCAAAGGCTCAAACAACACCGCGATCCTCTCCTCCCTGGCGGATGCCATCCGTGATCGAGCTGAGCTCGTGGTGCTCCCACTCAATAAGGTGCCGCTGTACGACGGCGATATCGACGTCGACCCGGTACCGGCAGGCGTCGCCGCGCTGCGTCAGGCAATTGCCGACGCGGACGGCGTCATCATCGCTACACCGGAATACAACTACGGCATGTCGGGCGTACTGAAAAACGCCCTCGACTGGGCATCTCGCCCCTATGGAAAAGCGACGCTAACCGGCAAGCCGGTGCTGACGTTCAGTTCATCACCGGCCTTTACCGGCGGCGTTCGCGCGCAGGCGCAACTCAACGAAACGCTGACCGCCATTGCCGCGCAACTCGTGTTGCGCCCACAGACGGTGATCGCGTCGGTTCACGAGAAGGTGAAAGAGGGTCGCCTGGTGGACGAGACCACGCTGGGCTATTTGAAAGCGGGTGTGGAAGACCTGCTGAGCAACATCGAGCGCAATGCTGCGGTGATTCGACAGGAAAGCTAAAGCGCTCCAAGGCGATACCTGCGCGCAGCACCGCCTTGGTCCGTACGCAGATGGCCAAGATGGGCATGCCCGATCTTGGCCATCCTTTCTCACACGTACGCCTGGCGAGCCATACCGCGCGGCAGACGGCTTCGACCCGGTAGATCTTCCAAGCGCTTTTGCCAGGCCGCACGCACCGAAACGGCCGATTTGGTCACTTCAGCCGTTGGCGGATTGGCTTTCGCCGGATGGATCTTCACCGGATCACGCTTCACCGGATTCCCCTTCACCGCGTCGATCGTTACCGGATCCGCCTTCACCGGATTAGCACTCACGGGAGCTGCTTTCGCAGCACGCGCCGCGGCGCGTAGCTCTGCCAGGTTCGGCGTACGACGCGCGAGGTTGGCGGCTGGTGTGACTTCTTTGTCCAGCGAACGGAGGCAAAGCTTGCACGTGACCTGCGCTGGTTCATGGGTCGCTTTGATGCTGTCGCCACCTCGCCCACAAGCGACTTCGTTGGAGGACGGCGAGAAATGAATGACCAACGTTACTTCTCCAGCTAAAAACAGGCGCGGGATTCTACCGATCCTGACCGGCATTGTGTTCAGCTTGGCGGAAGGTGCGACGCTATGCCACCGAACCGGAACGCTGGCTACCCGCTGATGCGACTGAGCCCGAAGCTTTGCACCATGCCCTTGTACAGGCCGATTTCGCTACGCATACGTTCGGTGATCTGCGCCGGATCGAGCATCACGTTGTCGAGAAGAAGGCGCCCTTGAAGGTCAGCGTACTTGGACGTCGCCTGTAGCTTTCGAATATTCCCGTTCAGGCTGCGGGCCAAGCTGTTCGATATACCGGACGGGCCAAACCATCCATACCAACCATTGATCACGATATCGCCGACGCCCGCTTCCTTGAAGGTTGGCACCTCGGGCCACACGGCCTGACGGCGAGCACCGCTTACGGCCACGGCGCGGACCCCTTCGACGCCCAACGTCGGCACGTTACCGCAAATCGCCACGCAAGCAGCGAGCGCCCCGCTACGCAGATCACCGAACATGGACAACGGTGTGCGATAGGACTGTGGGCGTAATGCGACCTCCTTCGCGCGGGCGAAACTCAGAGCCGCGAGATGCCCTTCCGAGCCATAAATCGAGAACCCAAGGTCACGAAAGTCGGGATTATCCGTTACCCATTTCAAGTAGCCGTCGACTGTATTGATCGACACGGGCACGGCAGGCCCCAACACCAGCGCGTAGGCATACTCACCCAGGATGGCAATGGGTACGAAATCGTTGAGCGGGTCGTAGGGCAATCGCTCGTAGATGCTCGGGAAGACGGTCATGCTGCCCGCCTGGGCCTGCAAAAGCGTTGCACCGTCTGCCGGGGAGACCTTAACGACGCGCGCGGCGTCCAGCCCTTCGCCCGTGTCGATGATCTGCAAGTCGTAACGCATATCGTAGTCGTCTGCCATCATTCGCAGCACCGCCGATGCGAAACGGCTTCCAACCGAGCCGGCGGCAAGCCCGAAGATCAAGCGCCCGGTACTGGGCATTGATTGGGCGCGTAGCGTACCGGGGACACCCGCCAGCAAAGTGGCTGCGGCGCCGGCGTGAAGCAGTGTTCGCCGGTCAAGCATGAAAGACTCTCCGATGGGCTTTCCCCATGACGATAGCCCATGCAACGAAAAGTGCCTGGCGCTGCGCACCACGATTTGCATTCGGGTGCGCGCGCTCCTGGGTGCCTTCAGCCGCTGGAACCCTGATCCATACGCTGTCTTTCTGCCTCCCCGTTGCGCATCAAGGATTCGGCCAGTTCCGAGAGCGAAGCGATGGTCCAGGGCTTGTCGAGCAAAACGATGTGTCTTACCTCGGGCAACGTCACTTCGTACGCATACGCGCTGATCATGATGATCGGAAGGGAGGGCCATCTTTCATGCGCTTCTACGACTAAGTCGAAGCCACTCAATATCCCTGGCATCGCATGGTCCGTGATGACGAGCGACGGCTGTTCTACGCCACCGCGCAGGTAACGGGCCGCCTCGTCTGCGGTTCCGAATACCTCGGTCCTGCATCCCCACCATTCGGCCAGATCCATGAGCATCTGTTGAATGGCAGGTTCGTCTTCCACAATAACGATCAAATTCATCGAGAGTGCCGGGCTGTCTTTTAAGCGATATTGAAGCATAGGGTTATGACACGTACCGATCACTCACGTGCCATTCAGCCGAATTGTGCGCAAACCCGACGTCGCTCTTCTATGAGTTAAAGGGGAGCTAGCCACTTTCCCGCCGCAGTGATGAAAGACCCACAGGCGCCATGACGGCAATCCATCCAGATTTTTTTAGAACTACCCGAGCGCTTTGCTCGTCTTAGCCGAACCCGCGCAGGCATCTGCCAAGGGCTCTAGCTCGGTACATCGGCAAGGCGAATCGTTCGGCAGAACGAATCGAGGCCGTGCTTTAGTAGCATTCAAGGGTGACATGTGGCGAGTGCATTCATTAGGGCTGGTGATCCATTGATCGACCGGCTGTGCTTGATGAGCAAGGACGATTTAATTCCACTGTTCGACGAGCTATGCGGGCTTGGAACGCCTACCATCCTCGGATTCCTCAATCAGCATGGTTACAACATCGCGCAAACGAGTGCGTCGATGCGTCATCACTTCACCCAAATGCGGTACGTTCTTCGGGATGGCATCGGAGTGAAGATTGCTTGCAAAGCCAGTGGCAAAGACCCCAAGGCGAATCTCAACGGGACGGACCTGATTCCCGAACTCATCGCCTACCTGGTTGATCACTCAGCACGCGATTGCCAACTGTTCGCCATGGGCACCCGTGAGCCGTGGGTCACCGAAGGGTCGAAAAGCTTGTTTGCCGGGCGGCCATTCCACGCAATCGAGGGGCATCAGGAGAACGAGGTTTACCTGGACTTTTTCAAGGCGCATTACCAGCCCGGTACGCTTGCCGTCATCGTGCTCGCGTTGGGCATGCCGCGGCAGGAAGAACTTGCCTCGTTCTTGAAACAGACTTTGGATGTCCCCTGTTTGCTGATCTGCGGCGGCGCCATGCTGGACTTTGCCTCTGGCCGATTTCCACGCGCGCCCTTGCTCATGCGCCGAATGGGCTTGGAATGGCTATTTCGTTTACTGCTCGAGCCTCGTCGCTTATTTGGCCGCTATGTCGTCGGCATCCCTTTGTTCCTGTACTACATCGCGCGCAATGGCGTTCGGCTTAACCGTCCTCGTTCCGGGCAACAAACCGCACATCACGCCCCGCTGCCGTTTCCTGAAACCTCTTCTGAAAGCGCATCGGTCAATACAGCGCTCGATTGCACGCTCGCCAGTACTAGCGACGCAACCTCGGACTGCAACGCCAAGACAGCTAACCACGGCTGATCGGGGTCAGTTGGCGCCACTGACGGGCCGAGCACCCGACTGCCCGCCGTTTGCCTTCCGCCAGGCACCAACGCGATGGTGGCGGCTCAAAAAGAAATGCTCTTCAGTCAGGCGATACCTGTGCAGACCCCACAATCAAAAATCGGTCATGCAAGACGCTTGGTAGTGATCATGGCCGGCTTCATCAGTCTCGCGGTCATTTTGCTTACCTACGTACAAGTGACGTGGGACAAACGCGTGGCCGTGGAACAGCATGTCGAGGAAGTGAAGAACCTCTCCACAGCCTTGACCTTGCAGGCGGAATCCACCATCCGGGACGCGCATACCGTTCTGCTCAGCATCCAGGCCAAACTGGCCCTGTCTGGATACACGGAGGCTAATTTCGCCGAAATCCGTGAGCTGTCGCGAGTTCAACTCGGTGTGCTACGTGAGCTGGAAAGCTTCGCGGTGGCAGACGCCGACGGCGCGGCGCTCATGACGACCGTCGAGACCGCTGCCGCACCCTTCACTGCCGCCGACCGCGAGTTCTTCGCCTATCACCGCATCACTCGCAATCCGAGCCTATACATTGGGTCGCCGATCCGCAGTCGGCTCACGGGAAACTGGGTGATTCCTTTATCGCTGCGGCTGAACGACCCTGAAGGTAACTTCCGCGGCGTGGCCCTCGCATCCCTAAACGTGCAGCGCTTCATTGATTTCTACCAAGAGTTTGACCTAGGCCCGGAGGGCTCGATCAGCCTGTTCAAGCGGGACGGTTACATCCTCGCGCGATCCCGAATGCCCGCGGAAAGCATCGGCATCAACATATCCAAAAGCCCTGTACTTCAAATGATGAACGAGCACGGGGTCCCCCGTGGCACGCTCACCGCGAAAAGCGTCATCGATGGCATGACCCGGATATATGGCTTCGATGCGAGTACGCGTTATCCCATCGCCGTGGCCGCCGCCATCTCCGAGCATGACGCGTTGACGGTTTGGCGCAGTCGCGCCATGCAAGCCTGGTTGCTTTCGGCAATCACGTTGGTGATTTTCACAGGAATGACGGCGCTCATCTGGCGCGCGCTGACTCGCCAGGAACGGATGGAAACTCGGCTGCAGGCCATGCACAGCGAGCTGGCCCAGGCCAATCTGACCCTGGAGGTGATTGCCAGTGAAGATGCGTTGACGCGGTTGGCGAACCGCCGCAAGTTCGACGAAACGCTCGATACGGCGTTCCGTTCCCTACGCTCACGCGACCGACCCATGGCGCTGCTGCTGATCGATGTCGATTACTTCAAGCGGTTCAACGACGGCTATGGCCACCCCGAAGGCGACGAAGCCTTGAAACGTGTCGCCGATGTGCTCCGGCAATCCATCCGTAATGATGTGGACACCGCCGCACGATATGGCGGTGAGGAATTCGCACTTATCCTGCCTACGGCTAACGCGGAATCCGCGCCCGTCGTGGCGGAGCGAGTCCGCAGCGGCGTCGAAGCCCTACGGATCACGAACGAAGGCTCTCCCTATGGAACGCTGACCGTGAGCATCGGCATCGCAGTACTTCCGTCGAATCATCGCTTGCAAGATCCGAAGGACCTGCTTCTGGCCGCGGACAAGGCGCTCTATGCCGCGAAGGCGGAAGGTCGCAATCGAATTGCCCACCAGAGCGTCTGCCGCAGTGTTTTCACCAATGGTTGAGCGCACGTCGGAACAACCATCGGCGGCCCTATCACCTCCGACCACTCACCATGCGGCTTGAACGATCAGCAGTCCTGTCGAGTCAAGTTTTAAGGAGTCATCACTAACCTGTGACGAACTGAATTCTTACTGCCTAGAGGTACTGTTCATGGACAACAAAGCAACGATCTCCGAACTGAATGACCTGATCGAAACCTGCCTTGACGGCTACAAGGGATTCAAAGAGTGCGCGGACGACCTCAAGGATCCGCAACTGAAATCCACCATGCTCAAGCGCGCGGAAGATTGCAGCCAGGCAGCCACCGAACTGCAACAGCTCGTCACCCGCCTCGGCGGTGACCCAGAGCAGAAGGCCAGCGTTTCGGGCGCTCTGCACCGCAAGTGGGTCGACATCAAATCCGCGGTGACCGGCAAGAGCGACGAGGCGATCCTCAATGAATGCGAGCGTGGCGAAGACGTCGCCCTCAAGAGCTATAAGGAAGCGCTGGAAAAAGATCTGCCAGCCGAAGTACGCATGGTCGTCGAACGTCAGCTGCAAGGTGTCCAACGCAACCATGACCAGGTCAAAGCCCTGCGTGACGCTGCTCGCGCCCGCGGATAAATTGCATCGAGTGGTTGCCTGAAGGCAACCACTCAGCCCCTTGCGAGCTTGAAGGACTATCGCGCAAATGCGCAGGTGTTTCTTTACAGCAGACGTTTCGTTTCAACTGGCCCCAATTCGCCTTTCGTAACGCCCGCTACACCACTCCCTCATTTTTCTATTCGAACCGCTACGGCTGTACCCCGTGACGAGTACAAATGACGCCCGCGGCTCCCCTACAAGCGCCGGTTCATTCGGGAAAAGGCATCAACTCGAGAACTAGGGCTTGTCGCTCTTTTCTTGCTCGCTGAGCGTGACGACCTTCGCCGCGGCTTCGGTCTCCGAATTGAAATGGAAGGTCTCGCCGTTTTCGGCAAGCACCTGGAAGACGGTGCTCTGTCCTGGCCGGCGATGCTCTTCAGGGATGTCCGTGCCTTGCAGCTGTTTCAATGTAACGGCCATGTGTTCGTCCTCGCGCTGAGTAAAGCCCAGTCAAAGGGCCAACGCTATTCCGACAGCAGTAGCTCGACCGAAGTGCACAGCGAAGTGTTTCCGATCGCTAATTAGGTAGTGCGCTCAACCTGTGCTCATCTTGCGAACACCAGATGAGTGCAATCAGGTTAGTTTGCATGACCTAATTGAAGTGATACGCGACGCCGACGAACGCACCGAATCCTTCACCCGGCGTCGAACGCGCCGCATCCCCGCCGTTATCGTTATAACCCGGGGTGACCGTGGCGGCGTAGCGCTTGTCCGTGAGGTTGCGCAGGTCGAGCCAGGTCTGCCAATCGCCTTTCGGCGCCGCATAGCCCAGCGTCGCGCCGAAGATGGCGTAGGCGTCGGCGTAATAGGAGTTCGCGTAATCGACGGCCACTTTCGAGGCGTACTGGGTGTTAAGCCCCGCGTAGAAACCCGTCGGATGGTCGTAGCGCAACTCGGCCTGATAGTAGTGACGCGGCAGGCCTGGCAAGCGATTGCTGCCGTAGGTGTCATCGTCACGGTAGTGGAAGTCACTGAACGTATAGGCCTGACGCAACGCCAGCGCACCGGCCGCGCCGCCCTGCCAGAGCGAGCTTTCCATCCCTGCTTCGATTCCCTGATGCACGGTAGGGCTGGCGTTGGATTCGGCAATGACGTTCGGCTCGACTTCCACGCTGAGTAGCTCGTGGCGAACGGCCGAATAGTAATAGGCCAGGTCCCAACGCCCGATGGCGGAATCCCCACGCGTGCCGATCTCGAAGGTGGTCGCCGTCTGGTTATCCAGAGAAACCGCCGCGCTTTGCCGGTTGCTATAGGGCTGGTTGCTGGCAGGGAAACGATATGGCGAACCCCAGATCATCGACCAGGGATGTGGTGGTTCCACCGAGCGGCTGATATTGCCGTACACCTGCAGGTCCGGGTCGATCTGGTAGCGCAGGCCGATGCGAGGCGCGTAATCCCATTGGTGTTCGCTGACCTTGTCGTCATTGGCCGGCCAGGTCACTTCACTTTCACGTCGCGTGTAGATCAACGCGAGCCCCGTGGTCAGCCACAGGTCTGGTGCCAGTTCCAGGTCGTTGCTGGCATGGATGACGTTGTCCGAGCCCTGGTGGATGTAGTCGCGCATCAGGGTGCCCGACGGGTAGGTCGTGCCGCCCACGGTCAACGGCATATGCGCCGTCTCCCTCGACTTGGTACTCGGCAGGTTCGTCGTAGTACGGAAACCGATCGTGGAATTGCTATCGAGACCGAACAACGTGTGATGCCGGCGGTAGGCAAGCGAACCGCTGACGTCGCTGTAGTCTACTCGCACGCGGTAGTCGCTTTCGCGAATGTCCATGGGGTAATGGTGGTAGGCCAGCCCCACTTCCAGCGAAGAGTCATCATCCAGTTGCAAGGTCGTCTTGTTCGCCAGCCAGGTGCTCCCCGGCTGATCGCGTCGAGCGTCGATGCGCAAGCTGTTAGCGCTGGCATCGCGTGGGCTGTGCTCGATCTGCGCCTTGGTCAGCCGGCCGGGCGTGTCGTGCTCGGTTTCGCGGTAGCGCAGGTAGAAGCGCGTTTCCAGATTTTCGTTGATGCGGTAACCGACGTTAGCCGCAACGCCTTTACCGCTGCCGGACGCATGATCCTGGTAGCCGTCGTAACGGCTGTCGGTGAGGTTGATGTAGTAGTCGAGGTCACCAATCTGCTGGCCGGAGCTGATGCTACGTTTCTGGTAGCCATGGCTGCCGGCCTCGTAGCGCAACTGCAATTTGTCGGCATCCCGGCCAGTGCGGGTAATGTAGTCCACGGCGCCACCGAGCGTCAGGGCCCCGCGATCGAATCCGTTGGCCCCACGCAGTACCTCGGCGCGGCTGAGCCACAGGGGTTCGAGCAGTTCATAGGGCGTGCCGCCCGATCCTGTCAGGGGCAAGCCGTCGAGCAATACGTGCAGACCCGATGCGTGCGCGCCGGGGCCCCGATTGATACCCGAGCCGCGCACCGACACCTTCAGTCCTTCGTTACCTGGCGATTGCGCATAAACGCCCGGCTGATAAGCCAAAACGTCCTGATTACCGGCGACACGCCCGCTGGCAACGCGGTCCATGTCCACCAGATTGGTTCCACCCGGCACGCTCTTCAACTGCGCCTCGGCTGCCTGCTGTTCAGTCAACGTCTGGCTGGAGACCCGAACGCTATCCAGCTGGACAGCGCCGGGCGCGGTATCGGCATAGGCAGCCGAAAACGAGCCAAAGGCCAGCAAGCCGGTTGCGAAAAAGTGACCTGTACGCAGGGGAAAAGGAGGCAGTGAACGCATGATGCTAGGGGAATCTCCGAGGGAACAGCGGGCAAGTTCTGGGGAAAGACGTGGCTATGACGCACAAGACGCGTGACGGACCACGTTTCTGCGGGCCTCAGCCAGAGGCGGCGCATGATGATGGCCACGGGCGTCGCCGGCAACCGTTGGATGCGGTAATGCAGGGCCAATCATGTGTAGGGGCGGGTTTACCCGCGAACGCGGTGGCTGGGCCGGCGCGATCTTCACGGCGAAAATAGTCTTCGCGGGTAAACCCGCCCCTACAAAAACCATTACCAGCCCGGCACAAACAGATCAGCCGGCAAGAAAACATGGGATAAAAAAATGCGCCCATCTGGGCGCATTTTTTACTACGGGTCGATCAGACGAGCGCATCCCACGGGCGATCGCCCTGCTCGTCCTTGATCCGCGTAGGCAGGCCCATCACGTCCAGCGCCTTGAGGAACGGCTCGGCCGGTAGCTCTTCCACGTTGACCATACGCGACACGTCCCACTCGCCACGGGCTACCAGCAGCGCAGCGGCAACCGGAGGCACGCCGGCGGTGTAGGAAATGCCCTGGCTGTCCGTCTCAGCGAACGCTTCTTCGTGGTCGGCCACGTTGTAGATGAAGACCTCACGCGGCTGGCCATCCTTGGTGCCTTTGACCAGATCGCCGATGCACGTCTTGCCGGTGTAACCCGGTGCCAGCGAGGACGGATCAGGCAGCACGGCCTTCACCACTTTCAATGGCACGACCTCCAGGCCTTCGGCGGTTTTCACCGGTTGCTCCGAGAGCAAACCGAGGTTCTTCAGCACGGTGAACACGTTGATGTAGTGCTCGCCGAAGCTCATCCAGAAGCGCACGTTCGGCACGTTCAGGTTCTTGGAGATCGAGTGCACTTCGTCGTGGCCGGTCAGGTAGAGGTTCTGGGAACCCACGACAGGCAGATCATCCGTACGCTTGACCTCGAACATGGTGTTGGTCGTCCACTGGCTGTTCTGCCAGCTGTAGACCGTACCGGTGAACTCGCGGAAATTGATTTCCGGGTCGAAGTTGGTCGCGAAATACTTGCCATGACTGCCAGCATTGACGTCGAGGATGTCGATCGACTCGATCGTGTCGAAATGCTGTTGTTGAGCCAGGGCCGCATAGGCGTTCACCACACCCGGGTCGAAACCGACGCCGAGAATGGCTGTAATGTTCTTCTGCTGGCATTCCTCGAGGTGTTTCCACTCGTAGTTGCCATACCAGGGCGGGGTTTCGCAGATCTTGCCCGGTTCTTCATGAATGGCGGTGTCCAGATAGGCAGCGCCGGTATCGATGCAGGCACGCAGCACCGACATGTTGAGGAAGGCTGAACCGACGTTGATGACGATCTGCGATTCGGTCTCGCGGATCAGCGTCTTGGTCGCCTCGATATCTAGTGCATTGAGCGCGAAAGCCTTGATTTCAGCGGGCTGCTTGAGGCTGCCCTTGGCGTTCACACTGTCGATGATGGCCTGGCATTTGGAGATGTTCCGTGACGCGATGGCAATACGACCGAGTTCGTCGTTGTGCTGCGCGCACTTGTGGGCCACCACCTTGGCGACACCTCCTGCACCAATGATAAGAACGTTCTTCTTCAATTGTTTCACCTCCAGGGTACTGCGTTGTTAAAACCAGCTAATGCATTAAGTGGATCGGCGTGCGTAGCCGGCACTTACCTGCGCGGTCCGATCCATCCATTATTTCGTGACCAATACGGTGGATGAAAAAAGCGTCATCCACCTCACACGTCAGCTAAGGCTCGACAGGTAATCGTCGAAACCGAACTCGCGAACCACATCGACACTACCGTCGAGTTGTTTCACCGCGATGGCCGGCATTTTCAGGCCGTTGAACCAGTTTTTCTTGACCATGGTGTAACCAGCCGCGTCAACGAACGACAGACGATCGCCGATCGCCAGCGGACGATCGAACTGGTATTCACCGAAGATATCCCCCGCCAGGCAGGATTTGCCGCACACCATGTAGGTGTGCTCACCCTCGCTCGGCGTCAGCTTGGCGTTCAGGCGGTAGATCAGCAGATCGAGCATGTGCGCCTCGATTGAGCTGTCCACGACCGCAAGATTCTTGCCGTTGTACAGCGTGTCGAGCACGGTCACTTCCAGCGACGCGCTGCCAGTGATGGCCGCTTCACCCGGCTCCAGATAGACCTGTACACCGTACTTCTCGGAGAAGCCTTTCAGGCGTGCACAGAACTCGTCGAGCGCATAGCCCTCGCCCGTGAAGTGGATACCGCCACCGAGGCTGACCCATTCGACTTTGTGGAGCAAATGACCGAAGCGTTCCTCGATGTGAGCCAGCATCTTGTCGAACAGGCCAAAATCGCCGTTCTCACAATTGTTGTGGAACATGAAGCCGGAAATCTGCTCGATCACGCCTTCGATCTTCTCCGGGTCCCACTCGCCCAGACGGCTGAAGGGGCGCGCCGGGTCTGCCAGCAGATAATCCGAGCTGCTCACCTGCGGGTTGACCCGCAAACCGCGAATGGTGCCCTCGGTCGCCGTGCGGAAACGCTCGAGCTGACCGATGGAGTTGAAGATGATCTTGTCGCAGTTGGCGACCATCTCTTCGACTTCGTCATCGGCCCAGGCCACGCTGTAGGCATGAGTCTCGCCGGCGAACTTCTGCCGACCGAGCTTGAGCTCGTAGAGGGACGAAGAGGTAGTGCCGTCCATGTACTCCTGCATCAGGTCGAACACCGACCAGGTGGCGAAGCACTTGAGCGCCAGCAGCGCCTTGGCGCCGGAGTTCTCGCGCACGTAGGCGATCTTTTCCATGTTGGCCAGCAGCTTCTGCTTGTCGATGAGGTAGTACGGCGTCTTGATCATTTGGGAACCTCCGGCAGGGCCAGCCAAAAAAAGAGGCGAATTGTGCCGTTACCGAATGCAGATCGAAAGGGTAAAAGCGGATTTTGCCGCGCGATCAGATGGATGATCTGCCAATGGAGCCTTGGAAGTTCGTCCCTCGACCTCCCAGCAGGAGGCCGTTCGCGCCCGAAGCGATACGCCATCGCCAATCACCGACATTCAGCGAGCCAATGTCTGCGCCGAAGTAAAGCGGGTTGTTATGACAGGGTTATTTACTCAGCTGAATGCTCAACATCAGGGCAACATGGAGCTATCAGGCCCGAACCCATCGCTGGCGCATCCACACGCTCAAAGCGTCCACTAGGAAGACCAGTACCAGCATCGCCAGAATCACGGTGCTCGCCTGGGGCTCTTGGAAAAGACTGAGACTGACGTAAAGCATCTGCCCCAATCCACCCGCGCCGACGAAGCCGAGGATCGTCGCCATGCGAATGTTGTTTTCCCAGCGATAGAGCATGTACGCGAGTAGCTGTGGCCAGAGGTTGGGCAGCGTGCCGTAGCAGAACGCGGCGATCTGCCCGCCGCCTTGCAGGCGAATGGCGTCTGCCGGCGCCGCGGGCGTGTTTTCCAGCGCCTCAGCGAACAGTCGGCCGAGCACACCAGCGGTATGCAGCGCGAGCGCGAGCGTTCCGGCGTTGGGACCCAGGCCAGCAGCAAGCACCATGAGCGCCGCCCATACCAGCTCTGGAATAGCGCGCAATGCGTTGAGGACAAGGCGTGCGAAACCCGCCAGCGGCCAGCCAAAACGTCCGGCGGCGGGCAGCGCGAGAAACAGCCCGAGTACTGCGGCGAGCAGCGTTCCCAATGCCGACATTGCCAACGTTTCCAGCGCACCGTAGCCGATGGCCCGCAGGTGACCGGTACCGAGATCCGGTCGTAGGAATCGTTCGGCATAAGCCGACATCTGGCTCAGGTTGTCGCCGCCGAATACGCGCAACAAATCAACACCGAGGTAACCGAACGATGCGAACACGGCGACCAGAATCACCAGCAGGATGAGCCAGTTGGTCACTCGCTTCATGCCAGTCGCCCTCGCAATAGACGGCTCAATGCATCCGCCAACATGACGAGCAGCAGGAAGGTCAGCAGCATGCTGGCCACCTCACCGCCGGCGAACATCCGCAGCGAGAGATCGATCTGCTGCCCGAGGCCACCCGCGCCAACGAAGCCCATGACCACGGATGCACGCACGGCGCATTCCCAGCGATACACCGTGTACGACATCAGCTCAGCCGCTGCCGTAGGCAGAATGCCGTAGCAGAACGCGGCCAATCGCCCGCTCCCGGCCTGCATCAAGGCATGCGCTGGGCGCTGGTCGACCGACTCGAAGATTTCCGCGTAGACCTTGCCCAGCATTCCGGCGTAGGTGATGCCGATCGCCAGTACACCCGCGGTCGGCCCAAGACCGACAGCTCGAACGAACAGCAGCGCCCAGACGATCTCAGGCACGCTGCGCAGGAAGATCAGCAAACCACGCACTGGCCAGCGCAGCGCCTGCGCCCACCAAAGCGGGCGTCCCCCACGGCTCGCGGCTGAAAGGGATAGCGCGCGGCTGGCGAACAGGCCCGCCGGAATGGCGATCAGCAGTGCAATGGCCATCCCGGCGGTGGCGATCGCCAGCGTCTGCAAGGTGGCGTCGAACAGCAATGCGAGAAATTCGGCGTCGCTTGCCAATGGCCAGAAGCCGGCCAGGAAATTGCCCATGTCGCGTGCGCTGTCGCCATGCCAAAGCACGGAAACGTCCAGCTCGGCGAGCCGTATTCCCGGCCATAGCAGGATGAGCGCAAGCGCCGTCAGCATCAGCCTCGGCAGTAGTGCGGGGTCTCGGGTGTCGCGGCTTAGCATCGCGGAATTTGCACAGCCATAGCGTCTGCCTCTGCTGCGGGAGCAGGAACCAGATGTTCGTTGGCGTAAAGCGCACGCAGTCGCTCGGGAGCCACGTCTGCAGCTGCGCAATCGAACATTACCTGCCCGTCACGCAAACCGATCACCCGAGGAAAATGCGCCAGCGCCAGCTCGACGTTATGCAGGCTGGCCACGAGCGTTACATTGCGCTCGCGCGCATTCCGGCACAGAACGCCGAGCGTGTGATCGGCCAGCACCGGGTCCATCGCGGAAACAGGCTCATCAGCCAGCAACAGCTCCGGGGACTGATACAACACGCGGGCGATACCCACACGCTGCAATTGCCCACCCGAAAGCTGACCGCACTGGGCGAACAACTTATCGGCGAGGTCCAGTTCGGCCAGCGCTTTGCGTGCACCCTCGGCATCGAGCGGATGGAGCAGATTCAACAGGCCGCGTGCCAACCCCCACTCCGCTAGCCGGCCCGCTGACACTGCCGTGACAACGCGCTGCCGCCCCGGGATAGGTGGCGCCTGGTGAACGAGTCCAATGCGTGAGCGTAGTCTTTGACGAGATCGATTACCCATGTTCCAGGGTTGTTCGCCCAACACCCGAAGCTCGCCTTCGGTTGGCTTTATCGCTGTAGAGAGGACATTGAGCAGGCTCGACTTACCTGCTCCCGAGGGGCCGATCAGCGCAACGCGCTCACCGGCTTCGATCTCTAGATCGACATTTCGAAGCGCCTGCACCGCCTTGCCATGGCGCAGGCTTGCGCGATGCAGGCCGAGGATCATTTCAGCAGGTCGGCTGCACGCGCGGCTTCTTCGATGCCCTTGTAGTTTTCAGGCTTCGTTTCGATGAAACGACTGGCGGCCTGAAGGTCCAGGATGGCCCTGTCGTCCGGCTTGGCTGGATCGAGCTTGAGGAATGCCTGCTTGATCTTCTCGGCGACCTGCTTGTCCAGCGAGCCGCGTACCGTCCAGTTGTAGTCGAAATAGGTCGGCGTGGTAGAGAACACCTTGACCTTGCCAGTATCGACTTTGCCGCTGTCCACGAGCTTCTGCCACACGCTGGCATTGAGTACACCGGCATCGACCTTGCCCGCCTGAACCCAGGCAGCGGTCGCATCATGCGCACCGGAATACGCGACACGGCTGAAGAAATCTTCCGGCTTGATACCGTCCTGCAACATGAAATAACGCGGCATCAGGCTGCCGGAAGTAGAGGATACGGAGCCGAAGGCAAACGTCTTGCCTTTCAGGTCCTGCAGCGATTTCACGTTCGCATCGGCGGTGATGAATTTGCTGGTGAACTGCGCGTCCTGCTCACGTTGAACGAGTGGGATCGCCGTGCCATTGGTACGCAGATTCACTTGAACGAAGGTAAAGCCTCCGAGCCAGGCCATGTCGAGGCGATCGGTCGCCAAGGCTTCCACGACAGCGGGATAGTCGGCGACGGGCACGAACTCGACCTTCATGCCCAGTTCTTTTTCCAGATAGGCACCCAGCGGCTTGAACTTGCGCAGCAGTTCGGTCGGGGCTTCATCGGGAATAGCACTGACCCGCAGCACATCGGCGGCGTTGGCGACTACAGCGGAAAAAGACAGGGCGATGCCGGCGGCGAGCGCCAGGGTGCGCTTGAGCATGGAGTTCTCCGGTTCAATAGCGGAAAAAACGAATGAGGAAGCACGGGTGCTTCGTCTGACGGTGGTAAAGAGCGGACGGAAGTATAGGGTGAGTCGGCGTCGGGGGCGAGCGGCATAGCGCTGTCGTGCGGCAAATCCGGCCATTGTAGGAGCGAGCTTGCTCGCGAATACGGTGGTATTGGCGAATACGATCTCCACGGCGAAATCCGCTTTCGCGAGCAAGCTCGCTCCTACAAAAAGCCGGATCAGCTCAACATTTGATTCCTATAGCTCGCCGCATAACCGAGCGCGCCTAAATAAACCGCGCCAACTCGCTCAGGCACAGCACCACAAACAGTGCCGCCGCAAGACCTAGCAGTAGGTTGGAAAGCCAACCCGAACGCCATTCAGCCGGGACGCGCTTTGAGTTGAGCAACCAGATCAGCGTCAGCGCCAGGAACGGCATGAAGAACGCACCGAACGCGCCATAAGCGACAACGAGCGCGAACGGACGTCCGAGTGCGAGCAGCAGCATCGGTGGAAAGGTCAGCCAGAGCACATAGAAACGGAATGCCTTGGTGGTCTCGAGATTGCTGCGATCCTTGCTACCGCCAACGACCTGCCTTACGAAATCGGCGAAGAGCAGCGACACCCCATGCCAGACGCCGAGGATCGAGGAAAACGTCGTAGCCGCAAAACCGATCAGGAAGATCGTGGAAACGATGGGACCGAAACGATCACGTAGCACATCATCGAGGTCGAGAAGCCCACGATCCCCGTCCGAGAGTGCGATCTGCGCGGTATAGAGAAGCTCGGCGCCCACGACCAGCATCGAGATCACGAAGATTCCTGTCGCGATATAAGCCACTCGGTTATCGAGGCGCATCACGCCCATCCACGCCGGCGTGTTCCACCCTTTGGCGTTCACCCAATAACCATACGCGGCCATGGTAATGGTGCCGCCGACACCGCCGATCAACCCGAGCGTATAGATGGCCGAGCCTTCCGGAATCGTCGGTACCAGTCCCGTCAGCGCATCGCCCACGTTCGGCACGACCAGAATCGCGAGCCCTACCACCACTACGAACATGATTCCAATGAAGATCTTCATCACCAGTTCGAACATCGCGTAACGGTTGAGCAGAATGAACACGGCTCCCGCGATCCCTGAAAGCGCGCCCCATACCCAGAAAGGAAGTAGGTCAGGGAAAAGTGCGGATAACGGCAATGCGGTGGCGCTCATCGCCGTGCCGCCGTAGACGAAACCCCAGATGACGATGTAGATACCGAAATACCAGTAGGTCCAGATCCCCAGCGAACGCCAGCCCTCGAGCATAGTGGAGCCGGTTGCCAGGTGGTAACGAGCCGACCCTTCGGCCAGGGCAATCTTGACGATACAGCCGACCACAGCGGCCCAGAGCAGCGCATAGCCAAAGCGGGAGCCGGCGATGAGCGTTGCCACAAGATCGCCGGCGCCGACGCCGGTTACGGCAACGACGATACCGGGTCCGATGAGTTTCCAGCGTGCGAGCGTTCCACGGGGTGGGACGGCGCTTGGCGTGTGATCGGTTGGGGGAGTCGTGTTGTTATTGTCGGTCATTCGATTGCCTCCGCGGGATGTGAGCATTTTTTGCTTAACACATCCCTCGTGAGGGGCAAGCGATGCAGCAATACAAATTGTGTTTGGGCGGGTCTAGGATCGGTGTTTCTCAGGTAGGTGAAGTGAACCGTAGTTGCTTGGGTTTGCGTATCCGATGCACATCGGTGGATGGCGTCGAGCACCCACCCTACGGCTACCCAATACATCTGACGGAGCCCATTCCTGTAGGAGCCAGCTTGCTGGCGATCAATTTTTTCGATGCCGCGCGAACTCTGATCGCCAGCAAGCTGGCTCCTACAAAAGTGGAGGCATGCTCTAGATTCTTGCTCCGAATGAACAACGGTTTATCTGATGCTTGACCGAAGCGGAGCGGAAAACACCTACCCTTCCTGTCGCTCGATCAACCCCAATTCCAAGTCCGCCGGGTCGACCCAGCTCTCGGAAAGCTCGCCCTTCACCGCGATTCCCAGATCACGGAACTCCGCCACCTGCTTGACCAGATTCCCTCGTCCGCCGACCAATTGGTCGCGCGCCTTGCCGTACGCATCGCGCGCACGGTCGAGGCTGGCTTCGATGTTGTCCATACTGCCGAGGAAGGTGCGGAGCTTGTCGTAGACCTTGCCGGCGCGGTCCGCGAGTTCGGCGGTATGTCGGTTCTGATCCTCGAAACGCCAGAGCTGGCGAACGATGTTCAGGCTGGTGAGCAGCGTCGTAGGTGTTGCCACCAGCACGTTGCGCTCGATGGCTTTTTGGAACAGCGTTTCGTCCGCCTTCAGCGCCTCGACGAACGCTGACTCGATCGGGATGAACATGAAGACCATTTCCGGCGCGTTCAGCCCGGGCAGATCGAAGTAATGCCGATCGGCCAATTCGCGGATGCGCATGGAAATCGCCGACACGTGCTCAGCCAATGCCAACCGCCGTTCGGTGTCATCCTCGGAGTTGACGTAACGGGTATAGGCGTTCAGCGACACCTTGGCGTCGATGATCAGGTGTTTGCCCTGTGGCAGATATACCAGGGCATCTGGCCGCTTGCGCCCTTCACTGGTAGTGAAGCTGGCCTCGCGCACGAAGTCCCGCCCTGCCACGAGTCCGGAACGCTCCAGTACGTTTTCGAGAATCAGCTCACCCCAGTTGCCCTGCATCTTCTTCTGCCCTTTCAACGCATTGGCGAGGTCATGAGCTTCCTGGGTGATCTGGCGATTCAATTCGTTGAGCTGGACCAGTTGCTGGGCAAGCGTCGCCTGCTGCTGGACGTCCTTGTGATGAATGTCCTCGACCTTGGCGCGAAAGCCATCGATCTGCTCACGGAAAGGCTTGAGCAACGCGTCCAGCGATTGCTGATTCTGCTGAGAGAACGCCTGCCCCTTGGCTTCGAAGATTTGCGCGGCGAGTTGTTCGAACTCAAGCTTGAGCTGGTCGCGACTCTCCTTGAGCAACTGTTGCTGCTCACTGAAATGCCACTGCTTCTGTTCGAGAGTGCTATTCAGGGTCGCGTGTTCGCGGTCGAGACCGGCGTAGCGCTGTTGCAGCGCCTCGAGTTGCGCACTCAGATGTGCATTACGCTCATTGGCGCTTTCTACCTGATTGCTCAGGTGCCGTGCTTCGGCACGCGAGGCCTCCGCGTGCCCGTGTAACGCTGCGAGCTTCTGCTGATCGGCCTGCTGTCGCTCCTGCAAACGTTGAATGGTTGCCTGAGACTCCGCCTGCTGCGTACGCAGATACTCGATGCGCTCGCGGTCTGCCAGGTGTTCAAGAGTCTCCTGTTGCGCACCCGCGCGCTCCTGCTCCAATTGGTTCTGCAGGGCCAGCAAGCGCTTTTCGCACTCCCGCAATTGACCCGCCTGACGAAAAGAAAGCCCGGCAAGCCCCACCACCAGTAGCAGCGCTGCGCCGGCGAGGCTCCAGTAGAGTTCGATGAGTCCCATAACCAACCCTGGATAAATAACCAGGTCAAAGGATATACCTATTGGCCGCCGGGATCGAATGCGCTTGTAGACGCCGTACGTAGGGCGGGTGAAACCCGCGTAGAAAGCCTAAATGCCGCGGGTTACACCCGCCCTACAGGTACGTGGGAACGGCTTTAGCCGCGAATACGACGACCGACGATCAATTGCGATCACGCCACTCACGTCCGGGCCCCCGGTCCGATCCACGCGAACCACCGCCACCCTGGATCAGCGCCCGGGTAGCTTCGGTTTCACCACGCCACGTCGGGCGCGGCTTCTCTGGTGGGCGCGGCGGTGGAAGTCGGTTGTCCGGTCGATGATCTCCACGATGATCCCCGCGATCGTAGCCACGACCAGAGTTGGACCCATAGCCGTTGCCATAGCTCGTACCGTAACCGCTGTAGCTACGGCGCTCTTCATACCTCGAACTACCATAAGGCCTGACGTAGCGCGACTCGCTCGTAGGCACATAAACCACGTTCGGTTCGGATTCTGGAACCTGCGGAGCCGGGACGACCTGAACCGGTGCTGGGGCAGGCGCCGCAGCAGGTACCGGTGGCTGCTGCGTCTGTACGTACGCAGCGGGTGGTGCAGCAGCAGGTGCCATACGCACGGTGTCATTGCCGCCAGGTTTGGGGTTTACCGGCTCGAAGCGCTGTTCAAGGGTATGACCCGAACCGCAAGCCGCATCGGTATAGGTAACGTTGCCCTTGCTGTCCACGCATTTATTGATCTCAGCTGCGTGCAACACAGGCGCCGCGAGCACACAGGTCAGTGCAATTACACGACGTAGGAAAACCATAGAACCTCGCTTGGCGACCGGAAGGCTTCGGCGCCGCTTCTTAGAGGGTGTTTACAAAAGGCTGTGCTCGGTTATGCCGCGTTGAAATCAGCCTCAAAATGCTCATTTACCATTCGTAAACTGCGCTTTTTCAGCTGATTTCGCCTTGCCTAGCCTTCGCTCGCCTGTTTTGTAAACACCCTCTTATGGGGTGCAGCGTTAGACCTCGGGCAGGCATCACGTTCCGTTTTAGTCTGTGTGGAAGTATGAGCGCGCCGCAAAGCTTGATAAAGCAGCGGCCGTCGGCGCCACGTAGGGCCGAAGCCAGAGCGGGTCCGAACCGCTCTTTACCCAATCCTGACAAGACATTACCTCTCGCTGACCCAATTCCATTAGCGTGCTCACTATCATTGCGTCATCGAATATGACGTGTGATCCGCCATGCCTAGACCTCGCTATCTCATCATTGCCCTGCTCGTTCTCGCGGCTGGCGGCTACGCTGCCTTCCGGACCTTCTCCACCAGTCCAACCGCGGGTTTGCTCACCGCCGAAGTGCGCGAGGGCAACATCGAGCAAACGGTCGTCGCTACCGGCGCGCTGGAAGCGTTCCAGCAAGTCAGCGTGGGCGCCCAGGTTTCCGGGCAGATCAAGTCGCTGGCTGTCGACTTTGGTGATCAGGTCAAGAAAGGCGATCTGATCGCCGAGATCGATTCGCTCACCCAGCAGAACAACCTGGCCAACGCCAAGGCCGCCCTGGCCAATATCAAGGCACAGCGAGCTGCCGGGGTCGCAACCTTGAAGCAGAGCGAGCTGGCCTTCGTCCGGCAGAAGAAGATGCTGTCGCAGAACGCCAGTTCGCGCGAAGACTACGAAGTCGCGGAAGCCAACCTGAACACCGCCAAAGCGCAGATCGCCGCCTATGACGCGCAGATCGAACAGGCGCAGATCGAGGTGAACACCGCCCAGGTCAATCTCGGCTATACCCGAATCACCGCGCCCATCGACGGCACCGTCGTCGGGGTCGTGGTGAAGGAAGGCCAGACCGTCAACTCCGCGCAATCCGCACCGACCATCGTCAAGGTCGCGCAGCTCGACCGCATGACCGTGAAAGCGGAGATTTCCGAAGCGGATGTGGTGCGTTTGAAGCCCGGCCTACCGGTGTATTTCACCATCCTCGGCGAGCCGGACAAGCGCTACGAAGCCACGCTGCGGACCATTCAACCCGCGCCCGACTCTATCAACGATAACGACAGCACCAGCAGTTCGAGCAGCTCTTCGTCGTCGTCCAGCACAGACACGGCTGTCTATTACATCGCGGTGTTCGATGTCCCCAACGAAGACGGCAAGCTGCGCATCTCCATGACCACCGAAGTGAACATCGTGCTGGATCGCGCCCAAAGCGTGCCGACGATTCCGGCATCCGCGCTGGGCACCGCCAACCGCGACGGCAGCTATAGCGTGCAGGTGCTCGGCAAGGACGGCACCGTAAGCGCCCGGCAGATCCGCACGGGCCTGGAAGACTCCATCAACGTGCAAGTCACGGAAGGCCTGGAAAACGGCGAACGCATCGTCCTGGGTGATTCGGCGCAAGGCTCGACGACGCGCATGCGAATGCCGCCTCGGATGGGTATGTGACATGAGCGCGCTCCTTCTCGAACTACGTGACCTGCGGCGGGAATTCGCGGCCGGAGACGAAACCATCGCGGTGCTGGAAGACGTCAACCTGTCGATCCAGCAGGGCGAGATGGTCGCGATCATCGGCGCTTCCGGCTCCGGCAAATCGACGTTGATGAACATTCTCGGCTGCCTGGACCGGCCGACCGCGGGCACCTACCGCATTGCCGGGCGCGAAACGGCGCACCTGACCCCGGACGAATTGGCGCAACTGCGCCGCGAGTACTTCGGTTTCATCTTCCAGCGCTATCACCTGCTCGCGGACCTCGACGCGACCGGTAACGTCGAAGTCCCAGCGGTATACGCAAGTGTGGACAGCGCAGCACGGCGTGAACGCAGCACCACCCTGCTCCAGCGGCTTGGCCTGGGCGAGCGCCTCACGCACAAGCCCAGCCAGCTCTCCGGAGGCCAGCAGCAACGTGTATCCATTGCCCGCGCGTTGATGAATGGCGGGCAAGTGATTCTTGCGGACGAACCCACCGGCGCCCTCGACAGCCACAGCGGCGAAGAAATGCTCAAGCTGCTGCGCGAGTTGCACGACGCAGGTCACACCGTAGTCATCGTCACCCACGACATGAAAGTGGCCGAAACCGCTGACCGCATCATCGAAATCAGCGACGGCCAGATCATCGCGGACCGCCGCCTGGTCCCTGGCGAACTCACGCCCAAGAGCCCGGAATCGCAACGGACGCCCAAGGAACACAAAGGCTGGCGCGTCGCGGTCGGCCATTTCAACGAAGCCCTGCGTATGGCGTTGCTGGCCATGAAGGCGCACAAACTGCGTACCTTCCTGACCATGCTCGGGATCATCATCGGCATTGCGTCGGTGGTATCCGTCGTCGCTCTCGGTCAGGGATCGCAACAGCAGGTGCTGCAGAACATCAGTTCGATCGGCACCAACACCATCGATATTTTCCCAGGCACCGGATTCGGTGACAGGCGTTCCGGCCGCATTCAGACGCTGGTGCCAGCGGATGCCGAAGCGCTCGCCGGGCAAAGTTTCGTCGATAGCGTGACGCCCTCGGTATCGAGTTCGGGCACCCTGCTCTATCGCGATCAGGCGTTGACCGCCTCCATCAGTGGCGTCGGCGATCAGTTCTTTCGCGCCAAGGGCTACACCTTTGCCCAGGGCCGCGCGTTCGACGAAAAGGACGTGAAGCAACTCGCGCAGAACGTGGTGATCGACCAGAACACCTACCAGAAGCTGTTTCCCGGCCAGAACGCCCTGGGCAAGGTCATCATCCTGAACAACGTGCCCTGCCGCATCGTCGGCGTGCTCGACACCATCCAGAGCAACTTCGGAGCCAGCGATTCGCTGCGGGTGTATCTGCCCTACACCTCGGTGATGAAGCGCGTGCTCGGCCAATCCTATCTGGAAAGCATCACGGTGCGCGTTGACGACAGCGTATCCAGCGATGCCGCCGAGCAAGGGATCATCCGTCTGCTGACCCGCCGCCACGGCAAGCAGGATTTCTTCGTGATGAACACGGACACCATCCGCCAGACCATCGAGAAGACCAGCCAGACCATGGCGCTGTTGATCTCCACGATCGCGCTCATCTCGCTGGTGGTCGGCGGTATCGGCGTGATGAACATCATGCTCGTGTCGGTGACCGAGCGTACCCGTGAAATCGGCGTGCGCATGGCGGTCGGAGCGCGACAGCACGATATCCTGCGGCAGTTCCTCATCGAGGCAGTGCTGGTCTGCCTGATTGGTGGTGCGTTGGGCGTTCTCTCCGCACTGACGTTCGGCGCAGTCTTCAGCCGATTGACCAGCGACTTTCCGCTGCTGTTCTCCGGCTCCTCCATCGTGGCCGCGTTCCTCTGCTCCACCCTGATCGGCCTGGTGTTCGGCTATCTGCCGGCCCGTAACGCCGCCCGCCTCGACCCTGTCGACGCGCTCGCTCGAGACTGACCTGTGAAAAAACTTCCTTTCGCTGCCCTGTTGATGCTTTGCCTGTCCGGCTGCGGCTCGTTGCTCACCACTGACTACCAGCGCCCGCAGCTGGATGTCCCGACTACCTGGCAGCAGGCCACGACCGCCGCCACGTTCAAGGATGCGGATTGGTGGAAAGCCTTCAACGACCCTGAACTGGATCGGCTGGTTAACCTCGCTCTGGAACGCAACAACGATCTGGGAAGTGCGCTGCTCAACATCCGTCGGGCACGCCTGCAAGCAGGGCTGACGCGCGATGCACGCTTCCCGCAAGTCAGCGGTGCATTCAGCGCAGACCGAACCCGAGCCCTGCGCGGCGAAGGCAGTGAGGCGCACAGCTACTCTCTCACCGGTTCCGTAAGCTGGGATGCGGATCTGTGGAACAGACTCGGCGCCGCCGACGATGCCGCCACGCTGGAAGCCCTGGCTACCGAGCAGGATTACGCCGCCACACGCCTTTCCCTCATCGGCACCGTTGCGACCCTTTATTGGCAGATCGCCTACCTCAACGAGCGGATTGCCCAAAGTGACGCCAGCATCGCCTACGCCGAGCAAACGCTGGGCATCGTCGAGGCGCAATACAACGCCGGAGGCACGTCGTCGCTGGAACTGGCGGAAGCCCGTCAGAGCCTGGAAACGCAGCGCGCCAGCGCGGTGGAGTTACAGCAGGAACGCGTCGAGCAACGCAATGCACTGGCCGTTCTCTTCGATGGCGCGACCTTACCGGCGCTGACCGAACCGCAGATACTCTCCCGCGCGACCTTGCCCGACGTGAACGCCGGCCTTCCGGCCGCTCTGCTGGCACGCCGCCCTGACCTGCGCGCGAGCGAACTTCGCCTTCGCGAGAGCCTCAAGACGGTCGATGCCACGCGCGCCAGCTATTACCCGGACCTCAGTCTGACCGGCACATTGGGTTATTCCAGCACCGCGCTCGGCATGCTGCTCAAGGATCCAGTCGGCGCGCTTGGGGCCGGGATCACCCTGCCGTTCCTGCAGTGGAACCAGATGAGACTGGACATCGCCGTGTCCCAGACCGACTACGAACTTGCGGTTAAAGACTTCCGCCAGACCCTCTACGAAGCGCTATCCGACGTCGAGAATAACCTGGCGGGCCGGAGACACTACGCCGAGCAAGAAGCCATGCGCGAACGCGCGCTGAACAATGCCCGCGAAGCCGAACGCATCTACGGCGTTCGCTACGAGTCAGGCGCAGAGACGCTGCAAAACTGGCTGACCGCCCAGGAAACCCGACGCAGCGCGGAAACGACGCTGGCGGAGAATCGGCTCAACCAGTTGCTGAACTACATCACCCTTAGCGAAGCCTTGGGTGGCGGTGCGCAGGTGCCGGGCGAGGTTTTGGTAACGGCGAGGCCGTAAGAAGCTTTTGTAGGAGCCAGCTTGCTGGCGATCACATTAGTTAGTGCGACGTGGTCTCACGTCCTGCGCCGTAACGGACGGCCAGTAGCGCCACCGCCACCGCATTCGCGGCCAAGGCCGCTCGTACAAAAGGCACCACAGCTCTTGTAGGGGGCCAGCCGGGCTGCGATCAGCCGGGCTGCGATCAGCGTGTAGGGTGGATGGCCGAAGCCATCCACGCGGGCCGCAGTATTCCCCGACAGGATCACTCCACCCTGATCTCCGCATTCGCGACCAAGGTCGCTCCTACAAAAGCGGTTGGTCGAAGTCGAGCGCTCATGAACCAGCAGTATCGCTTTTTGTAGGGGCGGCCGGGCGGCGAACCGCTTTAGCCGCGACGACGGTAGTCGGCTCAACCCCTCGTTGCCCGTACTTTCGCGGTCGCGGGCAAGCCCGCCCCTACAGTTTCGGCCAGAAGGTGCCTCACCCCGGCTGCGAGGGGCTTGTTCGCGCATATGGCGAATAACGCAACCTCAGGTCAAATCGCAGCGCCAACGCCTCCCGCTGGCGACCTCATTCACTCTTGGACCAAACGCGCCTTACCAGCATCGCGAACACCTTCAAATGGACTTGTCGGACAACGATCCCGATAATGACCGCCCGCAGTTCAATACCGGAGAACCGATTTGTCCGCGCCTATCGGCGGTCGGCTGGCGCGCTGGCCCCGTCCCCTGCAGTGGTTCATCCTCATTCTCGGCGCTGGCGTCGTCGGCCAAGTGCTCGATTGGCTGAAAGTTCCCGCCGGCGCGTTCCTGGGCCCGATGTTCGTAGCGATTTTTCTCGGCGTAAACGGCATCGCTATCCGACTCCCGCGTATCGCCTTCGGCTGCGCCCAAGGTGCAGTTGGGCTACTTGTCGCACATTCCATGACCATGGCCGTGCTCCTCTCGCTGCTACAGCAGTGGTGGCTCATGCTCGGGGTGACCGTGTTCACGGTATTGCTCAGCGCCATCGTGGGTATCGGCATGATCCGCATCGGCGGCCTGGACGGCAGCACTGCGGCCTGGGGAACGACGCCAGGTGCCGCCGCGGCGATGGTCGCCATGGCCGAAGACGACGGCGCGGATTCGCGGGTCGTGGCGACAATGCAATACGTACGTGTGGTGTGTGTCGTGGCCGCTGGTGCATTGGTCAGCCATTGGCTGGGCGCGCACTCCACAGGTGGCCCAACGACGGCGCCGCCGTTAGCGTGGAATGCCACACTGCTGGTCGAATTGCTCTTCAATCTGCTGATCATCGTGGTTGGCCTGGTGGCCGGACGCCGAATATCCGCCGGCGCACTGTTGGTGCCACTTTTCATTGGCAGTGCGCTACAGGTCACCGGCCTGCTGCGGGTCGGCCTCCCTCTACCATTGATGGAACTGGCCTACGGCGTACTCGGCGCCTACGTAGGCTTGCGCTTCGATCGCCAAACGGTGCAGTACGTAGCGAAACGTCTGCCGCTGATGATCGGGGGCGCCCTCGTGCTCATCCTGCTTTGCGCCGGCTTCGCCTGGATCGTCGCGAGATGGCTGCATGTGGATTTTCTGTCCCTTTATCTCGCGACCAGCCCCGGCGGTTTAGACGCGATGGCGATCATCGCCGTGGACACACAGTCGGACGTGGGTTTGGTGCTCGCCATGCAGACGATCCGTTTGTTCGGTGTCGTTTTGACTGGGGCCTACCTTGCGCGATTGGTCATACGGCTGACTCGGCCTGCTGTGACGTAATGAGCGGGATGCTCCAGACCGGCTGATGATTGCATTCTGTAGGAGCTAGCTTGCTGGCGATCCGGATCCGACCGACGACAACGTTTCGTCTGAACGGCCGTGATCGCCAGCTTGCTGGCTCCTACAAAAAGCCAAACGCGACAGCGGCATCCCCATAACCACCCCCACTCCACCGCCAGTGCTATGGTGCTACGCCTTTATTCCCCCTACACAACCAAGCCGCAGGATGAGGACTATTCGAAATGGGACAGATGATCGAGATCACCGCCAAAGACGGCGGGCGCTTCAACGCCTATTTGGCTCTACCGGCGAGCGGCAAAGGGCCCGGCGTGGTGATCGGCCAGGAGATCTTTGGCGTCAATGCGAACATGCGTGCGGTAGCGGATAACTACGCCGAAGAAGGCTACGTTGCACTGGTACCTGATCTGTTCTGGCGACTCGAGCCGGGCATCGAGCTGGGCTATGACGAGCAGGCCTTCGCCAAAGCCATCGATCTGTTCAAGCGCTTCGACATCGACAAAGGGATCGAAGACATCGCCGCAACTGTCGACACGCTGCGCCAGCGGGATGAAGTCGAACATGCGGGCATCGGCTTCGTTGGTTTCTGCCTCGGCGGCAAGCTGGCGTACCTGACAGCCACGCGTACGGACGTGTCCTGCTCGGTCGGCTACTACGGCATGGGCATCGAAGACCTGCTGGACGAAGCCGCGAACATCAAGGGCCGGCTGGTACTTCACTTCGCCGCAGACGACGGCTACTGCCCGGCCGACGCACGCGAGAAGATCAAGGCAGGCTTGGCAAAACTGCCGAAAGCCGAAATCTACGTCTACCCCGGCGTCGATCATGCCTTCGCACGCGTAGGCGGCATGCATTACGACAAACCCGCCGCGCTGATGGCCCATGAGCGCACTGTGGCCGCCTTCAAGAAAGAGATCGGCCCGAACTTCGACTTGTCCGCACTATGGGAACAGCACGTGCTGGAGGAGTTCGGCAACCGAGACGTGCCTGCGACAATGGCGACGATGGTGGCCGAGCCGTATGTGAACCACATCCCGACGATGACCGGTGGCGTCGGCTACGCCGAGCTTAGTCGCTTCTATCAGCACCATTTCGTTCACGGCAATCCGCCGGACATGAAGCTTGTGCCCATCTCACGCACCATTGGCGCGCTGCAAATCGTCGACGAGTTTATCCTGTCCTTCACACACACTACCGAAATCGACTGGATGCTGCCCGGTGTGGAGCCGACGGGGAAGCAGGTCCAAATCCCCATGATCGGCGTCATCAAGTTCCGTGGCGACAAGCTCTGCCACGAGCATATCTATTGGGATCAGGCGAGCGTGCTGGTGCAGGTCGGACTGCTCGATCCGCAAGGTCTGCCGGTTGCGGGCGCGGAAACGGCGCACAAGCTGCTCGATGAAAGCCAGCCTTCCAACAGGCTGATGAAGCGTTGGCAGGATAGCGAGGGTCGCTGAGCTCCCGCAGCCGATTACCGGCTGCGAGCAAAGAACGTTTTTGCATCTGATCGCGCGACTAGCGGTGGCCGGCATCTCATGACTAGGCAACCTGGGAGCGGGCCATCCCCGCGATAAATTTTCGGCGCAAGACTGCTATACCGGAGTAGATCCCATCGCGGGCATGGCCCGCTCCCACAGACGACGTGCAGGCGCTAAAAGCGAACATCCAAATCCGTCGTTATAGATCGTAGGGTGGAAAACCCGCGAAGCGGTTTTCCACCACCTCCCCTGCTTGACCGTCTAGAACCGATCCGCCAAATCCGTCGTCGCAAGCAGGTGCTGGAAACTCTCCAGCATCACCGACTCCGCCTGGGTCATTTTCTGCTCTCGGTTCCAGAGCAAGTGCACGTCTACATCGGTGACGCCCTCGCCTGGCGGCAGTCGCCACATCTCACCGCTGTCGACATCGTTTGCGACGACGTGCTCTGGCAGACACCCGATACCGTAACCCGCGCATACCAAACGACGGATCTCTTCCAGGCTCGGAGACGACGCGACGATATGCCCAGTGAAGCCCTGCTGATCGCGAAAAACCGTCAATGGCGACAGGCTTCCACCAATCTGATCGCTGGTGAAGCTCACGAAATTTTCGCTCTGCAGATCGCCGAGGTTCAGATCTTCACGTCCAAATAAGTTATGCCTGCGCCCGCAGAAAAATGCATAGCGCTGGCGCATCAATACGCGCTGCTCCAATTTAGGCTGCGGAATTCGGCATAGAGCGACACCCAGCGTTGCGGTTTTCTGCAAGATCGAACTGATGATGTCCGAGCTGCGCATCACGTCGATTTCCAGCTCGACACGTGGATAACGTTGGTGAAAGTCGGCGAGAAAGTCGTCATAGAACCGCGACTGTACCCGGCTGATCGTCAGCATGCGCACCTTGCCGACTACGGTTTCAGCCGGCGCCTCCAGTGCAGCGCCTAGACGTGAGACGTTGCCATAGATATCCGCTGCGATCCGGAACACTTCCTCGCCCGCCTCCGTCATCGCAAAACGCGGCCCACGGCGAATGATGAGTGCGCAGTCGAGCTGCTCTTCCAACCTTTTGAGCGCCTGACTGACAGCGGGCTGCGTCAGATGCAATCGGGCCGCTGCGCGACTCACGCTGCCTTCCTGCCCGATAACCAGGTAAGTACGCAGCAGGTTCCAGTCCAGCCGGTCGTTCAAAAATCGCCGAGCTTCGAGTCTGGGCAAATGCTGGATGTCTTCGAAAACGCCCGAGCCAAACGAGTTATTAGCCATATTTATACAT
Organism: Pseudomonas matsuisoli; assembly: GCF_014647635.1. GTDB lineage: Bacteria > Pseudomonadota > Gammaproteobacteria > Pseudomonadales > Pseudomonadaceae > Pseudomonas_P > Pseudomonas_P matsuisoli. Next base: position 40,392 of record NZ_BMPO01000001.1, read on the forward strand.
GGATATAAGAATTAGAAAATTGACTAATCCTAGCCCTAACCGGGATAACGTCACAACGCGCCGTTAGAGCGCGATTAGCAACAGGCGCCGATTTCATTTTCTTATGTAGGAGCCAGCTTGCTGGCGATGCTTTTGATTTTGGATCGCCAGCAAGCTGGCTCCTACAAAAGAGCGAATCTGGTTCATTCGACCAGCATCGTCTGAACTGGCCCCTTTCTTATCTCCTGCCCAACAAAACAGAACGTTCGATGCCCTCGCCGCACTGAACCTTCGATAAACGCCAGAGAACGCACACATGCAGCCCGTATCCCCTCGCCGCCAGCCCAAGCGCGCGGCCACCGCCGCATTCGTCGGCACCATGATCGAATGGTACGACTACTACATCTTCGCTACCGCCGCCGCGCTGGTCTTCGGCCAGTTGTTCTTCCCTTCGGAAGATCGCTTGCTGAGCACCCTTGCCGCGTTCGGCACCTTTGCCGTCGGATTCTTTGCGCGGCCATTGGGCGGCGTCATCTTCGGCCACGTCGGTGATCGGATCGGCCGCAAGAAATCGCTCATCGTCACGCTGCTCATGATGGGTATCGTGACGGTGTTGATCGGTCTGCTGCCAACCTATGAGCAAGCTGGGCTATGGGCACCAGCGCTGCTGATTCTGCTGCGTGTCGTGCAAGGCATCGCCGTCGGCGGGGAATGGGGTGGCGCGGTGCTTATGGCGGGTGAACATGCCCCCGAGGGCCGCCGAACGTTCTTCGCCTCGTTCGCGCAATGGGGTAGCCCGGCCGGTCTGATCCTGTCGATCATCGCCTTCCGCGCGGTTACCGAACTGCCTGAAGAAGACCTGATGAGCTGGGGCTGGCGTCTGCCGTTCCTGGCCAGCGCCCTGCTGCTGATCGTTGGCCTCGCCATTCGCCTGGGCGTCGATGAGTCGCCTGAATTCGAAGAGATGAAGGGTCGCCAAGAAACCGCGAAAGCGCCGGCACTCGAAGTGCTGCGCACCGCCTGGAAACCGCTGTTGCTGTGCATCGGTGCCAACACATTGGGCATCGCAGGCGTGTACTTCACCAACACCTTCATGCTCAGCTACACAACGCAGGTCATGGAGCTGCCGCGTTCGATGATCCTGGATTGCTTGTTTTTCGTCGCAATCATCCAGTTCATCGTGCAACCGCTGGCAGCCGCCTTCGCCGAAAAGATCGGGCCATCACGCTTCCTGGTGCTGATCTCGCTGCTCGCCATGGCTTCGCCTTATCCAATGTTCGTGCTTGTCAGTTCGGGCTCTGCGCCGATGATCGTGCTTGGCATCGCCCTCGCTGCGGCCTGCATGGCGTCGTTCTATGCCGTGATCGCCGGCTTCGTCAGCGGCGTTTTCCCGACCCGCGTGCGCTACACCGCTATCTCCATGGCTTATCAGATCTGCGGCGCGATCGCGGGTGGCCTGACCCCGATGGTCGGCACCCTGCTCGCTCACCGCTTCACCGGTGAATGGTGGCCGCTGGCGTTGTTCTACACACTGCTGGCCGGACTCTCGATGATCTGCGTGGTATTCCTCGCTCGCCGTCACGCCGAAGCCCCACGCGCGGCCCATGCCTGACCCTAAAAGGAGAACCAGGATGCATACGATCAAGGGTGAACGCCTCTGGGACAGCTTGATGGCGATGGCCGAGATTGGCCCGACCGAGCGTGGCGGCAGTAGCCGTCTAGCGCTGTCAGAAGAGGATCGGCAAGGCCGTGAGCTGTTCTCAGGATGGTGCGAAGCCGCTGGCATGACACTTTCCGTCGACCGTATCGGCAATCTGTTCGCCCGTCGTCCGGGTCGTACAGACGCTGCGCCGGTCGTCATGGGTAGCCATCTGGATACGCAGCCCAAGGGCGGCCGCTTCGATGGAATCTATGGTGTGCTGGCCGGCCTGGAAGTCGTTCGGACGCTGAATGACAACGACATCCAGACCGACAAACCGCTGGAAATCGCCGTGTGGACGAATGAAGAAGGCGCGCGCTTCACGCCTGCAATGCTGGGTTCCGCAGTATTCACGGGCAACCTGGAGCTCGATAAAGCATTAGCGACCTGCGACCGCGATGGCGTCAGCGTCGCTGAAAGCCTTGACCACACTGGCTATGCCGGCGAGCAACCGCTGGGCCGGACGTTCGATGCCTATTTCGAAGCCCATATCGAACAAGGTCCGATTCTGGAAGACGAAGGCCTGCCGATCGGCGTCGTTACCGGCGGGCAGGCAATCTGCTGGCTGGATATTCATGTTACCGGCGTCGCGGCACACGCTGGCACGACGCCAATGCCCAAACGCAAAGACGCGCTGTTCGGCATTGGCCAGATGCTGGGCACGCTCGAATCGTTAGCGGATGACTTCGCGCCGAAAGGCCTGGTCACCGTTGGCCAGCTGGACATCGCCCGCTCCTCACGCAACACCATCGCCGCCGATGTTCGCTTTACGCTCGATTTGCGCCACCACGAAGATGCAGCGCTGGCCGACATGGAACATGAGGCTCGCGAGCGCCTTGCGCGCATTGCGGAGGAACGCGGCCTGACGATCGATATTCAACGCCACTGGCTGAGCCCCGCGACACCGTTCGATCCCGCGTGTGTGAACGCTGTTCGCGAAGCGGTCGAAGGGCTGGGCTATCCCTATCGCGACATCGTCAGCGGTGCCGGCCACGACGCCATTCATCTCGCGCGCCACTGCCCGACCGCCATGATCTTCATCCCATGCGCCGATGGGCTGAGCCACAACGAGGCCGAGTCGGCCACCCCCGAAGACGTGCGCATGGGCGCCGATGTCTTGCTCAACGCGGTGCTGCAACGCGCCGGTTACCAGGAGAAGTAACGTGAAGACTTTTTTCCATCCTGATCAACGCTTGCACCACCCACGTACGTACCTGTCGCGAGGGCAAATGCGGACTCCGCAGGAAATCCCGGCTCGGGTAGATGCCTTGCTCGCTGCGGTCGAAAAGCTCGGCTATCCCATCGAGCAACCGCAGGATTATGGCTTGGGCCCGCTTCATGCCGTGCACGGCGAGGCGTACGTCAGCTACTTGGAGTCGGCCTATCGCGAGTGGCATGAAGTCCCGGAAGACTGGGGCGATGAGGTGATGTCCAACATCTACATCCGCGAAAACAACCCATTGCGCGGCATTTTGGCGAAGACGGCCCGCTATCTGGCCGACGGCAGCTGTCCGATCGGTGAAGGCACTTGGAAAGCGGTCTACGGCTCCGCCCAATCCGCCGTTGCCGCCGCGAAGGCAGTGGTCGATGGCGAGCCCGCCGCTTATGCACTTTGCCGACCACCAGGGCACCACGCTCGGGCCGAAGGTGCCGGCGGCTTCTGCTACCTGAACGGTGCGGCCATCGCTGCACAGGTGCTGCGTGAGCGGTTCGGCAAGGTCGCGATCCTCGACACGGATATGCACCACGGCCAAGGCATCCAGGAGATCTTTTACGAGCGTGACGACGTGCTCTATATCTCCATCCATGGCGATCCGACCAACTTCTATCCGGTCGTCGCCGGGTTCGAAGATGAGCGCGGTCAGGGCAAAGGCGAAGGCTACAACGTGAATCTGCCGATGCCGCACGGCTCCAGCGAAGCGGACTTTTTCGCGAAGATGGATCAGGCGGCGGCGGCGTTACGCGATTTCGCACCGGATGTATTGGTACTTTCGCTGGGCTTTGACATCTACGAGAACGATCCGCAGACCAAAGTTGCCGTCAGTCATGCGGGCTTTGGGCATCTAGGAGAGCGCATTCGCGCAATGAATCTGCCAAGCGTAATCATCCAGGAAGGCGGCTACGACATCGCGACCCTGGACGAAAATGCTCAGCGGTTCTTCCGAGGGTTCGATGGGGCCTGATTTAGCCTCACGCGTGGAAAAGACTTCGCCGTTTTCCACCCTACATCGGGATAGGTAGGGTGGAAATTCCAACGATGAGGTCATGTCGAAAATCGGTTTAACCGGGTTCCACCCGGTCTACAACGCCCGGTAGGGCGGGTGGAACCCGCGTGGGTGCAACGCCGTACCGTAGGGTGGATGGCCAAAGCCATCCACCTGCTCTTACAGGATGCATGGAACCCGCAGGCGTTTGATAAATGCTCACAACAACCGGGTTATCACCCGGCCTACGTCACTCCGCGTAGATCATCTTCCGCGTCATGCCGCCGTCGATCACGAACTCCTGGCCGGTGACGAACTCGGAATCGGGAGACAACAACCACGCGACCGCCGAGGCGATGTCTTCGACTTCCCCTACCCGCCCAGCCGGATGCTGCGCATGATCGGTTTCGCCCAACGGCTCGTCTCTACGCGCCGAAGGATCACGTGAGTCGATCCAGCCCGGGCTCACCGCATTCACCCGAATCTCTGGCCCAAGGCTGACCGCCATGGCATGGGTCAATGCCAACAAACCGCCCTTGGTAGCCGAATACGCTTCCGTATGCGGCTCAGACTGATGCGCCCGGCTCGACGATACATTGATGATCGAGCCGTGGTGGCTGCGCAGATACGCTGCGCAATGCTTCGCGAGTAGCATCGCACCGGTCAGATTGACCGCAAGCACTCGATTCCAATGCGCCAGGGTCAGCTCTTCCAGCGGCCCATTGATAGGGTCGGCAATCCCGGCATTGTTGATCAGGGCATCCAAGCGCCCGAATTGCCCGAGCACTTCAGCTACAGCCAAAGCCACATGCGGCTCACTGGACACGTCGAGCGCAACGAACCAGGCGTTGTCGCCCAGTTCCTGAGCAACGATAGCGCCGCGCCGACGGTCGACGTCCGCAATGACCACTTGCCAGCCTTCGACGATCAGCCAAGCCGCAATACCCAAGCCAATCCCACGCGAGCCACCGGTGACCAGCGCAACCCGGCCGTTGTTAGGCGCACGGCTTTCCATCGTCCACTCGATCACAATGCCGCCAAACCACGTGCCAAGTCCGCCTTCAGGTCCTCGAGGTCCTCGAGGCCAACAGCAAGACGAACGAGATTGTCCTTAATTCCGGCATTGGCCCGCTCCTGCGGCGACAAGCGACCGTGGGAAGTGGTCGCCGGATGTGCGATGGTCGTCTTGGTGTCGCCCAAGTTCGTCGTGATGGAAACCACGCGGGTCGCATCGATAAAGCGCCAAGCGGCGTCTTTGCCACCTTCGACCTCGAAACTGACCACCGCGCCGAACGCACGTTGCTGCCGCTTGGCCAGCTCATGCTGCGGATGGCTTTGCAGGCCCGCGTAATACACCCGCTCGATACCGGCCTGGCCTTCCAGCCATTCGGCCAACGCCTGGGCACTGGTGCAGTGCGCCTGCATGCGAATACGCAAGGTTTCCAGTCCTTTGAGGAAGATCCAGGCGTTGAATGGGCTGAGGGTGGGACCCGCAGTGCGCAGGAAGCCCACGGCTTCCTTCATCAATTCGGCGCGCCCGGCCAGGACGCCACCCATGGCACGACCCTGGCCATCGATGTACTTCGTTGCCGAGTGCATCACGATGTCCGCGCCTAAACTTAAGGGGCGCTGCAATGCTGGCGTACAGAAACAGTTGTCCACGGCCAGCAAAGCGCCGCGCGCGTGGGCGATTTCCGCCAGCGCTGCAATGTCGACAAGCTCGGCCAGCGGGTTCGATGGCGACTCGACGAAGAACAACTTGGTGTTCGGCTTACACGCCGCTTCCCAGGCTGAAAGATCCGACAACGGCGGATAGTCGACCTCGACGCCAAACCGTTTGAAGTACTTTTCCATCAGGCTGATGGTGGAGCCGAACACGCTGCGCGATACCAGCACATGGTCACCCGCGCTGCACTGGCTCATCACCAGCGTCAGGATGGCGCTCATCCCGGTGGATGTCGCCACCGCCTGCTCGGCACCTTCCATCGCGGCGATACGCTCTTCGAACGCGCGCACAGTGGGGTTGGTGTAGCGTGAATAGACATTGCCTGGAACGTCTCCAGCAAAGCGCGCCGCGGCATCGGCTGCAGTACGGAAGACGTAACTCGAGGTCAGGAACATGGCTTCACCGTGCTCCGCTTCTGGAGTCCGGTGCTGACCGGCGCGCACCGCCAGTGTGTCGAGTGCAACGCCTTCCAGATCACTGTCCAGACGACCCGCTTCCCATTCCAAAGCCATTGTTCCCCCTTGTCTTCGGTTACCCGGCGCCAAGCACCGGGCCGACTCAGTTGTTATGCAGATCGATGATTTCGCTGACCATGGTGGCCTTGGCCTTGTTGGCGTCGTTGCGTGCCTGCTCGATCTTGTTCAGGTAGGCGTCGTTGACGTCACCGGTGATGTATTCGCCATCGAACACCGCGCAGTCGAAGTTCTGGATCCGCGGCGACTTGTGGGTACGCACAGCTTCTTTCAAGTCCTGCAGGTCCTGGTAGATGAGCCAGTCGGCGCCGATCAGCTCCCGCACTTCTTCGGTCGTACGACCGTGGGCGATGAGTTCGTGCACGCTCGGCATGTCGATGCCATAGACGTTGGGATAACGAACCGCCGGGGCCGCAGAGCAGAAATAGACGCTCTTAGCACCCGCTTCGCGGGCCATCTGGATGATCTGCTTGCACGTGGTCCCGCGGACGATGGAGTCGTCCACGAGCATGACATTCTTGCCGCGGAATTCGAGCTCGATGGCATTGAGCTTCTGACGCACTGACTTCTTGCGCGCCGCCTGCCCCGGCATGATGAAGGTCCGACCGATATAGCGGTTCTTGACGAAGCCTTCGCGGAACTTCACGCCCAGATGATTTGCCAATTCCAGCGCGGCGGTACGGCTGGTGTCCGGGATAGGGATAATGACATCGATGTCGTGATCGGGGCGCTCGCGCTGGATCTTCTCGGCAAGCTTTTCGCCCATGCGCAGGCGCGCCTTGTAGACGGAAATGCCATCGATGATGGAGTCCGGACGCGCCAGATAGACGTGCTCAAAAATACATGGCGCGTAGTTCGACTGGGTCGCGCACTGGTGCGTGTACAGCTCGCCTTCCTCGGTGATGTACACTGCCTCGCCGGGCTCCACGTCGCGGATCAGCGTAAAACCCAGTACATCGAGCGCGACGCTTTCGGAGGCGATCATGTACTCCACGCCATCCTCGGTCTCGCGCTTGCCGAACACGATCGGGCGAATCGCATTGGGGTCGCGGAACCCGACGATGCCGTAGCCGGTGATCATCGCTACAACCGCGTAACCGCCACGGCAGCGCTCGTGGACTTCGGAAACGGCCGCGAAGATGTCCTCGGGGGTCGGCTGCAGCTTGTTGCGTACCGCCAACTCGTGGGCGAAGACGTTGAGCAGCACTTCGGAGTCCGACGTGGTGTTCACATGGCGCAGGTCGGACTCATAGATCTCGCGCGATAGCTGCTCGACGTTCGTCAGATTGCCGTTGTGGGCAAGCGTGATGCCGTACGGCGAGTTGACGTAGAACGGCTGGGCTTCGGCGGAGCTGGAGCTTCCTGCCGTGGGATAACGCACGTGGCCGATCCCCATAGGGCCAGTCAGACGTTGCATGTGGCGCTGCTGGAACACGTCACGCACCAGCCCGTTGTCCTTGCGCAAAAACAACCGGCCTTCATGGCTGGTCACGATACCGGCCGCATCCTGACCGCGATGCTGAAGGACGGTGAGCGCGTCATACAGCGCCTGATTGACGTTCGTTTTACCGACGATACCGACGATGCCACACATGTGACCAAACCCCTGCTATTAGTACAGCTTTGCGTTAGAGCCCGGAGTAGCCCAGGCCCGCGATCCGTATTTCAACTCGGCGACGGTGGTACCACCATACTGCCCAGCCATTGGCTCGAGAGGCCTAGAATGAAATTCTTGGACCAATCGGCAACCATCAGAAAATGTGGCAGCAGTGTCGACTGTTGCCACCACGGATCCTGTTGTACCGGTGACAAGCTCAACAGGCCCACCAGTATCACCACCAACAAGCCGCCTCGCGCCGCACCGAACGCCATTCCCAGAAACCGATCGGTTCCTGAAAGGCCGGTCACACGCACCAGCTCGCCAATGAGAAAATTGATCAGTGCCCCGACCAGCAAGGTCACGACGAAAAGAATCCCGCAGGCTGCGATGACCCGCACGGAGGGCACGTCGATATAGTCGACGAGATACTGCGACAGCGCACCGCCGAACAGCCAGGCGACCGCGCCAGCCACGATCCAAGTGAGCAGCGACAAGGCTTCCTTGACGAAGCCACGCTTCAAGCTGATCAGGGCGGAAATAACGACGATCGCGACGATGGCCCAATCGACCCAGGTAAATCCCACGGTTCAGCCCAACGATGAAAAGGCGCGCATTTTAACAGAGCACCGCAGGACGGCGTAGGGTCAGTTGAACTTTCGCGGTAATAGCTGCGATAGACGGAGTGAGAAGTGAGAAAGCCCTCAATGCGAAACTGAACGCGCTTTTGTAGGAGCCCATTTATGGGCGATGCCTTTAAGAACGGATCGCCCATAAATGGGCTCCTACAAAAGCATTCCCCCCGGACCTATCCTCGGTGAATCCCGTTTGCTAAGAACGGTCACAACCTGACAACTACACTGACAACCAATTGCTAGACCGCCGAGGGCCTTTCATGAAGTTTGCAGGCACATCGTCCTACGTTGCTACCGAAGATCTGAAACTCGCCGTGAATGCCGCCATCACGCTGGAACGGCCCTTACTCATCAAAGGCGAGCCCGGAACGGGCAAGACGCTGCTGGCCGAAGAGCTTGCAGGCGCGCTCGGCACACAGTTGATTACCTGGCACGTCAAGTCGACGACCAAAGCCCACCAGGGGCTTTACGAATACGATGCGGTAAGCCGTCTGCGGGACTCGCAGCTCGGCGACAATCGAGTGCATGACATTCGCAACTACATTCGCAAAGGCAAGCTGTGGGAAGCCTTCGAAGCGCAAGAGCGCGTGGTCTTGCTCATCGACGAGATAGACAAGGCGGACATCGAATTTCCGAACGATCTGCTTCAAGAGCTCGACCGTATGGAGTTCTTCGTCTACGAGACAGGTGAAACGATCAGGGCTGTGCATCGACCGATCATTGTCATCACCTCGAACAACGAGAAGGAGCTGCCCGACGCCTTCCTGCGCCGATGTTTCTTCCATTACATCGCGTTCCCTGATCGCGAAACGCTCAGGCGTATCGTCGAAGTGCACTATCCCGGCATCCAGGACGCGTTGGTTGCAGAAGCACTGGAAGTCTTCTTCGACGTGCGCAAGGTTCCGGGCCTTAAAAAGAAACCATCGACCTCCGAGCTTGTGGACTGGCTAAAACTGCTCATGGCAGATGACGTCGGCGGTTCGGTACTTCGTGAACGCGACCCTACTCGCGCGATTCCGCCCATGGCCGGCGCGCTGGTGAAGAACGAACAGGATGTTCAATTGCTCGAACGCCTGGCATTCATGACCCGGCGCACCCATCGTTGACTGGAACGAGGACAAGACATGCATACCTCCGGTAGCTGCCTCTGCGGCGCGATCAAATATGATCTCGACGCGCAAATCCAAAAGATCGGGCATTGTCACTGCAGCATGTGCCGCAAGGCGCATGGGGCCGCCTTCGCTAGCTTCGTGAATGTTCCTGCGGAAGCCTTTCGACTGCTTGAAGGCGAAGACAGCCTTGGCGCCTATCACTCCTCCGAGCAGGTGACGCGGACATTTTGCAAGCAATGCGGATCGTCCCTGCAGTTCATCGACCGCAGGGCGAAACACATTGGCGTCGCGGCCGGCACGTTGGATTCCGCACTGCCGCGTACCGAGCAGTACCACCTTTACGTGGACTCCAAGGCAGACTGGTACAACCTCGATGATCGATTGCCGAAACACAATGGTGATCCGGATCTATAGGCGATCCGCTGCAACGGCGGTGACAGGACCACTCGCTTCGGGAGATGCGTAGATGCTGCTCGACCTCTTTCACGAGATGAGAACAGCCGAGGTGCCGGTCACCGTGCGCGAGCTGCTCGACCTCCATGAGGCGCTGGGCAAGCGCCTGGTGTTCGCGGACATGGATGAGTTCTACCACCTCGCGCGCACGATTCTCGTCAAGGACGAACGTCATTACGACAAGTTCGATCGTGCGTTCTCGGCCTACTTCGAAGGGCTGGACGACCTTGCGCCGCATCTGGAAGCGATGATTCCTGAAGAGTGGCTGCGAAAGGAATTCGAGCGATCACTGTCGCCGGAAGACAAAGCGCGCATCGAGTCCCTGGGTGGGCTGGACAAACTCATCGAAACCTTTCGCCAGCGACTGGAAGAACAGAAGAAACGCCACGCCGGCGGTAACAAGTGGATTGGCACTGGCGGAACCAGCCCGTTCGGCTCGGGTGGCTACAATCCCGAAGGATTCCGTATTGGCAACGAAGGTGAGCGCCAGGGCAAGGCCGTCAAGGTGTGGGAGCAACGGGACTACCGCAATCTTGACGACAACGTCGAAATTGGGACCCGCAACATCAAGCTGGCCCTGCGGCGATTGCGCAAATTCGCTCGGGACGGCGCCGCCGAGGAGCTCGACTTGGACGGCACCATCGAGCACACCGCCCGAGACGCAGGCTTGCTGAATATCCAAATGCGGCCGGAAAAACGAAACGCCGTGAAGTTACTGCTGTTATTCGATATCGGCGGTTCGATGGATAGCCATGTAAAGGTTTGCGAAGAACTCTTCTCCGCGTGCCGGACCGAATTCAAACATCTGGAATATTTCTACTTCCATAACTTCATCTACGAATCCGTCTGGAAAGACAGCGCGCGCCGCATGCACGAGCGCACTGCCACTCATGATGTGCTGCACCGCTACGGCGATGATTACAAAGTCATTTTCGTCGGCGACGCCGCGATGGCCCCCTATGAAATAACGCAGGCTGGCGGCAGCGTGGAGCACTGGAACGAAGAAGCAGGGCATGTGTGGATGCGCCGGGTCACCGCAAAATTCAACAAAGTGATCTGGCTGAACCCCTACCCTCGCGATGCCTGGGATTACAACGCATCGAACCTGCTGATCCGCGAACTTGTGCATGAGCACATGTATCCGCTTACCCTGGCGGGGTTGGAACAAGGCATCCGGTATTTGGCGAAGTAATTGGGGTGCGGGGGTCAGCGCCGAATGGCCGCAAAAGCGGGCGACTGAAGATCGCCCCTACAGATCTTTGGCATGCAGCGATAACCAAGGTCTTCCGGTGGTCCTGTAGGGGCGATCTTTAGTCGCCCGCGATGTATCGAACGCCACCAGTCCGAGGAGAAGCAAATGCCCTACCGCATATGCCGTGCTGGGCGGCTTCCAATCGAAAACAGGCTGGCTAACAGCAATACGAGCCCTTCCACCACGAATGCAAAGAGAAATCCGGACGCGACGGCCCAAACAATCGCAGAAGGCGTTAGCAGGATCTGGTAGGTGTAGGCACTGTACGTCTCCTGCAAAAGGGTATTGTCCGCCCGCGTCAGCATGTGCCAGGTACGTTGGTACCACGGGCCTTGCAGCGCATCCCACTCGGCCTCGAGCAGGCGACTTCGGCGGACAAGCACTTCGACGCTGTCAGCATCGTTACGAATGATCGGGTCTGGATTTTCTCGGTAGTGCGCCACAAGGGCGTCGAGATCGCCGTTGAAGTAACGGGTTGCCGTGGCCTGGAAGCCGTTGAGTCCCTCCTGTGCCTCGATCCGATGAGCATCGACCCGCTTGGCGTAGTCATCCATGAATCCAGGAATCTGGATGCCGATCAGCAACCCGAACGCAAACAGCACAAGTCGCAAATAGCCCAACATCATTCAATCGATCTCCTTGTCAGACAACGGCTCTGCGATAGCTCGCACGATGCATTCGCCGCCCACCCAAAGCGTCCACGTTCCCGAGGGATGCATTGTCCATGTCTCGTTCGTGGTAAGTGGTTCGGTTGCCAGTACGGTCACCACGTCATTCGGCGTCGTCTCGGATTGAAAATCCACCTGCACTTCCAGATCCTTGAGATGGGCAGGACCAAAGGGTGCACGACGGGTGATCTCCGCAAGCTTCGTGGTGCAGAACGTGAACAACCACTCGCCATTGCTGAGCATGCAATTGAATACACCACGGCTACGATAACGCTGACAGCAGGCAACCAGCGTCGGGACGATTTCCGGCCCGGGCGCGTGTTTAGGGAACCGTTCGCGAATATGGTTGAGCAGATCGCAGAAAGCGGCCTCGCTATCGGTCGTACCTACCGGCTGGTAGAAGCCGGGCGCTGGCGAGAAGTTAGCGAGCTGACCATTATGGGCAAAACACCAGTTCTGCCCCCATAGTTCCCGAACGAACGGGTGGGTGTTGGCCAGGCAGACGTCACCCACGTTGGCATGACGGATATGGCCGATGACGGTTTCGCTTTTAATGGGGTAGCGGCGAACCAGCTCCGCGACTTCCGATTGGTAACTCGGACGCGGATCCTGAAAGACCCGAACGCCCTTCCCCTCGTAAAAAGCGATTCCCCAGCCATCACGATGTGGGCCAGTGAGCCCGCCCCTCTGCATCAATCCCGTAAAACTAAACACGATGTCCGTTGGGACGTTGGCGCTCATGCCAAGCAATTCGCACATGGATAGTGCCCGTTAGAGCCGGGGTTCGACCCGCATGCCCGAAGCACGCGGCGCAGGGGAGCTCGTCCGGGGGGCCAGCTCATCGCGCTCATCGTCCTCATGCGCCGATTCACGCACATTGCGCCGGGCGTGTCGTTTAGCCTCCTCGGCCTTGCGTTGCCGCACTTTACGCTCCAGTGGCCACCGTACCAAGGCGAAGACAAGATAGGCTCCGAATGCGACAAGCGCGTAGGACACGAGATCCATCACACCACGCCAGGCGTTGTCCCCCACCTTGAGCACGACGTCCATTGCAGTGATCGCAACAGCGGGCGCAAAAAAATCCTTGGTCGGGTCGACGATCGTCGGCGTTAACACCAGCACCGCGACGATCAATCGAAGCGGCTCTCGCAACCAGCGCCACATCCACCCCGTCAGTTTGAAAGAAACAGCGATACAACCGAGCGCGGCGACGCCGTATATAGCCCAGGCGATGAGATAGTCTTGCTCGGTCATGCGGCCTTCGTGGTCGGATTGGCAAACGGGCGCTTATCATAGCGGCTTTTCGCCAAACGGGCTTACCTGGCCGCTCTGCGGCTGCCCGAACAGGAGACGTCATGACCACAGCCCCCATTGCCCCTCGCGACGATGGCATCGACCCTTACGCCTGGCTGTCGCAACGTGACGACGAGGCAGTGCTCACCTACCTGAATGCAGAGAACGCCTGGACCGAGACTTGCCTCGCGCCACAGGCGGCGTTGCGCGAGCACTTGTTCGAAGAGATCAAGGGCCGCATCCGCGAAACGGACTTGTCGCTGCCCTCTCCCTGGGGCCCGCATCTCTATTACCAGCGAACGACGGCAGGTGACGAATACCCTCGGCATTACCGCTGCGCGCGGCCCGCCGATGGTTCCTACGCCGTGCAATCGGACAGCGAACAGCTTTTGCTCGATCCGAACGCGCTGGCGAATGGCGGATTCCTGTCGGTTGGCACCATCAGTGTCAGCCCGGACTATCGGCAGATCGCCTACAGCCTCGATACCGCCGGTGATGAAATTTACCGGCTGTTCGTGAAAGAGATCGCGACCGGTGCGATTCAAGAGCTGCCCTTCGATTCCTGCGACGGCAGTATGACCTGGGCACAAGACAGCCAGACCCTGTTTTTCGGCGAGCTGGATGACACACATCGCCCACACAAGGTTTATCGGTACACGCTGGGCGACGACGCGCCGCAGCAGGTCTTTCATGATCCCGATGGACGCTTCTTCGTGCACTGCTACCTCACGAGCTCGGAGCGTCAGTTGGTCATCCTCGCCAACAGCAAAACGACCAGTGAGACCTGGGTGCTGGACGCCAGCACACCTGAAGGTGACTTCAAATGCGTGGCACCGCGTGAGGAAGGCCATGAATACTTCGTTGACCACGGTCGCGTGGAAGGCGAATGGACCTGGCTGATACGCAGCAACCAGACGGGCATAAACTTCGCGGGCTACACCGCACCGGAAGCCCACCCCGAGCGCGAGCACTGGAGGCTTCTGATCGAGCACGATGAAGCCCGCATGCTCGAAGGCATTGGCGCACATGACGGTGCTTTCATCGTAAGCCAGCGCGAAGGCGGCCTTCCTATCATCCAGGTGCACAAAGATGGCCAGGCGCCCTATCGCGTGGACATTCCCGATGCGGCCTACAACCTCTACGTCCAGGACACGTTGGAATTCGACAGTCCAGTAATACGGCTGCGTTATGAGGCGTTGAACCGACCGGCCCAAGTTCGCCAATTGGATCTGGCCAACGGCGAGCAGGAGGTATTGAAGGAAACGCCGGTCGAGGGCGACTTCAATGCCGACGACTATTTCAGCCAGCGGCTCTGGGCCATCGCCACGGACGGTACGCGCATCCCGATCAGCATCGTCGCCCGCCGCGATGTGATGGACGCGTCCCGCCCGGCGCCGCTTTACCTTTACGGCTATGGCGCATACGGCGAAAGCCTCGATCCCTGGTTTTCCCATGCACGACTTTCATTGCTGGATCGCGGCATCGTGTTTGCCATCGCGCACGTTCGCGGTGGCGGCGAATTGGGTGAAGCCTGGTACCGCGCCGGCAAGCTTGCGCACAAACAAAACACGTTTTCAGACTTCATCGCGTGCGCCGAGCATCTCATCGATGAAGGGCGAACGACTGCCAAGCAACTGATCATCAGTGGCGGAAGCGCCGGCGGTTTGCTCATTGGCGCAGTACTCAACCAGCGGCCAGAGTTGTTTGCCGGCGCGATCGCCGAGGTGCCCTTCGTCGACGTGCTGAATACGATGCTCGATCCGGATCTGCCACTCACCGTCACTGAGTACGATGAATGGGGAAATCCGAACGAGGCAGACGTATACGCGCGCATCAAGGCATACGCGCCCTATGAGAACGTGCAGGCGCAGGCTTATCCGGCCATCCTCGCCGTGGCCGGCTATAACGACAGCAGGGTCCAATACTGGGAAGCGGCAAAATGGGTTGCGAAGCTTCGCGCCCTGAAGACCGATGACAACCTGCTGTTGCTCAAGACCGAAATGGGCGCCGGGCATGGAGGGATGAGCGGCCGTTATCAGGCACTGCGGGACGTGGCGTTGGAGTATGCGTTTGTGCTGAAGGTGTTGGGATTGGCCAGCGATCGCTAACCGTCTTCTAGTATTCCAATCCTGTGGGAGCGGGCCATGCCCGCGAATGGAATAACAGCCCTAAAGCGTTAGATAAGGCTGCTACTGCATCGCGGGCATGGCCCGCTCCCACGATCGTCAAGTGATTTACGGCTAGAAACCTCAGCGCACCGCCTTGACCAGCTTCGTCACCGGGGTACCAGACGTGCGCCCGTAGACGTCTTCGAAGCGCTCGATATCGTCCTCTCCCAAGTATCCACCCGACTGCACTTCGATAATCTCGAGCGGAATCTTGCCTGGGTTCGCCAGACGGTGCACCGACGCGATTGGAATGTAGGTCGACTGGTTTTCCGTCAGCAGGAACACTTTGTCATCACAGGTCACCTGTGCCGTGCCGGATACGACAATCCAGTGCTCCGCCCGATGGTGATGCATCTGTAGCGACAGACTGGCGCCGGGCTTCACGGTGATATGTTTCACCTGATGCCGCACGCCATTATCGACGGAGTCATAGGCGCCCCACGGACGGTACACCTCGCAATGGTTTTGCGTTTCCTTCCGCGATTGCTCATCCAGTGCTCCAACCAGCTTTTTGACGTCCTGCACGCGATCCTTATGCGCAACCATCACCGCATCGCGCGTCTCGACGACCACGATGTCTTCCACGCCGAGCAGCGTTACCAGCTTTCCGTTGCCACTGACGAGGCAATTGCGGCTGTCGTGGGCCAGTACATCGCCCTTGAGCACGTTGCCTTCGGCATCCTTCTCATGGACGTCCCACAACGATGACCAGCTGCCGACATCGCTCCAACCGGCATCCAGCGGCACTACACAGGCGTGGCGGGTACGCTCCATGACGGCGTAATCGATGGAATTGTCCGGGCATAACGCAAACGTATCGGCATCGATGACCACGGTGTCTTCCGACACCTGGCTGCGCGCCAGCGTCAGTACGCAATTGTCGTAGATGTCGGGTTCGTGCTTGCGCAGCTCATCGAGATAGCGGCTGGCGCGGAACAGGAACATCCCGCTGTTCCAGAAGTAGTTGCCGGCCGCGACGAACTCACGCGCCCTGGCTTCGTCAGGTTTCTCGACGAACTGATCGACTCGCAAGATACCTGCACCCGCCCCCAACTCTTCGCTGATACGGATATAGCCAAACCCCGTCTCGGGTGCTGTAGCGGGAACACCGAACAGAACCAACTCGCCGGCTTCAGCCTGTTGCTTGCCTTGCTCGACCGCGCGCCGGAAGGCCGCTTCGTCGGTGATGACATGATCGGCAGGCAGGACGAGCAACACGTCGTCACGGCCTTCATCGAGTAACTTCAGCGCCGTCATCGCCACGGCCGGCGCGGTGTTACGACCGAATGGCTCGAGCACCAACACCTGACTGGAATGCCCGATCTCCTGAAACTGCTCATTGACCAGGAAGCGGTGATCCTGATTGCACACCACGATTGGGCGCTGCATACCATCGAAGGCCAGGCGTTCCACGGTTTGCTGGAAGAGCGTTCGATCGCCTGTCAGCGCGAGGAACTGCTTGGGAAACTGCTTGCGTGAAAGAGGCCAGAGCCGCGATCCACTACCACCAGAAAGAATTACCGGGATCATCTTCGTATCTCCTACGAATGGTTTCGTTTCGGATTCGAAGGCTTTCCAGCGAGAGGCTCACTGGAGGACTACCCTTCACATGCCTGTTCGTCACGCCGATACGCAGCAAGCGGGATGCCATACCTGCCCTCACCTTGGCGCGATCTGCAACTCATTGATTCCCTGGCGCATTCACGCTCGACGAGCGTTCCACGCGCTGCATGTCGGAGAAAGTCGATGCACCGGCATCAGGCACGTGCGTCAACTCGGGTCATCGTGACCGCTTTCAACATCTGCGAAAAGCTATACGCCGCGAAGGTGACACGTGGATGACGGCTCTTCCAAAAACGTCCGAATGGCAGTGGCTGCGGTCGCCAGGTGCATTTCGTGGGTGTAACCGGATCGCTTCAAAGGCTTGAGATCGTGGTCACCCGATTCCAGCCAATGCAGCTTGATCAACGGGGCCAGCCTGTAATGTTCGACGGTCTGCCGTGACCCCATGGCGTCGCGCTCGCCTTGCAGGATCAACGTCGGCGTTTTCAAATCGGCCAGATGCGCGACACGCGGTTTGTCCTGTTTGCCCGGCGCATGAAACGGGTAGCCAAGGCACACGAGCGCATCCACTTCGAGCGCATCCGCGAGCATGCTCGCCATGCGCCCGCCCATGGACTTGCCGCCAATAGCGATCGGCCCCTGTCGCGCCTGCCGGACGTGCGCGTAAACCGCCTGCCATTGCGAGAGCAGACTCGCCTGTGGACTTGGCGGACGTTTGCGACCATCGTGCCGCCGCGCCGCCATATAGCCGAACTCGAAGCGAACACAGTTCACACCCTGGCTCGCCAGCCCCAGTGCCATATGCTCCATGAACGGACTATCCATGGGCGCCCCCGCACCGTGGGCCAGGATAAGCGTCCAGGGGCCGCATCCCTCGTTCATCAGCAGGGAGAACTCATTCACGTCGGCGGCTCCATCAAAAAGCCGCCATTATAGGCGGCAATGTCGTCGGAATAGCCGAGCATACGCGTAGCGTCAGGGGGCTTTGGAATCGTCCGGGCGAATGTCGAAACCGCTGCTGGCTTCGCTGACGATCCTGAAGACATAGCGCTGGCCAGGTTCCACGGTCACCAGCTTTTCCCGTTTCAAACGGGCCTTTGCGCACAGACCTTCACCAGCATGATCTCTGCCAATACCGACAATGTGCTGGCCTGGCTCGACGTAGAAACTTGCCGACTCCCCTCGCCCAATGCGCGCCGCGACCTGGCGATCGATCAAGAACTCGACGAAACATCCGCCTCCCAAGTAGCCAACGTCGCGGTTGATGCGCACCTCTCCGCGTTCCCCGGCCGGCTCCTGATGCGTCATCAATCGTTCGGACGGCACTGGGGTGATCTCATCGACCTGGTATGACGAACAGCCGGCAAGAATGGCCAGCGGCAATGCGGCAAAAATCGGACGCATTATTCCCTCCTTGGGAAACGAGCGAAGCGGTAGGTATGTGACCGTGCATCACAAGTGAAGTGCGACCGGTGGTTGGGCACACTACGCTTTTGCGCCATCATTCGCCCATGCAGCCGTTGGCTGTGAAAGCATCCGGCCCGCGGCAAGGCCGGACCCGACCATCTCTAGAAGGCTCCCTCATGCACCGACTTCTCCTAGGTCTATGCGCCACGCTCTTCTGCGTCAGCGCTTCTGCCCTATCGCTTTCCGACGTGTCCCAACGCGACGCCTCGACCGGCCTCAAGGACGCCTTGTCACAAGGCGCCCAGATTGCCGTTAAGCAGCTCGGCAGCCCCGGCGGCTTCAATGACAATCCTGACGTTCGTATCGAGCTGCCGGGCAAACTCGGTAAAGCCGCCAAGACCCTGAAGATGCTTGGGCTGGGGACTCAAGTGGACGCGGTGGAAAACAGCTTGAACGCGGCGGCTGAGGCCGCGGTTCCACAAGTGCAAGCGATCCTGCTGGATTCCGTGAAGAAGATGACGATCTCGGACGCCAAAGCGATCCTGGCCGGCGGTCAGGACTCAGCGACCCGTTACCTGGACAGCAGTAGCCGTGAACAGATCCGCGCGCGCTTCCTGCCTATCGTCAAGCAGACCACCGACAAAATTGGACTTGCCCAGCAATACAACGCGCTTGCGGGACGGGCCGCATCAATCGGTGCAGCCGATGCTAATAGCGTTAGCGTGGAGAACTACGTCACTGAGCAGGCGCTCAACGGGCTGTTCGACATGATTGCGCAACAAGAAGCGAATATCCGCGAAAATCCTGCGGGCGCGGCGACCGCTATCGCGCGAAAGATCTTCGGCGCCGTTCAATAAACGTCGATGCTGGCCGCGCGGTGCCCTGTACAAACGACCGCGTTAGCCAGCAGAGCGCCGGCTTAAAACCCGATTGCCGCGCTCGATCGCTCAGCCGATCCGCTTGACCAGGCGCTCCTGCAAAGCAGCAAGCTCCGCGGGATCGCCCTTGCCACTTGCATGAGCGCCTATGCCTTGGCTCTCCCAGCGCGGCACGATGTGCATGTGGATGTGGAACACCGTCTGCCCGCCCGCTGTGCCGTTGAACTGCATGACTTGCACGCCGTCCGGCTTTAGTTCATCGACGATGATCCCCGTAAGCCGTTGCACGGTCGCCATCATCTTCGCCAGGGTGTCGCCATCCACTTCCAGCAAGTTGCGCGCCTTCGCGTTCTTGGGAATGACCAGCGTATGCCCGTACGCCTGTGGGAACAGATCAAGAAACGCCAGAACGTCGTCGTCTTCGTAGATCTTGTAGCAAGGCGCATCGCCCCGAATGATCGCGGCAAAGATGTTCTGCGAATCGTATTCGCCGAAAAGGCTCATGGTGTTTTCCTTGTATGGTCGATCGCTAACCGAGCGGCTTCAAAACCTCGACGGGGATGATGCCAGCCCGCCGTTTGCATCGAAAGCGGCCAACCTGCCGATGGAGAGTACGTTGGGTCGAAAAGGGCTTCCACCCTTCACCTCGACACGACTCGAGTCGTGCACTCTCGAGGTAAACGGAAAATTACGCTATTGAACGGTTGATCCACGCTACTGACGGGAACGGTTGCGCCTCAGTACCCGGAAACAGCTGGTACGGGTGCACTGGCGTGAGGGTTGCTCTCGCGTGCAGGTGCGCCGAGCTTTTTCTCAAGCCCATCGATATTGCCGTTGCGCACGAGTGCCGCGCACTCCCTGAGCTGCTCGACCGGCGCATTCCACCACTGCAGCTGCTCCAAGCGCTCTATGTCGGCTTCAGCGAAGCGGTGCTTCAATACTTTCGCCGGTACACCGCCGACGATTGCATAAGCAGGGACGTCTTTGGTGACGATTGCGCCGGCCGCAACGATGGCACCGTTGCCAATCGTCACGCCGTCAAGCACGACGACATTCGCGCCGATCCAGACATCGTTGCCGATGGCCGTGCGTTTATATTCGTTAAAGTGGTCACGGTCAGCGAAAGACTCACCGCATTGTTCCAGCGTGGAATAGAAAACCGGATGAGTGCTGAGCATGCTAATCGGATGATCGCCCATCCCGCCCAGCCGAGTGCCGGGGCCGATGCTGCAAAAAGCACCAACGGTGATATTGGACGCTTTGGTACCTGCGAAGTAGGTGAAGCGACCGACACTCGCATTAGTCAGTTTGGTCCCCCCCCACAGCCGAACGTTCTCGCCGAACGTGACGTCAGGGGACGCATAGCTACTCAAGCTGGAACGGAACCCCGGCGTCTGCCGAGCCCGCTTTTTCAGTGACAAGACCCATTTGATGCGATCGATCAATTCCATACTTACGTTCCTACTCAGGATGGAGGTGTGACCGAGCATACGCACGCAACTACAAATCCCTTGGTGCTGGCTGTTCACTAGCACCGTCGATCAAGCTTGCAAACACTCGCTTTTCATAATGCCAGCGAACGCGGCACTCGATAAAGTCGGTTGCACGCCTGCCGCAACGGCCCCCTATAGAACGCCTCGCCCTCGTTTGGTTCGATCACCGAATGCGTGCTGACACAAACCTCAACCGTGACAGGCGTCCCACGGGCTACACTCCACGATCAGAAATGGTGACTTTGCCACATTTCCATTTCACTTTTAGGCAGCCAGCGCTACTTCCCTTGTTGTGGAATCGCTCACTCCAGCGAGGCTGCATTACCGCTGTCTAAAAAACAAAGACCTCAACAGCGAGAACACCGACATCCAGCCCTACCGATTCAGCTTGCGCTCAGCGGCAGCTGCCTTTTCGTTGATGGCTTCAACATCCTGCTCTTTCTTTCGGTTCGACGAAGGGGTAATCGTGCTATCTATCCCATCAGGCTTTCCATCGTCCTGCTTCTCGAAATCCCTTCGAACGACATCGACTGGGCGGCCAGCCTCGTCGCGAGTCGATGCATAAGATTCCGAAGCATTGCCGTTTTTATCGCGGGCATCAGTCATAGCGTTCTCCTTCAGTGTGATGTTTCGAACGCTTTGCGCGCGACGGAGTTCGACACGGCGTTTGGATGGCACTGTCGCAAGCCATGAACCTCCAAACATGATGCGCTGCGGATCACACGATTCGACAAAGCGATTGCCGCTTGTCGTACAACGCCTGAACTAACGGCTCCATACAGGTTCCGAAACTTCAGTTTCATGACACGAATCAAGTTATGCGTACAACGCTCATCAATTTCGCTAAAGCACTGGAAGGCCATTACCAGGTCATGACCGAGGAAATGCCTGATGGCATTGCTGTGGTCATTCGGTCCTTGGATGGAAGATGGGTGACCGAGCGTCGCTTCACGCGTCGCCAGACAGCCAATAAAGAACTGTTGGATATCATCCTTTCCGACGTCAGGAACCAGTTGCTTCACAGCGACCAGCCCCACGCAATGCTGGGCACGTCGCCCTCGCCGATTTCCGCGGCGATGGCTACGATCGACGAGTCCACAGCGGTGGCGACTGCGTTTCCTTTGATTCGCTGAGTAAATCTGCTTCGCCTGAATAGCGTAAGCCAGGTCCATGACTCAGCACGTCTGGCGCCCTCGTCTTAGTCACCCGCCGTCAGCCACCATGCCATCAGGCGCCACCGGCCATTGCCATCGAACGTTAGCCTCCCACATGCCCTCCAATGTTTACCTAGAGCCACTTGAGAGCACCATGCAGCCTATGAATCAAACCCCCGATACGTCAAAGGACGAAGAGCCTGACGTCACCATGACCGATGCACGCGAGAGCGAGACCGACCTCGACCCGGACGATGAATTGGATACTTCGCGGGATGATCGCTGATCATCATCAAGCGATATGAACGATGCTGTATCGGTGCCGACGTCCACCCACATTCACATCGACCTCGTCATCCAACGCCATGCCGAGTATCGCTGCTCCCAACGGAGAACGCGGCGAGATGACGAGAACCTCTGCACCATGCAATGTCACCTTGAGCCCTGCGCCGTCCGGCCCTAGAAAAACCCATCGTTCGGCGCCTTCGCTCTCCAGAAGAACCAGCGCACCTACCCTCACTACGGCGTACTGCGATCCCGCCTGCAGGTTGCGGTAGGCCGCCAACGCCGTCTCGATTTCGGCCAGACGCCGCCGCTGACCATCTGCCAGATAAGCGGCTTCCAATCCGCGGGTGTCGTACTTGTTCTCGGCCTTGCTCTCTTCATGCGTAGCCGCTTCATGGGCCGCCTTCAGCGAAGCGTGCGCCACCGCTCGATCGTGCTCCAGCTGCTCGACGATGAGCGCTACGACGCGTTGAGTCTCCATTTCCTCTTCCTTACAACTGTCGCCTCGTTTCATAGCCTACGCATCACGCCGATTGGCAGGACGTGCACGCCCAAGCGACCTTCCGTCATAAATTCGACAAACATGCGGAACAAAATGGACAATCCCCTGGTCCGCTAGCGGGACGTGCGGAGCACTCGTTTCTTCAATCTCTAAGTTTCCAAGGCGCCACTAACGGAGAAGGTGGGCCCGGTTCATATTTTCAGGTTATTCAATAAGTGAAAAAACTTCTCGCCTCTTTTCTTTTGGGCGGGTCGCTGCTTTTAGGCGTCAATGTTGATGCCGCAGCGTCCTATCGGATTTACCTTCAGAAAGACATCACCCCGTCCACGACACAGGCCGTCGTCGATCGCGCGATGAGCGCCCTGGGCACACCCTACCGTTGGGGCGGCAGCACCTTGGGAAAGGGTTTTGATTGCAGTGGGCTCGTCAAATATGCATTTGGCGATGTCGACGATCTCGACCTGCCACGCACGTCGCGTGAATTGTCCCGCTTCGATGGCCCCAAAGTCTCGCGGAGCAAGCTGAAACCTGGAGATCTACTGTTCTTTAAGATTCGCGGTCGCTCGGTCGATCATGTTGCCATCTATGTCGGTGAGGGACGCTTCATCCACGCCCCCCGCCGCGGCGCCAAAGTGCGGATCGATCGCCTCAGCAACCGCTATTGGCAAAAGCACTTCCAGCTGGCCCGCCGTGTCGTTCCGGCAGAGACACAGCTCGCGGCGAAGTAGCGTCTGTAGCTGCTCAGGCTATCGCAGCGGATTGACCTCTCCTGCGATAGCCTGCAGCGTTTAGTCGACGCCGACGAATCCACCCGTTTGATGCGCCCATAGCCGAGCGTACAGGCCGCCCTGTTCGACCAGTTCTGCATGGGTACCTGCCTCGACGATTCGGCCGTGATCCATCACCACCAGGCGATCCATTCGGGCGATCGTAGACAAACGGTGGGCGATCGCGATTACCGTCTTGCGCTCCATGAGCACTTCGAGGCTTTCCTGAATGGCGGCTTCCACTTCCGAATCCAGGGCGGAGGTCGCCTCATCCAGAACCAGGATGGGCGCGTTCTTCAGCAGCACCCGCGCAATCGCGATGCGCTGCCGCTGACCGCCCGACAGCTTCACACCACGCTCCCCCACCTGAGCATCTAAACCGACGCGGCCTTCGCTGTCCCGTAGCTCGGGCACGAAAACGTCGGCTTTCGCCTTGCGCAACACTTCGGCTATCTCGGCTTCGGTGGCATCCGGTCGACCGTACAGCAAATTCTCGCGAATTGACCGATGCAGCAGCGCGGTGTCCTGGGTCACCACGCCGATTTGCTCACGCAGGCTGTCCTGTGTCACCTCCGCGATGTTCTGGCCGTCCACGCGAATGACGCCACCCTGGACGTCATACAAGCGCAGTAGCACGTTCATCAAGGTTGACTTGCCAGCCCCCGAAGGACCAACCAATCCGATCCGTTCACCGGGGCGCACGGTGAGATCGAGGCCATCGAACACCTGCTTGCCTTCGCCATAGGCGAACCGTACGCCGTCGAACTCGACACCGCCTCGGGGTACTTGCAACGCTTGTGCGCCGGGTCGGTCCGTGAGGGTGATGGGCTGCACCGTGGTACGCATGCCGTCTTGCACCGTACCGACATTCTCGAAGATGCCGTTGACCACCCACATGATCCATTCGGACATGTTGTTGATGCGAATTACCAGCCCCGTCGCCAGCGCGATCGCCCCGGCGCTAATGCTGCCCTGGCTCCATAGCCACAGGGCCAGCGCGGTCGTACCGGCGATGAGCACACCGTTCATGCAGGTGATGGTGATATCCATCGAACTGACCAACCGGGACTGCTGGCGAAAGCGATTCACCAGATCCCCCATCGCCTCCCGCGCGTAGCCTTCCTCGTCACGCGAATGGGCAAAAAGTTTCAACGTGAGGATGTTCGTATAGCCATCCACCACCCGCCCCATCACCTTCGAGCGCGCCTCCGACGCCGCCGCTGAGCACGCCCGCACCCGGGGTACGAAAAAGCACAGCACGAAGATATAGCCAACGATCCATCCCAGCAGCGGGATCGCCAGGCGAATGTCCGCCTGAATGAACAGGAACAACGCGCTGCCAGCGTAGATGACCACATGCCAGAGCGCATCGACGACCTGTACCGCGGACTCCCTCAGCGAAGGCCCGGTTTGCATGACGCGCTGCGCGATGCGACCGGAGAAATCGCTCTGGAAGAACGCCAGACTTTGCCGCAAGAGATAGCGATGGTTTTGCCAGCGAATGAGGTTGGTCAGGTTGGGCGCCAGGGCCTGGTGAGTCAGAAGATCATGCAGCCCGAACGTGATCGGACGAATCAGCAAGGCCACGACGGCCATCCAGACCAACTCCCCCGAGTGAACCTCGAAAAAGTCGCTTGCAGGCGTTTCCTGGACGAGATCGATCAGTCGTCCAAGAAAGCTGAACAGCATCACCTCGATAAGCGCGGCGAAGAAGCCCACTACCATCAGCGCCAGCATGACGGGCCAGACTTGCCGTAGATAGTGCACGTAGAAGCCGATGATCCGACGGGGCGGCGGATGCGCGGGGGCTTCCCGGAAGGGGTTTATGAGGGACTCGAACAGGCGAAAAATCATCCGAAATATCCTTTCGTGCGCACCGTCGAAACAAATGCGCGAGTCGATCCGGGCGACGCGGCAGCTGGAGTGCCGCCCCGCTCGAAGCGAATGTTGGGGCTCGTGGAATCGGCGTTATCGGCCTATAGCAGATGAACATCGCGCCCTCAGCGCAACCGCCTACAGGCGCTTAGCGTGCTCAATCACAACGGGCTCGCGTGGGACGTTTTGCATCATGCCGCGGTTGCTGGTGGGCACACCGGAAATGCGATCGACCACCTCCATTCCCTTGGTCACTTTGGCGAAGACCGCATAGCCGAAATCGCGCGCACCGTGATCGAGGAACGCGTTGTCCTTGCTGTTGATGAAGAATTGCGACGTCGCGGAATCCTTCGCCTGCGTGCGCGCCATGGACAAGGTGCCACGCACATTGCGCAGGCCGTTGTCCGCTTCGTTACGGATCGGCGCCCGGGTCTCTTTTTGCTGCATGTCTTTCGTAAACCCGCCACCCTGGACCATGAAGTCAGGAATCACCCGGTGGAAAACGGTCCCGTCGTAGAAGCCGCTGTCGACATAGGCGAGAAAGTTTTGAGTGCTGATCGGCGCTTGATCGGCCAGCAGTTCGATCTCGACGTTACCCTGGTTGGTTTCCAATACGACCCGCGGGTTTTCGGCCGCCATCAAGGCGCTAGAGAGAAAAAGCGTGCAGGCCGTCAGAACGAGTTTCTTGAACATTGGAGCTCCAAAAATGGTGGATTGCGGAAGGTTGAAATAGGATCAGGCCGATACCGCCGCTGCCATCGCTGGCGGTGCGGCATCGAAGCGCTTGATGAGTTCGACGAGAATTTGGGTCGCCGGCCCTAGCGGTTTGTCCTTGTTGGAGTAGAGATAAAAACGTGGATGTCGCCGTCCGCCCTCTTCCATCACGAGCGGCAAAAGCGTTCCCTCGACCAGTTGGCGCTCGATCATGTGAACGGGCAGCCAGGCGAAACCAAGACCGTTACTGACGAACGTGGCCGATGTCGCCAGGCTTCCTACCGTCCAGCGTTGCTCGGCGCCGAGCCAGCCGACATCCATGGGCTGTTTGCGACCTGAATCCCGCACCACGACCTGCATCTGGGTCTGCAAGTCCTGGAAGGTCACCGGCCTGCCCAGTTTGTGCAGCGCATGCTCAGGATGGGCTACGGCAACGAACTCGATATGGCCCATTTCGAACCCCAGGTAACCAGTTATGTTGGTGGCCGTAATGGCTAGATCAGCCGTGCCCTCCCGCAAAACTTCCTCGACCCCCGACAGCACCTCTTCTCGCAGCCTAACGCGACAGCCGCGGCTCTGCGGCATGAAAGCCGACAATGCATGCACGATGCGCGTACTAGGGTAGGCGCCATCGACCACGAGCCGGACCTCGGCTTCCCACCCCTGCTCCATGTGGTGCGCCAAATCTTCGAGCTGGCTGGCTTGATTGACCAAGTGACGCGACCGCCGCAGCAATACGCTACCGGCATCGGTCAGGACCGCTTTACGACCATCGATACGCAGCAGCGGGACACCAAGCTGCTCCTGCATGCGCGCCACGGTATAGCTCACGGACGATTGCGATCGGTGCAGCACCCCTGCCGCCTGGGCGAATCCGCCGTTATCGACGACCGCTTGCAGCGTCCGCCATTGATCGAGTGTCACCCGCGGGGCTTTCATCACCTACTCCCAAGTCCTGCTGCGAATACGTCCGTCATGGTCAGCCAGGCTTTTAAATCGGCTGGCCCGATAGGTTAGCCCGTTAAATTGCCAATCACCATCGACCGTACCGGTCTTTACACCCTGTCGTGTACTGCAACTGCCGACAACGGCGTTGCCACGGATTCCAGCGAACGGCGCTCGGACGCCACGCCCCAGCGTGCCTGCACACAGCCCGCCACGATCATCAGCACCGCACCGATGATGTAGCCGACATACACGCTTCCCCGCTCGGCCGTTTCGATCAGATGGCCGAACAGCAACGGCCCAATGATGCCGCCCAGCCCCGTGCCGAATGCGTAGAACACCGCGATGGCCAGTGCGCGGATTTCCAATGGGAAGGTTTCCGCCACTGTCAGGTAGGCCGAGCTTGCGGCGGCCGATGCGAAGAAGAAAATCACCATCCAGCACAGGGTCTGCTGGGTGGCATCGAGCACCTCCAAATAGAACAGATGCCCACTGCC
Source organism: Pseudomonas matsuisoli (assembly GCF_014647635.1). Classification (GTDB taxonomy): domain Bacteria; phylum Pseudomonadota; class Gammaproteobacteria; order Pseudomonadales; family Pseudomonadaceae; genus Pseudomonas_P; species Pseudomonas_P matsuisoli. The sequence continues at coordinate 67,731 of NZ_BMPO01000001.1, forward strand.
CAGCAGCAGAACGCCGGACAGGATATAGGTCGAACTGATCATGATTCGCCGTCCGACCACGTCGAACAGGCGCCCTAACAAGATCGGGCCGCAGAAGTTACCAAGCGCGAACGGCAGGATGTACCAACCCACCTCGTGCGAGGGAACGCCATAGAACTCGGCCAGCACCAAGGCGTAGGTGAAGAAGATCGCGTTGTAGAAAAAGGCTTGCGAGGTCAGCAGTGTCAGGCCTACCAGGGAACGCTGCCGGTGCCGTTGCAGAAGCGTATGGACGACTTCACCCAACGGCGTGCTTTGCCGGGCACGCAGGCGTATACGATCCTCGGCACCGACTGGCGCGAGGGTATATCCCTGTTTTGTGAACCGTGCCTCGATGTCTTCGACGATACGTTCGGCCGCTTCCGGCTGGTTGTGGATCAGCAACCAGCGCGGGCTTTCTGGAATCCACAGGCGCATCAGAACGACGACGATGCCAAGCGCACCCCCGATGCCGAAGCAGAGCCGCCAACCCAGCTCCTGGGACAGGAACTGCGGGTCGAGTAGAAACACCGCGCCTAAAGCACCCAACGCTGCACCGACCCAGAAGGTGCCATTCACGGCCAAATCCACCCAGCCACGGAAGCGAGCCGGCGTGAATTCCTGAATGGTTGAATTGATCGCGGAATACTCACCCCCAATGCCGGCCCCGGTGAGAAAGCGAAATAAAAGGAAGCTCCACAAGCTCCAGGAAAACGCGGTGGCGATAGTGGCCGAGACGTAAACGGCAAGCGTGATGAAAAACAGCTTGCGGCGCCCTAACCGATCGGCGAGCCAGCCGAAGTACAGGGCGCCGAGCACCGCACCGGCGATGTAAGCGCCGCCCGCAAGCCCGATATCGGTATTGCTCAACCGCAATACCGGACTGTCCCGCAACGCGCCGGCGACCGAGCCGGCGAGGGTCACTTCGAGCCCGTCGAGAAGCCAGGTGATCCCAAGCGCGACGACCAGCAGCGTGTGAAACCGGCCCCAAGGCAAACGGTCGAGCCGAGCCGGCAAATCCGTTTCGTACACCCGTCCACTAGACCCGGCCGGCAGGGCGACGGTATGCGGATGGTCGTGCGGTGGGGCCATGTCCGCGTTCTCACGTTTGTCCAAGGTCGACAACGTTGAGAACGAAGCTCCGTGGCCAGAGTTCAGAGTCCCCTATCGCCGGCGCGCCGCCAGCACTCAGGAACCGGTACGAAAGGGCAAAGCCTCCGCCGCCTGCTCCGCATAGGCATGTACGCCCACGCGTTCCTGTTCCAGGAAATCGGCCACGGCGTCGCGTAGGCCTGGGTGAACGAGGTAATGCCAGGAGCGTGTCAGTACCGGCTCGAAGCCCCGAATGAGCTTGTGCTCGCCTTGCGCGCCCGCATCGAAGTGGGCGTAGCCGTTGGCGATGGCGTAGTCCATCCCCTGGTAGAAGCACGTCTCGAAATGCAGCCGATCGTACTCGGCCAGACACCCCCAATAACGGCCATAGAGGGTCTTGGCGCCACACAGGAAAAACGCCATCGCGACTGGGGTCGTGCCCTGCTTGGCAAGCACCACGCGAATCGCCTCTGGCATGCGCTGCGCTAACAGGCTGAAGAACGCTCGCGTCAGGTACGGACGCTGCCCCCGAACGTGATAGGTCGTCGCGTAGCACGCGTAGACGAAGTCCCACTCGGCTTCGTCAAGCGAGTCGCCTTCACGCCATTCGAATGCGATGCCCTGCTCGGCCACCTGCTCGCGCTCTTTGCGCATCTGCTTGCGTTTGCGCGACGTGAGCGCGTCGAGAAAGTCCCGAAAGTCCCGGTACCCCCGGTTATGCCAATGAAATTGACAGCCCAGCCGTTCGAGCCAGCCCGGCTGGGTTTCCAGCGTGCGATCCGAGTCCGGTTGCGTGAAGTTCACGTGCAAACCGGAGAGCCCCCAAGGCGCCAGCGAGGTGACCACATCGCTCAACAGTGCCGCGACAGCCTCGGGATCACCGAGCAAACGCGGCCCGGATACCGGTGAGAACGGAATGCCTACCAGCAATTTTGGGTAATACGCGATGCCAGCACGGTCGCAGGCATCTGCCCAGGCGTGATCAAACACATATTCGCCGTAGGAATGCTGTTTTAGATAGGCTGGAAAGGCGGCGGTCAACCGTCCCTCGCCATCGAAGTGGACCGCATGCCGGGGCGTCCATCCCGTGCGCGACCCTACGCTTCCACTGTCCTCCAATGCGGACAGGAACGCGTGGCGAAGAAACGGCTGTGAATCCGGCAGCAAAGCATCCCACTGCTGAGGGTCGAGCTTTGCAAGTGATTCGAGCATAGGCATAAGACGGCTCGTCTCGACGATGATGCGGCATGATTGCACGCGCCCCGCCTGGCCTAAAACCCTTCACCCAGACGAATCATGATTCGAGCGCCCATAAAAAACCCCTCCGAGGAGGGGCATAAAGAGGAGCAGCACACATGAGGGATGACAATGACAGTTCCATCGTCTCACCCCGTCACGATCGTCTTGAACCCATCTTGGCTAGCCGAGATGACACGCGTGCGGCCGTTGCATGAACATTCCGAGTCACGCGGCGCGGTTACCCAATCGATTCCGCATCGCTTGGCCGGCGCGCAGCCCACGCACGAAAACGCTGTATGAATTCAGGCACCGCGCAGAACAGGTACGCGTTGAGCGCGATATTCAGCAGCGACGCCGTTAGAAACAGCTCGGGAATCGAGCGATCGAGGACCGAAAGCACCACGATCGAAAACAGCGCGGACACGACCATGAACAAGGCGTTGAGAATATTGTTCGCAGCGATGGTCCGCGCCCTTTGATGGGCGGGCGCACGCGCCTGGACCAGGGCGTACAGCGGCACGATGTAGATGCCACCGAACGTACCGAGGCCGAGAATGCAGATCAACGCGCCCCAGGCCTCCCAAAATGCCAGGAGCCCCCACCAATCGTAGGGCACTTGCGGCACCGCCAGCGCACCGGTCAGCCACCACAGCGCCGCCCCGAAGACGCTCAGCCCAATTGCCCCTAATGGCACGAGCCCCATCTCAACGCGATGGTTCGACAGCTTTTCACAGGCCACTGAGCCAAGCGCGATACCAAGGGAGAACGCGGTTAGGATCAATGTCACCACGCTTTCGTCACCATGCAGGTAGTCCTTGGCATAGGCCGGTATCTGGGTCAGATAGATCGCGCCGAGAAACCAGAACCAAGCATTGCCGATCAATGCGCGTGAAACCGACTTGTGTTGTTCGAACAGGCCAAGGCGCACGATCGAGAGCGTCTGCCGCAGCGGGTTGCGGTCGATGACCATCTCCGGATAAGCCGCAGGTGCAGGCGGAATGGAACGACAGGCCAGATATGCCAGCGCCGCAATCAATAACACAGAGCAGGCGACGACGGTCGCGTAATGCTCGCTGGCCAGCATCACACCTGCTGCGATCGTACCGAACAAGATGGCGAGAAAGGTGCCCATTTCCACCAGGGCATTGCCACCAATGAGCTCATCCGGCGCGAGATGCTGCGGCAGAATCGAGTACTTCACTGGGCCGAACAGCGCAGCCTGGAGCCCCATCAGGAACAGAACGGCCAGCATTAGTGTCAGGTTGCCCATCAACAAACCCGCCGCGCCGACGATCAAGATCACCACTTCGGCGAGCTTCAACGCCCGAATGAGCCGATCTTTCGGATATTTCTCACCCAGCTGCCCACCCAGCGCGGAAAACAGAAAGAATGGCAGGATGAACAGTAGCGCACACAGGTTCACCAATACGCTCTTGTCGCCGGCCACCCCAAGCTTGAACAGGATGGCCAGGATCAGCGCCTGCTTGTAGACATTGTCATTGAACGCTGCCAAGGCCTGTGTGATGAAGAATGGCAGGAAGCGGCGGGTCCGCAGCAGCGCGAATTGCGAGTGACTGGCCATGAGCGTTGAAGGCACTCCAGCGAAGGATGGCAATGATCGGACGATCCAATCGAGGCTGGCCGCGATGAGCGTAGCCTGCATGAACCGCTGGGCAGCATAAGGCCGCGCGACCAGGATGGAAACGACCTCGACCGCACGATACCAAGGGCGGAATAAAAGAAAATGACGAGACGTGAGAGCAACATCGCTCAATGCACCACATAGATCGGATGCTTGCCCTACACATCGAAGGAGACACTCATGCCCCGGTCGAAAGAATTCCTGCATGGCGCGCGCGACACATTGCCATTGATCCTGGGCGCGATACCGTTCGGCATCATCTTTGGCGCGCTGGCGATCGCGGCAGGTTTCAGCACGGGAGAAGTCATGGCTCTGTCGCTTTTGGTGTTCGCAGGCTCTGCGCAATTCATCGCAGTCAGCTTGGTCGCTACAGGGGCTGGGATCGGGGTCATCTTGCTCACGACCTTCGTCGTTAATCTGCGCCACACCTTGTACAGCGCGACGCTGCAACCGTTCATAAGGCACTTGCCGATACGGTGGCGCGCGCCCCTCGCGTTTTGGTTGACGGACGAGACCTTCGCCGTCGTGCAGCAGCGCTACGCCACGGTCGCCGCCTCGCCCCACAAGCACTGGTACTTTCTGGGCTCGTGCCTGTCGATGTACAGCAGCTGGCAGCTGTGTTCATTCGTAGGTGCGGTCTTCGGGCAGGCCGTACCGAACCTCGCCGCCTGGGGACTGGATTTCGCGATGATCGCGACCTTCACCGGGATCGTCGTCCCTATGCTGCGTTCCTACCCGCAGGTCGCTGCGGCAGTCGTCGCAGGTGCAACCGCGATGCTGTGTTACGCCCTACCCTACAAACTGGGTCTCGTCGCTGCCGCATTGGCCGGTATCGTGGTAGGCACTGGATGTGAGCGCCTACGCGCTGCGCAAACGGGGAGCGCGCCCCGATGAATGCCTGGTTGATGATAGGTGGGATGCTCGTGATTACCTTCGCTACACGTTATAGCTTCTTCGCCTGGCCGGAGTTACGCTTTCCCCCGCTGCTGCGGCAAAGCTTGAACTACGTGCCGATCGCCATGCTGGCGGCGATCGTGGTGCCAGGCATGTTCATCCCTGATGGCCAAACGCTGAACGTCTCATGGCGTAATGCCTATCTGTTGGCCGGCCTGTTCACCGTCGCTGTCGCCGCCATTACGCGCCACTTGCTGGCGACAGTCGTTTGCGGCCTGGCGGCGTTCTTCTTGCTCCGATGGATGCTCGGGCAGTTGCCGCTGTAGGCGTCTTCTCAGGATCGAATCCGCACTCGCGTTGATCAGCCGGAAAAGCCGGCTTCCAACCGAGCTTTCACATTAGGCCACTCGCGATCGGTAATGCTGAACAGGACGGTATCGTCAAGGCGCCCGTCGGCAAGGCGACGGTGGTTGCGCAACAAGCCTTCGCGTACCGCACCCAGCTTTTCAATGGCGGCCTGCGCTCGAAGGTTGCTGGCAGCCGTCTTCATTTGCACCCGTACAAACTGCCAATTCTCAAAGGCGTGGCGCAGCATCAGGTATTTAATCGTTGCGTTGAGACCACTGCCGTGTTGCGCGACATCGAGCCAGGTCCAGCCGATTTCCGCTGCTGGCAACGCGTTCATGAAATCACCGAAACGCGTCGTGCCGACCAACGTATCGCCCAGCCGAATGGCGAACGGCACGACGAGATTATCCCGTTGATCGGAAATGGCCTGGCGGTACCAGTCCGGACGCAAAGGCCCGTTGATGTAGCGCAGTTCTTCGCGGTTACGATCAGCCAGGCTGACCAGCTCCGCAACGTCCGTCTCGGCCAGCGGGTCCAGGCGCAGAGCGCCGCGTTGCAGGGTGACGGGCTGTGGTTCGAACATTAGGGCGATCTCTCGAACGAAAGGGACATCCGACGAAGCACGCTAACAGGCGCGAAGATTCGACTCAAGGCAACTTCGCACCGATGAATAACGCGCCCTGGCTGCCACGCTTCCATGGTTGAAAACCAACGGGCGCTCAGCATGGAAACGAATGAAGGGCTACTCGGAAGCTTACCCTTCCAAACCGACATGCGCTGAAGATTTTTCCGCGGGCGCGTCGTTGCCTGACACGACGCAACGACCCTACCCCGCACCTATCGACCGCGCGCCGAGCGCGCCGCGATCGATGGCGCCGGGGCACGTGCATTGCTGATTCGGTCGTGACGCCACGCGCCGCGCCGCATAGACTTCCGACGCAAAGCGTCGCCGGGAAGGCCACGGAGCTTGCATGACCCTATCGATCGGATTGATCACCCTCATTGCCCTGGCCTACATGGCGGTGCTCTTTGCCATCGCCTTCTACGGTGACCGCCGCAAGACCCCGCTTCCAGCCGGCCTGCGCGCCTGGGTGTACAGCCTGTCGCTGGCGGTCTATTGCACGAGTTGGACGTTTTTTGGCTCGGTAGGCCAGGCGGCAGAGCAGCTGTGGTCGTTCCTGCCCATCTACCTCGGTCCCGCGCTGCTGATGCTCAGCATGCCCTGGGTGCTGAAAAAGATGGTGATGATCAGCAAACAGGAAAACATCACATCGATTGCTGACTTCATCGCCGCGCGATACGGCAAATCACAGGCGCTGGCCATCGTCGTTGCGTTGATCTGCGTGGTGGGTGTGTTGCCTTACATCGCCCTGCAGCTCAAGGGCATCGTTCTGGGCGTGAACCTGTTGATTGGTGCCAATGCCGATTCTCCGACCACCCAGGCCCAGGACACCGCCCTCATCATTTCCGTAGTGCTTGCACTCTTCGCAATCCTGTTCGGCACGCGCAGCCTGGACTCCACCGAACACCACCGCGGACTGGTTCTCGCGGTTGCGTTTGAATCGATCATCAAATTGCTGGCGTTCCTCGCGGTGGGTGTCTTTGCTGTCTACACGATGCACGATGGCTTTGGCGACCTGTTGAGCCGGGCCCACGCCGACGCGCGACTCGACGCGTACTGGGCGGAAACGGTCAATTGGCCCTATCTGCTCGTGCAGGTCGGCATGTCGATGATCGCGATCCTTTGCCTGCCTCGGCAGTTTCATGTCGCCGTCGTCGAGAATACCGAAGCGCGCGACGTGGACGTGGCGCGCTGGGTGTTTCCCGCATACCTGTTGCTCGCAGCCTTATTCGTAGTGCCGATTGCCCTGGCCGGCCAGATGCATTTGCCGGCAGGCGTGATCCCGGACTCCTTCGTCATCAGCTTGCCGCTGGCAGAGGGGTATCCGATGCTGGCCTTGCTCGCCTTCATCGGCGGCGCATCGGCAGCCACCGGAATGGTGATCGTCGCCAGCGTGGCACTCTCCACCATATTGACCAACGACCTGCTGTTGCCATGGCTGTTGCGACGGCAAAACGCCGAGCGGCCATTCGTGCTGTTCCGCTTCTGGATACTGACAGCGCGCCGGGTCAGTATCGCCCTCATCGTCCTGCTGGCCTACGTCTGTTACCGGCTGCTGGGCCCTACCGCCAGCCTGGCTACCATTGGCCAAATCGCGTTCGCCGCCATTGGGCAGCTTGCCCCAGCCATGGTCGGCGCGCTGCTGTGGAAACAAGCCAACCGCCGAGGTGTATTCGCGGGACTGGCCGCGGGAGCGACCTGCTGGGGATACGTGTTGGTCCTGCCGCAGCTCTCGCGCGCGTTGAATTGGCCACTGAGCACCTTCCCGGGTCTGGAATGGCTGCTCTACCAACCCATCGGTATCAGCGTGGACCCTATTACCCGGGGGGTCGTAATTTCGCTTTCGGCCAACTTCCTACTGTTCGCGGCGGTATCTCTGCTATCGCGGACACGCGTTTCCGAGCATTGGCAGGCCAGCCGTTTCGTTGGTCAGGAACTCGGCAATCGGCTAGGTCAGCGACCACTGCTCGCTGTGCAGATTGCCGATCTTATCCTGCTCGCCGGACGCTTCGTCGGCGAAGAGCGCGCACGCGCCAGTTTCCATGAGTTCGCCAATGCTCAAGGCACACCGCTGACGCCCTCCCAGGCCGCGAACGGCGACTGGATCGCCCATACCGAACGGTTGCTGGCTGGGGTGCTGGGCGCGTCGTCGACACGGGCGGTGGTCAAGGCCGCCATCGAAGGCCGGGAGATGCAGGTGGAGGACGTCGTACGTATCGCCGACGAGACCTCCGAAGTGCTGCAGTTCAATCGAGCACTGTTGCAGGGCGCAATTGAAAACATCACGCAAGGCATTAGCGTTGCAGACCACGAGCAGCGGCTGGTGGCCTGGAACCAGCAATACCTCAAGCTCTTCGAATACCCGGACGAGTTGATCCAAGTGGGCCGCCCTATCGGCGACATCATTCGCTTCAATGCCGAGCGCGGTCTTTGCGGGCCAGGCGATCCCGCCGAGCACGTGGAGAAACGTCTTTTCTGGATGCGCCAAGGCACCCCGCATACGTCCGAGCGCTTGTTCCCCAACGGCCGAGTCATCGAACTCATCGGCAATCCGATGCCCGGTGGTGGCTTCGTCATGAGCTTCACCGACATCACCGAGTTCCGGGAGGCGGAGAACGCCCTCAAGGCGGCGAACGAAGGCTTGGAACAACGCGTGACCGAACGCACCTGCGAACTCTCGGAGCTGAACGCTGCACTCAGCAAGGCCATGGCTCACGCCGAAGCGGCCAACCAGTCGAAAACGCGATTTCTCGCTGCGGTCAGCCATGACCTCATGCAGCCACTGAACGCTGCGCGTCTGTTCTCCGCGGCACTGGCGCATCAGGAGGCGCTAGGCGCCGATGCCGCCTCGCTGGTTCGCCAGCTCGACAGTGCGCTCCGCTCGTCCGAAGACCTCATCACCGATCTGCTCGATATCTCGCGCCTGGAAAGCGGCCGGCTCAACCCCGAGCGCAGTGTGTTTCCTATCCAGATGCTGTTCGAGACACTGGGCAGTGAATTCACGGCATTGGCGCAAGAACAAGGCGTCACGCTGCGAATCGTATGCAGTGGCGCCTTCGTCGACAGCGATATCAAGATGCTGCGACGGGTCCTGCAAAACTTCCTGACGAACGCCTTTCGGTACGCTAAAGGCACGGTATTGCTCGGCATACGGCGGGACGGAATGCGGCTTCGGGTGGAGGTGTGGGATCGCGGCCCCGGCATTCCCAAGAACAAGCAGCAAGAGATCTTCGAGGAGTTCAAGCGCCTGGATAGCCATCAGACCCGCGCCGAAAAAGGCCTTGGGCTGGGTCTCGCCATTGCCGATGGGCTTTGCCGCGTGCTGGACCATCCCCTTTCAGTCAGGTCGTGGCCTGGGCGAGGTAGCGTGTTTAGCGTTGCCGTGCCGCTGGCCGCGCGTCCCGTCACGGCTGTCACCGCGCCGATTGCCGTGCAGAACGACAGCGCGTTGTCTGGCTTACGCGTCCTCTGCGTCGATAACGAAGAAAGCATCCTTGCCGGTATGCACAGCCTGTTGACGCGTTGGAATTGCACCGTGTCCGTCGCGCGTAACCGCATGGAATGTGGACAGGTGCTGGACGGCGCTCAGCCGCCACAGCTCATCCTCGCCGATTACCATCTCGACAGTGGCGATACCGGAACCGCCGTGGTGGATTGGATCCGCTCAGCAGGATTGCCAGGACTGCCCGCCGTGATCATCAGTGCAGATGGTCATCCGGAACGTATTGCCGAAATTCGCGCGTGCCATTGCGACTATTTACCCAAGCCATTGAAGCCGGCAGCGCTGCGCGCACTTATCAGCCGTCATCTCATGAAAGCCTAAGGGATACTGGCCACTGGAATACGCCGTCTGGTTCAAAAAAATGCTTGCCATGACGGCATGCGCACGATCTAGAAATGGCTCAAAAACAATCCACAAAAGCTGTGGATAACTTCGTGGATAAGATGGTGGAAAGTCTCCGAAACCCTTGTTTCACGGGCACTTCACTTAAATTGACGCTTTTTTCATCACTCCAAAAAATCTATATTTTTCAGCAACTTGCGAAACACACTTCGTCAAACCCAGTGTTTTCGGGCCTCTGTGAATGTCAATACCTTTACTGCTTTGTGAATGTGCACAACTTAAATTAAGTGGGCACACACATGCCCCCAAACGGGGCGAAGCGTCGTAGCCCTTGCCGGGTGCGGGATGCCTGAAAATCAAGTGGAAATATCTCCAGTAGTCAGCCTGCACTAGCCCTTGATCTTGTAAAAAAGACATTGCAGGCTCGGCGCGTTGTCAACCCATTTTGCGCTTCGTGTGCCCCCTCTTTCAGGAACAAGGTCCGACGTGTGGTAAGAGACCGGTCCACCTCCCTTTTTCGTAGAGCGGCGATGAGCGCCGCAAGCGCGCTTGCGGCGCTTCTCGTACTTTTATTGATTGCCTATGCCATAGCCGTCGCGGGACTCAAGCGCCAAGGTATCGAACTGGCCTGGCACGGCTTGGGATGGGCAAGCGCGGGCCCCACCGTCGACTATCTGGCAATACGCCAGACGAACGCCGGAGGTGAATGGTTTATAGAACTCGAATCGCTGCGCGTAGGATGGCAAACCGCCTGGCTGCCCGACGACGTCCAAGTTGCCGACGCGCGTATTGCGTGGACGCCCTCGGCCAAAGATTCGGTACCTGATACCCCTGCAGAACTGGATATCGCGCAATTACCCCCGCTGCCCCAGTGGCTACCAGAGCACGTGAACATCCGGCATTTCACCGCAGCGCTGCCCTGTCCCATGGGCCGTTGCCAGCTGAACGGCAACATTCAAACGACCCACGACGGCGCAGGTGGACCGCTAGAAGTACACATTCAACTGGAACGTGCAGCGCATACAGCGGCGCTGGATCTTGAATTAACCAGGTCGCTCGATCGGGTGGGTGTCGTTGGCGATCTTGTATTGGATGGCGTCACTCGCGGGCGTGTAGATACGGCGTTCGAGCTCGACCCCATGCGGCAACGATGGACGGGGCTTCTCGATATTTCAGAGCTGCGGGAAGCGCCCTGGTTGTGGGAGTGGGCAAAGGAATGGCTGACGCTACCGGATGACCGTTTGCCGCCGCAGGACATGACGCTGGCCGCAAATTGGCGACTGGACCTACCGCCGGGCCCTATTGACGTCCAGCGATTGATGGCGGCGAACGGAAGCGCCGCGGTACGGCTGACCGTGCCAACACCCTGGCCCGTGCCGGGCGTTGGCAGCCTGTACGGTAGGCTCGATACCGAATGGTCCGCCGCGGATGGACTCTGGCTGCCACGAAGACTGGACGCCGATCTCCTTCTCGATGAGCCACAAGGCGATTGGCTGAAAGGCATTCCCAGCGGCATGCGCCCTTCACGCCTGGGCTTCAGTGCGCGGCCGCTTCCAACGGCGGCTGCGACCGCGCCAGGCGTGCTGCCGGTCAAAGTGGACGTCCAGGTTTACGGCCCTACCGAACTGCGCGTACAGGGCGATGCGCAGGTCGATACGGCCAATCGCAGCCTTGCACTCGACAATACCCGTCTCACTGCGAAAGCGGCCTCGATTCAATGGGGCGACGTGACCGTGCTGGGCCTGGACATGCAATTGGCGATGGACGCGAAACTCGATCCCGACCGTTTCACCGCGACACTGAATAAAGGATCGCGCGTGCAAACCCGAGAACTCGGGACAGCGGATGCTAGCGGCGGGCTGACACTGGAGCGGCTGGACCTGACCGCAACGCCCATTCACGTTGCCACCGGCTTCGATACGGGTGGCGGTCTCGGCGCGCTGACGTTCAATGGCAACGTGTCGGTGCGCACCGAACGCTTCGTGCAGTCCGCCCTCAAGCCCCAGGGCTGGCGATGGCAAGGCACGGTCCAAGGCGATTTGGACCGGCAGCGCTTGCAGGGCACGTTAACCGGCGACAGCGGGATCGGCATACAAACGGATATCACCAATCGCGCCGGCCAAGGTCAGTCCATCGTTCTGCAAGGCAATGAGCTCTTTTTCCGAGCCGGTAACCCGATACGCGAAAGCCTTGCAGCATGGCCGGAGACGCTGACCCTGGGAAATGGTCGCTTGCGGTGGAATGGGAACCTCACCCTGGCGCCCGGACGGCCCCTTACCGCGACCTTAGTCGCGGATGGCAGCGGTATCGCGGGCATCTACGATCGCTTCGAGTTCGAAGGAATGGATGTGAAAGCGACCGTAAGCATCGAGAACGATCGTTTATCCATTACGTTGCCTGCGGCCCAGGTCAGGGAGTTGAATCCAGGGCTGCCGATCGGGCCGCTCCATTTGGCGGGCGGCTATGCTGCGTCCCTGGACGCGCCTACCCAGGGCAGCTTGCACTGGCAACGTGCGCACCTGCGCTTTGCCCAAGGCCAATTCGAACTCGCGCCAGACCAATGGGACCTTGCGCGCAATACGGGCCGGACACACGTCCGCATGGTCGGCCTGGACCTTGCCGAGCTTTTACGGCTCTACCCCACCGAAGGCCTGACTGGCTCCGGTACGCTTGACGGAGAGATGCCAGTGAGATTCGCCGGCAAGGGGCCAATCATCGAGAACGGCAAGGTAACCGCCCGGTCGCTTGGCGGCGTGTTGAGCTTTCGGTCCGAGCGCATTCGTGCACTGGGCAGCACCAACCCGGGCATGAAGCTGGTGGCCGATGCCTTGCAGGACTTTCGCTATCGCGCGCTGAACAGTGGCGTCGACTATGCCGAAGACGGCACACTTCAACTGTCCCTGCGGCTTGAAGGTAGCAATCCGGCTATCGAGAAAGGACGGCAGATCAACTTCAACATCAACCTGGAAGAGGACATCCCGGCCTTGCTGACCAGTCTGCAACTCACCGATCGCGTGAGCGAAACCATTCAGCGACGTGTCCAGGAAAGCCTGCAACGACGCAACAAACCGGCCGCGCCTGCCACGGAGGTTACCCCCTGATGCCGCTACGCTTGCTTAGCCCTGTGCTTCTGACGTTATTCATCTGCGCCTGCACCCCGACCGTGCAGCTCGCCGTGCCAAACGAGCCGATCAACATCAACCTGAACGTCAAAATCGAGCACGAAATCTATATCAAGGTCGACAAGGCGTTGGACGGCATCATCAGCGAATCCAGCGGACTGTTTTAAGGAGCCTGCCCATGCGTTTGAAATTTCCCTTCATCGTTGCGCTGCTCGCCGCCATCAGCGTTCCCGCGTTCGCGCTTAACCTCAACGAGGCCATGAGCGCGCTAGGTGGCGCGAAGGAAAGCGGCCAGGTAGGCGAACAACCCAACGGTTATTTGGGCGTGGTTCAGGCCAGCCCGCGAGCCCAGGAAATCGCCGAACTCATCAATGGCGCACGCCGCGCCGAATACCAAAAAGTCGCGCAGCAAAACGGTATTCAGCTGGGTGACGTCGAAGCGATCGCCGGACAAAAAGCACTGGACCGCACGCCATCAGGGCAATACATCCAGCTCAATGGCAAGTGGGTGAAGAAGTAGGCATAGGACAGGCGACTGAAGTCGCCCCTACAGGAAGCGGGCGTGCGGAAACACTTTTGATTTTGTCGGGGTGACGGGACGGCCATCCGTGGGGCGGCCATCTGCGGGGCGGCCATCCGCTGTAGTCGCCCCTACAATTTCCTTGACTCAGGTCAATGGCCTCAGCCGAAGCCTCATTAACATGGCGGGCATCCCTGCTTCCCGGAGCCCGCCATGCTCGATGCCATCCGCTGGGACGGCGACCTGATTCGTCGTTACGACCATGCCGGCCCGCGTTACACCTCCTATCCCACTGCACTTCAGTTCCACGATGGCATTGGCGCGTTCGACCTGCTTTCAGCCCTGCGCGACAGCAAGCGCGCCGGCCGGCCTCTGTCGCTGTACGTGCACGTGCCCTTCTGCGCGAACATTTGCTACTACTGCGCCTGCAACAAGGTGATCACCAAGGACCGCTCGCGCGCCACGCATTACCTGGCACGCCTCGAGCACGAGATCGGGCTGGTGGCGTGCCATGTCGGTGCGGGCCAGAAGGTTCAGCAAGTGCATCTAGGTGGCGGTACGCCGACCTTCCTTAACCACGACGAATTGCGGCGCCTAATGCGCACGCTGCGCGAACGGTTCACCTTCGACGAAGGGGGCGATCTAGGTATCGAGCTCGATCCCCGCGAAGCCGACTGGTCGAGCATGGGCCTGCTGCGCGAGCTAGGATTCAATCGCGTGAGCCTGGGGGTACAGGACCTCGATCCAACCGTACAACGCGCCGTCAACCGTCTACAGAGCCTCGACGAAACACGAACCTTGATCGAGGCGGCCCGTACCCTGCAATTTCGCTCGGTTAACCTCGACCTCATCTACGGCTTACCCAAGCAAACACCCGAAGGCTTCGCTCGCACCGTCAGCGAAGTCATCGCCCTCCAACCCGACCGGCTGTCGCTGTTCAATTACGCGCATTTGCCGCAACGTTTTCTGCCTCAACGGCGCATCGAAGCCGCTGACCTACCGCAGCCTGCCCAAAAACTCGACATGCTCCGGCGCAGCATTGAACAGCTGACCGAGGCCGGTTACCGCTATATCGGCATGGATCACTTTGCGCTGCCAGACGACGAGCTCGCGATTGCCCAGGAAGATGGCCGGCTGCACCGTAATTTCCAGGGCTACACGACGCATGGGCATTGCGACTTGATCGGCCTCGGCGTCTCGGCTATCAGTCAGGTCGGCGAACTCTACTGTCAGAACGATACGGACTTGAACCGCTACCAGAGCAACCTCGATAGCGGCCTGCTACCTACCGTACGCGGTGTTCGCACCGGTGCTGACGACCGTGTTCGCCGTGCCGTGATCATGGAATTGATGTGCGCCTTCGGGCTGTCGTTCAGCGACATCGAGCAGCGCTTCGGCATCAACACTCGGACGTACTTCGCCGACGCATGGCCTGGCCTGCAGCAGATGGCCCGCGATGGGCTGCTAACGTTGAACGACGACGGTATCGACATCCTGCCAAGCGGGCGCTTGCTCGTCCGCTCAATCTGCATGCTGTTCGACCGCTACCTCAACGAGGCACGCCACAGCGGGTACTCGCGTGTCATCTAGGCAGCCAAAGACCACACTGACAGAGTGCTTATGTCTGCGTTAATCTCTGTGACTTCGATCACGAATGGAACCCCGAGCATGTCCGACTCCCCTCCCCGGACTTCCCACCAAGCTCACTGCAAGGATTGCAGTCTGGCCTCGCTATGCCTGCCCCTGTCGCTGGAGCTCCACGACATGGATGCGCTGGACGACATCGTGAAGCGTGGTCGCCCCCTGAAGAAAAATGAATACCTCTTCCGACAAGGCGATGCCTTCGGTTCAGTGTTCGCGGTTCGTTCGGGCTCCCTAAGAACGTTCAGTGTCACGGATAACGGCGAGGAACAAATCACCGGTTTCCACCTGCCGAGCGAGCTGGTGGGCTTGTCCGGGATGGATGACGAGCGTTACCCCGTCGCGGCGCAGGCGATGGAAACCACCTCCGTGTGCGAAATCCCGTTCGAGCGCCTCGACGAACTGGCGCTGCAACTGCCGCAATTACGCCGCCAGCTGATGCGGGTCATGAGCCGTGAGATACGCGATGACCAGCAAATGATGCTGTTGTTGTCGAAGAAAACCGCGGATGAACGCATCGCGACCTTCCTCGTCAACCTGTCGGCACGCTTCCATGCGCGCGGGTTCTCCGCCAATCAATTCCGCCTTTCGATGTCCCGCAACGAAATCGGCAACTACCTTGGGTTGGCGGTAGAGACCGTTTCCCGGGTGTTCACCCGCTTTCAACAAACAGGGCTGATCGAAGCAGAGGGCAAGGAAGTGCACATCCTCGATCCTATCGAGCTGTGCGCCCTTGCAGGTGGAGCGGTGCGCGGTTGAATTCGGCGTTTGCGACGCGCCTCTTAGGGTGAAATCTCACAGGGCTTCCCCCCAAAATGATCGCTTTGGCCTAACAGGCGTTTAGCGATGGATCACACCGCGACACGGCTCACCACTCTCTAAGCCAGATCATCGCTGCGATTCATAATTAGCAACATTTTGGTGCATTTGGTACGTTACACGCCCCATTCGTGTGCCACTCACCAACGCAACCATGTTCATTTCCTGGCTGAAACGCTTCAGTCCCCGCCCGCAAACGACGCCTCTTCCCGAGCAGCTGCTGAGCTGCCTAGGCGCCTTCATCGGCCTCGCCATCACGGCGTGGATTTGCCGCACCACATTGGGTCATTCCAGCAGCCCATGGCTCATCGCACCGATGGGCGCTTCGGCGGTGCTCTTGTTTGCCGTGCCGTCCAGCCCGTTGGCCCAACCTTGGTCGATCGTTGCGGGCAACATGCTTTCTGCCCTTGTCGGCGTCGCCTGCGCACACGTCATACCGCTGCCCTGGCTGGCTGCTGCTACGGCCAGTTCACTTGCGATAGCGGCCATGTTTGCCGGCCGATGCGTTCATCCCCCTGGCGGTGCTGTCGCGATGACCGCCGTCCTGGGCGGTGAGCCCATCGCACACCTGGGCTACGCCTTCGCGTTGATACCGGTGGGCCTGAGTTGCGTTTCCATCGTATTGATCGCTCTAACTTTCAACAGGTTGCTCAAGCGCAATTACCCCTCACCCGTCCTCGATGGGTCGGCGAGAACGACCTCGGATATCCGTCCAGAAGAACGCGTTGGCATCCGTTCCGAGGACGTACGCGCCGCTCTGGTGGACCGCCATCTGCAGCTGAACATCAGCGAAAAGGATCTGGAAGGGCTGTTGTTCGAGACTGAAAAGAAGGTATATCGCAGGCGTTTCGGGGGTATGCGCTGCGAAGACATCATGTCCCGCGATGTCATAACACTGGATGTTGGCGCGTCTGCCGGCGCGGCCTTGAGCCTGATGGCAACGCATGGCCTGGACAGCCTTCCCGTGGTGGAAAACGGCGCGTTCAAGGGTGTACTGGCCGCATCACGACTCTATGAGCTCGCAGGGAAACCGGACATGCCGCTAGATGAATATCTGCATTCCGTGGCGCCGGTGTATCCCGATCGATTCATCGAAGACCTCATGACGCCACTTGCAGAGGCGCACGGCCATCGGCTACCGGTCGTGGACGCCGACGGTCAATTGATCGGAATGGTCAGCCAAACCGATCTCGTCGCCGCGCTGTTCAGAACGTCGCTGGAACGCCCATCCGCATAAGGGTGAATACGCGGTATTCGAATGGCCAGCCATTTTGACGTCGCGCAGGCCCACAACCGAAACTCTTCTGTCACCCCCAAGGTCGATTGCAGGTCGTATCTGGAGCGGTATGGATGTTCAGACTCAAGGTTTGGTTGGCGCGCCTGCGCAAGCAGTTATGGTTTCGCCCTACGCTCTGGAGCCTGTTGGCAACCGCGGCCGCCCTGCTTGGCACCTTGGCCAACAGCTACCTTCCTGAATCCAGCGTTCCCAGTATCGAGCGCGACACACTGCAGAACCTGCTCACCATCATCGCGTCGAGCATGCTGACGGTAACCACGTTTTCCTTATCGATCTTGGTGGGCGCCTTTTCCTCCGCCTCTAGCTCAGCAACGCCGCGTGCGACCCGGCTGATGGTCGAGGACGACAGTGCGCAATCGGCCATTGCCAGCTTCATCGCCGCGTTCATCTATTCGATCATTTCCCTATTGGCACTGGGCATCGGCTACTACGGACCCTCAGGGCGTTTCGTCCTGCTGATCGGAACAGTTCTCGTGACGGCGTGGGTCATCGTCGCCCTACTGCGCTGGCTGCAAACCCTGGCATCGCTTGGTCGAATGGGCGATACCATCACCCGTGTCGAACGGGTCGCTGCACGTTCGTTGGAAAGTCACCGACGCCAGCCTTACCTGAACGCAGAATGTGGCCCCCGCGAGGTACACGGTTGGCCGGTACACGCCTCTTCCAGTGGCTATCTCGCCTTCATTGATGTGAACTCATTGCAGTCGCTCGCACAGCGTCTGGACCTGAAGTGCCATGTGCGGGTGCGCCCCGGAGGCTGGATCGATCCAAGCGTTCCCATCGCCATCCTCGACCGGGAATGCAGCGATACGACGGAACGTGACCGTATCCTCGATGCATTCCATATCGCCACTGAGCGCTCCTTCGAGCAGGACCCTCGCTTCGGACTGCTAGTCCTGAGTGAAATTGGCCAGCGCGGGCTCTCTTCCGCCGTCAACGACAGTGGCACGCCCATCGCGGTGCTTTCATCGCTGACCCGGGTATTCATCGATGCCGCACGTATTGAACGGTCACCTGCCGAATGCACACGCGTCACTGTCGTGCCACTCGATGAGCAAGATCTCATGGAAGATGCTTTCGGGGCGCTGGAGCGTGATGGCGCCGCGTCGCTCGAATTGAACGTACGGCTTCAGAAAATGCTCCATGCCATCGCCCGCAATGGCAGCGAGCCGACATCGAAGGCAGCCCAGGGCTTGGCTCAGCGTGCCTGTCGACGCGCAACAGCCCGACTGCCATCCGAAGACAGCGAGCGGTTGACGCAGGTTTACGTCGATACGTGGGGAACCGAGTAAACCGTTCGGTGGGTGACGCCTGCGGCTAACCCACCCTACGGTGGCGTGCCACGTTCGCCGATTGACGTGAAAACCGTAGGGTGGATAACGGCGCAGCCTTATCCGCCGTAACCTCAATGCAACGCCACCAGAAACGCAGGGTGAAGTCCCGCAGGGCTTCCACCGGGGTCTACACCTGTCTTGCGTCGGCTCCAGGCATCCGTCAGCCCTCGATCTCCACCAGGACTTCACCGGGATTGACCCGATCACCCTTGGCCACATGCACGGCTTTGACGGTGCCGGCAATGGGCGCCTGGATTTCAGTTTCCATCTTCATTGCCTCAGTGATGAGCACGGCCTGCCCCGCTTTCACGGTATCGCCCTCCTTCACCAGCACATCGACGATATTGCCCGGCATGCTGGTGCTGACGTCGCCAGGGCCGCCCGCCGATTTGCGTTTGCTGCCCGAGCCGTCGCCGACGTACTCGTTCAAGGACTCGAACACGACTTCTTCGGGCATGCCGTCAATGGTCAGGTAGATCTGCCGCTTGCCCTCGCCACGCACGCCAACCCCGGTGATGTCGACCCGGTAACTTTCACCATGCACATCGATGACGAACTCGGTGGGCACGCCTTCTGCCGACGCTGCTGGAGCACCCGCTTCAGGGATCGGCAGCAACACCTCCGGCTCGAGCGTTCCCGCCGCCCGCTGCTCCAGGAACTTGCGCCCGATATCAGGAAACATGGCGAAGGTCATAACGTCTTCTTCGGATTTCGCCAATTCACCGATATCGGCGCGCAGACGATGCAGTTCCGGTTTCAACAAGTCCGCCGGGCGCACCTCGATGACGTCTTCGTTGCCGATGGCGCGCTTGCGCAGGAGTTCGCAGATCTCACCTGGCGCCTTGCCGTAGCGGCCTTGCAGGTAGAGCTTCACCTCGTTGGTGATGGTCTTGTAACGCTCGCCCGCTAACACGTTGAACACGGCTTGGGTGCCGACGATTTGCGAGGTTGGCGTTACCAGAGGGGGGTAGCCCAGGTCCTTGCGGACTTTCGGAATCTCGTCGAACACCTCATTGATACGGTTGAGCGCGCCCTGCTCCTTCAGCTGATTCGCGAGGTTGGAGATCATGCCACCCGGCACCTGATTCACCTGCACACGCGTATCCACCCCGGTAAATTCGCTTTCGAACTGGTGGTACTTCTTGCGCACCGCATGGAAGTACATGCCGATGTCCTGAATCAGCTCGAGATCCAGCCCCGTGTCGTACTCGGTCCCGCGCAATGCGGCCACCATCGACTCGGTCCCCGGATGGCTCGTGCCCCAAGCCATGCTGGAGATCGCTGTGTCGATGTGGTCGGCGCCGTTTTCCACCGCCTTGAGTTGGCACATGCTCGCTACACCGGCAGTGTCATGGGAATGGATGAACACTGGGAGCGTCAGCGCCTGCTTCAGCGCTTTGACCAAGTCACCGGTAGCGAACGGCGTGAGCAAACCGGCCATGTCCTTGATGGCGATGGAGTCGACGCCTAGCTCCGCCATCCGTTTGGCCTGTGCGACGAAAGCCTCGACGGTGTGTACCGGGCTGGTCGTGTAGCAGATCGTGCCCTGTGCATGTTTGCCGGTCTTTTTCACGGCGGCGATGGCCGTTTCCAGGTTACGCACGTCATTCATCGCGTCGAAGATGCGGAACACATCGATACCGTTTTCTGCGGCACGCTCGACGAAGGCCTCGACGACATCGTCGCTGTAATGGCGGTAGCCCAGGAGATTCTGGCCGCGCAGCAGCATTTGCAGCCGTGTGTTCGGCAAGGCTTCACGTAACGCTCGCAGACGCTCCCAAGGGTCTTCCTTGAGGAAGCGCACGCAGGCGTCGAAGGTGGCTCCGCCCCAGACTTCCAGCGACCAGTAGCCGACTTTATCGAGCTTGTCGCAGATGGGCAGCATGTCTTCCAGGCGCATGCGGGTGGCCAGCAACGACTGATGGGCGTCGCGCAGGATGGTGTCGGTTACGTGGATTTTCTTGCTCATTGTTCGTTCCTCACAGACCGGAGTGCGCGGCGATTGCAGCGGCGATGGCGATGGCCAGATGCGATGGGTTGCGCTTGATCGAGTAGTTCAGCAGTTCGAGGTGGCTTTCCACGAAACTGGTATTGAAGCGACCGCTCCGGAATTCCTGATTGCGTAGGATCTCTTGGTAGTACGGCGAGGTGGTACGTACCCCTTGCACACGCATGTCGTCCAAGGCCCGCAGGCCACGATCCAATGCCTCTTCCCAAGTCAGCGCCCAGACCACGAGCTTCAAACACATCGAGTCGTAGTACGGCGGGATGGTGTAGCCGGTATAGATCGCCGTATCGGTTCGCACGCCAGGGCCACCGGGTGCGTAGTAACGCGTGATCTTGCCGAACGAGGGCAGGAAGTTGTTCTTTGGATCTTCGGCATTGATTCGAAACTGCAACGCGAAGCCCCGGTGCTGCACGTCGTCCTGCTGGATTGACAGGGGCAGTCCCGACGCAATGCGGATCTGCTCCCGCACGACATCGATACCGGTAATCTCTTCAGTAATGGTGTGCTCTACCTGCACCCGCGTGTTCATCTCCATGAAATACACCTCGCCTTCCGCGAGGAGGAACTCCACGGTACCTGCATTCTCATAGCCCACGGCCTGCGCAGCGCGTACGGCGAGGTCGCCGATGTAGGCACGCTGTTCGGGGGTAAGCTGCGGGCTCGGTGCGATCTCGATGAGCTTCTGGTTGCGGCGCTGGATCGAGCAGTCCCGCTCGAACAGGTGCACGGTATTGCCGTGGCTGTCGGCCAGGATCTGCGCTTCGATGTGCTTGGGGTTAACGATGCACTTTTCGAGAAACACCTCGGCCGACCCAAACGCTTTGGTCGCTTCGGAAATTACGCGTGGGTAGGCCTGGGCCAACTCGTCACGCGAGTTGCAGCGCCGGATCCCACGGCCACCACCGCCCGACGTCGCCTTGAGCATCACGGGGTAGCCGATGCGGTCGCCTTCGCGCAGTGCCTCATCGACATCAGCTACGTTGCCATCGGTGCCCGGCGTGCACGGTATGCCAGCCGCCATCATGCTCCGACGCGCTTCGGTCTTGTCCCCCATACGGCGAATGACCTCAGCGCTCGGCCCAATGAACTTAATGCCACGTCCGGCGCAGATCTCGGCCAGCTCCGCGTTCTCGGACAGAAAGCCATAGCCGGGATGCAATGCATCACAGCCGGTTTCGACCGCCAAGTTCACCAGCTTGCGTGGATTGAGGTACCCCGCCAGAGGGTCTTCACCGATGTTATGCGCCTCGTCCGCCCGCTTGACGTGCAACGCCATGCGATCGGCTTCCGAATAGATCGCGACCGAACGAATACCCATCTCGGCACACGCTCGTACGATTCGGACGGCGATCTCGCCACGGTTGGCGATCAGTATCTTCTTGATCACGGTGCATCACCCTCGATCAGCCAATTGTTTTTATTTAAGGCCAGAAGCGACCCCATTGCCTCCAGTCCGGCGCTCGTTCGTCGTGATCGAACGACCCTAGCGGGCGACGTACAGCGCGCCGCGCATTCATGTAGTCAACGCTGGAGAACACTACCCGGCATCAGCAATTAACTAAAATAAATATTTATTGGGCCTTGCATAAGCAATCACTTATGTTCATTCGCTTTAGCCTTAGGAGACAAAGCCATGCGTAAAGCGCTCCTGCGTATGACACTGCGCCAACTTCAGGTCTTTCGCGCTGTGTGCGACAGCCTGTCCTACAGTCGCGCCGCCGAAGAGATGTCACTGACGCAACCGGCCGTAAGCCTGCAGATCCGCCAACTCGAAGAGCTGATAGGACAGCCGTTGTTCGAATACACGGGGAAGAAACTTTACCTAACCGACGCTGCCGAGGCGCTGCAGCGAGCCAGCCAGGACATCTTCGGACGCCTGGAAAACCTCGACATGCAGCTGTCAGATTTGCGGGGTTCACTACAAGGCCAATTGAGCTTGGCGATCGAGTCCAGCGCTCAATATTTCGTACCGCATCTGTTCGCGGCGTTTCGCAGGACGCACCCCGATATCCATTTACGCCTCACGGTGGTGAACCATGGCCAAGCCGTACGACGCTTGGGTGGCGACCGCGATGACCTGCTGATCATTTCGCAAATACCGAACGACGTTCCGCTGGATTTCCTGCCCTTTCTCGAAAACCCAATCATCGCAGTCGCGCCCCCCAACCATCCGCTATGCAAGATGGCGCATATCCACCTTGCAGACCTTACGCGCTGGCCGTTGCTCGTGCGCGAGCAAGGCTCGGGAACACGTCGCGCTTGTGAGGAGTACTGCCATCAAAAGCGTGCGCATTTCCCTCATACGTTGGAACTCGGATCTTCCGAAGCTCAACGCGAGGGCGTGATGGCCGGGCTCGGGCTGGCGTTGTTGCCTCGCCATTCCGTGCGCCGAGAGCTGGATAGCGGCTTGCTTGTGGAACTGCCTGTCGCCGAGCTGCCACTCATGCGCAGCTGGTGCGTCGCGCATCCCAGAGGCAAGTACCTGTCCCCTGTCGCGCAAGCGTTTTTTGCCTACATTCGGGCTCAACGCAGCGCCATCGTCCGCATGGCCGACCGATTTACAACGGGACCGGAAGCAGTTGATGATCGACCAGCGCCTGCAAGCCCTGTCGTGCAGTAAAGCCAGTCGACCGTGCGTGACCGGTATGAGTTTGGGCCTCGCTGGAACACTTGGTCCATTTCCACGGTCCGCCACTAAAGCGGTGCTATCGGCGCCACAGCACCAGGTGCAGCTGCTGGGTGGGTGTTGCAGAAACGGCCGATTGAAACCCTCCGTTTTCTTACCAAGGCTATTTCAACCACTGCCGCTATGGCGCATCAAGACGTGAACAGCCGTCGCGCCGTTGACTACACTCGTACAGACGGAAAGGACAATTTGGGCCACGCATGAAATATGAAGTGATCGTGCTCGGGGCGGGAATGATCGGCGTCAGCACCGCGCTGCAACTCATCAAGCGAGGCCATGCCGTCACCCTTGTCGATCGCCGGCCTCCGGGGCTGGAAACGTCTTACGGCAACGCCGGCATCATCCAGCGGGAAGCCGTCGAGCCGTACCCGTTTCCGCGGGATTTCTCGCTGCTGTTCAAGGTGATGCGTAAGGGCGGGATTGATGTGAACTACCATTTGGATGCCCTGCCCCGCATCGCCCCGAAACTATTGCGCTACTGGTGGTATTCGTCACCCCCGCGGTACCGCGAAATCGCCTTGGCCTGGAGCCGCCTGATCGAACACTCGATCAGCGAGCACGCGCCGCTGATCGAAGAAGCCGGGGCGAATGACCTGATCCGCAAAGATGGATGGCGCGTGGGCTTTAGAACCCCGCTAGCCTTCGAGCTCGCGCAACGGGAAGCAGAGCGAGAAAGCCTCGAGTACGGGATCAAACATACGGTTTTGGATAGCAGCGCGCTGGCTGCGGCCGAACCCGGGCTCGTACGCGCGATGGCCGGTGCGATTCATTGGGTCGAGCCTTGGACGGTTCGCAGCCCTGGTACGCTGGTGGAACGTTACGCTGCGTTATTTCAACGCCTTGGTGGGCGTTTTCTGCAAGGTGATGCGGACTCCCTGCAGCAGGTCGGCGCGGGCTGGAGCGTCAAAACCGACGACGGTGACGTATTGGCCGAGCACGCCGTCATTGCCTTGGGGCCGTGGTCTTCACAGATTACCGATAGGCTCGACTACCAGCTGCCCCTGTTCGTCAAGCGCGGCTACCACCGCCACTACCGCGCGGCGAAGACGCTGACCATGCCACTGCTGGATGCCGAAAACGGCGTCATGCTCGCGCCGATGAATGCAGGATTGCGGCTAACCACAGGGGCTGAATTCGCCGCACTCGGCGCACCGGCAACGCCGCTGCAGCTAAGAAAAGCCGAACGCGCCGTGGGCGAACTCATCGACTTGGGCGAGCCCGTCGAACAGAAACCCTGGCTGGGTGCGCGCCCATGCGTCGTGGACATGAAGCCCGTGATTGGCGCGGCGCCCCGCCATCGCGGCCTATGGTTCCACTTCGGGCACGCGCATCAGGGGTTTACGCTGGGCCCTGCCAGCGGGCGCTTGCTCGCTGAGATGATCAACGGCGAATCGCCGTACATTGACCCTACTCCGTATTCCCCGACGCGCTTCATCCGCTCGTGATCAGGCGTGCTCCATGCGGCGCAACGCCCGTAGCGAAAGAATGAAACCGAAGGGGATGAACGCGCAAAGGAAGAATCCGATCCAGCGGCTGGCAGGCCACTGTCCGCGGCTGCCCGCGAGGAACAGCTGCGAAAGATAGAAAAGGAATGCAAGGCCGTGCACCGGCCCGACTGCGGACACCACTTCGGCATGGCCAGACAGGTGCTTCAAAGGCACGGCGATGAATAGCAAGGTCAACAGGGTCAGCCCTTCCAGCCAAGCGGCAAGACGCAGACGGCCGTAAGCGGAAGTATGTTGCGGAGATGGATTGGCAGGCATCGATTTCGTCCACCGAAACGGGTCGGCTCAGGTAAAGCGTCAGGGCGCGGCAGGCCACGGAAGCATAGTGCGCCAGCGGGGGAAGCAAGCGCCGACAGCATACGTTCGTGGCGAAGGCCGGTAAACGCCGAAGCAATGGGAAAACATCATCCTGTAGGAGCCCACCTGTGGGCGATCAGCTTTTAAATCTAATTGCCCAGAAGCTGATCGCCCACAAGTGGGCTCCTACAAAAAAGCGGTCCAACGCCGCTCGACGCCATCTGCCCTACCCCCTACGATAATGGCCAACACGCACCGAATAAGGCCCATCCGTGATGAGTACTCCGGCAGAAACGCCCTTGGTTCTCTCCATCCAATCTCACGTCGCGTTCGGCCATGTCGGCAATGCCGCAGCGGTGTTGCCGCTGCAATTGCTGGGCATCCAGCCGGTCACAGTGAACACCGTACAGTTCTCGAACCACACGGGGTACGGCGAGTTCAAGGGACAGGTCTTCCCACCCGAACATATCAATGATGTTCTCGATGGCCTTCGCGCGCGCGGCGTGCTGTCGCGTTGTTCGGCTGTACTGTCGGGCTACCTTGGTGATGCGGCCATTGGTGAGGTCATTCTTGGCGTCGTGCAGGAAATTCGCCGGCAACGCGCTGACCTACTCTATCTCTGCGATCCGGTCATGGGCGACGTCGGCCGTGGCGTATTCGTACGTCCTGGCATTCCAGAATTCCTCCGTCGCCGGGCATTAGGCGAAGCCAGCCTCATCACGCCCAATCATTACGAGTTCGAGTTGCTTCACGGCGCCCCAGTCACGACAACCGAAGATGCCGTAAGCGCCGCACATGAGCTGCTGGGTAATGCGCTGCACCCGGGTCCGCGCACTATCGTCATCACCAGCCTGCGCACCAACGACCTACCGGACGACAAGCTGAGCACGCTCGTAGTAACCGCGACGGATGCCTGGATCGTTCAGACGCCCTACATCGAGTTGCAACCTTTGCCTAACGGCATGGGCGACGTCTTTTCGGCCATCCTGATTGGGCAACTGGTCAGCGGAATGGACATCGCGACGGCCACTGCGCATGCCGTAAGTGCCTTGTATGCGCTCGTTTCACGCACGCAGGCAGGTAATCGCGATCTCCCGCTGATTGCGGCAAGGGAAGAAATCGTCCGGCCGACTCGATCATTCGTGGCGACGAAAATAGAAAGATGAGCAGGGACGCACGCCGTCATGTACGGCGTAAAGCGTCATCGCATCGCGCTCACCGGCCCTGCAGTATCTCGACCGCTTGATCGAACACGACCAGCGGATCTGCCGCCTTGTGGATGTCCACCGATAGCACCTGCCTAAATCGTCGTGCGCCTGCAAAACCCTGCGCCAGACCCAGGATATGGCGCGTTACGTGATGCGCGGCGCCGCCCTCTTCCAGGTGTCGCTCGATGTAGGGCCGGAGCGCCATCAGGACGTCCGTCCGCGTCGGTTTCGCGCGCGCCGATCCGAACAGTGTCGAATCGACGTCAGCCAGCAAATAGGGATTCTGATAGGCCTCGCGCCCGAGCATGACGCCAGCGAAGGTTCGAAGGTGCCCTTCGCAATCCGCCAGCGTCTTGATGCCGCCATTGAGGATGAATTCCAGAGCTGGAAAATCCGCGACCAATTGCGCGGCGACGTCGTAGCGCAGCGGCGGGATCTCGCGGTTTTCCTTCGGGGAGAGACCGGCGAGAATCGCGATACGGGCATGAACCGTAAAGCTGTCGCAACCTGCTTCGCTGACCTGCCCGATAAAATCTTGCAACTGCGCGTAACTGTCACGCCCGTCGATACCGATCCGATGCTTGACGGTGACCGGAATCGAAACAGCGTCCCGCATTGCCTTTACGCAGTCGGCTACCAGCGCTGGGTGGCCCATGAGGCAGGCGCCGATCAAATTGTTCTGTACTCGATCGCTCGGGCAACCAACGTTGAGGTTGACCTCGTCGTAGCCCCAGGCCTGGGCTAGACGCGCACATTGTGCAAGCGCATCGGGATCACTACCGCCCACCTGCAGCGCCAACGGGTGCTCGACATCTTCATAACGAAGGAAGCGAGCCGTGTCGCCATGCAGCAGCGCTCCGGTGGTTACCATCTCGGTATAGAGCAAGGTATGGCGCGAAAGCAGTCTCATGAAGAAACGGCAGTGCCTATCGGTCCAATCCATCATGGGGGCAACGGAAAAACGCCTCGAAAAGGCGCTAATGGATTCACGGTTTTGAAGTTGAGACATGATCGGTTTGATTAGACATACAGTTCAGCGAGCGCGAAGGGTACACGAACGCTCCTCTCGCTGCAGGCCTACATATCGGGTAAACAGACTTTGGCGTTGCTATTCATCGCCATTGCCAAATGATATTCGCAGGCAAAAACAAACTTAAATTCTGACCGATCGTTCAAACAAATGGCATGCATAATCGCTAGTGCGCGGTGTTGTAAGGGTATTGGATACTCCCAGTGCGGTTAAACTTTCCATCGCCTAGCTGAAATTTCAATCCGAACAAGACTGTTTTAATACACACTTTCAAGAGGGACATGTGTTTAGCCGTAGTTAAAAAAAGCAGATTTTCACACGCCACATTCGCCCCGACTCAGCGCGACATTTTCTATCAATTGATAAATCATATTGATCAAAAGGCAACCAAATTTCGTGATAGGCTTCACGCTATCCGGGGGTTGTGCGACATTATCTTCTCTGCAAGCGTCACCGGACAGCTGCCAATAACGACCGTTCGAGCACTAGATACTTATGCTAGAGCACTTAGCCGTTATGTTGCAGCGACGAAATATTTAAGCCCTACTGAACTTTGAAAATCCTGCTTATCTAAAGCTGTCCATGGGCCCCACCCACTGGACTTCTAATAAAAATTATTAATATCAATATGCAGTATTGAAAAGCTGTGTTTTAAATTCTTCGCCTGGCTATCTAATTTCTATTCTCTTGCGTGATGCTGCTCTAGCTATCGATGGATTAGGCCGCTATGGAACAAATGCTTCGTTTTGCCAGACTCGGCAATTCCGCCGAAGCGGACGGACTCGATTTGGAAACTGTCGCCTCCGTAGCCGCACCGTTAAACGTAGACATACTCCTCCGAGGAGAAACGGGTACCGGTAAAGACACACTTGCCGAGATGATCCACAGCCTCTCGGGACGAAAAGGACAATTCGTGGCGATCAACTGCGCCGCCATCCCGGAAACCCTTGCTGAAAGTCAGCTGTTCGGGGTGACGACCGGGGCGTTCACTGGAGCAACCCAATCGCGCCCTGGCTATATCGAAACAGCGAACAAGGGAACCTTGTATCTCGACGAAATCGATAGCATGCCACTCAACCTGCAAGCCAAATTACTGCGTGTGTTGGAAGCACGTGGCGTGCAGCGTTTGGGGTCGACTCAGTTCATTCCTGTGGACATGAACGTCATTGCCTCCGCGCAGAACTCTTTGACCGAAATGGTCGAGCGCGGTCAATTTCGGCAGGACCTCTATTTCCGCATAAATGTCGTGAGTATCGAGCTACCGGCCTTGCGAACGCGTCGTGAGCGCATTGCGCCGCTGTTCATAAGCTTTATTCGGCGCGAGGCGAGCGAACTTGACAGGACGACTGAATTACCGTCTCCCAAACTGCTGCAGGCGTTAGTCAGCTATTCCTGGCCGGGTAACGTGCGCGAACTTCGCTCCGCTGCCAAGCGGTACGTGCTGGGGCTCAACCCCCTGCCACATGTTGAGTCCACGCGTAGTAGCAACCGCCTGAAGCTCAAAGACAACCTCGAGCAATTCGAGAAGTTGCTGATCGAGGACTGTTTGCGTCGTCACCACCGCTGTATCAATGCGGCTGCATCCGAGCTCGCCATCTCCCGCCGTACGCTGTATCACCGAATGAAATACTTGAATATTTCCCGACGCGATGAAGAGGCTTGAGAGCTGCATCAAGTGTGTAACGCGTGTCCCTCGTCTACAGCGGCGGTATCGCCTGGCGCTGCCAGGACAAGCGCCGATTCGGACGGTTATCGCTTGACGTCCATTCGCGTGATTTGCAGACCCAGCCGGCCCTTGATGTCGACCAATTCGCCATCGGCGACCACCCGATCATCGTAGTACAGCGATGCCAGCCCTGGCGCTGGACCCTCTACATCCAACACTACGCCCGGAGCCAAGCTACGTAGCTCCGCGAGGGTAATGCGCAAGCTTCCGCACCGTACCGTCAGCGCCAACGTAATGTCGTCGAAGCGATCCAGCGCATCATCCGAGGTGTGCGCGCGCTCGCTTAACTCGGCTTTTCCACCCTGCTCGAACGACTCGTGGTATTCGTCCTGCCCTTCTCCTATGGCGGTGTCCTCCTCGAAGTTCGCGGTGCGGCGATTCCATCCATTCAAGGTCCGGTTTTCGCCAACGTTTTTGCTACCCATGATGCTCTCCTGGAATCTTACGGCCATGGAACGTTACGTCACTTCAGGCTACGGCTACGCCCGCCATCGTTGCCTCCCGTCCCTACGCACTCTTTGCACTGTGTTCGGCTTGCCTGCTGAGCCTCCGGCCCAACGCGTTGAATAACGCGTTCACGCACGCAAGGTTGGATCTAGCGGGATATTCGATCTGCATTGATCCGAATCCCGTAAGAGCGAGACATTCCTGGTTAGACGACTTACCTCGCAGGACAGGTGTGCTGTAAAGCGTTGTAAGTAATCGACGGTATTCGATAGCGACTCCGGCACCCGAAGATCCTGACGAAGAAACGTTTCGACATGCAGCCGCACGTAGAGCGCAAGGTCAGTCAGCGAATCGACACCTGGCCGGTATTCCCCCAGGCGCAGCATCGATTCGATACGCTCGTAGGACGTCAGGAGGTGGCGCAAACCATCGCTGGCGGCAACATGCGATGCATGGGTAACGCTCGTCGATGTGTGTGACAAGCTCGCCAATACATCGATGGCTGGGTAATGGCCCTGTGCAGCCAACTTGGGCGATAGCACGACGTGTCCGTCCAATTGCGACCGCAGGGCATTGTTAAAGGGATCGTGCCGTGGATCTTCAGTCGATACCGTATAAATCGCTGTGATTGCACCCTCACTCGACAGGCCAGCACGCGCGATCAGGCTCGACAGTCGATCGTACATGAACAGCCGCAGCTCGTCCTCCGCTTGGGAAGGGTCCGAGGCAAGCGCACCTTCTTCATGTGCCACAACGAAGTTACTCAATGAATCGATTAGTAGCAGCACTCGACGACCCTGTGCACGATAGCCCTCGGCCAGTGCTGTAGCTGTAAAGGCGGCGCGCGCCCGCTCGCTGCTCGACCGTTCCGCCGTCGCGCATACCAGTACCGTCCGGGATCGCTGTTCATCATCCAATTCCCGGTCGACGAACTGACAGAGCGCGCTTCGATGCTGACCAATTAATCCGAACACAATCACGTCGCATTCGACGTTGCGCGCGATCTCCGCCATCAAGGTGGTCTTGCCGCATCCAGGACCCGCAAAGAGGCCCATACGCTGCCCTTCGCCCAGAGTCAGTAGCCCATCGATGGCGCGCACACCGGTCGGTAATGCCTTATTGATCGGCGGGCGAACTATCGACAAGGGCGTTTGCTTGATTACGGATAACGCGTCGGCGATGTCTGGCTCGGCACATGCGCCTGGGCCATCGCCTGCCAGTGATAAACCATAGCCATCGAGCGTCTGCCCCAGCAACGCGTCGCTGGCCCGTATTCGATGCGGCACGCCTAGCGCCTCCACCAACGCGCCCGCCTTGACGCCCTGCACGCTACGGAATGCCGCGAGCGTTGCGGTCGTACCTTTGTCGCCGCCGATGACCTCGGCCAAAAGCGGCTCGCCAGCCAGACGGAGCACACGGCAGAGATCCCCGGGCTTAGTACCTTGGATTCGACATTGCAGGATGCCATTGTCTTCATCGACCTGCAGCACCGCCCCGCAAACTCGGAGCAGCGGTTTGGATGACTGTTCTACGCGCGGATCCTGAGGCTCATCGAACCGTATTAGCGCTTCCTTCACGGGCACCTCTTCCTCTATCGAATCAGCCAACGGAACAACACGCTCGACGTATCGCAAGTAACCCAAACTGAAGCATGTTTTTGCGATGGCACCGAGTGCCAAAGGGATGCGGCATTCCAACTTCGTCGAATGGGCTCAGCCAGATCTCCGTCGCCCGTGGGTGGCTCGACCTTACTTAACGGTTCCATTCGAAGGGCGTGCGCTTTTTCAACTCTTTAAATTGCGTGCAATTTTTTGCGTAGTACAAATGTGCTATGTGCAGCTTTTTGCGTAAATCGACACGACCTATTTTAAAAAAACGATATTTTTCAAGAACATAGGAAATAACAAGTTGTGGCACTGATCGTGCTCTCTCTACTCGGCCAGCTAATGCGTTCGGCGAACAACACGTAGACCGAAGAGGGAAACCGAGTGACAAACAAGAAGGTGAACTCCGGCGGTAACCAGCTTTTGAATAGCGGCGCAGGTGAACTGGACTTCGGCGCGAACCGAAAACTGCGCAGCTTTGTGAAGAAACGGGTGCTCAACCTCGATGACGCCGACGACATTCTGCAATTGACCTATTTGGAGGCCTGGCGGAACCGACACAAATTCGACGGTCGCGCACGGCCGGAAACGTGGCTGTGCGGCATAGCCCACAATCTGATTCGAAACCACTTTCGGCGTCACTACGCCAGGCCACCTCATAGCTCTCATGATGAGCTGGAGACGCACGAACAGCCTGTCGAACCGAGCGACCTGAGCATCCAATTCGAACGGCATCAACTTCTAGACAAGACGATAGAAGCTATCGCCGAGCTTCCACGGGATATGCGCGAAACACTTTGGACGGCTATCGAGACCGATGGCAGCTACCGCGATACCGCAGAACGCCTCGGGGTTCCGGTGGGAACCGTTCGCTCGCGACTCTCCCGTGCACGCGAGCAGCTCAAACGTAGCGTCCACGGGGAGGCCAGCTAATGAGCACACCGAAGGCGGGTGATGCGCTGCCGCGGGGTATTCGTGAATTCCGACTGGACGACCTCGATAGCATGACCGAAATCTTTAATGAGACGGCTCTTCGCGGGATGGTTTCAGCCGCGACAAGAACCGTTTCGCTGGAGGAAATGACCTTTTACATCGACTACTTCATGCGCCTGCATAATCCGGTTTATGTCCTCGAACGGCATGGTGAGGTGATCGCCTGGTTGACAGTCAGTTGCTTCAGTTGGGGCGGCCTGCAAGCCTGCCGAATTACCGGCGAGGCCAACATTTACGCGCGCGATGATGCGATCGGACGCGGTATAGGCGCGCGTATGGGCCGAGCGGCGGTGATATTGGCCGAACGGTATGGCTTCGAAACCTTGGTGGCTTGGATCGTCGAAGGCAATCACGCGAGCGATCAGGTCGTTCAGGGAATGGGGGCCGAAAAGTGGGGATACTTTCCTGGCATTGCACGGTTTCGTGGAAAACGGACAAGCGTCGCTTTGTACGGCTTGGGCCTTACACCACTGGAAATGCGGGATGCCTTTCCGCTGTACGACCGCCAAACCTCCGCCGTACTGGCTTGACGCCAACCCGTAAAAACGAAGCTATTTCACAGAGAACGGCAGAAAACTAGCAACGCTCGAGCGCGCTGACCAAGTCGCGAAAGGCTTCGCGGTTGGAATCGTTTAAACCCATGAGAATTCGGTGCGCCTCGAGCACTTTGCGGCGCACGATTTCTTCAGTCTGATCTTGCGGCGGGAGGTCTTCCAAACACTCGGGACACGGCAATGGATCACCCACAACGTTGAACACCTTATCGAAGCCCATCGACTCGAGCAAACGAGTGATATCAGGATTCGTCGTGACCACCGTTGGCAGCAAACCCACTTTCTGGCGCGAAAGGATCGACACCTTGGCCAAGAGTCCCAGGGTGGTGCTGTCGACGCTGCGCGCCTCGGTAAGGTCGATGACGATGGCGGAAAAATCCATCGACGAAAAGATCTTCTCGATCGTGGCATCCAGTGCCGAGCACAGTGTCAGACGGATTTCGCCGACGAACTTCAGGACGAAAGTCCCGCTCTGCTCCGCGTACTGGATTTTTCCGGTACTCATGCAAGGTTCCTGCTCAATACCAACAAGGCGATGTCGTCCGGCATTTCGCCCAGTGAAGTCAAACCAAAAACGCGACTCAACCCTTCCAGGCGGCCACCCGCCTCGCCTACCAGGCGGGGCAATGCGAGCTCTTTATCTTTGAGCGTATCGCCAGGCAAAAGGTCCAGAATGCCGTCCGAGAGCAACGTCAGGCTGAATGCCTCGGGCAGTTTCAACTCGTGATCCTGATAGGTGGCATCTGGAAAGATGCCCACAGGAAAACCGCCGCCCTGCAAATATTGCGCTTGCCCATCGCTATAGAGCACCGGCAATGGCAGATGCCCTCCAATACTGTAGGTCAATACCCCGCGACTCTCGTCGATCACGCCGCCGAGCATGGTGACGTGTTTGCCCAGCTTGCAATTGATGAGCCCGCGATTGATATGGCCGAGCACATCAGACGGCTTGAACTCCGGCATACTGCCCTGACGCCGGTATTCGTAAAGCAAACGGGTCGTCATGAACTTCAATAGAACGGTGACGAAGGCGGATGACGCGCCATGGCCGGAAACGTCAGCCAGGTAGAACGCGATACGGTGATCGTCGACACGGAAGTAATCGACGAAATCGCCAGAGAGATAGAGCGACGGAAGGATCTGATGCGCGAACTGCAGACCACCCTCTTGCCAAGGCGTTACAGGCAACATGTTCATTTGCACGTGCCGGCCTGCATTCTGGTCTTCCTGAAGCAGGTTGAGACTTGCCTGTAACTCGTGATTGGCCTTTTCCAGCTTTTCCCGGTACCGCTTGTTTTCCTTACGCAGCATCGAACGATCGAGCGAGCGCTTGACCGAATGCTCCAACACGGCAAGGTCTTCGAGCGGTTTGATCAGATAGTCGGACGCGCCCAGGCGTAGCGCCTCGACAGCGTCACTCATGACGCCAGCGCCGGACAGGACGATTACGGGCGTCTCGGATTCGAGGTGTGAAATGCGACGGATGAGCTCGAGCCCGTCGATCCGGGGCATCCGCAGGTCGCAAATCACCAGATCAGGCAAGCATTCCTCGAAGACCTGTAACCCTTGCATGCCATTGCTGGCTTGCAACACGTTGAAACCACTGTCTTCCAGGTAATCCGCGATGCTCGCACGCACCACGTCGTCGTCGTCGATTATCAGCAGCGTAGCGCTAGGGGTAGGCATGTAGTTTCCAGGCAAGCGGCGTCACTCGTGGCGACCGCAGCATCAGACAGATTGCCAAAAGCGCCGTACGGGTTCGCTTCAGGCGCAGACGGTACTCCCATCCGTGAGGCGATTCAAGCATGCTCCGATACGCGCAGCGTGCCTTTACACCGCCAAGATCCGAAGGTTATAACCCAGAGGACTTCCTGCCGCTTTGCTCGAATAACAAACGAATAAAACGGCCAATTTTCACAGCGGCTATCTCATAAGAGGCATTAACGATGAGCCAGAGCGATCGTTCATTCAGTGAGAAAAGAGATTTCATCCGTATGCGGCTCGATACGAACGTGACGCTGCGGTATCTGGATCAAGAAATCGTAGCCAAATGTATCGACCTCTCCAGCACGGGGATGCAACTGGAAGCCGATTCGACACTGCAGGTTGGCGACCGTGTTCAGGTTCTGATCAGCTCCTCCCACGCGGAGCTCAAGAGCCTTGAAGCCGATGCAGAGGTCATTCGCGTCTCTGCGCTTGCTGATGGCAAACAGGCCGTCGGGCTATCTATCCTGTCGATGAGTTGACCGAAGCCGATCCGGAGGCGCGGAGCCTCCGGATCGCACCCGATTAGAAGTCGTCCTCGACTTCCCCATCGTTGACGCGGAATTCGCGGTTTTGCAGATAGGCATTGCGAACGAAGATGTACTTGTCCCCCGTCACCATCCGCTCCGCCTGCAACAAGCCTGCACGCGTATCCACCACACCGAGTCCCCAAAGCGTATTACGTACCGGCACATCGTCGACGTAGGGATAGACGCTCACATAGCTATCCGGCACCCGACCAACCGCGTCGCGGACCGAGCTTGGACCGAAGAACGGCAATACGACATACGGACCGCTCCCCAGCCCCCACTTGCCAAGCGTCTGGCCAAAATCTTCGTCACTGCGTTGCAAACCCATGCGAGTTGCGACGTCGAACACGCCCAGTACCCCGAACGTGCTATTGAAGATGAAGCGACTGGTATCGACGCCAGCATCATGAAATTTGGCCTGCAGCACGTTGTTCAGCAAGTTACGCACTTCACCCAGGTTGCCGAAAAAGTTGCTGACACCATCTTCAACGAACTGCGGCGTCACCTTCTGGTAACCCTGCGCGATTGGCTTTAGTGCGTAGGTATCAAGCGTATCGTTGAAGGTAAAGATCGGCCGGTTGACGGATTCCCAGGGATCTTCATCCGCTGCGATAGCCAGGGTCGGCAACAGTACGAGACCTGCGCTCATGCAAAAGCGTGTCAGGCGAGCAAACCACGGGGCGCCAGTGCGCATAGATGAATCTCCTTGAATCGATGCAGGCGGCCTCCAGCGTCGAGGCTGGGGCAAACTGGGCGAGTTTAACCTCTGCGCCCAGGCAATTGACCATGCCAAGCTGCGATTTACCCTCCTGCATTCATCAATTCATTGCGCCGCTTGAAACACCGGCCCCATCGGTTTCATGCGAATACCGGGCGCTAACCGCGTCCAGGGTAGATCAGCCGGGTCCGCTAGCATCGGCCCAGGCGCCTTGGCCACGAGAACGGCTTCGGCGATGGGCTGGAAATCTGCACGGAAGTGGACCGAACTCTTATTCACCAGAATCTTCATCCGCTCCGGCTCCACGCCGGCGATTCGGTACAGATTGCGATCCAGCATCTGCGCTTTGGTCGAGCTGACCACGATTCGCACGCCACCGATGCGCAAACACGCCACCGGGCCGAGTTCGTTCGTCATGCCATTCATCATCGGGCCGTCGTAGCGACACATGCCATCAGATAGATATTCGACTTCGAAAGTCCCTTCGAGCGGGCTGTCACCTGCCACGCCGGAATCGCCGGCCAACGCCAGCGTCAGCGTCGCACCGATACCGGCCGCATGCGCCTTCGCTGCTGCCGAGGGATCGAAAATCAGCCCGATCGCCGCGTCCTGCGCCTTGTTGGCCAGCAGCGCCTTGAGCATGCCCATGGTGTTGGAATCACCGCCAGCGCCAGGATTGTCCTGCGTGTCAGCGATGACCACTGGCCTCCGCGCACTGGCACTGACCTCGATTGCGCTCCGGACCGCCTCGTCCGGAGACAGAAACGGCACTTCCCACAAGGCTTCCTCGGCAAGCATGCGTTCGTACAACTGCTCGACCGAGTCGACAATCACCGACTCGTCATTGCCGTAGCCCCAGATTACCGGGCCGCACTCCGGAAAATCCGCTGCCGGGAAGCCAGGCGCGAAGGACAACGAAAGCTCCTGCTTCGTCTCGAACATCTCCATGCCAGCGTAGAAGCTGCACGCGGGCTCCAGCAGCGTACACATGCCATTGATGGGAATGAGGAACGGCAGGCGGCGAGATGCGCAGTGCAGCGTCTCGCCAGCGAACAGCCGCTCCAGCAGTCCTGCCGCCCGTGTGCCCGTTTCCGCCATGTCGACATGCGGATACGTCCGATAGGCCACCAGCGCGCTGGCGTTCGTCAGCATGTCATGGGTCACGTTTGCGTGCAGGTCCAGCGAAACCACGACGGGCATCTCGTTGCCGACAATTTCACGCAAACGCCGAAGCAGCGTGCCCTCCCCGTCGTCCGTATGTTCGGCGACCATCGCCCCGTGCAGGTCGAGATAGATCGCATCGAACGTTTCCGCACACGCAGCCTCCAGAATCTCGTTGGCGATACGCTCGTAGGCCGTTTCGGTGACGTGCGCCGACGGACTGGCGCCAGCCCAGATCACCGGTATCAGAGAATGACCCGCAGCTTCGGCAGCCTGGATGAACCCACCCGCCGGAATGTTCACGTCCCGCAATGCCAGCAACGCCTCGCCTCGCACCATTGCAGGGAAGCCCTCACCGCGCTCGAAGTTGGGATAGTCGGCCTTCGAAGGGGCGAAGGTGTTGGTTTCGTGCTGGAAACCTGCGATCAGGATGTTCACCGATACCTCCTATAGCAATAAGCGGTTGTTCTGGATGGAATAAAAATCAAGGTGGCTTTTAGGGCGGAACACCGTCGCGCGGCTAACTCGGTCTATTGTAGGAGCGGGCTTGCCCGCGAATGCGATGGCAAAGCCAGCTAAG
The DNA here is from genome assembly GCF_014647635.1 of Pseudomonas matsuisoli. GTDB lineage: Bacteria > Pseudomonadota > Gammaproteobacteria > Pseudomonadales > Pseudomonadaceae > Pseudomonas_P > Pseudomonas_P matsuisoli. Next base: position 104,974 of record NZ_BMPO01000001.1, read on the forward strand.
CTCTAGCGGCTGAAATTGCTTTCGCGGGCAAGCGGATCGCCGCCCCGCCAGCGCCTACAAAAGATTGCGTCTGCCGCAAGCCAGCTACGCTTCCCAAAAAGCGTCGTATCGACCCTTATTAACCGAGCCAACCCGGTCGGCGTTGCCGAAACCCACCCACTTCCCTTTCGTACGCCGCCGCGACTGCCAGCACCTCACGGTCGGCACGCGGTGGGCCGATGATGGAAATGCCCATGGGCAAACCGGCCGCATTGAAGCCCACGGGCACGCTGATGACTGGCAAGCCCGCGAGGCTCGCGCCGATCACGCCTTCCATCCAGCGGTGATAGGTGTCCATACGCCGACCGCCGACGACCTTGGGCCAGTGCTCGTGTCTGTCGAACGGAAACACCTGCGCGCTCGGCAGCAGCAGAAAATCGAACTGTTCGAACAGGCGACACATCGCGCGGTACCACTGGCTACGTACCACCGAAGCCTGTTGTACGTCACGCACGCTCAGCGAAAGCCCCTGCTCCACTTCCCATTGCAGCTCAGGTTTCATCAGCGCACGCTTGTTTGGATCGTCGAAGGCGGCGCCTTGTACGCCGGATACCGCGAACTGGCGCAAGTGACACCAACAGGTCCAAAGCGAGGCCATGTCGAAACGCACCGTAGCCCCTGTGACGCTGCCGCCCAACTGTTCGAACGCAGGAAACGATGACTCGCAAAGCGCCATGACACCGGGGTCCATCGGCAGATAGCCGTCGTAGTCGCCCAACCAGCCGAATCGGGGCGCGTTAACTGGCGCCAGGTCAATAAAGCTCGAACCATCACCGTCCAGTGACAACGGCGCACGCAGGTCACGACCGGCCTGGATGGCAAGCAAATGAGCCACATCCGCCACCGTGCGCCCCATGGGCCCTTCGGTACTCAACTGGTTGAAAAATAGATCCGGCGCATGCCCTGCTGGTACGCGCCCTTGCGAAGGCCGAAAACCGACGACGGCATTGAATGCAGCCGGGTTACGCAACGACCCCATCATGTCGCTGCCATCCGCAACCGGCAGCATATCCAGTGCCAACGCTGCGGCCGCCCCACCGCTAGAGCCCCCCGCGGTTTTCGAGGGATCGAAGGCACACCCGGTCGCGCCGAAGATCGGGTTGTAGCTCTGCGAGCCCAGGCCGAACTCCGGCACATTGGTCTTGCCGATGACAATCGCACCCGCTGCCTTCATCCGCTCCACGACGATAGCGTCCTGGTCCGGCACGAAATCAGCGAACAGCGGAGAACCAAAGGTCGTGCGGATACCGCGTGTCAGCGCCAAGTCCTTCACCGCCAGAGGAAAGCCATGCATCCAGCCATGGTCGACGCCACTCGCCAGCTCGGCGTCCCGCACACGCGCCTGCTCCAGCAAGGACGCTTCGGGCTGTAAGGACACGATGGCGTTAACGACCGGATTCAGGCGCTCGATACGGCGCAGATACGCCTGCATCACCTCGACACAGGACAGGTCGCGCTGGTGGATCAACCGAGACAGCGAAACGGCGTCCAGCGCGGTCAAGGCATCGCCGTCATCTGGACGCTCGGTGGATGTCTTCATGCGCGTGGCGCCAGCCGGCGCTCGACGATACGTGCGAACAGGCTCGCGCCCAGCGGCAGGATTTCATCTCCCAGCACGAACGCCGGGTTGTGCAACGGCACGTTGCCGCTGTGGCCAACGCGGCAATAGGCGCCCGGCACCTGCTTGAGCATGTCTGCGAAGTCCTCACTACCGGTAACCGGTTTCACCGTCGTGTTGACCTTGGCATCACCGACGATCTCACGCGCCACCGCTTCCAGTTCACGGGCAGGCCCTTCGGCGTTATCCAGCACGGTGAAGATGTCGCGAATGTCGATGTCGATCTGCACGTCGAAGGTCGCTGCAACACCGGCGACCACAGCCTGCATCCGCTCACGCATCTGTGTGCGGACGGCATCGGAGAACATACGCACAGTGCCGGCCAGCGTGGCCGTTTGCGGGATCACGTTGTAGGCCGAGCCCGCATGCACCTGTGTGATGGAGAGCACCGCCGGCTCGAACGGGTTGACGTTGCGGCTGACAATGCTTTGCAACGCCTGGATCAACGCCCCGCAGACAATGACGGGATCACGGGAATGGTGCGGCGCAGCACCATGGCTGCCTCGCCCTTTGACGGTGATATCGAAGAAATCCGCACCGGCCATCGCAGCGCCAGGGAAGATGGCCACCTCACCTTCGGCATGCTGAGGTGAGTTGTGCATTCCGTAGATCTCATCCATCGGGAAACGCTCGAACAGCCCTTCCGCAATCATCCGGCGCGCGCCGCCCAGCCCCTCTTCAGCGGGTTGAAAAACCAGCACCGCCGTACCAGCGAAGTTACGCGTTTCTGCCAGATAGCGCGCAGCGCCGAGCAGGATTGTGGTGTGCCCGTCATGGCCGCAACCATGAAAGCGCCCTGGATTACGTGACGTAAACGACAGACCAGTGCCCTCATCCATAGGTAACGCATCCATGTCTGCGCGCAAACCGACACGACCACCCGGCCCAAGCGATCCATGAACCAGGCCGACGACGCCTGTACCACCAATCCCCGTATGCACCTCGTCGACGCCGTACTCGCCCAACAGCCGTGCGACGAGGCTCGCTGTACGCGTCTCCTCGAAGCCGATCTCCGGATGCGCATGGATGTCATGACGAATGGTGCAGAGCTCTTCGAAGTAACTGTCGATCAAGGCCAGGTTGGTCATCGGTTCGTTCCTGTCGTTATTAGTCGATCTGTCGTTAAGCTTGGGCGCGAACCAAAGGCGCACGCGCAGTGAAATCCCAGTGCCGCCCCGGTGCGGCATCCATCAATGAACGGGTGTATTCCGCCTCGGGATTTGCCAGCACCCTATCGGCCGGTCCGTACTCAACGAGCTTGCCGCGCTGCATTACCAGTACGTCGTCGCAAATCTGCGCGGCGACCCTCAGGTCGTGGGTGATGAACAGCACAGCGACACCGAGACGGGCCTGAATGTCATCGAGCAGTTGCAACACCTGCGCTTGTACCGAGACGTCCAGGGCAGACACGGCCTCATCGGCAACGATGACTTCCGGCTCCATCATCAATGCCCGGGCAATGGCGATACGCTGGCGTTGCCCACCTGAAAACTGGTGCGGATAGCGTTCGATGGCGTCCGGCGGTAGCCCGACCAGTTCCAGCATTTCCCGCCCTTTCGCCAGGGAGGCATCGCGTTCGGCACCGAAATTCATCGGGCCTTCGATGAGGCTGTCGCCAATGGTCCGCCGCGGATTAAGAGAACGGTTCGGGTCCTGGAAAATCATCTGGATGCGTTTACGATGGGGCTTGAGCATGGCGCGGGACAGCTCGGAGATTTCCTTGCCGTTGACCCGGATGGTCCCACCGCTGGGTGCTTCCAAGCGCATGACGCAGCGCGCGAGCGTCGATTTGCCCGAGCCGGACTCGCCTACGATCCCAAGCGTACGCCCACTCTTGAGCCGAAAACTCACGCCATCCACCGCCCGCGTGCCTTGCGTGCGAGCGGTCAATTTGGCCAGCAGTCCGCCACCGGCTTGGAAGACCTTGTGCAGATCATGTACGTCCAGCACCACTTTCGGGCTCGTCTCCGCCCTTGCTGCACGTGGCACGAGGCTTGGCACCGCGTTCAGCAATGCCTGCGTGTAAGGCTCACGAGGCGCGCCCAAGACCTGCTCGACAGGCCCCGTTTCCACCACATGGCCCCTTTTCATCACGCAGACGCGGTCGGCGATGTCCACCACCACACCCATGTCATGGGTAATGAACAGAACCGCCGTACCGTGTTTCTCCTGCAACTCCTTAATGAGCGACAGGATCTGTTTCTGCGTGGTGACGTCCAGCGCCGTGGTGGGTTCATCGGCAATCAGCAGCCGGGGTTCGAGTATCAGCGCCATGGCGATCATCACTCGCTGCCGCTGCCCGCCAGATAACTGATGAGGGAAGCTCGAATACATCCGCTCGACGTCCGGCAGGTGCACCTGCTCGAACGCCTCCAGCACCTTGCGATGGCGATCGCGGGACGACAGATCGGTATGTGTCGCAAGAACCTCATCCAGCTGGCGCCCAACGGACAGCACTGGATTCAGCGCAGTCATCGGCTCCTGGAAGATCATCGCCATACGCTTCGCCCGCATATCCCGCAGCGTCGCTTGCGAGGCCTGCATCAGTTCGTCGCTATCCAGCCGAATGCGTCCGGAACGCGCGATCAATGCGCCCTTCGGCAGCAGCCCCATTACCGCCAGCGAGGTAACGGACTTTCCCGAACCGGACTCGCCGACGAGACACAACGTCTCGCCCGGATAGATTTCGAAGGAAATGCCCTTGAGGATCGGATCGGAGGCCGAAGCATCGGTACCCACGACAAGATCGTCGACGACCAATACCGGCTGATCGCCCTGGCGAATCGGTGAGACGGTGTTCATCAGGCATTCCTCCGCTTCATCTTGGGATCCAGCGCATCACGGGCGCTATCGCCCAGCAGGTTGATCGACAGAATGCAGGCGGACAGCAGCAGGCCCGCCCAGAAGATCAGTGACGGCTTGAGCTGAAAGTACACACGCCCTTCGGCCATGATGTTGCCCCACGACGGCGTTTCGGTACCGATGCCCGCGCCGAGGAACGACAGGATCGCTTCCGTCAGGATTGCCGAGGCGCAGATGTAGGTGCCCTGCACGATCAGCGGCGCGATGGTGCTCGGCATCAGGTGCCGGCGCATGAGGGTGAAAGTCGACGTGCCCATCAACATAGCGGCTTCGACATAAGGCTCTTCGCGGGCGGACAGCACCTTCGAGCGAACCAGGCGCACCACCTGCGGAATCTCCGGCACAGTGATCGCGATCATCACGGTCCAGAGGCTCGCGCTGGTCAGCGACACGATGGCGATCGCCAGCAGGATGCCAGGTATTGCCATCAGGCCATCCATGACCCGCATGAGCACCGCGTCTACGCCTCGGAAATAGCCAGCCAACAAGCCCAGCGGCAAACCGATGGCAATGCTCATGACCACGACACCGACACCGACGATGAGAGAGACCCGCGCGCCATAGACGATCCGTGACCACAGGTCACGACCGAAGGCATCGGTGCCGAGCCAATACTCGGGGCTCATGGGCTTGAGGCGATTCGCCGGGGACAACGCAAGTGGATCGTGGTTGGCCAGCCAGGGCGCCAGAACCGCAATGGCCGTGATAACCAACAGTACGATCCCAGCCAGGATCGTCACGGCTTTGGGTCGCTGTTTGAATACGCTCGACATCAAACGGTTCATAGCGCCACCGCTAGGTACGACGGCCTTTGCCGTCAGGGTCTGAGTAGTCATCAGTAACGGATCCTCGGGTCGGTCAGCGCGTACGACAGGTCGATCAACAGGTTGATGAGCACGTAGAACCCGGCCGTGAGCAGGATCAGGCCCTGAATCACCGGATAGTCACGCGCCAGAACCGCATCGACAATGAGGCGGCCCAGTCCAGGAATGTTGAAGACACTCTCGGTGACCACCACGCCGGAAACCATCAACGCGAACCCAGTACCGATCACCGTGATGATGGGAACCGCCGCATTGCGCAGTGCATGGCGGAACAGCACCAGACGCTCGGCAAGCCCCTTGGCTCGAGCGGTACGGATGTAATCCTCATCCAGCACCTCGAGCATGCTGGCGCGGGTCATGCGAGCAATGAGCGCGATGTAGATCGAAGACAAGGTCAGCGCCGGCAGGACGATGCGCTGGGCGAAGGGCCCGACGCCGTCGAACAGACTGCGAAAGCCCTGCACCGGCAACCAGCGCAACTCGATGGCGAAGATCTGGATCAGCACGTAGCCGATCACGAACACCGGTACCGAGAAGCCGACGACCGAAGAAGACATCACGAAGTTGTCGAGAAAGCTGCCGTGGCGCCAGGCCGCGATCACGCCCAGCGGCACCGCGATCAGCACCGTAAAGATGATCGCCACGATCGCCAGGGAAATCGTCGGTTCGAGACGTTGGTTCACCATCGTCAGCACGTTCGTCTGCGAAATCAGCGAAGTGCCGAAATCACCTCGAAGGAGCTGGCTGAGCCAGACGAAGAACTGCTCGTAGATCGGCCGATCGAGCCCGAGGGCGGTACGAATACGCGCCAGTTGGTCGGGCGTCGCCATGTCACCGGCAATGATCGCCGCGGGGTCCCCCGGTGAAAGCCGCAACAACAGGAACACGAACAGGGCGACCACGAACATCACCGGTATGGCGGCGAGTACGCGCCGGACGAAATAACTGAGCATGGCGTCTCCTCGGTTTATGAATACAGCTTGGGTCCGCAGAGTGGGCCAAAGCGGATTACCGCAGGGCCTACCCAACGATCCAATCCCGTCAAGGCGCCCGCTTGCTCACGCCCCAGAACTCCGGCACCTGTGCCGGTCGAACGCCGTCCAATCCCGCACTCCAGGCGCTGACCAGACGGAACTGCCCCAATGGCACGTAACTCACCGTGTCCATGGCATGCTCATGAATGCGCCTTGCAATCTCACGCTGTGCTGCCGGGTCCGTGGCAGCGGCATATTCGGCACGCATCGCATCAATCTCGGCGTCGGTCGGCCAGCCGAACCAGGCCTTCTCACGTCCCCCACCGTTCAGCATCGGGTTGACGATCGGGTTCCAGACCTCCTGCACGATCCAGTTGGTAATGAAGAAATTCCAACCGCCCTTGTCCACCGGACCTTGATTCGCTCGCCGCGCGACGATGGACTGCCAGTCCATCGGCAAAAGCTGCACGTTGAACCCCGCCTTGCGCAACTGCTCGGCCACGACCACCGGCTGCGCCGTGAGAACCGGAACATCGGTTGCCTGCAGCAGCGTCACCGGTGTGCCGTCATAGCCTGCAGCATCGAGCATCGCCTTGGCCTTTGCCTGGTCACCGGAAGCCATGACGTCGTCCTTGCCCTCACCCTCCGCAAGGGCTGTGCCACACCCGTACATCTCACTGCAGGTTTGGTAGTAATCAGGGTTACCCACCATGGCCGCGAGCACGTCGGCCTGGCCGATCGCAGTCAGCGCTGCGCGCCGGATGGCGGGGTTGTCGAAGGGCGGCAGCAGGAAATTCATCCGTCCCATGGTTTGGTAGCCGAGGGCATTCAATGCCTGATGACGAATCTCTTCATTGCCCTCCAGCAGCGGCAAAAGATCGGTCGGCACCTGCTCGAAGAAATCGATATCGCCCGATAGCAGTGCATTCATCGCGGTCTGTGCATCGGACATGGCCACGAATTCGACGCGGTCGACGAGTACCTGCTTGCCTCCCCCCGTACCGCTTGGCGCCTCTTTACGCGGCACATAGTCGGCGAACTTCGCATAGACGGCCTTCACGCCCGGCTGGAACTCATCCGCGACGAAACGGAACGGGCCCGAACCGACCATCTCGCTGAGCGCCGTATCCGGGGCGGTCGATGCCAGGCGCGCCGGCATCATGAACGCCGCGATACCGGACGGCTTGGCGATCATTTCCAGCACGTGGCCGAACGGCTTGGCCAGCGTGAGCTCGATCGTGCGTGCGTCCGCGGCGGTAAGGCTCTTGGTGTTGTCCATGAGCATCTGCCCGCCAGCGTCGCGAGCGGCCCAGCGCTTGAGAGACGCCACGCAATCCGCCGCCGTTACGGGCGTACCGTCATGCCACTTGAGTCCTTCGCGGAGTGTGAAGCGATAGATCAGGCCATCATTGCTGACCGTCCAATCCGCCATCTGCGGGGCCGGCTTGTCGTTGATATCCATGCCCAGCAAGGTGTCGAACACCATGTAGGCATGATTACGTGTGACATGGGACGTCGTGATAACGGGATCGAGCATACGCAGTGGCGAGTCCATCACCGCGCGGATGGTCTCCTGCGCGCTCGCTACGAACGAAGCACTGCCGAGGGCGAACGCCACGGCACCACACGCCGCCCAGCGCCTGATAGAACGGACTTCGATCGTCATGCCGCCTGTCCTTCTTTAGCCCGCAGAACCGGCATGCGCCGCTCCACTTCACCGAACAGTTCGAATGCCCGCCCAAGGCCCAACACTTCGAGGTCGTTGAAACGAGGCCCGACGATTTGCAGGCCAATCGGCATTCCGTCATGGCTCCAGCCAGCATTGATTGAAAGGCCCGGCTGCTCGCCCATGTTCCATGGCACGGTATAGGCGATGTGTTCGAAGTTCTTTCTCGGATCGCCCAGCGGCGAGTGCGCTTCCGCCGGAAATGCCACGATTGGCGTTGTCGGCGACAGCACCGCATCCACACGATCGAACACCGCTTCGGTGACCGCGCGCATCGCCAGCGTCTGCTCGAAACCTCGCACGACAGTAACGCCATCGATCTCGGCACCGCCACGCGCCCACTCCAGAACGTAGGGCAACGTGCGCTCGCGCTGTTCGGGCGAAAGCCGCAGCATCTGGCTCCATTGCCGCGCCTGCCAGAACTGGTCGAGCCCATCGAGCATCTCCCGCGTCAGTACGGGCTCGATCTCGACGATAGTGGCGCCCTGCGCTTCGAAGCATTTGGCTGCGCGCTCTACCGCGGCGCGGATTTCATCATCCAGAGGCATGCCGCAGCCCGCAGACATCATCAGTCCAATCCGCAGCCCCTTTACCGAGGTTGGCAGATTCAACCAGTCGATATTTGATGGCGGTAGACGCGTTGCATCGCGTCGATCGGTTTTCGCCAACTCCGCCATCATTAACGCGGCATCCGTCACGCTACGGGTCATCGGGCCGGCGCAGCGTCCCACGTAGTACGGGTTGATTGGGATGCGCCCCAGCGTCGGCTTGAAGCCTACGATGCCGCACCAGGCGGCAGGCAACCTGATCGACCCACCGATATCCGTACCAACGTGCAGCGGGCTGAAACCCGCCGCGGCGGCGGCACCCGCCCCCGAACTGGAACCGCCGGGGTTACAGGCCGGGTGCCATGGATTGCGCGTGGTGCCATGAAAGCTGGAGACGCCGGACGACAACATGCCGAAATCTGGGCAAGTGGTCTTGGCAAAAATGAGTGCACCGGACTCTCGCATGCGGGCCGCTGCTGGCGCATCCACGGTCGCATCGATCAAAGGGTTCGCCAGCGTTCCGGATGGGACCGGCAGCCCCGGCGTGGCGATCAGCTCCTTCACGGTAACGGGGATACCATCGAGTGCGCCCATCGGCTGCCCTTTTGCCCAGCGTTCGGTAGACGCAGCCGCTTCAGCGCGCATGGCCTCCGGCGTATAACCGTAAAGCGCGTTGATGTGCGGCTCCCAGCAGGCGACCTGAGCTTCGATCGCCTCGAGATATTCGAGGGGCGACAGGGAACGCTGGCGAAACAACTCGAGTACTTCCGTGGCATCGAGCGCGGCGAGATCGTGCATGGCGTGGTCCTCGTTCGTGAATGGGCGGCGTCCCCGGTCTGATCCGACGACGCCCCCAGTCTAGGCGGGCGTTTCCCGTGAACAGGAGTTCAATTTCGGCCTCAGCCTGCACACATAAGGGCTACACCCTCCTCCTCCCGGAATGCCTGTTCGAAGCGGTCGAGCGTTGCCTGCACGGCAGCGTTAGGCTGAGCACGAGCGCTCGTGCAGAGGTCCAGCGTGACGTTGCGCAGGGCGGGTTCTTCGATCGCCAGCGCCTTGAACTCGCCACTCGCGCACTCGTGCTCTACTGCGAGGCGCGGCAACACCAAGGCGGCTGCTCGCGCCCGGAGCAGCGATTTCTGCATCTCGATGGAAGGCGTGACATAGGCCGGGCGCAATAAGGTGCCACGCGCTTCGGCCAGGCGATTGAGCGTGCGCCTTACCCCATATCCGGTATCCGGAAGCGCCAGGGGCAACCCCAGCAATGCTTCGAAGCGAACCGATTCGAAACGCGCCAACGGATGTTCGGCGCCGACGATGAGGTACTGATCGAGCTGCCCGACACGCGTGCGCACGATGCCCTCTTCCTCCGGGATGAAGAACGCAACGCCAATGTCGCAGGACTGCTCGCGAACGGACTGCACAATTGCTGGCGCACTGGCGATGGTCACGCTGAAGCGTAATCGCGGATGATCACGCCCCAGCTCAGCCAGTACCGGCGCCACCAAACCGGCCGCAAGTCCCTCGCTCACGTGCAACGAGACGTGCCCTGCCCCCAACTCGCGCAAGTCGGTGATGCGATCACGCAGGTCATGCAGCTCACCCAGCGTCCGCTCGGCCTGCGCGGCGAGCAATTCACCCGCCGGCGTCAAACGCACGCCCTTCGGGCTACGCTCGATCAGCGAGGCGCCGAGATCGTATTCCAACTGTGCAATCTGGCGACTCAGCGCCGTGGGTGCGACGTGGAGACGCTCCGCCGCCTGACGAATCGAACGGCAGCGTGCGACCGCATCGAAATACTTCAATGATCTTAGTTGCATACGTTTCCCCTCGGATCACTGCTTGGCGATGTTCCAGAACACCGGGACCGGCGACGAAATCACGCCGTCGAGCTGCTTGTTCCAAGCTGAGACCATCTGGTACTCGCCCAGGGGGACGTAGCTGACCTCTTTGAGCGCATGGGCCTGAATTTCGCTGGCGATGCGCTTGCGGTCTTCGTCGTTGTTCGCAGCAGCGAACTGGCCACGCATCTCGTCCATTTTCGGATCGCTCTGCCAGCCGAAGAAACCGCCTTCCTTGCCATGCCCGTTCAACATCGGATTGACGATGGGGTTCCACACCTCGGGGATGATCCAGTTGGTGAAGAACATATTCCAACCGCCTTGCGCCGATGGTTGCTGACTGGCACGGCGGGTAACTACCGTCTGCCAGTCCATGGGTTGCAGTTGCACGTTGAAGCCCGCTTTGCGCAGCGCTTCGGCGGCCACGACAGGCTGGGTAGATACACTGGCCACATCGGTAGGTTGCAGAATGACCACCGGGGTATTGTCGTAGCCTGCTTCCTTGAGTAGCGCCTTGGCCTTTTCGAGATCGCCCGTGGCCTTGAAACCCTCTGTACCCGCATCACTGCCCAAGGGTGAACGGCAACCGTAGAACGAACCGCACTCGCGGTAGAAACGGGGGTCGCCCACGCGCGCGGCCAGGATGTCAGCCTGATTGATGGCGACCAGAGCAGCCTGACGAATCTTCACGTTGTCGAACGGCGGATAGAGGAAGTTCATCCGCCCCATGGTCTGGTTACCCAATGGGTTGAGGTCCGCCGTGGCGATGTCCTCGTTGCTTTCCACCAATGGCATGAGGTCCTGCGGGACCTGTTCCATGAAATCCAGATCGCCAGAATTCAAGGCATTCAGGGCCGTCTGTGCGTCCGGCATGTTGATCCATTCGACTCGATCGACCTTCACCACCTTGCCGCCCGCCGTCCAGCTGGCCTTTTCCTTACGCGGGATGTAGTCCGCAAATTTTTCGTAGACGACCTTGTTGCCGGGGTCGAACTCGTTCGCTACGAAGCGGAACGGGCCCGAGCCGATCTGTTCCTTGATGGGTTGATCCGGCGCTGTGTCGGCGAGGCGTTTCGGCATCATGAACGCCGGAACGGAAGACGGTTTGGCCAGCAGTTCAAGCACGTAGCCGAACGGTGTAGCCAACGTCATCGTGATGGTTTTTGCGTCCGTGGCGACGAGACTTTTGACATGCGTCATCATCATCTGGCCACCAGAATCACGCTTGCCCCAGCGGTTGAGCGAAGCAATGCAATCTTCCGCAGTAACCAGTTGCCCGTCGTGCCACTTCAGGCCATCACGAAGAGTGAAGGTGTAGGTCATGCCGTCGTCACTGACCTTCCAGTCCGCCATCTGCGGCTGTGGCTTGAACGCTTCGTCCATGCCCAAAAGCGTGTCGAAGATCATGAAACCGTGGTCACGCGTGATATGGGCGGTAGTAAGGATTGGGTCGAGCACCCGCAACCCGGAATGCATCATTGCGTGGATCGTCTGCGCGGACACAGGCGCACTTGCGGCAAGCACACTCAGACCCAATGCCACCGATACTGCTGTACGACGAAAAACTACCTTCATTTCACCCATGGATGGCTACCCCGATTGTCGTTGGTCGATCTTGGGCGGGAGATGCAAGAGCATCTCCGCGGCGAAACGTACCGCTGGCGCGGGGCCTGAGCGGTTCAGCGACTGCAATCGATCGGCATGCGATCGGCAGTTACGCTGGAGGTAGACGTACTGCAACCCGAGTCCGGGAAACGCCTTTCCTTGGGGCACGGCCTGAACCGTGCGGCGAGCATCTTGTGACCAGAGCAATAACCTTGCCGCTTTCCGGAAAAGCACGTTAGAGCGGCGGATGACGGTGCCTGCGGTTTACGAGGAATGAGTGCAAATGTGCTCTGCATCACAACCCTGCACCAAAATCTTGCGCGCTGACTCACCCATGCCCGCGAGCGAACAGGATGTAACCGGACAGACCTTTCCTGCATCGGCAAGGTCGAAGCAACAAGCTCAAAGAAAGGAAGGAATGGCCATGGCCGAAGATCTGCACCAGCAGTTACAGGCGCTTCGGGATCACCTCGACAGCAACCCGCCGATTACCGAAGAAGAGCGCGAAGAGCTCAACAATCTCATTGCGGATGTGGAACTGAAGATGAGTGCCGAGAACGCGGGCCTGAGCGACCCAAGCCTGATCGATGGCGTAAAACTCGCCGTCGAACGCTTCGAAGTCGCGCACCCGACGACCGCCGGCACCTTGCGCAACATCATGCAGAGCCTGGCGAATATGGGGATCTGAGCCCGGATCGGACGGGCCTCCGCGAGCAAACTCCTCTGTGGGAGCGGGCGGGGCGGCCATCCGCCATGCCCGCGATTGTGGTTAGGTTGTCTGGACGATCGATTCGCGGGCATGGCCCGCTCCCACAGTACTTGCCCCGCCCCCTATAGCAATTTTGACATTGTCCATCTTGGGGCTACTGATGAACCGGCCACCCATTGAAACGTAGGGTGGAAAACGGCGCAGCCTTTTCCACCTTCACGAGCCGCCCTACTGACGAACCAGACGCCCATTAGCCGGCCAGTTTTGCTCCGTTGTGCGATAGGGATTGATGTCCAAACCGCCACGTCGAACGTAACGCGCATACACCGTAAGCCGCTCAGGCGAGAGTAAACGCTGAAGGTCGAGAAATATCCGTTCGACACACTGCTCATGAAAATCCGCATGGCGACGGAAGCTCACCACGTACGCCAGCAACGCTTCACGATCCAGCTTTGGTCCCTTGTATTCGATGAACAGGCTGCCCCAATCCGGCTGACCGGTTACCGGACAGTTCGAGCGCAGCAGATGACTATGCAGCGACTCTTCCACTGCTTCGTCCGCAGTGCACTTCAATAGCTCGGCCTGGGGGTGGTCGTAGTTGTCGATGCGTATGTCCAGATCATCGATGCAGTCACCTGCCAGACGCACCACGCCTTCCGCCTCGACCTCACCCAGCCTGCGAACCCGAACGTGGACCGGCGCGCCCGCCGCTGACGAGAGATCTCTCGTCATCACACCTTCCAGCGCTTCGGTACTTTCGAAAACCGTCTGGTTCAGCGAATTCAGGTAAAGCTTGAACGACTTGGACTCGATGATATTCGGCGAATCGGCCGGAATCGTGAACTCGCCAATAGCCACTCGCGGCTTGCCCGACGGTTCCAGCCAGGACAGCTCGTAGCAGGTCCAGTAGTCCACGCCCTGATAGGGCAATGCCTGCGGGTCAAGCCCAAGCTCCACCCACTTCGTGAGGCGTGAGATCGGAAACAGCAGCTCAGGGCTGTATTGATCGAGGTATTCAGTGGATTTGCCAAGCAGGGAATGCTCGGCGGGGTGATGGGAAGACATGATCGAATCCGGTGAAGCGAATAGATGCGCAGTATACCTGCGGACAGCGAAGAGGCTCGCTGAAAGCCTGCCGGGTGGATCTGTAGGGCGGGTGAAACCCGCGTGGAGTCCGTATTGTTGAAAGAGAAAACAGCAAAGCCGCGGGTTTTACCCGCCCTACGAAACTGTCAGGCGGATCCTGTTGTAACACCCCTACTCGTTTCACAGGTAATGCACTAACGAGTGGCACATCCGCTTTTCTGTAGGAGCCAGCCGGGCTGCGTTCAGCTTGCTGGCGATGCTTTTAAAGAGCGGATCGCCAGCAAGCTGGCTCCTACAGATGAGCTCACCGGGTACATCGATATATCAGCGGCATCACAAACGCCACCGGTAGCCCCCATCAGGGGACAGAATGGAATCGTAGTTTCGAGGGTTAAGCGATATGGATGTCGCAAGAGCGGCAATCACTGCCTCATTCCCCTCCCGCTCACCAACAACCTCACGCAAACCACATACAAAACAACCGTCGCCACGAGCATGAAACTGATCGCCACACCAATATGAATGTCGGAGACACCGAGAATCCCGTACCGGAACGAATTCACCATATGCAGGATCGGGTTGGCCAACGAAACCGTCTGCCAGAACGGCGGCAGCAAGTGGATCGAATAGAACACCCCGCCCAGATACGTCAGTGGCGTCAGCACGAAGGTCGGCACAATCGAAATGTCGTCGAAGTTACGCGCAAATACGGCATTGATGAATCCACCCATGGCGAAGATCGTGGCCGTCAATAGCACCACGAGAATCGTCACACCCAGGTGATGAACCTGCAAATGAGTGAAGAAGAACGACAGCACAGTCACGATGAATCCAACCGCCAGCCCACGCAGCACGCCTCCAGCCACATAGCCGATCAAGATCGTATGCGGCGATACGGGCGAAACCAGTAGCTCTTCGATATTGCGCTGGAACTTGCTGCCGAAGAAGCTGGAAACGACATTGCTATAGGAGTTCGTGATGACCGACATCATGATGAGGCCGGGCACGATGTACTCCATGTAGGTGAAACCACCCATTTCGCCGATCCGCTGGCCAATCAGATTTCCGAAGATCACGAAGTACAGCACCATCGTGATGGCTGGCGGCAGCAGCGTCTGTGGCCAGATCCGGGTAAAACGCCGCACCTCGCGTTTGACGATGGTTTCTAGTGCTACGAGATTGGACTTCAGCTCTTCGCTCATACCGCCACCTTGGACAGATTCTTCTCTACTAACGACACGAACAGCTCTTCCAGCCGATTACTCTTGTTGCGCAGGCTGCTTACTTCGATTCCTTGTGAAGCCAACTGCGCAAACAGGTCGGTGATGCCGAGGCTCTTATCGACTAGAACCTCTAGGGTATGGTGGTCGACGAGCTGCGCCGGATAGCCTTCAAGCTGCGGCGGCACCAGGAGCGACTCCTTCAAATCGAGCAGGAAGGTCTCCACGTGCAACTGCTTGAGCAGCGATTTCATGCTCGTGTTCTCGACGATCGTTCCGTGGTCGATGATTCCGATGTTTCGGCAAAGCTGTTCGGCTTCCTCGAGGTAATGCGTCGTCAGGATGATAGTGATGCCTTGCTTGTTGAGCTCGGAAAGGAAACTCCACATTGACCGGCGCAGTTCGATATCCACGCCCGCAGTAGGCTCATCGAGAATCAAGAGACGCGGCTCGTGGACAAGCGCGCGAGCAATCATCAAGCGTCGCTTCATGCCACCGGACAGTTCTCGCGAGGCGGCGTCGCGCTTGTCCCATAGCCCGAGCTGGTTGAGATAACGCTCTGCCCGCTCAGCAGCTACACGACGGGATATCCCGTAATAGCCGGCCTGAGTGACGACGATGTCGAAGACTTTCTCGAATTGATTGAAATTGAATTCCTGGGGAACGACTCCCAGACAACGCTTTAGCCCAGCGGGGTCGCGGTCCAGATCGTTGCCGAACACATTGACGGTTCCGGAAGACTTGTTCACCAGCGTTGAGAGAATGCCGATGGTGGTCGATTTTCCGGCTCCGTTGGGACCTAACAGGGCGAAAAAGTCACCCTCCTTAACGTCTAGGTCTATGCCTTTCAGTGCTTGAAAGCCGTTTCCGTAGGTTTTGGTCAGCTCCCGGATGGTCAGGGCAGAACTCATATGAAAGAGGCTCTTACTTGAAATGAAGGAGACGCAAGCTCAGACAATACGGCTTCGAAAAGCGCAGCGCCGGCCCTCGAGTTGGCGAGCCGCCGCGCGTGCAACTTGCGGAGTTGAGACGTTAGATAGGGGCGTTGAGTCGGAAATACAACGCCCTAGGGAAATACATCGTTACATGCGTCAATCAGGTCAGCTCCGTCATCACCGCTAGGCGATAAGCATCACGTTCACGCAACGCGTCGTACCAGCGACGTAGATTCAGCAGATCCGGCCGTACGATCGGCATCTCGAACCAGGCATAGGCGAGCGCGCCGAGTGGAATGTCGCCGATTCCCAGTGTGTCCCCGGAGAGGTAAGGACGCTCGGCCAACGCCGCATCCGCAATGGCAAGCACTTCACTGCATTGCTCGATACCGCGCTTGATTGCCGCGTTGTCACGTTCGCTCGGCGGCGTTCTTATCAGCCCCAAAAAAACGGGCGTGAATGTTGGCACCAACGTGCTCGTGGTCCAATCCATCCAGCGATCCGCGAGGGCCCTCTCAGCCGGCAGCTCGGGGCTAAGCTCGCCGGGCGAATAGCGCGCGGCCAGGTAGCGCACAATGGCATTCGACTCCCATAGCACCAGGTCGCCGTCCTCGATCACCGGCACGCGTCCGTTCGGGTTCATCGCAAGGTATCCCGGCTCGTTTACACGACCGAAGACGCCACCGGCATCGATCCGCTCGTAGGGCAGGCCAATCTCTTCGGCACACCAAAGCACCTTGCGCACGTTGTTCGAGTTCTTGCGTCCCCATATCTTCAACATGATTCCGCCTCCTGTAAAAAGCGACAGCATAGCGCCAAGCAAACGCTACAGTGCGGGGCAGACCGTCGAATGGAAGGAACGCTTGGAACCCGAGACAGCCGAAACATAAACGCCGCTTGCTGATTGCGTCCGTCATGAGCGCTGGGTGAGCGGTGTGGCATGTTAACGATCACGGTACCGGCGCCTTATACTGCCGGGCCCCAACCGTATAGGCATCCCATGGTCAGCAAGAACTATTTCGATCACAACCTCGCCCTCCTCGCCCATCTGCGCGGTCTGCTCGTTGCGCTCGGCGAGCGCGAACAAATTCCGGACGAAAGCCATGCGGCGTTCGTTCAGCGCCTGGATGAGCTGATCATCGCCCTGCCGGACATTCCTGAGGACCGTCACCTTGGCCAGGATATGATCTGTCAGGTCTTCCATCGCTACCCACAGGTTGCCCACCAGGTTCCGCGTGACCTGCTGTGGTTCTTCGGCGGAGATTGCCTGCATTACATGCCGGACGAAGAGATTTCGATCTACCAGCAACTGGACGAGCGTCGCCACGAGGCAGAAGCCCAGGGGCAGCCGTTCGACTGGAATCAGGAGCGCCAGCTACTGGAGTTGCCGGAGACCAGTAGCCGGCATTGATGCCCGGCGTAGCGCTAACGCTCGCCGGAAGCTGAAAGCTCGTTCTTCTCCCCCCGTTCGGCCCGTGCGTTTCTGCGCACGGTGTAGCCGAACGCCAGGATGAAGGCGATGGAGAGCAACAGAACGATTGTCGGTGCCGGCGCACTGTCGATGAAGAAAGATAAGTAGACGCCGAGAAAGGCGGCGACCATCGCAATCAGCACCGACAGCAGCAGCATATGGCTGAACCTGCGGGTCAGCAGGAAGACAATTGCCCCAGGCGCGATGAGCATTGCCACCGACAGGATGACGCCCACTGCTTGTAGCGCGCCGACGATGGTCAACGAAATCAGGCACAGCAGGCCGTAATGCAGCCATCTAACGGCAAGCCCGATCGCTTTTGCCTGCGCCGGATCGAAGGCGTGCAAGAGTAGATCGCGCCATTTGATTGCGATCATGGCAGCCACGACGAGCGCGATGACGCCCGACTGCACGATATCAGCGCCATTCACCCCCAACATGTCGCCGAATAGAATGTGGTCCAGATGGACTTCTGCCTGGATCTTCACATAAAGCACCAGGCCCAATCCGAACATTCCCGCGAACACCACGCCCATTACCGTGTCCTGCTTGACCCGGCTGTTTTCCTTGAGAAAGCCCGAGGCCAAGGCACAGAACATGCCCGCGATGAACGCCCCGATCGCATAGGGAAAGCCGACGATATAGGCGATCACGACGCCTGGAAACACCGCGTGGGAGATGGCGTCCCCCATGAGCGACCATCCCTTGAGAACCAGAAAGCAGGACAGCAGCGCCATGGGTATGGCCACCAGCACAGCGATGACAAGCGCGTTGACCATGAAGTCGAACTGGAACGGCATCAGCAACAGATCGATCATGACGCGCTCCCCACCACTCGCGCGGCACGACGGCGGGCGGCGAGCATGCCGTGCTTCGGCGCGAGGAAGAAGGTCAGCAGGAAAATCGACGTCTGCAGAACGACGATGATCCCACCGGTCGCGCCATCGAGAAAATAGCTGATGTACGCGCCGACAAAGCTGGTGAGCGTACCTATCGCGACGGCCACCATGAGCAATCGAGGAAAACGATCGCACAGCAGATAGGCGGTGGCGCCCGGCGTTACCACCATGCAGATCACCAGGAACGCACCCACGGTCTGCAACGCCGCGACCGTGGAGGCGGACAGCAAGGTGAAAAAGACAACCTTCAGCAACGTCGGGTTGAGACCGATCGAGCGAGCATGGTACTCATCGAAAAACGTCACCATCAAGTCCTTCCATTTCACCAGCAATACCGCCAGTGAGACGAAGCCGATAAGCGCCAGCTGCACGATATCCTCAGGTGTGATGGCGAGAATGTTGCCCAGTACGATGGTCTGGATATTCACCGATGTCGGCGAGATCGACACCATGAATAGCCCGAGACCGAAAAAAGCGGAGAAGATCAGGCCAATGATCGCGTCCTCCCGCAGCTTCGTACGCTGATTCAAAAACAGCATTGCGCCCGCAGCCAAGCCACCGGAAAAAAAAGCGCCGATCGCGAACGGCAAGCCGAGCATGTACGCGCCGGCGACGCCTGGCACGATGGCGTGAGAAAGCGCATCGCCAATCAGCGACCAGCCTTTGAGCATCAGGTAGCAGGATAGAAATGCGCAAACGGCGCCAACCAGCGCCGACACCCACATTGCGTTGCGCATGTAGCCGTAGGTAAAGGGTTCCAGCAGCACCTCCATCAACGCTCGTCCCCTTCGTCCGGTTCGGGCGGCCGGGCTGTGGCACGGCCGCCCCGCAGGATTAGCGGGCGTTCGTCATCGGTGATCACGCCGACCGACTGTATCGGCAAGCCTTTACCGTCGCTCAATACGAAGTGGCGCAGCACGCCGCCGAATGCGCGCTCAAGGTTCTTCTGCGTGAAGATGTCTTCTGTCGGTCCATGGGCCAGGATCGTGCCCTTGATAAGGATGGTTCGGTCACAAAATTCGGGAACGCTGCCGAGGTTGTGGGTGGAAACCAACATGACGCGACCTTCATCGCGCAATTCGCGCAAAAGCGCGATGATCTGATCCTCGGTTTTCACGTCGACCCCGGTGAAGGGTTCGTCCAGCAGGATGACGCGACCATCTTGCGCCAGGGCCCGGGCCAAAAAAACCCGCTTCTTCTGCCCCCCTGACAATTCGCCGATCTGTCGGTGACGAAAAGCAAGCATGTCCACTCGCGCCAGCGCCGTATCGACAGCCGCATGATCCGCACGCGACGGACGCCGCAGAAAACCCATGTGACCGTAACGCCCCATCATCACGACATCTTCGACCAGCACGGGGAAATTCCAATCCACCTCTTCGGCTTGCGGCACATAGGCGACCAAGTTTTGCTTGAGCGCCTCGGCTACCGACATACCCAGGATGCGGATATCGCCTTGCGCGAGGCGAAGAAACCCCATGACCGCCTTGAACAAGGTCGACTTGCCGGAACCGTTAACCCCTACCAAGGCGGCGATGGTTCCGGTCGGTATCGTAAAACTGGCATTCCTAAGGGCCGCGTGCCCATTGCGGTAGGTGACCGTGGCGTCCCTGACGTCCAGGCCTACGGCCGAATCAGGTAGCGCATTAACCGTTACCGTCATTCGCCAGCCCCTTCGCAATGGTTTCGGAAGTGACCTTCAGGAGGTCAAGGTAGGTCGGCACAGGTCCCTTCGCGTCGGTCAGTGAGTCGACATACAACACCCCGCCATAGCGTGCACCCGTCTCGCGAGCAACCTGCTTCGCCGGGTCCGCCGAAATAGTGCTTTCAGAAAACACGACGCCGATGTCGTGCTTGCGAACGGCATCAATCACCTTCCGGACCTGTTGGGGAGTACCTTGTTGGTCGGCGTTGATTGGCCAGAGGTACAGTTCCTTAAGGCCGTAGTCTCGCGCCAGATAGGAGAAAGCGCCTTCACTGCTAACCAACCAGCGCTTGGATTCAGGTACACGATCGAGCTCGGCTTTGATAGGCGAGACGACATCGCGGATACGGGCCTTGTAGTTTTCTGCATTGGTCTTGTAGACCTCGGCGTTCTCCGGGTCATGCTCGACCAGAGCATCGCGAATATTGTCCACGTAGATAATCGCGGCGTCTGGCGACATCCATGCATGCGGATTGGGCTTCCCGGAGTACGGTCCTTCGCTAATGCCAATCGGCTCCACCCCTTTCGACACGACGACACTTGGCACTGACTTCAAATTCTGGAAGAACCGCTCGAACCATAACTCCAGGTTCATCCCGTTCCAGAGAATGAGCCTTGCGCCCTGGGCTTTCCTGATATCGCCCGGTGTTGGCTGGTAATTGTGTATTTCGGCGCCGGGTCGCGTGATCGATTCGACGATTGCCGCATCGCCCGCGACGTTGCTAGCAATGTCGGCAATGACAGTGAACGTGGTGACGACTTTGAATTTATCCTGGGCCAACACAGGGCCGGTGAACGCTGCGAGCAAACCGACGAGGCCCGCGGCAAGGGTGATGCGTACCGTTCGGAGATTCATGCGCTTCCTTAGATGATCCAGCATGGTTAGTTGACGACACCTTTATAATCACAAATAAGAGTCATTACCAATCATAGGCAATCTTCGATCTATAAGAATTGTCGCGAAAGACCAGAATGAAGACACCGGGAACGCGCCATCTATTCCCTTTGCAGCCCCATATCTCTATACACGCAAGGATGCTGTAAATCTCTCGCGAGCGTTTGCCTTGTACGCGGTAGGGGGCTACGTACGTTGATACCGGGCATCGGGCAGAAGCGTTTGTGGGGAAATGGAGGGCACCGTCCAAGAACAGACGGCGGAAAACAAAAAAGGCTCCACATCATTCGACGTGGAGCCTCTTTGCTGACCTCGGAATACTTACTCCGAGGTCAAAATTTGGAGCGGGAAACGAGACTCGAACTCGCGACCCCGACCTTGGCAAGGTCGTGCTCTACCAACTGAGCTATTCCCGCGTGGCGTCCCCTAGGGGACTCGAACCCCTGTTACCGCCGTGAAAGGGCGGTGTCCTAGGCCACTAGACGAAGGGGACGTGGCCCGGAACTTCAACAGCTTTTCCGGCTTCCTTCGTTCCGGCTTTCGCCTTCTCGCTGGAAGTGGCGCGCATTCTATGGAGCGCTCCCACCCTCGTCAACCCTAAATTAAACTTTTTTTATCAATGACTTCACGCGTGACAGGAAGCAGACGTCGGTGCTGCATCGGGGCTTGCTGCGTAGCAAAGAAAGCAGGTCGTTCGTCCGCCTATAGAAGACGCGCGTCGTGCCGATAACTTCTCTGCCTACCCCCGCTGTATAACCTTCGACACGTCGTGGCATACAATCTGGCCAAACGCCATCACCCAAAAGGAAACAGGGCAAATGTCCTCAGTCATCATCATGTCGCTTCTCGTTGTCGGCATAGTCGTTCTGATGATGGTCGTGTATGCCAACCATCTCCTCGAAGCGAACAAGCTCGACAAGGCGCGTCAACGGGCAGATTTGACGGACCGGATAAACCGCTGTGCGTCACTGGCCACGGCGCTACCGGGCCAATTCGTTTCGGCCGAACTCAAGCTATTACTGGCGCGGGTCGAACTTTCGCTTTCCCAGCGACTGCAATCGCTGGAAAAGAACAATGCCGCGCTGGCCGAACGTGCGATGGAGTTGACCGCCATGGTCAAGGCGGGCGCGAACAAGATAACGCCCAACCCGCCGCGCCCTATGGACAAAGAAGCGAAGGTGAAGGACCTACGCTTTCAACTCGAAGCGCTGCATGGCCAGCTGGGCCGGGCTGCCCACGATGGCATCATTCCAGCGAATGATGCCAAGGCATGGGTTGAAGAAATCAAGAAAATGCTCGTTCTGGCGCACACCGAGCTGTTCGAAACGGTAGGTCGTCAGGCGTTGCAACAGCAGCAACCACGGCAAGCCCGGTTGGCCTTTGAGCGCGGTGTTCAATACCTTCGCAAGCAGCCCAACCAAGCCCCTTACAAACTCCAGCTGACCAGGCTCGAAGAGTTGCTGGATCATTCGGAAAAGCTGGTTCTCGCTATCGACGCCCCCGAAACCGTCGTCTCCAGCGAACTGACCGACGGCATCAGCACCATCGAAGACGACAGCTGGAAGAAAAAGAACATCTACGATTGATTCGGTGAGGCTCGCTGGCAATCCGTTGCGGCCAAGAAAATTTCCGCTAACCGCTCGATACCTAGCTGGTCGGCGGCGGAGAATCGGCCGACATGAGGGCTGTCCAAATCGAGTACGCCAATGAGCTGTCCATCTTTCAGCAGCGGAACGACCAGCTCGCTATTGGACGCGGCATCGCACGCGATATGACCTGGAAACGCATGGACATCGTCGACTCGCTGCGTCGTCCGGTTTACCGCTGCCGCGCCACAAACGCCCTTACCGAACGGAATCCGGACGCAGGCAACCTTGCCCTGAAAGGGGCCAAGCACCAGTTCGCTCCCGTCATTCAGATAAAAGCCAGCCCAATTCAAACCATCGACTTCATGGAACAGGAATGCCGCAAACTGGGCTGCATTCGCAACGAAATTACGCTCGCCTGCGAGCAATGCGGCCAACTGCGCTTCCAACAGCTCGAACCCGTTCTTGCCGCTGCCCACCTCGTTCAAGTCGATCATTGTTCACGCTCGAGCAGTGCACGCCCCACCCACTGACGGGCGAATTGATAAGCACAGCGGCCGTTCCGGTTTCCTCGCCCAAGCGCCCAGCGGATGGCCTCCTTTTCCAGTGTTTCGTTCCAGCTCCACTCCAGGCCCGCCTTCTGCGCATGCACGTCCACCCAATGCCGCACCACGTCGAGGAACTGGTCTTGCGTGAACGGATAGAACGACAACCACAGGCCAAAACGGTCGGATAACGCGATTTTGTCTTCGACCGCCTCGTTGGGATGCAGCTCGCCGTCCACCATTTGCCAGTTTTCGTTATCGCTTTGCTTTTCTGCCAGCAGGTGCCGCCGGTTCGAGGTCGCGTACAACAAGACGTTGTCCGGTGCTCGCTCCAGTGAGCCATCGAGCACACTCTTCAGCACGCGATAGTCCCCTTCACCGGCATCGAAAGACAGGTCGTCGCAAAACAAGATGAACCGTTGGGGCAAGCGCACGAGGGATTCCACTACTCGCGGTAGATCCGCCAGGTGATCACGCTCGATCTCGATCAGCCTCAAGCCTGCGTGGGCATATCGCGCGAGCAATGCCCGAACGAGGGACGATTTGCCAGTACCGCGCGCGCCCCAGAGCAGCACATGATTCGCCGGCAAGCCGTCGACGAACTGCTGGGTATTGCGAGTGATCTGGTGGCTTTGCGTATCGATACCGTGCAAGTCCGCAAGCTCAAGGTCAAGATCTACGCGCAGCGGCTGGAGATAACCGCCCCGGGCCTCGCGTTGCCAACGGGCCGCGATCTGCTGGTTCCAGTCGATTGCCTCACGCAGCGGCGGAAGCAACGGCTCCAAACGTTCCAACACGCGTTGGGCATGAGTTAAAAACGCATTCAACTGATGATCCAAAATGTTTTCTCCTTCAAGCTCTAGACGCTAACGCACAGGTAGCGGAGGACAGTTCGACGCGACTATGCTTGGCACGCTTAGCCAGGGAGGCGTCAGCACATGGAAATACCCCGCCAGCAACGGCTGTCATTCAAGCAAGCCGGCGTCACCGTATTGGTGGCGTTCCTGCTAGGCGTCCTGCTGAGCGTCATTCAAGTGGGTATCGATTATGCCAGCGAAGACGCGGCCATCAATCATGAAATAGACACCCTCCTCAAGATCACCCATACCCCCGCCGCACGCATCGCCTACAACATCGACGATGAACTGGCACAAGAGTTGGTGCTTGGACTGATCCGTTCGCCGGCGGTACTGAAAGCAGAAATGCTCGACCACAATGGCATTCCATTGGCGTCCACGGCTCGCGAGCCGATCAGTAGCCAGTACCGCTTCATCAGTGACTCACTGTTCGGTGCGAGGCGGGTGTTCTCCGAAGCGTTGCGTGTGGATCATGCGCCTGACGAGCACCTTGGAACCCTCAGCGTTGAAGTCGATACTTATGCTTTCGGTAGCCATTTTCTTAAGCGGGCGCTACTGACACTCGCTAACGGGTTCGTCCGCACATTGTTCCTGTCCCTCATTCTGCTGGTCTTGTTCTACTTCATGCTGACGAAGCCCCTGGTCACCCTGACCCGTGAGCTGGACAGCCGAAACCCGCGCAGTGGCTCTACGCCCCCACTGCCCTGCCCGACTGGACACGAACGCGATGAGATCGGTGTGCTTGTGGATGCGATCAATCGGCAACAGCGCAGCATCGCAGACGAGATGGCGCAACGTCGCGCGGCTGAAGACCGCATAACCCAGCATTTGGCTGAGCTCGAAAGCATCGTGTCAGCACGCACCAAGGAGCTGGAGCAGGCGAACTGGCGCCTGAGTGAATCGAACCGAAATCTTGAAGCGGCCCGACGTACTGCAGAAGACATGGCGCAACAACGTGCGGCGTTCCTGGCGCATATGAGCCATGAGATACGCACACCGTTAAATGGTTTGCTCGGCATGATCGCCTTGTCGCTGGACGCCCCGTTGGATGCGCAACAGCGGCAGCAACTGGAGATCGCCAATGAATCAGGTAAGACGCTGGTCAACCTACTCAATGATTTCCTGGATTTGTCCAAATTCGAGGCGCGGCAATACGAGCTCGAACACATTCCCTTCGATCTAGGCGCCCTGATCGAGGAAACGGCCAGTCTCTTGTCGCAGAACACGGCGGCGGGCGTCGAGCTGACGTGCCATATCTCGCCCCAGCTACCTGCGAAGGTTCTCGGCGACCCGACGCGTATTCGCCAAATCGTCAGCAATCTGCTCTTCAATGCCCTGAAATTCACCCGCGCAGGTCGCGTGGATGTTTATGCGAAGCCCCAAGCAGGCGGTGTATATCTCAGCGTCTATGACACGGGAATAGGCATCGAGCAGAGCGTCCTGCCCGACCTTTTCCAACCTTTTCGCCAGGCTTCTACGGGCACTACCCGCCAGTTCGGCGGCACAGGATTGGGCCTTGCGCTCACGCGTACGCTATGCGACGCCATGAACGGTGAACTTACCGTCTCGTCGGAATTGGGCGAAGGCAGTCAATTCAGCGTGTGGTTGCCGCTCGAGGCGCACGAGCCGCCGCGCGCGATGGCAGGTCTCGACGGTCAAGCTGTGCTCATCGGCCAGTTGGGCTCCGGGCTGGATGAAATGCTGTCCGCTTGGATACCCAACTGGAACATGACCTATGTGTGTGGCAGTGGGTTGGAGTGGGCGCAAGGACTGCGCCCAGACGTATTCATCGTGAACGACATCAAAACGGCCCGCGCCCTCAGACAATCCACCTCGACGCCGATCATTTTGATCGCGACATATGGCCTGTTCCTGCGTCCCGAGCACGCGAGTGAGATGGGGCACTTCCAGCAGTTGCCGCGCCCTGTCACCAGGGCCGCCTTACACGAAGGTATTGGACATGCGCTCTCGGGGACGTTTGCACCACCGAAAAGAATGGCGCATGCCACCGCTGTAACAGCCCACTCGAAGTGCATCCTGCTCGTCGAAGACAACACGGTAAACCAATTGGTGGCCAAGGCCATGCTCACTCGGCTCGGCTACCAGGTCGCATTGGCGGGCAATGGCCGCGAGGCGATTGCCTACCTCGAAAAGCACGACGTCGATTTGATTTTGATGGACTGCAACATGCCGGTCATGGATGGGTATGAGGCGACGCGCCACATCCGCGCCCAAGAGCGTTGGCAGGCGCTCCCCATCATTGCCTTGACGGCGAACGCCATGCCGAACGAGCGGCAAAGCTGCGAGGACGTGGGCATGAACGACTATCTGGCAAAACCGTTCAATCGGGACGATTTACGCGAACGCATCGAAACCTGGCTTCCCGAACCCGACACGGTCAGCGAGATATCCTGAACGCTCCCTTTCGTACTCGCTTCAAAAAGGCCGACCAGCAACAGAAATGCCCCTGCAGCGCTAGAGCATCGCCTCGATGCGATCGGCAAGCGCTTCTGGTTTCACCATCGGCGAAAAACGAAGGACGCTACCGTCCCGCGTATCGACCAGGAACTTGGTGAAGTTCCAGTTGACGCGGCCGAACCAGCCAGGCGCCCGACGCTTAAGTTCGACGAACAACGGATGCGCAGCATTACCGTTTACGTCGATCTTGCTAAAAAGCGGAAAAGTGACGTTGAAGCGACGCTCGCAAAAGCCCTCTATGGCTGCGTTTGCCCCAGGCTCCTGTTTTCCAAATTGGTTACAGGGAAACGCCAGCACAACCAGGCCTCTCGCCGCGAAGCGCTGCCAGAGCGATTCCAAGCCTGCGTATTGCGGCGTGAATCCACATTCACTGGCGGTGTTGACCACCAGTAGAACCTTGCCGCCGAAATCCCCGAGCGTCATCGCCTTCCCATTGATCCGTTCGCAAGCGATGGCGAACAACGGATCCGACATGCCAGGCCCATCGGAATCTTCGACTTTATTCACTCACTTCCAGCCTCAACGACGCGGAATTGATGCAATACCGGAGTCCGGTCGGCTGCGGACCATCTGGGAACAAGTGGCCGAGATGTGCGTCACAGTGTGCGCATAGCACTTCGACTCGATGCATGTTGTGGCTGTAATCATCCCGTTTCGAGATGGAGGTCTCGTCCACCGGCTGAAAATAACTTGGCCAGCCACTGCCTGAGTCGTACTTGGCGTCCGAATCGAACAGCGGCGCGTCGCAGCATTTGCAATGGTAAACACCCGGCGTCTTGGTGGCGTAGTACTCACCGGTGAACGCACGCTCAGTACCGCCCAAGCGACAGATGTGGAAATCCTGCTCGCTCAACTCTTCGCGCCACGTTTCGGTGTCTTTTTCAACTTTGGACATGATCGATTCTCCAGTCTTGCCTTATCGACAGCTCAACGGCTCGCGGCTGCTTGCGATCCAAAGCACCCCGCAAACCAGCAAAAGGATCGCGCGACCTTTTCGGACGTAGAGGGCGAACGTATGATGCGTGTCTGTCGAAATGAGTCTGTCACTCATCCCCTTCCCTGCCAAGCGTCCGGCGGCCGCTAAGGTCTCCCGCGCCTACCTCGTCTGGAATTTCCGCCATGCAGTTCAGCAAGTCCAACAAGCTCGCCAACGTCTGTTATGACATTCGCGGCCCGGTACTTCGTCATGCCAAGCGTCTGGAGGAAGAAGGCCATCGTGTCCTAAAGCTCAATATTGGCAATCCGGCGCCGTTCGGCTTCGAAGCGCCGGAGGAAATTCTGCTCGACGTCATCCGCAACCTGCCTACAGCCCAAGGGTATAGCGATTCGAAAGGGCTGTTCAGCGCGCGCAAGGCTGTCATGCAGTACTACCAGCAAAAGCAGGTAGATGGCATCGGCATAGAAGATATCTACCTTGGTAACGGCGTCTCCGAACTCATCGTCATGTGCATGCAAGCGCTGCTGAACAATGGCGATGAAGTGCTGATCCCAGCACCCGATTACCCTCTGTGGACCGCCGCCGTGGCCTTGGCAGGCGGCAACCCTGTGCACTACATCTGCGATGAGCAAGCCAATTGGTGGCCGGACCTTGCGGACATCGAAGCCAAGATCACCCCAAATACCAAAGCCATGGTGATCATCAACCCGAACAACCCGACCGGTGCGGTGTACTCCAAAGAAGTACTGCAAGGCATGGTCGACATTGCGCGTAAGCACGGTCTGGTGCTGTTTTCGGACGAGATCTACGACAAGATCCTCTACGACGAAGCCATGCACATTTCCACCGCCGCGCTCGCTCCCGATGTACTCTGCCTGACATTCAACGGGCTGTCCAAATCCTATCGTGTTGCCGGGTTCCGCTCAGGCTGGGTCGCGATCTCCGGCCCCAAGGCGACCGCGCAGAGTTATATCGAAGGGATCGACATTCTGGCCAATATGCGCCTATGCGCGAACGTGCCGGCGCAGCACGCCATACAAACGGCATTAGGCGGTTATCAAAGCATCAACGATCTGGTGCTCCCGCCGGGTCGCCTGCTTGAACAACGCAACCGGACCTGGGAGCTGTTGAACGACATCCCCGGTGTGAGCTGTGTGAAACCAATGGGCGCGCTGTACGCGTTCCCGCGTATCGACCCCAAGGTGTGCCCGATTGCTAACGACGAAAAGTTCGTACTCGATCTGTTGCTGTCGGAAAAATTACTCGTCGTCCAAGGCACCGCGTTCAACTGGCCTTGGCCTGACCACTTCCGTGTAGTCACGCTGCCGCGTGTCGACGATCTGGAAGTGGCCATCGGCCGGATCGGTAATTTCCTCAAGACCTACCGTCAATAAAGCGGCTGCCCGGGACAGGATGATGGATTTGCAGATCGACGATTTCTACAAAGACATCGCCAACGCCCTGCTGACGCTCTACCAGGCGTTTCCTCGGCGAGTTCCCCTTTATGTAGAAGACCTCATCGGCCGAGAGGGGGTCGATGAGTTCGGCCTGCCCAGCAAGCGTCACCTGAGTTGTCTCGGCGCCCTGCTCTGGTTGGCAGACGAACACTACCTCCGGTACGAAGCCCGTATCCACTACGAAGCCATCGACCAGGCCGTGCTGACCGAGAAAAGCCTTGTGCGTTTGACGCGTCTGGTCGGGCTTCCGGAGGCGTCGGAAATGCCAGCCGGCGTGATGCGCATCAAAAGCAGCATGGCGCACCAGATGCGCGAGGCACTTGCCGATCAGAACAGCGAAAGCATTGCTAAAGCTGTCCGCGCGTTTCTGACCGATACCGATCGGGCCCCAATATCCAAGGGCGTTACGTGATGCACCCCCGCTAGAGACATAGTTTGAAATAGTCGCCAGTTGAATAGAACCCGACCGGACCTTATATAGCCGGCATACCCATCGCGTTCAGCCTGTAGGAGATCGCAATTTCATGATGCGCATCGTGTTGTTCCTGGCCACTAACCTGGCGGTACTGGTAATTGCCAGTATTACCTTGAAGTTGCTGGGTGTTGACCGATTCACCGGCCAGAACCATGGCAGCCTCCTGGTCTTCTGTGCGGTGTTCGGTTTCGCAGGTTCTTTCGTCTCGCTATTCCTCTCCAAGTGGATGGCGAAGATGAGCACCGGCACTCAAATCATTACGCAACCGCGCACACGCCATGAGCAGTGGCTTGTCCAGACCGTTCAGGAGCTATCGCGCGAGGCTGGCATCAAGATGCCCGAGGTAGGCATTTTCCCTGCATACGAGTCCAACGCATTCGCCACCGGATGGAACAAGAACGACGCGCTTGTCGCCGTGAGCCAAGGCTTGCTAGAGCGCTTTTCACCGGACGAGGTCCGTGCTGTGCTGGCGCACGAAATCGGCCACGTCGCCAATGGCGACATGGTGACACTCGCATTGGTCCAAGGTGTCGTGAACACCTTCGTCATGTTCTTCGCGCGTATCTTCGGTAATTTTGTTGATAAAGCCATTCTCAAGAACGAAGACGGCCACGGCATCGGCTATTTCGTAGCGACCATCTTCGCCGAGTTGGTATTGGGTATTCTCGCCAGCATCATCGTCATGTGGTTTTCGAGAAAGCGCGAATACCGCGCAGACGAAGCCGGCGCGCAATTGGCGGGTACCAGCGCCATGATCGCGGCGCTGCAACGCCTTCGCGCCGAGCAAGGTGTGCCCGTACAAATGCCGGACAGCCTTCAAGCCTTCGGTATCAACGGCGCGCTTAAGAACGGCCTGGCGGGCCTGTTGATGAGCCACCCGCCTTTGGAAGATCGTATCGAGGCGCTTCGCCGTCGCGGATGATTCGATTGGTGAAATGAAAGAGGGCGGCCATTGTGCCGCCCTCTTTCATTTGCGGTCCAAGCAAACTCGATTCCCATCAGGACCTTCGAACGTGCGTGTATTTCCATACGGTTGCTTACTTATATGTCTAGCGGTGCTCTCCGGCTGTAAAAGCGTCTACTACGATGCCCTCGAACGTACGGGCGTTAGTAAACAGGACCTCTTCGTCGACCGTCTCGAGGACACCAGAAAAGCGCAAACCAATGCCCAAGAACAACTAGAGCGGACAATTCGAAGCTACCGGAGCCTTGCGCTGTTTCGAGCCGGGAATCTGCCCAGTCGCCTGGAGCAATTGAAAGGTGACTACCGTACCAGCGATTTGCGTGCACGAAACATTCGCTACCACCGACAAGGCGTGGAAAACGTCGCGGACGATATGTTCGATGAATGGGAGGACACATCGTCCAGCAATGCGACGTTGAAGCCTGTTCGCACGCGCGACATCGAACGTATGCGCGACG
The DNA here is from genome assembly GCF_014647635.1 of Pseudomonas matsuisoli. Taxonomy (GTDB): domain Bacteria; phylum Pseudomonadota; class Gammaproteobacteria; order Pseudomonadales; family Pseudomonadaceae; genus Pseudomonas_P; species Pseudomonas_P matsuisoli. The sequence continues at coordinate 135,688 of NZ_BMPO01000001.1, forward strand.
AATACGATGATCTGCACGCGAATTTGCTGAAGGTCGATAACAGACTGTCAACGCTACTGGGCTTGCTGGAAGAGCAGATCTCGGTGCTGGAGCAACGACCGGCACCCATACCGAAAGACCTGAGCAGCGCTGTCGCAGGCATCGATGCCAGGCTTCGTGAGGTCGAGACTTATATCCAGCGTAGCAACGATCAGATCGATCGACTCGTCGGTACGTTACGCGACTGATCGAAATGGACGTTCATTCGTCCGAGCGCGTCAGGCGATAGGCGCGTTCGAGTAAATAGGTCACCCCATGCTGATGGAAGCGCTCGTTGCGGTGAAGCACCTCGTCTTCCTGAAGCAGCTCAACCTGCCAGTGCCGACCAAATAGCCGATGCACTTCGTTATCCGGCACGCAGAATGGCGGGCCGTCTTTTTGCTCCTGCGGATACTCTAAAGACACGAGCAAACCGCGCGAACCGCTCGGCATCAACGATGACAGGTGCTCGGCGTATTGCTCTCGTAGGGGCGGAGGTAACGCAATGAGCGCGGCGCGATCATAAAAGCCAGCGCAATCCGCTGTCCGCAACGATCGAAGGTCGAAGAAATCACCGCACAATAGTCGCAGTGGACCCGCGGAGTACTCGATCAAATTATCCAGAGGCTCGCGCTGCGCAGAGAGCGAATGTTCGCTGAGAAAATCCTCAATGGCCTGCTCGGCCAGTTCGACTCCTAACACGGCGTGCCCTTGCTCTGCCAACCAGAGCATATCCTTGCTCTTTCCGCAAAGGGGAACCAGCACCGTAGAAGACTCAGGTAGCTCGAGCCCGCTCCAATAGCTCTCGAGATATCCGTTTATGCGTTTTTGGTGAAAGCCGATTTCATTGCGTGCCCAGCGCTGGCGCCAGAATGCCGAATCCATGGAAGCTCCTGAAATATCGATAAGTGACGTTGAAAACTTGCGTTGGATCAAATGTGTTTGTCCGTCAAAGATAGCCGGATATCCATCAGGAGCCACGACAGTGTTGCCAAGCCTATTCATTTCTCACGGTTCGCCCATGCTCGCGCTTGAGCCCGGCGATAGCGGCCCGGCGCTAAGACGCCTCGTGTCGACGCTGACGAAACCCCATGCCGTGGTCGTGGTATCGGCTCACTGGGAAACCGACGGCGTCTGCATAGGGGCTTCGAATCACCCTGACACCTGGCACGATTTCCGAGGCTTTCCTGAGCCGCTGTACGCATTGCGATACCCTGCCAACGGGTCGCCGGAAATTGCAGCGACAATTCAGCGTTACCTGACAAACGCCGGGATCCCATCAACGCTGGATCACCAGCGCCCTTTGGATCACGGCGCCTGGGTACCGCTGATGCTCATGTATCCAGAAGCGGACATACCTGTCATCCAAATATCGTTGCCCCGTAGAGGCGGCGCCGAGCTTCAGTTACTTATAGGAGCAGCGATGCGCGAGCTTCGAACTCAGGATGTGCTTCTAATTGGGTCGGGAAGCATCACGCACAATTTGGCCGAATTGGATTGGCGAGAAACTGGTACTGGGGTTCCGCATTGGGCGCAAGCATTTCGTGACTGGATAGTAGAGAAGAGTTATGCCAACGATCGCAACGCGTTGACGCACTACCGCTCACTCGCACCGCACGCCTTGCAAAGCCACCCAAGCGAAGAGCACCTTCTGCCATTCCATTTCGCATTAGGCGCCGGTGAGATGTTCGAAGTGGTACACGCTGGTTTCACGCACGGAGCACTAGGCATGGACATCTATCGCTTCGACTAGCTAAGGGCATCTTGTCCTAAAAATTTTTGATAGATCGCCAGCGACGCGGTTCGAGAAAAAGAAAAGAGACCCGGCTCGTCTTTCGCCAGGGCATTGACGCAATACTGCTCCGCCCTAACGGCTAACTGTCGGGCTCGTCGATTTCCTGCGTTACGCCCCAGCCATCCAACACGCCACCCAAAGGCTCGACGACCGACTCCATATCCTGTTCAAAATCGTCGATGCCCACCCGCGTGGCATACATCACCTTACTGACCTGCAGATGCCAGCTGCAGTCTTCACGCTCGAGCACCTGGGCGTTCATGGATTCACCACGAAAGCGGGTGGCTGCTTTCCGTGCACAGTGCTCATCGGGAAAAATTGCGAAAAATTCGATTGGATGCACGCGAGCGAAGTCGAAGCCCCCCTCTTTCATCCGCCGCAATACGGTCATACTGACGTCATCTTGGAAGGTTGCGCTCATGGAACTCCCCTCTTTCAAGCGATGGAAAAAGGTGTCTCTATTGTTTAGGTCGCGTGGTGTTGTCGCGGTTCCTCCTGCATCTAATTGCCGATGCCTTTTAGATGTATTACCTAAAGCCAGAGTAGCTCCCAATCCCTACCACCGCCTTGCCGGATATCGCAAAGCCGTTTCTCAGGCAGCTAGCGAGCCCGCGGCTCGACGCCTTCTAAGAGGCGAGTATCTTGTTTGAAAGCGGAAACGGGAGGACAGCAACTGCCTCTAACGGATAACCTCATACGATGAGCTCACACCAATATTCATCGCATTCGCTTGCTTATCACCCACCGCTGGACTGGCGCCAGTTCGAGTCTTTTTTTGCCCTTCGACTATTACCCGGCGCTGAGCAGATCAGCGCACGCAGCTATCTGCGTATTTTTCGCCACAATGGGCAGGTGAGCTGGTTTTCGGTGCATCCTGCTGAAGATCGGAACGCGCTCGAGTTACGTATCTACAACGGTCACTCGGCAATCGTCTCTTGGCTGGTACCCAGGGTTAGGCACATGTTCGACCTTGACCTGACTCCTGGAACGATCAATGAGCATTTTTCCCATGACAACGATTTAAAGGTATTGGCGCGCCTGGTTCCCGGATTGAGATTACCAGCCGCGTTCGATCCGTTCGAACAGGCGGTACGCGCAATCATTGGCCAACAGATAAGCGTAAAAGCAGCCGTCACGATCACTGGCCGCATCGTTGAACGCTTGGGAGAGATGGTTAGCGGCTGCCAACCCGACATGCCATGCAGGTTGTTTCCCACGCCCGATGCCATCGCAGACGACGAGCTGCTCGAGATAGGGATACCTGGAAAGCGCGTCGCCGCATTGCGAGGCTTCGCCCATGCCGTTGCCCAAGGCCGGATAAGTCTGGGAAGCCATCGAACGGCTGATGAGCTTGTGAACGAACTGCTGATGCTGCCAGGGATAGGGCCGTGGACTGCGCAATATATCGCGCTTCGGGCGTTTGGCGAGAAGGATGCCTTTCCAGCGTCCGATTTAGGCCTCTTGAAAGCGCCCCTATGGGGCGAGAATGGCATCAGTGTAAATGAACTCAAAGCTAAAGCAGAGCAATGGAGACCTTATCGGGCCTACGCCGCCCTGCTCCTCTGGCATAACTACACAGTGGCACCCTAGCAGCCTGAGGGCTTCGATATGTTTTATGACTATTACGACAGCCCAATCGGCTGCCTTCGTTTGATGAATGACGGCCAAGGGCTGAGTGAGCTTAAAAAGGTACTGCCGAATTCTGCGGAACCTACAACGCCGGAAGCACGGAACCCTCCGCTATTCACCGAGGTTCATAGCCAACTCGATGAGTATTTCGCCGGAAGCCGGACGTCATTTGCTTTGAAGCTCAGCTTGAAGGGGACTGCATTTCAGTTGTCGGTATGGCGTGCGCTGATGGACATACCGTTTGGACAAACGACGACCTACAGCGAGATTGCACGACGCATCCAAAACCCACTTTCGGTCAGAGCCGTCGGTGCCGCGAACGGCGCGAACCCGATATGTATCGTCGTACCGTGCCATCGTGTGATCGGTCGTGACGGAAGCCTAACGGGTTACGCAGGTGGGCTTTCAGCAAAAGCCACATTGCTCAGGCTTGAAGGCTTCTGTCCCCACGAACAGTTATCTTTAACCTAGCCATACCGGACATACGCCCACCGGGGCGCATGGCGAGCCAACATCTTAGTGATTGACTGTATGTGCAAGCATCACGGAGAGCTGGCACAACGGTCGCTTACTTTCTTCGTGCCAGGCATTGAATGCCTCTTGCGTTGCGCGCAAGAGCTTTTGACTCGTGGGTGCTTTATCGATAATGCCCTGCGCCTTGAGCGCGACCACAACGTCTTCGGTAAGCACGTATGTGTCCTTCCCAGCCATGCGCAAGAAACGCGGTGCTGATAAGCCACCTAGCTGGTCGCCGCGCTTCACTAATAATCGCCAAAGCCCGGTGATATCGTCTGCCGGCCAGGCCGCAATGAGCTCAGCGAAACTTCCGTGGCTATGGCGTATTTCCATCATTAATTGCGCGTTACGCGGTACGCTTTTGAGTTTCGCCAAATGCCGGATCAAGCGCTCATTCTGCATTAGCCGCTCAAGATGCTCAGCGCTCATTAATGCCACCTTCTCAGGATCAAACCCGAAAAACGCTTCTTCGAATGCGGGCCATTTCGAGTCGACTACGCTGTGCTTAAGGCCAGCCCTGAAAATGCGCAAGCTCATTAGCGAGAGATAACGATTGTCCGGAATACCTAACAACTCTTCTGAAGTCTTTGGCTTCGGCAAAAGTCGCTCGAGGCTTTCCGCGGATCCGAAGCGGTTCAAACAATATTCGTGTAGCCACTTATAGTCGTGCATATGGACGTCACCGGAATTACGAAATCTCTACCAAGCAGACATTATCGCCAGTAGAGAGGTTCATGCGGTAGCGCGTTCATAGAAAGGGGTTAACCACGAATATAATAATGCTCACTCAAATAAAGTCCGCCGAATGAGGGAACGGCCGTGCAGGCAATCACGAGCATGGCTCGTTCCCAATGGGCTATCAATCAGTTTTAAGTCAGCAGCACCAAATGTTTAGATTGGCTCATTGTATTAGATGAGGACCTATCAGATCGTGATCTTCGTTTTATTCTTTTCGAGAGTCGACGCGCCTATGCCTTTGACTTCGAGAAGTTCATCGATATTTTGGAAAGGCCCATGCTCGTCACGGTAATCAACGATCGCTTTAGCTTTCGAGGCGCCAATGCCGGAGAGTTCGCGTGTTAGTGTTTCAGCATCGGCCTCGTTGATATTCACTTGAATGATCGCTTGCTCAGCAGCGGTCGAAACAGCAGCCGATGAAGACTCATTAGCAAATGTAGCGACAGAAGTAGAGGCAATGAGTGCAAAGAATGCTGCGGATAGATACTTACGCATATTAGTCCCTTAATAGTTTGTGTTGTACGGCATACTTGCCGTCCACCCAAAGTAAGGTTTTTAAGCGAAAGCGCAAAGGAAAATTGTGGGTTTCAATCAATAGCGTGATAGGAACCACGAAGAGGATGTGCGCGGAAACGCAAAACGTTTGTCACAGCAGGCACGAGCGATTCGATACTAAGCGCATCAAATGAATAGCGATTATTCCTCTTCGTTAACTCGGTCACGCAGCTCCTTGCCGGGCTTGAAGTGTGGAACGAACTTCCCGTCTAACCGGACTGAATCTCCGGTTTTGGGGTTTCGCCCAACTCGTGGTGCACGGTAATGCAGCGAAAAACTTCCAAAACCCCGAATCTCTATTCGGTCACCAGTCGCCAACGCCTGCGACATCTGCTCTAGCATGGTTTTGATGGCCAGCTCGACATCCCTCGCCGAAAGCTGCCCTTGGTGAGTCACAATACGCTCGATCAATTCCGACTTGGTCATGGATTTCCCTTCTTTTTCAAGTGGCTAGAGCAATCTAAGCTGGTTTTAGCACGCCCGCTTCGTTTTGGATAGCCCTTGAATGGAAGTCCATATTTCCACTTCATCTACACTGCTGCCCTCGATCTGAAGCATCGCGCTCGATCACGCATGGCGCATAACAGTACGATTACTGAAAAGCAGGCAAAGAAAAAGGCGACCAATTGGTCGCCTTTTTCGGATGGTGTATCAGAACGTCTTAGTTCTGGTTTTCCATCTGAGCACGGATCAGATCACCAATGGTGGTCGGACCAGCGCTTTCTACTTCGTGCTTACGCAGCTCTTTCATCGCATCCTTCTCGTCGTCGACGTCTTTGGACTTGATGGAAAGGCTGATAACGCGCGACTTGCGATCGATGCTGATGATCTTCGCTTCGACTTCTTCGCCTTCCTTCAGAACGTTACGCGCATCTTCAATGCGGTCACGGCTGATTTCAGAAGCTTTCAGAGTCGCCTCGACTTCGTTGCCCAGATCGATGATGGCGCCTTTGGCGTCGACTTCTTTCACGGTGCCACGAACGATGGTGCCCTTTTCGTTGAGGTTCGCGTAGTTGGAGAACGGATCGTCTTCCAGCTGCTTGATACCCAGGGAGATACGCTCACGCTCTGGATCGACGGAGAGGATAACGGTATCCAGCTCGTCGCCCTTCTTGAAGCGACGTACCGCTTCCTCGCCCACTTCGTTCCACGAGATGTCGGACAGGTGGACCAGACCGTCGATGCCGCCTTCCAGACCAATGAAGATACCGAAATCGGTAATCGACTTGATGGTGCCGGAGATACGATCACCCTTGTTGAAACGGCCAGAGAAGTCTTCCCATGGGTTGGACTTGCACTGCTTGATGCCGAGGGAGATACGGCGACGCTCTTCGTCGATATCCAGGACCTGAACTTCAACTTCGTCACCGACCTGTACGACCTTGGACGGGTGGATGTTCTTGTTGGTCCAATCCATTTCGGAAACGTGAACCAGACCTTCAACACCCTCTTCCAGCTCGGCGAAGCAGCCGTAGTCGGTGAGGTTGGTGACACGTGCGACAACGCGAGTGCCTTCTGGGTAACGCGCCTTAATGGCAACCCATGGGTCTTCGCCCAGTTGCTTCAGACCCAGCGATACGCGGTTACGCTCGCGGTCGAACTTCAGCACCTTGACGTCGATCTCGTCGCCAACATTGACGATTTCGGAAGGATGCTTGATGCGCTTCCACGCCATATCGGTGATGTGCAGCAGACCATCGACGCCGCCCAGGTCAACGAATGCACCGTAGTCGGTGAGGTTCTTGACGATACCTTTGACCTGCTGGCCTTCCTGCAGGGATTCCAGCAGCGCTTCGCGCTCTGCACTGTTTTCCGCTTCCAGGACGCTACGACGGGAAACGACAACGTTGTTGCGCTTCTGATCGAGTTTGATGACCTTGAACTCGAGCTCTTTGCCTTCCAGGTGCGTGGTGTCACGAACCGGACGCACGTCGACCAAGGAACCCGGCAGGAACGCGCGAATACCGTTAACGTCGACCGTGAAGCCGCCCTTGACCTTACCGTTGATAACGCCCTTGACGACTTCTTCTGCAGCGAAAGCAGCTTCCAGAACGATCCAAGATTCGGCGCGCTTGGCCTTCTCGCGGGAGAGCTTGGTTTCACCGAAACCGTCTTCGACCGCGTCGAGCGCTACGTGAACTTCGTCACCGACCTTGATGGTCAGCTCACCTTGTTCGTTGTAGAACTGCTCTACCGGGATGACACCCTCGGACTTGAGACCAGCGTGAACGGTAACCCAGTCACCATCGATATCGACCACGATGCCGGTAATAATGGCACCTGGCTGCATGTCGAGGGATTTTAGGCTTTCTTCAAATAGTTCTGCGAAGCTTTCGCTCATGTTGATTCCTGTAAGTCGGGCGGGGATTCGCCCTTATCCGCATACCAGCCATGCGGGCTCGTTCATATAAAAAAAGGCCTGCGGGACTATGACTGGTCTCCCGCACGCCTCCTTGTCAGCCTTAGGTCAGGCTCATCCAGCAAGACCGCGATTGGCGACCTCGCTCAGGATCGTTTCCAGCACCTGCTCGATCGGCATTGCCGTCGAATCGAGGTGGACTGCATCTTCTGCCGGTATCAACGGTGCGATAGCACGCTGCGAATCGCGGGCGTCGCGCTCCTGTATCTCCTCAAGAAGACTCGCGAGATTAACATCATCGCCCTTGTCCTTCAACTGATGATATCGCCGGCGGGCACGCTCTTCCGCACTTGCGGTCAAAAACACCTTCAAAGGCGCGAGCGGAAACACCACGGTTCCCATGTCGCGTCCATCGGCGACGAGGCCAGGCAGCTCGTGAAAGGCTCGCTGCCGCTGCAGCAATGCCTCGCGTACGGCTGGCAATGCTGCGACCTGCGATGCCCCAGCCCCCACATGCTCGTTGCGAATGGCGTTAGTAACCTCCTCTCCTTCGAGGACGATGGTTTGCTGCCCCCCGGTCGCACTGGAGAGAAACTGCACGTCCAGATGGGCGGCCAGCACCTTGAGTGCCTCTTCGTTTGTTAAATCGACGCCGTGATTACGCGCCGCGAACGCGAGCAATCGGTACAGGGCACCCGAATCCAAAAGATTCCAACCGAGCCGCCCTGCCAGCAGGCCAGCGACTGTCCCTTTACCCGACCCGCTTGGCCCGTCGATGGTGATGATCGGCGCGCGCGTAATCATGAGACCGCCTCGTGCGAAACGCGCAAGCCTACGCGCTTGGCGAGCTCCAGGAAGTTCGGAAACGAGGTCGCGACGTTCGCGCAATCATGAATGCGTATTGGGGCACTCGCTCGCAGCGACGCCACGCTGAAGGCCATCGCGATACGGTGGTCACCATGACTGTCGACCTCGCCGCCGCCCATCTTGCCACCTTCGATCACGATACCGTCCGGCGTCGCCTCAGCATGGACACCCAGTACCTTCAGACCATCCGCCATTGACTGAATACGGTCGGATTCCTTGACCCGAAGCTCTTCAGCACCCGTCAGCACAGTACGCCCCTGCGCGCACGCAGCCGCCACGAAGAGAACCGGAAACTCATCGATGGCCAATGGCACGAGCGCCTCGGGAATGTCGATACCCTTCAACGGCGCCGAGCGCACGCGGATGTCGGCCACAGGCTCGCCGCCTACCTCCCGCTGATTTTGGAGGGTCAGGTCCGCACCCATGAGCTGTAAGATATCGATGACGCCGGTCCGTGTTGGATTGATGCCGACATGCTCCAAAACCAGCTCCGAACCTTCAGCAATACTCGCAGCCACTAAAAAGAATGCCGCTGAGGAAATGTCCGCTGGCACCTCAATCGCACCACCCTTCAGATGATGGCCGCCCGTCAGGCGTGCAGTGTTTCCTTCTGTAGTCACCGGGTAACCGAACCCGCGCAGCATGCGCTCGGTGTGGTCACGGGTGGGCGCAGGTTCCGTAACGGACGTTTGACCGTCGGCATAGAGGCCGGCAAGCAGCAGCGACGACTTGACCTGCGCGCTGGCGACCGGCATGTCGTAATGCATGCCCTTGAGGCGCTGCGCCCCCTTGATCTTGAGTGGCGGCCGGCCATCCGCACCGGTCTCGATGACAGCACCCATCTCACGCAGCGGCACGGCCACGCGATTCATGGGGCGCTTGGACAGCGATGCATCGCCCGTCAATTCGGTATCGAAGGCCTGCGCCGCCAGCAACCCCGACAACAAACGCATCGACGTACCGGAGTTACCGAGGTACAGCGGCCCCGGGGGCGCCTTGAGTCCATTCATACCGACCCCGTGAATCGTGACGCGGCCGTGCAGCGGGCCCTCGATGACGACGCCCATGTCGCGAAACGCCTGTAGCGTCGCAAGCGCGTCTTCACCCTCGAGAAACCCGCTCACTTCTGTCGTACCTTCGGCCAGCGAGCCCAGCATGATTGAGCGATGAGAGATGGACTTATCGCCAGGAACACGTACACGGCCAGACAATGTGCCGCCTGGTTGCGCATTGAAAATCATGTCGTTTTCGGAGTGCATGGTATCCACATAGGCTCTACGAGCCAGAATTTTGTCGAAATGTTCGCGGGCCACTCGGGCGCGAGTGAAGACGCCCAAGAGCTCGCGCCCGTCTCCTGCGTCGACCGCGGCACGCAGTGCATCCAGGTCGTAGCGATAGGTGTCCAATACGCGAAGAACCGCTTCGCGATTGGCCAGAAAGATGTCATGCCACATGGTCGGATCGCTACCTGCAATCCGGGTGAAATCGCGAAAGCCACCTGCCGCATAGCGGAAAATATCCAGGTTCTCGTCGCGCTTTGCCAGCGAGTCCACGATATTGAACGCGAGCAAGTGCGGTAGATGGCTAGTGGCCGCGAGCACCTGATCGTGATGCTCAACATCCATATGCTCTACGTCAGCACCTAGCGCACGCCAGAGGCGGTCGACCAACGCGAGCGCCGCCACATCCGTCGTCGCCAGAGGCGTCAAGATAACCTTGTGCCGGCGGAACAGCTCGATGCGCGCGGCCTCCACTCCACTTTTCTCCGAACCGGCAATGGGGTGCCCTGGCACGAAGCGAGCCGGAACAGCACCAAACACGCGGACAGCCGCAGCGACAATAGCGCCCTTGGCGCTGCCGACGTCAGTGATCACCGCGTTGCCCAAATCGAGCGTCGCCAATACGGAGAGAACGCGCTCCATCGCCAGGATCGGCACGGCCAGCTGAATAACGTCTGCCCCTACGCACGCCGTGGCGAGATCTTCCTCACAACGGTCCGCCACCCCCTGCTCCACCGCTAACTGGCGAGATGCAGGATCGAGATCGACCCCTACAACTTCGCGAAACAGACCTTGCGCTCTGATGCCTTTCGCGAACGAGCCACCGATCAAGCCAAGCCCGATGACGACCAGGCGGCCTAGTGGTGCTGGATTTGGCACATACGCCACCGTACTCATAACGCCAATATCCCATGCCCGGCCGCCTTACCATTCATGCGGTAAAAGCCACTCACGTGCAAAACATTTCGTGTTTGGTTCAAAGCACGGCCTTCGGGTAAGAGCCAAGGACTTTGAGCGCAACGGCTTCTTGTTGAATCTTGTCCAGGACTGTTTTGATCGCCGGGTCCTGATGATGACCAACAAAGTCGATAAAGAAGACATATGTCCATTTACCGCTTCGCGATGGCCGCGTCTCGATTCGGGTCAGGTCGATTCCATTGCTGTGGAACGGCACCAATAGCTCGTGCAGCGCGCCTGGCTTGTTGCGCATCGACACGATGATCGATGTCTTGTCGTCCCCGATGGGAGGCACATCCTGATTTCCGATGATCAGAAAACGCGTCGAGTTGTCGGGTCGATCCTCGATTTTTTCGAATACTGGCCGGAGCCCATAAAGGCTTGCAGCCATATCGCCGGCGATAGCTGCGGAGTTCCATTCGCTTTTCACGCGTCGCGCTGCATCAGCGTTGCTCGATACGGCGACGCGCTCCACATTCGGGTAATGCGCGTCGAGCCACTTGCGACATTGCGCCAGCGACTGGGCGTGAGAATAGATTCGGGTAATGTGTTCGGTCTTGGTGTTCTCGCCCACCAGCAGATGGTGGTGGATCCGTAATTCCACTTCGCCGCAAATGACGAGATCGTGCTCCAGAAAGCTGTCCAGCGTGTGATTCACCGCGCCTTCAGTCGAGTTTTCGACAGGCACCACGCCAAAATCCACCGCACCGGCTGCCACTTCCCGGAACACTTCATCGATGGCCATCATCGGCTTGCTCACGACCGCCTGACCAAAATGCTTGATCGTAGCGGCATGACTGAATGTCCCTTCCGGCCCGAGATAGGCTGCTTTCAATGGCTCTTCAAGAGCCAGACAGCAAGACATGATCTCCCGGAACAGGCGCGCCATGTCCTCGTTGCCAAGCGGGCCTTCATTTCTTTCCATGATGCGCTTGAGGACCTGTGCCTCGCGCTCCGGCCGATAAAAAACAGCGGTCTCGCCCTCGGCGAGCGCGGCCATTTTGACGCGAGCCACTTCCTGAGCACATTGCGCGCGTGCACTGATGAGTTGGAGGATTTGTCCATCCAGATCATCGATCCGGATTCGCAACGCTTGAAGTTGATCGAGATCAGCCATCACCCGCGCTCCTTTTCGAACTCGGTCATGTAATCGATCAGCGCCTCTACCGCCTCCGGTCCGGTGGCGTTATAGATCGAAGCACGCATGCCACCCACTGAGCGGTGCCCTTTCAGGTTGAGTAGCCCGCGCGCATCCGCGCCCTCCAGAAACGCTTTGTCCAGACGCTCGTCGGCCAAGCGGAAAGGAACATTCATCCAGGAGCGCGCGCTTGGCGCAATAGGGTTCGAATAAAAGGCACTGTTATCGATGAATCCGTACAAGCGCTCCTTCTTCTGTCGATTACGCGCTTCCATGCCGGCGACGCCTCCCTGCTCTTTCAGCCACTCGAACACCAGGCCGGATAGATACCAGGAATAGGTGGCGGGCGTGTTGTACATCGAGCCGTTGTCCGCTGACACCTTGTAGTTCAGCATCGTCGGGCAAGCACTACGTGCACGACCAAGCAGGTCCTCACGAACGATCACGACCACCAGGCCAGACGGACCAATGTTCTTTTGCGCGCCAGCATAGATCAGCCCGTACCTGGACACATCGATCGTGCGCGACAGGATGTCCGAGGACATGTCTACGACAAGCGGCACATCGCCAACGTCAGGCAACCAGTCGAATTGCACCCCGCCAATGGTTTCATTCGAAGCGAGGTGCACATATGCGGCATCGTGGCTCAATTGCCACTCGGCCTGCGCTGGGATCGCCTGATAGTCGTATGCCTTGGCACTCGCGGCGACGTTGATACGACCATAGCGCTGCGCTTCTTCGATCGCCTTCCGCGACCAAATGCCAGTGTCGACATAGTCCGCGACACCGTTTTCAGGCAAAAGATTGAGCGGAATTTCCGCGAACTGCTGGCTGGCACCGCCTTGCAGGAACAACACCTTGTAGTTGTCTGGGACCGCGAGAAGCTCACGCAGATCTCGCTCAGCTTTCTCTGCTATGGCGGTATATTCGTCACTGCGATGGCTCATTTCCATCACCGACAAACCACGCCCTTGGTAGTCCAGCATTTCGGCGCGAGCACGCTCGAGTACGGCAGTAGGAAGCGCGGCTGGGCCGGCACAGAAGTTATGGGCGCGTTTGCTCACAGCGATTTCTCTCGATTCGATTGCCACTCAAACGGCGCTGAGCCGAGAGCCCCTCGCCGACGCGATGCCGTTTTTGGTCATTCGACTTCGCTCAACATCGGCCAAATACGGGTCCGGCCATGCTGGAAAGAGCCGAACGAGAAAGTTCGTTGACGACAAACGAACCCCTCTCGTAATGACGTAAATACGGCTGCCTGCATCTAACACGCAAGCGTTTGAACACTCAATGGCCACAGGGTCGGCTGGCATCGTCAGATGCCAGCCAGCGCAGGCTAGTCTTCGTCGTCCGTCGGTACGACATCCGGCGAGACATCACCTTTGCCACCCAGCAGCTCATCTTCCTCAGGCTCGGTGCTCTCGACCGGCATGCCCTGGGCAAGCGTCTCGTCGTCCAGGGTGGCTTCGATCTCTTCCAGATCCGCCTCGACACTTGGCTCCTGGACCCGCTCGAGCCCTACCAACTTCTCGCCTTTGCCAAGCTTGATGAGCGTCACGCCCTGGGTATTACGCCCCAGGGAAGAAACACCGGAAACCGATGTCCGTACCAGCGTGCCCTGGTCGGAAATCAACATGATCTCCTCGCCTTCATGAACCTGAACAGCACCGATCAGCTCACCATTACGCTCGTTGCAGACCATGGCGATAACACCTTGGCCGCCACGACCACGACGAGGGAATTCAGGCAACTGGGAGCGTTTGCCATACCCATTGATACTTGCGGTCAGCACCTGGGCGTCCGTTTCAGGAATCAGCATCGAAATGATGCGCTGCCCTTCCGGGAGACGCATACCGCGAACACCACGCGCGGTACGCCCCATGGTGCGCACCTTGCTTTCCTTGAAGCGGATGACCTTGCCACCATTGGAGAACATCATCACGTCCTGCGCACCATCAGTGATGGCCGCAGCGATCAGCGTATCGCCCTCCTCCAGACGCAAGGCGATCAAGCCACTGGAGCGAGGCTTGCTGAACTGGATGAGCGGCGTCTTCTTGACCGTACCCTTGGCGGTAGCCATGAAGATGTAGCTGCCGGTGGGTTCGTCCTGACTGTCGTCGTCGGCATCGCCTTCTTCGATTTCCGCGGACAACTCTTCTTCCGGCTCGGCCAAGGTGCCTTCGATGACGTCATCGTCCGCGCCCTCGGCGCCTTCCGGTGCCTCACGACGCACTGCATCGAGATCGACCTGCAAGATCGCGGTGATCCGCTCGCCTTCGTCCAGCGGCAGGATATTCACCAACGGACGACCTCGCGCAGCACGCGACGCTTCGGGAATCTCGTACGTCTTGAGCCAGTAGACCTTGCCCTTGCTGGAAAACAGCAGCAGCGTGTTATGGCTATTGGCGACGAGCAGATGCTCGATGTAGTCCTCATCCTTCACGCCAGTTGCACTGCGCCCGCGACCGCCGCGACGCTGCGCATCGTACGAGGCCAGCGGCTGCGACTTCGCATAACCACCGTGGGAGATGGTGACGACCCGCTCTTCTTCGGTGATCAGGTCCGCAATCGTCAGATCGACGTGGGACGCGACGATCTCGGTACGACGCGTATCCCCGAAGTCCGCCTTGATCTTCTCCAGCTCTTCGCGGATGACTTCCATCAAGCGCTCAGGGCTCGTCAGGATACGGATCAGCTCGCCGATGAGATTGAGGATTTCCTGATACTCAGCAAGCAGCTTCTCGTGCTCGAGGCCTGTCAGGCGGTGCAAGCGGAGGTCTAGGATCGCCTGCGCCTGATCCGGCGACAGGTAGTACTTGCCATCACGCAGCCCGTACTGTTCATCGAGCCCTTCCGGCCGGCACGAATCGGCACCGGCCCGCTCGACCATCGCTTCCACCGCGCTGGATTCCCATGCGGTAGCGATCAGGCGCTCCTTGGCTTCAGCCGGCGTCGGCGATGCCTTGATCAGCTCGATCACCGGATCGATGTTCGACAGCGCAACGGCCTGGCCTTCCAGCACATGCCCCCGCTCGCGGGCCTTGCGCAACTCATAAACGGTACGGCGCGTCACCACTTCACGGCGATGACGGACGAACACTTCGAGCATGTCCTTCAGGTTCAACGTGCGCGGCTGGCCATCCACCAAGGCCACGACGTTGATACCGAAGACACTCTGCAGCTGCGTCTGCGCATAGAGGTTGTTGAGAACGACCTCAGGCACTTCACCACGACGCAACTCGATGACGACGCGCATGCCGTCCTTGTCCGATTCGTCGCGAAGCTCGGTGATGCCTTCGATCTTCTTCTCTTTCACCAGCTCGGCGATCTTTTCGATCAGGCGAGCCTTGTTGAGCTGATAGGGCAGCTCGGTAATGACGATCTGCTGCCGACCACCGACCTTGTCGATGTCTTCGATCTCGGCACGCGCACGAATGTAGATACGTCCACGGCCCGTGCGGTACGCCTCGATGATACCCGCGCGACCATTGATGATCCCCGCCGTCGGAAAATCCGGCCCCGGGATATACTGCATCAGGTCATCAATGGTGAGATCGGGGTTTTCGATCAACGCCAGGCAACCGTCGATCACTTCCGACAGGTTATGCGGCGGAATGTTGGTCGCCATGCCCACCGCGATACCGGATGAGCCGTTGACCAGCAGGTTCGGCACCTTGGTTGGCAGGACCGCGGGAATTTTCAACGAGCCGTCGTAGTTATCTACCCAATCGACGGTTTCCTTATCGAGGTCCGCCAGCAGCTCGTGGGTGAGCTTGAACATACGGACTTCGGTGTATCGCATCGCGGCGGCGTTATCGCCATCCACCGAACCGAAGTTACCTTGGCCATTCACCAACATGTAACGAAGGGAAAACGGCTGCGCCATACGCACGATGGTGTCGTAAACCGCAGAGTCCCCGTGCGGGTGGTACTTACCGATGACGTCACCGACCACACGAGCCGATTTCAGGTACGGCTTGTTCCAGTCGTTGCCCAACTCGCTCATCGCGTAGAGCACGCGGCGATGCACGGGTTTCAAACCATCGCGCGCATCCGGCAGCGCACGCCCGATGATCACGCTCATCGCGTAATCAAGGTAGGACTGTTTGAGTTCGTCTTCGATATTGACCGGAAGGATTTCTTTGGCCAGTTCACCCATGGAAAGCTGGTTCCTTATAAATCAGGGAGGTCCTGCGGAAAGCGCGGGATCATATCACAGCACGCCGTCGACAACCTCTGATGGCCCGCATGAAAGCGTGCGATGGGAGACAATAAAGGCGCACTCGAACCGTTGCCTTCAGTGCAGGCGCTTGCGGCTCATTAATGCGGCCATTTTCGCCGCGTCCGGCCTCTCGATGACACCCCGCTCGGTCACGATGGCATCGATGAGGTCCGCAGGCGTCACATCGAAGACGGGATTGCACACCGGCACATCCGCCGCGACTCGATGTCCAGCCACTTCGAGAAGCTCACTGCTGGGGCGCTCTTCGATGGGAATATCGTCACCGTTTTCCATACTCAGGTCGATACTGGAACTCGGCGCGACCACCATGAAGCGCACGCCGTGGTGCATCGCATTGACCGCCAATTGATAGGTACCAATCTTGTTCGCGATGTCGCCATTCGCAGTGATGCGGTCCGCACCCACGATGACCCAGGTGATCCCCGCATGCTTCATAAGGTGTGCGGCTGACGAATCCGCCACCAGGGCGACATTCACGCCCTCGTTGTGCAGCTCCCAGCTCGTGAGTCGCCCACCTTGCAACCAGGGACGCGTCTCGCCGGCGTAAACCGTCTTCAGCAGGCCGTCCAGACTCGCGGCGCGAATCACACCCAGCGCTGTACCGAAGCCACCGGTGGCGAGCGCCCCGGTATTGCAATGTGTCATCAGGTTCTGCGCGGCTGACTGGCGCTTGCGGATAAGCTCCAAACCAAGCTGAGCCATCGTCAAATTGGCTTCTCTATCACTTTGATGGATTGCGATCGCTTCGCTTTCCAGCGCCTGTAACGGTTCTTCTTCTGGCTTCAAACGCGCGATCCGCTCGCGCATCCGGTTCAGTGCCCAAATTAGATTCACAGCGGTAGGCCGGGCATTAGCCAATACTTCGAAGTCGGCTTCCAGTCGCGCGCGCCAGTCGCCGCCTGCTGCAATCCGTTCGCGAGCACCGAGCAAGAGACCATAGGCAGCCGCGATACCGATTGCTGGAGCGCCTCGTACCACCATTTGCTTGATGGCCGCAGCCACATCGTAAGCAGTGCGGTAGCTCAGCCAGGACTCTTCGAGCGGCAGCACACGCTGGTCGAGCAGGCGCAGCGTACCGTCCACCCATTCGATCGCCTTCACCTTTTCAGCCGCCAGCAAACGCTCGCGCATGCCACACCTCGAGTACCCCTTCAAAGCGGCGGAGTATACGCGAGCCCTGGCCGCTGTTGAGGTTTCGTCGCCGTAACGCGAATTGCCGCACTCTAATGCCGCGAAACCGCGAAGAAGCCTATGGCATTTGTAGATAGGGCCGGAACCTCCAGACAACGAGGACCACAAAACCTTGCTCAACGCGTTAATACAGACACGATCTCGACTTGGCGTCGATAGGCCGTAGGCTTCAAGCTTCGGCGCCGACGCTTTACACTCCAGCGACGCTTCATCAATGCGGACCTTCTCGACATGCCAAAGCCAATGCCAGCACCCTTCGATCTGCTGTTGCTACCCACATGGCTGGTGCCTGTAGAACCCGCTGGCGTGGTACTCAAGGGGCATGGGTTGGGCGTCTCGAACGGTCGTATCGAGGCAATTGCCCCACGTGAGGATCTGCTTCGCCGCGGCGCCGTCGACGTCCGCGAACTCCCTGGCTGCATGCTGACGCCGGGCCTGATCAATGCACATGGGCATGCGGCAATGACGCTATTCCGCGGCATGGCGGATGACCTGCCGCTGATGACCTGGCTCAAACAGCACATCTGGCCCGCCGAAGCCAAATGGGTCGACGAGCAATTCGTGCTTGATGGCACCGAGCTGGCCATCGCCGAGCAGCTCAAAAGCGGCATCACGACGTTTTCCGATATGTACTTCTTTCCCAAAATCGCCAGCGAAGCCGTTCACGAAGCGGGAATACGCGCACAAATCTGCATCACCCTGCTCGATACGCCGATACCGGGCGCCCTCGACACGGCTGACGCCATTCGCCGCGGACTTGAGCTCTTCGACGACCTCAAGCATCACCCTCGAATGAAAGTCGCCTTCGGGCCGCATGCGCCCTACAGCATCAGCGACGACAAACTCGAGACCATCCTGATGCTGGCCGAAGAACTCGATGCGGGCATCCAGATGCACGTGCACGAAGCCGCTGCGGAAGTTCGACAGGCCGTCGAACGCACAGGTGAACGCCCGCTCGCGCGCCTTTCTCGTCTGGGCCTGCTCGGTCCACGCCTCCAGGCCGTGCACATGACCCAGATCGATGAAAGCGACCTTTCGTTGCTTGTGGAAAGCAACAGCAGCGTCATTCACTGCCCTGAATCGAACCTCAAACTGGCCAGTGGCTTCTGCCCGGTCGAACGCCTGCTGCAAGCCGGCGTCAACGTCGCCATCGGCACCGACG
The DNA here is from genome assembly GCF_014647635.1 of Pseudomonas matsuisoli. Lineage (GTDB taxonomy): Bacteria > Pseudomonadota > Gammaproteobacteria > Pseudomonadales > Pseudomonadaceae > Pseudomonas_P > Pseudomonas_P matsuisoli. The sequence goes on from NZ_BMPO01000001.1 coordinate 154,136, forward strand.
GCGCGGCGAGCAACAATGATCTCGACTTGCTGGGCGAAACAAGAACGGCGGCATTGCTCGCCAAGGGCGTTGCTGGATCAGCCACGGCTCTGGATGCGCATGCTGCGTTACGCATGGCGACACTGAATGGCGCCAGGGCCCTCGGAATCGACGACTGTACCGGCACCCTCGAGCCCGGCAAATACGCAGACATGGTCGTATTCGATCTCGATGGTCTGGCGCAACAACCCATCTACGACCCTGTTTCCCAATTGATCTACGCGACCGGCCGCGATGCCGTACGCGACGTCTGGGTCGCAGGCAGACCCCTTGTCAGCGACCGCGCCTTGGTCCGTATGGACGAAGACAAACTAATCGCCACGGCTAACGCATGGGCTGACCGCATTTCGCGAGGTTGAGCACCGCCACCGCAAGCCTTCTAACCTTATCCATTACCCACTTCGAGAACACCATGAGCAACGTTGATCACGCCGAAATCGCCAAATTCGAGGCATTGGCCCACCGTTGGTGGGATCGCGAAAGCGAATTCAAACCGCTTCACGAAATCAATCCACTGCGCGTCAACTGGATCGACGAGCGCATTGGTCTTGCCGGAAAGCGCGTCCTGGACGTGGGCTGCGGCGGCGGCATCCTGAGCGAAGCCATGGCGCAACGCGGCGCGTCGGTGATGGGCATCGATATGGGCGAGGCACCATTATCCGTCGCGCAGTTACATCAGCTCGAATCCGGCGTTCCGGTCGAGTACCGTCAGATCACTGCCGAAGACCTCGCTGCGGAGATGCCGGGCCAGTTCGACGTCGTGACCTGCCTGGAGATGCTGGAACACGTGCCAGACCCTGCCTCTGTAATCCGCGCCTGCCATACCCTGGTCAAACCCGGTGGTCAGGTCTTCTTCTCCACGATCAACCGCAACCCGAAGGCTTATCTGTTCGCGATCATTGGCGCCGAATACGTGCTGCGACTGCTGCCGCGCGGGACACATGACTTCAAGAAATTCATCCGTCCTTCCGAGCTTGGCGCCTGGTCCCGAGCGACGGGACTGGACGTGAAGGACATGATCGGGCTGACCTACAACCCCATCACCAAGCATTACAAGCTCGAACCCGATGTGGACGTGAACTACATGGTCCAGACCCAGAGGAGCCTCTGATGCGCCTCGAGGCGGTACTGTTCGACATGGACGGCACCCTCCTGGACACCGCGCCGGACTTCATCGTTGTTATCCAGGCGATGCGCGCATCGCGGAGCCTGCCGCCCATTTCCGAACAGTCCATTCGCAACGTCGTCTCCGGCGGCGCACGTGCAATGGTGGCCAACGGGTTCGATGTCGATCCGCTATCGGAAGCGTTCGAAGCACTGAGGTTGGAATTTCTGTATCGCTACCAGCAGGACTGCGCCGTTCACTCACACCTCTACGACGGCATGGCAGAGATACTGGCAGACATCGAAGCAGCCGGCTTGAAGTGGGGCGTCGTCACCAACAAACCGGTGCGCTTCGCCGAGCCGATCATGCAGCGCCTGGGCCTGGCCGCGCGCTTGTCGGTGCTCGTCTGCCCGGACCACGTGACCCGCAGCAAGCCCGACCCCGAGCCCATGCAGCTTGCGTGCAGCCAGATGGGCATCTCGCCGGCCAACGTGTTGTTCATCGGGGATGACCTGCGTGACATCCAATCAGGGCACGCTGCGGGGAGCCGGACGGTCGCGGTCACCTATGGCTATATTCATCCCGAGGACAATCCGCGCAGCTGGGGCGCCGATGCCGTCATCGACCACCCGAGCGAGCTACGGGCATTGCTCGATCGCGCAATCTGCAGCTGCTGAGGCATTACCGCGGCCAGTGTCGGCAGACACTTTGCCCATCGACACCTGCCATAGGAGACGCTTTTGTTCGTCTACACCGCCACACCCGATCTGCTCTCTGGACGCGTTATCCTGATTACCGGCGCCAATCGTGGCATTGGTGCCGCTGCGGCAGAGGCTTTCGCCGCGCATGGTGCAACCGTCGCGCTGCTGGGCCGGGCAACCGAAGGCCTCACCGAAATCGCTAATGCCCTTGAGCAGCAAGGTTACAAGCGCCCCAGCGTTCACCCTCTCGACCTTGCAACCGCTGGCGTAGACGACTTTGCCGGGCTGAGCGATGCACTGGCGCAGCGCTACGGGAAGCTCGACGGCCTTCTTCACAACGCCTCTATGCTCGGCCCGCGCTGCAGCCTGGAAGACACACCGCTCGACGCATTTCAGCAGGTAGTGCAGGTCAACGTAACGGCACTACTGGGCCTGACACGTCCATTGCTGCCGCTGCTGCGCGCGTCGAGCGATGCTTCACTCGTTTTCACCTCTAGCAGCGTGGGCCGTAAAGGCCGCGCACATTGGGGGGCGTACGCGATTTCGAAATTTGCAACCGAAGGCATGATGCAAGTCTTCGCGGACGAATTCGCCGGTTCGACAATTCGGGCGAACAGCGTCAATCCTGGTGGTACTCGCACAGCGATGCGTGCGTTGGCATACCCAGAAGAAAACCCAAAAACACGTCCTACGCCAGACGCCATCATGCCGGTCTATCTGTACCTCATGGGCCCGCAAAGCAAAGGGGTCAATGGCCAAGCGCTGGACGCCCAATAACTGTCAGAAATCCGTCTGAACGCGGATATTTTCGGTTGCTTTGGTTAGCGGAAGCGGCAAAAAAATGCCGCAGAGACATTCCCCTAAAAACTAAGCAGCTGATTTATATAGATTTTTAAGAGTGGCATGGAAATCGCTATAGCTGGCTCATCTTGGCCCCCAAAACGCCAAAGGCATCAACTATGGTCATTGCAAACACATCCAATACGATCGACTTCGACGCCGCGAAATTGCGGCGCATGGGCTTGTCCGAACGGCGTAAAGCGTCTGCGCGACCGTTAACGCTGAATGAATTGCGCCGCTTGCTCAATCACCAGCTGCAGACCAGCCTCGAGCTCGATCGCGTACTGGCGCTGTTCTTCGCGTCGGCCCCTCGGCTCGTTCCGCTGGATGCAATGACGTACGTTCATTCAGCCAGCGAGTTCAAGCTTGAACTCGGCGCGGGTGGCATTCATACCGTCGCGTACGAGCTGACGCATGAGCAAAACTATCTCGGCGAATTAGTCTTCAGACGCGAGCACCGTTTCCAGCAGGAGGAGCTCACTCAACTCGAAGCACTGCTCGCCTGCCTGCTCTTTCCCCTTCGCAATGCGCTGCTCTACCGCACTGCGGTACAGAATGGCATGCGTGATTCGCTCACCAATACAGGTAACCGATATGCCATGGATCAGACGCTTCGGCGCGAGGTCGATCTCGCCCTCCGGCATCTGCATCCACTCTCGATTCTGATGGTGGATATCGATCACTTCAAAAAAGTGAACGACACCTATGGACATGGCACCGGGGATGACGTTTTGCGTGCAGTAAGCGCGACCTTGACGGCCAACCTGCGCAATATCGATATGGTATTCCGGTTCGGCGGCGAAGAATTTCTGGTGCTAATGTCGAGCACCGATAGCGATCCAGCCACCATGGTTGCGGAGCGCTTATGCACTGCGGTCCAACAGTTACAGTTTCTGGTGCACGGCAACGACCTTCAACTGTCGATCAGCGTTGGCTGTGCCACGCTGCAATCGATGGAGAGCATGGACAGCCTGCTACGCCGGGCTGACGCCGCGCTGTATATGTCGAAACATGGAGGCCGCAACCGAGTGACCTCCGCGCCTTCATTCTGACTGCCGACCGGTTATCGCTAACCGGCCGCAGGACAGTATCAATAGCGCTCAGCCAATCAAGATTTACGACCGCGACCGAAGCCCGGACGCTGCCCATCCGCAGCGGGGTTTCCACGTTTTGCCGGGCCTGCACCCGGTTTACGCGGCGCCCGAGACGGCCCAGCGGAATCCGACTTCGGGCCACGTGCTGGCTTCTTGTTCACGTCGCGAGGTCGCTCGGCAACAGGGGTACCCTCGTTACGTGAGTGCTTCTCCGGACGCATTGGACGTCCCGATTCGTCGCGCAGCACGCGTGAGGGGCGACCACCCTCTTCATCTTTGCGAACGCGCGGCTTGCGCGAGTCGGACACCGGTTTGGCTGACTTGCGTTGTAGGCGATCCAGGCGATCACGTAATTTAGTTTTCATCTCCGGCAGCGGAATGGGTTTCAACCCAACTTCTGCGCTCAGGATATCGATCTCGCCTTGGGTCATCTCGCGCCAGCGGCCCATGCTCAACTCGGCAGTCAGGAACACCGGGCCGAAACGGACCCGCTTCAGGCGACTGACCACAACATCCTGGGATTCCCACAAGCGACGTACTTCGCGGTTACGCCCTTCCATGACCACGCAGTGGAACCAGTGGTTGAAGCCCTCACCACCCGGCGCACGTTGGATATCGGTGAAGTTGGCCGGACCGTCCTCGAGCATCACGCCGTTCTTGAGCAGCTCGACCATTTCATCGGTGACCTCGCCTCTAACGCGTACCGCATATTCACGGTCCATCTGATAGGACGGGTGCATAAGCCGGTTGGCGAGTTCACCATCGGTCGTGAACAGCAACAGGCCCGTGGTATTGATGTCCAGGCGTCCGATATTGATCCAGCGGCCTGCACGCAGGCGCGGCAAACGCTCGAATACGGTAGGCCGGCCTTCGGGGTCGTCGCGCGTGCAGACTTCGCCTTCGGGCTTGTTGTAGATCAACACACGGCGAACGGATTCCACGGCCTCTTCCCGCTTGAGCGGGCGACCATCCACACTGATGGCGTCGTGACTGTCGACACGCTGGCCGAGCGTTGCGACCACACCGTTGACGCTAACGCGCCCTGCCGAGATCCAGCTCTCGATATCCCGTCGTGACCCCATGCCGACTCGGGCCAATACTTTCTGCAGTTTTTCTCCGTGAGGAGTATGAGGTTCGGTCTGTTCGATATCGGTCATTGGGCACCTCCCGGTGTGCGAATCGAGGAAAGGGCGCGCATCATACGCGCCGAATCAATAGCGCAAAAGCGGCTTCGGTCGCTTGGCGACGTCAACGGTTAGCCGAACGCGGCGAGGGCCTTGCGGCACGCCTGCGTGACCGACTCCCAATCCTGTGCGCTGATCCATTTCGGGTCGAGCATCCAGCTTCCCCCCACGCACATTACGTTAGGAAGCGCGAGATAGTTTTTTAGGTTGTCCGGTGACACCCCACCGGTGGGGCAAAAACGCAGCTCGCCGAACGGCGCCGAAAACGCCTTCAATGCCGCGACGCCACCGCTCACCTCGGCGGGGAACAGTTTGAAGCGTCGATAGCCCAAGCCGTAACCCAGCATGAGATCGGAAGCGGAACTGGCGCCCGGAAGCATCGGGACGGCACTGTTCATGCCGGCCTGTAGCATCTCTGTGGTGCATCCCGGCGTCACCACGAACTGAGCACCGGCCTCCTCCACTGCCTTGAGCATCTTCAAATCCAGCACGGTTCCAGCGCCGACGCATAGGTCCGGTCGTTCCTTACGCAGGCGCCGAATCGCCGTCAAACCATGCTCGGTTCGCAAGGTAATTTCCAGCGTCCGCAGCCCACCGGCGGCCAACGCATCGCACATGGGAAGGATGTCTTCCTCGCGGGGGATAGTGATCACCGGCAGTATGCGCGCCTTGGAACAGATCGATTCCAGCAATGCGTTTTTTTCGTGCATGTTCATCATGTTGTTCAGCTCCGGGCCTCATCAGCGCCAGTAGAGTTCACGGGCGACTCAAAGAGTCGCTGCAAGTCGCGACGATCGAGTGGTGTCGTCTATATCGAACAACGCGAAGTCGTCCACTTGATCGGAAGCACGCCTTGCGCCGCGTGTTCACCGTAAGACCCGATCTCGCGCGTTTCGCTCATAATCTCTCGTACGTGTGCCGTGTAGGCCTACATATCTCCGTACCAGGACCGCCCATCACGGATGATGAGCGCAACGGATGAAACCGGCCCCCAGGTTCCGGCAGCATACGGCTTGGGCAAATCGCCCTGGCGCTTCCAGCCGGCGATGAGCTGGTCGCACCACAGCCACGCGTTTTCTACCTCGTCCTTGCGGACGAACAGGTATTGGTTGCCCTGCATGACTTCGAGCAACAAGCGCTCATACGCATCGGGTATACGCGCACTCTTATAGGTATCGGAGAAATTGAGCTGCAGCGGGCCGCTACGCAGGTGCATGCCCTTGTCCAGCCCCTGGTCTTTCGTCATGACTTGTAGGGAAATGCCTTCGTCCGGCTGGAGGCGAATGATCAACTTGTTGCTGATCAACGAACGCTGCTCAGGGGCGAAGATATAGAACGGTGGTTCCTTGAAGTGGATGACGATCTGCGACAGCTTCTGCGGCATACGCTTGCCGGTACGCAGGTAGAACGGTACGCCGGACCAGCGCCAGTTGCGGATCTCGGCACGCAGCGCAATGAACGTTTCACTGCCGCTCTGGGTATTGGAATTCTCTTCGTCAAGGTAACCCGGGACCGGCTTACCATCGCTACTGCCCGCAGTGTATTGCCCGCGAACGGTGTATCGGCTCAATTGTTCCTCCGTGATGGGCGCAAGCGCCTTCAGCACTTTCACCTTCTCGTCCCGGATGCTGTCAGCGCTTAGATCGCTTGGCGGATCCATGGCAACCAGACACAAAAGCTGCAACAGGTGATTCTGGACCATGTCCCGCAGCTGTCCCGCCTGATCGAAATAGCCCCAACGCCCTTCGATGCCGACTTTTTCAGCGACCGTAATTTCCACATGCGTGATGTGGTACTGGTTCCACTGGCTTTCGAACAGGCTGTTAGCGAAGCGCAGAGCAATCAGATTCTGGACCGTTTCCTTGCCGAGGTAGTGGTCGATCCGGTAGATGCTCGACTCGGGAAAATGCTGCGCGACGGCATCGTTAATGACCCGAGATGACTCCAGGTCATGCCCGATAGGCTTCTCGAGTACGACCCGCGTCTTGTCCGCCAGCCCCTGCGCGGCGAGGTTCGCGCAGATATCACCGAACACGGCAGCCGGCGTCGCGAAATACGCAATGTGCGTTTCTTCACGCGCGAGCAGCGTGACCAGCGGCGCGAAGCTGTCGGTATCCCGAAAATCCATGGGTACATAGGTCAAACGGGCAAGGAATCGGGCCACCGTCTCGGCGTCCATTTCCCTTTCAGCGACATAGCGCTGGAGCGACTGCTCGATCATGGACGCATAGCGGTCGGCTTCGATGTGCTCCTTGGAGAGCGCCAGCACGCGAGTATCAGGATGAATCAGTTTCGCCCGATCCAGGTGATACAACGCTGGGAACAGTTTCCGCAGCGCCAGATCTCCTGTGGCGCCGAACAGGCTCAAAGTGCAGGGATTAACGGTCGTACCCAACATACGCAATCTTTATCCATTGAGAGCGGGCAGCGAATTGCATACCCGGATTTCACGTCGCGCCAGGCGAACTGGCGGCCATAGCAGATGAAGAAAAAGTAGCTCGAGCTGCAAGCATATCGTGACGCTCGTTAATGAACGCAATACGGATGCGATCGCGACAATGAAAAATCGCTTTCGCATGTCCGCCATAGGATAGGCGGAAACGAAAAAGCCGGGCACGAGCCCGGCTTTTTTTTCACTCGGCGATTAAGGCTGAGCTTCGACTTCGGCTTCAACGCGACGGTTGACCGCGCGGCCTTGCTCGGTGCTGTTGTCAGCCACCGGACGGGACTCACCGTAGCCGACAGAGCTCACACGGTTCGAACCTACGCCGTACTGGTTGACCAGCACGTTACGTACCGCGTTGGCCCGACGCTCGGACAGGCGCTGGTTGTACGCATCGGTACCGACGGAATCGGTATGGCCTTCAACCACGGTCGTGGTCTGTGGATACTGGCTCATGAAATCAGCCAGCGACTTGATGTCGCCATAGCTTTCGCTCTTGACGACCGACTTGTCGAAGTCAAACTTGACGTCGAGTTCCACACGTACGGCTTCTGGTTGCTCTTCCACGACAGGTGCCGGAGCCGGTTCCATCACGGTCTCTTCGACCATGACGACTTCCTCCTCGCCCTGTCCGTGAACCCAGCAATAACCGCCAGCGGTGACAGCGGCGATCAAACCGCCCCAACCAGCATAAGCACTGCTTTCGATGGCTCCGATCGCGGCACCGGTTACACCACCCACTGCGGCGCAAACAGGCCAGTCAGATTTCTGTACGCCGGCACAGCCGGTCAATACTCCGGTTGCAACAACGAGCGGAACTGCTTTCCATATCATCTTCACTGGTGGAGTCTCCTAGGTTGATCGGGTCGGGCTCACGGGCCTTCTTATAGAGTTTTCATTGGATCCAACCGCATGCAAATGGCATGGCCAAAGGGCCACCTGCCATAGAGCGTCAAAACTTAGTCTATACCGTTTATCCAGAGGTTCCATGATGGCAACATGCTTTTCTCGACATTCTCCGCAAGAAGTGCTGGCTGCCCTCATCGATCAGACACGGCCCGACCGTGTGCTCTACGTAGGACAAGGCGCGCTGCCTGCACTGGAAGCCTACCGTGCGGCCCATACCGAGCGCACGGTGACCGCTGCGAAACCGGGCTTGTTGGAAGCGGAAATGGGTAGCCAGCGCTACGATCTTGCGCTGTTCGCGGACTGCTTCGAACACATGAGCAAGCGCGATGGGCAGCAGCTCCTTGGTGGCGTCCGTAATCTCAACGCGAGCCGCATCATGGTATTAGTGGATCTGGCAGCCACCGAGTGGCGCGATACCGATTTCTTCGCCCTAGCGCTCCAGGTCAATGCGCGCTTCCAACGCGAAGACCAGGTGTTGACTCTGTACGGTTACGACCTGCTCGAATACAAGCAGGCACCGGATTGGTTAAATGCCAAGTTCTGGGCCAACCCTGAGAATTTCGGCAAATACTGGTGGTGATCGATGAGCCCTTCTTGTCCTTGCGGTAGCGGTGCCCTGCTCGCTGAATGTTGCGGGCGTTACCACACGGGCGCACCGGCCCCTTGCGCGGAACGTTTGATGCGATCGCGCTACAGCGCGTATGTGCTTGGTCTCACCGATTATGTGGTGCAAACCACGCTGCCCGCTCAGCGGAGCGCGCTCGATCGTGATTCGATCGCCGCTTGGAGCGCGTCGAGCACCTGGCTTGGATTGGATGTCGAAGCGAGCGAGGTGATGGGAGGCGTACCGGAACACGCATTCGTCACCTTCGTAGCCCGCTGGCACGACGGAGCGACCGAACATGCCCACCGTGAACGTTCGGCGTTCGTCCAGTCCGGTGGGCGTTGGTATTTCCTCGATCCTACGGTGCCCATGAAGGCAAGCCGCAATGATCCGTGCCCATGCGGAAGCGGCAGCAAGTTCAAGAAGTGCTGCTCCGCTTACTTATGAGTGGTTAGCGGTCATCGTCGAATGAGTGCAGTTCAATCGACCAGCTTCAGATGGGACGTATCAGGCGTCGGGTGAAGCCCGTCATCTTTAACCTGTCCGAGGTCAGCCCCCACGGGGGCCAAGCTCAAGCCCGACAAATCGAGCGCTGGCGACGGTACCGCCGGACGCTCGTCCTGCAAATCGGTCCCTAGCGCAGCCACGCCGAAATCCGGCGCATCAACCTCGGTAAAAGCCGCCATGTACTCGTCGCGCGGCACAACCTTCAAGCGTCCGGTGGCGTGCTCCACCGCTGGCGGTGGTGCGAGCTCGACCTCTTCGATCTCGACATCGAGCGCCCTTACCCGTGCACGCGCACCGGCCTTGGCTAACACCTGCTGGTATTTGGTGGCGGAGGCTTCGTCCAACCCGGTTTTCAATACCCGAGTGCCACTGAACAATGCCTCAACGCGCCCGGCATCGACTTGAAAAAGTCGGGCGAGGTTTGCCCTCACGTGAGCGGGATCCGCTTCAGGCATCAGCTCACCCTCGAACACAATTTCGAAACCGTGCATGACTTTCCTCGTCATCAGATTGTCGGACCGTTGTCGTAAAGTCGGCTCCCACCGTGCCTAAGACGTCATTTTGGCGGGTAGAAGCGGCTAGCGATGGCCTGGCGCATGCCAGAGTCGGCAGCATTGCGGCCCCGCAGACGAAAGGAAACCTTCGTTCAGCCCTCGGCAGTATGGCCCGCTTTTGTGGCTGGCCCAATTCGATTGCGGCCAAACGGTGCATATAGGACACTGAGATGCAAAACAAGGGGATGAGAATGATTCTCTACGGACGCACCGCACATTGTTTCCGCATGGTCTTATGCTGCGGGCTGCTGGCGACGCTGGCCGGCTGCTCGTCCTGGTTCCGTACTGACTTCGAGGATCCAGACGTGCGACTCAAGGACGTGGAGATCGTCAAAGCACGACTTCTCGAGCAAGAGATGCTGTTGACCTTCCACATCGACAACCCGAACAGCATCGCCATCCCAGTGAGAGGGCTGGAATACGACATCCAGCTCAACGGTGTTCCGCTCGCCAAAGGTGAATCGAGTACCTGGTTCAAGGTGCCCGCCTACGGCTCGAAGGATTTTCAGGTCCCTATCAACACGAACCTGTGGCAACACATGAAGTACATTGCCAAGCTGCTGGAGACGCCCGACAAACCTATCGCCTACCAGCTACGTGGCGAGGTGAAGACCGGATTTTTCTTCGGCATGCTAGGACGTGACGTGCACCTTTTACGTAATGGCGAGATAATCCCCGGCAACTACCTTCCGGAGTGATTTCGATGTCCCAACACCCTCACGTACACGGCCCCGACTGCAACCATGACCACGATCACGACCACCACGTACATGGCCCGCATTGCAACCACGGCCCGCAAGAGCCGGTACGCAATCCGCTGAAGCAGGTGGGCCGCAACGATCCATGCCCATGCGGCAGCGAAAAGAAATTCAAGAAGTGCCACGGCGCCTGATCGGCGCCAGATCTAGAACGCCCCGGCGGACGCCTTCTGCGTCTTCACGAATGGCGCCCGCTCATGCAATAACCGTAATGTTTCCTCTCCCGCGCGCCCTCTCCTGAAGGAGCTCGATGCATGCCCTCGTGTACGTTCCGCCCCATCGCCTGGCTAGGCCTTAGCGCCAGCCTTTCTGCGTTCCTACTGCTCAGTGGCTGTGAAAGCCTGCTGGATAAGCGTTACGGCGAAAGCGTCGCACCTACGGAGGGTACGGCGCGCATCCAGGGTATTGGTGAGCGAGCGGACGTTCGACGCAATGCGATGGGGATGCCGCTGATCGAGGCGCCCAACTTTCACGATGCCCTATTTGCATTGGGCTATGTGCATGCGAGTGATCGCTTGAGCCAGATGATCGGCATGCGCGCGCTAGCCCAAGGGCGGCTGGCAGAAACTGCCGGGCCGGGCGTGCTCGATATCGATCGGTTCATGCGCACCGTCAATTTACGCAGCAGCGCCGAGGTGATGTACCGCAATGCCTCGCCGCGCTTGAAGCAGTTCTTCGAGGTGTATGCACGGGGCGTCAACGCCTACATCTTTCAATATCGCAACAAGCTGCCCATGGACCTCGCGCAATCGGGCCAAAAGATCGAGTACTGGGAGCCAGAAGATTCCGCACTGGTGTTTGCGCTGATCAACTTCGGCCTGGCGACCAACCTACGTGAAGAGCTCGCGTCGCTGACGCTGGCGCAAAAGGTCGGAGCGGACAAGCTGGCCTGGCTGATGCCGACCTATCCTGACGAGCAGCTGCCTTTCGACGAAGCCGACAAACTCAAGAATCTGAATCTCACCGGCAACCTGGCAGGGGTGGACGCGCTCACGGAAACGCTCGCGAGCGTTGCGGACCTTCATATGTCAGGTGTTGCGGCATCCAACAGCTGGGCTATCAAACCCAGCAACGCCCGTAGCGGAAAGAGCCTCTTTGCCAATGACATGCACCTGCCACTGGCGATGCCGTCACTGTGGAATTTCGTACAGATTCGCTCGCCCAAATACCAGGCAGCGGGCGTTTCGGTCGCCGGCATCCCCGCGATCGTCGCGGGCTACAACGGCCACCTGGCCTGGGGTATGACCATGGTGATGGGCGATAATCAGGATATTTTCCTGGAACAGGTCAAACGCGAGAACGGCCGAACCCTTTATCTCGCCGATGGCAAATGGATCGCCGCTCGCGAACGTCAGGAGACCTATCTTGTGAAAGGCCAGCGTCCTATTCAAGAGAAGGTTTACGAGACCCGCAACGGCCCGCTACTCAACGCGGCTCTGGGTGAACGCAAGCAAGGCGTACAGCCGCTACCGGCCAGCTCCGGATATGGCCTCGCGCTGCGCTCGATCCAGAACGAGGCGGACCAGACACTCGACGCGCTGTTCGATCTCAGCCGTGCCAAGAGTGTCGATCAGGCGTTCGATTCGGCCCGGGAAGTCCGCTCCATTGCGCTCAACTTGATGTTTGCGGATGCCGGGCACGTCGGGTGGCAAGTCAGTGGCCGCTATCCAAACCGTCGCGATGGCCGTGGCTTGATCCCCTCCCCTGGCTGGACCGATCGCTACAGCTGGGACGGCTATGCTGACCCGATGCTGCATCCCTATGACCTCGACCCGCCGCAAGGCTGGCTGGCGACCGCCAATCAGCGCACGGTCAAGGGCGGCTATGGGGTGCAACTGTCCAACTCCTGGTATTACCCGGAGCGCGCCGAGCGTATTGCTGAGCTCGCGGGTCGCAGCAAGCAGGACACCCGCAGTACCGTCGCCATGCAATACGACCAGACGACGCTTTTTGCCAAGAAGCTAAAAGCGATGCTCGAAGATCCCGCCATGGCCAGCTCGCTACGTCGCTCCATCGATGCACTGCCGGCGCCGCAACGCGTCAAAGCGGACGAGGCGCTGAAACGACTGTTGGCGTTCGATGGACAGATGGCTGCGAGCTCGGCAGATGCGGCTATCTACAGCGCCTTCTTGCAGGAAAGCGCGAAACAGACCTTCCTCGATGAACTGCGCCCAGAAGACGGGCCGACCTGGAAAGCCTTCGTGGAAATGGCAGATATCTCCTACTCCGCGCAGGCCGACCACTTGCTGGGACGTGAAGACAGCCCCTTCTGGAACGACACCCGCACTCCGCGGGAGGAAGACAAGCCTACAATTCTGGCTCGAAGCCTTGCCGCATGCATCGAATACCTTGAAGCGAATCTCGGCGCAGACCGCAAAGCCTGGCAATGGGGGAAGCTGCATCAATACCGATGGACGACTGAAACGACACGTCTAGCGCCTTACCTCGACGCCGGACAACGCGCATCGGTCAATGCGATTCAGGGCTATCTGGATAGAGGTCCCTATCAGGCCGGCGGCGATCACAGCACGCTGAATACATCGGCCTATCACTGGGGCCAGGGTTTCGATACCTGGCTCGTTCCGTCCATGCGCATGATCGTCGACTTCGGCTTAGCCGAACCGATGATGGGGCTCAACAGCACTGGGCAGTCGGGAAACCCGGCAAGCCCTCACTATGACGACGGCATTCAAAACTGGATGAAGGGTCAGTACATGAGCTTCCCATTCCAGCCGGCAGCGATGGACAAGGTTTACGGCACGCGTCGCCTGACGCTGTTGCCGGGCGCTGGAAAGTAACTATTTGCGGATGACGGGCGATAGAACGCCGCGCCGTTGTAGGAGCTAGCTTGCTGGCGATCAGCGTCCAACAGGGCGCTGACGTGGCGTCTATATAAAAGCGATCGCCAGCAAGCCCGCTCCTACAGCCGCTTGTGCCCCATGCGAAAGGGTGGCCCGACCCCGTAAACGCTCTAAACCGGCGGTAATCTGACGAAAAGAACGCGACTTATACGCTCCGCTTGCTACTCTCTCGTCAAGCGTCAAATAAAAGACTCGGCAATAGGAGTACAGAACGTGGCCCGCATCTCGCTGGACATTCCGTCCGACCAACTTTTCTACAAGACCCATCAAACGGTACGTAGCACCGACATCAACAGCAGCGGCCACCTCGGCAATCAGGCGATGATCGCAATGATTTCCGAAGCACGGACGCGCTTCATGTTCTATTACGGAATTCGCGAAGGCGCCGATAACGAGAAAGGCGTGGGCACCATGGTCACGGACCTGGCGACCGTTTACAAAGCCGAAGCCTTCGTTCGCGACCGGCTGCTGTTCGAAATTGGCCTGATGGACCTGAACAAATATGGCGGGGACATCGTTTTTCGCATCACCCGGCCCGAGACGGAAACGCTCATCGCGTTCGCTAAATGCGGGTTCGTGTTCTACAACTATCGCGACCGTCATATCGAGCCGATGCCAGCTGGGTTTCACCGCAATTTTCCCAAAGTGAATTGGGTCTCCGACATGGAAACCGCGCGCGATCAATCGGCGTCGGTGCACAGTTCCTGATCCAGTCGTTGCAGTCGCGAAGGTCTGAAAACAAGGGATCGCGCGGGATCACCTCAACAATAACGATGCGAGTAGCGCGACGGTTAGCAATAGTGAGACGCCCTGCCAAAAGCGCACGGGATCGCGTTCGATAAGGGGCCGACTGACGCGCTGCAGTCCCGCCGGTCGCGGGTTGCGCAACTCGAACGTGAATTCGGAAAGCGCTTCGAAGCGTTGAGACGCAAGCGGATGCAGCGCTTTCCTCAGTACATCGTCGATCCATTCCGGGATGTCACCGTTACCGGCCCCCAAAGGTAGATATCGCAGTCGCCGTCGTGCAGCCGCGGTTCGACATTGTGTGACTTGCACGCCGTAAGGCAGCCGCCCAGTCAGCATCTGATACGTGATGACCGCAAGCGAGAACTGATCCGAGCGTTCGGACGCGGGTTCTCCTAGGAAGTACTCCGGCGCAGCGTATTGCGCCGCACCAGGCGGCAATGCGCTGACCGCGGAATTTTGCGTGACGCCAGGAACGTGCGCAGTTCCGAAGTCGATGAGCTTCACCGTGCCGGAGGCGTCGATCAGAATGTTGGCGGGTCTCAAGTCCTGGTGAAGCATTTCCAATCGATGAAAAGCTCTCAACCCGCGGACGATCTGCTCGATGATGTCGCGCACCTTTTCCATCGGCGGCTTGGGATGATCGATCATCCACTGTGCCAGCGTTTGCCCTTCGACGTATTCGAAAACGCCGTATAAATAGCGCCTCGTTCGGCCCTGCTCCGCCGCTTTCAAGACGTAGGGGCTGTCGATGCGCCGTGCGATCCATTCTTCTAAACCGAAACGCTCCAGGTGCTCGCCACTGTGCGCAAGGTCGATAGACGGCACCTTGAGTACTACCAGTTCTGTCGATTCGCTATCGCTGGCGAGGTAGACATGGCTCCGTGCACTGGCGTGCAGCGTGCGGATGATGCGGTAACCATCCAGCTCGGCCCGCGCCTCCAGCACTGGTGGAATCGGCAACCCGACCGTTTGCTGACGGGCTTCGTGAGCCTGCCGGTTCGGAAGCGAATCGATACGCACGATCATGGCAGTCAGGTTATCGTCGCTGCCGGCTGCGTAGGCCAGTGACGTGAGGCTCCGCGCCAGTGCGTCCAGATCTTCATCAACCGCAAGCAGTTCTCGCAGCCGCTTCGCTGCTACGTACTCGTGAATGCCATCAGTGGTGATGAGATAGAGATCGCCAGCCTGCGCCGGGAACGCGTGGTAATCGATCTCCAGCGTGGCGGTGATCCCCATGGCACGACTGAGATAACTCTTGTCCTGTGAGACCCACAAACGATGGTCGTTGGTGAGCTGCTCTAGATCGCCATCGCGCATACGGTAAATCCGTGCATCTCCGGCATGGAACAGATGCACGGTGGTGGAGCGCACAACCAACGCGCTGAAGGTACACACGTACCCACGGTCCGCATCGTAGCGATACTGACTCTGTCGGGTTTGTGCATGCAGCCATGAGTTGGTGGCGGCAAGCACGCGTTGGCCGGATTTCTTCACCGACCAGGTTTCCGGCGTCGCGAAATAGTCGTCCAGAAACGCGCCGACCGCCGCCTGGCTCGCGATCTGGCTCACGTCGCTGCTACTGATCCCGTCGGCCAAGGCCGCGGCGATCCCCTTCGTCGTGAGCTGCGGCTCAGGCGGAATCAGCACCCCATGAAAGTCCTGATTCGTCGCCTTGCGGCCCCGGTCAGAATGCTGGCCGACCGAGACCGTGAGCTGCCCTGTCATCCCCTACTGCGCCTCGCGTCGGACTTAGATCAGCTCGCGCTTGGGGGCCGTACGGACGTGCGTGGCGTACAGCGTCAGCCCGGTGAACGCTAGCCCGCCGACCAGATTGCCGAGCGCGGTCGGAATCTCGTTCCAGATCATGTAGTCGGATACGGAGAAATCGCCGCCTAGAATCATGGCGGACGGGAACAAGAACATATTCACCACCGAATGCTCGAAGCCCATGAAGAAGAACAGCATGATGGGCATCCACATCGCGATGACCTTGCCGCTGACGGACGTCGAAATCATCGCGCCCACGACGCCCATGGACACCATCCAATTACAGAGCATGCCGCGGATGAAAATGGTGATCCAACCGGCAACGCCATACTCCGCATAACCAAGCGTTCGCGCCTCGCCGATCCCCGCGATCTTTTCGCCGATCGCGCCAGGGCTGGTGGAAAAGCCAAAGGTGAAGACGTACGCCATCATGAACGCAACGGTCAGCGCACCGGCGAAGTTACCGACGAACACCAGGCCCCAATTTCTCAGTACGCGCGCCGGTGTCACCCCCGGTCGCTTGTCCAACAACGCCAGCGGCGTCAACACGAACACGCCGGTCAGCAGATCGAACCCCATCAGGTAAAGCATCACGAACCCCACCGGGAACAGCATCGCGCCCACGAGTGGGCTGCCGGTTTGCACCGTGATGCTGACAGCGAACACCGCGGCCAGCGCGAGAATCGCCCCAGCCATGTACGCGCGAATCAGCGTATCGCGGGTGGACATGAAAATTTTCGACTCGCCGGCATCCACCATTTTGTTGGCAAACTCGGCTGGCACTAGATACGACATGGGTTAATCCTCTGGACAACATTCACGGATGGGCGAACCTGGGCCGATGCTCATGGGAGCTCGTCGGCTTCACTAAAAAACACGCAAGGGGCTAGACCGGGCTGTCCGCGATCTCGACGTGATCACCGTTCAAACGTACCGGCCATACACGCAGGCGCTGCTCTGGAAACTCCATGCAGGAGCCGTCCTTCAATCGGAAGTGCTGCTTGTACAGCGGGGCCGCAATGACGAGATCGCCACAGATTTGGCCGACGATCCCGCGACCGATGATGTTGGCGGCTGACTTGGGGTCGCGGTTATCCAACGCGTACACCGGCTGCTCGGCCTGATCGGGGAGGTAGAACAGCGCGATTTGCGCATCCCCCACTCGCGCGACAACGCCGGAATGAGCAACCAGGTCGTCGCGTCGGCATACGGGCTGCCAGGCCATAGGTTCGGTTTTCTGAGCGAGCATGTTCATCAGGCGGTTTCCTCGGTCACGGGTACGAGCTTAAGTTCATGGAGCGTGGCTGGACGGCGCTGGCCGCGCTCGCTGACAAAATGAATATCCGGATCGCTGCCCTTGTCATTGACGAAGGTGCGGAAGCGCTTGAGCTTTTCGGGGTCCTTCAAGGCGTTGGCCCATTCGCATTCGTAGCGATCGACAACCATCTGCATCTGCTCTTCCAGCTCATCGCCGATGCTCAGGCTGTCCTCGATGACAACGGCTTTGAGGTACTCGAGCCCACCTTCCAACGACTCGCGCCAGACGGAAGTACGCTGCAACTTGTCTGCAGTACGGATGTAAAACATCAGGAAGCGGTCGATGTAGCGGATCAGGGTTTCGTCATCGAGGTCGGTGGCGAACAGCTCGGCATGACGCGGACGCATGCCACCGTTGCCGCAAAGGTAGAGGTTCCAGCCGTTCTCGGTAGCGATGACGCCGACGTCCTTGCTCTGCGCTTCAGCGCATTCGCGGGTGCAACCGCTGACCGCGAACTTGATCTTGTGCGGTGAACGCAGGCCCTTGTAGCGATCTTCCAGGCGTAGGGCCATGCCGACGCTGTCCTGCACGCCATAACGGCACCAGGTGCTACCGACACAAGACTTCACCGTGCGCAGCGACTTGCCATAGGCATGGCCCGTCTCGAAACCGGCTTCGATCAGTTCACCCCAGATATCCGGCAACTCGTGCAGCTGTGCGCCAAACAGGTCGATACGCTGGCCGCCGGTAATCTTGGTGTAGAGGTCGTATTTCTTCGCGACCGCGCCAATGGCGATCAATTTGTCCGGGGTGATCTCACCGCCCGGAATACGCGGCACCACCGAGTAGGTCCCGTTCTTCTGCATGTTCGCCATGAAGGTGTCGTTGGTGTCCTGCAGCGGCACCAGCGACGGGTTCATAATCGGGCGGTTCCAGCAGGATGCGAGGATCGAACCCACGGCAGGTTTGCAGATGTCGCAGCCGACATGGCCCTTGCCGTGCTTGGCCAGCAGCTCTTCGAAAGTCTCGACACCTTCGACGCGGACAAGGTGATACAGCTCCTGCCGGGTATGGGCGAAATGCTCGCAAAGGCTCTTGTCGACCTCAACGCCGCGCGCCGTCAGCTCGTGCTCGAACACCTGCTTGAGCAAGGCCGAACAACCGCCGCAGCCGGTACCGGCCTTGGTGCAGGACTTGATTCCGGCAAGGTCGCTGCAACCCTCGTCGATGGCCGAGCAAATGGCCGCTTTGCTCACGTTGTGGCAAGAGCAGATGGTCGCCGTCGCCGGCAACGCATCGACACCCAGTGCCGGCGCCGCTTCGCCCCGAGGCAGAATCAACCCCGCAGGATCGGCCGGCAGCGCGATACCGTTCTGCACGTATTGCAGCAAGGTGTCGTAATAACTGTTGTCGCCAACCAACACGGCGCCCAATGCGGTCTTGCCATCCGCCGAAACCACCAAGCGGCGATAACTCGATTTCGCCTCGTCGATAAAACGGTAGCTGCGTGAACCGGGCGTTGCGCCGTGGGCGTCACCGATGGAGCCGACGTCCACGCCAAGCAACTTCAACTTGGTGGACATATCCGCGCCGGTGAACGCTTCGGCATCCTCACTGCAAAGGCTGGCTGCGACGGCACGCGCCATCTGATACCCCGGCGCCACTAGACCGAAGATACCGCCGTTCCATGCCGCGCATTCGCCAATGGCATGGATGCTTGGATCGCTGGTGAGGCAGGCATTGTCGATGGCGATGCCGCCACGCGGCCCAAGGCCCAGACCGGACTGACGCGCCAGTGCATCCTGCGGGCGAATGCCGGCTGAAAACACGATGAGGTCCGTTTCCAGGAAATCCTCGCCTGCGAAATTCATGCGGTAGCGATAGATCTCGCCTGCCGTGATGGAACCTGTCGCTTTCGACAGATGCACCTGCACACCCATGCTCTCGATTTGCGCTTTCAGTGCGGCACCGCCTTGATCGTCCAACTGCACCGGCATCAGTCGCGGCGCGAACTCGACGACATGCGCCTCGAGCCCCAGTGACTTCAGCGCGTTCGCTGCCTCCAGGCCAAGCAGGCCGCCACCAACTACAACACCGCGCACGGCCCCCTTGGCTGCCGCACGGATAAGGTCCAGGTCTTCCAGCGTCCGATAGACGAGCCGCGAATTGCCCTCCGCGCCTTCGATGGGCGGCACGAAGGGATAGGAGCCGGTCGCCAATACCAGATGGTCATAAGTCATGCGCCCGTTTCGGGTGATGACCGCCTTGTGCTCGCGGTCGATCTCCACCACCGGCGTGCCCAGATGCAGATGCACGTTCTGTGTGTGATAGAGCGCCAGTTCCCCCAGCGCGAGCGATTCGGCATCGCGTCCACCGAAGTACTCGGACAGATGCACGCGGTCGTAGGCACGCAATGGCTCCTCGCCGAATACATGGATCTGGTAACGCTCACCGGCACCGCGTGCGACCAGTTGTTCGACGCAGTGGTGCCCGACCATGCCATTGCCTACCACGATCAGGGTGGGCAAGTCGTTCGAAGTGGCGAGGTAATTGTTCATGGGGGACCTCGGCTAAGCCATTCACGGTTTTCTTCGGTGCAAAAAAAACGCCCGGACCGAGTGACGGTCCAGGCGCCTTTGCCTGTTCTTTATCTGCAATGTGGGCAGCGGGATTCGTTCGTGGAATCAACCGCTGCACCATAGCTTTTGCACCGGGCATGCCAACGACCGAGTGCCCCTGCTAGAAACAGGCCACAAGGCCCGGAACGCGAGCGTTCAAACGCTTTCAAGCTCTTCTCGCACCGTTGATTGGCAGTGAAACAGACACCTTCGCGACAAACCAAAACCGTGCAGATGATCCGGCCCTTGCACCAAAGGTGAACAAAAAACGGGGCGGCTCGACCCAAAAAACTGGCCACCAAGACCTCCTGAAGCTCCTTACCTATCTTTCCCCAGACATGCGCATCATCCGGTGCATATACCCACCGTGGGAGCGGGCCATGCCCGCGAAAGGAACTGATCAGGCCAGGCATCAATGGGCTTGAGACCGCATCGCGGGCATGACGGATCGCCGCCCGACCCGCTCCCACATACACATATGCCTAGCTATCCAAGACTTCAGTCCACGCGATCATGAACAGGTTCTCGCAGTCTGCCTTCCGCCCTCTGGCTCGCCACTTGCAAAACAGCCGTTGCAGCGATTCCCAATGGATCGCCCTCTTCACGACAAAGGCGCCGTACCACTTCTGTTTTTTCGAACGGAACGTGGACGGCGCCTTTTGCGTTTCTGCTTTACGTTTTTGGAAGGCCGGCATGAAGACAGTGAAAAGCGTGTGTCCCTATTGCGGTGTCGGCTGCGGCATCGTCATGGATGTGGAGAACGACCGCGTCGTGAAGGTCAGCGGGGACAAACAACATCCCAGCAACTTCGGCCGGCTCTGCACCAAGGGCAGCACCTGTCACCTGCCCATTGCCGATAGTGGTCGCATGGAGCACGCCTATCTTCGCCGTGTGCGCGGTGGCGATCCTCTGCCCGTGGCTCTCGACGAAGCCATTTCGGAAACCGCGAATCGCCTGCGCGACATTCTCGACGAGCACGGTGCGGACGCCATCGCGCTCTATGTGTCCGGGCAGATGTCGCTGGAAGCGCAATACCTTGCCAACAAGCTCGCAAAGGGTTTCATCGGCACCAATAACATCGAATCCAACTCCCGGTTGTGCATGGCCAGCGCCGGTACTGGCTACAAGTTGTCGCTGGGTTCAGACGGCCCTCCCGGCGGCTACGACGACTTCGATCACGCCGACCTGTTCTTCGTCAGCGGCGCCAACATGGCGGACTGTCACCCCATCCTTTACCTACGCATGATGGATCGTGTGAAAACCGGTGCACGGTTGATCGTCGTCGACCCACGCCGTACTGCCACCGCCGACAAGGCCGACCTTTACCTGCCCATTCGACCCGGAACCGACCTTGCCCTACTCAACGGCCTGCTCCATCTATTGCTGGAAAACGGCCACTGCGACGAAGACTTCATTGCTCGTCACACCGAAGGCTGGGAGGCGATGCCAGCCTTCCTTGCGGACTACACCCCCGCGAAAGTCGCCGCACTGACCGGGCTGGACAAAAGCGCTATCCGCCAGGCCGCGCAATGGATCGGCGAAGCCGGAGAATGGATGAGCTGCTGGACCATGGGCCTCAACCAGAGCACCCATGGCACCTGGAACACCAACGCGCTGTGCAACCTGCACCTCGCCACGGGCAAGATCTGCCGCACCGGCAGCGGCCCCTTCTCGCTGACCGGCCAACCCAACGCCATGGGCGGACGTGAAATGGGCTACATGGGCCCGGGCCTGCCCGGCCAGCGCTCGGTCCTGAACGAGACGGACCGCGCGTTCGTGGAGGCGGCCTGGAAGATTCCGGCGGGCACGCTGCACACCCGCCTGGGCAAAGGCACCGTTGCTATGTTCGAGAACATGCGAGCGGGGCTCATCAAAGCCTGCTGGATCATCTGCACCAACCCGGTCGCCAGCGTGTCGAACCGCGCCACAGTGATCGAAGCCTTGCAGACGGCCGAACTGGTAATCGCCCAGGACGCCTACCTCGACACCGAAACCAATCGCCATGCCGATGTGCTACTCCCCGCCGCATTGTGGGCCGAGGCGGACGGCGTGATGATCAACTCCGAGCGCAACATGACGCTCGCCCCCCAAGCGGTAGCGCCACCGGGTGAGGCGTTAGCTGATTGGCAGCTCATCGCCAGGGTCGCCACCGCGATGGGCTTTCATGGCTTCGAATATGCGTCCGCTGCCGAGGTGTTCGAGGAGATCAAGGGTTTCTGGAACCCGGTGACGGGCTACGACATCCGCGGTGTCAGTCATTCGCGCCTGCGCGAGGCGCCCGTGCAGTGGCCGTCCGCGCCGGGCGACGAGTCAGTACGGCATCCAATCCGCTACCTCAACTCCGGTACCAGTCAGTTGTTGCGGCTGGAAGAAAATGGCGCGACGCCGACGCTGAATTTCGCAACGGCGTCGGGCAAGGCGCAGTTCTTCCCTCGCCCGCACATGGACGCGAAGGAGCTACCTGATACGGACTTCCCGTTCCTGCTCAACACCGGCCGGCTCCAGCATCAATGGCACACGCTGACCAAGACCGGAAAGATCGCCACCCTCAACAAGCTCAACCCCAAGCCTTTTATCGAAGTGCACCCGCAGGACGCGAACGCACTGAACGTGAAAACTGGCGAGTATCTGGAAGTGCGTTCGCGGCGTGGCCGTGCAGTGCTCCCCGTTCAGGTCAGCGACCGGGTTCAGCCGGGCAACGCGTTCGCGCCCTTTCACTGGAATGATCTCTACGGCGAAAACCTCGCCATCAACGCCATTACCAGTGACGCAGTCGATCCGCTGTCACAGCAACCAGAACTGAAGGTGTGTGCGATCAGCCTGATGAAGGTGGAATTGCTCGAACATCAATTCCTGCCCACGACAATACCCCAGGAAGCAATCGCGACCACTCCGCTGCACGCCTTGGCCACGACACTCGACATTGCGGATGAGCCACGCCCCGTGCTCACCGCAGCCGAACGAACCTGGATGGCGGGCTTCATCGATGGTGCCCACGCGCGGCAGCTTCCTGGCATTCCGACCCTGCCGGCCACTGCGCCAATCGAGCCGGCAACCCGACTCTGGCTGGATGGATTGCTTGCCGGACTGTATGCCGAGGCCATACCGCTCAAAGATGACGCACCGAGCATAGCCGTGCTCTGGGCCTCGCAAACCGGAAATGCGGAAGGACTTGCCGAACGCCTCGTCACCCATCTTGGTGCCGCAGGGCTCAACGCCCAGAGCCACTGCATGGCGGACTACCCTGTCGAACGTCTCGTGAACGCCGGCACGGTCCTGCTCCTCAGCAGTACCTTCGGTGACGGCGATGCGCCAGACAATGGGCAGGCATTTTGGGAATCGCTCAGCGCCAGCGCCTGTCGCCTGGACGGTTTGCGCTATGCCGTGCTCGCCCTCGGCGACAGTAGCTACGATGAATTCTGCCGTCATGGCGGCAATCTGCACGCGGCGTTCGCCGAGCGCGGTGCAGCGCCCCTACTCGATTGCCAGCGCTGCGACGGCGATTTCGAAGGCCCGGCGCAAGGCTGGTTCGAGCGGCTGACAGCCGTTCTGGATCCCTCGATAACACGTTCCGCAAAACCGCTAGCAACCGGCGTCGACTCGCCGAAGAAAGGCATCTCGAAAGAGCGCCCTTTCGCTTCTCGGCTCGTCGGTAATCTTCGTCTGAACGCCAAAGGTTCACTCAAGGACACTCGCGCCTTCGCATTGCATCTGGACGGCACAGCGCTGACCTACGAGGCAGGCGATGCGCTGGGTATCTGGCCCCGTAACTGCCCCGATCTGGTCGATGAAATTCTTCAGAACGGTCGCCTCGACGGAGAGCGTTGCGTGAACGTGCCAAAGGTCGGCGACGTGTCGCTGCGTGAAGCGTTGAGCCGGCACTACGAAATTGCCCGGCCAAGCACGGACAGCCTTGCGCTGATCGCCGAGCGCAGTGGCAATGAAGAATTGCGCGCGCGCCTGAGTGATGCCGTCGGGCTGAAGGACTGGCTCTGGGGCCGACAGCTGGCGGACGTACTGCACACCTATCCCACAGAACTGGACGCCAACACTCTGCTCGCCAGCCTCAAGCCGTTGCAGCCTCGGCTCTACTCGATTTCATCCAGTGCCAAGGCCTACGCCGATCAGGTCCATCTGACCGTCTCGGCCGTGCGCTACGGCGCGCGCAAGGGTGTGGCGTCGACCTTCCTGGCCGATCGGGCAGAGTTCGATCCAGTCTCGATTTTCGTCCAGCCCACCCGTGATTTCCGTCCGCCAGAGGGTGATACACCGGTCATCATGATCGGCCCAGGAACTGGCGTCGCGCCGTTCCGTGCATTTCTCCAGGAGCGTCGGGCGCGTGGCGATACGGGACGCAACTGGCTGTTCTTCGGCGAGCAACATGAAGCTTCGGATTTCTATTACCGCGACGAACTGCTGGGCTTTCACCATGACGGCCTGCTGACACACCTGAGCCTCGCCTTCTCCCGCGACCAGACGCACAAGCTCTATGTTCAGGACCGCATCCGCGAACAGGGCAACGAACTCTGGCGTTGGCTGGACGCCGGCGCCCACCTCTATGTCTGCGGCGACGCGACCCGCATGGCCAAGGACGTCGACAAGGCCCTGCGCGAAGCCATCAGCCTCCACGCAGGAGTCGACGAGACCCGCGCCGCCGAATACCTGCGCACGATGGCTCAGCAGAAGCGCTATGTACGGGATGTGTACTGACACCGGCTACTGGACCACAACTTGCTACGATGGCCCTACCGTGAACCTTTAGCCATGAATACAGAAGAAATGCCCGATACCCACATGCCGCCGGCGCTGCGCTTCATGCTCGCCGCGCGCCGTTGCGAACTGCAGGGGCTGGAAAGCCTCGCGCTCACCGGTGAGCTGGTAACGCTCATCAGCCAACTGGTGCACGCCCTGCAAAAAGAGCGCGGCTATTCGAACATTTATCTAGCCGGCTCGGATCCAGGTCGATTGCCCGCACTCGATGGGCATACGGCCGAAGCCCAGGCGATGGAGGTTCAGGTCCGCGAGTGCTTCGAACGCTTCGACCTGGACGCCGCCAGCGCTACCGACCGCGCTCGTCTGTTCAACCGTATCGCCTATGTACTCCACGGCCTGGACGATCTGCCCGGCTTACGTCGCCGTATTCGCGACCAGGCCCTTTCTTCAGCACAGGCCACTGTATTTTTCACCCGGCTGATCGGTGGGCTGCTGGCTGTGGTTTTCGAGGCGGCCGATACCGCTCTCGATCCCGTCATCACCCGCGCGCTGGTGGCGATGTTCAATTTCATGCAGGGCAAGGAGCTGGCAGGACAGGAACGCGCTGCGGGGGTCGCCGGGTTTTCCGCCGGCCATTTCACGCCCGAGCAGCTGGATCATGTCCGGCACTTGATCGAAGCGCAGGAGCGCTGCTTCGATGTCTTTACCCAATTCACCGATCGCACCGCTCAGGCGAACTGGCAGGCCCTGCAATACGGCGAGACCATGGCGCAGATCGCGCAGTTGCGCCTGATGGCTCAACGTACGTCTGCCGAGGCTCAGGTCGCTCCATCGCTATGCGATGTCTGGTTCGATCTCAATACCCAACGCATCGACGCGATGAAGGACATCGAGGCCCATCTCGCAAGCGACCTGCTCGATCGCTGCCAACAGGCAATCAAGGTCGCCAAGGCCGATCTCGACAACCATCGATCATTGCTCAAGCGTCTGGCCGGCTTCGACAAGGCAAGCGGCCGCGCCGTGCTGTTCAATGTCCAGGGCAGCACGCTGGATGCAGGGCCGCAGGATGGGGTTGGCTCGCACCTCAACCGCTCCATTCTGGACCTCATGCAGGAACAGAACACTCGCTTGCAAAGCGTCAGCGACGAATTGCGAGAGGCACGCCAGACGCTCGACGAACGCCGCCTGGTCGAACGAGCGAAGAAAGCGTTGATGAAGGAGTACCACCTTTCCGAAAGCGATGCTTATACGCATCTGCAGAATGCAGCCATGCAACGTGGCATGCGGTTGGTGGATGTGGCGAAGAGTGTGTTGGATCAGGTCGGGCGAAAAGGATCGGTGCGGGGGTGAGGTCTTTTTAGGGAGGCGATCGGATCGAGTTGTCTTGTGGTTTGGCTTCAGGGTGGTCAGTGCTTGATAGATCGCGGGCGGCTAAAGGGGATCCCTGCCCGGCCGCCCTTACAGGTACGGTGGATTGACCGCCTATTCATATGCGATCAGTAATTCCTGTAGGGGCGACTTTAGTCGCCCGCGATTTCATAAACACCAAATCCCCTAACCCTGCCCCGCTCCCGAGCATCGCAAACGCTCCCCGCCCATCTTCTGTGCGCGAAATGGCTACGTATTCTAAGTGCCCCCTAGACGCTTCTCCTGCCTGATCACTCTACCCCATTGAATTACATAGCGAATCCTTTCTACCCATAGCGTTTTCGCTCCAAACGTTCTTCAAGCGCAAAGCCTGGCACACAAGCTGCTATTTCCCTTTTCGTGACGAAGCCACGCTTCGCCACCTACAACCAGATTCCAGGACAACGGCGTCCACTCTCGCTTCGGCCTAGCGCCAGCAGCGAGCGTGACGCCGTTTTTTTATGCGCGCCTTTTGGGAGTACGACGATGGACGAGAAGAAGACAGGCAAAGAGAAGTTGGCCAGCGAACCACGCCGGACGTTCATCAAACAAACACTTGGCGTGCTTGGCGGTGCTGCCGTCATGGGCATGCTGCCACCGGGCATGAGTTCGGCCGTCTGGGCGGCTGGCTCCGACGCAGTGGAAACCACCAAGGCCAAGCTCGGCTTCATCCCTCTGACCGACGCCGCTCCGCTGTTCGTCGCAGACGAAAAAGGCTTCTTCGCCAAACACGGCATGACCGATGTAGAGGTCGTCAAGCAGTCTTCCTGGGGCACGACCCGCGACAACCTCGTGCTGGGCTCGGGCAGCGGCGGTATCGACGGCGCGCACATACTCTCGCCCATGCCGTACCTGATCTCAGCCGGAAAGGTCACGACCAACAACACGCCATTACCGATGTATTTGCTGGCACGCCTCAACCTCAATGGCCAAGGCATTTCCATCAGTAACGAATTCAAGGACCTCACGCT
Source organism: Pseudomonas matsuisoli (assembly GCF_014647635.1). GTDB lineage: Bacteria > Pseudomonadota > Gammaproteobacteria > Pseudomonadales > Pseudomonadaceae > Pseudomonas_P > Pseudomonas_P matsuisoli. The sequence continues at coordinate 181,216 of NZ_BMPO01000001.1, forward strand.
CACGACGGACGCCTCCTCCTTCAAGAAGGCCATCGCCGACAAGGTAGCCTCCGGCAAGAAGGTGTCCGCCGCGATGACCTTCCCAGGCGGCACGCACGATCTGTGGATTCGCTACTGGATGGCTGCCGCGGGCATTGAGCCGAACAAGGACCTGCCCACCATCGTCGTCCCACCACCGCAGATGGTCGCGAACATGAAAGTCGGAAACATGGATGCCTTCTGCGTCGGCGAACCATGGAACGCCCAGCTCATCAACCAGAACATCGGCTACAGCGCGGTCACTACGGGCGAGTTGTGGAAGAACCACCCGGAGAAGGCTTTCGGGATGCGCGCCGACTGGGTCGACGCCAACCCCAACGCAGCGAAGGCGCTTCTAAAGGCAATCATGGAAGCGCAGATGTTCTGCGAGGACATGGCCAACAAGGAAGAAGTCGCGGAGATCTGCGCCAAGCGCCGCTGGATCGGTGCGCCCGCCAAGGACTTCCTCGCCCGCCTGCAAGGCACCTTCGACTTTGGCACGGGCCGTGTGGAGGAAAAGAGCCCGCACCTGATGCGTTTCTGGAGCGAACACGCGTCCTACCCGTTCCAGAGCCATGACCTGTGGTTCCTCACAGAGAACAAGCGCTGGGGCTATCTGCCAACCGACTTCGACAGCCAGGCTCTGGTTGCCAAGGTCAACCGCGAAGATATCTGGCGTGCCGCCGCCGGCGAGATGGGCCTGCCCGCAGAGCAGATTCCGACGTCCAAGTCTCGTGGCGTAGAGACCTTCTTCGATGGCAAGACCTTCGACCCGGAAAACCCGCAAGCCTATCTCGACAGCCTGTCCATCAAGGCACTCGCCTGAGAGGAGATCTGACCCATGAATGCTCCCGCCAAGCCTCTCAACGCCCCCGCCGCAGGGATATCCAAGACCGTGAAGCCACAGGCTTCGACGGGTTGGGCTAAGCGCCTGGGCAAAGATCTCGTACAGAAAGTCCTGCCACCGCTGGTCATTACGGCCTTCCTGCTGGTGGTCTGGCAGATGCTGTGCAGCGGCACTAACGCCTCGCTGCCACCGCCGAGCCAAGTGCTGGAGGACACCTGGGAGCTGATCGTCGATCCGTTCTATGACAACGGCGGTACCGACGTCGGCATGGCCTGGCAACTCCTGGCCAGCCTCGAACGCGTGGCCTACGGATACCTGATGGCCGCGGTCGCGGGGATCGCGCTCGGCGTGCTGGTCGGCCAGTCGACCTGGGCCATGCGCGGCCTCGACCCGCTGTTCCAGATCCTGCGGACCGTACCACCACTCGCCTGGCTACCACTGTCGTTGGCGGGCTTCAAAGACAGCCACCCTTCAGCGCTGTTTGTGATTTTCATCACGGCTATCTGGCCGATCATCATCAACACCTCGGTGGGCATCCGGAACATTCCGGACGACTACCGCAACGTTGCCAAGGTGCTGCGCCTGAACGGCTGGGAATATTTCCAGAAGATCATGCTGCCGGCCGCTGCGCCCTACATTTTCTCTGGCTTGCGGATCGGCGTCGGTCTGTCGTGGCTCGCCATCATCGCAGCGGAAATGCTCATCGGCGGCGTCGGCATCGGCTTCTTCATCTGGGATGCGTGGAACGCCTCGCGCATCAGCGACATCATCCTCGCGCTGGTCTACGTCGGTCTGGTCGGTTTCATCCTCGACCGTATCGTCGCATTCATTGGCCATCGTGTTACTCGCGGCACGTCAGCAGGTTAAGGAGAACGATATGAGCAGCTACCTCAGCATCGAAAACATCGACAAGCGTTTCGAACGCAACGGCCTCTCCTCCCACGTGCTGGCGGACGTCAATCTGCAAGTCGCGCGTGGCGAGTACATTTCCATCATTGGTCACTCTGGCTGCGGCAAGTCCACCGTCCTGAACATCGTTGCAGGCCTGATCGATTCCACCAATGGCGCGGTGATTCTCGATGGCAAGGAAGTCAAAGGCCCCGGCCCGGACCGCAGCCTGGTGTTTCAGAATCACTCGCTGCTGCCCTGGCTGACCGTCTACGAAAACGTCGCCCTGGCGGTGGACAAGGTGTTCAAACACGGCAAGAGCAAGGCCGAGCGCCAGGAGTGGACACTGCGCCACCTGGACATGGTCGGCATGAGCCACGCCCTGAACAAACGGCCCAGTGAAATTTCCGGCGGCATGAAGCAGCGTGTGGGTATCGCCCGCGCCCTGGCGATGGAGCCCAAGGTGCTATTGCTGGATGAACCCTTCGGTGCCCTCGACGCCCTGACCCGAGCCCACCTGCAGGACGAGGTGATGCGCATCCAGAGCGAATTGCACAACACGGTGATGATGATCACCCACGATGTCGACGAAGCCGTACTGCTCTCCGACCGCATCGTCATGATGACCAACGGCCCCGCTGCCACCATCGGCGAGATTCTCGATATCGATCTGCCCCGCCCTCGCGACCGTATCGCCCTGGCCAATGACGCTCGCTACAACGGGTATCGTCAGGCGGTGTTGAGCTTCCTGTACGAAAAGCAACGCAAGGTCGAGGACATCGGTCAGCATCGTGCGCGCGGGCAGGAGTCTGCCTCGGTCAAGAAGCAGGCGTGACGTGTATCCAGCTAACTGGGCACTGAATGGCTGGCTTCGCAAGGCGGCTGAAGCCGCCCCTACCAAGGCGTTGCAAGCGCAGAATTCCGGACAAATCGAAATTCTGTAGGGGCGGCCGAGCGGCGATCGCTAGCGCTGAGCACGTAAGCTGGCGCATCTCCCTCCGACAGCTCTCCCGCCCCAATGGTCTATGCTGGACATCCCGATCCGACCCACCGAGGGAAACATGGAACAACGCGATGTCGACTTGTTCATCAAGGCCAAACAGCAAGCTCGTCGAGAGCGGGTGATTGCGCCCATTGCCTTCCTGATATTCGTGGCGTTGGTCATCGGCTACCTGACGGACAGCGTGCCGGACTCTCTCAGCGACCCCCTGATCGCGACATTGATTTCCATATCGCTTATGAACTTCGCATGGAGCGGTCTGGTTCGCAGTAATGACTTGCTGCCCGTCATCGAACGTCAATTGAGCCGCGATCCTGATGCGCTTGCGTACTATCTGAGCAGGCGTAATCACAAGTAGCTTCGTGTGGCGCGCGGTCATGGCTATCGCGAGCCCCGCTCGCCCATACAAGGTGTCGGTGCCTAGGCTCACGCACGCCCTGGAACACGTGAAGCCGTAGGGGCTTATACAAAGTCGATCGTTTGTAGAACTCGGACTCCTCCAAAGCGCTCGAAACCATAAGCCCGTTTCGAGCGTATTCATGGATCTCGTTATCGCCCGGCCCGAAGGCCTGTATTGCCCCCCCGGCGACTTCTACATAGACCCTTGGCGGCCAGTGGACCGTGCAGTCATCACGCATGCCCATGGCGATCACGCGCGCTGGGGGATGAAGCACTACCTCGCAGCCGCGCCAGGTGAAGGCATTCTCCGGTCTCGCATCGGGGCTGACATGCCCTTGCAGACACTGCCTTACGGCGAACGCATCGTGCATCACGGGGTAACCTTGAGCTTTCATCCGGCCGGTCACGTGTTGGGATCCGCGCAAGTCCGTCTGGAATACGAAGGTGAAGTCTGGGTCGCATCCGGCGACTACAAGGTCGAACCAGACGGTACCTGCGCACCATTCGAGCCCGTGCGTTGCCACACATTCATCACCGAATCCACGTTCGGCCTGCCCATCTACACCTGGCAGCCACAAGCGGAAATCTTTGCCGGTATCAATGAATGGTGGCGCGCCAATCAGGCCCAGGGCCGGGCCAGCGTGCTGTTCTCCTATGCGTTCGGCAAAGCCCAACGCATCTTGCATGGCATCGATGACGGGATCGGCCCGATTCTCGTACACGGTGCAGTGGAACCACTGAACCGCGTATACCGTGAAGCGGGCATTCGTATTCCGGAGACGCATTACGCGGGCGATTTCAAGAAGAACGATCCGATGCTACGCGAGGCGTTGATCGTGGCGCCCCCATCCGCCGGGGGCAGCACGTGGATGCGGCGTTTTGGCGATTATTCGGATGCGTTTGCCAGTGGCTGGATGATGTTGCGCGGCACCCGTCGCCGTCGGGGCGTCGATCGGGGCTTCGTGCTCTCCGACCACGCGGATTGGCCCGGTTTGCTTTGGGCGATCGAACAAACCGGCGCCGAGCGGGTGATGGTGACGCACGGCTCGGTGGCAATTCTCGTCCGTTACCTGCGTGAACAAGGGCTCGATGCACAAGGATTCACGACCGAGTATGGGGACGAGGAAGAGGCAGACTTGGTCAAAGAGGGGGCGTCGGTATGACAGCGATGGATACGCTGCCCGCTACAGAAACTGACAACCATGCGCGCCCGGCCGATTCGACCTGTAGGAGCGAGTCGGGCCGCGTTCGGTCGGGCCGCGCTCGGCTTGCTCGCGAAAGCGATCGCCCTACCGACACCTTAGCCACCCTGCATTCCCCCGTACGCGAACCCACAGCACATCGGACAGTCATCAACCGCCATCCCTTGCGAGCCACCTTTAACTGTCTCCGGAGGCCCCATGAAAGCCTTCGCTGAACTCTACGCTCGGCTCGATGCCACCACCTCCAGCAACGCGAAGCTCGCGGCGCTCGTTGACTACTTCTCCGCAGCCGAACCAGCAGACGCGGCCTGGGCGGTTTATTTTCTCTCCGGTGGCCGCCCGCGCCAGCTCGTGCCTACCCGGCTCATGCGAGAACTGGCAATGGACGCCGCCAACCTGCCGGAGTGGCTGTTCGAAGAAAGTTACCAAGCGGTGGGGGATTTGGCGGAAACCGTTTCTCTCCTCGTCCCGACCGCCGAGCACAGCTCCAATGATGGGCTTGCGCAGTGGATGGAAGAAAAGCTCTTGCCGCTTCGAGGCGAACCGCCTGAAGTGCTAGCAGATCGCTTGCCACCGCTTTGGCGGCAACTGGATCGGCAAAGCCTCATGGTCTGTCTGAAACTCATCACCGGCGCATTTCGCGTTGGGGTGTCGAAACTGCTGGTCACGCGGGCATTGGCAACGATGACCGGTCTGGATGCCAAGCGAATAGCCCAGCGGCTCGTGGGGTATACCGATCTTTCCAACCGTCCGGACGCTTCGGCCTATGAGCGCCTTGTCGCGCAGGAATCGGCGGACGAACATGCCCAGCGCGGTGGTCAACCCTACCCGTTCTTTCTCGCGCATCCCCTTCAGTTACCGGTCGAGCAATTCGAGCAAACGCTCGGGCCACCGAGCGCCTGGCAGGTCGAATGGAAATGGGACGGCATTCGTGCGCAGCTTGTGAAACGGGACGGCCGCCTTTGGGTGTGGTCGCGCGGCGAGGAACTCATTAGCGAACGTTTCCCTGAGCTCGACGAGTTGGCGCCGCGCCTACTTGACGGCACGGTGATCGATGGTGAACTGGTGGTTTGGAAGCACGCGCCCGATGCCACGGCGTCGCAGGCAGACCTCATGCAGGACGCCGCCGAGCTTGATAGCCAAACCCTGAACGAACAGGTCGAAGGTGAACTAGAACGGTTCGGCATCCAGCCTTTCGCCCTGCTTCAACAACGGATCGGCCGCAAGACGCTCAGCAAGAAGATCCTTCAGGATGTCCCTGTCGCCGTCCTCGGCTACGACCTTCTCGAATGGGAGGGTCGAGACTGGCGCAGCCACCCGCAGCACGAGCGTCGCGCGCAATTGGAAGCGGTCATCACCGCGTGCGCGAGCCCGCGTCTCATGCCCTCCCCCAAACTGACCGCAAACACCTGGGCGGAACTTGCCGAACAGCGTGAAGCATCGCGGTCGCTGGGTGTGGAAGGCATGATGCTTAAGGCTCGCGATGCACTGTACGGCGTTGGCCGGACCAAGGACATGGGTGTCTGGTGGAAATGGAAGATCGATCCGTTTTCCGTGGATGCCGTATTGATCTATGCCCAGCGCGGGCATGGTCGCCGCGCCAGTCTGTATTCCGACTACACCTTCGCCGTCTGGGACGGCCCGCCCGGTGCCAAGGAGCGCACACTCGTGCCGTTCGCCAAAGCCTATTCCGGCCTTACCGACGAGGAGATGCGCAAGGTGGACGCCATCGTCCGCAAAACCACGGTCGAAAAATTCGGCCCTGTCCGCAGTGTGACACCGACGCTGGTCTTCGAGCTCGGCTTCGAAGGCATCGCCCTCTCCAAACGCCACAAGAGCGGCATCGCCGTACGGTTTCCACGCATGCTGCGCTGGCGACAGGACAAACCCGTCGAAGAAGCCGATACGTTGGCAAATTTGCAGGACTTGTTGCAGTGAGGGCTGAGCTCGTCGTTCTTCCTCAATGGCGGCAGCGCCTGCGATTACGCATTCGCGGGCAAGCGGATCGCCGCCCGGCCCGCTCCTACAGAAACGCGGATGACGCCAACTCGGTGTACGACGGTAAATCATGTAGGAATGGGCCGGGCCGCGACCTGCTTGCCCGCGAATGCGATGGGAACGGCAACGCATCAACCCGGCTTTGCGACGCTTTATGCCACCAACGGTCATTCTCCGCATGACCCTCGCCACCGGTTGGTTCGCCCGCAACGGCTGGAAGCCTTTCCCTTTTCAAAAGGACGTCTGGAGCGCCATTAGACGAGGCGAGTCCGGATTGCTTCACGCATCCACCGGCTCAGGCAAGACCTACGCCGTTTGGCTCGGCGTGCTCAATCGTCTGGCTAAGGACAGCAAGTCCGCGGACAAACCGGCCCCGCTCCAAGCACTTTGGATCACACCGATGCGCGCCCTTGCGGCCGACACCGCTCGGGCATTACAGCGGCCGATCGATGACCTGAACATAAATTGGACGCTGGGCCTTCGCACCGGCGATACCGGCAGCGCCGAGCGGGCAAGGCAAGCACGCCGACTGCCCAGCGCGATGGTCACGACACCTGAGAGCCTGACGCTGCTACTGACGAGAGCCGACGCGCAACAGGCGTTCAAAAGCCTTCAGGTCGTCGTGGTGGACGAGTGGCATGAACTGCTCGGTAACAAACGCGGCGTGCAGTTACAGCTAGCGCTCGCGCGCCTACGCCATTGGAACCCAGGGCTCATCGTGTGGGGACTGTCCGCTACACTGGGCAATCTCGCGCATGCCCACGACACTTTGCTCTATCCACGGCAAGGTCGGTTGGTGCAAGGCCGCGTCGAAAAGACGCTGCACGTCGATACGTTGCTTCCCGAGAACATTGAACGCTTTCCATGGGCTGGGCACCTCGGCCTACGCATGCTTTCTCAAGTGGTAGCAGGACTGGATTCCGCGCAGACATCGTTGGTGTTCACCAACACGCGCGCCCAGTCCGAACTTTGGTACCAGGCCATCCTCGGCGCCCGTCCGGACTGGGCGGGCCTGATTGCGCTGCACCATGGCTCGCTTGCCCGAGAGGTCCGAGACTGGGTCGAACAGGGCTTGAAGCAAGGTCAACTGAAAGCCGTGGTCTGCACGTCCAGCCTGGATTTGGGGGTCGATTTCCTGCCCGTGGAACGCGTCCTCCAAATCGGTTCCCCGAAAGGCGTCGCGCGTCTGATGCAGCGAGCCGGCCGCTCCGGCCATGCGCCAGGCCGCCCTTCACGCGTGACGCTGGTACCGACGCACTCCCTGGAAGTCGTGGAAGCGGCGGCCGCGCAAAACGCCATTGCCGCAGGCCGCGTCGAAGGCCGCGCTTCGCCGGAAAAGCCGCTGGACGTACTTGTGCAGCATCTGGTCAGCATGGCGTTGGGCGGCGGCTTCAGACCCGACGATCTCCTCGCCGAAATCCGTACGAGCTGGGCCTACCGAGCATTGACCGACGATGAATGGGCGTGGGCCCTGGCGTTCGTCCGGCATGGCGGCCATTCGCTGACGGCGTACCCGGACTATCAGCGAGTCGAGCCTGATGCAGGGGGTGTCTGGCGCGTACCGGATCGGCGTCTCGCGCTTCGTCACCGCATGAGCATCGGCACGATTGTTAGCGATGCAAGCCTCAGCGTGCGCTATTGGAGCAAGGGCGGAAGTGGCGGGTCATTGGGATCCGTGGAAGAAGGATTCATCGCCAGGCTCCGCCCTGGCGACTGCTTTCTCTTCGCGGGACGCCTGCTCGAACTCGTGCGTGTAGAAAACATGACGGCGTTCGTCAACCGGGCCTCGGGTAAGAAGCCTGCGGTTCCCCGCTGGAATGGCGGACGGATGCCGCTTTCCAGCGAGCTAGCAACTGCGGTGGTAGAGGCGTTTGGTAGAGCAGCACAGGGCCACTACGACAGCCCTGAACTACAACTCGTGCGCCCGCTTCTCGACGTGCAGGCGCACTGGTCAGCCCTGCCGGTGCCGGGCACATTGCTGGCGGAGACGATGAAATCCCGCGAGGGCTGGCATCTGTTCCTCTACCCCTTCGCCGGGAGGCATGTCCACCTTGGGCTCGGTAGCTTGCTGGCATGGCGAATGGGTCAACGCCAGCCGGCCACGTTCTCTATAGCGGTCAACGACTACGGCTTTGAGCTGCTCTCGCCGACGGAGGTGGACTGGCCAAGCTGGCTGGACGATACGCTGTTCGCGCCCAGCCATCTGTTACACGATGTACTGGCGAGCCTTAACGCCGGAGAGTTGGCCCGCCGACGTTTCCGTGAGATTGCGCGAGTCGCGGGCCTGGTGTTCTCCGGCTATCCCGGCGCGCAGAAAAGCACGCGCCAATTGCAGGCCTCCAGCGGGTTGTTTTTCGATGTCTTTCGCCAGTACGACCCTGAAAACCTGTTGCTGACCCAGGCGCAAGAGGAAGTGCTGAAGCAGGAACTCGATGTCGACCGTCTGCAAGCCACCTTGGACCATCTGCGCGATATGCGACTGGACGTGCACTCACTCAAGCGCGCAACGCCGCTGGCATTTCCATTGATGGTGGAGCGTCTGAGAGAAAGCATGAGCTCCGAAAAACTCGTCGACCGGATTCGCCGCATGGTGGCCGATCTCGATAAAGCTGCAGGCCCTGGCGGCTATCAACTGGGGGACGACGACGCCGCGCCTCTGGTTCCCGAAGAGCCTGCACCGAAGCGCAAGCCACGTACTCGAAAGACCGGCATGGCGCGCACGACCAAACGGTCACAATGACCATACGTGTGGACCGCACCACCACCCTGTCCGAAGCAATCCCGGCAGTGGGATATACCGTGATTCAACGCATTAGAACTCGAACATGACCTCGACATTGTCCATCGACTACGCCGGCACGACACTCATACTGCTGGCTGACAAGGCCATCTACTGGCCTGCACAAAGAGCGCTTCTTATCGCCGACGTTCATATCGGCAAAGCCGCTGCTTATCGGCGCCTGGGCCAGCCGGTCCCGCATGGAACGACAGCGGACAATTTCGCGCGGATCGACGCACTGCTGCGTGGTCACACCTGCGAACGGCTTATCGTTCTGGGTGACTTTCTTCATGCGCCCGAGTCGCACAGTATCGCCACGCTTGATGCTATCGGCGAATGGCGTTTTCAGCATGCGGATTTGGATGTCGTGCTGATTCGCGGTAATCACGATCGCTGGGCGGGTGATCCGCCGGCAAGCCTATGTATCCATACCGTTGCCGAACCGCTGTTGCTGGGTCCACTTGCGCTGCAACACGAGCCCGACGCACACGCTACGCATGCGGTCATCGCAGGGCACCTGCACCCTATGTTTCGCCTACGGGGTCGTGGCCGGGAACAGCTGCGGCTGCCGTGCTTTCACATTGATCGGAAGGTGTGCCTCATGCCGGCATTCGGCCTGTTTACCGGGGGCATGAACATCGAGGCCACCGACTACTCACGAACCTATGTCGTGGCGGACGGCGGCCTTTTGGAAGTTTGAAGAGGGCTATAGCCGGGATATGCCGGTCACGGCAATTCCGTAGCATTCGGCGAGTTGAACAGCGGGCTCACTGAGGTCCAGCGACTCGTCCGCGGGCTCCTTGGACTCGCAGTTCTGGTCGGCGTAGGTGAGCACACGCTGCACCGCGTCATCCAGGCTTGGCTTATCCGCCGCCTCGACCTCGAGCTTCTCGGTGTTGTTGTCCTTGCTGTAGGTAATCGCCCATTTGGACATGATGTGTTCCTCCCGCTGGAAAGCTGACAATCCGCGGCCCGATAGCAAGCCGCTCGTACAGGTTTAGCCCATGAGGCGTCCCTGCGCTTTCGGTCTATGTAACGTGCAGCTTCGAAATGAGCCGCGAGACAGCAACGCCGACCTAAATCGGCGCTGCCTAAGATTCAAGCGATGGGTGCAGGTGGCGGCTGATCAGGAACCGTCGGCTCGCCAGGTTCGGTTGGAAGATCAGGGACACCGGGTTCCGGTGTATCCGGCTGCGGTTGTCCGGGTATGCCACCGGCGAGACGCCGCCAGACGCCTACCGCATGCTCCGCCAGGACCAATTCGGCCAGGATGGGATCGTCCGGCATCTGCCGAAACGTGGTGGTGTCGAGATAGCTAGGCATCACAAGGCTCCATTGTTTCACCCGCTCTTCGCCGGGCCTTAACGAATAGAGATGAACAAACGGTGAAAAATTCAACCCGCTCGTCCAACAACTAAGCCTGTTGACCCCCGAAGAAGCCGTGATGCCGCGAAACAGCGGGATCACGCCCGCGGCAGTGTGACGCCTCGCTGCCCTTGGTACTTACCACCGCGATCTTTGTAGGACACTTCGCACGCCTCATCGGACTGCAGGAACAGCATCTGCGCCACGCCTTCGTTGGCGTAGATCTTCGCAGGAAGGTTGGTGGTGTTCGAAAACTCCAAGGTGACGTGCCCTTCCCACTCGGGCTCGAGCGGCGTGACATTGACGATGATGCCGCAGCGCGCGTAGGTGCTTTTGCCAAGGCAGATGGTCAGGACGTCACGTGGGATACGGAAGTATTCGACCGTACGCGCAAGTGCAAAGGAGTTGGGCGGGATGATGCAGACATCACTTTTGATATCGACAAAGCTCTTCTCGTCGAAATTCTTCGGGTCCACCACAGCCGAGTGAATGTTCGTGAAGACTTTGAATTCGTCGGCACAGCGAACGTCGTAGCCGTAGCTCGAAACGCCATAGGAAATGACTCGGTTGTCATCGGCGCCACGGACCTGCCGCTCTACGAAAGGCTCGATCATGCCCTGCTCAAGGGACATGCGGCGGATCCACTTATCGGATTTGATGCTCATTAACGGCGTCCTATGGCGAGCTGAATGTGCCGCGCATATTACCGGGGGGTCTGGCACTCTTCAAAGGTCAGCGTGCCTTGGCACCCCAGCTGACCGCTCATCGCTGCGTTGCGCTGAATTTTGACTATCATTCTCATTAACATTAGTATCGCCAGCACGTTGTCGCTATCTGATAGGTCTTTCATGTACGTGTGCCTCTGCCAGGGTGTTACCGACGGCCAGATCCGGGATGCCATTTACAACGGATGCTGCAGCTATCGCGAAGTGCGTGAGGCCACCGGGGTCGCCACCCAATGCGGTAAGTGCGCCTGCCTGGCGAAACAAGTCGTCCGGGAAACGCTCACCGACGTCCAGACCGCTTCCTTGAATTTAGCCTACCCCGCTCAATTCGCTTCCGCCTGATCCCAAGGCGAATATCCCGCTGCTTTCTATAGAGCGCCGTTACCTAAAGCGGCGCTTTTCTCGTTTCGAAAAAAAAATTTTCTTGGGCCAATGCCACGCGCGCTGAGGACCTGACTACCCTTTGCGTTCGAAATCAATAGTTTGCTGCTCAAACGCGGAATGCAAACGTTCTTATTCAGATTCAAATCTCTATATATTTCAATACGTTAGTGTTGACTGCTCAAAAACTGAGCGGCACACTCGCGCCATCTCTATTTCCTGGCGAGCTTCAGATCATGAAAGGCGACAAGGTTGTCATCCAACACCTGAACAAAGTGCTCGGTAACGAGCTCGTAGCGATTAACCAGTATTTCCTTCACGCCCGCATGTATGAAGATTGGGGCTTGGAGAAGCTTGGCAAGCACGAGTATCACGAGTCCATTGATGAGATGAAGCACGCCGACAAGCTCATCAAGCGCATCTTGTTCCTCGAAGGTCTGCCTAACCTGCAAGAGCTCGGCAAGTTGATGATTGGCGAGAACACCAAGGAGATGCTCGAGTGTGATTTGCGTCTCGAACAGAAAGCAGTGCCGGATCTGAAATCGGCTATCGCCCACTGTGAAAGCGTTGGTGACTACGGCTCCCGGGAATTGCTGGAAGACATCCTCGAATCCGAGGAGGAACATATCGATTGGCTGGAAACGCAGCTTGGTTTGATCGAAAAAATCGGCATGGAAAACTACCTGCAATCGCAAATGGGCGAAAGCGGCCACTGATTTCGAGGTCATGCGTGGAGTGGATTAGCCATGCAATGGCGTAATCCACCGTTCGACCTTAGACCCAGAGCCCATCTGCCCTAGCCGATCAATAATCCCTTCGCCACCGCTCGGTCATGGCAACGCTGCAGCGTTTCCCGGCGTTCCGCGTTCGTCATGCGTGACCAGTCTGTTATTTCAGTGATCGAACGCTGGCAGCCACTGCAGGTGTCGTCGTCCTCCAGCGCACAAATATGTACGCAAGGCGATGCAACGGGCCGCTCCTCTTCTGTAAGGCCGGTCATCGCTCTGACTCACGCAACGACTCAGCCTCGGCGAACGGTTCGTCCAGCACGATGCCTGCGTCGTAGACCACGTTGATCAATTCGACGATGACCATGGCGGTCAGTCCCCAGATCTTGAAGCCTTCATAGCGATAACACGGCACATACCAACTACGCCCCTGGTGGTCGATACGGTGGGTCGATTCTCTCGGCTGCGTGAGGAAGAACCCTAGCGGCACGCTAAAAACAGCAGCGATTTCATCGTCGTTAGGCACGTACTCGACGTAGCTCGGAATGACAGCCACGTATGGCGTCACCTTGATTCCATGTTTTGAAACGAGCGTGCTTAAAGGCCCGACCACTTCCACCAAGCCTGGCGGCAAGCCAATTTCTTCGTGCGCCTCGCGCAATGCGGTGTCTGCTAGCCCAGCATCTTCGAGGTCACGCCGCCCACCTGGAAACGCCACCTCGCCGCCATGGGTCGAAAGGCCGCTGGCGCGCAATGTGAGTACGAGCTCGGGTTCGTCGGTACGCGTGATGGGGACCAGTACCGCCGCTTCGGGATACGTGCGCTCGCTCTCGAGCAGCAAGGGGCGATGATCCCGGACGCGCTGAAGCAGTTCGTCCTGCATGGATTCATACTCGGCTTATCCTGACTGCGAATAATCGCATGAACGCCAGGTCACGCCAAAGCGCGATCATCCGCCAATCGTTGCTGGTTGCGTTGCGCCGCTACTGCACCCAAGATGGCGGTGCCTTGGGAGAGATCATGAAATTCTGCAATCACTGTGGCGGTCCCCTCGTCGAACGCATACCAGATGGCGGTAACCGCGTACGGTTCGTATGTACGAACTGTCATGCCGTTCACTACCAAAATCCCAGGATCGTTGCCGGCTGCCTCCCCGTTTGGGAAGATCAAGTGCTGCTGTGCCGACGCGCGATTGCGCCGCGAAAAGGTCTCTGGACGTTGCCGGCCGGTTTCATGGAAAACGGTGAAACGATGGTCCAAGCGGCGATAAGAGAAACAGAAGAAGAAGCGTGCGCGCGCGTTTCCGGCATACAGCTCTATACGCTGTTCGACCTACCGCACATCAATCAGGTGTACGTCTTCTTTAGAGCGGAGCTCACGGACCTGGCGTTCAGTGCTGGCGTTGAAAGTCTGGAGGTGGCGCTGTTTCGGGAAGCGGCCATCCCGTGGTCAACGATGGCGTTTCCTACGGTGAGCAGAACGCTGGAATGCTTTTTTGCAGACCGGAAAACGCAGGTATTTCCCGTACGCAATGAATTGACCCCGCCACTTGTGACATCGCCGACGTGTACGTCGTGATGCGTCTGCGGCTCAACATGCGTTGGTTGATGGTTGCAATGTTGATGCTGTGCCCGCTCGTTTCCCACGCGGCGATCACCATCAGTATCGGCGACAAGACGGTGGACAAGGTGCTGGTCGTCAAATCGGCTCGCACGCTGCAGCTGATGCACCGCGACGAAGTGTTGAGATCCTATCGCGTGTCACTGGGTAAGCGGCCCAACGGCGCAAAGCTCATGGAAGGCGATCAGCGGACACCGGAAGGTTTCTATTTCATCGATTGGCGCAAGCAGAGCCAGAATTTCAACCTGTCGCTGCACATCTCCTACCCGAATCAAAGTGATATCGAGCGCGCCCGTGACGCCAAGGTGAAGCCAGGTAGCATGATCATGGTCCACGGAACGCCAATCGATGAGGAATATCCGGAATGGTACTTTCATACGCTGGATTGGACTGACGGCTGCATCGCCATGAAGAACGATGACATGCGAGAAGTCTGGGCGCTGGTTAAGGATGGAACATTGATCGAAATCCGACCGTGAACAAAAGCCCCGTCAATGTGCAACGAGCTTTGTAGAATCGCCGAGCCAATTAGCAAGTCCGTCAGAGGTATTTATCTACACACTACCTCTGTAAGAGCGGCCTTGGCCGCGAATGCGGTTCCGGCCTCGACACCCCTGGTGCGACGTACCGCGCATTCGCAGGCAAGCGAATCCCCAGACCATCCCAACATAAACCGCGGGCAGTTCAAAAATCAGCAAGGGCCCAAACGTCGTAAGCCGGCGTTTCATAGGGGTGCGTAGCCTTGAGCGCAGCAACGGCCTGGCGAATCAAATCATCCGCCACGACCATTTCCACCTTCCATTCGGCAACCGTCTCGACTTTACCAAGGTCCCCTATGAAGGGGTCGGCACCGTCCAAAGGGCGGAACTGCCCTTTCCCATGCGTCTGCCAGCAGCAACTGTCGTAATCACCGATCCGACCACCGCCGACCGCGAAGATCGCCTGCTTGACCCCTTCGAGGTGACTGTCAGGAACGAAGAAACATAGCTTGTACACTTTCGCTCCGAGGATCCCGGCCTACCTGACGGTGCCAAGTAGGACGGGGTATGCGGCCATCAATCGACCCAGACGCGCGCATTACGGAAGATGCGCATCCAACCGCCGTCTTCCTGCCACTCATCGTCGCACCAGGAGTTCTGCACCGCACGGAAGACCCGTTCAGGATGCGGCATCATGATGGTCACGCGGCCATCCTGACTCGAGAGTCCCGTGATACCACGTGGCGAGCCGTTCGGATTCGCCGGATAACGCTCGGTGACCTTCCCATGGTTATCGACGAAGCGCAGGGCAACGGTCCCGGATAGGTCCGTCTGCAGCATGGCCTCATCGCTTTCGAACTCGGCAAGCCCCTCACCGTGTGCAATAGCGATCGGCATCCGCGAACCGGCCATGCCTTGCAGGAAGATCGACGGCGAGTCCTGTACCTGAACCATCGCCACTCGCCCCTCGAACTGCTCGGATCGGTTGCGCACGAAATGCGGCCACAACTCGGTTCCCGGGATCAGTTCATGCAGGTTGGACAGCATTTGGCAACCATTGCAGACGCCCAGGGAGAAGCTGTCCTGGCGATCGAAGAAGCGCTGGAAAGCCTCACGTGCCCGCGCGTTGAACAAGATCGACTTGGCCCAGCCTTCGCCGGCGCCCAGTACGTCGCCGTAGGAAAAGCCGCCACAGGCCACAAGGCCCTTGAACGAGTCCAGATCAACGCGTCCAGACAGAATGTCGCTCATGTGCACGTCAACAGCCGAGAACCCCGCGCGATCGAACGCAGCGGCCATTTCGACCTGCCCGTTCACGCCCTGCTCACGCAGAACGGCAATGGAGGGGCGAACGCCCTTCTTTATATAAGGGGCTGCGATGTCTTCGTTGACGTCGAACCCGAGCTTGATGGACATCCCCGGGTTGTTTTCCTCGAGAATCGCATCGAACTCCTGATCCGCACATTCGGCGTTATCACGCAGGCGCTGAATACGATAGCTCGTTTCGCTCCACTGGCGTTGCAGCAAGCGGCGCTGCCCGGTGAACACCGTTACGTCATGGTAGTGGATCGACACGTCGCCATTGTTCAGCGGCTGCCCGATCACAGCGACGCAATCGGCAAGCCCGGCGGCGCTGAATTGCGCGAGCACCTCTGCCGTATCTTCCTGGCGGACCTGTACGACCGCGCCAAGCTCTTCGTTGAAGAGCAACGTCGCGATTTCCGCTTCGCTCTCTGCCAATGCATCCAGCTTGAGCTTCAGACCACAGTGGCCCGCGAATGCCATCTCCAGCACCGTGGAGAGCAATCCACCGTCGGAGCGGTCATGGTAGGCAAGCAACTTGCCGTCCAGATTAAGGCCTTGGATCACTGCGAAGAACGCTTTCAGGTCCTCGGGATCATCGACATCTGGAACCGCCTGGCCGAGTTGGCTGAAGGTCTGCGCCAGGATCGAACCGCCCATGCGGTTCTGCCCACGGCCCAGGTCGATGAGGACGAGATCGGTCTCGCCCTTGTCCATGCGAATTTCCGGCGTGAGGCTCTTACGGACGTCCTGAACCGGTGCGAAGCCGGTAATGATCAACGACAACGGTGCGGTTACGCTCTTGTCGACGCCCTCATCCTGCCAACGGGTTTTCATGGACATGGAGTCCTTGCCCACGGGGATGGTGATGCCAAGTGCCGGGCAAAGCTCCATGCCCACGGCTTTAACGGTGTCGTACAGTCGCGCGTCCTCGCCAGGATGCCCAGCGGCAGCCATCCAGTTCGCCGACATTTTAATATCGGAGATCTTTTCGATTTGGGCCGAAGCCAAGTTGGTGACGGTCTCGCCAATGGCCATACGACCGGATGCCGCGGCGTCCAGAAGCGCAAGCGGGGCCCGCTCGCCCATGGCCATCGCTTCACCAGTGAAGACGTCGAAGCTGGTGGTGGTCACCGCGCAGTCTGCCACCGGAACCTGCCACGGGCCGACCATCTGGTCGCGCGCAACCAGGCCGGTAATGGTCCGGTCGCCAATGGTGATGAGGAAGCTCTTGCTGGCGACCGTGGGATGTTGAATGACACGGGTAACCGCTTCTTCGATGGTCACGGCGGATGCGTCGAAATCATCGCCCTGCTCTGCTTCGCGGGTCGCCGAACGATGCATGCGCGGCGGCTTGCCGAGCAACACGTCAAGCGGCATGTCCACCGGTTTGTTATCGAAATGGTTGTCTGCAACCGTCAAATGACGCGCTTCGGTCGCCTCGCCAACGACGGCATATGGGCAACGCTCGCGTTCGCAGATCGCCTTGAAACGCTCGAAATCCGCAGCATCCACGCTCAGCACGTAGCGTTCCTGGGACTCGTTGCACCAAATTTCCAGCGGACTCATGCCCGGCTCGTCGTTCGGTACGTTACGCAGTTCGAAACGACCGCCACGGCCAGCGTCGTTAACCAGTTCAGGGAAGGCGTTGGACAGACCGCCCGCGCCAACGTCGTGGATGAACTTGATCGGGTTGTTTTCGCCCATCTGCCAGCAACGGTCGATAACCTCTTGGCAGCGGCGCTCCATTTCGGGGTTTTCCCGCTGTACGGAAGCGAAATCCAAATCTGCCGAACTAGCGCCGGTCGCCATAGACGACGCCGCGCCGCCACCCAGGCCAATCAACATGGCCGGGCCGCCAAGGACGATCAGCTTGCCGCCGACGGAAATCTCGCCTTTTTGCACATGATCTTCGCGAATGTTACCGAGACCACCCGCAAGCATGATGGGCTTATGGTAGCCACGAACCTCTTCACCACGTGGCGATTGGACAGCCTGCTCGAAGGTGCGGAAATAACCGTTCAACGCAGGGCGACCGAACTCATTGTTGAAAGCGGCGCCACCGAGCGGGCCTTCGATCATGATGTCCAGCGCGGAAACGATACGTTCCGGCTTGCCGTAGGGTTTCTCCCACGGTTGCAGGAAATCGGGGATGTTCAGGTTGGATACAGTGAAGCCGGTCAACCCTGCCTTGGGCTTGGCACCGCGACCCGTGGCGCCTTCGTCACGGATTTCGCCACCGGAACCCGTCGAGGCACCTGGAAATGGGGCAATGGCGGTCGGGTGGTTGTGGGTTTCCACCTTCATCAGGATGTGCACGGGCTCTTTCGAGGCGCCGTATTGGCGCGTCTCGGGATTCGGGTAAAACCGCCCCGCCGTGAAACCTTCCATCACCGCAGCGTTGTCCTTGTAGGCCGACAGGACGCCTTCGCTGTTCATCTGGTAGGTATTCTTGATCATCCCGAACAAGGATTTCTCTTGAGCTTCACCGTCGATATCCCAACTCGCGTTGAAAATCTTGTGACGGCAATGCTCGGAGTTGGCCTGCGCGAACATCATCAACTCGATGTCGTGCGGATTGCGGCCCAAACCCTTGAAGCTCATGACCAGGTAGTCGATCTCATCGTCGGCCAGTGCGAGGCCGAGCTCGAGGTTGGCGCGTTCTAACGCGTCGCGGCCACCACCCAGGATGTCTACGGACTTCAACGGCTTCGGCTCGGCGCGACTGAATAAGCCGGCCGCCTCATCCAAGGCTGACAGCACCATTTGTGTCATGCGGTCGTGCAATACGGCTGCCGCCACCCGAATATCGGCAGCGCTCAGATCGCCCGAGACGTAGTAAGCGATGCCGCGTTCCAGGCGGCGGACCTTCTCCAGCCCGCAACTGTGCGCGATGTCGGTCGCTTTGCTCGACCAAGGGGACAACGTCCCGAAGCGCGGAACAACGAGGACCAATTGCCCTTCGGGTTCCTCGACCTTTGCGCTCGGCCCGTACTTCAGCAGGCGTGCGAGAACCGTCTGCTCATCGCCGGTCAATGCGCCATCGACATCGGCAAAATGCACGAACTCGGCATACAGCTTGCTGACAGCCGGGACCTTGGTGGTCAACTGGGACAGCAGTTTGCCGTGGCGAAAAGCAGAAAGGGCGGGCGCGCCGCGCAGGATCAACATCGTCAGGACAGCCTCTGGTGGATAGGTGCTGGGAAAGCGGGATAGGCAAAACGCGGGAAACGTCCAAATACCAGCGAACGACCTCGCAGCTCACGCAACGATACGGACGCAGGGCGCGCTTCGAGGGTTCGAGCCGGTTCCGATGGCCTTGGCATGGACAACGGTTTCCACACGGTATGAAAGGCGCTGCATTCTAGCGCAAACGATGCCGACACGCAGCCTGCTACCTGACAAGGTAGACGGTAATGCGCGCTCCGGTAGACGTCGGGGACATCGCAAACTCTGTCGCCCGACTACAAATCTTGAGTGAACGGGACTGTCCGCACAAAGCGATCCGCCGACGGTATGGCGAACATGGCCCTTTGCGTATACTGCTCCGATGTTTGCCCAAACCATGCTCCGCTCGCGTCGTGCCATCGTGTCCATGGCGATCGGAATCTTCCTGTTGCTCGGAGGCTGCAGCCCGCCTGCACAGCCTACTACGCTCGAGCGCGTCAAGGAGGAGGGAACGCTGCGCGTTATCACCCGCAACAGCCCGGCAACGTATTTCCAGGACCGTAGCGGCGAAACCGGTTTCGAGTATGAACTGGTCAAGCGTTTCGCCGACGAGCTCGGGGTTCAGCTGCAAATCGAAACTGCCGACAGCTTCGAATCTCTGTTCACTCGATTGAGTGCGGACGGCGGTCCGGTGCTGGCTGCCGCGGCCTTGGTGAAGACCGAAGGCCGGCTTGCGCAGGCGCAGTTCTCGGACACGTATCTCGAAGTCACGCCCCAGATCATCTATCGCGAAGGCCAACCTCGCCCTACCCAGGTAAGAGACCTGCTCGGCAAGCGCATCATGGTGCCCAAGGGCAGCAGTCAGGCCGAGCAATTGGCCGAGTTAAAACGTGAGCTGCCGGACTTGACCTGGGAAGAATCAGACGAAGTCGAAATCGTCGACCTGCTACGAATGGTCGACGAAGGTCAGATCGACCTGACCCTGGTGGATTCCAACGAGCTGGCAATGAACCAGGTGTATTTCTCGAAAGTCCGCGCGGGTTTCGATTTAGGGGATGCGCGAGGCTTGAGCTGGGCGGTCGCGGCTGGCGAGGACCGGAGCCTGCTCGATGAAGTGAATCGATTTCTACGCGACACGCGGGAAAACGACTTCCTGGAGCGGCTGACGCAACGCTACTACGGCCATGTCGATGTCCTTGGCTATGTTGGGGCGTACACCTTCGCGCAGCACTTGCAGCAGCGGTTGCCGAAATACGAGCAGCAGTTCCGCGCTGCGGCCAAGACCCATGGCGTCGATTGGCGGCTGCTCGCCGCGGTCGGTTACCAAGAGTCGCTCTGGCACCCCAGCGCGACCTCCAAGACGGGCGTACGCGGGCTGATGATGTTGACGTTGGATACAGCACAAGCCATGGGCGTTTCCGATCGGCTGAATGCCAAGCAAAGCATCGAAGGCGGCGGGAAGTATTTCACGCTTATCAGAGACGGCTTGACCGAAGACCTCACCGAGCCGGATCGCACCTGGTTCGCGTTGGCGGCATACAACATTGGCATCGCCCATTTGTCAGATGCGCGCAAACTGGCCGAGGCCGAAGGGCTCGACCCGAACAAATGGCTGGACGTGAGCAAGATGTTGCCCCGCCTCGCCCAGAAGCAGTGGTACAGCAAGACCCGTTACGGCTATGCCCGTGGCGGTGAAACCGTTGCCTTCGTCCGTAACGTTCGGCGTTACTACGACATTCTCACTTGGGTCACTCAGCCGCAGATGGAAGGCAATCGATTGGCCGAAAGCGGCCTGCACGCACCTGGCGTCTCCAAGGACAAGCCCGAGCGCGAACCCAGCCCACCGCTTTGACCGAATTTTGAAAATCGCGAATTACGCAAAAATCGGGTTTTGAGAATTCACTGTAGGAGCCCACTTGTGGGCGATCGCGTTCGTTCAGACCGCTTCTATTACACCTAGATCGCCCACAAGCGGGCTCGTACAAATACCCTAGCGCCCGGTACATTTTTCAAACGATAGCCCGCGCCACGGACGGATAAGACGATTACAACAGGACTTCAACCTCTACGGGCCTTGAAGAACGCCTTCAGCATCTCCCCCGCCTCCTCCGCAAGCAGTCCGCCCTCCAGCAGTACGCGATGATTCAGGTAGTCCTGATCGAAGAATTGCGAGCGACTGACAACTGCGCCCGCGCGTGGCTCGCTGGCCGCGAACACCACGCGCTGAACACGGGCATGGACGATCAGCCCTGCGCACATGCTGCAGGGTTCGAGCGTGACATAGAGCGTGGTTCCGGGGAGTCGATAGTTCTGGGCCTGCTCTGCCGCCATGCGGATGGCGACCATTTCGGCATGCGCACTAGGATCGTGACGCGAGATGGGGCAATTGAAACCACGACCAATGATCTCGCCGTCACGCACCAGAAGCGCGCCCACCGGTACCTCGCCGATTGCCGCGCCTTCTGCGGCAAGGCTCAGCGCCTCGCGCATGAAATGCTCATCGCGACTTCGATCGACAATCAGTGGCCTACGCACGTCAAACCACCGCGATCGCGGCCATCAAACCGGTTTCCATGTGGTCGATGACGTGACAGTGGAACATCCAGACACCGGGGTTATCCGCCACCAAGGCCACACGTGCGGTTTCGTTCTTACCGAGCAGGTAGGTATCGGTAAAGTACGGCTCGATCTTGCGCCGGTTGGAGGAAAGCACCTTGAACGTCATGCCATGCAGGTGGATCGGGTGGAAATACTGCGCCATGTTGCGTAGCTCGAAGATGTAATGTCCGTCTTTTTTCAATGTCGCGATGGGGCGATCGGCGCAGGTCTTGTCATTGATATCCCAAGCCTCCCCATTGATTTGCCAGTACTTCGCCGGCCCTTGATCGTTTTCGCTCGCCAGGGTGGCAGACCATTCGAAATTGAAACGCAGCAACTCCGCGCGCTCCACGTCCGGTTCGGCGATGGGGTTGGGCGGTAGCGCCGGCGGCCAATCGGCACCCTCTTCCGCTTGCGGCGCCACCCCGCGCAAGCTCGCCAAACGCAGCGGACCATTCTTCAGGGGGCGCACTACGTCATCCGTCATCCGGACCGCCACATCCAGACGCATGCCTGGGCCGAGCCAATATTCTTCTTCCAACGGACGCGGCGCGACAGGATTGCCGTCGATGGCATAGACCCGAGCGTCGACATCCGGGAGATTGAGCCGGTAGGTCACAGTATTGTCCAGATTGAACAGGCGTAGCCGCACCACCTGCCCTATCGGCAAATCGATCGTGGGTATCGATACGCTGTTGATCGTGGTCAACCGACCGCGCGTGCCCTCCCGCGCGGCCTCACGCGGAACGCTGAACGCAGTGAAAGCGCCTTCTTTGTCGACATGCCAGGTCTTGAGATTCAATGACCGCTCATGCGCGAAACCTGTAGGTTCGCGCTCCTCGACAATCAGCGGGCCAACGAGCCCGCGGCCCAATTGTTCGCTACTCGTGGTGTGTGGGTGATACCAAAAACTTCCCGCATCATGACACTGGAACTGGTAGTCGAAGTACTCGCCAGGCAGCACCGGCGCCTGGGATACATAGGGCACGCCGTCCATTTCCAATGGCAGGCGTATGCCGTGCCAATGAATGGTGGTCTCCTGGTCGAGCTTGTTGATGAAACGAACACGCAGCCAATCGCCTTGGCGCACACGCAACTCGACACCCGGCACCTGCCCGTTGTAGCCCCACGCCTGCGTCGTGTGACCCGGTACCAATTCCAGATCGAACGGCGCAGCAATTAGCTCGTAGTCATGGGTCGTCGCCGTCAGAGGACGGCCAAGCCAGTACCGGGCACCGCCTGCGCCAGCGCCGACAATACCCACCCCGGCGATCCCAGCCAGCACCTGTCTCCGGGAAAATTTCATGGCCTGCTCCTTACCGTGTGACGGTCTTACGGGCGAACGATAGAGGCGCTGTTAGCCGACCCGTTCGTGCAGTCCGCACACTCTTGAAAATGACAAATTGCAGATCGCCCTTGGCGGCTTAGTCGAGGCGGCGCCTGACCTTTCGGGCCGTCATCAGATACACCGGCAGCCCCGACACCAGCACGATCAAGGCCGCGTATGGTGCGGCAGCGGCATATTCCAGTACGGTCGTATGCGACCAGAACGCAGTGGCTAAGGTATCGAGCCCGGTCGGCCCAAGCACGAGCGTTGCGGTCAGCTCCTTCAGGGTATCGAGGAATACGAGAACGAAACCGGCGGCAATCGCGGGAAATACGATGGGCAGCGTGACTTTCAAGAAGGCAGTGAGCGGTTTGCAGCCCAGTGTACGCGCGGCTTCTTCCAGTTGCGGCGATGCTTTCTCCAGTGCGGTCCTTATCGGGGCCTGCGCCATCGGCATGAACAGAAGCGCATAGGCCACCAGCAGCAACAGCGTCGTTTGGTACAGCGCGGGAACGTAACTCAGCGCGACGAATACTAGCGAAAGCGCCACGACCAAGCCGGGCACAGCCTGTAGCAAATACGGCAAACGTTCCGCCGCCTGCGCGAAACGTCCCTTGTAGCGGACGACGACGAATCCTACCGGCAACGCCAATGCACAGCTCAACAATGCGCCACCTAAAGACAAATAAAGCGATGCGCCGAGGGTCTCGCCAATACGCGCCAACGGGAAGCTTGCAGACGTGCCCTCGGCCACCCAATAACCCAGCATGACCAACGGAATAACGCAGCCGACCGTGACCAGCGCCAGCAGCATCGCTTGGACGACCCATTGCCAGCGCCCGAGCGATACGCTCGCCGGCTTTCTGGCGACACCCTGACCAATACGCGCAAAGCCGCGGCCCCGGAGACGTATCTCCATCCACAGCAGTACCAGACACATCGCCAACAGTACTGCAGACAGCATCGCCGCCTGAGTACTGCTGAACTCGAGTTCGAACTGCTGATAGATCGCAGTGGTGAACGTCTGGAAGCGCAGGATCGACAACGCCGCGAACTCGATTAGCATGTGTAACGCCACCAGCAAACTCGTGCCGAGCAATGTCGGCTTCAACAGCGGAAACGTCACCCGCCAGAACGCGGTTCGCCGGTCGTAGCCAAGCATGCGCGCGGACTCTTCCAAAGACGCATCCAGGCTACGCAGGGCCGCAGCGACCGGCAGATACACGACCGGGTACTTGGACAGCGTCATGATCATGACCGCCCCGCCGAGCCCCTCGAACTCCGGCCCGATGGAAATCCAGGTAAAGCTGCTGACGAAAGCCGGGATCGCGAAGGGCAGACATAGCAACACGTTCCAGTACCGCCGCCCCCGCAAATCGCTGCGTTCCATGCACCAGGCCAGCGCGAGCCCGATAACCGCACATAGCGCAGTCACCAGCACCAGTAGCATAAGCGTATTGACGAGTAATCCGCCTACGAACGGTCGCCACAACAGTCGCCAAGCCGACTGCCAACCCGATTCCCAGGTGCGTACGATGACGAAAAGCAACGGCAAGGCTGCGACGATCCCGACCAGCAGGACCGGGAGCTGTAGCCAAATAGGGGGCCGGCGCGCGACACGAGCGCGGCCACTTACCGGCGCCTCGGCCAGCACGCTTGCCTGATTCAGCATGTCAGTTCAATCCGACTTCACGCTCGAGCTCGAGAGCATCTTCGGCAAGACCGATTTGCGCCGGGGTCAATTGCGGGGGCTGCAGCTCGTCGAACGGTTTCAGCAGCGGATCAGCGGCAACGTTCGGATTCACCGGGTATTCAGCCGACTTGCTCAATACGGCCTTTTGCCCTTCTTCGCTGATCATGAACGCCAGGAACTGCTGCGCTTCCTTCGGATGCTTGCTGGCTTTGACGACCGCAGCACCCGAAACGCTGACCAAGCCGCCCGCGTCGCCGTTGCTGAAATAGTGCAGCTTCGATTTGAGCTGACCCTTTTCCTTGTGCAGGGCGGCCCAGTAATAGCTGTTGACCAGCGCCGCGCCGACCTCGCCGTTCTCGACGGCTTTCATGGCAGTGACGTTGTTCATGTAGGTGCCGCCGAATGCCTTGAGGCCGATCAACCATTCTTCGGTCGCCTCGCGTCCGTCGAGCTTGATCATCGCCGCCGTGTGCCCGAGGAACTCACCGCTGCTGGGCACGAAGGCAATCTTGCCCTGCCACTCGGGGCCGGCGACATCGCGGGCACTTTCCGGCAGATCTTCTTCGCTGACGAGATCCGGGTTGTAGGCCATGACGCGCGCCCGCAAGGTGATGCCCAGCCAGTAACCGTTGTCGTCGACATAACGGGGATCGACCTGAGCCAGTGTCGCATCGTCGACCTTGGCGAGAAGTCCGTCTTGCGCCAGCTTGATCAACGGCGGCGCTTCTTCGGTATAGATGATATCGGCGGGCGAACGCTCGCCTTCCACCGTGATCTGGTTAGCCAGCTGTCCACCGCCGCCTTTGCGGATTTGCACCTTGATGCCGGTTTTTTCCTCGAACGCCTTGGCTACCGCGACACCGGTGGCTTCATGCTGACCGTTGTAGAGCGTCAGGGTGACCGGATCGGCCATGGCGTGCCCAGCCAGGAGCGTGCCAACCAGAGTGGCTGCCGCCAGCCGTGCAACAACGTTGAGCGGTCGCGTATTCATGGATAAACCGTCCTCCTGAGAACTTCTGAAACGTGGGGGCCGGCAGTATAAAGGCGCAAAACCCGGACTGCACTTCATTCTCATCAACTGCCTTTCCAAAAAAAAACCGCCCAAACAGGGCGGTTTTTCTGAGACGCGGAAAATTAGCGCGTCAAGTGCAAGTAATGGCGATGCCGCTCGTATTGGTCGAGCACGTCGCCAATGACGCCATTCAAGCTCCAGCCCATGATGTCGTAGTCCTGCCCACCTTCACGCAGATGCACTTCGGCCCGGAAGTACTTGCGCTCTTCCTGATCCTTTTGATCGCGAGGCACCAGAACCGGCTGTGCGTAGGCTTTCGGATGAACCGAATAATGGAAGTCCAGATGTTCGCCGTGCATCACATCCAACGAGATATTGTTCTTCTCATCGCGCGACACCTGCACCTCGTAACCATGCTTGCCCAACTCCGCCGCCACGGCTTCGAAGGCCGGCTCGACGGTGTCGTCGATGAAGCGCATCACGTGGTTACGGCGCGGCATCATGATCATGTTGCGCAAGCGGCGCTGCCAGTTGTCGCCACTCGAACTTCCACCACTGGAAAGGTTGAGGGCCTGGTGTCGCAGCGACTGCTTGGCTGCATCACGCGACAACGCTTTGAACAGGCCCCACAGTGCGATGAGCAAGATAACCGAGAACGGCAGTGCCGTGGCGATGGTCGCGGTTTGCAGCGCTGTCAGCCCGTCGGCCAGCAATAGCGCAATCGCAACGACGCCCATCGACGAGGACCAGAAGATACGCTGCCAGACCGGCGTGACTTCCTTACCCCCGGACGCCATCAGATCGACCACCAGGGCTCCGGAATCCGCCGATGTCACGAAGAAGACGATGACCATCAACACGGCGATGCCTGACACGACCTTACTCAGCGGCAACTGATCAAGAAATGCGAAAAGCGCGATGGAACTGTCAGCATCGACCGCATCGGCCAATGAGGTCACGCCATTCGCCAGGATCAGATGGATGGCGCTATCGCCGAAGACCGTCATCCAGAACAGCGTGAAGCCAGCCGGTACGAACAGGACCCCGCAGACGAATTCACGAATGGTGCGACCACGGGAGATACGCGCGATGAACATACCCACGAACGGTGACCATGCGATCCACCACCCCCAATAGAACAACGTCCAGCCACCCAGCCAATCGGTTGGCTCATAGGCGTAAAGATTGAACGTCATGCTCACGATATCGGACATGTACGCGCCGATGTTTTGCACGAAGGTCTGCAGCAGGAAGATGGTCGGCCCCAGCACGAGCACGAACAGCACCAGAAGCGCGGCTAACCCCAGATTGAGCTCGGAAAGGATGCGGACACCTTTTTCCAAGCCAGTCGCCACGGACAGCGTGGCAAGCGCGCAGGTCCCGATGATCAACATGATCTGGACTGGAATGGTGGGCTCGATACCAAACAGGAAATTCAGACCACTACCGATCTGCGACACACCCAACCCAAGCGACGTCGCAACGCCCATGACGGTCCCGATGATTGCCAGGATATCCACGGCATGCCCGATAGGCCCGTGGATACGATCCCCGATCAGCGGATACAGCGCCGAACGCAGAGTCAGTGGAAGGTCGTGGCGGTAGGCGAAGAACGCCAAGACAAGTGCCACGACGGCATAGATCGACCAGGCATGTAATCCCCAATGGAAGAACGTGATCTTCATCGCCTCACGAGCGGAATCGACCGTTCCCCCCTCCCCAACAGGCGGACTGATGAAGTGCATGACAGGCTCGGCAACTCCGAAGAACATGATGCCGATGCCCATGCCTGCAGAGAACAACATGGCGAACCAGGTAACGTTCTTGAAATCGGGCTCGCTGTGGTCCGGACCTAACTTGATGTCACCGTACCGACTGATAGCCAGGAAGATGACGGAAATCAGGATGATGCCGACAGCTAAAATGTAGAACCAACTGACGTTGGCAAGAATCCAGGCCTGTACCGCGCCAAATAACGATTGTGCTGACTCAGGCGCGATGATCGCGAACAGCACCAGCGCGATGATCAATCCGCCCGAGGTGTAGAACACCGGGGGATTGATCGTACGTTCGGGTTGTATTTCCAAGGCGTAACTCCTGTTGCGCCCTGCACGAATGCAGGTTTAAACGGTGTGTGCAGTGATGACTCGGTGGCATCACTGATTACCAGACAAGCGTAGCATCTGATAATTCGGCTTTTTTACCTGCCTTCGCACACAGGCTTCTGGATGACGTCATCGGAAGCACTGTTCCAGAGCCTGCGCTTGCGGCGGCAGCTGCACATCCGGAGAATTGCGCGCTTCCCATAAAACAGACTGAGCGCCAAACCATGGTGGAGCAACCATCCCCCAAGGTACGCCCTTCTTCGCGTACCGTTTTATTGATCGAACTTGCGCTTGCTGTAGGTGGTTTTGCGATAGGAACCGGCGAATTCGCCATCATGGGCTTGATGCCTAATGTCGCGCACGGCCTTGGCATTACCGAGCCGCAAGTAGGTCACGTCATCAGCGCTTATGCGCTCGGTGTGGTAGTCGGCGCGCCAATACTCGCCGTGCTTGGCGCCAAACTGTTGAGACGCCACCTGCTATTACTGCTGATGGCCTTTTTCGCGCTGGGCAACTTCGCCAGTGCCATGGCGCCGGACTACCACTCGATGCTCATTTATCGCTTCATCGCGGGCCTGCCGCATGGTGCGTACTTCGGTGTCGCGGCCATCGTGGCGGCAGGTATGGTCCCACCGAACCAAAGGGCGAAAGCGGTGAGCCGGGTGATGTTGGGCCTGACCGTGGCAATGCTCATCGGTAATCCCGTTGCGACACTGATCGGCCAGATGCTCGACTGGCGCTGGGCATTCGCGCTGGTAGGCGCGATCGCGCTGCTCACGGTCCTGCTCGTCTACATCTATCTGCCCGTCAACCGTGAGGAAAAGCGCAGTGATCCGCTGCTCGAGCTCCGCGCGTTCAATCGCGCACAGGTCTGGCTGGCACTCGCTATCAGCTCGGTAGGCTTTGCCGGGATGTTCTGTGTATTCAGTTACCTTGCGCCAACGATGCTCGAGGTCACTCAGGCGCATCCGACCTGGATACCCTTCGCACTGGCGGCCTTTGGACTGGGCGGCATTCTCGGCAACATGTTCGGCGGCTGGCTGTATGACCGGATGCAATTCCGCTCGGTAGCCTGGCTGCTGGCCTGGAGCGCCTTGGTGACGCTGATTTTTCCCATCGCTGCCCAGTCGCTATGGACCGTGCTACCCGCAACACTGCTGGTCGGCACGATGGTGTCGTTGTCACCCGCGCTGCAAACGCGGCTAATGGACGTCGCAGCGGATGCACAAACTCTGGCTGCCGCCTCTAATCACGCCGCCTTCAACGTTGCCAATGCCCTTGGACCATGGCTTGGCGGTATGGCAATCACGGCAGGATTTGGCTGGACATCGACGGGCTACGTTGGAGCGATAACAGCCGTGATCGGGCTGCTCGTGTTTTTCTATGCGTGGAATCTCGATGGCAAGCAGACGCACGGCGCCACCGCGCAGAGCGACCACTGAGAGACACCCGGGCGGCGATAGCACCGCCCAGCCCTTGCCTCAATTGACCGAGTAGCCACGCCCGGACAAGCACGCTCCTAGCGCTCTGCGATAGGTATCCGAAATCGAGGCCCCCGGCGCGGATGTCGCCGAAGCCGGATCGAATCCGCTTTGGCTCACCGCCCACGTATGACACTCGTAACGGTCCCGCGCCTGCTTGTCAGCGTTCTGGCCCTGCGCGGGATACGCAATCACATCATAGTTAGACACCGGGGCGCTCTGCGCCGCTACCGGCGGAGCCACTACAACATATTCACGTTGGTTGGTGTTCCAAAGGTAATAGGTACCGGCTGCAAGGAAGTACAGCGTGCTGCCAATCCAGATTTCCCGGGCAGCATCAGGTAAACCATGTCCATGTCTTGGCCCTGGATTGAAGTGCGGGCCGCCGCCATGCCAATCCGGTCCGCCTCTCGGACCGCCCGGTCCACCAGGGCCACCAGGCCCCGCAATCGCGGGCGTGGCTGCGATTACGGCCAACGTCAGAACAAGGCCTCTGCTAAAGCGACTCGACAGCACTTCTTATCTCCTGGGACGTGCGGACTACGCACCTGCTGGATGAGTATCCCTGGAATAAAAATGCGGCGGGGTCAGGAGATCGTAAGGACGATGTAAATTCTACACATCTCCGAATGCCCCCCGCGGCGGCATCGAACCCAACGCGTACACCACGCGATGAAAACGACTAACATCCACGCTACCCTACCCAGCGGAACCGGAGCAGCATGAAACGAAGCCCTTACGTTCTCATTCCCGCAGCACTACTCGCCCTTAGTGCCTGCGCGAGCAAACCGTCCGACACGGTAACCCTCGATCAAGACAAGACTCAGTCCTGTGCGCCTCTTGTCCTGCAGAAAGGTCAGACGCTGATCCTCACGCTGCCGAGCAATCCGACGACAGGCTTTCGCTGGACGTTGAGCGAGGATGCCTCGCCGCAACTGCGCAACCTTGGACCCGAGGTCTATACCAACCCCGAAGAAGAAGGCCTTATCGGCGCCGAAGGCACCTCAACCTGGCGCTTCAGAGCGGCCGAAGTGGGTCGCGCGCATTTGAAACTGGCCTACCAACGCCCTTGGGAAACGGCCGAGCCAGCTTCGCAGTCCGTGGATTGCGCGTTGGAAGTACGCTAGTTCCGAATCTGCCGTTCGACTGGTTAAAATGCGCGCCCCCTGAACGACCGCCGGGCCTTTGCCGTGAGTGATGATGCCGACCGCCTGTTTTCCCACCCCATGACTCGGGTACAGGACTTCGTATTCAACGAGGACGTCGTTCGCGTCTTCCCCGACATGATCAAGCGCTCGGTGCCCGGCTATCCCACGATCGTCGAAAACATTGGCGTACTGGCGGCGCGCTTCGCCCAACCTGATACCTATCTGTACGACCTCGGCGCGTCGCTCGGCGCGGTCACGCAAGCCGTAAGACGGCACGTGAAAGCGGAGGGTTGCCGCGTGGTCGCTCTGGACAACTCGAAGGCCATGGTCGAGCGCTGCCAGGAATACCTCAAGGCGCAAGACTCGATGTTCCAAGAGCTGCTACCTGTCGAGGTCGTAGAAGCGGACATCCTCGAGTTCCCTTTCCAGCCCGCCTCACTGGTGACGATGAACTTTACGCTGCAATTCATCGACCCGGAGCGCAGGGGCGAATTGCTGTCGCGCATTCGGGCGTCGCTGCTCCCTGGGGGCGCCCTTGTGTTGTCCGAAAAATTGCGTTTCGACGACGATAAGGAACAGGCTCTGTTGAACGACCTGCACTTGGACTTCAAGCGCGCCAACGGTTACAGCGAGCTGGAAATCGCGCAGAAACGCGCCGCCATCGAAAACGTCATGAAACCTGACAGCCTTGACCAGCACCGCGCGCGCCTGCACGACGCCGGGTTCAGCCAGGTCGTGCCTTGGTTTCAATGCCTTAATTTTGCCTCTTTGATTGCCCTTCCATGATCGATCTTTCTCCTCTGGCGGCGCGCTTTTCGCGTACGCCACTGGCCCAATGGGCCGCGAGCCTGCAACAGCAGTTCGACGAAAAATACGCCATCGGCCACGGTGATCTCGCTCGCTGGCAGCACGCGGTCGATTCGATTCCAATGCTTGCGCTTGAAGACATCGAGTTGGTGGACGCACTGTGCCTTTCCGGCCCCTGCTCTGTCGCGCAACACGCACAACTTGAGCAGGCGCTTAAAGGCCTCATCCCGTGGCGCAAGGGCCCTTTTCATCTATTCGGCGTACACGTCGACACCGAATGGCGTTCGGACTGGAAATGGCAACGCGTCGCGCCGCACCTCGACCTTGCGGGCAAACGCATTCTCGACGTGGGCTGTGGCAACGGCTATTACATGTGGCGGATGCTGGGCGCCGGGGCGGATAGCGTCGTGGGCATCGACCCTAATTGGCTGTTTTTCTGCCAATTCCAGGCCATGTGTCGCCTGCTTCCCGATCGCCCTGTCTGGCAATTACCCATAGGCCTGGAAGATCTACCCCCGCGCCTGGAAGGCTTCGATACCGTGTTCTCCATGGGGGTGCTCTACCATCGGCGCTCGCCGATCGACCATCTCCTCGAACTCAAGGACTGCCTCGTGAAGGGCGGCGAACTGGTCCTGGAAACGCTGGTCATCGAAGGCCAGGTGAACGACGTACTCGTTCCCGAAGACCGCTATGCGCAGATGCGCAACGTCTGGTTCCTGCCTTCCGTACCCGCGCTCGAGTTGTGGCTGCGCCGCGCGGGCTTCGTCGATGTTCGCTGTGTGGACGTCAGCGTCACCCGTGTCGAAGAACAACGCAGCACGGAATGGATGCGCTACCAGTCGCTGCCAGATTTCCTTGATGCCGATGACCCTTCGCTCACCATCGAGGGCCTGCCCGCACCCATGCGGGCGGTGCTGGTGGCACGCAAGCCTTAACGCCCTTCGACCGCGTCGCGCATCATGCTTTCCAACACGGTGGTGAAGCGTTGGCTCAAGGTGCTTTCAGCCGTGTGCGCAGGGTGCAAGAGGTAGCTGGAAAACCGGAAGTCCGGCGAAAAGGGACGGACCTGGATGCCAGTGTGGCGGTATTCGCTGGCAACCCAGGGGCTCACGAGACTGACCCCCATGCCCATCCCAACCATCATGCAGATCGTCGCGGCGAAGTGGGTTTCCAGGCTGAGTAGACGTTTCACACCGACACTCTGGAAAAAATGATCGATCCGTAGCCGCGTACCATCGCTGTGAAGCAGTGATATGAATTCCTCGCCAGCCAGATCCTCCACGCGTATGACCGAGGCCGCACTAAGGTGGTGTTCAGGCGGCAGTATGCAGACGCCCGGCACGTCACAGATCAACTCTGGAACGATGCCCGGCGTCTCGTCACCTACGTAGGTCACCAAGCCGAAGTCACAAAACTGCGACGCGGCCCAATGCGCCACGGTTGCGGAGTCGCTGGTATGCACGGAAACAGCGACCTTGGGGTATAGCTGACGGAAGCGCTGCACTACCCGAGGGAGAATGGTCAGCGACATGGACGGGACGGCCCCGATGCGCAGCCGCCCCGTGCCGACCTGACGAATCCGTTGGACCGACTCTTCGAGACTCTTCAGCCCGACAAAGGCCCGTTCGACGTCACGGAAGAGCGCCTTGCCCTCCTCCGTCGGCATGAGCCTTCCCGCAAAACGCTCGAACAAACGAAAGCCACTCGCCCGCTCCAACTGCGCGATTAGCCGGCTGATATTCGGCTGTGAGGTGTGCATTGCCTCCGCTGCGGCAGTCATCGATCCTGAAAGCATGACTGCACGAAACGCTTCCACCTGCTTAAAGTTCATCGTCGCCCCATATCATTTCCGTATGGATGCTTAGCATATTGGGATTTGTCAGCATGAGGCAGTCCCTATAAACCTATAGGCGAGTCATGGCTAACATGGCATCGCCCACAACAAGGTCGATTGCACTATCGCGACAGACGATCAACTCGACCCGTGCTTCGCTTTTCTCCCTGCCAAAACAAACGCGCACTGTCTTCTGAAGACGGCTGCGCCTAGAAAATTGGAGACGAACATGTACCGCACCACCCTTGCAGCACTTCTTCTTACCCTCGTAGGCGCCGCACAGGCGGCTGAAATGCCGCCGCTACCGGAGTCCATCAAGGAGGTCGGCAAGATCAACGCCGGCGTCCGCTGTGATCAACCTCCTTACGGTTACCAAGACAGCAACGGCGAGTTCGCCGGTGTTGAGGTGGAAATGTCTCGTCAGCTCGCCGAATGGGCTTTCGGCTCGAAAGACAAGGTCAGCTTTACCTGTGTGACCGCCGAAAACCGCATCCCACAATTGATGGGTCGTAAGGTCGACGTACTCATCGCCACGCTCGGCGTGACGCCTGAGCGCGAACGCGTAATCGCCTTCTCCAAACCCTACCGCTGGGGCGCGAGCGATGTGCTGGTCCGCAAAGACAGCGGCATCGACAGCATCGCCGACCTGAATGGCAAAACACTGGTGACCCTGAAGGGATCGGTACAGGCGAAGTGGTTCGAAGACCGCCGCCCCGAGGTGAAGACTTTGCGCATGAACAGCGCGGCCGACGCCCTGCAGACCTTCCGCCAGGGCCGTGCGGATGCCTATACCCACGATGCTGCAACGCTGGTTGTGGTTACCGGCAATGACGAATCGGTAAAACTGATCGGCGAGCCCTTCCAGATTTCCGACGCCGCCATTGGCCTGCGCAAGAACGAAGCCGAGTGGCAGACTTACCTCACCGCCGCGGTGGATCGTATGCATGCCGAGCACCTGTTCCGCCCATGGGTCGAGAAGTACGTGCCGGAGAAAATCCGCAGCTACTACCTGAGTGTGTTCGAGCAGCCACGTCCCGCTGAATCCGTCGAATAAGCGGGCCCTGCCATGGACTTCGATGTCAATTACCTGATCGAGCAGTGGCCCGCCCTGCTCGACGGGGTCCTGATGACGCTGCAGGTCTCCCTGCTCGCCATCGGGTTTTCGCTGTTGATCGGCGTGGTGGGCGGTGCGATTCGCCTGTTCCGCCTGCCGCTGCTGAGCCAGATCGTCGTGCTTTACGTCGAGCTGATCCGCAACACGCCGATCCTCGTGCAACTGTTCTTCATTTTCTATGGGTTGCCTGCCGTAGGGCTGGGGCTGTCCCTCTACTGGTCCGGCGTTCTTTGCCTGTCCCTGTGGGCCGGTGCTTATCAGATCGAGAACATTCGCGGCGGCCTGGCCACGGTGGAACGCGGCATGCTGGAAGCAAGCCGCGCGCTCAGCTTACGACCGACTCAGTACTTCTGCCTGATCGCCCTGCCCATCGCGGTACGAACCAGCCTGCCAGCGTCGCTGAACACCGCGATCTCGCTGTTGAAGAACTCGTCCTACCTGCAGGCGATCGGCTTGGCCGAGCTGACCTTCGTAGCCGTGGATCGTATCGCCACGGATTTTCGTGCGATCGAGATGTTCTCGGCCATTTGCGTGATCTACCTGTCGCTGGTTGCAGTGCTTGCGTTACTGACCGGGCGACTGTCGGCCTATCTCCAACGTCCCTTCCAGCACCAGTGAGGACCGGATGAGCTTTTTCATCGAGAACTGGGGCTTCATTTCCAAAGGCTTGCTCATGACGATCGAGCTGGCGCTGGTGATCTTGCTGTTCACCACCGTCATCTCGGTCATATTGGGCGTGCTGGCGACGTTGCCCAACAAATTGCTACGAGGCGTCATTCACGCCTACGTCGAGCTGTTTCGCTCGATACCGCTGATCGTCAACGTGTTCTTCATCTTCTTCGGTGCGCCCATGTTTGGGCTCGACCTCACCCCATTCGCTGCCGTTACCACAGGTCTCACACTGTGGGGCAGCGCCAACGGTATCGAGATTGTGCGCGGCGGGTTGGAGTCAGTCGCGCGCCATCAATGGAAGAGCGCCTGGGCGCTCGGCCTCAAGCCCTGGCAGATCTACCTCTACGTTATCGGGCCACAATCGCTGAAGGCCATCCTTCCGGCCTACACGGGGCTGCTGACGCTGCTCGTACAAGCCACGTCTCTCGGCGCCCTGGTCGGTGTGACCGAGTTCCTCAAGACCGGCCAAACCATTATCGAACGCACCACGATGATGACCGGTGCCAGCCCGGCCTTCGAGGTGTACGGAATCGTATTGCTCGTCTACTTCGTCATTTGCTCCGCACTCAGCTGGCTAAGCCGGTATCTGGAACGCCGCCTCAACCGTTCCTCCATCCGCTCGGCACACTGAACGCCCTTATCGAGAGAATCGCCATGCACGCATCTAAAGTCAGCCGCCGCCTGAAAGAAGCCACCGCCCCGGAAGTCTGCGAATACATCTACCAACCACGCCTCGCAGGTTTCGCCGAAGGATTCGGCTATCTTGGCGATGTCAACAAGGCGCACATCGTCATGCTCGCCGACAGCGGCCTGATCCGTCAGGAACACGCCGCCGCTCTGGCAAAAGGCGTACTAGACATGGAAACCGTCGGCCCGAACGCCGTCGAGCTTGACCCGAATCGTGAAGATGCTTACTTCAACTACGAAGCGCATTTAATGGAGCAAGTTGGCCACGACATCGGCGGGCGCTTGCACACGGGCCGCAGCCGCAACGACATCCTCGCCACCATCGATCGCCTACGCGGCCGCGATGTGTTGCTCGAACTGATCGATACGCTGATCAGCGTTCGCCGCACCGCGCTGGAAAATGCGGGGCGCTACGCCGAAGTCGTGATGCCTGGCTATACGCACCTCCAACCGGCTCAGCCGATTACCTACGGTTTTTATTTGGCAGGCGTCGCACAAGCGCTCGAACGTGACTCCCGGCGTCTGACCACGACCCTGGAAAGCATGAACCAAAGCCCGTTGGGCTCGGCTGCCTTCGCAGGCACGCCATTCGCTATCGATCGGGCGCGCTCCGCAGAACTGCTAGGCTTCGATGGCTACCTGGACAATACACTCGATGCCATTGCGTCACGTGATTTCATCCTTGAAAGCATGTCGCACTTGTCCTTGCTGGCGGTCTTCTGGAGCCGTGTCGCCCAGGATTACTTCACCTGGACGACGCATGAGTTCAGCCTGGTCGAATTCCCAGACAGCGTGGCTGGGACGTCCAGCATCATGCCGCAGAAGAAGAATCCGGTCGTTCTGGAATACCTCAAAGGCCGCAGCGGCCACATCGTGGGCCTGCTGATGGGCGCCAGCATGACCATCAAGGGCACCAACTTTACCCATTCGGGCGATGCCAATCGCGAGGGCACACGCGGTTTCTGGGAAGCCGCCGAGGAATCGGTCCGCTGCCTGAAGCTACTCGAACTCGTTCTGCGCACTGCCGCACCGAAGGCAGAACTGACGCTGCGTCGCGCCGCCGAAGACTTCTCCACCGCTACCGCGTTGGCCGACCTGATGGTGCGTGACGCCGACCTGTCGTTCCGCGAAGCGCACCATATCGTCGGTGCAGTGGTTCGTCAGGCGATGGATGCCGGTCAACACGCAGATCAAATCACTGGCGAGATGATCGATGCGGCTGCCCAGGATCAGATCGGTCATCCTCTGAACCTCGACCCACAGCGCATCCGCGAGTGCCTCGACCCAGTTGAAAACGTCAAGGCGCGTAATTCCGCTGGCGGCCCAGGCATCAGTTCGCTGAGCGCAACACTGGAAGCCGCCAATGCACGCCTGACACTGGACGCTGGGCAGAACCAGGTTCGACACCAACGGCTTGCCTCCGCCAAGGCGCGCCTGCAGAACGCGACCCAGGCGCTTGCCCGATGAGCGACGCCCTGCTCTCGGTCCGCGACCTGCGCAAGCGTTTTGGCGAACACGAGGTCGTCACGGGCGTAGACCTCGACGTCGTCCAGGGTGAGGTCGTGGTCATCATCGGTCCCAGCGGTTCGGGCAAGTCGACGTTCATCCGCTGCCTGAACAGCCTGGAAGCCCCCAGTGGCGGCACGGTGGTGATCGATGGCACCACCGTCAGCGCAGGCGATGCCAAGGCACTCGATCGCCTGCGCAAGGACGTGGGTATGGTGTTTCAGGACTACACGCTGTTTCCGCATATGAGCGTCATGGCAAACATGACGCTGGCACCGGTAAAGCTGGGGCGGATGAAACGCGCTGAAGCCGAGGAGACGGCATTGAAGCTGCTCGATCGCGTTGGGCTTCGTCACAAGGCCGATGCCTATCCCTCGGAGTTGTCAGGTGGTCAGCAACAGCGCGTGGCCATCGTTCGCGCATTGGCGATGAAACCCCGACTGATGCTTTTCGACGAACCCACGTCGGCGTTGGATCCGGAAACCGTCGGTGACGTGTTGAACGTAATGAAGGAGTTGGCGCGCGAGGGCATGACCATGATCGTCGTCACCCACGAGATGGGTTTTGCCCGGGAAGTTGCGGACCGCGTGGTGTTCTTCGATGCCGGCAAGGTAGTCGAAGCCGCGCCGCCCACTGAGCTGTTCAACACGCCGAAGGAGGCACGCACTCAGCAGTTTCTCGCCAATGTGCTGCATTGATGCGAGGGGGCTCAGTTGGCTCGGGCGGAGCCAACCGAAGCTGCAGCGCGAAGCCTTCGATGGTCAGGCAAACGACATTGGCCACGCTACACCATGAATACAGAGCATGTGCGATGCCTTGGGCTCGCGCTTCGCGACGTGTTTCAGAATGGTGAGTAATTGAGAGCGCTTAGCTCAATTCCGGTAACAATTGCGAATCCCTTATTCGATTTCATCGTGTAACCTCTCGCGCCAGGGTGTCGCCGTAATATCACGGTAAGGCAGGTTTAACATTGCGCAGGTCGGGCCGCCGCGCGGAGTGCCTGCGCCTATGCACCCTGAAAGCTCTCGTGTCTCCCAAGCCCAATCGCCATTCTTCATCCGTTTCCTTCATGCCGAATCGTCTGGTGGCATCGTCCTGATCATTGCGGCAGTGCTTGCGCTGATCGTGGCCAATTCGTCCCTGTCGGGCGCTTACTTCGATGCCCTGCACGTCTACGTCGCCGGTCTTTCGATCCACCATTGGATCAATGACGGCCTAATGGCAATCTTCTTTTTGCTGGTGGGTCTCGAGATCAAACGGGAACTGCTGGCTGGGCAACTGGCTACATGGGAACGACGTGCGCTACCGGGATTTGCCGCATTGGGCGGAATGCTCGCCCCCGCGTTGGTGTACGTCTATTTCAACGCCGGTAGTGAGCAAACCATGGCCGGCTGGGCAATCCCAGCTGCAACCGATATCGCGTTCGCACTGGGCGTGCTATCCCTGCTGGGCAAGCGCGTGCCCATTTCACTGAAGGTCTTCCTCTCGGCGTTGGCCATCCTCGACGACCTAGGTGCAGTGCTGATCATCGCCATGTTCTACACCAGCGAACTGTCGGTCTGGATGCTGGCGGGCGCGCTGGCATGCGTCGCGGTACTCATGGTGCTCAACAAGAGCGGCGCGACCCGGTTACTGCCCTATCTTCTGGTCGGCGCCGTGATGTGGTTCTTTACCTTGAAGTCAGGGGTTCATGCGACCTTGGCGGGTGTCATCCTGGCGCTGTGCATCCCTATCGCAGGTAAATCCGAAACGGACGATTCGCCGCTGATGTCGCTGGAGGGGAAGCTTCACCTGTGGGTGGCCTTCCTCATCGTGCCGGTATTCGGCTTCGCGAACGCGGGCGTATCACTCGCGGGCTTCTCGGTCGAGTCTCTGCTGAGTCCAGTGTCGATGGGTGTCGCGCTGGGGCTGCTCTTGGGTAAGCAAGTGGGCATTACCCTCTTTTCGCTGCTAGCCATCAAGTCAGGCGTTGCACGACTCCCACAGGGAAGCAGCTGGCTTCAGCTGTACGGGATCGCTTTGCTGTGCGGTATCGGGTTCACGATGAGCTTGTTCATCGGCATGCTGGCGTTCCCCAACACCCCCGCGCTCGTCGACGAAGTAAAGGTGGGCGTATTACTGGGTTCGCTGCTCTCCGCGGTTTTGGGCGTCGCGGTGCTGTTGCTGGCCGCCAAGCCAGCACGTCACCCTGCTACCCGATAGTCCACCGGCTACTGCGCCGCCCTGACCTCGTCAGGGCGTTTCCCCGGAATCTGCTGTTTCGTTCGCGGCCGTGTACGAAACAACAGACCTAGCAAATATCAGAAAACAAAAAACCCGCCGAAGCGGGTTTTGCCGACCACGTCCCGGTGTCCTTACCGGGCTGCCATCCTGGCGGTGGTGCCTCATCCTTGAGCGACCTGAGCACGTCCTGTGCTGCAGTTGTTGGAACGAGATTCTAGGTATCCGCCAGGCTCAAGAAAATGGCACTTCGTGGATTCGTCTTGTAAGCCATTGGCTATAGTCAGTCGTCGCTGATCTGTATGTTCGGCATCGCAACCGCGTGTCTACCAGCCTGCGCAATGCGCGCGCCGACGTGCCGAGCCGTTTCCTGGTAGATCATCGCGATCTGGCTTTCGGTGTCGGCAACGACTGTCGGCTTGCCACTGTCCGCTTGCAGCCGTATCGCCATCGACAACGGCAAGGAGGCCAAAAGGTCAACGCCGAACTGAGCAGCGAGCTTTTCGCCACCGCCTTCACCGAACAAATGCTCCGCATGGCCGCAATTCGAGCAAATGTGCACCGCCATGTTCTCTACGACGCCAAGCACCGGAATGTTGACTTTGCGGAACATTTCCACGCCTTTCTTCGCATCGAGCAATGCAAGGTCCTGCGGCGTCGTCACGATCACCGCGCCCGCGACCGGTACCTTCTGTGCCAGCGTAAGTTGAATGTCGCCCGTGCCTGGTGGCATGTCGATAACCAGGTAATCCAGATCGTTCCAGGCCGTTTGAGTCACGAGCTGCAGCAGCGCCCCGGAAACCATCGGGCCACGCCAGACCACCGGCGTGTTGTCGTCGGTCAGGAACGCCATGGACATGACCTGTACCCCGTGCGCTACCGGCGGAATGAAGTACTTCTGGTCCTTCACCTGTGGCCGCGTGCCTTCCGGCAAGCCAAACATGATGCCTAGACTCGGGCCATAGATATCGGCATCGAGGATTCCGACCTTGGCACCTTCTCGGGCAAGTGCGAGCGCGAGGTTGGCCGCGGTCGTCGATTTGCCGACACCGCCTTTGCCAGATGCAACGGCAATGACGTTCTTGACGTTGCTCAGCGCAGGCACCTGGTCCTGAGCCTTGTGGGCCTCGATGACACAGTCGACCAGCACCGAAGCGCGCTCTACGCCTTCCAGGTTTTCAATAGCGATTTGCAGGAGCTGGGCAAGGCCATTCCGGAAGAGGTCCGCGGCGTACCCCAATGTAATGCGTACGTTGACCTGGCCACCGTTGATGTCGATCGCACGTAGACAGTCTGCGCTGATGAGATCCTGCCCTTGATGCGGGTCGATGTATTGGCGAAGCGTCGCTTCCACCGCGTCGCGGCTGATGGCACTCATAGAAACTCCAGGCAGGTGATCAAAAATAAGTTCGGAAACTATCGACATGCATAGTATCGAGAGACGGCAATAGGTTGTACCCGATGCAGCGTCTTGGGTGGCCCCGCCATCACTGCATCCTTTATAGTGACGCCCTTTCCCTTCCGCCTTCAGTGACCAGCCTGCCGATATGTCTGAGAACCGCCAGATCCTCGTTACCAGCGCCCTCCCCTATGCCAATGGCTCGATTCACATTGGCCATCTGGTGGAGTACATCCAGACCGACATCTGGGTGCGCTTCCAGAAGATGCGCGGCAACCAGTGCACGTATGTCTGCGCATCCGACGCCCATGGTTCGGCAATCATGCTACGGGCGGAGAAGGAAGGCGTTACGCCGGAACAGTTGATCGACAACGTCCGTCGTGAGCACACCACTGACTTCGCTGACTTCTTGGTCGAGTTCGACAATTTCCACTCGACGCATTCGGAAGAAAACCGCGAATTGTCCGAGTCGATCTACCTGGCGCTACGTAATGCCGGACACATCGCCGATCGCGCAGTGACGCAGTATTACGACCCGGACAAGGGCATGTTCCTGGCGGACCGCTTCATCAAAGGCACCTGCCCGAAATGCGGCGCAGCGGACCAGTACGGTGACAATTGCGAGAAATGCGGCGCGACCTACTCGCCTACCGAGTTGAAAGACCCACGTTCCGCCATTTCCGGCGCCGTACCGGTCCTGAAAGAGTCGCAGCACTTCTTCTTCAAGCTGCCGAACTTCGACGCCACCTTGAAACAGTGGACGCGCGGCGGCGCCTTGCAGGACGCGGTTGCCAACAAGATCGCCGAATGGCTCGACGCAGGGCTGCAGGAATGGGACATCTCTCGTGATGCCCCCTATTTCGGCTTCGAAATCCCCGGCGAACCCGGCAAGTATTTCTATGTCTGGGTGGATGCGCCGATCGGCTACATGGCCAGCTTCAAGAATCTGTGTGCCCGCCGCCCTGAGCTCGACTTCGACGCGTATTGGAAAAAAGATTCGAGTGCCGAGCTGTACCATTTCATCGGCAAGGACATCGTGAACTTCCACGCCCTGTTCTGGCCGGCCATGCTCGAAGGCGCGGGCTACCGCAAGCCAACCGCGCTGAACGTCCACGGCTTCCTGACCGTGGACGGGCAAAAGATGTCGAAGTCGCGGGGCACCTTTATCAAGGCGCGCACCTATCTCGACCATCTGAACCCCGAGTACCTGCGCTACTACTACGCGAGCAAGCTCGGTCGTGGCGTCGACGATCTTGACCTCAATCTCGAGGACTTCGTCCAAAAGGTGAACTCGGACCTGGTCGGCAAGGTTGTCAACATCGCGAGCCGCTGCGCCGGCTTCATCCACAAAGGCAATGGCGGCGTGTTAGTGGCTGAGAATGCCGCGCCTGAATTGACCGCCGCCTTCACCGCTGCGGCGCCCGGCATCGCTGAAGCCTATGAGAACCGCGACTTTGCCCGAGCAATGCGTGAAATCATGGCACTTGCCGACCGCGCCAACGCGTGGATCGCCGAGCAGGCGCCTTGGGCACTGAACAAGCAGGAAGGCAAGCAGGCTGAGGTACAGGCGATCTGCGCTACGGGTATCAATCTGTTCCGCCAACTCGTCATCTTCCTTAAGCCCGTGCTGCCAAAGTTGGCCGAAGCGGCGGAAGCCTTCCTGAATGTCGCCCCGCTGACGTGGGCTCAGCATCAGGATCAGCTGGCAAACCACTCGCTGAATGCCTTCAGCCCGCTGATGACGCGTATCGAATCCGCAAAAATCGATGCGATGGTCGAAGCCTCCAAGGAAGACCTTGCCTCTGGAGCACCTGCTGCGGCGCCTACAGGCAATGGCGAGCTGACAAAGGAGCCAGTGGCCGCCGAAATCAATTTCGACGCATTTGCCGCGGTCGATCTACGGATCGCGCTGATCGAGAAGTGCGAGTTCGTGGAAGGCGCCGACAAGCTGCTACGGCTATCGCTCGACATTGGTGACGAAAAACGCAATGTGTTTTCCGGCATCAAGAGCGCATACCCCGACCCCAGCAAGCTCGAGGGCCGACTGACGCTCTACGTCGCCAACCTTGCACCCCGCAAAATGAAGTTCGGCGTTTCCGAAGGCATGGTGCTCGCCGCAGGCCCGGGTGGCGAAGAAATTTATTTGCTCAGCCCTGACAGCGGCGCAAAGCCGGGTCAGCGCGTGAAGTAAGCAACATCCTTTGTAGCCTTTGCGCCCGCTCTGAACTTCGAGCGGGCGCGTCTTTTTCTGGACTGCCCGGCGTGCCACCGCGTCGGCGATAACATCATGAACAACGCCGCTATCTCAATCGAAGCCATCGATGCCCTGCTCCCGCAAACGCAATGCGGCAAATGCGGTCATCCCGGATGCCGCCCTTATGCGGAGGGCATCGTTGCGGGCGAGGCAATCAATAAATGTCCGCCCGGTGGTCAAGCGACGGTTGTGGCACTGGCTGCGCTGGTGAAGCGTCCGGCGTTGCCTCTCGAAGAACCGGAGGTTCCACCGCAGGTAGCCTTCATCAGGGAAGCCGAATGCATCGGGTGCACGAAGTGCATACAGGCATGTCCAACCGACGCGATACTGGGCGCGGCCAAATTGATGCATACCGTGATCAAGGACGAATGTACGGGTTGCGAACTGTGCGTGGCGCCCTGCCCTGTCGACTGCATCGATATACTCCCACTCGCTCAACCGGAAGCAGCGCGTCAGCGGGCGCGGGCCGATCAATTCCGGCAGCGTTTCGAGTCACGCAATCGACGCATTGCGCTGGAAGAGTCACGGCGCAAAGCCGAGCGTCAGACGCGACTGGCGCTGAACAAGAGGCCATCGTCACCTGTAGACGCTGCAGAGGCCTCGGCGGATCCGGCGGACCTCAAGCGCTTGAAGATCGAAGCGGCTATGGCTCGTATGGCCCTGACCAAGGCTGAAAAGCAATTGGCTCAACATGGCACTGCCGCACTCGCAACGCAGGTCGAATCGCTACGTCTGGCCAGCCTGGCAGCGCAGAACGCACTCGAGCGCGCTTCGAAGGCGCCGACGCCGGCGGATGAAGTGGCCATCAAGAAAGCAAAAATCACGGCTGCCATGAGCCGTGCGCAAGTCAGCAAGGCGGAGAAGGCGTTCGGAGAAGCGCCCTCCCCGGAACAAGCCGCGCAACTGGACGCTCTGCGACAGGCAGCTGTCGCTGCTCAACAGACGCTGGACCAGCTGCAAGCGCGTTAGTCACAACGATCGACAACCGTGAACGCTACCCATGAACGCTGCGAAACGCCTGG
Organism: Pseudomonas matsuisoli; assembly: GCF_014647635.1. Taxonomy (GTDB): domain Bacteria; phylum Pseudomonadota; class Gammaproteobacteria; order Pseudomonadales; family Pseudomonadaceae; genus Pseudomonas_P; species Pseudomonas_P matsuisoli. Next base: position 224,994 of record NZ_BMPO01000001.1, read on the forward strand.
AAATCTTCCGTCGCCTGCACGAAGACAATCCTGACCCCAAGACCGAGTTAGCCTATACCTCACCATTCGAATTGCTGATCGCGGTCATCCTGTCCGCGCAGGCAACGGACGTAGGTGTAAACAAGGCGACCGCCAGACTTTATCCGGTCGCCAATACGCCCGAGGCTATCTACGCGCTGGGCGTCGATGGCTTGTCCGAATACATCAAGACGATTGGTCTCTATAACAGCAAAGCCAAGAACGTCATCGAGACGTGCCGCATTCTTATCGAGAAGCACGATAGTCAGGTGCCGGAAAACCGCGCCGACCTCGAGGCGCTTCCAGGGGTGGGCCGCAAGACCGCGAACGTGGTGCTGAATACGGCGTTTCGCCAAGTTGCCATGGCTGTCGACACGCATATCTTTCGAGTGTCCAACCGCACGAATATCGCTCCTGGAAAGAATGTAATCGAGGTTGAACGGAAGCTAATGAAGTTCGTCCCCAAGGACTACCTCATGGACGCTCACCACTGGCTCATCCTGCACGGACGCTACGTTTGCCAGGCCAGGCGTCCCCGCTGTGGCAGTTGCCGGATAGAGGATTTGTGCGAATACAAGCACAAGACTTCGGACGATTGATTAACGCGTGATTTTTACCGTCCGCCGATTGAAAAAATCTTTTTTACGACCTCCAAGTTTGCGGATATAAGGTGCGCCATGTAGCCCCCCGTTCCCCAGGAGCGAACACCATGGCAGAAGACGCAGATATCGAACTCGAAGACGAGGCCTCCACCGACGATCAGGAAGACGCGCCGGTAGAAGTCGCGAAAACCAACCTTACCAAGCGTCGCATCATCGACAATTACCTCGACGAGCGCAGGCTGCAGAAGCAGCTCAACGACTACGACTTCGACCTGTAACCGGCAAGCACCCGCGCACGGTTACCTCAGGCACACATAAACGCCTCGACTTGGTCGGGGCGTTGTTGTTTCGGAACGCAGTGGATTCCCAGACAAGGTGTCAATACGTATAAAAGGTAGGACCGGCGCTGGGCTTTAGATCGCATTCGCGAGCTTTCTCGCGAATTCGGTGGCAAGTTCACCACATCCTTAAAGACGTAAACTCGACGCTTATTGCCCGCAAACAAAAAACCCCAGCACGTAGCCGGGGTTTTCGTCACATCGCATCAACCCGTCAGATCAACTTACGATCCTTGCCAGCCGCAATGCGCAGGCGAAGTGCGTTGAGCTTGATGAAGCCCGCCGCATCGGCCTGATTGTAGGCACCGCCGTCTTCTTCGAACGTCGCGATGTTAGCGTCGAACAGTGAATCGTCGGACTTGCGACCCGTGACGATGACATTGCCTTTGTACAGCTTCAAACGCACGACACCGTTCACGTTAGCCTGTGATGCGTCGATCATCTGCTGCAGCATCAGACGCTCAGGGCTCCACCAGAAGCCGTTGTAAATCAGGCTCGCGTATTTCGGCATCAAATCGTCTTTCAGATGCGCAACTTCGCGGTCGAGGGTGATCGACTCGATGGCGCGATGTGCCTTGAGCATGATCGTGCCGCCCGGAGTCTCGTAGCAGCCGCGGGACTTCATGCCCACGAAGCGGTTCTCGACGATATCCAGACGGCCGATGCCGTTCTCACCACCAATGCGGTTAAGCTCCGCCAAGACCGTAGCCGGCGTCATTTCCTTACCGTCGATGGCAACGATGTCGCCGCTGCGGTAGGTCAGCTCGATATAGGTCGGGGTGTCCGGAGCCGCTTCTGGCGACGTTGTCCAACGCCACATGTCTTCTTCGTGCTCGGTCCAAGTGTCTTCCAGTACACCGCCCTCGTAGGAGATGTGTAGCAAGTTGGCATCCATGGAGTACGGGGATTTTTTCTTGCCGTGACGCTCGATGGGAATCGCGTGTTTTTCGGCGTAGTCCATCAGCTTCTCGCGGGAAAGCAGATCCCATTCGCGCCACGGAGCGATCACTTTCACGCCGGGCTTGAGCGCGTAAGCGCCGAGCTCGAAACGCACCTGATCATTGCCCTTGCCGGTAGCACCGTGGGAGATGGCATCAGCGCCAGTTTCGTTGGCAATCTCGATCAGACGCTTGGCGATCAGCGGACGCGCGATGGAGGTGCCCAACAGGTACTCGCCTTCATAGACGGTGTTGGCACGGAACATCGGGTAAACGAAGTCGCGGACGAACTCTTCGCGCAGGTCATCGATGTAGATTTCCTTCACGCCCATGGCCTTCGCCTTGGCACGTGCCGGTTCCACCTCCTCGCCCTGACCGAGGTCAGCGGTGAAGGTGACCACTTCGCAGCTGTAGGTGTCCTGCAGCCATTTCAGAATTACCGAGGTGTCCAGGCCGCCTGAATATGCCAGGACAACCTTCTTCACGTCCGCCATGCCATCCACTCCACGGGGTTGTTCGCAAAGGACGTGATTCTACTGGTCTGGCGCGTGCATTTACAGCGATGGATGCCGCGCGTCGTTATGCGGGCGCGGGTGCGGCGGTTGCAGGTGCGGTTTCCGGTGCCGCAGTGGGTTTTACAGCGGCCTCTGGAACGCGGGAAAGACTGATCGCGACGCGCCGATTCTTCGCCCGGTTGGCAGCGCTGGAATTATTCACCAGCGGATAGCGTTCACCGTGAAAACGCACGTCGATCCGTTCGCCCGCCACACCGTGGGCGACAAGGTACGCCTGCACCGCCAGCGCCCGTTGCCGGGAAAGTTCGCGGTTGGTGAGCCGGTTGCCGCTGTTGTCGGAATGCCCATTCAGTTCGATATGGTTGACGGTCGGATCTGCTTTCAGGAAGGCCAATACGATGTCGAGTTTGGCTTTCGACAAGTCATCCAGCTCGGCGCCTTCTCCAGGAAAGCCCACCTGCGAGCGACGAATCTGATCGAAATTGACCGGCAGCAGCTTAGCGGTACACGCCAGGTATTCATCGTACGCGGGCTTGAACCGCGTCGGCAGGATGCGCACCTCGAGCGACTCGCCACCGGCCCTGGTACGGTGACGCACCAGCGGCGAGCGTCCTTCCAGCAGCCCCGTGAGCAGACGCCCGGCTTGCTCCTGGGAGCTGTTGAACGGCACCCCTGCCGACACCTGAACGCTGACCGACCCCAGGTTGATATCGCCCCGTCCGGGCTGCCAAGGCGCTGCGGCAGCCAATAAAGTCGCCGAGCCGGCGCTCATCCAAGGCTCATCGGCGTTGAGACGAAAAACGGCGGCCTCGCCTGCCCGGCGGACGAATTCGCCACTGCCAAAGCCCGCCACGGGCTGCGTCAGGCGGCATTCGAATTGATCGCCAGCGACCATCCATTGCGCATTTTCCAGACGCGTCTGAAAGCTCAGCGCCATGACGGGGGCACTGATGAACAGGAGCGACGTTAGAAAGAATAGCGAGCGCACGGTGGACCCCAGCAGCGAAGTGGGTGAATGGATACCACAGATATCGGTGCCCGCTGCCAGAACTTGAGCCCGATGCGCCGTGTCCGGAACGCCCTTTTCCGGTAGCATGCTCGCACCTTATTTTGGCAGCGATGCCATTTTCCGCTGACGCCACACGTCAGCGGAAGCGACCGTCTTATTTTCTGGACTTCCCCATGACCGACCGCATAACTCTGCTGCGCCCCGATGATTGGCATATTCACCTACGCGACGGGGCTGTGCTACCTCATACCGTCACCGACGCAGGCCGCGTATTCGCCCGCGCGATCGTGATGCCGAACTTGGTCCCTCCGGTCAAGAACACCGAAGAAGCGGCACGCTATCGCGATCGCATTCTCGATGCCCGCCCTGCTGAAAGTCGCTTCGAGCCCTTGATGACGTTGTACCTGACCGAGGGCACGACCTCGGACGATATCCGCACCGCGAAGGCCAGCGGGTTCGTGCATGCCGTCAAGCTCTATCCTGCCGGTGCGACAACCAATTCGGCATCCGGCGTGACGCTGGTTGACAATGTGTTCCCAGTGCTCGAAACCATGGCGGAAGTTGGACTGCCGTTGTTGATCCATGGCGAAGTCACCCGCCAGGACGTCGACGTATTTGACCGGGAAAAGCGCTTCATCGATGAACATATGGTGCGTCTGGTCGAGCGCTTTCCAACGTTGAAGATCGTTTTCGAACATATCACCACCGCTGACGCGGCGACCTTCGTGCGCGAAGCCCCGAGCAATGTGGGTGCGACCATTACCCCCCAACACTTGCTGTTCAACCGTAACCACATGCTGGTAGGTGGTATTCGCCCGCACTTCTTCTGCTTACCCATCCTCAAGCGCAACACGCATCAGGTCGCGTTGCTCGATGCCGCCACCAGTGGCAACCCGAAGTTCTTCCTCGGCACCGACTCGGCCCCTCATGCGCAGCATGCCAAGGAAAACGCCTGCGGCTGCGCCGGATGCTATTCCGCGAACGCGGGAATCGAGCTGTACGCCGAAGCCTTCGAGCAGCGCAACGCGTTGGACAAGCTAGAAGGGTTCGCCAGCCTCCATGGCCCAGATTTCTACGGGCTGCCACGCAATACGGACCGCATCACCCTCGTTCGAGAAGACTGGCAGGTACCGACAACGCTGCCTTTCGGCGAGCACGTCGTCGTGCCGCTGCGCGCTGGCGAAACACTTAGGTGGCGTGTGCTGGAGGCCGAAGCGTGAGCGAAGAACAGTTTGACGATGACCTCGAAGGCCAATCCCAATCGGGCCCCAAACATCCCATGGCGCGCCGCTTTCGGGGCTATTTGCCCGTGGTGGTGGACGTGGAAACGGGAGGATTCAACGCCGCGACCGACGCGCTGTTGGAGATTGCCGCCACTACGATCGGCATGGACGAAGGCGGCATGCTCTTCCCGGAGCACACTGCATTTTTCCGCGTCGAGCCGTTCGAAGGCGCCAACATCGAAGCGGCTGCGCTGGAGTTCACCGGCATCAAGCTCGACCACCCCTTGCGGATGGCCGTGACCGAGGAACACGCGCTTACCGAAATCTTTCGAGGCCTGCGCAAATCCATCAAGGCCAACGGCTGCAAACGCGCGATTCTGGTGGGACACAACAGCGCGTTCGACCTGAATTTCCTCAATGCGGCGATCACCCGTACCGGAATCAAACGCAATCCATTCCACCCGTTTTCCAGCTTCGATACCGCGACGCTTGCGGGCCTGGCGTACGGGCAAACCGTGTTAGCCAAAGCCTGCCAAGCGGCAGGAATCGAGTTCGACGGGCGCGAAGCTCACTCTGCTCGTTACGACACCGAAAAGACGGCCGACCTGTTTTGCGGCATCGTCAATCGTTGGAAGGAAATGGGCGGCTGGATGGATTTCGACGACTAAGCGCGTATTCGTGACCGGAACTGCACATCTGATGCGGGAGCGGGCCCTGCCCGCGAAGCTCAACAGATAAACCTCGCTGGATTCGCGACCACATCGCGGGCGTGGCCCGCTCCCACAAGAGGCAAAGCCGACTAACCGTCAGCCAATATGGTGGAAGCAAAGCATCCCGTGGGAGCGGGCCGTGCCCGCGATGGGCTTACCAGATAGGCCGCGTTGGATTAGAAACCACATCGCGGGAGTGGCCCGCTCCCACAAACGAATTAGCGGTCGTTGTGGCCCAGGTTGCGTTCAGGATCGATCCGGTCCCGCACGCGCTGCTTCAACACCTTCGCTTCCGGAAAGCCACCATCGGCTTTTCGCTCCCAGATCTGCTCACCGTCGCAGGTAATCCTGAAAACGCCTCCCTTGCCTGGCTCGAGGATCACCTTGCCGAGGTCATCCGCGAACGTCGATAGCAGTTCCTGCGCCAACCATGCCGCACGCAACAGCCACTGACATTGGGTGCAATAGGTGATGCTGATTTCTGGCTTAGCCTGACTCATCTTCTTGCTCTCGTGTGCGGGGCTCGGACCTATACTATCTGCCTTTCCCGCCCCTCGCTGTCAGGATGACGCCATGCGCCGTCTCGCTCTATTGCTGCTGTTCTGTCTCCCGCTGTTCTGCGTTGCCGAAACCGCGCGACCCAAAGTAGGACTGGTTCTTTCAGGAGGCGCGGCACGCGGGCTGTCCCACATCGGCGTTCTGCAAGCGCTCGAAGAGCAAGGCATCCAGATCGATGCCATTGCCGGCACCAGCATGGGCGCCGTCATCGGTGGGCTCTATGCCTCGGGTTACAGCGTCAACGAGCTGCGGCAGCTCGCGCTTGACCTCGACTGGCGTGAGGTGCTGTCCGATTCCCCTCCTCGGCAAGACATTCCCTTTCGACGCAAACAGGACGACCGTACCTTTCTCGTCAAACAGCGGCTCAGCTTCCGCGACGACGGAAGCTTGGGGTTGCCACTTGGTGCGATCCAAGGCCAGAACCTCGCTCTAACGCTGGAAAAGCTGCTCGTTCGCAGCAGCGATACACGCGATTTCGATCGGTTGCCCATTCCGTTTCGCGCGGTGGCGACAGACATTGCCAACGACGAAAAGGTGGTTTTCAGCAAAGGCCACCTGCCCGAAGCTATTCGGGCCAGCATGTCCATCCCGGCCGTGTTTGCCCCCGTAGAAATTGGTGGCCGGCTGCTGGTGGACGGCGGCATGGTAGATAACATCCCTGTGGATGTCGCTCGGGAGATGGGCGTTGATCGAGTGATCGTCGTCGACATCGGTACACCACTAAAGCCGAAGAAGGAGTTGTTGACCGTCGTGGATGTGCTGAATCAGTCGATCACGATGATGACGCGCCGCAACTCCGAGGCGCAGTTGGCGACATTGGAACAAGACGACGTACTGGTACAACCACCGCTTACCGGTTACGACGTAACCGACTTCGGCCGTGCAGAGCAGATGATGGATGCCGGCTACCGCGCCGCCATGGCATTGAAGGGAAAGCTTTCAGCGCTCAAATCCCCAGCGGGCGGCAACCCTGCGCTGACCCTAGCGCGCTCGTCCGAGGCACGTGAACCGGTCATCTCGACAATCGAGGTCGTCAACGATTCAAAAGTCGGCGATGACGTAATTCGTCGCATCATCCGTCAGGAAATCGGTCAGCCGCTGGACCTCGACCAGCTGCAAAAGGACATGGGCACCCTTTACGGCCTGGATTACTTCGATCAGGTGCAATATCACGTCGTCCACGGCAACCGGGCGCAGAACACATTGATCATCGACGCACGGGAAAAACGTTCTGGAACCGACTATCTGCGGCTCGGCCTCAATTTGTCCGACGACTTCCGCGGAGAAAGCGTCTACAACCTGGGCGCCAGCTATCGCATGAACGGCATCAATCGCCTTGGGGCGGAATGGCTGACGCGCCTGCAGCTCGGCGACCAGCAGGAGTTATTCACTGAGTTTTATCAACCGCTGGATGCAGGCTCTCGCTGGTTTGTCGCGCCGAACGTGTACACGGAAGCGCAGAACGTCGACGCGACCTTGGATAACGACCCCATCGCGCGCTATCGCCTGCAACGTTACGGCTACGGCTTGAACGCGGGCAGGCAGATTGCGAACAACGGCGAGTTGCGCTTCGGGCTTGGTCAGGCATGGGGTAAAACAGAGGTCCGCATCGGGGATACGGATCAACCCGAGGTGAATTTCACCGAGGGCTATTACGAGCTCAAATACTCATTCGATACGCTCGATAATGTCGACTTCCCCCACGAAGGCGAGAATATCGATCTCACCCTGCGGCAATACGATCCTAGCCTCGGCTCCGATCAGCGTTATCGCCAATGGGAGTTGAACGTCGAGAAGCCGTTGACTCACGGCCCGAACACCTGGGTCCTAGGCGCTCGCTACGGACGTACCCTCGATGAAGCGGAGGTCGTGACGTCAAGCTTCCTGCTCGGCGGCGCGCAGCAGCTGTCGGGTTTCAGACAAGACTCCCTGACCGGCCAGAACTACAGCTTGGGCCGCGCCGTGTATTACCGGCGACTTACGCCGAGAGCCTTTCTCCCGCTGGATTTCCCGTTCTACCTAGGCGCCTCATTGGAACGCGGCCGTGTATGGAACAATGAGAATGATTTTGAAAGCGGCTACATTAATGCCGCCAGCATTTTCCTGGGCTACGAAACGCCGCTCGGCCCGCTGAACTTCACGTACGGCTTCAACGATGCGGACGAGCACGCGCTATACCTGAATCTCGGACGAAGCTTCTAGACGTCGCCAAAACGGCGGATGAGCTAGCTGGTCGTCCGCTTCGGTTAGCGTTTTTCCAAGTTGGAAAGAATATGCGCGTGGACCTGTTGGCAACGTTTCAAATCGTCTTCGCTGATGCCTGCAAAGGAGTCCTGCCGGACCTCACGGGAAATCGTCTCGATCTTTTCGATCAAAGGACGGGCCTTGTCCTCAAGTGCGATTTTCTTGGCGCGCCGATCTTCAGGAACGCCGATACGCTTCACCAAGCCCTGCGCTTCGAGGCCATCGAGCAATCGAGCCAGGGTCGGCCCCTCGACGCCGACGCTCTTGGCGAGCTCGCGCTGAGTCGGCATTTCAGGAAATCGGTTCAGGTGCATCAGCACCAACCAACGCGCTTGAGATAACCCAAGCCCCGCGAGGCGGCGATCGAGTTCGGCGCGCCAGGCGCGCGAAAGCCATGCCAGTTGCATGGCGAAACGGTGCTGATCGGGATAGGACATGAGGCTATTCGAATATCACGAAACTAATTATTAGCGGACTATTCATAAAAAGCCGGAGATTCGCAACCATCATCGCGATCTGTGCATGCCGGGATGTTGCAGTTGCTCATAAGACGCCTACCGATGCGAGTGCCGCGCCTCGCACCGACAGGCTTACACCAACGCTATTGCTGCAGTTCCTGCTCGCTGAACATATCGGCGAACAACATGCTCGACAGGTAGCGCTCACCCGAGTCAGGGAGCACGACGACAATCGTCTTGCCCTGCATATCCGGCTCCCCCGCGAGACGAACCGCAGCAGCCATTGCTGCGCCGCATGAAATGCCGCATAGAATTCCCTCTTCCTGCATCAAGCGCAGCGCCATCGCTTTCGATTCATCGTCGGAAACCTGTTCCACGCGATCGACCATTGCGAGGTCGAGGTTTTTAGGAACGAAACCGGCGCCGATGCCTTGAATCTTATGCGGGCTCGGCTTCACTTCTTCCCCCGCCAGGGTCTGACTGATTACCGGTGACCCTATCGGCTCTACGGCAACCGACAAAATCGGCTTGCCCTGTGTGCCCTTGATGTAACGGGAAACGCCCGTGATGGTTCCCCCGGTCCCTACGCCTGCAACCAGGACATCGACCGCACCTTCCGTATCGTTCCAAATTTCGGGACCGGTGGTTTTTTCATGGATAGCCGGGTTCGCAGGGTTATCGAATTGCTGCGGCATGAAGTAGCGTGCGCTATCGGACTCGGCGATTTCTTTGGCCTTATCGATCGCCCCCTTCATACCTTTCGCAGGCTCAGTGAGCACGAGTTCGGCACCTAATGCCTTCAATACCTTGCGACGCTCGAGGCTCATGGAGGACGGCATGGTCAGGAGCAGCTTGTAGCCCTTCGCGGCAGCAACGAATGCCAATCCAATACCGGTATTACCCGAGGTTGGTTCGACGATGGTCATTCCAGCAGTCAATCGCCCACTGGATTCGGCCTCCCAGATCATGTTCGCGCCAATGCGGCATTTGACCGAATACCCAGGGTTGCGACCTTCGATCTTCGCCAGGATCGTCACGCCTTTAGGCGCAATACGATTGATCCGAACCAGTGGCGTGTTGCCGATTGTTTGTGCGTTGTCGGTGTAAATTCGATTCATGGCGGATTCCCTCTTGCTGATTCGAGTTCGTGGCGTCGAGCATACAGCGGATGCCCATCAGAATTCTGCAACGCAGAACTGTCGGGGCAAAACGACGGTCCACGAAACATTGATCCATCACCCGTGGACTTTTCATGAAGCGACGTTATCGCCTTCCGGTGATCATTCTGCTTTGCATCGCCGGCCTGCTGCTGATCTTTCAATTGGCTGCTCCCTCGGTCATCCGGCACTACCTCAACGAACGCCTAGCCGACATGGGCGACTACCGGGGGCACATAGCCGCCGTGCAATTGCGGTGGTGGGAAGGTGCCTACCGTATCCAAGGCCTCGTCATCGAGAAAAAAGATGCAGACGTACCGGTCCCCTTGCTGGATGCACCGGATACTGAAATCGCGGTCAGCTGGCGAGCGCTCTGGAACGAAGGCGCGATCGTCGCGCGGGTCGTCTTCAATGGCCTACGTATCAGTTTCGTGGATACGCCCGGCAAGCAAGACCAGACCGGCGAAGGTGTCGACTGGCGCGTCCAATTGGAGAAGCTGCTGCCGATCACTCTCGACGAAGTGCGCGTCAATGGCGGGCGCGTAGCGTTTCGCAACTTCCAAGCTAATCCGCCCGTGGACGTCTACGTCGACGATATCGACGCCCAGGCATTCAATCTCACCAATACGCGCGACGCGCAGAATCGTCGATCGGCCTCGTTCAAGGGTCAGGGTCGCTTGCTTGGTCAGGCCCCTGTCGAGGTGACGTCACGCTTCGATCCGCTCGTGCGCATGGATAACTTCGACATTCAGCTGCGCACGACCGACCTAGAGCTGATACGGCTTAACGATTTCGCCAAAGCGTACGGCCGTTTCGATTTCAAAGCGGGAACGGGAGACCTGGTCACTGAGATAGAAGTCGATGACAGCCAGGTAAGTGGCTACGTCAAGCCGCTGCTCAAGAACGTGGAAGTCTTCGATTGGGAACAAGACGTCGAGCAGAAGGGCTTTATTCAGGGCGTATGGGAAGCCATCGTTGGCGGTGGTGAGACCGCGCTGAAAAACCAACGAAAAGATCAGTTCGCGACGCGAATCGAATTGTCAGGCAGTACGAAAGATACCAACGTCAGTGCATTCAGCGCGCTGATTGCGATCTTGCGCAATGCATTCGTACAAGCCTTCACGCCTCGTTTCGAACGCGCCTTGGACAAGGAGTGAAACGCTCCGTGGGATAACGCTTCACCCACGACAGTCCTGCCTAGCCTTGCTCGGGTTGGAAACGTACGACGAAGCCATCCAGCTTACGCTGGCGATTCAGCTGAGCTCGTAATTTATCTGCTTCCGCCCGCTCGATCACCGGACCAACGAACACGCGGTTCATACCGCCGACCGTTCGGATATAGGCGTTGTAACCGTCGCTGCGCAAGGTCTTCTGCAAATTTTCAGCGCTCGCACGATTGGACAAACTGGCGAGCTGAATGGACCAGCTGACCGGAAGATCATTGGTGTCAAGACGCGACGCTGGAGCTTTCTGCGCATCAGGTGCGGCGGCCTGCGTATCGGTCGTACCCTTGATCGGTTCCTTAGGCGGCGCAGTGGGTGCCGGAGTGGGTGGTGGTGCAGACGGTGCGGCGACCACCTGCTCATCTTCCGGCGCCGCCAATGGAGGCACTTCCGGCTGCTGAAGTGGCTGTACGGAAGGTGGAGGCGTTGTTGGGCTAGTGGGCGCTGCATCACCGCCCTCCTGATCCTGCATCGAATCTGGCGTTGCAGCAGGCTCCGGCGTTTCCACGGATTCCATGCTGATTTCAGGCATGGCTGGCGTTTGCGGCGCAGGCGGCGCTTCGACGACCGCGTGACGCATATCGTCCTGACGCGTGAACAACATTGGCAGAAAGATTACTGCCAGCGCCAGCAACACCAGCGCACCGACGATTCGCTGCTTCAATCCCTTCTGCACGCTAACCCCTCCAATTCAACGCTCGGCCAGCCACTCGAGGGCTTCGGCCACACAATAAAACGATCCGAGAACAATGATTTCGTCCCCGGTCCTCGCCTTTTGATACTGCGCGTCCAGCGCTGTCCGCACGTCCGGATAGACGGTCGCCGTTGCGCTCGACGCATCCAGGGCAGCTTTCAATGTTTCGGCTGGACGGGTTCGCGCGGTGGGCAATGGCGCGACACCCCACTCGTGCACGACGGGTAGCAGTGGCGCGAGAACGCCCTCCAGGTCCTTGTCCGCCAGTAGGCCGAAGACTGCTAGACGACCCCCCGTAAGCGCGCGCGCGTTCAAGCGCTCGGCCAAATACGCGGCAGCGTGCGGATTATGCCCCACGTCCAGCAACAGGGAGAAACGCTGACCATCGCGTTCGAGAAGGTGTCGCTCGAGCCGCCCGTGCATTCGGGTATTGGCCAACGCTGCGCTGATTTGCTCGGGCACCCATGGATACCCGAGCAGCGCGTACGCTTGAAGCGCCAAACCGGCGTTCTCCATTGGCAGATCAAACATAGGCAGCGCGTGTAGCGAGAGCGGCTCGCCGGTGCCGGTAACGCCGCGCCATTGCCAACTATCCGACCCGATAGTCACCTCGTAGTCGGCTCCGCGGCGCAACAGCTCGGTGCCCTTCTCCTGGGCAATGTCGATCAACACCGCAGGCGGATCGAGATCACCGCAAACCGCTCGCTGTCCCGGGCGGAAGATACCGGCTTTCTCGGCAGCGACGGATTCGCGGGTATCCCCCAGCCACTCAGCATGATCGAGGCCAATACTCGAAATAAGCGCGATGTCGGCGTCGACGATGTTGACCGCATCGAGGCGGCCACCCAGGCCCACTTCAAGCACAGCAACGTCCAGCGCGGCACGCCCGAATAGCCAGAACGCTGCCAATGTGCCCATTTCGAAATAGGTGAGCGTGATCTCACCGCGCGCCGCATCTACTGCCTCGAAAGCCGCACAAAGCGCGGCATCATCCGCTTCGGCTCCGTCGATCTGTACACGTTCGTTGTATCGCAATAAGTGCGGCGAACTGTAGACCCCGACTTTCAAGCCCTGCGACCTCACCAACGCGGCGACGAATGCACAGGTCGAGCCCTTGCCATTGGTACCTGAAACAGTGACGACCTGTTTCGCAGGGCGTGATAGCCCTAGGCGCCGGGCGACCTCTTCGCAGCGATCCAACCCCATATCGATGGCGTTCGGATGCAGCTGCTCAAGATAGGACAGCCACTCGGCAAGGGTACGGGTACTCATGCGTAAGCAGGGCTGGGCTGATGCGTAAGCTGCGCAAGCAGGCTGCCTAGGCGATCGCGCAGTTCGGCGCGATGCACGATCATGTCGACCGCGCCATGGTCCAGCAGGAATTCGCTGCGCTGGAAGCCTTCAGGCAATTTTTCGCGCACGGTCTGCTCGATCACGCGCGGGCCGGCAAAGCCGATGAGCGCCTTGGGCTCGGCGACGATGACATCTCCGAGCATCGCCAGGCTCGCTGAGACGCCGCCGTAGACAGGGTCCGTCAGGACGGATATGAAGGGGATGCCTTCTTCACGCAACCGCGCCAGCACGGCGGATGTCTTTGCCATCTGCATCAGCGAGATCAAGGCTTCCTGCATACGCGCGCCACCCGAGGCAGCGAAGCAGACCATCGGGCAACGCTGCTCGAGCGCGACGTTCGCGGCACGGACAAAACGCTCACCGACAATGGCGCCCATCGAACCACCCATGAAGCTGAATTCGAACGCAACGGCCACGATCGGCATCGTTTTCAATGTCCCGCGCATGGCGATCAGAGCGTCTTTTTCGCCGGTATCGCGCTGCGCCGCAGTGAGCCGGTCCTTGTACTTCTTGCTGTCACGGAATTTGAGTCGGTCAACCGGCTCGAGCTCGGCGCCAATCTCTTCGCGCCCTTCCTCGTCGAGGAAAATATCGAGCCGTGTGCGCGCACCGATACGCATGTGGTGATTGCACTTGGGGCAAACGTCGAGTGTCTTCTCGAGTTCAGGTTTGTAAAGCACGGCTTCGCAGGATGGGCATTTGTGCCACAGGCCCTCGGGAACCGAACTCTTCTTCACTTCGGATCGCATGATCGAGGGAATCAGCTTGTCTACTAGCCAGTTGCTCATGAGTTGTTATCTCCAAACACTTAATCCGAGCGCAATCGAAATGCCGTCGCGCTGAAAACCTATGAATTGGCGCTGCCGCGTTCAACGGCGGCAAGATGGCCTATGGACGGCCTGCCAGCCGTTTTTGTCACATCTTCTCAGGCAGCCCGTACCGCCTGGACGAACGCCTTTACGCTTTCATGATCCTTGATGCCCTTCGATGCCTCGACGCCACCACTGACGTCGACTGCGAAAGGCCGCACCTGCCTGATCGCATCCGCAACGTTCGAAGGGGTGAGCCCGCCGGCAAGGATCAACGGTTTCTCGAGCAGCGGTATCGCGGCCCAATCGAAAGCCTGACCCGTCCCGCCCGCGACGCCCGCCACGTAGGTATCCAGAAGTATTCCGGCGGCGCTGCCGTACGTTTTGGCCAACGCTCCGATGTCCTGTCCCGGTTGCATGCGTAGCGCCTTGATGAACGGCCGACCGTGCCCTTCGCACTGCGAGGGCGACTCGTCACCATGAAACTGAAGAACGTCGAGTGGTACCGCATCGAGAATTTCGCCGATCTCGCAGCGGCTGTGGTTCACGAACAGCCCCACCGTCGTCACGAACGGTGGAAGCGCAGCGATGATGCGACGGGCCATGTGGATGTCGACCGCGCGCGGGCTCGGCCTGTAGAAAACCAGGCCGATGGCGTCGGCGCCCGCGTCGGCAGCTGCCTGTGCGTCTTCTACACGCGTGATGCCACAAATTTTGCTGCGAACGGCTGTCAAGTTGCACATACCCTCGAAAAAACGCAGATATTAGCAAAGGCCGTGTGGTGCGTCAGCGGTCTTCCGGCAACGAGGACAGGAAATGGGGCCCGAGGTAACGCCGAGGCAACTCGAATTCGGCAGGGTACTCGGCGTCGATGAGATATAACCCATATGCTGGAGCGGTAACGCCGCCGGCCCGGCGGTCTTTCGCGTTTAGCGCTTCCGCTACCCAGCTGACCGGGCGATCACCACAACCGACCATCATCAGTGCACCCGCGAAATTCCGCACCATGTGATGCAAAAAGGCGTTGGCGCGAACGTCCAGGACGATAAAGCGTCCGTGCTCGATCACCTTTAGGTGATGAACCGTCTTGATCGCGGTCTTGGCCTGACACTGCACAGCCCTGAACGAAGTGAAGTCATGCTGGCCCTCCAGCGCACGCGCCGCGTCGCGCATCAGCGCGACATCCAGGGGCCGATAATTCCAAGTGACGCCCCGATTAAATTGGGCAGGACGGATCGGATCGTTGTAGATGACATAGCGATATCGCCGCGCAAACGCCTTGAACCGCGCATGAAAATGCGCGGGCATGACCTTCGCCCATGTAACGCTAATGTCCGCAGGGAGGTTTGCATTCGCACCCATTACCCAGGCTTTCAGCGGACGCTCGGCGCGCGTATCGAAATGCACCACCTGACCGCACGCATGGACGCCGGCGTCGGTCCTGCCGGCGCACTCCAAGTGCACGGGCGCGGCGGCGACTTCCGACAGCGCCTTCTCGACCGCTTCTTGAATGGAGGGTACGCCAGCGATCTGTCGTTGCCAGCCTCGGTAGGCGGCGCCGCTGTATTCAATTCCCAGGGCAATTCTAAAAACACCTGCGGCAGCCATTTCGGCTGCCGCAGGAGAAAACGCATCACTCATTTCAAACCAGCTTTTTCATCAGATC
The DNA here is from genome assembly GCF_014647635.1 of Pseudomonas matsuisoli. Lineage (GTDB taxonomy): Bacteria > Pseudomonadota > Gammaproteobacteria > Pseudomonadales > Pseudomonadaceae > Pseudomonas_P > Pseudomonas_P matsuisoli. The sequence continues at coordinate 240,509 of NZ_BMPO01000001.1, forward strand.
ACGTGCTTCCTGTTGCTGAGCGTCGTTACCCTCGGAAAGCACTTCGTCGAGGATGTCCTGCGCGCCCTCGTTGTCTCCCATCTCGATATACGCGCGGGCCAAGTCCAACTTGGTGGTCGCTTCGTCAGTACCAGCGAGGAAGTCGAACTCATCGTCAAGCGCATCTTCATCACTAAGAGAGGTCTCCTCGGCTGCCGCGGATTGCTCCAGCTCGTCGGATAGCTCGCCCAATTCAGCGGAGACGCGCTCGAGCTCGGCAGCGAAGTCGGCCTGAGTCGGCTGCACAGGCTCATCGTCCGCCAATGAAAGGTCGAAGTCGGACGGCAGCGATTCAGGTTGTTCCGCCACCGCAGGAGTAACTGGACGGTCTTCGTCCGCACGATCCAAATTCATACCGTCGTCGAGCAGAAATTCTTCGTTATGCTCGTCCAACGCGGGCGGTTCCACAGGTCGCTTCGTGTCGTCGTCCAAATCGAGACTGAAGTCCGACAAGTCGTCTTCCAGCGAGAAAACAGGTTCGGTTACGGTTTCGGTGACAGGCTTCTGCGGCTCGTCGTCGAGCGAGAAGTCATCGAGTACCAGATCAGAATCGGACCGATCCGGGGTTTGCTCGCCGGAGAGCTCCGCCTCAAGGTCGGAGAAATCGAAGTCCAATTCCTCATCACTCAATTCCAGAGAATCCGTACTCGACACAACACGCTCTTCGTCGGTAGCGCCCGAGTTGGCCGCATAGAGCGCGGTAGCCGCTGCACCACCAACCACACCTGCCGCCATCACTTGAGCCATGCCGGGATAACGCGACTTGAGCTGTTCGATTTCCGCCGCAGACCCTCCAATTTCGCGAAGCTCGCTCTCCTGCCGGGCAAACCCTTCGCGGTCACCCAACTCGGCGTAGACCTCCATGAGCTTGAGGCGCAAATCAGCGCGGTGAGGCTCTTGGTCGATCGCATTGAGTAACAGCTCTGCGGCCTGATTGAAGCGGCCATAAGCGATATAGATATCGGCCTCGCCCAACGCGTCCGTGGTCTCAGACTTGTTTTCCACCGCATCCCGTGGAGCGGATACGGCTTCCTCCGCAGGAATCAGCCCTTCGAAACTGCCCGGCGGCAGATCGGACTCACCGTCGTTGAGCACGATCTGGTTTTCTTGATCGGCTTCACGCTTGCGGCGCGCAATCAGCAATGCGGCGAGCAACAGCAGCAGTACACCACCGCCCACGATGCCCATCAGCATGCTGTTGTTCAGCAGGCTTTCGATAAGACCTTCGGACTCGGCCCCTTCCTCTGCCTCCTGCGGAGCAACAGGCGCAGCGGGCTCTGCGGATTCGATCGGCTGAGCCGGCTCGGAGGCCGAAGGAGAAACCGCGTCTTCGGGTGCGGTTTGTTCGGCCGGCGCCGGCGTCTCGGCTTGGTTTTCTTCTGGTGCGGGTTGCTCGGCGGGGGCTTGTGCAGTCACGTCCGGCGCGGCGGTATCGGTGTCCGCATTACCCCCCTCTGCGCCGTGCTGTGCGCCTGCTTCCGGCGTTGACTCGAACGGTGCTTCGCTGCCTTCGCTCCCCGGAGCGGCGGGTGCAGGCGAATCAACCGCGGCCGCTGGATCTGCTGGCGCCGCTTGTCCGTTAGGGCTTGTCTCATCGACCGGCGATTCGGCTTGCGGAGCCGTCTCCGCAGGAGTAGCGGGTGCAGCAGGTGCAGGCGTATTAGCCGCCGACTCCTGCCCAGCCGCCAATCCGGCTTGAAGCTTGGCCAACTGATCATCCTTCAACTGCATGAGCCGCTGGAGTTTCTCCAATTGGCTCTGCAGGTCATTCAGACGGCTGTTTAGCTCTTGGTTTTCCCGGCGTGTGGTATCGAGGCTTTCCTGCGTGACCGCGAGCTTGTCGGACAACGCTTTGTTGCGCCCGCTGGCGCCATCAGCCGTGTCATCGGTCCCACTCGTTGCCTCGCCACTTTCGCCGGACAGCAAGCGCAGGTTGTCTTCGGTATCACGCTGCGTGCCCGTCGGGGCGGCGGTATCACGGCGGCGAGCATCAACCTGCCGCTCGCCTGAAGCCACGTTCGCGCGCTGGCGCCAGGCAGCATTCTGAGAAGCGACCTGCGACAATGCTTCGCCTTGCGAGCGCGCATTGATCTGCTGTTCGTTCGGCAAGCGAAGCACTTGCCCGCTCTTCATCCGGTTGATGTTTCCATCGATGAATGCGTCTGGGTTGAGGTCCTGAATCGCCAGCATCGTCTGATGGACGGAACCTCCGGAACGATTGCGCTCAGCAATCTCCCACAGGGTTTCTCGCGGACCCACTCGGTATTCGTTGGCACCTGAAGACGCCGGCGTGCTGACGACAGGCGCTGCCTGCAGCGCTGGCCGTGGTGCCGCGGGTGCGGGCGCCCGAGGCGCAGGCGCTGCTTGTGGACGCGGCTGAGCAGCAGGCAATTGCGGCGCCGCCGATGCCGTCTGCGGGGCGTACAGCGGTGGATCCAGAAGCAAGGTGAATTCGCGCATCAGGCGGCCACTAGGCCACGCGACTTCCACTAGAAAATTCAGATAGGGTTCGCGTACCGGCTTAGTCGACGTCACCCGAATGACACTTTTCCCGTCGGGACGAACGACCGGCGTGAACTTCAAGTCGGTCAGGAAGTACTGGCGGTCGACACCGGCCTGATTGAAGGCTTCCGGCGACGCGAGGGTCGGTCTGACCTCGTTCTCATCGAGCCCGCGAGTATCGATTAGCTCGATTTCGGCAACGAGCGGCTGGTTCAGGGCAGACTGCAATGTCAGCTCTCCCAATCCCAGCGCGTGTGCCATGCCCGAGCCAAGCGACGAAGCAGCCGCGATTGCCAAGACCAGTTTGCGAACCTGCACCATAGCGATTTCCCTAGTAATTTCTAATCTTGGCCGCCGCGACGTCATTCGAATGCCAGTGGCGTCCGCGTCGAAGTACGTATCAGGCGGCGAAAGCCAAGTTGGTATCGGCAGCTAAAAATAATTCTTTGAACTTCAAGCAAGTATCTTTGACACATTGCCTTTAAGCAACTTCTCGACCCTCTCGACGAGAACGTCGCCACACGTCATTTGCGACGGTTCCGCATGCATCCGGAGATGAGTGCGGCGTCACAGTGAACCCATAGCGCGCGTATCTCCTCCCGCTACAAATCCCTTCCCAGACAACGGCCACATGTGACGCTTTGGGTCAGTCCTATAGCGCTACCGAGATAGACGCGCTGCGCTAGACACCTTATCTCCACGCGCAAGGCGAACGCTTTTCGTACATCCTCGACATGTGACTATCGTCTAGCATTGGCTGGAAAGCAAAAAGCCGACCATAAGGTCGGCTTGATAGCGAGACATCCGCATTTATCTTTCGAGCAGTATCCGCAGCATGCGGCGCAAGGGTTCGGCAGCGCCCCAGAGCAGCTGATCACCGACGGTAAATGCGCCGAGGAACTGGGATCCCATGTTCAGCTTGCGCAGACGCCCAACTGGAATGCTCAGGGTACCCGTGACCGACGCCGGTGACAGCTCGCGCATGCTGGCTTCGCGTCCGTTCGGCACAAGCTTGACCCAAGGGTTGTGCTGACTGATCAAACCTTCGATGTCCGCCATAGGGACATCCTTGTTCAGCTTGATCGTCAATGCCTGGCTATGGCAGCGCATCGCACCGACCCGCACGCAGATGCCATCGACCGGGATCGGACGATTGAACCGCCCGAGAATCTTGTTCGTCTCTGCCTGCGCTTTCCACTCCTCTCGGCTCTGTCCGTTCGGCAGCTCCTTGTCGATCCAGGGGATCAAGCTGCCAGCTAACGGAACGCCAAAATGCTCCGACGGGAATGCGTCGCTGCGCTGGACCTCAGCCACCTTTCGGTCGATTTCCAGGATCGCACTGGCGGGATCGGCCAAGTCACTCGCGACGGTGTCATGGATGGTGCCCATCTGACGAATGAGCTCGCGCATGTTTTGCGCACCCGCACCCGACGCCGCCTGGTACGTCATTGCACTCATCCACTCCACCAGGCCGGCTTCGAAAAGCCCACCCAGAGCCATCAGCATCAGACTGACGGTGCAGTTGCCACCGATGAAGTTCTTGGTGCCGTGCTCCAGCTGCTGGTCGATGACCCGACGGTTAACCGGGTCCAACACGATCACGGCATCGTCCTGCATGCGCAGGCTGGAGGCCGCATCGATCCAGTAACCCTGCCAACCCGCTTCACGTAGCTTGGGGAAGACCTCACCCGTGTAGTCGCCGCCTTGGCAGGTCAGAATGACGTCCAGCGTCTTTAGCTCGTCGATGCTGTACGCATCCTTGAGCGGAGAGACGTCCTTACCAATGGACGGACCCTGCCCCCCCACATTGGAGGTGGTGAAGAACACTGGCTCGATCAGGTCGAAATCGCGCTCTTCCAGCATCCGCTGCATGAGCACGGATCCCACCATGCCGCGCCAACCGATCAGACCTACACGTTTCATCTTGCGACTACCTTAGGTAATGAATGGGCCCGCCATACCACAAACGGGCCGAACAGATTACAGATTCCGCAACGCGGCGACTACTGCGTCGCCCATGGCTTGCGTACCGACTTTATTGCAGCCTTCGGAGTAAATATCGCCTGTGCGCAGCCCCTGATCGAGCACTTGGCTAACTGCCTGCTCGATAGCGTCCGCCGCCGCGGTTTGGCTGAAGGAATAACGCAGCATCATCGACACCGAGAGAATCGTTGCGAGTGGGTTGGCGATGCCTTGCCCGGCGATGTCTGGCGCCGAGCCGTGGCAGGGCTCATACATGCCCTTGCCGTCGATATCTAATGAGGCCGAAGGCAGCATACCGATGGAGCCGGTCAACATCGAAGCCTGGTCCGACAGGATGTCACCGAACATGTTGTCGGTGACGATCACATCGAATTGCTTGGGTGCGCGCACCAGTTGCATCGCCGCGTTATCGACGTACATGTGCGACAGCGCCACGTCTGGGTAATCCTTGGCCACCTCCTCCACGATCTCCCGCCACAGCTGACTGGAAGCAAGCACATTCGCTTTGTCCACCGAACACAGTTTCTTGCCACGCAGGCGCGCCATATCGAAGCCGACCTTGGCGATGCGGCGAATTTCGCTCTCGCTGTAAGGCAGCGTATCGAAGGCCTTGCGCTCTCCGTTTTCCAGGGTTTCGGTGCCGCGCGGCTGACCGAAATAGATACCACCTGTCAGCTCGCGAACGATGAGGATGTCCAGACCGGACACTACCTCGGGCTTCAGCGTCGAAGCCTCGGCGAGTTGCGGATACAGAATGGCCGGACGCAGGTTGCCGAACAACCCGAGCTGCGAGCGGATCTTCAGTAGGCCGCGCTCCGGACGAATGTCACGCTCGATCTTGTCCCATTTAGGGCCGCCAACCGCGCCGAGCAGCACCGCATCGGCCTTGCGCGCACGCGCCAGGGTCTCGTCCGCCAGTGGCACGCCATGCTTATCAATGGCCGCTCCGCCAATGACATCCTCGACCAGCTCGAAATTCAGCGCGTATTTCTCGTTCGCGACACTTAGAACTTTCACGGCCTCGGCCATGATTTCCGGACCGATACCGTCGCCGGGAAGAATCAGAATTTGCTTGCTCATGCTTTCCTCGAATTCATTGGGCCGACGGGACGCCGGCGTCTTGTCACTTTTCAGCGAACAGCACCAGCACATCGGTACTGAAGGAACCGTCCGCCGTAATCTCGAAATATTCCCTGACCTCAGTGCCGACCGAACGCTGCAATGCCAGGATCGCATCGCGCATCACGTCAGGTGTCCGCATCCGCGCGATCCAGGTGCCGAATTCGAGGCGTAGACGCTGACGCTCGTGAGAGAGCGGCTTCAAGCCTGCACCCGAAACCAGATCGAGCCATTCCGAAGGCGCGTAGTCGCGAACATGGCTGGTATCGCGCAGCACTTCCACCGCTTGCAGGTAGGTATCGAACAACGGCTGGCCGGGTGATGCGACATCGACGAACGCCGCGCTACCGCCCGTTTTCAGAACGCGTTTGACCTCACGCAGGGCAACGGCCAGATCCGACCAGTGATGCGCAGAGTAGCGGCTGATCACCACATCGAAGCTGCCATCTGCAAAGGGCAAGCGCTCGGCCAACCCTTGCTGGGTAGCCACATTGCTGAGGCCGCGCGCTTGAGCCGCTGACGCGACCGTCTGCAACATATCCGAAGACAGATCGTATGCAACGACTTCCGCCGCATGGGCAGCCACATGAAAGCTGACATGACCGGCGCCGCAACCAAGATCAAGTACCCGTGCATTCGGATAACGCGCCACGAATGCCTGCAGCTTTGCGAATTCCTCACCCTGCGCGTGAACAGCGCTGTTCAGATAGGCGCTGGCCTGATCGCCGAATTGGCGCTGGACGACATCATTGTGGTTGCTACTGGAAGACATGGGACCTTCTATCACCTGAGCGGCAAGCAACGACTCGCCGCCATGAACGCCTGCCGGGATCAACCGACCGACTTGATGGCACCGAACAACCAGGGCTGCCGTGCCTTGTAGGTTCCTTCGAACGCCTGGATCGCGTCCGCATCCTGCAATGTCAGGCCAATGTCATCCAAGCCGTTAAGTAGGCAATGCTTGCGAAACGCATCCACCTCGAAGGCATAGGCTTTGCCGTCCGGACGGGTCACCGTCTGCGCGGCAAGGTCCACCGTCAGCTGATAGCCTTCGGTTGCTTCGCATTGCTCGAACAGTTCATCTACTTCTTCGTCCTTCAGGACGATGGGCAGCAGGCCATTCTTGAAGCTGTTATTAAAGAAAATGTCCGCAAAGCTCGGTGCAATAACCGTCCGGAAGCCGTATTCGTCGAGCGCCCAAGGCGCGTGTTCACGTGAGGACCCGCAACCGAAGTTTTCCCGGGCGAGCAGCACACTGGCACCTTGATAGCGAGGAAAATTCAGCACGAACTCATGATTGACCGGGCGCTTAGAACTGTCCTGGTTGGGTTGCCCCACGTCCAGGTAACGCCATTCATCGAACAGGTTCGGACCAAAACCCGTGCGCTTGATGGACTTCAAAAATTGCTTGGGAATGATCTGATCGGTGTCCACGTTCGCACGATCGAGCGGGCAAACGAGACCGGTATGCTGGGTAAAGGCTTTCATCTCGTTTCTCCTCAGGCCTGAACCAATTCACGAACATCGACAAAGTGGCCGGTCACCGCAGCGGCAGCGGCCATCGCCGGGCTCACCAGATGCGTGCGGCCACCAGCGCCTTGCCGGCCCTCGAAATTACGGTTTGAGGTGGACGCGCAATGCTCGCCACTGCCGAGTTTGTCGGGGTTCATCGCCAGGCACATCGAGCAACCCGGCTCACGCCACTCGAAACCGGCTTCGAGGAAAATCTTGTCCAGCCCCTCGGCTTCGGCCTGCTGCTTCACCAATCCGGAACCCGGGACCACCATGGCTTGAATAACATTGGCGGCGACCTTACGGCCTTTCGCGACCACTGCAGCAGCACGCAGGTCTTCGATGCGCGAGTTGGTGCAGGAGCCAATGAAGACCCGGTCCAGCTTGATATCGGTGATTGCCTGATTGGCGTTCAGCCCCATGTACTTGAGTGCACGCTTGATCGAATCACGGCGCGTCGGATCGGACTCCGCCTCCGGATCAGGCACGTTTTGATCGACGGCGAGGACCATCTCTGGCGATGTGCCCCAGCTCACCTGCGGCTTGATGTCCTCTGCACGCATTTCGATCACGGTGTCGAAATGAGCGTCCGTGTCGGAGACCAAGTCTTTCCACTGCGCCACAGCGTTTTCCCAATCCGCCCCTTTCGGTGAGAAAGGCAGCCCTTCGACATAGGCGATCGTTTTTTCGTCCACCGCAACCATGCCAACACGGGCACCGGCCTCGATGGACATGTTGCAGATGGTCATGCGGCCTTCCATCGACAACTCGCGAATCGCGCTTCCGGCGAATTCGAGCGCATGGCCATTCCCACCGGCGGTTCCGATCTTGCCGATAACGGCGAGCACGATGTCCTTGGCGGTCACGCCAAACGGGAGCTTGCCCTCTACACGGACCTGCATGTTCTTCATTTTCTTGGCGACCAGGCACTGCGTCGCAAGTACATGCTCGACTTCCGATGTCCCGATCCCATGAGCGAGCGCACCGAACGCACCGTGCGTAGAGGTGTGTGAATCGCCACAAACGACGGTCATACCCGGCAATGTAGCGCCCTGCTCCGGCCCGATGACATGCACGATGCCCTGGCGAACATCGTTCATCTTGAATTGCAGGATGCCGAACTCGTCGCAGTTGTCGTCGAGCGTCTTGACCTGAATACGCGATACTTCGTCCGCGATGGCATCGATGCCGCCCAGGCGTTCGTCGCGCGTAGTCGGGACGTTGTGGTCTGGCGTCGCGATGTTCGCATCGATACGCCAGGGCGTACGCCCGGCGAGCCGCAAGCCTTCGAATGCCTGCGGAGATGTCACTTCGTGGAGAATGTGACGGTCGATATAGATAAGCGAAGAGCCGTCATCGCGACGTTTCACTTCATGCATGTCCCAGAGCTTGTCGTAAAGCGTCTTGCCAGCCATCGAAACGATCCTCATCAGTGCTTTCTATGCGCGAGATGACGGCCACATGGGCTGCCCCTGTTGCTTATGTGGGTAATCCTAAAATTTCACTTCGAATAACTCCAATTCATCTTTATTATCCAGCCAATTCCAATCCGGAATATTTCATTCCGCTGCAGGCCCGCCATGGATCTCGCCAACCTCAACGCCTTTATCGCTGTGGCCGAAGCCAGAAGCTTTTCTGTCGCAGGTGAACGCCTCTTCCTGACGCAGCCCGCGGTGAGCAAGCGAATCGCCGCGTTGGAACAACAGCTTGATACGCGCCTGTTCGACCGAATCGGTCGCGACGTAAGCCTCACGGAAGCAGGGCTAGCCTTGTTGCCGCGTGCCTACCGAATTCGCCATGAACTCGACGATACGCGTCGAGCGCTCACCAACCTGAGCGGCCAGACCAGTGGTCGCTTGAGCCTCGCGACCAGCCACCATATCGGGCTGCATAGACTGCCGCCGTTGCTGCGCGCCTTCACCCAGCAATTCCCTCAGGTGGCACTGGATATCCAATTCATGGATTCGGAAGTCGCGTACGACGAGGTGTTGCACGGACGTGTGGAGTTGGCCGTCATTACGTTGGCACCACAAACGCACCTCCCCATCGCCGCCACGCAGATATGGGACGACCCATTGGATTTCGTGGTGGCGCCCGAGCATCCGCTGGCGAAGCTAAGGGAAGTGAGCCTCAAGGACATCAGCAATCACCCCGCGGTTTTCCCGGGGGAAAACACGTTTACGCATCACATCGCGCGAAGACTCTTTGCTGCCGAAGGCCTGACACCGAATGTGGCGATGAGCACCAACTACCTGGAAACGATCAAGATGATGGTATCGATTGGACTCGCCTGGAGTGTGCTACCACGCACTATGCTGGACGAACAGGTGGTCGGGCTTCAACTGGAAAACATCCGCATCGATCGGCAGCTCGGCTACATCGTGCATACCGAACGCACCCTGTCCAACGCGGCGAAGGCGTTCATGGCGCTGCTAGAGCGCGAGCCGGGCGCAGGCTGAGGCAGAAACGACGAAGCCCGCTGTTCAGCGGGCTTCGTTTGATGGACACGGCCTTGGAGACCGCAAGATCACTCGATCAACTTTCGAGCGCAGGGCGCTGCTGCGTACCGATTGGAATGCGCTTCGCCTTCGCTTCTTCAGGCACCACACGCACCAGCTCGATGTTCAGCAGGCCGTGCTTAAGCTCCGCGCCACGCACCTCAATATGGTCCGCCAAGCGGAACGACAGTTTGAACGCACGCTGGGCGATGCCTTGGTGCAAATACGACACGCTCTCTTCGCCTCGCTCGCGCTTGCCGCCGTTGACGGTCAGCACACCTCGTTCGACCTGTAGCTCAAGGTCATCCTCTTGAAAGCCGGCCGCTGCGACCACAATGCGGTATTGGTCATCGCCGTGCTTTTCCACGTTGTAGGGAGGGTAAGAGCTGCCGTTCTCGTTGCGCAAGGCAGACTCGAACAGATCGTTGAAACGGTCAAAGCCCACGGACTGGCGGAACAGAGGGGCAAGGGACAATACGTTGCTCATGAATTTCTCCTGATAGATCAGCAAGTTTTCAAACGGGGGACCCGACTTCGGCATCCCCACGTTCACCTAGATAGGTACGAGCAAATCGTTTTCAACATCCAAGCGAAATTTTTTTTAGGCGAATGTCGCTCTTCGTAACCAGGTGCAATCCGGCCAGAGGAAGGCCCGATGGCACCGAGGATTCAAGCAGCTGGCCTTACTGGCGCAATGCTGCGGCAGCAACAAAAGCTTCGCGGCCAAGGCCGCCCCTACAAAGGGGGCGTTGTACGCGTTCGCGAGAATCATGCGTCGATCGCAGTGGCCATCTGGGATGTTTCAGAAGCACGCGTGCAGGCGGGTACACCGAGCAAGGCATCGATACGTTCGCAGTCTGTTTCGCGTCGAATTTGCGCGAAGAGCGTAACGGCCTCCGGGTACGTTCTCGTCAACATGGCCAGCCATTGTTTAAGACGGCCCGGTGCATAACGGGGCGCGAGCTTTCGTCGTGCCTGCAACCAAAAATCCTGGAGGAGCGGAAGAAAAGCCGACCAACTCATCGGTGCCAATTCACACCCCTGCTTTTCCGCCGCGATTTGAAGCGCAAGGTCCGGACGCGATACCAAGCCGCGCCCTAGCATGACGTCGGTAGCGCCGCTGATCTCACGGCAACGCTGCCAATCCGCGAGTGTCCAGATCTCGCCGTTGGCGAAGACCGGAACGGACACCACGTCCTGCACGCGTGCGATCCATTCCCAATGGGCAGGCGGCTTATAGCCGTCCAACTTTGTACGCGCATGCACCACGATCTGCTCTGCCCCACCCTCCGCCAACGCGCGCGCGCAATCCAGCGCACCATCCGTGCTGGCGTAACCCAGCCGCATCTTGCCGGTAACCGGAATATGTCCGGGCACCGCCTTGCGCACGGCGGCCACGATATCGTGCATGAGGTCCGGCTCCCTCAATAGCACGGCACCACCGCGAGATTTATTCACGGTCTTCGCGGGGCAGCCAAAATTCAGATCGATGACGGGCGCACCCAATGTACAAGCCAGCGCCGCGTTGTCGGCCAAACACGAGGGGTCCGAACCGAGCAACTGCACACGCATGGGCGTGCCGGTCTGAGTCTGGGCGCCGTCATTCAGCTCGGGCGCCAGCTTGAGGAAATGCGCTTCCGAGAGCAGTCGGTCGCTGACTCGAATGAACTCCGTCACACACCAGTCGACCCCGCCGACACGCGTCAGAACGTCGCGAAGGATCTCATCGACCAACCCCTCCATGGGGGCGAGCGCTATCTGCACTGGAAACCGCCGACATTCATGCTCAGCTCTCGATCAACGCCTGGCCATAACTTGAAAGAAACGCCTCAGGCATGCGCCGGGGGCGGCCACTGGACAGCTCGATACAAACGAACGTCGTTCGCGCGCGCAGCAACGTCAGCCCGTCGCTCGGACGAACGAGCTGAAAGTGGCGGTTCATCTGCAGCTTTCCATCGGAATCGATGATCCAGGTGGCCAAGCGCAACCGCTCGCCATCGCGCGCAGGAGCCAGGTAGTCGATCTCGTGGCGCCGGATCGCCATCGCACGATCGAGCGCTCGGTACACGTCCAGATCCAGCCCAAGGTGCTGAGAGTGCGCCCAGGCACAGCGCTCCATCCATTCGACATAGACCGCATTGTTCACATGCCCCAAACCGTCGACATCCGACGTACTGACCGAGATGTCGATCACATAAGGCGCGGCGGAGTAGTCCAAACTCATGGAAAATCCTGTCTGTTGACAGCGGGACCGATGCGTTTTGAAGGGCCGGAGATGGCACTGTGAGGATTTCGACCCCAAAACAAAAAGGGCCATCAAAAAGTGATGGCCCTTCAATCCCAACAAGGCGGATTACAAAATTGGCGTCCCCTAGGGGACTCGAACCCCTGTTACCGCCGTGAAAGGGCGGTGTCCTAGGCCACTAGACGAAGGGGACTAAACCTTCTGCAACCTCCAAAAACGGAAGTTGCCGTGGACTTGGTGGAGCTAGACGGGATCGAACCGTCGACCTCTTGCATGCCATGCAAGCGCTCTCCCAGCTGAGCTATAGCCCCGAATTTAACGTCTCGCGACGGCATCGATTACGATGCATATTTGGCGTCCCCTAGGGGACTCGAACCCCTGTTACCGCCGTGAAAGGGCGGTGTCCTAGGCCACTAGACGAAGGGGACAAAACCTTCGGCGACACTGCCATCACACAGCAACATCGCGGCAATTTGGTGGAGCTAGACGGGATCGAACCGTCGACCTCTTGCATGCCATGCAAGCGCTCTCCCAGCTGAGCTATAGCCCCGTCTCAAGGACGGGGCGCATATTAGGCAGGCACCTTGCCTATGTCAACAGTAATTTATTGGAGCGCCGATTATTTTTTCACCGCAGAACAAATACTTAACGTGGGCCCAGGCAGCATTAACCATTTAGCAGGCGATAGCCGACAAACGCTTCTCCCATTCCTTGGTTTCTTTCTTCGACACGCCACCCAGCGTTTCAATGGCCTGCCGCAGACGGAAACGGCTCAGATCCGGACCGAGAATCTCCATCGCATCGAGTACGGAGACCGAGCTCGCCTGCCCCGTAATGGACGCAAACAACAATGGCATCAGGTCGCGCAGCTTGACCTCGAGATGCTCCGCGACCGCTTGAACAACCGCCGTGATCCGGTCCTTGTCCCACTGCCGCAATGCTTCGAGCTTCCAGAGCAGAAGCTGCATCGCCAGGCGCACGGTGTCAGCATCCAATTTCTTATGGGCAAACAACGATATATCCGCATTCACGCTGCCAGAGAAGAAGAACCCCGCTAACGGCTCAATCTGGGAGAACGTCTCCACCCGGCCTTGCACCAAGGGTGCGATCTTCATCAGATACTCGGGATTTAGCGCCCAGCGCTGCACTTCACCGGCAAATTGCTCGACCGACAGCTCCCGGATCCACTGGCCGTTGAGCCAGGACAGCTTTTCCATATCGAAGATCGGGCCACCCAGGGACACGCGCGACAGATCGAAATGCTCGACCATCTCGTCCAAGGTGAATTTTTCCCGCTCATCCGGCATCGACCACCCCATGCGCCCGAGGTAGTTCAGCATCGCTTCAGGCAGGAAACCCATGCGCTGATAAAAGGTGATGGACGTCGGATTCTTGCGCTTGGACAGCTTGCTCTTGTCGGGATTACGTAGCAACGGCATGTAGCACAGCGCGGGCTGGTCCCAGCCGAAATATTCATACAGTTTGATCAGCTTCGGCGCAGACGGTAGCCATTCTTCGCCGCGAAGCACATGCGTGATCCCCATCAGATGGTCATCGACCACGTTGGCAAGGAAATAAGTCGGCAAGCCATCCGCTTTCATCAAGACCTGCATATCCATGCGATCCCAAGGAATCTCGACATCGCCGCGGAGCATGTCCGGCACGACACAGACGCCCTCGGTGGGCACCTTCATGCGCGTGACGTGGGATTCGCCTGCCGCGATTCGGCGCTGCGCCTCCTCAGGAGCGAGGTGCATGCAATGCCCGTCATAACGCGGCGTTTCCTTGCGGGCCATTTGCTCCGCGCGGACCTGATCCAGACGCTCCGTCGAGCAGAAGCAAGGAAACGCATGTCCGTTGGCAACCAGTTCGTCGGAGTACTGCTTATAAATATGTCCGCGCTCGCTTTGGCGATAAGGACCGTGCGGCCCGCCTACATCCGGGCCTTCATTCCACTCGATACCGAGCCAGCGAAGGGCGTCGAAAATCTGCTGCTCCGACTCGCGGCTCGATCGCTGCTGGTCCGTGTCCTCGATCCGCAGGACGAATTCACCGCCGTGTTGACGTGCAAAACACAGATTGAACAGGGCGATATAGGCGGTGCCGACATGCGGGTCGCCGGTAGGCGACGGGGCGATACGGGTACGGACTTTGGTCATGGAAATCTCGGGATCGACGGATCGGGAAAAGCGAAGATTTTAGCAGTGCCATAAGGCTGGCTGCCATTTTGGCTGCGATAGGCTCGCAGGCGGTTCATCCAACGCCCACGCCGCAGGAAAATTTAGCCCTTAACGGCCAGGCTCCAATGAGGCTGTTTTCATTGCTTCGAGGCTGCTCATCAAGAAATCGAGGAACGTCTTTACCTTCATTGCCTGGAAACGACGCGAAGGATAGACCGCATAGATCTCCCCCACCGGCAAACGCGCATCCGGTAGCACATTGACCAGCGATCCATCCTTGACCGCGGCAGCACTGATCATGCGCGGCAGTCCGGCTATTCCGGCGCCTGCCAAAGTCGCCTCACGCGCGAACGTGATGTTGCTGCAGGACAAAACCCGTTGGCAGGGAACGTTTTCGTCCAATATCGGCCAGAAACGGGGCGAATCCTGGGCCAGCAAGATTGCCCGGTGATTGGCCAACTCGGCGAAGGTTTCAGGTGTCCCGTGCTCCTCCAGGTAGGCTGGACTTGCACACAGCATGCGACCGTTCTCGAACAGCTTACGCGCAATGAGCGTAGAGTCCTGCGGCTGCCCCAGCATGATTGTGATGTCCACGCCCTCTTCGACCGGGTCCACCTGACGAGAAGTGAGCTCCACTTCCGCGGTAATGAGGGGGTACTGGCGCATGAACTCACCCAGTACGCGCCCCAGATACAGCTGCCCGAACTCAATTGGGGTTGTGATCTTCAACAGGCCCGCTGGCGCCTGCTGAAGCTGCATGACGGCCTGCTCCGCTTCAGCGAAATCCAGCATGATCTGGCGGCAGCGCTCGTAGTAGGCCTGCCCGACCTCGGTGAGGCGCAGCTTGCGGGTCGTGCGGTTCAGCAGCCGAACCCCGAGTCGCTCTTCCAACAGCGCTATACGTCGACTGACGGTCGATTTCTGCATGCCCAGGTTTTGCGCCGCCTGTGTAAAACCGTGGCACTCGACCACACGAGTGAAGATCAGTGCGTCATCCAGGCCCATCAAACTGCTCCTCGCGGCGGCAAAGCAGCAAGCTTAATGGGTGTTGCATTGAAGCAACACAGAAAATCATCAACGGACTTATTTGGTTTGAGTACTGACCGGCGATTGCGATCGCCCATAAATGGGCTCCTACAGAAAGGCGCCTCGAATGAAGCGCGACCCACGAGCAACCGTTTCAGCATCAAACCTGCAATAGCCGCTGCCTCAATCCCTGAATCTCATCCCGCAACTGCGCGGCCGCTTCGAACTCGAGATCGCGCGCGAACTGCATCATTTTTTCTTCCAACTGCCGGATTCGTTTGTTGATCTCGCTCGGTGAGCGCAGCTCCTGCTCATACTTGCCGCTGTCCTCGGCGACCTTGGCCAAACCACGACGCTTGCCCCGGCCACCAGGCACGCTGGCACCCTCGAGGATGTCGTTGATATCCCGCTTCACGCCTCGAGGGACGATACCGTGTGCCTCATTGAAAGCGATCTGTTTCGCGCGGCGGCGGTCGGTTTCATCGATCGCGCGCTGCATCGAGCCCGTGATCGCATCGGCATAGAGAATGGCCCGCCCATTCAGGTTTCGGGCTGCCCGGCCAATGGTCTGGATCAATGAGCGCTCGGAACGCAAAAAGCCTTCCTTATCGGCATCGAGAATGGCCACGAGCGATACCTCGGGCATGTCCAGTCCTTCGCGAAGCAAGTTGATGCCGACCAGCACATCGAAGGTACCCAGACGCAGATCACGAATGATCTCGACGCGTTCGACCGTGTCGATGTCCGAGTGCAGGTAGCGCACGCGCACTTCGTGATCAGCCAGGTAGTCGGTCAGATCTTCGGACATGCGCTTGGTGAGCGTTGTCACCAACACTCGCTCTTCGGCCGCCACTCGTTTTCTAATTTCGGAAAGCAGATCATCGACCTGCGTCGTCGCGGGCCGGATCTCGATTTGCGGATCCACAAGCCCGGTCGGACGCACAACCTGCTCGATCACGCGCCCCGAATGCTCTTCTTCATACGGCCCCGGGGTCGCGGAAACAAAGATCGTCTGCGGGCTGATGGACTCCCACTCCTCGAAACGCAGCGGGCGGTTGTCGAGGGCTGAGGGCAGTCGGAAGCCATATTCAACCAATGTCTCCTTTCGCGAGCGATCGCCCTTGAACATGGCGCCAACCTGCGGAACGGATACGTGGGACTCATCGATGACCAGCAGCGCGTTAGCCGGCAAGTAGTCGTATAAAGTCGGCGGCGGCTCACCTGGCCCGCGTCCGGAAAGGTACCGAGAGTAGTTTTCGATACCGTTGCAATAACCCAACTCGATCATCATCTCCAGATCGAAACGGGTACGTTGTTCAAGACGCTGCGCCTCGACGAGCTTATGGTTTTCCCGCAAGTAGTCGAGGCGGTCTTTGAGTTCCACTTTGACTCGGTCGATGGCCTCCAGCAGGGTTTCCCGGGGCGTCGCATAGTGCGTCTTCGGGAAGAACGTGAAGCGCGGCAGTTTGCGGATCACCTCACCGGTAAGCGGATCGAACGCTGCAATATTCTCGACTTCATCGTCGAAGAGCTCGATACGCACCGCCTCCATTTCGGACTCCGCCGGGAAGATGTCGATGACATCACCACGTACTCGGAAGGTCGCGCGGGCGAAGTCCATCTCGTTACGGGTGTACTGCAGCTGGGTCAAACGCCGAAGCAGCTCGCGCTGATCCATGCGATCGCCGCGGTCCACGTGCAGCACCATCTTTAGATACGTCTCAGGACTACCCAAGCCGTAGATGCAGGACACGGTGGTGACGATGATCGCGTCTTCGCGTTCCAGCAGCGCTTTGGTCGCCGAAAGCCGCATCTGCTCAATATGATCGTTGATCGAGGAATCTTTCTCGATGAAGGTATCCGACGACGGTACATAAGCCTCAGGCTGGTAGTAGTCGTAATAGGAGACGAAATATTCCACGGCATTGTTCGGGAAAAACGTCTTGAATTCGCCATACAACTGCGCTGCCAAGGTCTTGTTCGGCGCCAGAATCATCGTCGGTCGCTTCACCTGGGAGATCACATTGGCGATGCTGAACGTCTTCCCCGAACCGGTTACGCCGAGCAACGTTTGGTGAGACAGCCCCGCCTCCAATCCTTCGACCATCTGCCGTATGGCTTCGGGCTGATCGCCAGCGGGCTGGAAACGTGTGGAGAGTTGGAACTCAGCCATGAACGGCACCTCGAAAAAAACAAAACCGATGACATGTGCCCGTGAAGGCATCAGCGGTGAAAATTCCAGAAACAGAGCGGTAAGCATATCGCAGGTGTCAAGAGCCCCAGCTATACTTCAGCCCCGCCTCCATAGCCCTGGCAGCGCCACGGCTTTACACCTCTCAAACTTCGAGCCCCGCCACTATGAGTTTGTTCTCTTCCGTTGAAATGGCCCCACGTGATCCGATTTTGGGTCTCAATGATGCGTTCAACGCGGATACGCGTTCCAACAAGGTCAACCTTGGGGTAGGCGTTTACTACAACGAAGAAGGACGGATCCCACTCTTGCGCGCGGTCGCCGAAGCGGAAAAAGCCCGCATCGCGGCGCACGCCCCGCGGGGCTATTTGCCGATCGAAGGCATCGCGGCGTACGACCAGGCGGTACAGAAACTCTTGTTTGGCGAAGGCTCGAGCTTGCTGGCGGAAGGTCGCTGCGTGACGACCCAGGCCATTGGCGGCACGGGCGCACTCAAGACCGGCGCTGACTTCATCAAGCGCCTGCAACCGAACGCAGTCGCCGCCATCAGTAATCCGAGCTGGGAAAATCACCGCGCGTTGTTCGAGGCCGCCGGCTTCGATGTCCGCAACTACCGCTACTACGACGCCGCCAGCCATGGTATCGATCGCGACGGCATGCTCGAAGACCTGCGCGCCCTTCCCGCCCGTTCCGTCGCGGTGCTGCATGCGTGCTGCCACAACCCAACCGGCGTCGACCTGACGGTCGAAGACTGGAAAGCGGTGCTCGACGTGGTACGTGAACGCGAACTGATTCCGTTCCTCGACATCGCCTACCAAGGCTTCGGCGATGGCATCCGCGAAGATGCCGTGGCCGTCGAACTGTTCGCCCAATCCGGTCTCGAGTTCTTCGTCTCGAGCTCGTTCTCCAAGTCGTTCTCGCTGTACGGTGAGCGCGTAGGCGCATTGACCATCGTCACCGCGTCCCAGGAGGAATCGGGTCGCGTACTTTCACAGGTGAAGCGTGTCATCCGCACTAACTATTCCAATCCACCGACCCACGGCGCCATCGTTGTCGCCTCGGTGCTGAACAGCCCTGAATTGCGTGCACTTTGGGAGCAAGAGCTGGCTGAGATGCGCGGACGAATCCGCGAGATGCGTGTTTCGATGGTGGAAAAATTGGCGGCACTGGGCGCTACACGTGACTTCAGCTTCGTCAATGCTCAGCGCGGGATGTTCTCCTATTCGGGCCTGACGGCCGAGCAGGTCGAACGACTGCGCAACGACTTCGGCATCTATGCCGTGAGCACCGGCCGCATCTGCGTTGCCGCCCTTAATCGCAGCAATCTAGACGCCGTAACCCGCGCCATCGCACAGGTGCTCTGACCCCCGCCAGGAGGCCGCTGACGGCCTCCGGCATGCTTGACTTTGCCTTACGGATCAGTACGATACGCACCGTTGTTCCGCGATAGCTCAGTCGGTAGAGCAAATGACTGTTAATCATTGGGTCCCTGGTTCGAGTCCAGGTCGCGGAGCCAAATTCGAAACCCCAGGTGCAAGCCTGGGGTTTTTTATTGCCTGATGGACCCTCACCAGGGACCTTGCCCCAGGTGATTCGGCCTAACGGCCTCATGAACGGTGGAAGCCCTTCGGGATTCCACCGTACGAGAATTGCGGGCACCCCACATGCCCCGCGCGCACCTGTAGAAGTTCCCCGCTGCCAAGGCGCCGCGCTGTCGCGCAGCAAGGAGGCGGCGCGGCAGTGATCGGGCCTTGTGGGAGCGAGCCATGCTCGCGATTGGCAGGACGGCGTAACTCCATCGCGGGCATGGCCCGCTCCCACATGAGCTACGTAGGGTGGATTAGCGACTCGTCGCGTAATCCACCGTTCACCGCGTGGTCGCCTGTGATCCGGTTGCCCGCGGTAAACGGTGGAAGCCCTTCGGGATTCCACCCTACGGTCTCGAAGTACATCGAGCGCTCTATCGTGGGGTGGGCCGTGCGGCGCTCAGCGTGCTAGCGATCGTGATCTAGCACAACCACTGGCCCATGACGATTCGCTCGTCAAAAACATCGCCAGCAAGCTGGCTCCCACATGAGCTACGTAGGGTGGATTAGCGACTCGTCGCGTAATCCACCGTTCACCGCGTAGTCGCTTGTGATCCGGTTGCCCGCGGTAAACGGTGGAAGCCCTTCGGGATTCCACCCTACAGTCTCGAAGCACATCGAGCGCTCTATCGTTGGGGTGGGCCGCGGCGCTCAGCGTGCTAGCGATCGTGATCTAGCACAACCACTGGCCCATGACGATTCGCCCGTCAAAAACATCGCCAGCAAGCTGGCTCCTACAGGAGCCGCACACTCAGATCGTCGGTTTAAATCGCCGATCAAAGACTCATCACATCCAAAAACCGCGGTGTCGCCGTGTCATCGATACGCAGGCTGGTGAAATCGAACAGATTACGATCGGCCAGTTGCGACGGTACGACGTTCTGCAGCGCGCGGAACATGATTTCGGTACGGCCGGGGGACTTGCGTTCCCATTCCTGCAGCATGTCCTTGACGACCTGACGCTGCAGATTTTCCTGCGAGCCACACAGGTTGCACGGGATGATTGGGAATTCCTTCAGGCGCGAATACGCCTCGATGTCGGCCTCGTTGCAATACGCCAGCGGGCGAATGACCACGTTTCGGCCGTCGTCCGAGCGCAGCTTTGGCGGCATCGCCTTTAGCGTGCCACCGTAGAACATGTTCAGGAAAAACGTCTCGAGAATGTCGTCACGGTGGTGACCGAGTGCCATCTTGGTCGCACCTATCTCATCTGCATACGTGTACAGCGTCCCGCGGCGCAAGCGTGAGCACAGCGAACAGGTCGTTTTACCCTCTGGGATTTTCTCCTTCACCACCGAGTACGTGTCCTTCTCGATGATGTGGTACGGCACCTCAACGGATTCCAGATACGCCGGCAGTACATGCTCCGGGAAGCCCGGCTGCTTTTGGTCCATGTTCACCGCCACGATCTCGAACCGAATCGGCGCGACCTTTTGCAGGTACAACAGCACGTCCAGCATCGTGTAGCTGTCCTTACCACCCGACAGGCAGACCATGATCTTGTCGCCGTCTTCGATCATGTTGAAGTCCGCGACCGCTTCACCCACCTGGCGGCGCAGGCGCTTCTGCAGTTTGTTCTGGTTGACCGAAAGGGTGCTGCTCATGCTGGTGGTGACATCCCGTATGAAGAAAGTAACGGCAACCGACGTCGAACGCGGGCGCAGTCGATAGCCGTGAAAAGCCGTGCATTTTACGTGTTATTGCGATGACGCCCAGCGTCGATCGACAAAAATCCCATGCCCGACTGCCAGATGGTCTCCGGCCGAACGGTCATTCTCAGGCATAATTTCGGCTCACCGGAGTAGGAACCCATGCCCGAGCAGCTTCATGCACGCGTCGAGGCCTGTTATCGGCTGGCCGAAGACTTTTTCAAGCGCCCTTTCGTGAGACCCGACGTCAGCTTCAAGCTGCGTGGGCAAAAAGCCGGCGTCGCACACCTTCACGAAAACCGTCTGCGCTTCAATCCAAAGCTCTATACCGATAATCGCGAGCACTTTCTCGAGCAGACCGTTGCGCACGAAGTAGCGCATCTGGTTGCCCACCAATTGTTTGGCGACCGCATTCAGCCCCACGGCGAGGAATGGCAACTCATCATGCGTGGCGTCTACGAGCTGCCACCTGATCGCTGCCACACCTATGAAATCGAGCGACGCGCGCGGAACGCCTACATCTACCAATGCGCATGCCCCGAGCGAGAGTTTCCGCTGTCGTCCCAACGTCATGCGCTTATCGGCAAAGGGCGGCGATATATCTGTCGAAGCTGCAAGAAGACACTGATCTACAGCGGCCGCCAGACGCAGGCGTGAGCCGTTCGATGGAACCGTGGGCTGCCTGGCGCTTTCAGACGGGTTTGACGATAGGAATAGGCATGGACGCGGAACCCCGTTCAAACAGTGTGCGAGCACGCATCAACACCATCATCTTTCACGTCAGCACCCCTGCTGGACGGGCCTTCGATATCAGCCTGCTCGTCGTCATCCTGGCCAGCCTGCTGGTCGTCATGCTCGACAGCATCGATACCGTCCATGCGGCCTACGGCGATTGGCTCGCAGGCCTGGAATGGGTCTTCACCACCCTGTTCGCGATCGAGTACCTGCTGCGTGTCTACAGCAGCGAACGGCCAAAGGACTACGTCTTCAGCTTCTACGGCTTGATCGACGTAATCGCCATTCTCCCCGCCTTCATCGCCCTGTTTTATCCGGACGCCCAATACCTGCTGATCGTACGGGTCATCCGCATGCTGCGCGTCTTCCGCGTGCTGAAGCTCGTACCCTACTTGAGCCAGGCGAATTTCTTGCTTGTCGCGCTGCGCGCCAGCAGGCAGAAGATTGTCGTGTTTCTTCTAGGCATCACCACGCTGGTCACCGTGTACGGCACCCTGATGTACGTGATCGAGGGCCCACCCAATGGCTTTACCAGCATCCCCAAGAGCATCTATTGGGCCATCGTCACGCTGACGACCGTCGGCTTCGGTGACATGGTCCCGAAGACTGCCCTGGGTCAAACGCTCGCATCATTGGTGATGATCACTGGCTACGCGATCATTGCGGTGCCCACCGGTATCTTCACCGCGGAACTGGCGAACGCCATGCGCCCCGAGGCGTTGCATCGGGAATGCCCTCGTTGCGAAAAAGGTCAGCACGAGCAGAACGCCAGCTACTGCAATCGCTGCGGTGCGGCCCTGTTCCCCGCCCCAGACACAGGCGCCTCGAAACATTCCGAAAGCCGCTGAACCCGACATCGCCGAACCGCTCGACGCTAGCGGCAGTCCATCCCTTAGGTCATAGCAGGTCGCCCATACCGGTGACGAAAACAACACCATGACAAGGAGAGGCGCCAATGACGGACGCGTCGGAAAACAACACCAGCGGCTCGCGCAAAGCCGCGTCAATCGGCCTAATACTCGGCCCTTTACTATTGCTCGCCTGCCTACTCACCGATCCGCCCGGCGAGCTTTCCCGTGCGGCCTGGAACACACTGGGCCTGACGTTGCTCATGGCCACCTGGTGGTCGACCGAAGCCATCCCGATTCCGGCCACCGCCCTGCTTCCGATTCCAATGATTCCCCTTCTCGGAATCGGCGAGATGTCCAGTGCTACCTCGCCTTACGGCAACCCGACGATATTCCTGTTCTTCGGAGGCTTTCTCCTCGGCCTCGCCATGCAGCGCTGGAATCTTCATAAGCGGATCGCGCTGGCGACCTTGCTGGCCGTAGGCAACCAACCGAAACGCCAGGTCGCGGGCTTCATGATCGCCACCGCGTTCCTAAGCATGTGGGTCAGCAACACCGCGACGGCCATCATGATGCTGCCTATCGGCATGTCCGTGATCGGACTGCTTACGGCCAACGGCGGTGACGAAGCCGATCAAAAACGCTTCGCGACGGCGCTGTTACTGGGGATCGCCTATGCCGCCAGCGTTGGCGGTATCGCAACGCTCATCGGAACGCCGCCGAACGCAATGCTGGCCGCATTCCTGAGTGAGAATCACCAGGTGGAGATCGGCTTCGGTCAATGGATGCTGCTGGGTCTGCCCGTAGCGCTAGGCATGCTGGTGTTCATCTGGTGGTGGCTGACGCTGGGGGGATTCAAGCTGGAAACGTCGGAAAGCACCCATTTATTGCAAGAAGAGAAGGACAAGCTGGGACCGCTTTCCACGGGCGAGAAACGTATCGGTATCGTCTTCACGCTAGCCGCCGCAAGCTGGATCTTTCAGCCAATGCTTGCGGATATCGTTCCGGGCATCAGCGACACCAGCATTGCGATCATTGCCGCCCTTACCCTCTTCCTCGTTCCAGTTAACCGCGAAAAACGCGAGTTCCTGATGAACTGGGACTACGCGACGAAGGTACCTTGGGGCGTGCTTCTGCTCTTCGGGGGTGGCCTGTCGTTGGCAGCCGCAATCAGCAGCTCAGGGCTAGCAGAGTGGATAGCCCAGGGTCTAGAAGGGTTCGATACCCTGCCCTTGGTGCTGATGATCGGCTTAGTTACATTGATCATCGTGATGTTGACGGAAGTAACGTCGAATACCGCCACGGCCGCAGCCTTCCTGCCGCTTCTTGGCGCGCTCGCTGCCGCGCAAGGGCTACCGCCGGAGATGCTGGCGATACCTGCCGCGATCGCCGCGAGTTGCGCATTCATGATGCCCGTCGCAACACCGCCTAACGCGATCGTATTCGGTACCGGGCAGATGAAGATTCAATCGATGATCAAGGCCGGGTTCGCGATCAATCTTTACGGCACGGTGCTTGTGACACTGCTCTGCTACCTATTGATCGGGATGATCTGGTCCAACGCGTAAACCGGTAACGTGGCGATGCTGGCACCTGCAAAGGGTGCCAGCGCGAGCCTTATACAAGCAGATCAGAGGCTACGCAAACCCGGCGGAACGCTCGGCGCCGCAACGGGCTCCCAAGGACCATCCGGCAGCGAAGAAGACATCCACTCGCCTCCCTGCTTCTGGTAATAGACGCGCTCGCGATAGTAAAGCTCGCGTTTCGGCACGACATAGACGCCTAACCGGTTATCCCACTGGGCCGCCACGTGCGGCGGTGGGGCAAATCGTGGGCTTATCGTGGGCTGTGATGCCGGCGGAGCGGGCACTGGCGCAGGTTGGACCGGCGGTGCTTTCGGCGTGGGCAAAGGTACTGGCGCCGGTGCGGGAACGGGCTCAACCGGGGGCATATCTTCCGTGCTACGCCCCGCGCAACCGGCGAGCAGTGCGACGAGCAATAGCGGCACGATCTTCTTGTACGAAACCTGCGCAGTGGATAACAGCGGTCGGCCGTGGCCGACTGAAAACTCACTCATGCATGACTCCCTAGAACGCCTCAGGCGAACACCGGCCAACAACCGGACCTTGTCGATGCTGCTTCTGACCCAGGACACCGCTTCTAATTCCGCTACGCTCGACGTGAACCACCGGTCACCCTCGCTCAAGAAACAGGGTCTGGCGCCGCTAACGGGGGCAATACCCATTTTGGGACGATCGACCACCGCCAAGATCCTCCTCGCGAGGACGCAGGCTCCAATGGTTTGAGCTGAATGACCGATATCGCCGCCGCCCGCGTGCTACCCACGACAACAGCTGCCCGCACCCAGGCCGCGATCGTCGATATGGCGCTGAAACTGACGCAGTCGCTCGAAGGCGTGTTGACCGCGGGCGAAAACGCTACCGCCGAAGTCGTTACCGTCAAGGATCAAGGCCAGAACTTTCAACTGGTGCTGCGCCTGACGCTAGAAAACGGTCGTCAGACCCTGGTGGAAACGGAAAGCCCGCGGGCGATACCGCAGGGGACTGCATTGGCGGTCACTGCCTTGTCGCAGACGCGGCTGCTGGCTGCGTTGCAGAACACATCGCAACAGCCCGTCAGTGAGCTGGATTTGACGCAGATGCCAGTGGGCACGCTGATTCAGGGCCGCGTGGTGTCGAGCCAGCCCGTGACGCCTGACGCGGCGACATTCAAAGTGATCGTCCAGCTGCTCAATGGCGCGAACGCGGGCCAGAAGTTGAACATCGAGACGCCGATCAAGCTGCCCGCTGGCAGCCTGATGACGGCACGTGTGGACGGCAACCAGACACTTTCGTTCGTACCGCTGAGTGGCTTACTGAACAGACTTGATATCGAGCAGCAACTCAACGGGCAACTGGGGCGACAGGGGTCACTCGAAAGTCTGTTCAAAGCGCTGTCAAATCCGGCGACGCCCTTGCCTACGCCGATTAAAGGCGCAGTGGAAAAGCTCTTGGCAGACCTTCCCGAATTCGCCGAGCTGAAGGATCCAAAGGTATTGGCCCGGGCGCTGGCCAACAGCGGCGCGCAGCTGGAAACGCGATTGCTCGCCGACTTGGAGACCACTCAGGACCTCAAGGGCAATCTGCTTCGCCTGGTCTCGCAACTGAGTCAGCAGACCGCCCTGCCACCAAGCCTCAACCCTGGCGTTGCGCAGATGCTTCCCGGGTTGCTGCGCGATGCATTGGGCGCACTGGGTCAGACAGGTTCGCGGCAGAGCGGTGAGAGCTTTCCGCTACCGGCGCGCTTGCTGCAATCGCTGGAACAGAACGCGGACTTAGAGGGCCTCTTGAAGCTGGCCGCCGCTGCGGTCTCCCGCTTGCAAAGTCATCAGCTTTCCGGCCTAGCTCAGACCATGATGACCCCCGAGGGCAATCAGCTTACGACCTGGCAGATGGAATTGCCCGTCAGGGACCGCCAGGATTTCGTCCCCGTGCAAGTAAAGCTACAACGTGAAGAACAGTCCCAACAGGCACGGACGCAAGAACGGGGCGAAATGCTCTGGCGGATCGACCTTGCGTTCGATATCGACCCATTGGGGCCATTGCAAGTCCAGGCACAGCTGTTTCAGGGCGTGCTCAGCAGCCAGCTGTGGGCCGAGCGCCAGAACACCGCACGCTTAGTGGACGCCGAGCTGGGAACGCTACGTGAGCGTCTAGTAAGTGCCGGCCTAACGGTTGGCGACATCGCATGCAGGCAAGGGGCGCCATCGCGCGGCCCGCGCGCTCGTCTGGAACAACGCTGGGTGGATGAAACAGCATGAGTAGAGAAACCTCGCGCCAAGCCATCGCGCTACAGTATGACGGCCAGACGGCGCCTCAGTTAACGGCGAAAGGAGACGACGCACTTGCCGAAGCGATACTCGCGATCGCACGCGAGCACGAGGTCCCCATCTATGAGAACGCGGACCTGGTGAAGTTGCTCGCGCGCCTCGAGCTGGGCGATGAAATCCCGGAAGCGCTGTACCGCACTATCGCGGAGATTATCGCGTTCGCTTGGTACCTGAAAGGCAAGTTTCCCGCGGGGTTTAATCCGTTCGCACCCGACACCAGCGACGTTCCGCTGCTCAGCGGCCCGCGTTAAGTTGCAGCACCTCGCCCATCACGCCTTTACCCTGAGGCAGATCGGCGAGCATCCAAGCAAAGTAGCCGTCCCGAAAGTAGAAGACATTCTCATAGCCCCACTCCACCGCCAGCTCGCTCGCGAACGCGGCCGCCGGGCAAACATCACTGTC
The DNA here is from genome assembly GCF_014647635.1 of Pseudomonas matsuisoli. Classification (GTDB taxonomy): domain Bacteria; phylum Pseudomonadota; class Gammaproteobacteria; order Pseudomonadales; family Pseudomonadaceae; genus Pseudomonas_P; species Pseudomonas_P matsuisoli. Next base: position 266,913 of record NZ_BMPO01000001.1, read on the forward strand.
ACAGTAGATCACCAGCGGCACGTCACGCGGCCATTGGGGGTCGGCTAAGCCTGCGAATCGATTGGTCAGTTCCAAGTGAACCGCGCCGTGAACGTGCCCCCAACCCCATGCCTCGGCGGGACGCACATCGATGAATACCGCACCCAACTGATGTAGATGCTGCGCTTGATAGACATTGACGGTCATCGCGCCTTTGATATCGGCAGGTGCCTCGGCAGCATTGGCGGCAAAGCAAAAGCAAAGCAACAGCGGCAGGAGCAATCTCATGGGAACCTCCCCAAGCGAGATTCTAGGCGCTGCGGAAGGCAGCCCTGAAAAATCCATTTCGTACAATGGTTCGAGAACGATCGGGCAGTCAGGGTTCAACCGACCCGAGCAAAGACGCGCCCGGCGGTCTGGAAGTTTCCTGGTAAGACAGTGTCGAAGAGCATCGCGGGCATGGCCCGCTCCTACAAGGATGACAACAATCGTGTTTGTTCCTGTGGGAGCGGGCCATGCCCGCGATTGGAGCGGCTACAGATCCCGCCCTGGCGATGCGTTTGAATGCAGTAAGTCCTACTTCCGCGACTTCGGCCCTTTGTGCAGCTTGCTGACCAACTCCGCTTCGGCTTGAGTCAGGCCACACGATTGCGTCAGGTCATCGATACTCGCTCCCATCCCCACTAAACGTGCGGCCTGGGTAAAGGAGAAGTTGGCGGGGTCGCGTTGTTCGATTTGGGTGAGCTTGTCGGGAATCGGGGCGAGCGTCTTGCGCAAGTCATGCAACTCTTCACCCATGCGCACACTGCCCGCCAGATAAGTGTCCAGCCGCTTGATGATTTCGCGGATTCGCTGATCATGCAGCGCGTCGCGCTCGGCCTGTTCACGGATTGATTTCTGCAGCTTTTGCTGCCCCTGCATCAACCAGAAACAGGCGCCCCCCAGCCCGACGCAGAGCATGACCAAGGCGCCAATGGCTGCCTCGATCAACTCAGATGTTCTCCAGATCCGACCACTCTTCCTCGGTCATCAGCTTGTCCAGCTCGACCAGGATCAGCAGTTCGCCGTTCTTGTTGCACACGCCCTGAATGAACTTCGCGGACTCGTCGTTACCCACGTTTGGCGCGGTTTCGATCTCGGACTGCCGCAGGTAGACCACTTCGGCCACGCTGTCGACGAGAATACCTACGACCTGCTTATCGGCTTCAATGATCACGATCCGCGTATTGTCGGTCACTTCCGCGTAGTCGAGGCCAAAGCGCTGGCGGGTATCGATTACCGTCACCACGTTGCCACGCAGGTTGATGATGCCCAGCACGTAGCTCGGCGCACCCGGTACGGGAGCGATTTCGGTGTAACGCAGCACTTCTTGGACCTGCATCACATTGATGCCGTAGGTCTCATTGTCCAGGCGGAACGTTACCCACTGAAGGATGGGGTCATCACTACCTTGTCCAGACGTCTTCTTCATGGCCTTGCCTCGTCAATTACCGCACTGGCGGCATTCGTATCATGTTTCTGCCACGTGCCCCAAGGCACGTGTTCAGGCTTGTCGTGCTGCCGCTCCGCTCGCATGGCGAATGGCGCCGCTGAGCAACAGGTCGGCCAGGGCCGATACATCCAAGAGCGCACACATGTGTTCGACGACCGTCCCGGCCAACCAGGGCCGTTGAGCGCGCTGCATGCGCCACTTTACTTCCCTCGGATCTAGGCGAATGGAATGGCTGACATTGTGGACCGCCATTCCCCATTCGCAACCCTGCACGGAAATGACGTATTGCAAACCTTCACGGAAATCATCGCGGTAACGCTCGGGCATGACCCACCGAGCGGCATCCAACACCTTCAGGTTACCTGCCTGGCTGGGAAGGATACCGAGGAACCAGTCCGGCTGCCCGAAGAGCGGTGTCAGCTCCCGATCATTCAACGGATAGATCGACCCCAGACACGCCAAAGGTACAGCTAGCGTGAGCCCCGCCACATCGAACAGCAGGCATTCAAAAGGCTCCTGCGCCCACGCTGGCGGAGTTTCATAATTAGCGGGCGGTGGCGGCGTACTGGCCTGAGCCTTGAGCACGACCAGAGGCTCGACAACAGGCGTCGTGACGGCAGGCTCGAGCTCTGCCATACGGGTAGCAGGCGAAATCGAGGTTTCGACGTATTCGACTTGATCCAACAGAGGCACGTCCGCTACCGGCATGTCCGCTACCGGCACGTCCGCTACCGGCACGTCCGAAACCGGCATGTCCGTAAGCGGCAACTCCGCAACCGGCTCGAGAGCAACGTAAGCCAGCGGCGCGGACTCGGGTGCCGGGGCGGTGTTGACCTGGCGCGGGACGACCTTAAGCGCATCGCGCTGCTGCTCCTCGCGAACGGCCGCCTCGAACTCCTCCACCGACACGCTATCGGCAAGTTCGATCTGGGCATCCTGCAACAACGTATCCAGGTACGACTGGATAGTCAGTTGCGTGCGGTTGACGGTAGCAGTGCTCTGGCTCATGAAAAACGCCCGGTGAAAATGGCTGAACAACCTATCGGCAGCGTGCCGCGAACACTTGAGGCGTCACTGAAGAAATTCATGCGGCCCATCAGGCAACCTGCGCGGCGGTCTGTTGCATCAGCAAATGCTTGAGCAACGCGCGATAGGCGATGACACCCCGGCTATTCGCGTCGTGGCGGGACGGGGTCACGCCGGCACGGCTGGCATCGCGCAGACGCGTATCGATAGGTACATACGCCTGCCACAGGTGCTCCGGGTAGTTGCTTTGAAGCAAGCGCAGCGTGCTCAAAGACGCCTGAGTCCGACGGTCGAACAAGGTGGGAACGATGTGATAAGCCAATGGTTGGCGGCGAGATCGGTTGATCATCGCCAGCGTATTGACCATGCGCTCAAGCCCCTTGACCGCGAGAAACTCGGTCTGCACAGGAATGACCAGCTGCTGGCTGGCTGCCAGCGCGTTCACCATAAGTACGCCTAGCAAGGGCGGGCTATCGATGATCGCGTGATCGAACTGGCCCCATAGCTGAGCGAGGCTTTTCGAAATGACGAGTCCAAGGCCGCTTTGCCCTGGCGACTGACGCTCCAACGTCGCCAGGGCGGTACTGGACGGCAGTAACGACAGACGCTCATGCCCGGTTTCCAGTAGCAATCGCGCCGGTAATCCCTCCGGGACTTGGCCGCCATGCAAAAACAGGTCGTACGTGCTGTGCTCGATGGAATCGGGATCGTGGCGGAAGTAGCTCGTCATCGAACCGTGCGGGTCCAGATCGACGATCAAGACGCGTTTGCCGGCGTCCGCAAGCAACCCGGCCAGTGCGATGGACGTGGTGGTTTTCCCCACACCCCCTTTCTGATTGGCGACGGCCCAAACTTTCATCGAAGCTTCACCTCTGCATGGCAAGGCGGCTAAGCGCCTCGCTGCACCCTACCCAGCGGGCGACGTGGAATTGACGGCGCCATTGCTGGGCGCCTGATTACCCGACGCCGGTGCAGATTGCGTGCCATCCACCGATGCCGGCGGCTGGGCGCCGGGGCCGCTGCGGTGAATATCCGTATCCCGCGATACCAGCAGTACGACGCGGCGATTCCGCGCCCGTCCCTCCTCCGTGGTATTCGCCGCAATAGGCTGGTATTCGCCGTAGCCCACGGCAGCCAGCCGCGCAGGTTCTATCCCGCTTGCGACCATAAGGCGAACGATGCTCGCCGCGCGCGCAGCAGACAGCTCCCAGTTGGTTGGATACGCCGCGCTACGGATGGGAACGTTGTCGGTGAAGCCTTCGACTTTCACCGGATTTTCGTATGGTGCCAAAATTCCGGCGATGCGTTCGATGATGGCGAAGGCTTCATTTCGCGGAATCGCATCGCCGCTTGGGAAGAGCAACCCCGAATTCAACTCGATCTCGATCCACATCTCATTGCCGCGCACCGTGAACTGGTCTGCGGCGATCAGATCGCCAAACGCCTCGCGCACGCTCTCAGCTATGCGTCGCAACGCATCCTCCGGCCCGCTTTCCGCGGCCGTATCAGCCTGCTCAAGATCGGTCGTGCGCGGTCGTTCATCACCAATCGGTATCGGTTTGAGCGAGCGCTCGGGTTGATTGAACACGCCCGTCAGGCTCTCGGTAAGCACTTTGTACTTACCTTCATTCAATGAGGAAATGGCATACATCACGACGAAGAAGGCAAACAGCAGCGTGATGAAATCCGCATAAGAAATTAGCCAACGCTCATGATTCTGGTGTTCTTCGTGACGCCTTCGGCGCCCGCGTGAACCTCTCATGCCGGGTATCTCATGTCATCACTCCATGAAACCCTGGAGCTTCAACTCGATCGCGCGCGGATTTTCGCCCTCAGCGATGGACAGGATGCCCTCGAGCAGCATTTCTCGGTAGCGGGAGCGGCGCAGCGCGACGCTTTTTAGCTTGTTCCCAACGGGTAGCAGAATGAGGTTGGCCACCGCGATGCCATAGATCGTGGCGACGAAGGCGACCGCGATGCCACCGCCGAGCTCGCTCGGGTCCGCAAGATTGGCCATCACATGAATCAACCCCATGACGGCGCCGATGATGCCAAGCGTGGGTGCATAGCCACCCATGCTTTCGTACACCTTCGCGGCCTCGATATCGCGGTCTTCCTGGGTATACATATCCACTTCCAGAATGGAGCGAATCGCTTCCGGCTCGGTGCCGTCCGCTAGCAGTTGCAACCCTTTACGCGCGTAGGGATCCGACTCGGCATCCGCCAAAGGTTCGAGGCCGAGCAGGCCTTCCTTGCGCGCCGTCAGGCTCCACCCCACGACGCGCTGGGTACCGCCGACAAAGTCGATCTTCGGCGGAAACAAGATCCACCCGACCATGGTCAACGCACGCTTGAACACCTGCATCGGGACTTGCAGCAGCGTGGCGCCGAGCGTTCCGCCCAGCACGATAAGCGCAGCAGGGCCATTCATCAGTGCCAGAACGCTGCCGCCTTCCAGGAAATTGCCGCCAACAATGGCGACGAAGGCCAGGATCAAGCCGATCAGGCTCAGCACATCCATCGAAGGTGTTCCTTTTCCTACATGCAGGCTTCAGTTATGTGGCGACCGATGTCATCGAGGCTGTACACCGCGTCAGCGAGATTGGCCTTTACAACGGACATTGGCATGCCATAGATGACGCAACTCGCTTCGTCCTGTGCCCAGACCTGGCTGCCGCTCTGCTTTAGCAAACGCGCGCCCTCACGACCGTCGGCGCCCATGCCGGTGAGCACCACGGCCAGCACTTTGTCACCGTAGGAGCGCGCGGCAGAACCAAAGGTGATATCGACGCAAGGCTTGTAGTTGAGGCGCTCATCACCAGGTAGAATTTTCACGACACCGCGTGAATCCACCATCATCTGCTTGCCGCCTGGTGCCAACAGAGCCAAACCAGGACGCATGTGGTCGCCGTCTTCGGCCTCTTTCACATTGATCCGGCATAGTTTGTCCAAACGCTCGGCGAATGCCTTGGTGAACGCCGCGGGCATGTGCTGGATCAACAGCAGCGGCGCGGGAAAATTCGCCGGAAGTTGCGTCAGTACACGCTGCAATGCCACAGGGCCGCCAGTAGAGGTGCCAATGGCGACAAGCTTGTAGGCCTTGCGACGGGGCGCAGGGCTACTTTGCGCGGGAGCCGGCGTGCCTTGCGGCGAAGCGGCAGGACGGCGCGCAGGTGCAGGCGCCGACGCCGTAGCGGCGGGTGCGCTTGCGGGGGAATAGGCACTAAAACGCCGATTGGCCCGGGCAATCGTGTGAATCTTCTCGCAAAGCAGCGTTTTGACTTTCTGCGGATTGCGCGAGATGTCTTCGAAATTCTTCGGCAGGTAATCGACGGCACCGGCATCCAGCGCGTCAAGCGTGACGCGCGCACCTTCGTGCGTCAGCGAGGAGAACATCAAAACGGGCGTCGGGCTGCGCTGCATGATGTTACGCACGGCCGTGATGCCATCCATCATGGGCATCTCGTAGTCCATCGTGATGACGTCTGGCTTGAGCGCCTGCGCCTGCTCGATGGCCTCGCGGCCGTTACTTGCGGTCCCAATCACCTGGATGTTGGGGTCCGACGACAAGATCTCATTGAGGCGGCGGCGAAAGAATCCAGAATCGTCGACCACCAGCACCTTTACCGGCATACGCACTCCTGACTGACCGCGCACTAGGCGCGGCGCGGCCTAACGGCCATTTAGTATTGCCCGCGCGGCGTCAGACGCGTCGCGCGTAGTGCTTGAGCATGCTGGGTACGTCCAGGATCAACGCGATTCGGCCATCACCGGTGATCGTTGCACCTGACATCCCCGGCGTCCCCTGGAGCATTTTGCCCAGTGGTTTGATGACCACTTCTTCCTGGCCAACCAGTTGATCGACGACGAAACCGATCCGTTGCGTTCCGACCGACAGGATGACGACATGCCCCTCCCGTTGCTCCTCGTGACCTGCGGCCTTGACCAGCCAGCGCTTGAGGTAGAACAACGGCAGCGCCTTGTCCCGTACGATCACGACTTCCTGACCGTCGACGACGTTGGTGCGCGACAGGTCCAGGTGGAATATCTCGTTCACGTTCACCAGCGGGAAGGCGAATGCCTGATCCGCCAGCATGACCATCAGTGTAGGCATGATGGCGAGGGTAAGCGGCACCTTGATGACGATGCGCGAACCTTGCCCCTTTTGCGAGAAGACGTTCACCGTGCCGTTGAGCTGGGTGATCTTCGTCTTCACCACGTCCATGCCGACACCGCGACCGGAAACATCGGAAATTTCAGTCTTGGTCGAAAAGCCCGGCGCGAAGATCAGGTTGTAGGCTTCCAGATCGGTCAGACGATCCGCCGCGTCCTTGTCCAGCAACCCTTTCTCGACGGCCTTGGACTTGAGCACCGCAGCGTCCATTCCCTTGCCGTCGTCGGTGATCATCAACAGGATGTGGTCACCCTCTTGCTCGGCAGACAAGACAACGCGGCCCGTGCGGGATTTACCTGCGGCCTCGCGCTCGTCCGGCGACTCGACACCGTGGTCGACGGCATTACGCACCAAGTGCACCAGTGGGTCGGCCAGCGCCTCGACGAGGTTCTTGTCGAGATCGGTCTCCTCACCCACCAGCTCCAGGTTGATCTCTTTCTTCAGGTTGCGAGCCAAGTCGCGAACCAGACGCGGGAAACGACCAAAGACCTTCTTGATCGGCTGCATACGTGTCTTCATGACTGACGTTTGCAGGTCCGCGGTAACCACGTCCAGGTTGGAAACGGCCTTCGACATGGCTTCGTCGCCACTGTTGAGACCGAGCCGCACCAGACGGTTACGCACCAATACCAGCTCACCCACCATGTTCATGATTTCGTCGAGACGCGCCGTGTCTACCCGCACGGTGGTTTCGGCTTCACTGGCGACCGGCTTTTCGCCGGCAGACGCAGGCGATGCAGCTTTGACCGGCTCAGCGGCTTTTGGCACGGGGGCTGGGGCAGGCTTGCTCACAGGCGCTGGCGCCGGTTTAGCAGCCGCGGGGGGCGGCGTAGCAGGCTTCGGCGCAGCGGGTGGCGGCGACGCTGGTTTAGCAGCCGCGGCGGGGGCTGGCGCGGCAGCGACCGATGGCGCCGCAGGCGCTTCGAACTTGCCCTTGCCGTGTAACTGATCCAGCAGCGCTTCGAATTCGTCGTCCGTGATTTCATCGCTGGACGCATTGGCCGATGCCGGTACCGGTGCCGGCGTCGACGCAGGCGCTGGCGCGGCGGCCTCACTAGGGGTGCTGAACTGGCCCTTGCCATGCAGCTGATCGAGCAATGCTTCGAATTCATCATCGGTGATTTCATCACCACCCGAAGCAGGCGCGCTGGCGGGCGCTGGCGCAGGCGGGCTCACCGGCGCTGCAGCAGCAGGCGATTCGAACTTGCCTTTGCCGTGCAACTGATCGAGCAACGCTTCAAATTCGTCGTCGGTGATTTCATCGCCGCTGGCCGCGGTCACACTGTCGGCCGCGGGCGGCGCGGGCACCTCGCCCATCGCTCCCATCAGCGCTTCGAATTCGGAATCGGAAATCTGCTCGGCAGGCGCTTCGGGTTGAGGCTCGTCCACGACTACCGGCGCCGGTTCGTTTCCGGCCGGCTCGGCAAGACGCGACAACGCAGCCAGCAACGCTGGCGACGCGGGAACGGGATCACGCCGCTCACGAACCTGGCTGAACATTTCATTGACGGTATCCAGTGCCTGGAGCACCACATCCATCAACTCGGCATCCACGCGGCGTTCGCCTTTGCGCAAGATGTCGAACACGTTTTCCGCGATATGGCAGCACTCGACCAGCGCGTTCAGCTGCAGGAAGCCTGCGCCGCCCTTGACGGTGTGGAAGCCACGGAAGATTGCATTGAGCAAATCCATATCGTCCGGACGGCTTTCCAGCTCAACCAGCTGCTCGGACAGGAGTTCAAGGATCTCGCCGGCCTCTACCAGGAAGTCCTGGAGGATTTCTTCATCGGCGTCGAAGCTCATTCGTGTGCTCCCTAAGGGCGTATCGCCATGATCGTTCGTTATTCGAGCGCCGCTCCGGCGTCGATTCAGCGAGCCAGTTCGTCAGAAGCCGAGGCTGGACAACAGGTCGTCGACGTCATCCTGATTGGAAACGACATCTTCCCGTTTATCGGCATGAATCTGCGGACCTTCACCCTGAGATGATTTTTTTTGCTTCGCCGGTGTTTCTTCAGGAGTGACCGGTTCATGGCGGATGCCGGCATAGCGGTCCACCTTACTGGCCATAAGCATCAGCTTGAGCAAATCGCTCTCGACGGTCGTGATCAGTTGCGTCACGCGCTTGATCACCTGTCCGGTCAGATCCTGGAAATCCTGCGCGAGCAATATCTCGTTAAGGTTCTTAGACAGCTGGTCGCTGTCCTGCAAACCACGGGACAGATAAGTCTCGATACGCTTAGCGAGCTCGCGGAATTCATCAGCGCTCATTTCGCGCCGCATGAAACGCTGCCAATCCACCATGAGGCTCTGGGATTCGTAGCTGATGTAGTTCACTAGCGGAGCGCTCTCTTCCACCAGATCCATGGTCCGGTTCGCGGCTTTTTCGGTCATCTGCACGACGTAAGAAAGCCGATCGGTGGCATCGGATATCTGCGAAAGCTCCTTGCCATGCTCACCGGGGCTGTCGATTTGCAAACCGACAATCGCGTTGTGCAGCTCACGCGTCAACTTCCCGACTTCACGATACACGTGTAGGTCGCGGGCCTGATCGAGCTGATGAATTAAGTGAACGGCTTCGCCGAAATTGCCTGATTCCAGGCTCGACACCAGCTCGCGCGCATGCTGCTTCAGGGTCGACTCGAAATCGCCCGTCTCTGAATCATTCTTTGCCATGACGCCCTCGCGGCCAGGATCAGCCGTTGACCCGCTCGAAGATCTTGTCGATCTTTTCTTTGAGAACCTGCGCCGTGAATGGCTTGACGACGTAGCCATTCACCCCGGCCTGAGCGGCCTCGATGATCTGGTCGCGCTTTGCCTCCGCAGTCACCATAAGCACCGGCAATTGCTTGAGCCGGTCATCCGCCCGCACGGCGCGCAGGAGATCGATACCGGTCATTCCCGGCATATTCCAGTCGGTCACGAGGAAATCGAAGTTGCCGCTTTGCAGCATCGGCAAAGCGGTGGTGCCATCGTCCGCTTCCGCGGTATTGGTGAAACCAAGATCACGCAGCAGGTTCTTGATGATACGTCTCATCGTGGAGAAATCGTCCACGATGAGAATCTTCATGTTCTTGTCCAATGCGGCCTCCGTACAGTCGCCGTTAAGCCCGTAGTCATGTCGGGCTGCGTCATTCTATCGCGGAACAGGCTGAACGCAGCCAGCTCGTCCTTGCAAACACACGGCGCCCCTTGCTATGGGCGCCGTCAATCTTCATTCCCTACATCGACAACGGGCCGGCCGACGAAAACACGTTCAACCGACCCGCCCGGCAATCATTCCCGACTAGCGCGAGCGCCACTCACCCAAACGCGAACGCAGACGCGCTGCACATTGGCTATGGAGCTGACTCACGCGGGACTCGCTGACACCCAGCACTTCACCGATCTCCTTGAGGTTGAGTTCCTCGTCGTAGTACAGGGCCAGCACCAGGCGCTCACGCTCCGGGAGGTTGGCGATGGCGTTGGCCAATGCCCCCTGGAAGCGTTCGTCTTCCAGATCACGCGACGGGCCATGATGAGTCGTGCCATGGTCCTCGTCGTCACTGAATTCGCCTTCCTGTAGCAGGTCGTCGAAGCTGAACAGACGGCTGCCCTGGGTATCGCTGAGAATCGAGTAATACTCCTCGAGGCTCATATTCAATTCGGCAGCAACTTCCTGATCTTTAGCGTCGCGGCCGGTTCTTGCTTCAACGGCGCGAATGGCATCGCTGACCATGCGGCTATTGCGATGCACCGAGCGCGGCGCCCAGTCGCCCTTGCGGACTTCGTCGAGCATCGCCCCGCGGATGCGAATACCGGCGTAGGTCTCAAAACTTGCGCCCTTGCCCGCGTCGTACTTCTTGGCCGCTTCGAGCAGGCCGATCATGCCGGCCTGCATCAGGTCCTCGACCTGCACGCTGGCTGGCAGACGGGCCAGCAGGTGGTAGGCAATCCGCTTGACCAGCGGCGAATAACGCTCGATGAGCTGATGCTGCGAATCCTTCGCCGAAGCTTTGCTGTACATACGAAGTCCACTGGCTGCTGACATGGGATTAGCCCGCTACGGGTTGTTGGACGAGACGTTCGACGAAGAACTCCAGATGACCGCGTGGGTTGGCCGGGAGCGGCCAACTGTCGACCTTCTGGGCGATCGACTTGAACGCCAGGGCGCATTTCGAACGAGGAAAGGCTTCATAAACGGCCCGTTGTTTCTGCACCGCCTTGCGTACCGATTCATCGTAGGGAACTGCTCCCACGTACTGCAGCGCCACGTCCAGAAAGCGGTCCGTGACCTTGGTCAGCTTAGCAAACAGATTGCGACCTTCCTGCGGGCTGTGGGCCATGTTGGCCAGCACGCGGAAGCGATTCATGCCGAAGTCGCGATTCAGCAATTTAATGAGCGCGTAGGCGTCGGTGATCGACGTTGGCTCGTCGCATACGACGACTAGCACTTCTTGTGCCGCGCGCACGAAGCTCACGACGGCATCGCCAATACCGGCCGCGGTATCGATGACCAGAACATCGAGGTTCTCGCTGATTTCGCTGAACGCCTGGATCAGGCCGGCGTGCTGCATCGGCGAAAGCTGCACCATGCTTTGCGTACCCGAGGCGGCCGGCACGATGCGGATGCCTCCCGGACCTTGCAGCAGTACGTCGCGCAGGTCGCACTCCCCGTTGATGACGTCCGCGAGCGTGCGCTTAGGCGCAAGGCCCAGCAGCACGTCGACGTTGGCCAGCCCCAAGTCGGCATCGAGCAACATGACGCGACGGCCCAGATCGGCCAGCGCCAAGGAAAGATTGACGGATACGTTGGTCTTACCGACCCCGCCCTTTCCGCCAGTTACCGCGATGACCTGTACAGGGTGCATGCCCATGGTTTTGCTTACCTATGTCCGGTGTGTAGCACAGCACTCCTGAGAGGCTGTCGTTTCGTTCGTGTCGACCGACGTTTACCCGGCGCGGCGCCCGGAGTAGAGGCCGGAGAACATCTCGGCCATCACATCTTCACTGGGCTCCACATCGCTTTGCAGACTTACCGCACGGCTGACCAGCTGGTGAGGCTTGGGAAGCTGGATGTCATCGGGAATCTTTGGTCCATCGGTGACGTAGGCTACCGGCAGCTGGTGTCCAATTGCCAGCGCCAAAATCTCGCCGAGACTTCCTGCTTCATCCAGCTTAGTCAGAATGCAACCTGCCAACCCACACCGCTTGTAACCGTGATACGCCGCTTTCAGCACTTGGCTCTGGCTAGTAGCCGCCAGGACCAAGTAGTTGCGAGCGTTAATTTTCCGACTCGCTAATGACTCCAGTTGCAAACGCAGTGCCGGATCGTTCGCCGGGAGACCAGCGGTATCGATCAAGACGACACGCTTCTTCATCAACGGCGCAATGGTCTGCACCAACGATACGCCCGGATCGACCTGAACCACCGGAACATTAAGGATACGGCCGAGCGTCTTGAGCTGCTCCTGAGCACCGATACGGAAACTGTCCATGCTGACGATGGCAATATTTTGCGAGCCGTACTTCAGCACGTAGCGCGCCGCAAGCTTTGCAAGCGTAGTCGTTTTACCGGAACCTGCCGGCCCGACGAGCGCAATCACACCGCCCTCTTCCAAGGGTTCCTGCTCGGTCGTGCGAATGCCCTGAGCGAGGTACGCCAGAACCAGGCGCCAGGATTTGCGCGCATCAGCGACATGCGCCACTTTCTCCAGCAGGCGACGCGCCAATTCGGCGGGCAAGCCCATGCGCTGCAAGCGGCGCCAGAGGCTCGCCTGCTGCGGACGCATGTTCTGGGTCTGGCTCCAGGCAAAGGAGCCCAACTGCATTTCCAGCAACTCGCGCAGGCCATTCAGTTCGCTACGCATGGCGTCGAGGGCGCGCGTGTCGGATGCAGCCGCAACAGGTGCTGGCGCCTGGGCCGGCTGCGCCTTGGCGACCGGAACCGCCGCGACCATCGAAGCCGGAAGCTCGGGTGCGATCAGTGATTCGTTGGCGAACAGCTGGCGGTCCTTCACGGTACCTTCTTCGCGCTGCGACAGCTCAGCATGAGCGCTGGCGATCTTCGCCTGCGTCTTGCGCAGTTCGGCTTCCAGCGCCGCGTTCGGCTTCGCCGGTTGCGCTGGCATCTGGTAATCGATGGCGGCCGTCAGTTCAACGCCTCCCGCAACCTTGCGGTTGCCGATGATGGCGGCATCGGCGCCCAGTTCATCACGAACCAGCTTCATGGCGGTACGCATATCGGCGGCGAAGAAACGTTTGACTTGCATGGCCTATTGACCTCAGTTCTGTCCCACAGTGGCGACAATGGTGACTTGCTTGTTGTCCGGGATTTCCTGATACGCCAGCACATGGATGTTCGGGACTGCCAGTCGAGCGAAGCGGGAAAGCATCGCTCGGACCGGACCGGCTACCAGCAGAACCGCTGGCTTACCGAACATTTCTTGACGCTGAGCTGCATCTACCAGGGACCGTTGCAACTTCTCTGCCATTCCGGGCTCGAGGAGGATTCCATCCTCGGTACCCTGTCCGGCTCTCTGCAAGCTACTGAGCAATATCTGTTCCAAACGCGGGTCTAGCGTGATCACAGGCAGCTCCGGCTCTAGTCCCACAACGGTTTGCACGATCGAGCGAGACAACGCGACACGTACCGCAGCTACCATCGCGGCGGGATCTTGACTCCGCGCGGAGACGTTCGCGATGGCCTCAGCGATGGTCCGAATGTCGCGAACCGGTACCTGCTCCTGCAACAGCGCCTGAAGTACCTTGAGCAGGGTTGAAAGCGACACCATGCCCGGCACCAGTTCTTCGGCCAGCTTCGGCGAGCTTTTCGCCAGCAATTGCATCAATTGCTGGACTTCTTCATGGCCCAACAGCTCGTGAGCATGCTTGTGCAGAACTTGGTTCAAGTGCGTCGCGACGACAGTACTCGCGTCAACCACCGTGTAACCGAGCGACTGCGCCTGGTCACGCTGATGCACTTCGATCCATACCGCTTCCAGGCCGAACGCCGGATCCTTGGCGGCGATGCCGTTGAGGGTGCCGAATACCTGGCCAGGGTTGATCGCCAGTTCGCGATCTGGATACACCTCGGCTTCCGCCAGGCTCACGCCCATTAGCGTCAAGCGATAGGCGTTCGGTTGCAGGTCGAGGTTGTCGCGGATGTGTACCGACGGCATCAGGAAGCCCATTTCCTGCGACAACTTCTTGCGAACACCTTTGATGCGAGCGAGCAGCTGGCCGCCTTGGTTGCGATCCACCAGCGGAATCAGGCGGTAGCCGACTTCCAGACCAACCAGGTCAACCGGCGTAACGTCGTCCCAGCCCAGTTCTTTGGTTTCCTGCGCGCGTTGCGCCGGCAGCAGTTCCTGCTGTTGCTTCTGTGCTTCGAGTTGCTTGGTTTCAACTTCTTTCTTCTGCTGACGCTTCCAGATCATCCAAGCGCCGCCAGCGGCCAGAGCACCAAGGCCCATGAACGGCAGGTGCGGCATGCCAGGCACGGCCCCCATCACCAGCAGGATCGACGAAGCAACGGCCAACGCTTTAGGCGAGGCGAAAATCTGGCGATTGACCTGTTGACCCATGTCTTCGGCAGACGATACGCGGGTCACCATGATCGCGGCGGCAACCGAGAGCAGCAGCGAAGGAATCTGAGCGACGAGGCCGTCACCGATGACGAGCAAGGCATAGATCTTGGCAGCGTCGCCGAACGACAGGCTGTACTGGATCATGCCGATGCCCATACCGCCGAGCAGGGTCACGAACATGATCAACAGGCCAGCGATCGCGTCACCACGGACGAACTTGCTCGCACCGTCCATGGAACCGTAGAAGTCGGCTTCCTGGGCAACGTCGGCACGTCGAGTCTTCGCGGTGTCCTGATCGATCAAACCAGCGTTGAGGTCGGCGTCGATCGCCATCTGCTTACCAGGCATGGCGTCGAGGGTGAAGCGTGCGCTCACCTCGGCGATACGGCCAGCACCCTTGGTGACTACGACGAAGTTGATGATCATGAGGATCGCGAACACCACGACACCGACGACGTAGTTGCCGCCGATCACCACTTCACCGAACGCCTGGATCACATAACCGGCTGCGTCATGGCCTTCCTGACCATGCAGCAAGACGACACGAGTCGACGCGATGTTCAGCGCCAGACGCATCAAGGTCGCGACGAGCAAAATCGTCGGGAACACCGCGAAATCCAAGGGCCGCAGCGCGTAAACCGCCACCAGCAGCACCACGATGGACAGTGCGATGTTGAAGGTAAAGAAGAGGTCGAGCAGGAACGTCGGCATCGGCAGGGTCATCATGCCGAGCAACATCAACACTAACAGCGGGATGCCAAGGTTGCCGCGACCCATGGTCATGGCACCGGCACGTACATTCCCTATCGTTAGGCTTCGGTTCACTGTCTCTCCTCGCGCGGCGACGCCGCTGAACGATCTTTTGACGCCTGAGCGTCTCGCGACGAGGGTTTTGCAAGAAACCGTCCAACTCTAAAAATATGTGTAGATCAATGCCATGAGAGCCTGTCCATGGCCTCGCGAGCGAGTGGCGTGCGAGTCGAAAATGAGCGGGCCGATCGAACTGGCGCTCCAGCTTGGGTTTAACACGGCAGGTCTGAACTGGCTCTGAGAATGATTCGCGAACTGGAGGCGCCGTGGCTAGTCAGAAAAGACTGAGCTCAACAGAAGGAAAACGGTAATGAAGAAATGGATGATCGCCCTTGCGGGCTGCTCCGCACTGGCCTTGAACGCGCAGGCTGCCGATAAAGAAGTCACGCTGAATGCCGTCGACGCCAAAGGCGTCGGCGCGGCTGTCGGCACCGTTACCATTCACGCTACTGACTATGGGCTGGTCTTCACCCCCCACCTGGAAAAAATGGAGCCGGGCGTTCACGGGTTTCACATCCACGCCAAAGGCAGCTGCGAACCTGCCGACGTGGATGGCAAGCCAACCGCCGCTGGCGCCGCTGGCGGCCATTGGGACCCGGAGAAAACCGGCAAGCACGATTTCCCCTGGGGCGACGGCCACAAGGGCGACTTGCCGGCCTTGTTCGTGACCGCCGACGGCAAAGCGACTCAACCCGTGCTCGCACCACGCATCAAGGGCCTCGACGAAATCGAAGGATTGGCGATGATGGTACATGCGGGTGGCGACAACCATTCCGACCATCCCAAACCGCTGGGCGGCGGCGCCGGACGGGTCGCGTGCGGGGTGATTAAGTAGCTAGACGATGGTCTCGCCTTCTGTAGGAGCCCACCGGGCTGCGGTCAGCTTGTGGGCGATCAGGGCCAGTAGCCTGCTCGGTGTTGCCCGACATAATGCGATCGCCCACAAGTGGGCTCCTACAGGATCAAACGATCCACCATTCGCCTACGTAATGCCGGGCTGTTGTAGGAGCCAGCTTGCTGGCGATCGCGTTGCGTCAGGCACTACCGAGTCGGCCGCCTAGCCCGATCGCCAGCAAGGCTAGCTCCTATTAGATCAAACAACTCGTGAATCCATCTGCGTAACACTGCGCCCTTGTAGGAGCCCATTTATGGGCGATCGCGCCATGCCAGACGACACCAAGCAAGCTGGCGGACCTGATCGCCCATAAATGGGCTCCTACAGGCTCGGGCATACGCGCCGCTGCTCTACTCGTCGCGGCGCAAATCGGGTGGAATCGGCAGGTTCTTCAGCGGAGCAGGACGTTTGCCTTTCCCGGCCTGGAACTGGCGCAATTGATAGACGTAAGCCAACACCTGAGCGACGGCAAGGTAAAGACCGGCGGGGATTTCCTGATCGAGCTCCGTGGAATAGAACACCGAACGCGCCAACGCCGGTGACTCCAGCAGCGTGACCTTGTGTTCCTGGGCAATCTCTCGAATCTTGAACGCCACGAAATCGCCACCCTTCGCCACGAGCACCGGCGCGCCACCTTTCTCGTTGTCGTACTTGAGCGCCACGGCAAAGTGGGTCGGGTTGGTAATGATCACATCGGCCTGCGGCACCGCTTGCATCATGCGTCGCTCGGCTGCCTGGCGCTGCAACTGGCGGATCTTGCCCTTGACCTCGGGCTTGCCCTCACTGTCCTTGTATTCGTCGCGGACTTCCTGCTTCGTCATCATCAGCTTCTGCTTGTGGCTGTGCAGTTGGAACGGCACGTCCACGGCAGCGATCAGGATCAGCCCGCAGCCCATGATCAAGGTGCTCCAACCCACGATCTGGATACTGTGCAGGATGGCGTTCTCAAGCGGCTCATGGGCGATGGCCAGCAGATCGTCCTGATCCGACCGCAACACATAGATCGCGACCATCAGGATCAGCGCAAACTTACCGATCGCCTTGAGCAGCTCGACCAATGCATGCTGGGAAAACATCCGCTTGAGGCCCGCAGCAGGATTCATCTTGCTGAATTTGGGCGCCAAGGAACTGCCGGAAAACAAGAACCCGCCGATGCCTAGCGGGCCAAGCAATGACGCCACCAACAGCAACACGAGCAGTGGCAGCGTTGCCCGCAGTGCAAGCTCGCCCGCTGCCATCAGCGCCTGGATCATGAAACGCGTTTCCAGCAGCGATTCACGCGGCAACTCAAAGCTGAGACGCATGACCGTCATCATCATTTCGGCCAACCCGCCACCGAACGCGATGAGCCCACCTGCACCCGCCAGCACGACGGCCAACGTACTCAGCTCTTTGGATCGCGCGATCTGCCCTTTCTCGCGCGTGTCCTTTTTGCGCTTTTCTGTGGGTTCTTCGCTTTTATCGGCGCCGCTTTCGCTTTCAGCCATGAGCTACCTACCTTGCCCGGACGAGCTCACCCAACCAGCTCAGCGCTTCGGACGAAAACCGCTGGTACTGAGAAAGGATGTCCGCCATACCGATCCAGAAGATGATCATGCCCATCACGAGCGTCATCGGAAAACCAATCGAGAAAATGTTCAACTGCGGCGCAGCTCGCGTCATGACACCGAACGCGATGTTAATGACCAATAACGCCGTAATCGCCGGTAGCGCCACAAGAAGCCCTGCGCCCATCACCCAGCCCAAGCGATTGGCGAGCAACCAAAACTGGTCCGTCAGCAAACCGCCGTTTCCGCTGGGCATTGTTGTGAAGCTTTCCACCAGCACTTCGAAGACCACGAGGTGACCGTTCATGGAAAAGAACAGCAAAGTCGTCAGCATCGTGAGGAACTGACCGATCACCGGGACGGAGATACCGTTCGTTGGGTCGATCATCGAGGCGAAGCCAAGGCCCATTTGAATCGCGATGATTTGCCCTGCTACGACGAACAGGTGAAAGAACAACTGCAGGCTGAAGCCCATGACCGCACCGATCAGAATTTCCTGCGCGATGTACAACAGCCCTTGCAGGCTGAGCGCATCGAATTCGGGTGATGGCGGCAGCACCGGCACGATGGCAAGCGTGATAGCGATCGTCAGAAACAGTCGGACGCGGGTCGATACGATAGCGGTCCCGATCACCGGCATGACCATCAACAAGGCGCCCACACGAAACAACGGCAACAGGAAGCTGGCGACCCAGCCGCCGATCTGCGCGTCGGATAGCTCCAGCATCAGCCGATCACGTAGGGAATGTTCTGGTAGAGCGTCTGGATGTATTCCATGAGCTCACGTGTAAGCCATGGCCCCGCCCAGATCAACGTGACCAGCATCGCGAGCAGCCGTGGCAGGAAGCTCAAGGTCTGCTCGTTGATCTGCGTTGCCGCCTGGAACACAGCAACGATGAGGCCGACGATCAGACTCGGCACGACGAGCACACCCACGATCACACACGTCAGCCACAAGGCCTCTCGGAACAAATCGATGGCGACTTCGGGTGTCATGAGGCGCGCTCCTATAGCGTTCCGAAGCTGGCGGCAAGCGTACCGATGATCAGCCCCCAGCCATCCACCAAGACGAACAGCATGATTTTGAACGGCAACGAGATGATCAACGGCGACAGCATCATCATCCCCATGGCCATCAGCACGCTCGACACCACCATGTCGATGATGAGAAACGGAATGAAGATCATGAAGCCGATCTGAAACGCCGTCTTGAGCTCGGACGTGACGAACGCCGGAATGAGGATGTGCAGCGGGGTCGTTTCCGCACTGGCGATATCCGTCCGCTTGGACAGTCGCACGAACAGCTCCAGGTCGCTCTCACGGGTCTGCGCCAGCATGAAGGATCGAATCGGCCCCTCCGCACGCTCCAACGCCTCGGTCGGTCCCAGTTGCTCATTCAGGTAGGGCTGCAAGGCATCCTGATTGATGCGATCGAACACGGGCGCCATGATGAACATCGTCAAGAACAGAGCGATGCCGACAAGAATCTGGTTCGAGGGCGTCTGTTGCAGGCCCAGCGCCTGACGCAGGATCGAAAAGACGATGATGATCCGCGTGAAGCTCGTCATCAGCATGAGGAACGCCGGAATGAAGCTCAGCGCCGTCATGATCATCAGGATCTGCAGGCTGACCGAGTATTCCTGCTGACCTTCAGGATTGGTGGAAAGCGTGATGGCCGGGACCGACAGCGGGTTGCTGCCAGGTCCAATCAACGGGTTGTTCGGGCTTGGCTCCTGACCGAACGCCAGCGGCGCCAGCAACAGCGCAAAGGCCAGCAGCAATATGCGCATCAATCCTTTTCCTTGCGTTCCCTGCTCAGCATTTCGCTGAGGCGCTGGGCAAATTCAGGCGTGGCGGGCTCGCTGTCCGTGGTTGGAACAGGCTCTTTCAATACGTGCAACGGCGTGATATGACCGGGCGTCATACCCAGCAAGATCTGCTCGTTACCGACTTGCACAAGCACCAGCCGGTCCCGCGGTCCCAGGGCCTGACTCGACACGAGCTTGATGGCCCGACCACTTTTCGGCCCGACCTGCTGCATCCGGCGCACGAGCCAAGCCAAACCGAAAATCAAGGCGATGACGAGCAGCAAACCAAGCGCGAGTTGCGCGAACTGGCCACCGAACGTACCGCCAGTGACCGTGGCCGATTGCGCTGGCGTGGCCGCCTGCTGAGCCCAGGCAGGCAACGTCGCCAGCATGAGAAGCCCTGCGAAGAGACGTTTCATCAGCGTAGCTTCTTGATGCGTTCGCTCGGGCTGATGACATCAGTCAGCCGTATGCCGAATTTTTCGTTGACGACCACGACTTCGCCATGTGCGATCAGCGTGCCGTTCACCAGGACATCCAAGGGCTCGCCCGCAAGCCGATCCAGTTCGACGACCGAGCCCTGATTCAGCTGTAGCAGGTTTCGGATACTAATATCGGTGCTGCCAACTTCCATGGAGATGGAGACCGGGATATCGAGGATGACGTCCAAGTTTGGGCCATCCAGGCTGACGGGGCCACCGTGTTTGGGGGCGTGACCGAATTCTTCGATAGGCGCTTTTGGCGCTAGCGGCGCGGACATGCCCTGATTCATCAGTGCATCGATATCGTCCTGCGACGCATCGCCCGCCTCAGAAAGCGCGGCGGCCCATTCATCGGCCAACGCCTGCTCTTCCGCGGATGTTTCTTTTTCGTCTGCCATACCTGCCCTCGACGGCCTTTACGTAATGGATCCCGGGCGCCGTCAGCGGCGGCCTACGGGTTCGAGAATCTGTAGAGCGAGATTGCCCTTGT
This sequence comes from Pseudomonas matsuisoli, assembly GCF_014647635.1. Lineage (GTDB taxonomy): Bacteria > Pseudomonadota > Gammaproteobacteria > Pseudomonadales > Pseudomonadaceae > Pseudomonas_P > Pseudomonas_P matsuisoli. The sequence continues at coordinate 287,181 of NZ_BMPO01000001.1, forward strand.
GCGCGCCCAACTTGACCTTAAAGGCCGGAACGCCGTTGGCGCGCATGAACATTTCCTCCGGAAGCTCCACCGGAATGACATCCCCCGGCTGCATATTGAGGATGTCCCGCAACTTGAGCTGACGGCGCACGATGGTCGTACCCACAGGCACATTGACGTCGAGAATGTCCTCGCGCAGCGCCTTTATCCAGCGTTCGTCCTGATCGTCGACGTCGGACTGGAAGCCAGCATCGAGCATCTCGCGAATCGGCTCGATCATTCCGTAAGGCAAGGTCACGTGCAAATCACCGCCACCGCCATCGAGCTCGATGTGAAACGTCGACACGACGACCACTTCACTCGGGCTGACGATGTTCGCCAACGCTGGGTTCACCTCGGAATTGATGTACTCGAAGTTGACGTCCATGACCGCATGCCACGCCTCCTTCATATCCTTGAACGCCTGATCCAGCACCATCCGGACCACCCGCAATTCGGTCGGGGTGAATTCGCGGCCCTCGATCTTGGCGTGACGGCCATCGCCGCCAAAGAAATTGTCGACGAGCTTGAACACCAGTTTGGCGTCGAGAATGAACAGCCCGGTTCCCCGTAGCGGTTTCATCTTCACCAGGTTCAGGCTGGTCGGCACGTACAGCGAATGCACGTACTCACCGAACTTCATTACCTGCACACCGCCAACGGCAACGTCCGCCGAACGACGCAACAGGTTGAACATGCTGATTCGCGTGTAGCGCGCAAAGCGTTCGTTGATCATCTCCAGGGTCGGCATGCGGCCCCGGACAATGCGATCCTGACTGGTCAGGTCATAGTTTTTTGCCGTACCCGGCTCGCTGTCGGTCTCGGTTTCCACCAGGCCGTCGTCGACACCGTGCAGCAGCGCGTCGATCTCGTCCTGGGATAACAGGTCTTGAACAGCCATTCCACGTGTCCTATTGCAATACGAAATTGGTGAACAGCACCTGTTCGACAACAGGCTTGCCCATTTCTTTCTGGGCAATTTCCTGAATAGCGGCGGTGGCCTGCTGGCGCAACATGTCCTTGCCCAGCGGTTTCATCAAGCCTTCGAAATCCTGCCCGGAAAACAGCATCACGAGACGGTTACGCAATACAGGCATCTGCGCCTTCAACGCATCCATGTCGGCTTTATCGCGGCCCATCAAGGCAACGCTGACCTGCATATACCGCTGCCGCCCCTGATAGGTGAAATTCACGACGAATGCCGGCGTCAGCTCTTCATAGATCGCGGCGGCCTTGGCCGGAGTAGCCGCTTCCGTGTGCTCAGCCTCATGCGCTGCGTCCTCACTCTTGCCCCCTAGGAAAAACAGGGTGACGCCAACTGACGTTCCGATCAACAGCAACGCAGCGACGACCGCGATGATGATTAGCTTGAGCTTGCTTTTCTTAGGCGGAGCGCCGTCGTCAGAAGTCGGAGCGGGCGGAGGAGCTTTCTTTGCCATGCCAATATTCCGTCGTTATACGAAGAAGATGTGAAGCTGAGCGGGTACGAGCAAGCGTTATGCCAAGCGCGGGCGATTTGCGGGTGCCGATATAACAGCACGATCGACAGATGTCACGTCAACGAGCGTGGGTGAGGTTCAGGATAGGCGAGTTAAGAGGCGGACGCGCGCCTTGCTGAACTCGTTCTAGCTAGAGCGACATTCTCTGTAGGGGCGGCTTTAGCCGCCAAGGCGACTGAAGTCGCCCCTACCCTAGATAGACCCAGAGAGGGAACCGCAAAAGAACCGGTAGTGCTGGTCTGGATAGGTAAGTGACATCCATTGTGGGAGGGGCCGAGCTGCGACCAGCCATGCCCGCGATCGTGACACCACCAATCGCGGGCATAGGCTGCTTCCACAAAAGCCTGTAAGGCCCTGATCCTAAGGTCGCTGAAGCGAATCAGGCGTAGTAATCCACTAGACCTCGTCCTGCCTTCAGCGGGGTAGAAATGGCTTCGCCAATAGGTGTGACATCGACATCCCCCTCGCCTGCCGAACCGTTGCCCGAACCACCGCGCCGTCCCTGTCCAGAGTCCGCCTGCGCTTGCTGCCCCTGCCAGCCTCGGTTCATTGACTGGTCGGAAACGTTCACGTCGACCTGGTTCATGCCCTGCTGCGAGAACATCTCCCGGAGCCGGTGCATTTGCCCTTCCAACGTATCTCGAACCGCTGCATTGGCGGACGCGAAGGTGACTTGGGTTTGATCCTGATCCATCTGGATACGCACTTCCATACGGCCCAATTCCTGCGGGTTCAGCTGTATCTCCGCAGATTTCAGGCTCTGGCTGGAAAGCCACATCACGCGATCGACCACCGCCTCGGTCCAGCCGTTTTGATTCATAGCCACTGGCTGACCGGGGACCAGCTGCGCCGCGCGATCGACTTGCCCAGCCTGCTGCGAAACCGCTTGGCTCAATGCATTCAAACGAGAGACGAATTGGTCACTGCGCAAATCGGCGGTCTTGGTATCGGCAGCCCCTTCGGGCAGGGCGATCTCCAAACTGTCGAGCGATGTATCAGCGGATTCTTCGCCGGCGGCAACCAGTTGCTCACCGACGTTCTTCAGCGCCTCGCTAAAGCCATCGTCAGCTGTCGGTTGATCTGCGGTGGTGTCGAGTGTCGCCGTTCCCAACGTTTGTGCGACCGGCACGCTTGGCGCGCGTCCGCCTAGCGATCCCAATACGTCGATGTCTGCTTCCAGATTGCCCTGATCGACCTCAGTCGGGAAGTTCGTACCTGGCGTAAACGGCGCAGGCGTCAATTCCCCGACAGGCACGGCAGCATTGGCCGAACCGTCGAACAGACCGAACAGCATCAAGGGATCGAGTGTTCCCTCTTCCGGAGGCGCTTCATCTGAAGGCGGCAACGCGTTGCCGTCTTCGGCAACGACTGGCATGGCGGAGTCTACGTCAGGCGCCGACTCCGCATTGTCGACCTTGGCAACTTCGGGCCTGTCTCGGCCGCCTTTGGCCGCAGGGCTATTGCTTTCGGCAGGTTTGGCCTGGCTTTCCTTGTACACCTTGGAAAAGCTGGAAGCGCCGCCACTGCTTGGCTCCGCAGGCTTGGCAGCTGCTTTGGGCGCTGCTTTGGTTGCGATATCCGGCGTGGTTTGAAGTAAAAGATCGGGTCCAACTGGCATCTGTCATCTCCGCCAGAAATCGAGTGGTTCCTGAACGACGATGCAAGCGGCAGGCCAATGACAAAGACGGAGAGTGTTTTAGAAGCGGTAGCGCTGGAGCTCTGCCTTGAAGAGAATCTTCACCACCGCATATTCCCGTTGAATCTGCTCGACCAAGAGGCTTGCCTCTTCCATACGAAACTCACGGCAGGCGTCTTCGAGTTGACGGCAAAGATCGGCCAGCAGCGAGGCCCCCATGTTGCTGCAACTGCCCTTGAAGCTATGGGCCGCGCGGCGCAATGTGTCCGGTTCATCACCGACCGCTGACAGCATCCGCGCGCGCTCGTCCGAGTCCGCGATGAAAGTCTCGAGCAGCACGGGGTATTCGTCCTCCATGACGTCGATCAGTGTCACCAGCACGTTACTGTCGAGGTGCGGAAGGTTGGACATGGCTTCTCCATGGTATGCCGCGCTGCCGAGGGTCGCTTCATCGGCAAGAAGGCTGAAAACGAACACGCAATTATGCCGTCGCAGCGTCTAGCGCGCCACGTCCAAGGTAGCGTGTTTGGTTTCAAGCGACGACATGGTGTTTGGGGCAGAGACGCAGGTCTACGCGTTCTGTAGAGAGGGTGGAACAAGCGGCTTTTCGGTACCGCGGGCTGCACCCGCCCTACATGACCCGGCAGCGCTACGTACTTTCGTTTTTGCGCGCTGTCAGCCGGGCGGCGAGTTCGTCCAGTTGGCGCTGCTCACGGCGGTCTTCGGCCATTCGTGCTTCATACAGGTAACGCTCCACCAGTTTCCGCAGCCCCTCGAGTCGGGCGTACCGTTCTTGCCAAGTAGTACGAACCTTGTCTGCGTTGCCGCGGTGCCAATCCACGTTTCGCTGTTGCTGCGCGATGGCGGTATCAAGCTGGGAGAGAAAGCGCTGGTAGTTCATCAGCCATTGGCCTGAGACACCTTGCTGCCCCTGCGCCACCATCTGGTTCTGATAATCCGCGCAGTAGCGTTGTAGATCGCCCAGTTTGCCCTCCGCTTGCAGCAGCTGTGTCTGGACGGCACCGAGCTGACGCGCAGCATCTCGCTCGGCCTTTTCGGCCATTTCGATGACGGGCTTGAGACGCGCGGCGCGGCTGGTGGACATAGGGGCCTTAGGATTACCTGTGTTCAGAAGCTGAGAAACGATTTCTGTAGAGCGGGTGCAACCCGCGGCTGTTCAGGCATTTCCACGCGGGTTACACCCGCCCTACGGAACTGCATATAGCGTCATTGTAGAAGCGAGCCGGGCTGCGAACAGCTTGCCCGCCCCTACAGGGGGCTGTGCGCGCCTCTCTTACTGCGTCTATAGCAGTGTTGAGTAACCACAAATCTTACCCATTACCCGCCACAATCACCGCCTGCAGCCGTGCAGCGCTCTCGGCCAGCGGCTCGCTCTCATCCAGCCGCTGCCGCAGAAATGCCGCCATCGCCGGTTGTTTAGCGATGGCGAAGTCGGTCTCTGGATCACCGCCGGCCACATAGGCGCCCACGCTGATCAGGTCGCGGCTCTGTTGATAGCGAGACCACAGCTGCTTGAAGCGCTGCGAACCACGCAAATGTTCCTGCGTCACTACCTGCGGCATGACCCGGCTAATGGACGCTTCGATATCGATGGCCGGGTAATGCCCTTCTTCCGCCAAGCGGCGCGACAGTACGATGTGCCCATCGAGTACGCCACGAGCGGAGTCAGCAATCGGATCCTGCTGATCGTCGCCCTCGGAAAGCACGGTATAGAAGGCAGTAATCGAGCCACCGCCCTTTTCCGCATTCCCTGCACGCTCCACCAGCTTCGGCAACTTCGCGAACACCGATGGCGGATAGCCCTTGGTCGCCGGCGGCTCGCCAATGGCCAATGCAATTTCCCGCTGAGCCTGGGCATAACGGGTGAGCGAATCCATCAGCAACAGGACGTTCTTGCCCTTGTCACGAAAGTACTCCGCGATACGCGTGCAGTACTGCGCCGCACGCAAACGCATCAACGGCGCGTCATCCGCAGGCGACGCCACGACGACGGAGCGCTTGATACCCTCCTCGCCCAGAATGCCCTCGATGAACTCCTGAACCTCACGGCCCCGCTCGCCGATCAGGCCGACAATGATGATTTCCGCCTCGGTGAAACGCGTCATCATGCCAAGCAGAACGGATTTACCGACACCGGTACCGGCGAACAGGCCGATCCGCTGTCCGCGGCCGACCGTCAACAAACCGTTGATGCTGCGAATGCCGACATCGAGCGGCTCATGAATAGGGTTACGTTTGAGCGGGTTGATCGTCGGGCCGTCCATCGGCACCCAATCCTCGGCGCGCATACGGCCTTTGCCATCTAACGCTTGCCCCGCACCATCGAGCACACGGCCGAGCATGCTCATGCCCATGGGCAAGCGTCCGGTATCAGGGATGGGAACGACGCGAGCACCCGGCGCAAGGCCAACCAGGCTTCCTGTCGGCATCAAATAGAGTTTGCCGCTAGCAAAGCCCATTACCTCGGCCTCGACCTGCACCGGATGGTAGTTATCGTCGTTGATGACCAAGCAGCGGCTGCCCAGCGGTGCGCGTAACCCTTCGGCTTCGAGCGTTAACCCAACCATCCGCAACAACCGCCCTTCTACGATCGGCAAGCGCGGCAGATCGATGGCGTCCGTGTAGCCACTCAGACGCCTGGCGAAACTCGTGCGTTCAAGGCGCATTAGGCATATCCAGATCGACTTCGGTGTCCGGCGGCAACGGCTGCGTCGCTTGCTCGCGCTGCTGCTCGAACATCTGCGTCAGCGCCTGCGCCAGACGCGTTTCCACCGTGGCGTCGATACGGCTGTGTTCGGTTTCTACCCGGCAGCCCCCGGGCAGCATCGTCTCGTCCTCGAGAATCCGCCACTTCTCGTCATGGCGCTCGCGCAGGGCTTTCACCAGCTCGAAATCCTGTGGATTGACGAGGATGCGTACGTTCTCGGCCCCCATCGGCAACAGTTTCAAAGCCTCGCGAACAACGTGACTCAACTGGCTGGAGTCCATCGTCAGCTCGCGCTGGATGACCTGTCGACTGATGTGCTCCACCAGGCCGACCATCGCCTTCTCCAAATCCCTGTCCTGCTCCGCGATGGGATCGAACAGATGCTGCATCAGGCGCTCCATACGCTGGAGCATCTCCCCCAGATACGCGTCGTTCTCGGCTTTGGCCTTGAGCTGGCCGGCGTGATAGCCGTCCTTCTCACCGATCGCCAGGCCTTCGTTGTAAGCGTCCTGACGGATCGCTTCCAACTCTTCCAGCGTGATCGGCTGGACCTCTTCGACCGGTATTCCTTCGGCCGCAGGCAACTCGGGCTCGGCGTTCGCCTCGTCCGGCTTCGCCACCTCCACGACACTGTCGTCCGAGCCATCGAAGCTTGGCAGGGACCACAAGTCGAAGCGGCTGACCTGACCGCCGCGTATCAGCTCGCTCGGATTGTCTTTATCCGCCATCAGACCATCTCTTCGCCGCCCTTCCCACCGAGTACGATTTCGCCGGCTTCAGCCATGCGCCGTGCAATGGTGAGGATTTCCTTCTGCGCGCCTTCCACTTCGCTGACACGAACCGGCCCCTTGGCTTCGAGGTCGTCGCGCAACAGTTCGGCAGCACGCTTGGACATGTTCTTGAAAAACTTCTCTTTGATACCGTCGTCCGCGCCTTTCAGCGCGAGCACGAGGACATCCGAAGAAACTTCGCGCATCAGAGCCTGAATGCCACGGTCGTCGACGTCCGACAGGTTGTCGAACACGAACATCAGGTCTTCGATCTGCGACGACAGGTCCGCATCGACATCGCGGATCGCGTTCATCAAAGCCCCCTCGGACGTACTGTCGAGGAAGTTCATGATATCTGCCGCGCGCTTGACGCCGCCCATGGAGGTACGCGACTGGCTGGCACTGCCCGAGAACTGCTTCTCGAGGATCAGATTCAACTCCTTCAATGCTGCCGGCTGCACAGTGTTCAACGACGAGACGCGCAGGATGATGTCCAACCGCACCTTGTGATCGAAGTGGCTGAGCACTTCGCCAGCCTGGTCCGGATCGAGATACGCCACGACGATCGCCTGGATCTGTGGGTGCTCGTAACGAATCACATCCGCTACCGCGCGCGGCTCCATCCACTTCAGGCTGTCGAGGCCACTGGTGTTGCCGCCCAGCAGGATGCGATCGATCAGGTTGCCCGCTTTATCTTCACCCAGCGCCTGGGTAAGCATCTTGCGGATGTAACCATCCGAACCCAGGCCCAAACTGGTCTGGTCGCCGACAACGTCGACGAACTCGCCCATTACCTGTTCGATCTGCGGCCGCTGGATGTTGCGCATCTGCGACATCGCCACGCCGACCTTCTGTACTTCCTTCGGCCCGAGGTGACGCAGCACCTGCGCGGCGTCGCTCTCACCGAGAGAAAGCAGCAGGATGGCGGCTTTCTCAGTCTTGCTCATTTTGGCTGCAGCGCGATTATCACTCATCGTCGTTGATCCAATCTTTTACGACCTGAGCCACACGGCCCGGATCTTCGGCCACCAAGCTCTTGATGGCGTTGAGTTGTGCATCATAGCCTTCGCTCGGGCTCGGCAGCAGGATGCTTTGCGGGCCACCCAGGCTCACGCGGTCATCGCTCAGCTCGCCGTCCAGACCGGCCGCGCCCAGCGCGCCGATACCACCTACACCACCCGCAACCGCCAATTCCTTGCTCTTACCACCGCCGCTGATGTTGTTAATCATCGGGCGCAGTACGAACAGCACCAGGATCAGGATCAGCAGTACCGGGAACAGTTGCTTCAGACCCGAGACTACCATCTGGAACCACTCGGTCTGATACCAAGGCAGTTCGATCACTTCATTTGCCAGCGGCGCGAACGGCGCGTTGATCACGCTGACGCTATCACCACGGCTTGCATCGAACCCTACTGCGTCCTGTACCAGACGGGTGAAGCGTGCGATGTCTTCGTTAGTCCAAGGCTGGTGCGAAACCTGGCCATTGGCGTCGAGCTTCATCTGGTCATCCAGTACCACCGCGACGGAAAGCCGACGCAGGCGACCCTGTTGCTGCTTTGTATAACTGATCGACCGATCGATCTCATAGTTCTTGGTGGCTTGCTCCCGCTTGTCAGCCGGATACGGCGCCAGCATCGGTTGGCCAGTGGCTGGGTCCATGATTTGCTGACCGTTCGAGTCGAGCAGCGGACGACCTGCAGCAATCGGACCCTCAGGAGCCGGTGCAGCCTGACCTGCCTGTTGCGGCGCGGTAGCAGCACCCGGAGGTTGGTTGCTCAGCGCCCCCGGAATGCCACCGGCCGATTGGCCGCTGGAACGTTGCTCGCTGACAGTCTGCTCACTGCGCAGTGCAGCCTGATCAGGGTTGAACATTTCCGAGGTCGATTCGACCGCGTTGAAGTCGACATCCGCAGACACTTCAGCCTTGTAGCGACCGTTACCCAACACCGGCGACAGGATGTTCTGTACACGCTGGGTGAACATGCCTTCCATACGACGAGTGTAGTCAAACTGCTTGCCGGCCATGCTCATCTCGGAAAGGCTCTGCTGATCGGAGAGCAGCTCGCCTTTCTGGTCGACGATGGTGACTTGGCTCTTGTCGAGTTCCGGCACGCTAGTCGCGACGAGGTTGATGATCGCCATCACCTGGCTAGGCTCCAGCGTACGGCCCGGGTACAGTTCGACCAGCACCGAAGCGCTCGGCTTGCGATCGTCACGGACGAAGACGGAGCTCTTCGGCATGGCGAGGTGAACACGAGCGCCTTTGACGTTGTTGACCGCAGAGATGGTGCGCGCCAGCTCGCCTTCCAGACCGCGACGGTAGCGAGTCGCTTCCATGAACTGGCTGGTGCCCAGGCCTTGCTCCTGATCGAGGATCTCGAAACCGATGTTACCGTCGGTAGGCGCAACGCCCGCTTCAGCCATCTTCAGCTGCGCACGACCGAAGTCATCCGCCTTGACCAGCAACGCGCCGGAGTTCGGGTCGACCTTGTAATCGATGCCAGCCGTGGTCAGCGTCGAAACGATCTGCTTGGCGTCCATACCGCTGAGGCTGGTGTAGAGCGGACGGTAATCCGCCTGCTGCGACCAGAGCACGACGGCAAAGCCGATCGCGACGCTCGCCGCAAGACCGACCAGCAGGCCGACCTGGCGGAGCATGGTCATCTGGGACAGGTTTTCCAGGAACGCCAGCCCAAGCAGCGGTTTCTTCGGCGCGGCATCTCCGGCTTTGGCCGGAACATTGTCAACGACAGCTTCCATCGTGATCTATCCTCGCCTTAAACCGGCATCTGCATGATGTCTTGGTAAGCCTGAACCAGCTTGTTGCGCACCTGGGTCATGGCCGTCATTGAAACGCTTGCTTTCTGAGAGGCGATCATCACGTCGGTGATGTCGACGCCCTGGGTACCCATTTCGAAAGCGTTGGCGAGAGAGGAAGCCTGGCTCTGAACGTCGGCCACCTTGCCAACTGCCTGACCGAGCATATCGGCGAAGCTGGGAGCGCCTGCTTCCTGGACCGATGTCGCAGGTGCCGGCTTGGCACGCGCCATCGCATCCATCTGCATGGAGCGCATTTCCAACATCAAGCGATTGAATTCGATACCTTGGCTCATCTTCCCAACCCTTTCGTAGCCGCGCTTTTTTGACGCTTCGGCTTTCGCTACAAGGGTATTTGCAAGGGGGATGCCAAGTGGAAGAAGCGCGTTCCGGACGCGCTAGGGAGGGGAAATATCTTTCTGGATCAATGGGTTATAAATTATCGAAATTACCTAGACGTTGGTCGAAAACGACTTCAGCACGCGTCAAATCATCTGTAGGGCGGGTGCAACCCCGCGCATACAGGATGCTGTAGGGGCGGCTTTAGCCGCGATAGCTATTCCAGACTCACCATCCGTGTTTCCCGTCTAAAGCAGATTTCCGCTCCCACCTTCCCTACAGAAGAGCGCATCACGATGCACATAAGTACGCATCCACATCCATCCCCGCATCGCGCATCTGCGCAAGCTTGTAGCGCAACGTCCTGGCGCTTATCCCCAGGCGCTCTGCCGCCTCTTTACGTCGCCCGCGCTCCGCTTTCAGGGTATCGATGATGACCTCGAACTCCCGGCGTCGCAGGTCTTCCCCAAGCCCCGACGCCGGCTCTTCACTCGAAGCCACCAACACCGGCCTTGCCGGCGCAGCAACCGACATCGGCGCCAACCCAATCGGCATCGTCAAACACAAGTCATGCGGCTGAATCACGCCACTCTGCTGCAAGATCAATGCACGCTGTATTGCGTTATCCAGCTCTCGCACATTTCCCGGCCAGGCATGCCCCAGCAGTGCGTCACACGCGTCAGTAGAAAGTCGCACAGGCGAGGTATTCATTTTTTTGACGTGTTTGGCCAGCAGCCGCTCGGCCATCGGCAGAATGTCGGCGGGTCGATCCCGCAGTGGTCGCCACGCCAGCGGGAACACGGATAGCCGGTAGAACAAATCCTCTCGGAAACGACCCGCCGAAACTTCAGCCTGCAGTTCACGGTTGGTTGTCGCCAGCACGCGGATATCCAATTCGATCGGCTTACGCGCGCCAACCCTTTCCACCTCGCGCTCTTGCAACACGCGCAACAACTTCGCCTGCAACCCGAGCGGCATTTCCGAAATCTCATCCAGCAGGATCGTCCCGCCGTTAGCCAACTCGAACTTGCCAGGCTGCGCCGCCACCGCGCCGGTGAACGCCCCCTTCTCATGGCCGAACAGAGTTGCCTCGAGCATGTTGTCCGGGATCGCCGCGCAGTTGATCGCGATGAAAGGTCCCTTCCAACGCGGCGAATGTCGATGGATATAACGCGCCAACACTTCCTTACCGCTGCCCGACTCACCGGAGATCAACACCGTCGAATCACTACGCGCCACGCGGGACGCCAATTCCAAAAGTTGCTTACTCGCGACTTCCACGGCCACCGGCCCTTCGGTATCGCCCGCATCCAGCCGACCCAGCGCGTGCCGTGCTACCAAAGCCATCAACGCCCGCGGTTCGAACGGTTTGACCAGATAATCAGCCGCGCCCTGGCGTATCGCATCCACCGCGCGCTCGATCGCACCATGCGCCGTCATCAGCAGTACGGGCAATTGCGGATGGCCGTTACGAATGGCCCGCAGCAGCTGATGCCCGTCCATTCCCGGCATGTTCACATCGCTGATGACGAGGCCAAACGATGCCCGACCAAGCTCGACCAGTGCGTCCTCGGCCGAGCCAACCGCCGTGCATTCGTACCCCTCCAGCAGCAACGTATCTTCCAGCGCCTGACGCAGGGTGCGATCGTCTTCGACGAGCAGAATCCGAGTAGACATCACTTACTCCTGAACAGGCGAGTGAGGGTTGATCAGCGGCAGGCTCAGCCGCGCGCAGGTACCAAATCCTGGGCGGGACATCAGATGCAGTTCACCGCCGTGCGCGCGGGCAACGGACTTTACGACCGACAGTCCCAGCCCAGTCCCAGTCGCCTTGGTAGTGAAGAACGGCTCGCCCAAGCGAGCCAGCGTTTGCGCGTCGATGCCCGGTCCGTTATCGCTCACCGCAACCATGAGCTTCGCGTCGCGCACATATAGATGGACCTTGTAACCCGCTTGCGGGCCGGCGGCCTGCACGGCGTTATGGATGAGGTTCATTACCGCGCCGACCAGCGTATCGCGGCTGCAACGGAGTTCACCGTCACGCGCATCGCACTGCCAGCGCAGGTTCAGCCCTACCACGTGTGAATCGGCCGCCGAACGCAGTGCAGTGAAGATTTCAGCCGGCGACAGCCGATCCTGCAGCGGCAACTCACCGCGCGCAAAAAGCAGCATGTCCCGAACCTGCTGTTCCAGTTCGTGCAGCCGCTCCTTGATACTTGTTGCAAAGCGCTGCTGTTGTTCCAGCGGCAATGCACGCTCCGCCAGATGACTGGCGTACAACATTGCCGACGCCAATGGCGTGCGTACCTGATGCGCCAGCGACGCCACCATGCGACCCAGCGCCGACAAGCGCTCATGCCGGGCCAATTGATCCTGCAATAAACGGGTTTCGGTCAGATCCGTCAGCAGAATCAGCTGTCCAGGCTCGCCTTGCAGGGAGCGCGTGGCAATCGAAAGCCTGCGGCCGTTACGCAACGAAATTTCATGGCCGTCGTCACGGCGCGGCGCGAAGTTGCGCGCGATCACATCGCGCCAGAGCTCATCAAGGATGGCATCGCCCAGCAATTGCCGGGCAACCGGATTCGCCTCACGGACCACACCGCGCCCATCGATCACGACCACGCCGCCAGGTAGCACGTCGAGCAGGCTTTGTAGCCGATTGGCCAGCCGCTCCTTCTCCGCCAACTCCTGCATCCGCTGCGCGCTGACGTGCGCCAGCTCGCCTTGCAGCTCGCTAAAGCGCGCCTCGAGCAAACCGTAGGAATCACCCAGCTGCGTGGTGATCTGCGCCATGAACTCCGCAGACGGCTGCGCGGCAGCAGCCTGGGCAAGCGCGTGATCGGTACGACGGGCTGATGAAGAAGTCATGCATTCGTCTCAATGGATAGGCGTCAGTGAAACGCCGTTTGCGAGACATAAAGCAATGTATGTGCCTAGGCTGATAAATCTATATAGATCAAATACTTAATATTTAACCAACATCACCCAGTCAGAATCCTGCCATGTGGCGCTTGTAGGGCGGGTGCAACCCGCGCGCTCCTTAAAGAGTGAGAAGTTGCAGGCTTCACCCGCCCTACACGTGGAACCCGCGCACCAGTTGCCTCCACTCCTCGCGTAGAGGCTACTCCGCCTCATCCTCATCGCTCTGCCGGCTCATGCCGTACTTGCGCATCTTCTCAACCAGCGTCGTACGGCGAATCCGCAAACGCTCGGCAGCGCGAGCAACGACGCCCCCGGCATCGTCCAGCGCCTGCTGGATCAGCGTTTGCTCGAGGTTGCCAAGGTAATCTTTGAGGTCCAGCCCTTCCGGTGGTAGCAGTGCGCCGTTCGCGGAAATCGTGCTGCTGGAAAACACTTCGTCGCTGATTGCCGCGCGCTCGTTGAGTTCTTCGCTAAGGCTGCTTGCCAGATGCTCGACATCGTCTTCGACGTAGCGAAACTTCATCGGCAATTCGCCCACGCCGATCACACCATACGGATGCATGATTGCCAGCCGCTCGACGAGGTTCGCCAACTCACGCACGTTACCCGGCCAGTCGTGTTGGCACAGCGACATGATGGCGGAGGAGTTGAAACGGATGGAGCCGCGCTTCTCGTGCTCCATGCGGGAAATAAGTTCATTGAGCAGCAGCGGGATGTCCTCGGCACGATCGCGCAGAGGCGCCATGTCGATGGGGAACACGTTGAGTCGATAGAACAGATCCTCGCGGAAGGACCCGTCGGAAATCATCTTCTCTAGATCCTTGTGCGTCGCCGCGATGATCCGCACATCGGCGGTCTGGGTCTTGTTGCTGCCAATCCGCTCATAGGTGCGTTCCTGCAGCACGCGCAGCAGCTTCACCTGCATCGGCAACGGCATGTCACCGATTTCGTCGAGGAACAGCGTACCGCCGTTGGCAAGCTCGAAGCGCCCTGCCCGGCTGGTGATCGCGCCGGTGAACGCGCCCTTCTCATGGCCGAACAGCTCGCTTTCCAGCAAGTCAGGTGGGATCGCACCGCAGTTGACGGGCACGAAAGGCCCTTCGCGGCGCTTGGAGTGGTAGTGCAGGTTACGTGCAACGACTTCCTTACCAGTGCCGGACTCACCAAGGATCAGCACACTGGCCTCGGTATCCGCCACCTGCTGCATCATCTTGCGCACACCCTGAATGGCGCGGCTGGTGCCGACGAGGCTGCGAAAGAGTTCAGGCTCGCGCTGACGACCACGCTCGCGATCGCGCGCTTGGTCGTACATTTCGCGATAAACCTGGGCGCGGTGCATCGAGTCGATGACCTGGTTGTAGCTGAAAGGCGTGGCCAATGTGGCCAGCACGTGACGGCGGATCTCGATCGGCCAATCCGTTGCTTGCTGGTCACCCAGCAACAGCAAGGGAATAAACTCGTCCCAGTCGCCGACAGCCTTGGCCACCTCGAGGGCGCCGCCCTTGTCGGCAACATCGCCCAGCATCACGCAACGCACTTCGCGGCTTGAAGACAGGCCATCAGCCGTGCTTCTCCAGTTGCCGCTGTCGCACGCAATGTGATCTTCGCCCAAGAACTGCAGGATGACCGTCAAATCACGACGGCGCTCCTGATTGTCATCGATCAGTAGAAGCTTGGTTTCACGCCACATCGTCTTGATTCTGCGCCCGTTCCATGAAGTCGATGCGACGCGTCAAGCATCGCAGCATCCAGTGCGCAGTTAAGTCAAAAATGTGAGCCGAGTCAAATTTATGGCGGGAAAAGTTGCGACAGCAGATGGCTGGATGGAATAGCAATGCGCGATTGCTAGGTGCTATTCGAATTGCTGGATTAGCGCAAGCCCGCCATGTGTTCATCTACCCGGACAAAAGCACGCGGTTTTTCCGGCCCTACAAAAGCCCGCGGCTCACGTAGCGCGGGTGATAACCCGCATTCCGCAATATCTGCTCAATCGCAAAAGCCGCGGGTTCTACCCGCCCTACAAAAGCCCGTAGCAGCGCTAGTAGCGCGGGTGGCAACCCGCATGCCGCGATCAAGGGGCATCCAATCACGCCTCGATCGCCGCCATTCAGCCACTAGGAAGCAGCGATGCCTTTTGCGAAGGCCGAATTGCGCGATACGCGGTCACCGCCACTACCGCAAAGGCCGCTAACAGTGTCAGCCCTGAAATCGGCTCGGTCAGGAACGGCAAGAAATCACCCCGACTACTCATTAGCCCACGACGCAAGTTGGTCTCGATGATCGGCCCAAGAATGAAGCCAAGCAGCAACGGCGTTGTCGGCAGGTTAGCCTTCTTCATCAGCCAACCAAGTACCCCGAATGCCAGCATGCAACCCACGTCGAACAGACGGTTGTTGATCCCGTACGCTCCGATGACGCAAAGCATCATCACCACGGGCAACAAGATGTGCTTAGGCACCGACAGCACACGGACGAAGCCGCGCATGAAGCCAAAAAGTCCTAAGACCATCACCACATTCGCGATCACCAGCGCCGTGAAGATGCCGTAGACCAGCACACCTTGAGTCTCGAACAGCATCGGCCCCGGCGTGATGCCGTGGATCATGAAACCCGCCAGCAGGATAGCCGCAGTGTTGTCGCCCGGAATTCCCAGCGTCATGAGCGGTACGAGCGCGCCGCCCGTCGACGCGTTATTGGAGGATTCGCTCGCCACCAGACCGTCGGTAATGCCGGTGCCAAATTTCTCCGGGTGCTTCGAATACTTCTTCGCCGCGCCGTAAGCCAGAATGTTGCACACCGCTCCGCCGAGCCCTGGCAGAATGCCGATCCCGGTTCCAATGACCGACGAGCGCAGCCAATTCAACGCGTGCGAGGCCCCTGCCCTGATTGAGAACCCCATCTGCCGCAGGTTGAAACCCACGGTCTTCATCGGCTTCTCGACCTTGCGCGACTCGGCGGCCTCCAGCACCTGGGAAACCGCGAACAGCCCGATCAACGCGGGCAACAACGAGATGCCGGCATCCAGTTCGCTCCAACCAAAGGTGAAACGCGGGAATGCGGTGATCGGCGCCATCCCAACGAACGCGACGGTCAGTCCAAGGCCTGCGGCCACCAGCCCACGCGCCAAAGAATCTCCACTCAAGCCAGCCACGAGGGTGAGGGAAAACAACGCAATGGCGAAATATTCGTAAGGACCGAACTGCACCGCGACTTCGGCAAGCTTCGGTGCCACGAAGAACAGCACCAGCAAACTGAACATCCCGCCGAGAAACGAGCAGATGATGGAGACCGACAACGCCTTGCCCGCCTCCCCTCGTTCAGCCATCGGGTGACCGTCGAAGGTCGTGGCAACGGAAGATGGCGTCCCCGGGATTTTTAGCAAAACCGCCGAGATCAACCCGCCGGAGGTTCCACCGATGTAGAGCCCCATCAACAGGGAAAGGCCGTCTACCGGCGACATGGCAAACGTCACCGGCAGGAACAGCGCAACGCCCATCGTGACAGTGAGCCCCGGAATGGAGCCAATGATGATCCCCAACAACGTGCCGCCCGTGATCAGCAGCAGCGTTTGCAGGTTGAGTACGGAAAGAATGCCCTCGAGCAACATGAGCTACATCTCCTTAACCCAGCACGCCTGCCGGCAGGCTAATATCGAATACGTCCACGAAGAGGTAGTAGAGCGCGACGGCTGGCACTACCGAGGTGAGCGCAAACATCAGATAACGCCGCCGGTGCTGTTTGCACAGAATGAGTATCTGCAGAAAGACGTAGACGACCGACGAAATCATGAAACCAACCGCGTCGAGTGCAGCCACGTAGCCCGCCATCAACACCACGCTCAGCGCTACGGCGCCGATTCCGCCCGTGGTCTGCTCACCTTCTGGCTTTGCGTCCGCAGGTACGTCCGAGGTCTTGCTGGCCGCGAATGCACCGCCGATCAACGCAAGTCCCACGAGCAGAAATAACACTGCAGTGAGCTTGGGTACGAAGGACGCACCGACGCCGATGGAACCGAAGTCCTTCACGTCCAGACTGGCCCAGAACAACAATGCTGAAAGCCCGAGCGAAATGACGCCGGTCAGGACATCGAGGCGCTGAGCCCCTTTCGAAAGCATCATGAGAACCCCTCCCACACGCCGCCGTGGCCGCCGACGCAGCCACGGGCACGATCGAATCAGTTGGCCGTGAACAGCGCTTTGTACTGCTCGAGCGCCTGGTACTGTTTGTTCGCGTACTGCGTGGCCTCGTCAGGCCCCATATAGGTTGGGGTCAAATAGAACTTGCTGGCCTCAGCTTGATATTCCGGGTTCTCGACCACCTTCTTCACGGCTGCCGAAAAGGTCTGCACGACGTCCGCGGGCGTGCCTTTCGGCATGGCGAAGTAGAAGAACTTGTTGAGTTCCAGCGGATAGCCCTGCTCCGCAGTAGTCGGCACATCCGGAATCAGCGGATTACGCTCAGGCGAGAGCAACCCAAGGTTGATGAAATCGCCGGACGTGAAGTAGTCCTTGGAAATACCGTATTGAAGGTTCGCCAACCCAATCTTGTGGCCACGCAGCGCGACGATCTTCGCCGCATTACCGCCCACATCGACGAGCGTAAATTCAGCGCCGAGCTGCTGCTCCAGTGCGGCACCCACGAGGTGCGGATAGCCGCCCGTCAACATGCCGAATTCGACGTCACCCGGATTGGCCTTGGCGTATTCGACCATCTCCTTCATCGTCTTGTAGGGCGCGTCTTTATGCGTCACAAGCACCGTGGTGTTATCCACCAGCGCCACGGCGACCATCTGGAACGCGTCCAATCCAAAATCCACCAGCCCGGCAAGCTTCGGCACCATGCCTTCGCCATGGAAGAACAGCGCCGTGTAGCCATCCGGTTTGGCCGACATCACCCGCCGCATGCCGATGGTGCCGCCGCCCCCATCCACATTGACGACCGCGAGCGATTGCCCCAGCTCTTTCTCCAGGTATTTGTTAAACAGGCGCGCGTTGACGTCGGTATCGCCACCCGGCGCGATCGGCAACACCACTTGAACCGGCTTACTCGGATAATCGACCGCCTGTGCCGCAACCGGTGCAGCGATGGCCGTGGTCAACATCAGGGCTTTCATCAATGTGCGGAGGGGTGAGAGGTGCATGTCGTTCTCCTTGTTATTGTCGATAGCAAACAGCTCGCCCTGGCCAATGCCGGACGTATATGGGAATCAGAACGGGAATACGGAAACGTCAGTGCGTCCAACGGCAGTCGTGACATCGGCATCACGATGTGGCGGGCAGCGGAACGTACTGAGGTAAATGGACGGAAATGAGGTCGTCATAGGGTACAAGCGACGAGAGATCGCATCAGGCATAAGGACTCCGGATTGTTATTGTAGGAGTGGATATGATTGCGCTGTCATACGACAAGCTAGAGGAACAATTCGGCGCGCGCAACCCTTCGTATTGGAAAATAACGATCGGGGAGGCTCTAGGCCGCGGAATCCTTGGCGCGCTTCACTGACGAAGGCTTGAAAGCGGCGAGAACTTGTCTGACAAGATCGATAGATCTTTCGCTTAGATTTAAAAGTGTTGCGAGTCGAGCACTCTATGAATCCGCGGGTTGCACTCGCCCTACGACATCCGCGTCACCGTAGCGCGGGTGACAACCCGCATACTCGGATCTCCGTCGAAACGTAAAAAGCCGCGCGGTTCACCCATCCTACGCGGGCCTACGCCTGGGCGATTCAGCCGCACGTTTTATTCCCAAGCACAAAAAAGCGGGTTGCACCACACCCCGTAGGGCGGGTGCAACCCGCGAAGAAAGTATCTTAGGAAGCGCTCAACCGAACAGCTGATACACCTTGGCATTCTGACGCGCGCGATTAAGATTACCCAACTCCGCACCGGCCTCGTCGCGATGTTTCTTGCAGGTGTTCACCGCTAGTGCATAAAGCTCGAGCAGGCTTTCCAAGTTCGCACGCAGCAGCTGCTCTTCGCCCTTCTCTACCGCCTCAGCCATCGCCAAATCGACCAGCATGCGGCAATCCAAATCCAGTACCGAGATCTTTTCCCAATCCTGCTGAATCAACGCGACCGCCAGTTCATTACGAATGGAGCCAAGGCGTTCGACAGCGGTTTCTTTCATAGCAGTATTCATCAGCGGGCTCCTGGAACTCAGGGCGCAATCGCGTCCCAGCCGGACTTGATTTCACGCAGCAGGGTAGCGACTTCGTCGAGGCAGGCCACGTCATCGTTCAGGTTGGCTTCGGTGAGCTTGCCGGTCATGTACTCGTACAGGCTGTAGAGGTTTTGAGCGATATCGCCGCCCTTCTCCAAATCCAGCGCCGCGCGTAGACCACCGACAATGCCGATGGCTTTACCAATCAATTCACCCTTCTCAGCCACCCAACCGCGCTCGATAGCACCACGAGCCTGCGCAACGCGCGTAAGGCCACCGTCGAACAACATTTGAATGAGCTGATGCGGGCTGGCTTCCAATGCCTTGGCCTGGTGGTTCACGTTTTGGTACTGGCGCATGGCTTTGAAAGCATTCATGACTGGGGCTCGCAATGGAGTGATTTCAGATACTTAAGTTAACGGCTCACAATGTGAAAACTTGAGGCCGAATCAGCGAAATCAAGACCCTACGACACCTGGCAGGCTCGCCAACGCACCCGCTAGGCTGTTGCTGGTAGAGCTCATCTGCCCCACGAGCGAATCCATCGCGTTGAACTGGGCCAGCAGCCGCGTCTGCAGCCTATCCATACGCAACGTAAGTGCTTCGTTCTGCTTGTCGATGGACTTGATCGTGCCGTTCAGGCCACTGATCCGCGTTTCGAGAATGCCGCCCGTTTGGGTGTAGACATCGAGCTTGCTGTTCATTCGGCTCATGAGGCCGTTGTCGCCGGTGAAGAACCCCGCTACGCCTTCGAAATTCGTATCAAGCGCTTTGGTCAGCTTCGTATCATCGATGACGAGCTTGCCGTCTTTACCCGTGGTGATTCCGAGATCGGCCAAGATGCGGACGCTTCCATCACCACCAGGCTGGGCATTGCCCAATTCGGTGCGCATCGTTGAAAGCAATTGGCGAACACCCGAATCGCCTACAAGCGCACCCGCAATAGGTGATTTGTCATCACCCACCTTGGTGACCTGCGTTTGTGTGCTGGTAGTGGTGATCAGGCTGTTGTACGCATCGACGAACTTCTTAATGTTCGTCTTCACGCCTGCCTTGTCTTCCGCGACAGTCAGCGTAATCGGCTTGTCCGTCGTGGTCGACGCGCCGTTAACTGTTGTAGTTACCGTCGTCGGCGCGGTAAGGGTGAGCGTTACGCCTTCAATTGCGTTATCTACCGTGTTGCTCGCACTCTGCAATTCAAGCCCATTGATGCTGAACTTAGCATTGGACGCCATGGAGATGTACTGGGCGCCGTTGGACGCGATGTTGCTCGTGCTGCCCTCAGGCCTGGCGGCGACATCCAGCTTCGCCAGATCTCCTGCGCCGGCTAACGTAATATCCTTGCCATCACCCATCTTGCTAGACGTCAGCATCAAGCGAGACTGATTGGTCGACGGATCGGTCACGACCGTAGCCGTGATGCCTTCATCCTTGAGCTGAGCATTGATCGCCGCACTAACATCACTGAGCGAAGACGCTTTATCCGTTCGCAGGGAGACGGTCTTGAGTGCATCGCCGCCAAGGCTGATGGTGAGTGAGCCGCCGGCGGCAAAGGTGTTTTCCTTGTCGAGAGGAGCGGACGCAACCGAACTCGCCGTTGCGAGGCTGGTAACAGAAAGCTTGTAGCTGCCCTGCGCAGCGGTTGTCGACGCCGTAGCGGATACGAGCGTGCTATCCGAAGACGTAGCGGTGCGGCCCTGAAACAATTTTGCGCTGTTCAGATCCTTCATCACCGTCTGCAGGTTTGCGATGCCCGATTTCAGCGAACCGAGACCCGAGATCTGCGCGGTCGTCTTGGTCTGCAACTTCGACAACTGGTCGGCCTTCGGCGCTTTTTCCGCGTTTACCATCGCCGTAACGATGCCGCTGATATCCAGCCCCGAGTTGAATCCACTAATCGTAGTAACAGCCATGACGTAAACCTCGTCAGTTCATTGACAGCTCAGCCCAGTATGGGGACTTATACAAAACGCGTGCCGTCTGGTTATGCTTTTGCTTGAAACAGCAAGCTGCGTGCTTCCTGTAACCGCTGCGCCAATTTGAGCGCTTCCTCGGACGGCATCTGGCGAATGACTTCGCCGGTGCTGGAGTCCGTCACCTTGACGACGACCTTGCCGCTGTCGTCATCCAGGGAGAATTTCAAATCACGGCGAATGCTCTGGGTGAAGGCCTCGACATTGGAGACCACCTCTTCCAATTCACTTGTAGATGAGTCTCGAACATCTTCGGCAGGCGTGGGCGTACTCGTCGCCAGCGGCGTAGCAGGCTGCGGACGACGCTCGGAAACCGCACCTTCTCTGCTCGACAGACGACCAGCAGGGATCGGACCTTGCTGATTGATTGACGTGATGTCCATGGTTTTGACCTCTCAACGAAGAACGGGGCGAAGCGCGAACGCTTCCCCCCGTGAGTCACACTAGCTTCGTACCGATTAACGCAGCAAGCTGAGAACAGACTGTGGCAACTGGTTGGCCTGAGCCAGGATCGCAGTGCCTGCCTGTTGCAGCACTTGGTTCTTGGTCATGTTGGCCGTTTCAGCGGCGAAGTCGGTGTCAGTGATGCGGCCTTTAGCAGCCGATACGTTCTCGCTGATGTTCTGCAGGTTGGCGATGGTGTTGTCGAAGCGGTTTTGAACCGCACCGAGGTCAGCGCGCTGCGAGTCGATCTGTTTGATAGCGTCGTCGATAACCAGAACAGCGGATTGCGCGCCAGCTGCGTTGCTGATGTCGATACCTTTGACGTTGTTCGCGTTATCGGTGGCATCAACCGCGTCGGTGCCCATGGTAATCGCTGCGAAGGTAACACCTGGGTCATTGTCGCCAGCAGTGAATGCGCCAATGGACTTGACCGCAGCAGCCATGTCATCGCCACTTTTGCCATTCGACTTGGAGATGATCTGGTACGCGCCTTCTTTGTCTTTCTGGACGCTGAAGCCCAGGTTGGCATCGTTCAACGCAGCGGCAATACGCTCGTTCGCCATGTCGACGCTGTCGCCATCTTTGAACGTTACGTCGATGGTCTTCGTAGTGTCGTCGTCCAAGGTAACTTCGATCGTACCCGAACCTGCTTTCACACCATCCGCAGCAGTGGCTTCAGTGAATTCGGTTTTGAAGTAGTTACCCTTCAGCGAGTCAGCAGCAGCCGAGTCGACACCTACGCTGATGATTTCGTTAGCAGCAGAACCTACTTGGAAGCTGGTAGTACCGAAAGAGCCATCCAGAAGTTTGCGGCCACCGAACGTAGTGGTGTTGCTGATACGGTCAAGTTCTTGCTTCAGCTGGTTAACTTCGGAGTTCAGGGCAGTACGCTCTGAATCACTGTTAGAACCGTTAGCCGACTGCAGAGACAGGTCACGCATACGCTGCAGGATGTTGGTGGACTGCTGCAGAGCGCCTTCAGCAGTTTGGGCGAGCGAGATACCATCGTTGGCGTTCTTCACCGCAACACCAAGGCCGTTGACCTGGCTGGTCAGACGGTTGGCGATCTGCAGGCCCGCTGCGTCATCCTTGGC
This sequence comes from Pseudomonas matsuisoli, assembly GCF_014647635.1. Lineage (GTDB taxonomy): Bacteria > Pseudomonadota > Gammaproteobacteria > Pseudomonadales > Pseudomonadaceae > Pseudomonas_P > Pseudomonas_P matsuisoli. The sequence goes on from NZ_BMPO01000001.1 coordinate 309,583, forward strand.
ACTGTTGATACGGCTGCCTGTAGAAAGCTTTTGCAGCGAAGTATTCAGAGAAGCAGAAGAGTTGTTCAGGTTGCGCTGAGTGTTCAGGGAAGCAACGTTGGTGTTTACGGTAAGAGCCATGATGTTGTCCTCCGAAGGACGGTAATGTTTGCCTGAGCTTGCGACCTCGGGGAGGGACATTGCCCAGGCACCCATGAAGTTCGCATTCGAGATTTGTATCGGCGCCTTGACAGAAAGCTTTAGGGCTGGATTTCAAAATTTTCCGCTTTGCCCATCTTTCGCTTGTAAATCGCTCACGCAACTTACACACCGCTACTTCCCAGCCACCGCAAACGGCGCTGTTACCTAACTTATCGGAGGCGTTTTCAAAAACTTTAGTAGCGCGGGTGATAACCCGCATGCCCCAATCTTCCGCCAAACAAAGGCCGCGGGTTCCACCCGCCCTACAGACAGCTTTCGCTCCGAATACCCCATAAAACCGCCAACCCCGTAGCGCGGGTGATAACCCGCACGCCCTAATCTCCCGCCGAACACAAAGCCGCGGGTTTTACCCGCCCTACGGCAACGCACGTTTTTTCTCGAAGCCGTGAACTGAACGCGGGCGGCGCCCCGGCAAGGACGGCATTCTCTCTGCCCATACACACGCAAAGGATTGCACGATGCCCCGCTATCGACGCGTTCGGGTCCCCGGTGGAACGTACTTTTTTACGGTGGTCACGGAGGGTCGCCAACCGATACTCACGAACGTCGACGTACGCCATGCTCTGCGAGATGCGATAACCCTCGTTCGCAAAGAGCGACCATTTCGTATTGAGGGATGGGTATTGATGCCCGACCACATGCACGCTATCTGGACCTTGCCGCCTGATGATGCAGACTTCGCGGATCGTTGGCGGCGCATTAAAGCCCATGTCACGCGTCAATGCGGTGAACGCTACGTGCAGCCCGATCGATTAACGTCTTACAGAGCGAACAAAGGCCATGGCACGTTGTGGCAGCACCGGTATTGGGAGCATTTGATCAGGGATGAACGCGATATGCGGGAGCATCTGGATTATCTGCATGGCAACCCGGTGAAGCACGGGTATGCGGATCGCGTTCGCGATTGGCCTTGGTCGACGTTTCGCCGTTATGTGCGCGAGGGCGTCTACGCCGAAGGTTGGGGCGGCGGTGAGCAAACGGTGGATGCGAAAAGGGAGTAGGTCGGCTTGTTCAGCGCGCGGTAACCAGCATTTCTGTATCCGATCCGGCGTAGAAAAGCCGCGGGTTTTACCCGCCCTACAGATGGCCAAAATCAAGCTATGAACACTGGAGTTTGCCCAGTAGCGCGGGTGATAACCCGCATGTTCCAGCGTTAAGGCCAACACGTAAGCCGCGGGTTGCACCCGCCCTACGGGGTCGGCGTACTGCGGGCGCATCGCGTGCCTTCGATTTCCGGATGGTAGCGGTTTGGGCTTACAAGTAATTGAAGAGGCTGAGGCTGTTGATCTTCACGTAACTCTGCTGCGCAGCCTGCAGGACGGTGGACTGGAGTGCCATGCGTGACAAGGCCTCGGCGTAATCCAGGTCTTCCAACTCTGACTTCACCGACTTGTTCACCAAACTGACGTCATCAATGAACGTTTCGGTTGTATCGATGGTGTTGAGACGTGCACCCACCTGACCTTGGACGCTGAGAATCTTGGCGCTGACCTTTTCCAGGTTGCTCAAGGCGATGGCTGTCTGATCGCGAATGACTAATCCGCTTTCCGGTGTGTCACCACCCGTTTCGAGCGCCTTGCGCAAGTCGGAAACGACGTTGAGCAAGCTCTTGTTTTCGGACTGCCGGTCTGTCGCAAACGTAAATGTATCCCCGGCCTGCGGCGTTCCGTCCAAGCGCATTTCGATACCACCGAATTTGACGACATCGGTCGTGGTGCTGTCTGTATCGACCGATCCGGTGCCTCTGACATCGCCAGCTGCATTACGAATTTCGTAGTTCTGCGCGCTCGTGAAGACGATCGACATCTGGTAGTCGTTCGGCGCAGGAAACTTTTGGTCGTAGGCAGCCTTATCAGTCACCAACGCTGTCGAGATACGCGCCGTGCTGTCGGGCAACGTACTCTGAGTCGTCTTCACTCGATTGACGTTCTCGATGTTCTCGAAAATCGCCTTGCCGCTGTCACTCACCGGCAAGAAGGTGCTGCTTGCGATCTGCACATTGCGCTGGCCTTCATCGCCCTGATAGCTGTAGGTGCCATCCGCATTGCGCATGAACGGCTGGGTATCCCCCATCGAACCGGAAAACAAATACTTGCCGTTGGCGTCCTTGCTGTTCAGCAGGTTCAACAACTCATCTTCGCGCTGCTTGAGCTCGGTCGCGAGTGCAGCGCGGTCGTTCGAATCCAACGCGCCGTTGCCTGCCTGTACGGCGATCTCCTTGATGCGTTGGAGCACGTTGCCGGTGATGGAACTGAGAATGACGTCTTCCGACGACAGCGCGTTCTTCGCCGCGGTCATGCCGGTTTTGTACTGCGCGTTGAGGGCTTCTTCCTGGCCGAGTTGCAGCAGGCGCACGGAGGCAACGGGATCGTCGGCCGGGGTGAGGATTTTCTTGCCCGTGCTGATCTCTTCCTGCGTCCGCGTGACGTTGGAATAGTTGTTCTGCAGGCCGGCCACGCCGTTGTTGAATGCCTGAACGGTAGAAATTCGCATGACTTAATCCTCAGCGGAACGCGCCGATCAGGGTATCGAACAAGGACCGCGCAACTTGAATCACCTGGGCCGAGGCGCTGTAGTACTGCTGAAACTGGATGAGCTTGGCCGCTTCTTCGTCGAGGTTGACGGCTGATAAGGAGTCCCGGTTGTCCTGGGCCTGCTTGAGTACGGCCTCGCTCGCAGCAGAATTCGTCCGCACCTGCGCCGTCAATGAGCCGACGCGCTCCACCAAACCGCCGTACGACTGGGTATACGTAGCACCCGTCGTGCCAAACCCGCCAATGGTAGGTTTGGTTTGCAGGCCGACCAGGTTCTGGGCATTGCGGTTATCGGAAACGCCCCCTGCGTTGAACGAGATACCGAAACGATCGCCTTGTTGCGGCGTACCACTGAGCGTGAATTCGAAGCGCTGACCGGCGTCATTCTGGATGCGCACCGTGCTTTGTTCGCCAGCCTTGAAGGTTGGCGCAGGCGTAATGGCCGCGCCGTCTTTGTCCACGTAGCTCCATCCCGCCGGCAGATCCATCGTGTAGCCGTCAGCGGTCACGTTGGCAGTCAGGTCAAGAGGAAGCGATGCTTTGAGCGCCGTGACGTCTATCGGCGAACTGCCCTCCGTCATGTTCGGCTGCCCGACGACGCCGCTGCCGCGGTTGGCAACGTCGACACCCGACGCGTTCTTGTAACCCGTGGTCGCTTTGGTTGCGCCAGCGAACGCCAGCTGGCTGGCATCAATCGCGGTGTTATCGATCAGCGACGCACCCCGCCTTGTTGGCTGCAAAGTAAAAACGTCACCGCTATTGGGTGTACCGCTCAGGCTCAGACTGAAGCCCTGGTCAGCACCGGTTGACGGATCGGTAAAGCGCAGCGTTGGTGGCGTACCACTCGCACTCACCGTCATTTCGGTGTTATCGCTCACCCGACGGGCGGTGTAATTCGTACCGTCGAAAGACAATCGGTAGTCGCTGTTGGTCAGCGTGCTCGTGTTGTCGATATTCAGCGCACCCGAGACGGCGCTGGTGTTACCCGAGCGACCGATCACGCGCAACGCCGCACTTTGCGGATCGTTAATATCCTTAAATAGCGATTTCCCCGCATTCCCCGCCAGGTCCAACCCCTGCCCCAGCTGCTTGTTCACCGTATCGGAAATGGTGAGCGCCAGCTGACCGAGGGTGTTGTAAGCCTGATCCAGCGCGGTATCACGGTACGCCAGGAGGCCACCCATCTCTCCGCCTGATACCTGATTGGTAACGTTCTGCGAAGTGCCGCCATTGGTGAGCATGATCTGGAAGCGCGAGGGATCATCCGCGCCGGCCACCGCAGACAGCTGAGACACCGAAGTGCCTACCACCAGTGGCTGTCCGGAACCGATGAACAGGTTCACCTGGCCGGCGTCCTGGTTCACGACCTGGATGCCGATCATGCCCGACAGCTGCTTGATGGCCTGATCGCGTTGATCGATCAGATCGTTCGGGTCCGCGCCCGCGGCCTTGGTGCGGGCGATGGCGCTGTTGAGATCCCCTACCGACTGCGCGAGCGAATTGACCTGCCCCGTCAACGCGCCGAGCTGCTGATTGATCAGCGTGTTCTGCTTGTCGAGTTGGTCGTAAAGCGTATTGAACGACTGCGAAAGACCAGACGCCTGAGCGAGCACAGCCTCACGCGCCGGGATCGACGAAGGATCTTGGCTAGCGGTCTGCAAGGTCGCGAAAAACTTTTGCAGTGCAGGCGTGATGCCGGTGGTGGCGTCGGAAAGCAAACCATCCAGCTGCGAGATCTGGCTTTTAAACGCTTGCAGCTCGGCGTTCTGGCTGTTGGCCGTGCGCAGCTGGCTGGTCAGGAAGTCGCTTGCCAGACGACGAACATCAACGGTTTGGCTACCAGAGCCGATATAACCAGCACCAGTAAACTGGGCGATGTTGGTCTGCGACACCGCTTCCTGGCGCGAATAGCCGGGGGTATTAATGTTGGCAATGTTGTGGCCGGTGACCGTCAGCGACGTCTGCGTGGTGCGCAGGCCGGACAACCCGATGGAAAGCAAGTCAGCCATGGCTCAGCCCTCAGAGTCGCTGCGTGCCAGTGCCGGCCTGCGCCAGCATCTGGATCGATTGATAGGTATCCATGTTCCGCGCGATCTGGTTGATCTTGCGCGCGTACTGGGGGTCGGTGGCGTAACCGGCCTTTTGCAATTCACGGGTGAATTGTTCGGAGTTGCCGTTGGTTTTCAGGGCATTGGAGTAACGACCGTTGCTCTGCAAAAAGCTTACGTAGTCGTGGAAGCTTTCCTGATACGAATCGTAGGCACGGAAGCTGGCTTTCTCGGTCACCGCCCTGCCGTTGACGTACTCTTGGGTATTCGCAACGGCGTTGTTGCCACCCCAACCATGGGATTTGATGCCGAATAAATTATTGGCGCTCGAACCGTCCGAGGTCTTGACCATGTGCTTGCCCCAGCCGGTTTCCAACGCGGCCTGGGCCACGAGGTAACGCGGGTCGACGCCGATACGCTTGGCGGCGGCTTCGGCCATCGGCAGCATGGTTTGCACGAATTCATCACGACTGCTGAAGCGCATCTTGCTGGATGTCACCGCAACCGCTTCTGCGTCAGCCGCTTTCTTCGCAACGGTGTCGTTTGCCGCGGTATCGGTCAGAAAAATGCGTTGCGGTGCCGCAACTTGATAGCGACCCGCATCGGATTCGGCCAGCGGATTGGTTTCGGCCTGTTTGCTCCATTGAGTGCGAATCTGCTCGGCAATCGAACGATTTTCCAATACGTTCTCGCCGGCCTCGGGCACGATGCGCGCAGCGATTCGCTCGGCAATGTTGCCTGGCAGCGCCAGGCGGCGTTGATTCATGCGCAGCGAATCATCGCGACCGCTATCCACTGGCGCCGGGCGCGCTGAGGTACGCAAGCTTTGTGCGTTGACGCTCGCGACTTCGGTCTTGGTAGCAACCTCGGCCTTGGCGGTGTTAGCAACGCTGGAAGCCGGCGCAGTCGCCGCAGCGGTCTCAGCGACCTGAGCGAATGGATTCTTGCGCCCGATGCCGTTCGCAGTCTTGCTCATCTGCCGCTCGAGCACGTCGGCCAGGCCGATGCCGCCGTTCTCGCGCGAGAGCGAAACGGACATCTGCTGGTCGTACATGTCTTGGTATTGCTTGACGGTACCGCTGGAGAACGGGCTGTCTTCGTCCGCGAGGGCCTGGTTGGCTTCGCGCATGGACTTCATCATCTGGTTCAGGAACAGCGACTCGAATTCCTGGGCGACCTTCTTCACGTTTTCCGGGCTGTCCTTGTCCTTCCCCTTCATTTGGGCAAGGCGGTTCAGATCGGTAAAGGTGCCGCTATCGGTTGCGCTGTAAGAACCGCCCAGACGTGAGTCCATGCCGGTCTCTCCTTAATTTCTTGAACCTGCTCTTAGATGACGATCAGGTCAGCTTGTAATGCTCCGGCCTGCTTAAGGGCCTCGAGAATCGCCATCAGATCGCCGGGCGCTGCGCCCACTTGATTGACGGCTCGAACAATCTCATCAAGAGTCGTGCCAGGTCCAAACTTGAACATCGGTTTCATCTCTTGTTCGGCCTTGACCTTCGAATTCGGCACGACAACCGTGTCTCCGCCGGCCAATGCGTTGGGTTGGCTGACAATCGGGTCTTCGCTGATGCTGACCGTCAGGCTGCCGTGGGTCACAGCGGCCGGCGAAACTTTGACGTTCTGGCCGATCACGATGGTGCCGGTACGCGAGTTGATGATGACTTTCGCGACGGCCTGCCCGGCCTCTACTTCAAGGTTTTCCAGGATCGAGATGTAGTCGACGCGCTGGCTTGGATCGAGCGGCGCGGTCACGCGAACCGACCCACCGTCCACGGCCGAAGCGACGCCTGGGCCGAGCAGCTCGTTGATCTTGTCGACTATGTGCTTGGCGGTGGTGAAGTCGGAACGGTTCAGGTTGAGCGTTAGGGTATTGCCTTGATCGAAGCCGCTCGGTACCGGGCGCTCCACCGTCGCACCACCGGGAATACGACCCGCCGACGGAACATTGACGGTGATCTTTGAACCGTCGCGGCCTTCCGCGTCAAAACCACCAACGACGAGGTTGCCTTGCGCGACTGCATAGATGTTGCCGTCAATCCCCTTCAACGGGGTCATCAGCAGGCTACCGCCCCGCAGGCTCTTGGCGTTACCAATAGACGAGATCGTCACATCGATGGTCTGGCCTGGCTTAGCGAAGGCTGGCAGATCGGCATGGATCGCTACTGCCGCGACGTTCTTCAACTGGATGTTGGTGCCCTGCGGAACACGAATACCGAACTGCGCCATCATGTTGTTGAAGGTCTGTACGGTGAACGGCGTCTGCGTGGTCTGATCACCGCTACCGGACAGACCCACCACCAAGCCATAGCCGATCAGTTGGTTGGAGCGCACGCCCTGAATGCTGGCGATGTCTTTCAAACGCTCGGCATGCAGCGAAGGGCTCAGTACCGCGAGCACCAGCAGCATGATCAACATCAGCCAATCAGTGGATAGCCGCCGCCCACGATAGCCGCGACGGCTGGTCGCGAATTGCTGGCGGCAGTTAACGGTTTGCGCACGCATGTCAGGCAACCTCAGAAAGGAAACAGCGGACTGGTGAAGAACTGGCTCAACCAACCAGGTTGGCTGGTATCGGCGAACGCCCCGGTGCCCGAGTAGGTGATGCGAGCATCGGCGACACGCGTAGACGCCACGGTATTGTCGGTTGCGATGTCATCTGCACGAACCAGGCCAGTGATACGCATCAGTTCATTGCCGGTGTTGAGGGTCAGCCACTTCTCGCCGCGCACCGCCAACACGCCATTGGGCAGTACATCAGCAACGGTCACGGTCAACGAGCCCGTCAAGCTGTTGCCCTGAGCGGCTTTCGACGCGCCGTTGTTGCTGCGTGAGCCGCCGAACTCAGCGCTCAAATCCATGCTGTTATCCGTCAGCGGGTTGACACCGCTGACGCGACCGCCAAACAGCGAGCTCAGGCCCAGATTCGCGTTGCTGGTTTTCGAGAGATCGGAGCTGGCGTTCTTGCTGGCCTGCGTCCGCTCTTGAAGCGTGACGGTAATGATGTCGCCGACGCGATACGCCTTGCGATCGGTGTAAAGGTTCTGATCGAAGCCCGACTGGAAGATCGCGCCGTTCGCCTGCGCAGCCGGCAATGGCGTGCGCGGCAGGACAGGTGCGTAGTACGGGTCGTTCGGCTTGGGAGCCGGAGCCATGCATCCTGCGAGCATCACCGCGGAGAGCGCGGGTACGAGAGCGAAAAGGCGGTTCATCGAGCGTTACCTCGCGGGTTAAACGTTCTGGTTCAAGAAGCCGAGCATCTGGTCGGCGGTGGAAATCACTTTGGAGTTCATCTCGTACGCACGCTGGGTGGTGATCATGTTCACCAGCTCTTCAACGGTGCTGACGTTCGAGTTCTCCAGGGTGTTCTGCAGCACGGTACCGAGGCCATTGAGGCCTGGCGTTCCGGTGTTCGGCGCACCGCTGGCACCGGTCTCGGCGAACAGGTTCTGCCCGACTGCCTGCAAGCCGGCCGGGTTGATGAAGTTGGCCGTTTGAATGTTGCCGATGATCTGCGGCTGAGAATTACCAGCAGTCACGACCGAAACGGTACCGTCTTCGCCCACGGTGAACGTGCGCGTCTCGGCGGGGACCACGATTGCCGGCTCCAGCGGGAAACCGTTGGCGGTCACCACCTGGCCGTCGGAGTTCAAGTGAAAAGTACCGTCACGGGTGTAGGACAGGCTGCCGTCAGGCATCACGACCTGGAAGAAGCCGTCACCATTGATCGCCATGTCCAGCGGCTGCTCGGTGGTTTGCAGGCTGCCTTCGGTGAATTGCTTCTGGGTGCCGACGATGCGCACACCGGTACCGAGCTGCAGACCCGAGGGCAACTGGCTGTCCTGCGTGCTCTGCGCGCCGGGCTGGCGATGTACCTGGTACAAGAGGTCCTGGAATTCAGCACGATCGCGCTTGAAGCCCGTGGTCGAGACGTTCGCCAGGTTGTTGGAAATGGTGGTCAGGTTGGTGTCTTGAGCCGAGAGACCGGTCTTCGCAACCCACAGTGCCTGCATCATGATGGAATTCTCCTCGAGCGTCGGATTCGTGACGCTTCATCTACTCGATCAGCTGAATTGCAAAACCTTGGCCATCGCGGCCGAGCCTTCTTCTGCCGTTTTCATCATCTTTACCTGGAGCTCGAACTGCCGGGACAGCGCAAGCATCGAGGTCATCTCGGCGGCCGCATTGACGTTGCTCGATTCGGTGAAACCTGAAATGACACGGACATTGGCGTCTTCAGCGGGGGCTGGTGAGCCGGCTTTCATGTGGATCAGGCCGTCGGGGCCCTTCTCCATCTGTTTTTCGTCTGGGTTCACCAGGCGAATGCGATCAACCTGCGCGAGTACGGCAGCGCTCTGCCCTTCCGCACGAATGCTGATGGTGCCGTCCTGGCCGATCTCGATCTTGCTCGCCGGCGGGATCGCGATGGGACCACCGTTGCCGAGCACAGGCGCGCCGTTGGCGGTACGCAGCATGCCGAGGGCATCGACTTGTAGGCTGCCCGTACGGACATAAGCTTCCTGGCCGTTCGGGTCTTGCACCGCCATCCAGCCTTGACCTTCGATAGCCACATCGAGATCACGACCGGTCTGCTGCAGCGCGCCGGGCGTGAAGTCCGTCGCTGGACGCTCACTCATTGAGTAAACACGGGACGGGTTCGTGTCACCGAAGACCTGCATGGACCGCGCTTGCTCGAAGTCACGGCGAAAGCCGGTGGTGGAGACGTTGGCCAGGTTGTTGGCGTGTGCCGCCAGCGCCTTCTGGTTTTGACTCGCGCCAGACATGGCAACGAAAAGCATCTTGTCCATGGAAATAACCTCGAAGTGACGGACTCTTGCCGCCGTAGCATCGTTTCAAAGGTTATTTAGCAAGGGGCGTGCCAGCAGGAATTCAGTGCGTAACGTACTGAATTTAAAAAGAAAGCCTCGTGAGAGGCTTTGAGGAGGGAATGAAGCGGCAGTTTTCTGCCGCTTCGAGGGATGAGTTGTTCCGGTGAACACAACGCTCTTCTGTAGGAGCCCACTTGTGGACGATCGGGTTTGGTGACGCGGCGCCGCATCTCCAGTCGTACTGGATTGCCCACAAGCTGATCACAGCCCGTGAGCTCCTACAAATAGCATTGAAACGAAACCACCGCGGGTTGATATCCGCCCCACGTCAAACGTAGGGCGGGTGAAACCCGCGTATACCGCCGGAAGATCAAACACCGCGGGTTACACCCGCCCTACGATTAACGCAGGTTGATGATCGTTTGGGTTACCGCGTTCTCGGTTTCGATCGTTTTGGCGTTTGCCTGGTAGTTACGCTGCGCAACGATCAGGTCGACCAGCTCGGTGGAAATATCCACGTTCGAGGCTTCCAGCGAGCCTGCTTGCAGCGCTCCCAAGGTGCCCGAACGCGGTGTACCGATCACCGGCTGACCTGAATCCGCAGACTCGACCCAAGAGGTCTTGCCGATCGGCGTCAAACCCTGGACGTTCGCAAAGTTCGCGAGCACTACCTGCCCCTGTACCTTGGATTGACCGTTGGTATAACGGGCGAAGATTTGACCAGTGTCGCTGATCTCCAATCCGGACAACATGCCCGTGGTGTAACCATCCTGATTGACGCTGTTCACCGCGAACGCGCTGTTGTATTGGGTGGTGCCGCGCAGATCCACGCCGATCGAAGCCGTTGCGGCAGCGCCGTTGGCAACGTACGTTGCCGGCGTCTTGCCGTCCGACTGCACCGGAGTCCAGCCTTTCAATGCAAAGGTGCCGTCCCCGTTGGACACCAGGCCACTTGCTGCGTTGTCTGCCTGGTTTGGAATGAGCAGTCCCTTGTCGGTGAAATCCAGGTCAACGCTGAGAGGCGTAGCGCCGTCAGCATTGGTGCTTCGGCCATCCAATGGGTTACGCCCATCTACCAAAACCTTCATGGACCAGCTGTTCGCACCATCCTTGACGAAATACTGGCTCATCACATGCGAGTTGCCCTCGGCATCGTAAATGTTTACCGACGTCGAAGAGTTATAGGTCGTCGGATCATCCGCGTTGAAGGGCGTATTGACCGGAACAGTATTGGTGGAATTTAGGTTCAGCGTCTGAGCAACCGTCGTGGTGGCCTTAGGCGCCTGGTTCGTCGTTTCCAGACGCAGGTCACCGCGCACACCGTCTTGCAACTGACCCGTAGCACTGGTCGGATAACCCTGCAACTTATAGCCGTTGTTATCGACGATGAAGCCATCCTTGTCGGTACCGAAGTAACCGGCACGGGTGTACTGGATCGCGCCGTTGTTGCTGGTCACGAAGAAGCCGTTACCGTTTACACCCATGTCCAGCGCGTTGCCGGTGGTATCGATCGTGCCCTGGTTGAACAGCTGGCCGACGTTACCGAGCAGTACACCGCTGCCGGTCTGATTGCGGCCGGAGCCAAGCATGGACGACGCGTACAAATCCTGGAACTCGGCGCGGGACTGTTTGAAGCCCACGGTGCTCGCGTTCGCGATGTTGTTACCGGTGATGTTGAGGTCTTGAGACGCAGCCCGAATGCCGCTGAGACCGATATTGAAAGACATGATGCTCTCCTGTGCCGGTGACAGCCGGCGGTTACTGACCGACTACCTGAACTTTTGAAAGCGCGATGCTGCCCTTACCCGTAAGGTTGAGCATCATCTCGCCACCGTTTTGACCCAACGTCACACTTTCCACATTGGCCGGAAGGCTCGTCGCAAATGCCACGCTCTCCCCGCCCACGTTCGCTTGCGCTTCGAACTTGTACGCGCCTGGCGGAAGCGCTCCACCATTGGCATCGGTGCCGTCCCACGTGAAGGAAATCAGGCCAGACGATTGCTGACCAAGGTTGACGCGACTTACCTGCTGCCCGGACGTGTTGTACACATTGACCCAGACGTTATCGCTGGACTGTGTCAGGTTGATCCCGCCCTTGAACGGCTCGGTAGCGGTCTTGCTCGTATCCACCATCGCCGTGTTCGTATCGAGAATCACCGTGCGCCCTACCAGCGACGAAGCTTGCAATGCCTGCGCCGATTGCGCGCCGGTCATGATCGAGTTCACCGAAGTGTTGAGGTTGGTGATCCCCTCGACCGTACTGAATTGCGCCAGCTGCGCGATGAACTCGCCGTTGCCCTGCGGCTCGAGCGGGTTCTGGTTATTCATCTGCGCAACCAGCAGTTTGAGGAACTGGTCCTTGCCCAAATCCTGCGTTTTGGTGACATCCGAGCCCTGACTCTTGATCGCGTACTGATCAAGGACGGAGGACGTCGTCGTGTTGCTCGTATCGATACTCATGGCGGCGCTCTATCCTCACTGACCCAGCGTCAGTACTTTCTGCATCATCTGCTTGGCGGTGTTCATGATCTCGGCGTTGGTCTGGAAGGACCGGCTTGCGGAGATCATGTCCGCCATTTCCTCGACGACGTTGACGTTCGGGTAGTAGACGTAGCCCTCTTCGTTGGCCATCGGGTGGTTCGGTTCGTAGCGCGCTTGCAGCTCGCTCTGATCCTCGACGATGCCGCTGACCTGCACACCCACACCCGCTTGGCCCTGGTCCTGGAACAAACTCTGGCCGCCACCTGCCTGCGCGTTCTGCATCACGGTCTGGAAGACGGCATGGCGCGCGCGGTAGGTCTGATCGACGCTGGATGAAACCGATTCGGCGTTAGCGATGTTGGAAGCAACGGTATTGAGGCGAGTGTTCTGAGCGCTCATCCCGGTGCCGGCGATGTTGAACAGGCTACTGAGAGACATGGTTATTCTCCTCGAAGGGCCGAGATGAGGCCTTTGAACTTGCTATTGAGCAGCGTGAAGCTGGCCTGAAACTGCATGGAGTTTTCCGCGTAGCTCGCCTGCTCCACTTGCGAATCGACCGTGTTCTGGTCGAGCGATGGGTTGGTGGCGACCCGAAAACGGAGTGCGGGATCTGCGATGTTCATTTCCGCGCCTTCCAACGCAATGTGCTTGCTGCTCGTGGTGTTCAGCGCAAAGTGGCCTGACTTACCGGAGGACTTGTCTGCTTCCTGGGCAAGCACAGCGCTGAAATCCAGATCACGCGCCTTGTAGCCAGGCGTGTCCGCGTTGGCCAGGTTATTACCCAGCACCTCGGCGCGCTGAGCGCGGAAATTCAGAGCTTTTTCGTGGATGCCGAGTGCGCTATCGAAGCTGATACTCATGGCGTCAGACCTTTGACTGAACAGGATGTACACCTGGATCAGAGCAATGAGCGTGCCAAAGGGAAATAGCGTTTCAGGCCAAGGGGTTAGGCCAAATACGGGAAATTGACGGCAAGGGATTTCCGCCTGATGAGGGTAAAGCGGCAAGGGATTACCCTTTGCGCGGGAAATGCTTGCCGCTGCCGAAATCGCCCAGGCAGGCCAGGATCTCGCACTCGTAGGGCGGGTAAAACCCGCGGCTTTTGGTGCAGATCTGTCCAATCGCCTGCGGGTTTCACCCGCCCTACATTTACTACGCAAACAAAAACGGCCCGCTTCTTTCGAAGCGAGCCGTTGATGATCAACCGTCAGGCGATCAGAGGTGTGCGTCCTGGTATTCCTTCTCTGCGGCATCGAAACGCTGCTTCATCGAAGCGGTCGCCGAGGCGCCGATCTTGCTGAAGAGCACGATGGCAATGCTGCCGAGGATGAAACCTGGAATGATTTCGTACAGGCCCAACCCGATGAAGTTCTTCCACACGATCACGGTGACCGCGCCAACGACCATCCCGGCCAGCGCGCCATTACGTGTCATGTCCTTCCACAGCAACGAGAACAGCACCACCGGGCCGAAGGCAGCACCAAAGCCCGCCCAGGCGTAGGAAACCAGGCCCAACACTTTGCTTTCCGGGTTGGAAGCGATGGCGATCGCGATAATGGCGATGAGCAAGACCATGCCACGACCGACCCAAACGAGCTCCTTCTGGGAAGCGCCTTTGCGCAGGAAGGCCTTGTAGAAGTCTTCGGTGAGCGCACTGGAGCAGACCAGCAGCTGACAGCTCAGGGTACTCATGACCGCTGCGAGCACCCCGGACAGGATCACGCCCGCGACCCATGGGTTGAACAGCAGGCGAGTCAATTCGAGGAAGACCCGTTCGCCGTTCTCGCGAACCGGGCCGGCAACGGCAGGGTTATCGGCAAAGTAGGCGATGCCGAAGAAGCCGGCGGCAACCGATCCGCCAAGACACAGGATCATCCAAGCCATGCCGATGCGACGCGCGGCCGGGATCGACTTGACCGAGTCTGCGGCCATAAAGCGGACAAGGATGTGCGGCTGGCCAAAATAGCCTAGGCCCCAGGCCAACAGCGAAATGATCGCGACGAAGGTCAGGCCGTTGAACATGTCGAAGGCGGCCGGCACGTTTGCCTGGATGGTGGTCATCGCGGCGTCATAGTCGCCAATCGCGAGGATCACGAACACGGGCGTGAGCAACAAAGCGAAGATCATCATCGTCGCCTGCACGGTGTCGGTCCAGCTCACAGCCAAGAAGCCGCCGATGAATACGTACACGATGGTCGCCAGGGCACCGACCCACAGCGCCGTGTCGTAAGACATGCCGAAGGTGCTCTCGAACAACCGCGCGCCCGCAACGACGCCCGAGGCGCAGTAGATAGTGAAAAACACGAGAATGACCAGCGCCGAGAAAATACGCAGCATACGGCTGGTGTCTTCGAAGCGATGCGTGAAGTAGTCGGGCAAGGTCAACGCATTGTTGTTGTGCTCGGTGTGCACCCGCAGACGCCCCGCAACGAACAGCCAGTTGAGCCAGGCCCCGGCGATCAGGCCGATGGCGATCCAGCTTTCGGAGAGACCGGCAACGAAGATGGCACCTGGGAGGCCCATCAGCAGCCAGCCGCTCATATCCGAGGCGCCCGCCGATAGCGCGGTGACGAAGCTACCAAGACTTCGCCCCCCGAGGATGTAGTCATCGAAGTTCTTGGTGGCGCGGTAGGCAGCAAAACCGATCAACAGCATCGCCGCAATGTAGACCACGAAGGTGATCAGCGTTGGATTGCTCCAGTTCATGGAGAATACCCTTCCCTTGTTGTTATGAGCCTAGGGTGGCAACCACCCGGCGCGTAGACAGGCGAAACGCCTGCGGGATGACGGAATCGATTCAGCCGACCCGTCACATCGGAATACCGCGCTGGACTGTAGTGGCAGTCCGCTGTCGCTTTCTTGTCAGAATCTCTGGAGTTATTTTCGAAAACTCCACTCGCGCGAACAAAAGTGCAACCCCACGGTCGGCGCAGGTTATCCCGAGTTGCACCTGCGTTCTGCGCCCGCCGACGAAGGGTTGCCCCTCTTACTTATCGATGACCTCATGACGTTTGGGGGCAAGCCTCGCAAGGAGCTGGTTTTGCGTGCGGACGGGAACGCCCTGAACCGACATGGCGGCCTGAAGATTTTCTACCAAGGCGTTGAAGTCGGTCGGGGACAGGTCCATGCCCTTATGGCTCTCTTCCAGCGTATCCCCAGTGTAGTCCTGTGGTCCGCCGGTTTCCTGGCTGAAATAGTCGATGAGCATTACCCGCAGCCTGACGATGTCGACCTTCTGGAAGTGCGCACTGATACGCCGATCCCCGGCGACGTTGAGCAGCATGCCCTCGACGATTTGCGCGATGCCTTCGCGGCCACCCAAGTCACGATACAAGGCGTCGTCTCTGGGCGGCTGCTGCGCACACGCCGCCAGCATCAACATTGCTGCAATCAAGAACGCACGCATGATCAGAAGCTCCCCTGCACCGAGAGATAGGCGCCGTTCTGCTCATCGAGCGTCGCAATCTCCCCCAGCCGCGCGTACGCCAGTACGAAGGCGATCCGCTTGTTGGGGAAGTACCCCACGAATACGTCTGACCAGTCACTCTCGCCCGCAAAACTGAGGTTGTCGGGTTTCTCACGGTACTCCACACCCAGCGCCCAATGCGGATCGAACAGAATGGCCACGGAACCTTCCTTCAAAACCGAGTGTTTGTCGCGCCGATCACCGCCGAAGCCCAAAAGACCCAACTCGTTCGCGCGGCTGTAGCGAAGGTTGCCGTTGACTAATAGGTTGTAGCCGAAGGCACCCCCCAAAAACAGTCGGCTAGCCGCAAGATACCCCTCGGTGTCTTCACGCCGCGCCGCGCCCACCAGCGCAGGAATTTGGAAATCCCGCTGACGCTTGTGCAGCACGCCCAGCGATACCTGCGGCAAGCGGTCGTAGACCAGATCGCCGAACAAACGCACCTTCACACCAAGGATGTCCTGGCTCAACGTCTTCTCCGGCAACGAGAGATCGCGGGCAAGCGTTCCCAAATCGAAACGTTGCCGGGCGTAGGAGAATTCGACGCGATTGCCGTAGGCCGCCGCGACGCCTACGGCATCCAAGCGGTAATCGCCTGTCTCGACGCGAGTCGCAAAGGCATCCGCGCCCCACTCACCCCGCTCGCCGTACCCGGAAAGCACCGCCCAAGGCATGATGCCACCTCCCGCCGCGCCTTCCAGACTGGTCGCCCCCGAGGTTGCGAGTAGGCGACCTTCGCCCGCCATCGCGACAAAGGGCAGTAAAGCGCACAGCGCGCCTATCCACATTCGGGTCATGAAAACGCTTCCACAAGAATTTGAGGGCTACGCACGAGCCACGCTTCGAAGTCGGCTGCTGGCAGCGGGCGGCTGATGAGATAGCCCTGGACGACATCGCAGCCCCAGCGCTGTAGTAGTTTGAGGCTGCGCGCGTACTCGACGCCCTCGGCGACGACGCTCAGACCCAGGCTATGGCTCATATCGATGGTGGATTTGACGATGACGGCATCGCCGCTGGATTCGTCCAGCTCCCGGATGAAGGATTGGTCGATCTTCAATTCCTGCACAGGCATGCGCCGCAGCTGAGTCAGCGACGAGTAACCCGTACCGAAATCGTCCACTGAAAACGTGATGCCCAAGCCCCGCAAGGCGTGCAGGATAGAAAGCCCCAGCTCGGGGTCGCGCAGGAAGCTGCTTTCGGTGATCTCGAACTGAAGCTGCGTCGGGGGGACGCCATACCGCGTAAGCAGCGCTTCTACGCGTGACGGCAAATGCACATCGAGCAGGTCGTCACTGGAGATGTTCAGGGACACCTCGACGTGCAGGCCGCGCCCTGCCCACTCCGCCACCTGGCGCATCACCTCTTCGATAACCCAATGCGTCAAACGACTGATGTTGCCCGTTCGCTCGGCCAATGGGATGAATTCACCCGGAGACACCATCCCGAATTGCGGGTGCTGCCAGCGCAGCAAGGCTTCGGCGCGCCCCGCGACCGGCGTGCCATCCAGACTGACTTTGGGCTGATAGTGCAGCAGCAGCTCACAGCGTTCGGCGGCGTGGCGCAGGTCACGAATCAGGGCGACCTGGCGCAGGTGCGAGGCGTCGCGCCCCTGCTCGTACAGCATCAGTCGTCCGGGCTGATTCGTCGCATCGTGCATAGCAATCGCGGCGCGGTTGATCAACTCATCGACACCGCTACCATCTGCGGGATAAATCGCGATACCAACCCGGCATTCCAGAAAGGCTTCATGGCTGCCGACGAAGATGGGCGGTTTGAGCGATTGCAATAGCTCGACCGCGAGCGCGACCGCCCGCTCTTGGTCGCACTGATCGAGCAACAGCAGGAATTCGTCGCCCAGCACGCGTGCTGGGCGATTGCCACGCTGTGAAAATTGCCCGACTCGGCTCCCGAGCTGACGCAGTAGCTCATCGCTTTCGGCCGGTACGAATCGCTCCCGCAACGCGCGGAAATTGGCGACGCCCAGGTAGAGCAATGCGGTTGGCCGGACTGCGGCGATCGCGTTCGCCAAGCGCTCTTGAATCAAGGCGCGGTTGGGCAAGCCGGTCAACGGATCATGCAGGGCGGTGTGCGCCAGCTGTCGCTCCCGTTCGGCGATGCCTCGCTGCATGTGCTGTAGCGAGCGTGCTAGCGTTCCCAATTCGTCCCGTCGCTCGATATCGATAGGCGCCTGATAATCGCCCTCACCAATACGTTCCGCTGCATCCGCCAGCTGGCTTAACGGCCTCGAGACACTACGCCCCAATAAAAGCGCAATGAATAACGACCCCGCGAACGCAACGATGGCGATCCACAAAATGCGCGTCTTGAGGGCATGAAAGCTGGCCATCGCCGCGTCGACCGAGCGCTGCAGGCTGACGATTACCTGGCGCTTTCCGCGATCGGCCAGCACCAGTCGGGACTCGATGAAATGCTCGCCTCGCAATTCCGACTCTTCGCTGATCGAGTCGACGTGCGTCGTATCCAGCCACGCCTGGAACTGATCCGCATCCAGTGTCGTGGACGAGCCGGTGACTTTGCCATCTTCCAACGCCACGACGCTGACATCCAAATGCGTGAGTGCGCGAAACTCCTGGATGAGCCGATCATCGAGGGGAAACCCCATGACGACGTAGCCAATCGGTAATGGCACACGCACGAGCGCACCGACGAGTAAGCTCGGGCCGTCGTGCGCGGGGATCACCGCCGGCTCTTCCGCCTGGCCTTCTTTTGCTACAAGAAGATCCAGATAGGGAAAAGGCTCCCCCTCTTTGAATGCGTCGCCAACTGCAGCGACGACCCGACCGTCGAGCCCGAGCAACAGAACCCCGTTCGCCTCAACACGGGCGCCGTAGTTCGCCAACGCTGAACGAATGGTCGGCACGTCACCGCTCGACATCGCATCCTTGAAGCCGAAGTCAGAGGCCAGTACCTGAAGCGCATCGCTGAGCTGCCTATTGCGCACGTCCAGTTGACGCAAGAAGACCTTTGCCCCGACCTGCAGCTGTTCTTCTGCCTGGCGTTTGACCGCATCGCCCGTAGCAACCTGAGTCGCGACATACACCAGCCCAACGGTCAGGCCAAGCAGCGTCAGCAGCACCCAAGTGATGCGCGCCCGGAAGCTACGGCTTGGCGTCACGAAGCGTGTTCCTGAACAGGGCCTCGAAGCCGTTGGCCGGCGCGGCAGGCGCCACGACTGGCTGGACGTCGAGGTCGAAGCGCGTTTCAACGTCGGTATCACCAACGACCGCCTGCCCTGAAACAACCGGCTGCGCACCAGGGATATCCGGATGCCATAGCGTCACGGAATAGGTACCGGCCGGTAGGTCGAATGCAACACGGCCCTGTGCATCGCTCACCCCCACACGAGGCGCATCGGTGACATAGATGTAACCCACCATGTTGTCGTGGATATTGCAGCCGAGGACCACCAGCCCGGGCTTATCGAAGATCACCGGGTCCGACGGCGTTCCATGGTACAGGCGCAACTCGAAGCGTTTCGCGGGGGAGAAGGAATACACCTGGTGACGAATGTCATCACTGTTCGGGAAGGTCACCTGACTGCCGGTTCGGACCGCCAACACTCTCGGTTCGAACTGCATGTGAATCTGATCCATGATTGCCGGAGCGGGCGACGCGCCGGATAGAGCGCCATCGAGACTGACCACCGCGTCCTTCAGCGGTTTGCCATCGGCCCCATACACGAGCGCCACCCACTCGGCCGCGTGCGCCGTCGAGGCAACGCTCAGCCCGCTAATCGCAAGCAATAACAGCATTCGAAGTTTCGACATCGGCGCACTCGGCAAGAAATCAGATCCGTGCCAGACGGGCAAACGGACTTCATAGGGTTATCGGTAGCTCACCAGTAAACCTAAGCCGCGAAATGACATCATGGCGACATCATCCGATCAATGGTTACGCAGGCGTCCAGGCGTCAATCCGAGGTACCGGCGCATAGCGGTAGTCAGCGCGCTTTGACTCGAGAAGCCGCATTCCTCCGCGATGCGTACGAGCGGCAACGGGCTCTCCCGCAACATGCGCGAAGCATGGTCCAGGCGAACCTTCAGCACGTATTGGTGGGGTGTCAGCCCAACGCTGTCCTTGAACTGCGCATGGAAGTGGCTTGGGCTAAGGTAGGCCACCTGAGCCATTTCCGCGACGCTGATTCGACGTGCCAAATGCTTGCGCACGTAGGCGTCGATAAGCCCCATATCGATCGAACTCGGTCGGCCTTGAGGTGGTTTGTCGAATACACGCAGGTGCAATGCGCGCAACAATACGCCGCTCAACGCACGCGATAACAACGGGTCGCTCCCGTAGCGCCGCAATTCGGCACCGGCGTAGTTGAGCAAGTTCTGAAAATCCGCATCCAGCGCGGGGAACCGCGGTACGTCGAAAAGCCGCTTCAACAGTTCGAGGTCTTCGGGCCCCTGGTCCTGTTCGTCCAGATCGACGATCAGCATCTGATTATCGCCGACCCCCGCGAACTCATGCGCTGCATCGCCGGGCACGAGACAGGCTCGCATGCGGCACACTTCGCCCCCCTCCCCGGCAACGTCGAATGCAGCGCGGCCCTCCAGAGAAAAGATCAACTGGTGGTAATCATGGGCGTGTTCGTCGGGCTGCGCGTCGAGGCGCATGAGGCGGGCGTTAAGCATGGCGATGGGTCGAGCGAATTTCGCGCACTTTAATCGAGGCTCAGGCGTTTTTACAGCCGGATACCACTGTGGACACGTGCCGCCATTGAAATCATCCGCGCCGCGACGCATCTAACAGACAACTACAGCGACAGGTGCCTCATGAGCGATCAGGATATCAACTCGGAACTCGTGGACGATGTGATCACCCAGCCCAGCACCGGCCTTGCCCTGCCAGGGCAGTCGTGGCCGGACAAGCTCTACGTGATCCCGATCCAGAACCGACCCTTCTTCCCGGCGCAGGTCTTGCCGGTCATCGTCAATGAAGAGCCTTGGGCGGAGACCCTCGAGCTCGTGGCAAAGACCGAGCACCACTCGTTGGCGCT
Organism: Pseudomonas matsuisoli; assembly: GCF_014647635.1. Lineage (GTDB taxonomy): Bacteria > Pseudomonadota > Gammaproteobacteria > Pseudomonadales > Pseudomonadaceae > Pseudomonas_P > Pseudomonas_P matsuisoli. Next base: position 330,162 of record NZ_BMPO01000001.1, read on the forward strand.
GTTTTTCATGGAAAATCCGCCGGAAGATCCGCGCCATCTGGATATCGATGCAATGCCCGAGCACGGCACGCTCGTGCGTGTGCACCACGCCACGCGTGAAAACGGCAAATTGCAGTTCGTGGCTCAAGGGCTGTCGCGCGTTCGCATTCGCAACTGGCTCAAGCGGCATCGCCCGCCCTATCTCGTCGAAGTCGATTACCCCAAGCACAGCGCTGATGGCAGCGACGAGGTGAAGGCTTACGGCATGGCGCTGATCAACGCCATCAAGGAGTTGCTGCCACTCAACCCGCTGTACAGCGAAGAGTTGAAGAACTACCTCAACCGCTTCAGCCCGAACGATCCGTCGCCGCTGTCCGATTTCGCGGCTGCATTGACCAATACCCCTGGGCCACAACTGCAGGAAATCCTCGACACCGTGCCCATTCTGCAACGTATGCAGAAGGTGCTGCCGCTGTTGCGCAAAGAAGTGGAAGTCGCGCGTTTGCAGAAAGAGCTGTCCGCTGAAGTCAATCGCAAGATCGGTGAGCGCCAGCGCGAATTCTTCCTCAAGGAACAGTTGAAGATCATCCAGCAGGAGCTGGGTATCACCAAGGACGACCGCAGCGCGGACGCCGACGAATTCAAGAGTCGCCTGGAAGGCAAAACGCTGCCACCGCAGGTGCAGAAGCGCATCGACGAAGAGCTCAACAAGCTGTCGATTCTGGAGACCGGTTCACCTGAATACGCGGTGACCCGTAACTACCTGGATTGGGCGAGCGCCATGCCTTGGGGCGTCTACGGGCAGGACAAGCTCGACCTCAAACACGCGCGCAAGGTGCTCGACGCCCATCATGCGGGCCTCGATGACATCAAGGATCGCATCATCGAATTCCTTGCGGTGGGTGCCTACAAAGGCTCTATCGATGGCTCGATCGTGCTGCTCGTCGGTCCGCCGGGTGTGGGCAAGACCAGTATCGGCAAGTCCATCGCCGAATCCCTCGACCGACCCTTCTTCCGTTTCAGCGTCGGCGGCATGCGTGACGAAGCGGAGATCAAGGGTCACCGCCGCACCTACATCGGTGCCCAGCCTGGCAAGCTGGTCCAGGCGCTGCGCGAAGTCGAGGTCATGAACCCGGTGATCATGCTTGACGAGATCGACAAGCTTGGTCAGAGCTTCCAGGGCGACCCGGCTTCGGCTTTGCTCGAGACGCTGGACCCGGAACAGAACGTCAACTTCCTCGACCACTATCTGGACATGCGCCTGGACCTGTCAAAGGTGCTGTTTGTCTGCACGGCCAACACGCTGTACTCGATTCCTGGCCCGTTGCTGGACCGTATGGAAATCATTCGGCTGTCCGGTTACATCACCGAAGAGAAGATGGCGATTGCCAAGAAGCACCTGTGGCCGCGCCAGCTGGAAAAGGCCGGCGTGCCGAAGAAGATGCTGTCGGTGACGGACAGCGCGATGAAAGCGCTGATCGAAGGGTATGCCCGCGAGGCCGGCGTGCGTCAGCTGGACAAACAGCTCGGCAAGCTTGTACGCAAGTCGGTCGTTCGGCTGTTGGAAGAGCCCGAAAACCAGAAGCCGATGAAGATCGGGACCAGAGATTTGGAGGAGCACCTGGGCATGCCGTTCTGGCGGCCGGAGCAGATTCTTTCCGGGATCGGCATCATTACCGGTCTGGCGTGGACAAGCATGGGTGGCGCGATCCTGCCGATCGAGGCCACGCGTATCCATACGCTGAACCGCGGCTTCAAGCTCACTGGCAAACTGGGTGACGTGATGCGTGAATCCGCGGAAATCGCTTACGGCTATGTCGCCTCGCACCTGAAGCAGTTCAAGGGAGACCCGAAGTTCTTCGATCAGGCGTTCGTCCACCTGCACGTGCCAGAAGGCGCAACGCCGAAAGATGGCCCGAGCGCAGGCATCACCATGGCCAGCGCGCTGCTTTCGTTAGCACGCAACCAGGCGCCGAAGAAGAACATCGCCATGACGGGCGAGCTGACATTGACGGGCTCGGTCCTGGCGATTGGCGGCGTACGGGAAAAAGTTATCGCGGCCCGGCGGCAGAAGATCTACGAGTTGATCATGCCCGAAGCCAACCGCGGGGATTTCGAGGAGTTGCCGGACTACCTGAAGGAAGGCCTGACGGTCCATTTCGCCAAGCGTTTTGCCGATGTGGCTAAGGTGGTGTTCAGCTGACGCGTATTAGGGCCTGCCTGTCTACGCAGGCCCTAATGCGACCGATTCGCTCTTCTGTAGGAGCCAGCTTGCTGGCGATCAGATATCGAGGCTCGCTCCATAGCGTCCGATCTAAACATAAGCGCGGTAGTCGCTATCGCAGATCGCCAGCAAGCTGGCTCCTACAGGGTTACGTGCCACGTTTAGGTATTTCAGGACTCCATAAACTGGCAATACTCGTCGACCGCCATCCGTTGGCTCACCAACGAATTCACCGCTGCATCCTCATCCGCATACCCGATCGCCATACCGCAATGCAGGATGTACCCGTCCGGCGTTTCCAGAAAATCTTCCACCGTCCGGTGATAACGCGCCCAACAGGCTTGAGCGCAACTGTCCAACCCGTGCTGCTTAAGCAGCAGCATCAAGCTTTGCTCGAACATACCTAAGTCGGCCCATTGCCCGGGTCCCATGCTCCGTTCGACGAAGAAGAACAGCGCGCACGGTGCATCGAAGAACCGGTAATTGCGGGCAAACCAGGCACGCCGCGCGGTCTTGTCCTCGCGAGTGATATTGAGAAGACGGTACATGTCCTCGCCAACCATGAAGCGATGGCTTCGATACGGTTCGTCCAATGGGTCGGGATACACCGGGTAATCCGCCGCATCGGGCTCAGGGTTCGTTTCCAGGCGCGCCGCCATGGTCGTTCGAAAACGCTCGATCGCAGCGCCCGCCAGCACGTACACACGCCACGGCTGAAGATTGCCACCGGACGGAGCCCGCCCAGCTTGCGCCAGCAGATCGCGCAACAACGTCATGTCTACTGGTTCGTCACGAAACACCCGTACGCTGTTGCGTAGCCGCAACGCATCACTGACATCCATGAACGCTCCTGTTTGCTCGCCACATAAATGAAAAGAGCGGGCCAAGGCCCGCTCCGTTCAACATCAATGATCACTGCGCTTGGTTGGACGCCTCAGCCGCCTTGATCAGATCCGCACCGATCTCGCCCTGGAACTTCTCCCAGACCGGGCGCATGGCTTCACGCCACTCACCGCGCTGCTCCGGAGTCAATTGAATGATCTCGCTGGTGCCTGCCTTCGCGATGGCGTCACGCGCTTCGACGTTCAACGCATCGGCTTTCTTATTCACCTCGACACTCACCTCCGCCATAATTTTTTCCAGCTCGGTGCGCACATCGGCCGGCAGGCCGTTCCAGAACTTGGTGTTGGTGATGACCATGTAGTCGATCAGGCCATGGTTCGATTCGGTGAAGAACGGCTGCACCTCATGCACCTTCTGGCTGTAATAGTTCGACCAAGTGTTTTCGGTGCCGTTGACCACCCCGGTCTGCAAGCCCTGGTACACCTCAGCAAAACTCATCTTGCGCGGGTTGGCGCGCACCGCCTTGAACTGCTCTTCAAGTACGTTCGACGCTTGCACCCGGAACTTCAGCCCACGTGCATCCTTCGGTTCACGCAGTGCCTTGTTGGCAGAGAGGACCTTCAGGCCGTTGTGCCAATAGGCCAGGCCCGTAATGTTCTTGTCTTCCATGCTTTTCAGCAGGCCCTTGCCCGCTTCGCCATTCTGGAAACGATCCACTGCCGCCATGTCATCGAACAGGAACGGCAGGTCGAAGATCTGCAGCGGTTTGGAATAGGGTTCGAATTTCGCCAGCGAGGGTGCCAGTAATTGCACGTCGCCTAGCAGCAACGCTTCCATCTCCTTGCCATCGCCGAACAGTGACGAGTTCGGATAAACCTCGACCTTCACTTTGCCGGGGAGACGTTCCTCTGCCAGCTTCTTGAACATCTCGGCGCCCTGCCCTTTCGGCGTGTGTTCGGCAACGACGTGGGCGAATTTGATCGTGATCGGGTTATCGGCATACGCCAACCCAGTGGCGGTCAACGCAAGCGCGCAGGCGAGCGTACGGGCGAAGGGCTTGAGCATCGTGGGTCACCTCATTGTTTTTGTAATTAGGTCGAAAGCTGGACGGCCTAGCTGCATCGGCGCGCGTTCGAACGCAGGCGCCAGCAGGTGTCGCCAAGGCAGAATGCAGAAGCCCTACCGCGGCAGCCATCCACTTTTCGATAACCATGCGTTCAGCCCAACCGAACGCATGCGCGAGTAAGGTTAGACCACTCGGCCGCCATCCACTGGCAATTCCACGCCGTTGAGGAATGCCGCGCCGTCGCTTGCGAGGAAGGTTGCGACGGCGGCGACGTCGGCGGGTTTCGAGAGACGCCCCAGTGGAATCGTTGCCACGAATTTCGCACGATTTTCTGGCGTATCCGGCATACCTATGAAGTGTTCGAGGAGCGCGGTTTCGCCCATCACCGGACAGATATTGTTGACGCGTATGCCATCCGGTCCCAATTCTACGGCCAGCGACTTCGACAACAGGTTCACGGCACCTTTCGAGCCGTTGTACCAAGTCAGCCCCGGACGTGGCCGGATCCCGGCAACGGAGCCGACATTGATGATCGAACCGCTACCGCGCTCGCGCATCAATGGCACTACCGCGTGCACCATATGAAAGATGGACTTCACATTGACCGCGTAAACACGATCGAACGTCGCTTCGTCCACATTCAATAGCGGCTGGTTGCGGTGCGTGGTCCCGGCGTTATTGACCACGATATCCGGCACGCCGAACGCTTCCACACACCGCTCGACCGCCGCGCGGACTTGATCCCCCTGCGTCACGTCGCAGGCGACCGCCAACGCATTGGGACCGAGCTCGTCCGCGAGCCGGCTCGCGGCATCACCGTTGATATCGGCCAGTACGACCCGTGCACCTTCAGCAAGGTAATCCCGCGCGATAGCGGCGCCAAAACCGCTGGCGGCGCCCGTTACGATGGCGATCTTGTTTTCGAGTTGTGCCATGTCGAAATCCCTCTGGATTAGAAAACGATGAGGTCGCGCAGACCGCTGCCCGTGGCAAGGCGGTCGAAGCCGGCATTAATGTCGTCGAGTGCCAGGCGCTCGCCGATCAGCTTGTTCACGGGTAGCTTCCCGGCTTTGAATAGGCCCACGTAGCGCGGAATGTCTCGCGAGGGGATGCAGGAGCCGATGTAGCTGCCCTTCACCGTGCGCTCTTCTGCGGTGAGCGAAAGCTGCTGCAGCGGCCACCGATCATCCGGATGCGGCAGACCGGCGGTTACGGTCGTTCCGCCCCGTCGCGTCGCCGCGTAAGCGAGCTGCATGGCCGGCACGGATCCAGCGAACTCGAAGGCGTAGTCGACGCCCCCTCGCGTCAACTCACGAATACGCTCCACGGCATCCGCGTCCTTCGCATTGACGGCATGGTCAGCGCCCAGCGCCATCGCGAAATCGAGTTTGCTTTGATGCACATCCACGGCGACGACGGGATGCGCGCCCGCCGCAAGCGCCCCTAGTAATGCACTGAGCCCGACACCCCCCAGTCCAACAATTAAGGCCGAGGCCCCTGGTCGGACCTGTCCGGTATTGACCACTGCGCCTACGCCGGTCAGTACGGCGCAGCCGAATACTGCCGCCTCGACGGGATCGATGTCGTCATCGATGGGGATGCAGGACCGCGCGGATACGACCGCATGTTCCGAAAACGCCGAGACCCCACAGTGGTGATGCACCGTGACACCGTCACGGCTGAGGCGGCGCCCGCCATCGAGCATTTCGCCTTTCGCATTGGCGCCATTGCCCGGTTCGCACAACGCCGGGCGACCTTCCATGCAGGGTGTGCAATGGCCACAGCTGGGCACGAAGACCAATGCAACCTTTTGCCCAGCCCGAACATGGCTGACACCACTGCCAACCCGCACAACTTTCGCACTGGCTTCATGCCCGAGCGCCATCGGCACGGGGCGAGGCCGCACACCCGTAATCACCGATAGATCCGAATGACAAAGCCCGGCGGCGATCATCCGAACCAGCACCTCGCCCGGTCCGGGTGGCGCAAGTTCCAGTTCGGTGATGGTCAACGGTTTACTGTCCGCGAACGGGCCTTCGAGGCCTGATTCGCGGAGTACGGCAGAACGTATTTTCATTGTTCTCTCCTGCTGTACGAATCTGGATGATCAGCCGTGGTGGCTCACCACCGTCTTGGTCACACTGAATTCTTCCAGAGCCAGGAAACCCTTCTCCCGGCCGTGACCGCTCTTGCGCACGCCGCCGAACGGCAGCTCCACACCACCGCCCGCGCCATAGCAATTGATGAAGACCTGACCGCCGACGAGTCGACGCGCGAGCCGCTGCTGACGAGCGCCGTTCTCGGTCCAGATGGCGGCGACCAGGCCGTACTCCGTACCGTTGGCGAGGCGTACCGCATCGTCCTCGTCGTCGAACGGCAACGCAGCCAACACCGGGCCGAACACTTCGTCCTTGGCCAAGCGGTGATCGCGCGGCACCGGGCCGTACAAGCGCGGTTTCACATACCAGCCGTTTGTTGGCAAGCCGCTGTCAGCCTTGCCTTCCGCTGCCAATGGCAGACCACTCGCATCGCATTCGGCGATGAACGCCTTGACCCGTTCGAACTGAGCGCGAGTGATGATCGGCCCGCAGTCTGGCGATGCATCTGGCGCCCCCACGCGCATCTCGCTGAAACGCGCTGCGACCTTCGCCAACACCTCGTCGAGCACACTGCGCTGGATCAGCAAACGGCTACCAGCCGAACACGTCTGCCCGGCGTTCTGAATGATGGCGCCGACGATGATCGGGACTGCTTTCTCTAGATCCGCATCCTCGAACACCACCTGCGGGGACTTGCCACCAAGTTCGAGCACGCATTTAACGTGATTGACCGCTGCGGCCTGCTGCACCTGAACACCAACGCCTGGAGACCCGGTGAAGGTGATGAGGTTGATGTCCGGATGCTCGGCAAGCGCGGCACCGGCTTCTCGTCCGAGCCCCGTCACGATATTCAGCGCGCCTGCGGGCAAGCCGGCCTCGACCGCGAGTTCGGCGACGCGCAACGATGTCATGCAAGCATCTTCGGCGGGCTTGACCACAGAGGCATTGCCCATCGCCAGCGCCGGTCCGATGGTGCGGCCTAGCATCTGCGCGGGGTAATTCCAGGGAATGATATGGGCTACGACTCCATAGGCTTCGCGAACGACATTGACCGAATAGCCCGGCAGGTAGGGGATAACCTGGCCATGCACCTTGTCAGCGGCGCCACCGTAGAACTCGAAATACCGGGCCAGGGCCTCGATGTCCTTGCGCGCCAGCGCCAGCGGCTTGCCGGTGTCCCGTGCTTCGATGCCTGCGAGCTCGTCGATATGTTCGAGTACCTTGTTGCCGATCCGAACGAGCAACCGCCCGCGCTCCGTCGCGCTATAGCGACCCCACTCGCCTTCATAGGCACGCCGTGCCGCCTTCACTGCAAGGTCGATGTCCTCCGCCTGCCCGCGACCGATTTCGGCATAGACCTGCCCGTCCGCGGGTGAGTAGACCGGCAGCGTTTCACGCCCGATCGGTGCGTGCCAAGCGCCGTCGATGAACAGCTTGCTCATGGGTATGTCTCCATCTGGGAAAACGTGGGAGCAGCGGAATTTTCCGCTGTCACCAATGGCTCATCCGGCAATAACGCGCCGCGCTCGATATGCAGGATGCGGTCGGGCACATCCTTGAGCAGACTGCCGTTGGATTCGGTCACGACGATGCAAAGGTCCGGTACTTTCTGCTGCAACCGTTTGAGCGCATCCGCGTATTGGGCGGCCAACGCGGGAGCCAAACCTTGGAAAGGCTCATCGAGCAGGATGAGGCGGCTGCCGATCATCAACGCTCGCCCCAGCGCGGCCATCTTGCCCTGCCCGCCGGATAGAGCGGCGCCTGAACGCGGCAACATCTCCCCGAGTTGCGGGACCACCTCCAGTGTCAGCGCCAGGCGCTCGTCGACCTGCTGACGAGAAAAGCGCGCCACCTGGCACGGCAACCGCAGGTTCTCTTCTACCGTCAGGGTCGGGAACATCACCCGCTCCTGCGGTGCATAGCCGATACCCATACGGGCACGCCCATGCGCGGGCACGGTCGAGAGATCCGTGCCATCGAGCGACACACGCCCGTTACGCAGCGGTACCAACCCCATGATGACGCGCAGCAGCGTCGTCTTGCCGGCACCGTTCCGCCCGACTACGGCGCAAATGGAGCCTTTCGGGAGGCCCGCGTGAATCCCCCGAAGGACCGGAGCCCTGACGATATCCGCGCTGATGTTCTCGAGCTCAAGCATGTCGGTCTGCCTCTCATCGAACATGTAAAAGCGATTGTTCTTAAACATCCGCAATTCTGACCTGTAGGGGCGGGCTTGCCCGCGTATTGATTTCACAGGCGGCTACAGTGCGGAGCCTGCCATCGTTCGCGGGCAAGCCCGCCCCTACAGGGGGTCTTCAGAAACCCAAAAAAATCGATTTTGAACGCCCGTAACTCAATGATTTAGCTAGTGGCGAATTGATCAGAAACTTTTTTTTTAATTTTCCCCAAAAGGCCCCCCTACTCCCCCAGCACCTCACGACGCACATTCACATCCGCCAAAACCACCTCAGGTTTCCCATCCGCAGCGATCGCACCGGCGATCCACGCCGCAACCCGCGTTGCATAACGCTTCACGATGTCAACGTCGTGCTCGACGAAAATAGCCGTCACCTTGCGCTCTTCCAGCGCGCCCATGACGATCTCCATCACCCCGTGCTTTTCCTCCGTGGACACGCCACTGGTGGGCTCATCCATGATCAGCAAACGCGGCGCGAGCATCAGCGACATCGCCACATCGAGCAGTTTGCGTTGGCCTTCAGGCAGGTTCGCGGCGGGCTCATGCTGGCGACCGGTCAGGCTGACCAGTTCCAGTACGCGGTCCACTTCGCGACGGTCAGACGTGAACGACAGCGATCGCCAGAACGGCAAGCGCTTCTCCCGCGCCATGCCAGCAAGCTCCAGGCATTGGCGTACGGTGTGATCGAGAAACAGCTGTGGCAGTTGGAACGAGCGCGCCATCCCCCGGCGCACGATGTGGCGCGGCGACAGGCCGGTTATATCGGCGCTGTCGAACTCGACGCGCCCGGCATCCGGACGTAGCAGCCCGGTGCAGATATTGATGAAGGTCGTCTTGCCGGCGCCGTTCTGCCCGATCACCGCCAGCCGCTCGCCTTCACTAAGCTCGAAGTCGATCTTGTTGGCGACTATCAGACCGCCGAAGGCCAATGTCAGCCCTTGTGTCCGCAGCAAGGTGCTCATGGCTGCCCCTCCACCGCCGAGCGGCGTCGCGAAAACAGCCCCACCAGCCCTTTGGGCAGGAAGTAGATGATGACGATGAGCGTCGCGCCCAGTACCAACTGCCAGGCACCGCTGACCAAGGCAGCCGCATACATCTTGAGAAACTCGTAAAGCAAGGCGCCGACGAAAGCACCGACCGCATGCCCCGAGCCACCCAGAATGGCGATGAAGACGAACTCGCCCGAGCGCAGCCAGTAGCCCATCTCCGGCGTGACCAAACCTTGGGAAAGGCCGAACAACGAGCCGGACAGACCGCAGAGCGCCGCCGACAACACATAGCCCTGCCAGAGCAGCTTGCGGGCGGACACACCCAGGTACTCCAGCCGCGTCTCGTTGGTCTTGATTGCGGCCAGTGCCTGCCCGGCGCTTGAGCGGAAATAGCGCTGCACGGCCCAGATCACGGCGAGCGAGGCCAGGATCGCCAGCACCAGCAGCGCACCTTCGAACTCCGGCCGCGACAGATCCATACCGAGCAACGTGGGACGATTCACCCGCAGCCCATCCGTCCCACCGGTATAGGCATAGAACTTACCGAGGATGGTGAACAGCACCATCGACAATGCGAGGTTGAGCATGCCGAAGAAAATCTCGCGGTAACGCACAACGAACGCGCCGATCAGCATGCCCGCGACGATGCTGGCGGCGGTACCGAGCACGATCAGCAGCAGCCCATCCAATCCGGGAAACCGGCTACCGAGAAAGGCGACGGTGTAGCCCGAGATGCAGGCGTACATCGCGTGACCGAAGGATATCTGGCCCGCCCGCAGCAGGACGCCGATGCCGAGCGCCGCCATGCCGTAGCAGAACGCAAGGATCAATGGGATCTTCAACCAGGGGAAACCAAAGCCGACCGCGAGCAGAATGGCGGCCGCGATGGCCGCTCCAATCAGGGATGGGCGCATCAGATTCTCCTCGCCTGAGCCACGGTGAACAGCCCCTGGGGCCGCACCAGTAGAACCAGCACCATGATCACGTACGGCATGACCACTTCGAGTTCGGGATACAGGTACACGCAGAACGAACGTGCGAGTCCGATCATCAGCGCCGTCAGCAGTGCACCGGAGATCTGCCCGAGCCCGGCGGTGGCCACCACCGCGAAAGACAGCACGATCATGTCCGCGCCAATACCGGGCACGAGCGAAGTCGTCGGCGATGCCAGCGCACCACCGAGGGAGCCCAGCATCGCGCCGACGATGAACGTCAGGTAAGCGATGCGTTTGGCGTTGATGCCCATCGCAGTCGCCACTTCACGGTCATGAGTGACGGCGATGATCTGCCGACCAGTGAGCGTGTGCTTGAGGAACCACTGCAACAGCGCAAAGATGGCGATTGCCGCGCCCGGCACGAACAGCAGCTGGTAGTTCATGTAGACGACGCCGAGCACCTCCGACGTGCCCATCTGGTTCACCACATCCGCTACGAAGTACGGCTGGGTGCCCCAGATCATCCGCTGCAAATCTTCGAAGATCATGAACGCGCCGAAGGTCACCAGCAGTTGCAGGATCGGGTCGCGATCCTGGAAACGCCGCAACAGCAACATCAGCAAGGTACCGAGCACCACGCCAACCGCGATGGACGCGCCGATCAGCGCCGCCAGCGATGCGCCGAGCGTGCCGCCGCCCAGCCACAATCCCAGTGTCGCCGCGGCATAACCGCCGCAGGCATAGAGACTGCCGTGGGCCACATTGAGGATTCGCACGACACCGAAGATGAAGGTGAGCCCTAGCGCGACCAGGAACAGCAGGCCGGCGTAGGACACCCCATCCAGCAGCGCCAGAATGAGGATGTCCCGGGTCATGGCTATTGCGCCTGTGCGGGTTGGACGGCGTCGATGATGGACGCGTTGACGGTCTTCAACCAATCAGGCGTGTGCTGGCCAGGCGGCGTGGTGACAGGGGCAGCCGGAACGATCATCACGTCCTTGAGCACCTTGAACTTGTAGTCCGGGTGGCTCGTGGTCATGCCGAACAACTGGTCTTCGAGGCCCTGCCCGTCTTCCGGCCGAATCGTCACCGAACTGGTCAAGCCGCGAAATTCCAGCCCTCTGAACGCGTCGGCCAATTGCTCTTCGGTGGGCCAACCACCGGCGGCCTTGATTGCCTTTTCGTAGGCTGCGGTCATGGCGTCCAGCGACTGGATCATGTGGTAGACGGAGTAGATCGGGTAACTGCCAGTCTTTTCCTTGAAGTTGGCGACGAAGGTCTTGTGCTTCTCGTCGTTCACATAGCGCGGCTCGAGGAAATAGTGGTCGCCCCGTGCGCCGATGAGCACGCCATCCGGGAGCGTCTGACCCAAACGCTCCAGCGAGCTTTCGCCTAGCGGCAGGTAGAACTTCGACGTTCTCAGCAGCCCGCGCTGGCTGGCCTGGCGTACGAAGGTATCCAGATCGCCGCCCCAGGACGTGGAGAGAACGACATCAGGGCGCAGCACTTGCAGCCGGCTTACCTCGGCAGAAAAGTCAGGCGCCCCGAACTTGGGGAACAGCTCGGCAACGACTTTCACATCGGGTTTGAGCTGCGTCAGTACCGTGCGGAAGATGTCCCAGGAGTCGCGGCCCCAGGCGTAGTCCTGGTTCACCACGGCGATGGTCTTGAAGTCCGGGTTGACCTTGAGCAGATAGGCGACAGCCGCGACCATCTCGGTTACGGCGTTCGCTTGAGGGCGGAAGACGTATTTGTAGCCGTGCCCTTCGAGGGCCTTCTCCGTGCCGCAGTCCCACATCAGGTTCACGACCTTGAGGTCTTCGGCCACTGGCGCAAGCGTGTTGCAGTTGCCGCTGGAGATGGACGCAAGCATCAGCTCGGCGCGTTCCTCCTGAACGACCCGGCGGTACTCCGAAAGCAAACGATCGCCACCCACGCCTTCATCGATGAAGATCGGGCGAACCTTCACACCATCGATCCCACCCTTGGCGTTCAGCGAGTCGATATACATCTCCGCAGCGGCTTTGGCCGGTACGCCAAAAACAGAGGCCGAGCCAGACATGAACGTGGTGATACCGACTTTGAGCTCGGCCGGCTTGTCGGCAGCCTGCGCCCCGGTGGCGAGCAGCGAGCAGGAAAACGCAGCGAGCAGGGATGCCCGTATAGCGACACGTCTGAACATAGCTTTTGCCTCTGAGGCTGTTGTTTTTGTTTTTGAAGCGAACGTCTAGAACTGTAGGCGAGGTTGCGCGCAGGCAAACGTTAATTGAATTCGTCTTTCTCCAACCCGGCGTTCCAGCAAGCCGAACGGTGATGGCACGGGTGCATTCAAGTACTTGTGGAAACGGCTTGCTGTTAAATTCTTCGTAGGAGCGGGCCATGCCCGCGATACGGTCCCAGATCTCCGGCGAGGTTATTTAGCTAGATCTCTTCGCGGGCATGGCTGAACGCCGACCGATCCGCTCCCACAATGTCCGACCGCGGAAATGCTATGGCCCGTGGGACCATGGAGGCTTTTTGCGTACTTACCGCCCCGCCAACGCCAACGCCAACAATCGCTGGGCTCGCAACAGAACAGGGGCATCGACCATCTGCCCGTCCAGCGTGAACGCCGCAGCGGCCCCCTGACTTGCGTCCAACACACGCTGAGCCCAAGCCCGCTCACGCTCGTCGGGCGCCAGTGCATCGTGGATCACCTGCACCTGCCGGGGATGGATGCAGAGCGCGCCACCAAAACCCATGTCACGCGCATGACGGATCACCTTTGCCAAACCCTCGCTGTCATCGAACGCTGGGTGCACGCCGTCCAAAGGCGCTTGCAGGCCAGCGCCGCGCGACTGCAACAGGATCTGATAACGCGCCTGGTCGAGGATGATCGCGGCAGCATCACTGCCGGTGGTCAAACCCAGGTCGAGCGCAAGATCCAAGGAGCCGAAGCTCAGGCGCTCGACATCAGGCGCGTTGGCTATCTCGGCCAGGTTCAGAAGCCCTTTGGCACTCTCGATGATGGGCCATACGGGTTTGCCCGCTGCGGCCACCGCGCGTACCTGTTCGGCGCTTTCGACTTTCGGCAGTAGGATATGGGTGATCCCCGTTTGATTCCGGCAGAACACCAAGTCCTCAGCGTGCTCCCGATGGTCCGCGGAGTTGACCCGCACCATGAGTCGCGCCTCGGGCGTCTCGCGCAGAAAACGAGCCAGATGCTCACGCGCCTCGGACTTGAGCGCCTCTTCGACGGCATCTTCGAAATCGACGATGACGGCATCCGCACCGCTGGCAAGCGCCTTGGCGAAACGCTCCGGCCGGCTGCCGGGGACGAATAGCGCAGTACGGATTAGAGGGGATGTCATGGGTGGTCTCCGGTGTTTGGATAGGTGGTGCGGTTAGGTGACGCTCGTGATCAGCAAATTTTGGTTGAAGGCCAACCCGCTACATGTACGCCGCATTTCTCTGTAGGTGCGGGTCGGGCAGCGATCCGCTTACCCGCGGATGCGGTGAAGGGTTAGCAAAATCTTCGCCGCGGAAATCGCATTCGCGGGCAAGCCCGCTCCTACAAGAACGCCGCGGTCCCTGTAGGAGCGGGCTTGCCCGCGAATCGGTGGAAAGATCAACACAGGTTTTAAGGTGGATCTTCTGGCTCAGAGTCGCCATTTCTTTTCCCTGTGCTAACCAGCGAGTTGGTCGATGGGTATTAATAATGCGTTCGCGAGCAAGCGGATCGCCGCCCGGCTCGCTCCTACAGGGACCGTAGTGGTCTTGCCGGAACGGGCCCGACTGGTTGCCTTTTAGGCTACCGCCGCAACAGGCTAATCCACCCCTCAAATCACCCCCGCTGCCCGCAACCGTTCGATATCCGCGCCGCCATATCCCAACTCCTGCAACACCGCTTCACTGTGCTCGCCCAATCCCGGCACCGGGTCCATGCGCGGCGTAAAGGCTGCGTTTCGACCTGGCGGTAACAGCGCGGGAAGCGGGCCGGCCGGGCTGCCGACTTCGGTCCAACGCTGGCGCGCCTTGAGCTGCGGGTGCGCCCACACGCCCGCCATGTCATTCACATGGGCGTTCGCGATCTGCGCGTCGTCGAGGCGTTCGATCACTTGCTCAGCAGTCAACGTCGAGAACGTCTGGAGGATGAGTCCTTTGAGCGTTTCGCGATTTTCCGAACGCTTGAAGTTGGCCGAGAAGCGCGGATCGGTTGCTAGCTCCGGTTGCAGCAGCACTTTTTCGCAAAACAGCTGCCACTCCCGTTCGTTCTGCAGGCCGAGCATGATCGTGCCGCCATCACCGGCCTGGAACGGGCCGTATGGATAAATCGTAGAGTGCGATGCGCCTGCACGCGGCGGTTGAGGCGCGCCGCTATAGGCGTAGTACATGGGATAGCCCATCCACTCCACCAAACCTTCGAGCATCGAGACATCGACGTGGCTGCCCTCGCCCGTTCTCCCGCGCAGCAACAGCGCTGACAGGATGCCACTGTAGGCGTACATCCCAGCCGCGATGTCCGCGATGGAGCAACCGGCCTTGGCCATCTCCTCCTCGCCTGGGCCTCCGGTGACAGAGAGAAAACCACCCTCGCTCTGGATGAGCAGGTCATAGGCCTTTTTCTTCTCGTACGGGCCGCCCTCGCCGTAGCCGGAAATGTCGCAGACGATCAGCTTCGGGTACTGCGCGTGCAATGCTTCGAAGGACAATCCCATCCGTGCCGCCGCGCCAGGCGCCAGGTTCTGCACCAGCACGTCGGCCTTTGCAAGCAGGCTGTCGAGCACCGTACGGGCGTCGTCCTGTTTCAGATCGAGGGTCAGGCTCTCCTTCGAGCGGTTGGTCCAGACGAAATGCGAGGCCAGACCGTCGACGCGCTCGTCGTAACCGCGCGCGAAATCGCCTACACCGGGCCGCTCGACCTTGATGACGCGCGCGCCCAAGTCGGCCAGCTGACGGGTGCAGAACGGTGCGGCGATGGCATGTTCGAGGCTGACGACGGTGATGCCGTCGAGGGGGCGTTGATTTGCTGCGATGTTCATGTTCGTTCTACCTGTCTTCTTATGGGTAGCGTTCTTTCTGGAGTCCGCGTTTTTGTAGGGCGGGTGCGAACCCGCGGCTTATGTCGGTTTCAAAAAAGCCGCGGGTTGGCACCCGCCCTACAAAACGCCCGTACACCTATGAAAATTGTTCAAGAGTTCGGGTGGACCGCAGGTTCCATACCCGCGCAATCAACTCACCGGCCTCGTCCGTGCTACGCGCGCTGGAGAACGCCACCAGCCGGCGGAACTTGTCTTCCAGTTCCTCACGGCTGAGCGTGTTACCGGGATCACCCTTAGGATCATCGATGGTGCCTTTGAGGGTGCGGCCATCCGTTGTCGTCACGATCACACGGCCCAGCCAGCGTGCGGGATAGGCGTTGTCCACTTCGGAATCAAGCTCCATCGTGACCTTCTCTCGGAAGGCGGAAACCTCAGGATCAGTGAGGGCCAGGTCTCTGAACTCGGTGAGCTGTGCCTTGCCATGAACGGCGATGAGACCCAGCACGGTACCCATGGAAAACTTCGCCTGGTGAACCGTTTGCGGCACGACTACACGGCCGAGCACGTCGATAGCGCCCTGATGCACGCGAGTAACGACCTTGGCGATATCACGTGCGACCAGCCCTTCGCGCTGCATGACATCCAGCAACGCATCAGCCGCCGGGTGCGTATGTCGGCAGGACGCGTGGAATTTGAACGAGGTCTCCGCCAACGCCCAGCGGCTGCCGAGGCGGTCTGACAGTTTTGTCGGATCGGCGTCGCTGGACATGCCGGCTGCCATGCCTTGCTCACCTTCGAGGATGTTCTTCGCGCCGGTCAGGCCGTCCTTCGTCAGGTAAGCGGCCAACAGGCCATCGGCTGCTGCTTTCGCCGTATGCAGCTGTTTGGAGTCCGCGGCGTCGCGCAGGAACTCCCACAAGCCTGCCGCCTGGGTGCCGGCATTACCGAGCAGATTGATGAACTGGTCTCGGTCGAAGTCAAGCAGCTTGCCCACCGCCACGGCGGCGGCGAGCGTGCCCACTGTCGCCGTGGTGTGGAAGATCCGGTAGTGAGAGCGACCAAGAAACTCGCCAATACGAATGCCCGCTTCATAGCCGGCCACGGACGCGGTCAGCAGATCAGGCCCCGACTTGCCGAGGTCCTGCGCAGCGGCTAATGCGGCCGAGAATACGACTGTCGCCGGATGCAACACCGAGCTGTTGTGCAGATCGTCCTGCTCCACTAGATGAGAGCTGGCACCGTTCACCAGCGCCGCGAAATACGCCGTGCTGCTGCCGCGATTCACGAGAATGCGTGCACGCCCTTCGGACGGTCCCATTTGGGCGGCATAACGTTCGAACAGAGGAATCGGATGCGCGCCCTGGCTCGCGAGTGCCGAGCCCAGCCAATCGAGGAAGAGGTCTTCGGTGCGCGCCAGGACGGCATCGGGAATTTGCTCGAAACGAAGGTCGGCCAGAAAGGTGGCAAGTTGCTGCGTGTGTGCGCTCATTGTTGTTTTCACTCGACGATTAGGTTGGAAAGTTCGATGAGGTTGAGATCGGGATCGCGCAGGTACACAGACAGAATCGGCCCCGTGGCACCCGTACGCCGGACCGGCCCTTCCAGCACGGATACGCCCTGTGCGCGGAGGTGCTCGACGACTGCTTCGAGCGATGTGGATACGATGAAACAGAGGTCGGCGGAACCCGCTGTTGGGCGTTCGGCTTTAGGCTCGAATTCCTTGCCAACCTGATGCAGGTTGATTTTCTGGTGGCCGAACGCGAGGGCCTTGCGCCCCTCGCCGAAGGTCAGCGCCTGCATGCCCAGCACACGCTCGTAGAAGTCCACCGAGGCATCGATGTCGGCGACGGTAAGTACGAGGTGGTCGAGGTGGCTGATGTTCATGCTTGAGCCCATAGTTCTTAAGAGCAGGCGACTAAAGTCGCCCCTACAGTTGCTTTGCTTTTTGTAGGAGCCCACCGGGCTGCGATCAGCTTGTGGGCGATCCGGATTTAGCCGGCGGTACATCGCTGCCTGACCCACTGCGATCGCCCACAAGTGGGCTCCTACAAGAACCGCGTTATGCCGTAGGGCGGGTGAAACCCGCGTGATTACCGCAACCCGTAAGGTGGATGGCCGAAGCCATCCACGCGCCAACCGGAGGCTCAAATCAAAACGACCTCGGCAGCTCCAGCAGATGCTCGGCCACGTACGACAGGATCAGGTTCGTGGAGATGGGGGCGACCTGGTACAGCCGTGTCTCGCGGAATTTGCGCTCGACGTCGTATTCGCAGGCGAAGCCAAAACCACCGTGAGTCTGCAGGCAGGCATTCGCCGCTTCCCAAGACGCCTTGGCGGCCAGGTACTTCGCCATGTTGGCGCTCGCGCCTGCGTTCTGGCCGCTGTCGTATTCTGCACAGGCGCGCCAGCGCATCAGATCGGCCGCTTCGAGTTCGATGTGGGATTCGGCGATGGGAAACTGGACGCCCTGGTTCTGGCCGATGGGCCGTCCGAACACTTGACGATCGCGCGCGTACGCACTGGATTTCTCCACGAACCAGCGGCCATCACCGATGCACTCGGCGGCGATCAGCGTTCGCTCGGCATTAAGCCCATCGAGAATATAGCGGAAGCCTTTGCCCTCTTCGCCGATCAGGCTGTCCGCCGGAATTTCCAGATTGTCGAAAAACAGTTCGTTGGTTTCGTGGTTGACCATGTTGGCGATGGGCTGGACGGTCAGGCCATTGCCGATGGCTTCGCGCAGGTCCACAAGGAAGATCGACATGCCATCGACCTTCTTTTTCACCTCTGCCAAAGGCGTCGTCCGCGCCAGCAGGATCATCAGGTCCGAATGCTGGATTCTTGAGATCCAGACCTTCTGCCCGTTGATGATGTACTTGTCGCCCTGCTTGACGGCGGTCGTCTTGATCTTGGTGGTGTCGGTGCCAGTGGTCGGCTCGGTGACGCCCATGGACTGGAGGCGAAGCTCGCCACTGGCCAGCTTGGGCAGGTAGAACTGCTTCTGCGCGTCGGTACCGTTTCGCAGCAGCGTGAACATGTTGTACATCTGCCCGTGAATCGTGCCGGAGTTGCCACCGCAGCGGTTCACTTCCTCAAGGATTACCGAAGCCTCCGCGAGGCCAAGCCCGGAGCCGCCGTACTCCTCGGGAATCATCGCGGACAGCCAGCCGGCTTCGGTCATTGCAGTAACGAAGGCTTCGGGGAAGCCCTTCTCTTCATCGATCTTGCGCCAGTATTCGGCCGGGAACTGTGCGCACAGACCACGTACCCCTTCGCGAATCGCGCTGATTTCATCGCTGTTGTAGTCGAACATGGTTCTGCCTCTTGTTATGTATTGCACGGGCGGTCATGTGCCGCGTGACAATCAGTCAAATTCCACTTCTGCTTTTTGTGCGATGCCGTCGCCATTGCCTGCCCAGAGTTCGGCAACGCCGGGCGAGATGATCCGCCCGCCTACCTCGAACGGCTTTGGCGCAATCAACGGGCGAACACCCCGATAGGAGAACCGCTTCACGCGGGCCTGCGGATGGGCGCGGCAAAACGCGCGCAGGTTCAGTGTGGCGATCATCGGCCCGTGCACGACCAGTCCGGGATAGCCTTCGGTATCGGTCACGTAGGGATAGTCGTAGTGAATGCGGTGCCCGTTGAACGTCACGGCGGAGTAGCGGAACAGCAACGTCGGCGTCGGCTCGATCGCCTCACGCCATTGCGCCTCGGGCAGCGGATCGGTCCCGGACAGTTTGGGCGGTGTGGGCTCGCGGTAGACGATGTCCTGCTCTTCGCGCACGCACACTTGCCCGCTTTGTGCATATTCATGACGAACCGTTACGAACAGCAGCGCGCCCGTACGACCGTGTTTCTCTTCGACATTAAGGATGGTGGAGGTGCATTGCGCTTCAGCGCCCGCAATCAGGGGCTTGAGGAACTCGACACGACCGCCGGCCCACATTCGATTACGGTTATCCGCCGGCGGCAGGAAGCCGCCTCGCGCCGGATGCCCATCCGTGCCCAGACCCTGCTCGGCGACCGGTTCCTGGAAGAAGCACCACTGCCATAACGGGGGTAACGGCTCACCGTGGCTTGGGGTGTCTTCACCGAAGGTCGCTGCGATTCGCTTCAGTAAATTGCGGCTCAGCTCGTCGTGCAAGGTCAGCGATTTGCCCAGCCAGGGCGCAAAGCGGGAGTCGGTCATCGTGGCCGTCCTATTGGATTTCTACGGTCGATGATGCGACTGCCCTTAACGTTCCGTAAATTTACAATTCCCTACGACAGCGTTCATGTAAGCTGAACGCGAGCACCCATAACCGATGAGCTTGTTCACGACCTTGCGAGCTAGAGCCATGTGGTGGCGAAATGATTTGAGGACGCGCAGTTTACGTAGGGTAAATGAGCAGGCCGACCGGGCTGGCGTTCCAGAATTATTTCAACGCCTCTTGGCCGACGCGCAGCAGGTCATGGACAAGCTCTTACAAAATGTGCCGCTTCCCGACACGGAGTCCCCATGCACTTCGATCTCGCCGACCTTCGCCTTTTCATTCATATCGCTGAATCCCCGAGCCTCACCCAAGGCGCCCGCCGCGCGTTCCTGTCCCCTGCTGCCGCGAGTGCCCGTATTAAGGCGCTCGAAGGGCAACTCGGCACGCGACTGCTGTATCGGGATAGCCGAGGAATCGAGTTGACCGAACCGGGGCAACAACTGCTCGTGCATGCTCG
This sequence comes from Pseudomonas matsuisoli, assembly GCF_014647635.1. Taxonomy (GTDB): domain Bacteria; phylum Pseudomonadota; class Gammaproteobacteria; order Pseudomonadales; family Pseudomonadaceae; genus Pseudomonas_P; species Pseudomonas_P matsuisoli. The sequence continues at coordinate 350,228 of NZ_BMPO01000001.1, forward strand.
TCGCATCATGCGCCAGGTCGATTACCTGAAAGCCGAGTTCACCCAACTGGGCAGCGATGAATCCGGGCACATCCGAATTTTTGCGAACACTACGGCGGTCACCGAGTTTCTGCCGGAGGTGCTTTCAGGCTTCCTCGCGCAACGGGCGGGCGTCACTGTGGATCTTCAGGAAAAGTTGAGCCGCGATATCGTCCGCGGGGTACTCGACGGCTCCACGGACATGGGCATCATTGCCGGGCCGGTCAATGCCGCGGGGCTGGAGGTACTCCATTTCAGTACCGACTACCTGGTGCTGGCCGTCCCGGAAGGCCACCCGCTGGCCGGAAAGAGCAAGGTCAAGCTTGGCGAGACGCTCGATTACCAACACATCTGCCTGCACGAAGGCAGCACGCTGCTGACGTTCCTGCGGGATCACGTCGAACAGCTCGGCCGTGAATTGCACATGCGCATCCAGCTCTCCAGCTTCGAAGCCATCTGCCGCATGATCGAGGGCGGCGTCGGCATTGGCATCATTCCCGAATCGGCGGCGCGGCGGCACAGCCGTACCATGAACCTGGTGACCGTGCAGCTCGACGAAGAGTGGGCGTTGCGCGAGCGTAGCGTCCTGGTGCGCGAATTGGAGGCGCTTCCCAGCGTCGTGCGCGCTTTGATCGATACGCTGAGGCAGTCCCAGTGAACGCTCCAATCATGCGCCGAGGGTCGACGCTGGAACCTCAGCATGCCTGACGGGGACCAATCCTGAGATCCAGCCCCTTCTGATTCAGGCCACGCGTCGCGGCGAATGGCGTATCCAGGACACTGTCATGCAACAACTCGACCTGCAGGTCATCGAAAAAGCCCTGGAGTGGGCGCGGGACGGCCATGTTTTGTGGCTGTGCACCGTGCTCTCCACCTATGGTTCGGCACCACGCGCGCCCGGTGCGATGTTCGTCGCCCGGGCCGACGGCGCCCACGTCGGCTCGCTTTCAGGCGGCTGCGTGGAAGAAGCGTTTCTCGAAAGTCTGGCGGATGGTGCCTTCAGCCAACCCGCCCAGATCGTCCGCTACGGGGAAAGCGATGTCGAGCGAAGCCGGCTTCGTCTTCCCTGCGGGGGTGTTTTACAGGTGCTCGTGGAGCACCGGCAGGTCAACGATGAATGGATAACGCATCTGGAACTGTTGCACGCCACGCTTCTGGGCCAACGTCGCCTGCGGCGTTGCATCGATCTCACGAGCGGCACTATCCGCCTACGCGATGATGATGACGGCGGCGCGGGGCCCGTTTCCTTTCAAAACGAAACCGTCACGGTCCAGGTGGGCCCGGCCTTGCGCTTGATCCTTGCGGGACTGTCTCCTGTCGCGGAAGCCTGCGCGAGCTTCGCCAAAGCGATCGGCTGCGAGGTAATCGCCTGCGACCCCCGGGATGAGATGCACTACGTCGAACTGCCGGGCGTCGAAATGCAACGCGTACTCCCGTCCCTCTTCATCGCTTCTGGCTGCTGTCACGAAGCAACCGCAGTCGTTGCTCTCACTCATGACCCGAAGATCGATGACCTTGCGTTGATGGAGGCCGTGCGCACCCCTGCGTTCTACATTGGCGCCATGGGGTCGGTGGAGACATCACGCAAACGTGCCGAGCGACTCGCTCGCATCGGCGGGCTGACCGACAAAGAGATTGCTCGTATCCACATGCCTATAGGCTTGAACCTGGGCAGCAAGTCGCCCGCGGAAATCGCCTTGGCAGTCGTAGCCGACGTGCTGCGCGTCCGCCGAGGCCGAGCGCGTGATGCCCTCTGAGAAGGAAACGGATACCGTCGCTCTGATACTCGCTGCAGGCCAGGGTCAGCGCTTCGGAAGCGACAAGCGCATCGCGACACTGCCTGACGGCCAACGTGTGCTGGACAGGACGGTCCAGCAGGCCTTGCGGGTGTTCGCCCACGTGTATGTCGTTCAGTCGGAGCACGAAGTCGCGCTTGCGCCTTGCGAACGGCTCACGTCTTTTATCAGTGAGCGCGCCCACCATGGGATGGGCGCCAGCCTGGCGGATGGCGTGGCGTTCGTCCTCCATCGCAGCCGTGCATCGGCGATGGCGGTTCTTTTGGGAGACATGCCGTGGACGCGTGCGGAAACCTATTCAGCCCTGATCGCTGCGGCGTCAGCCGACACCATTGTCGTGCCCTGGTTGAACGGTCAGCAGGGCCATCCGGTAATGTTCGGCCGTGCGTTCTGGAACGACCTTCTTGCACTTGACGGTGATGGTGGCGGGCGTACCGTGCTGCAGAAGCATGCTCAGCATCTTCACCGGCTTTCGACAGACGATCCCGGGGTGCTGCTGGACATCGACCATCCCGAGGACCTGACACGAGGACCGACACCATGACTGGGCTGACAAACGCGCAGTGTGAACCTTGTAAAGCCGGAACGAAGCCCCTGGACGCCAGCGAACAACATGCGCTTCTGGCGCAATTGAACGGTTGGCAGATCGCATCCGTCGACGGCATTCCCCGGCTCGAGAAGCGTTACACCTTCAAGAACTTCCGCGACGCTCTCAGTTTCACCCAAGCCGTAGGCGAGCTGGCGGAGCGAGAAGATCACCACCCCGCCCTCTTGACCGAATGGGGCAAGGTCACCGTGAGTTGGTGGACACATGCCATTGGCGGTCTGCATCGCAACGATTTCGTCATGGCCGCGCGAACCGATGCGCAGTTCACCGACTTACCCTGACCCTCGCCGCGAGATAGCGCCTGAGATGCATCATTCATCCCTTAGAACCTGAACGTCTCAATGAACGCCCACGGGCAAGGCAGGGTCACAAAGCCAGGACCACTGCTCAGGATCAAACCGTGCAAGCAACGCGCAACGATATCGAAAAGCTCATAGATGACGCCCAGTCCACCGTCGAACACATTCGCAACGCCGGACGCTCCGTTCCAGAATGGGCGCTCACCGAAGTGACCTTGGCGCGCAACGTTCTCGAAGCACACGATCGCGGCGACGACCCCTCGCACGCGCTTGGGGTTTTACAGACGTTCCAGGATGGAAACAAAGAGGAAAAAGACGCGTTTTTCAGTGATCCAGCACTGTGAGGCGGCGTCACCGCCCATGAAGCGTGTAACGCGGGCTACTTGAGCGCCTTTTCCCTTACCGGCGCAGGCCCTCCCGCAGGCCTGCTTTAGCCCGTCATATCCACTGATCGTTACGTTTCCGACGCACGCGCAACATGGTCGGCAGTAGCAATCCTGCTGCCAGCCCGGCGCCCGCAATACTTCCGCCGTAGACCATATAACGCATCAGCACGTGCTGCTGCTCCTCGCCCAGCTGAGCCTGCAACTCGCGCACTTCGGCATTAGCTTTGCCTAACGCACTGTCGAGGGATGCACGCGCGGTCTCGAGTTCGTCGATCAGCGCTTTTCGGGAATCCAGGGTTTCCTGCATGCCCTGGACGCGGCTCTCCCAAGTCTGATTGATGCTCTCCAACTCCGTACTCAGGTTTGCGGACTTCTGCTCCAAGAGTTCGACCCGCTCACCCTTGCCTGGAACCGCCTGCAAATCGCTGCTGGGAATCCAGACCGAATCACCACTGGCCCCGCGAACCTGGCTGTAATCGCCTTGGGTTTTCAGCAGCTCCACCTGCGTGCCTGATTCCAGCGTGCCGACAATGCGATAGCCATCGGTTGGGCCGCTGCGAACGTACGTGCTCAATTTGTCGCTGACCCAGCGTGCATTACTCGCCGGCTCATTGGACTGTGCGAATGCCCCGGCGCTCAGAAGCCCCGAAAGAACGAAAACTGAAGTGCGGCGTAGGCCAAGAAAGGAAGAAAAACGAAAGAGATGACGAGATGAAAACATGTGCGATCTTCGATTTATAAGGAGATGAAACGCGGCAAATGCGCATGGATGAATGTATTCGCGCGACAGCTGCGTGATCGCATTTGAGAGATGCCCGCATACCGGCCTCTCAAAGCCGCTATGCAAATAGCTGACGCGCCAACAGCGGAGAGACCCACATGCCGGAGGGTAGTTCCCGAAAAATATGGCATTGCGAGGCATGTTCGGCACGGCAATGCGATGACATTGCCGCTTACCGCGCTCACTAAGAGAGCAAGCGAAAGGCTTCAGTCGCGACGCGTAATCAGTTCAGCAGTTGGTACACGCTGAATACGGCACCCACCACGACGGCCAGACTCGAGAGGCCGACGATGGCTCCACCAAAAACAAGAAAGCGTTCAGCATCTACCGCATTGTCTTTATCGAAAAACATCGGCAACACCTCGCGAGGAACACGTAGCGGACCTTTGATCACGTAGATAACGCGTAGGTTCGCCAGCGAATACACGTGCGTTCGACAGCTATTGGGTGCCAAGTTCAAACAGGCTTGAAAACGCGGTGCTGCGTTTACCAATGCAGGATGATGCTGCACTCGTCTGCAGCGTTTAGGTTGTGGGAGCGAGTCATGCTTGCGAACCGCACACCGATCAAAAGGCCGGCCCGCTAGAAAAAAGCGAGTTCCGCTTGAGTCAGCGGCATTGCGGAAGATTAGCCAAGCCTACCCTGCCTCCGATGATGCATGAAATGGCCCCTCGAACGGATAAGGGGCCGGCGCACGGCCGCCCCTCAGGCGTTGAAGAGCGCGTCTTTCATCCACCACGAAGGCGCATCCTGCAACGCCACCGGACGCAGGAAACGCTCGATGGCGGCATAACCCACCGAGGTCGTCTGCGGTGCAGTGGACGACGGCCAGGGTCCACCGTGCTGTTGCGCGGCGCACACCGCGACACCCGTCGGCACCCCGGCGAACAGAACACGTCCAGAAACGGCTTCGGCGGCGCGCACCAGCTCACGATTGCTGTCACTCGCCTCATCAACGCCCCACAGCGTGGTGGTCAGCGTGCCGCCAATGGCTGCCAGCACCTCACTAATCTGCTGGACTGAATTGGCCTTCACGATCAGCGCGGCGGGGCCGAACATCTCTTCGCGCAGGTGCGCATTCGCGATGAAATCCTCGGCGACGACACTGAACAGTCGTGGCGCCGGACCGTCGCCGTCGGCTTCAGGCTGAAACACCAGCTGGGCATGGCGGGCGACGGTCACGGCTGCGTCGTCAAAACCGTTCCTCATACTCGGCGTGAGCATGCGATGGGTCTTGATCTGGCGAATGGCCGCGGCCAGTTGTTCGACGAAGCGCTCACTGGCCGAATGCTCAAGCAGCACCACCACGCCAGGGCTGGTGCAGAACTGACCGCACCCCAGGGTGATGGAGCCCGCCAGGGTCTTGGCCAGCGCCTCGCTGTCTTTTTCCAGCGCGCCGGGCAACGCGATCAGCGGGTTGATCGAACCCAGCTCACCAAAAAATGGAATCGGACGTGGGCGCTCGTTGGCCAACCGCCATAATGCCGTACCGCCCTGATAAGAGCCGGTGAAAGCCACGGCAGCAATGCCGGGATGCTGCACCAGATAGCCACCAGCACCTCGAGAGGCCCCTTCGACCAAGGTCAGCACGCCTTCCGGCAACTGTTGCTCGGCCACCACGCGTCGCGCGAGCTCATACACCGCGCGGGACAAGTCCGGGTGCCCGGAATGCGCCTTCACCACGACGGGGCAACCGGCCGCCAACGCCGAGGCAGTGTCACCACCGAGCACCGAAAACGCGAAGGGGAAATTGCTTGCCGAAAACATGGCGACCGGACCCAGCGGACGCTTTACACGCGTTAAGCGTGGATGGCCAACCGGCGGTGCGCCCGCCACAGCAGCATCGTCGACTCGGCGATACGGCACATCCGATTCGAACTCATCGGCAAAGCCACGCAACTGGAACGCCGTACGGGCCACTTCACCATTCAGGCGGCCCTCGCCTAGACCGCTTTCGCGATCGGCAATGGCGACCAGCTCTGCTCCATTCTTCTCAAGGGCTTCAGCTAAGCCGCGCAGCAGCGCGCCGCGGACGGTCTCGGTAGATTCTCCCCAGATCTCCGACGCGGCCACGGCTTTCGCCACGGCCTGATCGATTACGGACAAAGCGGGGTCTTGATGGGTAGTCATGAAGTTCTCCCAATCGTTAAGTGTCGTGAGAAGAGCGGTCCGCTAGGCGGACCGCTAAAAGTGCAAGCCGACCCAATGGGAAACATCTGGGCAGCCTGCTTAGGCCTCGCTATTGCCGGAATTTAGCGGGCGGGCTGCGGTTCAGAATCGGCCTGCACCGGCTTGATCTTGCCGACGACGAACAAATAGGAAACCGCGGCGATCATTCCGTGTGCGGCAACGAACCAGAGTGCCTGGGTAAAGGAGCCGGTAACCGCTACGGCGTAGCCGATCACGATAGGCGTTACGATGCCCGAAATACTGCCGAACAGGTTGAACAAGCCGCCAGCGAACCCCACTAGATGACGCGGCGACGTATCGGCGATCAGCGCGAAGTTCACCGCACCCAGGCCTTTGCCGAACAATGCCAGGGTTACGAACGCGACCGCTGCATAGGTCGAATCCACGTAGTTACAGAACAGCACGCTCGATGACAGCAGCATGCCCGTCACGAACGGCACCTTGCGGGCGACCGACAGACTGTAGCCATTGCGCGTCAAAGCATCGGAAATCACCCCACCGAGAATCCCACCGATGAAGCCGGCAATGGCGGGAAGCGTCGCGACGAAGCCGACATCCACGATGTCCATGCCGCGACCCTTGACCAGATAGATCGGGAACCAGGTCAGGAAGAAATACTGCATCGACGCCAGACAATACTGACCGACATAGATACCCAGCATCTGCCGGCTGGTCAGGAAGATCTTCAGGTCTGCAATGCGCGCCTTCCGACGAACACCCTGCACGACGTTGCCATCGACGTTCGCACCACCTTCCTGCAAATGCGCGAGCTCCAGATCGTTGATCTTCGGGTGCAACTTCGGCATGTGCATGGTCTTGGCCCAGACCACTGACAGCACGATTCCGATCACGCCCATCACCCAGAACACCGATTCCCAATTCACGTGGCCCACCAACAGCCCCATGAACGGCACGAACACCAGCACGGCCACGTACTGCGCCGAGTTATAGATCGAGGTGGCTGTGCCGCGCTCGGAAACGGGAAACCAACTGGACGTGATGCTGCTGTTCCCTGGCGACAACGGAGCCTCAACGAACCCCATCAGGAAACGTAGGGCAAAGAGGATGACCACCACCCAGCCTACCGGCCCGAATCCGATGAAGCCTTGAGCAAGGGTCAGCACCGACCAACCGAACAGTGCGATGCCATAAACGCGGATCGCGCCGAAGCGATCTAGCAACCACCCCGCAGGCAATTGCCCAGCCACATACGCCCAGGAGAACGCAGAGAACAGGAATCCCAACTCGACCGGACTGATGCCAAGTTCCGCAGACATCGCGGAGCCGGCAATGGACAGGTTGGCCCGGTCCGCCAGCGCTACCGCGCTGGCGATCACCAGCATGGCCAGCGTCGTGTATCGAGCGCGCGAGCGTTTCTGAGCCGTTTCCAGGCCCATGGTTTGCGTCTTCATCAAATGCCCCCAAGACTTGTTTTTGTAGGAGAAGGCAAAACGGTCAGCGGCCTAGCCGTGTCTCTAGCCGTGCAACCAGCCGATCGATCTCGTGCAGGTCTTTTTCCGAGAGCTTCGGCCCTGGAGTGCGCATCGTGGCGTGACGTATCGCCCCGCGCCGACGCATCACTTCCTTGCGTGCACACACGCCCCAGAATCCCATGGCTTCGTAACGCAGCAGCGGCAGGTAGATGTCGAACAGGTCATCCGCTTCCTCGAACTTACCGGCCTGATGCAGCCCGTAGACCTGCGTGAGCATTTCCGGATAGGAGAAACCTGCCATCGGGCCATCTGCCCCACGCTGCAACTCCAGCGGCAGGTACATGGCGTTGTTGCCGGTAAGGATCGCCACCCGCCGACCATTGCCCTCACGCAGACGAGAGATCTTGTTCAGGCAGGGCAGATCCTCTTCCTTAATGAGCTGGATTTCCTGATGCCGCTCTATCAGCTGGTGAATCAGCGGCACTGACATCGCTACTTTCGAGGCGAATGGGAAGTCCTGCAGTACCGTCGGCGTGCCTTCGATACGGCGGAACACCTCGCCGAAGTAACCCAGCAGGTCTTCGTCAGTCTGCAACCCGGCAGGCGGCGCGATCATCACGCCAGCCGCTCCGAGATCCATCGCCTCGCGGCTGAACGCCGACAGCTGCGCCAGACTCGGATTACTGACGCCGATCACCACTGGCAAATCACCCGCGCACTTGATGTAGCGCTCGGCCACCTGCCGCGCCTCTTCCGCGCTGAGTTTGCCAGCTTCGCCGCTGACGCCCAGTACGGTGAAGCCATTGGCACCGTGACCCCGGTAGAAATCGACGAGAGTATCGATGCTGTCCAGGTCCACGTTGCCGCGTTCATCGAAGGGCGTTTGCGCGACTATGTACACGCCTTTAGCGTTGTTAAGCATGTTGCCTCCCTCGCACTCAGCGCTTGTTGATATCGAACACGTGGTGAGCGGTGGTGTGACGTTTGATGTAATCCCAATCGTAGGTCACGCCCAGGCCGGGCCCGGTGGGGACAGGTACGGTGCCGTTGGCATCGATGCAGTCGATCTGGTCGGAGTAATCGCAGGCGTACACCTGGGGAATGTTGTTATCGCAGTCCGGCCCCACCAGCGCCACTTCGTAGAAGTTGGAGTTGCGAATGGCGCCCATCACATGACGATGGGCCGGACCGACCGCATGCACTTCGACGTCCAGACCAAAGGCTTCCGCTAGGCGCGCGGTCTTGATCGCACCGGTGATTCCCATGTCGTATTCGGGGTCGACGCGCAGGAAGTCGGTACCGCCCGCCATCAGGAAGTCCGCCTTCGGCTCCAGGCCGCGCACGTGCTCGGTGATAAGCAGCGGCGTCTTGAGCATCTCGCGCAGCTTCTTATGCGAGAACGCGGAAAGGCCTGCGTCGCGGTACGGATCTTCGAACCAGAAGTACTCGGCCTCATCGCAAGCCTTACCGACATACAGCGCGTCGGCGAAGGTCTTGAGATCGCAGGCGCCGTCGTACATCAGTTCCATGTCACGGCCAACTGCCTTGCGCGTGGCCAAAATCGCGGCGGCTTCCTCGCGTGGATTGCCGTCGAACCAGCCGTGGATTTTATAGCCGGGGTAGCCCATTTCCTTGCAGCGCAGCGCGAACTCGCCATAGGCCTCGGGGCTGTCCAAGCCGCCGTTGCGGTCACCGTGAAAGGTGCTGGCATAGGCCTTCAAACGGCTGCGGTAGCTGCCCAGCAATTTGGATATGGAACAGCCGAGTTGCTTGCCGGTCAGGTCCCAAAGGGCTATGTCGACCGGGCCGTGGCCCATGTGGTCGAAGTGGTGCAGCTTGCGCTTGAACTCGTCGTAGATCGCTTCGCGGTGGTCCGGATCACGACCCAGCAGATCGGGCGCCAGCATGATCGATTGCGCCAGCGCCGGGCGGGTACCGCCCCACATGGCGACGTACTCGCCACGCGCACCATCGTTGGTTTCGATCACGACAGCGTATTTGGCCAACTTCATCTTGCCGCCCTTCTTGTAGGCGACATGGTTATGGGTGTGTTCACCTTGAGCGGCGAGGTTGTGAACCTCGTAGGTGAAGTCGAAGATTTCGACGCGAGTGATGTGGGACATGCTGCCTCCAATTGTTTTTGTATTCGAATGCTGCGCCGACAGGCCATCGCTCGATCGCGGGCTTGCCATGTCTTGCGTGAGGCCAGAATATGAAGCCGATCAATGCATGTCCAAACCCTATTTAGCATTCCAACGATGCAAAAGGTGAATTGATGATTGGCTTTCCACAGCTGCGTTGTTTCGTTGCAGTGGCGACCGAGCTGCACTTCGGTCGCGCGGCGCAAATGCTGCACATGACGCAGCCACCCTTGAGCCGACAGATTCAATTGCTCGAACAGGAGCTAGGCGTTGCGCTGCTGGAAAGGACGTCGCGCTCCGTTTCGCTCACCCCTGCGGGATCGGCCTTTCTGGTGGAGGCCCGCAAGCTCATGGAGCAGAGTGAACGCGCTGTGCAAATCGCCAGACGCGCGGCCAATACGCTCAGCGGAACGGTGACGGTCGGCTTCATCGGGTCTGCCACCTACGGCTTCATTCCCAAGCTGGCTGAGCGCGCCAAGGAAGAGCTGCCGAACATTCACGTCAACTTTCTGGAAATGAATAGCGTCGAGCAGCAGGAAGCATTGCTGTTTGGCAGGGTCGATCTCGGCATCATCCGTCCTGGCCCAAGGGCGGAAGGCCTCGAATCGGTGTGCATCGAGAAAGGCGACCTCGCCCTGGCGGTGGCGCGCAACCACCCCCTCGCGTTACGCCGCCAGCTGGTGACGCTCAAGCAGCTCGATGATTTGCCATTCATCATGTACAGCAAGGTGGGCCGGTATTTTCAAGGTGTGCTGACCACGATGTTCGAGCGCGCGCAGGTCAAGCCCCGCTACGTGCAGTTCATGGACCAGACCCACGCCATTCTCTCGCTGGTTAGCGCCGGAATGGGTGTAGCCATCGTGCCCGAAGACGCGCGTAACGCTTGCTTCGAGAACGTGGTGTTCAAATCGCTGCAAACGCAGACGCAATATGAACTGCATGCGATCTGGCGTGCAGACGACGATGGTCCTGCGGTTGCCGCGGTACGCGAAATTATCCTGCGACAGCGGGTGTCCAGTCAGACGTGACGATAGCGTTGACGCATGGGCGACCGTTGCCGGAGACGTCGGCGGATGCGCTGTCCACCGGACGAAAGCCTGTCGCGGAAGCCGAAAACCCAAAGACATCGAGCGCAGAAGCCGGATAATGGCGCCCTATTTCGCCTGCCCGCAATTCTGGTGTCCCGCATGGAAATCAAGGTCAACTTTCTCGACAACCTTCGTCTCGAAGCCAAGTTCGACGACTTCACCGTCATCGCCGACCAGCCGATTCGCTACAAGGGCGATGGTTCGGCGCCGGGCCCCTTCGACTATTTCCTCGCGTCCTCCGCATTGTGTGCGGCCTACTTCGTCAAGCTCTACTGCCAGACGCGGGACATTCCCACCGACAACATTCGCCTATCGCAGAACAACATTGTCGATCCGGAAAACCGATATAACCAGATTTTCAAGATCCAGGTGGAGCTGCCCGCGGACCTCTCCGAAAAGGACCGCCAGGGCATCCTGCGGTCTATTGATCGCTGCACCGTGAAAAAGGTAGTGCAGGCCGGGCCGGCGTTCGTCATCGAAGAGGTCGAAAGCCTCGACGCCGATGCGCAAGCCTTGCTGATGCCCATCACCGACTCAGCTGCAAGTACCTACATCGCCGGCAAGGATTTGCCGCTGGAACAGACCATCGCTGACATGTCAGCGATCCTTGCCAAGCTGGGGATGAAGATCGAGATCGCGTCGTGGCGCAATATCGTGCCGAACGTGTGGTCGCTGCACATCCGCGATGCGCAGTCACCGATGTGTTTCACCAATGGCAAAGGAGCAACGAAGGAAAGCGCGCTCGCGTCCGCGCTGGGCGAGTTCATCGAACGGCTCAACTGCAATTTCTTCTACAACGACCAGTTCTGGGGTGAGGACATCGCCAATGCCGCGTTCGTACATTATCCGGACGAGCGCTGGTTCAAGCCTGGCCGCAAGGACGCTTTGCCCAAGGAAATCCTCGACGCGTACTGCCTGGATATCTACAACCCCGATGGAGAGCTGCGTGGTTCGCACCTCTACGACACCAACTCGGGCAACGTAGAGCGCGGTATTTGTTCGCTGCCATTTGTTCGTCAGTCCGACGGCGAGACGGTTTATTTCCCATCCAACCTCATCGAAAACCTGTACCTCAGCAACGGCATGAGTGCAGGTAATACGCTGGCCGAAGCGCAAGTCCAGTGCCTGTCGGAAATCTTCGAACGCGCCGTGAAGCGCGAAATCCTCGAGGGCGAACTCGCGTTGCCTGACGTGCCCCAGGCCGTACTGGCGAAATACCCGAGCATTCTGGCCGGCATCCAGGGCCTGGAAGCCCAGGGTTTCCCGGTATTGGTGAAGGACGCCTCGCTCGGCGGCGAATTTCCGGTCATGTGCCTCACGCTGATGAACCCCCGCACTGGCGGCGTCTTCGCTTCTTTCGGCGCGCATCCAAGCCTGGAGATTGCGCTTGAGCGTAGTCTGACGGAACTGCTACAGGGCCGCAGCTTCGAGGGGCTCAACGACCTGCCGCAGCCAACGTTCGAAAGCCAAGCGGTTACCGAACCCAACAACTTTGTCGAACATTTCATCGACTCCAGCGGCGTCGTGTCATGGCGTTTCTTCAGCGCCCGGTCTGACTTCGAATTCGTCGAGTGGGATTTCACGGGCTCAGGCGAAAACGCCAACGTCGAGGAGGCGGCAACCCTGTTCGGCATTTTCGAGGCCATGGGCAAGGAAACGTACATGGCGGTCTACGAGCACCTGGGCGCCAAAGCGTGTCGCATCCTCGTGCCGGGCTACTCTGAAATCTATCCGGTGGAAGACCTGATTTGGGACAACACCAACAAAGCGCTCTTCTTTCGCGAAGACATCCTCAACCTGCACTGCCTTGATGACGATAGTCTCCAGGCCCTGGTAGAGCGACTGGAAGAAAGCGAGCTGGACGATTACACCGACATCACCACCCTGATCGGCGTCGAGTTCGATGACAACACGGCGTGGGGCCAGTTGACGATTCTCGAGCTAAAGCTCTTGATCCAGCTGGCATTACAGCAGTTCGAAGCAGCCAAGGAAGGAGTGGAAACCTTCCTGCAGTTCAATGACAACACGCTGGATCGCGGCCTGTTCTATCAGGCGCTGAACGCGGCGCTGGAAGTGGAGCTTGACGACGATTTGGCGCTGGACGATTACGAAGCCAATTTCCGGAGGATGTTCGGTGATGCGCGCATGGACGCGGTCATCGGTTCTCTGGACGGCAGCGTCCGATTCTTTGGCTTGACGCCCACGAGCATGAAACTGGAAGGACTCGACCGGCACCTGCGCCTGATCGAGAGTTATAAGAAACTCCACGCGGCCCGCGCCCGTTTGCAATAGTTGATCGCCAAGCAACGGTCGGAGATGCCCAACCGCAGCCGGGGTGGACGCTGGACGTTCACCCCGGGCATTACGGCCAATTATCCCCGGCGCCGGAAGACCATCCCACCGTGGTGCAGGGTGTCTTCATCGACGAACGTTCCGTCGGCGGTAAAGCCTGTATCGTCCCAGTAGTCGATATGGTTACCCGTCACCTCGTAGCGCCCTTGATAGGCGCTTTCACGATTGCCGCGGGCTTCGTCGTAGCGACCGTTGGGTAATAGCTCATGGCGAATTTGGTCGCCGTCGGTGGTCCACATGCCGACATAAGGATGGCCAGCGCTGGAATCGTTCATCGCGTTATTCTCCTTTTCGTTTAGGGGGATGCGCCGGATGACATCGTCGTATGGCACAAGATCCAGGAAGGCTGTGACCTCAATCGCGCGCTGCTCAGCCATACGGAAGATCCACACATAACTGTTGTGGTAAGGCTTGCCATCGGCCGCTCTCCCCTCGCCGTCCCAGTTCACGATGACGACGTCATCCTCGGCCCAGATACCTTTCACGGTGGGGCGAATCGGCGTTGATAAACGTGAGACGAAGGGCGTGACCGCCCGCTCCATGAAGTCATCGATACCGCGATACGTGCCCGCGGATGGGCCAGACCCTTCGATGGTCCATACGATGTCCGGCGCCAGCACGTCTTGGAAAAACGTTCGACCGCCTGCCGACCATTTCTCGAATGCCTGCGTAATGAACGCGCGGTTGCGTTCGGTGGTGGCGTCGTCTGCTTGTGCAGGCAGAGCGCTCGTCAACATCGATACCAATATCAGTAACAGAACGGCGAAACGATTTCGGATGATGTTCATGGGTTGTCCTCATGGTGTTCTTATCAGTGAAAAGCCAGGGTTGGTCGAACGACGATTTCGTTCACATCGACGTCCTCCGGCTGTTCGATTGCATAGCGTACGGCCCGTCCGATGGCGTCCGGCTTGAGCGCGATGGCGCGATAGCTTTCCATGGCTTCCTTGGCAACGCCGTCCGTAATGGTCGACGCCAACTCGCTCTCGACAACGCCGGGATGCACACAGGTCACGCGAACGTCCGAACGCTCTTGGCGCAGCCCCTCGGAAACCGCCCGAACGGCGTATTTGGTCGCGCAATACACCGCCGCCGTGGGCGAGACAGTCAATGCGCCCACTGAGGCGATATTGACGACGTGACCGCTGCCCCGCTTGGTGAACTCCGGCAGCACCGCGGCGATGCCGTTCAGCACGCCCTTGATGTTGACGTCCACCATGCGGTCCCACTCATCCGTCTTCATCGCGGCCATGGGGGACAAGGGCATGATCCCGGCGTTATTGACGATCACGTCTACCCGCCCCCAGCGTTGGCGTGCCGCTTCGGCGAACGCGGCGACATCGCGGGCATCGGTTACGTCCAAACGTTGGTATTCGGCCTCGCCGCCCGCAGCGTTTATTTCGTCCACGACGGTCTCGAGCCGATCCGTACGGCGCGCACCCAATAGCAGCTTGGCGCCCGCCGCACCGAGCTCGCGTGCAATGCCTTCGCCGATACCGCTGGATGCGCCCGTAACTAAAACAACTTTGTCGATACTCATATAACTGTCCTCTCGCAGGTCTAAGCGGACCTGAGTGGTTCATGGTTTGTAGTCCGTCACACGAGCGGTTCTTCATGCCGAAGCATGGGCGCTCGAATGCCACGACGAACCTGATCGACGCTAAGCCGTATCCCGCGAACAACGGTTGCTGCGGTCAAAGGAAACGAGTCCTGGTGCAGGTGACTCAACGTTGCGCTCACGATATCCAACGGGCATTGTCGAGAGAATTCCCCAAATACTTACCGAATCGGTTAGCAGGGCTTACCAATGCACACAGATCTCAATCTGCTCAAGGTCTTCACCGCCGTAGCGGAATTACATAATTTCCGCGCCGCAGCGGATCGGCTGGATGTGACACGCTCGGCTGTCAGCCAAGGCATTCGGAGACTCGAAGACGGGTTAGGGATTGCACTCGTGCAGCGCTCGACACGCAGCGTGCGGTTGACCGAAGCGGGGGAACGTCTGCAGCACCAGATAGCCGAGCCGCTAACGGCGTTGCTCGCGGCGCTGGAAGAGGTAGCGACCGACGGCCCCCCGCGAGGCTTGCTCCGCATCGCGGTGACATCGATCGCCGAACGCTTTCTGGACGGTTCGCTGATCGCCACGTTCGCTGCGGCATATCCGGGGGTCATCCTGGACGTCACGGTAACGGACGAAGAATTCGACATTGTCGAGCGCGGCTTCGACGCTGGTGTGCGGCTGGGTGAAGTGATCGAACAAGACATGATCGCTGTCGCGATTACGGGCGAACAACGAGAAGTCGCCGTGGCCACACCGACCTACCTCGCGCAATACGGCACGCCGCAGCATCCAAGCGATCTAGTGAAGCATCGCTGTATCGGCTGGCGGCCTGCGTTGGATGTCGCGCCCTATCGATGGGAGTTCAGCGAACAGGGGCGGGCTTTCGACGTGGCCGTCGCTCCACAGGTCACGACCAATGACATGCTGGTAATGGTACGAACGGCACTCGCCGGCGGCGGCATCACCTTTGGCATCGAGGATACGTTCCGTCCCTATCTCGAACGCGGCGACCTGATCAGCGTACTCGATGCCTACCTCAAGCCCTTTCCCGGATTCTTCCTCTACTACCCAAGCCGGCACAACGTTGCGCCAAAACTGAAAGCGCTGGTCGAGCATGTTCGACAGCACCGTAAGCAGAGGGATGACTCATTGGCGGGCGTGTAATCCACGTCCTGTCTGGCGGCAGGCTAAATCAGCGCTCTTAGCAAACGCTGGAGGCCATTCGGGCTGCTGGCGACCTTAGCTCACTGGAATTTCCCTGAGCGCTAGCAAGTTCAAGAGACCTAGGGTATCGGCCCGACGGCGCGATTAATTTACGAATTGACATATCGGTAAATCTCGATATTATCCAGCCATGGACCTGATCGAAGTATTCAAAGCTCTCTCGAACCCTACACGCCTTGAAATCTTGAGGGGCCTGAAGGATCCCGCAAACAACTTTCCTCCACAGGATGAAGGTGACGTTCTGACGGTGGGAGTGTGCGTCAGCAGTATCCAAGAAGGTGTCGGATTGTCGCAATCAACGGTGTCTGGTTATCTCGCCACTTTGCAACGAGTAGGCTTGGTCGAAGTCAGGCGTATCGGTCAGTGGACCTACTACAAGCGTAATGAAGCAAACATCAGTGCGCTTGCCGAGGCCATAGGGAAAGAGCTGTAAATTTTTTACCGCAATATATCGAAATATCTCGATATCCCTTTTTATCGATAAGGAGATTTACCGTGAAAGCGATGACACTCAAATCATTCGGCAGCCCGGAATCGTTCGAGCTCCGCGACGTGCCGAAGCCTGTACCGCAAGCAGGACAAGTCCTGGTTCGGGTACATGCGACCTCTATTAACCCGCTGGATTATCAAGTTCGACGTGGCGACTATGCCGGTCTGGTGCAACTGCCCGCTATTACCGGACACGATGTATCGGGCGTTGTCGAGCAAGTCGGGCCGGGGGTGAAGAACTTCGCTGCTGGGGACGAAGTCTGGTACACCCCGCAAATATTCGAAGGGCCGGGTAGCTACGCCGAGTACCACGTTGCTGCAGAAAGCATCATCGGCAAGAAGCCTCCATCACTGAGCCATCTTGAAGCGGCCAGCCTTACTCTAGTTGGCGGGACAGTATGGGAAGCGTTGGTGGTGCGTGCGTCGCTCAGAGTTGGAGAAAGCATACTGATACACGGCGGCGCGGGAGGCGTAGGCCATATAGCGATCCAAGTGGCGAAAGCCATGGGCGCAAGAGTGTTCACGACCGTGCGCCAAGCAAATGCAGAATTCGCGCGCAGTATGGGTGCCGATGTGATCATCGACTACGAAAAAGACGATTACGTCGACGCTGTCATTCGGGAAACGGATGGTCGGGGCGTTGATGTCGTATTTGACACCATCGGTGGCGATGCACTGTCCCGCAGCCCCGACGCTCTTGCGCAACTCGGCCGTGTTGTCACGATCGTTGACATTACGCAGCCACAGAACGTTGTCCAGGCGTGGGGCAAAAACGCCAGTTATCACTTCGTTTTTACACGGCAGAACCGCGGCAAGCTCGATGAGCTGAGCGCATTGGTGGAGCGTGGTCAACTACGCCCGCACGTTGGCGAGGTCTATTCGCTCGCCGACATTGCGCTTGCCCACGCCAGACTGGAGAGCCCCAACAACGGCCTTCGGGGAAAAATCGCAATTGCAGTTGAGCAATCGCTCATTTCCTAAGTGCGAACTTTCAAAAGCTTAAGTCACTTTCGAGAGATGCCATGATTTATGAAATCGCTTTGCTGCCCGTTCACGAAGAACGCATTGAAATGTTCAGGCGTGCATTTACCGAGGTCGCTCATCTGCTAACTCGCGCGAAGGGTTACGGCGGTCACTTGCTCGCGCAAGGTATTGAAACTCCCCAGCAATTCAACCTCATTGTGCGATGGCAATCACTCGAGGACCACACGCCGGGCTTCGAAGCGAGTGAAGACCATCAGATGTTCATGACGCGCCTAGAGGAATATTTTTCAGAGGAGCCAACGGTCTACCATATTGAGGGCCCGGCTTTTACGACGGGAGCACCCGATGATTTGAGCAGCGCTGATACCGCAATATTAGTGTCTTGAGGACTTATCGATCGATAGGCGCAATCTAGCGGTGCGCTTGGTGCAGGAAGTCGGGAAGAAGTAGAAAAGAAAAAGCCCCGTAATGTTGTCCGTTACAGGGCTTTTTATATATGGCGGGGAGATAGGGATTTGAACCCTAGGACCTGTTGCCAGATCAACGGATTTCGAATCCGTCCCGTTCGACCACTCCGGCATCTCCCCGAAGCGGCGCGAATGATATCAGCTTGTTATGAATTGTCGAACCCCTGAAGAGATTTTTTCTGCGCATCTTCAGAGGGTTGCGTGTTATTGAGTCAGGCGGGTTAATGCCTCGCGGTACTTCTCGGCGGTTTTCAGGGCAACGTCATCGGGCACCGTTGGCGCCGGTGGCTCCTTGTTCCAGCCCGTGGACTCGAGCCAATCGCGGATGAATTGCTTATCGAAACTTGGCGGGTTGCTACCTTCGGCGTAGCTATCGGCCGGCCAGAAGCGGCTGGAGTCAGGGGTCAGCGCCTCGTCCATCAGGGTCAACGTGCCATGCTCGTCGAGACCGAATTCGAACTTCGTGTCGGCAATGATAATGCCACGCGTAGCCGCGTATTCAGCAGCAGCGGTATAGAGCGCGATGGCCGTATCTCGAACCTTTGCCGCAAGCTCGCTGCCGATGATCGCCTCGCAGCGCTCGAAGGAGATGTTCTCGTCGTGATCGCCAATAGCCGCCTTAGTGGACGGCGTGAAAATAGGTTGAGGCAGTTTGCTTGCCTCACGCAGCCCCTCCGGCAACGCGATGCCACAGACCGTACCCTGCGCCTTGTACTCCTTCCATCCCGAGCCTGCCAGATAACCTCTGACGATGGCTTCTACCGGTACCGGCTGCAAACGCTTGGCGACCACCGAGCGGCCTTCGATCAGCGGATAGACATCAGCAGCCACCACATCTTCAGGGCTATCACCCGTGAAATGATCCGGTACGAGATGGCCAAGTTTTTCGAACCAGAAGTTCGAAATGGCGGTAAGGATCTTTCCCTTCTCGGGGATCGGTTGCTCGAGAATGACATCGAACGCCGAAAGGCGGTCGCTGGCTACCATGAGCATCCGCTTATCATCGATCTCGTAAAGGTCTCGCACCTTACCTGAATAGAGTTTCTTGAGGCCAAGCGAAGAGGTGGTGCTCATGAGGTATGCCCTTTAAATGAAACAGGCGAAACCGAGGTTTCGCCTTGTCATGAGATGAGGCTGTAAGCGCGCGTATGCCGCGCTTCAGCCCAGGTTGTTCTGGATCAACGTCAGAATGCGCCGCGAAACATCAGCAGGGGCAACCTTCTCGATACCCTGCTCGACCGTCACCTGAACATTATCGCCGACCGTGCTCAGGCGCACTTGATAGCGTTCAGCCCGCGCGTCGATTTCTTCCTGGCTAGGCCCGCCTCCGAACAAACGCGAGAAGAAGCCCGGCTTCTCGTTAGGGTTCGCCGCCCCTTCCGCCAGGTTGATGTAATAGAGACCGTTACTGCGGTTAAGGTCTTCGACGCGGACGTCGCCATTCTGCAGGGCACGCCCGACGCTCGACCAGGCACGATCGAAATCGGTGACCAATCCCAGCACAGGATTGCCACTGCCATCCTGGGTCAGGTTTACACGATCGGGTGCGTCGTAGCTGTTGGCAGCGAGAAGCGAAATGGAGTCAGACTGGTTGGCACTCCCGGTCAACGAGGACAAGAGGTCGTCGAGCAGGACGGCTTCGACGGCGGGCTTGCCGGAACGTGCCGGAAAATCGACATTGGCGGTGCTACCAACCGGGCGGCTGGCGCTCGCGACGTAGACTTCACTGGTGTTGCGCGCAACGCCAGGTTCGATACGAACCCGCAGACGCGTTTCATGCCCGGCCAGATCTTCACCACGCGCGCTCAAACGGCTCGCCATATCTGAGGCCAACTGGTCGACCGGCTGCCAGGCCGTTACGAATTCGCCCGTGTGAGGACGCTCTTCGGCAATCCGGAAACCGTTCATTTCGAAAAACTGGCGCGTTACCGTCCACATCTGCGAAGGCTCACGCTGGGCAAGAATCCATCGCTGGTCGGTGCTCTCCTGAAGGCTGAACTCACTCATATCCGTGCCGACATCGATAGGCTGCGGGCGCGGCACCTCATAGTCAGTCCGGGAAACGTGCGTGGAGGCCACGTTCGCAGGAATAGGCAGCAACGGATCGAGCCGTTTGGCCTGGACGTCCGAAGGCACCTGCATCGGCGGTGTCTGGCGGGCCTCGAGATAATCGCTACCGCGGTCGCGGAAATATCCGTCATCGCCCCATAACCAGCCACATCCGCTGGTGCTGGTGATGACAAGTGCTAGCACGGAAAGTCCGGCGTATCGCTTCATGCGCAGTGATTCCTCGAATTAAGCCAGAATGCCGGATTGGCGCATGGCGTGACGCAGTGGTTCCTGAAATTCATCACTCAACCAGGTGAGCGGCAAGCGGATTCCGTCTGGAATAAGGCCCATCTCATGCAGCGCGAATTTGACTGGAATGGGGTTCGACTCCAGGAACAGAGCCTTGTTGAGCGGCATCAGTCGCTCATTGATCGCCCGAGTCGTAGTCTCGTCACCGGCAATTGCCGCGGCGCACAAATCGCTCATCGCACGGGGGGCGACGTTGGCGGTAACGGAAATATTGCCTTTGCCACCCAGCAACATCAGGCCGGCTGCCGTGCCGTCGTCGCCGGAATAGATGTAGAAGTCCTTTGGCGCACGATCGATCAGCGTTTTAGCGCGCTCAAGGTTGCCCGTGGCTTCCTTGATGGCGACGATGTTAGGCACTTCGGCCAGCCGCAGAACGGTATCCGGCAGCATGTCACAAGCGGTGCGGCCCGGTACGTTGTAAAGAATCTGAGGAATGTCCACGGCTTCAGCGATGTGGCGGAAGTGCCGGTACAAGCCTTCTTGCGTCGGCTTGTTGTAGTAAGGGGTGACGAGCAAGCAGGCGTCCGCGCCCATCTCCTTCGCCTCGCGCGTCAGCTCGACGGACTCACGTGTCGAGTTGCCGCCGGTGCCCGCGATGACTGGAATGCGGCCATTCACTTGTTGGACGATTCGTCGGATCGCTTCGACGTGTTCGCTGACTTCGAGCGTGGCCGACTCGCCGGTCGTTCCGACAGCAACGATGGCATTGGTGCCTTCCTGTAGATGGAAGTCCACCAGCTTGCTCAGGCTGTCCCAATCCAGAGCGCCCTGGGCGTCCATGGGGGTGACCAGTGCCACCATACTGCCTGAAATCATGCAACCGCTCCTGCCGAAAAAATGAGCCGTAATGGTAATGGCGCCACCAGCCTTGCACAAGCCAACCGATCAGGTTCAAGCATTCCCACGGCCCCCGCTTTTCGCTACCCTTCGGGCTCTGTTCGAGGTTGTCCTCGTTGCCCGTGATTATCTAGGAATGCTGTATGTCCCTTCCTCCCGTTCGTGAACAATTTCTGCTGATTAGCGCGCTAGGTGCCAATCCGATGGAGCTGACCAATACGCTCTGCCGGGCAGCCAGTGAGAGCCGCTGCGCGGTTACCAGCAGTCGCCTGACACGCCACGGTGAATACAGCGCACTCGTCCTGCAGATATCAGGCAGTTGGGATGCGCTGGCCCGCCTCGAAAGCGGGCTACCGCAGATCGCCAAACGCAACAGCTTCACCATCAGTGTCATTCGCAGCGCGCCGCTGGAGCCGCGCCCGCAATCGCTGCCTTATGTCGCCTATGTGAACGCGATCTACCGCCCGGATATTCTCAACGAGCTCTGCCAGTTCTTCGTTGACCACAAGATCGATCTGGAAAACATCACCTGCGACACCTACCAGGCCCCGCAGACCGGCAGCACCATGCTTACCGCGACCATCACGGTAACGCTGCCGGCAGGCACGCAGATCAGCTGGCTTCGTGATCAATTCCTGGATTTTGCCGACGCCTTGAACCTGGATGCTCTGATCGAACCCTGGCGCCCGCAGAACCCTTAAGAGATCGAACATGACTGTAGAAATCGACAAGCCGCTACCCGACTTTTCCGCCGTTGCAACGGGTGAGCATGAGGTAACTCCCGCCGCCCTAAAAAGCCGGCAAGCCGTTCTTTACTTCTATCCAAAGGACAATACGCCAGGCTGCACGACCCAGGGACAAGGCTTTCGCGATCAGCACCAAGCGTTCCTCGCGGCAGACACAGTGGTCTACGGAATCTCACGGGACAGCCTGCGCACGCATGAAAACTTCAAGGCCAAGCAGGGCTTTCCGTTCGAATTGATCAGCGACAAAGACGAAGCGCTGTGCCAATTGTTCGATGTCATCAAGCTGAAAAAGCTGTACGGCAAGGAATACATGGGCGTAGACCGCAGCACCTTCCTGATTGACCGAGAGGGCGTGCTTCGCCAGGAATGGCGTGGCGTGAAGGTGCCTGGGCATGTCGACTCCGTACTGGCGGCGGCCCAAGCCTTGGCCAAAAAATAGCAGCTCTAAAACGGGCGCCTCGATCGCTGTGGTTTGACTCGGTTGCAGGCCTCGTGCCTGCTCTGCTCAAACAGACTCGGCTTTTTTTAACCAGTAACGGTAAAGGCCTGCATCACTGTCTTCCCTCAAGAGCGCGTGCCCCGACAATCGTGCGAACGCGCGAAAGTCTCGCTGGGAGCCACCATCGGTTGCAGTAACCTCAAGCACTTGCCCAGGCGTTAGCCGTGCCAATTCCATCTTCGCTTTGAGCAACGGCAGCGGGCAATTCAAGCCAGTAGCGTCAAGTCTGGCATCGACGGTAATACCCTGCGAATCAACCATTGCGCACCTCGAAAAAGCCCACAGGATAACGAAGTGCTGAGGGCAGCTCTACAACCATGATGGCCGGTGCCTGCCGATCATCACGGCAAGATTGCCAGCGGGGTGCTATGCGGCACCATCGCACCAACTATCAGCCCGCGCCGACACGTTTTTCAACCCATGGATTCGCCGCGCCCGGAAGCGGGCTGCTACAGTAACGCATCCATTACGTGACGAGCCCCGTGCATGATGTCGCTGCGCCCTACTCTTCTCGCCCTTGCCTGCCTGATCGCCCCATTGCCGCTGACCGCGAACGACTTGCCTTCTTTGGGGGACTCTAGTTCGGCCGCGGTGTCGCCACTGCAGGAGTATCAACTCGGGCGCGCGTGGCTCAGCATTCTTCGCGGGCAGGTGCCACAGCTTTCGGACCCCTTGCTGAAGGACTACGTCGAGCGTAGCGTTTATCGGCTTGCAGAAACGAGTCAGGTACAGGACCGACGCTTCGAATTCGTGCTCCTGCGCAGCGACCAGATCAACGCATTCGCGGCTCCCGGCGGGATTGTCGGCGTTAATGGCGGATTGTTTCTCTATGCAGAAACCGAAGCCGAGTATGCGGCGGTCATGGCGCACGAACTCGCACACTTATCGCAACGTCACTTCGCACGCGGCCTCATGGCCCAACAACGGCTGCAACTGCCGATGATGGCCGCCATGCTCGCCGGCATCGTCGCGGCCGCGGCCGGCGCGGGCGATGCGGGTATCGCAGCCATTGCGTCGACGCAAGCTGCCGCCATTCAGGAACAGCGCAGATTTTCTCGGCAAAACGAACAAGAGGCTGACCGCGTCGGCCTTTTGAACATGGAGAAAGCTGGCTACGACCCCAAAGCCATGCCGCGTATGTTCGAACGACTCGCGCGACAATACCGCTACGACAGCAGGCCGCCCGAATTCTTGCTCACGCACCCGGTTACCGAGTCACGCATCGCAGACACGAGCAACCGCGCCGAGCAATTCCAAAGGGGCGGCCGCGACGACAGCCTCGAATATCAGCTCATACGTGCGCGCACGCGCCTGATGTTCGAACAGACGCCGGGGTCGGCGGCACAGCAGTTTCGCGCAATGCTCGACGAGCACCCTGAAAAGGATGCCGCACGGTACGGCTTGGCCATTTCCCAAACCAAGGTAGGAAAGCTCGACGAAGCTCAGCAATTGCTGTCGGAATTGCTGAAAAAGAATCCCGACAGCCTGATTTACGGACTTGCCCAAGTAGAGCTCGACGAGGCGCGAAACCGGCTCAACGACGCAGGCAAACGCATCGAGCAGTTGACTTCGCTTTACCCGGGCAGCTACCCGGTAAAGCAGGCCGCGATCGATCTACTGCTAAAGCAAAATCAACCACAGCAAGCTGAAAAATTGCTAGACGGCCTGCGGCTGGATCGCCCTAAAGATCCTGATGTTTGGTACGAAGTGGCGGAGGTCCGAGGGCTTTCCGGCAACATCATCGGCGTACACGAAGCACGCGCGGAATACTTCGCGCTTGTTGGCGATTACGATCAGGCGCTTCAGCAACTGGATTTCGCGCGACGTCGCGCCGCGAACAACTTCCCACTCGCGGCACGCATTGACGCACGCTACCAAGCGTTGAAAGAAGAACAACGTGCGGTAAAGGACTTGCTCGGCTGACCTTGCGATCGAACCGGGCTACGCGTTGCCAACGGACTTCAGCCGCGCAGCCTCGGTGAAATCAAGCATCCGCCGCAGCGGTCGCACCGCACGCGGAATCAACGCATTATCGACGTGCACTTCTTCCCGCCCCTGGCGAATTCCAGCCAGCAAACGCTCAAGCGTATTCATAGCCATCCAGGGACATAGCGCGCAACTACGGCAGGCTGCGCCGTTACCCGCGGTGGGCGCCTCCATGAACACTTTGTCGGGGCACGCCTGCTGCATCTTGTAGAAAATGCCGCGATCGGTGGCCACGATGAACGTGCGATGTGGAAGACGTTGCGCCGCTTTGATCAATTGGCTGGTCGATCCCACCGCGTCCGCAAGCTCGATGACCGCTTCAGGCGACTCCGGATGGACAAGGACGGCCGCTTCCGGATACAGGCCTTTCATGTCCGCCAATTGCTTGGCTTTGAATTCTTCATGAACGATGCAGGCGCCTTCCCACAGCAGCATGTCAGCACCGGTTGCGCGTTGGATGTAGCGTCCAAGATGCTGATCGGGCGCCCAGATGAGTTTCTCACCGTTGTCCATCAGGCTTTCGACGATCTCGAGCGCGCACCCCGAAGTCACCACCCAATCCGCCCGCGCCTTCACCGCAGCCGATGTGTTCGCATAAACGACGACGGTGCGCTCCGGATGCTGATCGCAGAACGCGGAAAATTCGTCCACGGGGCAGCCCAGATCGAGGGAACAGGTCGCTTCGAGCGTTGGCATCAACACGCGTTTTTCGGGGTTCAGGATCTTGGCCGTTTCGCCCATGAAGCGAACGCCGGCGACGACTACGGTAGATGCGGAATGCTGGTAACCGAATCGGGCCATTTCGAGCGAGTCAGCAACGCAGCCGCCCGTTTCTTCGGCCAACGCCTGAAGTACGGGATCGCAATAATAATGAGCGACAAGTACCGCGTCCTGTCGTTTGAGCTCATAGGCGATCTGGCGCGCGTATTCGCGCTGCTCGTTCTCCGTCAATACGCGCGCCTGCCTTGCGGACAGGTGCGCCTGAACAAGCTGACGTTCGGATATCTGGGCCATGGGGAGGTCAAGGTCGTTGACGGCCGCCGAGTATAACATCGTGACGGCGGCGCTTCAGAAACGCACGTTTACCCATATCGTAGGCATTAAAAAACCCGAAGCGCCTCGCGGAGCTTCGGGTTATGCAAATGGTGGGTCGTGTAGGATTCGAACCTACGACCAATTGGTTAAAAGCCAACTGCTCTACCGACTGAGCTAACGACCCAACGCGGGGCGCATGATACTGATTCCAATGAAGAAATCAACACCCCACCGAAAAATCAAACGTAACGCGTAGGATCCGATAGTCCAGCAGCGAAAAACCCTTCGCGGCGCAGACGGCAACTATCGCAACGGCCACAGGCTCGCCCATCCGCATCGGCCTGATAGCACGAGACGGTCAAACCGTAGTCGACGCCAAGCCCCGTTCCTTTCGAAACGATCTCAGCCTTTGTCATATATTGCAGTGGCGCTCGGACATGAAGAGGCCGCCCTTCGACGCCCGCCTTCGTTGCGAGGTTCGCCAGCTTTTCGAAGGCATCGATGAATTCTGGCCTGCAATCGGGATACCCCGAGTAGTCGATCGCATTCACACCGATGAACAGCTCACTGGCTTCGATCACTTCTGCCCAGCCTAACGCGAGCGCGAGAAAAACCGTATTCCTGGCCGGCACATACGTTACGGGAATGCCCTCACCAGCAAGTTCCGGGACGGCAATCCGCGTGTCGGTGAGCGCCGACCCGCCAATCCCATCCAGGTTGAGGCCGATGACCTTATGCTCCACCACTCCTTGCTGCCGAGCCACGCGCTCGGCTGCCATCAGCTCTGCGCGGTGCCGTTGTCCGTAATCGAAACTCATGCTGTAAACCGCGTAACCTTCGGCTTTGACCATTGCCAGCACCGTCGCCGAGTCGAGACCACCGGAAAGCAATACGACAGCCTTCTTGTCAGACATAACTTATTCCTCAGCAACCTTTCGAGCGTTCATGAATACAGAGCTTGCCGGGAATTATAACGGTCTCGCCTTTGCAGCAGCGGCCGCTTTGCGGTTCCATCGATCAAAAAGAGGGAACCATCCAAAGCGCAAGTTGTTCGAAAAACCGTTGGCCGTCTGCCCAGCGCCTCGACCCGCACTAATGCGCGCCTGGGCGGCTCCGCCAACGGCTGCCAAGGATTGTTCAGCAGCGACGTCAGACCTGTAACACATATCGTGCATGCTCGACGCATCGTCAAAACGATCACGATTCGAGCGAGTGTCAGTAG
Organism: Pseudomonas matsuisoli; assembly: GCF_014647635.1. Classification (GTDB taxonomy): domain Bacteria; phylum Pseudomonadota; class Gammaproteobacteria; order Pseudomonadales; family Pseudomonadaceae; genus Pseudomonas_P; species Pseudomonas_P matsuisoli. The sequence goes on from NZ_BMPO01000001.1 coordinate 376,727, forward strand.
AAGCCCTTATTCGATGGAGCGTACGGGGACTGCGGACGGCGTGCAGTTTAGCGCCTTGCCCTGGGGCCTAAATGCCTATCGAAAAGAGAAGGAGACCGACACGTGCAACTAACCACGCCGGAAAAAGACCTTAGAATCGAAACGATCCGGGGACTGGCATTACTCCTGATGGTTGCAGGGCACGTCATCGGTGACGTGGCGACGACGGGCATGGAGGTCGCTGACGACTCATTCTTGCGCTACCTCTACAACTCCCTCGTGTACGTTCGGATGCCGCTTTTCACGGCGATCTCCGGCTACGTTTACGCGCTTCGTCCTGTGACGCGAGATAGCGCACTAGGCCGTTTTTATCAGGGCAAGCTGCGCCGGATCGTCCTTCCACTGGTAGTCGTGTCGACACTGTTTTTCGTAGCACAAATGGTCGCGCCGGGTGCGAACGCCAGTCCAGAATGGATCGACATGTTTCCGATCTACGTATTTGGCTATGCGCACTTCTGGTTCCTACAGGCGATCTTCTGCATCTTTTTAATCGTTTCGTTACTGGACAAGCTAGGTGGACTCAACAGCGCGCCTAAAGCCTTGATCGCAATTGCGCTTTCAGTTGTCGCTTCCCTTGGCTATGACGCGTTTCCTAAGCTGTTCAGCTTTGATCGTGCCGTTGGCCTGTTGCCGTTCTTCCTGTTAGGACTGTCCATTTATCGCTTCTGGGACCAAATCACCAGTCGCGCTATTCAGACAACGCTGCTGGCAACTCTCGTCATCACCGTCGGCCTAGATCAGGCGTACCTATGGAATCAAACCGATTTTTCGAGTTTCGATATATCGGTCGTAGGCACAGCGCTAGGTCTTTCTGCCATCTACTTGTTGATCGTGCACCGCTTTTATTTCAAGCCGCTTGCCTGGCTGGGACGCTACGCCTTCGAAATCTACTTACTGCACGTGTTTGGTACTGCCGGCACGCGTATCTTGCTTGGCAAGCTCAACGTTAATGACGATTGGATCGTGTTCTCCGCCTGCCTGCTGGTTGGCCTTGCCCTGCCGGTCGCAGTCAAGCGAGTGACCCAGCATGTCGCCATTGCAGATCTGCTGATTTTCGGCACACGCCGAACTCAGCGACGGCCAAAGGCGCAGTCCAGCGCTGCGTTCAAAACTAGCCGGGCCGGTTCCCGGTAGAGACGATCTGTGGCGAAGCACGTGATTTCGTTAGCTTCGCCGACTTCGCGCAGCCGACCGTTCGCTACGCAGCCGTTCTAGAGCACGCTTCAGGATTCCACCACAGGGCGGCATCATGCAAATACCGGAGACCAGCAAAACGTAAAACGCAGGATGGATTAGCGCCACCTCCGCATGAGCCGCCGTCCACCGTGCCTTATCAAGTAGCAGGCAACGAAACTCGTCAGGATTTGACCCAACGGCGGGATGGCAAAAAAAATCCGAGACCATAGCGCTGGTATCGGATTTTTTTGCACTCGGAGAACAATATTCGACGCTGGAAACGACCTACGTCGTTTTGGGCCTCTCGCTTACCTAGCGGCCGCGCTGCAAATCACTTTGCGCAAGTTGTGCGGCAGAACTGCCTGGATATTGCGAAACGACCTGCTGAAGAATGCCTCGCGCTTTATCGGCGTTGCCCAAACGACGTTCGACGTCTGCAAGCTTATAAAGCGAATCTGGCACCTTATTGTGGCTCGGGTAATTTTGAGCTACTCGCGCAAATGCTTGCCCAGCGCCTTGGAGGTCGCCATTCGCAAGATTAACCTCACCCAACCAATATTGCGCGTTACCTGCATATTGGCTTTGAGGGTAACGACGTAAGAAGGCATTGAATGCCTGGGACGCCTTATCGAAATCTTTCTGCTTGATAAGATCGAAAGCCGCGTCGTAATAAAGTTTTTCTTTAGCGGGATCCGCAGGTTCGGATGCGGCATTACCTACATCCTGTTGAGCGCTCCCAGCTCCACCTGCTGAAGGGGAGTTAGTAGAATTCTGGCTCCCGCCAGCGCTGTTTGCGCCATTCGAGAGGTTGGCCAAACGACTATCAACATCCTGATAGCGCTCTAGCCCTTCTTGCTTCAAACGCTGGATTTCATTTTGCTGCTCTTCGACCATACCGCGAAGTTGCGCAATTTCACCCTGCATTTGTTGGAGCTGTGTGAACAACTGCCCTTGTGCAGAAGACGGAGCCTGCGCTCCGCCTCCGGCATAGGCGCCATTCGTGCCGTAACTAGGCGACTGATAACTTCCATTGGAACCGGAAGTCCCGTCATCCACAGGAACCTGGGCGACTGCCACCAAAGGCAGCGCCAGTACGGCTAAACCGAGAGCACGATGGCACTTACGCATATGAACTTACTTACGCAGTTCTACGCGACGGTTCTGGGCCCAAGCTTGCTCGTCCTGACCAGTAACGGCTGGACGCTCTTCGCCATAGGAAACAACTTCCAGCTGTGCAGGAGAAACGCCCTGCAGAACCAGGTAGCGCTGAACGGCTTGCGCACGGCGCTCGCCCAGAGCCATATTGTACTCACGGGTGCCGCGCTCGTCAGTGTGGCCTTCCAGCGCAACACGGTTACCGTTCGACTTCAGGTCACGTGCATGGACGTCCAGGGAGCGCATGGCTTCTGGCTTGAGGTCCGAGCTGTCGTATTCGAAGTAGAACGTGGTGATAGCGCGCAGAGCTGCTTCTTCGCCCATGCTGCCGTCTACCGCACCAGTGTTGGCGCCGTAACCAGCGTTAGGATCAACTGCACCGGTGCTGCCGTCGCCGGAAGCGTCGCCGCCACGGGAAGAACAACCAACAGCAACAGCCATTGCCAGCGTAAGCGCGGCGAACTTACCAAACTTCAGCATTTCCATAGTGAAACTCCTTTTGAACCCCAGTTGTTGTGTTAAGCGTAGATCGTTTTTTTACCGCATCAGTTCAGGTAAGGGGACCAGGATGGCTCACGGACTTCGCCTTGAGCGGTAGGAAGTGGGAGCCTAACTCGGCCATTCGTAGACACAAGCATCAAGACTCCCCGGCCCTGCTGGCGGGTGGCGTAGATTAGCATGGTGCCATTGGGCGCAACAGTGGGCGACTCATCCAAATTTGTATCCGACAGGATGCGCAAATTACCTTTCTCCAAGTCTTGTGCAGCGACCTTGAAGTTAGTGTAGCCATCTTGACGATGGATCATCACCAGCGTCTTTTCATCCGCGGAAAGTTTGGGGTTCGCGTTGTAGTTACCCACGAAAGTTACGCGCTCTGCATTATTGGTTCCGATACGCTGCTTGTAGATTTGCGGCTTACCGGCACGGTCCGACGTGAAGTACACCGTCTGACCGTCTTTGCCCCAGAACGGTTCGGTATCGATAGCGTAGTGATTGGTGACGCGAGTGACTTGCCGGCTACCCAGGTCCATTACATAAATCTCTGGATTGCCGTCTTTCGAAAGAACGAACGCCACGCGATTACCATCGGGCGAAAACGCCGGCGCACCGTTAAGACCTTCGTAGTTCGTCAGCTGCTCGCGACGACCTGTATCGATGTTCTGCAAGAAGATTCGAGGACGGCGCTGTTCGAAGGAGACATACGCGATACGACGGCCATCGGGTGCAAATCGCGGCGAAAGAATTGGCTCACGCGATTGCAACAGCGTAGAGGCACGCGCACCGTCATAGTCCGAACGTTGAAGGGTATAGCGTGCATTACCGCCACCCAGCTGCTCTGCGGTGACGTAAAGCAGACGCGTGGAGAACGCACCTTTCACGCCGGTGAGCTTCTCGAACGACTGGTCAGCAATATAGTGAGCCATGTCCCGGAGCTGATCGGTGGAACCGCCGACCGTACCGTTGAAAACCTGCTGTTCTGTCGCTACGTTGAACAACGCATATTGAACCTGCAAACGCCCGCCGGACGGGACGATGTTACCGACGAGAACATATTGGGCACCTAACGCTTTCCAGTCTCGGTAGATCACTTCGCTCGCCTGCGTCGGCAAGCTGATCATGTTCTGCCGTGGGATAGGCTGGAAGACGCCGGAGTTGCGCAGGTCGTTACCCACGATATCCGCCATGTCTTCCGGCAACACGTTACCGCCTTGCCAGCCGAAGGGTACAACCGCGACCGGAATGGCGCGGTCTGCGCCACTGGTAACCAGGATGTTTCTTTCCTGACCGTATGCCAGGCCTGCCATGCAGAGCATGACGACCATCAAACCTCGGAGCATTTTCATCACAGCGCTAGGTCCTCGGGGGTGAATGTAATCAGGAACGACCGATAGGGCGCGAAATCAGCCGCTGAAAGTTGCTGCATTTCGGTGATCCTGCCGATGTTACGCACAGCTGAAACCGCGGAGTTATCGAACGGACCGTCACCGCTTGAGCGAGCGATGCTCACGTTGGTGATGGTTCCATCAGGCAGCATGTTGACCCTTAGCGATACACTCATGTTGTTACGTGCCGACGGCGGACGACTCCAACCTTCGGCCGCGCGCATACGAATCAGGTCGTCCATGTTGCCTGACACCTGATCACCCTGAGTGTCGGCCAGTGCTTGCTGTCGCTCGGTATCGTCGGATAGGAGATCGGCCAGCGCCTGAGCTTTCTTGTCTTCGGCTGCCTTGCGAGCTGCTGCTTCCTCAGATGCCTTTTTCTTCTTAGCCGCTTCGGCCGCTGCCGCTTTCTTTTTCGCCTCTTGCTCTGCGGCGGCTTTCTTTTTAGCGTCTTCGGCAGCCTTTTTCCGCTCCGCCTCGGCCGCGGCTTTCTTCTTCGCTTCTTCCGCTGCTTTTTTCTTGGCTTCTTCAGCCGCCTTCTGTTTTTCCGCTTCTTCTGCAGCCTTTTTGCGTGCGACATCAGCTAGACGCTTCTGCTCCGCCGCTTCTGCCTCCGCCTCCTTGGCGGCCTCCGCTTTCGCGGCGGCCTCGGCTTCTTGCGCCTTTCGAGCCTCCTCGGCTTTCTTTTGTTCCGTGGCCTTTTGCTCGGCCGCCTTAGCATCCGCTTCCTTCTGAGCCGCGGCCTTTGCAGCGGCAGCCTTCGCTTGCGCGATCTTTTGCTGCTCTGCGCGCTGCTGCTCGAGTTGCTCGGTCTCGTATTGCGGCGCCGCGGTCTTGGCTGCTTCACCCGCTATCTTCTGATTAGTCTGGGTGGTCGCCTGACTTTGCGACTTGGCCTGGTAGAGCGTCGCTTGAATGATGGGTCGAGACGGTGGCAGTTCGGGGGTCATGGAGACGCTGACGAACAAGGTGCCGAAAATCAGCACGTGCAGACCTACAGCCCAAACGATCGGCCAGAAGTAACTCTCCGACGGAGAACGTTCCTCGCTGTGTTGCATCACGGCGCCTCGGTGATCAGACCGACATTACCGACGCCAGCCTGCTGCAGGCCACCCATAGCCTGCATCACAGATCCGTAGTCGACCGACTTGTCGCCACGAATGAATACCTGCGTTTGCTTACCCTGGGCACGAGACTGGTTCATGATCGCGCTGACCGCCTTGGTCATCTGATCCAGCGTCAATGCTTTGTCCTGGACCGTCTCGGTATCGACTTCGCTACCCATGTTCCAGTAATAGGTCTTGTCTTTCTTTATGGAGATGGTCAGAACCTGGGAGTTGTTGTCCTGCGGCAGGACATCGGAGCTCACTTGCGGTAGGTCGACTTTGACGCCTTGGTTAAGCATGGGAGCGGTCACCATGAAGATGACGAGCAGCACCAACATCACGTCGATGTAGGGCACCACGTTCATTTCCGCAACCGGTTTACGTTTCTGGCGAATACGGGCCATGACTAATCGAGCCTCACTCGTCGCGTGTATGCACTTTGCGATGCAGGATGGCTTGGAACTCGTCGGCGAACGTGTAGTAACGGCCGATCAGCGTTTCGCCGCGCGCGGAGAACCGGTTGTAGGCGATAACTGCAGGGATGGCGGCGAACAGACCAATGGCAGTGGCAATAAGGGCTTCCGCAATGCCGGGGGCGACCGTGGCAAGCGTCGCCTGCTGCACCTGAGACAGTCCGCGGAACGAGTTCATGATCCCCCACACGGTACCGAAGAGACCGATATAAGGACTGGTGGAACCTACGGTGGCCAGGAATGGTAAGCCTTGCTCGAGCTTTTCTTCCTCACGGGAAATGGCAACGCGCATGGAGCGAGCTACGCCGTCCATGACCGCATCGGGGTCAACGCCCGGTTGCTGCCGAAGGCGGGAGAATTCTTTGAAGCCTGCACGGAAAACCTGCTCGACGCCTGAATCCGGATCAGGGTCAGTACCTGCCTGGCGATAGAGCTTGGACAGATCGATGCCCGACCAAAAACGCTCCTCGAAACTATCGAGCCCACGCTTTGCGGCCCGCAGCGAGTTACCCCGCTGGAAAATCATGACCCACGAAACGATCGAAGCACCGACCAGTATGAGCATCACCAGCTGAACCACGACGCTGGCGTTACTGATCAAACTCCACATGGACATATGGTCGACATTATTGGCGACGTTGGCTTCCACTCTTACTCTCCTGCAGGGGATAGACCCGGTTCGGCTGCAAGAGCGCTGTGCAGCGCTCCTGGAATCGCCCGGGGTTTCAAACTGTCGGCGCGCACACTGGCGACCGTGACCTGACCTTCACAAAGCAAAACACCATCCGCCAATCGACGTACCTGCTGTCGATAGCGCAAGCTCGCCCTCTTCAGCTCGACGACCTCGACCGTCACCTCCAGTACATCGTCCAGTCTTGCAGGCGCCAGGTAGCGAGCCTGAGCGCTATGCACGACAAACAGCAGGTCCTCACCGGCCAGCGTGGACTGGACATAACCCAGACTGCGCAGATGCTCGGTACGAGCCCGCTCCATGAACTTGAGGTAATTGACGTAGTAGACGATGCCGCCAGCATCGGTGTCTTCGTAATAGACACAGCAACGATGAACGAACGTTGGTAACTGCGCGGGCATACTCTAGAGCTCACCTATGGCGTTGCCAATCGGGGTACGTAACATTTTTTTCGGCGTGCTCATTATTTTATTCATGTTTCGCTATCGAACAGATCTGACATCGGCACATCGCGCATGTGCCGTGGCAGGTTCAAACCGAAGTGAAGATAGGCGTGCCGAGTGACGACCCGTCCTCGCGGCGTGCGCATAATGTAGCCCTGCTGAATCAGATAAGGCTCGAGCACATCTTCGATCGTATGCCGTTCCTCACTGATCGCCGCCGCTAGGCTATCGACACCGACAGGGCCCCCATCGAACTTGTCTATCATGGCCAACAATAGGCGTCGGTCCTGATGGTCAAAACCGCGCTCGTCGATATCCAGCATGTTCAACGCAAGGTCAGCGATTGATTTACTGATGGCGCCAGTACCGCGCACTTCGGCAAAGTCTCGAACGCGCCGCAACAAACGGTTGGCAATCCGCGGTGTCCCTCGCGCCCTTCGTGCGATTTCGAACGCCCCTTCGGCATCGATCGGCAGACCAAGAATGCCGGCGGATCGGCCAACGATGGTTGCGAGATCCTCGTTACCGTAGAACTCGAGCCGCTGGACGATCCCAAAACGATCCCGCAACGGGTTGGTCAGCATCCCGGCACGAGTGGTTGCGCCGACCAGCGTAAAGGGCGGCAAGTCCAGTTTGATCGAACGTGCCGCCGGGCCTTCGCCGATCATGATATCCAGCTGGAAGTCTTCCATCGCGGGATACAGCACTTCTTCCACTACCGGAGATAGCCGGTGAATTTCGTCGACGAATAGGACGTCGCCAGACTCCAGGTTCGTCAGAAGCGCCGCAAGGTCGCCAGGCCGTTCGAGGACGGGACCGGACGTACTTTTAATGGCGACACCCATTTCCTCGGCGATGATATTGGCCAGCGTCGTTTTACCTAGGCCAGGAGGACCGAAGATCAACGTGTGATCCAATGCTTCCTGACGTCCCCGCGCCGCTTGAATGAATAGGGACATCTGATCACGAACGGATGCTTGACCAATGTAATCCGCCAGCTTCGACGGCCGAATAGCACGGTCCTGCTGCTCTTCCCGATCCCGGGAGGTTCCGGCAATTAAGCGATCGCTCTCGATCATGGTATTCAGACCATTCCCTTGAGGGCGCGACGGATCATTTCTTCACTGCTCAAACCGTCCTCTTTTATCGCCGCAATGGATCGACTTGCCTCTTGCGGCTTGAACCCCAAGGCGACCAATGCACTGAGGGCGTCATTCTCCGCGCTTGAGACTTGCTGCGCAGAAGTCGGTTCCACGACCAATTGCGCAATCATCGGCATGGTTTCCCAGGCCTTGAAGCGGCCTTTCAATTCCACGAGGAGACGCTCGGCCGTCTTCTTGCCGACGCCGGGAATTTTCACCAGCACGCTCGTATCCTGGTTTTGCACGCAACGGACGAGCTCATCGGCCTCAAGACCCGACATCAAGGCCAGCGCGAGCTTGGGCCCCACACCGTTCAACCGAATCAGCTCACGAAACAGCTCGCGCTCGCGCTTCTCATGGAAGCCATAAAGCAGATGCGCATCTTCACGCACGACGAGATGGGTGAACAACGTCACCGGCTCGCCGACGGAAGGCAGGCGATAAAGGGTCGTCATCGGCACTTCGATTTCGTACCCAACACCGTTGACGTCGATGATCAAGTGCGGCGGATGCTTTTCCGCCAGGGTACCGCGCAAGCGTCCAATCAAAGGTGCATCCTCTAAAGACGCAAACGTCCGCCCCGGCGCTTGGCACCTGCCAAACCGTGCGGTATTAGGCTCTGCCGCATGTGCGCATGGCACAGTGCAATAGCGAGCGCATCCGATGCGTCAATTTGTGGTTTTTGCGTGAGTTTCAGCAGATGCATGACCATCATCTGCACCTGCTGCTTGTCGGCAGCGCCTGTACCGACGATCGCTTGCTTGACCTGCGTGGCGGTGTACTCGCTGACCGCAAGGCCCGCTTCCGCGGCAGCGACAATCGCCGCACCCCGTGCCTGCCCGAGCTTGAGCGCAGAATCAGCATTACGCGCCATGAACACCTGCTCGATGCCGAGCATGATTGGCTGATAGCTCTGGATCACCTCGCGAACACCGCGGTATACGATCTGCAAGCGCTCAGCGAGTTCGCCGTTGCCGGTACGAATACAGCCTGAGGCAACGTATTCGCAGCCGCGCCCCGTATCCCGAACAACGCCGAAGCCAGTTATACGAGAGCCAGGATCGATGCCTAATATGAGCGTCATTGCCGGGCCACCCATAAGCATGTCACAGCGATAGCCACGGCAACGATCTCGAAAGGCAACCGATCAGCCCAACTGCTCCATCACGTCGTCCGGAATATCGGCATTGGAGTACACGTTCTGCACGTCATCCAAGTCCTCGAGCATATCGATCAGCTTCAAGACCTTTTGCGCCGTTTCCAGATCGAGCGTCGATGTTGTCGATGCAATCATCGCGACTTCCGCGTTTTCCGCCTTGTAACCCGCTGCCTGCAACGCCTCGTTCACCGCGATAAAGTCAGAAAACGACGTGAAGACGTCGATCGAACCGTCGTCGTTGGCCACCACATCGTCGGCGCCTGCTTCCAACGCCGCTTCCATGACCTCATCTTCATCGAGGCCCGGCGCAAAGCTGATTTGCCCTTTTCGCTCGAAGAGATAAGCAACCGAACCATCGGTACCCAGGTTGCCACCGCTCTTGGAAAACGCGTGACGAACTTCCGCAGCCGTGCGGTTGCGATTATCCGTCATCGCTTCAACGAAGATTGCTACGCCACTCGGCGCGTAGCCTTCGTAGGTCAGCTCCTCGACGTTATCTCCACCGTCGGCACCCACGCCGCGCGCAATGGCGCGGTCGATGGTGTCCCGTGTCATATTCGCGGTCAGTGCCTTATCCACGGCCAGACGAAGACGCGGATTGTCGGCGGGAATACCGCCGCCCTGCTGGGCGGCAACCGTCAGCTCACGAATGAGCTTGGTGAATATCTTGCCCCGCTTGGCATCCTGACGACCCTTGCGATGCTTGATGTTGGCCCATTTGGAATGACCGGCCATAAATGCTCCGTCGTATTGCTCTGGTTCTATTGGTTATCGGTAACCGCACTTCACTCGGCTTTCGGCTGCTCGCGCAAACGGATATGCAGCTCGCGCAACGCCTTCGCATCCACCACACCCGGTGCCTGCGTCATCACGTCAGCGGCACTCTGGGTTTTCGGGAAGGCAATCACTTCGCGAATCGAAGCAGCACCGGTCATCAGCATCACAAGGCGATCGAGACCAAACGCCAGACCACCGTGTGGCGGCGCACCGTATTTAAGTGCATCGAGCAGAAAGCCAAATTTCTCCTGCTGCTCTTCCTCGCCAATCCCCAGCACGCGGAAGACTGCCTGCTGCATGCCCTTGTCATGGATACGAATGGAACCGCCACCCAGCTCGGTGCCGTTGAGGACCATGTCGTACGCACGGGAAAGCGCGCCAGCTGGGCCCGCTTCCAGCTCCACTGCCGAGCATTTGGGCGAGGTGAACGGATGGTGTAGCGCGGACAAACTACCGTCGTCGTTCTCTTCGAACATCGGGAAATCGACCACCCACAGAGGTGCCCATTCTTTCGTCAGCAAGTTGAGGTCGTGACCGAGCTTGATGCGCAAGCCACCGAGTGCGTCGCTCACGACCTTTGCCTTGTCCGCGCCGAAGAAGACGATGTCGCCGTCTTGGGCGCCTACGCGATCAAGGATCGCATTCAGGTTGGGCTCGGCGATGTTCTTGACGATCGGTGACTGCAAACCTTCGACACCCTGCGCACGAGCGTTGACCTTAATATAGGCCAGACCTTTGGCACCGAAGATGCCGACGTACTTGGTGTAGTCGTCGATCTGCTTGCGCGGCATGCTTGCAGCACCAGGAACGCGAAGTGCGGTCACGCGGCATTTCGGATCGTTAGCCGGTCCAGCGAATACCTTGAAGTCGACATCCTTGAGCAAGTCCTCGACGTCGACCAACTCCAGCGGGTTGCGCAAGTCGGGCTTGTCGGAACCGTAGCGACGCATCGCTTCTTCGAACGTCATGTGCGGGAAGTCACCGAACTCTACGTCCAGTACCTCCTTGAACAGCTGACGCACCATCTTCTCGGTCAGCCCCATGATGTCGGCTTCGTCGAGGAAACTGGTCTCGATGTCGATTTGCGTAAATTCGGGCTGACGGTCAGCCCGGAGATCTTCGTCACGGAAGCACTTGGCGATTTGGTAGTAGCGGTCGAAGCCCGCCACCATCAGCAACTGCTTGAACAATTGAGGCGATTGCGGCAACGCAAAGAAGCTGCCGGGATGCGTACGGCTCGGCACCAAGTAGTCACGGGCGCCTTCGGGCGTCGCACGCGTCAGGATAGGCGTTTCGACGTCAAGGAAGCCATTCTCATCGAGGTAGCGACGGATGCTACTGGTGATGCGCGAGCGAAGTTTCAGCTTGGCAGCCATCTCCGGACGACGCAGATCGATGAAGCGATAACGCAAACGCGTTTCTTCGCCAACATCGGAATACTCGTCTAACGGGAACGGTGGCGTCTCCGCCTGATTCAATACCTCAAGCTCGTAGCCCAGCACTTCGATGGCACCGGACGCCATGTTTGGATTGACTGCTCCCGCCGGGCGTAGGCGAACTTTGCCGGTTACCTTCACCACGTATTCGCTGCGCACGCGGTCGGCCTTGGCGAACGTCTCTTCGCGATCAGGATCGAAAACGACCTGAGCAAGCCCTTCACGATCGCGGATATCGAGGAATATCACACCACCGTGATCGCGGCGACGATGCACCCAGCCGCAAAGGGTTATTTCCTGGCCGTCGAGGCGTTCGTTGAGTTGGCCGCAATAGTGGCTGCGCATCATGTCTGGGTTCGCTTCTCGTATGTCTGGTTCAGGGCAAACAAGCGGTAAATCGGAAATCGTCTGAACCTTCTGCACGAAGCGGAAGATCGCGGACCGACGCCGCTGATAAAGAGGCGGAGTATATATCAGTTGATGCCACACAGGCAGCCGGCCCCACGTCCAGCATTCGATCCGCGGACGACGCCGTAGGCGCGATGGGCAACCTGCCTGGGCAAGAACGGCGCCGCGACCATGGATACCGGATCACTTGGCTTGCGATAGGCCACCGCGAAACCCTACGCTACGCCATGACATCGAATCTGCTGCCGCCCTATCACGGGGCTGCGAGACGTTTTTCTTAGCGCCATACAAGGTAGAGAGCTCATGGAAATAAACATCGGAATCGAAGAGCAGGACCGCGCCGCTATCGCTGAAGGACTGTCGCGCCTGCTGGCCGACACCTATACGCTTTACCTCAAGACTCACAACTTCCACTGGAACGTCACGGGGCCGATGTTCAATACCCTGCACCTGATGTTCGAAGGCCAATACACCGAGCTGGCGCTGGCCGTCGATCAGATTGCAGAACGCATTCGCGCACTAGGCTTTCCCGCACCAGGGACCTATGCGGCGTACGCAAAACTGTCCTCTATAAAGGAAGAAGAAGGTGTGCCGTCGGCGGAAGACATGATTCGGCTTTTGGTACAAGGCCAGGAAGCCGTCGTTCGCACCGCCCGCGGCATTTTTCCACTTTTGGACAAGGTCAGCGACGAACCAACTGCTGATCTACTCACTCAGCGCATGCAAGTCCACGAGAAAACGGCCTGGATGCTTCGCAGCCTGCTTAGCCGCTGATTCACAGGCGCCGCGCTCATACCGCGGCGCACTGCGTCTAACCGCTTGATTTGAGTGGAACTCTTCTTTGGGGTTAAATACGCCGCAACGTCGAGCACAAGTATTAAAAGCTCAGCGCTCAGAGCATGCAGCACGCACCCTCTGAACATTTCGTTGCACCTCATCATCACGAGTTCCTGTCATGCTTAAAATCGTCCACGCGCTGTCGGGCGTATCCGCGCTTGTCCTGTCATTGATTCCAAGCCTTAGCGGCGGCACCCCGCATTATCTCAATCAGCCGAATGCAATCTATCTGGCACTGTTCGGCCTTCTTCAACTGCAGCTCATCCCGGCTTCAGCACCACGTCGCGCACCTCGCCACAATATGCAATGGCTAACCTGCGCGCTGCTCGTACTGGCAATCGCACTTCAGGCTTACATATTGTTGGGTGAACTGGAGCAAATCGCAGGGCAACCTGCTGCAATGTTCAGCTTGATTCTGGCATTCGCCGCGGTATTGACGCACATCACTCAGTACTTCTTGAAAATCCCTAGAACGCCACGCCATACGCAGACGGTCGACCACCTCAACGTTAACCGCGAGACCGGCACGGTGAAGTGGTTCAATACCTCGAAGGGATTCGGCTTTATCTCCCGAGACTCCGGCGAAGACGTGTTCGTCCATTTCCGCGCCATCCGCGGCGAGGGGCATCGCGTCCTCATGGAAGGACAACGGGTCGAGTTCGTGGTCATGCATCGCGACAAAGGCCTGCAGGCCGAAGATGTGATCGCCGCTCGCTGACGAACGTCTATTTCGCTCGCCGTCCGCTCAATAATGAGGGGGCGGCGGCTCCACCCCGCCTCCCGCATCGACGCGCTCCACCAACTCTTCTTGCCGCTTGAGCAATGACGCTATCTGGGCTTGCAGCTTTTCGATGGTCCGCTGCTGCTGCGCCAACTCATGGCTCATCGTATTCAACGCATCGTCCTGGAACGCGACGCGCATTTCCAGATCGACCACTCGTGACTCGACACTCATGAGCGATCACTCACAAAGCGGAAGCTGCTTGGCAATACCAACTTTAAACGTGCCAACAATTCCTCCGTGCGCGACGCTTCGTAAGGCTGGGCAGCATGCTTGCCCCACACTGGGGCCGGCCACGCATCATCGTTCTTTTTCCTAACGATGACATGCATATGCAGTTGCGCGACGACGTTACCCAATGTCGCCACGTTCATCTTGTCTGCACCGAACGTATCTCGGAGCACCTCTGCTAAAAATGTGGTCTCCCGCCACAGCTGCTGTTGATCCTTTTCGTCCAACTGGAAAAGCTCACTTACGTCTTCGCGACGAGGCACCAGGATGAACCACGGATAGCGGGCATCGTTCATCAGCAACAAGCGGCTCAGCGTAAAGTCTCCCACTTCGATCGTGTCACCACGTAGACGGGCGTCTAACTCGAACATCACTACGTCCTCTGAATATCGGTTTCGCGAAGCATACGTGAGTTCACTGCCGCAACTGCAATCACCCACTCGCCTCCGTTTGGTGCACCCTTAAAATTAGCAGCTACATTTAGGTGCAAGACCATTGCGAAAGCGTGGTCTGGCGACAAGCACTGAGCCACCGGGTCGAGATGACTCGAGTAGTACGCAAGGAAAACCGTGTCGCGCACGATTATTGCTTATCTGAAAAATATCGGGTCATGAGAGGCGCGTATACGGATTCCATATGTGGATTCAAAGCGTGCGGCATGATTAAGGCTATTTACGACCGTTCTTCGACATGCAGTAAGTAAGCACTGAAAAAGGTCGCCTTCGGGGTGCCGCTTGTTATAAGTTCGCGCCGATACAAAAACAAAGAACCGTGTGCAGTATCGAGCTACGACGGTCGAAGAATCGTTTAAACCAAAGGAGCAAATCACCATGAAAGTGATGAAGTGGAGCGTAATGGCCCTGGCAGTTGCCGCGGGCACCACCCAACTGGCGATGGCCAGCGCACAATCCGAGTCCAACGGCTTCGTCGAAGACAGCAGCCTGGACATCATCAACCGGAACTACTACTTCAATCACGATGGTAAGAACGGTGGCGGCGACGGCCGCGACTGGACTCACGCCATGCTGGTCAACTATGAGTCAGGCTTCACTCAAGGCACCGTTGGTTTCGGTATTGACGCATTTGCAGTTGTTGGGCTTACCCTTGATAGCCGTTTCGGCGGCGCAGGTAACGCACCTTATGACAACAACGGCGAGAAGAAAGATGACTGGCAGCGTGCCGGTGGCGCCGTCAAATTTCGCGTCTCCGACACTACGCTGAAATACGGTACATTCCAGCCTACCGCGCCGGTATTCGCCGTTGGCGGCAGCCGAATCACGCCACAAATGGCTACCGGCTTTGGTCTTGTCAGCGAGGAGATCGAAGACCTGATGCTCGAGGCTGGCCACTTCACTTCCGCGAGCGGCCCGCGCAGCGTTAGCAACAATGAATCTCTCACTGCAGCCTATGCGGGCATTGAAGCTAACAGTGCAGACTTCGTAGGTGGCACCTATGGTCTTGGCGAGAACCTAAGCCTTTCGCTGTATGGCAGTGAATTCGAAGACGTATGGCGCCAGTACTACGGCAACGTAAATTACACGCTGCCAATCAATGACGATCAAGCGCTGGCATTCGACTTCAATATTTATCGTACCCTAGACGAAGGCAGTGCGGATGCAGGCAGCATCAATACCACGATCTTCTCGCTGGCCACGGCCTACAGTATCGGCGCCCATACCTTTACCGTTGCATATCAGCAGAACAGTGGAGATACCCCTTTCGATTACGTCGGTGTAGGTAACGAAGGAAGTACCGGCGACTCGATCTTCCTTGCCAACTCGGTGCATGTATCCGACTTCAACGGTCCAAAGGAAAAATCTGCCCAAGTCCGTTATGACATCGACATGACAACATTCGGTCTGCCTGGCGTGTCCTTCATGGCTCGTTACCTGACCGGCTGGAATGCCGATTACACGCGGATGAGCTCAAGCTCCGCTTACTTCCCAGGCCTCGACGACGATGGCAACCTGACCCTCGGCGATAACGGCAAGCACCAGGAATTCGATTTCGAAGCGCGCTACGTCGTACAGAACGGTCCTGCCAAAGACCTGTCCTTCCGTCTACGCCAAGCGTTCCACAATGGTAACGATGACTACGCCGATACCGACACCAAGCAAACCCGCTTGATGATCGAGTACCCGCTGAGCATCCTGTAATAACAGCTGCTTAGCGTAACGCGAGAGAGCCCGGCATTTGCCGGGCTTTTTATTGCGATTGCCGCAATCTCTACTCGACCCGCCCGCCGCTATACGCCTGCCAACCACCGCCGTACAATGCCAGGCCATTCCATCCAGCTTCGGTAAGAACGGCCCCGTCATGCGCACCAGTCAGTACCTTCTCGCCACCCAGAAAGAAACGCCCTCCGATGCTGTAGTCATCAGCCATCAGCTGATGCTTCGCGCAGGCATGATTCGCAAGCTTGCCTCTGGCCTCTACACCTGGCTGCCGCTCGGTCTGCGAGTCCTGCAAAAGGCCAGCGCGATCGTGCGGGAAGAGATGAACGCGGCCGGCGCGCTAGAAGTCCTGATGCCAGCCGTTCAACCCGCCGAACTTTGGCAAGAATCTGGCCGCTGGGAGCAATACGGTCCGGAACTGCTGCGTATCAAGGATCGCCATCAACGCGAATTCTGCGTTGGCCCCACGCACGAAGAAGTCATTACCGATCTCATGCGCAATGAGCTCAACAGCTACAAGCAACTGCCGCTGAATCTCTATCAGATCCAGACAAAATTCCGGGATGAGATTCGCCCTCGCTTCGGCTTGATGCGTGGCCGCGAATTCATCATGAAGGATGCCTATTCCTTCCACGCCGACCAAGCGTCGCTTCAAAGCACCTACGACGCAATGTATGACGCCTACTGCAAGGTATTCACCCGCATGGGCTTGAACTTCCGCCCCGTCGAGGCGGACAACGGTTCTATCGGCGGCAGCGGCTCGCACGAGTTCCACGTGCTTGCGAGCTCGGGTGAAGACGACATCGTTTTCAGCGACAGCTCTGATTACGCAGCGAACATAGAAAAAGCCGAGGCAGTTCCTCGCGAGACGGAACGCCAAGTACCCACCGAGGCGATGCACTTGGTGGACACGCCGCAGACGAAGACGATTGCGGCACTCGTCGAAAATTTTGGTCTCAACATCGAGCGCACCATCAAGACGCTGATAGTGAAAGGCGCCGAAGAAGGTACGTTGGTTGCCCTCATCATTCGTGGCGACCATGAGCTAAACGAAATCAAAGCCAGCAATCTTCCCGAAGTTGCATCCCCCCTGGTCTTTGCCAACGAGGCCGAAGTGCGTGCAGCCATTGGCGCAGGTCCCGGCTCATTAGGCCCAGTGAACCTGCCAATGCCATGCATTATCGATCGGTCGGTCGCTTTGATGAGCGACTTCGCCGTCGGCGCCAACATCGAAGACAAACACTACTTCGGTGTGAATTGGGAGCGTGACTTGGCGTTGCCAAACGTCGCAGACCTGCGCAATGTCGTGGCCGGCGATCCGAGTCCAGATGGCAAAGGTACGCTGGTGATCAAGCGCGGCATCGAGGTTGGGCATATTTTCCAACTAGGCGAGAAATACAGCCGCGCCATGAATTGCCAGGTGCTGGGCGAAACAGGCAAACCCGTCGTTCTGGCAATGGGCTGCTATGGTATTGGCGTCTCCCGCGTGGTCGCGGCCGCCATCGAGCAAAACCACGACGAGCGCGGCATCATCTGGCCAGAGGCGCTCTGCCCTTTCCAAGTCGCTCTCGTGCCGCTGAAATACGAAACCGAGTCGGTACGCGAGGCGACCGATGCGCTTTATCGTGAATTGACCAGCGCCGGCGTTGAAGTCCTGTTGGATGATCGCGACCGCAAGACTAGCCCTGGGGTCAAATTTGCGGACATGGAACTGATCGGCATACCGCATCGCATCGTGATCAGCGATCGCGGTCTCGGCGAGGGCACCGTGGAATACAAACAACGCCGGGACAGCGAGCCGCAGCACATCGCGGTCAGCGATATCCTGAGCTTCGTCAAAGAGCGTCTGGCACGCTAGCCACTGCCATGTCGAAACGTCCAACGAACACAATCGTGGCGGCGGCAGGCGCAAGTCTGCTGCTTGCCGGCTGCGCCAATCATCTGCCCCAACGCAGCGAGAACGAACAACGTGTCGAGCGCACATTGCGAGATCACCTCCTGCAAATCGACGCAGGTGATCCGCCGATCATGGAGTTACCGCAACGGCGCATCCGGGTAACCGAGCAAAGACGCTTCGATGTCACCGACTATGAAGTCACGCGGCTTTATGACCGGTACACGCCTTACCAGGCGTGGCGCGAGCTCTATGAAATACCTGCGGGCGCAGTCGCGATCGTGGCCGGCGTCGCTGCGAATGCGCTGAACGTGGTGCTGCTCGGCAACGTTCCCGCTGCAGCTACGAAGGGTTGGATTCAATACGGCATCGACGGGCTCAATCCGGCCATGAATGTCGAGTCGAACGGCCGATCGCAACAGAACCTGGCAGGCATTCAGGAAGTCGAGCGCGATCGCAGGGAAGAATTCACTAACCTTCCGTGGGCCCAGCAGCCTGTTCAATTGGATCTCAACGGTCGCACTTACGATTTGCAAACAGACCGTAACGGCTACCTGAAACTGAACCTATTGGACAGCCCATTTCCGGAGCGTAATCTTTCCCGGCTTGCGTCATTTCAACTCAAGGCTGTCGCAAGCGATGAAACGGTCGGTGTTGCGACTGTGACAGTGAGCCGAAGCTTGCGAGCCAAGCTCGACGAGGCTCACGCACTTGTTTTCGACGACCTCGAAGACGGAGAGATCAGTCAGTGGGTACATCGCGTAGCGCGGCTTTCAGAGCTTGGCCTCGAACAGGAAGCAAACGAGCTTGAGCAAAGCCTAATCGAATTGACCCGAAACGATCCTGAGTTGCAGGCCGAGTTCATTCAGTCTCTCCAAGAAGAGACCGGACGAAAAGCGGCGGACCCAGGTCCCGGCGAGTAACAAAGGCATGCGTTGCCACTTTCGACAGGTGAGCTTGGTGCTCATGCTGCTCGCGGTATTGTCGAACCCCCTGCCTCTTTTTGCTTCCACCTCCAAACTGCCACAAGCGCCTGAGCCTGAACTGCGGGCCTTGCTGCAACGCACGATCGCGGAAGCCAGCAGTTTCAATGACCGCTTCGATGCAGAGGTCTGGTTGGTGGACATGTCCGCCCGACTGTCGCGCTTCATGCCTGATACGACCCAACGGCTCGAACTATTGAGGCTTGTCCATAGCGAGGCACGCAAGGCTGGCTTGCAGCCAGAAATCATCATTGCCCTGATTCACGCCGAGAGCCGATTCGACCGTTTTGCGATTTCTTCGGTGGGCGCGCAAGGCATGATGCAGGTCATGCCTTTCTGGAAAGCTGAGCTGGGCCGCCCTCAGGATAATCTGACGGACAACGCCACCAATTTGCGCTACGGCTGCACGATACTGAGCTACTACCTGAAGAAGGAACGCGGTGACATGCGCCGAGCGCTGGCGCGCTACAACGGTAGCCTAGGGCAAGATCGCTATCCCACCAAAGTCATCGGTTTCTGGCAGGACTACTGGTTCGTCCGTCCGTAGCACGCCGGACATAGCGTGCCTGAAATGGTTATTCGCCAGTCCGTAACCTGTGTAGGACCGTCGCCAACCCCTCTTCCGTCTGCTCACCTACGAGCTCTTGCCTCAAGACACCTCCGCTGTCCACCACGTACGTTGTCGGCAACGCCTTTGGACGAGGCAATTTGTAAACTGCGGCGCGCTTTTCCTCCATCAGCGGAAACGTGATACCTAGCACCGAAGCCGAACGCTGCAACGCATCTCCTTCCAGGCCGTCGTAGTTGATCCCCACGACGCGCGCGCCCGTGCCGCTCAAGCGTACGTCGAGCGCATTGAGCTCAGGCACTTCGGTGCGACAAGGCCCACACCATTCAGCCCAATAATTTACGACAAGCCACTGTCCTTCGAACGATTGCGACGAGGCATTCGACGTGACTTGGTCGGACTCGCCATTGCACCCACTGAGCACGAACACCGCCAGCATCAGTGCTGACAAAGAACCTCGACACGACATAGAAACCTCCTGACTCCAATCCAGCTACTGCGACCTTTCACTCAAAGATACCGTGTCTGGCAAATCCTCGCGCGCATGAGGTGCTAGCGAGAAAATATCGAAGCTGGGAATTAAGTCACACGGACGTAAAACCTACGACACACCATATCCCTTAAGTGGCTCTTAAAATTCGATCCCTCTCCACAGTTGCAGGGAAGCACGAGCAATGCACGCGACGAGTGAAAATGTCATTGGCACCATCAATGAGGCGGTCATGGAAGCGAGCCGCACTGCGGCTCTCGATGTTGCCGCCTGGCTTCTCATTCCAGGTCTTGCCGGCCAGAACGTCAGTCTTTCAGTCCTTTACGATGATGGCCGCGACCACCATGAAGTGTTGATCGATGAAGGCGAAGTCGATTCGAACCATCGCATTCTTCTGGCGA
Organism: Pseudomonas matsuisoli; assembly: GCF_014647635.1. Classification (GTDB taxonomy): domain Bacteria; phylum Pseudomonadota; class Gammaproteobacteria; order Pseudomonadales; family Pseudomonadaceae; genus Pseudomonas_P; species Pseudomonas_P matsuisoli. Next base: position 396,974 of record NZ_BMPO01000001.1, read on the forward strand.
ATATCACGCAATTACCACTACAGACCTCTCATGAACCCGCGCGCGCTCGTGTGGTGTTACGCAGCCCAAAGCTGACCCGCGGAGTGGTCGTCGAGTCACTCTACGTCAAACCCATTGAGCCACGGTCGCTACTACGAAGCGCCAACTGAAGGCAGTACATCAGTAAGGTCCGTGACGTCAGCATGCAATGAACGCGCTTGGCATGGCACCCGCTGTCCAAAACAGTAGGCCATCCATTCCCCTACGGAAGGTAGCGACCCTATCTGGAAAAAGAAGCGATCGGCATTCGGGGATATTGGCAGCTAGAATCGGCGCTCTACCTGCAAAGATCATGAGCTATGACTGACCTGACGCTTTATCACAACCCCCGGTGCTCCAAGTCGCGTACCGCACTGGAACTGATTGAATCGAAAGGCCATACGCCTACCATCATCCGGTATCTAGAAACGCCTCCCGACACGCAGACGCTCAGCGAATTGATCAACAAGCTGGGAATACAACCCCGTGCTTTGCTGCGAACGGGTGAAGACGCGTTCCGCGAACTCGGGCTTGCTGATGAGTCTTTGAGCGATGCGCAGCTCATTGAAGCCATGGCAGCGCAGCCCAAGCTGATCGAACGCCCAATTCTCATCACTGGCGACAAAGCGGTAATCGGAAGACCGCCCGAGCGCGTACTGGAGCTACTACCATGACATCCCCCTATCTCCTCGTCCTGTATTACAGCCGCCATGGCGCGACCGCAGAAATGGCGAAACACATTGCGCGCGGCATCGAAATGGGGGGCATGCAAGCCCGCCTAAGAACAGTGCCCGCAGTTTCCACCGAGTGCGAAGCCATTGCCCCCTCGATTCCCGCTGAGGGCGCCGTATTCGCAACGCTAGACGACCTGAAGAATTGCGCAGGATTGGCATTGGGTAGCCCTACCCGCTTCGGCAACATGGCAGCGCCAATGAAGTACTTTCTCGACGGCACCAGCAGCCTTTGGATGACCGGCGAACTGGTGGATAAACCAGCCGCGGTCTTTACTTCGACGTCCAGTCTGCATGGCGGCCAGGAGAGTACCCTGCTGTCGATGCAGCTGCCGCTGCTCCACCATGGCATGCTGGTGCTTGGCATCCCCTATAGCGAATCTGCACTGGTGCAAACGCGCGGCGGTGGAACGCCTTATGGAGCCAGCCATCATGCGGATGTCGACGGGAAGCGCCCATTGGATACGCACGAGATAGACTTGTGCCGCGCATTGGGCAGGCGCCTAGCCGGAATGGCCAAAAAGCTGGGGTAGTATTTCCAGGCTGGGTGCGACCGCGTTGACTGGCGGCCGCACTCGCGGACTACCAGCCCAAGGTCTCCTTGAGAAATGGAATCGTGAGCTTACGTTGGGCCTGAAGCGAGGCTTGATCCAGTTGATCGAGCAATTCGAACAACGCGCCCGTGCTACGAACCCCTCGCGTGAGAATGAAGCGCCCTACGTCATCGGGAAGTTGTAGCCCACGACGAGACGCGCGGAGCTGGAGGGCTCTCAGCTTGTCTTCATCGGACAGCCGGTGCATCTGAAACACCAAGGCAAGCATCAAGCGCGACTGCATGTCAGCGAGCTGGATGGGCGTCTCACGCGGCGCGGTCGCTGCAGACAGCAGCAAACGACGACCCGCATCACGTAGTCGATTGAACAGATGAAACAACGCTTCTTCCCACAGGCGATCGCCGCCGACCACATCCAGGTCGTCAAGGCATACCAGCTCGTACTGCTCAAGATCGTCCAATAAATAGGGGCCGTCCTGAACCAACTCGCTCAGTGGCAGATAAACCGCTGCCTCTCCCTGCTGCTGCAAACGAAGACATGCAGCCTGCAGAAGGTGCGTTCGCCCAACGCCCTCGCTGCCCCATAGATAAATCAGGTTATCGGACCAACCCGCCTCAGGCTCACACAGGCGCTCGACATAACCGAGTGCCGCTGCGTTGGCGCCCGGGTAGAAATTGGCAAAAGTCGCATCGTCTCTGAGACGTACGCCAAGCGGTAACTGGATCGGTTTCATGGGCGGCTTCTGCGAACCTTACCGGGATTTCAGAATCGGGCAGCTGGAAAGTCTATACAAATCAAAGGGCTGGCGCAGCCGATTACCATGAGAAGTAAAGCGTTTTTGGCGCTGCGGGGTCTAGTGCAGCCGGGGCAGGCACCGCGTTTGCGTCGATCGCTTGCGCCGCAGGCGGCGGAGCACTGGACTCCGTCAATTGGATCAACTCCAACTGCGCACGTAGCTGCTGCTCGCTGGCGTTGACGCGATAACGGGCATCGGCGCCTTCGATCGAAAGCATTTGCGCACCAAAAGGCTCCAGTGCTCTTTGGAGTTCCGCATAGCGATCCAGCGTCACACCTGAAATCTGGACGTCGAAGGTGCTCGACGCTCCGGGCGTGATGGCAAAGCGCGGAGCAAGACGCTCGCTCAGCGTCAGCATGATGGCGTCAGCCAGGCCTTCGCGACTGTCAGCCTGAGCGCTGCCCTTTTCCTGTTGCTCGCCCAATGCCAATTGCCAATCGGCCCGCCATACGCCGTCTTGCTGCGCGGCGCGGACCGTGAGTATTCCGTCTGCGTCGTAGCGTTGCGATGCATCGGTCAATGCGCCCCCACCGGGGTTCGCAAGATTGTCCGTCGTCGCGACCAATTGCTCCTCGAGATCAGCGAGCGGCAGCCGTAGAGGAAGCCCGCGATACCGTGCGGCTTCTCGCAATGCGTTAGCCGCAGCCTGGTTATCGCCCGCCAGATTATTGGTGCCGTCCTCGGCACGGTCCAACCACCACGTCAACAGCGCCGGACGGCTCGCCCCCCAGAGCGGTAACCCAGCTTGACGCAGCGCTCGCTCGGTAGTGAGTGGATCGAAATCCACGACGAGCCGGTCTGCCTCGTAACCGTATTGGCTGACCACCTGTTGTGGGTCTTTCTTCAACGCGGCGATCGATGGATCGCTAGCAGCTTCTTTCTTGCCCGTCAGGCGGAGGACCAGCGTCTCGAACGCCGCCTGCAAGGCCTGGTCACGGGCGTCCGGTTGCTGCGAGGACACGGGTTCACGGACCTGATAAAGATCGTCAAGCGTCGCGGCGTGCAACGGCAGCGCCGACAACGCAAGACAGGTCAGAACAAGGCGTGGAGTGAAGCGCATAGGGCGTCTCGCAGGCAGCATGGATCGGAGGCATACCTTAGCAGTAGCCAGCAAAGAGGCGAAAGCCGAAGATGGCTGCTCTTTGGCAAGCCTGATAAAATCGCGCGCCTCGCGGACTGGCTACAATGCCAATCCCCAACACGTTTTCTGCAAAGGCCACCACCGATGAGCAAGCAACCCTCCATCAGCTACAAGGATGCCGGCGTCGATATCGACGCAGGTGAAGCCCTGGTCGAACGTATCAAAGGCGTCGCCAAACGCACGGCTCGTCCTGAAGTCATGGGTGGACTGGGCGGCTTTGGCGCCCTTTGCGAGATTCCGGCAGGTTACCGACAGCCCGTATTGGTGTCGGGGACCGATGGTGTCGGCACCAAGCTTCGCCTGGCGCTGAACCTCAAGCAGCACGACAGCATCGGCCAGGATCTGGTCGCCATGTGCGTCAACGATCTCGTGGTGTGTGGCGCCGAGCCGCTGTTCTTTCTCGACTATTACGCGACCGGCAAGTTGAACGTCGACGTTGCGGCGGACGTGGTGACTGGCATCGGCGCGGGCTGCGAGCTGGCAGGGTGCTCACTCGTTGGCGGCGAAACCGCTGAAATGCCAGGAATGTACGAAGGTGAAGACTACGATCTCGCCGGGTTCTGCGTGGGCGTCGTGGAAAAGAGCGAAATCATCGATGGCTCTAAGGTGGCCGCAGGTGACGCGCTCATTGCGCTGCCCTCCTCCGGACCTCACTCGAACGGTTATTCGCTGATTCGCAAGATCATCGACGTGGCGAATGCAGACATTGCGCACGTGCAGGTCGAGGGTGCTTTGCTGAAAGATTTGCTCATGGCACCTACTCGGATCTATGTCAAACCGCTACTGAATCTCATCAAGTCCACCGGTGCCGTGAAGGCGATGGCCCATATCACGGGCGGCGGTCTGCTGGACAACATTCCGCGCGTGCTGCCTGATGGCGCAAGAGCGGTGATCGATGTCGCCAGCTGGACGCGTCCCCCTGTCTTCGACTGGCTACAGCAGCAAGGCAACGTCGATGAGCACGAGATGCACCGAGTGCTGAACTGCGGGGTTGGCATGGTCATCTGCGTCGCCCAAGCAGACGTCGAGCGTGCGCTGAACGTGCTCCGCGAGAACGGCGAGCAGCCATGGGTCATCGGCGCCATCGAAACAGCAGCGGACGGCGAGCGTGTCGTTCTGAACAATCTCAAACAGCACTAATGCAACCGACTTGCAGCCTGGTTCTTCTACTGTCCGGAAGCGGCAGCAATCTTCAGGCGCTGATCGACGACCTGGAACGGAATAATCATCCAGGTCGTCTTAAAGCCGTCATCTCCAACCGTGCCGATGCATTCGGCCTGACGCGTGCACGCGAGGCTGGTATCGAAACGCACGTGGTGGATCATCGTGATTACGCAGATCGCCTAGCATTCGATCGGGCGCTGATGGCCGTGATCGACGGTTACCACCCTGACCTGGTCGTGCTCGCGGGCTTCATGCGAATTCTCAGTGCCACCTTCGTGGCCCACTACCGCGGGCGCCTGCTCAATGTTCACCCGTCCCTGCTGCCAAAGTACAAGGGCCTCGACACACACGCCCGCGTGCTGGAAGCAGGTGATCCGCTGCACGGCTGCAGCGTGCATTTCGTAACAGAACAGCTGGATGGTGGAGCTGTTATCGCACAAGCATCGGTCGACGTCCTGGCAGACGACACGGCCGAGCGTTTGGCGTTGAAAGTCCATCAGCGAGAACACATTTTGTACCCAGCCGTGATTCGCTGGTTCGCCGAAGGCCGCTTGCGCCTGAACGCCGAAGACGCAATGCTGGACGGCGTCCTGCTGCCACCCTCGGGCAAGATGATCGACATTACTTAGGGAGACGATTGATGCGCCGCACCCTGCTGTTCACGCTCGCATTGCTATGCGGGCAGGCACACGCTTTCGATATCAAACCGTTCACGGCGAGTTATACCGCCGATTGGAAACAACTGCCCGTCAGCGGCAGCGCCGAACGCCGACTGGAACAAGTCGAAGGCAATCAATGGCACCTTGTTTTCAAAGCCTCCATGCTTGTCGCGGGCCTTACGGAAGAAAGTAGATTCAACCTTCAGGAAAATAGCCTGACGCCGCTGACCTATCGCTACGAGCGTAGTGGCCTCGGCAACGGAAAGAAGGTCGAGCAGACGTTCGACTGGAAGACGAAACAGCTTACGGGCGACGATGACGGCGACCCGGTCAAGATGGCGCTTAACAAAGGGTTGCTCGACAAATCGAGCTATCAGCTAGCGCTTCAACGTGACGTTGCCGACGGCAAACAGAGCATGAGTTACCAGGTATTCGATGGCGATGAAGTTGAAACCTATGACTTCCGAGTCCTGGGTTCTGAGATGGTCAAAACGAAGGTCGGCCAGATCGATGCAATCAAAGTCGAACGCGTTAGAGACCCCACCCAAAGCAGCCGCAAGACGACACTGTGGTTCGCCAAAGACTGGGATTACCTGCTGGTAGCGCTGAACCAGGTGGAAAAGGACGGCAAGGAATACCAGATTATGCTCAAGGACGGCACCGTAGATGGCCGCCCGGTGCAAGGCAAGAACTGAGTGCGCATTTCCTCTTACGACGATGCGGCTTGTCGGGGCCAGCTGCAGGCCTCCACAAGCCGTATGTTTCAGATTGCGTAAAGGCCCGTCCGACGGTCAGATAATGCGTGGTTCGATTTCCAGATCGACGCCGAAGCGGCGCTTGATATCGTCCTGAATCAACCGCGCCAGCGCCAGAATCTCTGCCCCACTAGCAGCCCCATAATTGACCAGCACAAGCGCCTGATGCTGATGCACGCCAGCATCACCCTTGCGGTAGCCGCGCCATCCTGCCTGATCGATTAGCCAGCCCGCTGCGAGCTTCACGCGGCCTTCCGCCTGTGGATACAGGACAGCACTTGGAAACGACGCTTTCAGCGCTGCAGCCTGTTCACTGGAAATCACCGGGTTCTTGAAAAAGCTGCCAGCGTTGGGCAGCACCTTGGGATCGGGGAGCTTTTCGGCGCGGATGGCACAGATGGCGTTACTGACGTCTTGCGGTGTCGGGCTATCGATTCCGAGCAGCTGCAGTCGCTGCTGGATAGGACCATACTCCAAGCGCAGCGATGGCTGGCGACTCAGCCGAAAACGCACGCGTAGGATGATCCACCGATCGAGTGACTGCTTGAAGCAGCTTTCCCGATACCCGAACGCACAGGCGGCCGCATCGAAGTCGACGAGCTTACCGGACTGCCGGTCAAGCGCAGTCAGGCCTGAAAATACGTCCTTAATTTCGACGCCATAGGCGCCGATGTTCTGAACCGGCGCAGCGCCCACGGTGCCGGGAATGAGGCTCAAATTCTCCAAACCGTAGAAGCCCATTTCCAGGGTTTGCAAAACGAACGGATGCCAGGGCTCCCCCGCTTCGACCTCGACTGTCACCATAACGCCGTCATCGCTCACGAGCCGGACACCACGACTCGCCATGTGCAGCACCAATCCTTCAATGTCCTGGCTAAATAGAACATTGCTTCCGCCGCCAAGCAGTGTGACCGGCAGCGAGTGGCGGCGCGCGTGGTCGAGCGCTTGGACGACTTCACTATCGTCGGATACCCGGACGTACTGCCGAGCCGTCGCCTGGAGGCCGAACGTATTCAGTGATGCGAGTGGAAAATCGCGTACATAGTCGGGTGTCATGACCGGTCCCTAACCTCAGCCAGTAAAGCGTCAGCGCCTTGCTCGATCATTGCCAACACACGGCTGAAACCGTCCTCACCGCCGTAATACGGATCAGGAACCTCACCCGGACCGATATCGTACCGACCCAGAAACAGATCCATTTCGGCGCGTGAACTTGGCTTTGCCAACCTGCGAATTTCTTCCAGATTCATGTGATCCATTGCCAGGATCAAGTCGAAGCGATCGAAATCATCCGGTCCGAACTGGCGAGCACGCAACGAAGACAAGTCGTACCCGCGACTGAGGGCCGCCCTTTGTGTCCTTGCATCGGGCGCCTTGCCGATATGCCAGCCGCCCGTCCCGGCGGAGTCGATAAGTACACTATCGGTCAAGCCTGCTTGCTGGATCTTGCTTCGGAATACGCCTTCAGCGGTCGGTGAGCGGCAAATATTGCCGAGGCAGACGAACAATATCCGCATCATGCGCCGAGCAAGCGACGCACGCGCTCGAGATCTTCAGGCGTGTCGACGCCTGCGGGCGGCGCCTCCAAGGCATCGGCGACGTGGATTCGGACGCCGTGCCACAACGCGCGAAGCTGCTCGAGCGATTCGCACTGCTCCAACCAACACGGGCCCCAGGCCACGAAATCGTGAAGAAAGCCCGCACGATAGGCATAGATACCAATGTGGCGACGGTAGGGAACACCTTCCGGAAGCACGTCGCGACGCTTGGCGAGTGCATCGCGCGCCCAAGGCAAAGGTGCCCGGCTGAAGGTCAAGGCCAGACCATTCAGATCGCTCGTGACCTTAACCACATTGGGATTGAACAACGCGTCTACCTCATGGAGAGGCTCCGCGAGCGTGGCGATACCCGCTTCCGGATGCGCCGCGAGATTCGCGGCGACCTGATTCACGATGACCGCCGGAACGAGCGGCTCGTCGCCCTGCACATTCACGACAATCTCGTCATCGCCCAGGCCCAGCAGGCTGGCAACCTCCGCCAAGCGGTCGGTTCCAGACTGGTGATCCTCTCGCGTCAGCAGAACGTTCGCGCCAAACCCCTCGCACGCCGAGACGATCGCCTCATTGTCGGTCGCCACAACGACGTTCGCGGCAGCGCTTTTGCGCGCCTGCTCCCATACGTGCTGCACCATAGGCTTGCCCGCGATGTCTTGCAGGGGCTTTCCCGGCAGGCGAGTCGAGGCATACCGAGCGGGAATGACGACGGTAAAACCTGCACTCATTTATCAAGCCGCTCTTCAACGTTCAACGTACGCGCCTCGCTTTCCAGCATGACGGGGATGCCGTCGCGAACAGGGTACGCGAGGCCGTCTGCCTTGCAGATCAGCTCGGACTTGTCGTCGGACAGTTTCAGCGGGCCCTTGCACAGCGGGCAAGCCAGTATGTCGAGCAGTTTGGGATCCATAGAGGGTTCCTCTGAAATCGTTTCGGTGATCAGTGTCGCCCAGCGAGCAGGCGCGGAAGCTGCGCGTCGAACCATGCGCGAAACCCCGCCGAAGGGACCGCTTGAACCTCCAGATACCACCAGTCATCGCGGGCGAAGGGTGCGCATTTGACCGCGTCTTTTTCGGTCATGACGACTGGAAGGGAGGGTTCGAAGGCGAGTGCGTCGGGCGTGAACTCCGCATGGTCGGGAAAGGCGTGAGGTACAGGTCGGCAGTTTAGCGTTTCAAGGGTACGGAAGAAACGCTGGGGATTGCCGATACCCGCAACGGCATGAACCGTCTGACCCGCGAAATGAGTGGGAGACACCCGCTCATGGGTGACTAGGTTGACCAGCGCGCTGGGTTGCAAGGTCATACCGAACCCGCGCGCCGAATCATTCTCGGCACCATTGCATAGGACCGCGTCGACCTCGGCCAAACGCTCGACCGGCTCGCGTAGCGGACCTTCGGGAAGACAACGCTTATTACCCAGACCCCGCGCCGCATCGATGAGTACCAGCTCCAGGTCCCGCGCCAGCCCGTAATGCTGTAGGCCATCGTCAGAAAGCAGCAAATCCAGCGGCTCCTGCTCCAACAACGCTTTGGCACTACGCGCCCGCTGCGGGTCGATCATCATGGGCACGCCGGATCGTTGCACGATCAGCAGAGGCTCATCCCCCGCATGCGCTGCTGACTGGTGGGCAAGGATTCTAAAGGGGAACGCTGGCGGCTGAGCACCGTAGCCGCGACTGATCACGCCAACCCGTATCCCGTTGCGGCGACAGTGTTCGACGAGCCAGAGGATCATCGGTGTCTTACCGGTCCCACCGACCGTCACGTTACCCACCACCACCACTGGCACCGGCGCTCGATAGATGTCTCCTTCCCCGCGTAAATACCGCCGTCTTTTAGCGCGCACGATACGTCGGTAGATCCACTCTAAGGGCCGAAGCACGAAGAGCGCGGGATGCCCCTCGTACCACGCGGTGAGCAGACGCTCCGAAAGACTCACGGCTTGGCTTCGGCCTGAACGGTCGTGATGCGCAAGTGGGCGAATCCAAGCTTTCCAGCAGCGTCCATGGCCGTCACGACCGCTTGGTGCGGGGTATTGGCGTCGGCACTGATCGTCACTGGCTGAGCGGTGTCACCGCCAGACTCACGCTGCAGCGCTGCCTGCAAACCTTGCAGGTCGCTACGCAGCAGTTCTTGGCCATTCAATGCGTACTTGCCGTCGGCGCTGATCATGATTTCCAGCACCGGATTGGCGGACGCCGTCGGCTCGGCGCTGTCCGCTTCGGGCAGATTCACTTGAAGCTGCGTTTCGCGGGTGAACGTAGTGGTCACGACAAAAAATAGCAGCAGAATGAAGACGACATCGATAAGGGAGGCGAGATTGATCTCGACGTTCTCCCGCTCCCGGCGGCGACGGAATTTCACGCCTTCTCCTCGCTCAGATCGACCTCGCGATCGCCCTGGACGACCTCGACCAACTTAATCGCCTCCTGCTCCATCCCTACGACCAGCTCATCGATGCGACGCGTCAGGTAGCGGTGAAAGAACAAAGCGGGGATCGCCACGATCAATCCAGCCGCCGTTGTGATCAGAGCGGTTGCGATGCCACCGGCGAGTTGACCGGCATTGGTCATTCCCGACCCCATGAATGCACTGAAGATCTCGATCATGCCGATGACCGTGCCTAATAAACCAAGCAATGGGGCAATGGCGGCTATCGTGCCAAGGACGGTCAGGTAGCGCTCAAGCTCGTGAATGACACGCGAAGCGGCCTCCTCGATGCTTTCCTTCATGATCTCGCGGCCGCGCTTAGAGTTAGCCAGTCCCGCCGCAAGGATCTCGCCCAGCGGCGCCTGTGCGCGAAGCTCCTTGAGCTTGTCGTTGCTCAGCTTCCTCTCTTTGATCCAACGCCATACCTGCCCAAGCAGGTGCGGTGGCGCTACACGACTGGCGCGCAAGGTCCATAGTCGTTCTGCAATGATTCCAACAGCCGCGATAGAACACAGAATGATTGGCAGCATCATCCAGCCGCCTGCCTTGACCAGCTCCCACACGATGGACCGCTCCTGTTCGCAAAGGGCGTCACTCTAGCATAGGGCCCATGACGGAAAGAGGGATAACGCTCGCATTTAACGCCAGAAGACAACGTGATCGCGGCGCGTGAGTATCGCCTTTCCATGCGTTCCCAGCTGGATATGGATCGCGCCCGTTGCGGCAGTATCCAGTACCTCGACCCCATGCGCATTGAGGCGACCGATAACGTCGGGGTGTGGATGGCCGTAACCGTTGTGTTTGCCCCGTGAAATCAGCGCGACGGCAGGTGCGACCGCGTCGAGAAACGGGTCGCCGGTACCGGTCTTGCTGCCGTGATGTGCCGCTTGCAACCACCGGGAAGGTAGGTTCCAGCCGCTTTCGATAAGGCGCTTTTCAGTGGCCATATCGACATCCCCCGTCAGCAGAACCGACTCACCATTCGCTTCCACCCGAAGCACACAAGACGATGCGTTGCTGTCGCTCGGCGCTGGGCTCCGCCAGGTCGTGAACGTTACGCCATTCCAGCGCCATGATTCCCCGCCGCAGGATTGTGCATTCAACACCGCGGGTAGCGCCTCTGGCTCTCCACTGCTGACTCGGAGGATCGGCATTGTAGAATGCAACGCCAGTGCGCCACCTGCGTGATCGGCATCTGCATGACTCAATAACAATTCATCCAGTCGATGAACACCTAACGCTCGAGCATTTGGCAGGACGACCCGGGCCCCAAGGTCGAAGTCGCCGAATCGCGGCCCTGCATCGTAGACCAACGCATGATCGCGGGTCCGAATAAGTACCGCTTGCCCTTGCCCGACATCGAACATCCAGACATGAGCCTGGCCTTCCGGGACCTCCTCTGCCGGCGCGAAGAACAGCGGCAGAAGCAGAATGCCTCCCAATAACCGCCCTGGTGTGCCTGCCGGCAGCAGAAGGCAAATCGCGCCCAGTCCACCCAGCAACCAGCCCCACCACGGCACATGTACTGGAAGCCAAACGGGAATTGCATCGGCTATCACCGCCAAGATTCGGAACAATAGCTCTAGGAGAAAACCGGCCAACCACAGCAGACTCGATCCGACCCAGGGAATGGGCAATAGCAAACACCCTAACAAAGCAATCGGCACAATCCCCACGCCGACCCAGGGAACCGCGATGAGATTTGCAATCGGACTCGAGAGGCTCACGGGAAGCCCGAGTATCAATAAAAAGGGAAGCAGCCCCACCGTGACCGTCCACTGTGCTCGCCAGGCCGTCGCGAGCATGCCCAGAGCACCAAGACGACCTACGAAGGCCAACGCCAAGATGGAAACCGCACCGAACGAGAGCCAAAAGCCGGGTTGAAGCACGGCCAACGGCTCGGCGAGAAGAACGACGTTCAACGCGACGAGCAATGGCAGCACGATGCCTAACTGACGAAATCGCCAACGCCAGAGCAAAACCAACGCGACCATTACACAAGCCCGTCGAACCGGGACCTGGAAGCCTGCCATCAGCCCATAGGTCAACGCTGCCAAGAACGCGGCGATGCATGCGCACGGGATCCAGGGCCATTGCCTGGGCCACAGCCCAAGACGCGCCATACCGAAAAACAAGCCATACACCAGGCCCGCGACCATGGTGATGTGCTGACCCGAAATAACCATCAGATGGATGGTTCCGGTAGCCTGTAGCAACGTCCAATCCGCGCTCGAAAGCCCAGATCCATCCCCCACGATCAATGCAGCCAATGCGCCTTCGCGACCATAGGCGTCCTGCTCGAACAGCGCCTGCCTTATCGAATCGCGCAATCCGTTCAGGCCGCCTGGCGCCGCCACCTGCTCACCGGCCTTCACGGTTCCCGTCGCGCCAATACGACGCGCTAACAACCACGCCTCGTAGTCGAACCCAACCGGATTCACCAGCCCGTGCGGCGCCCTCAGTGTCACGGCGACTCGCAGATGTTCTCCCGCTTTGAGGTCTGGACCACCACGCCAAGAAAGACGCAGCAAGGACGGCAATTCGGCGCGTCGCGATCGCGCATTCGCGAGCTCGAACCGCACCCCATCTGCCGTCTGTTCAGGAAGGCCAACCACGTTCCCGGTAACCCACAGGGTGCGCCCGTCTAAAGCCGGCGCGAGCCTGTCATCCAGGGCGTTCTGCGCGGAGAAGCAGGCCCAGGTGAAGCCCAGCAGAAAAAAGGAAAGTACGAACGCGCGCGACAGCAGAAATACCGGCGAGACGACCGCGAGCAAGGCCAGAATCCATCCCGGCGGCAGGCTTGGCAAAAACCTCAATGAAACAAGGCCGGCCGCTAACGCCAACAGGGCTAGGCGCATCGGAAATCCTTTTCCTTTGGCTTTCAGCGAAGAAGAGCTACTGGCGCTTTATAGGTTCAAACGCGCCGCGAGCAGGGACGGCACCCTATCAAACACACGCCGGCTGCGGAGGAACTGGTGCACGGTCTGACCAGCGCCTAGGGTCTGTTGCCGCTTCGTTCGCGGCCGCAACGACGCCGCGCGCCAAAACAGGCCCGTCCCTACGGGTTGCGCGGGAAATGGCCTCCGCTGTCGTTGCAGGATTTGGCAAGGGAATAGCCATTACCTGCATCCTGCGCCTAACCGGAGGCCATCTCTCGCAGCAACGCGGCTCGCGACGAAACGGCAACAGACCCTAGCCTACGCCATCTACTCGTAGCGCAATGCTTCGGCTGGCTGCGTCTGTGCGGCGCGCCTTGCGGGATAGAGCGTCGCCAGGAAACTGAGCAGAAATCCCGCCGCGCAGATCAAGGCGACATCTCCCATCTGCAATTGGGACGGTAGCGAATTCACAAAGTAGATGTCGGAGCTGAACACGTGTTGCCCGGTTACCCGCTCGATCCAGTTCACGACTTCACTGACGTTCAACGCCAACAAAACGCCGAGAATGCCGCCGGTCAACGTCCCGACACTACCAATCACCGTACCCTGCACCATGAACGTCGCCATGATCTGCCCAGGGGTCGCGCCAAGTGTGCGCAAGATGGCGATATCCGCCTGCTTGTCGGCCACCACCATGATCAGCGTGGCAATGATATTGAACGCGGCGACAGCAATGATCAGCAGCAACAAAAGCCCGATCATGGTCTTTTCCATCTTCATCGCAGCAAACAAACTGCCCTGGCTCTTCGTCCAGTCGCTTGCCGTGAAATCGGCACCCAAGCGACTGGCAAGGTCAGCGGACACTTGCGGCGCTGCGTACAGATCCTTCAGTTTCAGCCGGAGAGACTCGACCTTTCCGGGCTCGTTACGCTGAATTTGTTCGGCATCGGCGATGTGGATGAGCCCTAATGACCCATCTATTTCCGCGCCTACCTTGAACATGCCAACGATGGTCAGGCGGTGCATACGCGGCGTAACGGCGCTTGACGTCGCGCTGACTTCCGGCACGATCAGGGTCAGACGATCGCCCATCCGCAAACCGAACCGACGAGCGACCAGCTCGCCGATCACGATGCCGAACTCTCCGGGCTGCAGGGCGTTCAATCGACCTTGCGTCACATGGTCAGCAACGATCGACACCTTGGATTCCTCCGCAGGATCGATGCCGTGAATCTGCACCGGTTGCATCGAACCATGGAACGACAGCATGCCATCGAGCTCCGCGAACGGAACTGCGGCTTCGACACGCGGATCGGCCGTCAAGGCCTTTGCCTGTACCCGCCAATCGTCCAATGGCTCGCCCGCCGTCACCACGGCGTGCGGCACCATGCCGAGGATGCGCGAGCTCATTTCCTGTTGGAACCCGTTCATCACCGACAGCACGACAATCATCGCCATGACCCCCAGTCCAAGGCCGATCATCGAGGTTAGGGAAATGAAAGAAATGAAGTGATTGCGGCGCTTGGCCCGCGTGTAACGCGCGCCGATAAAAATTGCGAGAGGCCTGAACATGATCCGTTATGCCTCCACCAGATGGCCTTCCTCGAGGCGCAGCACCCGATCCATCTGGTGCGCCAGCTCCAGGCTGTGGGTGACGACGAGAAACGCGGTCCGTGAGGACTGGCTCAACTCCAGCATGAGTTCTTGAATGCCCTGGGCCGTGTGCTGATCGAGGTTACCTGTGGGTTCATCGAGCAGCACTAGTGCAGGCTGATTGACCAATGCACGGGCAATCGCCACCCGCTGACGCTCACCTCCAGACAACTCGCTTGGCTTGTGGTCCAGCCGGTGACCGAGGCCGACGCGCTGCAAGAGCGTGGACGCACGTTGGCGGGCTTCAGGAATCGGCATTCGTCCTATCAACAACGGCATGCACACATTTTCCAGCGCGGTGAATTCCGGCAGCAAATGGTGAAACTGGTAGACGAACCCCAGCGAGCGGTTGCGCAACATCCCCCGCGCCTTCTCGCTGAGCGACGAAAGCTCCTGTCCGGCGAGCCACACGCTCCCCGTGCTCGGCGTATCAAGGCCGCCCAGCAGGTTGAGCAGCGTACTTTTGCCCGAACCTGAGCTGCCGACGATGGCGATACGCTCACCGGCGCGAAGCTCGAGCTGTACACCCGTCAGCACACTGACTGTTTGCGGACCTTCCTCGTATTGCTTGCCCAGATCGCGGCAGCTGAGTACGGAATCATTCATGACGCAAAACCTCCGCAGGCCGGGTGCGCGCAGCACGCCAGGCGGGATATAGGGTAGCGAGGAAGCCCAGAACCAGGGCTGCCGAGCAAATCAATATCACGTCCGAAACCAAGACCTCGGACGGCAGATAATCGATGAAATAAACGTCTGCGCTAAGGAATTTGTGCCCCATTACACGCTCGAGCAATGCGATGCCTGCACTGACGTTGAGGGCGGCGAGCACACCCAGCACGCCGCCAATCGCCGTGCCAAAGACACCGATGACCGTGCCTTGAACCATGAAGATGCGCATGATCTGGCCGGGCGTAGCGCCAAGCGTGCGCAGGATGGCAATGTCGGAACGTTTGTCGTTAACGACCATGACCAGCGTGGAAATGATGTTGAAAGCCGCGACCGCGACAATCAGCAGTAACAGCAGACCGATGATGGACTTTTCCATGCGAATGGCCTGGTAGAGATTGCCATGCGTGCGCGTCCAATCACGGGCGTAATAGCGTTGGCCGAGTTTTTCTGACAACTCCCAACCGGTTTGCGGCGCTTGGAACAAGTCCTCGAGCTTCAAACGGACGCCTTGCACCTCATCACCTGGCCAGCGCTTCAGGCGGGCGGCGTCGTTGTAGTGCGTCAGTGCAAGATAACCGTCCAACTCCCCTGCTCCGACGTGGAACAGGCCGACTACAGTGAAACGCTTCATGCGCGGGAACATGCCCGCTGGCGTGACGGAAACCTCGGGCGCGACAAAGGTGACCTTGTCACCGACACCGACACCCAGACGCTTGGCCGCCGTATCCCCTAGCACGATGCCGAACTCGCCCGGCTTCAGCGCATCTAGCGAGCCCTCGCCAGGCTTGAAAAAGCGATTGATGATGGACACCTTCGCCTCTTCGGCCGGATCGATGGCGTCAACCAGCACCTTTTGCGCTTCTCCGGTGCTGGTCAACAATCCTTGCATTTGCGTGTAGGGCGCCACAGCCAGAACACCGCTATGCGCTTGGAGCTCTTTGGCGAGGCTGCGCCAGTCCTTGATAGGCTCGGGCGATTCAACGCTGACGTGAGGCACGAGCCCTAGCACGCGTTCGCGCATTTCGCGGTCGAAGCCGTTCATCACGGACAGCACGACAATCATGACGAGTACGCCAAGTGCCAGGCCGATGATCGAGGTCAAAGAAATGAAGGAAACGAAGTGGTTTCGACGCTTGGCCCGCGTATAGCGCGAGCCGATGTAGAGGGACAGCGGTCTGAACATGTAAGGCCGATTCGCTGGATGAAAGCAGGAATGCAGGGCTTGGACAGGCTCCCTAAAAGGAGGTGCCGTGCGAGCCGTCAATGAATGTTGCGACGCTGCATTCATCATGAACGCCGGGCACACCGGCGGGCTACAGAGGCCTGATACACTCGCTCAGTCAACGCAGCCACGGGATCACCATGTCGACACACGAAGCAGATGATCGGCGCGAATACTATCGCATCGAGGATTCCATAGCACTGGAAATTCAGCCGCTTGCGGTCGAGCCCCTACCCACGGAAGACTTTCGGCAAGACGATTCCACATTATTCAATCTGCTCGCCGATCTGCACGCCATGGACTTCGAATCCCAGCACCTGCTGCGCCAGATCGGCGAAAAGGATCGCGCCACCGCAAGCTACCTCAAAACCATCAATAAACGGGTAGACCTGTTAGGACGCGTGGTCGCGCAGCACTTGCTGCGCGATGTAGGCCCGCCACGGCGCGTCATCCTTTCCGAGGGTGGCATACGCTTCTCCGATGAAAACGAGTACCCCGCCGGCATGCGCCTTACGATGCGTATCGTATTGCTTCCACAGGCCTTGGGGTTGCAGCTCAACGCTAGAGTATTGCACTGCCAGCCCCGCGACACCGGCGGGTTCGACATCGGTACGGAATTCGAAGAAACCACGGATGCGCAACGGCAACTGCTGGCACGCCATATTCTCCAGCGGCAAGCCCAGGCCAGGCGACTCGCCCGCGAGCAGGCGGAGCCCTCCCTGTGATCCGTTGCTTCAAGCTGCTGCTGATGGTCATCACCTGGTCAAGCATGAGTGCTTCCATGGCCGAGACGATTACCTTGCCGATCGGCGCGCAAGGCGCGAGCGGCATGGCTATTCCAACGAACGGCATGTCTCGACAAGCTGTGCTAGAAAGATATGGCCTCGCGGACGACGAGCACGACCCCGTTGGCAAGCCGCCGATCCAGCGTTGGGATTATCGCGAGTTCAGCGTCTATTTCGAGGACGATAGGGTCGTTAACAGCGTCCGCCATCATCAGCCCCGCATGCAGAAGGAAGAATGACGTGACGCTCATTTATGGACACCGCGGCGCCAAGGGCGAAGCGCCGGAGAACACACTGGTTGGCTTTCAAACCTGTCTCGAGCATGGCGTGCGCCGCTGCGAGCTCGACCTGCATCTGTCACGTGATGGCGAACTCATGGTGATCCATGATCCCACCCTGCGCCGTACGACTGGCCGTCGCGGTAAGGTCGCTGAACAACACTCGGCGGATTTGATCAACGTCGACGCACGTCACGGTGGGCCGGGTCATATCAAGCCAGCGCCAATTCCGACATTGGATGAGCTGTTCGAAAAGTGCCCGTTCGAACATTGGCAGCTGGAAGTAAAAAGCGCCTCGCGCGTCAGAGCCGCCAGAACGGTTCAGGCGATCGAAGCGCTCGCGACCAAACATGGATTGCTCGACAAGATCACCGTCACGTCGAGCTCTCGAGAAGTGTTGCGGGCGCTACAACGGCTAACTCCCAACATCTCGCGCGGCCTCGTCGCGGAATACGCCTGGATTGATCCGCTGAAAGCAGCTAAAGCGTACGACTGCAGCATCCTGGCGCTGAACTGGACGCTATGCACGCCTGAACGACTACTAAAGGCCCAAAAACAGGGTTTGCATGTCTCGGTCTGGACGGTCAATGAAGCAGCCCTGATGCGCCGGCTTGCCGACTTCGGCGTCGACAGCATCATCACCGACTATCCGGGGCTGGCGGTAAGGACATTGCAGCGTTAGCAGGGAAAGGCCGGCCCTCTGGTTTTCACTGAACGCGACGGCCGCCGAGAAAATTGAGTTGCCCCTATCAGGGTATCTGCGGGCAAGCCGATCGCTGCCCAGCCCGCTCCTACAAAAGCGTCGTAGTCCGTGGCTTCCCAAGGTAGCAAGCTAAGCTCACTCTCTGTAGGGGCGGGCTTGCCCGCGAACGAAATCGGTCAGACGGTGAAGTGGCAACAGTAATACCGCATTCGCGAGCAAGCTCGCTCCTACAAAAGTGCTGTAGTCCGTGGCTGCCTCGGCTAGCAGGCCAAGCCCACGCTCTGTAGGAGCGGGCCGGGCCGCGGCTGGCGCTAAGCCAACCTAGAACAGCCGATTCAACCCATCGAACGCCGCGACGCGATACGCCTCGGCCATTGTCGGATAGTTGAACGTGGTGTTGATGAAGTACTTGAGGGTGTTGGCTTCGCCCTTCTGATTCATGATCGCCTGGCCGATGTGGACGATTTCCGAAGCCTGGTAGCCGAAGCAATGCACGCCAAGCACTTCGAGTGTTTCGCGGTGGAACAACAGCTTCAGCATCCCTACCGGCTCATGGGAAATCTGAGCCCGCGCCATACTCTTGAAAAACGCTTTACCCACTTCATAAGGCACCTGAGCCTGCGTCAACTCACGCTCCGTCTTGCCCAGCGAACTGATTTCCGGAATGGTGTAGATCCCGGTAGGGATGTCATCCACCTCCCGCCAGCTGCCGTTCTCCACGATGCTACCTGCGGCGGAACGACCTTGGTCATATGCAGCGCTGGCGAGGCTAGGCCAGCCGATCACGTCTCCGGCACCGTAGATATTGCCGGCTTCGGTACGGTAGCACTCGTCGACCTGAATCTGTCCGCGGCTGTTCACCTTGACGCCGACGTTCTCCAACCCAAGCTTGTCTGTGTTACCGGTCCGACCGTTACACCACAGCAATGCGTCGGCCTTGATCTTCTTGCCGGACTTCATATGCAGTACGACACCGTGATCCTGCCCTTCAACGCGCTCGTACTCTTCATTGTGCCGAACGACTACATTGTTGGTTCGTAGGTGGTAGCTGAGCGCGTCCGAGATTTCGTCGTCCAAGAAGCTGAGCAACTGATCCCGCGTGTCGATGAGGTCGACCAGAACACCAAGGCCGCTGAAAATCGAGGCGTATTCGCAACCAATGACACCTGCTCCGTAGATCACTAACCGGCGCGGGGTGTGGTTCAAACTCAGAATGGTATCGCTGTCGTAAACACGAGGATGCGAAAAGTCGATGTCCGCAGGCCGATAGGGACGCGACCCGGTCGCAATAACGAATTGCTTGGCGATCAGCGTTTCCATCATGCCATTCAGGCAAACAACCTGAACGGTCTGGTCATCGGCGAAACTCGCGGTACCAAAGAAGGTGTCGACCCGGTTTCGAGCGTAGTAGCTCGTCCGGGATGCCACCTGCTTGGAGATGACTTTTTCCGCACTCCTCAACACATCCGGAAAGGAGAACCAACGCGGCTCGCCGATCTGGCGGAACATGGGATTGTTGTTGAACTGCATGATCTGCCGAACCGAGTGGCGCAGCGCCTTCGAAGGGATCGTTCCGAGATGGGTGCAGTTGCCGCCAACCAAAGGGCGGTTATCCACGACCGCCACCTTGCGTCCGGCCTTGGCAGCGTTCATGGCTGCCCCTTCACCCGCCGGTCCAGAGCCCAGCACCACCACATCGTAGTTATAGACAGCCATGTTTACTCCTATTCACGCAGAAACACGTTCTCGTGCACCCGCTGGATCGTTGCAGACCTGCGACTGAGCGCCGCAGGCCCGGCGCCGGTGCGCATCGTAGCGCAGTTCGCTTCGTTCTTGCAGGCTTGAGGCCGCGCAGCGGGGCCCCTATCGAGCTCCATCTTTGCCTCTTGCTATTGCTGACCTTGACTGGAAAACCATCGTTCAGAGCGATAACAAGAACCGCTAGAACATCGAAATCCAGTTTCTTGCGCAGGCGTGTCTGGTGAACAAAGTACATTTTCTGTCGTGCAATAAAGAAGGGAGCCCTGAGGCTCCCTTGCTTTTCGACCAACATCGTTACGCGCGGGGGAAATCCGCGGGCTTCACACCGGCCATTTCTTCGAGAACGCGAACGACCTGGCAGCTGTAACCGAACTCGTTGTCGTACCAGACGTACAGGACGACACGATTGTCGTGGCAGATGGTCGCTTCGGCATCGACGACACCAGCGTAGCGCGAACCGACGAAGTCGCTGGAAACCACTTCCGGCGAGTTCACGAAGTCGATCTGCTCGTGCAGGTCAGAGTACAGGGCCATGTGGCGCAGGTACTCATTGACTTCTTCGCGATCGGTGGCCTTCTCAAGGTTCAGGTTCAGGATCGCCATCGACACGTTTGGCGTCGGTACGCGAATGGCGTTACCCGTCAGCTTGCCCGCCAATTCCGGCAGTGCTTTGGCCACGGCCTTGGCCGCACCCGTCTCGGTGATCACCATGTTCAGCGCCGCACTGCGGCCACGGCGATTGCCTTTGTGGAAGTTGTCGATCAGGTTCTGGTCGTTCGTGTACGAGTGAACCGTTTCAACGTGGCCGTTGACGATGCCGTACTTGTCGTTCAGCGCCTTGAGCACCGGGACGATAGCGTTGGTGGTGCAAGATGCCGCGGTGACGATCTTGTCTTCGTCGGTGATCGTACCGTGGTTGATACCGTGCACGATATTCTTCAGCGCGCCCTTGCCAGGTGCCGTCAGAATCACGCGATCGACGCCCGGGCACTTGAGGTGCAGGGACAGACCTTCTGCATCGCGCCACTTACCGGTGTTATCCACAACCAGCGCGTTGTTGATGCCGTACTGGGTGTAGTCAACGGTGGACGGATCGTTCGAATAGATCACGTGAACCAGGTTGCCGTTGATCAGCAGGTTGCTGTTCTCTTCGTCGACGATGATAGTGCCATCGAAGGAGCCGTGTACCGAGTCACGGCGCAGCAGGCTTGCACGCTTGGAGAGATCGTTGTCGGCACCTTTGCGCACGACGATCGCACGCAGACGCAGGCCTTCGCCGCCGCCAGTCTTCTCGACCATGATGCGCGCCAGCAAGCGTCCGATACGGCCAAAACCATAAAGGACGATGTCACGGCCTTTGCGATCGCTGGAACCTTGCTTGCCGATGACATCGGCCAGTTCTTCGCGGAGGAATGCTTCGACGCTGCGGCCGTTTCCTTCTTCCTTGAACTTGACGGTCAGGCGGCCAAGATCGATGGTCGCCGGGCCCAACTTGAGCTCGCTCAACGTTTTGAGCAGCGGGAAGGTTTCCTGAACGGACAACTCGACTTCGTCCGCCTGGCGGTGACGAGTGAAGCGGTGTCCCTTCAATAGATCGATGACGGAGCGGTTGATAAGGCTGCGACCGTACAGGGTGATCGCGACGTTATTGTTCCGGTAGAGCTGACCGATCAGCGGTATCATGGCCTCCGCCAGAGCTTCACGATCAATCCATTCACCAAGACACTGGTCGGGCTTTTGAGTCACTGTCGTACCTTCCTATGTAGGGGCTGAAAACAGGGGCTACATTATGACGACGCCTACTGAAGACGGCAATCTGCAGCCGGGGGGAACAATTGATGACGCCTCCCGATCACACTGACAGCGCATCTCTTGGATAGTTACAATCGCCGCGCCCGAATTCTGAACGGAGCCATCCTCTCACGTGTCTGTATTGCGCCTTCCAACTCTGCCCAACGCGGCAGGCAAGCAACAGTGGGGTAATCTTCAAGGGGCCGCACTGCCTCTGGCGATTGCCGAGTCCGCCAGCGCCGCCAAGCGTTTCACGTTGTTGCTGACAGCGGACAGTCAGACGGCCGAGCGCTTCGAGCAAGAGCTCAAGTTCTTCGCCCCAGATCTCCCAGTGCTGCATTTCCCCGATTGGGAGACGCTTCCATACGATGTGTTTTCGCCGCACCAAGACATCACTTCGCAGCGTATCGCCACACTGTATCGGCTGCCGGAGCTTACCCACGGCATTCTCGTAGTCCCTATCGTGACGGCGCTACACCGATTGGCGCCAACCCAATTTCTGCTGGGCTCGAGCCTAGTACTCGACGTAGGCCAACGCCTAGATGTCGAGCAGATGCGTCTACGTCTGGAGGCCGCCGGCTATCGCTACGTGGAGACGGTCTACGAGCATGGTGAATTCGCCGTTCGCGGTGCGCTCATCGATCTATTTCCGATGGGCAGCGCACACCCTTACCGAATAGACCTGTTCGACGACGAAATCGAAACCCTGCGTACGTTCGATCCCGAAACCCAGCGCTCGATCGACAAAGTGGACTCCGTCCGCCTGCTGCCCGCCCGTGAGTTCCCGCTCCGCAAAGAAGCCGTGACCGGCTTTCGTGCGCGCTTTCGCGAGCGCTTCGATGTCGACTTCCGTCGCTGCCCGATCTACCAGGATCTGTCCACCGGCATCACTCCAGCGGGCATCGAGTACTACCTGCCGCTGTTCTTCGAAGAAACTGCGACGCTGTTCGACTATTTGCCACAGGACACTCAGGTGTTCTCCCTCGCCGGTATCGAGCAGGCCGCGGACCAGTTCTGGACGGACGTACGCAGCCGCTACGAAGATCGCCGCTACGACCCGGAACGGCCACTGCTCCCGCCGAATGAGTTGTTTCTGCCGGTGGAAGACTGCTTCGCGCGACTGAAGAACTGGCCGCGTGTCGTAGCCGGCGCGGACGACATCGAGCCGGGCGTGGGACGGGAACGCTTCGTTACCCACCGTTTCCCCGAGCTTGCCATCGAGGCCAAAGCCACCGAACCGATGGGCGCGTTGCGCCGCTTCCTCGAAGGCTACGACGGCCGCGTGCTGTTCACCGCAGAATCCGCGGGTCGCCGTGAAGTACTGCTGGAAATGCTGGCGCGACTGAAGCTCCAACCGACAGAAGTCGACAGTTGGTCGGCCTTCACTTCGTCCGCAGATCGCCTGGCAATCACCATCGCGCCGCTCGACGACGGGCTGTTGCTCGACGACATTGCCCTGATCGCGGAAAGCCCACTGTTTGGCCAGCGCGTCATGCAGCGTCGGCGCCGGGAAAAAACGCGCGACGGTGGCGAAAACGTCATCAAGAACCTCACCGAGTTGCGTGAAGGCGCGCCGGTCGTCCATATCGACCACGGCGTCGGTCGCTACCTTGGGTTGATCACGCTGGAAATCGAGGGCCAGGCCGCAGAATTCCTGGCACTGCAATACGCCGATGAAGCCAAGCTGTACGTGCCGGTTTCCAGCCTGCACTTGATCGCGCGCTATACCGGGAGCGACGACGCCCTCGCCCCACTCCACCGCCTGGGTTCGGAAACCTGGCAAAAAGCCAAGCGCAAAGCGGCTGAGCAGATTCGCGATGTCGCCGCCGAGCTGCTCGACGTCTACGCCCGACGCGCCGCGCGCGAGGGCTATGCGTTCAACGACCCGAGAGCCGATTACGAAACCTTCAGTGCGGGATTCCCGTTCGAGGAAACCGTGGATCAACAGACCGCAATCGAAGCGGTCCGCGCCGACATGCTCTCGCCGCGCCCGATGGATCGTCTCGTTTGCGGCGATGTGGGCTTCGGCAAGACCGAAGTTGCCATGCGCGCGGCGTTCATTGCCGTCCACAGTGGCAAGCAGGTGGCGGTGCTCGTACCGACCACCCTCCTCGCCCAGCAGCACTACAACAGCTTCCGCGACCGCTTCGCCGATTGGCCCGTACGCGTGGAGGTGATGAGCCGCTTCAAGTCGGCCAAGGAAATTGAAGGCGCCGCCCAGCAGTTGGCCGAAGGCAAGGTAGATATCCTCATCGGCACGCACAAACTGCTGCAGGGGGATGTGAAGTTCCAGAACCTGGGCCTCGTCATCATCGACGAAGAGCACCGGTTTGGCGTACGCCAGAAAGAGCAGCTCAAAGCGCTGCGCAGCGAAGTCGACATTCTTACACTGACCGCCACACCGATTCCGCGAACGCTCAACATGGCTGTCGCTGGCATGCGTGATCTCTCGATCATCGCCACACCGCCAGCCCGCCGGCTTTCTGTGCGCACGTTCGTCATGGAGCAGCAGAACGCCGTCATCAAGGAGGCGTTGCTTCGCGAGCTGTTGCGTGGCGGTCAGGTCTATTACCTGCACAACGAGGTCAAGACGATCGAGAAGTGCGCTGCCGATCTTGCCGAGCTGGTACCTGAGGCCCGTATCGCTGTCGGTCATGGGCAAATGAACGAACGCGATCTCGAGCGCGTGATGAGCGACTTCTATCACAAGCGCTTCAACGTGCTCGTGGCGTCAACCATCATCGAAACTGGGATCGACGTTCCCAGCGCGAACACCATCATCATTGAGCGCGCTGACAAATTCGGCCTGGCTCAGCTCCATCAGCTCCGCGGCCGTGTCGGCCGTAGCCATCACCAGGCCTATGCTTATCTGCTGACGCCGCAGCGCAAAGGTATGACGCCGGACGCCGAAAAGCGCCTAGAAGCCATTGCCAACGCGCAGGACCTTGGAGCGGGCTTCGTTCTCGCAACGCACGACCTTGAGATCCGCGGCGCCGGCGAACTCCTGGGCGAAGGCCAGAGTGGCCAAATCCAAGCGGTGGGCTTCACGCTGTACATGGAAATGCTCGAGCGTGCGGTCAAGGCGATCCAGAAAGGCGAGCAGCCCAATCTCGAACAGCCCTTGGGTGGCGGTCCAGAAATCAACCTGCGCATTCCAGCCTTGATTCCAGAAGACTATCTACCGGACGTTCATGGGCGGTTGATCCTCTACAAACGTATTGCCAACGCGACCGATGAAGACGGGCTGAAAGAGCTGCAGGTGGAGATGATCGATCGTTTTGGCCTGCTACCCGAACAGACCAAGAACCTGGTTCGCCTGACCTTGCTGAAATTGAGAGCCGATGCGTTGGGCATTTTGAAGATCGATGGAGGGCCGCAGGGTGGCCGCATCGAATTCGCGGCCGATACGAAAGTCGACCCGCTGACGCTCATCAAGCTCATCCAGGGGCAACCTAATCGCTACAAGTTCGAGGGTGCGACACTCTTCAGATTCCAGGTGCCGATGGAACGGGCGGAAGAGCGCTTCAATGTCATCGAGGCATTGCTCGAACGCCTGGCGCCAGCCGAATAATCCACGCATGGCCATGGAAACGAGAGGCCGACTGGGCTGATGAAGCAGATCATCGAATGGCTGAAAACACACGATTGGCGTGAAGGCTTCGACGTCGGCGCGCTCAAACGAGGTGCAGCCTATGCCCAGCAGAAACGCGTGCGCGTCTTATCGTTGGAAGACGAGCGCATTCTGGCCACGTGCGAAGGCTCGGGCGAAAACGATTATCGGCAATCGATCTTCATCGGTCGCAGCGGCAAGCAGCTTCACGCCGCCTGCAACTGCCCCGTCGGGCTCAATTGCAAACATGCGGTGGCCGTCATCGAACACCTAATGGCGAACGACGGCATCGTGTCCGGCGGACCCGCCCAAGGGCTGTCGAAGCCGCTGCAAGAGTGGCTGCACAAGCTGCCGAAGGTCACGACCGGAACCGGACCCGCCTACCCAGAAGGCGAAATGTCGCGCCTGCATTACGAAATTTGGCCTGACACCGAGGCACGCCTTTACAAAGTGCGGCTCACGCCTGACGGGCAGATTGCCGAGGTGAAGGCTTACAACGCACTGCGTGATGCCATTGCCCGGCAACCGCGCTTCCTGCTACCGATAGACCTGCGCATCGCGCGTCTGGCATTGGGCGGCAGCGATTATCGCTACGGTAATTCGCTGACCTTGGCCGGTGAACTCGGCGCCGAGTTGCTTCCCCTGATCGTATCCACCGGGCGGGCGTTTCTGGACGTCGAAGACACCGAACCCCTTCGCTGGCATGAGCCGCTAAAGGCCGAATTCAGCTGGCACCAGAAGGAATCCGGCGAGTTCCTTCAGGAATGGCGTGTTGCCGGAGACGGCGACATCGAAGTGCTGACGTCCGTACAGCCGCTGCATTATCTCGATATCAACCAGTGCCGAGTCGGCTTGCTCGATTGTGATCAACCGCCCGAGCTGGCCAGTCACCTGAGCCGCATACCGGCCATTCCCGAGGCGCAGGCGGCTGCCTTTGCCCAGGCACTTCGTACGATCGCGCCGGAATTGCCCGAGCCAAAACCGCTCGCACGCCGTAATGTCGACGACATCCAACCGATCGCTCACTTAAGCCTCGGTAGTCACTTGCATACGAACTACGACACCCGTAGCGCGCGCATGATCAGCCAGGCTCAACACCGCGCCGGCCTTGCGTTCCGCTATGCAGGCACGTTGGTCCATGGCAAACCACTACGGGAAAATCGCATGCAGGTGCGCGTGGGCGATGAGTACCTGTCCATTGCTCGCCAACTGAAAGCTGAACAGGCGTTTCGCCAAGCGCTGTTACAAGCCGGCTTCCACGTCGCTTTGCGCCAAAGCCAGGCGCTCCCGGCAAATTCCGCGGAAATGTTCGAGATGCTCGACGAAAAGGCCTGGCTGACCTTCGTCGAGCACGAGCTGCCCAAATTGAAGGCACAAGGCTGGGAAGTCGACATTCGTCCTGGCTTCAATTTCGATCTGACTCCCGTCGAAGGCTGGTATGCGAATGTCGACGAATCGCCCGGCCACGAATGGTTCGACCTGGAGCTCGGCATCGTCATCGACGGGCAACGGATCAGCTTGCTTCCTGTCCTGCTCGGTCTGATCCGACGTAATCCCCAGCTGTTGTCTAGCGAGCGGTTGCAACAGCGCCCAGACGACGAGCAGGTACACCTTCAGATCGATGCACGGCGCGATGCGGAGGGTCGACCGGCCCAAGTCATGCTGCCATTCGGCCGGCTAAAACCCTTGCTCTCTCTGTTGGGCGATATCTATCTCCGGGATGCGAACGCGGCTCCCACCGAGCTACGCCTGGATGCACCCGATGCAGCGCGCCTGTCGGTGCTCGAAGGTTTACCGTTGGAATGGGCGGGCGGCGAACGCGTCCGTGAATTCGCTCAACGCCTGCATGCCTACGGCGGTACCGCCGTCGAGCCACCGGATGGGTTGAAGGCACAGCTGCGCCCCTATCAGCGTGAAGGGCTCGCCTGGATGCAGACGCTGCGCCAGCTACAAGTAGGCGGCATTCTTGGCGACGACATGGGGCTGGGCAAGACGCTCCAGACCCTGGCGCACTTGTTATCCGAAAAACAAGCGGGACGGTTGAGCACACCCTGCCTGGTCGTGATGCCCACCAGCTTAATACCCAATTGGCAGGACGAAGCCGCACGCTTCGCGCCGGACCTGCGCGTCATCGCCCTACACGGACCGCAGAGGCAGCGGGAATTCGGCCGGCTGGACCAGTACGACCTGCTGCTCACGACCTACTCGCTGCTACCACGCGACATCGCGACCCTGCGCTCGCAACGCTTTCATATCGTGGTTTTCGACGAAGCACAGAATCTCAAGAACCCATCGAGCAAAGCGGCCCAGGCGGCACGGCAGCTCCACGCCAACCAGCGGATGTGCTTGAGCGGCACACCGTTGGAAAACCATCTAGGCGAACTCTGGGCCCTGTTCGATTTGCTGATGCCCGGCTGGCTGGGGGACAGCAAACGCTTTTCCCAGGACTACCGGACACCTATCGAAAAACAAGGGGACGGGCAGCGTCTGGAACACCTTCGCGCCCGGATCAAGCCCTTTCTCCTGCGGCGGCGCAAAGAGCAGGTCGCCCGCGAGCTGCCGGAGAAAAACGAATTCGTGCATTGGGTCGAGCTCACCGATGCACAGCGCGATCACTACGAGACCGTGCGCTTGGCAATGGATAAGAAAGTACGTGAAGCGATTCAGAGCAACGGGATGGCCAGAAGCCAAATCGTCATTCTCGAAGCGCTGCTCAAACTTCGCCAGGTGTGTTGCGACCTGCGCTTACTCCCGGAAAGTGGCGAGCGAAAAAGCACAGCAAGCTCGGGCAAACTGACGAGCTTGATGGAG
Organism: Pseudomonas matsuisoli; assembly: GCF_014647635.1. Lineage (GTDB taxonomy): Bacteria > Pseudomonadota > Gammaproteobacteria > Pseudomonadales > Pseudomonadaceae > Pseudomonas_P > Pseudomonas_P matsuisoli. Next base: position 424,939 of record NZ_BMPO01000001.1, read on the forward strand.
CTGCTTGATGAGTCCCTGACATCGGGTCGACGGGTGCTCCTGTTCTCTCAGTTCACCTCGATGCTGGCGCTGATCGAGGAAGAGCTGAAGAAGCGTGGGCAACCCTATCTCCTGCTGACTGGCGAAACCCGCGACCGACGCACGCCTGTCCAACGCTTCCAAAATCATGAAGTGCCTGTATTCCTCATCAGCCTAAAGGCGGGCGGAACAGGGCTCAACCTAACCGCCGCAGATACGGTCATCCACTACGACCCTTGGTGGAACCCGGCCGTGGAAAACCAGGCGACCGATCGTGCCTACCGAATTGGCCAGGACAAGCCGGTCTTCGTCTACAAGCTCATTACGCGGGGAACGGTCGAAGAGCGCATCCAGCAACTGCAGCAACGCAAGTCCGACCTTGCCAAAGGCCTCCTGGAAACGACAGGCGAAGGCGAATGGCGACTGCAACCCGATGATATCGATGCGTTGTTTGCGCCATTGCCTTAGGTCAGCACAGGTCCAGGTTCCAGGCGTCAGGCATCTAAGCTGACAGAACAACGTTCGCTCGCGGCATGGCCCGCTTCCACATATTACGGCGGTAATGGGACGCGCTGTTTTGAGAGCGGGCCATGCCCGCGAATGGCGACGTTCTAGTATCCAGAGATCGAACCCGCTCCCACAGTGACCGAGGCGTTCGGGTCAACCCGCTAGAAACCGTGCAAGGGTCGTTTTGACCTTGCCGATCCCCTCGCCCAAGGCCAGCTCGATGCCTGCCATGGTGATTGGCCCGCTGGCCTTGCCGGCGGCAGGATTGACTACCAGGGCCAGGCAGGCATAGGGCAGCGTCAACTCACGGGCCAACGCCGCTTCCGGCATACCCGTCATGCCGACGATATCGCAGCCATCGCGCTCCATTCGCACGATTTCCGCAGCGGTCTCCAGACGCGGCCCCTGGGTTGCACCATAGACGCCATGGCTGCTGTGCGCGAAGCCCTCCTCCGCTAAGGCAGAGATCAAGCGCGTCCGTATCGCATCGTCATACGGATGCGAGAAATCAATGTGCGTGACGTGCTCAAGCTCATCCTGGAAATAGCTGTGTTCCCGTCCCCAGGTGTAGTCGATCAGTTGATGAGGTACGCACAGATGACCGCTACCCATTGCCGCGTGAATACCGCCTACAGCGTTTACCGCAAGGACAGCGTCCGCACCGGCTGCTCGCAGCGCCCACAGGTTCGCGCGGTAATTGATTCGATGAGGCGCAATTCGATGTGGCATTCCGTGACGCGCGAGAAACAACACGTCACCGCCGGCGAATCGGCCTTTGAGGATATCCGCCGAGGGCGCGCCATAAGGGGTTTCCAGCGTTAATACACCGTCCAGCGTCAGACCTTCCAGCTGGGTCAGGCCGGTCCCACCCATAATTGCGTATGTCGTCAATGCGAAGTACTCAAACGATCAGATCGGCGGCACGCAGTGCGGATATCGCCTGCGACCAACGGGGTGTAGCACGATAATCGATGCCCTCCCGCCCCTCGCCTCGCATGCGCGCCAAACGCGCGGCAGGCCGTACCGCCAGCCGCTGCAACGCACTCAGCGCCAGCTCGGCCGCTGCCCGATCATTGCAAACCAACCCCATATCGCAACCGGCGCTCAAAGCCGCCTCGACACGGCTAGCGGCGTCACCTACGACATGCGCGCCCGCCATCGAAAGGTCATCGCTGAAGATCACCCCCTCGAAACCTAAATCCCCGCGCAAGATGTCCTGCAGCCACCGCCGTGAAAACCCTGCCGGTTGTTCGTCGACCTGCGGATAGATCACATGTGCCGGCATGACCGCGCCGAGCTGTGAGCTCAACGCCGCGAAAGGCACCATGTCGTGTGCGCGGATGTCGTCCAGGCTGCGCCCGTCGACCGGCACTTCGAAATGTGAATCTGCCTCGGCCCAGCCGTGACCGGGGAAATGCTTACCGGTCGCCTGCATTCCGGCGGCGTTCATGCCGCGAATGAACGCTGTCAGCAACAGCACCGCACGCTGTGGGTCGCTCTCGAACGCACGAGAGCCGACGACTGCACTACGGCCATGGTCCAGGTCCAATACGGGCGCAAAGCTGAAGTCGAGCCCAACAGACAGCACCTCCGTTGCCATCAGCCAGCCGCAATGTTCAGCCAGCACCGCCGCGTTTTCGCAACGACTGATGTCGCGCATGGCAGGCAGGCGAACGAACCCCTCGCGAATACGCTGTACGCGTCCACCCTCCTGATCGATTGCCAATAGCAGGTCTGGGCGTACTGCCCGAATCGCGCGGCATAGTTCACGCACCTGACCCGGCGTCTCGACGTTGCGGGCGAAGAGAATCAGCCCGCCGACTTCTGGCTGACGCAACAGATGGCGGTCCTCCGGCGTAAGCCAGGTACCTTGCACATCGAGCATCAGAGAGCCTTGCATAACAATTCCTTGCAGTGGAGTAGCGGATCACGCGGCGATCTGCCGTAACAGACGAATCGCCAGGTTGGAGATGACTGCCGAGCGGCGGATATTGGCAGGCGGCAAGCTTAATGGATCAAGCGCCATTATTCGATGACGGGCACCGCTGAGCGTTGGCGCTCGCGAGCAGATCGTTGCTAATACCGGATTTCGCGCTCATGCCAGCCGCAAGGAACGGCACCATCAGCCGGAGCACCTGCTCGGTCGAGGTGTGCACGCCAAAGTCATCTTCGGCCATCGCCCGGAGCGCCTTGATCCCGGACATGCTGAACGCCGCTGAACCGAGCATGAAATGCACGCGCCAGAACAGCTCAAGAGGGGGAATATCGGGAGATGCATCATGAACGAGGTGCATGAATCGGCGGAAAACCCGGCCATATACTTCTTCCAGATACGTTCGCAGATGCCCTTGGCTTTCGCTGAACGCCAAGCCGAGCAATCGCATGAACATCGAAAGATCACTGCCATTACGTGGCTTGATGACGAGCATCTGCTCGACAATAAGCCCCAGGAGATCTTCCAAGGTGTAGCTAACTTCAGCCACACCCTCACGCCGATCCAATTCTTGCTCCAGGCTCGTGCAAAACGGCCCGAGGAAACGCGAGAACACAGCCTGGATCAGCGATTTCTTGGAACCAAAGTGGTAATTCACCGCAGCAAGATTGACATTGGCCTTGCTGGTGATGAGGCGAAGTGAGGTTTCCGAAAATCCTTTTTCCGCAAACAGCTGTTCTGCGGCATCGAGGATGCGCTCGACGGTTTCAGACTGAGCCATTGGGAAACACCTGGCGAACGAATGTTTGAAACATACGTATCGACTTCCAAAAGTGTCAAGCAACCGCATTCATATGAAAGGCCAGCGCAGCCCTTACGAATGAGTCGTTGCCAAACGAGACATACTGTATATACTTCCAGCACCTGTACAAAACGACAGAACCAATATGCTGAAACTTACGCCTCGCCAATCGGAAATTCTGACGTTCATCAAACAGTGCATTGAGGATAACGGCTACCCGCCAACGCGCGCCGAGATCGCCGCAAAGCTGGGTTTCAAGTCCCCCAATGCCGCGGAGGAGCATCTGAAGGCCTTGGCACGCAAAGGCGCAATCGAGATGACTCCCGGTGCGTCCCGCGGGATTCGCATTCCCGGTTTCGAACCGGGCGCTGGTGTGGAAGAGGAAGGTCTGCCGATCATCGGTCGAGTCGCGGCAGGGGCGCCCATTCTGGCTCAGGAGAACATCGAAGACGCCTGCAAGATCAGTCCTGATTTCTTCAAACCCAAAGCGGACTACCTGTTGCGGGTGCGCGGAATGAGCATGAAGGACATCGGCATCCACGACGGCGATTTGCTGGCGGTACACAGGACCCAGGAAGCGCGTAACGGACAGGTCGTCGTCGCACGCCTAGGCGAAGAAGTGACCGTGAAGCGTTTCAAGCGCGAAGGCAAGAAGGTCTGGTTGATCGCCGAAAATCCTGAGTTCGAGCCCATCGAAGTTGATCTCGAACAACAGAATCTGACGATCGAAGGTTTGAGCGTTGGCGTGATACGCCGCTAAAGGGAGCGAGCAATGCAATTCCAATTGGCTTTGACACAACCACAGTTTTCACCGGCCCTCATCCTGCCCGGCACGCTGCATGGCCAAGCGGATTGCGAACCTGACGCACAGTCCGATTCATTCAGTGAAATAGCCTTGTCAGGCGTCAAAGAGCACTACCTACTCTTTCTTGCCCCCGTTCTGCGTGACCTCAGCGAAAACGCCGAAGCGCGCTGGCTGACACTCGTCGTGCCCCCGGGTACGCTTTCCCGTAATTGGCTACGCGATGCGGGCCTGAACCGGGAGCGCATTCTTCTACTGCAGCCCCGCGCAGGGCAAACGGCCCTCGAACTGGCCTGCGACGCGCTGAGCCTGGGCCGCAGCCATACTGTCGTGACATGGTTCGACAAACTGACGGCCAACGAACGTCGACGCCTTGCGTTAGCCGCCATGACAGGAAATGGCCAAAGCCTGAATGTGAAGATGGGGTAGCGTTTTTTGACCGCGGAAGTGGGCAACTCGTTAAGTTGCTATCGCTATACCTGAGAGGCGTGTGACTTCCACCCGCGCTACAGATTTCCAAGTTTCGTTGCGAAAGTAGGTTCCGGAAGAGCACCGGGTTATCACCCGGCCTACAAAAGCTCGGTCCGTAGGGCGGGTGAAACCCGCGCGCTCGAGCTCTATGCGTACAGACGTCTTATGAATCGCCACAAAGCGCTGTAACGTTTACCTGCAATACGCTTATCAGCACCGAAGTCGGCCTTCCACTCTGTAATCAGTGAAGAACGCGATCCGATTCGTCTTGCTGAAAGTCGTTTTCAGCGAGCTCTCCCGCCATTTGCACGCCAACACTGAGCATCGCTTTAGCCACTTCTACATGATGCCCCTGCATGAATGCCTTGGCCTCATCGGTAAAATTCAACTCGACGAGTGTCTGTTCATCCTCCGCACGCCGCAGAGCAATCCGCCCATCAGGCAGTTCAACGATTTCGAGGAAAGACGTGGACATAGCATGTACTCGAGTTGTGGACGCGGCATTGTAGCAGCGCGGGCGCAAGGCCACTAAAGGAGAATCAGATTTCACTCAGCCCTTCACGGAACCGCAGCGCCAGCGCCTTGATGCGCTGCCGCCACGCTTCAATTTCCAGTGCATCCAGAGGCTGGACGTCGCGAGACTCATCGCCGACGTTCACCGCCTGAATCAATGGAAGGGTTGGATCCTGCTTAGGTTGAACCGGCGCTACGGGCGGCTTGTAAAGCGTGGCATGGGCCGATAGCAATTTTGCCAGCCAGGTTTCGCCGTTTTGCGCTAGCTCCACGAGCTCAGCCATTTCAGGACTAGGGGATGCCTGTAGTCGCGCCGGCGCCAACAGCGCTTCGACCGTGGGTAACGCATCGTCGGGCAAGCGGTAATAGCCTGCGATCTCGTGGCACAAGCCAAGCACGGCGCCGTACAGATGAAACAGCGCTTCCTCTCGCGAAGCTTGAATCCGCGCCGGGGCATTGAACGAAGACGCCTTCTCTGCCTCCTGCCATGACTCTAGCGCCAACCCGGCGTAGAAGAGCTTTTGATTCGTACGGGTGTAACGTTCGTGACTCATGGCGAACTCCAGCGGGTCGACTGTTGGCAAAAACGCTGACTAGCACTATAGCGCGCGGCTAGACGCCGCCGCGCGCATCCATCGAATCAACCCTTCTGCTTGTCTTCGACTCGCCACTTCCCACCGTCGAAGAACGCTTTCCAACCCGTGGGCTTGCCTTCGACCTCGCTTTGCACGTACTGCTCTTTGGTCTTACGGCTAAAGCGGATGACTGCAGGACGCCCTTCCGGGTCTTTCTGCGGCGCTTTCAGAAGGAAGTGATACTTCGGATCGATCTCGTCCTTGTGCGGAATCAGTTCGGCAACGAGCGGTGCGCGCGTTTCACGATTTTTCGGAAATTGGCTGGCGGCCAGGAACAAACCCGAGGCGCCATCCCGCAAAATGTAGCTGTCATCGACCTTTTCGCAACGCAACTCAGGCATGGGGACCGCATCCATTTTCGGCGGGGCCGGCTCACCATTCTTCAACAGTTTGCGCGTGTTCTTGCAGCTGGCGTTGGTGCAACCGAAGAACTTCCCGAAGCGACCGGTTTTGAGCTGCATTTCGCTGCCACACTTATCGCATTCGAGACTCGGGCCTTCATAGCCCTTGATACGGTACTGCCCTTCTTCGATCTCGTAGCCGGAGCAATCCGGGTTGTTACCGCAGATGTGCAGTTTGTGCTTGTCGTCGAGCAGATAAGCATCCATAGCCGTACCGCACTTCTGGCAGCGACGCTTGTTCCGCAGCACGCGCGATTCGGATTCACCTTCATCGTCAGCCGCGATCTCGTCACCCGGAATGAGGTTCACGGTCGCCTTGCAGCGTTCCTTCGGCGGCAATTGATAGCCCGAGCACCCCAGGAATACGCCGGTAGACGCGGTACGAATCATCATTGGCCGTCCGCATTCGCGGCATGGGATATCGGTTAACGTCGGTTGGTTCGAACGCATACCGGCATCGGATACTTCTGCCTTCTCGAGCTTTTGCTTGAAGTCGGCATAGAACTCATCAAGCAGGTGCTTCCACTCGCGCTCGCCTTGGGCGACATCGTCGAGGTTTTCTTCCATGCCAGCGGTGAAGCCGTAATCCATCAGGTTCGAAAAGCTCTCAGATAGACGATCGGTAACGATGTCGCCCATCTTCTCGGCATAGAAACGCCGGTTGTGCACGGTGACGTATCCACGATCCTGAATCGTCGAGATGATCGCCGCATACGTCGAAGGCCGTCCGATACCGCGCTTCTCCAACTCTTTCACCAGGCTGGCTTCGGAGAACCGAGCAGGCGGCTTGGTGAAGTGCTGACTCGGATCGAGCTTGAGCAGCTCCAACGCTTCGCCCTGCTTCATCTCCGGCAGTACGGCATCCTCGCCCGCCTTGCTTTGCTGAGGCTGAACGCGGGTGTAACCGTCGAACTTGAGAATGCGTCCTTTGGCACGCAGCTCGAATGCACCGGCCTGGACACTGATGGTCGTCGACAGGTATTCCGCCGGCGGCATCTGGCATGCAACGAATTGACGCCAGATGAGGTCGTACAGGCGCTCCGCATCGCGCTCCATTCCGGACAATTGATTGGGTCGAAGATTGACGTCAGAAGGACGGATCGCCTCGTGCGCTTCCTGCGCCCCCTCTTTACTGGAATAGAAATTCGGCTTGGCCGGCAGATACTTATCACCGTACTCGCCCTCGATGAAGCCACGAACCATGCCGATGGCATCGGCGGACAGGTTGGTGGAATCGGTACGCATGTAGGTGATATAGCCCGCTTCGTATAGGCGCTGCGCCATCATCATGGTCTTCTTCACGCCGAAGCCTAGGCGATTGCTCGCCGCCTGCTGCAGCGTGGACGTGATGTAAGGTGCGGAAGGCTTGCTGCTGGTTGGCTTGTCCTCACGCTTGGCGACGCTGTAACTCGAGGCCTTCAGCTTCTTGAGTGCGGCCATCGCCTGGGTCTCATTGACCGGCTTGAAGGCCTCGCCATTTTCCCGAACGACTTCGAAACGTACTTGGGCGTTCTTAGCGCTGGCCAGGTCCGCGTGCACTTCCCAGTACTCTTCCGGGACGAATGCGCGAATCTCCCGCTCACGTTCGACCACGAGCTTGACCGCGACCGATTGGACGCGGCCCGCTGACAAGCCGCGGGCAATTTTCTGCCACAGCAATGGCGACACCATGTAGCCCACGACCCGATCAAGGAACCGGCGTGCTTGCTGAGCGTTGACCCGGTTGATGTCGAGTTCGCCAGGCCGGGAGAACGCGTCCTGAATCGCTTTCTTGGTGATCTCGTTGAACACGACGCGCTTGTAGCGGTTGTCATCGCCACCGATGGATTCGCGCAAGTGCCAGGCAATAGCCTCCCCCTCGCGGTCCAAGTCGGTCGCGAGATAAATGGTATCGGCATCTTTGGCCAGGCGTCGCAGCTCGTCGATCACCTTTTCCTTGCCAGGAAGGATCTCGTATTTGGCTTTCCAGCCATGCTCAGGGTCGATCCCCATGCGGGTGAACAACTGCCGCTTGGCTTTTTCCTTAGGGGACAGAGCGGGTGCTTCCGCGGTGGTTTTGCCACGCTTCGCGGGCTCCTTCGCCGCCGAGGAGCTTCCACTCGTAGGCAAGTCGCGGATGTGGCCGATGCTCGACTTCACCACGTACTGGTTGCCCAGGTACTTGTTGATGGTCTTGGCCTTGGCCGGAGACTCCACGATGACCAGCGATTTGCCCATTGCTTGGATGATTCCTAAATTCGGTGTGTTTGTAGCGCGACTGCCGACTACGCGGCACCGCTATATATAGTGGCGAAAGAGCCAAGGTCAAGCAGACCGCATGCGTGCAAATGACTCAGAGGCGCGTCGTCAGCGGCTCGTCCGCGGTGATCAAAGCAAAGCGCGGCAACAGTTCGCCGTCGACCTCGACGCTTTCCACGAACATGCTCAAAGGGCGAACCCAAAGTCCCCGCTCGCCATAAAGTGCCTGATACAACACCAGCACTTCTTCGGTTTCGGAGTGACGCACGGTGTCGAGGACCCTGTACTCCGCACCCTTGTAGTGACGGTAGAGGCCCGCTGCTAGTTGCATGTCAAAATCCATCTGCTGAAAAACAAGAAGCCGGAGCGAATCGCCCCGGCTTTGGAGATTACCTCGGCGGTACTGACTCAGACGCGCTCGAACACCGTCGAGATACCCTGACCCAGTCCAATGCACATGGTGGCGACGCCGAACGTACCACCCTTTTGCTTCATGACGTTAAGCAGGGTGCCAGATATCCGTGCACCGGAGCAACCGAACGGATGACCCAACGCAATCGCCCCGCCATGCAAATTGACCTTCTCGTCCATTTTGTCGAGGAGCTTCAGGTCCTTCAAAACCGGCAGGGCCTGAGCCGCGAACGCCTCGTTCAGCTCCACATGACCGATGTCATCCATGGTCAGACCGGCACGCTTGAGCACCTTCTGTGTCGCGGGCACCGGGCCATATCCCATGATTGCCGGATCGACGCCGGCCACGGCCATTGCCCGCACCACCGCTAAGGGCTGTATACCCAGGTCTGTTGCGCGCTGGGCGGACATGACGATCATGCAGGACGCGCCGTCAGTGATCTGGGACGAGGTACCTGCCGTGACAGTGCCACCTTTGGGATTGAACGCAGGCTTGAGCGCTGCCAGCGCTTCGACGGTCGTTTCGGGACGAATGGTTTCATCGGTGTCGAACACCTTGAGAAACCCGTTTTCGTCATGCCCTTCCATCGGCAGTATCTCGTCCTTGAACGCCCCGTCCTGCGTCGCTTTCCAGGCTAGGCGATGAGAGCGCGCACCAAACTGGTCCTGCGCCTCACGGCTGATCCCGTGCATCTTGCCCAGCATTTCAGCGGTGAGTCCCATCATCCCGGATGCCTTGGCGGCATGTAACGATAAATGCGGGTTCGGGTCGACGCCATGCATCATGCCGACGTGCCCCATGTGTTCGACCCCGCCGATGACGAATACATCGCCATTGTTCGTCTGGATCGCCTGCACCGCCGTGTGCAGCGCACTCATAGACGAACCGCAGAGCCTGCTGACCGTCTGCGCTGCACTTGTATGGGGAATCGGCGTCATTAGAGCAGCCATTCGCGCAACGTTCCACCCCTGCTCGAGGGTCTGGTTCACACACCCCCAGATGACGTCCTCGACCTCGGCCGGATTGACCTTCTCGTTGCGCGCCAGCAAGGCGGTAATCAGATTGGCCGACAAGGTCTCGGCCCGCACATTGCGGTACATCCCGCCTTTCGAGCGGCCCATTGGGGTACGGCCGAAATCGACAATCACGGCATCTCTTGGATTCAATTTGCTCATGCTCTCGACTCCTTAACCGAAGAACGACTGGCCATTACGGGCCATTTCGCGAAGTTTTTCGGTGGGGTGATACATCGGTCCCAATTCCGCGTAGCGATCCGCCAACGCAACGAACGCTGCCACACCCATTTCATCGACGTAACGCAGCGCGCCACCGCGGAACGGCGGGAAACCAATACCGTAAATCAAGCCCATGTCGGCCTCCGCGGCCGACTCGACGATGCCATCCTCAAGGCAACGAATCGTCTCCAGGCAAAGCGGGATCATCATCCAATTGATGATGTCCTCGTCGCTGAGCTCGCGTGACGCGTGCTTGATGGGCGCCAGGATGCCTTCGATCGACGCATCGACCACTTTCTTGGGCTTGCCACGCTTATCGGTTTCGTAGGCGTAGAAGCCCTTGCCGTTCTTTTGCCCCAAGCGCTTGGCATCGTAGAGCGCGTCCAGCGCAGTACGTCCCGCTTCTTTCATGCGATCAGGAAAACCGTCGGCCATGACCTCGCGCGCATGGTGCGCAGTGTCGATACCGACGACATCCATTAGATAAGCTGGGCCCATCGGCCAACCGAAGCGCTCCATGACCGCATCGATGCGAACGAAGTCGACGCCCGCACCGACGAGCTTCGCGAAGCCGCCAAAGTATGGGAACAACACCCGGTTGACGAGAAAGCCCGGGCAATCGTTGACCACGATCGGGCTCTTGCCCATCTTCTTCGCATAAGCAACCACTGTGGCGATCGTCTGCTCGGACGTTTTCTCGCCACGGATGACTTCCACCAGCGGCATCATGTGCACAGGATTGAAAAAGTGCATGCCACAGAAGTGTTCGGGGCGCTTCAGCGCCTGGGCCAACAGGTTGATCGAGATAGTCGACGTATTGGAAGCCAGCACCGCATCTTCGCGTACCTGATCCTCGACTTCGGCCAGAACGGTCTGCTTAACCTTGGGGTTCTCGACCACCGCCTCCACAACGACATCGACGGACTTGAAATCACCATAGGACAGCGTTGGGCGGATGGCATTGAGCGCAACAGCCATACCCGCGGCATCGAGCCGGCCCTTCTCGATGCGCTTGGCGAACAACTTGGACGCTTCGGAGAGGCCCAGTTCGATCGCTTCCTCGCGGATATCCTTCATCAGGATGGGCGTGCCCTTGAGCGCTGACTGGAACGCGATGCCGCCCCCCATGATCCCGGCGCCCAATACCGCCGCCTGCTTCACGTCGGCCGCGACCTTATCGTAACGCTTCGCCTTTTTCTTCAACGCCTGATCGTTGAGGAAAATACCGACCAAGCTCGATGACACCGACGACTTCGCCAGCTTGATGAATCCAGCGGATTCCACCTCCAGCGCCTTGTCCCGCCCGTAGCTCGCCGCTTTTTGAATCGCCTTGATAGCATCCACAGGCGCGGGGTAATGGGGCCCGGCCTTGCCGGCCACGAACCCTTTGGCAGACTCGAATGCCAGCATCTGCTCGATAGGGCTCAGCTTAAGCTTTTCCAGCTTCGCCTGTCGCCGCGCACGGTAATCCAGCTCGCCAGAAATGGCGCGTTTGACCATGTCGAGCGCGGCGGCTTCCAAGTATTGTGAATCGACGACCGCATCCACTGCCCCAACGGCGAGCGCTTCATCCGCGGTGTTTTCCTTCCCGGACGCGATCCATTCGATCGCATTGTCGCACCCGATCAGACGCGGCAATCGCACCGTACCGCCGAAGCCCGGATAGATGCCGAGTTTCACCTCTGGCAGCCCAACCCGTGCCTTCTCGTTGGCAACGCGGAAATCGGCTGCGAGGCACATTTCCATGCCGCCGCCCAGGGCGATGCCGTTGATGGCAACGACCGTAGGCACAGGAAGATCTTCGAAATCATTGAAGATGGCATTGGCGCTACCGACCCAGGCCAATAGCTCCTCTTCCGGCAAACGGAAGGCATCGAGGAATTCGGTGATGTCGGCGCCGACGATGAAGACGTCCTTGCCGCTGGTGACGATTACGCCCTTGATGCTGGTGTCGGCCTTGATGGCATCTACGGCCTGACGCAATTCATCGAGGGTGAGCCTATTGAATTTATTGACCGATTCGCCGTCGAGATCGAATTTGAGTACGGCGATGCCGTCTTCGACCGACTGAACCGTGATGGCTTTACCTTCGTAAATCATCAACTGATCTCCAGGGTAACGATACAGGTGGAGCGCGTCGCGGACACCGATAAATCAACCCTGTCCGCTCACGCACTTGAACACTCAATGTAACCGGGTGCGAAAGAATTCATACGATCGTTTGATTCGAACGAATGCACATTCATTCAATTGATTGGGTTTGTCAATTGGGCGACCGGACGATGGCGCGTCCATCAGAGTGTAAGTCTGCATGGCGCAAGGTCTACAGGGCCGGGGCGAGATCCGGCGTTAAAACGGAGGCCGATAGCGCACTCGCGGACAAGCTGATCGCCGCCCGGCCCGCTCCTACAGGGTATGGAAGTGGAGTTGTAGGAGCGGGCTTGCCCGCGAATGCGGATTTGCGATCAATACGATATCAGTGGCTTAGCGGATTCATCGCGATCACCTCCGGCGATCGCCCCTCGCTTAGGCCAACGCTTTGAGCACCGCATGTACTTTCTCCAACGCCCCCTCTCCCCCGCGCTCGCCCCAATAGACAGAAAGAAGCTGCGCGCCGGCGTCCACCTTGAAAGCGTCGGCAGGAAGCTCGGCAAGACGCGCAACGACGCGAGCATCGCTACAGGGTTCGCGCCATTGGTTCACCCAAACCCCGGGGCTGGCCTGCCAATAACTCCAAATATCGACACTGCTGCGTCGACGTGGAACATAATACTGCCCGCAACGCTGTGGCGGCTCCGGCTGCTGCCAGTGAGGCCAATGTTGCTCGGCAAGCTGCATGGAAAGCCCTAGCCGGCGGGCCTGCAGGCGTACTTCCATGCTGCCTTTTTGCCGCCGTGAGGGAATCAGCCAGGTAAGCGGGCTGAGCACAGCCAATAGGAGCAACAGGACGATCCAGACGGTCATACGTTATGCCAATAAATAGAAAGAAGCGGAGATACCCCCATCGCTCCTCTATATAAGGAAACGTGGAGAAATAAAACTGATGCGACATGCGGGCGGCTTTTTGCCTGACCATTCGCCCAAGTCGCCAAACCGCGCCGTAGCCAACGTGTAAACCGGGCGCGGCAGAGCCAATGCTCGCCGCGCTGCGTACTCAGCTCGATATCAAGGAGAGTGCCATGATCTACCGCCACATTCTGGTCGCCATCGACCTTGCCGACGATTGCCATCCCGTCATCCGCCGCGCTCAGGCGCTTGCAGAAAGTTGCCAGGCTAAGTTTTCCCTGATCCATATCGTGGAGCCGATGGCCATGGCCTTCGGCGGCGACGTTCCCATGGATTTGTCGATGCTGCAGCAGCAGCAATTCGAGCAGGCCCGCGAGCGCCTTGATGCGTTCACGGAGCGGCACAACGTTCCAGCTGAGAACAAGCATTTGGCTTATGGTCAGCCGCGTCAGGAAATCCATCGGCTTGCCGAAGAGCAAGGTTGCGACATGATCGTGGTCGGCAGCCATGGCCGCCATGGTCTTGCGTTACTGCTTGGATCGACTGCCAATGACGTACTGCATGGCGCGCCTTGCGACGTACTCGCGGTGAAGCTTGAAAAGACCACCGCTTGAAGAAAGCGAAGCGCTGTAGGCCATAGGAACATCGCTGAAACGTTCGAGCCCTGCGCGTGTGGCAGAGACTGCCACACGCGCCCCCTTATTCCTCCAATTCGGCCCAGCGCTCCAGCAGTGCATCGAGCTCCTGCTGCACGTGCTCCATGTCCGCCAGTACGGCCGTTGTTTCCGTGCCAGGCCGGCTATAGAAGTCCGGCGCCGATATCGTTTCATTGAGCGCTGCAAGCTTCTTTTCCAAGGCGTCAATTTGTCCCGGGATAGCGTCCAGTTCGCGCTGCAATTTATAGCTGAGCTTTTTCCTCGGCGTCGCTTCACCCGCGGTGGACTCGGGCTCGGCAGGCTTTTGCGCATCAGCGGCTGGCTTAGTTGATGAAGTGCCGGTAGATGGCCGCTCACCGACGCCCAGTAATCGCGGTGAACCGCCCTGGCGCAACCAATCCTGGTAGCCACCGACATATTCCCGAATCCGCCCCTCGCCTTCGAAGACCAGCGTGCTGGTAACGACGTTGTCCAGGAAGGCCCGGTCGTGGCTGACCATCAGTACGGTGCCCTGGAAATCCAGCAGGATCTCTTCCAGCAATTCGAGGGTTTCGACATCGAGGTCGTTGGTCGGCTCGTCGAGCACCAACATGTTCGCGGGCTTGCTGAAAAGCTTCGCCAAGAGCAGACGCGCCCGCTCGCCGCCGGACAACGCCTTGACTGGCGTGCGGGCACGCTGCGGGCTGAACAGAAAGTCGCCCAGGTAGCTCAGCACATGCCGATTCTGCCCGTTGATGCTGATGAAATCGCGTCCTTCGGCGACGTTGTCGACCACCGTTTTTTCCGGCTCTAACTGCAGACGCAACTGATCGAAATAGGCAATCTCGAGCTTGGTTCCACTTTCGATAGTGCCCGAGGTCGGCTGCAGCTCGCCGAGCAGCAATTTCAGGAGAGTGGTCTTGCCCGTTCCGTTCGCACCGAGGAGGCCAATGCGGTCCCCGCGTTGCACCACCATCGAAAAGTCTCGAATGATCGGTACCTGCCCCGCATGACCGAATGAAACCTGCTCGGCGACAATGACCTGTTTGCCGGATTTATCCGCAACCTCGAGCTGGAAATTGGCGGTGCCCTGACGGTTGCGTCGCTCGCCCCGCTCAGCGCGCATGGCCTTCAGCGCGCGAACACGGCCTTCATTACGGGTGCGTCGCGCCTTGATGCCTTGGCGAATCCACACCTCCTCTTGCGCAAGACGCTTATCGAACAGTGCATTGGCCGCTTCCTCGGCCGCCAATTGCTGTTCCTTGTGCACCAGGAAACTGGCGTAGTCGCCGTTCCAATCGATGAGGTGTCCACGGTCGAGTTCGAGAATCCGAGTGGCGAGGTTTTGCAGGAAGGCCCGGTCGTGGGTAATGAACATTACCGCGCCGGTGAACCCCATGAGGGCTTCTTCAAGCCAAGCGATCGCGCCGATATCCAAGTGGTTGGTTGGTTCGTCCAGCAGCAACAGATCGGGCTCGGCGACCAGCGCTTGCGCAAGCAAGACGCGCCGCCGCCAACCCCCGGAAAGCTCCGCAAGCGTCTTTTCAGCCGGCAGCTGCAAACGGCTCAGGGTACTTTCGACCAACTGTTGCAAACGCCAACCATCACGGGCTTCGAGTTCTTGCTGTACGCGAGCGAGGCGGGTCAGGTCCTCCTCGGTAACGATATTGAGGCTGAGCCGATGAAACTCGGTCAGAAGCTCGCCAACACCCGACAAACCCGCCGCAACCACATCGAATACCGTGCGGTCATCCGCACGCGGCAACTCCTGGGGCAACTCGCCGATCTTCAGCGCTGGCGCACGCCAAATTTCGCCGTCGTCGGCATGCTGATCGCCTTTTACGAGGCGCAACATGCTCGACTTGCCCGTACCGTTACGGCCAATGACGCAAACGCGCTCCCCCCGGGCGATTTGCCAGGAGACCCCGTCCAGCAGTGGTACGGCCCCGTAGGCAAGTGAGACAGCGGTAAACTTGAGCAGCGTCATGTGATTCTCCATGGAACAGGCGGCCATTCTAAGAGCGTCCCCGGCATCTCGCGAGCACCAACGTTGTTGGCGGGCATTTACTTCGAATCAGCAAGCCCAATACGCCGTGGTCACACCTGCTCCCATTCCTCCATAACGTACGCGGCAGCCTCGTTTGCAACCTGTTGTTTCGTCGCCCGTCGGGAGCCAGGCCTTGTGCTTCCCATCCCGGAATAGCACGGGCTAAGCTAGCCTAACCATCTGGCGGTAGCCTCTTGCCGCCATCGGCTCACCCTCTCGTTCGGAAGTGTCATGCGTGATCGTCTGATCAGTCTCTGCTGTGGTCTCTCCCTCGCCCTTCTCACCTTGCAAAGTGCCAATGCCGCCACCCTGGCCGAACAACGCCAGTACTACAACGAAGCCAAAGCGGCCTTGGAAAAAGGCAACAGTGAGCCTTATCGCCGCTACGCGTCCGCATTGAGCGGCTACCCGCTGGAGCCTTACCTGGCATATGACGAACTGACGGCTCGTCTCAAGAGCGCGAGCAACAGCGAGGTCAAAGCGTTCCTGGCGGACCACGGCGATCTCCCCCAGGCGAACTGGATGAAACTGCGCTGGCTACGCTGGTTAGCCGAGCGCGGCGAATGGCAGACCTTCGTGGATTACTACGATCCGGCGATGAATTTCACAGAGCTCGATTGCCTGTACGGTCAGTATCAGCTGTCGCATCGCCAGGAAGCCGAAGGCTTCAAGACCGCAGAGCAGCTGTGGCTGGTGGGTAAATCGCAACCGAACGCATGTGATGCGCTCTTCGACCAATGGGCGGCGCGGGGCCAACTGACTGAAAGCAAACGCTGGCAGCGCGTGAAACTGGCGACCGAAGCCCGCGAATTTGGCCTTGCCACGCATTTGAGCAAGTCGCTCACCTCGCTAGGCAAACACGCCGCGTTGCTGATCGAAGTGGCGCAAAAGCCGCAAATTCTCCAGCAGACTGGCCGCTTCCTGCCAGCCGACGAAGTTATGTCCGATGTCGTGAGTGTCGGCCTGCGGCGGTTAGCCCGTGAAGACCCGGAGAAAGCCGTGCCGTTGCTGGATGTCTATGCCGCGCGGATGGACTTTTCGAGCAGCGAGAAAGTCGCAATTGCGCGCGAGATCGGTCTTACTCTCGCCCGCCGTTTCGATGCGCGCGCCCTGCCGATATTGGACCGATACGACCCGAATCTGCAGGACGACACCGTTAGCGAATGGCATGCGCGCCTCCTGCTTCGACTGGGGCGTTGGGAAGAAGCCTACACGCTCATCAGCCGCATGCCCACGTCCCTGTCCGAGACCAGCCGCTGGCAATACTGGCGCGCCCGAAGCCTGGAACTTGCCCGCCCCAACAGCAAAGAAGCGGTGGCCTTGTACAAGCCGGTCGCCCAGGAGAGGGATTTCTACGGCTTCCTTGCGGCAGACCGTATCCAGGCCCCTTACAGCGTCAACAACCGGCCTCTGGTCCTGAGCAACGCCGTCGAGCGCAAGGTGCGCAATACGCCGGGAATCCAGCGTGCGCTGGAATTCTATGCGCGGGGCGAAGTGGTCAATGCGCGGCGGGAGTGGTACCACGTCTCCAAATTCCTCGACCGCGACGAGATGGTCGCCCAGGCACGCATGGCCTATGACATGGGCTGGTATTTCCCGGCGATTCGCACCATCAGCCAGGCGAAATATTGGGACGACCTCGATATACGTTTCCCCATGGCCTACCGCGACACGCTCGTGCGCGAAGCCAAGGCACGAGGCCTTCATTCGAGCTGGGTATTCGCGATCACGCGGCAAGAAAGCGCATTCATGGCCGATGCACGCTCCGGCGTAGGCGCCACCGGCCTCATGCAGCTGATGCCAGCGACGGCCCGGGAGACCGCACGGCGCTTCGACATTCCGCTAACCAATATCAACAATCTGGTGCTGCCGGATACGAACATCCAACTGGGCGCCGCCTACTTGAGCCAGGTCCACGCGCAGTTCAACGGCAATCGGGTGCTGGCATCCGCAGCGTATAACGCAGGACCGGGCCGCGTGCGGCAATGGCTGAAAGATGCGCGTCACCTGGCCTTTGATGTCTGGGTCGAGAACATCCCGTTCAATGAGACCCGTCAGTACGTACAGAACGTGCTGTCCTACGCGGTCATCTACGGACAGAAACTCAACAATCCGCAGCCCGTCGTGGACTGGCACGAGCGGTACTTCGACGATATCTGAAGGACACGACGTACACGTAGGGCGGGTGAAACCCGCGTGAATATCCGCAAAACGCTGCGGGTTTTACCCGCCCTACGGATCACCTGTACTCCACTACCTCGACAGCCATTCCCACTTCCAGTCGGCCGATCCCATCGCAGACCAGGTTTTGGCCGAACAGCACCCCGCCCTCGCCCTTTCGATAGGTGGCAAGGGTTTTCAGCGGCTCGAGATCACTGCTTTTTTCGCCGGTTTCCGGGTCGAGCGTCGTCATGACGCAGCGGGTGCAGGGTTTCGCGATCCGGAACTCGAGCTCGCCGATGCGAACGCGCTTCCAACGGTCTTCCGCATAGGGCTCGATACCACTGATGACCAGGTTCGGTCGGAACCGAAGCATTTCCAGCGAGCGCCCGACCCGCTGCGACAAATCCGCTAACGAGCCCTCGCCGATCAGCAAAACAGGGAAGCCATCGGCGAAGGACACTCGATCACCAGGTTCCGCGCCATTGACCAAGCGAATGCAGTCTTCTGGCATATACACCAGCCGACAAGAACGCTCGAAGAACGCGCTCAGCCAAGCCGCCGCCGCGTCACCGGCATCTGGCACGCGCAGCGTGTCGGTCCACACGGTTACGCCGCGTTCGAGCGCATTCTCGGCAGGCTGGGGCACATCGATGGCGCCATATCCGGGTGCACTGAGGTTTAGACCGTCGTCGGTATAGCGCGCCGTTAACTGGGTCATTCGAGGGAACTGACGCTGCGTCATGAAGCGGCCGTTGGTTTCATCCACGACCAACCAACGGCGATCACCCTCGAGGCCCAATGCGCCGATAGCGGAAACGGTCAGGGGTTCGGCAACGGAAGATTTCAGAGGGTAGCGATACAACCCGGATAGACGCATGGGAACGATCCTGTCGAGCTCAAAGAGTAGCGACAGAATACGCCATCGTTGCCAGCGGCCCCAGACGTTGCGGATCGCTCAGTTGCCCCCGTCGACCGATCAGCCGAGCGCCAATCGTTCGCGGATGACATCCACGAGCTTGTCGGGCTGGAATTTGGACAGGAAGTTGTCGCAGCCGACCTTCTTCACCATCGCTTCGTTGAAGCTTCCAGAAAGGGAGGTGTGCAACACGACATAAAGGTCGCGCAACCGCGGGTCCTGACGGATTTCGGTGGTCAAGCGATAACCATCCATCTCGGGCATTTCCGCATCGGTGAAAACCATCAGCAAGCGGTCAGTCACGATCTCGCCGGCATCCGCCCACTTCTTCAAGAGAGCGAGCCCACGCAGCCCATCGCTGGCCACGTGAGCGCGGATACCAAGCTGATTCATGGTTTCCCGTAGTTGATTGATCGCGACGCTGGAATCGTCGACGAGCAGCACCTCGCGCCCACGCGCTTTTTCGAGCAGCGGATCGGCCAGTTTTTCCTCGGAGACCTTGGTGTTCATCGGCACGATTTCGGCCAACACCTTCTCGACATCGATGACTTCGACAATCTGATTGTCGACCTTGGTGATCGCCGTTAGATAGTGCTGCCGTCCGGCGCCTTTCGGCGGTGGCTGAATGGATTCCCAGTTCAGGTTGATGATGCGATCGACACTGCCTACCAGGAACGCCTGCACCGAGCGGTTGTACTCTGTCACGATGATCGTGCTCTTCTCATCGGGCACCAGCGGTCGCAGGCCGATAGCCTGGGACAAGTCGACGACCGGTAGGGTCTGGCCGCGCAGATTGATTACGCCGCACACGCAACGGTGACGCTGGGGCATCAACGTCAGTTTTGGAAGTTGCAGCACTTCCTGCACCTTGAACACGTTGATCGCGAATAACTGACGCCCATGCAAGCGGAACATGAGAATTTCCAGGCGATTCTCACCCACCAATTGGGTGCGCTGATCGACGGTATCGAGAATGCCGGCCATCTTGGGTCCTCAGGGCATGACAGAAAGGAGGCCTACTTGCCTCTGCCCCTCGCTATCGGCGGCCGATGGAAAAACTGTAGGCCCAATCGCGTATGGAATTTTCGCCCTGACGGCTATTGCTCCGCAGCCTGTTGACACCGCTTGACCAAGAGAGCGTCTCTCCGAGCGCTTCCCTTCCTTAGCGTGTCACGCGGACGGACGACGACGCCGTCATAGCGCGGTCGTGGCGCTCTCCGTCGGTAGCGCCGAAGGGTTTATTAGCGGGGACGTGGTGGGCAAGTGCACCCGCAATACGCCAGCCAGCACCTTGAAGTGCATTTCCGTACGCTGATGGGGCTCACCGTCTAGATTGAGGTCCAAACCTTCCGGCGCCTCGATCTCGATCCAAGGCAAGCGGGCGGTGACCGAAACCGTGTCCAGGCCATGGATACCTCCGTTCAGCAGCGTTCGAAATGTGCCGACGACATCCTGGGCCGCGGGAACGATGCACAGGTCGAACACGCCATCGTTCACCAGCGCGTTCGGACACAACGCCTGCCCGCCCCCGGCCGTACGACCATTGCCGATTCCCAGCGCGAGAAATTCGCCCTCCCAGCAAAAATCCGGGCCACGAAAACGGCCGAAGGACGAGCGCAGCTCCGAAAACCGCGTCAAGCCCGTGATGAGATACGCACCAGCGCCAAGCACTTTCTTCAGATCTTCCGACGTGCTGGCCGTGACCCGGGAGCCGAAACCGCCCGTGGCCATATTCAGAAACTGATGACCGTCCATGTCGCCGACATCGATTGGCGTTGGCGGCGTCTCCAACAGTTCGAGCGCCTCCGCGGGCGTCAAAGGCACATCGGCGGCGTGCGCAAAATCATTCGCCGTCCCTAGTGGCAAGAGCACGAGGCTTGCTTTGCCGCCGCATGCCACCAAGGCTTCGGCCACATCGCGCAACGTGCCATCGCCACCGCCTGCGACCACCGTGGGATAGCCCGCGTCGATTGCTTCTTTCGTGATCCGCTGCGCATCACCGCCTTCCCAGGTCGTCCGAACGGCAAGCTCCCAGCCCTGCTCGCGCTTAGCCAGAATGGCTGCGCGCACTTCTTCGTTCTGCGCCTGCTTGCCGTGCAGAATCACCAGAGCTCTACGTTCGTTCATCGCTTGATTTCCTGAGAGAGAAGCGCGCGATTGCGCCTCCGAGGGGGACGTTCACCTGCCTTGGAAGGGGTATGCAGCGGAAAAGTTTCGAAAAATTGCCGACCGATGCACCGCCTTTGATTTAGGGTCTGTTGACGTTTCGTCGCGAGCCGCGTTGCTGCGAGAAATGACCTCCGGTTAGGGCGCAGAGCGCAGGTAATGGTTACTCCCTTGCCAAGTCCTGCAACGACAGCGGAGGCCATTTCCCGCGCAACCCTCCGGGACGGGCCTGTTTTTGCGCGCGGTGTCGTTACTCAATGCTTATTTGGAATGACCAAACTACGCATCTCGCGCCTAGCCTCGCGCAAAAACAGGCTCCGGCGCGGCCGCGAGCCAAACGTCAACAGACCCTAGCGCAACGGTCGGCTGACTCGTCGGGATGGAAGCGGTTTAGTTCAACAGCTCGCTGAAGGGGATGAAGCGCACCCGGTCGTTCATTTTTGGCGTCGTACCTTCACGAATCTCGGCCAGGCCATCGGCCCAACTCGCACTTCGCAAGACACCGGAGCTCTGATTGGCATACGGCACCACGCGGCCGTCTTCGAGGCGAGCACGTAAGTACTCACGCCGACCGCCCGGCTTTGACCAATCGAAGCCGCAGGGTACGTCGAAGCCGAGTGGCTCAACGCGCTCCACACCCAGGCGTCGCAATAGGTACGGCCGTGCGAGCAGGCCAAACGTAACCAGCGTGGAAGCGGGATTACCGGGCAGGCCAATGACAGGCGTTCCCCGGTAATGCCCGCACGTGAGCGGCTTGCCCGGCTTGATGGCCAGTTTCCAAAACGTCAGTTCGCCCGCTTCGCGTAACGCGGCGCCAAGAAAATCCGCTTCGCCGACCGATACACCGCCGGTTGAAAGAATCAGATCGGCGTCTGCCAGCGATGCCAGCGCGGTCCGTGTCCGCTCCAGATCGTCTGGCAAAATACCGCCATCGATTACCGTGAATCCCAAGCGCTCGATCCAGCTCGCCAGCAGCCGTCGATTGCTGTTGTAAATCTGCCCGGGGGCCAAGGTACGACCGGGCTCGATCAACTCGTCACCGGTCGAGATCAACGCGACCCGAGGTCGACGCCTCACCGCGAGCGTGTCGAAACCAAGCGAGGCTGCCAGCCCAAGCTCGACAGGCCCCAGACGTGTGCCCGCGGCTAGAACCGTATCGCCTGCCCGTGTCTCCTGCCCCTGCGGCCGTACGTTCTGACCGGGCTTCAATGTCCCAAGAAAACGTACGCAGCCGTCATCATCCACCTCGCAATTTTCCTGCATTTCGACCGTATCGGCCCCCGCAGGCATGGGCGCGCCAGTAAAAATGCGGGCACAGGTGCCGGGTTTTAGCGGGCCAGGGGCAGTACCGGCCTGGATGCGCTGGCTGACGGCCAGGGGCTGCCTTTCCAGATCAGCCAACCGCAGCGCGTAGCCGTCCATTGCGCTGTTATCCCACGGCGGTAGGTCGAGCGAGGCGATTAAGGGCTCCGCCAGCACACGGCCGTCTGCTTCGTGCAACGCAACCTGTTCCTGCTCGCGGATCGGCGCCGCGACGGCCAGGGCCAACAATCGCTCGAGCGCTGCCTCCAGCGGCATGAGAGCATTACTCATCAGCCACGCGTCTCGCAGGCATCGATCTTCTTCAAGTGCGGCACGAAGTTGCACGGACGATGACGAGAATCCAACTGTTCGGACAAGATGCCTTCCCATGCGGTGCGGCAGGCGTTGGTGGAGCCCGGCATGCAGCAAACCAGCGTACCGTTGGCGAGTCCCGCGAGCGCACGCGATTGAACGGTAGAGGTTCCAATATCCGCCACGGAAATCTGCCGGAACAACTCACCGAAACCATCGACGGTCTTGTCCAGCAAGCAGGCTACGGCCTCTGGGGTGCTGTCGCGCCCGGTAAAGCCGGTTCCGCCTGTGACCAACACAACTTGGATCGCATCGCTGGCAATCCATTGCGCGACCTGTGCGCGAATCTTGTAGAGATCGTCCTTGAGCAGCACGCGCTCAGCGAGGATGTGGCCGGCGTCTTTCAGACGATCGGCCAGGAGCTGGCCAGAGGTATCGGTTTCGGTCGTGCGGGTATCGCTGACCGTCAGCACGGCGATTGCCAGGGGCACGAAAACGGCGTCGGGCTTGGTACTCATGATGAACAGCCTACTTGTCGGTCCAGAAAAGGCGGTGTTATATCACACGGCTTCCGCTGGAGATCACCATGCCCGACGACGCTCTTCCCCCTTGCTCCGTATTGCTCCTGGCCGGCGGCCGTGGGCAGCGAATGGGTGGCCGCGACAAAGGGCTGCTGGAGTGGCGCGGGCGCCCCTTGATCGCCTGGCTGCATGATCAGGTACGGCCGGAAACCGACGATCTCATCATTTCCTGCAATCGCAACGCTGAACGCTATGCACCGTACGCAGACCGCCTGATTCAGGATGACGAGCCGGATTTTCCAGGCCCCATGGCGGGCATCAGGGCCGGCTTGGCCGCAGCCAGACACCCCTATCTGCTCGTGCTCCCGTGCGATGCCCCGCAGGTGGACGCGTACCTGTTGCAAGCGCTTCGCGAACGCAGCGGACCGCGACCCGCCATCGTCCGCCAAAATGGTTTTTGGCAACCTATGTTCTGTCTGCTTCCCGTGACGATCCGTGACGCGATGGAAGAGGCCTGGCGCGCCGGGGAGCGAAGTCCGCAACGCGTGCTGCGGGCATACGATCCGATCGCGTTGGACGTGGCGGAAGACGATCCTAGGCTCGCGAACTTCAATACGCCGGACTTGCTGGTCTAACGTAATCTACGGCGAACCCGCGCGCTGGACTGCGGACTAACCGCTTGTGCGGCAAACGTTTTTCAGTAAAAATGCCGCCCATCTTTCGGAGCGTAGCGCAGCTTGGTAGCGCGTCTCGTTCGGGACGAGAAGGTCGCTGGTTCGAATCCAGTCGCTCCGACCAAATCCCGAAAAGCAGCAATGCTTTTCAACAAGAAACCGGCCTTTGCGCCGGTTTTTTTGTGGGTGATCACGATTCAACTGAGAAAGCGGTATTGCATGGCCGTACGTTGATCGCCAGCAAGCTGGCTCCTACAGGTGGTACGGTGCGCGTTTAACTAATCTTGCCCTGAATTTGTAAGGTGGATGGCCGAAGCCATCCACCGATTCGCAACAAGCCGATCGTCCACAAGCTGATCGCAGCCCGGTAGGCCCCTACGGGACCGTCTGGACCTTTAGCTGATTTCCCGCCGGAACGGCGGGAGCGCGTTGAGGATGGCCTTGCCATAGCGTTGGGTGACGACACGGCGATCGAGAAGCGTGATGGTGCCACGGTCGGACTCGGTACGCAGCAGCCGGCCGCATGCCTGGACCAGCCGAAGGGACGCATCGGGAACGGCGATTTCCATGAACGGATTACCGCCCCGCGCCTCGATCCACTCCGCCAATGCCGCCTCAACCGGATCATCCGGCACGGCAAAAGGAATCTTGGCAATCACGACGTGCTCGCAGTAGGCACCGGGCAGGTCGACCCCTTCGGCGAAGCTCGCTAACCCGAACAGCACGCTCTCTTCCCCATCATCCACTCGCGCCTTGTGCTTGTTCAGCGTTTCCTGCTTGGACAGATTGCCCTGAATGAACACACGCTTGCGCCAGTCCCGATCGAGCCCGTCAAACACATCCTGCATTTGCCGCCGGGACGAAAACAGCACGAGCGTCCCGCGCGCGCCTTCCACCAACCCAGGCAACTCCCGCACGATGGCCGCCGTGTGCGCCGCCGCATCACGTGGGTCAGCATTGAGATTCGGCACGCGTAGAAGCCCGGCATCCGCGTGATGGAACGGGCTGGGCACGACCGTCGTGACGGTTGCCTTCGGCAACCCTGCTCGCATCCGAAAACGGTCGAAACTGTTGAGAGCCGTGAGCGTAGCGGACGTCACCACAGCGCCGTAGGCAACGTTCCAAAGATTCCGCCGCAGGGTCTCGGCCGCGAGGATCGGGCTCGCGTTGACTTCAATGTCATACAGCGCGCCGCCCTCCGCTAAGGTCAGCCAACGTGCCATCGGCGGATTGTCTTCGGGGTCCTCGATCGTGAACGCCGTCCATAACTCCCAGTTGCCGCTCGCGCGGGCCAGCAGACTGCCGAACAGCGGATACCACTCCTCGGCCTGATGGCTGGCGATACCCACGCTGCCTTCGCCATCCATCGCTTCCTTGAGCAGCTCTGTCAAACGTGTAAAAACGTCGACAAGCTTGGCGAAGCCCTTTTTCAGCTCAATGCCGAGCTCGCGCAAATGCTCCGGCACCAACCCGCCCTCGAAGCGATGGCGCGGCCGTTCCCGACCTTCCATGTCTTCGCCCGCACGAAAGTCCGCCAGCTGCTCGCACGCCGCGAACATGAATTGCTGCTGGGTCCGCAAATCCCGCGCAAGCTCCGGAACCCCTTCGATCAAACGCCCCAGCTCGCCCGGCAGAGGATGCTGCGCGAGTAGCTTGGTGAGGTTCTTTTCGATCTGTCCCAGCCAATCGGCGGTCGAGCGCAACCGAGTGAAATGCGCGAAGTGCCCGATCGCCTTGTCGGGCAGATGATGGCCTTCGTCGAAGACGTACAAGGTCTCGCGCGGATCGGGAAGCACCGCCCCACCGCCCAGCGCGAGGTCGGCGAGTACCATGTCATGGTTGGTCACGATGACATCGACTTTGGTCATCCCTTCGCGAGCGCGATAGAACGCGCATTGCTGGAAGTTTGGGCAATGCCGCGTGGTGCATTGGCTATGGTCGGTGGTCAGGCGAGCCCAATCGGCGTCTTCCAATGCCTCGGGCCAACTGTCGCGGTCTCCATCCCAGCGATTACCGGCCAGCTTTTCGACCATTTGCGTGAATAACTTCTGACTGCGTTCGTCCACATCTATGTGGAAACCGTCCTCTTCGAACAGCTGCGCCGTCGCGCTTTGCGCTTCGCCTTCTTGCAGCAACGTATCCAGCTTGGACAAACACAGATAGCGCCCGCGCCCCTTGGCCAGGGCAAAGCTGAAATTCAGCCCGCTGTTGCGCATGAGATCGGGCAAATCCTTATGCACGATTTGCTCTTGCAGCGCGACAGTTGCCGTCGCAATGACCAAGCGCTTTTCCGCCGCCTTGGCGATTGGAATCGACGCCATGGCATAAGCCACCGTCTTGCCCGTCCCCGTTCCGGCTTCCACGGCCACGACGGCCGGTTCGCTGTCTCGCTGGCCCTCGTCGTTGTGCTTGATCGTGCCCATGGCTTTCGCCACTTCGGCAATCATAAGACGCTGCCCATAGCGCGGCTTGAGGCCTTTCGCTTCGAGAAAACGCGAGTAGGCACCCTGGATTTGGGTCTTGAGTTCGGGGCTGAGCATGGGGCAGAAAGCCTGGATAAATTTTCAGTACTGCGGACGGGCCGCTATGATAACGCGCATGTCGCGTATCGCCAGTAGAGATTGCCCGGTGGCGTATTTCTGCACTGCTTTCTCTAACCCCATACGGTTGGTAACCCGTCGTGCGCTGGTCAGTTCTGCCGAACTCTGCCCCCCTTCTCGTCCCCTAACGCGGACAGTCACCGACGAAAGGAGAGGCTCACATGCTTCGCATTGCGCTCAATGGCTATGGCCGCATCGGTCGCGCGATCTTGCGCACCTGTTTCGAACAGGGTTTACAAGACTCGATTCGGATCGAGGCAATCAACGATCTGGGCAACCCAGAATCCTTACTACAGCTGACCCGCTTCGACTCCACCTTCGGCCGATTCACGAGCGACATCCGGCTGGAAGGCGACACGCTGTACGTACGCGACCAGCCCATCCGCCTGCTGAGCAACAAAGATCCCAGCGCGCTGCCTTGGGGAGAGCTGAACATCGATGTTGCACTGGAATGCACCGGCCGGCTGAAGAAGCGAGAGCAAGCCGAGCAACACCTCGCCGCGGGTGCCAAGCGTGTGTTGATGTCACATCCTATGGATGATGCGGACCTTACCGTCGTCTATGGCGTCAACCACGACAAGCTCGGCGAGCAGAAGATCGTGTCCAACGCGTCCTGCACGACCAACTGTCTTGCGCCCTTGGCCAAGGTGCTGCACGAAGCGGTTGGCCTGCGCCAGGGCGTCATGACCACTGTGCACTCCTACACCAACGACCAGAGCCTGCTGGACAAGGACCATGGCGACCCCTACCGCTCGCGCGCCGCCGCCTTGTCCATGATTCCAACGTCGACCGGGGCCGCCAAAGCCATTGGGCTGGTGCTTCCCGAGCTCAAAGGTCGTTTGGACGGCCTCGCCGTCCGGGTACCGACGCCGAACGTATCGCTCGTTGACTTGAGCTTCAACGCCGAACGCGCTACCGACCGAGACGCGATCAACCAAGCACTTCGCGAAGGCGCCGCGCGCTTGCCGAAAGGGGTGATGGAGTGCAACGAGCTGCCGCTCGTTTCAAGCGACTTCAACGGGTATCCGGTGTCCTGCGTCGCAGACCTGAACCACACCCGTGTACATGGCGACTTGGTAAAGGTGCTCGCCTGGTACGACAACGAATGGGCGTTCTCCAACCGAATGCTCGATATCGTCAAGGCGTGGGCGTAAGGCTAACGCCGTAGTCCAGCGAGGCATGGCTCGACGCCGTCATGCCCCGCTGTCTGACAAAACGCGATCCTGTTCGACAGCTAATCGATATGCAGCCGACACACCGTCGTCTGCCGCGAGCCGTTGGGGCGGCGAAGCGGATCATCGTAGGTTTCCAATTCGACGAAGCCGGCCTTGCGCATCATGCCAGCGGAAGCCGCGTTGTCGGCATGGCGATCGATATAAATGTCCCTCACGCCATTTTCCATGAGGTGCGCGACCACCGCAGACAATAGCCCCGAGCCGATGCCCTTCCCTACCGCTTCGCGATGCACGACCGCTTCGCACACGTATGCGTGCACCAGCCTGTCTGCTGGCTGATAGCGTAAGAATTCACGGGAAACGGGTTGGAAGCTAATGAAGCCAAGGAGCTGCCCTTGGCTTTCAGCAAGCAACGCGCGGATTCGGCCGGACCCAATCTCCTCTAAATGCGCGCGCACCGGTTCGATCGGCAGGTGATTCCATTGATTCGACCCATACATGAATATGAAGTCGATCAACAGGGGTACGTCGCGGAGCGTGGCCAAGCGGTGGATGTTGGGCATGGGGGCTCTTGAAGATCGTTGGCTTAGACCGACAACTGTAGCGCTTCGACGAGCATAGCCGCCTATTTCGCTAACCCCTCATTCGACACCGCGGGTTGCGCCTTGTCGTGCGCTTCCAGCGCAGGCTCACCGAACAGATCCGCTGCCCGCAGCAGCGCGGCAAGCAATGCATGCCGCTCCCAATCCGGCAGCGCAATGAAACGCTGTAAGCCGTGATTGGGCAATAGCGACGGTGCTTCCTCAATCGCCTCACGCCCGGCGTCCGCCAGGTCGAGCCATTGTTTGCGGCGATCTCGCTCATCGCGCTCCCGAGTGATCATGCCGCGCGCGACGAGACGATCCAGCACGCCTGAAAGGGACGCCTGCGACAGGCTGACTAACCCTGCCAGCTCGCTGGCCGTCAGCCGTCGCTCCACCGCAATGACCTGCAGAATCAACAACTGCAATGGGGTCAAACCGCCGTAGCGAGATAGCCGTTTTGCATGCACCTCGGCGGATTGTTGTAAGCGACGCAGCGCCTGATAAAGCGGCACCTCGAAGCTTCGATAACGTACATTTTTAGTTTCAGACATAACTTTTATCTTGAATGGACAGATGCCACACGCCTTGTTTATCACGCGCCCAGGGCGTCCTCTTTATGTAGGAGCCAGCTTGCTGGCGATCGTTTCAAATAGCGGATCGCCAGCAAGCTGGCTCCTACAAAAGCATTCATCCCGATAAAAAGATGCACAGGCCTATCCATTGCCGCCATGCGCTCCTAGTCGAATCGAACTTAGTTTGACCTGAAAGTGTCTGGTTCGTTTAGGAATTGGCTTTTTCGCACTCGGCACATCGCGCGATGCGGGCTTGCCTTCGAACGAATTTCCCCAACGGAGAACCGGTAAGGATATGTGTGGCATTGCAGGAGAATTGCGCTTCGATAAGCGCCCAAGCGATCTGTCAGCGGTTGAGCGCATCACCCATCATCTAGAGTCTCGCGGCCCCGACGCATGTGGCTTCCACAGCAGTGGCCCCTTGGGCCTTGGGCATCGCCGGCTGAAGATCATGGACTTGGACGATGCGTCCGGCCAGCCCATGATCGACTCCGAGCTGGGGCTTTCGATGGTCTTCAATGGGGCCATCTATAACTACCCGGAGATACGCGCCGAACTCGAAGCGAAGGGCTACCGCTTCTTCTCGGGTGGCGACACTGAAGTGTTGCTGAAGGCCTACCACGCGTGGGGCGAGGCGATGCTGCCGAAGCTCAACGGCATGTTCGCCTTCGCCATTTGGGAGCGGGACACGCACCAATTGTTCATCGCCCGCGATCGCCTTGGCGTGAAGCCACTGTATTTCTCCCTTACCGATCGGCGCCTGCGCTTTGCGTCAGCGCTGCCTGCGTTGTTGCAGGGTGGGGATATCGACACCTCCATCAACCCGATCGCGTTGAACCACTACATGAGTTTCCACGCGGTCGTCCCAGCTCCGTATACCCTCATCAACGGCATTGAAAAACTGCCGCCCGCCACGTGGATGCGGGTCGATGCGTCCGGTAAAGCCGTGCAGAAGCGCTGGTGGACCCTGGACTACGGCCCACGGCCCGAAGAAGAAGGTTTTGGCTTCGAAGACTGGAAAACCCGCGTGCTCGACACGATGCGCGAAGCGGTTGCCATCCGCCAGCGGGCGGCGGTCGATGTCGGTGTTCTGTTGTCTGGTGGTGTGGACTCCAGCCTGTTGGTCGGCCTGCTGCGCGAAGCGGGTGCGGCGGACAACCTGCTCACCTTTTCCATTGGCTTCGAAGATGCGGGTGGCGAGCGCGGCGATGAGTTCCAGTACTCCGACCTCATCGCCAAACACTACGGCACGCGCCATCATCAATTACGGATCGGCGAGCACGAAATCCTCGAGCAGTTGCCGGCTGCCTTCCGTGCCATGAGCGAACCGATGGTCAGTCATGACTGCATCGCGTTCTACCTGCTGTCCCGGGAAGTGAGCAAACACTGCAAGGTCGTCCAGAGCGGCCAGGGCGCGGACGAATTGTTCGCGGGCTACCACTGGTATCCGCAGGTGGACGGCTCGAGCGATCCGGTCGCTGCCTATCTCGCCGCGTTCCGCGACCGCGATTTTGCGGAATACGCGAAGACGGTACAGCCTAAATGGGTCAGCGAGGATTACTCGGGCGATTTCGTTCGCGCGCACTTCGCTCAACCCGGCGCATCGGCGGCCGTAGACAAGGCGCTGCGCATCGACAGCACCGTGATGCTCGTCGACGATCCGGTCAAACGGGTGGACAACATGACGATGGCCTGGGGCCTCGAGGCGCGCACACCGTTCCTGGACTATCGTGTTGCTGAGCTTTCCGCGCGTATTCCTGGCCAATTCAAACTGCCCGACGGTGGCAAGCACGTCCTGAAGGAAGCCGCCCGCCGCGTCATACCTGCCGAAGTGATCGATCGTCCGAAAGGCTACTTTCCGGTGCCAGGTCTCAAGCACTTGCAAGGCGCGACGCTTGGCTGGGTTCGCGAGCTGCTGACCGATCCAAGTCAGGACCGCGGGCTGTTCGACCGGGGCATGATCGAGAATCTGATGAGTAACCCGGATGGCCAGCTCACACCGCTGCGCGGCTCGAAACTTTGGCAGCTTGCTGCACTCAACCTATGGCTGAACGAACACGGTCTGTAGGTCGGTTGACACGCAAACATCTGCAGTAGGTATGCGCAGCCAATTGCGTATGAACGAAAAGAGACGTTCTTCCTGCCAACTATCGAAGAGCGTCTCGCCGCTCCAGTGAGCGGTTCAGGAGGATACATGCCGAAGTCTTACGCCTATGGTCAACGTCTGTTACGGGGCCAGGCACCGTCCTATCAGCGCCTCCAGGCACGTTACGCTGAAGGTGGCGCGGAAGAGCCGCAGGGGCCGGTCGCGCTGCACTGTGGCTGGGGGCGCTTGCTCATCGGCCACACCTACTCCGACCCTGCGAAGCTCGCGGTCGATCTTCTGGAAGAAGACCCCGGCATGCGTGACATCGCACTCTATGTCGCCGCGCCGCAGCAGGTGCTTGCCTACGCGCCGCAGCAATTGTTCCTCGATCCCTCCGATACGCTTCGGGTCTGGTTCAGCGATTACCGCCCTGCACGTCGTCCGTTTCGTGGATTCAATATTCGCCGTGCCCAAAGCGAGGCGGAATGGGCGGCGGTGAATCGGCTCTACCAGACACGCGGCATGATGCAGGTCGACCCCGCGAAGATCACGTCCCGGGAAAAGGGCGGTCCGGTGTATTGGATCGCCGAGGATGTCGACAGCGGCCAGGCGCTCGGCACCGTCATGGGGCTGAATCACTGCGAAGCGTTCAATGATCCAGAGCGGGGCTCCAGCCTCTGGTGCCTGGCGGTCGATCCGCAGTGCCAGCGTCCAGGCGTGGGCGAAGCACTGGTGCGGCATCTGATCGAGCATTATCAGTCGCGCGGGCTCGCCTACCTCGACCTTTCCGTACTGCACGACAACAAGCAGGCAAAAGGGCTCTACACCAAGCTGGGTTTTCGCGATCTACCGACCTTCGCGGTCAAGCGCAAGAACATGATCAACCAGTCACTGTTCATCGGTCCGGGACCGAAGGCCGAACTCAACCCCTATGCCCGCATCATCGTGGACGAGGCAAGTCGGCGTGGTATCGAAGTCCAGGTGGACGATGCCGAGAGTGGGCTGTTTACGTTGATCCACGGCGGTCGCCGAATTCGCTGCCGAGAATCGCTTTCGGATCTCACCAGTTCCGTGAGCATGACCCTGTGCCAGGACAAACAGCTGACCCACCGCTACCTGTCCGCCGCCGGTTTGAAGTTGCCCGCGCAACAGCTCGCAGGCAGCGAGGAAGACGTCGAAGCGTTTCTGCAGCAGCATCAGCGTATCGTCGTGAAACCCGTGGACGGTGAGCAGGGCCAGGGCGTCGCTGTCGATCTATCGACACTGGAAGAAGTCCAGGCCGCCGTGACTCATGCGCGTCAGTTCGATAGCCGTGTGCTTCTGGAGAGCTTCCATGAAGGCCACGATCTGCGCATCCTCGTTATCGGCTTTGAAGTAGTTGCTGCCGCCCTCCGCCGTCCGGCATCGGTTATTGGCGATGGCCGCAATACGATTCGCAAATTGATCGAGACCCAGAGCCGTCGACGTCAGGCCGCGACCGGCGGAGAAAGCAAAATCCCGATGGACAGCGAAACCGAGCGCACACTGCGGGCAGCCGGTTTCAGCTACGACGACGTGTTGCCTGAAGGCGAATGTCTGGCCGTCCGCCGTACGGCGAATCTGCACACCGGCGGCATCCTCGAAGACGTCACCGACAAGCTCCACCCGGTACTCGTGGATGCCGCGGTTAGAGCCGCGCGGGCACTGGAAATCCCAATGGTGGGCCTGGATCTGATGGTCAAGGCCGCGGATGAACCCGACTATGTCTTCATCGAGGCGAACGAACGCGCGGGCCTGGCGAACCATGAACCTCAACCCACCGCAGAGCGCTTCGTCGACCTGTTGTTTCCACTGAGCAAAACACCCGCGTAGGCACTGGCCAACGCGCTCATGGAGCGACTCGATGTTTCGACGGCCCTGCGACGCCGGACGACCCAACTGTTCGATGACGCGTCATGCGGCGCATTCGTTCCACCCGACATACATCGCTCACGACCTATGATTGGCTTCGTGAAGCGCTCATCCACCCTTCACTCCCTCATAGCGAGCCGCGCCTTGTCTTGCAGGCTCGTTTGCATTCCCGAAGGAGATGCGTAATGAACACCCTTCCCGAACCGGATCTGAACTACCTGCAACAGGTGTTATTGGAAATGCTCGCCATTCCCAGCCCGACCGGTTTTACCGACACTATCGTCCGCTACGTAGCTGAACGGCTCGACGAGCTTGGCATTGAATATGAGCTGACGAGGCGTGGGACGATCCGCGCCACGCTGAAAGGCCGCCAAAGCAGTCCGGACCGTGCGGTTTCTGCCCACCTCGATACCATCGGCGCCGTGGTGCGCGGCATCAAGGACAACGGTCGCTTGACGCTCGCGCCGGTGGGTACCTGGTCCAGTCGCTTCGCCGAAGGCAGCCGTATCAGCCTGTTCACCGAACACGGCGTGATTCGTGGGAGCGTGCTGCCCCTTCTCGCGTCAGGCCATGCTTTCAATACCGAAGTCGATAGCATGCCCATCAGTTGGGATCACATCGAAGTTCGCCTGGATGCCTACACCGCAAGCCGCGCAGACAGCGAAAGCCTGGGTGTGTCCATCGGCGACTTCATCGCCTTCGACCCACTGCCTGAATTCACCGAAAGCGGGCACATCAGTGCGCGCCATCTCGATGACAAGGCCGGGGTCGCCGCCCTGCTCGCCGCGCTCAAAGCGGTCAAGGAAAGCGGGGAAGAGCCATACATCGACTGCCACCCGATCTTTACCATTACCGAGGAAGTCGGCTCCGGCGCCGCGGGGGCCTTACCGTGGGATGTCAGTGAGTTCGTGGGAATCGATATCGCCCCCGTGGCCACCGGGCAATATTCCAGCGAGCACGCGGTCAGCGTCGCCATGCTCGATTCTGGCGGCCCGTACGACTATCACTTGTCGCGGCACTTATTGCGCCTAGGCGAACACAACAGCATCCCAACCCGCCGAGACCTGTTTCGCTACTACCACAGTGATGCGCAATCCGCCGTCGCGGCCGGGAACGATACCCGTACCGCCCTCCTCGCTTTCGGTTGCGACGCGACGCATGGCTATGAACGCACCCACCGCGACAGCCTCGTAGCGCTCACCCGGCTGATCTCCGCGTACATGCTCAGCCCACCAGTCTTCGCCAGCGACGCCAAACCGCGACAAGGCTCGCTCGAGCCGTTCAGCCACCAGCTCGAACACGACGCGCAAATGGAAAATGATACCCGCGTACCACCCGTGGACACGCTCATCGGCCGACCCGAAAACGAAGGTCAGGAGCGCAGCTGACGGGAGCACCTTGCCTGATGCGTCGGGGGCGTCATACTGCGCGCCCCTTTACCGCAGACATCCGAATGCTGATCCCCTTTGACTTGCTCGAGCCCGAGACACTGACCCGTGTGATCGAGGACTTCGTGACCCGTGAGGGCACCGACAACGGCGACGACACCCCGCTGGAAACCCGGGTCACTCGCGTCATGCACGCACTGCGACGCAAGGAAGCGTTTATCGTCTTCGATGCGGAAAATCAGCAGTGCCAGCTGATGCATCGCCGCGACGTTCCGCAGGAATGGATTACCGCGCTGAGCGAGGACTGAACCGTTCACGTCTTAGCGGGACACGCCCCCTAACTCGGGTTTCCCACACCTGCTTCTGTAGGAGCAACTAGGGCTGCGATCAGCCGGGTTGCGCTCAGCCGGGCTGCGCTCAGCTTGCTCGCGAAAGCGGTGTGTCGTAACACCACAACGCCCTGCCGCTAACGTCAATTTACCCCTGCGCGAACCGCGGTCCCAGCAGCACGATGCTCGCACCAACGACGCACAAGGCCGCACCGATCAAGTCTGTCCCCAATGGCCTTGCCTTCTCCACAACGGCCAGCCAGCCGATGGACGCCACGATGTAGATGCCACCATACGCGGCATATGCACGCCCAGCGTATGCTGCCTCCACGCGCGTGAGCAGCAGGGCAAAGAGGGTCAGGCTTAACAACCCCGGGATGATCCACAGCGCACTCTTACCCATCCTCAACCAGAGATAGAACGCATAGCACCCCGCGATTTCGAAAAGCGCGGCACAAAGAAACCAGACGTAATTCAGCAAAGAGATGCTCCTGAGCAGGGGATGTTCGCTATCGATTTAAGCATGGCCATCGGTCCGCGATGTTTGCCCAAGCCACAGGGCCAGGAGCACCATCGTCATCGCCATCAGTGTGAGAATCGTGAACGGCAAAACATACGACCCGCCCGCATCGCGGCCCACACCGGCAAGCACCGGTGCGGTACAGGCAATGCAATAACCCGCGCAAAGCATCATCGCGGTCCATCGGCTGACCGCCATGGGAGACTGCGCTTCATGCATGGGCAGCAGCATCGACAAGGAGAACGAGCCGGTCAACGCAATACCCATCAACACCGCCCAAAGATCGGGAAGAACAAGCGGTTTGAACGTCACCATCGCCAGACATGTGGTGGCAACGGCGCCACACACTTGCAACAGCCGATAGCGTGACTGAAACCGGTGAGCAGCCCACGGAACGAGATAGGCAGCAGGCAAGCCCACCAGCATGAAAGTACTGAACAACGTATTGGCACGTAACGCGCTGAACCCTGCCTCGCTATAGCGGGCAACCAGCCACGTAGCCAACGCATAGAAAACGCCAGCTTGCAGCGAGAAGAACACTGTAATCAGCCAGGCGCGTTTGTGCGTCCATGGCAGCCGGCCTGTCTCCCTCGCGTTGAAGGGCTCTTTGACATTTGGAATGAACAGCCACAGCGCAAAAGCAATCAGCGCCGGCACCGCCCACACCGTTAGACCGAGCGTCCAGTCGTCTCCAAGGGCATGGCTCCACGGCACGGTCAGCACCGCACCGGCGCTACCCCCGACAGCCATACTCAGCGAGTACCAGCCCACCACCCGCCCGGATTGCTCTCTGAACTGGCGCTTGATGAAGCCCGCCATCAGGGGACCAATAATGGCGATGGCCATTCCTAGGCAGGCAGCGCTCAGGATCAACAGCGCACTGTTATGGCTACCGAGACGCAGCAGCAGCGAAAGCCCCAGCAGGGCCAAGCACCCGGTGATCGTGCGCTCCAGGCCGAAACGTAGCGCCAGTCGAGGTGCGAGAGGCGCGAGTAATCCCATGCACATCACGGGTAATGCGGTGGTCAGGCTGATGATGCCTCGACCCAACGATAGCTCGGCGGCAACACGTTCGATCAGTGGGGCCAGCGAGGTGATACCGGGTCGCAGGTTGATGGCGGCCAGCACCATTGCCAACAGTGGAAAAAGGGCGAGTGGGCTTTTCACTTGAGGTTGACCGTAAGGGGGCTGGGTAACCTAGCGACATGACTACCTAACTGCAACCCGCTACTAGCGCGCTTCAATTAGCGAAAGCTATCGGAACCATCCCTTTCAATTATTTCATTCTAATAAATGAGAGCAGTAGCTTATTGCCAATGATTCTTATCGGTGATTTGCCATGCTCAAGACCATCACGTTCACCATCATGCATTTCTGTATCGCGTTCAGCGTTGCTTATGTACTGACCGGCAGTTTCACCGTGAGTGGCCTCGTCGCGATCGTAGAACCGCTTTGCAATTCAGTTGGGTTCTATTTTCACGATAAGGTGTGGAAGCGCATCGAAGCGCGCAAGGCAGACAACGATGGACGAGGAGGCAACGGCTCGTTTCGTTTGTGCGGCCATCGCCATTTCTAAAGCGCGCTTCCGCTGCCATACCTAGGTTTCGGCGCTCGAATAGCAAAGGCGTAGGCCCACCCTTCAGCGTTTGCACACCAGATAACAAAAGCCCGCTTCGAACGAGCGGGCCTTTGCATGACAGGTAAAGCGGCATTACCCGCTTCTAGCGGGAAATCCGAACCGGCTCAGCCCACATATCGTATTCATCGGCGTCGACAATGCGCACCCGGACGCGGTCGCCCGGCTGGAAGTCGGTCCCCTCGATGAACACGCTGCCGTCGATTTCAGGCGCATCGGCATAGGAACGTGCCACCGCACCCTCGTGGTCGACCTCATCGATCAACACGTCCATTTCCTGGCCGATCCGACGCTGCAAGCGAGCGGTGCTGATGGCCTGCTGATGGGCCATGAAACGATCCCAACGATCCTGTTTCACGTCATCGGGAACGGTTTCGAGGCCTAGATCGTTAGCCGGTGCCCCTTCGACCGGCGAATACTGGAAGCAGCCCACGCGATCAAGCTGCGCCTCGGTCAGCCAATCCAGCAGGTATTGGAAATCCTCTTCCGTTTCGCCGGGGAAGCCGACGATGAACGTCGAGCGAATGACCAACTCAGGGCACTGCTCGCGCCAGCTCTTGATCCGCGCCAAGGTGCGATCCTCGAACGCCGGCCGCTTCATCGCCTTGAGCACCTTCGGGCTCGCATGCTGAAACGGAATGTCTAGGTAGGGCAAGACCTTGCCTGCGACCATCAGCGGAATGATGTCGTCGACGTTCGGATAGGGATAGACATAGTGCAGACGAACCCACGCCCCCAGGTTCGAAAGCGCTTCGCACAGTTCCTTCATCCGCGTTTTGACCGGCTGGCCATTCCAGAAATCGGTCTTGTATTTCAGGTCCACGCCATAGGCACTGGTGTCTTGGGAAATCACCAACAGCTCTTTTACGCCAGCCTTGACCAAGCGCTCGGCTTCGCTCAGCACCTCTCCGACGGGGCGACTGACCAACTTGCCCCGCATCGATGGAATGATGCAGAAGCTGCAACTGTGATTACAGCCTTCGGAAATCTTCAGGTACGCGTAGTGACGTGGCGTCAGCTTCACACCCTGCGGCGGTACGAGGTCGATCAGCGGGTTATGCTCGGCCTTCGGCGGCACGACTTCATGCACCGCATTGACCACCTGCTCGTACTGCTGCGGCCCAGTCACCGCCAGAACGCTGGGGTGCACCTCGCGAATATTGTTTCCATCGACGCCCATGCAGCCGGTCACGATGACCTTGCCGTTTTCGGCAATGGCTTCGCCGATGACATCAAGCGACTCCGCCTTGGCGCTATCGATGAAACCGCAGGTGTTGACGACCACGACGTCGGCGCCTTCGTAACTCGGCACGACTTCGTAGCCTTCCATGCGAAGCTGCGTCAGGATGCGCTCGGAATCGACCAAAGCTTTCGGGCAGCCGAGGCTGACAAAGCCGACTTTGGGAGTGGAAACAGTAGACATGGGCTAACCTCGGCGGGCGCTCAGAGGGCACCCTTGATCAAAAAGTGCGCAATTCTAGCGATGCGCTACCCATCTGAGAAGTGCCATGTGGCCCTTCGAGCGGGCTGTCGAGGCAATCAACGAGGCAAAGGACGTGGGCCAGGCCCAAAAGCCTCAATTAGCGCGCTGTAGCCGCTCGATGATCTGCGCAGTCGTGCGCTCGGCTTTCGCTTCGGCCGTCAGCTCTTTCGCCATCATCCCAAGCACGAGCGTTAGGCTTTCGCGACCCTCACTGCTCAACCGCTCCCATTCAGCGATCATGGTATCGAACAACAAAGCACCCGTGCGCGCGGGCGAAAATTCTGGGACATCCTCGTGCTGAACAGCTCGGGATACGATCATCAATAGTTCGCGCTCGGTCATTAGCATCACAACAAAATGGGGTCAGAGAACCGCGCTGACCGTTTGTACAGGAAAGACAATCCGGCCGACGGCACCGGCCTCACCGCTGCGCGGGGACCCGGCCGCGCATGTGCGCAAGTCATGGCAGAATGCCGCACGACCTTGCGGAGCGTCCACCGCAAGTGACCAGTGGTAAATGCGTCTAGACCTTTTTCCTTCAGGCGTCATGCGGGCTGTAATGACTGATGTTGAGCGGTTTCAGGGCTGCACTGCGTTTTCTACGGGGGCTCGTGCCTCAATCGCTTTCATCATGAATTGCGCCAGCCGGTCGTAATTGCCGTCGTAGTGGTGTCCGCCTGGAAGCTCTAGCTTTTCGCCAACGGCGCCGGGCTGGGTGCAGCCACTGGTGTCCGCTTCTTCGGTTCCGTAGATGCAATACACCTTCCGCGCAGGCACCTTTGCCATTTCCGGCCCCGTGAGCGCTTCGTCGCCTTGATGGCCGAGCCAGCCGGACACTTGAATCTCGAAATCGCCGCTCCGTGCGAACGCCAGCAGCAGCATCGTCGTAACCTGCGACTGGTCTTCGGCCGGCAAGCGGTTATAGACAGCGGGCAACACATCCGCGCCAAACGAATACCCAGCAAGGACGAAGTGCTTTGCCCCCCATTTTTCGCGGTACTGCTGCATGAGCACCGCCAGATCGGCAGCGATCCGCTCCGGCGATTTGTGTTCCCAGAAATAACGCAGTGCGTCTACACCCACGACGGGATAGCCGTGTCGAGCCATGGTCTCTGCGGAGTCGTGGTCGAGGTCGCGCCAACCGCCGTCGCCGGAATAGAAAATGGTGACCGTGCTCGCCCGCGCCGCATCGGGCTTTTCAGGGGTAATTTCGATGGTAGGAACGTTGCTCTGCCGACCCTGCAATTGCTGCCGGAGCCCGTCGAGCAGAAGCGCCTTGAGCGAGGTGCCATAGTCACTGATGGTGGTCTCGGCATTCGGCTGGTTTCTAACGAAAACAGCGGTCTCGCTTCCTGGATTGTCGTTCCAAACCAGATGCCAACGTCCTTTGCTCGCGCTTTTCGGTAATGCCGCATCGCAATCGGCCTTTTCGATCTGCAGGCCCACCGACAAGGCATTGCGATGATCGCGCTGATTCGCCAACCAGCGCCACGCCAGCGCGCCGCCAGCACCGATACCGGCCACCCAATCAGGCGCTCGCCCCAGTTGCTCGATGGCCGCCGACAGCCGCTGCTGGTTGGCCGCACAATTCTGACCTTCCGGCAATGTGAACTGCAGCAGACGCGCACCGGTTTGCTGGCTCAACGAGAGCAGATCCGATTCCGATAGTTGTTGATCAGTTGGAGACGCGACGATCACATAGCGATGTGGTTCCCCAGCCGGAATCGCCAGCGAGTATCCGCCTTCCAATTTTTGCACGCCGGCCTCGGTCGGCCAGCGTTGCGCCCACCAACGCGCAGTCAAGAACGCTGCAACCAAGAGCACGACCAATACCATCAGCACTTTACGCATTGCCAACCTCAGCGCTTGACCAAACCGGTGTATCCACCCGCAATCAATGCGGCGGTATCAGCGAACGCCACCAACGGATCAAGGCCGGCGGGCACTGCCATGTAACGCGGCTCCCATTCGGGATCGAATTTGTCTTTGAAACGACGCAAGCCTTGAAAGTTGTAGAACTGCTCGCCCCTGCGAAACACCATGGCCCCCAAACGCTGGGTAATTGGTGCACCCCGGCGAGGGTGCAACCCGGACAGCGGCACCATGCCGAGACTGAAGCGGGCAATGCCCTTGGCTTTGTAATGCAGGATCAGCCCGAGCATCAGGAATTCCATCGTCAGCTTCGGCGCATCGGCTGCGACGCGCATGAGATCGATGCTTGCAAGCTCCAGGCGATCGGTTTCCAGCAGATTAGCGAACGCGACCGCCCTACCCTCGAAGCGCACCACCGCCATGCGGAAGTGCTTGAGATAGTCCGGATCGAAGCGTCCCAGCGAGAACCCTTTTTCACGAACCTGCTTGCTCTCCAGCCAGACGTCGGAAATCTGTTTCAGCTCCCCCAGGGGGGCCTCACCCGCCTCATGGAATTCAAGCGCCAGCCCATCGCGCTGACCACGATTCCAGGTGTAGCGAAGATCCTTCTTGCCCTTGCTGTCCAAATCGAACGCCGCCAGATCCACCCGAGCCTCCTCTCCCAACTTGAGGGCGGTCAGGCCTATGTCCATATAGAACGGCAGATTCTCCACCCGCACCTGGTAGAAGACCGGACGCGCATGGTGCAGGTCGCACAGGTCACGGAACTTCCAGATCAATTCGGCGCGGGCCTGCGGCTTACCCACCGGATCGAACAGCGCGATCATGCTACGACCGCGCCGCCCGTACATCAGGAAGGCCTCTTCGCTCTCGTGAAACAGCAGCGCTTTATCACCCGTCATCACCAGCCCGCCATCGGGCTGACTGGATGCCCGCACGATCGCGAACGCGCGTCGTAGATCTTCGTCATCTGGGCGTTTGATGAGCGGAGGCGCGGCGCGCATTAGCCAGCCCAGCGATAGCGCCAACAGCAGCACCGTGCTGCCGAGCGCGGCACGCAGCCCGCGCGGCGCGTCTGCATCCAACGCAAATTGCCACCAGAGCCGGCTATCGTAGGGCACGTCCTTGTACACGAAGAACAAGAGCCAGATGGATGCGCCGATCACGCAAAGACTCGCGACCACATAGAGCGGTGAAAACGGTACCTCCACCAGACGGCTACGCCGGTAAAAGGATCGCCGAAACACGACGAGCAGCGCCGCCGTGACCATCATCAAGCTCGCCTCTTCCCAATCGAGCCCCTTGAGCAATGAAAGCGCAGCGCCCAGCACCAGCAAACACAGCGTCAAACCCCACGCGGCCGACAACCGACGCCGAAGCCCAAGAGCCAGTAGCAGGCAGACGACGCCAATCAAGCTAGCGCCCAAGTGCGACAAGCTGATCAGCGACGTCGGCACAACGAAGTCGAGGATGTCGAGGCGGTTATCAGCCGATGGCGTCACGCCGGACAACAACAGCACCACGCCCGCTACGAACACCATCAGTGCCAGCACCGGCGCCGCCAATCCAGAAGCGATGCGAATGGCAGACCGTCCAGGAAGAAAGCGACGGCCTTCGTTGAACAGCAGCATCACGCAAGCAACGAGAAAGGGAATCAGCAGATAGATCAACCGGTAGACCAACAACGCGGCAGCCAGCGGCGCCGCGCCGATCTGGCCGGCGAACGCTGCCAGTAACACTGCCTCGAAGACGCCGACGCCACCGGGTACATGACTCAAGACACCCGCCGCGAGTGCCAGCAGATACACCAGCAGAAACGCGCCGAACGGCGGTGTTTCCGGAAGCAATAAATAGAGCACCGTGCTCGCTGCCAACACATCCAGCGTCGTGATCAGGAGCTGTAGCATGGCCAACCGGAAGGTGGGCAGGCGTACCGTGATACGCCCCAACCGCGCGAGTACGCTTTCCGGGGACGGTTTTTCCGGCAATCGGCGCATCCGGATCAGCAGAAGCAATGCGCCATAGCCCAGCAGAATCGCCGTCGAGACGGCGGCGACCGTAGTGGTCGAGATGCCTAACGCAACCGCAGCGCCGGAGACGTCGCTCAACGCAGCGACCGCAGCCAAGGGTGGCAGCGCCAGGCCCAATGACAAGCTTGCGAATACCGTCATGCGTGCAATCGGTAGCGCGCTAAGTCCACTTCGCGAATAGAGGCGATAGCGCACCGAACCGCCGGATAGCATGGCGAGCCCGACGGTGTTGCCAATCGCGAATGCCGTGAACCCTCCCAGCAGCCAGGTTTTTGCCTGCATCGACACACCTGCGAAACGTACGGCAGACCATTCGTAGCCAAGCAGCGCTAGATAGCCAAACACCGTTGCCGCGAATGCGCCGGCAATCGCCCATTTCGGAATGGCCGTGACGGCTTCATGCAGCGCGACTGGATTGATATCCGAAAGCAATCGATGACAGACCAGAAGCGCTACGGCGAACAGCAGCAACATCGCGCCTAGTTCGATAGGCCGGCGATACGCCGTCAGCCGTTCGAGCAATCGCCATGGTAAGGCAAGCGGCGCGGTAATGGAGGTTTCAGCAGGATGAACAGAAGAATGACCGGGGCCTGACTCGGAAGCGCTCATGTAATCTCTCGTGGTACCGCGCGTGCGTATGGTGCGCCTCACCAGCGCGATTAACTTGAACTGAAACTGAACGCAATGGGTGGCGGAGCCGCCACGGCATTAATCCCAGCATAGCCCGTGTGAGGCTTGGCACGCCAAGCGCCCTTTCCTTCCCCCAATCAATCGGATACTAAGCGTCGGGGGCCCTTCGAGACGGCTCAACGTTTTTCGGGCTCTGGTACATCTTCGGCGCTGGCGTCTTTCTGCGCGACCTTCTCCGCCACCGCCTGTTCGTCATCTGCGTCGGATTGCAGGCTCTGCTGCTCGGGCGCAGGCGCATACTGCAGCTCCACCAAAACCGGAAAGTGATCCGACCCGAACGCCGGCAGCCGTCCAATGCGTACCAAGCGGAAGTGGTGACTATGAAAAAGATGATCCAGCGGCCAGCGCAAAAACCAGTATTTGGCGTGAAAACTATTGATCATCGCGCGACCAACACGTGGGTCAAGCAATCCGCTGGTCTTGCGAAACAAGCGGGTATTGGCTGACCAAGCCACGTCATTCAAATCGCCCGTCACGATAATCGGCGTCCCCGGATCGTCTTTCACGCTCTTGGCCACGATCAACAACTCGACATCACGCTCGGTGGAGCTGTCGTTTTCCGTCGGGCTTGGTGGCGCGGGATGCAGAAAATGCATACGTACTTTCAACTGCTCGCTGATGACGACCAACGCGTGCATTGAGGGCACGTCGTCCTCGACCAAGAAGCTCGTTTCCGCATTCTCCAGCGGGAAACGAGAATAGACATGCATGCCATACAGGTTATCCAGTGGGCAACGAATGCTGTAGGGATAGGCGCTTTCGAGCGATGACAATTGTGCCTCCCACCACGCATCCGTTTCCAACGTGACCAGCACGTCGGGCTGGTGCTCCTGCACCAGCGCACGCAACCCTTCGGCGTTGCGATTGGGCGTAAGTACGTTAGCGGTCATGACGGAGATGCGCGGATGGTCTTCTGATTCCAGCGCGGGCTTCACCTCGTGCCGCCACATCCGTGTGTAGGGGATGATCCACCAGGCGTGATAAGCCAGGCAGAGCGCGCATAGCGCAATCGTCACCACGCGTAACGGCTCAGCATGAGAAAAGAAGATTGCCTGGCCGATCAGAAGCCCAAAGGCCACGCTGCAGAGCTGCAATCGTGGAAAGTCCCAGCTTCGCACCCACCATACCGGGTGTTTCCAAAGCGGCAGCAACGTCAGTAGCACCATAAAAAGCGTCAGCGTACCGAAGATTCCCTCTCTCATATTTCTCCCAAAATAAGGCCGCGCTCGCGTCCGGCAGGAACGAAAAAACTAAAAAGCCGACACTTGGGCTAGACCACCGATCGAAACGTTCAAAATCGATGCTCCGACTCAATGACCACTGGCATAGGCCCCGCGCCTAAGCGGATACGAACAGATCACGCCATCACGGTGCTCACAGCGCGGACCACCACCTACCGAAGTGACATCTATTCGCTGTTTGAAGTGACGCATGCCAGCAAAAGGAGCAACCAGGACGGTTTGAGCATACGCAAGCAGGATGACCGCGCATTTGCAGCAGTCGAAATGCCTCATCGAACGACGAGGCCATGCATCTTAAAGGTGGCAGCGGCTCACGCCGCGTGAATGCACACGCCCGGAACGTTCAGGATAAAACCAAACGCCAGACAGCAAACGGCCCCGACTGCTTTCACAATCAGGGCCATTGCTTAAAGGTGGTTGCGGGAGCCGGATTTGAACCGACGACCTTCGGGTTATGAGCCCGACGAGCTACCAGACTGCTCCATCCCGCGTCTGTGGGTGCGCATTCTACAGCCATCCGCAACTGTGTCAATAGCGATTTTCAAAAAGTCTCTTATCGCTCAACCGTTTACACACTCGAGACGCAATCCTGCGTTGCCGGGGGTTCAGCCTTTAACAGGCTGCTATCTACCGCCGGACCCTTCATAATAAAGGCGCTCACCCACCGATGAGGCCGGACCGCTGCGCAAGATCGT
Source organism: Pseudomonas matsuisoli (assembly GCF_014647635.1). Classification (GTDB taxonomy): domain Bacteria; phylum Pseudomonadota; class Gammaproteobacteria; order Pseudomonadales; family Pseudomonadaceae; genus Pseudomonas_P; species Pseudomonas_P matsuisoli. The sequence continues at coordinate 469,439 of NZ_BMPO01000001.1, forward strand.
TCACATAGACTGCGACTGTTTCTACGCGGCGATCGAGATGCGCGATGATCCGCGGCTTGCCGATCGCCCGCTCGCGGTAGGCGGCTCGGCGGAAAAACGCGGCGTGATCGCGACCTGCAACTACGAAGCGCGAGCGTATGGCGTGCGCTCAGCCATGTCGTCGCGCCACGCGATGAAGCTCTGCCCTGACCTGCTGATCGTCAAACCGCGTTTCGATGTTTACCGTGCGGTATCCAAAGAAATACAAGCGATCTTTCGCGACTACACCCACGTGATCGAGCCGTTGTCGCTGGACGAAGCGTTTCTCGACGTCAGCGATAGCCCGCATTTCGATAACAGTGCTACCCGTATCGCGCAGGACATTCGCCGCCGAACCTGGGAGGAATTGCGCGTTACGGTCTCTGCCGGCGTCGCACCGAACAAGTTTCTGGCGAAGATTGCCAGCGATTGGCGTAAGCCTAATGGGCTCTTCGTCATTGCACCGAACCACGTCGACGAATTTGTTGCAGCGCTCCCGGTCGACCGGCTACACGGCGTGGGAAAGGTGACCGCAGAAAAGCTTAAGCGCCTCGGCATCATTACCTGTACCGATCTTCGGCAATGGGATCGGCGGACGCTCGCACGAGAGTTCGGCAGCTTCGGGGAACGTCTTTTCAATCTTGCCCGCGGCGTGGACGAGAGGAGCGTGCAAGTAGATAGCCGACGCCAGTCGGTCAGCGTCGAAAACACCTATGATCGGGATTTGCCAAATCTCGACGCCTGCCTTGCGCAATTGCCGCCATTGCTCGACGAGCTGCAAACGCGCCTGAGCCGACTGGACAGAAGCTACCGTCCCGAAAAGCCTTTCGTGAAGCTCAAGTTTCACGACTTCACTCAAACGACGCTGGAACAGACCGGCGCCGGCTTCGATACACAGACGTATGCTCGACTGCTGGGCGCCGCCTTCGCTCGTGGCGCTCGGCCGGTGCGCCTGATCGGCGTCGGCGTTCGCCTGACTGACTTACGCCATCTCGGCGAGCAACTGGATCTGTTTGGCGAATGACCTTGATTCGTCGAATGCATAAATGAGATTTCCATGACCTACACCATCGACCCGGTCGGCATCATCCACTCATGCTTCAAGGAAAAATTCGCCATCCCTCGCCAGCCGCAACTGGCGACGGCCGCACGTGGGCGGCTGGAGCTGTTTCCACCGTTCGACCAGCCCGAAGCAGTTGCAGGGCTGCAAGCAGCAAGCCACGTGTGGTTGCTGTTCGTGTTCCACCAAACGCTCGAAGAAAAACCACGGCTCAAGGTGCGCCCACCTCGACTGGGCGGAAACCAGTCCATTGGCGTCTTCGCCAGCCGCGCGACACACCGCCCGAATGGCATCGGGCAATCAGTCGTGAAGCTCGACGCCGTAGAGCCCGGGCAACTCATGCTGTCGGGAATCGATCTACTCGATGGGACACCCATCATTGATATCAAGCCCTACGTGCCATATGCGGACTGTGTCCCAAGCGCCACGAATACCCTGGCAATGTCAGCGCCTAACCTTATCGAAGTGCGCTGGGATCAAAAGGCGGAGCGCCAAGCCGAGGAACACGCCCGGCGCCTGGCCGAGCCTCTTAAAGAGCTCATCACCCAGTGCCTTGCACAGGATCCCCGTCCGGCCTATCAACACCCCACGCCGGATAGACGTTACGGAACACGCCTCTGGGACGTCGATGTGCGCTGGCACTATCCAACCCCGAATGCGATTACCGTTTTGGAAGTTGTGGTGGCGCAATCCTGATCGGCAGACCCACAAAAAACCCGCCAATAAGGCGGGTTTTTAGGAAGACGACGGCTTACTTCTCGACGAAAGCCCGCTCGATCAAGTAGTCCCCTGGCTCACCCATTCGCGCGGAAATCTTCAGCCCGAAGTTGTTCAGCACTTCGCTTGTTTCGTCGAGCATGCTTGGGCTGCCACAGATCATTGCACGATCGTCCTGCGGATTGATCTGAGGCAGACCAATGTCGGTAAACAATTTACCGCTACGCATGAGATCGGTAAGGCGGCCTTGGTTGCGGAACGGCTCACGCGTAACTGTCGGGTAGTAGATCAGTTTATTGCGAACTTCCTCACCGAAGAACTCGTTCTGAGGCAGATGCTCGGTGATGAACTCTTCGTAGGCCACTTCGTTCGCATAGCGCACGCCGTGGATCAGAATGATCTTATCGAAGCGCTCATACGCTTCCGGATCCTGTATGACGCTCATGAACGGCGCCAAGCCAGTGCCAGTGCTTAGCAGGTAGAGGTGCTTACCCGGCAGCAAGTCGCCGAGAATGAGGGTGCCGGTAGGCTTACGGCTAACCATAAGCTCATCGCCTTCCTTCAGATGCTGAAGGCGCGACGTCAGCGGACCGTCCGGCACCTTGATGCTGAAGAACTCCAGGTGCTCTTCATAATTAGGGCTGGCAATCGAATAGGCACGCATCAGAGGTTTGCCGTTGACTTCCAGACCGATCATGACGAATTGACCGTTCTCAAAACGCAAACCCGGATTGCGGGTGGTCTTGAAGCTGAACAAGGTGTCATTCCAGTGGTGCACACTGAGCACGCGCTCAACGTTCAGATTGCTCATCGATTCCTCTCATAACATTCGGAAGCCCGAGCACCGTCGTTAGCTATCACGTAGATACTTCGACGACGAATACATCAGGGCGAGATTGCCAGCGATTCTAAGGTCGTCCAGAATATCTGTTAAGTGAATTATCACGATATAGCTAATCGGTTATATAGATATGCGTTTTACCTTGCGCCAGCTTCAGGTGTTTGCAGCCGTTGCCCGGCAGGAAAGTGTGTCACGAGCAGCTGAATCGCTGGCTTTATCCCAGTCAGCGGCCAGTACTTCATTAGCAGAGCTCGAGCGGCAAAGTGGCTGCCTGCTGTTCGACCGCGCGGGAAAGAGGCTCAGCCTCAACGCTCTGGGCTCACAGCTTTTACCCAAGGCAGTATCCCTCCTCGATCAGGCGCGGGAAATAGAGGATTTGCTCAATGGTAAAAGTGGCTACGGCTCGCTTGTCGTGGGAGCAACGCTTACCATCGGTAACTATCTGGCAACCCGACTGATTGGCGAGTTCATGCAGCGGCACCCTGAATGCCAAGTGAAGCTTCAGGTGCAAAATACCGCGCATATCGTCCAGCAGATTCTCCACTATGAGCTTGATCTCGGCCTGATTGAGGGTGATTGCAATCACGATGAAGTAGAGATGCAGCACTGGATCGAGGATGAGCTGGTGGTCTTCTGCTCCCCGCGTCATCCACTGGCCAAGCAAGGCAAGGCATCACTCGATGAGTTGACAGGGGAAGCCTGGATTCTTCGAGAGCAAGGTTCGGGAACACGACTGACGTTCGACCAGGCGATGCGGCACTGCCGCTCGCGCCTGGATGTCCGCCTGGAACTCGAACACACCGAGGCGATTACGCGTGCGGTGGAGTCAGGCCTTGGCATTGGCTGCATATCAAGACTGGCCCTCAGGGACGCGTTCCTTCGCGGCAGTTTGGTGCCCTTGGAAACCCCGGAAATCGACCTTAGCCGGCAATTCTCTTTTATCTGGCACCGACAGAAATACCAGACAGCCGCGATGGCTGAGTTTCTCGACCAATGCCGAACAATGACGGCAGGCGTTTCGCGCAGCCATGAAATCGACCTTCCGCCGTTCGCTTGATTCAAGCGCCAGGAATGGACTCCAGCTGCTGCAGTAATAAGGCAGCTTGGGTACGCGTTCGAACGCCAAGTTTTCGAAAGATCGCTGTTACATGCGCCTTGACCGTCGCCTCGGACACACTCAACTCATAAGCGATTTGCTTGTTCAGCAACCCTTCACACACCATGGTTAGAACGCGAAACTGCTGTGGTGTCAGGCTCGCAAGGCCATCGCTCGCAGCCCGCGCCTCTGGCGTGACGTCCACCGCGTCCAGGGCTTGGCTAGGCCACCAAGCATCGCCATCTAGCACGGTTTGAACGGCCTGCTGAATGACTTCGAGCGCGCTCGATTTTGGAATGAAACCGATCGCACCGAACTCACGGGCGCGCGCCATCACTGCAGGCTCCTCCTCGGCAGATACCATCACGACCGGCACTTGAGGGTACTGGCCGCGCAACAAAACCAACCCGGAAAAGCCGTAAGCGCCCGGCATGTTGAGGTCCAGCAGCACCAGATCCCAATCGCCCTTCTTCCCGAGATGTAATTCGAGTTCTGAAATACTCGAGGCCTCGGTGAGGCGTGCAGCCTGCCCGATCCCCAACGTCAGCGCCTGCCGCATCGCACTACGAAACAGCGGGTGATCATCCGCGATGAGTATGTCGTAACCGGCCATTAGGGCTTCCCTGATTGTTCTTTTTGAAGGCCAAACCTCAGCATCGGACTGTTGATCCCGTCGACACCGGAGCAGCGACTGTCAACGACATCCACTGATGCTTTTGCGGACGCAGCATGACGAGCAGGCCTTGCGGGGTCAAGTGAACGACAGAGAGGAACTCGCCATGGCCGGCAGGACCAACCATACATTGGTAAGCTGTACGGGCTACGGAGATGCCGGAAAACAACTGCCTTACAAAAACGCCTTTACCGCGGCATGGGTGGCATTCTCGGCATCTACAGGCAGACCGCGTTTTGCCAGCAGGTAGCGTTCGCTGAACAAGTCCAGGTAGGCATCCAATGCATGCCCGGCACGTGCATCGCCTGCCAGCTCGAGGCACAACGCCGCCACTTCAGCGGTACACAGGTGGTCCTCTCGCTTCGAACGACGCAGGCGATATCGGGAGAGCTGCTCAGGTTGCAGGCTGAGCACAGGAAACCGATCAAGGTATGGACTCTTGCGAAACATCTTGCGCGCCTCGGTCCAGGTTGCGTCGAGGAGAATGAAAAGCGGACGCCGCGAGGATTTTCCGGCCCCATCGACGGAAGACATAACGCGCTTGGGTTCAACGAATTCGCCCGGAAAGACTACGAACGGCTGCCACTGTGGATCATCCAGAAGTTGCAGCAGTGCAGCATCCACCGAGGTCCGCGACCATCCGAAGGCGAACGTGTCAGACACGAGATCCGCGATGAGCCAGCCCGTATTACTGGGTTTGAGCGGTTCCACATCGTGCATCAATAAGCAGACACCCGCACGACTGGACACCACTGGGCACATGCTACAAAAGCAATGGCTGCGCAGCACCCGGCATCCTTCGCATCGATCCGTCCGCGAGCCGCGCGCCCGAAAGGGCTTGATTGCCCGAGCGAGCCGCTGGGCTCGTAACTTCGCTACCGCATGAACCACGAACGTGCCCCGCTCTGATAAACAATAAGCGCAGGATGCGCTACTCATCTCACCGGGCATTTGCGTAGCCAACCGTGAGAACATCGAGACTCTACTATGGTCGAACCTGACTCGCTTAATTTCATGGAGGCCTAACATGCGCCGCGTTACTTTCACCGCTCTTTTCCTCGCGCTGACCTTGCCTGCCGTACATGCAGCATCATTAAAGGAAATGGAGTTAGGCGAGCTGTTGAACAAAGTCGCCAAGGAAAGCAGTGTTGGAACACCTCGCGCCATCAACGAAAATATCCTGGATCGTGGCTATACCGTCGATGGTAGTGAGCTGGTGAACCACTTGAGCGTGCTCCCCGCTCACGCGGAGCAAATGCGCGCTAACAAAGGCTCAATGCGTGAACAACTCTCGCGTAGCGTCTGCAACAACTCAGGCTTTCGTCAGCTAATGGACCGCGGTGCGACGCTTCGATACGAATTCAGCGAATACCAAAGTAATAGCCCCATCAGCCGAGAGCGGTTCACGAAGTCGGATTGCGGCGCCTGATTCGAGCTGAAGGACTACGGTAATCCGAAACACGACAGCCCGAACACGTAACGCGGCTTGCTTCAATAGATGCCTCTGCGGGATGCGTTCCGGGCCGTGCTCACCACAGCCCGCACCGCTCTCTGCTCGCAGAATTCGCCCATAGGAAAATGCTGCCCAGCTGGATTGAACGAACAGCGCTACGCGTGAAGAGCGAAGTTGCGCGCGGGAAAACAGCATCTGGGGATGGCGCAATGGGTGTACGACGACAGCGCGGCTCAACTTGAGCACGAGCTATGGCGCTAGAAAACCTGACGCAGCGCCGCAAAGAGCGCTTCGACCATTGCGGCCCGGATCGTCAACGCTCGCAGTTCCTAGCCGGATCATTCATCCAGGCGGCCCCTGAATAACCGACCGATCTGATCAAGTGAAAATCCTCGATAGGCAAGAAACCGCGCTTGCTTGGCTTGTTCCTGAGGAGTTTGCGGCAGAGATTTGAATTTGCGCCGCCAGACTTCACGAAGCCCATCGGCCCAATCAATGTCGGCTTCATCGAGTGCAACTACGACCCTATCTCTTGGCAGACCTCGCTGGCCGAGCTCTTCACGTATTCGCACCGGACCATAGCCCGCGCGGGCGCGACTGCTTATGTAGCTTTCGAGGTAGCGGGACTCATCGAGGAGACCCTCCTCCGCCAATCGCGCCAACTCAGATTCAATGAGATTCTCGGGCGCCCCACGCTGGCGCAGCTTACGCCCAAGCTCGACAAGTCCATGCTCCCGGCGGGCAAGCAAATCCATTGCTGCACGCCGAACTGCCACGGGCGTGTCGAGTATGACAGCCATGATCAGACGTCGACGTCAGCCACGTCGTCTACTGGGGTTTCCGCTTTCTTGCTCGACACCAACAGCTTGTCGCGAATCTGCTTCTCGATGCCATTACCTATCTCAGCATTGTCTGCCAGATACTTGGCTGCGTTCGCCTTACCCTGCCCAATCTTGTTGCCTTGATAGCTATACCAAGCACCGGACTTTTCCAGCAATCCGAGCTGGACGCCCAGGTCGATGACCTCGCCATGGCGGTAAATGCCTTTGCCATAGAGGATCTGGAATTCAGCCTGACGGAAAGGCGGTGCCACTTTGTTCTTGACGACTTTTACTCGCGTCTCGCTACCGACGACTTCATCTCCCTCCTTGACCGCACCTGTACGGCGAATATCGAGGCGAACGGAGGAGTAGAACTTGAGCGCATTACCCCCAGTCCCAGGCAATTGGCGTGCTTGATGTTACCGGTGATCTTACGCAGCGCCTGCGACATCAGGCGCGCCTGGAGACCTACGTGGGCGTCGCCCATTTCACCCTCAATCTCCGCCTTCGGAACCAGTGCTGCCACGGAATCGACGATGATCACGTCGACTGCGTTAGAGCGGACCAGCATGTCGGTAATTTCAAGAGCCTGTTCACCAGTGTCAGGCTGTGACACCAACAGGTCATCGACGTTGACGCCTAGCTTGCCTGCGTAATCGGGATCGAGCGCGTGCTCGGCATCGACGAACGCGCAGGTCGCGCCCTGCTTCTGCGCTTCGGCGATGACCGACAGCGTAAGCGTGGTTTTACCCGAGGACTCTGGACCGTAGATTTCGACGATACGCCCTTTAGGCAGTCCGCCTATGCCAAGCGCGATATCGAGCCCAAGCGAACCGGTGGAAATGGCTGGAATAGCCTGGCGATCGTGATCGCCCATGCGCATGACCGCGCCCTTGCCAAACTGCTTTTCAATTTGACCCAGCGCAGCGGACAACGCGCGCTTTTTATTCTCATCCATCAAGATAACCTCGTATGTTCGAGCGGGCCCACGGCCACGAAATAACTGTATAAGTAGACAGTATTAGAGCACATGCCCAACCAGTCGCCTACCCCTGCCCAGGAATTTCTCCTGCACAAAGATGCAAAAGACCGTGCAATGCGCACAATATCGTCTGATGGCGGACGGCCGCACGGTCCCCCTCGAACAAATGCCGCTGTGCATAGAGCCGCGCCCCGTCGGTCCACGCGAGCCAGACGGTCCCCACAGGCTTTTCCGGCGATCCACCGCTGGGCCCCGCAATGCCACTGACCGCGACTGAAAACCGCGCCCCGCTCTTGCGCTGCGCCGCCCGCGCCATCGATTCGACAACCTCGCGACTCACGGCCCCCGGAGCTGAAAAGAGTGCTTCCGGCACTTCCAACTGCGCGGTTTTCTGTGCGTTGGAATAGGTGATGTAGCCGGCTTCGAACCAGGCCGAACTGCCTGCGACACGCGTTATCGCCTCAGCAATACCGCCACCGGTGCACGACTCGGCGGTAGCGACCTGCGCGTCCAGCCGTTGAAGATAAGCGCCGAGCTGTGTTGAAAGCTGATTGATTTCGTCCACTGCCATCTCCGGGGTTAAGCGGGCCAGGGGGATACCGTACACTAGCGGCTTTTGTGCGCAAGGTCCGGAAATGAGTCAAAGCGATCTCAGCCATCACACCCCGATGATGCAGCAATATTGGCGGCTGAAGAACCAACATCCCGACCAGTTGATGTTCTATCGAATGGGCGACTTCTACGAACTCTTCTACGAAGATGCGAAGAAGGCGGCTCGCTTGCTGGACATCACGCTTACAGCGCGGGGCCAGTCCGCGGGCAGCGCCATTCCCATGGCGGGGATTCCGTTCCATTCGGCCGAAGGATACCTTGCCCGACTCGTCAAACTCGGCGAGTCCGTGGTCATCTGCGAACAGACGGGCGACCCCGCCACTAGCAAGGGTCCAGTAGAGCGCCAGGTGGTGCGCATCATCACGCCGGGCACCGTCAGCGATGAAGCCTTGCTGGATGAGCGCCGCGACAACCTGCTCGCCGCTGTGGTGGGCGATGAGCGATTGTTTGGTTTGGCGGTCCTGGATATTGCCAGTGGGCGCTTCAGCGTGCTGGAAATGTCCGCTTGGGAAAGTCTGCTGGCGGAACTGGAACGACTCAACCCGGCTGAGCTGCTCATTCCCGATGACTGGCCGCAGGGTTTGCCTGCGGAAAAACGCCGTGGCGTTCGACGTCGTGCGCCTTGGGATTTCGACCGGGACAGTGCCCATAAGAGCCTTTGCCAGCAGTTTGGCACCCAGGATCTCAAAGGCTTCGGCTGCGAGGGGCTCAAGCTGGCGATTGGCGCTGCAGGTTGCTTGCTTTCGTATGCGAAGGAAACCCAGCGCACTGCCCTGCCGCACCTGCGCGGACTTCGCCACGAAAGGCTTGGTGACACGGTCATCCTGGACGGTGCGAGCCGTCGAAACCTTGAATTGGACACTAACCTGTCCGGTGGGCGCGAGAATACGTTGCAATCCGTCGTAGATCGCTGCCAGACCGCAATGGGTAGCCGCCTGCTGACGCGCTGGCTCAACCGCCCGTTGCGCGACCACTCGATTCTTCAGGCCAGGCAAAACTCGATCACCTGCCTACTCGAACATTACCGTTTCGAAAATCTCCAACCACTTCTCAAAGAGATTGGCGATGTAGAGCGCATTCTGGCGCGCATCGGCCTGCGCAACGCGCGCCCGCGTGACCTGGCGAGACTGCGTGACGCGTTGTCGGTGCTTCCCGACCTGCAGCACAACATGCGCGAGCTGGTTGCGTCGCATCTGGGTGAGCTCGCAGAAAGTATCCGTACATATCCAGAGCTAGCGGCGTTGCTAGCGAGTGCTGTCGTCGACAATCCCCCAGCGGTAATCCGCGATGGCGGCGTATTGAAGATGGGATACGACGCCGAACTGGACGAACTCCTTTCGCTAAGCGAAAACGCCGGGCAGTTCCTGATGGACCTGGAGGTTCGCGAGCGCGAGCGGACCGGGCTATCCAACCTCAAGGTCGGATATAACCGCATCCACGGCTACTACATCGAGCTACCGCGTACCCAAGCAGAACAGGCGCCAGTCGATTACATCCGTCGGCAAACGCTCAAAGGAGCCGAACGCTTCATCACCCCAGAATTGAAGGCATTCGAAGACAAAGCATTGTCTGCGAAAAGTCGGGCGCTGGCCCGAGAAAAAATGCTTTACGAGCAACTCCTGGAGACATTGATCCAGGCGCTGGCTCCGCTTCAGGAGACGGCTGCTGCGCTGGCGGAGTTGGACGTACTGGCGAACCTTGCCGAACGCGCCCTGACCCTGGATTTCAGCCGCCCGACCTTCGTTGAAGACACTTGTCTCAACATCGAGCAAGGGCGTCATCCTGTTGTCGAGCAGGTACTGGAAACGCCATTCGTCGCCAACGACCTCAAGCTTGACCAGAACACGCGAATGCTCGTGATCACCGGCCCGAACATGGGTGGTAAGTCCACTTATATGCGCCAGACCGCCTTGATCGTTCTTCTCGCACACATCGGCAGCTTCGTGCCCGCTGCTCGCTGCGAGCTTTCGATCGTCGACCGGATCTTTACGCGTATCGGTTCGTCCGACGACCTCGCGGGCGGGCGCTCGACCTTCATGGTGGAAATGAGCGAAACCGCGAATATCCTTCATAACGCCACGGACCGTAGCTTGGTCCTGATGGATGAAGTGGGTCGCGGCACCAGCACATTCGACGGCCTCTCTCTTGCGTGGTCTGCAGCCGAGCACCTCGCCAAGCTACGCGCATGGACACTGTTCGCCACGCATTACTTTGAGCTTACGGTTCTGCCTGAGAGTGAGCCGCTGGTGGCTAACGTCCACCTCAGCGCGACCGAGCACAAAGAACGAATCGTCTTTCTGCACCACGTACTGCCAGGCCCGGCCAGCCAAAGCTATGGCTTGGCTGTCGCCCAGCTTGCCGGGGTGCCGAATGGCGTGATCGACCGAGCGCGTGAACATTTGGCTCGCCTGGAAACGACGAGCCTGCCTCACCAACCTCTGCGCACTGAGCCGGGCCGCCCGCCGGCGCCTCTGCAAAGCGATCTTTTCGCCGCGCTTCCCCACCCTGTGCTGGATGAACTGGACCGTATGGAGCCCGATAACATGACGCCGCGCCAAGCGCTCGAATTGTTATATGCATGGAAGCAGCGGATCTGACATAGATTCAAACAAGCTGATAGAATCCCGCGCGCTTAAGAATCGCCGGTCCCACAGCCTGAGCCGATGCGATCGTATTCCGGTCGAACCTGCTGCGTAGACAGCGATCGACCGCCCGAGGAGAGAATCTGAATGACCTTCGTCGTCACCGACAACTGCATCAAGTGCAAATACACCGATTGCGTGGAAGTCTGCCCGGTGGACTGCTTCTATGAAGGCCCTAATTTCCTGGTCATTCATCCGGATGAATGCATCGACTGCGCGCTCTGCGAACCCGAGTGCCCGGCCCAGGCGATCTTCTCCGAAGACGAAGTGCCAGACGGGATGCAGAACTTTGTTGAATTGAATGCGGAACTGGCGGAAGTCTGGACCAACATTACCGAGCGTAAAGATCCACTACCGGATGCGGCAGAGTGGGACGGTAAGAAGGACAAACTGCAACATCTGGAGCGCTAAGGCGCTCCCGGATCGAAGCCCACCTTTGCGATAAAGCTATTCACTCAAAGCCTGCACTGCGTTTTCTTCTTGCCAGCGTGAGCCATGTGTGCGATGCAAGCGCTCCCGCTCTCATGGATCGGCAGGCTTCATCGCAGTGAACAGCGTGACGCACTTGTGGGCTTTTTTTGGGCAAAAAAAGGGGCGGGTTTGACCCCGCCCACCTTTTGTCCCTGTCCTTTAACTCCACCATCTTCCTGATGTGCCATATCCAGTTGGCATTCCTACCAGCGTCCTGCCGGTTGCGTCGTCCTTGGACACAGATGCGATATTAATGATTCCCCGGATGCCGGCAATCCCGCCATTTACAGGTACCAGGCACTTCCCAGTCATTTGAAGTCCTCTAACCTACTGATTTTAAGAAACTAATTATCCAAATTTCAGCATGTACTCACGAAGCTGGGCGGCATGCTTACCTACTATGTAGGCCATGGCTTACATACCCTATGGGCAATTCGTATACACCAGAGCGCTTTGTCGCTGCGTCCCTTCCCGGCCACCTTAATACGCCGCCCGCAGTCAGTTCGAGCGAAATCCCTGCCTAAACGTATGCGCACAAAAAAGGCGCCCCGCGGGGCGCCTCGATTTACCAGTGCGGAGCTACTGGAAAAGCGCATCACTGGAAAGCCCATTGCGCTCGAGAATCTCACGTAGACGCTTCAATGCTTCCACCTGGATCTGCCGTACACGCTCACGGGTAAGGCCAATGCCCTGCCCTACTTCCTCGAGTGTGCTGCTTTCGTGACCACGCAGTCCAAATCGCCGGACAACGACTTCCCGTTGTTTTTCGGTAAGTTCGGAAAGCCACTGATCGATGCTCTGACTCAGGTCATCGTCCTGCAGCAGCTCGCAAGGATCGGTGGGGCGATCGTCGGTCAGCGTATCCAGCAGCGTCTTGTCCGAGTCGGGCCCCAGGAACACATCCACCGAGGATACCCGCTCGTTGAGGCCGAGCATGCGCTTGACCTCGCCGACTGGCTTGTCGAGTAGGTTGGCAATTTCTTCGGGGGACGGTTCGTGATCGAGCTTCTGAGTGAGCTCCCTGGCAGCGCGCAGGTAGACGTTCAACTCTTTGACTACATGGATCGGCAGGCGAATGGTCCGGGTCTGGTTCATGATTGCGCGTTCGATGGTCTGTCGAATCCACCATGTCGCATAGGTCGAGAATCGAAATCCTCTCTCTGGGTCGAATTTCTCGACCGCTCGAATAAGACCGAGGTTGCCTTCTTCAATCAGATCCAGCAGCGAAAGGCCACGATTGATGTAGCGTCGCGCGATCTTTACAACCAGTCGAAGGTTGCTTTCGATCATCCGCTTTCGTCCAGCTGCATCACCCTTTTGCGCCAAACGCGCAAAATGGACTTCTTCTTCCGGCGTTAGAAGAGGTGAAAAACCTATTTCGTTGAGATAGAGCTGAGTGGCATCGAGTACGCGATTTTGATCCACATAGCGAGCAGTGTGTGCTGATACCGACGCCAGAGCACCGCGCGTCTTCTTACCTGCGCGTGCCTCCCCCCCAGGAGTGGAACCATGCCCCATGAGGAGCATTTCTTCGTCGATCTCAAATCGAGGCGCTTCTTGGTCGAGAGCCATTGTTATTGTCCCTTACCGAGTTCGACAACAAGCTCCGATGCACAGGACCTTTCGAGGCATCGAAACCCCAATGCGTCTACGGGCGGACGATCAGCAACTCAGCGATTGGGCAGATACTGCAATGGATCTACGGGTTTACCTTGGCGACGAATTTCAAAATGCAACTTCACGCGATCGGCCCCTGTCGACCCCATCTCCGCAATGGTCTGCCCCACCTTGACCTGCTGCCCCTCCTTAACCAACAGACGCCTGTTGTGCCCATAGGCACTTACATACGTATCGCTGTGCTTGATGATCAGCAGCTCGCCATAGCCACGTAGTCCGCTACCTGCGTAGACCACTGTTCCGTTTGCCGCAGCTAGGACAGGCTGTCCCAATTGTCCGGCTATATCAATGCCTTTATTCAAACTACCGTTTGACGAAAATCGGCCAATCAATTGTCCATTCGAGGGCCAACCCCAACCTGCCGAGGACACGGTCACTTTTTGGACTGGCGTACTGGCTGGGGCGCTCACGGTAGGCTTGGGCGCAGGTGCAGGCGCCGGAGTACTCGATGCTCCCGATGTGATGGGTGGCGGCGTCGGGCGCGCTACCACGACAGGCGTATTGCTGACCGCAGGCCGTACGGTGCGCGGCGCGGTCGCGACCGTACTGGCCCCGCTGCCGAAACGAATCGTTTGCCCGGGGTGAATGACATAAGGCGCCGCAATACGATTGTGCGCAGCCAAAGCGCGCCAATCCCATCCAAAGCGAAACGCGATCGAGTACAGGGTGTCCCCGCGCTGCACCTTATATTGCCCACTGCGAACAGGCTCTCGTGTCGGGCCGTTTCGATCGATGACCTGTACACCTCCGGAGGAGCTGGCACATCCTGCGACAGACACGCACAGCAGTAGGCTGACCGCTAGCCCTGCTAACCGGACGGCCTTGGTAAATCGCAATGGACGGCTCGGATTCACCCATTTCTCCCATTCAGTGTGGACGCGTTATATAGACGGCTCTTCGGCGCAATCATTCACAAATTACCTGAAGTAGCCCGCCTAACTACTGGCTAGTACAGCACATTGACCGAGCAAGCGAGCATCCGACGGCCAGTGTTCGGGATGTTAAATGACCGGACCGTTAAGTAGCGGCACGAAACGCACTGAATCGAGCATGTAGTGAGCAAAGCCCTGCGCCTCACGAACGATGAGCTGCAGTTGCTGAACGTCGCCTGTCCCAACGGGAATCACCAGCCGCCCACCGGGGGCTAGCTGATCGAGCAGCGCCTGCGGGACTTCCGCCGCCGCTGCAGTCACGATAATGCCGTTATAAGGCGCCAGTGCAGGCCAACCTTCCCAGCCGTCGCCCCAGCGGAAAACCACGTTGCGCAGCTTGAGCTCAACGAGCCTCTCTTTAGCGCGTTCTTGCAGGGCTTGAATACGCTCGACCGAGAACACCCGCTCGACCGACTGAGCAAGAACCGCTGTCTGGTACCCCGAACCGGTTCCGATCTCCAATACCTTGTCCAGCGGACCGGCAGCCAAAAGCAGCTCGGTCATGCGGGCCACCATGAACGGCTGCGATATCGTCTGGTTGTGCCCGATGGGCAAGGATGACTCTTCATAGGCGCGGTGCGATAGCGCTTCATCCACGAACAAATGACGCGGCGTACGACGGATGACATCCAGCACCTTGGCGTCGGATACACCCTCTTCCGTCAAGCGCTGAATCAGGCGCTCGCGCGCTCTTTGCGACGTCATACCAGAGCCGCTACGAAGCCGCCCTTCTTGCTCACGGCTCATCAAGACAGCCCCTCCAACCAGCTTTCAAGACCTGCAAAGGCCTCTCGATACGTTCGATCCAGCTGCAAGGGCGTAATCGAAACGTACCCTTGCATCACGGCGTGAAAGTCCGTTCCAGAACCGCCGTCTTCGGCGTCTCCCGACACCGAGATCCAATAGCCTTCTTTACCGCGCGGATTGACCTGCTTCACCGGAGGCTTGGCACGCGCACGATGCCCCAGACGAGTCAATTTGAACCCTCGAATGTGCTCGAGCGGCAAATTGGGGATGTTCACGCTCATGACGGTACGCGGCGGTACCTCTAGTTGATCGTGGCGCTCGACAAGCATCCGTGCGATACGCGCGGCGGCGTCGAGGTTATCCGGCAAACGTGACACCAATGAGAACGCGAACGCGGGGCGCCCCGCGAAACGGCCCTCGATCGCCGCGGCAACCGTACCCGAATACAAGACATCGTCCCCCAGATTCGCACCCAGATTGATTCCTGAGACCACCAGATCGGGGGACGAACCCAGCAGGCCGTTCAACCCCAGGTGCACGCAATCCGTAGGAGAGCCGTTCAGGCCGATGAACCCATTGGGCATGGTGACCGGGTACAGCGGACGATCGAGCGTCAGGGCGCTGCTGGCACCGCTCATGTCTTGGATCGGCGCGACAACGCTGCAGTCGGCATAGTCCGCCAGCGCGTCATGAAGCGCGGCGAGGCCGGGCGCATACACCCCGTCGTCGTTGGCGATCAGAATATGCATCAAATATCCATGTGTCCTACCGGCAAGAGTTCGACCAGTTCGCGAATGACTGAAGTCGCAAAGCAGCCGGACGGCAGGACGAATTCCAGTTGCAGAATGTCCGGGCCGGGATAATGCCACGCCAGGCCCTTTATTGGGAGGCGCAGTACACGCCGTTCATGCGTCAGACCAGCGGTCGTCAACCAGCGCGCAAGATCCGGATGCGCCTGCGCTACCTTCTGCTCCAATACGAATGTCTCGCCGGCAGCGGGCGAATCGCCCTCGCCCCAAAGGGGTCCCGTCGGATGCAGGTCCAGTATGTCCAAACGCGGATCCTGGCATTCCGCTTCACCGGCTGCGAAGAAGCTGCGACTGTCTGTGAACGAGAGCAAATCGCCAATGTGCGCAGTGTTCCAACTCTGCGCCGCAACCCGCATTGCCAACGTGCGGTTGAACAGCCAACTCCTGCCAGCCGAAAGCGTCCGCGAGCGCAGATTGCGTGAATGGGGTAGCTCCTGCTGAGCCGCGAACGACAACGCCGTGGCGACGTTACCGCCGTCATACCCGAAGCGCTGCGGACCGAAATAATTGGGCACCCCACCCGCGCTTATCTGCTGCAGCCGGGCATCCAGCGCAGAGCGATCGGCCTCAAGAGAGGTGAGCCGCAATACGAAACCATTGGCCGAATGGGCGCCACGCTGGAGCTTTCGCCCATGGCGGACCTGCCGCAGGATGCGCAGCTCATCGTCTTCTGCGCGCGCGAGATCAGGGTCTGCCTTGCCCGGCAGATGCAGGCTGAACCATTGCCGGGTCAACGCCTGCTTGTCCTTCAAGCCTGCGTAGCTGATCGCCCTTTGCGGTACACCCGCGGCGCGGGACAACCGGCGGACAGCATCCTCGGTATTCAAGCCGCGTTTTTCGACCCGCAGCCAAAGATGTTCTCCCTGGCCGGACAGCGGAATATCCAATACCTCATCAACTTGGAAGTCTTCGGCGACAGCCTTTAGTACAGCCGACCCACACGGCGGACCGTAAGCCCGAGGGCCAAGCAGTTCTTCTTCAGTCATCGTGGGAGCAACAGGGCGACGGCATGTACTTCGATACCCTCTTCGCGACCGACAAAACCCAGTCTCTCGGTCGTCGTGGCTTTGACATTGACGGCGTCGATGGAAATCTGAAGATCTTCCGCAATGGCTGCACGCATTGCATCGATATGAGGCGCCATTTTCGGCGCCTGTGCCGCGATGGTGACGTCGACATTGCCGACGCGCCACCCTTTGTCGAGAACGATGGCAACGACGTGGCGCAGCAATACGCGGCTGTCCGCGCCTTTGAAATTTGGATCCGTGTCGGGAAAGTGTTTGCCGATATCGCCGAGCGCAGCAGCACCGAGCAACGCATCGCTAAGCGCATGCAGTGCAACATCGCCATCCGAGTGCGCAACAAGGCCGTATTTGTGAGGAATCCGCACGCCGCCTAGGACAATGCTGTCTCCGTCGCCGAACCGGTGAACATCGTAGCCGTGGCCAATACGCATGATATGAACGCCCTACCTTTTGATCGGTGCGCATGATAGCCGAAAGCGGACGCTCTCCGCCCGATCAGGAGGTAGACCCGTCACGCCGGTTGCCGATGCACGGCGGCCGGGGTGTCGGATACCCGGCCACGCACCCGCCTGCCTGAGCCTGCAAACGAGATGCGCAGCCGGTCGAACGAGCCCCTAGCTATTGAGCGCCTTGGCGTGATACGCCAGGTGCTCGCCGATAAAAGACGCGATGAAATAATAGCTGTGGTCGTAACCAGGCTGCATCCGCAAAGTCAGAGGATGCCCCGCCGCTTTTGCCGCCGCTTCGAGCGCCTGAGGTTTCAACTGCCCCTCGAGGAAATCGTCACGATCGCCCTGGTCCACCAGAATGGGTAGTTTTTCGGTCGCTTCGGCCAGCAACGCGCAGGCGTCCCATTCACGCCAAAGCGTACGGTCATCGCCCAGATAATGACTCAGCGCTTTCTCACCCCACGGGCACTGCATCGGATTGGCGATAGGCGAAAACGCCGACACCGATCGATAGCGCCCAGGATTCTTCAGCGCACAGATAAGCGCCCCATGGCCACCCATGGAATGCCCTGCGATCCCACGCTTTTCGGACACGGGGAAATTACTTTCGATCAATGCCGGCAGTTCCTGCGTCACGTAGTCGTACATCCGATAGTGCCGCGCCCAAGGCTCGCGAGTCGCGTTCACGTAGAAGCCTGCTCCGAGCCCGAAGTCGTATGCACCGGCGGGATCGTCCGGCACCGACTCACCCCGCGGACTGGTATCGGGCGCGACGATGATCAACCCCAACTCGGCAGCGAGGCGCTGAGCACCCGCCTTCTGCATGAAGTTTTCATCAGTGCAGGTCAGC
Source organism: Pseudomonas matsuisoli (assembly GCF_014647635.1). Taxonomy (GTDB): domain Bacteria; phylum Pseudomonadota; class Gammaproteobacteria; order Pseudomonadales; family Pseudomonadaceae; genus Pseudomonas_P; species Pseudomonas_P matsuisoli. The sequence continues at coordinate 487,314 of NZ_BMPO01000001.1, forward strand.
CCACTCAACCAATAGAGCACGGGCAATTTCTCGCCCTGCTCTGCCTGCGGCGGCAGATAGACGGCGAAGACCATGTCGCAATTGAGCGAGGTCGAGCGATGCTTGTAGCGCTTGTGCCAGCCGCCGAAGCTCTTGTTGCTAGAGACGATTTCCATGATTCCTCCCAGTCCGCGCAGCCTAAAGGCGAGGCTGCGCGCGTCAGTGATCAGTAATGAATGACGGAACGGATGCTTTTGCCTTCATGCATCAGCTCGAACGCATGATTGATCTCGTCGAGGCCCATGGTGTGAGTAATGAACGTGTCTAGTGGAATTTCGCCTTTCTGTGATTTTTCGACATAGCTCGGCAACTCCGTACGGCCCTTCACGCCACCGAAAGCGCTGCCACGCCAGACCCGACCTGTCACCAACTGGAAGGGGCGTGTGCTGATTTCCTGACCAGCACCTGCAACGCCGATGATCACGGATTCACCCCAGCCTTTGTGTGCGCACTCCAACGCCGCGCGCATTAATTGGACGTTGCCCACGCACTCGAAGCTGTAGTCGACGCCCCCATCGGTCATCTCGATGATCACGTCCTGGATGGGCTTTTCATGGTCCTTGGGATTGACGAAGTCGGTCGCACCGAGCTCACGCGCTACATCGAATTTGGCTGGGTTGATGTCGATGGCGATGATCTTTGAGGCCTTGGCCATCTTCGCGCCAATGATCGCCGCCAGGCCTATTCCGCCCAGGCCGAAGATAGCGACCGTCGCTCCCTCCTCCACTTTGGCCGTGTTAAGCACCGCGCCAATACCAGTGGTCACGCCACAGCCGAGCAAGCAGACCTTCTCGAGTGGCGCATCCTTCGGAATTTTGGCCAGCGAGACTTCCGGCAGTACGGTGTATTCGGAGAACGTCGAACAGCCCATGTAGTGATAGATAGGTTCGCCGTTGTAGGAAAACCGCGTCGTGCCATCAGGCATCAGCCCTTTGCCTTGCGTTGCCCGTACCGAGCTGCACAGGTTGGTCTTGCCAGATTTGCAGAATTTGCACTGGCCGCATTCGGCTGTGTATAGCGGGATGACTTGGTCGCCGACCTCCAACGAGGTAACGCCCTCGCCAACGGCTTCGACGATGCCGCCCCCTTCGTGGCCGAGGATGGAGGGGAAAACGCCCTCGGAGTCGGCGCCGGACAGGGTGTAAGCGTCAGTATGGCAAACACCAGTGGCGACAATACGTACCAGTACCTCGCCGGCGCGTGGCGGCGCCACGTCAACATCAACGATTTTCAATGGTTCATTAGGCGCGAATGCAACGGCAGCACGGGATTTGATCATGACGAGGATCTCTATTGTGGCGAAAAAACGAGTGTAAAACACATCTGAACTGGGACAATGCACTGCCTGCCAATTCATTAATGCCGTATAGGGATAATCATGGGATCATATCGCTGGGAAGGCATTGACGAGTTTGCAGCGGTCGCCCAGGAGGGCAGCTTTCAAGCGGCGGCAGACCGACTGCGGGTGTCGTCGTCCCACGTCAGCCGGCAAGTAGCGCGCCTCGAAGAGCGCCTGCAGACGCGCCTGCTGTACCGCACGACCCGTCGCGTATCGCTAACTGAGGCGGGCCGGACATTCCTGACGCGTTGCCAGCACCTGATCGATGAACGTGAGCAGGCGTTTTCGGTACTCGGGGAAATGCATCGCAGCCCCACCGGCTTATTGCGAATGACCGCAGCGGTGGCATACGGCGAGCGGTTCGTGGTTCCGTTAGTGAACGATTTCATGAGCCAACATCCGCAGCTAAAGCTTGAACTCGAACTCACCAACCGCACGGTCGACATCATCCAGGAGGGGTACGACCTGGCCATTCGACTGGGGCGGCTGACCGAATCGCGCCTTGTCGCCACACGCCTGGCGCCTCGCGCAATGCATCTCTGCGCAGCACCTGAATACATCGCGCGCTATGGCCGCCCGCATACCCTTTCCGAGCTGTCTCGGCACAACTGCCTGCTTGGAACGGGCGACATCTGGACGTTCGACCAGGGCGGACGTACCGTCTCCTTCCGCCCTGCCGGCAATTGGCGATGCAACAGTGGGCAGGCCGTACTGGACGCCGCGCTGCGAGGGTTCGGCATTTGCCAGCTGCCGGACTATTACGTGCAAGCGCCGCTGCAGACCGGCGACCTGGTTGCATTGCTTCCCGCAAGCCAACCACCGGACACCGCCGTGTGGGCCGTATACCCCCAGCAACGGTTGCTGTCCCCAAAGGTGTCGAAGCTCGTCGAAGCGCTCAAGGCGGGCCTTGCCGGTCGCCCGGAATACGCTGCAAACATTGGGCGCGCACCAGCGGTCAGGCCGGTTGGAACCGAGTAAGCCACTCCTCGTCGATATTTTCAGATGGTTCGAACAGGGCCATCGGCTTCATTCACAAGGAGCGAACTATGCAGATCCTGGTAAACGGCAACAGCAGCGTCGCCATTCCCATTCCATTCCAAGAGCGCATCCGCGCGAGTATCGAAGCGCAGGTCGGCCGATACGACGATCACCTCACTCGCATCGAGGTCCATTTGAACGACGAAAACGGTGGCAAAAGCGGCGCGCAGGACAAGCGCTGTCAGATCGAAGCGCGGGTCAAGGCGCACGAGCCACTGTCCGTCAGTCACAAAGCCGACTCGTTCGATCTCGCTATCGATGGCGCCGCCGGGAAACTCGGTCATGCCTTGGACCATACGCTCGGCAAGCTCCGCAAAACCTGAACCGCGCCACGGCCGACTGTTGCCCGCAGCACTCGGCAACACCCCTCGCGAAGGAGCGCCTGACAAAACGAGGAGAGAACGATGCTTCCCACATTGAATCAGGACACGATCAACCGCTTGATGACGCGCCGAGGCGCCCCGGCTTTATCGTTGTATCAGCCGACCCACCGTAGTTTTCCCGAACGCCAGCAGGATCCTATTCGCTTCCGCCACCTGGTCGAACGCCTTACCAACGCATTGCGCGAGCAGTTCCCAGACGGTCGCCATGATTCGATTCTGGAGCCCTTCCACGCCATACAGGCCGACCATGACTTCTGGAACCACAACCAGGACGGCCTCGCCATCTTCGCGGGTGAAGGGTATTTCGACGTCATTCGTCTCCAGCGCAGCGTGGTGGAACAGGCGATCGCCAATGATCGCCCTTATGTAAAACCGCTACTGCGTGTTGTGCAGTCCGCCGACCGCTATCAAATCCTTTGCCTTACCCGGGACGCGATTCGCCTCTTCGAAGGCAATCGCTATGCGCTAGACGAAATATCTGTTCCTGAAGACGTCGCCACGATGGAGGCGGCACTGGGCAGCGAAATGACACCACGAGGTCAGCATGGTTTCCCGCAGGGCTCGGGCCGCGCCAGCGAGCGGGGCGATGCCATGCAGCACAGCGCCGGTGGTGGCGGCAAGCAGGATGAAATCGACAAAGACCAGGAGCGTTATTTCCGCGCTGTCGATAAGGCAATTCTGGAACAGCGCACGCGCCCCTCTGGCCTGCCCTTGATCCTCGTTGCCTTGCCTGAGCAGCAAGCGCAGTTCCGCCGCCTGAGCCATAACGACCGGCTGCTACCCGACGGCATCGAGATGGCACCTGGCGCGATCGATTCTGGCGAACTCAAGGCGAAGAGCTGGGAGGTCATGCTTCCGCAGTACATCAAGCGCCTGGAGGGGCTGCTCGACCGTTACGGTGAGTCCCACGGTCAAGGGCTGGCAACGGATCAGTTGGAAGATATCGGTTCCTCGACGATCGGCAACCGCGTAGCGACATTGCTGGTAGAGGCGGACCGCGACATTCCGGCCTACGTGGACAGCGAAGATGGCTCGTTAATGCCGGCCAAAGAGCAAGGCGCGAACGCACCGGATCTACTGGAGGAATTGTCCATACGTGTCATCGAGCATGGCGGTGAAGTGATCGTCGTCCCACCGGACCGCATGCCTAGCCGAACCGGTGCCGCGGCAATCTACCGCTTCTAGCGTCAAACGGCGCCTGGGCAGCGTTGCCGTAGGGCGGGTGCAACCCGCGGAGTCATTCGTTTTGATATGGGTTGCAACCGCCCTACACGAGAGCAACGGGTGATCGCCGCTTTACGCGTCGCGCACTCCATTCGATTACGACCGATCGTTCTGCCAATGGCGTTGAAGCCATTCGAGATCGTCCGGTCGGGTCACCTTGAGATTGTCGGCCCGCCCCTCGATGAGTAGCGGGGCATAGCCCGCCCATTCCATCGCCGACGCTTCATCGGTAACCGCGACGCCAGCCGCCAATGCATCGGCTAGGCAATTCTGCAATTCACCCAAACGAAACATCTGCGGCGTAAAAGCCTGCCAGATGACGGAGCGATCGACCGTGGCGTGGATTCGACCATCCGCCCCTATCCGCTTGAGCGTGTCCCGCGCAGGTGCCGCTAAAATTCCACCGACGATATCGTTGGCACTGGCGCGAAGCAGTCGATCAAGATCGACGCGATGCAAATTGGGGCGTGCTGCATCGTGAACCAAGACCCAATCGCTTTCGGCAGCGCCTTGTTCGCTCAGCACCATGAGCGCGTTCAACACGGACGTGGCACGCTCTGCACCGCCGTCGGCACGTATGATTCGGTTGTCGGCCGCACACAGTAGCGCTGGCCAGTAGGCATCGTCGTTAGAAAGACTGACCACGAGGCCGAGCAGCCTGGGATGGCCCAAAAAACAATCGAAGGTATGTTCGAGGAGAGTTTTGCCTGCGATAGGTAAATACTGCTTTGGCCGATCGGCCCGCATGCGACTGCCTACGCCCGCGGCGGGAATAACCGCCCAAAAGGCGGGCAGCGACGAATCAGCCATGCTCATTCAGCCAACTGATAGAGCGTTTCGCCATCTTTGACCATGCCGAGCTCGTGCCGCGCACGCTCCTCGACGGTCTCCATGCCTTTCTTCAGCTCCATGACTTCGGCCTCAAGCACGCGGTTGCGCTCGATTAGTCGCTGATTTTCGCCATGCTGATCGGATATTTGGTGCTTGAGCTCCGTCACCTGAGCAAGGCTGCCTTCTCCCACCCACAATCGATATTGAAGGCCGAACAAGACAAGAACCAAGGCAAAAATGAGCCAGTAAGACGCTTTGGACATCGAAACACTTCTGCGCAAATGAAAAGGAGCGGCGTTTGCCGCTCCTTTTACCACTACAACTTCAGCCACGGAACTCGGAACGGCCGCGATAAGGTGCCTTTCCGCCAAGCTGCTCTTCGATACGGAGCAACTGGTTGTATTTGGAAACGCGGTCCGAACGGCACAGGGATCCAGTTTTGATCTGGCCCGCAGCAGTACCCACGGCGAGGTCTGCGATCGTTGAGTCTTCGGTTTCGCCGGAACGATGCGAGATGACCGCGGTGTAGCCAGCAGCCTTGGCCATCTGGATGGCTTCCAGCGTTTCGGTCAGCGAACCGATCTGGTTGAATTTGATGAGGATCGAGTTACCGACACCCTTTTCGATGCCCTCTTTGAGGATCTTGGTGTTGGTCACGAACAAGTCGTCACCGACGAGCTGAACCTTGGTACCGATCTTGTCAGTCAGGCCTTTCCAGCCATCCCAATCGGATTCGTCCATGCCGTCTTCGATGGAAATGATCGGGTAGCGCTCGGTCAAGCCCGCCAGGTAATCGGCGAAGCCGGCCGCGTCGAAAACCTTGCCTTCACCAGCCAGGTCGTACTTGCCGTCCTTGTAGAACTCGCTCGAAGCGCAGTCCAGGGCCAGGGTGATATCGGTGCCCAGCTTATAGCCCGCTTTCTCGACAGCTTCGGCAATCGCGCCCAGCGCATCTTCGTTGGAGCTCAGGTTCGGTGCGAAACCACCTTCATCGCCGACTGCGGTGTTCAAGCCGCGCGCTTTCAGAACGGCCTTGAGGTGATGGAAGATTTCCGCCCCCATGCGCAATGCATCGGCGAAATTCTTGGCACCAACGGGCTGAACCATGAATTCCTGGATGTCGACGTTGTTATCGGCGTGCTCACCGCCGTTGATGATGTTCATCATCGGAACAGGCATGGAGTACTGACCTGGCGTACCGTTCAGGTTCGCAATGTGCGCGTACAGCGGCAGGTCTTGATCTTGAGCAGCGGCCTTGGCCGCTGCCAGGGAAACGGCCAGGATCGCATTCGCGCCCAACTTGCCCTTGTTGTCAGTGCCATCGAGGTCGATCATCGCGCGGTCGATCGCCTGCTGCTCGACCGGGTCTTTGCCCAGCAGAGCGTCGCGGATCGGACCATTGATGTTGGCAACCGCCTTCAGAACGCCCTTACCGAGGTAGCGGCTCTTGTCGCCGTCGCGCAGTTCCAGTGCTTCGCGTGAACCGGTGGAGGCGCCAGACGGTGCGCAAGCGCTACCGACGATGCCATTATCCAGGATCACATCGGCTTCCACGGTGGGGTTGCCGCGGGAGTCGAGGACTTCACGTCCTTTGATGTCGACGATTTTTGCCATTGTTATCAGCACTCCAGGTTTGAAGATATTCGCTGCGCAGATCACAGCAGAACTGGGGGACAGACCACTGAAAATGGGGGCAGTTCAGCGGGCGGCCGGGAAAGCCCGGCATCGAAAATCAAGAAACGGCCATCAGGCCGTTTCTATAGGATCAAAACGCTTAACCAGCTCATCCAACGCCTTTAACTGCGCCAGGAAGGGCTCGAGCTTGTTGAGGCGAAGCGCGCAGGGGCCATCGCATTTGGCATTTTCCGGCTCCGGATGCGCCTCAAGGAAAAGGCCAGCCAACCCTTGACTGATCCCTGCCTTGGCGAGATCGGTCACTTGCGCACGACGACCGCCTGCCGAGTCCGCGCGACCACCGGGCATTTGCAACGCGTGAGTTACGTCGAACATCACCGGGTATTCGAAGCTCTTCATGATGCCGAAGCCGAGCATATCCACGACAAGGTTGTTGTAACCGAACGACGACCCGCGCTCGCACAGAATCAGCTGGTTGTTCCCTGCTTCTTCGCACTTGCTCAGGATGTGTTTCATTTCCTGAGGCGCGAGAAATTGCGCTTTCTTGATGTTGATCACCGCGCCCGTTTCCGCCATCGCGACCACCAGGTCGGTCTGTCGAGACAGGAAGGCCGGCAACTGAATGATGTCGCAGACCTCGGCTACCGGCTTTGCCTGATGTGGCTCGTGTACATCGGTGATGATCGGAACGTTGAAGGTCTTCTTGATCTCTTCGAAGATCTTCAAACCTTCCTCGAGGCCGGGGCCGCGAAAAGAGGTGACGGACGAGCGATTAGCCTTGTCGAAGCTGGCCTTGAACACGTAAGGGATGCCCAGCTTGCTCGTTACCCGGACGTACTCTTCGCAAATCGTCATTGCGAGATCGCGGGACTCGAGCACGTTCATGCCACCGAACAGCACCATTGGCTTGTCGTTGGCGATCTCGATTTCGCCTACACGGATCGTTTTCTGAGTCATGCTTTGCGCACCTTCTGAGCGGATGCCGCATTGACGAAGCCACTGAACAACGGGTGACCATCACGCGGGGTGGAGGTGAATTCCGGGTGGAACTGGCACGCCACGAACCAGGGATGATCAGGCGCCTCGACCACTTCCACCAACGCACCGTCGCCCGAACGACCCGAGACCTTGAGGCCTGCTTCTATCAGCTGCGGCAGCAGGTTGTTGTTGACCTCGTAACGATGGCGGTGACGCTCGACGATCACATCATTGCCATAGACGTCGCGGACCTTCGAGCCGGCTTCGAGCTGACACTCCTGCGCACCCAGTCGCATCGTCCCACCGAGGTCGGATGCCTCGGTGCGAATTTCGGTCGCGCCAGTCGCGTCCTGCCATTCGGTGATCAGGCCGATCACGGGGTGGCCACTGGCGCGGTCAAACTCAGTGGAGTTGGCATCGGTCCAGCCCAATACGCTGCGGGCGAACTCGATGACGGCGACCTGCATGCCCAGGCAAATGCCCAGGTATGGAATCTTGTTCTCGCGGGCATAGCGAACGGTGGCGATTTTGCCTTCTACGCCGCGCAGGCCGAAGCCGCCGGGGACGAGGATTGCATCGACGCCCTCGAGCAGCGCCGTACCCTTGGTCTCGATGTCTTCGGAGTCGATGTAGCGCACATTGACCTTGGTGCGGTTCTGAATGCCTGCATGGCTCAGGGCCTCGATCAGCGACTTGTACGCATCGAGCAATTCCATGTACTTACCGACCATGGCGATGGTGACGTCGCGCTCGGGATTGAGCTTGGCATCCACAACGCGGTCCCACTCGGACAGATCGGCACCGTTACAGGTCAGCCCGAAGCGCTCGACGACGAAATCGTCCAGGCCTTGCGCATGCAGAACGCCGGGAATCTTGTAGATCGTATCGACGTCTTCGAGGCTGATGACCGCGCGCTCTTCGACGTTGGTAAACAGCGCGATCTTGCGGCGCGATGACACGTCGACCGGGTGGTCGGAGCGGCAGATGAGCACGTCAGGCTGCAGGCCGATGGAGCGCAATTCCTTGACGGAGTGTTGGGTCGGCTTGGTCTTGGTCTCGCCCGCCGTGGCGATGTACGGCACCAAGGTCAGGTGCATGAGCATCGCGCGCTTGGCGCCCACTTCGACGCGAAGCTGCCGGATCGCCTCGAGGAATGGTTGGGATTCGATGTCGCCTACCGTACCGCCGATTTCCACCAGAGCGACATCGGCATCGCCAGCACCCTTGATGATGCGGCGCTTGATCTCGTCGGTAATGTGCGGGATGACCTGAATGGTCGCGCCCAGGTAATCACCACGGCGCTCGCGACGCAGTACGTCTTCGTATACGCGGCCAGTGGTGAAGTTATTGTTCTGGGTCATCGTCGTGCGGATGAAACGCTCGTAGTGGCCCAGATCGAGGTCGGTCTCCGCCCCGTCGTGCGTCACGAACACTTCACCATGCTGGAACGGGCTCATGGTGCCCGGATCCACGTTGATATAGGGATCCAGCTTGAGCATCGTGACCTTCAGGCCCCGCGCCTCCAGGATAGCCGCCAGTGATGCCGAGGCGATGCCTTTCCCCAAAGAAGAAACAACACCACCTGTGACGAAGATGTAGCGCGTCATAAGAACCCTAGATTTCAGCGTTAAAGCGGCAAGGCCGCGGGGAAGCGAGCGTGTCGAAGACACAAAAACGAACGACCACGAGTGCAGAGAGGCGCTCGCGGAAGCTGTATCAGGACGGGAGCGTAGTCTACGGGATAAGCGCCATCAGCTCAAACCCAAGTCACTCGTCGGAGGAATCCATTCGAATCGCGCGCCCTGGGCCTCTAGCGCCGACAGGCCGGGCAGATTGGCCACCGCGATGAGCCTTCCGTCTCGATATACGAGTGGCACACGCGCTCGGACGAACACCGGCAAACCACTTTCGTTAAAAAGACGCTTCAGATCACGACGACCGCGCCCTGGGATATCAAGCAGCTCACCCCCTTGCCGATAGAGCACCTCGAGCGCTCCGTTCAGCGACTCCCTTCCGGCCTGGCGCAGCGTGCCATTGCCTGGCAAGACGAGCGGTTGCCCGGTATTTTGCCAAGCATAGCTGTCGCCCCCGTGAGCGAACCGAAGCCACTCGCCCGACAGCCACCAAACGCGTTTACCTGAACGATGCAGTGCACCGGACTTGAGTCGCCAGACCGGTGCAGCCCCCGCCTGAGCATCCCGCAACGTGCGCCAGCCGTCCCAATGCTCGGTATCCGGCTGTTCGTTGAATTGTCTCAGCCAATGACGCATCGCATTACGCTGGCGGGGCTCGGACAACGTAGCGAGTGCGGGCAGAAACAATGAGGGCAATGACAGCCACGGCCAGGTACTGGGAATGCGCGCGCTTACCAAATCATCGTGGGCCAACTCATCCAGGAGGCCCTGAGCTTCAGCGAGATGCGCGGCCGCCCTAGCAGCGCTGGTACGCGCCTGCGGCCAACGTTCCACAGCAACAGGCAATAGTCGATGACGCAGGAAATTCCTCGCCATCGCAGCGTCTGCGTTGGATGGATCCTCGACCCAGGCGATACCTGCGCCTTTCATCTCATCCAGCAGCGCTTGCCGTGAAATATCCAACAACGGCCGAAACAGATGCCCCCGGCCAAGCGTCCGGGTCGCAGGCATTCCGGCCAACCCACGGACTCCGGCACCACGAAACAGACGAAAGAGAAATGTCTCGGCCTGATCGTCTCGATGGTGCGCCAGCATCAGCACTTCATCTGGACCCAGGATTTTATGAAATGCCGCATATCGTGCCTTCCGGGCATTCGCCTCCAGGCTCGGACCGGACGCCACGGTGACACGCACTGTTTTCAGCGGCACATCCAACGTTGCACACAGCTGCTCACAGTGACGAACCCAATCATCTGCTGAGGCTTGCAGGCCATGATGGACATGTATTGCAGAAACAGGGGGAAGCGCGTGCGAATGACGAAGCCGAGCCAGCAAAAGCAGCAAAGCCGTCGAATCCAGCCCCCCAGACAGCGCGACAACCCAACCCGGCGCACCGAGCCATGGCTGAAGGCCTTCAAGAAGACGGGAATCAAGGTCTTTCATCCTGCATCCCTTCTGGATTCGCAGTCCGTTCTGCCGATCGCCCAAGGCAGCTGTAGAAGCCCTGTTTACGTCTCTGACACAGCGCCATCGCACAGCAAACTCGATCTAGTGTAGGAGCGGGCTTGCCCGCGAATGCGGCAACACGATCAGCAAAGGCTTAGCGACTGAAATCGCTTTCGCGGGCGAACCCGCTCCTACAAAAGCTCCGGATACTTTAACGAACCTGTCATCTTGAAAAGCAGCCGTAATGCGCGTGAGTCTATGAGAAATCGCGATACCTGAAGCACCGCGACCGGACGACTCACACTCAGGCGACGCCGTAGCTCATCAAACGCTCGTAGCGCTGATCGAGCAGCGCGCTGCTGTCAAGCGCGTTGAGCTCAGCCAGCTGCCCAACCAGAAGTTCTCGAATGGATTGCGCGGCTTCCACCGGTGAGCGATGCGCGCCACCCAATGGCTCATCGATAACCTTGTCGACGATACCCAGGCCCTGCAAGCGCTCTGCAGTGATGCCCATCGCTTCAGCTGCGTCAGGGGCCTTATCGGCCGTTTTCCAAAGAATCGACGCACAACCTTCTGGCGAAATGACCGCGTAGGTGGAGTACTGCAGCATGTTGAGACGATCGCACACACCAATTGCCAACGCGCCGCCCGAACCGCCTTCACCGATAACGGTAGAAATGATCGGTGTTTTCAGTCGTGCCATGACGCGCAGGTTCCAGGCGATCGCTTCGCTCTGGCCACGCTCCTCGGCATCGATTCCCGGATAGGCACCGGGGGTGTCGATGAAGGTAAGGATCGGCATTTTGAAACGCTCAGCCATTTCCATCAGGCGACAGGCCTTTCGGTAGCCTTCCGGGCGCGGCATGCCGAAGTTGCGGCGGACCTTTTCGCGCACTTCGCGGCCCTTCTGATGGCCAATGATCATCACCGGTTGGTCTTCTAGACGCGCGACGCCACCCACGATGGCAGCGTCATCCGAGAAATGACGATCGCCATGCAATTCGTCGAACTCGGTAAAGATGTGGCTGATGTAATCCAGCGTGTAGGGGCGCTGCGGATGCCGAGCCAGGCGCGCGATCTGCCAGCTGGTCAGGTTGCTGAAAATGCTTTCGGTCAGCGACTGGCTCTTATCCTGGAGACGGGAGATTTCGTCACCAATGTTGAGCGAGTTGTCATTGCCCACCAGGCGCAGTTCTTCAATCTTGGCCTGCAGGTCGGCGATCGGCTGTTCGAAGTCGAGAAAATTAGGGTTCATAGGCATCCGTCATACGTCAGCGGCCATATCGGCCGGGCGGCTGATCCAGTCAAACGCCGTAAGATACGTGATCTGGCGTGCACCGGTCGACCAAAAGTGTCCATTCGATATCGAAAACATAGTGATATCAACGATAGTTCAAGAAGACGTTATCGCGACCGAACTGGTCACGCAGCGCCTGAATGAGGTTATCGGCGGGGTCGATTTTCCACTGATCACCAAATTGGAGCATCGCTTTGGCAGACGCCCCACTGTAGTCGAGCGTCACTGGGCACCCGCCGCGATGTCGGGTCAGGAGTTCCGCCATCCAGCGCAAGCGATCTCCCTGCAAGGCGCCGGCGGCCACCTTCACGCGCAGACTTTCGGCCAGCGATGTGCGAGCGTCTTCGAGCCCCATCACGCGCTTGGCCCGCAACCTCAGCCCGCCGGAAAAATCGTCCTGGCTGACCTCTCCTTCCACGACCACCAGCGCATCGGTCTGCAACAACGTTTGCGCGGCGTGGAAGGCTTCGGAGAACAAGGAGGCCTCGATGCGTCCTGAACGATCGTCCAGTGTGATGAAGCCCATCTTGTCGCCTTTCTTATTCTTCATGACGCGCAGGTTGACGATCAGTCCCGCGACCGTCTGATCCCCTCGCGACGGCTTCAACTCAACGATTCGTTGGCGAGCGAACCGGCGCACTTCACCTTCGTATTCGTCGATGGGATGGCCTGTCAGGTAAAGGCCCAGCGTCTCTTTTTCGCCACGCAAGCGTTCCTTGAGGGAAAGCTCCTTGGCGTTGCGATGGTTGGCATAGACATCGGCCTCAGGCTCGGCGAATACACCGCCGAACAGGTCCATGTGCCCGCTATCCTGGCTGCGCGCCGTCTGCTCGGCGGCGTGCACAGCTTCTTCCATAGACGCCAGCAACATGGCGCGATTCAGGTCGACGGTCGCCTGGTACGCCTTCAATTCGTCGTTGTAGTGGGGGCCAAGCCGGTCCAGCGCGCCGGAACGAATCAGCGCCTCGAGCGTGCGCTTGTTCACGCGTTTGAGGTCGATACGGCTGCAGAAGTCGAACAGATCCTTGAACGCGCCACCTTGCGCACGGCACTGGGTGATCTCTTCCACCGGGCCTTCACCGACCCCCTTGATCGCGCCAAGCCCGTAAACGATGCGGCCATCTTCGTTCACCGTGAACTTGAATTCGGACGTATTCACGTCCGGCGCATCGATGCGCAACTTCATGTTCCGGCATTCTTCGATGAGGATGACCACCTTGTCGGTGTTGTGCATATCCGCAGAAAGCACGGCCGCCATGAACTCGGCGGGATAATGCGCTTTCAGCCATGCCGTCTGGTAGGACACCAGTCCGTAAGCCGCCGAGTGCGACTTATTGAAGCCATACCCCGCGAACTTTTCCACCAGGTCGAAAATGTTGCCCGCAAGGTCAGCCGCGATGTTGTTGTTCGCACAACCTTCGATGAACCCGCCGCGCTGCTTAGCCATTTCCTCGGGCTTTTTCTTACCCATGGCTCGGCGCAGCATGTCCGCCTGACCGAGCGTGTAACCGCCCATGACCTGTGCGATCTGCATCACCTGCTCCTGATAGAGGATGATGCCGTAGGTGGGTTTCAACACCGGCTCGAGGCCCGCGTATTGGTAATCCGGATGCGGATAGGACAGCTCGGCGCGCCCATGCTTACGGTTGATGAAGTCGTCCACCATGCCCGACTGCAGCGGGCCGGGTCGGAACAACGCCACCAACGCGATCATGTCCTCAAGGCAGTCAGGTTTGAGCTTCTTGATGAGCTCTTTCATGCCGCGCGACTCAAGCTGGAAGACCGCCGTCGTCTCCGCCTTTTGCAGCATGTCGAAGGTCTTTTTATCGTCAAGCGGGATGAAGTCGATGTTGAGCGGGTCCTTCCCCTCTTCCGCCCGTTTCCGGTTAATGGTTTCCAACGCCCACTTGACGATGGTCAGCGTCCGCAGCCCGAGGAAGTCGAACTTCACCAGCCCCGCTTGCTCGACGTCGTCCTTGTCGAACTGGGTAACCAGGCCGGCACCCGTTTCATCGCAGGCAATGGGCGCGAAGTCGGTTAGTTTGGTCGGCGCGATGACCACACCGCCGGCATGTTTGCCAGTGCCGCGCGTGATGCCTTCGAGCCTGAGCGACATGTCCCAAATTTCTTGGGCTTCTTCGTCGGCCTTCAAGAAGTCTCGCAGGATTTCCTCTTGTTCGAACGCTTTTTCCAGCGTCATGCCGACTTCGAACGGGATCATCTTCGACAACCGGTCTGCCAGGCCGTAGGACTTTCCCTGGGCTCGCGCTACGTCACGCACGACGGCTTTCGCAGCCATGGTGCCAAAGGTGATGATCTGGCTGACCGCATTGCGCCCGTACGCCTCCGCGACGTATTCGATCACCCGATCCCGACCATCCATGCAGAAGTCGACGTCGAAGTCGGGCATCGAAACCCGCTCGGGGTTGAGGAAGCGCTCGAAGAGCAGGTCGTACGCCAGCGGATCCAGATCAGTGATCTTCAGGACATAGGCAACAAGTGAACCGGCACCCGAACCTCGTCCTGGCCCAACGGGCACGTCGTTATTCTTGGCCCACTTGATGAAGTCCATGACGATGAGGAAGTAACCGGGGAACCCCATCTGGATGATGATATCGAGCTCGAAATTGAGACGATCAATGTAGACCTGCTTCTTGGCGTCGTAGTCCGGCGTGTCCTCCGGCAGCAATACCGCAAGACGCTCTTCCAACCCTTCGAACGACGCATGTCGCAGGTAGTCATCGATACCCATGCCATTGGGCGTCGGGAAGTCCGGCAGAAAGTACTTGCCGAGCTGCACATCGATATTGCATCGCTTAGCGATCTCGACGGTGTTCTCCAAGGCCTCGGGCAGGTCCGAAAACAGCTCCCACATCTCTTCCGGAGATTTCAGGTACTGCTGATCAGAATATTGGCGGATGCGGCGGGGATCGCCCAGTGCTCGTCCCTCGCCAATGCACACGCGCGTTTCATGCGCCTCGAAGTCGTCCTGCTTGAGAAAACGCACATCGTTCGTCGCCACGAGCGGCGCGCGGAGTCGATCTGCCAGCGCCACCGCGGCGTGCACGTGCTCTTCATCACCGACGCGCGCCGTACGCTGAACTTCGAGATAGAAGCGCTCAGGGAAAACGTCCATCCACTCTTTCAGCAAGTATTCGGCCTTGCCGATTTCGCCTTCGAGCAGCGCCTTGCCGACTTCCCCTTCTTTCGCGCCGGAGAGCGCAATCAAGCCTTCGGCGGCATCCTTAACCCACTCACGCTGGATGATGACCAAGTCGTTGCTTTGCCCCTCCATCCAGCCACGCGAAATGAGCTCGGTCAGGTTGCGATAGCCCTTGGCGTTCATGGCTAACAGCGAAAAGCGCGTGAGCGGGCCGTCTTCGTCCGCACTGGCAAGCCACAGGTCGGCGCCACACAAAGGCTTGACGCCGGCGCCCATGGCCGCTTTGTAGAACTTCACCAACGAGCACATGTTGCTCTGATCGGTGACCGCAACAGCGGGCATACCGCCGCCGGCGACGGCCTTGACCAACGGTTTGACACGCACGATACCGTCGACGAGGGAATACTCGGTATGGAGGCGTAGGTGAACGAACTTGGCGACCATATGATTCCTATCGACAAATGAAAAAGTTGGCACGAATTGTACCGGGCATCTCGGGAAAACCGCAGCCGGGCAAATAGCCACTGCCCGATGGCGAGCCGTCAGACAGTGACCTGATAAAAGTAATGCTGCGGGTTCAAACCTCGCTCATGAGCAGCAAGGACACGCGTCGCTCAGGTGAGGCAGTACGGGAAGGCAAGGTGGCGCGTCAGGAACAGACGGCCGTAAGCTGGACCGCGTCCATACCGGATGCCCCTTGGATTTCAAGCGCTGCAGCGGCTTCGATCGCCAACCGCACCGGCGCAAATGAGCGACGATGTATCGGTGTGGCACCGAGCCGCGACAAGGCTTCCAGATGGACGGGCGTCGAATAGCCCTTGTGCGCGCCGAAACCGTAACCGGGGTACCGGGCGTCCATCTCGTGCATCTCGCGATCACGTGAGACCTTTGCCAGAATCGACGCGGCTGCGATTGCAGGTACCGTGGCGTCACCCTGAATGACCGGGGCCGAAGGGACCGCAAGTACAGGGCACCGATTTCCGTCGATCAGCGCAAGCTTCGGCACGATACTCAGCCCCTCCACCGCGCGTTGCATAGCCAACATCGTGGCATGGAGAATGTTGATCTCGTCGATTTCGTGAACGTCGGCTCGAGCGACGCACCACGCCAGTGCTTTTTTCTGAATTTCCAGCACAAGCGCCTCGCGACGCGCATGCGTCAGTTTTTTCGAGTCGTTTAACCCTTCGATGGGCCGCAACGGGTCGAGAATCACTGCCGCGGTCACGACCGGCCCACATAGCGGTCCCCGACCCACTTCATCGACGCCGGCGACAAGCTCTTCTACCAATGAAAAGTCCAGGCCTAGCTGCATGACTGCCTCCCTAGAAGATCGAGCACGGCGTCAGCCGCCTGCTCGGAAGCATTACGCTGCAATGAATGATGTATCTCGTCGAACCCTTGCGTCTGCGTTTCGCCATGGCTCAGCAATGGCAAGAGTGCTTCGACGAGAGCGTCAGGCGTCGCGTCGTCCTGAAGATACTCGGGCACCAACATACGTTGCGCGAGCAGATTGGGAAGCGACACGTAAGGGCTTTTCACCATCCGCCGAAGAATTCGATAGGTCAGCGGCGCCACTTTGTAGGCCACCACCATCGGTCGCTTGTACAGCAACGCTTCTAGTGTCGCGGTTCCGGAAGCGATCAACACCGCATCGCACGCGGCCAACGCATCGTGGGATTGGCCATCGAGCAGCGTCACCGATAGCGCCTTGCCCGCCAGCAACGGCTCAATCTGGGCGCGCCGCTCGGCATTGGCACACGGCAACACGAATTTCAAATCGGGCTCGAGCGTTTGCGCAAGCACCGCAGCATCCAGAAACAGCGGGGCAAGATGCGCGACCTCACCTCCTCGGCTCCCTGGCATTAGGGCGACTATGGGGGCCTCTTGGGGCAAGCCAAGTCGTCCTCTTGCGCCGCTACGATCTGGTAGAACAGGTATCGCATCAGCCAACGGATGACCCACGAAGCGAACGGCCACCTGGTGCTCTTCATAGAAGCGCGCTTCGAATGGAAACAAGGTGAGCATCAGGTCGCAGGCGTCACGTATCTTGAAAACGCGCTTTTGTCGCCAAGCCCAAACGGAGGGGCTCACATAGTGCGCCGTCTTGATCCCGGCATTGCGTAGCTTGAGTTCAAGGTCGAGATTGAAGTCGGGCGCATCGATTCCGATGAAGACGTCGGGACGAGCCTTCAGAAGGTCGGCCAATAGCTGCTTACGACGCTTCAAGAGTTCGAAGAGGCGGCCCAGTACTTCGATCAGGCCCATGACGGCCAAGCGCTCCATCGGAAAATAGGAGCGCAGCCCTTCGGCTTCCATACGTGGCCCGCCAACGCCGATGAACTCGACGTTCGCATGGCGCGCTTTGAGCGCGCGCATCAAACCCGCCCCGAGCAGGTCACCGGATGCCTCGCCGGCGACCAGTGCGATCCGAAGGGTTTTCATGGTTTAGCGGGTGATTCCGCGCTCCGAGGCGCGGACAGAGTCACGAAACATCGCGACTTCAGGATAGGCAGCGGCGCTTTCGGCAAGCTCCACGCAGGCTTCGTCCACGGTCAAGCCCTGGCGATAAACCACCTTGTAGGCTCGGCGAAGCGCGTGAATGGCGTCTGCGGTAAACCCACGGCGGCGCATGCCTTCGAAGTTCATGCTGCGGGCCTCCGCGGGATTACCAAATACCGTGACGAACGCTGGAACGTCCTTGCCAATGGCCGTTCCCATGCCGGAAAAACTGTACGCGCCAATGTGGCAAAACTGGTGCACCAACGTGTAACCCGACAGGATCGCCCAATCACCCACATGGACGTGCCCGGCCAGCGCCGTGTTGTTGACGAGAATACAGTGGTCACCGATGACACTGTCATGACCGACGTGGACGTATGCCATCAACAGGTTGTGGTCACCGATGGTCGTCTCGTTACGGTCCTGCACCGTACCGCGATGAATGGTCACCCCTTCGCGAATAACGTTGTGATCGCCAATGACCAGGCGAGTCGGCTCGCCCTTGTACTTGAGATCAGGGGTGTCCTCGCCAACAGACGAGAACTGATAAATCCGATTGTGACGCCCGATGACCGTTGGCCCCTTGAGCACCACATGGGGGCCAATCACGGTCCCCTCACCGACTTCCACGCCCGGCCCGACGATGGACCAAGGGCCGACTTGAACGTCGTCGGCAAGCCTGGCACTCGGGTCGATAATGGCGCGAGAGTCAATCAGACTCATAGTCTACGTTCCGCACAGATGATCTCACCCGAGCATACGGGTTTGTCATCGACCGTAGCCTGACACTCGAATTTCCAGATTCCACGCTTGACGCTGAGGAATTGAGCATCAAGCTGCAGCTTGTCGCCGGGCAGAACGGGTTGTCGAAAACGCAGTTTATCCGAGCCGACGAAGTAGTAGAGCGTGCCATCCGAAGGGCTCGCCGACATCAACTTGAACCCCAACAGCCCGGCCGCCTGGGCCATGGCTTCGATGATCAACACACCCGGCATGATTGGGTGCTGTGGGAAATGCCCATTGAAGAAGGGTTCGTTGATACTGACATTCTTATAGGCACGAATACGCTTGGCTTCGAGGTCCAGCTCCGTTACCCGATCCACGAGTAGGAAAGGATAGCGATGCGGTAGAAGCTCACGAATTTCGTTGATGTCCATCATGTCCAGAAAAGCCTGTAGTCAAAAGAGAAGATGCGCGGAAGACCAATCAGGCTTCTGATGAAGGATTTTCGTCCGGGGTCACGGCCGCCAGGCTCTTTTCCACCTTACGCAACCGGCGCGCCATGTCATCCAGCTGGCGAAAACGAGCAACGCTCTTTCGCCACTCGCCAGAAGGCTGCAAACCCGTGCCGGACGAATAGGACCCAGGCTCAGTGATAGAGCCCGTGATCATGCTCATGCCGCTCACGAATACGTTGTCGCATATTTCGAGATGCCCGGCGACGCCAACGGCTCCTGCGATCATGCAATTGCTGCCAATACGCGTGCTGCCTGAAATACCCACGCAGGCAGCCATGGCGGTGTTGTTACCGACCTGCACGTTGTGCCCGATCATGATCTGGTTATCCAGCTTCACGCCGTCACCCAGAACGGTATCTGCCAGAGCACCGCGGTCGACGGTCGTGTTGGCGCCGATCTCGACGTCATCGCCCAGTACTACGCCGCCCACTTGAGCGATTTTTTTCCATTCGCCCTTGTGATTGGCAAAACCAAAGCCTTCACCGCCGATGACTGCTCCAGACTGTATGACGGCCCGACGCCCAATCACGACATCGTGATACAGCGTTACACGAGGTGCCAGCCAGCTGCCTTCGCCGATCACGCAACGTGCGCCTACGACCGTCTGTGGGCCGAGAGTTACATTCGCGGAAATGCGCACGCCCGCCTCGATCACGACATAGGGCCCGATACTGGCTGTTGGATCGATGACGGCGTCTTCCGCCACCACTGCGGTGGGGTGCACACCTGGCTTGCCTTTCGGCTTGCGATCGAAGAGGTGCGAAAGTTCGGCATAGGCGAGGTAGGGATCGTCGACGATCAGTACGTCCCCCTGGAACGCATCCGCATCTTCCGCTTTGAGCATCACTGCCCCTGCCTGGCATTCCGGCAGGTGCTTACGGTATTGGGCACTGGTCACGAAGGCGAGCTGAGAGGGCCCCGCTCCCGACAACGACGCGATGCCCGTGATCTCACGATCAGCCGCGCCTCGCAACTGGGCACCGATGCGCGTCGCAAGTTCGCCGAGGGTATAAACGATAGCCGTCATATCAACGAAGCTGGTTCATGCGCTCGATGACCTGGCGCGTGATATCGAACTGAGGTTTTACGTCAACGATCGAGCCACGCTCGACGACCAGGTCATAGTTACCTTTCTTGATAACTTCTTCGACGGCCTGATCCAGCTTGGGCTTGAGCTGCTTCAACATATCGCGGTCAGACGCTGCCTTCGCTTCGTTCAACTCCTTGGACTGGAATTGGAAGTCGCGCGCTTTCTGTTTGAATTCCAGCTCGAGGCGCTCACGCTCGGCATCCTGCATCTTCTGTCCGGCTTTTGCGACCGTATCCTGAATACGCTTGGCATCCCCTTCCAGCGCCTTCAGCTTGTTGAGCTGGGGCCCGAATTTCTTCTCAGCGTCGACCGCGTACTTCTTTGCGGCGTCCGATTCCAGAAGCGCCATTTGGTAGTTCAGCACCGCGATCTTCATTTCGGCAAAGGCCGGTGTGGCGATCATAGTAGCGGTGATCAAAATGAGTTGTGTCAACTTACGCACGCTGCGCTCCTGCGTATAAAACGCTGTTATTGCAGTGGAATTTAGAACGTCTGGCCAAGCGAGAACTGGAACACCTGCGTGTCCGCATCGTCCGGTTTCTTAACCGGCATGCCCAGACTGAAACTGAGTGGTCCCAACGCGGTGATCCATGTCAGCCCTACGCCAACCGAACTTGCCATATTGCTAAAGCTGATGTCGCATGAGTCGCCGCGGCTCTTTTGCACCGATGTGCAATTGGTGTCGAACACATTGCCCACATCCCAGAAAAGCGAGGTACGCAGCGAGCGCTGATCTTCCACGAATGGCGCCGGGAAAAGCAGCTCTAACCCGCCTTGCACCAGCACGTTACCACCGAACGGCAGCGGATCTTGGTCCGGGTCAGCGATCGTTCCAGGATTGGTCCCGCGACTTGGCGTACTGCGTGGGCCGAGACTGCTGTCTTCAAAGCCGCGAACCGAGTTGAAACCGCCCGCGTAGTAGTGCTCATAGAACGGCAGGTCAGAGGTGGAACCGTAGCTGTCGCCATAGCCCAACTCGGTATGGAAACGCATGGTGTATGTATTCGTCAGTGGCGCGAATATCTGACCACGGTAATCCAGTTTGTAGAACGAAAGGTCGCTTCCTGGCAGGGTCGACTCAAGCACAACACTTTGCGAATGACCACGTGTGGGCAACACACCGCGGTTAAGTGTGGATTCCGACCAGCCGATCGATCCCTTGAAGTTCAGGTACTTATCGCCTTCCTGGCGAGTGAAATCAAAAATTTCATCGACGGTATAGCGCCCGGTATTGATTTCATCCTGCTGGACCGTCAAACCGAAATTCAGTCGCGACGTTTCGCTGACGGGATAACCGAAGTTGACGCCCGCACCTAAGCTGTCGACCGAGTAACTGGAAACGTCGACATCGAGCTCGTCGTAGTCGGTGGTGCGATAGAAGGCGTTGTAGCCAAGGCTGACGCCGTCCTCGGTCCAGTAAGGGTCGGTGAAGCTGAAGTTATAACGGGTCTGGTACTCACTGCGTGTCAGGCCGATAGTGACGCGGTTACCTGTACCCAGGAAGTTGTTTTGGCTGATGGAACCGCCCAAGATCAAGCCCGCGCTTTGGGCAAAGCCGACGCTCGCGGTGATGGACCCGGAAGGCTGCTCTTCGACCGTGTAGTTCACATCGACCTGATCATCGGTGCCGGCAACGGCAGGCGTCTCGACATTGACTTCCTTGAAGAAGCCCAGACGCTCGAGGCGCACCTTCGACTGATCGATAAGATAGGTGGACGCCCACCCGCCTTCCATCTGCCGCATTTCCCGACGCAGCACCTCATCCTCGGTCTTGGTGTTGCCGCGGAAGTTGATGCGATTGACGTAAGCCCGCTTGCCTGGATCGACCGCAAACGTCACGGAGACCGTCTTGTCTTCCTCATTCACCTGAGGAATCGCGTTCACCTTCGCGAAGGTATAGCCCTCGTTACCGAGGCGACGCGTGATGAGGTCCGAGGTGGTGGTCAGGACCTTACGCGAGAACACCTGGCCCGGTTTAACGAGCATGAGGGAACGGATATCGTCTTCCGGCACGCGCAGATCGCCGGAGAGATTGACATCGCGGATACTGTATTTCTCGCCTTCATCAACGTTGACCGTGATGTAGACGTGCTTTTTATCCGGGGTAATGGATACCTGCGTAGAGGCGATATCCATGTTGATATAGCCGCGATCGAGATAGTAAGAGCGCAGCCGCTCAAGGTCTCCGGACAGCTTTTCACGTGCGTACTTGTCGTCATTACGGAAGAACGACAGCCAGTTAGTCGTCTTCAGTTCGAAGAGGTTGGTCAACTCTTTTTCAGTGAAAACAGAGTTGCCGACGACATTGATGTGCTGAATGGCCGCAACCGTCCCCTCGTTGATCTTGATTTTCAGACCAACGCGGTTTCGGGGCTGGGGGTCAACTTCAGTTTCGATAGTGGCGGAGTAACGGCCCTGCGCTACGTATTGACGCTGCAACTCGTTACGAACCCCCTCGAGGGTCGCCTGCTGGAATATCTCGCCCTCAGCCAGTCCTGACTGGCGCAGTCCGTTCATCAGGTCGTCCGTCGAGATCGCCTTGTTGCCTTCGATCTCGATACTCGCAATGGACGGACGCTCAACGACCTGAATCACCAGTACATTGCCGTCACGGCCAAGCTGGATATCCTGGAAGAAACCCGTACGAAACAGGGAGCGTGTTGCCTCGACCAGCCGTGCATCGTCGGCGGCGTCGCCCACATTCAACGGCAGCGCACCGAAAACGCTCCCGGCAGACACACGTTGAAGACCATTGACGCGTATATCGGAGATGGTGAAGGACTCGGCGTGAACCTCAGCGGTCATGAGTGCAAGAAGCACAGCAGGTAGCAGGCGTTTCATGAAGTCCTATTTGTTTCAACTGGCTAATAAAGAAACTGCCGCAATCGCGGCAGGTCTCAAGATTCAGTGGCGTTACAACCGGCCCAGATCGTTTACCAGGGCAAGCAGCATGACCCCAACAACAAGGCTGACACCAATTTGCATG
This sequence comes from Pseudomonas matsuisoli, assembly GCF_014647635.1. Lineage (GTDB taxonomy): Bacteria > Pseudomonadota > Gammaproteobacteria > Pseudomonadales > Pseudomonadaceae > Pseudomonas_P > Pseudomonas_P matsuisoli. The sequence goes on from NZ_BMPO01000001.1 coordinate 510,134, forward strand.
CCCCACGCCTGTACCCGCTCTGACAAGGGACGACCACGCGCCCACTCAACCAGGTAGAACAGCAGGTGCCCGCCATCGAGGACAGGTATCGGCAGAAGGTTGAGAACCCCCAAGCTTATGCTCAGATAGGCAAGAAAATTCAGGAAATCCCCTACGCCTGACTGGGCCGAAGCGCCCGCCACTTTAGCAATGGTTATCGGCCCGCTCAAGTTTTTTACCGACAGCTCCCCGAAGAGCATTTTCTTAAGCGAGTCAAGGGTCAAGGCGCTCATCACCCAAGTGCGGCGGGCACCTTCGACGACCGCATCAAGCGGACCGTAGCTAATTTCCTGCAGCATCTCAGCGGGCCAATCGCCACCGGAAACCCCAGCGCCAAGGTAACCGGCGACCGCGCCAGAGCCCTCTCTACGTCCGAGGTCCAACGCGCGCTCCATGAGCGCACCGTCGCGCCGGTATTCGATAACAATGCGCTGATCGGGACGTGCTCGAATCAACTCGACAGCCTGCTGCCACTCGTCGATCGCAACGCCATCTAGGGAAACGAGCAAATCCCCTGTTTTGAGGCCCGCGCGCGCCGCTGGACCGTCTGGATCGAGCTCAGCCAGGACTGGCCTGATCGCCGGTCGCCAAGGATTGATACCTAGGGCAGCGATCGGATCAGGCTCCTCGGCACCTTTCAACCAACCTGAAATTGGAATGGTGTAATGCTGCTCGCGAGACGAACCCTCAGACCGCGTCGTAATCGCGAGGGTGCCCGACTCGCCGAGCCGACCGATTAGCTTGAGATTAACCCCGCCCCAGCCGCGAACAGCATCATCGTCTATCGCCACAATCTCTTGCCCAGATTGCAAGCCGGCCTGAGCAGCGGGGCTGTCTGACACCAAGGATCCAATGACCGGCTTGACCTGCTGTGTGCCGATCATTGCCAACAGCCAGAAGAAAAACAGCGCAAGGATGAAATTGGCGGCCGGCCCTGCGGCAACGATAGCGATGCGCTGACCCACCGTTTTCCGATTGAAGGCGCTATCGATAATTTCAGGCGGCACATCGCCTTCGCGCTCATCGAGCATCTTGACGTATCCACCCAACGGGATCGCGGCGATGGCGAATTCCGTACCCTGGCGATCATGCCAACGTATAAGGGGCGTTCCAAAACCGATGGAGAAGCGGAGCACCTTCACACCACAGCGCCGGGCGACCCAGAAGTGACCGAACTCGTGAATCGTGACTAGCACACCCAGGGCAATCAACGTACCCAGGATCATGTAAAGCGCGCCCATCTGCTTCCTCCGAAATCAGCGCCCGTTGCGCTTCAGCCAGCTCTCGGCTGCGCGACGCGCCTGCGTATCTACCGCAAGTACAGCGTCCAGCGTATCAACCTCTACGATAGAGAGCGCCGCTAAAACATCGGCGATGATACTCGCGATCTCGGTGAAGCGGATACGCCGATCGAGGAACGCAGCGACTGCAACCTCGTTCGCAGCATTGAGCACAGCCGGCGCGCTGCGACCCGTTGCCGCAGCCTCCATCGACAATTTCAGGCACGGAAACCGGTCAAGATCGGGCGCCTGAAAATCGAGCCGCGCGATCGAGAACAGGTCCAGCGGCGCAACACCCGATTCGATTCTCTCAGGCCATGCAAGCGCATGGCTGATTGGTGTGCGCATGTCAGGATTACCAAGCTGCGCAAGGACCGAGCCGTCAACATAATCCACCAAGGAATGGATCACGCTTTGCGGATGGATTAATACTTCGACCTGCGCAGGCGTCGCATCGAACAACCAGCACGCCTCGATCAGCTCTAGCCCCTTATTCATCATGCTGGCCGAATCGACGGAGATCTTCCGCCCCATCGACCAGTTCGGATGCGCACAGGCCTGCTCCGGCGTCACATCGTGAAGCTCGTCCAGCGGCGTGTCACGAAATGGCCCACCGGATGCGGTGAGCAGAATACGCCGTACACCACAGCGTCCTAGCCCATCCCCATAGGTGCCAGGCAGGCATTGAAAGATTGCGTTGTGCTCGCTGTCGATTGGCAGCAACTGCGCGCCATGGTCGCGAACCGCTTGCATGAACAAGGCCCCGGACATGACCAAGGCTTCCTTATTGGCAAGCATCACCTGCTTACCGGCCTTGACCGCGGCAAGCGTCGGTTCGAGCCCGGCCGCACCGACAATGGCTGCCATGACCACATCCGCGCCTGGATGCGAGGACACCGTGCAGAGCCCGGCGTTTCCGTGCAGTACGGAAATGGACAGGCCGGCGCGAGTCAGGCGTCCGGACAATTCTTTCGCCTGATCCACATCACCGGCTACCGCGAACTGAGGGCGATGCCGCAGGCAAAGCTGCTCCAGCTCAGTGAGACGACTGAAGCCGGTCAGCGCGAAGACTTCATACCGGCCGGGGTGGCGTGCGATGACATCTAGCGTGCTCAGGCCAATCGAACCTGTCGCGCCCAGTACCGTTACCCTACGTGGTCGACTCACAGCGCACCCGCCCCTGACACCAGTAACAACATCGTGTAGACGGGAACGGCCGCAGTCAGACTGTCGATTCGGTCCATCACGCCGCCATGCCCAGGGAGCAGATTGCTGCTGTCTTTCATACCCGCCTGCCGCTTGAACATGCTTTCGGTAAGGTCACCTACCACCGATATGGCAACGACCAGTGCGGCCCCGAGCAGGGCTAGCAGGGTCACCGAAAACGACCAGTCGCGCCAGATCGCCACCAGCAAAGTGATGAACAAACTCACCAGCATGCCGCCATAAAAACCTTCCCAGCTTTTCCCCGGACTGACTTGAGGCGCAAGCTTGCGTTTACCGTATCGGCGACCTGCGAAATAGGCACCGATATCTGCGGCCCACACCAGCACCATTACGCCAACAATGAGCGAATTGGCTTCGGGCCAATGCTTCAGCATGACCAACCCCTGCCAAGCGGGTAGCAAAACCAGGAAACCGATAATTTTGCGGACCGTACGCCCTTCCCAATAACGCGCCGTGTCGGGATAGCTCAATACCAGAAGCGTTGCACTGCCCCACCACAGCACACCGGCAACGAGCACGATCTGTCCCAGCGCCGGGAACAGATAGAGAACGAGTAACGCTAATGCGACCATCGCGGCATAAGCAATTCGCCCCTCGGACGCATTTATGCCTGCCAGACGCGCCCATTCCCACGCGCCCAATACCACCACAAAGGCGATGAACAGCGCGAAGGCACCACCTTCCAACCAGAAAAACCCTGCGAGAGCGACTGGCAACAGCACCAGCGCCGTGAGCACACGTTGCTTGAGCATGGATCCTCGCTTAAGTCCGAGCCACCTTCAGCTCATGGATAGGATCGCGCGACCGGTCGATACACTGATGTTTCGTGTCTGCACGACAGAATGAGTATAGAAGCAAGCCAAGAGGTCGCGATCCATGAGCCGATTACGAACGAGCCGCTGGCTCACAGCGTACGCTGTCAAAAACTGACATCTGCAGCCAGTTGCTCGCTCGTGCGGCCGAACCTGCGCTGGCGCTTGGAGTAATCCTGCAGCGCCGCGCGCATGGCTTCATGCTTGAAGTCGGGCCAGTGCAAATCGGAGAAATACAGCTCAGCGTAAGCCAACTGCCAGAGCAAGAAGTTGCTGATCCGGTGCTCACCTCCGGTGCGGATACACAAGTCAGGCAACGGCCCGTCGGAAGTCGCCAGACAATTCTCCAGCATTGCCGGGGTAATCTCTTCTGGCTGCAAGTGGCCGGCCTGAACCTGACGCGCCAAGCGCTGCGCTGCCTGGGTGATATCCCACTGACCGCCGTAATTCGCCGCAATCTGCAGGGTGAATTTTCGGCATCCAGACGTCTGCGCTTCCGCTTCGCGCATCGCAGCCTGCAACTCGGGGTGAAAGCGGGTTCGATCGCCGATGATACGAAGCCGAATATCGTTGTCGTCGAGGCGCCGCGTCTCTCGACGCAGCGCAGACAAGAATAGCTCCATCAGCGCGCCGACTTCGTCCGCAGGGCGCTGCCAGTTTTCACTGGAAAACGCGAACAACGTCAGCATTTCAACCCCGGCCTCGGCACAGACTTCGATAACCGCGCGCACGGCATCCACGCCAGCCTTATGGCCCGCGACACCGGGCAGTAAGCGCTTTCTCGCCCAGCGGTTATTCCCATCCATGATGATTGCCACGTGCCGCGGGATTGCAACGGAATGGCCGGCTTTCGCGAACTTCTCCATGATCTACTCCGATGAACCTCAAACGGCCATCAGGTCGTTTTCCTTCACTTCAAGGGCTTTGTCGACTTCGCCGACGAACTTGTCGGTGATCTTCTGAACCTCGTCAGCAGCCCGGCGCTCTTCGTCTTCGCTGATTTCCTTTTCCTTGACGAGGTCCTTCAACTGCGCGAGCGCATCGCGGCGAATGTTGCGGATCGCCACTTTTGCATTTTCCGCCTCACCCCGCGCTTGTTTGGTGTAACCCTTACGCGTTTCTTCGGTCAACGCAGGCATGGGGATACGGATCGTAGTCCCAGCGGTCGCAGGATTGAGACCCAGATCAGACGTCATGATGGCTTTTTCGACCGCCTGGATCATGCTCTTGTCGAACACGGTGAGCGCCAGCGTACGGGCGTCCTCTGCGACGACGTTCGCCACCTGGCGCAGCGGCGTGTCGGAGCCATAATAGGAGACGGAAATGCTGTCGAGGATGCTGGGGTGCGCGCGTCCGGTCCGGATCTTCGCGAACGCATGATCGAGCGATTCGGTGCTCTTCTTCATACGATCCTGCGCATCTTTCTTGATTTCATTGATCATGCATTCGACTCCTCGATCAAGGTTCCCTCGGCGCCGCCCACCACTACATTCAGGAGCGCGCCAGGCTTGTTCATGTTGAAAACCCGCAAGGGCATGCGGTGATCGCGGCACAAGCATATGGCCGTAAGGTCCATGACGCCCAGCTTCCGATCCAGCACTTCGTCGTACGTCAGACGATCGAACTTCTCGGCGTTAGGGTCCTTGAACGGATCTGCCGTGTATACGCCATCGACTTTAGTCGCTTTCAGCACCACGTCCGCATCGATCTCGATCGCACGCAGGCATGCAGCGGAATCGGTGGTGAAGAACGGGTTACCGGTTCCCGCTGAGAAGATCACGACCTCACCGGTCTTCAAATGGCGCATGGCCTTGCGACGGTCATAGTGATCGGTCACCCCAACCATGGAAATAGCGGACATGACGAGCGCGGGGATATTGGATCGCTCCAGTGCGTCGCGCATGGCGAGCGCGTTCATCACAGTGGCCAACATGCCCATATGATCACCGGTCACCCGATCCATGCCGGCAGCACTCAGCGCTGCACCGCGGAAAAGGTTGCCGCCACCAATGACCAGGCCGACCTGTACACCGATACCGACCAATTGCCCTACTTCGAGCGCCATGCGGTCGAGCACTTTCGGGTCGATCCCGAAGTCCTCGGACCCCATCAGCGCTTCGCCGCTAAGCTTGAGCAGAATGCGTTTATAGCGAGGTTGACGACCACTAACCTGCTGAGCCATTACTTTTCTCCCTGCGGCGATGTTGATTGACGGCACCTCGAGGCACCTAGGTATTTCACGACGGCGAATCGGACCGCAAATCGCCCTCTCGGTTCGAAAAAAAGGCCGCACGCAGAGCGGGCAGCCTCTTTAACGAAACGTCTAGCACACCTTATTGCTTGGTCGCGGCGACCTGAGCAGCAACTTCGGCAGCGAAATCGACTTCAGCCTTCTCGATGCCTTCGCCCACTTCGTAACGAACGAAAGCAACGATCTCGGCACCAGCCTTCTTCGCCAATTCGCCAACCTTGACTTCAGGATCCTTGACGAAGGCCTGTTCAACCAGGCTCGCTTCGGCGAGGAACTTGTTGATACGGCCCTTGACCATGTTCTCGACAATATTTTCGGGCTTACCGGCAATCTTCTCGGCATTTAGCGCCAGGAAGATTTCCTTTTCCTTGGCAACGGCTTCTTCCGAAACCTGCGAAGGATCGAGGAATTGCGGGTTGCTGGCAGCGACATGCATCGCAATGTCCTTGGCCAGCTCAGGGTTACCGCCGCTCAGAACGACCAATACGCCAATGCGGTGTCCGTGCAGGTAGGCACCAACGACGTCACCTTCGACCCGCGCAAGACGGCGAATATTGACGTTCTCGCCCGTTTTGGAAACCAGCGCCAAACGCGCCTCTTCCTGGGCAGCAACCACTGGAGCTGCATCGGTGAGCTTCTCGTTGAAAGCCTGATCCAGGCTCGCTGCAACAAACGACTTGAAGTCATCCTGCAGAGCCAGGAAGTCAGTCTGAGAGTTCACCTCAATGATGGTGGCCGACTTGTTGTCGTCAGCTACGCGAGCAGCAATGGCGCCTTCAGCAGCGATATTGCCCGACTTCTTGGCGGCTTTGATCGCGCCAGCAGCACGCATGTCGTCGATCGCTTTTTCGATGTCGCCGTCGGCAGCGGTCAGCGCCTTCTTGCAGTCCATCATGCCGAGGCCAGTGCGCTCGCGGAGTTCTTTAACCAGGGCTGCAGTAATCTCTGCCATGCTCGTGATCCTCTTGAAATCGGTAGTTCGACCATTTACCCGGAACGAACCGGGCATTTCAAATTCGGTGAGTGGCAAAAAGGGGGCCTAGCCCCCTTCTTGCGCACCGGGTAACACGTCAGACGCCGTGTACTCAGCCTTCAGCGGCTTCGGATGCAGCTTCTTCGACGAACTCGTCGGCGCCGCCAGCGGCGTTCTGACGACCGCGCAGAACAGCGTCAGCCATTGCAGCAAGGTACAGTTGGACCGCACGGATAGCGTCATCGTTGCCCGGAATGATGTAATCGACACCTTCAGGGCTGCTGTTGGTATCGACGATGCCGATCACCGGAATACCGAGCTTGTTGGCTTCGGTGATGGCAATGCGCTCGTGATCGACGTCGATAACGAACAGCGCGTCCGGCAGACCGCCCATGTCCTTGATACCACCAAGGCTACGGTCCAGTTTTTCCAGATCGCGACTGCGCATCAGCGCTTCTTTCTTGGTCAGCTTGGCGAAAGTGCCATCTTCGGCCTGAACTTCAAGATCACGCAGGCGCTTGATCGATGCGCGGATGGTCTTGTAGTTGGTCAGCATGCCGCCCAACCAGCGGTGGTCGACGTAAGGCATGTTGCAACGAGCGGCTTCTTCACGAACCAGCTTGCCAGCCGAACGCTTGGTGCCAACGAACATGATCTTGTTCTTGCCAGCAGCCAGCTTCTCAACAAAGCTCAGCGCTTCGTTGAACATCGGCAGGGTTTTTTCAAGATTGATGATGTGGATCTTGTTGCGCGAACCGAAGATGTACTTGCCCATCTTTGGGTTCCAGTAACGGGTCTGGTGGCCGAAGTGCACACCGGCCTTCAGCATGTCGCGCATGTTGACTTGAGACATTTCAATTCCTCGAAAGAGTCGGGTTAGGCCTCCACGCATCCCGAACGCCAACCCCCTTGGGGCACCCAGGCGACCGTGTCGATACGTGTGTGGGTTTATGCCCTCACGGGACGGACCCGCAAAAGCGGCGCGTTTTATACCACACAACATCGGCCGAAGCTACTGAAGAGAAAAGACCGTAGATACCGGCGCCGCGAACGGTCCGGCTTATGGCTTGCCCGCTGCAACTGTTAATATGCCGGGCTTTACTACCGTTCGCGCTGGAGTGTTCATGACCGTCACCATCAAGACGCCCGAAGATATCGAGAAGATGCGCATCGCAGGTCGACTCGCAGCCGAAGTGCTGGAGTTGATTGCCGAGCATGTCAAACCCGGGGTGACCACCGAAGAGCTCGACCGCATCTGCCACGACCACATTGTCAACGTGCAAAAGGGCATACCCGCGCCGCTCAATTATGGTGGAGCACCGGGCCGAATGCCTTTCCCGAAGTCCATCTGCACCTCGCTTAATCATGTCGTGTGCCATGGCATTCCGAACGACAAGCCCCTTAAGGATGGCGATGTGATGAACATCGACATCACGGTCATCAAGGATGGCTACTACGGCGACACGAGCCGCATGTTCTCGGTGGGCAACGTTCCCGAGTGGGCCGATCGCCTATCCCGCATCACGCAAGAGTGCTTGTACCTCGGTATCGAGCAAGTTCGCCCGGGCGCTCGCCTCGGTGACATTGGCGCGGTGATTCAGAAGCACGCGGAGAAGAACGGATTCTCAGTGGTCCGCGATTACTGCGGCCATGGCATCGGCACGGTATTCCACGAAGAGCCACAGGTCCTTCATTACGGCCGCGCCGGAACCGGCCTTGAGCTCAAGGAAGGCATGACCTTTACCATTGAACCTATGATCAACCAGGGCAAGGCAGAAACCCGGCTACTCGGGGATGGCTGGACGGCGATCACCAAGGACCGGAAGCTTTCGGCGCAATGGGAGCACACCCTCCTCGTCACCGCGACAGGCTACGAAATTCTCACGCTACGTAGCGACGAGACCATCGCCCGCCTCTCAGCCTGACCCCACGACTGCATTACAGGCGCCCGTCCATGCCCCAGGTAGATCAGGAACTCTTCGACAATGGCCAGTTCCAGGCCGAACTTGCGCTGAAGGCGAGCCCGCTGCCGGCGTTCAAGAAGGCGCTACGCCAGGCGCGCGAGGTGTTGGACCGTCGTTTTTTCGCCGGCCGGGACATCCGCCGCCTGGTGGAAGACCGCGCCTGGTTTGTAGACCAGATACTGCAGGTCGCGTGGAAACGCTTCGACTGGCCCACGGACTCGGAGGTCGCGCTGCTGGCCGTCGGCGGCTATGGTCGCGGCGAACTGCATCCCTACTCCGACATCGACCTGCTCATCCTGCTGGCGGAAGACGATCACGAAGCCTATCGAGCGCCGATCGAAGGCTTTCTGACGCTGCTCTGGGACATTGGCCTGGAGGTCGGGCAAAGCGTACGCTCCGTGAACGAATGCGTGAAGGAAGCGCAGGCCGACCTCACGATCGCGACCAATTTGATGGAATGCCGAACGCTGGCCGGTAGCGAGCACCTGCGGCAGGCAATGCTGAAGGTCACCGACGCCGCGCACCTGTGGCCGAGCCGCACCTTTTACCTGGCCAAACGCGATGAGCAACTCAAGCGCCACGCCAAGTACAACGACACCGAGTACAACCTGGAGCCGAACGTCAAAAGCTCTCCGGGCGGGCTGCGTGACATCCAGACGATCCTCTGGATCGCGCGCCGCCAGTTCGGCACGCTGAACCTGCATGCGCTGGTTAACGAAGGCTTTCTCATCGAAAACGAGTTCTCCCTACTCGTGTCGGCGCAAGAGTTCCTGTGGAAGGTTCGCTATGCCCTCCACATGCTGGCCGGGCGCGCGGAAGATCGCTTGCTGTTCAACCATCAGAAACAGGTGGCCGAATTGCTCGGCTACGCGGAAGACGACGCCAAACGCTCAATAGAGCGCTTCATGCAGAAGTACTACCGCGTCGTGATGAGCGTTACCGAGCTCAACGAGCTGATCAATCAGCACTTCGAGGACGTCATTCTGCATGGCGGCGCGAAGAGTACGCCCGAGCCGATCAATAGCCGCTTCCAACTGCGCGACGGCTACATCGAAGCCACCAGTGAGGGCGTTTTCAAGCGAACACCCTTCGCGCTCATGGAAGTGTTCGTGCTCATGGCGCAAGCGCCGGACATCAAAGGTGTGCGAGCCGACACGATTCGCCTGCTGCGCGACCATCGCCACTTGATCGACGATGAGTTCCGCCAGGACATACGCAATACCAGCTTGTTCATCGAGCTGTTCAAGTCTCCGCAGGGGATCCACCGCAATCTGCGGCGAATGAACCGCTATGGGATTCTTGGCCGCTACCTGCCCGAATTCGGCCATATCATCGGCCAGATGCAGCACGACCTGTACCATATCTTCACCGTCGACGCGCATACGCTGAACGTCATCAAGCACCTGCGTAAGCTACGCCGGCCGGAGCTTGCAGAAAAATTCCCGCTTGCCAGCGAACTCATCGAACGCTTACCCAAGCCGGAACTTGTCTACCTGGCCGCGCTTTACCACGACATAGGCAAAGGTCGGGGCGGCGACCATTCGGAAATCGGGGCAGCCGACGCAGAAGCCTTCTGTGCGCGCCACCAGCTACCGCCGTGGGACAGCAAGCTCATCGTCTGGCTGGTGCAGAACCACCTGATCATGTCGTCCACCGCGCAACGCAAAGACCTTTCGGACCCGCAGGTCATCCACGACTTCGCCCTCCAGGTCGGCGACCAGGTCCATCTGGACTACCTCTGCGTACTGACGATCGCCGATATCAATGCCACCAACCCCACGCTCTGGAACTCGTGGCGCGCCAGTCTGATGCGTCAGCTCTACACCGAGACGAAGCGCGCCTTGAGCCGTGGCCTAGAAAACCCACTGCATCGCGAGGAGCAAATCCGCCAGACCCAATCCGCCGCCCTCGAATTGCTGGCCGGCACCATTAGCCAGGACGAAGCGGAGTTACTCTGGAGCCAGCTAGGAGACGACTATTTTCTTCGTCATCCACCAGGCGAAGTCGCCTGGCACACCGAAGCCATCCTGAAGCACCCGCCGACGGGTGAACCCCTCGTTCTGCTGCGGGAAACCACGCGTCGAAACTTCGAGGGTGCGACCCAGATCTTCATTTACGCGCCCGACCAACACGATTTCTTCGCGGTAACGGTCGCGGCCATGAGCCAGTTGAACCTCAGCATTCACGATGCCCGCATCTTGACCTCCACAAGCCAGTTCACACTCGACACCTATATCGTGCTCGATGCGGACGGTGGTTCACTGGAGTCGACACCGGGCAGGACAGAACAAGTGCGCCAAGGCCTGATCGATGCGTTCAAGAATCCCGAGGACTTCCCTACCATCATTCAGCGGCGCGTGCCCCGTCAGCTGAAGCATTTCGCGTTTCCGCCGCAGGTCACGCTGCACAATGATGCCCAACGCCACGTCAGCGTACTCGAAGTCATCGCCCCCGACAGGCCAGGCCTGCTCGCCAAGATCGGGCGGATATTCCTCGAGTTCGATCTGTCTCTGCAAAACGCCAAGATCGCTACGCTTGGCGAGCGCGTGGAAGACGTTTTCTTCGTGACCGATGCGCATAACCAGCCGCTGTCAGACCCGCAGCTGTGCGCTCGCCTGCAGGACGCCATCATCAAGCTTCTGTCCGAGGCCAACAGCGATAGTCCGCTGCAGGTATCCATTTGATCCGCTGACGCACCTTTTTCGAACGAGCCCGCCATGAACGACGCCCTGAACCTGCTGCAGCCCTACCCTTTCGAAAAACTCCGGGCCCTGCTTGCAGGCGTAACGCCCGCTGACCTTCCGCCCATCGCCTTGTCGATTGGCGAGCCCAAGCACCGCTCGCCTGAGTTCGTCGCACAGACCTTGCGCGAAAACCTGGACAAAATGGCGGTTTATCCCACCACGGCAGGGCTGATCGAACTCCGACAGGCAATCGCGACCTGGTGCGAGCGCCGTTTTGGCGTGCCAAGCGGGTGGCTGGAGGCGGCTCGTCATGTTCTGCCGGTGAACGGTACCCGCGAAGCGCTGTTCGCCTTCACCCAGACGGTCGCGCAGCGCGATACCGACGGGTTGATCCTCAGCCCGAATCCCTTCTACCAGATCTATGAAGGCGCCGCGCTGCTGGCCGGCGTAACACCGCATTACCTACCTTGCCTGGACCAGCACGGTTTGAACCCAGACTTCGACGCCGTGACCGATGACGTCTGGAAACGCTGCCAGATCTTGTTTCTTTGCTCACCTGGAAACCCAACCGGCGCATTGGTGCCCATGGCAACGCTTAAGAAACTAATCGCGCTGGCTGACGAACACGACTTCGTCATCGCCGCCGACGAATGCTACAGCGAGCTGTATTTCGACGAAGAAAGCCCGCCCCCAGGGCTGCTTACCGCTTGCGCGGAGTTGGGCCGCAGCGACTTCAAACGCTGCGTGGTCTTCCACAGCCTGTCCAAACGTTCGAACCTCCCCGGCCTACGCTCAGGCTTCGTCGCCGGCGATGCCGACATCCTCAAAGCGTTTTTGCTGTACCGCACCTACCATGGCTGCGCGATGCCGATCCAGACTCAGCTCGCCAGCATCGCGGCCTGGAACGACGAAGCGCACGTGGCAAAGAATCGCGCGCTGTACCGCGAAAAATTCGCTGCCGTGCTCGATATCCTACAACCCGTGTTGGACGTCACGCGCCCGGACGGCAGCTTCTACCTGTGGCCGCGTACGCCGATCGACGATGCGCGCTTCACGCGCGACCTCTACGCTGAGCAGCACGTCACCGTGGTACCGGGCTCCTACCTGTCCCGGGACGTTGGCGGCGTTAATCCAGGGGCCAACCGTGTTCGTATTGCCCTGGTCGCGCCGCTCGCGGAATGCGTAGCGGGCGCCGAACGCATTCGAACGTTCGTGCAACACGGTTAAGCGCGTATAGCGAACCGAATGCCGGGGTGAACGTGGCATAATCCGCACCCACCTTTTCACATGAAGCAACCATGCGGAGGCGAAATGCCTGACGATACGCCGGCCCTTACGCTGTACGGCATCAAAGCGTGCGACACGATGAAGAAAGCACGCACCTGGCTGGATGACAACGGCAAGCCTTTCGCCTTCCATGACTACAAGAGCGCCGGCATCGACCGGACTAGCCTGGAGCGTTGGTGCCGCGAGCACGGTTGGGAAAAGGTACTGAACCGCGCTGGCACTACTTTTCGCAAACTGGATGACGCCGCCAAGGTGGATCTCGACCAAGACAAGGCCATCGAACTGATGCTGGCCCAACCGTCGATGATCAAGCGCCCGGTACTCGACCTGGGCGACCGCACATTGCTGGGCTACAAGCCTGAGCAATACGCCGCTGAGCTCGGCTGACGCGTCCCTGATATTTAAAGGAATTTCCATGAGCACCACTTTATATAGCCTGGCCTTTGGGGTCGGCACGCAGAACCGCCAAGGCCAATGGCTGGAAGTTTTCTACGCCCTGCCATTGCACGCGCCCGCCTCCGAGCTCGTCGACACCGTCAAGCCATTGCTCGGCTACGAAGGCGGCAATCAGGCCATCGCGATCACCCACCAGAAAGCCACCGAGCTCGCTCAGGCGCTTCGGACGCTTGAACCGGCACAGTCCGCCTTGCTGACTCGTCTCGCCGAAAGCCAGCGCCCACTGGTGGCGACACTGCTGGCAGAAGACGCCGCGTTGACCTCCACCCCCGAGGCGTACCTGAAGCTGCACTTGCTGTCCCATCGCCTGGTAAAGCCACACGGCCAGAGCCTGGCGGGTATTTTCCCGCTGCTGCCCAATGTCGCCTGGACAAGCGAAGGTGCGGTGGATCTCAGTGAACTGGCCGAGCGCCAGCTTGAGGCGCGCTTGAAGGGCCAGCTGCTCGAAGTGTTCTCGGTGGACAAGTTCCCCAAGATGACCGACTACGTCGTGCCGAGCGGTGTGCGTATCGCCGACAGCGCGCGTATTCGACTGGGCGCCTACATCGGTGAAGGCACCACCGTAATGCACGAAGGTTTCGTTAACTTCAATGCCGGGACCGAAGGCCCTGGCATGATCGAAGGCCGTGTGTCCGCTGGCGTATTCGTGGGCAACGGTTCGGACCTGGGCGGCGGTTGCTCCACCATGGGCACGCTGTCCGGTGGCGGCAACATCGTCATCAGCGTGGGCGAAGGCTGCCTTATCGGCGCCAACGCCGGTATCGGCATTCCCTTGGGCGACCGTAATGTCGTCGAGGCGGGCCTCTACATTACTGCCGGCACCAAGGTGACGCTGCTCGACGATCAGAACAACGTAGTCAACGTGGTCAAGGCACGCGACCTCGCCGGCCAAACCGACCTGCTGTTCCGCCGCAATTCGCAGAACGGCATGGTCGAATGCAAGACCAACAAGACCGCGACCGAGCTCAACGAGGCGCTGCACGCGCACAACTGACCTGAGCCAGAGGCGACCTCATCCGAGGTCGCCTCTTAGGTAGTTCTCTATGCTTCCCTCCCCATGGCGCCCCGACTTCCCAGCACTTTCCGTCATGGAAGCCGCCGGCCTCACCTATCTGGACAGCGCCGCCACTGCGCAAAAACCGCAGTCTGTAATTGATGCGCTCACCGGCTACTACACTGCAGGCACTGCCAACGTGCATCGCGCCGGACATGCCGTGGGCGAACGCGTCACCGAAGCGTTCGAAGCCACGCGAGGTACCGTCGCACGCTGGATGGGCGCAGCCGATCCAGCCGAGATCGTCTTCACGCGTAATGCTACCGAAGCGTTCAACCTAGTCGCCTACGGCCTCGAACACCGGTTCAGCGCGGGGGACGAAATCGTCATCAGCGCGCTCGAGCACCACGCGAATCTATTGCCTTGGCAACAGCTGGCGGCCCGCAGCGGCCTTACCTTGCGCGTGCTGCCGCTTCACGAAAGCGGCCACGTCGATCTGGAGCAAGCAGCAACGGTAATTGGCGACCGCACCCGGCTGCTCGCCGTCAGTCAGCTGTCGAACGTCCTCGGCACCTGGCAACCGGTTCAAGACCTGATCGCACTGGCCAGACAACAGGGTGCACTGACGGTGATTGACGGCGCGCAGGGTGCAGTGCACCAACGCCCTGACGTGCATGCCTTGGGGTGCGATTTCTATGTGTTCTCCGGGCACAAGCTCTATGCCCCGGAAGGTGTTGGCGTGCTCTACGGACGCACCGAAGCGCTGGCGTACCTGCGCCATTGGCAATACGGCGGCGAGATGGTGCGCCATGCGGAATATCACCGCGCCGACTTCAACCCGGCGCCGCTCGGGTTCGAGGCCGGCACACCCGCGATTGGCGCGGTACTTGGGCTCGGCGCGGCGATCGACTATCTCTTCAGGCTCGATCCGGCCGGTGTTCGCGCGCATGAAGCTGCACTCCTGGAAACACTGCTGCGTGGTCTGCGCACACGAGAGGACGTGCAAGTACTGGGCTCGCCGGACGCAGCGCTGGCTTGCTTTACCGTGGCGGATGTTCATGCAACGGATCTTGCCTATGCTTTGAGCGAACAAGGCATCGCGGTACGGGCGGGCCGTCATTGCGCGACGCCGCTCTACCAACACCTTGGCGCCTCCGGTGCCATTCGGGTATCGCTGGCACTCTACAACGACACGGAAGATCTGGACCGTTTCTTCCGTGCACTGGACAAGGCATTGAACCTTCTCAAATGACGCTACCGGCAAACGCTCAGCACGCCCTCGATGCTTTCTCGGCAGCGGAAGGCTGGGAAAATCGCGCGCGGCTGCTGATGCAGTGGGGCGCACAGGCATTGCCGGAGTTACCTGAGGCGCTCCGCGACGAAGCCCACCGCGTGGCGGGTTGCGAAACAGCCGTATGGCTGAACGTCGAAGTGCACGACGAACGACTCCGCCTTCAGGCGGCAAGCGATGCACGGCTGATTCGAGGCTTGCTTGCCGTCTTGATAGCCCGAGTGAACGGGCTGGATCGTGAGGCGTTGAAAGGCATCGATATCCATGCCTGGTTCGACCAGCTCGGGCTGGCGCGCCAGCTCTCTCCGTCACGAACCAACGGCATGAACGCGGTTTGGCAACGCATCCTCACCGCATCTCGTTAGTTCTCAAAAATCAGCAAGACGCCGGCCGAGCGCATCCACGTCGGCCCAATCGGTGAAATCGACGACGTCATTTCGCCCGGTCGGCCCTTTGGTCATCCACATGATGAAGCGAATCATAGTGCGGTCCAGCAGGCCGTATTTGGGGTAATTGATCTTGCCCGCGAATACGTGGAGCAACGTCGGCCGCCAATCGACCTGAGACAAGAACTTGCTGAGATAAGGGTTTGTCTCTGGCGAACGCTTCTCGGCCTTGCGCGCGACGGCATTCACACTGAAGAACGCGGTGGGCCGCTCAGACAACAACTTACGGTGCTTCTCGACGAAGGCGGACAATGCCTTGGAATGCCGGCCATAGCGAATGCTGGCGCCCACCACGATCTTGTCGAACTGCGACAGGTCCAGTTTCGCTTCGTCATCGATGGACGTGACCATCGCCCGATGACCGCACTCTTCGAGTACCGCCTTGAGTCGCTGGCAAATGGTCGCTGTGTGCCCATCAGTAGTGGAATAAACGATCAGAATCGCAGCCATTGCCGAAGTGTCTCGAATGCGGGGGCGCACATAGTGCCTGAGTTGCCGTGAGCCGTGAACCCGCGGCTCTAGAAGGCACCAATGCTGTGCTTGATCGCCTACCCCTTATGGGGTGACTCGTTCGGCGAGCGCTCCGATGGCCGGCGGCTGCCTGCTACCAGCTTCTCCACGGTCTTCGCGGCGGCCGCCATGCCGAACGCAGCCGTTACCATCATCACTGCGCCAAAACCACCGGCGCAGTCGAGCCGGACGCCCTCGCCGACAAAACCCTTCGCCTGACACACCGTTCCGTCCGGCTTGGGATAACGCAGCTGCTCCGTCGAGAACACGCAAGGCACGCTGTAATGCCGTCCCGGCGTGCGGGAAAAGTTGTAGTCTCGCCGCAACAATGAGCGCACCTTGGATGCCAAGGGATCGTTGAAGGTTTTGTTCAAGTCGGCCACGCGAATCTGCGTGGGATCCACCTGCCCGCCCGCACCTCCGGTGCTGACGATGGAGAGCTTGCGCCGTTTGCACCAGGCGATGAGCGCTGCCTTGGACGGTACGCTGTCGATGCAGTCGATCACGCCATCCAGGTTGGGCGTGATGTATTCCGCCATGGTCTCGCGTGTGACGAAATCGCAGACCGTATGGACGGTGCACGCAGGATTGATCGCGCGTAGCCGCTCGGCCATGACGTCGACCTTCGGTTTGCCGACGGTATCCGTTAGCGCATGAACCTGCCGATTGGTGTTTGTGGTGCAGACGTCGTCCAGGTCGTACAGCGATATCTCGCCAACCCCCGAGCGCACCAGGGCTTCAGCCGCCCAGGAACCGACACCCCCAACTCCGACAACCGCAACATGGGCGGCTGCCAGTCGCCGAGCGCCTTCCACTCCATATAAGCGGGCGATACCGCCAAAACGTTGATCATCGAATTGCATTTGTCACTCCCAGCAAGGCCGCCAGTATAAGCCCGCGGAACCGGCCATTTTGCTTTAAGATGGCCGCCTTTTTCAGCTTGCCTTACGGAGCCCCCATGAGTGCCCTGTCGCCCACCCTTGAACTTGCCTGCGACCTGATACGCCGGCCGTCCGTCACGCCGGTCGACGAGGGGTGCCAGGCGCTCATGATGCAACGCTTGAGCGAAGTGGGCTTTACCGTTGAGCCCATGCGTATCGAGGATGTTGATAATTTCTGGGCCATCCGTGGTGGTGAGGGCCCCGTGCTGTGCTTCGCCGGGCACACTGATGTGGTACCAACCGGGCCAGTCGTTTCCTGGGCGCACGGTCCCTTCGACGCCAAGGTCGACGACCAGGGCATGCTTCGCGGACGTGGCGCCGCGGACATGAAAGGCAGCCTCGCCGCCATGGTCGTCGCCGTCGAACGGTTCGTCGTGGCATACCCGCAGCATAAAGGGGCGATCGCTTTCCTCATTACCAGTGACGAAGAAGGCCCCGCCGTCCACGGGACACGCGCCGTCATCGAAAGGCTGGCTGCTCGTCAGCAGCGTCTGGACTGGTGCATCGTCGGGGAACCGTCCAGCACTACGCTGTTGGGCGATGTGGTCAAGAACGGTCGCCGGGGCTCCTTGGGTGGCACCCTCGTGATCAAAGGTGTACAGGGCCACGTCGCCTACCCTCACCTGGCGAAAAACCCGATTCACCTCGCGGCGCCTGCGCTGGCCGAGCTAGCCGCCGAACACTGGGATGACGGCAACGATTTCTTCCCACCGACCAGCTTCCAGATTTCGAACCTGAATGCAGGCACTGGCGCGACCAACGTCGTACCGGGCACGCTGACCGCGCTGTTCAATTTTCGTTTCTCCACCGAGTCCACGGTCGAACAATTGCAGGCAAGAACCCGTGCAATCCTCGATCGCCATGGCTTGAATTACGACGTCGACTGGAGCCTGTCGGGGTTGCCTTTTCTAACTGAACCCGGCGATCTGCTCGATGCAGTGGCGGGCGCAATTGCTGACGTGACCGGCCGTACGACAACGCCGAGTACCAGTGGCGGCACCTCCGATGGCCGCTTCATTGCAACCTTGGGAACCCAAGTCGTCGAACTAGGGCCAGTGAATGCCACGATTCATCAGGTGGACGAGCATGTATTGGCGAGCGATCTCGACCTGTTGACTGACGTCTATTACCAGACCCTGGTCAACCTGCTGGCCTGACCTATGCTGATCTGTCCAATCTGCCGAGAAGCACTGAGCCCTGTCGAGAACGGTGCCGCCTGTACCAACAGTCATCGCTTCGACCGCGCCCGCCAGGGCTACCTGAACCTGCTGCCCGTACAGCACAAGAATAGTCGGGCACCCGGTGATAACAGCGTAATGGTCGAAGCCCGTCGTCGCTATCTGCAGGCAGGCCATTACGCGCCTGTCGCCGAGCGACTCGCCACCATCGTGCGCCGGTACCGACCCTCGACATGGGTGGATATTGGTTGCGGCGAGGGCTACTACACCGGCGCGGTCGCGGCGGAACTCCCCCACCCCGGCACCCAAGGGTATGCCCTCGATATCTCCCGTGAAGCGGTCCGCATCGCCTGCCGTCGCGCGCCCACCCTGGAATGGCTCGTTGCGAGCATGGCACGCATTCCATTGCAGGAGGACAGCTGCGATCTCGCCCTTAGCGTCTTCAGCCCACTGGACTGGCCGGAAGCCAAGCGCATTCTGGCGCCTGGCGGCGGATTGTTGCGTGTGGGCCCGCTCAACGCTCATCTTATTGAACTGCGGGCCATGCTGTACGAGGACGTTCGACCGTACGACGATACCAAGCACCTGGAATCGATCCCCGATGGGATGCGGCTCGAACATAGCGAGACATTGACCTACACACTGCCGCTCCCGCTGGAGCAAAGCCGCGCAGATCTGCTAGCTATGACGCCACATGGCTGGCGGGCCAATGCCGCACGTCGTGCGCACGTCCTCGCCGCCCCCATCGAGGTCACCGTGGCCATGCGCTACGATTGGATCACCCAACAGCGAGATTGAGCCATGCGCCAACCTGACGTTGAAATCTACGTGAAAGAAGCCGACCGTGACGCCGTCACGCAGTGGCTGACGCACGCGCTTGGCCCCTGCACCCCGTGGCAACCTCGCGGCCAAACCTTCAAATGCAGCGCGGGCGCGCTGGCAATCACCTGGTTCCCGAAAGCCGTCGGCAAATGGCATAGCCTCTATATCGAAGGCGAGCAGATACCCTGGGAAACGGACCTTGCATGCGCACGCTCGGCGCATGCGGCGCTAGGGATGCAAATTCGCTGCGCACCTGGCGGCTGGCAGGAACAAGACAGCAACGAGAATGATCGCTGGCTGAAAATCGACAAAGACGGCGAGACCGAGATCATCTGGAAGACAGACTGATCCTGGGACCGCGGGCATGACGTTGTGCCCTCGAATACGGGACTACCGACCGTAGAACCTGTTCACGATCTCGCGAGCTAGAGATAAACGGTGGCGAAAACGGCTGAGACAGCGCACTGGGCTCGCACGCGAGTTTACGTGCTGTAATTAAGCATGCCGAAGATGTTTTCAACGCCGTTTAGCCGACGCGCAGCAGATCGTGAACAGGTTCTAAGAGCGGGACATGGCCGAACATAGACAATGGCCCGCTGGCTTATCAATCACCCAGCGTGAGTGAACGGCGCTAACACGGTATCGCGCCATTGCACATCACGTTCGAGCAACGTCTTCCGCTTGCAGGCCTTTTTGCCCCTGGATCACGGAAAACTCGACCTTCTGGCCTTCAATCAGGGAGCGGTGGCCCTCACCTCGAATGGCGCGGTAGTGCACGAACACGTCCGGACCGCTGTCACGTTGAATGAATCCATATCCCTTGGCGTCATTGAACCACTTGACGGTTCCGAGCTCACGATCAGCCATTACCACATCTCCAACTCGCAATTTTTAGTCGCCCCCAATTGTTTTTAGCGAGGGCATTTACGGTTCGAGGGGGTCTCCAATACCCGTATCACAGTCCTTGTTTGGTCTGGCCTGGATCGGAAAGTGGACGTGCCCTAATCGACCGCTCACGCAGTATAAGGAAACGAACGGGCCTGAAAAGTGCTTTTTCGAATTGACGCAAAGCGCCACGCTGCGCGGCTTCCAGCGTTTTTTAACAAGCTTTTGGAGGTCTCTGATTTAACAGTCGTTTTTCTGCCACAGCTAGCGCGCAAAAAAATCTAAATGAGAATGTAAATTTTCAAGACAACGCCGTTATCGCCCCCTAGTGAGCCACATTTCTGTCCAACGGAAGTCAAACCGCGTGTAGCCTGTCACGCTGCGCGCAACTGTTTTGCCGTTGCGAACGGTCACTAAAACAACGTTGCAGCCATCGCTCCAGATCGAAGCCATCCCATGACTCGCTCTTTCTTATCCCGTTTCTTCTCTACCTGTCTGCGCCGCCTGCTTTTCTTATGGGTTCGCTCGGAAACCATCAATCAGCCATCGCTGAACCTGAAACTGGATCGCACTAAGCCGGTGTTCTACGTGCTCGAGGAGCGGTCTACCAGCGACCTTGCGGTCATTGATTATGAGTGCATCCGGCTTGGCCTGCCGCGCCCCGTTCTGCCCGTGGCAATAGGCGACCAATTGGAACAGCGCGGCTATTTTCCGCTCACGACCGGCCCGGGCTGGTTCGGCGAGCAGCCTGAAGGCCGGCCACCCGCGGTGCTGCTGCGCCTTACCCACGCTGTTGGCCAGCACATCGTCGAAGACATACAAATCGTACCTGTCAGCGTCTTCTGGGGTCAGTCGCCAGACCGGGAAACCAGCCCATGGAAGTTACTGTTCGCCGACAGCTGGGCGGTCACGGGCCGTTTGCGCAAACTCATGCGCATCGCGATTCTGGGTCGCAAAACGCGGGTTCAATTCTCCACGCCGATCCACATCCGAAATCTTGTCGAGCAGGGAAAAGGCCAGGCCCGTACACAACGTCTTGCCCATCGCATTCTGCGCGTGCACTTTCGCAACCTGAAATCCGCCGTGATCGGACCAGACATTTCACACCGGCGCCATCTGGTCAAAGGGTTGATCCGCGCACCGCAAGTACGCGAGGCCATCACCGAGCATGCCACGCGCGAAAATATTTCAGTCGAAAAAGCAGAGCGCAAAGCGCTGGCCTATGGCAATGAGATCGCCTCGGACTTCACCTATACCGTCGTGCGTTTCCTGGAAGTGATGCTGCGTTGGTTCTGGAACCGGATCTACAACGGCATCAAGGTTCATCACCTCGAAGACATGCAGAATGCGACCCACGGGCATGAGGTCGTGTACGTGCCGTGCCATCGTAGCCATATCGATTACCTGCTGCTGTCTTCCGTCTTGTTCCGCCAGGGGTTGACGCCGCCTCATGTCGCTGCCGGTATCAATTTGAACATGCCGATCATCGGCGGGCTGCTCAGACGTGGAGGGGCCTTTTTCATTCGTCGCACCTTCCGCGGTAACCCCCTTTACACCGCGGTATTCAACGAGTACCTACATACGCTGTTTCGTCGAGGCTTCCCGGTCGAATACTTCATCGAGGGAGGCCGGTCCCGCACCGGCCGAACGCTTCGCCCGCGCACCGGGATGCTTTCCATCACGCTGCGCAGCTACCTGCGTTCGTCCCGCACGCCGCTCATGTTCGTACCCGTCTACATTGGCTACGAACGGGTGCTCGAAGGTAGGACTTACCTTGGCGAATTGCGCGGCAAGGAGAAGAAGAAGGAGTCAGTCCTCGACCTGTTCAAGGTGGTGGGCGCGCTCAAGCAAAACTTCGGCAGTGTGTGGTTGAATTTCGGTGAGCCGATCGCGCTGACGACCTATCTCGATCAGCAGCGACCTGGCTGGCGGCAGGAAGAATACGCGCCGCAGTACCGTCCGGATTGGCTGAACGACGTCACCGACCGCCTGGCCGAACGAATCGCCTGCCAAATGAACGAGGCGGCCGCCATCAACCCAGTGAACCTAGTGGCGCTTGCCTTGCTGTCCAGCCATCGCCAGGCACTGGATGAAAAGGCGCTAATAAGGACGTTGGATATGTACCTCGCCCTGTTGCGCGACGTACCGTACTCGAGCCATACCACGCTTCCCGAGGGAACCAGCACGGATCTCATCGCCTATGTTCGAAACATGGGCTTTCTCGCCGAACAAAGTGACACGCTAGGCCGCATTTTCTATCTGGATGAGCAAAACGCTGTCCTGATGACCTACTACCGCAACAATATCTTGCACGTCTTCGCATTGCCCGCCCTGCTAGCGAGCTTCTTCATCAGCAGCGGTCGGATCAGTCGCGAGCAGGTCATGCGCTTTAGCCACGCGCTCTATCCGTACCTGCAATCCGAACTGTTCATTCGCTATCAACCGGAAGAACTGGAGGACCTGATCGACCGCTGGCTGACGGTATTCGTCGACCAGGAGTTGCTCAAGCGTGAGGACGACCTCTATGTGAGGCCCGCGCCCAGCTCGCGCCAATTTGCCCAATTGAACCTGCTGGCGAATGCGATCGTACAAACGTTGCAGCGCTTCTACATGGCGACCTCGCTCCTACTCAATGCGGGTCAGCACAGTTTGTCCGCGGAGGAGCTGGAGAGCCTATCCACGGTGATGGCGCAACGTGTGTCGATCCTTCATGGCTTGAACGCGCCGGAGTTTTTCGACAAGGCGCTGTTCCGCAATTTCATCCAGAAGCTGCTGCAGCAACAGGTCCTGTTCAAGGACGCAGCGGGAAAGCTTGGCTTCCAGGATCAACTCAGCGAAGTGACCGAGAGCGTCGCAAAACGCGTACTGCCCGCTGACCTACGCCTGTCCATTCAGCAGGTTGCGCTGCATCGTGATGAAGACGCGCCGGAGACGATCGCGCCGCGGCAGTGAAACCGCGATGTCTGGCCGCACTCAGGCGCCGAGTCGTTTGCGTGGGTAGATATCGTAGCGGCTGGACTTTCCATCAAGGCTGTAGCCTGGCTTCGGACCCTCAATGCACGGCGCTTTTCGAGCACGCTTGACCACGACGCGATGGCTCGCCAAGTCCAATGCTGCCTCCAGCAGTAGCGGCGCGTCCTGATCATCGCCAACCAGCGGGCGAAACAGCCGCATTTCTTTCTTCACCAGGGCACTCTTGTCGCGGTGCGGAAACATTGGGTCAAGGTGAATGACTTGAGGGGGCTCACCCTTCCAATCCCCCATTACCTGAATCGCGTCGCCTTCCATAAAGACCATGCGAGCCATGACAGCCGCGACGTCTGGTACTTGGCGCGCGCGCACCAATCCATCCACGAGCAAGGCGGCGATTACCGGATGACGTTCGCACAACGTCACGTCACAGCCCAGACACGCCAACACGAATGCATCCCTGCCAAAGCCTGCCGTTGCATCGAGGACGGAGGGCCGTATACCGGGCGCGACACCGATAGCCTTGGCGATCATCTGCCCGCTGCCACCGCCGAACGCGCGGCGATGAGCAACAGCACCCTCGACGAAATCCACACGAATCGGCCCTGGTGCCTTCGGTCCCAACTCCACCAGTTGCAAACCGTGCGCGGTCAGTTGCAAGGCGAAACCTGCCTCGCCACTGTCGACCAACCCAAGACGGCGCGCCAGTTCGATTGCCTGCTCGGCTTGGTCGGCCGCGAGTGCCTCGACCCGAATGCCCCCTAGCGGGCTATCCATCAACATTGTCATCTCTATCCACTAAATTCGACCGAACACCGGCCGATACAGGGACAGGCATTCTGCCAGAGCCGAGCATCTTTCATGGTCGAAATCGTCAAGCAACCCTCTGCCTTGACCGTGGTTACCCACGGCGAGCGTGGGCGGCCGGCCGAAAACCTTGGCGTGAAGGCGTATTTCGACTTCGAGCACCTGCTGGGCCAGCTACGACAACCCAAGCAAACGTCGCAACCAACTGTCGACGAGCCCCAGCCAGTCCAGCGCACCACCGACAGCTTCGAACGGGTGGACTGGCCAAATCACGGCGAGATCGACTTCACCGTGACGAACCTCGACCAGCCGGTTCGGCGGGAGGCCGCATCGTTCGCCAGTGTCATGCCCGACTTGTTCGAGGGCCCATACATCGACGAAACACCGCCTGAAGACGCGTGGTTCGAAAACCGCACACGGCTATCGCTGCTGGGCATTGCGTGAGGCGACTAAGGGCGCGCTGCCTCGCCTGCGCAGAGGGTCTGTCGACGTTTCGCTCGCGGCCGTGAAGGAGCCTAACGGCAAATCCGAGCGCGGCCCATATCCAAATGAAAATGATCGCGATGCGCCGCGTTGTATTCGGGGCCCAACACGGTATTGAAATACGTGCAAGCGGCATCGCGTACTTCACGCAAGAATCGGGCATCGCGGTCATCGCCCTTCCAATCTCTTGCCAGCGTAATGCGCGTGCCGTCTTGCAGACGAAAGCCCGCAATGTCGAACGCATTGGCCGTTGCGTGCTGACTACGGCGTGCGCTGTTGGCAATGTTGCGGCACGAGAAGCTGCCAAAGTGGTCCACCCGCGCAACGGGCTGGCCATAGATGCGCTGGGCGATGGGCTGCATGCCATGCACCTCGAACATGGCATACGCCATCGCCAACGGACACGTCGCGACGAAGCTGCTATTGAACGTAACGCTCGAACCGCTGACGCGTACGGCATTTTCAATCGGACAACCTGCCGCAGGTACACGATCCCGAACACTTTCGAAGCGAAGCGTGGAGGTGGCGAGCGCCTGCTCGCACAGGGCACGGTCGCCTTGGATCCGCCAACGTTTGATGGGGGTCAGCACATTGGGCGGGGCCTGAATGTCCAGCGGCGCCCACGGATTCCACTCAGGCGGCACATCGATCCACTGTCGATAGACAGCAGTAGGCGCGCCGACCAGGATCAGGACAAAGACAAACCAGAAAAGACGGAGCATTCGACACCTTGATGGGGTACGCATCGATAGACCGCTGCGTATCGATCAAAGTGCTCGACCCTAGAGCAGCCCGAGCTGCTCCGCTTCCACTACAGCGACCGGCAGCGCAGGCAAGCCAGGTAACCGTCCCATGAGCATGGCGTGAAAGCGAAAGGCTTGAGCCGCGGCGTTTCGATTGTCCGGTGTGTGCAGGTACACATGTGGTCGCTTGCCCTGCTCGATCCATTCTGCGACCTTCTCGACCCATGGGCGCAGAAACGCATCGTTCTCTGACAGCGCGTTTCCGCCGATGAAGCGCACCTGCGGCTCGTCAGTGAGCGCCGCCGCGCGGATGGGCAAACGAGGCTTGCGCGCCTGCGCCTCAAGGACAAAAGGGTCACGCGATGTGCATTGAAATACCGCACGGGTATCGAACGCGATCCGCTCCACGCCACGATCGAGCAGCAAGCGGTTCAACCGCCGCTCGTCCTCGCCTTTATCGAAAAAGCCGAGGTGACGCACCTCGACCGCAGTACGAATGTGGGAAAAAGCGTCGAGCCAAGCGATGAGTTCCGGCAGCCGTTCCGGGCCAAAATTCTGCGGCAATTGCAGCCAGAGCGGCGTTAACCGTGCGCCGAGCGGACGCAGTAGCGCCAGAAAGGTCTCGGTATCTTCGAATCTCGCACGCAGGTCCCCGTTATGGCTGATGTCCCGATTACATTTCGCACAGAAGCGGAAATGCGCGGGCATGCTCTCTGCCCAGCGGGCAACCGTTGCGGCTGCGGGTCTCGCATAGAAGGTGGTATTGCCTTCGACGCCATTGAAAGTCGCGCAATATCGCTTGAGCAAGTCGGGTTCGTTTTCGTCACCGGCCAGAAGTGGCCGCCAGGCTGGCTCGCTCCAGGACGGGCAACCCAGCACGTAAGGCAGGTCAGACATTCGCGCTTAACAGGGTATAGGGGCGTCGGGCGATAGTCACAAGACGGGATGCATCACGCGTACAGGTCGAGACCGACAACCTCGTCAGCATCGAGATTTCGAACCATGTTGGCGGTACTGCCGTAGCTGGCCAACGCTTGTGCGGCTTTAGCCGAGACCGGCTGCTGGTAACGTTCGGCGATATCGGCGTATCGGGCAGGCAAATATTCAGCGTGGGTAGCGTCTCGATCGCTCGGCGCTTCGACTTCACGGTAGCTTGCAGTGGCAGACGAAGGGCTGTCATCGGCGGGCGCGCCGCTCTGGACGTCCTCGACCGGCTTTACCTCGCGATAGGACGTACCGACCGTGCTCGGCCGAGCAGGTCTGTCCAGAGGATAGGCGGAGGAGAAACTGTCGATGCGCATAAAAAGGGCCCTCGAGGCGTCGCGCAACTCTAGCGAGTCGCCTGATGCTTAGCAATCTGGCATCGAGCACCCACGACAAAAGGCGACGGAGTGCGCTCGATATCAAATAGACGGTCTACAGAGACCGCCAGTTCCGCCGAGCGGACTGATACGTCATCAGGCGCGGTCAGGTTTTTTTCGGGGTCGCGACATTGTCCCGCAGGTAAATTGGCTGGGCAGATTCTGCAGGTAACGCCTCGCCTCGCGCCCATGCGTTGGCGGCTAATGTCAGCATGTCCTGCGCATGGGGCAACAGGTCTGCCAGGATCGAGCGCGGCGCGTGCGGAATACGGTCAGCGTAGCCCCAGCCGGTCCCGGCGCCTGACCACTCGGAATCGCTCCAATGCGGCAGAGGTACTTGCTCCGGCGGCAGTACAGCCTCCCGCCCAACCAGACGCATTTCGCCATGACTGTGCTCGTAGCAACCCCAGTACACCTCGTCCATGCGCGCATCGATGGCGACCGCAACGCGCGTCGTACTCGTCTCGCGGTAAGCCCGCTGAGCGATGACCGCAAGATCGGAAACTGGAAGAACAGGCCGGTCGAGGGCGAAGGCAAGCCCCTGGACGACCCCGATCGCGATACGCACGCCGGTGAACGCTCCTGGCCCGCGGCCGAATGCAATGGCGTCGATATCGCTCGCTGTCAGTCCTGCTTCGTCTAGCAGCTCTTGCACCATTGGCAGCACACGCTGGGCATGCAGACGCGGGATCACGTCATAGCGACTCAGCACGGCGCCGTCACGCAAGAGCGCCACGGAGCAAGCTTCGGTTGCGGTATCTAAAGCCAACAGGACAGTCATGGAATCAACGCTACAGGATGGATCGACGGGGCGGCATTAAAGCGGGTTGCGGCGACATTTTCCACTGGGCTAGAACGAGAAACGGCCCGCAAGCGGGCCGTTCGGATCAACCCACGCGATCAGCTGAGCGCGCTGAACACCTTGGCCGTGATCTCTTCTACGCTGCCAACGCCTTCGACGCGGGTGTACTTAGGCGTGCCCTGCGCGGCAGCCATCTCCTTGTAGAAGGCTACGAGCGGCAGCGTCTGGGAATGGTAGACCGAAAGTCGATGACGAACCGTATCTTCATGATCGTCCGCACGCTGGACCAGATCCTCGCCCGTCTCGTCGTCCTTGCCTTCGACCTTCGGCGGCTGATGGACGATGTGGTATACGCGACCGGACCCTGGGTGCACACGACGACCGCCGATGCGGCTCACGATCTCTTCGTCCTCGACCGCGATCTCCACGACGTGGTCGATACCGACACCTGCGTCGCGCAGCGCTTCGGCCTGAGGAATCGTCCGCGGGAATCCGTCGAACAGGAAACCCTTGGCGCAGTCCGGCTGGGTGATCCGCTCTTTGATGAGATCGATGATGATGTCGTCGGAAACAAGACCGCCGCTATCCATTACGCCTTTGACCTTGAGGCCGAGCGGGCTGCCCGCCTTGACGGCAGCGCGCAGCATGTCGCCTGTGGAAATCTGGGGGATACCGAACTTGCGAGTGATGAATCCCGCCTGTGTACCTTTGCCCGCGCCTGGGGCTCCCAACAGAATCACGCGCATGTCTGTGCTCCTCACATTATTGTTACAACTCTGGATTCGCCACGTAGCAAGCTGTTTGGGCCAATCTTGTTGTCGGCTCCCGCATCGCTGCAAGCCTCGAATGGCCTGGCAGGAAGCGGCAAAAAGGCTGATCAAGATACACAGCGCACCTAGGGCACACAAGCCGTCGAAAGTCGCATCCTTCGGGTATTGGCCACCCGCCCTGCGGTAGCCCGCTAGCCACGTGAGGTCAAGACAGCGACTGCGGCAATCAGTCGCGCGTGCAGGCGGTACGCAACGAGCGAAGCGGAATTACCGCATGCGAGATGGAGTCGGAATGACATGCCCGAGCGTTGCGTCGCCCCCGTCGGCAACGCCGCATGCGATAGCACACCGATCCGTACAGGAGAAACCAATGAAAATCCGTGAGCTTACTCAGCATTGGGAAGAGAGTTCCCGCGCGCAGTCGACGGCGCATACGTACAGCTTGCGTCTCGATATCGAATCTGCAGCGCGCATCGAAGCGTTGTGCGAGCTGTATCCAAGCCGGACACGCGAAGCCCTGCTGGCCGAGCTCGTTCAATCCGCGTTGGAAGAACTCGAAGAGAGCTTTCCCTATGTCGAAGGGGACAACGTGCAATCGCGAGACGAGATGGGCGACCCAATGTACGAGGACGTCGGCCTGACGCCCCGCTTTCTGGAATTGTCTCGCAAACATTTGCACCGTCTACAACAAGCGAAATGACCCCGACAGCGTCTGGAACTTGACTGAGCGATCAGGCGCCGCGGAAATATTTTGAACCCTTGAAACGCGCTTTTAGTCACAAAAACTAGCTGGCCAAGACTCCTGGTCACACTCGCATGGTGGATACATCAGCCCATAGGGACATGGAGTCGCGGATTGAACCGGCACGTTTTCGACTGACATCTGGAGAACGCAAGATGAAAGCAATGACCAATCCCGCATCAGGATCCGGACTGCGGAATCTGAAGATGGCGACACTGGCAATCGGCAGTGCATTTTTGATTGCGGGCTGCGCTGGGAACCCACCGACCGAGCAATTCGCATTGACCGAATCCGCAATCAACCGAGCCGTTAGCGCGGATGCCACGCAATACTCGGCGGTCGAAATGAAGTCCGCACAGGACAAGTGGAAAAAAGCGGAAATGGCGATGCATGACGAGGAATTCGACAAAGCACGCAAGCTTGCTGAGCAAGCGGAATGGGACGCACGCCTGGCAGAGCGTAAAGCCATGGCCGCCAAGGCTGAGAAAGCGGTAAGTGACGCCGAACAAGGCATTCGTGAACTGCGTGACGAAGGCATGCGTTCGGCCCAGTAAGCCGAACCTTTAGTGTTTTCCCAGGAACAAGGATTTACTCAATGAAAAAGACCATCTTCCTGCCTACTTTGCTCGCCATGGCTATTGGCTTGAGCGCCTGTGCAACCAAGCCCAACCCTGATCTGGACACTGCTCGCTCGAACTTCGAAACGCTGCAGACCAATCCCCAAGCCACCCAGATCGCTGCGCTCGAAACCAAAGATGCGAACGACGCTTTGGACAAAGCCGAGAAAGCTTTCCGTGATGGCGAAGATCGCGAGAAGGTCAGCCAGCTGGCATACCTTGCTAACCAGCGTGTGAACGTCGCGAAGCAGACCATCGCCCTTCGTGCCGCAGAGCAGCGTCTGCAGGGCGTATCCGCTGAACGTGCCCAGGCGCGCCTGGATGCTCGTGATGCGCAGATCAAGAAACTGCAAGAGCAGATGAACGCCAAGCAAACCGACCGCGGCACCGTGGTCACTTTTGGCGACGTCCTGTTCGACCTGAACCGCTCCGAGCTCAAGCCGGGTGGAATGCGCAACGTGCAGCAGCTTTCCCAGTTCCTGCAGGAAAACTCAGAGCGTAAGGTCATCATCGAAGGCCACACCGACAGCACCGGGTCCGACTCCTATAACCAGTCGTTGTCCGAGCGCCGTGCGATGTCGGTCAAGAGCGCACTGGTCCGCATGGGCGTCGACCCATCGCGTCTTGTCACGCAGGGTTACGGTAAGGAATACCCAATTGCCGATAACTCCAGCGCCGCCGGTCGTGCGCAGAACCGCCGTGTAGAGGTCACGATCTCTAACGACGCCAACCCAGTCGCGCCACGCCAAATGGGGCGCTAAGCGCTTCTGGTGACAAAAAACCCAGCTTCGGCTGGGTTTTTTTGGCGTCGCTAAAAAGCGATCGCCAGCAAGCTGGCTCCTACGTATTGCGGGCTATCTCCAAGCTCTGATTCACACTTTTAAGATTCGAGCAACCGGATGGCAACCCGGTCTCCGGCCCTATAGCTGTCGATTATTGGCAGGCCTGGATCTAGCGGCGCGCGAATTCGTAGCGGGGGTGGCACCCGCATGCCCCCGCTCGATCGGCAGCAGATAAGTGCTGTCCAGCCCCATACGCATGCCCTCCAGATTCGGGAAGCCGGGTTACACCCGGTCTACGGCCCTATAGCCGCCGACTATTGGCAGGCCCGGGTCTAGCGGCGCACGAATTCGTAGCGCGGGTGGCAACCCGCATGCCCCCGCTCGATCGGCAGCAGATGCAGCTGTCCGGCCTCCATACTTATGCCCTCCAGATTCGGGAAGCCGGGTTACACCCGGTCTACGGCCCTATAGCCGCCGACTATTGACAGGCCCGGGTCTAGCGGCGCACGAATTCGTAGCGCGGGTGGCAACACGCATGCCCCCGCTCGATCGGCAGCAGATAAGTGCTGTCCAGCCCCATACGCATGCCCTCCAGATTCGGGAAGCCTGGTTACACCCGGTCTACGGTCGGATTGCCCACAACCTGATCGCTCTTATCCATCATTCAGACGATATTCGCGTAATCCGCCTCAATGCGGTCCAAGCTAAGGTGATTGAGGAAGTTCGAAAAACACATCCACGCAGACAACGCATTCAGGTCACGGAATTGCGCCGGTAGATACCGCGGCGGCACCACCAGCCCCTCCTCCACCAGGTTGCCCAACGTTCGCATGTCCTCGAGCGTCGTCTTGCCGCAGAACAGCAAAGGAATCTGCTCCAGCTTGCCCTTCTTCACCGCCAACTGGATGTAGTTGTAGATCAGGATAAACCCCTTGAGGTAGGAGAGATCCTTGGTGAAAGGCAAACCATTCGCGCTGGACCCGCGGAAAACACGGCTCGCATTGGTATAGCTTTCTTCCATGGCGTAGCCCTGTTCGCGGTAGAAGCTGAACACATCGAGAAAGTCCGCGCCCTCTTCCGCCAGGTGAATGGCACGCGTCCGATTAGTGAGCTTGCGCAGACGCGTCGGGTAAGACGCGAACGCGATCACCTCCATCAATATGGCCAGACCTTCCTGAGTGACCGTTGACGACGGGGGGCCTTTCGCCAAGAAGGTGCATATCGGCTGGTTCTGGCCATTGAGCGTGGTGCCGACATGGACGAGCCCTTCGTGCACTTCCAAGGCGCGCACGTCTCGCTCATTGAACATCGCATCTGCACGAACCTTGATGTAATCGGCGCCCGCAGCGGCATCCGCAACGATCCCGTCCGACTCGAATACACGGATAACCCCTTCACCTTCACCGAACACCAGGTCCAAACGCGTTTGTAGCAGGGCAACCGCGTCTTTCGCGGTCAGCGTTTTCGGCTCGTCCTGCAAGTCGCCACGGTCGGCAATTTTGTTTAGGTAACCCGACAGCATGAGCCCAAGATCAGCCAGGGTCGGATCACCGGCATGAAACGCATCGGTCGCTGCGCCGTAGAGCTCTTGCGAAATCAAACCGAAGTCATTGGTACCCCGGGCTTCCAGCATCCGGATGACCATGCGGTATTCACGACACATCCGGCGCATGATCTGTCCGACCGGGTTGAACTGGCCAAGCTGGCGCGTAACGTCGCGTTCGATGTCCTGAAATTCCTGCTTTTTCGCAGAGGCATCGAATGCCAGCGGACGCGCATCGTAAAAGGCGCGATCTACCTTCGGCAGCTCCCTACCCTTGGCGGCCAGGAAGTCGCGCTTGATGGCGTCGTCCCATTTGATGGCGTCCAACACCCGAATCGGAGTTTGCGCGTCGACGATGCGGTCGGACAGCGCCCGAACGATGAGTTGATAGTCGTCGAGTTTTTTCTGCATGTTCATGGTGGTCTCGGAACCGAAGGCATCGCCTACATAGTAGCGTTTCGAAAAGATCAGGTGTGTCGAGGTAAACGCGATCGCCCATGAATGGGCGATCGCTCTTTGCTCATCTGATAAAACGACAAAGCCGCCCGAAGGCGGCTTTGTCTGACGCAGGAGCGGTTATTCCGGCCGCATGTGCGGGAACAGGATGACGTCGCGAATGGACGGCGAATCGGTCAGCAGCATCACCAAGCGATCGATACCGATACCTTCCCCTGCTGTCGGCGGCATGCCGTACTCGAGTGCACGAACGAAATCGGCATCGAAATGCATGGCTTCGTCATCACCCGCGTCCTTCTCGGCCACTTGCGCCAGGAAGCGCTCGGCCTGATCTTCGGCATCGTTCAACTCAGAGTACGCGTTGGCGATCTCGCGGCCACCGATGAACAGCTCGAAGCGATCGGTCACGCTCGGATCGTCATCGTTGCGACGCGCGAGCGGAGACACCTCGAACGGATAGCGCGTGATGAAGTGCGGCTGCTCCAGCTTGTGCTCGACCAGCTCCTCGAAAATCATAACCTGCAACTTACCCAGACCTTCATGGCCGAGCACCTTGGCGCCTGCCTTCTTGGCGATCGCACGAGCTTTCTCGACGTCGTTGAGATCGTCGGCGGTCAGCTCCGGGTTGTACTTGAGGATCGAGTCGAACACCGAAAGACGCACGAATGGCTCACCGAAATGGAACACCTTGTCGCCGTATGGCACGTCGGTGCTACCTAGCACGGTCTGGGCGAGCTCGCGGAACAGCTCTTCGGTCAGGTCCATGTTGTCTTCGTAGTCGGCGTAGGCCTGGTAGAACTCGAGCATGGTGAACTCTGGGTTGTGCCGGGTCGAGACGCCTTCGTTACGGAAGTTGCGGTTGATCTCGAAGACTTTCTCGAACCCACCGACAACGAGCCGCTTGAGGTACAGCTCCGGCGCGATCCGCAGGAACATCGGCATGTCCAGCGCGTTGTGGTGCGTTTCGAACGGCTTGGCCGCCGCGCCGCCAGGGATGGTCTGCAACATGGGCGTTTCGACTTCGAGGAAGCCGCGTTCGGCGAGGAAACGACGTACATGCGCAATGACCTGAGAGCGGACACGGAAGGTTTCGCGCACCTCCTCGTTGACGATCAGGTCGACATAGCGCTGGCGATAGCGTTGCTCGGTGTCGGTTAGGCCGTGGTGTTTGTCTGGCAGCGGACGCAGCGATTTGGTCAGCAGACGCACGTTCGTCATGTAGACGTACAGGTCACCCTTACCGCTACGTGCGAGGGTGCCTTCGGCGGCGATGATGTCACCCAGGTCCCAGGTCTTGACCGCTTCGAGAGTCTCCGCAGGCAGCGTCTTGCGATCGACGTACACCTGCAGGCGGCCACTGCTGTCCTGCAATACCATGAACGCGCCGCGATTGAGGACAATCCGCCCTGCCACCTTGACCTTGATGCCCTTGGCTTCCAACGCTTCCTTGGTTTCGTCCGCGTACTGTTTCTGCAGATCGTTGCAGAGGCTGTCGCGACGGAAGTCGTTGGGGAACGAAATCGGCTGTTTCTCGCGGATAGCGGCAAGCTTTTCCTTGCGCTGGGCGATCAGCTTGTTTTCTTCCTCGTGCTGGGCGGTCGGGTTCAGCGGTTGTTCGCTCATGGTTTCCGGTGGTTCCTGGTTGGGTCTTGCCTGGGTCTAAACGTATTTGAAACGGTGTAAAGAGTGGACGAGCGGCGATCCAAGAAGCGGCCCTACATTCGAGCCGATCGCCGCTCTTCTCTCGAGCGATTACAGCCCCTGCTTCAGGCTGGCCTCGAGGTACTCGTCGATGTCGCCATCGAGCACCTTGTCGCAGTCGCTGCGCTCGATGCCGGTACGTAAATCTTTGATGCGTGACTGGTCGAGGACATACGAGCGAATCTGATGACCCCAACCAATGTCGGACTTGGTGTCCTCCAGCGCCTGGGCTGCCGCATTGCGCTTCATCATCTCGATTTCATACAACTTGGCGCGCAGCATCTTCATGGCGGTATCGCGGTTGGCGTGCTGAGAACGCTGGTTCTGGCACTGCACCACGGTGTTCGTCGGCACGTGCGTGATCCGCACTGCGGAATCGGTGGTGTTGACGTGCTGACCGCCGGCGCCAGACGAACGATAGGTGTCGACGCGCAGGTCAGCAGGGTTGATTTCGATTTCGACGTTGTCGTCGATCTCGGGCGATGCGAACACCGCGCAGAACGATGTGTGACGGCGGTTGCCGGAGTCGAACGGGCTCTTGCGAACGAGGCGGTGAACGCCGATTTCCGTACGCAGCCAGCCGAAGGCGTATTCGCCCTTGATGTGCACCGACGCGCTCTTGATCCCCGCAACTTCGCCTTCGGACAGTTCGACGATCTCAGCGTCGAAGCCGCGCTTGTCAGCCCAGCGCAGGTACATACGCAGCAGCATGTTGGCCCAATCCTGGGCCTCGGTGCCGCCGGAGCCGGCCTGGATGTCCAGGTAGGCGTTGTTCGGGTCCATCTCGCCGGCGAACATGCGGCGGAATTCGAGCTTCTCGAGAATCTCGCGCAGGCGATCGACTTCGACGGCGACGTCGTTCACGGCGCTCTCGTCGCCTTCTTCGGCCGCCATGTCGAGCAGGTCACGGGAATCGGCGAGGCCGCCAGTGAGCTCATCCAGCGTCTCGACGACCAGCGCCAGTTGCGCGCGCTCACGGCCGAGATTCTGGGCGTACTCAGGGTTGTTCCACACAGCTGGGTCTTCCAGCTCGCGGTTGACTTCAGTCAGCCGATCACTCTTGTGATCGTAGTCAAAGATACCCCCGAATCGTCTGGGTACGTTCGGTCAGGTCCTTGATGCTGTTGAGGATCGGGTTGATTTCCATGGCGGGCATCACTCACAGGCGGGCAAACGAAAAGTTCGGAAGTATACGCGACGTAAGCGGCGCGTTGCAGCCGGATTGTCTGCGATGCCGAGGAGCCAAGTTTAAAACCGCCAGGGAAATACGCCGACAGTCCGCTTTCGCGAGCAAGCGGATCGCGAAAGCGGTGTGCCGTCGAACATCAGATTCTCGCCACGCCCACGAGCCATTCCCGTTTGCGGCGCCCTACCTCACCCCTCATTCAAATCCACATGCCGCGTCTCGCGCAGGAACAACAAGCCCACCACGAGGCTCACCCCGGTAATCAGCACCGGATACCACAGGCCATAGAAAATGTCCCCGGTGTACACCACCAGCGCGAACGACACTGTTGGCAGCAGGCCGCCGAACCAACCGTTGCCGATGTGGTACGGCAAAGACATCGACGTGTAGCGGATGCGCGTCGGGAACAGTTCGACCATCAGCGCCGCCAGCGGTCCGTAGCACAGTGTCGCGATAAGGATCAGCGCAACGATAACGGCCACCACCATGGGCTTGTTCACGTTGTCCGGGTTGGCCTTCTCAGGGTAGCCGGCCTGCGTCGCCGCAGCATTGATGGCTGCTTGGTCGAAGCCTTCGATCTTCTGATCACCCACCGACACCACCACCCCACTTCCCGCTGCGCCGTCCGCGGTCTCGTACGGCAAGCCACGTTTGACAAGCAAGGTTTTCACCTTATCGCAGGCGCTGTCGAAGGTTGCCTTGCCCACCGGATCGAATTGGAAGGTACAGGTCGCAGGATCCGCTTGAACGGTGATCGGCGCCTGCTCACGCGCTTGATAGATCTCCGGGTTGGCGTAGTGCGTGAGCGCTTTGAACAGAGGGAAATAGCTCACCGTCGCAAGGAGCAGACCCGCCATGAGGATGGGCTTGCGCCCGACTTTGTCCGAGAGCCAGCCGAAGAAGATGAAGAACGGCGCGCCGATCACCACACTGATGATCAACAAGCTATTCGCGATCGCCGGGTCCATCTTCAGCGTTTGCGTCAGAAAGAACATAACGTAGAAATGCGCCGCATAGAACGTCACGGCCTGCCCCGCATTGATACTGAACAACGCGATCAGCACGACCTTCAAGTTCGGCCAGTTGGTGAAGGACTCGCGAATGGGCGACTTAGCCTGTTTGCCCTCTTCCTTCATCTTAAGAAACGCTGGCGATTCGCGCATCGACATGCGGATCCACACCGAGATGCCAAGCAGGAAGATGGAGAGCAGGAACGGCAACCGCCAGCCCCACACCTCGAACTGATCTCCGGTGATCTGCCTGCAGGCGAAGATCACCAACAGTGAAAGCAGCAAGCCCGTCGTTGCCGTAGCCTGGATCCAACTCGTATGAAAGCCGCGCTTGCCTTGCGGCGCGTGCTCCGCCACATAGGTCGCGGCGCCGCCATATTCACCGCCAAGTGCCAGCCCCTGTAGCAGGCGCAGCAGAATGAGAATGATCGGTGCCGCCACGCCAATACTGGCGTAATTTGGCAGCAATCCCACGGCGAAGGTCGCGGCGCCCATCAAAATGATGGTGACGAGAAACGTGTACTTACGTCCGACCAGATCACCTAAACGGCCGAACACCAAAGCGCCAAAGGGGCGAACGATGAATCCAGCGGCGAATGCCATCAGGGCAAAGATGAACGCGGTGGTTTCGTTCACGCCCGCGAAAAACTGCCGGCTGATGATCGCCGCAAGTGCGCCGTAGAGGAAAAAGTCATACCACTCGAAAACCGTTCCCAGCGAAGACGCGAAGATGACTTTGCGTTCCTCGCTAGGCGTTGGGGTGGCGCGATGGGCTGAAACAGGTTGGGCGTAATCGGACATCGTGGCTCTCCTGGCCTTAATTAGGCCTCAGTGGCGTGTTGTTCTTGTTGTGCGACTGCAGGGGCACCGAGTGCGAAGCGATGGTTTGGGTAGGGGCATCTCCTAGGTGGGGGCATGGAATGGAATGTTAGGTGACAGCGCGTTCCGCCCTTGCTGCCGTTCTTGTAGTCACAGGCGCCAGCGTCTTCGCCGCATCTTCGAGAATCAAACCTGCGGCTTTCTCGGCGACGGCCAACGTGGGCGAGCAGGTATTGCCGGACACGATGCTAGGCATGATCGACGCGTCGGCCACGCGCAGGCCCGGAATACCGTGGACCCTGAGCCGCGCATCGACCACGGCAGATCGATCACTGCCCATGCGACACGTTCCCGCGGGATGGAAGATCGTCGTCCCGATCTCGCCCGCGGCGCGGTAAAGCGCGTCTTCGTCGTCATAGCCCGGACCGGGCAAGTATTCCTCCGGACTAAACGCGGCCAGCGCAGGCGCGGCCGCGATGCGACGCGTCAGCCGAATGGCATCGGCGGCGACCTTCAGATCATCGGGATGACTGAGGTAATTGGGCTGGATCAAGGGCGCGTCAGCTGGATCGGCCGAGCGTATCGCCACTCGACCTCGACTCGCGGGGCGAAGGTTGCAGACCGATGCAGTAAACGCCGCGAACGGATGCAACGGTTCGCCAAAGCGATCCAGCGATAACGGCTGCACGTGGTATTCCAGGTTGGCGGATGGCTGCGAGGGGTCGGAGCGGGTGAATGCACCCAATTGACTTGGCGCCATCGCCAGGGGACCGCTGCGATTCAGCAGGTACTGCCAGCCCATGCCGATCTTGCCCAGCAAGCTGCCCGCGATCATGTTGAGCGTCGGCACGCCGGTCACCTTGTAGATCATCCGCAGTTGCAAGTGATCCTGAAGATTACCGCCTACCCCTTCCAAGGCGTGCCGTACGCCAACGCCGAGCGACTCGAGCAACCCTCGAGGGCCGATACCGGAGCGTTGCAATAGCGTCGGCGAACCAATCGCACCCGCGCACAGTACAATTTCGCGGCGCGCATGAATGCTTGCCTCACCCGCACCCTTGCGTCGGATTCGAACGGCCTTGGCACGGCCATCAGCCAACTCGACGCGCAAGACTTCGGCATTGCTTTCGACGGTCAGATTGGGGCGGTGCTTCACCGGCTTGAGAAACGCCTTCGCCGCATTCCAGCGAATCCCCGCGCGCTGGTTGACCTGGAAGTAGCTGCAGCCCTCGTTATCGCCTTCGTTAAAATCATCGACCGAAGGGATGCCATTTTGCGCTGCGGCTTCGCGGAAGGAATCCAGTAGATCCCAATGCAGCCGCTGCTTCTCGACTCGCCACTCGCCGCCGGCGCCATGTGCCTCGGATGGGCCACCATAGTGGTCTTCCATACGCTTGAACAACGGCAGCATGTCGCGCCAAGCCCAGCCCGGATTGCCTGCTGTCGCCCACAGATCGTAGTCACGGGCCTGGCCACGCATATAGATCATGCCATTGATCGACGAGCAACCACCCAGCACGCGGCCGCGTGGGTAGCCAATGGCGCGCCCGCCCAAGCCGGGTTCGACTTCGGTCTTGAAGCACCAATCGGTGCGCGGATTGCCGATACAGAACAGGTAGCCAACGGGAATGTGAATCCACGGAAGGTTGTCGTGCCCACCGGCTTCAAGAAGAAGGACGCGTACGGAAGGATCGGCTGAGAGACGGTTGGCTAGCAAACAGCCGGCGGGCCCTGCACCAACGATGACGTAGTCGTACGGCTCGGACACACCGGTCATGGGGAGCCTCGCGTTATTGTTTTTATGCTCGGCTCAGACTAGCCCTAAGCGCGCGACGAGCGTCACCCGATTTTTGCTTGGTGGTTATTCATAAATGCATATATGCCCGCTAACGCGTTTTCGTGTTGCAATACGTCTGCGGCAAGCTGTTCGGCAAACGCAAGATCGCTCCCAATTTGTCGCCGTCGAAAACGCTGGAAGGCTTCGTCGGTGGCGTTGCGCTATCGACCTTGATCGGCGCATCGCTCTTTTGGATCACACCTTTCACGTTTTGGCAGGCCGGACTCATCGCCTTATGCCTGAATCTACTGGGCTTTTTGGGCGGGATCGTGATGTCGGCAATCAAGCGCGACCGCGGCGTAAAGGATTGGGGCCATATGATCGAGGGGCACGGCGGCATGCTCGATAGGCTGGACTCCGTATGCTTCGCTGCGCCAATTTTCCTGCGCATCGTTCACTATTGGTGGGGCGTCTGAGTGGCAGGCGTCGTAGGGTCTGTTGACGTTTCGCTCACGGCCGCGCCGGAACCTGTTTTTGCGCGAGGCTAGGCGCGAACCGCAGGGTTTGGTGGGCCAAATCCAAGGTGAGCAACAACGCAGCGCGCAAAAACAGGTCCGTCCCGAAGGGTCGGGCCGCGTAGGTTGCGCGAGAAATGGCCTCCGTTGTCGTTGCAGGACTTGGCAAGGGAATAACCATTACCTGCGTCCTGCGCGATCTCCATGGATGGAGTGAATGCCGCGGCCCGTAGGGAACGGGCGCGGCCTAATCGGAGGCCATTTCTCGCAGCAACGCGGCTCGCGACGAAACGTCAACAGACCCTAGCCAACTACCCAACTGGAGTCTGGTGAATCTGCTGTTCGAGTTCGGTTTTGAGATCCGCTGGCAGCTTCAACTGCTTGGCCAACTCGTCCAGATAGGCGCGTTCCATAAACTGTTCTTCGTCCACCATCAGCAGGCTGGCGAGGTACATTTCAGAGGCCATTTCAGGCGTTTGTGAAGCACGGGCAACGCCAGCCGGGTCGAGCGGTTTGTTCAGTTCGTTATCCAACCAAGCGCGCAGATCAGCATCCGCGGTTAGCTTGCCGAACTCTTCTTCGATCAATTGACGTTCGCGGGCATCCACGTGCCCATCGGCCTTAGCGGCGGCAATGAGAGCGACGAGAATCGCCTGACTGTGTTGTTCGGCCTCCGCTTCGGGCAGTCGATCCAGCGTTCTTGGCTCCTGCACGGGAGCGCTTGCCTGTTTTTCTTGCCAGTTACCGTAGGCTTTGTAAGCGAGGACGCCAAGCGCTGCGAGCCCACCGTAGGTCAATGCCTTGCCACCCATCTTGCGCCCCCGCTTGCTGCCCAGCAGCAACCCCAGCGCACCGCCGCCGACAACCCCCTTCGAGCCACCGAGCAAACTGCCGAGTCCACTCACGAGATCACCGCCTGAGCCGGCTTTTCCGGTAGAGGGGCCGCCCGATTTCTGCTGCAGGAGCTGCTGGCCGGACTTGAGCAATTGGTCGAGCAATCCACGGGTATTCATCGCATCACCTCCACAACTAACGGAAGACGATGACTTTACCGACTACGTGGGCGCGTGAGGTTGCAACAAATTTCCGGATATTACCGCCGGTGCCGTCAGCCGCGTCGGCATTCGGCCTCGACGATCAATTGCTTCATCTCGCGCACCGCTTGCTTGAACCCAACAAATAATGCGTGCGCAACGATCGCGTGACCGATGTTGAGCTCGTGAATACCGGCGATCGAGGCAATCGGCTGAACGTTGTGATAGTGCAAGCCATGCCCAGCATTCACGATCAGATCATGGGAGCGACCAAGGGCGACACCGTTCCGGATCCGGCCAAGTTCATGACTTGCGTCGGCAGCTCTCTTGGCATCGGCATAACGCCCTGTGTGCAACTCGATCGCTGGTGCGCCGACGCGATACGCTGCCTCGATTTGTCGGGGATCGGGATCGATGAATAGCGACACCTCGCTACCCGCTCGCGTGAGGCGCTCGACCGCCGCGCGAATACGCGCCTCTTGCCCCACGACGTCCAGCCCGCCTTCGGTCGTCAATTCCTGACGGGTTTCTGGGACCAGGCAGACATGCTCAGGGCGCGTTCGCTCGGCGATCCCCAGCATCTCCTCGGTGACGCCTATCTCCAGGTTCATCCGCGTCTGCAACGCCTGCTTGAACCGCTGAACATCGTGATCCTGGATGTGCCGCCGGTCTTCACGCAAATGCAGCGTAATGCCGTCGGCGCCCGCTTCCTCGGCATCCAGTGCTGCCTTCAGCGGGTCGGGATAACGCGTCCCTCGAGCCTGCCTCAGTGTGGCGACGTGATCGATATTGATCCCAAGCAACACAGCGGTCGCATCAGTCACGGATAGGTTCCTTTCGGTTGATGAAGAGTTCACGACTGATAAGAGGCTTGCCACCCAAGTGAGGCGCAAGTGCCTGGCGCATCAATCGTTTGGCAGCCGCCAACGCCCCAGGTGATTCCCAGTCGGCTTGAGCCAGTAGGCATATGTCGCGGCCATGAAACGCTCCGGGCTCCAAGCCGCCGATGGGCTCGAGCCCGTCTTCGGTGCGAAAGCGATACAAACCCGCTGGCTGAATCGAATTGCCCTGTGTGTCGTGGGTCAACGAGAACCCATATCCCAATTCATCGAGCAGGCGCCATTCGAATGCACGTAGCAAGGGTTGCAGCGCCCTCCCCTCCGCCAACGCAGCCAAGGTTGCCGCGTAATGCAGGTACAACGCTGGATGAGGATCGTCCGCCGGTAGCAAGCGCACGATGAGTTCGTTGAGGTACAGGCCGCTGAACAATAGATCGCCATTGAGAATATGGGGAATACCAACGGCTTCGAGGCGAGCGACGCTCTTCAACTCCGTACGTCCACGCAGTTCAATTTCAAGCGGGAGAAAAGGCCTCGCCAAGCCGCCAGCACGTCCGCGGGCGTTACGCAAAACAGCGCGACAGCGACCCTGTTCACTAAACAGGTCGACCAGTGCGCTGCTTTCCTTATAGGGGCGACTATGCAAGACGTAGGCGTGCATGAGAAGAACGTCGAAACGAAAGCGGGATCATCCCAGAACGAAAGGCGGCAAACCAGCTTAGGCCGCCTTCCGGTAAATCGGCTATTGGTCGTGATAACCGAGGGACTGCAGGGCACGCTCGTCATCCGACCAGCCGCTTTTGACTTTGACCCACAGATTGAGCATGACTTTGGTATCGAACAGCGTTTCGATGTCCTTGCGCGCGCTCTGACCGATGCTTTTAAGGCGTTCGCCTTTCTCGCCGATGATGATCTTCTTCTGACCTTCGCGCTCGACCAGAATGAGCGCATGAATGTGCAGAATGCGACCTTCCTTCTGGAAGGACTCGATTTCCACCGTCATCTGGTAGGGCAGCTCGGCGCCCAGCTGACGCATGATTTTTTCGCGCACCATTTCGGCAGCCAGGAAGCGGCTGGAACGATCGGTGATCTGATCCTCCGGATAGAAGTGCTCGCTTTCAGGCAGACGCTCCCCCACTAGACGCTCGAGGATATCGAGGTTCTGTCCATGCAGAGCCGAGATTGGCACGATTTGCGCGTCGGCCAATTGCGAGGATAACCATTCCAGATGCGGCAAGAGCTCGGCCTTGTCTTCGAGACGGTCCGACTTATTAACCGCGATCAAGACCGGGCAGCGTACGTGCACGAGGCGATCAAGCACCATCTGGTCTTCGTCGGTCCAGCGCGTACGATCGACCACGAATACCACGACATCGACGTCCTTGAGCGCGGACGACGCCGTTTTGTTCATGAAACGATTCAATGCACGTTCGTTGTTCTTGTGCAGGCCCGGCGTATCGACGTACACCGCCTGGACCTCACCCTCGGTCTTGATACCGAGCATGTTGTGACGGGTTGTCTGCGGTTTGCGGGACGTAATGGCGAGCTTCTGCCCAAGAATATGATTCAGGAGCGTAGACTTGCCGACATTGGGTCGCCCGACGATAGCAACGTACCCACAGCGGGTGGTGATGGCTTCATCAGTCATTGGCGTTTCCTGCTCCAAGTGCGGCGAGTGCGGCAGCGGCAGCTACCTGTTCGGCAATTCGGCGGCTGGCGCCATGGCCTTGCGTTTTTTCGTTCAGCAACTTCACTTCACACTCGACGAAGAACGTGCGGCAGTGGGGCTCGCCCTGGATATCGACGACCTCATACCGTGGGAGCTCACACGCCCGCGCCTGCAGCAGTTCCTGCAAACGCGTTTTGGGGTCTTTATTGGTGTCAACCAACGTCAGCCCTTCGAATTCCGTGGTCAACCACGCTAGGACTCGCTCGCGCGCCGCCGCCATACCCGCATCGAGATAGATCGCACCGATCAATGCTTCGAGCGCGTCAGCAAGAATTGACTCGCGTCGAAAGCCCCCACTCTTAAGTTCTCCGGAACCCAGCCGCAGGTATTCGCCAAGTTCGAAGCCACGGGCTAGCGAGGCAAGCGTTTCACCTTTGACCAGACGTGCTCTCAAACGCGACAACTGCCCTTCCCTCGCTTGCGGGAAACGTTCGTAGAGAGCTTCGCCTGCGACAAAGTTCAGGACAGCATCACCCAGGAACTCGAGACGCTCGTTATTGCGCCCAGCGAAGCTACGGTGCGTCAGGGCAAGAGTCATCAACTCCTGATCGGCAAAGGTATGACCGAGCCTACGCTCGAGACGATTCAACGGTGTATTCACGGTATGGGGACGCGGAACTCTTTATCGAATCGTGCAACCAGGTCCAGGTTCTGGATCATCGGTTCACGTTTTTCGTAGTGTAGTTGGGCTATGAAAGTCTGGTTCTCGACTTTCACATTCAAGATATCTTTTACATTGAGGTCGCGGATGCCATTGACCTGCATGCCTTTACTGACATGCGAGTAAAAATCCGCCACGGTGGTCACGTTGGCAACACGGTCCGTCTGAACGGACGTGATGATTTTTTCCAACGCCATGTAATCCATGTAGTGCGGCACCATTTTGAATGCCGTACTGGCCAGGAACGCAACGATGGCGAGTGCCATCAACCAGCCCAGTAGGGACAATCCGTTTTCCGACTTCGTGCACTTCATGGCGACCCTCGCACAGCACTGGCTGGAGGCCCACCGGCCACGATGGTGGCGCTAAGGCGGGCAATCCTAGGAACGATCCGTCTCAGTGAATGAGACCGACCCGGGAGAAATGGGGAAGATGGCTGAATTTCGGATCCGGCCAGCTCATCCATACGGCAAACGCCTTACCAACGATATTGCGGTCCGGCACCATGCCGTGCAGCGCCTGCGGAATCGACGGATCATCCCAGAAACGGCTGTCGTTGGAGTTGTCGCGGTTGTCACCCATCATGAAATAGTGACCCGCCGGGACTTTCCACTCTCCACCGGGCTCCATGCGATAACGCTGCATTTCGAGGCGGATAAGATGCTCGACCTCACCCAACTGCTCTTTGTAAAGACTTGCGCTACCCAGGCTTCCGGGCTCCTCTCCAACCAGTTGGCGGCTTACTGGCTGGCCGTTCACGAACAACTGCTTATCAGGCGTGTAACGAACGACGTCTCCAGGCAGCCCGACCACACGCTTGATGTAGTTGATGTTCGGGTCACTGGGATAACGAAAGACCATCACATCGCCGCGCTTTGGATCTTCGATATCGATCACTTTCTGATCGATCACGGGGAGACGGATGCCATAGGCAAACTTGTTGACGAGGATAAAGTCCCCTACCTCCAGCGTCGGCTTCATCGATCCGGACGGAATCTGGAAGGGCTCGACCAGAAACGAACGCAATACCAACACGATGGCGAGGACCGGGAAGAACGACTTCCCGTACTCCACCAGCAGCGGCTCTTTGTTCAGTTTGTCGACGACATTCTGGTCAGGTGTTTCCACTCGACCGTAATACGCTGCCGCCGCCGCTCTGCGCCGAGGCGCGAGCAGCACGAGATCCAGCAGCGCCAGCGCGCCACAGACGGCGACGGCAATAACCAGCAGCAACG
This sequence comes from Pseudomonas matsuisoli, assembly GCF_014647635.1. Classification (GTDB taxonomy): domain Bacteria; phylum Pseudomonadota; class Gammaproteobacteria; order Pseudomonadales; family Pseudomonadaceae; genus Pseudomonas_P; species Pseudomonas_P matsuisoli. The sequence goes on from NZ_BMPO01000001.1 coordinate 554,756, forward strand.
GAAAATTGATCGACATAGAGATTAGCTATCCACTTTTAGTACCGCGAGGAAGGCTTCCTGTGGAATTTCCACGCTGCCCACCTGTTTCATGCGCTTCTTGCCCGCTTTCTGTTTTTCCAGCAGCTTGCGCTTACGGCTCACGTCGCCGCCGTAGCACTTGGCCAAGACATTCTTACGCAGCGCCTTCACCGTAGTGCGCGCGACAACCTGCCCACCAATGGCGGCCTGTATTGCCACGTCGAACATCTGCCGAGGGATGAGCTCTTTCATCTTTTCCGTCAGCGCCCGACCTTTGTAGTGCGCCTTATCGCGGTGCACGATCAGTGCCAGCGCGTCGACTTTCTCGCCATTGATTAGCACGTCGAGCCGCACGAGGTTAGCGGCCTGGAATCGATCGAAGCTGTAGTCCAGAGACGCATAGCCTCGACTCACGGACTTGAGCCGATCGAAGAAGTCCAGCACTACTTCGTTCATCGGTAGATCGTAGCTGACTTGCACCTGGCTGCTGAGGAACTGCATGTCGCGCTGCACGCCGCGCTTTTCAATGCATAGCGTGATGACGCTGCCAAGATGCTCCTGCGGCACAAGGATGTTCGCGCGCACGATGGGCTCGCGCATCTCGTCGATAGAGGCAAGGTCCGGTAGTTTGGATGGGTTGTCGACGTAGAGGATGTCGCCATTCTTCATGACGATCTCGAAAACAACGGTCGGGGCCGTGGTGATCAGATCGAGATCGTACTCACGTTCCAGACGTTCCTGAATGATCTCCATATGGAGCATGCCCAGGAAGCCGATACGGAAGCCAAAGCCCAGTGCGTCCGAACTTTCTGGCTCGTACTGCAGCGCCGCGTCGTTGAGTGTCAGCTTTTCGAGCGCATCGCGGAAATCTTCGAAATCGTCTGAACTGACCGGGAAGAGACCGGCGTATACCTGCGGCTTGATCCGCTGGAAACCCGGAAGCATCGCAACGTCTGGCGTATTGGAAAGTGTCAGCGTGTCGCCGACCGGCGCGCCTTTGATTTCCTTGATGCCCGCAATGATGAACCCGACCTCGCCTGCTTTCAGGTCAGCCATCTCGGTGTGCTTCGGAGAGAACACACCAACACTGTCGACCTGATGAAACTTGCCAGTCGATTTGACAAGAATCTTGTCGCCCTTCTTTACGCGCCCATGCTTGACGCGGACGAGCGAAACGACACCGAGATAGTTATCGAACCACGAATCGATGATCAGCGCTTGCAACGGCGCATCGATATTGCCTTCCGGCGCCGGGATAACTTGCACCAAACGCTCGAGCACGTCGAGCACACCCATGCCGCTCTTAGCGCTGCAAGGGACGGCATCGGTCGCGTCGATGCCGATGATATGCTCGATCTCTTCCTTCACCCGATCAGGTTCGGCTTGCGGCAGGTCCATCTTGTTGAGAACCGGCATGACCTCGAGCCCTTGCTCGATTGCGGTATAGCAGTTCGCAACTGATTGCGCCTCGACGCCTTGCCCGGCATCCACGACCAACAACGCGCCTTCGCAAGCGGCGAGCGAGCGGCTGACTTCGTATGTGAAGTCGACGTGCCCCGGCGTATCGATGAAGTTCAGTTGATACGTTTGGCCGTTCTGCGCCTTATAGTGCAGCGTCACACTGTGCGCCTTGATGGTAATTCCACGCTCGCGCTCAAGGTCCATCGAGTCGAGCACCTGTGCCTCCATCTCCCGATCGGAGAGACCACCACACAGCTGTATGAAGCGATCTGCCAAGGTCGACTTGCCATGGTCGATATGGGCGATGATCGAAAAATTGCGGATATGACTCAGGTCACTCACAAAATAGCACTCGAGTAGGTGGAGGCCGGCATGGACGCCGCCGAAAAATCAGCCCGAAAGTGTACCTGATAGCCCATGCCCCCGCCACGCTACCCGCCAGAAATGAAAGAAGGCAGCCGAGGCTGCCTTCTTATTGAGCGATATTTACTCGCCTAATTTGAACGTAATGAAACTTGCACGGCCTTCACGCAGCACGCGCATAGATACCGAGCGGTTCGTCGGCAGGGATTTGGCCACCTTGTCGAACGTGGCGACCGAGTCGATCGATTGGTTGTTAAGGTGCGTGATGACATCGCCAGGGCGCAATCCCACCATCGCCGCAGGACCACCCTGTACTTCCCGAATGACCACGCCACCACTGAGCTCCAGGCTTTTCTTCTGCTGACTGGTAAGGTCAGAAACTGACGCACCTAAGCGGTTGTCGCTTTTTGGTACGGCATTTCCACCGCTCGCCATTTGCTGGTCATCGTCTGCTGGCATGGAGCCCACTGCGAGCGTGATCTTCTGCCGCGAACCTTCCCGCGCAACTTCCAATACCACCTTTGTACCCGGCTTGAGCGTACCGACCATATGCGGTAGATCCGCCGACATGATGACCGGCTGGCCGTCCACGCTCAGAATGACATCACCCACTTGTAAGCCACCCTTGGCGGCCGGGCCATCCTCCATCACCTGCGCGACGAGCGCACCGGCAGGACGCTCGAGACCGAACGACTCGGCCAGGTCCCGGTTGACCTCCTGAATGACCACGCCGAGCCATCCACGATCAACCTTGCCGGTCTTTTTCAACTGGTCAGCAACATTCATCGCCACATCGATCGGGATCGCGAACGAAAGGCCCATGAAACCGCCGGAACGGGTGAATATCTGGGAGTTGATACCGACGACTTCACCGTCGAGATTGAACAGCGGACCGCCAGAGTTGCCAGGATTGATAGCAACGTCTGTTTGAATGAACGGCACATAGTTCTCGTTCGGCAGGCTACGACCTTTCGCGCTGACGATACCGGTGGTTACCGAGTGATCGAAACCAAACGGCGAACCAATGGCGAGCACCCACGCACCGACCTTCAGCGCGTTGGAATCACCGAGTTTCACGGTAGGGAGGTTCTTGCCCTCCACCTTCAACAGGGCGACGTCCGTGCGAGGATCTGCACCGATAAGTTTGGCTTCCAATTCGCTGCGATCGGGCAAGCGAACCATGATTTCGTCCGCATCCGCGACGACATGGTTGTTCGTCAGCACATACCCGTCATCGGAAATGATGAAACCAGAGCCCAGCGACTGGGCTTCGCGCTGCGGCTGACGACCGCCTGGCGCGCGTGGAATGCTGCGCTCGAAAAACTCGCGAAACATCGGCGGCAGGCCTTCCAGATCGGGAATCCCGAGCTGACTAATGCCATTAGCAGGTACTTTCTGTCGCGTACTGATGTTAACGACTGCTGGCGAAGCCTGCTCCACCAGCTGTGTGAAATCTGGCAAGTCCACCGCTTGCGCCATCGCAGCCTGAGTAGCCAGCCACAAGCCAAACATGGCAACGAACCAAGATCTAACCATTTTCATGAATACGAATCCCCGCTGAAACGAGCACAACTGCAAAAAGGCCCTTCGGCCTACCACACACAAAACGTATTGCGATCACACAAAGTCAGCACTCGAATTGCGCCAAACCACCGGTCCGCGCTGTACGAGCCCTGATCATCGCGCTCCATCGCTAGGCACAACAGCCTATTACGAAGTCCGCTGAAACAAGGAATTGAAAAGCGAAAAGAAAGTGTAAATATCAGAACGCGTATCGAGGTCATCCCTCTTTAAAACCGGAAACTCACTGTGCTTCAGGTGCCGCTGTGGGCGCGTTTGGCACCACGGATAGCGCGATACGTTCCGCCGTTCCAATGGGGATTTCACCTACGACAGTCACGATGTAATCCACACTATCACCAGCAACTCGCTTAGAGACGACGGACGTAGGCCCTAAACGGCTTCGAGCATCGCCGACCGACGGATCGCTAATAGCCTCGACGAAGATGGAGAAACGAGCGAGTCCATCACTATAGTTAGATATCAAAGCGCTCGATGCAGGATCCGAGGCCGCGCTTCGCAAGGGCGTCGCATGAAACGCGGTGGGAACCCAGTCCGGACGCCAAGCGGGTTCAGCTAACGATCCAGCTGATACGTCGCGTGATTCAACGCACCTTGCCTGAACTTGAAGCTCGGATGCGGAAGGCGTCTCAGTGTGAAATGTCGCGTATTGAAACCGCTCAAGAAGCGAACCATCATCGCTAACCAGTAGCTGCTTTAGCGGCACGCCGGTCGCGAAGTCGACATGAACTTCAAGACCATAGCGATGACGATCTCTAGGAAGGATCCCAATCACCTGTGCACGACGGCCCGCTACCCGGGATTCGCCTAACACGCGAAGCTCATAGGCCTGCTGCAGGCGATCGAAATCGAATTGCGTAAAAATGGAAGGGGGGATAGAGGGAAAGCCGGCGCTAGCGCATTCTAACTTTCCATTGACCCGCAAGCTTTCTGCAGGAGGACCGTCAAGCTGTAGAAGCCGCTCTGTTACCGCCGCCTGTTTGGAAAGGTGCCAGACTTGGTAACTGGAAAAATTGCCACTTCTTTCGTGTACGAACACACCTTGGTAGCTGTGTTGCGTCGCTTTTTCCACTTTCCCCATCCAGTCTTCGATACTCGAAGCCTGGACTGAAGAGACTGCAGTGCCAGTAATTGCAGACAGCAGTATTAAAAAGCGACGCATGCACTTCCTTAGCGGTTGTCTACGCCAACCTCACGAGCAAGAGGCGAAGCGGTCTCAGACTGCTGCGCGTGCTGACGCACGTACTCAGGAAGACGCTCTTCATGCCAATTACTGTCAGCATCTTCTGCTGCAGGAGTCTCGACGCTGCCAGCCTTATAGCCAGCCAGAACTGCTGGACCCTGCGCCTGAGGCGCCTCGATGGCAGGCTGGCCCGACTGGGCAGCCAGTTGCGGTGAGCTAACGTCGTCTTGGTTGTACAAGCTCACGCCCGCCAACACCGCTACAGTCACCGACGCAGCGATAGCGACACGCGCTAAACCGCGAACAGGACGGCGCTCGACTTTTGCCGGCGTTTCTTCCTGAGCGATAGCAGCCGCGACTGCCGACGCAAGGTCTAGCTTAGGCATCAGAAGCTCTTTGTGCATTGCTGCCCGAGCGACTTGATAACGCGCCCACGTTTCACGAACCTCGCGCTCGTCGCTTGCGACAAGAGCACGACGAAGTTCCAGATCGTCCGCTTCGTTATCCATCACTGCGGACAGCGTTTCATGCAGGGCTTCACGACTCATGTGTTTCCTCTCTTGGCTATCGCCGCTGTCTCAGCTTTCCTGCAGCAGAGGCTGCAGAGCCTTGTCTATCGCTTCGCGCGCCCGGAAGATGCGCGAACGTACTGTACCTACGGGACACTGCATGACACTCGCAATGTCTTCATAGCTGAGCCCATCGAACTCGCGTAGCGTTAAGGCGGTACGCAAGTCTTCAGGCAGCTGCTGGATGGTGCGGTGCACAGCACCTTCAATCTCATCCCTCAGCAAAGATCGTTCCGGAGATTCGATATCTTTGAGTGCGTGATCGCCCTCGTAGAATTCCGCATCTTCGGCGCTTACATCGCTATCCGGCGGGCGCCTGCCCCGCGCAACAAGATGGTTTTTCGCGGTGTTGATCGCGATGCGATACAGCCACGTATAGAAAGCGCTGTCGCCGCGAAAATTTCCGAGTGCACGATAGGCCTTGATGAACGCCTCTTGTGCAACATCTTGCGCTTCCTGAGTGTCATGCACGAAGCGCACGATCAACCCAAGTATCTTGTGCTGGTACTTCATTACCAGCAGATCGAATGCACGCTTGTCTCCGCGCTGCACTCGCTCAACTAATTGCTGATCCTGTTCCTGGGTCAACATGAACACTCCTCATTAAACCGATGGGAGTGTTGCGCAACCAAGTGAATCGACACGCCAACATTGACCAAGAAGTTGCGCAAAAGTTCTCCCCTCTAGGCAAGCTTCATTCAGAAGCTCTTTACTACACAACGTGCTCTGACATGGTTTGTCAGAACAGGTAATTTTTTCTCTAAAACTGACGCTCCACGGCACCACGGGGAAGGATTACGCTCACTGGGAGACGCTCCCAGGCCATAGTGCAATTGGAGTATCCACCAGTTGAAAGGTTCCAGCGTCCAAGCAGACGGCAACGCTACCTGCACATAATACGTCCAAATGGAAGGCAGCATTCGGTTGATGGCGAAAATAGCGCGAAGCGAAATCATCATCCGACCCGGCCGACATTCTCAGTCAGCTAAGCCCGGCACCGCCCAACGCTTACGACTGAACTGAAGTCGCATCCGCAGGCGTCGATGACTGGGAGGCGGTAATACATCAGGTGTCAACAATACGGCCTGACTGAAACGATCGCCGCCCCGTTTGAACGACAGCAATACGCAAAACGGCAGCGCCACACTTGAAGGTAGTAACTGCACATGCTGCCAACCGTCGCTCAGTGAGTACAGCTGCCAGCCGCTCTCGTCATGGCGCAAACCGGTAACCGCAGAAGGCGCAGTGCGCAATATGTCCCTTGGCGCGATGCGAATAGCGTGCGCTGAACATATCAGCAAGCCTGCTACAGTCGACCACCACGGCAGGTCACAATGCAACAATGATAGAACGCAGCATGCCTGCAGCGTGACATAGGCCGCCATCTGTGCCGACGACCGCCGCCAATGACATTCGAATAGCCCCACCGTCACTGACCTATGCCTTAGGCTGCACGCGATCCAAAATCATGCGTACCATCCGCAAAAGATCAGGATCTTCCGGCTCTCCCCGCTGCATGAACCACACAAACATGTCCTGATCTTCGCAGGCAAGGAGCTTGCGATAGCGCGCTTGATCATCGGCGTTGAGCCCTGGATATACCTCTTTAACAAAAGGCACGAGCAGGACATCTAGCTCCAGCATGCCACGACGGCTATGCCAGAACAGTCGGTTCAATTCAATCTCGTCAGACATGAAGGCTCCTTCAAATAGGCGGGCATTATAGCGATTCCACGCCACTGACAAGCTATCCAGTGCGCTCTATGATGAACGCCAGTCCACCAGAATTGATGTACTTATGATCCAGCCTCCGTTCTTCACACACTTGAACCATGAGCGCGTGCTCGCCATTCGCGGCCCAGATGCCAAGAAATTTCTTCAAGGTCAGCTCACCTGCAACCTGGATTACCTGGAAGACGGCGACGCCAGTCTTGGCGCCCGCTGCACGCCGAAAGGCCGAATGGTTTCGAGCTTTCGAATTCTCAAGGACGACGACGGCTACCTGCTTGCCATGGCGGCGGACCTATTCGAGCCGCAACTCACGGACCTGAAAAAGTACGCGGTATTTTCCAAAGTCGCGCTCTCCGACGAGTCGGAAAGCTGGCACCGGCTAGGAGTCGTCGGCACGAATGAAATGTTCGCTGCGTTTGCGCCAGATCTTGACGCGCGTAACGGTGCAACATCGCGCGATGACAATCAGATACGGGTGAACCTGGGCTGCAACCGTTTGGAAATATGGTCCCGCCTGCCCGGTGCCTCGGCGATCGGAGCGATCGAGGGTATAAAAGAGGCACCGCTGAACAGCTGGCTGCTCGCCCAGGTTCGCGCCGGGGAGGGTCAGGTGTTCGGCGAGACCCGGGAGATGTTCATCCCGCAGATGATCAATCTTCAGGCGGTCGGCGGCGTTAGCTTTAAAAAGGGTTGCTACACCGGACAGGAGATCGTTGCGAGAATGCAGTACCTCGGACGCCTTAAACGCCGCCTCTATCGTTTAGCACTGGAAAGCACCGAGGTTCCGCAACCAGGCGTCGCGCTATTCTCCCCAGTCCACAACAGCAGCGTTGGCGAGGTCGTTCTTGCTGCACGAAGCGAGACAGGCACTGAGCTACTGGCCGTTTTACAGGAGGATGCCGCTACGGATAGCCGTATTCATCTCGACGACTCAACTGGGCCGGCATTGAAATTGCTCGAGCTTCCCTATGTCTTGGACCGAGACCAGGAAATCCGGCGGTAGCGCTGTCGGGCCTACTCTCGGCGAATACCTATCTGTGAGGAAGCCTGCTGTGAACACCTTCACCCACGCAATACAGGATGAGCTCATCGACGCGATCGAAAACGATCGCCTGGTCCTTCCGACGCTTCCCGAAGTCGCCCTTCGTGTTCGGGAAGCCGCAGAAGACCCCGATATCGGTGTGCCGCAACTGGCGAAAGTCATTGGTAACGACGCCGCACTCAGCGCGCGGATCATTAAGATCGTCAACAGTCCTCTGCTGCGGACGAGCAAAGAGATCAACGACCTTCAGACGGCTGTTGGTCGGCTTGGCATCAACTACACCTGTAACCTCGCGACTGGGCTGGCCATGGAGCAGATGTTCCAAGCCACGTCCGATGCTGTGGATCGTCGCCTGCGCGAGGTATGGACGCGAAGCACGGAAATTGCCGGAATCTGCACCGCGCTTTGCCGCCACTACACAAGGCTTCCTGCGGATCAGGCAATGCTCGCTGGACTGGTTCACCAAATCGGCGCATTGCCGATCCTGACGTTCGCGGAGGAGCAAGGTAACCTGCTGAACGATGCAATCAGCCTGGATCGCCTTATTTCGAAGCTGCACCCCATACTGGGTGAAAAGATTCTACGTACGTGGGACTTCCCCGCACCGATCGCCGTAATTCCGACGCAGCATCTAGATTTCACCCGCGACTCCAAAACGACCGATTACACCGACATCGTGCAGGTCGCGGTCCTTCAGAGCTATCAGGGAAGTGAACATCCGTTCGCGCAGATCGATTGGACGACGGTTCCGGCGTTCACCAAGCTAGGCATGGACCCCAGCGCCAACGTCAACGAAGACGAGGATCTTTCGGAAGCGATGGCTGCGGCGACGCGCATGCTGCAGGGCTGACAATTCAGCGCTGGCATATAGAACACCGAGAGAGGCGGGTCTTCTAGCATGGCAGGCGGCGTTCAGCGATCCCGGCGAATCGCGGGAGTCGCCCACACCCACCGGCAGAACGACTCGCTTTGCTTGAATGAGGACATATTGGGTTAAGCGCGCCAAATATGTGACCTAGCGCACACCAGCGTCAATCAATGACGGGAAACGTCACTCGGACGATCAGGCCTCCCAAGCTCCCCTCCCCCAGGGTTATCTCCGCCCGGTGTATTCGGCAGATTTCCCCAACGATGGAGAGACCAAGCCCCGCGCCTTTGCCGTTAGCCTGACGCCGATAGAAGCGGTCGAACACTTTTTTTCGATCGTGCTCGGGAATCCCCGGGCCGTCGTCTTCCACCTCAAGCACACCCCCCTCGGCGACACGAAGTATCACGCTGCCCCCAACAGGCGTATGTGCCAGCGCATTATCCAGCAGATTGCTCAGTAACTCATTCAACAGCGTAGGCTCGCCAATGACCCTGACAGGATGCTCGGCCTCCAATGCCAGCGTAACCCCCCGCTTATATGCCAGCGCAGCCATCGCCAGAGCAAGATCACGTGCGACTTGCGCCAGGTCCAGGCGTTGCGCACCGCCTTGGGCAATCGACTGCGCTCCATTTTCGATCCGTGCCAACGACAGCAATTGATTCGCGAGCTGTGTCAGGCGATCGGTATCCTGCGCGGAGGCCTCGAGCGTTTCGCGCCATATCGCTGGGTTCTGCTCTCTCAGCCCCAGCTCGATGCGTGCTTTGAGCGCTGCGAGCGGGGTACGCAGCTCATGCGCGGCGTCAGCAATGAATTGCGCTTGGCGCTCGAATTGGTTTCGCAGGCGACCGGTAAAACCGTTCAACGCGTTGACTAGCGGACTGAGCTCGCGCTGTACCGCAATATTCGGCAACGGCCGAAGATCATCCGGCTGACGCTCCGTGACGGCGACACTCAATTGCGCCAAAGGACGTAGCGCGACACTGACGGCAAGCCAAACGAGCAGCAACGCGCCGATGGCCAGCGCAGTCATTCGCCATAAGGTGTCGTTGAGCAGCGAACGCGCCAATGCTTCACGTTGCCCGTCGGTTTCTGCCACCCGGATTTCCGCCATACCTTTCAAGCCAGGCTCGGAGATTGGCTGCAACAGGCTTACGACGCGAACGCCGAGCCCTTGGTAGTCAGCGCTGTAGAACCGCGCTAATGCTGGATAGTCTTGCGTGCGTGCCGCGGTATCAGGCGGTGCCGGCAATCCCTCATAGCCCGAGATGAGTCGGCCGTCGAAATCCAGAACCTGATAAAAAATGCGCCCAGCGCTGTCGTAGGCGAACGCATCCAACGCTAGATACGGAACATTGACCTGCAGTGCGCCGTCCTTTGTCTCCATCCGCTCGGACACCGCCCGCGCGAAGGCCAACAAGCTACGGTCGTAGGCACGGTCAGCTGCGGCCCGTCCGTTGAGGTAAGACGTCCAGCCACTGACGATCAACAGCAATGCGAGGAGCAATGCGAGCCTACGCAGTAAACGCCCGCGCAGGCTGCCGGCTTCACGCATCATATTCTTCCAAGAGATAGCCCAGGCCACGGAAAGTCACGATTCGCACATCGCTGCCTTCGATCTTTTTACGAAGACGATGGACGTAAATCTCGATAGCATCCGGGCTTGCCTCTTCATCGAGGCCGAACACCTGCGATGCCAACTGCTCCTTGCTCATCACGCGTCCGGGGCGAGCAATCAAAGCCTCCAGCACGGACTGCTCCCGCGAGGTCAGGGTCAGCGTTTGCTCTCCGAGCGCGAACCGGCGAATACCCAGGTCATACACCAGCGATCCGCAACGCTGCTGTTGTTCGCCACCCAGCACACTACGCCGCAGCAAAGCCTTTACGCGCGCTTCGAGCTCGCTCAATTCAAAGGGCTTGGCCAAATAATCATCGGCCCCCAGATTTAATCCGTGCACCCGATCCTTGACCTCCCCGCGCGCCGTGAGCATCAGAACGGGAACTGTCTTGCCGCGGTCGCGCAAGCGCGCCAGCACCTGAAACCCATCGAGGCGAGGCAACCCGACATCGAGTATCGCCAATGCGTAATCTTCGCTGGCCAACGCCAAATCGGCAGCCACGCCATCCTGCAACACGTCCACATTCAAACCAGCCCCCTTGAGGGCCTTCGCCACGCTTTCAGCTAACGGTGGGTGGTCCTCTACCAGAAGAACTCGCATTATGTACTCCGTCCTGAACGTCAATGCGGGCCGGGAGTGTACTCTGCCACGGACCACGGAAGCATTCTGATCATGAAGTCCAATCCCTGTGCCTGCCGCGTCATTGCCCACCTTTCGAAAGGTTCGTGAAAGCTTGCGTTTATAGGCTCCGGAGCGGCTTGCTGTGCGGACCGGTGCCGCACATAAAACAAGAACGGATCGCCACCCATGCCTTCACGATGTACCGCTCGACGTTCATCTTCGCAGCACGGCCTACCTACTGCGTCCGCGCGGCCAAATTTGCACACCCGCAACGAAGCCCCACGCGCAGGCCATCCCTGTTCATGACAATTTCAACGCGTTTCATCGTGCTCCTGTGGCTCTTCATCGCGGGTTTTGCCCATGCTGAGCCGGCACCACGCTGCATAGCCCCGGCCAAACCCGGCGGCGGCTTCGACCTCACCTGCGCACTCGTTGCCAAAGGGCTTGCATTAGAGAAATCGCAGGATGCGAAGATGTCCACGGTTTATATGCCGGGGGGTGTCGGCGCGGTTGCCTACAACACCATTATCGATCAACACGCTTCAGAACCGTCGACCTTCACCGCGTTTTCCAGCGGGTCACTGCTCAATCTGGCGCAAGGCAAGTTCGGCCACCACGACGAGCATGCCGTTCGATGGCTCGCCGCAATAGGCAATGACTACGCCGTGATCAGTGTTCCTGCCGACTCGCCTTTCCACACGTTGGGCGAGCTCATGGCCGAGGTGAAACGCAAACCCACTGACGTCCTGTTCGGTACAGACGCCACGATCGGCGGCCAAGATTGGATGCGCATTGCCTCGCTGGCACGTACGGCAGGAATCAATCCTGACAAATTGAGCTACGTCGTTTTCGAAGGTGGCGGTGAAGGCATGGTGGCGATGCTCGCCGCGCACGTGAACGCGATCGCCAGTAATCTTGGCGAAGTGTCGACTCAATTGGAAAGCGGCAATATTCGCGTGCTCGCCGTGCTTTCCCAGGAACGGCTACCCGGTAAATACCACGAGATTCCAACCGCACGCGAACAGGGTTACGACCTGACCTGGCCGACTATGCGGGGCGTGTATATGGGACCCGATGTCGATGAAAAGGCCTTCAGGTATTGGCAAGCCCGCTTCCAGCACATGCTGGCTGATCCGTCGTTCGACACGCTTCGTGAGAACAGTGGAATGTTCCCGCTCGCCCTCACCGGCGATGAATTGACCTCGACTATCCAGGCGCAAGTGGAGCAATACCGCAAACTGGCCGCTGAATTCGGCTTGATGCCTGGTCGACGCTGAGATGACGCGCTCCGAGTTTCTAAAACCCAAACATTGGTGGCCGACACCATTCGTTGGCGCCGCTGGAGGCTGGATTGCCGCCACCCTGAATTGGCCACTACCGTGGATGATCGGGTCGCTGCTGGCAGTCATTCTGTTTCGCTGCCTTACCCCGTGGCGAATCGCGGAAATCCCGAATGGCCGCAAAATCGGGCAACTCATCGTAGGAATCGGGATCGGCCTTCATTTCAACTCGGAGGTCACCGAGCAAATTGCCGAGCACTTTCTCCTTATCCTCGCGGCAGCCAGCATCACTGTGCTCGGCAGCGTTGTCGCGGTCTGGCTGCTGCAAGCCACGGGCGAAGATCGCGCGACATCGTTCTTCGCGAGCATGCCTGGCGGTTCTGGCGAGATGGTCAACCTGGGCGCCCGCAACGGTGCGCAGCTCAGCAACGTCGCTGCGGCGCAGAGTTTAAGAGTCGTCGCCATCGTGTTGTGTATCCCAGCCCTGTTCAATCACCTCTTCGCCGGCGCAACGATAGCTCCCCACCTGACGGCAGCTGTGGATTGGCAGTGGCTCGCACTGCTCGTCCCGGCCAGCATTTTCATGGGATGGGCGTGGCAACGGCTTAAGCAGCCTAACCCTTGGCTTTTCGGCCCACTTCTGGTGAGCGCGCTCGCGAGCATCTTTGCCGACCTGCATATTGGTTTGCCAACAGGATCAAGCGGAATCGGACAATTGCTTATCGGCGCCGGCCTGGGCTGCTATTTCGACCGAGCCTTCTTCAAGCGCGCCCCTTGGTTTTTATGCCGGACCATGCTCGGCACGGCGGCAATGGTCCTTATCGCGGGCGGGTTCGCATGGGTACTGAGTTTTTTCAGCGCCCTGGATCTTCCGTCTCTGACGCTAAGCATGATGCCCGGCGGTATTGCGGAAATGAGCCTGACCGCCGAGGCGCTGAATATGAGCGTTCCACTGGTGACGGCCGTTCAGGTTTTACGGCTACTGATCGTGCTGTTCTGTGCCGAGCCGCTGTTTCGCCTATGGCAGCGAAAACGACCGGCACCTACGAACTGACGCGACACCTATGCGACAGGCTCGGCTGATGCGCTAGCTGGCAGCTGCCAGTCAACCGGCTTCACACCATGCTGCTCGAGAAACTTGTTACAGCGACTGAAATGCCCGTTCCCTAGAAAACCTCGGTGGGCGGACAACGGCGATGGGTGCGCCGACTTAAGGATGAGATGCTTCTTCGGATCGATCAGCCGCTGCTTGCTCTGTGCATGGGCACCCCAGAGCAGAAACACCACGTTCGGGCACTCTGCACTGACGACTTCTATGACCTTGTCCGTAAAGGGCTGCCAACCTGCCTTAGCATGGGATCCTGCATTCGCGCGCTCCACTGTGAGCGACGTGTTGAGCAGCAGCACGCCCTGCTCGGCCCAATGCTGAAGATAGCCATGTGACGGTACGTCGATGTTCAGGTCGCGCTTCAATTCTTTGAATATGTTCTGCAACGAAGGCGGTGCGGGCACGCCCGGCTGGACGGAAAAGCATAGCCCATGAGCCTGGCCTGGCCCGTGGTAGGGATCCTGTCCGATGATCACCACCTTCACCTGATCCAACGGCGTCGTATTGAGCGCGTTGAAGATCAACGGCCCAGGTGGATAGATCACCTTTCCGGACGCTTTCTCGTGACGCAGGAAGTCGGCTAGCACTTTCATATAAGGCTTTTCGAATTCCTCACGTAACGCCTCTTTCCAGCCCGGCTCGAGCTTGATCCGATCGTCCTCACCCATAACGCTTTGCTCATCGATACGAAGCCGGGCACGCTATTGAAGCGTTCGGACCAAGTCAAGGTGAGACAGCTCTTATGGTGCGCATACCCCAACTGCTACAACGAAGCATTCCTGGCAGGCGCGCACGCAGCCGTACCGACGTTACCTACCAGCCCTCTTCCGATAGCCGAGCTGGAAGCACCGCGATAGCATTGTCAGGCCTTATTTGGATCCCATGTCGATGCCCTTACCTTCAAGTGCCTTTTCTGCCGACCGATGCCCCGTGTGCGGCGCATTGAATCAATGCGGCCTAGTTGCCGAGGCGCGCGTCGCAGGGGAATGCTGGTGCTTTCAAACCTCGATAGCACCCGCGGCGCTCGATCGACTGCCCGCAGATGAGCGAGATGTCGCATGCCTCTGCCCGCGATGCGCAGGCTTGCACGCCATCGACGAGCCGACGCGGAAGCCCTAAGCAATGCGTCTCGATCGTTTGATTGCCCACCTTGCCTGCATAAGTCAACAGCACGTGCGCCGGCTGCTTGCCGGCGGTCACGTCAGCGTCAATGCGGAGACCGTACACGATGGCAGTCGCGCCATACGTCCATTCGATCGGGTGGAGAGCGAACAGCGCATCCTGCAGCTCGGATACCCCGCGCGCTATCTAATGCTGCACAAGCCCGTAGGTTACGTGAGCGCCACCGAGCACCCCACCCATCGCACCGTTCTGGACCTTGTAGGTGCATCCGCGGACGAATTGCACCTTGCGGGACGGCTGGACCTGAACACTACAGGCCTCTTGCTGCTGACGAACGACGGCCATTGGTCTCGCCGCCTCACCCTGCCTGGCAATAAACAGCCGAAAGTGTATCGGGTGCAAACCGAAGACCCTATCGATCCAGCCTGCATTGCCGCGTTCGAGAAGGGCCTTTATTTCTCATACGAAAAGCTTACGACGCTGCCCGCCCATCTCGAGATACTGGATAGCCACACCGCGCGATTGACGCTCCATGAAGGCCGTTATCATCAGGTCAAACGCATGTTCGGCCATTTCCGTAACCGTGTGACAGGGCTCCACCGGGAGACGATCGGGCCTTTATCTTTGGGAGACCTGCCTGAAGGTACCTTCCGCGCGCTAACGCCGGCCGAAATAGCTGCCTTCTGAACCTTACGATTGGCAACTATCGAATGTCCTTCATTTTCCAAGCGGGTTCTGGTAAAAAGGCGCCCACGCGGGCGTCGTATAATGGCATTACCTGAGCTTCCCAAGCTCATGACGAGGGTTCGATTCCCTTCGCCCGCTCCATTTCTCTCCGCTCTTCTCCTGCTTTTTTCCTTAACCTACCTTGAAACACTGCAACATACGCGTCGGCACAACGTTCCACGCTTGGCAGGGGTGGCTAAAAAATCTCTGTATAGTTCCGGCGTTCTTACCTGACAGCCCAACGGCTTCATTGGCCATGTCGTTGCACCGAGGAGAACTGTTCGCTTAGCCGAAAATGTCCCGCCCCAAGGTGCGAGGATTTACCAACCTTATTAAAACTTTTTAAATAATTCAGCCCGCTTTCAAAGGCTCGTAATTAGCGATGAAGTCATGCCCTCGCGAAGTAAGCTGAAACAAGCTTTCCCCTGTCAGTGGATGTGTTTCCATCTTGATCAGCCCTTCCTCGCCCATCAATTTAACGATGTACTCGGAGACTTCGACTTCTTCTGCAGTAGGGCGGTATGTCGTCAGGTACAGCGACGCCAACGTCGCCGGAGCAATTCCATGCTTATCTGCATACTGCTCGATGAGATCGGCTATTTGCTTCGCTTTGAAAATGTCTCGTTTCATACTATTCGCTCGCCAGAAAAACTAACGGCCGTCGGTAAAATGTTCCTATAGGCATAGACCACTGAGCCGATACGAAGGTGCTGTCGCTGCGTAACAGTTGTTCAAAGCACATGACTGACGTTACTCTTCACGCACGGCACCGCGCTGACGCGCAATAACCCCTCCGCCGGCCCATCCTATATTTATGAATTAATGGAATACGCTGTGACGAAAGACGAACTGCGCGCGGAACTCGAGCGCCAGGAACAACGTTTCAAAGACATTTATGGTGGTGAAGTGACGACTTATGCGGCGCAACACACCCCAGATCGAAAGCCTTGGAAAAAGAAAGCGACCGTACAGGACAAGGCTTTTCAACGAGAACTCGAAAAAATCGAAGCGGATCGTTTGAAGACTGCCAAGCCTTGCACGTCATAAGTACTTGGGCAGACCGGCAACGTTTAGCGTTTTTTCCCCGTCAACGCCCCTAGCAGGCCTCTTACCAGCTGGCGTCCTATTTGGGTTGCGGCTTGCTGAACGGTACTTTTCACGACCCGCCCGACAAAATCTCCAAACACGCCTTGTTCAGATAACGCGGCATCGGCCTTCGTGTTTTTTTTGCCAGAGCCCACTTCCAACGCGGTGTCGCGCATCGCTCTGTCGGCCAGCACTTCGTACGCTGATTCACGATCGATCATGCGGTCATAGCGGCCGCGCAAGGGCGAGCTTTGAATAAGCTGCGTCCGTTCCTGATCAGTCACCGGTCCAATCCGCGATTGCGGCGGCGCGATCGCCACGCGGCGAACCATCGCAGGTGTACCCTTTTCTTCCAGCGTGCCGACAAGCGCCTCGCCAATCCCAAGCTGGGTGAGCACGCTCAATGCGTCGATATCAGGGTTCGGCCGGAAACCATCAGCGACCGCTTTCAGTGCCTTCTGCTCCTTGGCGGTAAACGCTCTCAGGCCATGCTGAATGCGCAGACCCAGTTGCGCCAGAATTTCATCAGGAAGGTCGCTTGGCGACTGCGTCACGAAGTACACGCCAACGCCCTTGGAGCGCACGAGACGAACGACCTGCTCCAGGCGTTGCTGCAAGGCTCTAGGCGTGTCAGTGAAAAGCAAATGGGCCTCATCGAAGAACAACGCCAGTATGGGCTTATCGGCATCGCCTCGTTCAGGTAACTGCTCGAACAGCTCGGCAAGCAACCACAGCAGGAACGTCGCATAGACCTTCGGCGACTCATGCACCAGACGCCGGGCATCCAATAGGTGTACGTGCCCCCTACCATCGGCCGTTGGCGCCAATAAATCACCCAGTTCCAGCGACGGCTCACCGAACAGTGAGTCACCGCCTTGTTGCTCCAGCGTGGCGAGACGGCGCAAGAGCGCCGCGCTCGACGCCCCAGTGAACAATGCAGAGTCCACGCCAAGACGGCTTGGGTCTTCCCGCAAATGGTTGAGCAGCGCTTTCAAATCCTTTAGATCCAGCAGCAACAGACCCTCTCGGTCGGCTGCCTGGAAAGCGGCATACAACGCGGACTGCTGGCTATCGGTCAGGCTGAGCAGATTCCCCAATAGCAGCGGGCCCATTTCGCTGAGGGTCGTACGCAACGGATGGCCGCTTTGCCCGTGAATGTCCCAAAGAACAACCGGACTTGCGCTTGGCGTGCAATTCAACCACGCCATGCTCGCAATGCGCTCAGCGATCTTGCCGGCGGGCTCTGAGGCCGCAGCGAGCCCACTGAGATCGCCTTTGACGTCTGCGGCAAAGACCGCCACGCCTGCAGCGCTGAACTGCTCGACCAACCGTTGGAGCGTGACCGTCTTTCCGGTTCCCGTCGCACCGGCGATCAGGCCGTGGCGGTTCGCCAAACGCAGCGATTGGCTGACGGGTTCATTCTGCGCATCTGCTCCCAGCACGAACGTCGGCATTACGACCCTCCAAGGTGACCTATCTCAGGCGAACACGACCGTCTTGTTATCGTGTACCAGAACGCGATCTTCGAGGTGGAAGCGTAGCCCACGAGCTAGAACCCGCCGCTCCACGTCCTTGCCCAGCCGAACCATTTCTTCCGGACTGTCGCCATGCGTGACCCGAGCGACATCCTGCTCGATGATCGGTCCGGCATCGAGCTCTTCGGTTACATAGTGGCAGGTGGCGCCAATCAGCTTGACGCCACGCTTGGCGGCCTGGTGATAGGGTTTTGCCCCTACGAACGACGGCAGGAAGCTGTGGTGGATATTGATCACGCGCTGCGCGAACTTCTCACAAAGCGCGGGCGGCAATATTTGCATGTAGCGGGCAAGCACCACGGCGTCTGCGCTTTGTTCGTCGATCAAGCGCGTGACCTCGTCAAAGGCAGGCTGCTTGTCGGCGGGGTTCACCGGCACGTGGTAATACGGAATGCCGTGCCATTCAACCATGCCACGCAGGTCGTCGTGGTTGGCAATGACACAAGGGATATCGCAGTCGAGGTCGCCGCTTTGCCAGCGGTGCAGCAGATCCGCCAGGCAATGGGACTCGCGGCTTGCCATCAGCACGACACGCTTACGAACCGAGGAATCCGTCACGCGCCACTCCATGGAGAACTCGTTCGCGATGGGCGAAAACGCCTGACGAAAACCATCGAGATCGAATGGGAGCGAGTCGGCCCGAATTTCGTGGCGCATGAAGAACCAGCCACTGTGCGTATCGGAGTGATGGCTGGCTTCGGTGATCCAACCATTGTAGGTCGCCAAAAAATTACTCACCTTCGCGACAATGCCAACGCGATCCGGACAAGCGATCACCAAACGGAAGGTGCGCATGAGGTAAAACTCCAAAACTTTACAGGAGCGCCATTCTAGCGGGCTCCACTTAAAACGTCAGCGCCACGCGCCGTCTGCTCGCAAGACGTTCCCGCGGCTCACCCTCCCATGAGAAGCTGCGCGCAAGTAAGCGGCCCGCTTGGGAAGATATAAGAAACGCCATCTCCCTCATGTTTACTTGCCTACCGGCAGGTGCCTATGATTGCCCTCGTTTTGATCATTTCAGTTTCGAAAAGGAGATTCGTATGTCGCGGTTGAATGAGTTTCGAGCAACGGAAGAAGCAATCAAGGAACTGCAAGAACGGCTGAACCGCCTGACGCAAGATGATGGACTGAAAAGAGAACTGGAATTCGAAGGTAAATTGCGTGCGTTGATGGATGAGCACGAGAAGTCGCTGCGTGACATCATCGCCTTGCTAGACCCTTCGGGCTCATCCAAAACGCCACGTAGCGCAGCGAGTCCTGCTGCCGCCAAACGAGCACGAAAGATCAAACAGTATAAAAACCCCCATTCGGGCGAAGTGATCGAAACCAAGGGTGGCAATCACAAAGCGTTGAAAGAATGGAAGTCCCAGTGGGGCAATGAAACCGTCGAAAGTTGGGCAACTCTTCTAGACTGATCGAAGATTAACGAAAGCCAGCAAAAACGCTGTAGTGCCACTCGTTATAAGTAGAGCGGCACCGACCGTAGGGTGGAATCCCGAAACGCTTTCACCGTTAATTACCGCGGAAGATTCGACAAGGCTGAGCGGTAGACTACGTGGCTGTAGCGGTAATCCACCCTACCTCTTGATAGTGCTACATCGCATGATTTCGACAGCGGCTTGCCATCTGCAAGCCGTTGTAAACAAACAGTGCGAGCAAATATGTTGGCGCTGTTCACTCCAAACCGTATTTGCTGGCGATTTTTTTGCCATAAGCCCGCCAATCGTCGAGCATTCCACTTTTTTCCGGCGGCGCAGTGAGCGCGCTCTGCTCCAACGCATTGCAAAAATCCGGATAAGTCAGCGGCGCGCCATATTCCGGGCGGCGCAATCGTTGCTGACAGAATTGATGCCAGTCCTGTTGCTCCTGCGGAGACAAGGTATGCGGATAATTTCGCGCGCGGTAGCGAAAGAGCAATTCCGTCAGCCTTGGATCTGCGAATGTCCAATCATCGCCGTTGAGTTCGGCAGGGTCGGCACTTCGAATCAGCGTGCATAGGCGCTTGTCTCGTTCGCCGAAGAAACCGTCATAGAGTTGCTGCTCTGGGTCATCGCACGCCGAAAAGTCCTGCGCGGCATACACCGTAGATAGCTTGTCCTGCCACGCGGATTGTTGATCGCGTAGCCGCTGCGCTCTGCGCTCACACAACGACAGGTCAATGCCTAGACGCGTTTGATCGGCCTCCCGCAGCACTGACAGCGGCGCAACCACCGGGCATTTGTTTATGTGGACCAACTTCAATGGGACAGGCCGCTCGTTTTCCTTGAGGTCGGTATGGCGTGTATATAAACGCTCGCGAAGCTGGTCGCCCGACAAGGACATCAAATCATCGCTTTCGACTTGCAGGTCGCAGACCACCAGCGCATTTCGATTGGTGGGGTGCCACGCAAGCGGCAATACGATCGATAGGTAGCTGCGCTCACCGGCGTACCGGCCAGAAATGTGCACCAGCGGACGAAGTAGCTGCACTTGCTCCATCACACGGTGCTTGCTGCGCAGTGCGTACAGATACGCATACAGTTTGGGTTGGCGATCGCGTAGCAATCGGGCTAGCGCAATAGTCGCCCGGACATCGGAAAGCGCATCGTGTGCCTGACCATGCACGAGGCCGTTGGCTTGAGTGAGTAGTTCCAGCTTGAGCGTGACGCGCCCATCATCCGTCTTTGGCCATTCGATACCCTCGGGCCGCAGCGCGTAGGCGGTCCGCACTAGATCGATAAGATCCCAGCGGCTGTTGCCGGATTGCCACTCGCGGCCGTACGGATCGTAGAAGTTGCGATATAGGCTGAAACGCGTGACCTCATCGTCGAAACGCAAGCTGTTGTAACCAGCAACACAGGTTGAAGGTTGACAGAGCTCGGCGTGCAGGCGGGCCATGAATTCGGCTTCATCGAGCCCGCGCTCTTGTAGACGGGACGGCGAGATACCGGTGACCAGACAGGCAGCAGGATGGGGAAGGATGTCATCGCTCAACCGGCAATACAGATTGAGCGGCTCGCCGATTTCGTTGAGCGCTTCATCCGTACGAATACCCGCGACCTGTAATGGGCGGTCACGGCGCGGGTCGATGCCCGTGGTTTCGTAGTCGTACCAGAAGATGCTGGCGGTCACGATCGCCTCCCTTAAAAGGCATCGAGTCTACCATTCACAGGCGTAGGCGGATCGTTCAGGGCCGCGCTCGCATTAGCTAGTGCGCGGCCGCCTTGAGAACGATCAAGCGGATGTTGGGAGCGGGTGAAAGCTGAAATAGGCGCGCAGTACGTCTACCAGTTCTGCATATTCGACAGGCGGTTCGGAGAGGGAAAAACCCGAATCGTACACCCCCGGATTCACATCCTCGCGACTCCAGTGACAAAGCGCCTTGAAGTCGATGTTGTGCACCACGCCATCCTGCCCAGGGATTTTGAGGCGTAGGTCAAAGCGCGCGTTGACGAGCATTGGTAGCTCGCTGACGAGCATCAATCCTTCCAGGGACACGTTGCCCAGATAACCCATTGGTTTATCCGTGACGCCGTTGAATACCTTGAGGTAGTACGGCAGTTGGTGACGCTCGATTCGTCGCTGCATATGCATGAAGGCATTTCGCTATGATGACACGAGTATGTACACAGCCAGCCGCGTCTGACAATCGCCAACCGCCAAAACCGTTATTTGGCAGCGGTCGGCACGGCGTAAGTCTTCGCGGCTGCGCTGTCCCTGACAAGCCCTAGCTGATCGAGCGTTTGCAAGCGGGCCCGCGCGCGAAACGCATACTCGCTCGCAGGAAAACGCCCAACGATGTACCGATAGGTTTCCGCCGCATCGAGATACAGGCTTTCACGCTCCAGGCACTGACCGCGCAACAGTGAAATCTCCGGCTGCAAATAGGTGCGTGCGTGTGCATTGCGCTCCGCTCGTGACAGCTCAAGCATCGCCTTGCCGCAATCGCCCTGCTCATAGGCCAGGTAAGCCTCGTCCAACTGGCCATGCAGCGCAGCCCGCGTGCACCCGGCCAACACCAGTACTGCCGAACAAATGAGTAAAAAACGCATGATGAAATCCTCCGATGACTTTTTTCATCGGCGCCCGTCCGTATTTCTTCAATATTTGTGATGCATATTCAGTTTCCCCTTCCGAACGGTCCAGCCGGATGGACGGGAATCATCCCCTGAATTTCGATTCGAATAGCAGAAGTAGTGTCCAGCAGGCGATGACTACAGCCACCCCACGTAGTAGCCTGCCAGCCAGCCAAGATGCTCAGGAGCAATTGCATGACCACGCGCCGTACCAAAATCGTCGCCACCCTCGGCCCAGCGAGCCAGTCCCCCGAAGTACTGGAGCAGCTGATCGTTGCAGGGATTGACGTCGCCCGTCTGAACTTCTCGCACGGCACCCCGGACGAGCATAAGGCCCGCGCTCAACTGGTACGTGATTTGGCTGCGAAGCATGGCCGTCACGTGGCGCTGCTGGGTGACCTGCAAGGCCCGAAGATTCGCATCGCCAAGTTCACTAGCAAACGTATCGAGCTCAAGGAAGGCGACACCTTCCGACTTTCCGTCACTCACCCGCGTGACGCGGGCACCCAGGACGTCGTCGGGATCGACTACCCCGATCTGATCAAAGACTGCGGCGTAGGTGATGATCTGCTGCTCGACGACGGTCGCGTCGTGATGACAGTGAAGAATAAAACCGCAGACGAGCTCGAGTGCACCGTTTTGATCGGCGGTCCGCTATCCGACAACAAAGGTATCAACCGTCGCGGCGGTGGCCTGACTGCCCCTGCCTTGACCGCCAAAGACAAAGCCGATATCAAGCTTGCCGCTGAAATGGAGCTGGACTACCTGGCCGTGTCGTTCCCACGTGATGCCGCTGACATGGAGCTCGCCCGCCGCCTACGTGACGAAGCCGGCAGCACTGCCTGGCTCGTTGCTAAAGTCGAGCGTGCCGAAGCAGTCAAGGATGACGAAGCGCTTGACGGCCTGATTCGCGCCAGCGATGCAGTGATGGTTGCCCGCGGCGACCTCGGTGTCGAAATTGGCGATGCCGAACTCGTGGGCATCCAGAAGAAGATCATTCTGCACTCGCGCCGCTACAACAAGGCGGTAATCGTAGCCACGCAGATGATGGAGTCGATGATCACCAACCCGATGCCGACCCGCGCCGAGGTCTCCGACGTGGCGAACGCAGCGCTGGATAATACCGACGCCGTGATGCTGTCTGCCGAAAGCGCAGCCGGCGCGTACCCGGTCGAAGCGGTGAAGGCGATGGCGCGCGTGTGCCTTGGCGCGGAAAAGCATCCGATCAGCCAAAAATCCAGCCACCGTCTTGGCAAGACCTTCGAGCGCTGCGATGAAAGCGTCGCCCTGGCTGCGATGTACACAGCGAATCACTTCCCTGGAGTCAAAGCGATCATCAGCCTGACAGAAAGCGGCTACAGCCCGCTGATCATGTCGCGACTGCGTTCGTCGATCCCGATCTATGCGTTTACCCCCCACCGTGAAGCGCAGGCCAGAGTCGCTCTATTCCGCGGTGTCTACACGGTTCCGTTCGATCCGCTGGCCTATCCGGCGGACAAGGTCAGCCAGGCCGCCGTCGACGAGTTGATCAAGCGTGGCGCGGTTGAGCCCGGTGACTGGGTTGTCCTGACCAAAGGCGACAGCTACCACGGTACCGGAGGTACCAATACGCTCAAGGTACTGCACGTCGGCGACCCTATCGTCTGACCTGAAGGCCGCCTCGCACGAGGCGGCCTTTTTCGTGGGCCGCCTATGATGCGTGCCAACGGCTTCGACTCCCTGCCACCTCAACGTCCCCCAAACGCCCTTCCTGTCAAATCGAGCAACGCCAAGTCTGACCATCGCGGTATACTGCCGCGCTTTTTGCGATAAGCCCGCACGTCGGTATGTGCGAGCCGCAACCGGAATCCGAATGAACGCCACGCAGGGCAAGAACGAGGTTCGGGGTTTCCAACCCTCGACCGCCTCGTCTGCCGGCTGCCAAGGCGATCTGGAGCCGTACGTGGACGCGACCGGCGATAGAACAATGTTCCCGCCTAGAAAGAGGAGCGCCCTGTGACCGTGATCAAGCAAGACGACCTGATTCAGAGCGTCGCCGATGCCCTGCAATTCATTTCGTACTACCACCCCGTCGACTTCATCGAAGCCATGCACGAGGCCTACCTGCGCGAGGAATCCGCAGCGGCGCGTGACTCAATCGCTCAGATCCTGATCAACTCGCGCATGTGCGCCACGGGCCATCGCCCGATCTGCCAGGACACCGGCATCGTCACCGTCTTCGTGAAAGTCGGTATGGACGTGCGCTGGGACGGTGCGACCATGAGCGTCGACGACATGATCAATGAAGGCGTACGCCGCGCCTACAACCTGCCGGAAAACGTCCTGCGCGCCTCGATCCTCGCCGATCCTGCCGGCGCGCGTAAGAACACCAAGGACAACACCCCCGCGGTCATCCACTACTCCATCGTTCCCGGCGACAAGGTCGAAGTGGACGTTGCGGCCAAGGGTGGCGGCTCGGAAAACAAGTCGAAGATGGCGATGCTCAACCCATCCGATTCTATCGTCGACTGGATCCTCAAGACCGTACCGACCATGGGCGCTGGCTGGTGTCCGCCCGGGATGCTGGGTATCGGCATTGGCGGTACCGCCGAGAAAGCAGCCGTATTGGCGAAAGAGTCGTTGATGGACGAAATCGACATCCACGAGCTCAAGGCACGTGGCCCCCAGAATCGTCTGGAAGAGTTGCGCCTCGAAATTTTCGAGAAGGTCAATGCACTGGGTATCGGCGCCCAAGGACTTGGCGGCCTGACCACAGTGTTGGACGTCAAGATCAAGGATTACCCGACGCATGCGGCATCGTTGCCGGTGTGCATGATCCCGAACTGCGCCGCGACTCGTCATGCGCATTTCATTCTCGACGGAAGTGGTCCCGCAGCACTGGAAGCGCCACCGCTAGACGCCTACCCGGAAATCGTCTGGGAAGCTGGCCCCTCGGCCCGCCGGGTCGACCTGAACACCGTCACCCCGGAAGACGTCGCCAGCTGGAAGCCAGGCGAAACCTTGTTGCTCAACGGCAAGATGCTTACCGGTCGCGACGCTGCCCACAAGCGCATGGTCGACATGCTAAACAAAGGTGAGCAACTACCTGTCGACCTCAAAGGCCGCTTCATTTACTACGTTGGCCCAGTCGATCCTGTAGGTGACGAAGTTGTTGGTCCGGCCGGCCCCACCACGGCCACACGGATGGACAAATTCACCCGGCAGATCCTTGAGCAGACCGGCTTGCTGGGCATGATCGGCAAATCCGAGCGCGGCCCGATCGCCATCGAGGCGATCAAGGACAACAAGGCCGTGTACCTGATGGCTGTCGGCGGCGCGGCTTACCTCGTCGCCCAGGCGATCAAGGGCTCCAAGACCCTAGCCTTCCCTGAGCTAGGGATGGAAGCGATCTACGAGTTCGACGTCCAGGACATGCCCGTCACCGTCGCCGTTGATACCAACGGCGAATCGGTACATATCACCGGCCCAGCGATCTGGAGCAAGAAAATTGCTGAAAGTCTTGCGGTAGAAGTGAAGTAAGATCTTGCCGCTAAGCAAAAAGGAGCCCGGCCCAGTGCCGGGCTTTCTTTTGCGCGAATGAACGGAGTCGAATGCTACAAGCGGACCGATGGAAGCCTTCCAGGATTCCAGCCGGCGCTCGAGCAACGTCAGGGAGCCGGCCGGGCGGCGCCCGCCATGCCCACGATTGCGAACCCACCGAGAAAACGCGGCAATACGGTTGAATGAAAGGCACGCTGGCTACCGCGATACTTTTCTTCCAAACGATTGACCCATGACGTTTGTTTCCCAGCGCCGCTCGGCTGATAATTCCCGGCTTCATTCATGGCGGGATGAGCGTTGATGGACGTCGTACTCGATCCACAGATGCTGCTTTTGCTCGGTGTCATTGCGCTCGGAGCGGGTTTCATCGATACCCTCGCAGGCGGCGGTGGGCTTATCACCTTGCCGGCCATGCTGCTCATGCAGGTACCACCGGTCCAGGCGATCGCGACAAACAAGCTGCAGGGCACCTTCGGCACGTTGGTATCGACCCTTACATTGTTGCGTAAACGACAGCTCAGCCTCGATGAGGTCAAGGCTGCATGCCTTTCCTCGTTCATCGGCGCCGCACTCGGCGCGGTAGTGATCCAGTTCATCGATGCCTCAGCGCTAGATCTGTTGGTTCCGGTCGTGCTGCTTAGCATCGCCCTGTATTTCCTGCTCGCGCCGAGCGCTGGTGAGCTCGAACGAAAACCGCGAATAGGTGACCGTGCCTATCGACGTTTCGTGATCCCGGTTATAGGGTTTTACGACGGTTTCTTCGGCCCCGGTACGGGATCGTTCTTCTCACTCGCCGGTGTCGCGCTTCGCGGACGCAACTTGATCAACGCCACCGCGTCTGCCAAAGCCATGAACCTCGCCAGCAACGTCGCGTCGCTGGTCGTATTTGTTTTAGGGGGCAAGGTCCTCTGGACGCTCGGCCTTGTGATGGCAGCCGGGCAACTGGTGGGTGCCTATCTCGGCTCCATGGCACTGATCGCCGGTGGCGCAAAATTGATCCGCCCGTTGATCGTGATCGTCTGCTTCGCCATGGTCGGCCGCTACCTGTACCAGAACGTTTGGCTTTGATGCGGGCCGGGCTGCGAAGGGCTTGCCCGCGAACGCGCTGGCGATGACAACCGCTCCTGCATCTGTATACGTCTTCGATGCGACCGTTTCACGACGGAAGCTTTAAAGCCAAAGCAAAATCTGCACTGATTAACGCAGGATCACCGATCCGATACCGATCCGCGGGCAAGCGAACCGCCGCCTAGCCCTTTCGTACAGCGATCCGGGAATGCTTTTGTAGGAGTACACGAGTCTTCAATGCGGCAGCTTCGATACAAAAGTCCTGCGGTCATACCGAAGGGGCTGGGCTGTCTACACCCGAGACAGCAGGTCTGGTAATGGTTCGCAGGCTGGCCCGCGAATACGGTTACGGGGCAAGAGCGTGGCTAACGTTGGCCCTGTAGTAGATACGGGGCACCCATAAAAAACGCCGCGTGAACGCGGCGTTTTTTTGGCCTAGTAACCGACCGGCGGGTATTTCCGTTCATCGGCGGGCGGCGGAAAGTACTGGTACAGCCAGGTTTCGCTGAGCACTTCCTTGGTTTCGACACGACGAATGTAGGCGCGGAATTCGACAGGATCGGTGCTATCGGTGGTTGGGAACCAGTCGAACTGCGCGCGGAACCCTTTCTCCTCCGGGTGCAACGCGAAGATATTGAATTCCTTCGTCGTGCCACTGGAGGCATCGACAACGACTTCAACCGCGTCTTTCCAATCCATATCGTCCAGCGGGCCACCGATGTAGTCGACGGCGAAACGGCGGGCCCATACGTCCGGCCAATGTTCGCCAGGCGCCCAACCTTGCTTGAAGCCACCCATACCGGAACGCGTGGCGAGCACGCGCGCCAGCGTTGGCTTCACGGGCGGCACCGCAGCCCAGTGCAGCTTGTAGCCGAAACCTAGGGAGTCGCCGGCCTTGATGGGTTGTTTTGGGTTCCAGAACGCCACGATGTTATCCATCGTCTCGCCGGTGGTTGGAATCTCGAGCAGATCGATGCTGCCCTCCCCCCACTGCGTGGTCGGCTCGACCCACAGGCTCGGACGACGGCTGTACCAGTTCGAGGTGTCCTGGTAGTTCATGAATTCATGGTTGCTCTGCACCAGACCGAAACCCTTCGGGCTGTTGTCAGCGAAGGCGTTGAACTGCAGCTTCTCGGGGTTGTTCAGTGGCCGGCAGACCCACTCACCATTTCCACGCCACATGGACAGGCGGTCCGTGTCGTGGATGTTCGGGTTGATGAAGTCGCACATGCGGCGTTCATACGGACCACAAGCGAACATGCTGGTCATGGGCGTGATGCCGAGCTGCTTGATGTCCTTGCGTGCATGGACATGCATATCGATATCCATGATGACGCGGTCCGGCTGGCAATCGATATCGAAACGGTAAGCGCCGGTGATGCTTGGACCGTTCAGCAGGGCATAGAGCTTGAATCGTGTACTGTCTTTCGCTGGGGTTTCGAACCAGAACTCCACGAAATCCGGGAATTCTTCCTGCGTGTCGGCGTAAGTGTTGATCGCGACGCCGCGGGCGGATAGCCCGTACTGCCCCGTGTTGTCCACCGCACGGAAGTAGCTCGCGCCAAGGAAGGACACAATGTCGTAACGGGCGATATTTGGCTGCTTGAAAACCTTGAGACCTGAAAACGCCAGGTCCTTGCCCTTGAGTTGGCTGACGTCGACACCGCTCTGACCGTAGTCGAACAGCTCGGGGCGGTAATGCACCTCCCGCGCTTCGCCGGTTTTCGGATCGAGGCTATGCATGCGAACGGGCTGTTTGAAGCCCATGCCCACGTGGAAGAACTGCACGTCCAGTTGCCCTTCGAGCTCTTTCCAGAGCGAATGCTCGGGGTCGTACTGGATTGCGTTGAACTGTTGCGGCGTCATCTGGGCCAGCGTCGGCGGCAGTGTCTGGGCATTGCTGACATAGGCCTCGCCGGCCATCTTCTTCGCACGTGCCTTTAGGTCGTCATAGCTGAAGCGCTCGGCTTTGCCGTCGGCGGTTTGCGCCATTGCACGCGCGGCAAAAAGGCTGGTTGCGGGGATGCCAGTATAGGCGGCCAGGGCCATGGAAGCTTTCAGTAAGTCTCTGCGTTGCATGGATAACCTTAGCGGTCGGGACAAAGGGGCTGTGCGCGTAGCGCCAATTCGGTCTACAGCGAAGCGGTTAAAAAGGGCTTTGCAACAGATGTTTCAATAGCCCGTCAGTTCCATCGACGGGCGCGATTGTGTCTCCGAACCGCGCGGAGACTGGTATAAGCAATCATTACCGGCTATGTCGGCGCCGATCATTGGGCGACTGCATAGCGGCGGTCAAGTGTGCTGTAGCCCAGCCCGACACCCTTGCTGACCTTTACCTGAACAGGGATGCGTTCCTTCAGGGCCTCGACATGACTGATGACGCCCACCGTCTTGCCGCTGGCATTGAGGTTATCCAGCGCGTCCAGGGCGATTTCCAGCGTTTCGCCGTCGAGAGTGCCGAACCCTTCGTCGAGAAACAGCGAGTCGATACGTGTTCGATGGCTGACGAGATCGGACAACGCCAGGGCCAAGGCCAGGCTGACCAGGAAGCTCTCGCCGCCAGACAGCGTGCGCGTGTCACGGGCCGCATCCGCTTGCCAAGTATCGAGCACCTCGAGCTCCAGCTCACCCACACTACGCCGCGCCAGTTGATAACGCCCATGCAAGCGTTCCAGCTGTCGATTGGCGAGGTGGATCAAATGATCCAGCGTCAGCCCTTGGGCGAAGCGGCGGTAGCGCGCACCGTCCGCTGACCCGATCAACCCATTGAGATGCTGCCAGTCATTGCACCGCTGCGCCTGGCGCTCGATCTCTTCGAGTTGCGCCTTCTGCTCGGCACGGCGCGCA
This sequence comes from Pseudomonas matsuisoli, assembly GCF_014647635.1. Lineage (GTDB taxonomy): Bacteria > Pseudomonadota > Gammaproteobacteria > Pseudomonadales > Pseudomonadaceae > Pseudomonas_P > Pseudomonas_P matsuisoli. The sequence goes on from NZ_BMPO01000001.1 coordinate 584,176, forward strand.
TGGTCGTCGCGCAACTGCGCCGCAATTTCGCCCTGTCGCTGAACGCACTGCTTGAGTTCGAGCTCGAGCGCTTCTAACGCCGGCTGCAATACTTCCAGCGAACGCTCCGTTTGCGGATCGGCGAGTAGCCGCTCGAGCGATTGCGCAGCGGCGGCCTGCACGGCTTGGGCCTCGGTAAGCGCTTTGTCGAGACGCGCCTTGAGCGCCAACAGCGCCAGGCGCTGCTCTTCGTCAAGCGACGCGGCAAGAAACGCGTTCTCATCCGTGAAGGGGCTCGCCGCAAGCGCAGCATGCCATACGACAGCCGCCTGAGATTGCGCCTGCGCACAACGCTCAAACTGCGCAACACGGGCGGCCAGCGTTGCCTGCAGAGCCGTTAGCGTTTTCTCACTGTGAAGATAATCCGACTCAACGGTCTCCAATGTGCGATCAGAAAGCCTGTCCAACGAGACGGATGCTACTACTGCGTTCCCTTGGCGTGCCTGCCAGCGCTTGGCGCTCTGTGTAGCGGCCGCCAATGCATGCTCCAGCGCAGGTTGTCGCTCGACCAACGCCTGCCGCTCACGATCATCCGTCTGCCAGCGCGCGCACTCTGCTTCGCGCTCGGCTAACCATGCATCACTATCCACAGGCATGTCATAACCGAACGGTGCCAGCTCATCCTTCAAGGCTTGTGCGAATGCCTCGAATTGCTGTTCGGCGACGCTTAGCCGGCGGGCGACCTCCAAACGCCGAGCTTCAATCGCTTCACGTTCTTTTTCCAACAACGCAAGCCCATTGACCGCCGATGACTCTCGTTGCGCGCATGTCTGTAACGTGCTTAGACGACGCTCAAGATCGCGTCGCAATCCCTCGAGCGCACTCAGCGTTTTTTCCACGGCCGAGCGATCAGCGATTTGCCGTGTCTGCTCGGCACGAATAGCGGCTTCATCCTCAAGGTTCATACCGAGCCGTTCACACAGCGTCGCCCAGTGCTGGTGCAACGATTCGAGCTGTTGACGCGCCTCCTGCTCTTGCTCTGCGGCAGCCTTGATCTGCGCTTCGAGCGAGGCTACCTCGGACGCCAGCGACTGCCCGTCCTGGGTGAGCGTGTCGAGCAATGTGCGGGCTTCGTCGAGCGCGCGCTGCGTTTCGGAGACATCGAGATTCTGATAGTCGTCCACCGCGGGATGGTCGCAAGACCCACACAGCGGGCACGCCTCGCCGGGGCGGAGCTCGGCACGATGGGACTCGAGCGCGCGGATGCGTTGCTCCTGCTCCAGCAGTTTTTCCTTATCCCGGCTCTGTTGCTTGAGCGAACGGTAGCGCTGCCGTAGCGCCTCGACGGCGTCCTTGCGCTGCTGCAGCGTATTGCTGTGACGCGCGGTCGCCTGCGCGGCCTGCATCGCCTTTTGCTCCAGTTGTTGGCGACGCAACACGAGTTGATCAAGGTTTTCGAGAATGGAGCCCCTATCGATAAGCGCCTGCCAGGAAGTGCGCAACGTTGCCTCATCACGCCCTGCCAGCAGGTCTTCCCATCGCTGCTGCACCGATTGCGCTTCCGCCACGGCACTTTCGTGAGCCTGCCGTGTGTCACGCAGATTGGCGTGTGCGGATTGGATTCGCTCGTCGTGCTCCTGCGCCTGACGTAGCTCCTGTACGTGCTGCTGGCGCAGGGTTTCGATCTCCGCCGCATGCTGTCGGTGGGTATCGAAGCGATTGCGCCAACCCTTGAGCCACTCGCCAAGACGCGCGTGCATCGCGCGCTCGGACAGGCTCGTTTCAAGAGCGGTACGCGCATCGAACGACGTTTGTAGCGCGTCGCTGGCGGCCTGATGCTCGATTGCCGCCAATTGAATACCGACACCGAGATGCTCGAGTGCCAGCGCCTGTTGCGACTCGAGATCCTCCTCACACCGGTCACGCTCGCTTTGAGCCTGGCTTTGGGCAAAGACCGTTTGCTGAAACGCGTCGTACTGAGGGCGAATACGCAGCGCCGGTTCGCAATGAGCAAGCCGCTGCAAATCGTCTGCCGCGTCGCTCAAGTCGGCCCGAGCGCGCGCTTCTTCTACGGCGGCCGCGCTCATTCGTTCTTGCGCTTGCAGCGTGTCCTGCAGCCAACGTTGTTCCTGTAACACGGTGGCACGCTGGTTAACGAGCGCTGCTTCAGCCTCCGCTAGGCGCGCAGCATCCTCGGTCAGTTCAGCCACCTGCGACTCGGAAAGCAACGATGCCCCTTCTGCCCTCGCGCGCAGCTGAGCCAGCGACTCGCGCGCTTCACGGCTACGCTCGAATACGCGCTGGGAAACCAGCCCGTAGATTTCGCTGCCAGTCAATTCCTCCAGCAACTCCGCCCGCTGGTTAGCGTTGGCTTCGAGAAAGGCGGCGAACCCGCCCTGTGCCAGCAACATGGATTTGGTGAAGCGGCCGAAGTCCAGCCCTGTCAGCACTTCGACAGCTTTTGGCTTCTCGCTCAGCTTGTCGGTGATGATCTCGCCATCCAACCTGGCCAGCTCCGCACGCGCAGGCTGCAGCGAACCTTCGCTGCGATCCCGCGCCCGGCGTTGACTCCAGAAGGCGCGATAGCCGACCCCTTTCACCTCGAATTCCACTTCGGCCAGGCACTCAGCGGTATGGCGGCTCATCACCTCGTTTTCGCTACCGACGCGCTCCATACGGGGCGTTCGGTGGTAGAGCGCAAGGCAGATCGCGTCCAACAGCGTGGTCTTCCCTGCACCGGTCGGCCCCGTGATGGCGAACAGACCCGCCCCCGCGAAGGGCTCGGCGGTGAAGTCGATCTTCCACTCCCCTTTTAGCGAGTTGAGGTTCTTCAGGCGCAGGCTGAGGATCTTCACGAAGGACTTCCCGAATGGATGAAGGGCCGCCGGCCCCGAATGGATGCAAATCGCCGGGGGGGCGTTGGACAAGCCGCCGATTTTCGCATCGATATCCGCGTGACGCACGCACGGCGCCGCCATCCGACGAACCTAATCGCCTGTAGCGTTATCCAACAGGGACACCTTTGAAAGAGCGCCCCCGTGACCGATTCACTCTGGCATTTGAGCCTCGCCGAGTTCCGCGACAGGGTCGCCTCCGATGCGCCCACGCCAAGCTGCGGCGCCGCTGCGGGTGTCAGTGCCAGCCTTGGGTTGTCCCTCATTCTGAAGGCCATCCGGATCGGTAGCGATCCTGCGGACGTAGGGACCCGCGGACTTATCAACGAGGCCGCGACCCTCCATCAGCAATTGTCGACGCATGCAGATACGGACGCGCGCGTATTCCAGCGCTTCCTGAAAGCCGAGGCTCCGGAGATGAAAGGGCAAGCGGCACGGGACAGTGTGGCTATTCCGCTCGCCACCGCGCATAGCTGCCGAGAGGCCATGCGTCTGGGCGAACGCGCCGCGCCCTATGTGAAAGAAACGATGCGCTCGGATGTAGTCGCGGGCGTCCTGCTGCTGGGAGCCGCCCTGGAGGCCGTATTGCTCAACGTGCGCGCCAACCTTGCGCAGGTCGATGACGACACCGAACGGCGCACGCTGGCGGAACGATGCAGGACCTTACAGGCCGACGCAGACCAGATCCGATCTGGGCTGACGACCAACGAATCCGGCCCAACGGGTTAATCAGTCTCCGAAAGGGTGCTTAGCACCTCACGATGCATGTCCCGCAGGCGGCCCGCCAATTCATCGTCCAGGCTTTCGGAGGAGAGCCGGCGTTCGAACACGTCATGGGGATCGAGCTCGTCCAGCGTTTCGCTCGCGTCGCCTTGCAAACCGGGCGCAAGGTTCTTGCGCTCCCGGCGCACCCGCAGCACATCCACCGACAGCCCCTCGCACAGGGCGTTGATCCGCGGTTGCAGGTCGGCCAGGTAATCGTCCTGGGTCACCACGACTTCCAGCCACAGACGTACATCGGCCTCCAGCGTTGCCGCCCGCTCTGGAAGGGTTTCCGCCAGCTCCGCCAACGAGCCCTTGAGCGATGCGAGAGGCTGGAATACCGGAATGAGGAGTGGCTCGACCGAGCGCAGGGAAGCCCCTTCGAAATCGACGAGCAAGACTTGCTTCTGCTGCGCGCTTTCATCAAAGGCAAGTGCGATCGGCGAACCGCAGTAGCGTATGTGCTCCTCTCCACCCACCGCCTGCGGTCTGTGGATGTGGCCCAGCGCGATGTAGTCGGCTGGCGGAAAGGCATTGGTTGGAAACGCCTCCAGGGCGCCGACATAGATTTCTCGAACCGACTCACTCGCCGAGGCGCCAACCGTCGTCAGATGCCCCGTCGCAATGATCGGCAGATCGGCTCGTAGCGTTTGACGACGCGCTTCGGCAAGCTCATAGACGGTCGCGTAGTGCGCCTGTATGGCCTGCTGCAACGAGCGCTGCTTTTCCTGGGCACTTTGTCCGCCTTCACTTCGTAACAGGTCACGTGGGCGCAGGTAAGGAATGGCGCAAAGCACCGCGCCAGGTTTGCCGTCACGGTGACGCAAGACAACCACCTGATCCGACGCATCTTCTGCACTCGCCGGGATGACCTGGGCATCCAGCGCCGCCAGCAGACCACGGGACTCGCCCAGCATAGCCGCAGAGTCGTGATTGCCCCCGAGCACGACCAGCCGCGCCCCCGTGTCGCGCAGGGCGAGAACAAAATCGTTGTACTGCTCGCGGGCGTAGCTCGGCGGGGTTCCGGTATCGAACACATCGCCCGCGATGACCACCGCATCCACGGCATGCAGACGAACCTGCGCCACCAGCCATGCGCAAAATGCCTGGTGTTCGGCCTGCCGGGTACGCCCCATGAAATGCTGACCCAGGTGCCAGTCGGACGTATGCAATAGGCGAAAGCGCCGCGCGGGCGGTGAAGCGGGAGCGTCGAACAGGTGTAGCGTTTCCATCGGAGGTCCAGAAAGGTGGGTCGCCATGCGTGCCAGGAGGTGAACGCCCGCACCGGGCGACCGGTCAGAATTTTGAATGATGATACGCGCTTAGCACGAGATGGGTGGGCGCGGTCGAGTTGGCCCGACGGAGGTGAGCCCCAGACGGTTCGCGATTTGCCGGATGCTAACCAGAGGGGCCGCAAATGCTAACAGCGCATTCGGCAAGACGTTTCTTGGCCACGACCATGAACCACGAATTCGCTCCCCCAACGCATCGATCACCACAACGAGAAATAACCCAAGGAGCCCCATGAGCAAACTCAACGATGTGAAGCTGTTCATCAAGGGCCACCTTTGGGTCATTCCCATCGTGTTACTAGCGGCGGGCCTATTCTTCTGGGCACTTGATCCCGCGCCGCCGGATCGACTGAAGATGGCTACCGGGGGAACCGGCGGCGGGTATGCCGATTTTGGCGAACGTCTCAAGGCGCGCCTGGCGGAAGACGACATCACCCTGGAACTCGTGCCCACATCCGGGTCACCCGAGAACCTTCAGCAGCTTCTGCGAAAAGACGTACAGATCGCCCTGGTGCAAAGTGGGACCGAGCTCGATCTCGCCCCCGAAGAGCGCCGCCATCTGACGGGCTTGGGTGTCATGTATCGCGAGCCGCTCTGGTTGTTTCAGCGTGAAGGCCTGGACATCGAGGACATCGGCGATCTGCGCGGCCTGAGCGTGGCCAAAGGTGCTGCCGGAACAGGCACCGAAGCGGTCGTCGAAGCGCTGCTGCGGGCAAACGGCATTGGTGACGAAGGCGACTGGCAAGCCATTGGCGGCAATGAAGCGGCGTCAGCCCTACTGGACGGCAACCTGGACGCGGCCTTTTTCGTCGCACCGCCGCAAAATCCGCTGATCAAGCGCCTCGCAGCTGACCCTGGGGTTCGTTTGACAGGCTTTAGCCGCAGTGACGCTTACCGCGCGCACTTTCCGTTTTTGACGACGGTCCGCGTCCCGCGAGGGTTGATTGATCTGGCGAGCGACAATCCCGCTCGCGACATCACTACCCTGTCGCCATTGGCGACACTTGTCGCGAATAACACGCTGCACCCGGCACTGACCCCCCTCCTGCTGGAAGCGGCGCGAGATGTATTGAAAGCGGGCAACTTGCTCGACGAACCGAACCAATATCCGCAAGCAGAGCCGATGACCTTCCGATTGGGAAAAGAAGCGGACAACTACTATCGCAACGGGCCGCCCTATCTGCAGCGCTACCTGCCGTTCAAAGTGGCATCACTGGTGGATCGCTGGATCGTTTTGCTCATTCCCTTCATCGCGATCCTGATTCCACTTTTCAAGTCGATATCGCCGCTGTACACCTGGCGGATTCGCTCACGCATCTACAAGTGGTATCAGAGCTTGCGTGACGTTGAGGAGGAAATTCACAAAGGGACCATCAAGGGCAACGAGGACGCGCGCCTGGCCGACCTCAAGCGGGTGGAAGACGAGCTGAGCGAGGTGGAGGTGCCACTCTCCTACTCGCACGAGCTCTACCAGTTGCACCTGCATGTACGTTACATGCAGGACAGGCTGCGCAACCTACGCGATGGCACGCCGGATCGATCCATCATCGCGGAGGACGGCAACCCCCGCGACGCGTGATCACAGCCCTGTGTTCAGGCTCTGATGCTCGTCGACGCCAAGGTGAATGTTCATGCTTTGCACCGCAGCACCAGCGGCGCCTTTGCCAAGGTTGTCGAGCCGCGCCACCAGGGTCACCCGTTCGGCATTACCGAAGACGAACAGATCGGCGCGGTTCGTGTCATTGGCACCTTGCACATCGAAAAAGCCGTCATCGAGATTGGCGGCGTCCTCAAGCGGCATCACGCGAATGAAGCGCTCGCCCTGGTAGTGTTTAGCCAATGCAGCGTGCAGCGCCGCGGGCGTCGCCTGTGCTGGCAGGTGCGAGAGCTGTAGAGGCACCGTGACGGCAAGCCCTTTGAGAAACTCGCCAACGATTGGGCTGAAGACGGGTGCGGCGGAAATACCCGTCTGCACGCGCATTTCTGGCAAGTGCTTGTGGGCCTGGGCAACGGCATAAGGCCGCGGGCTCTTGAGACGCGGATTACCTCCCGCCTCGTACTCAGCGATCATTTGCTTGCCACCGCCGCTATAGCCCGTCAACGAAAACGCGCTCAGTGCATAGTCGATTGGCAAGAGCCCAGCATCCACCAGTGGGCGGACCAGCAAAATGAACGCTGTCGCGTGACAGCCGGGATTGGCAATTCGCTTGCTCGCACGGATCGCTTCACGCTGGCCGGCAACGAGCTCCGGCAGGCCGTACGTCCAGCTCGTATCGGTACGAAACGCGGTACTGGCGTCGATGATGCAAGTGTTTGGGTTGTTCACCAGGGAAACCGCTTCGCGCGACGCGGCATCAGGAAGGCACAAGAAGGCGACGTCCGCGGCATTGAGGAATCGGCCACGCTCAGCAGAGTCCTTACGCTTCGACTCATCGATGCGCAGCAGCTCAATATCAGTACGGCCATCCAGATAATCCAGCAGGCGCAGACCTGTCGTGCCTTCCTGACCATCCACGTAAACCTTGAACGTCATGACGTAACCCTCATTTCGATCACCCGATGCCCAGGTGAATTGCAGACGTCGGCATTGTACTCATCCCGGCGGGGTTCGCCATCGCGGACGGGCACGCCCAGCTGATACATAGCGTTACACACCCGAAAATCCGCGAAAGTGCCGAGATACGTGCTCTAAAACCATTTTTGGAGACGCGGACGGGCGTCATCGAACGTACCGACAGAAACGTTTTTGCGTTGGGCGGGTCCGCTTTCTGAGCGCCTGCCGTCTAGGTCTTACGAACCCATTCAAGGAGCCGTGCCATGTATCGCATTCCTAGATTCTGTCTTCCCGCCCTCCTGGTTGCCTCGTTATTTCCCGTACAGGGCGTCGCACAGACTGCCCCGAAGCTCGACGTCCCCTACGTTCCAACGCCGGAACCTGTCGTCGCCCGAATGTTGGAAATGGCGAACGTACAGCCTGAAGACCATGTGGTCGATCTCGGATCAGGCGATGGGCGTATTGCCATTGCATCGGTCAAGGACCGAGGTGCGAAATCCGCACTGGGCGTTGACCTCAACCCGGAGCGTATCGAGGAAGCCGAAGCCAACGCTCAGAAAGCGGGCGTTGCCGACAAGGTGACCTTTGAACAGGGTGACCTGTTCAAGAAGGATATTTCCGATGCCAACGTGCTGACAATGTATCTCTTACCGCGAGTGAACATGCAGTTGCGCCCCGTCATTCTCGAAGAGATGGAGCCTGGTACACGCATCGTCTCCCATGCGTTCAGCATGGAAGACTGGGAAGCCGACCAAACCGACGTGGTCGATGGGCGCTACATCTATCTCTGGATCGTTCCTGCCAAGGTGCAAGGCCAATGGCAGGTTAAAAATGGTGAGCAGGCCTTTACGCTGGATCTCGCGCAAACCTTCCAAAACGTGAGAGGCGAAGCGACCGTGAATGGCCGGCCCAGTACCGTGGAAGGCAAGCTCGACGGCGAGCGCCTCCACTTTACCCTGGGTGAGCAGCAATTCATCGGCATCGTGGACGGCGACGAGATCAAGGCCGTGAGTGAAGGCGGCGCTGTCGCCGACTGGAGCGCAACGCGGAGCTGACCCTATGAGCGCACTGACAGATTCGAAGCACGCCCGGGAAGGACTCTCGGTCACGGACGGTGTCGCCGTGGTGGTAGGCGTCGTGGTCGGCATCGGGATATTCGGGTTTCCACCCATGGTCGCCCAACATGTGGAAACGCCCTTGGCCTATTTGGGCCTGTGGCTGGCGGGCGGATTGTTCATGCTGGTCGGTGCGCTTTGCTATGCCGAACTCGGATCGAGCTACCCGAGCGAAGGCGGTGAGTATCACTATTTGCGTAAGGCCTTCGGCGGCCAGCTCGCGCTGCTGTTTGCCTGGGCGCGCGGAACGGTGATCCAGACCGGTGCCATTGCGGTCGTCGCGTTCATCTACGGCGAATATGCGCAAGGCCTGCTCCCCCTCGGCCCGAACGGGGCCAACTGGCATGCGCTCTTTTCTGTCCTGGCATTGACCGCCTTGAATGTCCTTGGCACCCGCGAATCCAAACGTCTGCAGGTCACGCTGAGTCTGCTCACCGTCTTCGCGGTGAGCGGCGTCGCCATTGCCGGCATCCTGATCGGCAACGAACCGCTTGCGCCTGCACAGCTGCCGTCGGGTGGGCCGTCGCTTGGCGTATTAGGCATGGGCATGGTGTTCGTATTGCTGACCTATGGCGGCTGGAACGAAGCGGCCTATCTCACCGGCGAGCTGAAGAACCCCGAGCGTAACGTCGCTCGTGTGCTCGTCATCGGGACGCTCATCGTCACGGGACTTTACCTGCTCTCGAATTTTGCCTTCCTGCAGATATTCGGCCTCGAAGGACTCCGCCAGACAAGTGCGGTGGGCGCGGACCTGATGAGCACAGTCGCAGGCCCTTGGGCATCGGTCGCGCTGAGCCTCATCATCTGCATTGCGGCATTGAGCACCTTGAATGCCACCATCCTAACTGGGGCACGTGTCTATTACGCCATTGGCCGTGATGTGCCGCGCTTCGCCATGCTTGGCGAGTGGAACGACCGTGGCTCAACGCCGGTGCGCGCGCTTCTAGTCCAGGCCGGTATCACATTGATTCTGCTGCTGTTCGGTGCCTTGAGCGAAGACAGCGTCAATAGCATGGTGGCCTACACGGCGCCGGTCTTCTGGTTCTTCATGTTCATGGTGACGCTCTCGTTGCTTCGGCTAAGGCAGCTGGACAAGCGTCGAGAGCGACCTTTCAGCGTACCGCTCTTTCCGTGGCTGCCCCTGTTGTTCGCCGCCGTTTGCCTTGGTTTGTTCTGGTCGAGCACGTTGTATGCGGGAACGGGTGCGCTGCTTGGATTGGTCGTCCTCGCGGCGGGCTTGCCATTGCTTGCCATGCGCAACCCGGTACCGATCGGTACGCGATAGCGTGTTCATCACGGCAAAAATGAATTCCGTTCCGAGGATGCGCAGGAATCTTTCATCAAAGCGTGCTATCAAACCCGCTTTGCCTTATCGCTCCCTAGAGGTTGAATGAACAACGTCCGCTATATCGATCTACTCATCTGCGACTGTGACGGCGTGCTGATCGACAGCGAAATCATCGCCGAGCGCAACGTGCGTGACTCATTGGCCGAACGCTTTCCTATCCATGAGCTGGAACAGGTTCTGGCGGGCACGTTTGGCCTGCAGAGCCGCGACATTCTTGCGCGGGTCGAAGCGCATTTCGGTGTTCAACTGCCACCGTCGTTCTACACCGAAATGCGTGCACGTAACGAAGCGCTGATTCGTAGCCAGGTGCAGGTCATCCCTGGCGTTCGCGACGCGCTGTACGCTATCGATCTACCCTTGGCTGTCGCGTCCAACAGCCGCTACGACGCCGTCGAATTCGCGCTGCAACGAAGTGAGCTTACCGATCGCGTAAACGTTGGTATTTTCAGCGCCGACCGCGTGGAACGTCCAAAACCGGCACCTGATGTCTACCTCGCTGCGGCCAAGGCGGCCAATGTCGATCCCGCTCGATGCATCGTGGTCGAGGACAGCAGCACAGGCGTCACAGCCGCCTTGACCGCCGGCATGCGCGTTTTAGGATTTCTAGGTGCAAGCCACATTCCTGCGGAGCATGGGGAGACCTTGCTTCAGTTGGGCGTGGAGCGCGTTTTCGACGACATGAGCGAACTGCCAGGGCTTATCCATTCGCTTATGCAAATCCCTGGCGAAGGGCACGCCTGACCTTGCTTCCCAACGCGCCCCTTCGTCACTGGCCATCCGAGCAGGGGGCGCAGTACTGGGCAATCAGACGGTGAGGCGTAGTACCGCAGGCGAAGCCAACGCGGAACGACTGGGGTAGACTTCCCGCCTTTAGCCTCTGTTAGCCGGGAAGCCTCATGCCCATCCGCCATTGCATCGTTCACTTGATCGAAAAGAAGCCGGACGGCTCCCCCGCCGTCCTGCATGCGCGTGATTCCGAATTGGCCGAATCACGCGCCATCGAAAACCTCCTCGCCGATCTGAATGACAGCTACAACGCCAAGCAAGGCAAGGCGTGGGGACTGTTTCATGGCGAGTCCGGCGCCTATCCTTTCAGTGGCTGGTTAAAGGAATACCTCGACGGCAACCAGACGTTCGCGCCCTTCACGCGGCAGGCGGTCGAGCATCTGCAAAAGCTGATGGAAGAATCCAACCTGTCAGCCGGCGGCCATGTGTTGTTCGCCCACTACCAGCAAGGCATGACGGATTACCTCGCTATCGCCCTGCTCCATCACAGCGAAGGCGTCGCCGTTACCGATGAACTCGATGTCGCGCCAGCCAAACATCTCGATCTCGGCCAATTGCATCTGGCGGCCCGCATCAACCTTTCCGAATGGCAGAACAACACGCAATCTCGGCAATACATCTCCTTTATCAAAGGCAAAGGCGGAAAAAAGGTCTCGGACTACTTCCGAGATTTCATCGGTTGCCAGGAGGGTGTAGATGCGCCAAACGAGACCCGTACCCTGCTCAAGGCCTTCAGCGACTTCGTCGAAAGCGAGGACTTGGCCGAGGAGCAGGCCAAGGAAAAAACCAGTGCGCTGGTCGACTACGCCAGCAGTCAGGCTCGATTAGGCGAACCCATCGCGCTGGATGAGCTTTCCAGCCTGATCGACGAGGACCGACCGAAAGCGTTTTACGACCACATCCGCAACAAGGATTACGGTCTGGCTCCGGAAATCCCCCCCGACAAGCGCACGCTGAACCAATTCCGGCGCTTCACCGGCCGCGCGGAGGGTTTGTCCATTAGCTTCGAGGCGCACCTTTTAGGCTCGAAAGTTGAGTACGACGAGCAACAAGACGTGCTCATCATTCGCCAGGTTCCGACACAGTTGAAGGATCAATTGAAGCGGCGGCAAGAGTAATCACTCGCCAAGTATTGCGTTCTCGCGCCCCGCTAGTTCCCACGGAGTCAGCAAAATAGGTAGGGTGGATAACGGCGCAGCCTTATCCACGTAACGGCAGCAGCGCGCGCGAAACCAGTGAAAGCAGCTTATTTCTACGCTCACGCATCAAGCAGAATCTTTCGCTTGATAGGCGCGATGTGGGAAGACTCGGCAAGCACCGAACTGGCGACGATCAGCGCTTCCTTTCGATGCTTGCCCAAGCGCTTGATCGCCCGCTCTCGGCGGAGCGCGTCGCCCTTGTTGCCCACCGTTTCGATATAAACGAGCGCCTCGGCCGGGCTTGACCGGAAGAACCGCGCGCCTTTTCCGCTCTGATGTTTGGCAAAGCGCTTGAATGGGTCATCGCTGATGCCGCAGTAGAGCGCTCCGTTCATCGCACGAACGAGGTAGACGAACCAAGGCTTACCTTCGCCTACCTCGAGTAGATCGCCATCAGGCACCCGCGAGCTTTCCGCGTACGGTTCTCCATACGCATACACCGACGAAATACACGCCGGACAGCCACCACAGCGCGGTGATCGCCACCGAGTGATGAGGGTGCTGCCAGATAAGCAGCGCGCTCGTAACCAGCCATATCGCCGTCGCAGCAATATTTAGCGCCATGAACTCGCGAACCCGGAACGGGTGGAGAAACTTCATACGCGTCAACGTCAGTGCCGCTAGCACGATGACGACCACCAAATTCGTCGTTGCACTCATATCCAACAAGAAGAGATACAACGCGACAACGTTCCAGGCAGCTGGAAAGCCGACGAAATAGTTGTCTTTGCTTTTCATGTTGACGTTGCAGAAGCAGTACAGCGATGAGACCAGTATCAGGCCAACGGCAACCAGCGAGAGCGCGGGCGGCATTTCGATGTACTGGTAGATGAAGAGCGCGGGAATGAAAACGTAGCTCAAATAATCGATGACGGAGTCGAGAATCACGCCGTCGAAATGCGGTAGCACAACCTTCACTTGGAATTTACGTGCGAGTGTACCGTCGAGGCCATCGACGATGAGCGCCGCCCCAAGCCATAACAAACAACCCTGAGGCTGCCCATTGACCAGAGCCAACATGGACAACAGCCCGAAGATCACGCCGGTAATTGTAATGGCATGAGCACTCCAGGCCTTGGCTTTATCAAAAATCACGTACTCGGCCACTTGCTAATCTCGACATCGCGGGAAACGGCGGATTATTCACGTCTTATAAGGCACAGACCATGCCCCCGGACAAAAAAATCTTCCTTAACTCACCGCCCAAAAAGGAGGCCCATCAGGCCCCCGCCAATTGCGAAGTAGACCATGACTGCCCGGTGGCGTTCAGGTTCATCGGACCAATTGCACCATTGCATGTCAGCTGTGCACAAAAAAGGGGACTCGAAAGTCCCCTTTCTCTCCATCTTAGCTCAATGCAGGATCTGCCCGAGGAACAGTTTGGTACGCTCGTTTTGCGGATTGTCGAAGAACTGGTTCGGCTCGGCCTGCTCCACGATCTCACCTTTATCCATGAAGATGACTCGGTTCGCCACGGTACGGGCGAAACCCATTTCGTGGGTAACACAGAGCATCGTCATGCCGTCTTCGGCGAGGCCAATCATCGTGTCCAGAACCTCTTTCACCATTTCAGGATCAAGTGCGGACGTCGGCTCGTCGAACAACATGATTTTCGGCTTCATGCACAGGGCACGTGCGATGGCGACGCGCTGCTGTTGCCCACCGGAAAGCTGTCCTGGAAATTTGTTGGCCTGCTCAGGAATCCGAACGCGCTGCAGGTAATGCATTGCGACTTCTTCGGCTTCCTTCTTTGGCATCTTGCGCACCCACATAGGGGCAAGCGTACAGTTCTGCAATACCGTGAGATGCGGGAACAGGTTGAAGTGCTGGAACACCATACCCACTTCGCGGCGGACCGTTTCAATGTCCTTGAGGTTTTCGGTTAGCTCCACGTCATCAACAATGATACTGCCTTTCTGATGCTCTTCGAGGCGGTTGATGCAGCGAATGGTCGTAGACTTGCCCGAGCCAGATGGTCCGCAGAGTACGATACGCTCGCCCTGCTTCACGTTCAGGTTGATGTCCTTCAATACGTGAAACTGGCCGTACCATTTGTTCACGTCCGTCATCTGGATCATCGTCTTATCGCCGATTTCCAGGCGCTTAGCGCTATCACTCATGTTTGCTTTGCTCCTTTAACGACGATGGCCGGTGTCGAGCTTGCGCTCGAGTCGCTGACTGTACTGCGACATGCCAAAGCAGAAGATGAAATAGATCAGGGCACCGAACACGTATCCTTCGGTGGACATACCCAGCCAGGCCGGGTCGACCGTTGCCTGGTGCAGGCTATTCAACAAGTCGAACAGCCCGATGATGATTACTAGGCTGGTGTCTTTGAACAGCGCAATGAAGGTGTTCACGATGCCTGGAATGACCAGCTTCAGGGCTTGCGGCAGGATCACCAAGCCCATCACGCGCCAGTAGCCAAGCCCCATCGCACCTGCCGCTTCGTACTGCCCTTTCGGAATGGCCTGCAAACCGCCCCGGACGACTTCAGCGATGTACGCGGACTGGAACAGGATCACGCCGATGAGTGCACGCAGCAGCTTGTCGAAGCTCATGCCTTCCGGAAGGAACAGGGGCAGCATGACCGACGACATGAACAGCACCGTGATCAACGGGACCCCGCGCCAGAACTCGATGAACGTCACGCAGAGCACACGCACGGCCGGCATGTGCGAACGACGCCCCAGCGCCAACACGATGCCGAGCGGCAGCGCGCCTGCGATACCGGCAGCAGCGATGACGAGGGTGAGCGTGAGCCCGCCCCAGCGAGTCGTCGGTACCTGCTCGAGGCCGAGTACGCCACCATGCAGCAGAATCCAGGCGACCACTGGGTAGACGATGAGGAATCCGATACCGTAAATCGCCCGGCGCGGCATCGCTTTGAAGAATACCGGGGCGGCACCGACGATCGCGATCAACAGCGTCAGGTTTACACGCCAGCGCTCTTCAGTCGGATAGAACCCGTACATGAACTGACCAAAGCGTTCTTTAATGAAGACCCAGCAGGCACCGCCCGGCGCGCAATCCGCCCGCGTAGTGCCACTGAACGTCGCACTGATGAACGCCCAGTCCAACAATGGCGGGATGAGCAACCAGATCAGGTATGCCGCCAACAGCGTCAGCAATGTATTGACGGGGCTCGAGAACAGATTGGCCCGCATCCATGCCCATGCGCCGACCGTCTTTCCCGGCGGCGGCAAGTCTGGTTTGAAAGTATGTGTCGTCATGTTCTTGCCCTATCGCTCCGCCAACGCCATCCGCTTGTTGTACACGTTCATCAGCAGCGAAATGGTCAGACTGATGGTGAGATAGACGGACATGGTAATTGCGATCGTTTCGATCGCTTGCCCGGTCTGGTTCAACACCGTGCCCGCGAACAACGCGACCATGTCGGGATAACCGATGCCAGCGGCCAAAGACGAATTCTTCGTCAGATTCAGGTATTGGCTGGTCAGCGGTGGAATGATGACGCGCATCGCTTGCGGGATGATCACCAGCCTTAGCGTTTTCCCAGCGGGAAGACCAAGCGAATTGGCCGCTTCTGTCTGACCATGGCTGACAGACTGGATACCGGAGCGAACTGTTTCGGCAATGAACGCAGCGGTATAGACCGACAACGCCACCAGCAACGCGAACAGTTCGGGAATCACGACCCAACCACCACGGAAGTTGAAGCCCTGGAGCTGCGGCACTTCCCAATGGAGTGGTGCGCCAAACACCAGCGCAGCGAGCAATGGCAGACCGATGAACAGCCCAAGCACAGTCAGCAGGACCGGGAAGCGCTCGCCGGTCGCGTGGCGTTTCGCTTTGGCCCAGCGGAATACGACGATGCTCGCAACGAAGGCGATCGCCAGCGCGACCAACATCGCTGTCAGGCCTTCTGCACCCACGGGCGCTGGCACGTAAAGTCCGCGGTTGTTGAGGAAAAGCGTACCCATGAAGTCCAGGCTTTGCCGCGGGTTCGGTACCAACCGTAGCACGGCGAAGTACCAAAAGAAGATCTGCAGCAACGGCGGAATATTCCGGAAGACCTCGATATAGACAGAGGCCATTTTGCGAATCAGCCAGTTAGGCGATAACCGCGCGACACCAATGATAAATCCGAGCACTGTGGCAATGATGATGCCGAGTGCGGAGACCAGGAGCGTATTGAGCAAACCGACAAAGAAAAGTCGGCCGTAGCTATTGGCTTCGCTGTAATCGATGAGGCTCTGACTGACGCCGAACCCCGCGCTGTTATCGAGGAACCCGAAGCCGGAGGTAATGCCTCGGTTCTGCAGATTGGTCTGGGTGTTCTGGAAGAGATACCACCCGAGGGCAACCACAGCGACGATCGCGATGATCTGGAACGCCCATGCACGCGTGCGCGGGTCGTTGAGTAACGAGGAGCGCGATGCTCCGACTGGTTTTGCCATGATGCATTCCGGTAAAGACTAAACAAACGCCGCTACCCGGCTCACAGCATTTCGCTAGGAAGCCGGGTAGCGGCGAGGCGACGGATCAGCGCACCGGTGGCGCGTAGAGGATACCGCCGTTGTTCCACTGCGCGTTAAGACCGCGCTTGATCTTCAACTCACTGCCTTGACCGACGTTGCGCTCGAAGGATTCACCGTAGTTGCCGACTTGCTTGACGATCTGAACGGCCCAATCCTTCGGCAATTTCAGGTCGTTGCCGAAGCTGCCTTCAGCACCCAGCAGACGCGCGACGTCCGGGTTCTTGGTTTCTTTCGCCATTTGCTCGACGTTCGCCGAGGTGACGCCCAATTCTTCTGCGCCAATCATGGCAAAGAGGGACCACTTCACGATCGCGAACCAATCTTCGTCGCCACGGCGCACAGCTGGGCCGAGCGGTTCTTTGGAGATGACTTCCGGCAGCACGACGTACTGATCCGGCTGAGCCAGCTTGATACGTTGAGCGTAGAGCTGCGACTGGTCAGAGGTCAGTACGTCGCAACGGCCTGCTTCCAGCGATTTGGCGCTTTCGTCGGAACGATCATAGGTGATGGGGGTGTATTTCAGACCGTTGGCACGGAAGTAATCCGATACGTTGAGTTCGGTCGTGGTACCGGCCTGGATGCAGATCGTCGCACCGTCGAGCTCTTTGGCGCCAGAAACACCAAGCTCCTTGTTCACGAGGAAACCAACGCCGTCATAGTAGTTGACGCCAGCGAAGTTCATGCCCATGCCGCCGTCGCGGGAACTGGTCCAGGTGGTGTTACGCGACAGCATGTCGATTTCACCGGACTGCAGCGCAGTGAAGCGCTCCTTGGCGGTGAGAGGCGAGTAGCGAACCTTGGTTGCATCCCCGAACACCGCTGCGGCGACCGCGCGGCAGACGTCAACGTCGAGCCCCTTGTAGGCGCCGCCCGCTTCGGCATAAGAGAAGCCAGGAAGACCATCACTGATGCCACACTGAACGAAGCCTTTCTTTTTAACGGCATCCAGCGTGGGGCCGGCATGCGCTGTGCCTGCGAGGCCGAACACGGCGGCAGCGGTCAGCGCCGCAAGGGTGGACTTAACCATCTTCATCAAAACCTCCAGTTGCTTTCTTTATATTGGCCCGACAAAAACTACCTACGTCGAACCCTAGCCTGCTTCCTTGGCTTTCGCGTACTTCATCTCGAAACAGCCTTGATGAATTCGATTGACCACAGGACCTGCCGGCATCGGTTACTCAGCATGTAATAACCGCAGGGTGTTACCGTCGTACGAATCGCACGGTGACAAAGTTTCCCTTAGCAAGGGACGTACCACACCCCGACTTTAAGCCCTACTTAACGGGGTCAATAGCAAAAGTTTTATCCTTGCGACATCCTTGTTCACCAATTCCATCGGCCAGTTTTTCCCAGCGCACCGTTATGGACAGACAGGCCCCAAAAAGGAGCATCGATGAGTTCCCCTTTGATTCTAGACCCCACACTTGAAGCGGATGCGTGCATCATTTGGTTGCACGGGCTCGGTGCATTCAAAGACGATTTTCAACCTGTGGGCTTGCACCTGCAGCAACGCTTCCCTTCACTGCGGTTCGTATCGCCACAGGCGCCAACGCGCCCCGTTACCGTCAATGGCGGCATGGAGATGCCCAGTTGGTACGACATTCTCGCCATGAGCCCCACTTCACGCGCTATCAACGAACACGACATCGACAGCGCGGCACATTCGGTGCAGGCACTGGTGAACGAACAACGCCAGTGCGGCCTTCCGTCCTCGAGAATCTTCCTTGCTGGCTTTTCACAGGGTGGAGCCGTGGTTCTGCATACGGCGTATCGCATCTTGGACGCGCCTATTGGCGGCGCTATCGCGCTCTCCACCTATGGGCCAACGCTCGACCGTTACGAGGCTCAGGCGCACGCAACACCCGCGCTGTTCATACACGGGACGTGGGACAATGTGGTCACTCTACCCTTCGGACGTATGGCGTACGACCGGCTCTCTGAGTGCGGCGTGGAGACCGCTTGGAGACAGTTCGACATGGACCACGAGGTAACGATTTCGGAGGTCGATGCCATCGGCGATTGGCTGGCACAAAGGCTTACCTGATCGATCGAGGCGATTCGTCGCGTTATTGCGTTACGAAGGCATAGGACGCGGCGCCACGACAGAGGTCGCGCCACATGTGTCTTAGCAAGATGACACTGCCGAACGTCGGGATCACTGGCACTTTCCCATGAGCCCTCGGTCGATAACGAATCGCAACGTTCAGGAAGTCTTTGCATATGCGTGTGGCGGCATTCACGGCCCCTCGATCAGGGGAAAGCTACCGATGAGAACCCGGGATTGTCAGGACATCCATCAGCTTCGCTGCATGCGCTTGTTCAAGAATGTCGACGTGCAGATTTTGAACCGTCTACTCGACGACGTGCGCGCTTGCGAGCTGGAGTATGGGGAAGTGCTCCTATCACCGGCGAGTCGCAACGAGCACCTCTATCTGCTCGTGGAGGGCCAACTGGACATCCGCCTCGGTCGAATCGATAACCCCACGATCAACGTCATACACCCTGGCGACTGCACCGGTGAAGTCAGCTTTATCGACAGCCAACATCCAAGCGCCTACGTGATAGCGGCCGAGCGCAGCGTTGTCCTGCGCCTGCACCGGGAGCGGCTGCTGCACCTTATGAAAGGCTCTTCAGCACTGATGCAAAATGTGCTCGGCTTGCTTTGCAGCCGGGTACGCCAAGGGAACCAGATCATCCAAGACGTCGAAAAAAGCGCGAACATCGACAGCCTGACCGGCCTCCACAACCGTCGCTGGCTACAGCACACCTTCGAACGTGAGAGCACTCGCTGCGCTTTCGATGAAGCGCCCCTTTGCCTCTTGATGTTCGACGTGGATCATTTCAAAGCCTACAACGATACTCACGGGCATCTTGCTGGGGACTATGCCTTGAGCATGGTCGCTAATACGCTTCGCAACCAGCTGCGTCCGAAGGACAGCATGGCGCGCTTCGGTGGTGAGGAGTTCGTCATTCTGCTCCCGGATCTTGGCTTGAACGAAGCGCGAGACATCGGCGAGCGCTTGCGACATACCCTCGAAAGCGTCGCGACATTCTATTCGCCGCAGGGCGCATTGCCCGGCGTAACGATATCGATCGGGGTCGCGCAGATGGCGCCTAGAGACACGCTGGAAAGCCTGATCGCGCGCGCCGACCAGGCGCTGTATCAAGCTAAGCAGGCCGGTCGTAACTGTTTATGCGGCTAACGTAGACCGTTTGCCCGCTAGCGCCCAGACGATCTCTAGGTCCAGTCTTCCCGTACTTGGAACGGCATCGCCGACGCAATACACACGTCGTACTCGTGACATACCGCGACGCCCGCCTATCCTCTAGAATCTGTCGGTAAGTGCTAACACTTCGCCGGGCGCATTTCTTGCTTTACACTGCGGCTTATCTTTATTTAGTCAATCAATGAGACCGCTGTGCTTAAAGCACTCAAGAAAATGTTCGGCAAGGACGATGCCCTCGCCAGCGAAACGCCTACGGCGCCGGGAACGATAGCCGGAGCCCCCCCTGATTCAATATCAGATGTCGAGCGCGCACCGAAGTCGCTTAGGCAAGAACCTGCCGCATCGAGCGGCGAGGCGAAACGCAAGCCTGCCAAGCCTCGCAAAAGCCCGCCCCCTGCTCCATCTACCTGGACGCCAGACGATTTCAAGGTCGAGCCGCAAGAAGGCAAGACCCGCTTTCACGACTTCGGCCTCGATAGCCGTATCATGCATGCGATCCACGATCTCGGATTTCCTTACTGCACGCCTATTCAGGCGCAGGTATTGGGCTTCACGTTAAAAGGCCAGGACGCCATTGGCCGCGCCCAAACCGGTACCGGCAAGACCGCTGCGTTCCTCATTTCGACAATCACTCAGCTTTTAACGACGCCCGCCCCGGACGAACGCTACATGGGCGAACCGCGCGCGCTGATCATTGCGCCGACCCGCGAGCTGGTAGTGCAGATCGCCAAGGATGCCGAAGCGCTCACCAAGTACAGCGGGCTGAATGTCATGAGCTTCGTTGGCGGTATGGACTTCGACAAACAGCTTAAACAGCTCGAATCGCGCTATTGCGACATCCTGGTCGCTACGCCAGGCCGGCTGCTGGATTTCAACCAACGCGGTGAGGTGCACCTCGACATGGTTGAAGTGATGGTGCTGGACGAGGCGGATCGCATGCTGGACATGGGATTCATTCCTCAGGTCCGCCAGATCATCCGCCAGACCCCCCGCAAGGATGAACGGCAAACGCTGCTGTTCTCTGCCACCTTCACCGACGACGTTATGAACCTCGCCAAACAATGGACCGTTGATCCGGCCATCGTTGAAATCGAGCCCGAAAACGTCGCGAGCGATACGGTCAAGCAGCATGTGTACGCGGTTTCCAGCAGCGACAAGTACAAGCTGTTATATAACCTTGTGACGCATCACGGCTGGGAACGCGTGATGGTTTTCGCAAACCGCCGCGACGAGGTGCGGCGTATCGAAGAACGACTGACCCGTGATGGCGTTAGCGCGGCGCAAATGTCCGGCGACGTCCCCCAGCACAAGCGCATCAAGGTGCTCGAGGGCTTTCGTGAGGGAAGGATCAAAGTATTGGTAGCAACCGATGTGGCCGGGCGCGGCATCCATGTCGACGGGATCAGCCACGTAATCAATTTCACGCTACCGGAAGATCCCGACGACTACGTTCACCGTATCGGTCGCACCGGGCGCGCAGGCACCAGCGGTACCTCTATCAGCTTCGCGGGCGAAGACGATGCTTTTGCCCTTCCCCCTATCGAGGAACTGCTAGGACGTAAGATCGACTGTGAGCAACCACCGGCCGAGTTGCTGAAGGCTGTTCCCCACAGCCGTTGAACGATATGCCTCCGCCGCTGCCTGAAAGGTCAGGCAGCAGGCCTGTCTAGGCGTATAGAGAAGGACGACGATTGCCCGTGGGCACCCAACAAAAACAACGATTCATCGGGCTGGAATGGCTACGCTTCCTGATGGGAATGTATGTGGCCGTGTACCACACCGCACACATGTATTTTCCAGAAGACGGAAGCCTGCAGTGGCTAAGAGACGCCACCAGCATGGGATTTTTCGCGACCAGCACGTTTTTCGTCCTTTCCGGGTTTCTGCTGGCGCACGTGTACTTCGTCGATGACCGTTTGCGCGAACCGGCGCCGAGCTTTTGGTTGAAACGGCTGGCGAATCTCTACCCGATCCACGTCTTCTCGCTGCTGTTGACGATCGCGGTCCTGCTGCTCATGCAGTACATGGCGATTCCGCCCGACGGCGCGAAAGCCAGTGTGCGCTTCGTGGTGTTCGATACCAACGAGGTACTTGCGAGGCAGCAACCAGAGCTTTTCCATCACTACATGAGTAACTGGGAACTGGCGCTCAACTCAGCGCTACAGTTGACGCTGCTGCATGCGTGGAACCCGTTCTATCTCACCTTCAACGCGCCCCTCTGGTCGATCTCGGCCCTGTTCTTCTTCTACCTGATGTTCCCGATCTTCGGGCCCAGGCTGATGGCGTCCAAACAACCGTGGAAGCTGCTGCTGCTCGTCGGCGGCCTGTATCTGATTCCGCCCCTCTTCGTGATCTGGAATCAGGACTATGGCATTCCCTATACCGGCCTGATTCATCGGTTCCCGCTCTTCCGGCTACCCGAATTTCTTGCCGGCATTCTGGCCTATTCGATCTTTCGTTATCAAAGTGAAGCTTCGACGCTTCCAGGCCGTCCGGTACGTTTAGCGTTGATCGCCTACGTCGCAGTAAGTTTCTGCACCGCAACGGTGCTATTCACCAGTGGGCCAAAGTTTTGGTACTACCTGCTGCACAACGGGCTACTGCTCCCTGCCCAGTTGATCCTGGTTTACCTTACCGCGTTGATCGCAGAGCCCAGGTCCGCCAGCTTGAAAAAGTGGCTGCCTCGCCTTGGCGCGGCGTCGCTATCCATCTTCGTTCTTCACGTTCCACTGTCGGCACTGTTCCGAACGCTGGAGAAACTGCTGATGGGTGATCTCCCTCTGTGCTTCTCCGACTGGTCGGCCTGTATTGCTGCAGCCGGCCGCTTCGAGAACACACTCACTGGGTACTTCATCTTTCTCGCGCTGCTTATCGTCGCCAGCGTGCTATTCCAAGAGCGCCTGGTGACGCCAACCCGTAAATGGATCGTAGCCAAACTCTTGCCTTTGGTGGCCAAGCCGTCAAAGCCGGCCAGCTAAGTCGCAGAGGTTGCCTGATAGGCAATTACCGTAGCAGGTAGTCGTGCTTGGACGCCGTGCACGACGCTGACACACGACGAACGCCGCGTGCCAAGCACTGCGAATGATCCGTCTACTGCGAATCCTCGACGTTATTCCAGCGTTCTAACGCCTGTTGATCCGTTTCTCGCCCCTCGACCCATTGCTCGCCCTGTGCCGACCGCTCCTTCTTCCACAGAGGGGCGCGCGTTTTGAGATAGTCCATGATGAAGGCACACGCATTGAATGCCGCCTGGCGATGGGCACTCGCCGTACCGACGAATACGATAGGCTCGCCAGGCTCCAGCGCGCCGACGCGATGCACGATCTCTACCTTCAGCAGCGGCCACCTGCGCTCTGCATCGACCTGAATTGACGCCAGTGCGCGTTCGGTCATCCCTGGGTAGTGCTCAAGGTACATGCCGGATACCTCAAGGCCTTCATTGAAATCACGCATATAGCCAACGAAGCAAACCACCGCACCAATACCGGCGTTTGCCGCATGCATTGCGTCAGTCTCGGCCCCAGGCTCGAACGCAACGTGCTGAATTCGTACGCCCATATTTAATCAGCCCCCAGTCACTGTAGGGAAAAACGCAACCTCATCCTCAGCTTGCAAACGGCTGTCGAGCCCACATAGCTCTTGGTTGAGCGCACACATCAGGTTGCGTTCCTCCAACACAACCCAGACGCCGCCGCGTGCGGCCAGCTTCTTGCGCAGATCGTTCAAAGTAACGAGCGTGGGGTCCCACTCCATCGTTTCCGACGGAACGCCGAGCACTTCACGGTATCTTGCGAAATAGTGGATATTCATCACGCGCCCTCGGCAACGAAGTGACCGCTCTTGCCGCCGTGCTTTTCCAGCAACTGGATCTGCTCAATGACCATGCCACGATCCACCGCCTTACACATGTCATAGAGCGTCAACGCCGCCACGCTAGCTGCGGTCAATGCCTCCATCTCCACACCGGTCTGTCCGCTCAATTTGCACCGCGCCTCGATGCGAACCGTGTCTTCCCCCTCGGACGATAGCTCGACCTTGACGCTGGTCAGCATCAAGGGATGGCAAAGCGGAATGAGGTCCGAAGTTTTCTTGGCCGCTTGAATACCGGCGATGCGCGCCACTGCAAACACATCCCCCTTTGGGTGCTCGCCCTCAGCGATCATGCGAAGCGTCGCTGGCAACATTCTTACTTTGGCAAGAGCGACAGCTTCCCTGTGCGTAATCTCCTTCTCCGTGACGTCCACCATGTTGGCGCGCCCCTGAGCATCTAAATGAGTAAGCACATCAGGCTCCCTATCAATGAAAACGTCTTGGAAAGTTTACACGCTGCCCCGCACCCTGACGCTTCCGCTGGGGCAGCCCCAGAAATGAAAAAGGCCCGCCATTCGACATGGCAGGCCCTTTCGACAAACGCTTAGCTTAGAAGCGGGAGACCAGCGTTTCGCAGATCGCGCTTCCAACGCCCGCGCCTGCACAGATTTCGCTGACCGAAGTCATCAATACCTGCTCAGGCGTCGATCGAAAGTCCACCGACATCATGACGCTCAATGCCGTAATCGTAACGATCGAGAACACGAACAGCTTTCTGGCCCAGACCTTATCGTCCACCGCCTTGTAGCCAGATACCCCCATCCACAACCAGTAAGCACCGCTAACGGCGGCTACGGCGAAGTAGCTGTATCCGGCATAACCGCTGATGGTGAGCATCAAAGTCGCGACTAGAAAAGCAGCGATGTAAAGCACGATATGCCGCTTCGCTGCAGGCACACCCTTGATCACCGGAAGAACCGGGATGTTGGCAGCCTGATAGTCATTGAAACGAAAAATCGCAATCGCGTACGAATGAGGCATCTGCCAAAGGCTGAAGATCAGCAGCAGGATCGCAGCCCCCATATCGAACTCGTTGCTAACGGCGCAGTAGCCGACAACGGGCGGAGCAGCACCCGACAAGCTGCCTACCAATGTTCCATAAACCGAGTGACGCTTGAGATAGAGGCTGTAGAGGCCGACGTATACGACGAACCCCATCAGAACCAGCCAAACCGCAAGCATGTTCGTCGCTTTATAGAGCAGCGCAACACCTGCGACCAAAAGGACGCAGGCGTAGAAGATAGCAGTCGTCGGAGCGACCAGACCCTGTACGAGTACACGGTTCTTGGTCCGCTCCATTTTCACATCGATGTCCATGTCGATGTAGTTGTTGAACACGCAACCGGAAGCAATGACCAACGCGACACCGACTGCCGTTGCGAGAAACAGCAGCAGGTCGATATCGCCCTTCGAAGCCAGGAAAAAGCCACCAGCCACGGAAATCATGTTTCCGAAGACGATGCCCGGCTTCGTCAGGAGCAGGTATTGCTTGAACATCGGGAGCACGCTCGCTTAGTTGGTCATCATGTAGTAGTGCATGCTCCAGATGATCCAGATGGACAGCACGACGACGATGATGGTGATCAGCACGGTAAACACGAAGGCAACTGTGTTCCAGCGCTGCTCGGAGGACGTGTTCATGTGCAGGAAGTACACGAGGTGCACGAGAATCTGCACGACGCCGAACCCGACGATAGTGAACAGCGTAGCCGAAGGAGACATGATCGGGTTCATCACGATCGCGAACGGAATGACCGTCAAGATGATCGATACGATGAAGCCGGTCATGTACGACTTGGTGCTGCCGTGATCGGCACCTGCCGAATTGGTGTGGTGGTGGTCGTGAGCCATTTATAGCGCTCCCATCAGATAGACAACGGTGAAGACGCAAATCCAGACGACGTCGAGGAAGTGCCAGAACAGGCTCAAGCAGCTCAGGCGGGTCTGATTGGTCGCCGTCAGGCCGCGCGTAGCGACCTGGTGCATCATGATCGCCATCCAGGTCAGACCAGCAGTCACGTGCAAACCGTGAGTACCGACCAACGTGAAGAACGCGGACCAATAGGCGCTTACCTGAGGACCGGCACCTTCATGGATCAGGTGGTTGAATTCGTAGAGTTCGATGCTCAGGAACATCGCACCGAACACGAACGTCGCCGCTAGCCAGGAGAGTGTCTTGCCCTTGTCACCGCGGTACATGGCAAGCATCGCCATGCCGTAGGTGATACTGGAGAACAGCAGTGCGAAGGTCTCGACCAGAACCAGCTTGAGATCGATCAGCTCCTTTGGGGTAGGCCCGCCAGCGTACGCGGTGCTGAGCACCGCGAAGCCTGCGAAGATACTCGCGAAAAGGATGCAGTCCGTCATCAGGTAGATCCAGAACCCGAAGACCTTCATTTCACCTGCGTCGTGGTGATGCTCATGATCATCGTCATGAGCGGCGTGGTTGCTCAAAACTTCACTGGACATGGTTTACGCCTGATTAGCCTTTGCTTGGATGTGTGCCTGTTCGATACGGGCGATTTCGTCGGGCTGTACGTAGTAGTCGACGTCTTCGTTGTAGCTGCGCGAGATCAGCGCAACGAAGGTACCAACGAAGCTAACGGCCGCCAGCCACCAGATGTGCCAGATGAGTGCAAAACCGAACGCCAAAGCGAACGCCGACATGACCAGACCAACACCGGTGTTCTTCGGCATGTGAATAGGCGAGTACGTTGCCGGCGGAGTCGGCAGACCGTCACGCTTCATTTCGTGGAAAGCATCCAACTTGTCTGCATGCGGAACCACGGCGAAGTTGTAGAACGGCGGAGGCGACGACATCGACCACTCGAGGGTACGGCCATTCCATGGGTCACCGGTCACGTCCATGTTCTTCTTACGATTCATGATCGAGACGACGAACTGGATGACGGTGCACAGGATACCGATACCGACCAACACGGCGCCGAACAGGGCAACGTAGGTCAGCGGAACCCACTCGGGGTTATCGACAGTGTTCAGACGGCGCGTCATCCCCATGAAGCCCAGGATGTAGAGCGGCATGAACGCGAAGTAGAAGCCGATGCACCAGAACCAGAACGATGCCTTGCCCCACCCTTCGTGCAGCTTGAAGCCAAACGCTTTCGGGAACCAGTAGGCGATACCGGCCATGTAGCCAAACACTGCACCACCGATGATCACGTTATGGAAGTGCGCGATCAGGAACAGGCTGTTATGCAACAGGAAGTCGGCGCCCGGTACTGCGAGCAGAACGCCAGTCATACCGCCGATGGAGAACGTCACGAGGAAGCCCAACGTCCACAGGATCGGCGTGGTGAATTCCAGACGTCCGCGGTACATCGTGAACAGCCAGGTGAAAATCTTCACGCCCGTTGGGATCGCAATGATCATCGTCGCGATGCCGAAGAACGCGTTGACGCTGGCACCTGAACCCATAGTGAAGAAGTGGTGTAGCCATACGACGAACGACAGAACGGTGATCGCAACCGTTGCCCAGACCATGGAGTGGTAGCCGAACAGGCGCTTGCGAGCAAAGGTCGCCGTCACTTCAGAGAACACACCGAAGGCAGGCAGAATCAGGATGTACACCTCAGGGTGGCCCCAGGCCCACAGGAGGTTGACGTACATCATGGGATTACCACCGGCTTCGTTGGTGAAGAAGTGGAAATCGAGGTAGCGATCCAGCGTCAGCATACCGAGAACGGCAGTCAGGATCGGGAACGCGCCACAAATGATGACCGCGGTGCAGAGGATGGTCCAGGTGAAGATCGGCATCTTCATCAGGGTCATGCCAGGGGCACGCATCTTGATGATCGTGACGAAGAAGTTCACACCTGTCAGCAGCGTACCGATACCGGATATCTGCAGTGCCCATATATAGTAGTCGACCCCGACCCCCGGACTGTACTCGATCCCGGATAGAGGCGGATACGCGACCCAGCCAGTCATGGCGAACTCGCCCACGAACAGCGAGACGTTGATCAGCAGCGCGCCGACGACGAATAGCCAGAAGCTCAGCGAGTTGAGGAACGGGAACGCGACGTCACGTGCACCAATCTGCAGCGGAACGACGATGTTCATCAGGCCCACAACCAACGGCATCGCCACGAAGAAGATCATGATCGTACCGTGAGCGGTGAAGATCTGATCGTAGTGGTGAGGCGGCAAGTAACCTTCGGCACCGCCATGGGCAAGCGCCTGTTGGGTACGCATCATGATGGCGTCAGCGAAGCCACGCAGCAGCATGACCAGGGCAACGGCAATGTACATAACGCCGATTTTCTTGTGGTCAACGGAGGTCAGCCACTCGGTCCACAGATAGCCCCACTTCTTGAAGTAGGTCAGTCCTGCAAAAACAGCGAGCCCACCCAGCACCACCGCAATCATGGTGACGACTAGAATCGGCTCATGTAAGGGTATTGCGTCAAATGTCAGTTTTCCGAACATCTCTTATTCCTCCGCACCGGAACTGGCGTGCGTCGCCTCACCTGCATGATTGCTCTTCTTGTAGTCGATGTACTGGCCGAGGATCTGACGGAACAGACCAGGCTGAGCATTGAAGTACTCGACGGGATTGTTCTCGCTCGGCTTCGCCAGCATCTTGTAGCTTTCGAAGTCCAGCGTGTTCTGCGACTGCTTGACCTGGCCGACCCACTGGTCGAATTCCTGGTCGGTAACCGCGTGCGTCATGAAACGCATGCCGGTGAAGCCGTGACCGCTGTAGTTACCCGACAAGCCGAAGAATTGGCCCGTCTCGTTGGCGATCAGGTTGAGGTGAGTACGCATGCCGCCCATGGCATAGATCATTCCGCCAAGCTGAGGAATGAAGAAGGTGTTCATGACCGATTGCGAGGTTACGTGGAAGGTCACCGGCGTGTGCTCGGGAATGTAGAGCTCGTTCACCGTCGCGATGCCCTGCTCCGGATAGATGAACAACCACTTCCAGTCCATCGAAACGACTTCGATCGTCATACCGGGCTTTTCCGCTTCGATCGGACGATAGGGGTCCAGCGAATGCGTGGTCTTCCAGGTGATCACCGCAAGCACGATGATGATGACCAATGGCACGCCCCAGACGACCGCCTCGATTTTATGCGAGTGCGCCCACTCGGGCGTGTAGGTCGCCTGCTTGTTCGAAGCGCGGTAGCGCCAGGCGAACAGGAAGGTCATGACAATGACGGGAACCACCACAATCAGCATAAGCAGGGTGGCAGTAATGATGAGATTTCCCTGCTCGACCCCTATCTGTCCCTTCGAGTTGAAGAGCACCCAGTCACACCCGCTCAGTGAAGCAGCGGCAGCGATTAATAGAAGCGAGCGGAAAAAGCGGTGGTACTTCTCTTCTCTCATTTCACGACCTTCAGCAAAGTGATATCCCACATATCGTTTTGTTCAGCCAAACGCCCGGCGCTCGATCGGGGCCGTAGGAGCGCCCCGCACTACGTGCTGGAGGTGAACCTGGAACGTACGGCATTCGAGATGCCGAGCCCAGACATGCCTGCAAAAGTCGGCCTGCCCGGAAAGGGCGCATATTATGCAGTTACCGAAGGGGAAAACGCGACCAGATATGCTCGGACGCCTGCTATCCCCCCATCACGCACGCTTGGTCGGAAGCACCATTACGCTGACGGCGTTCCCAAAACAGACCTCGCATTCAGAGTAGTCACAAATGATCGATCCGGTAGCCTGCTCCTAAGCCATCCGCTTAACGCCCACACGCTGTGGTGCGATAGCGCGACGTCCCATGAGGGCTTGGCTGACCGATCGAAACGACTCTCTGAATACGCGCCGAATGTTAGCAAAAATTACCCCTCTTTCCGGCGCGGTAATATGTCGCACCATGCACCACCCGAACACATTTCCTACACGCACCTTGCCCGGCAGATGGGTGCCTAGCGCGCGTCATTCGACCAATCGCAATAGCAACCGAGCGCCATGGTATTGGTCGATGAAACTGAGCGACCAGACGAAAGGGCATCCAGTACCGGCTCAACGAAACTGGTCGAAGAATTGCAAACGAGGCCCTCGCTGTAGGGGCCCGCATACGCGAGCTTTCCGTGCTCGTCCCAAATCGCAACGGCGGGGCTTGCAGGCAAGGACTCCATACCTTCCAGATCAGGAAGCTCAGTCAACTTTCCTTTTAGGAAGCTGGACATCTCACCCTGAGTGCCGGGCTTCTGAACGCTGTAGAACGCTACGTTCGAAAAACGATACAAACTGATGAGGTAATTCAGGTGAGCATCCGTTTCGCGATGGCACGGACAGGCCGGGTCCCAGAAATGCACGAAGCGAATCGGACCCGGCCCGGCGAGTTCGCTTGGCAGGCGCAACGTATCCCCACTGAAAAAATAGGCTTGCTCGGTATAGGCCCTGAGATTGGAAACACCGAACCTCCACCACCACGCAAGCGCGATGAGTAATGCCAAGGCGATTGCGATCCCAGTCGATATCAACAGGAATCGCTTCGAAGGCGTGCCAGTACCTGCGCTCATTTCGGCTCGTCGCCGAACTTGATCCGATATTGTTTCTCACGCTCTACGCAGCTGTCCTTCGCAAAGGACCGGGATGTCGGCGTCGCGGTCTCGTCATTAGCGCGCTTCCAGCAGGCCTCGATCGCTGCGCGCTCGTTGGCCTTGACGCTATCCGTGGACGGTCGAGTGATCGAATAGATGATGATCGCGAAAACCAGAACGATAAATGCGACCCCAGCCAGCATGAGCCACAGACAACCACCCTTGTTGCCACCACTGGCATTTGCTGTGTGCGGGTGCTCACTCATTGTTTACCCCTCTTATCCAGAGGGCGCGAAACATAGCACCTTTCTTCTTGTGCGTGCGCGACGGCCACAGAGACCGATAGTCGCACCGGCAAAGCGCCCACCTATCCAGCAGCACAGAGGGCAGGCCCGCACCATAGGCCTGCCCCGCGCTTTACTACATGTGCGCTTCGGCGTATTCCGCGAGAACCGAACGCGGCACACCTTGCAACGTAATGTGTACACCGTGGGCGAAGTCTTTGAAACGCTCGGTCAGGTAGGTGAGCCCGGAACTCGGCGCAGATAAATAAGGCGTGTCGATCTGTGCGAGGTTGCCCAGGCAAATGACCTTCGAACCGCTGCCCGCGCGCGTGATGATGGTTTTCATCTGGTGGGGCGTCAGGTTCTGGCACTCGTCGATCAGGATGAGGCTTTGCTGGAAGCTTCTCCCGCGAATGTAATTGAGCGACTTGAATTGCAACGGCACCTTTTGAAGGATGTAATCGACGCTGCTGTGCGTATTTTCATCCTCCATGTGAAGCGCCTCCAGGTTATCGGTGATAGCGCCCAACCAGGGCTCCATCTTTTCAGCTTCAGTCCCTGGCAAGAAGCCAATTTCTTGATCCAAGCCCTGAACGCTACGCGTCGCAATGATGCGGCGATAACGCTTACTGACCATCGTCTGCTCGATGGCAGCCGCGAGCGCAAGGATCGTCTTGCCCGAACCTGCGGCACCCGACAGGTTGACTAAGTGAATATCCGGATCGAGCAGCGCAAACAGCGCCAGCGCTTGGTGGATATCACGGGGCCTCAGCCCCCAGGCTTCCTGGTGCAACAGGGGTTCCTGGTGCAGATCCAAAAGGATCAGCTCATCCTTGCGCACCCCCTTTACCCAGCCGACAAAACCTTGCTCGTCGAGAATGAATTCGTTCATGTGCACATTTGGCAACGGCTCAGCCAGCTGAACCCGGTGCCAGGTACGACCGGCTTCCTGACGCGTATCTACCTTCGCGACGCGATCCCAGAATGCGCCCGTGACGCTGTGATACCCCTGCGATAGCAGGTTCACGTCATCGACCAGTTGATCGGTATGGTAATCCTCGGACGCGATGCCGCAGGCCCGCGCCTTAAGGCGCATATTGATGTCTTTGGTGACGAGTACGACACTCAGGCCCGGGCGCTGGGTGCGTAACTCAACCAACTGATTGATGATGCGATTGTCGTTGAGGTTGTCCGGCAGCCAGGTCATCGGGGCTGCACGTTTGCTCATTAGAATGGTGAGGAACCCGCGAGGCCCGCTTTTGCCCCGTTGTATCGGCACCCCTTCTTCTATCTGCTCCGGCGATGCTTCCCCTAGGACCGAATCGATGAGCCGGATCGCTTGGCGACATTCGGCGGCGACACTGTGTTTACCCGTTTTGAGCTTGTCCAATTCCTCCAGCACCGTCATCGGGATCGCGACGAAGTGCTCTTGGAAGTTCAGCAATGCATTAGGGTCGTGAATCAGGACATTGGTATCGAGGACATAGAAGATAGGCGTGGTGGCGCTGGCGCGTCCGTTGTCATCCATACTCGGTCACCTTTTCCGGGGCTTGCCGAAAGAAGGCAGAAAGCCCCTGTTGAGCCATGCGGTGATTGCGCGTTGGAGCAATCGACCGTTATGGACCACCGACCTTCCGGGCCGCGGCGCGGAAGTCTGAGGACGAGATGAGGGCCTGATCTCAAGGCCGCCACCTGTCTGCAGGGTTCGGCGGTCTGCCCAAGTTGATACCGCAAAACAGCGCATAACCCAACGAATTTTTTCATGCGCGAGCACATTTATTTTTTTGAGCAGGCGGAACACCAATGCGAGGAGGCGTCGTTGCGGCAATCCACCTTAGCCGGAGCGGTTAGCCGCGCAAATCGCCCTGCCGCGTATCCATCAGTCGCTTGCCGAGCAGCTCGAGCAATGCGCCGCCATTCCGCCAG
Source organism: Pseudomonas matsuisoli (assembly GCF_014647635.1). Lineage (GTDB taxonomy): Bacteria > Pseudomonadota > Gammaproteobacteria > Pseudomonadales > Pseudomonadaceae > Pseudomonas_P > Pseudomonas_P matsuisoli. The sequence goes on from NZ_BMPO01000001.1 coordinate 616,426, forward strand.
TGATGCCAGTAAAGCGGTACGTCCACCACATGGCCTGCTACCAATTCTCGAAGTGCCCCGCCACGCATTTCGTCCTTCACCTGCATTTCTGGAAGCAAGCCCCACCCAAGACCGGCACATACCATCCGGACAAAGCCTTCCGAAGAGGGGCAAAGGTGGTAAGGGAACGCGCCAGCACCTCCAAGCGAGGCGATGTACCGATGCTGTAGATAGTCATCCGGGCCGAACACGATAGCCGGCGCTCTGCCCAGCGCGATTGCATCGACCCCAGATTCGAAATGCCGCGCGATGAATGCTGGGCTCGCCAATCCAAGGTAGCGCATTGCGCCGACCGGAACCGAACGCGCACCTGCGATGGGGCGCTCGCTGGCACACAGACAAGCTGCGACCTCCCCTGCTTTCATTCGATTCAAGCCCACATCCTGGTCCTCGACGACCAGATCCAACAGCACGTTCTGCTCGATGCAAAATTCAGCGACGGCAGCTACCCACCAAGTGGCGACACTGTCTGCGTTGATCGCAATCCGAATGCGCTCCGGTGCGGGCTCTTCCAACGCCGGAACTACTGCCCGAAGGTCGCGCTCTAGCAAACGCACCTGCTGCACATGATTGAGCAGGCGGCGCCCTAGATCCGTAGTCGTCGGAGGCGTCGAACGAATCAACACCGGTTGCCCCACCCTTGCCTCTAGCAATTTTATGCGTTGCGAAATAGCCGATTGCGAAAGGCCGAGCAATGCCGCACCCCGTTCGAAACCACCCTGCTCGACGACTGCAACGAGCGCTTGCAGCAACTTATAGTCCAGCATGATTTCCCCTAATGCCTCAGTTTGAAATTCGATTTCACTTATACCGATCGCTGCGACAGACTCCAACGCCTATCGCGACTCCGCCACGGAGCCGCTCGACCAGTAATAAGAGTGAGCCATGTGGGACAGCTACATAAGCAGCTATATAAACGGTGCGCTGATCGGCGCAGGCTTGATCGTGGCTATCGGCGCGCAGAATGCGTTCGTGCTCGCTCAGAGCGTTAGACGGGAATATCACTGGCAAGTCGCGCTGACCTGCATGCTGTGTGATGCCGTCCTGATAACGGTAGGCGTATTCGGACTAGCGACCGTTCTTGCAGAAAACCACACGTTGCTAGCCGCCGTACGCTGGGGAGGCATCGCCTTCCTTCTGTGGTACAGCGTAAAAGCGCTGTCCAGGGCGCTGTCTCCACAAGGTCTGTATGCAAACCAAAACCGCGAGCGTTCGTTCGCGCGGGTGATGGCCACAACGCTTGCGGTGACGCTGCTCAATCCTCATGTCTACCTCGACACCGTGCTGCTTGTCGGCTCCCTCGGGGCGCAACAATCGTCTTCGGCCGCCTACGCGGCGGGCGCGGTTAACGCGTCCCTCCTTTGGTTTACCTTGTTGGCAGGCGGCGGCGCATTGCTATCGCGCCATCTGGCGCGCCCCGTTACCTGGCGAATTCTAGACGTACTGGTCGCGTCCATGATGCTGGTGCTGGCGTTTCGCTTAATACAAACGAGTTAGCTTCAAAAGCGCTCTGCTGCGCGGGTTAAACCGCACAGATGCTGCGTGGATAGGTCTCCGACCCGATGCTATGATCCGCCCGCTGCGGTATCCGAAGAGCATTCAAAATGCTTCACCGCACATTCAAGCCGACCGTGAACGGCACAGCGCTTGCGCACCAGTCCTGATATGACAAGGAGATAACCATGGCTTTCGAATTGCCGCCGCTGCCATACGAAAAGACCGCCCTCGAGCCCCACATTTCTGCGGAGACGCTTGAGTTTCACCACGACAAGCATCACGCCACGTATGTAAACACGCTGAATAACCTGGTCCCAGGAACGGAATTCGAGGGCAAGGACCTGGAAAGCATCATCAAGTCCTCGTCCGGCGCTGTATTCAACAACGCTGCACAGGTGTGGAACCACACGTTCTACTGGAACTGCCTCAGCCCCAACGGCGGTGGCGAACCTACAGGCGCACTGGCCGATGCGATCAATGAGTCGTTCGGCTCGTTCGAGCAGTTCAAGGAAGCATTCACCAAGACCACTATCGGCACCTTCGGTGCAGGCTGGGGCTGGCTGGTGAAGAAGCCTGACGGTTCGCTCGCACTGGCAAGCACCATCGGCGCAGGCAACCCGATGACCAGCGGCGACACACCGTTGCTCACCTGCGACGTCTGGGAACATGCGTATTACGTCGATTACCGAAACGCACGTCCCAAGTATGTTGAAGCCTTCTGGGCGCTGGTGAACTGGGAGTTCGTCTCGAAGAACTTCGCCGGCTAATCCAGCAACGACAAAAAAGCCCTCGTATTGCAGCGAGGGCTTTTTTATAAGGATAAACACAGGGAAGCGCGAGCTAACCTAGCGCGCGTTGATCTGCTGCTGAAGGCTCTGCAGCTGTCCTTGCAACGAATTTATATTGCGGGTCATCTGCCCACGGAAGGCGTCGAACTCCGCATTGTTTCGATTTTCCAACTGGCTGCGCAGTACCGTAATGTCTTGCCTGATCGCCTGGATATCGTAGTTCGGGTTTCGATCCCGCAGCTTGTTCAGGTCAGTGGCCATCGTATTCATACGCGCATTGAGCTTCTCGATCTCCGCGGAGCTGTCACCACCCGCCGATTGCGTCCCTGTTTGCTTTAACTCGGCCTGTTCGCTCGCAAGCGTTTTCTGCTGACTAGCAAGCGCCTCGGACTGCTCGGATAACTGCTTCACCTGGCTGGCCAATGCTTGCACCTGCGGACCGGCGTCATCTGCTGCACCGCGAGACGACATATCACCGCTCAAGCTATCCATGCGCTGGACCATGCTCTCCAGCTGCCCGATCAGAGCCTGCTGCTGTTTGCCCATGTCAGCCAAACGACGTTGCAACTGGCGAACCTGCCCCTGAAGCGCTTCGCTTCCTGTGGACACGTTGGACTCGTTCGCAACCACCTTTCCAGAAATGTCCTGAATCCGCCCCGCTGCTTCCTCACTGATACGCGCGAAGCTCTCTTGGGTCGCGACCAACTGCTGCTCGAGCACGGCGATTTGGCGATAACTCCACCAACCTAATACGCCTAGCGTAATCAGCAGTGCTACCACGATGGCCCAGAGTACGCCTGAACTGCGTCCCTTGACTGGCGCGTCCTCCTCGTCATATCTGGACCCCATCCGCGAGGACTCCCTATCGCCCCGCTCTCGCCTTGAAGTGACGACGCTTGGGATATCGTCCAACTCATCATAAGTATCGTTACGCATGCAGCGTCCTATACGTTCGGCTCAAAGCCACAAAGTATAAAGAGTCCAGACCGTCCTGATTCAAATGCTTCGCCGCGGTGCATCTCGCACCTTAATGAAGCATTTTAGCTACGACATTCTTGCCGTCCGCCCCGAAACTAAAGGGATTGGACTCTGGAATAAACATTGCTAGTACCGCTAAGGGTGTCGGGGGGCACCCAGCAAGGACGTAGTCCACCGTCGCTGAAATGCGGCTATCGTATCGCCTCGATGATGCGACTTTCCTGGGATTGCACGGACGCAGTCCTAGGAAACACTTAGCGTCTCCTTCAGTCCGCCACCCAAACCGTCGTTTCGGACCGCCATTTTTTCCATTTGTTTAATCCGCAACGCGCGTGATGTCTATGCATGGACTGAGCGAGCATCGCAGCCGCCGCACTTCAAGGCCCAAACGCCACGTCCCTGACAACACATCGATCTTCATGGAAGCGAGACGAATTCGCTATGGCGGATAGCTCGCTGCGGTCACCTGAACACCTCTAGAATGTGTGTTCGCATTTAGGAGACGCATGATGCTGTTGGTCATCTCACCCGCAAAAACGCTGGATTACGACAACCCACCCCCGCTTTCCGAATTCACCCAGCCACGCCATATCGATGACGCGCAACTCCTGATCGACGCGCTGCGCGACTACACACCCGCCGCCATTGCAGGTCTGATGGGACTGTCCGACAAGCTTGCTGCTCTCAACGTGGCGCGATACGAGAGCTGGTCAAAGCATTTTGATGAGTCGAATGCCAAGCAAGCCCTCTTCGCGTTCAAGGGTGACGTCTACACCGGTTTGAGCGCGGACGATTTTACTCAAGCCGATGCCGCGTTCGCACAGCGCCACCTTCGCATGCTGTCCGGGCTTTACGGGCTTTTGCGGCCGCTCGATCTCATGCAGCCTTACCGCCTGGAAATGGGAACACGCCTGCCAAACGTGAGGGGCAAGGATCTTTACGCCTTCTGGGGCGAGCGTATCACCCAGCGGCTTAACGACGACCTCAAGGCCCAGGGCGATGACTTACTGGTCAATCTCGCCTCGAACGAGTATTTCCAGGCCGTTAAATCGAGAGCGCTATCGGGCAATATCATCGACGTCGAATTTCGTGACCGCAAAGGTGATGACTACAAGATCATCAGCTTCCACGCGAAAAAAGCACGCGGGCTCATGGCACGTTATGTCATCAAGCACCGGATAGACCAAATCGACGCCCTCCGGGCCTTCGATAGCAACGGTTATCGTTACGACGACGAACGGTCCACACCGAACAAGCTCGTCTTCTTGCGCGACCCGCAATAACCCTCGAAGCGCCGGCTAGGCTGGCGCGCCGCTAATGAACTCTCCTTTGCTGCATCTCGAAATTGCTGAGCGCTCACGCTTACATTGGGTGATATGCGACCCACTCGACAATTTTTAATCGACCCCAGGGCACCAAAACGGAAAACGCCAGTCACATACCGCGTACCGACTTACCAGGTAATGGACTAGCCCCTTCAAGCCAGCGGATTTAGGCGAGTACGGTGAACCCTAATGACGATGCCATGGATTGCGCATAACCCTGTGATCCCGACACATTGCCACCGCTTCCCATTAAAAATTGCGGTGTGAGCAGAGCATCAAGCCTTGATATAGCCCGGCACTAGAACTACGCGCTGATCATCAATGCGTCACGAATCAATGAGTTACGCTCAGGAGAGAAAATATGATTCCGGTGATTTTGTCCGGGGGCAGCGGCTCCCGTCTCTGGCCACTCTCGCGCAAGCAGTTCCCGAAGCAGTTTCTGGCACTGACTAGCGAACGCACACTCTTCCAGCAGACGTTGAATCGTCTCGCCGTAGAAGGTATGGAACCTCCGGTGGTGGTGTGCAACCAGGAGCACCGTTTTATCGTCAACGAGCAGTTGGCAGGTATTGGCCAAAAGGCACAGGCGATGTTGTTCGAGCCGTTCGGCCGCAACACCGCCCCCGCGATCGCGATTGCAGCCATGAAGCTGCTGGCCGAGGATCGTGACGAACTACTACTCGTATTACCGGCCGACCACGTATTGGAAGACCAGCGGGCGTTCCAGAGAGCTCTTGCGCTGGCCGCAGAGGCCGCCCGCGAAGGTGAAATGGTGCTGTTCGGCGTCCCCGCCACGCACCCCGAAACGGGATACGGCTATATCCGTGCCACGCAAACCGAAGGCCTGCCAGAAGGCGTCGCGCGCGTTGCACAATTCGTTGAAAAGCCTGACGAAGTCCGGGCTCGCGAGTTCGTAGCGTCTGGCGACTACTTCTGGAACAGCGGCATGTTCATGTTCCGGGCGAGCCGCTTCATCGAAGAACTCAAGAAGTACGACGCCGATATCTACGATACCTGCCGCTTGGCGCTGGAACGTAGCCGTACCGATGGCGAAGAGATCCATATCGATCCAGCCACCTTTGCCCAGTGCCCTGAAAACTCCATCGACTATGCCGTCATGGAAAAAACCGAACACGCATGCGTCGTTCCGCTCAGCGCTGGTTGGAGCGATGTCGGTAGCTGGTCCTCGATTTGGGACGTTCAGAACAAGGACAGTGATGGCAACGTTGTAAAAGGCGACGTGGTCATGCATGACGCGCGCAACTGCCTGGTTCAAGGTAACGGCAAGCTCGTCACCGTTCTGGGCCTCGAAGACGTCGTCGTCGTTGAGACCAAAGATGCTGTAATGGTCGCGCACAAAGATCGCGTTCAAGACGTCAAGAAGCTTGTCGGTGAGCTTGATGCGCGTGGCCGTAAAGAGACCACCAGCCACTGTGAAGTCTATCGTCCGTGGGGCGCCTACGACTCGGTCGACAATGGCGTACGTCACCAGGTCAAGCGCATCACCGTAAAACCCGGTGCCAGCCTTTCTCTGCAGATGCACCACCACCGCGCTGAACACTGGATCGTAGTCTCGGGTACTGCACAGGTCACCTGTGACGACAAGGTGTTCCTGCTGTGCGAAAACCAGTCCACGTACATCCCAATCGCCTCGGTCCATCGCTTGGCGAACCCAGGCAAGATTCCGCTGGAAATCATCGAAGTCCAGTCGGGTAGCTATCTTGGCGAAGATGACATCGAGCGCTATGAAGATGTCTACGGTCGCACCGAGGCTGCTGAAGCAGCACCTGGCAAGACCGGCGTCGCACGCTGATGTTATGAGGCTTCGCCGCAAGGCGGAGCCTCATTGCTGTAGCAAGTCCGCATGATTGTCGGTGTATTCTTACTTATCGCATGGCTGGTTCTTCTACTGAAGTACCCGGCTAAAGCATTACCCGTCTCGCTTGCAGCGCTTTGCGCGCTCGGAATCGTCGCTGCGGTCGTCGCCTGGCAACAAACGCGCCTGGATCATCAGCTCGCGGGCCTCGACATCAGTCTGAACGTAGACACAAGGCAATGCCCTGCCACTACTCCGCTCTTCGTTACCGTACGCAATACTCAAGATGCGCCATTAATTACGCTTAGTTGGCGTACGGCCGCCTATTTTCCTGGCGATCGTAACGATCTCGCGGCCAATGATTATTCCCGCCCTCAATACTCAGCTCCACACGCCATTCCACCCGGCGAAGCCTGGACCACCTGTTTGCCCGTACCTCCATTACGCGACGGGTACCGCGCAGAAACACTTCAGTACCGAGCCGAGGCACTGGAAGGCAGCTTCGACTGATAGCCCGCCATTGCATCAATCGCTTGCACATATCGAACCTGCACATGGCTCTTGCGCCATAAACAAGCATACGCATAGGTTTTCAAGCACTTACATGACCTCGGCGTGCGGATTTCGGCCACGACAGCGCACCGCTCAGGTGCAGTAAAAGTACCGACCTTGGGGCCACTTTTGCGTTCGTCATCCAACCGCTAAGCGGGCGCGAACTTTAGCCAAAATGGGGTAGTCCATTCCCTCGCTACCCGCGACATTTCAGGACGCCGCCATGGACAACCCTTTTCAGCTCATCACTCATGCTTTCCAGGACGATTTCAGAGTGAACTTCAGCGTCGAGCGCCTCGGCGGAAGCATCACGCTCACCTTGTCTGACGATCGAGGTCTTGTAGCCAAGCGCATGATTGGCGCAAGCACACTGAAAGACAGCGTTCAACTTCAGCGGCTCATTCAAAGTGTGAAGTTTGGCATTGCCATCGAACGCGACGGGATGGCCGCTCAGATGTTATCGACGATGATCGATGGTGGGTTGTTCGACGCTACGGCAACTAACTCGCCGAACCGCCTCGGCCGAAACGCACACGCCACTCTGTAGTTATCACCGAGCAAACCGACCAAGCTTCTCCTGTCAGATTGACTTAATAGGCCAGTCCGCGAGGCGCCATACCTGCTTGTGCAGGCTCGGCGTGTTGCCACCTGAGTGCTATCCATAACGACGCTCAGCGGCTAGACTGTTCATTCATACAGTAGCCATGGATGTCAGAGGTGATGAATGGCCGTCGAAGTGGTGTATCGAAGCAGTCGAGATCAGGGCCGTCTTTTCATGGATAAGGCAGAAGCAGACCGCTACGACAAAATGCTGGAGCTGGCTGAAGGTCTGTCGGACGTGCTGCAAAAAGCCGTTCCTTCTCTTTCGGAAAAGCAGGTCGAAGACGTTGGCATCTTCATGGCGCGCAATCGCGACCTATTCGCTCGCGCCTTCAAAAATCAGCCAGATGCGTTACAAGAGATCGAAATTCCAGAAAGTAGCGGCTGATCGCCTCAACGGAAGTGTCGGCGCTCGCACGGGGCGCTTGTTATCGCTAACCAACGCTCCATCGATCATCACGCATGGCACTCACCATTCGTTTGATATCCGTCGGACGCGGGGGTCGCATGTCATAAAGCTCGGCTGGACGAAGCGGTACAAGGCGGCTAAACCCATTGGAAACGCCTTGGGAGCCCACGATGAAACCGCGCGAACGCTATTTGGCCTGCACAGCCGGGGAAAACGTATCATTGCTCGAAGCAGCCCTATGGGTCGCTGCCGAGCATGACGCTAATGCGGTGCCTCAGCGGTCGCTTGCGCAGGCGCGCGATGTCGAAGTGTCCTTGCGTATCCGGTTGCCCAACGCATCCCCTGTCGATTCGGCGCAAGCACTTCTGCGGGAAATGGCGGCACTGAGCTTTGCGCGAGACGATGATCCTTCTCCCAAGCCGCGCTCGGCGTTATTGCATCACGTACTCGAGCGAAAAAAGGGCCAGCCTTTGTCGCTCGCGATGCTCGCCCTCGAGTATGCAAAGCGACTGGATATTCCCCTCATAGGCATTAATTTTCCGGGCCATTTCCTCCTGCGCGCCACCGGTGCCGATTACTTTCTGGATCCGTGCGGCGGTCGGCGTTTGTATTTGCCGGATTGCCATGCGCTGCTGCGCCAGCAAATGGGTGCGAACGCCACTTTGAATGCACAGCATCTACAGCCTGCGACACCTCGCCAGATGCTGCTGCGGCTTTCTCGCAATTTGAGGCACTTGTACTGGCTCGCCGATGATCCCGCCGCAGCGTTGATAGACGCAAATCGCGTACTCGAGCTTGGCGAGCCACACGCAGACGATCATTTAGCAAGAGCCGAACTCTACCAACGCCTGGGTTGCCCACAAGCCGAACGGTACGATCTGGAACGAGCCTTGCTCTTGAGCGAAGACGAAAGCCAGCGGTTAATCCTGACAGCGCGCCTCGGCAGCTTTACGCAGCTCAATGAAGCGCTGCACTAACGGGAACGCGCCACATGCCAAACCGACTCAGCCCAGACGCGCCTTCAAATGCTCCGCCGTCGAGTCCAGCCAAGGTTCTGCATCGTTTTCAGGTGTAACGGTTTCACTGGCGTCGAGACGCAGCATCTCGCTTACCTCGGAAACCCCGAGCTCCGCGAACAACTCATGCATTTGCTCACCGCCCGCGCAAAACGTGTCTCCATACGCGGAATCGCCTAACGCGATAATGGCCCCGAGCAGACCTCGAAAGGACTGCGGAAGGGCATCGCGCAGCTCGTGATATAGCGGCTGAATATCGTCAGGCAACTCGCCGAGCCCCGTCGTCGAGCACACGGCAAGGAGGGCTTGCGGCTCGAAAGCCATGACCTCGTTCATGCTTGAACGGCGAAAGAGCTGTGCAGTAAACCCTTTGCTTTCAAGCCGATCCAACGCGTGTCTCGCAACCTCCTCTGCGGTGCCAAACACGCTGCCGGAAAGAATGGCGATTTTCATGCGATCTCCTGAAGCCACATCCCTCGATACGCATGTAGCCAAGCGATGTATAGATGATGACGCGTTACAGCGTCGACACGTTGCATGCATCATTATGCAGCTGGCGCCTTGGCTGTCGAACCGTCTTTGCAGACGCGCGCGTCTCATCCCGGTCGACTCGACGCCCGGATGTATTGCTTGTACCCCGCGCTGGCAGTGAGAAACCACTAAAAAGCGAACTTACGCTCATGCGCCAGTCAAACATTGACCTTTTACATGGTGCCCAACGCCGTGGCAGACAACCCGCTTCTTACCCAGGATGAACTCGACTTCATTCGCGACGTGCTCCTAAGCCCTCGAATGGGCGTCAGCCTGGCCGTACCGCGCTCCGATATCGACGCGCCACGGGCGCTCGAGCTGCTTAGACGCCTGGGTGAAAGCGGCAAACTGACCCTCGAGGCAAAGCTGGAAGAACAGCGCCTTACCTTTCCCCTGCAGGTCGTAGGGAGCGAAGCGGACCACCTCCATCTCGAGATCAGCGCACCACGTATCCTTGAGTCCGGTAAAAGGACTCGCGCCTGGCGTTTGATGCTCGACCAGCCCCTCCCCTTGCTCACCATAGATGGCGCACCCACTTCCTTGGACGTGTGGGAATTGTCCCCGGACAGCGCCCGAGTTCGACTTCGTGAGAAAAACGGCACCCTGCCACAGCGTTTCGATTTCCAGTTGCCACTGTCGGACGAGCACGCACTACCGGTTAGCGGCGAGCTGATCAGACGCATCGACCCTCGAACCGCGGCTTATCAATTGAAGATGAGCCAGGCCGAGACCGAACGCTTGCGGCATTTCTTGTTCGAACATATCGAGATGTAGGCGCCGTGAATCGGAAACCTACTCACGCGCTCATAAAACGGGAATAATCGTCGCCAGCCATATCCGCAGCCATTACCCGGCGCTGCGTGAATGAGTCGAGCCTACCCGGCACGATCGTACGATCTCTGGAGATAACCATGTCTACCGAACCCGTCACCCTGATGGTGGCGCGCCGCGTTTCTCGTGGGCGTTACCATGAATTCATTACCTGGCTTCGCGAAGGCGAACGCCTCGCCAATGACTTCCCCGGATATTTGGGCTCTGGCGTCCTGGCGCCGCCAGAAGGCGATGATGAGTTTCAGATGGTCTTTCGCTTTTCGGATGAGCAGACCATGGCCACATGGGAGCATTCCGAGTCCCGACGCGCCTGGCTGGAACGCGGCACGGGCTTGTTCGCCGACCCTTCCGAGAAAAGAGCGCATGGCCTAGACATGTGGTTCGGCCCGACGGACCGGCGCCCGCCTCGCTGGAAGCAATCGATTGCCGTATGGCTCGCCTTTTTTCCGGTGTCGCTTGTATTCAATCTGTTCTTCGGCGATGCGCTCGCGGCATTACCGTTGGTACCTCGTATCCTGCTCAGCACGCTCATTCTTACGCCGCTGATGGTTTACTTCTTCATTCCCTTGTCGACGTCCAAGCTGGCGCCCTGGCTACAGGCACAGAAACCCAGAACGACGAGAAGCACGCGAACCCGCGAGGCGTAGTTCAGCACGGCGACTCGCTCTCGCAGGCGTTTCAATGCCCCAGGTTTAGCGGCATCATGGGTCATATTCAGGTGACCCCACGCCCATACAGCGCGTTGTTTGGGCCCTACCGTACCGCATTGACCCCAGCCGAGCGCCGCCATGCCTAATTCACCTCCAATTCTCATCACCGGCGCGGCCCAGCGGCTGGGGCTGCACTGTGCCCGGCGTTTGCTCGACGACGGCGAACGGGTCATCGTGACCTATCGCACGGAAAAGCCCGCCCTCTCCGAATTACGCGAACGCGGCGCCCAGACGATTCACGCCGACCTCGGCAGCGAAACGGGCACACTGGCCTTCGTCGAGACGTTGAAGGCATCGACGCCAACGCTTCGGGCCATCGTCCATAACGCGTCGGAGTGGATTGCTGAGACGTCCGGTACGCTCGCGCAACCCTTCGAACGCATGTTCAACGTGCACATGCTTGCGCCGTACCTGATCAATACCCATTGCGCGGAGATGCTACGGCACGGCGGACCCGCAGACATCATCCATATGACCGATGACGTCGTGCGTAAAGGAAGCGCGAAACACACGGCCTATTGCGCCACCAAGGCCGGCCTGGAAAGTCTCATGCAGTCTTTCGCCGCGCGTTTTGCGCCGCAGATCAAGGTAAACGCGATCGCGCCTGCGCTGATCCAGTTCAACGAAGAGGACAGCATCGATTACCGCCAAAAAGCGCTTCTGAAATCAGCGCTCGGGATCGAGCCGGGCGCTGAAGTCATCTACCAAAGCGTACGGTATTTACTGGACAATCCGTACGTCACTGGAACCACGCTTAGTGTCAACGGCGGACGTCACCTGAAATGACCGCCTTCGCGCTGTAAGGAGAAGCAATGCCCAGACAAGAACCCGGTATGGCACGCATCAGGGTGAAGAATCTTCGCTTGCGGACGTACATCGGCATCAAGGAAGAAGAAATCGCCAATAAACAGGACGTGCTCATCAACCTGACCGTCCTCTATCCAGCCGTCGATGCCGTGCGTGATAACGATATCGAGCATGCACTCAACTACCGGACGATAACCAAAGCCATCATTCGCCACGTCGAAGAAAACCGATTCGCGTTACTCGAGCGCCTGACGCAGGAAATTCTTGACCTGGTCATGACCCACGACGCCGTACGTTACGCCGAGGTGGAAGTCGACAAACCTCATGCGCTACGGTTCGCCGAGTCGGTGTCGATCACCCTCACCGCCCACCGTGATAGCTAATGCACAATCCTACTGCCTTTGATCAAGGGTCTTGCCATGAATGACGAACAACGCCAGGAACTCGAAGCCGCAGCCTTTCGCACGCTCGTGCAGCACCTGCGCGAGCGGCCGGACGTGCAGAATATCGAATTGATGAACTTGGCTGGCTTCTGCCGTAACTGCCTGTCGAAATGGTACAAGGCGGCGGCCGACGATCTCGGATACGACATTTCGCCAGACGCGGCACGCGAAGAAATCTACGGAATGCCCTACGCCGATTGGAAAGCGAAATACCAGAAAGAAGCCACGGCGGAGCAAAAGGCCGCCTTCGACAAGAGCAAACCATGACACTCGACCAGTTCCGCCAAAGCCTCAAAAGCGGCGAGCATACGTTCGCGACCACGCTCGAATTCATCGCTGAGCATTACGACTACACGCCACGCGCATTCGCTAACGGCGAGGTTCATAACGACGCTGGGCAGAACGAAGGCTCATGTAAAACGCTAGGCGTTGCGCTGTTGGAAGCGCTGAGCGACGACGAAGCGCTGCTGGCCTTTGGCGAACACTATCGCGCCGTTCTTTTCGAGCCGGAAGGCACTGACCACGCCAACATTCGCGCCCTCCAACGCAGCGGCCTCTCAGGTGTTCGTTTCGAGTCGCCCTCAATTACGCGTCGCTGATACGGTGATCGGGCGGCTGCCGCCCGATTCCATTTCAATCCAGGCAATGCCGGTCGATCCTCGTCGGACGGCCCTTTCCTCCCGCCTCGCCTATCAATGTCCGCGCCGCTTTGCAGATATTGCCAAGCCGGCGTACCAGGCCGATAACAGCAACGAAACGCCGATAACACCTCAAGTCTTCGTTCATGTGGCCGACAACGTAACAGCGAGGCGGTTGTCGCCCTCACTTGACGCCCTACTCCCTCATTCTCGATCGGCAACACCGGAGAGTTTTGCCTTTGCCGCGCCCCATCGAACGCAGTCTTTCACGCAAGCTTCTACGCACAGTGTTGCTGTATGCACTACTGGTGGGCGTAGCATTGAGTTGCGCCCAAATCTTCTTCGATGCCTACAAGGTGCGTGGTGAGGTCGACGCCGACGCTCAACAAATCCTGTCGATGTTCCGTGAGCCTTCGACCCAGGCGATCTATAGTCTCGACCGACAAATGGCACTCCAGGTCATCGAGGGAATGTTCAACCACGAGGCGTTACTGCGTGCGGTCATCGGGCATCCGGATGAAATGGCGCTCGCGGAGAAGCTTCGCCCGTTGGCGTCCCACCCCCTGCGCTGGCTGACCGACGCTTTTCTCGCACCCGAGCGCGCTTACAGTATTCGCCTGGAAGGCGCTGCGCCCTACAGCGACTACTACGGCGAACTGTCCATCGCGCTCGACACCAGCCCATACGGCCGCGAGTTCCTCACCGACTCTGCGATCATTCTGGGTTCCGGGATGCTACGGGCGGTCGCGATGGCCTTGATCCTGTACATGATCTACCAGTGGCTGCTGACGAAACCGCTGTCGAAGATCGTCCAACATCTCTCCCGAATCGATCCTAGCCGACCCGGCGCGCAGAAGCTGCCCATGCTCGTGGGTAACGAGAAAAATGAACTTGGACTATGGATAGACACGGCCAACGATCTGTTGGACGCCATCCAGCACAGTCATAAGCTTCACCGGGAGGCGGAGGACCGGGTCCAGCGCCTGTCGCGCTATGACTTTCTAACCGGTCTTCCCAATCGCCAACAGATTCAACTGCAGCTCGACCCATTGCTTGAGTCAGCGTCCCGCCACCAGCGTCGCGTCGCTGTCCTGTGCGTGGGACTGGACGATTTCAAAGGGGTGAATGAGAAATATGGCTACGAAATAGGCGATCAACTGCTCGTTCTTCTCGCTGACCGCCTCCGTATGGGCTGCGGAAATATTGGCACGCTGGCGCGGCTGGGCGGTGATCAGTTCGCCTTGGTGCAATCCGAATTGGAGTATCCCTACGAGGCCGCCGAGCTGGCGCAACGCATGCTCGACGAGATCGATACGCCGTTCCCTTTCGAGCACGAGTCCATCAGCCTGCGCGCCACGATTGGCATCACGCTCTTCCCAGAGGACGGTGACAGCGCGGAAAAACTGCTGCAAAAGGCCGAGCAGACCATGACGCTGGCAAAGGTACGGTCGCGCAATCGCTATCAGTTCTATATCGCCAGCGTCGACCTCGAAATGCGCCGACGCCGAACCCTCGAGCAAGACCTGTACAGCGCCATCGAACAGGGCGAGCTCAGCCTGGTTTATCAGCCTCAGATCGATTATCGCGATCATCGGATCTGCGGCGTGGAAGCGCTGTTGCGCTGGAATCACCCGCAGTTGGGGTTCGTGCCTCCAGACCAGTTCATTCCTCTCGCGGAGCAGAACGGCAGCATCGTCCAGATCGGTGAGTGGGTGCTCGATCAGGCCTGCCAGCAACTGCGCGAATGGCTGGACCAGGGTTTCGTCATCCGCATGGCGGTCAACCTCTCCACTGTGCAGCTGCACCACGCCGAACTGCCCCGCCTGATCGACGACCTCATGCGCGTCTATGCCCTACCCACCGGCAGCCTGGAGCTGGAAGTCACGGAAACGGGCCTGATGGAAGACATCGCTAGCGCGGCACAGCACCTGGCCAGTTTGCGCCAGTCGGGCGCGCTCATCGCCATCGACGACTTCGGGACCGGGTACTCGTCCTTGAGTTACCTACGAAGCCTGCCGCTGGATAAGATCAAAGTCGATCGCTCTTTCGTCAACGACCTACTCGAGAGCGAGGACGATGCCATGATCGTCAAAGCCATTATCCAACTGGCACGCAACCTTGGCATGCAAGTCATCGCCGAGGGCGTCGAGAGCCTGGCGCAGGAGCAATACCTCATCGCTCAGGGCTGCCATGAAGGGCAGGGATACTTCTATAGCAAGCCGCTACCGGCCCAGGGATGCCTCGATTTCCTGCGCGAGAAGAACGGCCACTGGCCAAGCATTGAAGCCTCGCGCCCCGCTAGTCACTAACAAGAGAAGCGACCGCCCCTTTTCAAAAATGCAAATCTTTCGCATTATGTGCCGGATTTTTCGCCGCGCCGTGGCGCTCGCACATTCAAATAGCAAAGGATTTCGCCAAGATGATTCGCATGCCTCTGGCTTCCGCCAGCCTGCTCGCCGTCGCAATTGCCCTCGCTGGATGCGGAGAGGACAAGAAAGAAGCTCCTGCCCAGCAGAGCTCAGCGCCTGCCACCGAAAGCGCCGCGCCGGCGACTCCGGAAACCAAAGCGCCTTATGACGAAGCTGCAGCGAAGGCCGCCGTCAAGCACTACGCCGACATGGCCCATGCGATCTTCAGCGACGCGACCACGACCGCTCAGGAGCTCCAGAAAGCGGTAGACGCCTTCCTCGCCAACCCAAGTGCAGAAACCCAGGATGCCGCCAAGAAGGCGTGGCTGGCCGCTCGCGTTCCCTACATGCAGACCGAAGTGTTCCGTTTCGGCAACACCATCGTGGATGACTGGGAAGGCCAAGTGAACGCCTGGCCTCTGGACGAAGGCTTGATCGATTACGTCGACGCCGACTACCAGCATGCCCTGGGTAACCCGGCCGCCAGCGCCAACATCATCGCCAATACTGAAATCCAGGTTGGCGAAGACAAGGTCGACGTATCGGAAATCACCGGCGAACTGCTCGCGAGCTTGAATGAACTGGGCGGCTCGGAAGCAAACGTCGCCACGGGTTACCACGCGATCGAGTTCCTGCTTTGGGGCCAGGACCTCAACGGCACCGGACCAGGCGCGGGTGAGCGTCCATACACTGATTATGTCGAGGGTGACGGTTGCACCGGCGACCATTGCGACCGTCGTCGTACCTACCTCAAAGCAGTGACCGACTTGCTGGTCAGCGACCTGGAAGAAATGCAGGCCAACTGGGCACCGAACGTCAGTGACAATTACCGCGCTACGCTGGAAGGCGAGCCGGTCGAAAACGGCCTGCGCAAGATGCTTTTCGGCATGGGTAGCCTGTCCCTGGGCGAATTGGCAGGCGAGCGGATGAAGGTCGCGCTAGAAGCCAACTCGACCGAAGACGAGCACGATTGCTTCAGCGACAACACTCACAACTCGCACTACTACAACGGGCTGGGCATTCGTAACGTCTACCTCGGTGAGTACAAGAAAGTGGACGGCACCACATTGAGCGGTGCGAGCCTGTCCGAGCTGGTCGCGAAGGTTGACGCCGAGACAGACAAGACGCTGAAAGCGGACCTGGACGATACCCAGGCCAAGCTGCAGAAAATGGTCGACGCGGCAAACAATGGTCAGCATTTCGACCAGCTGATTGCAGCCGACAATACCGAAGGCCAGCAGCTGGTCCGTGACTCGATCGCCGCGCTGGTGAAGCAGACCGGTGCAATCGAGCAAGCGGCGGCCAAGTTGACCGTCAACGACTTGAGCCCAGACAGCGCTGATCACGAATTCTGATCATGCGCGACGGGAGCAGCATACTGCTCCCGTCCACGTTTTCGAACACATCCAGCAGGGCTTCCAATCCGGCGGCCTGTTATCCTCTCCCGCCTTTCTATGCCCGGTTTCACCCATGCGCTCCCTGATCCACTGCCTCGTACCCGCCCTCGCCTTGCTGCTGAGCGCCTGCGACCAGTCGGTCCACACGATGAGCGTAGAGCCCGGCGAAGTTAAATCCGGCGGCGAAGCCACATCACAACGAACGGACCGGCGCGCGTTTCTCATGCCTTCCGCGAATTTGTCTCCCGAAGGACGACTGGACTTCGCTGTTGGTAATAGTTTCTTCCGTAGCCCTTGGGTCATCGCTCCATCGACGACGACAGCCCGCGACGGCCTCGGTCCGCTGTTCAATACCAATGCCTGTGTGAACTGCCACATCAACGATGGCCGCGGGCATCCTCCTGGCGTGGACGCCGACAACGCCGTTTCGATGCTGGTACGCCTGTCGATACCGGCAACCGACGGTGACGAGCGCACGCTGCAAACCCTCGGTGTCGTTCCTGAGCCTACCTATGGCACACAGCTCCAGGATATGGCTGTGCCGGGCATCACGCCCGAAGGCCGCGTACGCTTCGATTGGAGCACTCGAACGATGCGCTTTGCCGATGGCCATGAAGTCGAGTTGCACGCGCCGACGTTACGAATCGATCGGCTTGGCTACGGCCCCATGCACCCAGAGACCCAATTTTCCGCCCGTATCGCGCCCCCCATGATCGGCCTCGGATTGCTGGAAGCGATTCCTGAAGAAGCCATCCTCGCCAACGCCGATCCGGAAGATCGCAATGGTGACGGTATATCGGGCAAACCCAATAGGGTTTGGGATTTCGCCGAGCAGCGTACGGTGCTCGGACGTTTTGGCTGGAAGGCAGGACAGCCGAGTCTCAATCAACAGAACGCTCATGCATTCGCCGGCGACATGGGCCTGACCACCAACCTGCTGCCAACCGATGACTGCACCGTGAATCAGCCAGACTGTCGCAAAGCCCCAAATGGCGGCGAACCGGAAGTCGCGGACAACATCCTAGCCAGCGTATTGTTCTACACGCGCAATGTGGCGGTGCCGCAGCGCCGTAACGTCAGCGAACCCCGAGTGCTGGCCGGCAAGACGCTTTTCCATGAGGCAGGTTGCGCCAGCTGCCACACGCCAAGCTTTACCACCGATAAGGACGCTGCCGTACCCGAACTTGCCAACCAAGTCATCTGGCCGTATACCGACCTGCTGTTGCATGACATGGGCGAAGCCCTCGCCGATGGCCGCAGCGAGTTTCAGGCGAGCGGTCGCGAATGGCGAACCCCGCCACTTTGGGGCATTGGCTTGACCGACACGGTCAGCGGCCGCACCGATTTTCTCCACGACGGCCGCGCGCGTACGTTGCTGGAAGCGATTTTATGGCACGACGGCGAAGCCAAATCCGCCCGTGACCACGTCCTCACTTTCGACGCTGAACAGCGCGCTGCGCTGCTTGCGTTTCTGAACTCGCTTTAAGGAGCCCACGAGATGTTCCGTCCCAAACTGCTACTGACCAGCATTGCCATTGCCCTAGGCGCTTGCTCGCCTCAGCCTCAGGACCCGCAAGCGGTCACCAGCGCCGCACTCGCCGAACAAGTCATCCTGCCGAGCTATAGCCGCTGGGTCGAAGCAGACCAAGACCTCGCACGAAGTGCTCTGGAGTACTGCTCGGGCAAACAGGATCTGGAAAGCGCGCGCAACGCGTTCCTGACCGCTCAACGTGCTTGGGCTGAATTGCAGCCATTACTGATTGGCCCTATCGCCGAAGGCAACCGCGCTTGGCAGGTGCAGTTCTGGCCGGACAAGAAAAACCTGGTCGCCCGTCAGGTCGAACAGCTGATACGCTCGGACAAGCCGATTACCGAAGCCTCGCTCGCCGACTCCAGCGTGGTCGTCCAAGGGCTCAGTGCATACGAGTACATCCTGTTCGACAGCAACGTCGAGCTGGCAAATGCCGAGACCAAAGCCAAGTATTGCCCACTGATCGAAGCTGTGGCCGCGCACCAGCGCAACCTCGCGGACGAGATCGTCGCAAATTGGAAGGCGAAGGACGGCATGCTCCATCAGATGAGTCACTTCCCGAACGAGCGTTATGCGGAATCGAGCGAGGCGATCTCCGACCTGTTCCGCGCCCAAGTGACAGCGCTGGATACGCTCAAGAAAAAGCTTGGTGCGCCTTTGGGGCGGCAGAGCAAGGGAATCCCGCAGCCCTATCAGGCAGAGGCATGGCGCAGTCATGCATCGCTTTCGAACATTGCTGGTAGCCTGGAAAGCTCGCGCCGGCTCTGGAGCGGCGTCGATGGCAAAGACCTGAAAAGCCTTCTCGGCGACGACAACAAAGCCCTCGCCGACCGAATCGACGCTGCTTACGCTGACGCCCAGAAAAAGCTGGACGCGCTCGACCCGCCATTGGACGCGCTGCTCAAGACGGATGCCGGTCGCGCAAAGCTCAATGAGTTCTACGACAGCCTGAATGTCGTCCATCGCCTTCACCAGCTGGAGCTGGCCAAGTCGCTGAACGTCCAGATCGGTTTCAACGCAAACGACGGTGACTAAACCATGAAGAAGCCCCCTCTCACTCGCTTGTTCGACATGCTGCTCGGTCGCCACAAAAAGCGCGGTCGGGCTTCTTCCATTCTGCTCTCCGCACGGGACGACGCCGACGGGAACCATTACGCCGTGGGCTTCCATCTCGATGGCAGCGAAGCGTTCTCTACGCAGGTACCGCTGCGCTGCCACGCCATCATCGAACATCCGACCGAACCGGTAGCCTTGTATTTCGCCCGGCGTCCGGGTCGTGAGAGCTACCTTATCGACCTTGTGAGCGGCGAACTCCTGCAAACGATCGCGAGTGAGCCGTACCGCCACTTCTATGGCCACGGTGTATTCCATGCCAGTGGCAATCACCTCTACGCGACGGAAAACGACACCAGCGACCCAGGTCGCGGCTTGCTAGGCGTGTATCGCTACGAAAATCGGCGTCTGACCCGTGAAGGCGAGATATCCACCCACGGTCTAGGCCCGCATGAAGTGTGCTGGATGCCGGATGGCGAAACGCTTGTGGTCGCCAATGGCGGTATACGCACCGAGGCCGAAAGCCGTATAGAGATGAATCTGGATGCTATGGAGCCGAGTCTCGTGCTAATGCGTCGGGACGGCGCGCTGGTCAGCAAGGAAACGCTGTCTCAAACCATGAACAGCATCCGCCACCTGGACGTCGCCGCCGACGGGACCATCGCGGCGTGTCAGCAATATATGGGTAATTCGGAAGACGTTGCTCCGTTGCTAGCACTCAAACGTCCTGGCGAAGCGTTCGCGCCCTTCCCTATCGCTGAGGAACAGCGCCGTACCATGGGCCAATACACGGCCAGCGTGGCGATCCATGGGGAACTTCGCCTGGTGGCTCTGACCGCGCCTCGGGGCAATCGCTTCTTTATCTGGGATATGGATAGCCACGCGTTGAAACTGGACGTTCACATGCCGGATTGCGCGGGCGTGGGTGCGGTGGACGACGGGTTTGTCGTCACTTCCGGACAAGGTCGTTGCCGTTTCTATGACTGTCGCCAAGAGAACCTCACCAGCCAACCTCTGCAATTACCTACCGGCTGGTGGGATAACCATCTGCGCTTGATCGCGCATTAGTGCGAGGCGGACCCCTGCGTCAGGCCGAAAACCAATAGCAGGAAATCCGCGCGGGGCACCTCGGCTACCGAAGGCGCCTTCACTGCGGCGGGCGGGCAAAGGCTTTCCCCAGGAGCCGCGCAGCTGACCACGGAAGGAAGCGGTTGCCGCCAAACCGCAGCCGCTAAGAGTGCGACAGCCAGTGCCATGACAACGAAAAGAGTTCTGGTCGTGATGCCGGTCATACCGCAGCCCGTGTACGTGGTGGATTGGTAAAAGTAGCTCAACCGTTCAGGTTCGCCAGCCAGGCTCGACAGGTGGTTTCTCGTCGGGTCGATATGGATATCTGCCAATCTGGAAACCACTCGAATCGCGCGTCAGCATGCAGGACGTTCATTGCAGTTTTACTGACGAGGCGCGCGATCGCTCACAGCGAACTAGCGCGCGTCACCCTATTCCATACCATGTGAAAAATAAGTCGTAGCGCAGCAGGACAATCACGAAATGGCAGGTCGTTCGTCGGCCAGTTCCACTCGGAATAAGCAGCCACCCGCGTCACTGGAGGTCAGCATCACGTGCCAGTTCTGGTTTTCACAGATGCGTTGCACCAATGAAAGCCCCAGGCCCAATCCTTCACCCCTGCGCTGATCACTGGCCCGCACGAAAGGTTGGAAAATCACCTCTCGTTGTCCCTCGGGGATGCCCGCGCCGCTGTCTTCGACGGAAAAGCCCGACGCGGAGACGACCAATCGTATGTGACCATGCTCGGTATAGTGCCACGCGTTACGCAGCAAATTGCCCATTACCGCACGCAGAAATGGCGCGTTATAGAACTCGCCCTGGGCCGCATAGCTTTCGTAGATGAACGTGAGCCCTTTGTTCTCGATAGGCTCTCGCCACTGTGCTGCCAGATCGTCCGCCAATGCGGACAACGTGACCTGAGGGGAGAGTTTCACGTTGTCGTGCTCGGTCCGCGCAAGCATGAGGAACGTCTGAACGAGCACCCGCATTTCTTCGCACGCACGCGCCATACGGACGATCTGTGCTTTTCCGCGAGCATCAAGAGATGGGTTTTCCAGCAATAGCTCGCAGGAGCTGGCCATTACCATCAAAGGTGTACGAAGCTCATGACTGACATCGCTGGTAAACAGCCGCTCGCGGATGAGAACGTTGCGCAAGCGCCCGAATGAATCGTCGAACGCAGCTGCCAGCTGCCCCACTTCATCCTGGGCATAATCCTTCGCGAGCGGCGGCGCTGGCGTCTGCAACTGATCCCGGTGAAGCACCTGCCCGGCGAGCCGGACTACAGGTGCCATGACATGGCGCGCGACCAGCCATCCCAATATCGCGGAAAGCGCCAGGCTGGCGATGAACCCGCAGAGCACAACGGCGAACAAGACCTGCTCGCGCTCTTCGTAGCCACTCTGATCCTGCATGAGCACATACTGACGACCGTCGACCCGATCGACAATCGCGTGGAACGCGCGGCCTTCCCGGAAGACCTCATGGAAGCCGGGCGAGAGACCTTTGACGTCATCAGGCAAGGCAAAATCGCCTTTGCCCCCATCGAAGTAAAAGATCTGGTCCATTTGCGGACGCGTCCGCCACTCGTCCATGTTGTCCATACGCAAGAGGCGATTGAGGTCACCGCCCAGCTCAGTAGTGATCAACCGTTCTTCGATGAGATGGACGATGTTGACGATGCCTACGGCAAACGAGCCCGCGACCAGTGCTGTGAGTAGTACGAACGCAATGACGATCCGGCGAGCAAGGCTTTGCTTAAACTCCACCGTCACTCTCCACCATGCGGTAGCCAAGCCCGTGAACGGTATGCAGGAGCGCGGTCGGGAACGGTTTGTCGATCACCTGACGAAGCTGATGCACGTGGCTGCGCAGGCTGTCGCTATCCGGGCAGTCATCACCCCATAACGCTTCTTCCAGCACTTCACGACGCACCACGTGCGGACTTTTCTGCATGAGAACGGCCAGTAATTTCAGCCCAACCGGGTTCAGCTTCAGGTGCTTCCCTGCGCGCGACACTTCCAACGTGTCCAGATCATAAGAAAGATCACCAAGTGCCAGAATGCGCTTACCACCGCCTTGCGCACGCCGTAAAACCGCCTCGATCCGCGCGGCAAGTTCAGATAATGCAAAGGGTTTGATCAGGTAATCGTCGGCACCGCTGCGAAACCCCTGTAGGCGGTCATCGAGCTGATCCCGTGCGGTAAGCATGATGACAGGTGTGTCACGGCGCGCCTCTTGGCGCAGTCGCTGACAAAGGGTGTACCCGTCGAGGCCAGGAAGCATGATATCCAGAACCAGCAGATCGTAATGCTCCGTAGCCGCCAAATGCAGGCCGGACAACCCGTCCTGGGCACAATCCACGCTGTAACCCTTGATGCTCAGGTAATCGAGCATGTTGGCCAGGATGTCCTTGTTGTCTTCAACCAGAAGAATGCGCATGTCTGTTTCTCCAACCGCTGCAAAATGATGGCACGCGGACGTATGGCTGCCGATCCTTTTGACGATTTTTTCATACCGCGTTCAACGGCGATCGCGTCACTAGGTATTTTCATCGCCCAAAAACGCAAGCGACGGGCGTCGACTTACATCATGCCGCCCATACCACCCATGCCGCCCATGTCAGGCATTGCAGGAGCCGGCTTGTCTTCAACGATCTCGGCGATCATCGCCTCGGTGGTGATCATCAGACCGCCAATCGAGGAAGCAGCTTGCAGAGCCGAACGGGTGACCTTGGCTGGGTCGAGAATACCCATCTCGATCATGTCGCCGTACTCGTCGGTCGAAGCGTTGAAGCCGTAGTTACCGGAACCTTGCTTGACCTTGTCGACGACGACGCTTGGCTCGCCACCAGCGTTGGCTACGATCTGGCGCAGAGGCGCTTCGACCGCACGGCGCAGCAGCGCGATACCGACGTTCTGGTCTTCGTTGACGCCCTTGAGGCCTTCGATCGCCTGCAGAGCACGAACCAGTGCAACGCCACCGCCAGGAACCACGCCTTCTTCGACCGCAGCACGGGTCGCGTGCAGGGCGTCTTCAACGCGGGCTTTCTTCTCTTTCATCTCGACTTCGGTGCCAGCACCGACCTTGATGACCGCAACGCCGCCAGCCAGTTTGGCCAGACGCTCTTGCAGCTTCTCACGGTCGTAGTCCGAAGAGGTCTCTTCGATCTGCTTGCGGATCTGGGCAACGCGCGACTCGATGTCGATCTGCTGGCCAGCGCCGTCGATGACGGTGGTGTTTTCCTTGTTCAGGACAACACGCTTGGCTTGACCCAGGTGCTCCAGAGTGGTGCTTTCCAGGCTCAGGCCGATCTCTTCGGAGATCACGGTACCGCCAGTCAGAACAGCGATGTCCTGCAGCATGGCTTTGCGGCGATCGCCGAAGCCAGGCGCCTTGACCGCAGCGACCTTGACGATGCCGCGCATGTTGTTGACGACCAGCGTAGCCAGCGCTTCGCCTTCGACGTCTTCAGCCACGATCAGCAGCGGACGGCCAGCCTTGGCAACGGCTTCCAGAACGGGCAGCAGTTCGCGGATGTTGGAGATCTTTTTGTCGACCAGCAACAGCAGCGGGCTGTCGAGCTCAGCAACCATGGTGTCAGGCTTGTTGATGAAGTAAGGGGACAGGTAGCCACGGTCGAACTGCATGCCTTCAACGACAGCCAGTTCGTTGTCCAGGCCGGTGCCTTCTTCAACGGTGATGACGCCTTCTTTGCCGACCTTTTCCATCGCTTCCGCGATGATCTGGCCGATGGACTCGTCGGAGTTGGCGGAGATGGTGCCAACCTGGGCGATAGCACGGCTGTCAGCGCAAGGCTTGGACAGGTTCTTCAGCTCGGCAACGACGGCGACGGTGGCCTTGTCGATACCGCGCTTCAGATCCATCGGGTTCATGCCGGCAGCGACGGCCTTCAGGCCTTCGTTGACGATGGCTTGAGCCAGAACGGTAGCAGTAGTGGTGCCGTCACCAGCGGCGTCGTTGGCCTTGGACGCAACGTCCTTGACCAGCTGCGCGCCCATGTTCTCGAAGCGATCTTTCAGCTCGATCTCTTTGGCAACGGAAACGCCGTCTTTGGTGATGGTCGGTGCGCCGAAGCTCTTTTCCAGAACGACGTTGCGGCCTTTCGGGCCGAGGGTCGCTTTGACCGCGTCAGCAAGAACGTTGACGCCGACAAGCATTTTCTTGCGAGCGGAATCGCCGAATTTGACTTCTTTAGATGCCATGTTGATAGATCCTCAATTCTTGAGATTAAACGGAGATTCGCGAGATCAGGCTTCGATGACAGCGAGGATTTCGTTCTCGCTCATCACCAGCAGGTCTTCGCCATCGACCTTGACGGTGTTGCTGCCCGAGTAAGGGCCAAACACGACCTGATCACCAACCTTGACCGCCAGTGCACGGACTTCACCGTTGTCCAGCACACGGCCGGTACCGACAGCAACGATTTCACCACGGTTAGGCTTTTCGGCAGCCGAACCTGGCAGAACGATACCGCCGGCGGTTTTGGTCTCTTCTTCGCTGCGACGAATGACGACGCGGTCATGCAGAGGACGAAGCTTCATTATCGGTCTCTCCCAACTTGAGTGTTCTACAGCCGGTGTGGCACCGGCGAGTGGTTGTTTCCGGCTGGGCCGGGTACGGCGCGCAATGCGAGCCGCGAAAATACAGCCTGTCGTATGACAGTAACCTTGCGGTGTCCGCTACATAAGGGCTGGACAAGCCATTTCAAGGGCACGGTTCAAAGTTTTTTTTACTTGCAAACGGCCTGCACGCGTCAGTTATCGCGCTTTTCATACTCGCCTTCGATAACGTTTGGTCGAGCGGGCCCGGAACGCATCTGCGCCTCGGGATCGTCACTGAAAGCACGCTGCCGGGCAGCCTGCTCGTGCACCCGCGAGCGCAAACGGTCGATGACGAGACCGCGGGTAATGGGCAGCAGACAGAACAAGCCGATGACATCGCTGATGAAGCCGGGCAGCATCAACAGCACGCCGCCGACTGCGACCATCAGCCCTTCGAGCATTTCACGGTCTGGGGTTTCGCCGCGTGCGAGTCGCTCACGCGCACGGAGCGCCGTGGTGACGCCAGCGACACGCAGGAGCATCGCCCCAAGAATGGCACTGCCAACGATGAGAAGCAGCGTCGCCAGAACGCCGATCATGCTGCCCACCTTGATGAGAACGGCCAGTTCGATCACCGGGAACAGCAGGAGAAGAATTAGGAATACACGCATCGAGGTTTCCTTCGGGAAACGGGAGTAGTGGAATTCCCTAGGTGACGGCGATGACCGCACAATTCAACCCCGCAGCGAAAGCAAGGCTGTAAATGAATGATTCCGTGCGGCGCGCGACAGATTGATAAATCTACGGCAAAAGCCCCGGCCGAACCGCTATCGGTTATGCCGAGGCAATACGCAGAAATCCGAGGGGAAGGACACGCCGCCAAGCGCCGCACCGCATATCGCAAGTGGGCGCTGGTAATTGAAGGCGGATTACCAGCCGACGCCGAACCCAATCAGATAGCGGGTCTCATCAAGCTCCCCATCAGATCCACCTTTCACCAAATCTCTCTCGGCGCGCATATTGAGCGAGGCCCAATCGGTAACCTTGTAGCGCAGCCCTGCCTCGGCATCGAGTGAGTAGTCGGCGGTGTTATCCAGTGGACGACCCAGTTCGCCATTAGTAAAGAACTCGAAGGTTTTACCTACCAGGAATCGGTTGTACTTCCACTTGCCAGCAACGGAATAGAAGTTGGACGCCTCACCATTGGAAAACTCGTATTTGTTCTGGTTAACGAGACCGGTGAGCGAGAAAGCGCCAAGCTCATTGTCCCAGAACTGATAACCCGGACCGGTACCCAGCGTCCGCTGTTTAGCGACGTCCTCGATTTTGTCGCGCTTGTAGTCAGCGCGGCCCTGCCAGAACCATTGCTCGGTAATGAAGCGGTCCAGCGCATAACCCAACGTGTAGTTGTCCGTTGTGGTTACGGTATCCGTGGATTCGCGGTTGTAGTCGAGGTTGCCGTTGTGGCGCCACAAGCCGTGACGGGCTTCGGTCATGAATTTGACGTTGTAATCATCCGTATCGGTATCAGCGCGCTTGTAGTCCAGCGCTACATCGACGTTACCTTTCCATAAGAAATCCTGCACCAAAGGACGCGGGCGCATGATCTGGGAAATGCTCGCCAACTCTACCGTTTGTGGCTCGGCGCCATTATGTAGGACGACCTTACCTTCATCGGCTTTGCCTAGCGTCTTCGTAACTTCGCCGCTACCGGGATGGTCACCGTTCTTGACCAGCAGTTCCTTATCCGTCTCGAGCGTCGCGACTTTGCCCCAGTCCACTGGAATAGAGCCGCCGTACTCGGTTTTGATCATCAGCTTACCGCCGTCGAGCAGGGTAACTTCGCCCGTCAAGCGGTCACCATTCTTCAGCCAAACCGTATCTGCGTAGGAATAGGAGATGGAAGATGCGGCGCACACGGCCGCGCAAAAAAGGGTTCTGGACAACGACATGCGTAGGACTCGTTCTCTTTCGCGGAAAAGAAGGCGACTCATTATCCGGGTCGCGCCGGGACTGACAATCGTTGACCGGTGTCCAAGTGCCAGGTTCAATAAACTGAACCTCAGCTGAACAGGTGATCGGTCTCCGGTCCTCTCCAAAACCGTGGCATTGCGCATGAAACAAGACGCTCACGCATCAGAGTCCCATTCGTCGGATACCGGCGAGATACGGCGTCAGGCGCTCTATTTGGCCCTCGCTGCAATCCCACTTGGAAAGGTCACCAGCTATGGCGAACTCGCTGATATAGCGGGGCTTGGTCGAGCCGCACGTTGGGTTGGACGCGAATTATCGCGGTTACCGGATGGTAGCAAGCTGCCTTGGCACCGTGTGGTCAGCGCCAGCGGTAGGCCAAGCCTTGCAGCTGGAACCCTTTCAGGTACCGAGCAGCGGGCGCGCCTGAGAGCGGAAGGTGTCACGTTTCGCAACGATCGACTCGACATGCGCCTGCACGGCTGGCGCCCAGGTGACCGCAGCGGTTAGAGTGCGCGCTTTGCTTGCCACCGCGTAACGTTCATGTCTCGTAAAACCTGGCGCGAAGCACTCGACGCTTATGCCAGCCCCGCAACACTGGCTTTGCTCTTGCTGGGCTTCGCGGCAGGGCTGCCTTACATGTTGGTCTTTTCCACGCTGTCCGTTTGGCTTCGCGAAGCGGGTGTTGCGCGCGATACGATCGGCTTCGCGAGCCTCATCGGATTGGCTTACGCCTTCAAATGGGTGTGGGCACCGATGCTCGATCAATGGCGCCTTCCCCTGCTAGGAAAACTCGGGCGTCGCCGTTCATGGCTCGTGCTTTCACAGCTTTGCGTCGCAGCGGGCCTGGTCGGCATGGCAACGATGGACCCGCACACCCACTTGACGTGGCTGATTGCGTTCGCCGTATTGGTGGCCTTCGCATCGGCAACGCAAGACATCGCAGTAGATGCGTACCGTCTGGAAATTGCAGACGATCGCCGCCAGGCAGCCCTAGCGGCGAGTTACATGAGCGGCTACCGGGTTGCAGCGTTATTGGCCACAGCGGGTGCGTTGTACTCAGCCGAATGGTTCGGCTCCACTTCGCAGACTTACGTGCCAGAAGCATGGGCGAATACCTATGTCGGCTTTGCCCTGCTGATGCTGCCAGGACTCATCACCACTTTATGGATGCGTGAGCCCCCCTCCCCGTCCCTCCCGCCTGCCATACCTCAACGATACGGCTTTCTCGTTCAGCTGCTTTCGGTGCTCGCGGTCATCACCTTGTTGGTATCGATTCCAACGATGATCATCCAGTACTACCAAAGCGACTTGATGCTCATGCTGCGAGGCGACCTCCCGCCCTACAGCCTGCTTTACAACGATCGGGCGTTTCTTCGAGCCTTGCTCTACACGACGCTTTGCTGCCTTTCCATCTCGGCACTGGCATGGGGCGGGCTTGGGCCGGTGCTTAAGACAGCAACCGCGAAGTATGGGCTGTTTCACCAGCTTCTTTCGGTCCTGTTGCTGATCATATTGCTGATATCGCTGCCAGCGATGGCCGCGCAGTTCTACGAAAGTGATCTGTTGCTGATGCTACAGGGGCAAGCGGCGTTCACCGACTTGCTCTACCACGACCGCGCCTTCCTCCGCGCTTTGCTCTATACGGTGCTCACCGCACTGTCCGTCTCGAGCTTGTTCTGGGGCGGGATGGCACCCGTGCTGACCCCCATCAACGATTTCATCGCGCGCTATCGCTGGCAGGCGCTGGTCCTGCTGGGACTGGTCGCAACCTATCGCATGTCCGATACGGTCATGGGTGTGATGGCGAACGTTTTCTATCTGGACATGGGGTTCACGAAAGACCAGATCGCAAGCGTAAGCAAGTTGTTCGGACTGGTCGTAACATTGCTCGGCGCCGGTGCCGGCGGACTCTTGATCGTGCGCTTCGGGATCATGCCGATTTTGTTCATCGGTGGCGTTGCGTCCGCGGCGACCAACTTGCTGTTCATGGTTTTGGCCGGCATGGGCACCAATCTCAGCATGCTGATCGTGACCATTTCTGCAGACAACTTCAGTTCAGGTTTGGCCACTTCGGCGTTCGTGGCGTACCTATCGAGCCTTACCAACTTGAAGTTTTCCGCAACGCAGTACGCCCTCCTCAGCTCGATCATGTTACTGCTGCCGCGGCTACTTGGTGGATACTCCGGCGTCATGGTCGAAAAGCTGGGATATGGGCCGTTCTTTCTCGTCACGGCCTTGCTGGGAATTCCCACATTGATCTTGATCCTCTGGCAGTGGCGCAACGACCGCGCCATGCCAGCGCCTGTTTCAGTCACCGAAGAAACAGGGCCTGCCGCGATCAGCGAGAGTCGTTGACCGACCCTCGCGACCATGCGGGTATTACTGCTGCTGGGCGCCCGGTAGCGGCTTGAGATTAACCTCTACGCGGCGGTTCTGTGCACGACCATCAGCTGTCGAATTGCTGGCAATCGGCTGGTCAGGACCGGCACCCCGGGTGCTCAAGCGCGTTCCATCCACGCCTTGCGCGGTCAGATAATTCGCAACGCTCTGCGCGCGACGCTGCGACAGATCCATATTGAGCTGACGCGAACCCGTGCTGTCTGTATAGCCGACGATCTCGATGCTGTTCTGGTTGAACTGCTTGAAGGACGTCGCAAGGTTGTTCAGCGGCGTATAGAAATTACCGGCGATATCAGCGGAGTTCGTGGCGAAGGTAATGTTGCCCGGCATGATCAGTTTGATGTCGTCGCCCTGGCGCTGCACTTCGACCCCGGTCCCCTCCATCTGCCGACGCAGTTCGGCTTCCTGACGGTCTGCGTAATAGCCGTAACCCGCACCCGCTGCACCTGCGACGGCAGCGCCGATCAGCGCACCTTTGCCACGGTTATTATGATCGATCGCGGCACCCGCGACAGCGCCCGCCAAAGCGCCAATTCCGCCGTACATGGCGGTGCGATTGCCTCCCTGGCTCTGTTGCGATTCGTACGGGTTGCCGCTGGATGCGCAACCAGCCATCAGCGCGGCCATGGTGCCAGTAAGGATCAGGCGGGAAAAAGTCTTCATTTACAGCTCCTGTCTATGCCCATCGGACGGGACTTTTTAAGTGGCGCGAGACCAAAATTCGGGCCTACGCGCCTGCACGCACAAACGGATTCTCGCGCATCTCATCACCCAGACGAGTCTCGGGACCATGCCCGGTGATGACCACGGCGTCCTCATCGAGGATATAAAGCCGCTTCTTGATGGACCGCTCGATCGTCGCATAGTCACCGCCCCAAAGATCGGTGCGGCCAATTCCACGACGGAACAGCGTATCCCCGGCGATCAGCAAACGCGCTTCGGGAAACCAGAAACTCATCGAACCCGGCGTATGGCCAGGCGTATGCAGCGCGACGCCGCAGCCGCATGCCAGCGCTTCGTCGTCTGCCAGTGGCAGATCCGGCGCTGGCACCGGTGTATAGGGGACGCCGAACATCTGGCATTGGGTTTCCAGGCCGTCCCAAAGGAAACGGTCCTCGGGATGCAGATGCAGACTTGCGCCGGTGAGCTCTTTGAGTCGACCCGACGCGAGAAAGTGATCGAGGTGCGCATGCGTGTGGATGATGCTCACCAACTTCAGGCCTAACGCCTCCAGCCTGGCGACGATCATCTCAGGCTCGCCGCCCGGGTCCACCACGATCGCCTTCTTGCTGATCGGGTCGCCAATCAATGTGCAATTGCACTGCAACGGTCCGACGGGGAACGTTTCACGGATCAGTTGGGAGGACGTCTGGTCCATCGGTAGGCCTTGCGGTAATGAGCAGAGCCGCCATGATGGACAGCGTGGTTCGCAGGATCAAGCCGGCTAAGAGCTTGTTCACGATCTAGCGAGCTAGAGCCAAAGGGTGGCGAAATGAGCTGAGGACGCGGAGTTTACGAGTGGTAAATGAGCAGTCCGAAGGTCATTTCAACCCCGTTTGGCCGACGCATAGCAGATCGTGAACAGGCTCTAGGGCCTGCTGGCGCTCCAACCAGCATTCGGCTGGGAATCATTACTCAAGACGATACGCCCACAGTTAGCGTCAGCCCATTGCTGAGCGGC
The DNA here is from genome assembly GCF_014647635.1 of Pseudomonas matsuisoli. Taxonomy (GTDB): domain Bacteria; phylum Pseudomonadota; class Gammaproteobacteria; order Pseudomonadales; family Pseudomonadaceae; genus Pseudomonas_P; species Pseudomonas_P matsuisoli. The sequence continues at coordinate 647,483 of NZ_BMPO01000001.1, forward strand.
CGCACGTAACGCCTCATTAGGCAGCGACGCGATTTCACCTCGAAGCATTAGCGGATACTCCGGCGCGAAGCCAGCCTGCACTGCCGCCCAGGCATCCTCCGCCTGACGCTGCCATCCCATGTCTGCCTGCATGCGCTCTTTCAGAGGCGCCACTCGTGTGGTCAGGTGTTCATCATCTACGCTCATGAACGTCGCCAGCTGAGCCTGGATGAATGCTTCCACATGGGCCAGCATCTGGTGACCGCCTGCTGATGGCGCCTGAATCGCAAACAGTATTCCGCCAAGCTGCCCAAAGCGACGATAGCCGCTGAACACCGCATACCCCAACTGCAACTCGATACGCATCCGATGATAGAAGTCTCCCTCTATCATTCTCGCGAGTAAGCGAAACGCAGCCTCGGATTGCGCACTTGCGTGATGGGGGCAGAACAGAAGGAGCGTGCTGTCTTCGTTTTCTCTAAGTCGAGACGTATACCAGCGCCGACCTCGCCCGGCCGGCGACGCCACGGGAGCAGGATCACCGTGGAAAGGGAATGCCGCCAGGCTGTCGAGCAAGCCCGAATGAGCGGTATCGGCGCTGCACAACAACATCGTCCAAGCGCCGTGCTCGGACGATGTTATCGCCCTGCTTTTGCCCTTTAGGATCTGAGGTAAATCAGCCAACAGACGACGAATGGGCATAGCGTCAACAGAGTCCGTCGTCTGCACGCTCATCCCCGTCTGAACAAGGCCAAGCGTCGCCTCCAGGATAGGCGGCAGCATTCGCGACCTTCCGATCAGGCGAAACTCCACTTCACCCGCCACCTCGCGCCGCTCAAGACGTACGCCGTGATACGCGGCACGCCAAGCCAACCGTTCGAAGTCACGCTCAGCATCTTCACTAGACCAGTTGACCGCCCCCTTCAGGAATAACACCGAGTGGTGCGGTGGCATATCCAGAGAAAGAGCCGGTGTCGGAGTGTTCGTCCGTATTAGTGAGCGAGCCTGACCGCTCACAACGGGGTAACTTCGATCTGACGGCAGCGCAGTGTGAAACCCGCTCGCCATGGCGCTTACCGTTGAAATCTTCGCGGCAAATGGAAAGCCTGCCGACGGCCAATCGGGCAGCGTTTCAGAGGAGCCCACCAACGTCAGCATCTGAGAGCATCTAGCCGACAGCGTCCGAGGGACCGCGGCATGCGCACTATCGTCCGAGCTCCAACCACTCTCCAGTGCCCGTCGAATGCGCAAAAGCGGCTCTTCGGTTATCTGCAAACGGCATGTTTTGGTCCTGTAATCCCGCAACGCTTGTTGTACGTCCTCGGATGAAAGCGCCTCGAACCACGTACGCACGACACTGGCGACATGCTCGGTACGTGTTTTCTCGGCATCAGGCGTCGGCATTTCGATGATTAAGATCGCCTGATCCAACCCACAATGCTGCCAGCGCACGTCCAGGCTCGAAATGAGTGCCCGACTACGCAAGTACTCGAGCAATCCGCCCATAAGAGGGCTCCTCAGGCGGTGTTCCAACGCACAGACCACTTGATGACTGGCGTTGGCGATGCCGTCGAACAAAATACCCACTGAGATACTCGGCGACGGTTGCTGTACCTGAAGACAAGGAATGCGCAGTGGCGTCAGTCTGGCCTTGCTCGATTTTGGCCTCGCTCCGTCGCCTGAGAAGTGCGCAAAGAACTCCCTCGCCAACTGTTTCTGCTCGTCCAAAGATTGCGGCCCAGCCATCACGAGTTCGATCATCGCTCGCGCTTGTCCGTCTCTTCGATAAAGGTGCAAAGCCTCCTGAAACATCGCCTGCTCGACGGGCAAGGTGTCACGATGCCCAGCATGAAAACGCGATGAAGGGTGGGGCTCACCCAACATTTCCGCCAATGCTGCGTCACGTTGCGTCATCGGGTCGGCCGACCTCGCCAGAAACTCAGCGTGCAGAACCTCACGCTCACCGCGCTGTGCATCGATCGATGGCAGCGCCCTGGTCAACAGATCTCGCAGGCGATCAAACGCTCCGATGAAAAACGCCGTAGGCACTTGGAAGAAGTAGTCGGTGTATGTCGCAGCGGTCGACGCGTTCACTTGACCGCCACAACGCTGGACATAGCGCATCAAGCCTTCTTCGCCTACGAAGCGGCCGCCGTCGAGAAACAACAGATGCTCCAGGAAATGCGCAAGGCCTGGGTATTCAGCCGGCTCGTCATTCGATCCTTGGTGGACTCGGACCCACGCAGCAGCGAGCGCCTCTCCAGGCAGATTCAGCAATCTGGCTCGAGCGTCTGGATAAGGTTCGAAAGCTAAAAATGCCATGAAGACACTTACGCCTTTTTTAAAAGTCGATCCCGACGCTCAACGTCAGGAAATCGCGATCAGCCCAGGTGTTGTAGCGTCCGCCAAAGAAGTTCGTGTAGGCCAGCGCCGCGCGGTAAGTGTTTTGATAACTCGCGTCCAAACCAATGGTCGCGGCCTTTGCCCCTTCGTTGAAGGAGCCGTTCGGACCAAAGCCTTTTACGTCGTGCGACCAGGCAACATTCGGTTTTAGCAGGACACGATCAACAATATCCGGGTAGTCCCACACGGCCTTTAGCCGGTATCCCCACGCATTGTCCGTAACGAAGCCTTCGTCTTCGCAGTAGCGCCCTGATGTCAGGCCAGGCTGGCAACCGCCGGAGGGAGCGGGCCCAGCGCCATAAACCGGGTCTCGACCATAGCGTGCATCGCCACCGAGCCCGCCGGTATGCACCCAAGCTACCTCGCCCTGAACCGTCAAGCGCTCGGCACCCATGACGTTGTCGAGTATCTGCTCGATGCCCGTCTGTACCTGCGTGGTCTCCTTACGGCGGTATCCTTTCAGCTCAGAGGCGACCTCGGCATCAAGTGGCGTAAGGCTACGGTCCGATAGCACCAACGCTGCATTCATGAGATCGGAAGCATTGAGCGCGACAGGAGCATTGGGTCGGTAGCTCAATTCACCGCGCCAGGTTGTTCCAGTTGCCATCTGCTTGCTGAAGCTCAGCCCGTACAGGCGAATATCTTCTGGATAATCGAGGTAATAACGGCTATCCGCTGCCACGGCTTCGACGCCTGCAGCATAGGCCGCGGCACCCGCAGTACGACCACCGATCACAGGGGAACGGCTATGGTAGTTGGCGACATAGGCACCGATGTCCATGTCCAACGGCGCAACGTAGTAGTGAAGCGCCCCGCCCCACTGTCCACTGTCACGAGCATTGCGAGACCCCGCCCGGGGAACGACGACACCGTCGCCGCCATCAACGGATGAAAGAACCCTCAGGTTCGAATCGCAACCGTCGGCGAGCAAATCCGATTGCGCGAAGAACGTGCCGCAGTTCTCCTGCACGGACTTGTCCCATTCCAGTTGATAGAAATACTCAACGGCCAGATTGTCCGAGAGATTCTGCGCGACATGGAAAAGATTGACCGGCAGCAGGCCGTCTTTTAGCGGCGTACCCGGGCGGCGATACGCCGACATGTCTAGCGGGTTGACGATGTTCAGCCCTCCGCCGATGAACATGCCCTCGCCCCAGTTGAGTACCTGTTTACCCAACCGAACCGAGCCGGGCTGATCACGCCATTGGTAGTTGTGATAGACGTAGGCATCTAACAACGCCACACCCGATGCCTGAGCTAGACGCTGCCGGCCCCTGTCGTCGATATCCGCGAACCGTCGGCTTTCATCCTTCTGCTCGAAGTCGTACCAGTACTTGCCCCGCACATAGAGGCCACTGTCGAGGTACCGGAGTTCTAACCCATGAATGCCGGTGAACCGCTTGGTAAAAGGCTCGCCCTGCTTGAAGTTGAGCCGACCATCATCGTTGGTGTCGGTGAATCCACGACCACCGTTGCTCGCGCCAATCAAGTCTTGATCAGGACGGGCTGTTCCCCAGCCAGACTCGATCGTAAGTGATGAGTCCAACTGCGCTTCGACAGCGCCGATGTTGAAGACGACAGCGTGCGCTTGGGGCATGAAGCTCACGGCCCCAATAGCCAGCGGTAGCAAGGCATATATCGAACGCCCGAGACGCCCAGCCTGACCGAAACGACTACCCTGCCCCATCTACACTCCTGGTCTGCAATGACCGCCTAGCGCAAGCGGCCTGGATTCTCAAAAGGTGTAGAGGATAGGGCTAAAGCGGCTGGGAGCAAAATTGGTGGAGCGTGAGTAGAGCTCGAGCTTTGGGAGGGTAGATCATCGGACCGGCAAGCCAGACAGAAATAAAGATTATTGGCCACGCTTCAACTGCGAAAATCAGAAGAAAAAAATCTCTAATTTTTTATTTTTTTCGTCAGCGACCACCGCCAAGCATCTATGCGAACAGCCTTCTAATTTCTCCGCATCAAAACTGCAAGACTTCGACTTTCTCCTCCACGCACGGCGTGTCTGGAAGATAGGATTTGATCAGTTCAAGGTTGGAAGCATATTCCTTCCTCTGACAAAACACATAGGTCCACCACGGAAGTATCTTTTTCTGATTCTCGTTGAACCATTCATACTCAAGGCTTATCAGGTGACGTGAGCGGTCGGCATATACTTTCTTTATCTCGCTCCAGTCATAAACGTTATGCCTATATAGGCTATGCATTTCTTGAAATTCCTTTGAGTTAGCCAGGCTCAGATAAAGCAGCCCCATACCACCAGGCCCGATCAATGCAAAAATAAAATTTGACGGGTCAAGAGCGATAAGAAACACGACTGCGATAGCGGCAATCACGGTCACGATTTTCAATAGAATCAGCCATCCCCTAGCCGGGGACTTCCATTCACATGTTTCAATTCCCTTCTCAGTCAAACGGTAGGCAAACTTTGTTTTTTGGTGCGTCGTTCCATAAAGGGCGGCGAAAAATATCGAGCAGAAGATGGAGCTCCAAGAGAGTTTTTCAAACAAAGGAGAACCATCATTTCTGAAAAACATAAGATAGCAAGCAAGAAACGCCACGACTGTCATGAATACGAACATGCCGTTGGCAATGGTCGTATTGTAAGACCTCGCTTTAATTTTCCACTCTAACAATGCCGGAAGACTGGAGTGCCGCCATCGGTGATGTGCAGGAAGATCGATAGCTTTATTCTTAGTAAAGAATCTAAGCGGCCTACGATAACTACTACTCATAAGAGTCATTACCCGAACTGGGGATATAAAGATCAAGAAACCGCGTACTTTTTGAAGAAAGTACCATATCTATATTTGGCTCCTTGCTGAAGGCGTTGCTTTTCAAATCAGCCTCGCCTGAAAAAGAATCTATATCGAGGCGAAACATATAACCGCGACCGTTTCCGCTCGCCAATACTGGCTCTGGATACTGAATCTCAAGCTCCAACATAGGCTGGCGTTGGTAAGCAATCCAGGTTTGCCACAAACGTTGCTGCGTCTGCGACTCATAGGAAACGTCTCCAGGAAGCGTACCGTTCGGGCGCTGAGTTGGAGGTTGGCCGAACTGTTCCGGCGGCACCCAATGGCCTTCAAGGAACTGGTTGTAGAAACCTTCCTCAATACCGCGCATCAGACCGTCCGAAAACCAGCCACTATCTACCATCGCTGGCTGCAACCTCACGACCGTACCGGAAAGCTCTGATGGCAACAGAAGCTGCAACCAAAAACCCGTATAGATGCGGGGGCCTCGATCGTAGTAGGGCAGACTGGTTGCTTTGGCCACCAAGCTGGGACGTAGACAGATCTCGCTTAGGGTACGTAGTTCGTCTTTGTGGTCGTCATCGCTATGCGTCCACGAAGGAGATTTTCCCCAACTACAGCGATACAACCAAAGACGCAATCCCTCACGCTTGTATTGGTTGGCAATCATGCTGGAGATGAGATAAATCACGCCGAGCAAGGCGATAATTATGGTGATGGGGTTAGACATAACCCAGGCGAAGCCGAACCAGAAACCTAAAGCACTTCCAATCAACTGGACGCCCGCCACTGTCGACATGAGGCCTAAAGTAATCTGCTTAGCCCGTAGAGCATAAAGCTCATCTGTGCCCGTGGATTTATCAATATCTTTAGAAACTTGCCAAGCCTCTACACCCGCAGCAATAGCGCCAAATGCCGTCATGCCCATCGTACGTAAAACTAGTTTACGAGCTAATAAGGATGCTTCAGCCTCACCCGCTTTTAGCCATGCTCTTACACCGGCTCTGGCGAGCTGAGTGGTGTTGTTACCAAGTGCTCGCTCTAGCGTCGCCCATTTATTCCAAGCCGGCACTACCCAAATTGCCATCAGCGCATTGGCTGTATAAGCGGCATTAGCCCCCACAGTACGTAGTTCATCAGCACTAAGAACTCCGTCACCTTTAGCCTTGTCTAGGCTATTGAGAAAATTCCACACGTTCAGTCCGGCAACCAATACCGGGAGGCTCCCGCCCAGTTCCTGATTGATCCACTGGCGACTCCGCGTGGCATAGCCAGTTGCGCTTTTCGCCTTGAGCTGTAGTTGATCGAGCAACTCGGATTGCCCCAATGTTGCCAGCCATGCATTTACCTGGCGGGCTTGCACCGTCGTTATGCGTGTCTCAGCAGCGATGGCACCCACCACCTGATTGGGCTTTTGTAGGTTAAGCACTTCCCGCTTTTGTTCCAGGCTCGCGAGTTGGATACGCGCCGAACGCTTGTCAGGGCCTTTGCCTGGCAACGTAAGCGTGCGCTGCAGGCCTTTGATGTTTCTTTCTAGCGAAGCGACCTCGGTCTGCCATCTGTGGTTTTTCTTCGCGAAATCCGAGTCCAGGACCAGCCGCGTCTGGGTCGAGATTTCCGTAGAAACCAGCACCTGCATGGCGCTGTAAGTGAAGATTCGCGTTTTAGGGGCGAACCGTTCGCTCAAAGCGGGTAACAAGGTAAAGGCGATCAGGTTCCAGCTGTTTTTTGCTTTCCCACCAACGACATCTCGCAACGTCTCCAACGCACGTTTTGCCGGCTCGGAAATGCTCTGATAAAGAGCACTGCTTTGGACGCTTGCCAGATCGAGCACAGACTTCAGTTCGTTGGCGCGACTGATTCCGCTGGTGGTATCGGACAACCCGCCATGAGCCTTACCACTCCCATCCCCCTGCCGCCCTTGATTATCGATAGTGCCGTGAGCGGTGAAATTGGCGGAAACCTTGTCGATCAGTTCGGACAGTTCTGTGTTGAAGTTGAACAATGCCAATCCAACTAATGTAGTGGGTCGCCCGTATTGCTTGCAAAGCAAGGCCTTACCTTTCTCGCTCCCGGCAAGTTGCCCGTAGAGACTAGCCATGGTTTCAAGAAGCTCGGTAGCCTGCCTCGGATGGCAAGGATCATAGGAGATGTCCTCCGCTTTGGGACTTAGGCGTTGAAGCCAAGCAATCAAGTCGTGCTCACTGCGCTGTATGTGGGCATTCAAGCGCTCTAGCTCGTCGTTTCGCTCTTGCAGGTAAGCCCAAGCCTTGTCGAACTCAACATCTTCACGCCATGTGCTCTTTTGGTGCCATTGCTCGACCATCGCCTGCCACTTCGTACCGGAAGGCGGCGAGCCCCATGACTTTTTGAACTGTCCACGTACTCGCTGAACGCTGAGGGATTTGATGCTCAGCATGGTGTCACTACCACTGTGGTGGCGTAGCTGCGCCTCAGCTTCGAGCAGCTCGTGAGCATCTTTTATGAAAGCCAGCTTGCGCGATGTATCGCTGGCAATCGAATGCGGCATGAAAGGCTCGAGGCGAACACCACACAAGTCCTGCACTAAAGCAGCACTGGTAATTTTATTGCGATGTTCCTCTTCTGCTGCGATGAGCTCCAGTCGGCGCCCCTGCAGGTTCAATGCGAGGTCATCGACATTTGCCAAAGGGTCGTCGAGCGCGACAAACAAGGCACTATCCTGGTCCGGCACACTGCCCAGTATCAGGGCTTGGTCGATGGATGGCTTGCAGGGGCGTGAAATATCATCACCGAACTGCGATGCGACCAAACATGTTTTGAAGGTAGGAGGCGGGCCTCCAGCGAGAACATCGGCAACGGCACTACCAAGATCTCGCAGCGGTGCTGCATGAGCAGCCTGAATTTGGTCGCAGTACTGCTGCAGATTCAATGCGCGCATCCAGCACTTGAGTTCCTGCGGGTTGCTGCGCATTTTCTCGCACAGGCGCCAGGTCCATTGGACTGGTGAATAGCAGATCAGCAACCGGCTACGACGTGGATAGAGCAAGTAAGGCTTTGTCTCGCCCGGATTATTACGTTCATCTTTGTTGAGCTGCGTGCTCCCCCACTGATGACGAGTGAATTGATGCCCCTGCACTTGGTACTCATGAAAGGTCTTGTCCGTTTCGTCCCAGACATAGAGCCAACCATCGCGAAGTTGGCGAAGCGTGTAACTACGGGTTTTCAAATCAGGAAGATGAACACTGGACCAGCCTTTGGGTAGCGGATTCGGCCCTTGTGCACGACCTCGCGCAGGAGACTCATCAATTGCGTAGCGAACTGGGTAGATCGCAATCTCGAGGGCCTTAAGTGGGCATTGACCACTTGCATTGGCAGGCTTGTTTTCAAAAGCCTGATTGCGCTGTGCTTTTTGTAGCTCTTTATTCGGGGTTGCCACGGTCATGGAAATCCTTTCCTTCAACTTGTCAGGCATCGTCATCCAAAGCCTGGATGCGCATTTCAGGAGACAGGCTTCGTGCCTTGGGAGTCTCTTCCAGCCAATATCGATAGGGGCTGTCGTGGCGCGTAGCGAAGTCTTCCCCCCAACATGCGCAACGCTCCAGCCAGATTGCGATGCAACGTTCGCTTACTAAACCCCAGGCGTATGCTTCCCGCAGGCGCCGCTCCATCCAAATGCCACGCTCCTGTTCTGATAAAGAAGTCAGTACCTCTGGATAATCACGGATAAGCCAGTCGTAAAGGCGCTCTTTGAAGCGCTGTTGGTATGCATTTTCCAGCGCATCCAATTGCGCACGAGTCAGATGATTTAGCTTTTCGAGCACGGCAGGGCTTTGGGTTTCGGGCCGGTATGCGCGCCTCGTAACCGATGCGGAGGGAGCCCAGCTGGGAGGAGGTACCGAAACATGCCATTCGCCAATCGGCCCGAGTAGATCGCGATAGGCGGAGCGTGGGTAACTGTCGAGCCAATGCGATGCCACCAATGGATCAGCGAAGCGGAACAGGCTATTGCTACCGGCATCATCGGTGACAGTAATGAAATGTCGAAGATGATCAGCCAGATCACCCAGCGATACCGTGCTGTATATCTGAGACGCTTGCTTTTGAAACTCTCGGCTACTTTGCAGCTCGCCCAGCAACTGCGAATACACTTCGACCTGCACCAGGATTGGTCCTAGCTCTCTGAGAGCATCCCAGCGTGAACCTACATAAATCGGCAAGACTTCAATTGGTTCTCCAAAGCTATAGAGCCAACGCAAAGCGTCTTGCCGCTGTACGCCATCGACCAATAAGAAATGCCCGCTCATTTCCGGGATACCGTTGGCCCAGCTTGCTCGCAGATTTCGCAGCGCGGCATGCCCCGAAGTAATGCCTGCCGCTGTGCTGGAATCAATAATTCCCCAGCCTTATCCGTATCCGCGGCCTCAACATGCCCCGGCAGAATCGGTGCGGCCCCCGCCCCTTTCCCCGGGCTGCCACCAGAGTTCACCTTGATAGTCGGGCCGACCATGGTGACACCGCTTGCATCGATCTTGATAAAGCTGCCGCTGGCTTTGAAGGTCAGTTCGCTGCCGGCTTCCAGGACGACTTTTAGGCCGCTGGAAAGGTGAATCTCATGACCGGCTTCAACGAACTGACCGGTGCCGATCTTGATGTGTTGGTTGGCGCCAATGGTGAGGTGGTCATCGTTGCGAATTTCGGTCTTACGATCACCATGGGTGGTGCGGTGCTCTTCGGCTTTGAACTCGCTGTAGCTGTTCGCCTCGACGGTGTCGTGACGCTCGTGGCCGACGCGGATCTTCTGGTCGTGCTCGATGTTTTCGTCCCAGTCCCGTTGGGCGTGGATGTGGATCTGCTCCTGCCCTGTGCGGTCTTCGATGCGCAGTTCGTTGTAGCCGCCACCGCCGGGGCTGGACAGGGTTTTGAAGACGCTGCGGGTCTTGTTCGCCGGCAGGTCATAGGGGACGGCGTGTTCCTTGTGATACAGGCAACCGGTGACCAGGGGTTGATCGGGATCGCCTTCGAGGAAAGTGACCAGTACCTCCATGCCGACCCGAGGGATCGCAATGCCGCCGTAGCGATCGCCGGCCCAACTGCTGGAGATGCGGAGCCAGCAACTGGTCTTGTCATCCGCCTGGCCATGGCGGTCCCAGTGGAACTGGACTTTGACTCGACCGTATTCGTCGCAATGGATTTCTTCGCCGGCTGGCCCTGTCACGACGGCGGTCTGGCTGCCGAGAACTTTGGGTTTTGCGTGACTCAGGGAAGGTCGAAAAGGGGCCTCCCAAGGGGTTGCGGTAAAACGGTTGCGATAGCCCTGGGTAAAGCCGTCAGAGGCTTGGGTGTCGCTGGTGATGGACTCTTCCAGTACCTGCGGTTGCTTGCCTTCGTGATGCAGTTCGGTGAGCAACCAGAGGTCGTTCCAGTCCTGCCGGGGGTGGTCCGCGAGTTCGAGGAAATGGCCGGCGACTAAACGCGGGCAATCGCTGCGGCCTTCGGCGAGACGATAGTCGTGACGGTGGCGTTCGAGGGCGCGTTGGCCGAGGTGTTTGCCGCGTTCGCGATCCACGAAGCGACCGGGGTAGTCGTAGTCTTCCAACAAAGGCAGATCGTTGCCTTTGGCGGTCGCTTCCATGAGGACGCGAGGCTTTTCAAAATCGTAGTCTCGGCGAACGACTTCGGAGGTGCGCGTTTCTAGGCGCAGCGCGAAGCGTTTAATGACCGGCTCGCTGGCGACAAGGCCGTTGTCCTGAAGATACGCTACCGGCTGGCCGAGTTTGGGAAACACCGTCTGGTCATCACCAAACACCAGCACGTGCCCTTGTTCGCTGTGCTGGAAGTGGTAGTGAATGCCTTCTTCTTCGCACAGACGCTGGACGAAATGCAGGTCTGTTTCGTCGTACTGCACGCAATAGTCGCGCGGCGGATAGACGACCGGACCCAGCTCGAAGCGGTGGGCGTCACCAAGAATGCCGTGATCGGCGAGCACACGTTCGATGATCTGCGGCGCGGTGAGGTGCTGAAAGATACGTTGGTTCGTGCGATGGGCGAGATACGCCAGACGCGGCACTACGGTGACGTGATAGCGGGTCAGGCGTTTGCTGGCGTCGCCTTGGGCGATGCGGTGGATCTGACCGTGGATGCCATTGCCTTGCGGTGTAAAAGATAGAAATGCGGATTGATGCAGCAGCGGTTCGAGATCAAGGTCAAGCCGCTCGCTGACCAGCGTTAGCTCGAACGCATAAGGTTGGCTGATGGCCTCGTGGCCGGTGAACTCGAGCACCTGAAAGTCGTGCTCGACTCCCGGCAAGGCAAGCGAAAAATGCCGATCATTGGCGACATCGAACATGTCCACGCCTCCCTGCGTGACCTTCGAAAGGTCGGCAGGATGGCGAAGCAAGTGATCGAGCTCAACCGTTGGCTTCGACAAACTTGAAGCCTGTCGCAGCCCGACGACATGTTCGGAATATTCGAGGTTACCGCCTGGGAACGCGGATGTGCTGGGGCAAAGCCGCGCAGAGGTTGCCGCGGTCGCGCAGTTTCGTACGGTCCGAGATGTTTGGCACCTGGGCGCGCTCTAGCGACTGAAGTCGCCCCTACCCATCGCATGACGGACTTAATGACCGTGTCAACGTGGCATTTGGCAGAGCGCGCTAAACGCTCATACGTCCACTCGTGAAGCAAATTGCGGGTAATAAAAAGCCCCGCTCGGCTTTCACCGGCGGGGCTTTTCACATCACTGACCTAGATCAGACCTTGCTGCGCTCGTAACGCTTACGGTCGTTCTCGTTCAGCATTTTCTTACGCAGACGGATCGACTTCGGCGTCACTTCTACCAGCTCGTCGTCAGCGATGAATTCCAGCGCCTGCTCGAGGGTGAAGCGGATCGGCGGAACCAGGGCAATGACTTCGTCTTTACCGGAGGCACGCATGTTATCGAGCTTCTTTCCCTTGGTAGGGTTGAGCACGAGGTCGTTGTCACGGCTGTTGATACCGCACAGCTGGCCTTCGTAGATCTCGTCGCCTGGGCCGAGGAACAGCTTGCCGCGGCTCTGAAGGGTTTCCAGCGAATAGGTCAACGCGGTACCGGTGGCCATGGAGACCAGCACGCCGTTCTGACGGTTGGAGACTTCGCCAGCCTTGATCGGGCCGTAGTGGCTGAAAGTCGAGGTCAGGATGCCGGTACCCGAGGTCAGGGTCAGGAAGTTGTTACGGAAGCCGATCAGACCGCGCGCAGGAATGGTGTACTCGAGACGAATACGGCCCTTGCCGTCGGGGATCATGTTGGTCAGATCGCCTTTACGCAGACCCATCTGCTCCATCACCGAGCCCTGATTCTGCTCTTCGATGTCGATGGTGACGTTCTCGTAAGGCTCTTGCTTCTCGCCGTCCTTCTCGATGATCACCACTTCCGGACGGCCAACGGCCAGCTCGAAACCTTCGCGGCGCATGTTCTCGATCAGAACGGAGAGGTGCAACTCACCACGACCGGAGACCTTGAACTTCTCAGGAGAGTCACCCTGCTCGACGCGCAGTGCCACGTTGTGCAGCAGCTCCTTGTCCAGGCGGTCCTTGATGTTGCGGCTGGTGACGAACTTGCCTTCTTTACCTGCGAACGGCGAGTCGTTGACCTGGAAGGTCATGCTTACGGTTGGCTGGTCGACGGTCAGCGCAGGCAGCGCTTCGACGTTTTGTGGGTCGCACAGGGTGTCGGAGATAAACAGCTCGTCCATGCCGCTGATGCAGACGATGTCGCCCGCTTGGGCTTCCTGCACTTCAACGCGCTGCAGCCCCGAGTGGCCCATGATCTTGAGAATACGACCGTTGCGCTTCTTGCCTTCGTCGTCGATCGCGGTGACCGGGCTGTTCGCCTTGATCTTGCCGCGGGCGATACGACCGATGCCGATGACGCCGAGGAAGCTGTTGTAGTCCAGCTGGGAGATCTGCATCTGGAACGGGCCGTCAGCATCGACGTTCGGCACCGGAACGTGGTCGACGATGGCCTGGAACAGGGCGTCCATGTTGTCGTCCATCTTCTCGTGGTCCATGCCGGCGATGCCGTTCAGGGCACTGGCGTAGACGATCGGGAAGTCGAGCTGCTCGTCGGTGGCGCCGAGGTTGTCGAACAGGTCGAAGATCTGGTCGATAACCCAATCAGGGCGCGCACCCGGACGGTCGATCTTGTTGACGACAACGATTGGACGCAGACCGGCCTTGAATGCCTTCTGGGTAACGAAGCGAGTCTGTGGCATCGGGCCGTCTTGGGCGTCGACAACCAGCAGTACGGAGTCGACCATCGACATCACGCGCTCGACTTCACCGCCGAAGTCGGCGTGGCCGGGGGTGTCGACGATGTTGATGTCGTAGCCATTCCATTTCAGGGCGGTGTTCTTCGCAAGAATGGTGATACCACGCTCTTTTTCCTGGTCGTTGGAGTCCATCACGCGCTCGTTCTCGAGCTCTTTACGGTCCAGGGTGCCGGACAGGCGCAGGAGCTTGTCGACGAGGGTGGTTTTGCCATGGTCGACGTGCGCGATGATGGCGATGTTGCGGAGATTCTCGATCACAGTCTTTTGTCTCGATTGAATGCCGGGTAATGCTATCCGGCGAAGATGAAACGGTGTCACGCCCCATTTTAGGGCGCAGAAATAGGCAAGTCGGTTTAACCGACAGGGTCGGGAGGGCGGTGGCGGATGCTTCCACCGAGCATCCCTGCGCGCTTAATACGGCCGATAGACACGAACATTCGCATGCCCTTCGTTCAACAAGTGATGAGCATGCAGGCGGCTCATGACACCTTTATCGCAGTACAGCAGGTACTGGCGGTTTTCATCCAGTTCCTTGAAGCGGCTATTGATCGCGTAGAACGGCAATACCTTCACCTCGACACCGCCTACTTCGAGCGGCGCGTCGTCGGTGGAATCCGGATGGCGGATATCCAACACGATCTGTCCTGGCAATGCCTCGCGCACCTCTTCGACTTGCAAGTCCTGGCCCAGCTCGTCGATGACCCGGTCGACGGTCACCCGACGAGCACGCTCCAGAGCGTTTTCGAGGATCGCCATATCGAAATGGGACTCTTCGTGCTCGATGCGGCCACGCTTGGCCCGAGTCGTCGGGTTCACCGAAATCACGCCACAGTACTCGGGCATATGTTTGGCGTACTCCGCCGTACCAATCGCGTAGGCGGTGTCGATGATGTCCTGCTTGTGACTGGCGACAAGCGGACGCAGCACGAGCATGTCGGTCGCCGCATCGATCACCGACAGGTTGGGCAATGTCTGGCTCGATACCTGGGAAATCGCCTCGCCGGTGACCAGGGCATCGATGTGCAAGTCTTCGGCGATGCGCGTTGCGGCACGAAGCATCATGCGTTTGAGCACGACACCCATCTGGCTGTTGTCGACCTTGTCCAGAATCTCCGCCACGACTTCTTCGAACGGCACACTAATGAAGAGCACGCGGTGCGAGCGACCGAATTTCTCCCAAAGGTGGTGCGCCACTTCCATGACACCCAGCTCGTGGGCACGGCCGCCAAGGTTAAAAAAGCAGTAATGCGTCAGCAGGCCGCGACGCATCATCTGGTAGGCCGCCACGGTAGAGTCGAAGCCGCCAGACATCAGAACCAAGGTCTGCTCGAGCGAACCCAGCGGATAGCCACCAATACCTTCGTGCTGACGATGAATGATGAACAAACGATCGTTGCGAATCTCCATGCGCACCTCGACTTCCGGGTGCTTCAGAGAGATACCAGCAGCTTCGAACTCGCGGCGCAGATGGCTGCCGACGTGGCGTTCGATATCCATGGAAGTGAAGCTGTGCTTGCCCGCACGCTTGCATTTGACGGCGAAAATCTTGCCGCGCAGTTGCTCACCGAAATGCGTCCGGCACTTGTCGAGCACATCGTCGAAGTCGCCCAGCGGGTACTCGTGCACTTCCAAAAAGTGCGCGATACCAGGCGTGCATTGCAGGCGTGCAATCAGCTCCTGCAGCCGCTTTGGTTCGGTCACACCCGTTTGAATTTCGAGATTGTCCCATTCACCCTGAACGTCGAGCGAAGGGTCAAGATCCTTCAGCACGGTGCGCACGTTCTTCGCCAACTGGCGGATGAACTGCTTGCGCACCGGCCGGCTTTTGATCGTGATTTCAGGGAAGACTTTAACGACAAGTTTCATGGGCGAACGAAGCGGCCTGGCCAGGGGCAAAACAAAGGGCGCGAATTATAGCGGAATTGTTCAAGCTTTAACCAAACAATCGATCTCCTCCATCAAAAGCACCTTTTTGGTGCGAACTTAATGCGCGCGCACCAAAACAATACACCTGCCACCCTTTCACACCCACGCTGATGGCCTACAAGCCGCGGGCTACAGGTGAGAATCCCATTCCGGGGCACTGGCATACAATTTGCTCCCTTGTGAGGCAGATAGTTCTGGCGGACCATCCGCCTGGCTTCAGGACATCTCAAGAACGTCGCAATGCCACGTCCCGACCCTTTTCGACGAGGCTCGCGCAACGCTTCGAGAGTTGCCCTTAAAGGCACTCATAGGGGCTCGAAAAGAAGCGACCCCGTTCAACTGGAGGACAACATGTCTAAGGCTGTTCAACTGATCAAAGACAATGACGTGAAGTGGGTTGACCTGCGCTTCACCGATACCAAGGGCAAGCAGCAGCATGTGACCATGCCGGCTCGCGACGCTCTGGACGAAGACTTCTTCGAGCACGGCAAGATGTTCGATGGCTCCTCCATCGCCGGCTGGAAAGGCATCGAAGCCTCTGACATGATCCTGATGCCAGACGACAGCACTGCTGTCATGGATCCCTTCACCGAAGAGCCTACGCTGATCCTGGTCTGCGACATCATCGAGCCTTCCACCATGCAGGCCTACGAGCGCGACCCTCGCGGTATCGCCAAGGCTGCCGAGGAATACCTGAAGTCCACCGGTATCGGTGACACCGTATTCGTTGGTCCTGAACCTGAGTTCTTCGTTTTCGACGAGGTGAAGTTCAAGTCCGACATCTCCGGCTCCATGTTCAAGATCTTCTCCGAACAGGCGTCCTGGAACACCGACGCTGACTTCGAAACCGGCAACAAAGGCCACCGCCCTGGCGTGAAAGGCGGCTACTTCCCGGTTCCGCCGGTCGATCACGACCACGAAATCCGTACTGCCATGTGCAACGCACTGGAAGAAATGGGCCTGACCGTCGAAGTTCACCACCACGAAGTGGCGACCGCTGGCCAGAACGAAATCGGCGTCAAGTTCAACACGCTGGTAGCCAAGGCTGACGAAACTCAGACCCTGAAGTACTGCGTGCACAACGTTGCCGATGCCTATGGCAAGACTGCGACCTTCATGCCGAAGCCTCTGTACGGCGACAACGGTTCGGGCATGCACGTCCACATGTCCATCTCCAAAGACGGCAAGAACACCTTCGCAGGCGAGGGTTACGCTGGCCTGTCCGATACCGCCCTGTTCTTCATCGGCGGCATCATCAAGCACGGTAAGGCCCTGAACGGCTTCACCAACCCGTCGACCAACTCCTACAAGCGTCTGGTTCCAGGCTTCGAAGCGCCGGTCATGCTGGCCTACTCGGCTCGTAACCGTTCCGCCTCGATCCGTATTCCTTACGTCTCCAGCCCGAAAGGCCGTCGTATCGAAGCGCGCTTCCCGGATCCGGCTGCCAACCCATACCTCGCCTTCGCAGCACTGCTGATGGCGGGCCTGGACGGCATCCAGAACAAGATCCACCCTGGCGATGCCGCCGACAAGAACCTGTACGATCTGCCGCCGGAAGAAGGCAAGAAGATCCCGCAGGTTTGCGGCAGCCTTAAAGAAGCCCTGGAAGAGCTGGACAAGGGCCGTGCGTTCCTGACCAAGGGCGGCGTCTTCACCGACGAGTTCATCGATGCCTACATCGAGCTGAAGTCCGAGGAAGAGATCAAGGTGCGCACCTTCGTGCACCCACTGGAATACGACCTGTACTACAGCGTCTAATCCAGGCCTGAAACGAGAAACGCCCCGACATGTCGGGGCGTTTTTTTTGGCCTCCCAGAACCGATTAACGACTCGCGATGGCTCACGTGGTCAGCAACTTCCCAATACCCGCGCATGCAGAACGGCCGTTTACCTTGAAACACTCAAGGGACTGGTCGCCAATGTGGACGGTATTCGAGTGTCGGACTTGTAGCCCATCACGATTTCTATTGTGGGGGGCAGGTCGGGCGGCAATACGCGGCGAGGCCATCCCCCATGCTTGGGAAAGAAGCTGATCGGGCATAGCCGCTATAGGATTGCGGCCCATCGCGGGCACGGCCCGCTTCCACATAGGGAGGTTTAGAGTTGTCTGTATAGCGTCGAGCGGCGCTTAGAACGCTATCTGCTAATTCGCGACCAACGCATGGTTCTCCGCATACTCACCGAGATCGCAGTCGCATCCTGCACCAATCTGTTGCTCACGACTAAAACGGAAGTCGACACCCACGCTAGATCCCCTCATCCCCCTGAAACTCTTCCGTCGCACGGGCCACCATCTGGCGCCAGTTCTCGCGCTCGTCAATCAGCATCTCAAGAGCTTCCTTCGCGGCAATGAACGCTTCGCGATAACCCGCATCGGTGACGTCGCCGACCGCATCGCCTTGAGATTGCACCTGCAGGAGCAGCGTTTCGAGTCTTGCTTCGTCGATGGCCATGTCGGTCTCCTATTCATGTCGTCGTCATGATCAGGAGACCGACGCCGCGCGCAGGCGGTTCAGCTCACTCGAATACCGGACGGAAGAAACTGCGTTCGTAGTGAAGGATGCAGCGGGTTTCCTCGGCATATCGGAAGGCTGCAATGCACGCTGCGTCGGCCATCGAGGCCGTGCGGTAGCGCTCGTATTCGGCAAACGACGGAAAGCTGAACATCGCCAGGGCGACATTATTCGCACCTTCGGACGGCAGAAAGTAGCCGTGGTGCTGCCCGCCAAACCGAGTGACCAGAGGGATCCACAGCTTCGCGTAGTGCTCGAATTCAGCAAGCTTGTACGGATCGAGCGTGTAACGCAGGTGGCAGGTGATCACAGCGCTTGCTCCGTGAACGTCAGACGATTGCCAAACGGGTCGGTGATGCTCATTTCGCGGTCGCCCCACGGCATGGTGTTCACGCTCGGGCGCGCGTTGCCGTATTGGCTCGCAAGCAACGACGCGCAATACGCGTCGATGTCCTTGCAGCCAATGCGAACCTGCGCCCCTGGGCACGCGTCCCCGTGGTGCTCGCTCAGATGCAACACGCAGTCGCCGCGGGCTACTTCCATATAAAGCGGTAGCTCCAGCTCGAAACGATGGGTCCAGCGAACCTCGAAGCCAAGAAATTCAATGTAGAACGCCCTTGCCTTCGCTTCATCGAAACTGCGCAGTACGGGTACGACGCCCCCTAGCCTGCCCGTCACTTCTCGACATCCATTACCCGGCGAATATCGTCAGCCAAGGCTTCGACACGGGCAAGATCGGTATCCCAGGAACACATGAAACGCGCGCTACCGCCGATAAAGGTATAAAAGCGCCAACCGCGCGCTTGCAGCGCTTCCAATGCGGCATCGGGCATTTGCAGAAAAACGCCGTTCGCCTCGACCGGGGACATCAACTCGACACCTGGGATGTCAGCCACGCGCGCAGCCAGGGTCTGTGCACAGTGGTTGGCGTGCCGGGCATGACGCAACCAGGCGTCGTCGGCCAACAACCCAACCCAGGGCGCCGAGAGGAAGCGCATCTTGGAGGCCAACTGCCCGGCCTGCTTGCAGCGGTAATCGAAGTCTTCCGCGAGCGCCTTATTGAAGAAAATGATGGCCTCGCCCACGGCCATACCGTTCTTGGTGCCGCCGAAGCAAAGCACGTCCACACCGGCTTTCCAGGTCATTTCTGCGGGCGTACAACCCAGAAACGCACAGGCGTTGGCGAAGCGAGCGCCGTCCATATGTAGATGCAAGCCGAGTTCACGACACACGTCAGCAATGGCGCGAACCTCATCCGGGCGGTAGACGGTACCGACTTCCGTCGCCTGCGTGAGGGTAACGACGCGCGGTTTCGGGAAATGAATGTCCTGGCGCTTGGTCGCGATCGCACGCACCGCCTCGGTGGTCAGCTTGCCATCTGGACTTTGCGCCACGAGCAGCTTCGAACCGTTGGAGAAAAACTCGGGCGCGCCGCATTCATCGGTTTCGACGTGGGCTGCTTCCGAACAGATGACGCTGTGGTAGCTCTGGCAAAGCGAAGCCAGCGCGAGCGAATTGGCCGCCGTGCCGTTGAATGCGAAAAAGACTTCGCAGTCGGTCTCGAAGATCTGCCGAAAACGATCCGCAGCGCGGGCCGTCCATTCATCGTCGCCGTATGCGCGGGCATGCCCCTGGTTTGCTTCCGCCATCGCAGCCCAAGCCTCGGGGCAAATACCCGAGTAGTTGTCACTGGCAAATTGTTGAGAGGCGTCGTACATGGCAGTTTCCTAAGGAGTTACGCGGCAAAGCGCTCTACTTTAGGCGCAACGCGAAACAGCGTCGAGCACGGCCGAAAAACAGCAGACTAAGGCGTAACATTGCCGCTTTGTTAAACGCCAATGCTCGTGGGTCGACGAGCACACGCTTAGTAGGCTACTCACCGCCGCCATCCGTGCGCTTGGGGCCACAGGCGAACTGGCGCATTCGGGGCGGAGGCGGAACTCATTGAAACCTCAGGCCTCACACAAACGAGCCCGACATAAGTTGGTCCCATCACATTGGAACAGGAAGAATTCATGCGCTATCTCAAGCTGATCACTGCCGGCGCCGCTTTGGCTTTCACCCTACCAGCGGCAGCCGACTGGACGCCTCAGGCGCGCTCCGCCTTCGTCCAGCAATGCGTCGCGGGTGCACAAGGCAGCCATGGTCAAGGGCAGTTGCAGGCCTACTGCGAGTGCGCAGCGGAGAAAGTCAGCGCGGAGTTCACCGAAGAAGAAATCAAGAACATGGGCAGCCAAGGCGCGTCCGATCCAGCGGTGCGTCAACGGTTGATGAACGCGTCGTCGAGCTGCAACGCGAATCTGAAGCGCTGACAGCGACATCGCACCCCGGTGAACGGCGCGTATCGCGCCTGCGGGTGCGTGACAACTCAAGCGATGCCCGCCCCCACGACGCACCCGCATGCGTTTCGAGCCTTGAAGCAGTGACCTGAAACATCGTTCATGCCAGCCATTCCAATGACATCACCCTGCAAGCGCCACACTGGGGCGGCAGACTTCAAACGCGATGCTGCGTTGGACCTGATCAAATGGCTGGCATTGATCACGATGCTCGTCGATCACATGCGCTACGCGCTGCCAGGCTTCGATTGGACCTATATCCCTGGGCGGCTGGCGTTCCCGCTCTTCTGCGTCGCGATCGCTGCCAATGTCGCTCGCCAGCAGCTTAGAGATGCACCTATATCGTGGCGCTATCTGGCGTGGATGTTCGTATTCGCGGCGGTCTCCGAATGGCCCTATCGGCTTCTCGTAGCGAACGCGCAAACGCTCAATATCATGCCGACACTTGTGCTCGGCTTGCTGATTACCCAGGCGGTGGCTCGCCCCCGCGGCTGGAGCCTGACGCTTGGCCTGCTTGCGCTCGCCGTCGGCCTCTATCTTGATGGGCAACTGCAATATGGCATTCCCGGCATGCTGCTGATCGTGGCCTGCTACGCCGCGCTGCGCCATTTCCAGGCGTGCTGGGTACTGCCCATCATGCTCTGCCTCACCGCGAACTACTGGCCTGACGTCTACGAGGCGGCGGCACGCAAGGAGGTGTCCGCATGGGTCGTTATCGCCATA
Organism: Pseudomonas matsuisoli; assembly: GCF_014647635.1. Taxonomy (GTDB): domain Bacteria; phylum Pseudomonadota; class Gammaproteobacteria; order Pseudomonadales; family Pseudomonadaceae; genus Pseudomonas_P; species Pseudomonas_P matsuisoli. The sequence continues at coordinate 668,416 of NZ_BMPO01000001.1, forward strand.
TGTGGATTGCCGCCAGTGGCCGGCATCTGGCTGCTAAGACGGCAGATCACCTGGACAATCCCCCCGGTCGGGCGTTGGGCCTACTTTTTCTATCCGGTCCACCTTGCGGCACTAGTTGGTCTCAGAACGCTGCTTACTTAGTTCTTCTCGCCGACATCATATATTCATCTTTTATTGCTAGAGCAACTTTCTTCCGGGATACGCACGGCCAAGAACTTTGCTTCCCGGTGCAACTTCGATAAAAAGCGCACTCTCACTCAAGAGACCAGAACTAACCGTGAAGCGCTTCCATCGAAGAGCATCCCCGCGCCAGCCAGCCAATTAAAGATCTGCAGATTAAGTGCGATCTGAACGCCCACCTGCAAAGTGTCACTTTTTAGACATCAAATCGTAATATCCTCAGGCGATGATTGCGGCCGCCTGACGCTTGCCGCGGAGCATCGATCCAGAGCGGCTCCGCGTTTTTAGCGACAAGATTAGTGATTTCGCACAAATGGATTCCTGCGCGATGAAACCGGTTTAAACCGGCATGACCGATTACCCCGCCGCTTGATCATCAAGTCGAAGCACAAAAGACTTTAAATCACATCCCGATCTTCAAGAGCGGGCGGCTAGTTACGTCCTGACTTTTTCCAACCAACTTCAAAAAGACTCATCGCGTTCATCTATTTGTCATTCTTTATGAAAATACTGGCGCCGCACATCAGCATACGAGTGCGTGACCGTTAGTTGCTTAGTTTGAGCATCAAGCACCACTTCGTGTTATTAAAATGGGGAGTTTCAAAATGAGAGTCGTATCCTTATCTTCCGCCATCAGCCTTGCGCTGCTGACGACCTTCAGCGTGACCGCCAACGCCGCCGTCGACCAAAAGCTGCTGGACATGCTCCGTGCCAACGGCTCCATCAACCAAGCTCAGCACGCCGAACTGACTGCCGACCTGGCGAATGAAACCAAAGCCGCCACTACCAGCGGCCAGGTCACTCGTGAAGAAATGAGCGCTCTCGAGAAGAAACTGGCTTGGGCTGCCAAAACTCAGTTCAAAGGCGACATTCGCCTGCGCCACGAGCGTGTAGACGTGGACGGCGAAGGCCGTGCGGAAGACCGGCAGCGCATCCGTGCACGCCTCGGTGCGTACAGTGAAGTCACGCCGCAGGTCGATGCTGGTATCCGCATCGCCACGGGCAGCAGCGACGATGGCCGCTCCACCAACCAGAGCCTGGACGGCTACTTCGAGAAGAAAGACCTGTGGCTGGACCAGGCTTATGTTGACTATCACCCGGACGCGCTCCCAGGCCTGAACTTGATCGGCGGCAAGATGAGCCAACCGTGGGAAAGCATGGGCGACATCATCTGGGACGGCGACCTCAATCCTGAAGGCGCAGCAGCCACCTACTCCCACGACCTGGGCGGTGCTGAACTCTTCGGTAGCACCGGTTACTACGTACTCGACGACGGCGTCGATGCCAACGGCGTTCAAACTCGCTACGACCTGAGCATGTACACCGGTCAGGCAGGCGTTAAATTCGGTTTGGGCGAAGCGGTGAAGCTGACCTTGGGCGGAAGCGTCTACGCGTTCAACAACGACAATGATGCGTCGAGCCTGAACGATGACGGCACCCTGACCGTATTCGAAGCGCTCGGTAACACCGAAGACGAATTCGAACTGTACGAAGCGTTCGCGAAAGCCGACATTACTGGCTTCGTCCTGCCGCTGTCGGTCTATGGCCAATACGTGAAGAACGACAAAGCCAGCGAATACGACACCGCCTGGTTGGCCGGTTTCAAAACCAAGTGGAATGCTCTGAGCTTCGATTACAACTATCGCGACGTTCAGCGTAACGGTGTTGTCAGCGCCCTGACCGACTCCGACTTCGGCGGTGGCACCACGGGTTCGCGCGGCCACAAGTTCAAGCTCGGTTACGCGCTCGACAAGAACATCGGTGTAGGTCTGACTTACCTGATGGCACAGTCCGACACCTACGGCCCGGAAACCGACGCAGACGTGAACACGCTGCAGGTCGATCTGGAAGCCAAGTTCTAAAATCTCGTCTTCCTGGATGAGCAGAACGACCGCCGCAAGGCGGTCGTTCTGTTTCTACTGCGCACCGCCACATCAATCCTTCTATTCCGCTTCTCCGCTCGCGGCCCGTTACGACATACAACGCCCTGCGTCTTCCAAGCCTCTCAACGACACCCCATGTCGCGAACGCGCATGTCGCAAAAACACTCTCTCGCGGCGTAAGCAGGCATCTAGTCCCCCTGTCGCAGACATACCATCGCCGCACATGGACCACGCCAATGTCGCGACATCTGTCAGCGCCAGGAGACCCCGATGTTCAGCAAAAACGACAAAATCCAGGGATACGACGACGCGCTGTTCGCGGCGATGAGCGAAGAGTCCCATCGCCAGGAAGATCACATCGAGCTGATCGCTTCCGAGAACTACACCAGCAAAAGGGTGATGGAAGCGCAGGGCAGTGACCTGACCAACAAATACGCCGAAGGCTATCCGGGCAAGCGTTACTACGGCGGTTGCGAGTTCGTCGACAAGGTCGAGGCGCTGGCCATTGAGCGTGCCAAGCAACTGTTTGGCGCCGATTACGCCAACGTGCAGCCACACTCGGGGTCGTCCGCGAATTCGGCGGTCTACTTAGCACTGCTGCAACCCGGCGATACCCTGCTCGGCATGAGCCTGGCACACGGCGGGCACCTGACCCACGGCGCCAAGGTCAGCAGCTCCGGCAAGCTCTATAACGCGGTTCAATATGGTTTGAACCCGGAAACCGGCCTGATCGATTACGAAGAAATCGAGCGCCTGGCCATCGAGCACAAGCCGAAAATGATCGTTGCGGGCTTTTCCGCTTACTCCAAGACGCTGGACTTCGCCCGCTTCCGTGCCATCGCAGACAAGGTCGGCGCACTGCTCTTCGTCGACATGGCGCACGTTGCGGGCCTGGTTGCCGCGGGCCTTTATCCGAACCCGATTCCATTTGCCGACGTGGTCACCACTACGACGCACAAGACACTGCGCGGCCCGCGTGGCGGTCTGATCCTGGCCAAGTCCAACGAAGAGATCGAGAAGAAGCTCAATTCCGCCGTCTTCCCCGGCGCCCAAGGCGGACCGCTGATGCACGTCATCGCCGGCAAGGCCGTGTGCTTCAAAGAGGCAATGGAACCCGGCTTCAAGGAATACCAGGCGCAAGTCATTCGTAACGCCCAGGCCATGGCGGGCGTATTCGTCTCGCGTGGTTACGACGTCGTATCCGGCGGCACCGACAACCACCTGTTCCTGCTCTCGCTGATCAAGCAGGGTTTGACGGGTAAAGATGCCGACGCAGCGCTTGGCCGCGCAGGCATCACGGTGAACAAGAACGCGGTTCCGAACGACCCTCAGTCGCCCTTCGTGACCTCGGGCATTCGTATCGGTACGCCAGCGATCACCACGCGCGGTTTGAAGGAGCAACAGAGCAGCGAGCTGGCCGGGTGGATCTGCGACATTCTCGACCACCTTGGCGATGCCGACGTGGAAGCACAAGTTGCCAAACAGATCGCCGGACTGTGCGCGGACTATCCGGTCTACCGTTGATTCAATCGACCGTACCCGCGGGTTTCACCTGCCCTACATGAAGGCACATGACCCGTAGGGCGGGTGCAACCCGCGATGGTCGCAGCACGATTCATGCGGGTTCCACCCGTTCTTACCCAGCCATTGCGGGCCGGGCAATCGTTTCAAGGAGCCACCATGCAGCGCTATTCCGGCTTCGGCCTGTTCAAGCATTCTTTCAGCCACCACGAGAACTGGCAGCGCATGTGGCGCAACCCGACGCCCAAAGCGGTGTATGACGTGGTCATCGTTGGCGCCGGCGGTCATGGGTTGGCAACGGCGTACTACCTGGCCAAGGTCCATGGCATTACCAACGTTGCAGTGATCGAAAAGGGTTGGCTTGGCGGCGGCAACACCGCGCGCAACACCACCATCGTGCGCTCCAATTACCTGCTGGACGAGTCGTCTGCACTGTACGAGCACGCGCTCAAGCTGTGGGAAGACCTGTCCCAGGACCTGAACTACAACGTGATGTTTTCCCAGCGTGGCTGCTACCACCTCTGCCACAACCTGCAGGACTTGCGTGATGCCGAACGCCTGGTGACTGCGAATATCCTCAACGGCATTCCCAACGAGCTGTTGGACACCCGCCAGGTCGCGGAAGAAATCCCTTATCTGGATTGCAGCCCGAACACGCGCTACCCCGTGCTTGGCGCCTCCGTTCAGCGCCGTGCGGGTAACGCCCGACATGACGCCGTGGCCTGGGGCTATGCCCGCGCCGCTGACGCCCTGGGCGTGGACCTGATCCAGCAGACCGAAGTCACCGGCTTTCGCAAGCAGGACGGCGTCGTGATCGGTGTCGAAACCAACAAGGGCTTCATCGGCGCCAAGCGCGTCGGCATGGTTGTCGCCGGCAACACCGGGCCATTGGCAGCCAAAGCGGGCTTCCGCCTGCCGGTCGAATCGCACCCGTTGCAGGCACTGGTTTCCGAGCCGATCAAGCCCATCATCGACAGCGTGATCATGTCCAACGCCGTGCACGGCTACATCAGCCAGTCGGACAAAGGCGATCTGGTCATCGGCGCCGGTATCGACGGCTGGGTCGGCTACGGCCAACGCGGTTCCTACCCGATCATCGAGCACACCGTGGAAGCCATCGCCGAGATGTTCCCGGTCCTGTCGCGCGTGCGCATGAACCGCCAGTGGGGCGGCATCGTCGACACCACGCCAGACGCTTGCCCAATCATCGGTACGACGCCGGTGAAGAACCTGTTCATCAACTGCGGTTGGGGTACCGGCGGCTTCAAGGCGACGCCGGGTTCCGGCCACGTCTTCGCCGCCACGTTGGCCAAAGGCGAGCCGCATCCGCTGGCCAAGCCGTTCTCCATCGAGCGCTTCCACACCGGCGCACTGGTGGATGAACACGGCGCTGCGGCGGTCGCGCACTGATCCAAACACACATTCGTAGGGTGGATAACGGCGCAGCCTTATCCACCGGAAGGCCCCAAGACGGAGCTTTCCGGCAAATCACCGCAACGGTGGATGGCTTCGTCCATCCACCCTACGCAGGTGCCGATATTCGCTAGGAGTCGAGACCATGCTGTACATCTTCTGTCCCCACTGCGGGGAATCGCGTTCCGAAGAAGAATTCGCGCCCGCAGGCCAGGCCCACATCGCCCGCCCGCTCGATCCTGCCGCCTGCAGCGATGCCGAATGGGGCGAATACATGTGGTTCCGTGACAACCCCCGCGGCCTGCGTCACGAGCTGTGGCTGCACGCGGCGGGCTGCCGCAAGTACTTCAATGCCACGCGCCACACGGTGAGCTACGAGATCGTCGAGACCTACAAGATCGGCGAAAAGCCAAGCTTTAGCGAAACGGTCGATGAACCCCAACCCCAGGCACAAGGAGCCACCGCATGAGCCAGATCAATCGCCTCGCCAGCGGTGGCCGCATCGATCGCAGCAAGCCACTGAGCTTCACCTTCAACGGGCAGAGCTATCAGGGCTATGCCGGCGACAGCCTCGCTGCTGCCCTGCTCGCCAATGGTGTCGACATCATTGGCCGCAGCTTCAAGTACTCACGTCCACGCGGCATCGTGGCCGCCGGTGCGGAAGAGCCGAACGCCATCCTGCAGATCGGCGCACGTGCCGACACCCAGGTACCGAACGTTCGCGCGACCCAGCAGGCGCTTTTCGGCGGTTTGGTCGCCAGCAGCACCAACGGCTGGCCGAACGTGAACAACGACCTGATGGGCATTCTTGGCAAGGTCGGCGGCAAGATGATGCCCCCCGGCTTTTACTACAAGACGTTCATGTACCCGCAAAACATGTGGCTGACGTACGAAAAGTACATCCGCAAGGCTGCAGGACTGGGACGCGCGCCGACCGAGAACGACCCAGATCTCTACGATCACATGAACCGCCATTGCGACGTACTCGTCGTCGGTGCCGGCCCGGCCGGACTCGCCTCGGCTTTGGCGGCAGCCCGCAGCGGCGCCCGCGTGATCCTGGCCGACGAAGGCGAAGAGTTCGGCGGCAGCCTGCTGGACACCCGTGAACAGTTGGATGGCATGCCCGCGGGCGAATGGGTCGCCAAGGTCGTCGCGGAACTCAAGACCTTCCCGGAAGTGGTGCTGCTGCCACGCTCCACGGTCAACGGCTACCACGACCACAACTTCCTGACCATCCACGAGCGCTGCACCGATCACCTTGGCGATACCGCCCCGATGGGCCCGTTCGCGCGCCCTGCTCGCCAGCGCCTGCACCGTGTCCGCGCCAAACGCGTGGTATTGGCCGTCGGTGCCCACGAACGTCCGCTGGTCTATGGCAACAACGACGTACCCGGCAACATGGTCGCGGGCGCCGTCTCGACCTACATCCGCCGCTATGGCGTCGCCCCAGGCAACAAGCTGGTCCTCGCGACCAACAATGACTACGCCTACAAGACCGCACTGGATTGGCTGGACGCGGGTTTGAAAGTCGTCGCGATTGCCGATGCACGTAGTAACCCGCGCGGCAGCTGGGTCGAAGAAGCGCGCTCGCGCGGCGTGCGTATTCTGACCGGCAGCTCGGTGATCGACGTTAAAGGCAGCAAGCACGTTGAAGCAGCGCGTATCGCGGCAATCGATCCACACGGATTCCGCGTCACCAGCCCAGGCGAATGGCTCGAATGCGATCTCATCGCCAGCTCCGGCGGCTATAGCCCAGTCGTGCACCTCGCCTCGCACCTGGGCGGCAAACCGACCTGGCAGGAAGACATTCTTGGCTTCGTGCCCGGCAACACGCTGGGCGTGCAGGCACGCGTTTGCGCGGGTGCCGTCAACGGTGTATTCCGCCTGGGCGATGTGCTGGCCGATGGTTTCGAAGCCGGTGCGAAAGCAGCCTCCGAAACCGGCTTCGGCGCGGTATCCGGCGAACTGCCGCGTACCGAGAAACGTATCGAGGAACCGACGCTCGCCCTCTTCCAGGTCCCACACGACAAGCCTACGGCGCGCGCACCGAAGCAATTCGTCGACCTGCAGAACGACGTCACCGCCGCCGGTATCGAGCTGGCCGTACGCGAGGGTTTCGAGTCGGTCGAGCACGTCAAGCGCTACACCGCGTTGGGCTTCGGCACCGATCAGGGCAAGCTCGGCAACATCAATGGCCTGGCCATCGCCGCACGCTGCCTGGGCGTGAACATCCCGCAGATGGGCACCACCATGTTCCGCCCGAACTACACGCCCGTGTCCTTCGGTGCCGTTGCCGGGCGTAACGCTGGCGCATTGTTCGAGCCCAAGCGCTACACCGCGCTGCAAGCCTGGCACGTGAAGCAAGGCGCCAAGTTCGAAGACGTCGGTCAGTGGAAGCGCCCCTGGTACTTCCCCAAGGCGGGCGAAGACTTGCATGCGGCCGTTGCCCGTGAGTGCAAGGCCGTGCGGGATAGCGTCGGTCTGCTCGATGCCTCGACCCTCGGCAAGATCGACATCCAGGGCCCGGATGCGCGCGAGTTCCTCAACCGTGTGTACACCAACGCCTGGACCAAACTGGACGTGGGCAAGGCGCGCTACGGTCTGATGTGCAAGGAAGACGGCATGGTCTTCGACGACGGCGTCACCGCCTGCCTCGCCGACAACCACTTCCTAATGACCACCACCACCGGCGGCGCGGCACGCGTACTGCAATGGCTGGAGCTCTATCACCAAACCGAATGGCCTGAGATGAAGGTGTATTTCACCTCAGTCACGGACCATTGGGCGACGTTGACGCTGTCCGGCCCCAACAGCCGCAAGCTGCTGTCGAAGGTGACCGATATCGACCTTTCGCCAGACGGCTTCGGCTTCATGACCTGGCAGGAAGGCAAGGTTGCAGGCGTACCGGCGCGCGTATTCCGCATCTCCTTCACGGGCGAACTGTCCTACGAGGTGAACATCCAGGCGGACTACGCCATGGGCGTCCTGGAAGCCATCGCCGAGGCGGGCCAGGAATTCAACCTGACGCCATACGGCACCGAGACGATGCACGTCCTGCGTGCGGAAAAAGGCTTCATCATCGTCGGCCAGGACACCGATTCCACCGTCACCCCGTTCGACCTGAACATGGGCTGGTGCGTTGGCAAGACCAAGCCGTTCTCGTTTATCGGCTGGCGCGGCATGAACCGCGAAGACACGCTGAAAGCAGGTCGTAAACAGCTGGTCGGCCTCAAGCCAGTCAATGCGAGCGACGTCCTTCCCGAAGGCGGCCAGGTCGTCTTCGAGCCGAACCATCCCAAGCCGATCCCCTCGGCGGGGCACGTGACCTCGAGCTACATGAGTTCCAGCCTCGGCCACGGCATCGCACTGGCGCTCATCAAGGGCGGCCTGGAGAGAATGGGGCAAAAGGTCTACGCCCCGACGCGCGATGGCCGCCTGATCGAGGCCGAAATCGTGAGCTCGGTTTTCTACGATCCAAAAGGTGAACGGCAGAACGTGGTGTAAGCACCCGCCCTTTACAGAATCCGTAGGGTGGAAAACGGCAGAGCCTTTTCCACCGTTCGAAGACACAGGACAGACGACATGACAGCAGCAAACGTCTACCAACAGCGCCCAGACGACAGCGTCAAAGCCGAATCCCCGTTGCATCACGCCGGCTTCAATGAATTGGCCGGCAAAGGCAAATCCGGCGCAGGTGTGACCCTGCGCGAGAAAAAGTTGCTCGCCCATCTCACCTTGCGCGGAGATAGCCGCGACCCCGCGTTCGCCGAAGGCGTGCACAACGCCTTGGGCCTCGAACTCCCCGCGGCCCTGAGCCTTTCCACCCGAGACCATGTCTCGCTGCAATGGATCGGCCCGGACGAATTTCTGCTCATCGCGCCCCGCGGTGAGGAATTTGCCATCGAACAAAAGCTGCGCCTGGCGCTGGGCGAGCAGCATATCCAGGTCGTCAACGTCAGTGGCGGCCAAACGATTCTCGAATTGAGCGGCCCAAAGGCGCGCGACGTGCTGATGAAGTCGACGAGCTATGACGTGCATCCGAATACCTTCCCGGTAGGCAAGGCGGTCGGCAGCGTGTTCGCGAAGACCCAGCTGTACATCCGCCATACCGGTGACGACACCTACGAACTGCTGGTGCGCCGCAGCTTCGCAGATTACATCTGGGCCTGGTTGCAGGATGCCAGCGGCGAGTACGGGTTGGCGGTGGAAGGCTGAGTAAATTCCTCTGTGGGAGCGGGCCATGCCCGCGATGAGCCCGCCAGATAGACATAGCGGGCATGGCCCGCTCCCACAGGAAACGCCACCGGCGCAACACCCAACTAGGAAACCTGGACATGAGCCGCACCCCCGACACCTGGATCCTCACCGCGCAATGCCCAAGTCTGCTGGGCACGGTGGACGTGGTCACGCGCTTCCTGTTCGAGCAAGGTTGCTATGTCACCGAGCACCACAGCTTCGATGATCGGCTCTCGAGCCGCTTCTTCATTCGCGTCGAATTTCGCGCCCCTGCCGGATTCGACGAGGATGGATTCCGCGACAAACTGGCCGAACAGGTCACGCCGTTCGACATGCAGACCGAACTCACACCGCCCGGCTACCGTGCCAAGGTGGTGATCATGGTCTCCAAGGCCGACCATTGCCTGAACGACCTGCTCTACCGCCAGCGCATCGGGCAATTGCCCATGGAGATCACCGCGGTCATTTCCAATCATCCGGATCTCGCGCATTTGGCTGAGTGGCACGGAATTCCTTACCACCATTTCCCACTCAATCCGAACGACAAGCCTGTTCAGGAACGCAAAGTGCTGCAGGTCGTCAAGGACACGGGGGCCGAGTTAGTGGTGCTTGCACGCTACATGCAGGTGCTGTCTGCCGATATGTGCAACCGGCTCGATGGCCGCGCAATCAACATTCACCATTCGCTGCTACCGGGCTTCAAGGGTGCCAAGCCCTATCACCAGGCGTATCAGAAGGGCGTGAAGCTGGTTGGCGCGACGGCACACTTCATCAATAACGATCTCGATGAAGGGCCGATCATCGCCCAGGGCGTCGAAAGCGTGGACCACGCGCATTACCCTGAGGATCTGGTCGCCAAGGGTCGCGATATCGAATGCCTGACACTGGCGCGGGCCGTGGGCTACTTTCTGGAAAGGCGGGTTTTCCTTAACGCTAATAGGACGGTGGTGCTTTAGGTCGGCGCCGTCTTGGATCGCCCACAAGCTGATCGCAGCCCGGTGGACTCCTACAAAAGCAGTCTCCCTGTAGGAGCCCATTCATGGGCGATCGCTCTTAACGCTCAAAAACTGCCACATAGATTTACCCACCAGCCGCGCCTTCGGTGGACGCAACAGACAAGCACGTAACTCCGCATACATCCCGCGCGGCACCCGCCTCGCGCTGTATCGACAACAACAAAGGAGAATCACATGTCTGACAATCGCGGCGTCGTCTACCTCGGCACAGGCAAGGTAGAAGTCCAGAAAATTGACTACCCGAAGATGCAGGACCCGCGCGGCAACAAGATCGAGCACGGTGTCATCCTCAAGGTCGTCTCCACCAACATTTGCGGCTCCGACCAACACATGGTCCGCGGCCGAACCACGGCCCAAGTCGGCCTCGTGCTCGGCCACGAGATCACCGGCGAAATCATCGAAAAAGGGCGTGACGTCGAGCGCCTGGCAATCGGCGATCTGGTCTCTGTTCCCTTTAACGTCGCCTGCGGACGCTGCCGGTCTTGCAAGGAACAGCACACGGGTGTCTGCCTGACCGTTAACCCGGCACGGGCGGGTGGCGCGTACGGTTACGTCGACATGGGCGACTGGACCGGGGGCCAGGCGGAATACGTGCTTGTGCCCTACGCCGATTTCAACCTGCTCAAGCTGCCGGATCGCGACAAGGCCATGGAGAAAATCCGCGACCTCACCTGCCTGTCGGACATTCTGCCCACCGGCTACCACGGCGCGGTCACCGCAGGCGTTGGCCCAGGCAGCACGGTCTATGTCGCCGGTGCCGGCCCAGTCGGTCTTGCCGCAGCCGCCTCCGCACGTTTGCTGGGCGCTGCCGTGGTGATCGTGGGTGATCTCAACCCGGCTCGCCTACAGCATGCGAAATCCCAAGGCTTCGAAGTGGTCGATCTGTCCCAAGACACACCGCTGCACGAGCAGATCGCAGGCCTGCTGGGCGAACCGGAAGTGGATTGCGCCGTCGATGCGGTGGGCTTCGAGGCCCGGGGGCATGGGCATACCGGTTCGCAAAGCGAAGCGCCCGCCACCGTGCTGAACTCACTGATGCAGGTCACCCGCGTCGCCGGCAAGATTGGCATTCCCGGCCTCTACGTCACCGAGGACCCAGGCGCCGTCGATGCTGCCGCCAAACAAGGTGCTTTGAGCGTTCGCTTCGGCCTCGGCTGGGCGAAATCTCACAGTTTCCACACCGGCCAGACTCCGACCATGAAGTACAACCGCCAGCTGATGCAGGCCATCATGTGGGACCGCATCAACATCGCTGATGTGGTGGGTGTGCAGGTCATCAGCCTGGACGAGGCGCCGCGTGGATACAGCGAGTTCGATTCGGGCGTTCCGAAGAAATTCGTCATCGATCCGCACAAGACGTTTAGCGCGGCTTGATACGGCTGGAAGCCTCAAGCTAATAGAGAATGCTTTTCTGTAGGAGCCCACTTGTGGGCGATCGCGTACCGCCAGGCAATGCGGTGTTGTCGGTTAGATCTGGATCGCCCACAAGCTGAGCGCAGCCCGGTGGGCTCCTACAGAGAGCAAGAACCGTGACCCCTCCTCTCCTTGCTACCCTGTGTCCTGAATACGAACAGGAGCGCACCATGTCTTTCGACCCCCGCATCTCCCTCATTACCGTCGGCGTATCGGATGTTCAGAGCAGTGCTGCCTTCTACGAACGCCTGGGCTGGAAACGATCGTCTGCCTCCCAAGAAGGGATCGTATTCATCAAGCTCAAGGGCATCGCCCTGGGATTGTTTTCCCGCGAGGAGTTGGCGAAGGACGCGCATCAAGATGGCAACGCAACACCGGGCACCTTCTCCGGCGTCACCCTCGCCCACAACCTGGAAAGCCCGGAAGCCGTCGATGCTGCCATGGCCCATGCCATTGCATCGGGCGCGACGCTTGTAAAAGCACCCGAGAAAACCTTCTGGGGCGGCTACTCCGGATACTTCGCCGATCCCGACGGGCACCTCTGGGAATTGGCCTATAACCCACTTTCACCGCTGGACGCCGACGGCCACATGACCTTGCCGGAATGAACGATCTTGCCGCCGGCCTCGGACTCGCTATGCTTGCCGCTCTCCCATAACGACAAATGGAGTCCCAATGCCCTACCTCATCGAAACCTTCGACAAACCCGGCAGCGCACAGCTGCGCGCGGACAACCGTCCGGACCATCTGGAGTTTCTACGTCAGAACGCCTCCCAACTGCTGGCCTGCGGTGCCAAGCTCGACGCCGACGGGGTGGCGACCGGCAGCGTGTACATCATCGACGTCGAGACAGAGGAAGAAGCCAAAGCCTTCCTGGCACAGGACCCATTTTCCAAGGTCGGCCTTCCTGGTGAGATCAAATCGACAAGCTGGCGTAAGGTAATTCTCGACGGCAAAGCCTACGTCTGAGACTCAACCCGGCAGCGTCCCCGCCTGATCCTTATGCAAATCCTTCCCGTCGCCCGACCAGACGAGGGGAAGGCCCGGTTTTGCGGCCGCTGTCCGAATCTGAGCGACCGCTGACCTTAACAAATGTCCGGATCGGCGCGAGGATGAGGCTCCCCAAAGGAGCCTCACATGACCGACTCTCGACCACCCCTTCCGCCGTTCGATCACGCCTCCGCCACCCAAAAAGTTCGCGCCGCTGAAGACGGCTGGAACGGCCGCAACCCGCACAAAGTGTCGCTCGCCTACAGCCAGGACAGCCGATGGCGAAACCGTAATGAGTTCTTCAGCGGGCGCGAGGCTATCGTGGATTTCCTCACCCGCAAATGGCAGCGCGAACAGGAGTACCGGCTGATCAAGGAGTTGTGGGCATTTACTGACGCCCGCATCGCGGTCCGCTTCGCCTACGAATGGCACGACGCCAACGGGCAGTGGTTTCGCGCCTATGGCAATGAGAATTGGGCATTCGACGAATACGGTCTGATGGTCGAACGCCACGCCAGCATCAATGATCTTGCGATTGCAGAAGCGGATCGCCTCTTCCATTGGCCACAAGGGCGCCGCCCGGACGATCATCCGTCGTTGAGTGAGTTGGGCCTATAGCCGACACTAATTTTTTGTAGGGGCGGCCGGGCAGCGATCTGCTTCAGTCGCCTTGGCGGCTAAAGCCGCCCCTACATTTACGTGCTCACATCTACTTTCGCCGTTACCCTCACCCACGCATCCAGAGCGCATGTCATGTCGTAATCACGACAACGTTGACGTTCCTAGAAAACCCCCAGTCGTTTTTGCATCGGGGCGCTCGAATGCCGAGGGATAAGCTGCCCCCAAAGCGTTGCCAACCGATGCGACGCGCCAAACCTGAGGGCAGCCTGATGACACCCGCCGAACTTCACGCCGACAGCATCGTCGTCGATGGTCTGATCATCGCCAAATGGGACCGCGAGCTTTTCGAAGACATGCGTAAAGGCGGCCTGACGATGGCCAACTGCACCGTGTCGGTCTGGGAAGGCTTCCAGCAGACGATGAACAGCATCGCCGACAAGCAGAAGCTCATCCGTGAAAACGGCGACTTGGTGATGCAGGTGCGCAACACCGCAGACATCCGCAAAGCCAAGGAGCTGGGCAAGACCGGCATCCTCTTCGGCTTCCAGAACGCACATGCCTACGAAGACCAGATTGGCTACGTGGAGCTCTTCAAGCAGCTCGGCGTGGGCATCGTGCAGATGTGCTACAACACCCAGAACCTCGTGGGCACTGGCTGCTATGAGCGTGATGGCGGGCTGTCCGGCTTCGGCCGCGAGATCGTCGCCGAGATGAACCGCGTCGGCGTCATGTGCGACCTGTCCCACGTCGGCAGCAAGACCAGCGAGGAAGTCATCCTCGAATCGAAGAAGCCAGTCACCTACTCCCACTGCCTGCCCTCCGGCCTCAAGGAACACCCGCGCAACAAGTCAGACGAAGAACTCAAGTTCATCGCCGACCACGGTGGCTTCGTCGGCGTGACCATGTTCACGCCATTCCTCGCCAAAGGGATCGACGCCACCATCGACGACTACGCCGAAGCCATCGAGTACGTGATGAACATCGTCGGTGAGGACTCCATCGGCATCGGAACCGACTTCACTCAGGGCCATGGTCAGGACTTCTTCGAATACCTGACCCACGACAAGGGCTACGCTCGCCGCCTGACCCGCTTCGGCAAGATCATCAACCCACTGGGCATCCGTACCGTGGGCGAATTCCCAAACCTCACCGAGACCTTGCTCAAGCGCGGCCACTCGGAGCGCACCGTGCGCAAGATCATGGGCGAGAACTGGGTGCGCATCCTCGCCGACGTCTGGGGCGAATAAACCGTAGGGTGGATGACGGCAGCGCCTCATCCACCGCCTCTACTGATGATCTGCGTGGATGGCTTCGGCCATCCACCCTACGACGCCTCGAACGTTTCCCGTAGGGCGGGTGCAACCCGCGCAACGCAAACAGCCGAACATTCGTAAACGCGGGTTTCACCCGCCCTACCTAGGATTGAACACATGGCCTCTCACGCCCCCGAAATGCCCATTCAGGTCGATGACGAAACTGGCGTCTGGACCACCGACGCCCTGCCGATGCTCTACGTCCCCCGGCACTTTTTCGTCAACAACCACATGGGCATCGAGGAAGTACTCGGCGCCGATAAATACGCCGAAATTCTCTATAAGGCCGGCTACAAATCCGCCTGGCACTGGTGCGAGAAAGAGGCCGAGTGCCATGGCATCGAAGGCGCGGCGGTGTTTGAGCACTACATGAAGCGCTTGTCGCAGCGCGGCTGGGGCCTGTTCGAAACGCAGAAACTCGATCTGGAGACTGGCTACGCGGAAGTGAAGCTCAAGCACTCCGCCTTTGTGTACGTGTACGGCAAGGTCAACCGCAAGGTGGATTACATGTTCACCGGCTGGTTCTCCGGTGCCATCGACCAGATCCTCGCCGCCAAGGGCAGCCCGATCCGCACCGTCAGCGTGCAGGAGTACAGCGGCTCCGAAGACGGGCATGACGAGGGTTTGTTCATCACCCGGCCGCTTTGATTCTCCACGGTGGATGGCTTCGGCCATCCACCCTACGAAAGAGCCTCCGGGCCCAGACAAAAACGTAGGGCGGGTGCAACCCGCGTACAGCGCTCCATCGAGTGCCGCCGCGGGTTTCACCCGCCCTACAAAAAACCGGATTAGACCTTGAGGTGGAAAACCTGCGGGGTTCCACCTCTGCGAATGAATAGGAAACGTAGCGAGCGAAGGGCAGGCAAGGCGGAGACGGGTGAGAAAAGCGGAGTTTACGTTTCGTAAATGAGCATTTTCGAATCCCGCCTCCAACGCAGCATGACCGAGCGCAGTAGTTTCCGGGGGGAAGGAAAATGGCTTTCGAAGCGCTGTTCCAGCCGATCCAGATCGGCAAGCTCACCATCCGTAACCGCGTGCTCTCGACCGCGCATGCCGAGGTGTATGCCACCGACGGCGGCATGACCACTGACCGCTACGTGAAGTATTACGAGGAAAAGGCCAAGGGCGGCATCGGCCTGGCTATCTGCGGCGGCTCCTCGGTTGTCGCCATCGATAGTCCCCAGCACTGGTGGAGCTCGGTGAACCTCTCCACCGATCGCATCATTCCGCACTTCCAGAATCTCGCCGACGCCATGCACAAGCACGGCGCCAAGATCATGATCCAGATTACTCACATGGGCCGTCGCTCACGCTGGGATGGCGGCCACTGGCCGACGCTGATGTCCCCGTCCGGCATTCGTGAGCCTGTGCACCGCGCCACCTGCAAGACCATCGAGCCGGAAGAGATTCAGCGGGTCATCGGCAATTTCGCGCAGGCCGCGCGCCGTGCGAAGGAAGGCGGACTGGACGGCGTCGAACTCTCTGCCGTGCACCAGCACATGATCGACCAGTTCTGGTCGCCGCGCGTGAACAAGCGTACCGATGAATGGGGCGGCAGCTTCGAGAACCGCATGCGTTTCGGCCTCGAAGTCCTCAAAGCCGTACGCGCCGAAGTGGGCGACGACTTTTGCGTCGGCATGCGCATCTGCGGCGACGAATTCCACCCGGACGGCCTCTCCCATGACGACATGAAAGAGATCGCCAAGTATTACGCCGACACCGGCATGCTCGACTTCATCGGCGTCGTGGGATCAGGGTGCGACACCCACAACACCCTGGCCAACGTCATCCCGAACATGAGCTACCCGCCAGAGCCCTTCCTGCACCTGGCGGCGGGCATCAAAGAAGTGGTCAACGTCCCAGTCCTGCACGCGCAGAACATCAAGGACCCGAACCAGGCCACCCGCATCCTCGAAGGCGGCTACGTCGACATGGTCGGCATGACTCGTGCGCACATCGCTGATCCGCACCTGATTGCCAAGATCAAGATGGGCCAGGTCGACCAGATCAAGCAGTGCGTCGGCGCCAACTACTGCATCGATCGTCAGTATCAGGGCCTGGACGTACTGTGCATCCAGAACGCTGCGACCAGCCGTGAGTACATGGGCCTGCCGCACATCATCGAGAAAACCAGCGGAGCGAAGCGCAAGGTCGTGATCGTCGGCGGCGGGCCTGCCGGTATGGAAGCGGCGCGGGTCAGCGCGGAGCGCGGCCACGACGTCACGCTGTTCGAAAAACAGGAGCAATTGGGCGGGCAGATCACCCTCGCCTCGAAGGCACCACAGCGTGACCAGATCGCTGGTATCACCCGTTGGTACCAACTGGAATTGACGCGCCTTGGCATCGACCTGCGCCTTGGGACGGCAGCCGACGTCGACACCATCAACGATCTGCGCGCAGACATCGTCATCCTCGCCAACGGCGGCCATCCGTTTACCGAGCAGGTCGAGCATTGGCACGCGGACGAAGGCCTGGTGGTGAGCAGTTGGGACATCCTCAGCGGCAAGGTCGCCCCCGGCAAGAACGTGCTGGTATACGACACCATCTGCGAATTCACCGGTATGTCGGTGGCGGATTTCCTCGCGGACAAGGGCAGCCAGGTCGAGATCGTCACCGACGACATCAAGCCGGGCGTCGCCATGGGCGGCACCACCTTCCCGACGTACTACCGCAGCCTGTATCCCAAGGAAGTGATCATGACCGGCGACATGATGCTGGAGAAGGTCTACGCCGAGGGCGACAAGAAGGTGGCGGTACTGGAGAACGAATACACCGGCACCCGCGAAGAGCGCGTGGTCGACCAGGTCGTCGTCGAGAACGGCGTGCGCCCGGACGAAGCGCTGTATTACGCGCTGAAGGAAGGCTCGCTCAATAAGGGCCAGATGGATATCGAAGCGCAGTTCGCGATCCAGCCGCAGCCGAGCCTGTCGGCACTGGATGGCAGGACGGGGAGCGATGGTTATCTGCTGTTCCGCATCGGTGACTGCGTGGCGCAGCGCAACGTGCATGCGGCGATCTATGACGCACTGCGGTTGTGTAAGGATTTTTGAATAGGCCAGCGATCTGGCTGAACGCACGCCGTACCTGTAGGAGCGAGCTTGCTCGCGATCAGGGATAACGCGGTATCACAGAGACACCGCATCGCCTCGATCGCCAGCAAGCTGGCTCCTACAAGAGGACCGTAGCGTGGGTTAGCCGTTAAATGTAACCCACCGATCAGAGCCCATAGAACACACCGGATGCGCATGGTCGCGTTCACGGTGGGTTACGCCGCAAAGCGGATAACCCGCCCTACGAGGGTAAGCGAATGCTACAAACCATCCTCCCTATCCTGCTTTTCGCGGCCCTGGCTCTTGCGATCCTCGGTGCGGCGAAGCGTTTCTCCATGTGGCGCCGCGGCCGGCCATCCCAGGTCGACTGGATCGGTGGCCTGCTGAAAATGCCACGCCGCTATCTGGTCGATTTGCACCATGTGGTCGAGCGCGACAAATACATGTCCAAGACCCATGTGGCCACTGCGGGCGGCTTCGTGCTGGCGGCACTACTGGCGATCCTTGTGCATGGCTTTGGCCTGCACAGTCGCATCCTCGGTTTCGCCCTGCTGGCGGCGACGGTTTGCATGTTCACCGGCGCCTTGTTCGTCGCCAAACGCCGTCGCAACCCGCCACCTCGGCTGTCGAAAGGCCCGTGGATGCGCCTACCGAAAAGCCTGCTGATGTTCTCGGTGAGCTTCTTCATCGCCACGCTGCCCGTGGCGGGCATCCTTCCCGCCGAGTTCGGTGGCTGGGTGCTTGCCGGCATTCTTTCCCTCGGCATCGCCTGGGGCGTGTCGGAAATGTTCTTCGGCATGACCTGGGGCGGACCAATGAAGCACGCCTTCGCCGGCGCCCTGCACCTGGCCTGGCACCGTCGCAGTGAACGGTTCTCCAGAAAAGACGGGCGTGGTGGCCGATCGACAGGTTTGAAAGCACTCGACCTCGACGATCCCAAGGCGCCACTGGGCGTCGAGAAACCCACCGACTTCACCTGGAACCAGCTGCTCGGCTTCGACGCCTGCGTGCAGTGCGGCAAATGCGAGGCGATGTGCCCGGCGTTTGCCGCTGGCCAGCCACTGAACCCGAAGAAGCTGATCCAGGACATGGTCATCGGCCTCGCCGGTGGCAGCGACGCCAAGTTCGCCGGCTCGCCCTACCCTGGCAAACCGCTAGGCGAACACAGCGGCGGCCCGCATCAACCGATCGTTTCGTTGCAGGGCAAGGCGCTGGTCGACGCGGAAACCCTGTGGTCATGCACCACCTGCCGTGCGTGTGTCGAGGAGTGCCCGATGATGATCGAGCACGTCGACGCCATCGTCGACATGCGCCGCCACCTAACGCTGGAGAAAGGCTCGACGCCGAACAAGGGCGCCGAAGTGCTGGAAAACCTCATCGCTACCGATAACCCCGGCGGCTTCGCACCGGGTGGCCGCCTGAACTGGGCAGCAGACCTGAATTTGCCGATCCTGGCGGAACAAGGCCACACGGATATCCTTTTCTGGGTAGGTGATGGCGCCTTCGACATGCGCAACCAGCGCACCCTGCGAGCGTTCGTGAAGATTCTCAAGGCCTCGGGCGTGGACTTCGCCGTCCTCGGTCTGGAAGAGCGTGACAGCGGCGATGTGGCCCGTCGGCTCGGCGACGAAGCCACCTTCCAGCAGCTGGCAAAACGCAACATTGCCACGCTCGACAAGTACCAGTTCCACACCATCGTCACCTGCGATCCCCACAGCTTTCACGTGCTGAAGAACGAATACGGCGCGCTGGGTGGCGACTATGAGGTGCTCCACCACAGCACGTACATTGAGCGGTTGATGAAGGCCGGTGTTTTGCAACTGGGCCAGCACAAAGGCGGAAGTGTCACCTACCACGACCCCTGCTACCTCGGCCGCTACAACGGCGAGTACGAGGCGCCGCGCGCCGTGCTCAAGGCTATCGGTATCGAGGTCAAGGAAATGGCCCGCTCGGGGTTCCGTTCACGCTGTTGCGGCGGCGGCGGCGGCGCGCCGATTACCGACATTCCCGGCAAACAGCGGATTCCCGACATGCGCATGGAAGACATCAAGGAAACCGGTGCCGAACTCGTGGCCGTCGGGTGCCCGCAATGCACGGTGATGCTCGAAGGCGTCGTCGAACCCCGCCCGCAGATCAAGGACATCGCCGAGCTCGTGGCCGAGGTGTTGATCGAAAGCGAAGCGCCGGCAAAGAAGCCAGCCGCGCGGCGTGAGTTGGCGGAGGTGCAGTGATGGGGCGTGTGATTTGTGAACATTCCCTGAGTGTTACGGCGTACGCGACATCGCGATCGCCCACAAGTGGGCTCCTACAGGGAGTACGCCCAGCGCAAGTCCGAGGAGGATCCCATCCGCTTTTCTGTAGGAGCCCACTTGTGGGCGATCACGATGGTGAAACTCACGCCAACGCCCCGGAAGAAACCTTATCGTCGCCACGCCTGCCCTTAGCCATGTCCAAATTTTCTCAGAACAACAAACTAACCGCCCTCCACCTGACGTCGCCGGAGCGCCCCACATGACTGACCTCATCCGCCGCGACCCCCGCGCCGAGTGGATCGCTCGCAACCGCCTGCATCCGCTGCATGCGGCGATGCAGCCCCAGCAAACCCAGTGGATGGGCCCCAATGGCCTCATCCGCAAGAATCCGCATGCCCTGGCCTCCGGTTTCATCGGCCCAGCGGGTATCAAACGTATCGATCGCAGCGGTGCACAACAAGGGACCGGCAAACGCCAGAGCACGAGCGTGGAGGTGCAATCGCCGCTGCATGTGGTCGAGCAACCGGCCTTCATCATTGCCGTCGTACCCGACATGGTGGGTGGCCGATTGGGCAGCCACGACAAAGACGTGCTTGGGCTCGCGCGAGGGCTGGCCGGTCAAGACGGAGCAGTCATGGCTGTCATCTTCGGCGAGCACAAAGAGCAGAGCTTCGATACGGCCGGCGTCGACCGCCTGCTCCAGATCGACGGCGACGAGTACGTCGGCTACTCGCCCGAGCAACGCGTACTGGCGCTACGGGCGCTGGAAAGCGAGTACTCGCCGCGTCACTGGCTGTTGCCCGATAGCCGCACGGGTGGCGGCGAGCTGGGCAGGCGCCTGGCATCGAGCCTCGGTGAACGGCCTGCAACACGTGTCTGGCAGATCAAGGATGGCCAGACGCTCGGGCGCGCAGGCGCAGGTCGCGAAGACATTGGGCAAGCCACGCCACGGCTGATTCTGGCAGCCCCCGAATGCGCAGAGCCCGTCAGCGAAACTCGCCATGAGGTACGCCAGGTAACGTTATCGGTGCACATTCCTCGTAACTTGCCACGCATAGAGGACCTGGGGTCGGTCGCGGTCGATCCGGCACAAATTCCCATGGCAGAAGCGGAGTTCATGCTTTCGGGCGGCAACGGCATCAAGGACTGGGATCTGTTCCACCGTGCCGCCATTGCGCTCGGCGCGACCGAGGGCGCCTCACGCGTCGCCGTGGATGATGGGCACATGCCGCGTGCGCGTCAGGTCGGTGCGACGGGCACCTGGGTAACCGCACGCGTGTACTTGGCCGTGGGTATCTCCGGCGCCGTCCAGCACCTTCAGGGCATCGGCGCCTGCGAGAAGGTCGTCGCCGTGAACAGGGACCCGAACTGCGACATGGTCAAGCGAGCTGACCTGGCGGTGATCGGCGACGCTGTGGAGATTCTTCAGGCGTTGATCGAGCGCGTCGAGGCTTATCGAAATGGCGCGAAACGCGATGCAGCGTGAGCGAATGACAATTTCAATCGGCAGATACCAAAAGCGATCGCCCATGAATGGGCTCTTACGAGAAACATGGCTTTTGTGAAGGAGCCCATTCATGAGCGATCAGCGCACCAGAGGCTGGAGAATGAACCATGGCTGAACTGAATGTAGTCGCGCTCGTCTCCATTGGCGCCCACCCTGCGTCAGGCAGACCCCGGCGTGCCGAGCAAGACGCCCGGGCGGTCGAGCTCGGCCTCGGCCTCAAGCACGTCAAGCTCGACGTGGTGCATGCAGGCGATCCTCAAGAGGATGCGCTGCGCGCCTATCTGGGCATGGGCCTCTCAGCGCTGACGGTATTGGAGCAAACCCACGAAACCGATGCATTACCCGCATTGGCCGAGCATCTGCAAATGGCCAACGCGCATCTGGTGCTGACGGGCGGGCAAGCCGAAACGGGCGAAGGCTCGGGCATGCTGCCTTATCTGCTGGCCGAGCGCCTCGGATGGCCGCTCATCGCAGGTTTGGCAGAAATCGAACACATCGAAAACGGCAGCGCGCAGGTGCTGCAAGCCTTGCCCCGCGGCCAGCGTCGCCGCCTCAAAGTGCGTTTGCCCTTCGTTGCCAGCGTCGACCAGGCGGCGCCCGCCCCCCGGCAGAGCGCATTCGGTCCGGCTCGTCGCGGCATGTTGACCCGCGAAGAAGTGGAGCTGGTGGATGACCCGCTCTACGCGACCGCACAATGGCAGCCTGCGCGACCCCGCCCTAAACGTCTCAAGGTCATCAAGGCCAAGACCGGCGCGGAGCGAATGAAAGCGGCGACGGCAAAAGCGTCGGGCGGCGGCGGCCAGGTGCTTGCAGGCGTATCGCCTAGAGACGGCGCCGAGGCTATCTTCAAACTGCTACACGATGAAGGCGTGATCCGCTGATCACCGAACCGATCGAAGGGGAGACAAAACAATGATGATTGCTGACTTGATCGACCAGGATGATTTCCGCGACCGCCTGGTAAGCCTCGGCTTCGAGCTGCCTCCAGGCATCTCCGCTGAGGACGCTTGCCAGCGCGTGGCGACCGGCATGTGCGCCGATCGGGCTCGGGTTCTGCGCAAGATGATCGAAGACCTACTTTCTGGATCGGCCACATTGCTGCCGGCCGTGCGGGAAGCGATCAATCGGGATTTGTTGCCGGCGTTGTTGACAGCGCGGTAAGCCCCCCAACATTTCGAAGAGCGATCGCCCATAAATGGGCTCCTACAATGAGCCCAGGTAGGAGCCCATTTATGGGCGATCGCTCTTAAGCAAACACACTAAGACCTGACTACAACCGCACACTCGCAAACGTCGACTCGCCCTGGGCGCTATCGAGCGCAAGCCGTGCGGACGAGCGGTGATCCGTATCAGGTGAAGCTGGAATCAACGCCACGACGTTGTTCACGTGCTGCCCCGCCCGCTCGTCTCGCGGAGGCACGCCGAAGAATTCGCGGTAGCACTTGGAGAAATGCGGCGTCGACACGAAGCCGCATACCGAGGCGACCTCGATGATCGACATCGACGTTTGCTTGAGCAGTTGCCGCGCACGGATCAGGCGCAGCTTGAGGTAGTAACGCGAAGGCGAACAATGCAGGTACTTCTGGAACAAGCGCTCCAGCTGCCGCCTTGATACATCGACGTAGGTCGCGAGCTCATCCAGATCGATAGGCTCTTCGAGATTGGCCTCCATCAAGGCGACGATTTCCTGCAACTTCGGCTGATTGGTGCCCAGCATGTGTTTGAGCGGCACGCGCTGGTGATCCTGCTCGTTACGAATGCGTTCGTAGACGAACATTTCGGAAATGGCCGCAGACAGCTCGTGTCCATGATCGCGGGCGATCAAGTGCAGCATCATGTCCATCGGCGCCGTGCCGCCGGAGCAGGTATAGCGGTTACGGTCGATGGAGAATAAACGGGTCGTCATCGCCACACGAGGGAACGCCTCCTGCATTGCCGCCAGGCATTCCCAATGGACACTGCAATCGTAGCCGTCGAGCAGCCCAGCCTTCGCCAGCGCCCAGCTTCCGGTGCAAACGGCACCGATCCGCCGACCATGGCGGGCCTGCAACTGCAGCCACGACGTATGCTCGCGGCTGACCGCGTTCTGGATGCCCACTCCGCCACAGACGAGCACGATATCCAGCGTAGGCGCATCAGCGAACTTCACGTCCGGGGTAATTTGCAGGCCATCACTGGCTTTCACGGGGCGACCGTCCGGGCTGAGCGTGACCCAGCGGAACAGTTCACGCCCTGACAATTGGTTTGCCATACGCAGCGGTTCGACCGCCGATGCCAGAGACATCAGCGTGAAATTATCCAGCAGTAAAAAACCGATGGATTTGACTGCCGCTCCCTTGATCGGGGTCTCGCTGGAGTTCGTCATGGTTTCTCCTCACGCGCAGGCTGCCTTGGTCGAGGCATGTCTTGATGCCGGAAGTCTTGGCTTCCGATTGTGAGAAGAAAAGGAGCAAAGGTCGTGCCGGCATTGAACGATCGTTCAATAAAAAAAAGAACCCCTCTAGATCGCGGGGTTTCAGCGGTTCAGCCGCGCGAATCGCGTAGCGAGCCAGTGAAAGAACCTGTGAAATGTGGGGTGTACGGTAGCAGCGGGTCTGGCCTGTAACACCTTTTCAATACAACGCAACGCACCAAAAATAAGCAGCCTGCACTGAATCGCATCGCAGGCCCGGTGTTATCCGACTGGAGGTTCCCCAGGCTCTGTGGGAGCGGGCCATGCCCTAAGCATCGCGTAACTCCATCGCGGGCATGGCCCGCTCCCACGGAAAAGAGGTAGGCCGGACTGATTACGCAGGGTTACCCACCCTGCAAAGCTGCCTGGAACGGCGTAGGAAAATGGGGAACCTCCCGCTTTTGAAGCTCACCTTGCTCTTCGCGGGAGCGGGCCATGCCCGCGATGTAGTTTCGACTCCACTAAGGTGACGCCTGGCTAACGCCCAGAGCAGCCGACTCAACACTCGATCGTGTTGACCGCAAGCCCGCCACGAGAAGTTTCCTTGTATTTGTCATGCATGTCGGCGCCGGTGTCGCGCATCGTGCGGATCACCCGGTCGAGCGAAATGAAGTGTTCTCCATCACCTCGAAGCGCCATCTGGGCCGCGTTGATCGCCTTGACCGAGGCGATGGCGTTCCGCTCGATGCAAGGCACCTGAACCAAACCGCCGACCGGGTCGCAGGTCAGCCCGAGGTTATGTTCCAGACCGATCTCAGCGGCGTTTTCCCATTGCTCTGGCGTCGCGCCAAGCACGGCCGCCAGCCCGCCCGCGGCCATGGCGCAGGCCGACCCGACCTCGCCCTGGCAGCCAACTTCGGCACCGGAGATCGACGCGTTCTTCTTGCACAGGATGCCGACCGCCGCAGCTCCGAGGAAAAACGTCACTACATCGTCCTCGCTCGCGTCAGGGTTGAACTTCATGTAGTAGTGCAGCACCGCGGGGACGATACCCGCAGCGCCATTGGTGGGCGCGGTCACCATGCGTCCGCCTGCGGCGTTTTCTTCGTTGACGGCTAGCGCGAACAAGTTCACCCACTCCATCGCGCTCAGGGTCGAGCCGATGACATTGGGTCGGCCAATCTCCTGCAGGCTTTGATGCAGACGGGCAGCGCGACGCCGAACGTTCAACCCACCGGGAAGAATGCCCTCATGGCGCAGCCCGTTATGGACGCAGTCTCGCATCGCTTGCCAGATGGCGAGTAGGCCTGAGCGGATATCCGCATCGGTTCGCCAGATACGCTCATTGGCCAACATCAATTCGGGCACGCTCAACTGATGTGTGCGGCAGAGCTGCAAAAGCTCGGCGGCCGAATTGAAGTCATAAGGCAGGACCGTGGTATCGGCATCGAGTCGGCCGCTCGCCGCTTGTTCTTCATCTACGACGAACCCGCCGCCGACGGAATAGAACGTATCGCGATACAAGGACGATGCGCCTTCGAAGGCCGTCAACGTCATCGCATTCGGGTGATACGGAAGGTTCTCATCGAGCAGCAGCATGTCGCGCGCCCAAACGAACTCGATCGAATCCCCTCCGCCCAGCGGCAATACCTGGTCGGCAAGTACCGCCTCGATTCGCGGCGTGATTGTCGAAGGATCGATCCGATCCGGCCACTCGCCCATCAGCCCCATCACAACCGCACGGTCAGTACCATGCCCGACACCCGTGGCTGACAACGAGCCGTAGAGACGCACCTCGACGCGCGTCGTTCGTGAAAGCAGTCTGCGTTCGCGCAAAGCGCCGGCAAAGAGCGCCGCCGCACGCATCGGACCCACCGTGTGTGAGCTCGACGGACCGATCCCGATTTTGAACAGATCGAAAACACTAATTGCCATATCGCTCTCCTCGGCCACGCAAGGCCGACTACTAGGCACATCATCGGCCCAAGGCTTCCGATCCGGGGGTTTCGTTCCGACTTGCTCATGCCCAAATACGCCGTGTCACCGGTGCAATGAGCGGCTACCAACGTTGGGCAACCACGATAACCCAGCAGCGATCAGAAAAAGTCTGATTTCGATGAAGAAAATCAAGCATAAAAAGGCGAATTCGGCGCACAAAACAGGAGAAAACCGAGAAAAACTCAATTTTTTTCATTCCGTGCAATCCCGCGTCAGCACTAGGCTAAGGCCGTCTCATGGCATGCCAATCCTGAACCCTTACCATCGTCCACGGTCCAAGATCGGGTCCATTTCTGGTAAAGTGCGCTCCGCGTTGAACGAGTGGAACGCGTAATTTAGTCAACAGAAATAGGATATTTGGCGCAATTTGGCGCCTAAAAACGACGCTAACGCGTAAGGCTCGATTTGATGTCGTCACCCAACACGTGTGGGTCGTAAACCGACAATTACCGAGCCGCCAAGCCTATATCGTTAAGTCAGCCGATTGGTCGCTGTCAGACATCCGAGCTGACACCGGGGTCCCCGCCCCGCACCGATAAACTATAAGCAGGCTGCTTCCCGTGTTGGGGAGTACCTCATAAGAATAATGTTCGGACGCATCGATGCTTCCGCCTGAAGCAGAAAGGCTCCTAAAGAAAGGGCTCTTGCACTGCCAGAGGACTTAACAGCGGTTTGCATAAGAAGAACGCCATGTGAACGCATGTTGGCCATGTCGACAGGGAGGACAGTGTCCCGCTTTTGGACTGTCCATCGGACTTCGTTCCCCCCGACCGCAAGGCCGCATCGTCTGCAGCGTGGCAATCAATAACGGCGAAAGCACCGAAGGCCTCATAGGGTTCGTGGCATGTCATCCATCTGGATGCCCACACCTGGCCTGACGTCTACGAAGGGGAACCGTCCCAATGCAGTCTGGAAAGATCGTGGTGCAAAACCTGTACAAGGTTTTCGGAGAGCACCCAGAGCAAGCGCTCGAAATGGTCAAACAGGGCAAGTCCAAGGATGAAGTACTTGCGGAAAAAGGCGCCATCGTCGGCGTGAGCGATGTGTCCTTCAGCGTTCAGGAAGGCGAGATATTCGTTCTGATGGGCCTGTCCGGCTCTGGCAAATCCACGCTGATCCGCCTCATCAATCGTCTGGTCGAACCCACCGCAGGCGATGTCTTCATCGACGGCCAGAACGTCGCGAAACTTCCTAAAGACCAACTCATCGACCTGCGTCGTCGCGACATGAGCATGGTGTTTCAATCCTTCGCCTTGATGCCCTCCCGTACGGTGCTCGACAACGCAGCGTTTGGCCTGGAAGTCGCCGGCAAGAGCAAGAAGGACCGCGAAGCGCGGGCCATGGAAGTCCTCAAACAGGTCGGGCTCGACACCTTTGCCGATAAATACCCCCGAGAGCTCTCCGGTGGCATGCAGCAGCGTGTCGGCCTCGCCCGTGCGCTGGCGGTGGACCCATCCATGATCATCATGGACGAAGCGTTCTCCGCACTCGATCCGCTCAAGCGCCGCGAGATGCAGGATGTGCTGCTGGACCTGCAAACGAAGTCTCGCCGTACCATCATCTTCGTCTCCCACGACATCGAAGAAGCGATGCGTATCGGCACCCGCATCGGCATCATGGAAGGCGGCAAGCTGATCCAGGTTGGCACACCGCAGGAGCTGATCGATAACCCCGCCAACGACTACGTCCGCAACTTCTTCGACACCGTCGACACCAGCCGCTACCTCACCGCGGGCCAACTCAAGGCCGATAGCGTTCCGCTCTATGTTCACAACGGCAGCGCTCCGGATGCCCAGACCGTATGCAAGGAACTGCAAGAGCAGGACAAGCACTACGCGTTCATCGTCGATGAAGACAATAAGTTCCAAGGCTCCATCAGCCTGGAGAAGATCGCGCTCATGGTCGAGAACGGTGAGAACTGCGAGTTGACCCCGCAGGTCCTCAAGCAGATCGATCCGGTTCAAGAGGATGCCCCGCTGGATCAGGTCATCAACCGACTCGTGGATAACGAAGGCCCCATCCCGGTGGTCGACGAACAGGGCCAATACGCCGGCGCCATCAGCAAGGGCCGCCTACTGAGCCGACTGCAGGGAGAATGATATGAACGAAAAAAGAATCGACCTGGGTAGCTGGGTCAATGACGCGGTCCAGTACCTGCTGGACAACTACAGTGGCGTATTCGAGAGCATCGGTAACGGTGTCGCCTACCTGTCGGAGGCTGTCGAATCGCTGCTCATGTGGCCACCGGCATGGCTGCTGATCGCCATCTTCGTCGCGCTGGGCCTCTGGCGGCTCGGTATCAAGTTCGCAATCTTCACCGCAGTGGCGTTCATCCTGATCGTTCTGAGCGGATTCTGGGATCAAACGGTGGTCACCCTCGGGCTCACCTTCTCCGCGACGCTGATCAGCCTTGCGATCGGCATCCCGCTAGGGATCTGGGGCGCGCGCAGTGATCGCGTGTCCTACGTGATCCGTCCGATCCTCGACTTCATGCAGACGATGCCCGCCTTCGTCTATTTGATTCCGGCTGCGATGCTCTTTGGCCTGGGTCGCGTGCCTGGCATCTTCGCCACCGTCATCTTCGCCATGCCACCTGCGGTGCGCCTTACCACGCTCGGCATCCGCCAGGTAAACAAAGAGATCGTCGAAGCTGGCGAATCCTTTGGCTGTAACAGCCGCCAGCTGTTGTTCAAGGTGCAGTTGCCCAATGCAATGCCGTCAATCATGGCCGGCGTAAATCAGACCATCATGATGGCGCTTTCGATGGTGATCATCGCTTCCATGGTCGGCGCTGGCGGACTGGGTAACGACGTTCTGGCCAGCATTCAGCGACTGGACATCGGCCTGGGCTTCGAGAGCGGCATGGCCGTGGTACTGCTGGCCATCATCCTCGACCGCATCACCGAAAGCTTCGGTACGCCTCAGAAAACCTCCGGTTTCGCACGCCTTGCCGCACTCTTCGGTAGCAAGCGCGAACAGAACGCCGTACCGACTCCGCCCGCACAATAATTCAGCCGTTCAAGGAAGCGAATCGATGAAGTACCTGAAGACATTGGCCGGCACGACGTTGATGTGCTCTGCACTGGCCAACGGCGCGTGGGCGCAAGAGCCTGCATCGTGCCAGAAGGTAAGCTTTGCCGAGATCGGCTGGGCGGACATTGCCGCCACCACAGGCGTGGCAATGGCCCTGACCGAAGGCCTGGGCTACAAGCCGAGCAAGACCATGGTGTCCGTGCCCATCGCCTTCACGGGCGTGAAAAGCAAGCAGATCAATGTATTCCTGGGCTACTGGTCGCCCTCGATGGACACGGTGATCGAGCCGTTCACCAAGGATGGCGCGGTCAAGGTGCTCGAAAAAGCCAACCTCGAGGGCGCCAAGTACACCCTAGCCGTACCAACGTATGCCGCTGAGCAGGGCCTGAAGACGTTTCAGGACATCGCTAAATTCAAGGATCAGCTTGGCGGCAAGATCTACGGTATCGAACCCGGTAACGATGGTAACTTGCTGATTGAAGGCATGATCAAGGAAGACCAGTTCGGCCTTGGCGACTTCAAGATGGTCGAGTCCAGCGAAGCCGGCATGCTCGTCCAGGTTCAACGCGCCGTACGTAAGAAAGAGCCCGTCGTGTTTCTAGGCTGGGCTCCTCACCCGATGAACACCCAGATGGACATGACCTACCTTTCCGGTGGCGATGATGTGTTTGGCCCAGACTACGGCGCAGCCAAGGTCTACACCGTCATCCACAAGGACTACGAGTCCACCTGCGCCAACGTCGGCAAACTGCTAAACAACCTGCAGTTCAACGTCGAAATGGAAAGCCAGCTGATGGAGAGCGTCCTCGACAAGAAGGACCCCGTCACCGTCGCCAAGGCCTACATCAAGCAAAACCCTGCCGTGCTGGACCATTGGTTGGACGGCGTCACTACCTTCGATGGGCAAGACGGCGCAGCTGCCGTCAAGAAGTTCGTCGGCCTCTGAACCATCCCTTCTGCCGAAGCCCGTACGCGCGGGCTTCGGGCCTCTTCAGGAGATAAGCATAGCGGCCGGATCCGGCTTTTCTTCCTAGAGAGCTGGGCGCAATTCAGCCGCAAGGAACACACCTACATGGAGCGATACGCATGAGCCTATTCAAGCAATTCTTCACTTGCCTCGGTGCTGCGACCTTTGCCCTGGGCATGTCTGCAAGCATGGCCGCGGACAAACCGGAACTGAAAATCGGCTTCGTCAATGGCTGGGATGACAGCGTGGCAACCACCAACGTCGCGGCCCAGATCATCCAGGAGAAGCTCGGCTACCCCGTCAAGCTGCAACCCGTCGAAGCCGCCATCATGTGGCAAGGCGTCTCCCGCGGCGACCTGGATGCCACCTTGTCCGCCTGGTTGCCGGCGACTCACGGTGAATACTATGCGCGTCTCAAGGACAAGGTCGAGGTGCTGGGAACCAACTACGACGGCGCTAAGATCGGCCTAGTGGTTCCCGGGTACGTCAAAGCCAAGAGCATTGATGAGCTGAATGAATACAGCTCTGAATTTGGCGGCCAGATCACCGGCATCGACGCTGGCGCCGGCGTGATGCGCCGCGCGGAAGACGCGATCAAGCAATACGATCTCAATCTACGCCTGATGCCGAGCTCCGGCCCGGCCATGACCGTTGCGCTGACGCGTGCGATCAATGCTGAAAAGCCGATCGTGGTCACGAGCTGGATTCCTCACTGGATGTTCGCCAAGTGGAATCTGCGTTTCCTAGAAGACCCGAAGAACGTCTTCGGCGACGCCGAGCACGTCGACAGTGTTGCCAACCCTGGCTTGAACAAGAAGGCTCCAGAAGTGGCCGCCTTCCTGAAGAAGTTCAGCTGGAACGCGGAAGAGATCGGCTCGGTCATGCTCGCCATCACCGAAGGCGCACAGCCTGAGCAGGCTGCCAAGGACTGGATTGCCAAGAATCCAGAGCGCGTCGAAGAGTGGCTGAAGTAACCACTCACACCATGTGATACCCAAAGGGCGCCCCTTCGGCTATGAAAGCCACCGGGAAGAGGCGCCCTTTTTGTGTTTTTG
This sequence comes from Pseudomonas matsuisoli, assembly GCF_014647635.1. Lineage (GTDB taxonomy): Bacteria > Pseudomonadota > Gammaproteobacteria > Pseudomonadales > Pseudomonadaceae > Pseudomonas_P > Pseudomonas_P matsuisoli. The sequence continues at coordinate 699,256 of NZ_BMPO01000001.1, forward strand.
TCGGCTCTTCGAGTCGGTTCAGACAAGCACCACCCCTCCCGCAATGACAAAAAGGACGTGTGATCTTATGAACCTGATCTCCCCTCTCATGAAATACGCCAGCGCAGCGGCGTTAGCCCTTGGCCTTTCAGCGGCGCACGCCGCGGATAAGCCAGAAGTCCGCATCGGTTTCAACAGCGGCTGGGACGACAGTGTCGCGACGAGCAACGTGGCGGCACAAGTCATTCAGGAACGACTGGGTTACCCAGTCAAAATGCAACCCGTGGAAGCTGCCATCATGTGGCAGGGTGTCGCCCGCGGCGACCTCGACGTGGCCCTCACTGCCTGGCTGCCTGCGACGCACGGCGAGTACTACAAGCGCTTCAAGGACAGCATCGAGACCCTCGGCACGAACTACGATGGCGCCAAAATCGGCCTGGTCGTACCGGAGTACTTTGAAGCGAAATCGATCGAAGATCTGAACAAATACAAATCCGAACTCAACGGGCAGATCACCGGCATCGACGCCGGAGCCGGCATCATGCGCCGCACCGAAGACGCCCTAAAGGAATACGACCTCGACCTCAAGCTGATGCCGAGTTCAGGCCCCGCAATGACCGTCGCGCTCTCGCGCGCCATCAGCGCCAAGAAGCCAATCGTTGTCACCGGATGGATTCCGCACTGGAAGTTTGCCAAATGGGACCTTCGCTTCCTGGATGACCCGAAAAAGGTCTTCGGTGATGCCGAGCGGGTCGATACGATCGCCAATCCGGCGCTCGCGAAGAAGGCCCCGGAAGTCGCGGCTTTCCTAAAGAAATTCCAGTGGAAATCCGAAGAGATCGGCGCCGTGATGCTGGCCATCAACGAAGGTGCTCAACCTGAGCAGGCCGCAAAGGACTGGATCGCCAAGAATCCCGAACGCGTCGAAGAATGGCTGAAATAGGCCCTCTGGCGTGTGTAGTAAAACGGCCCTCCGGGGCCGTTTTTTATTGGGCAAGAAGCCTGTTCCCCTGTTGTAGGAGCGGCATACGCAAGCAAGCACGCATGTTTCGCACAGCCCCCTATGGGAGCGAGCTTTATATCAACCCGATTTCACCTGCTTAACTCCATCGCGGGTATGACTGGCCGCAGCCCGGCCCGCGGGTGCCAAAGTGCATCAAGCCAAAGGCGCCTTCAGCCGATACCCCACCCCCACCTCAGTCATGATCAACGCAGGTGCCGCCGGGTCATCGCCAAGCTTCTGTCGTAGCCTTCCGACGACGATTCGCAGGTAATGCGTATGTTCCACATGCGTCGGGCCCCATACCTCGCGAAGCAGTTGCTGCTGCGTCACGAGTCGGCCGGCATGCGCCGCAAGCATGGCCAGTACGGCGTATTCCTTGCGGGTGAGCGCGATGGGCATTTCATTCAACGTAACCTGCCGATAGGCAAGGTCGACCCGTAGCCCATCGACTTCTACAGCCGACAGCGCTGCATTGGGCGCCGGTGACGCTCTCAGCAACGCCCTCACTCGCGCGAGTAGCTCCTGAACGCCGAACGGCTTGGTGACATAGTCATTGGCGCCCGCATCGAGCGCTCTTACCTTCTCGCCCTCTCCTGCGCGCACGGATAGCATCAACACCGGCACTGGCGACCACTCCCGCAAACGCGTGAGCACAGCATGCCCATCCTGGTCCGGCAGACCGATATCGAGAATCACGAGATCTGGCCCGTTCAATGCTGCCTGCTCCAGCCCCCCTTCCCCCGATTCCGCTTCGATAACCTGGTAATTCTGAGAGGCAAGGCTGATGCGCAAAAACTTACGGATCGCCGCTTCATCGTCGATCACAAGAATGCGTTTAACGTCACTCACAGCCGGTGCTCCCTTCTTCACTTTCCCCCACAGGCTGCTCATCAACCGGAAGATGCAAGGTGATGCACGTCCCCTGCCCCGACGCAGGCATCACGCTCACCTGGCCGCCATGCGCCACGACCATACCCTTGCAGATCGAAAGCCCCAGACCTGTACCTTGTCCGCCTCGGTCACCGCGGGCGGCGGTATAGAACATGTCGAAAATCCTGTCTTGATCCGCTTCCGGAATACCCGGCCCCTGGTCGCAAATGGCGAATCCTACCTCGTCTTCCGCCACGAAAATCCGCGCCTCGATGGTGCCGTTCACGGGGGAAAAACGAATGGCGTTTTCGATCACATTGACCAACGCCTGCTCGATAAGGGCCGCCTGGACGTAAACCAAAGGCAACGCGACAGGCACTTCGGTTTTCAACTGTAACGAGCCCAACAGGGGGGTTAGCCGCTGCAAAGCGGCTGCCAGTAAATCACTGGGTGTGACCCAGTCACGTTCGAGATGCAGTGCTCCCTGGCCGAGACGGGTCATGTCGAGCAGGTTCTGGATGTAACGATCGAGCCGCTCGGTTTCCAGCCGGGTATCCCTCAACAGCTCTTGCCGTTCCGACGACGGAAGGCGCTCGTCCAGCAAAGCCAGGGTATCGATCGCCCCCCGCAGAACGGTTAATGGCGTCCGTAAATCATGGGATACACTGGCCAACAAAGCGCTCCGCAGCTGTTCTGCCGCCGCCCGGATGCGCTCGTCAGCCAGCGCCTGCGTCAGCTGAATGCGGGCGACTGCCAATGAGAACGTGTGCAACGAAGATTCGACGACACAGCGCAGGCGGTCATCGAGACGCGCGGCGGAAAGGCTGCGCACGCCGAGCAAAGCGAGCGGTTCCTCCGAGGATGACACCGGCCACCACCACCAATGAGGATGCGGCAGGTTATGGCTGTCGTACCCGCCTGGTTTGCCATGCGTCCACGCCCAGCAGGCCGTGATACGTTCGAGCTCGGTAAGCGCATCGACATTTCCAGCCAAGGCCTGCACGGTCCCGGCCTCCACGCGCACAAGCCGCAGCGCCACGCCCTCCGGCCCCAATCGTTGACCGAGCAACTGCAGCAACGTAGCGAGATCCGTTGCTGAAGCCAGCCTTTCAGAAAACCTCAACAACGCCTGGGTTTCTCGTTGTGCGGCCTGTAATTGCACGTACTGACGCTTGTGCCGTGCGGCTAAATCGCCCGTCAGGACGGCAACCAACAGGAAAAACAGTAGCGTCAGGAGATCCTGCTCGCGGTGAATGAACACGGACCCATGCGGCGGCAGGAATTGAAAACCGTAGATGACGAACGAGAGGCCAGCACAGAGCAACGCTGGTCCCTTGCTGCTGCGAATCGCGACCAACAGGACCGCAACCAGAAAAACTAGCGAGATATTGGGCAGGTCGAGAAAGCGCGACACCACGAGCGCAATGAGCGCAGCGACACCCGCGGCGGCAGCCGCCATCGCGTAATTCCGCTTCGTGCTGATTACGTCATCACCCGGCTGAACCGACGACCGTTCCGCACCGTGCTCCTGCCGCATGTACCCACTCCTGCTGCCGTTAGACGCTCATCACTTTGCCGTAAAAAAGTGATGAGCGCGGACGAAACGCCGTAAAGAAGCCGTAAAAGCTGACCTCTCCAGCACCTGGAATTAGCTGAAATTCGATATATCTGCATCCGCATCGGGCAACGCTGTTGGGCGGCCCTATCGTTTTTGAAAGGAGATTCCAGGTGAGTGCCTCGTCTGCCGCTGGTAAACCGCAGTCCCATTTCGCGCTTGTGCTCGCCGCGGCCGGCGTCGTCTATGGCGATATCGGTACCAGCCCTTTGTATAGCCTCAAGGAAATCTTCTCACCGCACTACGGCGTATCTATCGATCACAACAATGTCCTTGGCATCCTTTCGCTGATTTTCTGGTCCCTGACGATCGTCGTGACAATCAAGTATGTCGCGTTGATTCTACGCGCCGACAACGGCGGCGAAGGCGGCATCATGGCCCTGACCGCGCTGGCGCAGCGCGCCGCTCGTGCTAGACCTCGCCTGCGGGCAACGCTGGTAGCCCTGGGGCTTTTCGGCGCCGCCTTGTTCTACGGCGACAGCATGCTCACCCCTGCCGTATCGGTCGTCTCGGCAGTGGAAGGGATCGAGGTCGCCTTCCCTTCCATCGAACATTGGGTCGTGCCCGTATCATTGATCCTGCTGGTTGGCCTGTTCGCCATCCAGCGACACGGTACTGCCCGAATCGGCTACCTGTTCGGGCCCGTCATGGTCATCTGGTTCACGACGCTAGGCGCACTCGGCATCCACGGGATCGTCCAGCGTCCGGAGGTCCTGCAGGCACTCAACCCCTACTGGAGTGCGCTGTTCTTCGTGGAGCACCCGCTGCTCGGCGTGCTGGTCATGGGCGCCGTCGTGCTGACCATCACGGGGGCGGAGGCGCTGTACGCGGACATGGGGCACTTTGGCCGCCGTCCAATCACACATGCGTGGCTTTTTCTGGCCTTCCCCGGACTGATCCTCAACTACTTCGGGCAGGGCGCGCTATTGCTGCAAGACGCGACTGCAGCACGCAATCCGTTCTATCTGCTAGCACCAGACTGGGGACTGGTTCCGTTGATCGGCCTTTCCACGCTAGCCACCATCATCGCTTCGCAGGCGGTCATCACTGGTGCCTATTCGATCACCCAACAGGCCATCCAACTGGGCTACGTACCCCGAATGCAAATAACGCATACCTCGGACGTCGAACGTGGTCAGATCTACATTCCGGTTATGAATGCATTGCTGATGGTCGGCGTGGTGTTGCTCGTAGTGGGCTTCCAATCGTCCAGCGGATTGGCCGAAGCGTACGGGGTCGCTGTCACCGGCACGATGCTCGTCACGACCATCCTCGTCGCCTCGGTCGTGTTGTTGCATTGGAAATGGCGCTGGTATCTGGCGGTGCCGTTGCTCTCACTGTTTCTATTGCTGGACTTGCTTTTCTTCGCGTCGAACGTACCGAAGATCGCCGCGGGAGGCGCTGTGCCCCTTATCGTCGGCGCGGTACTTTTCTTGCTGATGACGACCTGGAAGCGCGGCCGCCAACTGGTACTGGAGCGCCTGGACGGGCACGCGCTACCGTTGGGCCACTTCATCGAAAGCATTGCGCTGCAGCCGCCCATCCGCGTCTCGGGCACGGCGGTGTTCCTCAACAGCCGCGCGGACACCGTCCCCCATGCCCTTCTCCACAACTTGCTGCACAACCAAGTGCTGCATGAACGGGTGCTGCTGCTCACGGTGCAGTATGCAGACCGTCCACGAGTGCCGGTCGAGGAGCGTTACGAACTGGAAACCTTCGGCCAGGGGTTCCATCGTCTGACGCTGCGCTTCGGCTTCAAGGACGAACCCAACGTGCCCCAGTCCCTGGCGCTGTTGAAGGAGCGCGGTTTGGAATGTGCGCCCATGACGACCACCTATTTCCTCAGCCGCGAAACGGTTATCCCGTCCAAGCGACTCGGCATGGCGCTGTGGCGCGAAAAGCTGTTCGCTGTGCTGGTCAAGAATTCCGGCGGCAGCCTCGCCTTCTTCCACCTCCCGGTGAACCGGGTCATCGAGCTTGGCACGCAAGTGGAAATCTAAGCGCGGAACGAACCACGCAACCCCGGCTCCATAGGCTATGAACAACACCCTTCACACCCTGACGCTGATCCAGGCTACACCCGACCGCGAACGGGCGCTGGCCGCGCACCTCGAACTCATCCGCGAGCAGGCGCGCCAGGCCCCAGGTTGCCTAGATTTTCAGGTACTGCGCGATGCTGACAACGCTCGCCGCTGGGTCATCCACGAAACCTGGCGCAGCGCCGCGGATCTCGACAACCATCTGCTCACGCCGTACATGCAGGATTTCTTCAACGAACTGGCCAAGTTGGTGGACGATATCGACACCCGCCTGCTGCTGGCGCCCTTCGATGCGCAACCCGCTGAGGATGATCCTGTCCCCTGAGAATACGGCTCCGAATCGAACCGGTCGGCATATCACCGGAATCCTGCCGACCGACCTGCGGTCCAGACGAATAGAAGCCTGCGCCGTACCAGGCGCAGGCACTACTTCGACAGGAGGCCACCATGCAACAAACGACCATCACTGCCGAACAAGCGCGCGACAATGCGATGCACGCGTCCAATGGCGTGGACCAGATGCTGGCGACCATCAGCCGGGAAATCGACATCCTCTCCAAAGCCGGACGACGGTCATCCACGCACAGCTTCTCGAAGGAAAACGTCAGCGACGACGAGCTGCGCCAGACCTTGGACGAGATGATCAATCGCGGCTTTTCGGTAGATCGCCAAGCCAACATCAATGGCGACCTGTGGACGGTACGGCTGACCTGGTGAGGCGAACGACATCCGTCTCGGTTCGCTCCTGCTAGATAGCCAAACCGGTGCAATACCTGCCGGCGGCGTCAGAACGCCGCCACCAGCCCATCTTTGCGTGGGTCCGTGCCGCCGACGTAACCATCGGCGGTGCGCTGAATAATCTGGGCGCCCCCGAACGCGAACATCCCACTCAGCTCCTGCACCTTAATGTCGTGGCCTAGAGCCTGGAGCGCGGCCACCGTTTCAGGGTCGAACTGCGGCTCGACGGACACCGTTTTGCCTCCCTCGAGGCGCCAGCGTGGGGCGTTCGCCGCCGCCTGCGGATTTTGCTTGTAACGCAGGATGCGCAGCATCAACTGCAGGTGTCCCTGCGCCTGCATCGGGCCGCCCATGAGCCCGAACGCCATGAGTGGGGACCCGTCCATGTGTGTCACGAAGCCTGGAATGATCGTATGGAACGGCCGCTTTCGCGGCGCAACCACGTTCACATGCTCGGGATCGAGGGAAAACCCCGCGCCACGGTTTTGCAGGCTGATGCCCGTTCCTGGCACGACCACGCCGGAGCCGAACCCCATGTAGTTGGACTGGATGAACGACACCATCATGCCGTCGGCGTCCGCCGCGCACAGGTAGACGGTACCGCCCGGTTTCGGCGAGCCATGACCGGGATCGCCCGCAGTCTCTTCAATGAGCCCAGCGCGCTCGGCGAGATACGCCGGGTCCAGCAGATGCTGCGCCAGTACACGCATATGGTCTTGGTCGGTGATGTGATGACGCAGGTCCGCCAAGCCCAGCTTCATGGCTTCGAGCACGGTATGCAGCGTCTCGGGACTGTCTACCGAATGCTCGCCAATGCCGACGGCTTCGAGTATCCCAAGAGCCGACAACGTCGCGATGCCTTGCCCGTTCGGAGGCAGCTCGTGCACTTGAGCTCCGGCAAACGGTACGGAGAGCGTCTCCACCCAATCGACCGTGTGCGCGGCAAGATCTGCAAGGCTCAACACCGCGCCATGGCGCGCGGCATCCGCTGCCATTGCGTCGGCAAGTGCCCCCTTGTAGAAGGCCTGGCCCTTGCTTTGCGCGATCGCCGTCAGGGTCCGAGCGTGATCGGGCAATTGAATGTGCTGCCCAGCGCGCGGGGGTTGACCATCGAACAGGAAGCAGTCAGCGAAACCGGGTTGATCCTTGAGCAGTGCCGCGCCTTGCCGCCACTGCTGGGCAATGATCGGCGTCACCTGGTAGCCATCCCGCGCATAGCGTATGGCGGGCTCGGCAAGCGTTTCGAAGGGCAGCTTGCCGTAACGCTCGGACAGCGCAACCCAGGCCGAGACGGCGCCAGGCACGGTGACGGCATTCCAGCCGCGTTGAGGCATCGCGTCTTGCCCGGAAAAATGTTCGGGCGTCCACTGCTCGGGCGCCCGGCCAGAGGCATTCAGGCCTTGCAGACGTTCACCATCCCAGATGATCGCGAACGCATCGCTGCCGATGCCGCAACCGGTCGGCTCGACCACGGTCAGCACCATCGCCGCAGCGATCGCCGCATCCGCTGCGCTGCCGCCACGCCGGAGCATTTCCAAGCCCGCCTGGGCAGCCAGCGGTTGCGAAGCGGCTACCATGTTTCTCCCCATCACCGGCGAACGCGCCGACGCGTACGGTTGCGTGTAATCCAGATCGTCGAACATGACTTCCCCTTTTTGGCGAAGGACCGGGCTACAGCCCATCCAAAGATTCGTATCCGTGCCCGAAGGCAGGCGTAGTTTTAGGATTTGGGGTCGAGCGCATCGCGCAGCCCATCCCCCAGCAAGTTGAAAGAAAGCACGGTGATGTAGATGGCCAGGCCCGGCACGATGGACATCCACGGTGCCTGCTCGAGGAAGTTCTTCGCCGTGGTGAGCATCGACCCCCAGGAGGGCTGCGGGGCTTGTTGCCCGAGCCCGAGAAACGACAGGCTGGCCTCCGCCAGAATCGCCGATGCGATGGTCAACGTGGCCTGCACCACCAGCGGTGACTGCACGTTGGGCAGCACATAGCGCAGGATGATCCACCGGTGCGGCAGACCGATTGCCCGCGCGCCTTCCAGGTAATCCTCGTGCCGCACGGCCAGCACCTGTCCTCGTGTCAGGCGCACGAAGATTGGCATCGCCGACAAGCCGATGGCGATCATCGCGTTGCCCAGGCTTGGCCCCAGAAAGGCCCCCAGCGCAATGGCGAGCACGAGAAACGGGCAGGACAGCAGCGCATCGGTGACGCGGGACACCAACGCATCCAGCCAGCCGCCGAAATACCCGGCAAGCAGTCCCAGCGGCACGCCGATCAGCATCGCGATACTGACCGAAACCACTCCCGCCAACAGCGAACTGCGCGTCCCCCAGATAAGCCGGGACAGCAGGTCGCGGCCCAGCTCATCGGTACCGAGCCAGAATTCGGCGGAAGGCGGTTTGCGCACGGACAGGAAGTTCGCCTTCAACGGGTCGTGCGGGGAAATCCACGGAGCGAGAATAGCCACGGCCACGAAAAGCAGCAGGCAGATTGCGCCGATCACCGCGCCTTTGTTGGCCAAGAAGCGCTGCAGTACACGGTACTTGCGCGGCGCCTGCACGCCGATGACGGAAGGCTGTAGCGCAGCATTCATGTCGCAGTCCTCAAGCGGGGATTGATGAGGCGATACAGCACGTCAGCCAGGAGGTTGAGCAGGATGAAACCGATCGCCACGCAAAGCACCACGCCCTGCACGACCGCGTAGTCACGGTTGAAGACCGAGTCCACGATCATCTTGCCGAAGCCCGGGATGCTGAACACCTGTTCGGTCAGCACCGCACCGCCGAGCAACTCGCCGAACAGCAGCGTAGTCAGGGTGACGATGGGCATTAGCGCATTGCGAAAGGCGTGCTTAAGCACGACCACACGGGCATACAACCCCTTGGCTTTGGCGGTCCGCACGTAGTCCGAGCGCAGCACTTCCAGCATCGCATTGCGGGTGTGCCGCATGAGCGTGCCGGCCAGCGCCGTGCCGAGCACGAACGCCGGCAGGAGCAGCGTGCGCAGCGCCTGCCAAGGGTCGTCCGTGAACGATACGTACCCCGAGGCCGGCAGCCATTGCAGCTTCACCGAGAAGATCAGGATCAACGTGATACCGAGCCAGAAATTGGGAATCGAGATGCCCGACAGCGCGGCAACACTGGTGGCGTAGTCCACCGCCGTCCCCTTGCGCACGGCAGCGATGATCCCGGCCGGTACGCCCATCACGAGCGCAATGCACATTGCCAGCAGGGAAAGCTGGAACGTTACGGGTAGCTTGGAGCCGATCAACTCGGTCACCGGCTGCTCGGTGCGCAGCGACATGCCCAGATCCCCGGTCAGGGCATTGCCGACCCAGTTCAGGTATTGCGTCGGCAATGGATCGTCCAGTCGGTACTTCGCCCGCAGGTACTCCAGTACCGCCGGATCACGCTCCTCGCCGGCCATGGCGAGCACGGGGTCGCCCGGTAGCAGCTTCTGCAAGGTAAAGACGAACAGCGACACCAGGATCAGCGTCGGTATCGCGCCGATCAGTCGGCTTAAGATGAATCGCATCATGGGGCCTCCCAAGGCCCGCCGTAAGACGGGCCACCCTGCTTACTGGAGCCTGAGATCGTTCAGCCGGATCAGGCCGTCTGGATGCGGTACGAACCCCTGTAGCTTCGCGGTCATCGCGATGATGCGTGGGTCGAAGTAGAGGTAGATGAGGGGCAGCTCATCGGCAATGATTGCCATCGCCTCGCGATACAATTCCTTGCGCCGGGACTCGTCATTCACCGAACGTGCCTCGTTAAGGAGCTCATCCACCTTGGCGTTGCAGTAGCGGCCGTCGTTCTGCGTGCCCTTGCAGGTCACGAACTGGTGGATGTTGCCATCCGGATCTGGCCGGCCGGACCAGGGAAACAGGCTCGCCTGGTAGTTGCCGGCTTGCTGTTCGCTGAGCAGCGTCGCCATTTCGGTCGTTTGCAGACTCACCTGGAAGCCGCCCTCTGCTGCCATCGCCTGGACGATCTGCCCCACCTGCTGGCCAATGGGATTGTTCGCCACGGTGAGCTGCACGTTCAGCGGCGTCTTCACCCCAGCCTCGGCCAACAATGCCTGGCTACGTGCGGGGTCGCGCTCATGCATGGTCAATGCGTCGTCGTGGTAGGGGCTGCTCATGGCGAAGGGTTGGTTCGTCGGCGCATAGAGACCTTCGAACACGACCTGATTGATGGCGTTGCGGTCCAGCGTCAACTCGAACGCCTGCCGTACACGCTTGTCCTGCCCGAGCGGATTCTTTGCCCGGTCGCCATGATTGGTGTTGATGTAGATCTGCGCGAACCCGAGGCCCGGCGTGTTGAAGAGCTGCAGGCGGCTGTCGCTCTCCACACTTTTCACGTCGCTTGGCGCAGTACGCTCGATCACGTCCAGATCGCCTGAACGCAGGTTCGCCAGGCGAACGGAGGTATCCGGAATAGGCAGGTAGATCACTTTGTCGAAGTGATAGGCGTCCTTGTTCCAGTAACCCTCGAACCGCGTGAGCACGATGCGATCCTGCTGGACCCGCTGCTCGAACGCGTAGGGCCCGGAGCAGATCGGCGTGTAGCTCCCCTCCGTGGCGAAGGCTTTGGGCGAAAGCATCATGCCGGCGCGGTCCGACAACTGTGAGATCAGCGTGGCATCGGGCGCCTTGAGTTTGAGCGCCACGGTCATTGGATCGATGACCTCGACAGTGTCGATCGAGGCCAACTCGCTCTTGCGCAACGATTCCGGCAGCGTGCGTGCGCGGTCGAGATTGGCTTTCACTGCTGCGGCGTCGAACGGCTCGCCATCGTGAAAGGTCACCCCGTCGCGTAGCGAGAGTGTCAGCGTCTTCTCGTCGTCGCTCCAGCTCCACTCGGTGGCCAGCCGTGGCTCGAAGGTCAATTTCGGAGTGACTTCGACCAGTTTGTCGCACAGGCCGGCGTACACGATGCGCCCGGCGTATGTCCGGGAACGGTGCGGATCGAGTACGTCCGGATCGTCTTGAAGGCCAATGCGCAATACGCTCTGGCTTTGGCCGAACGAGGGTGCCGCAAGCATGAGGAGCAGTGCTCCTGCGGTCATTCTGAAGATATTCACGACGATTCTCCCAGGGCTAGTTCGAATGGCTGTTGAACAGATGCAGGCGCTTGCGCAAAGCGGGCATGGGCGCGGGCGCAAGCAAGCGGTCCCCGCCGGCGTTGGCGATTTCCTGCCAGAAATGGCAAGCCACGCGCCGGGCGCCGCCCACCTCCTCGAACGCGGGCGCGACCTCACGGCACAACGCGCGTGCATGCGGGCAGCGGGTGTGGAAGCGGCAACCAGACGGTGGTGCGGTCGGGCTCGGCATGTCGCCGCCGAGCAGTGTCCGAGGACGACGTTGTGAGGGATGGCTCACCGGCACGGCGGCCATCAACGCCTGCGTGTAGGGGTGCAGCGGCGCGTCGAACAGGTCATCCACCGGCGCCAGTTCGACGATTTCGCCGAGGTACATCACTGCGACGCGGTCGCTCATGTGGCGGATGACCGAAAGCCCGTGGGCGACGATGACCAGGGTCAGCTCGAAGCGCGTCTTCAGGTCTTCCAGCAGATTGACCACCTGAGCTTGTACCGAAACGTCCAGCGCCGAAACCGGCTCGTCACCGAGAATCAGTTTCGGCCCCGATGCCAGGGCTCTCGCGATCCCAATACGCTGGCGCTGACCGCCGGAGAACTCGTGGGGATAGCGTGACGCGAGTTCCGGCGCCAGGCCTACGGTTCTGAGCAGTTCGACGACCCGCTCCTGGCGCTCGCGCCGGTTTTGCTGGCCGTGCAACCAGATCGGCTCGCCAACGATGGCCTCGACGCTCATGCGTGGGTTCAGCGACGAGAACGGATCCTGGAAGATGATCTGCAATTCGCGGCGAATCTGATTGAGCCGCGCTGGCGGCAGGTTGCCGAGGTTGCGCCCTTCGTAAAACACATCGCCGGCGGTTGGCGACAACAGGTTCACCAACAGACGTCCGAGAGTCGACTTGCCGGAGCCGGACTCGCCGACCAGCGCCAAGGTCTCACCGCGGCGCACGCTCAGCGATACGTCGTTCACCGCCTGTACCGTCGGGCTGCTGCGACCGATCAGGCGACGCGTGCCGCCGAAATGCTTGCGAAGACCGATCCCCTCGAGAATCGGCACCTCGCGAGCCAGGGTAATGGAAGGGTCGCGGCTCATGCTGAAACTCCCACGTGATTTTCCAGAGGCGCGCGAATGCAGGCGGCGTCATGTCCGGCCGCGAGTGCGGACAACGGTGGCCGTGCCGCCCGACAGGGCGCGATAGCGAACGGGCAACGTGTGGCAAAGCGGCAGCCTTCCGGCATTTCTGCAGGCGTCGGTACACGCCCGCCGATGGTCGATAGCCGACCTTCGCGTGGCCCGGAAGACGGCATCGATCCCATCAGTCCAATGGTGTAGGGGTGCTGGGGGTCGTCGAAGATGGCGTTCACTGATGCATGTTCGACGACGCGGCCGGCATACATCACCGCGACGTCATTGGCGACCTCCGCCACGACGCCGAGGTCGTGAGTGATGAGCATCACCGCCGTACCGCTCTCACGTTGCAGCTCGGCGATCAGCGCGAGGATCTGCGCCTGGATGGTCACGTCGAGCGCCGTTGTCGGCTCATCCGCGATGATCAGGGCGGGATCGTTGGCCAGCGCCATGGCGATCATGGCGCGCTGGCGCATGCCACCCGAAAGCTCGTGCGGATAGGCCGCGAGCCGCTGCTGCGCCGCAGGAATACGCACGCGATCGAGCATCTCCAGCGCCCGACGACGGGCGTTGTCGGCGGACACCTTCTGGTGCCGTACAACACTTTCTGCGATCTGCTCACCAATGGTGAACGCCGGGTTCAATGACGTCATTGGCTCCTGAAAGATCATCGCCACACGATTTCCACGCAGGTCCAGGCGACGACGTTCGTTCATATCCAGCAGCGACTCACCCAACAGGGTCAGCGCCTGCGCATCCACCCGCGCCGTCGCGGGCAAGAGGCCCATCAGGGCCAACGAGCTCACGCTCTTTCCGCAACCGGACTCGCCGACGACCGCGAGCGTCTGCCCAGCGCGAATGGAAAAGGACAACCCGTCGACCACGTTGGCCGGCGCACCAGCGAACCGCACCGTCAGGTCACGGACATCGAGCACAAGATCGTTCATAGGCCGCTATCCACCTCGGTATTGATGACGTTCTGCAGCGCGCGTTGTAGCGCCCGCAGGTGCCCGCGCATGGCTTCGGCGGCCCGGGCGGGGTCGCGTTGCTCGATGGCGCCGATGATGTCGTCGTGGTCATCGCCGTAGCCGTCCAGACGGTCTTGATTGCGGGCGCGCTGGCGTAGATCGCGCCAACCTGGGTCCCGGCGAATGGCGTCGAGGACTTCGAAGATATCCAGTAGCAGTCGGTTACCGGCCGCCTCCGCGATGCAGCGATGCAGCGCGCCGTCCCACAGCTCGAGGCTTTCGGCATCGGTCGGCTCGGTGTCCTGCTGTCGGGCGGTGCGTTCCACCATCCGGCGCAGCATCGCGATCTGCTCACGGCTGGCCCGCACGGCGGCCAAGGCCGCGAGTGACGGCTCGAGGTGCAAACGCGCTTCCATCACTTCGGCATAGTTGGTGCGATTGGCGAGGCGGGAAACATTCAACGCGGCACTGGGCGGTGTAGGGCCGACGAAGGTGCCCTTACCCTGCCTGCGCCAGACCTGCCCTTCGGCTTCAAGCACAGCCAGCGCCCGGCGTACGGAACGTCGGCTAACGCCGAAATCGGTGGCAAGGTCACGTTCTGGAGGTAGGGGTCGCTGCGGGAACGAGGCCTGCTGCACCACCAACTGGCGCAAAGCATCCAATGCCACTTGCGACGAATCGCCTGCCGGCGAGTCGGCTTCGAACCTTTGCATCGCGGTACTCCTGAAGCGCCCCCTACAGACGCGCATTCACGCGATAGCAGGGACTGTTCTTGGTGGAAGTAGCGATAGCAATGGTGATGCCAATTGGGATTGGTTCACCTTATTCGCCTAACAAGCGAAGCAGCGAATTGGTTGACGTGCATGATTGAAAGGAAGAATTTCGCGCAGTCGCACGTTGCTCGTTCGGCGATACCGGGCAATGGTTCACCGTTGGCCGAACCAATTTCTTTCAGGTTTCACATACCGTGCGATCGAAGTGCGTCATCGCACGATGATAGTGCGCGCCCGCCACAAAAAAGCCGGCTACTAAGGCCGGCTTGGGACTCGGTCAAACACGCATCAATGGAACAGCTCGGCGATGAACACCGCGCCGATGAAGGTGCCGAAGCCTGCAGTCAGGGACACCAGCACGATACGCCATCCAAGACGGCGGAACGCAGGAATGTCCTTGGCAATGGAAAGACCCGCAAACGCCAGCATCGGGGTGATCACCGCCATGATGCCGACGGCGTTGGCCGCTTCGGTGATTTGCGGTGAGAGCGGGCACCAGGGCGAGGTCATGTACATGGCCACCAACGATACCCAACACACGGCCGGCACTTTGCGGCGGAACAGCTGGCACAGCAGCTCACCAATAAAGGCAGAAGCGATCATCACGGCGACGCCAAGGAAGGCCGCCGGTGACAGCACGTTCGCGGCGACGTAGTTAGCCAGCAGGGCCAACGCACCGGCAGCGAACCAGGCACTGAAACGGCCGCCCCAGCCCAGCTCCACCGGCTCGTCCACGACGTCTTCGGTGACGGCGCTGCTGGCGTTGGATGCCTTCGTCGTGCGACCGATCAGCGGCTCCAGCACTCGATAGCCCCAAATGGCGAGCGGCAGCGAAATGAACAGCGTGAAGTAGGTGCCAAGCGTGGTGGTGATGAGGTTCGCGGCGGCGGCGAGCGCCATCACTTCCTTGGCCACTTCCGGCGTCTGCTGCGCTGCGACAGCGCCCGCTGCGGCCGCCATGATGCTGCCCGAGCCGATACCCGCGCCCATCGCCAGTGAATACGGATGGAAGATGTTCAAGCTGGCGATGAAGCCCGCGACCACGGCCATGAACACCGCGCCGATCAGCGTGCCGGTCAAGTACTCCGCCAGCACGCCACGGCCTTCCGGGGAATCCATGCCGAAGCGCTCACCAATGATCGCAAGGCTGGGCTCGCGTCCGACGGAGAACGTGGCGCCGACGGCTTCACGCTTAATACCCAAGAGCAGCGCGACGGGAAGACCCAACATGATGGTGCCGACGAAGTGCCCCAGTTCCTGAAAGGCCAACGCCCAACCGGCGGCGACCACGGTAGGTAGCGAGCCGCCGACTACCAGGCCGAGTTTGGCGATAAATACCAGCAGCGCGTATTGCAGGATGGTGGCCGAACGGACTTGTGCGGCGCGACTGACCGCCAGCGGCGCTGGCATACGCTTGTAGGCGAGACCGATACCCGCGCCCAACAACAGCGCCCATATCATGGGTAGCAAGACCACCTTGCCAGGTCCGAGCGGAATGCTGATGGAGCCGATGAGCTCCGCGATCAGCAGCACGACCGCTGCCCAGAAATAAAGCTTCACGGTGTCGCTAACGGCACTGTCCTGGCCCATGGCCAATGTTGGATGCGCGCTCATTCTTCCCCCTGCGGCCCGTAGCATGGGCTCGGTTTAGTTATATCGGCAGTTCGCGAGTCAGTGCTCGCTGGGCAGAATCAAAGCTCCCGCCTGTTGGCGTGATGCGTGCCATTCAGCCCCGCCTCTAAGGGCGAATCGCTTAACGAGTGGCACAGCAGGAGAGCAAACCCAGCGACCTTTGGTGTGAGGTAGGACGTGGCGCCGTGGCTGATCAGGCCGGAGTATGGACAGCGCCTTCGTGTCTCTCCAATAATCGATCCGGCATTTTCTGTTGCGTTAAACAGAACACTGATCGAGGGTTGCAGGTATGCGCGCTATCCATGAACAACGTCTTCACTACTTCGTCGAAGCGGTCCGCCTGGGCAGCGTACGCGCCGCTGCGGATGCCTTGGATATCGCGCCATCCGCGGTCAGTCGCCAGATCGCCCAGGTCGAAGCCGAGCTCGGAGTCGATCTGATCGAGCGGCATCGCCGTGGCGTTACCCCCACCGAGGAAGGCCGACTGGTGCTGGAATACTTTCGCCTGCGCCAGACCCAGCTCGATGGACTGCTGGATGCCATCTCAGACCTGCAGGGGCTGCGGACAGGGACCGTCACTCTGGCGATCGGCGAAGGATTCATCGATGACCTGTCACTGACGCTGGGCGATTTTTCCGCGCGGCATCCGGAGATCGAGCTGCGGGTCAACGTGGTCGGCACCAACGAAGTGATCCGCGAGGTCACCGAAGACGAAGCGCACATCGGCCTGGTGTTCAACCCGCCGAAACATCCCAGCCTGCGAACGCATGTCAGCCGCCCACAGCCTCTATACGCGCTGGTCGCGCCAGATCATCCGCTGTCCCAGACGCCCGATACGCAAATCACGCTGCAGGCATTGAGTGAGCACCGCCTCGCCCTTCCGGACATTTCCTACGGTATTCGCCAGATGGTCGAGGCTGTGGTGCACCGTTCTGGGGTGCGGCTCCAGCCCACGCTGACATGCAACACCTTCACTGTCAGCAAGCGCTATGCCCAACAGGGCGGCGTCACGCTATTACCGGCCTTTGCCGCAGCCCATGAAATTCAAAGCGGCACGTTGAAAGCCATACCGTTGGCGGACAAGGGGTTCGCCGGCCCGCACGCCGAGCTGATCACGCGCCTGGGAAGACGCCTCAGCCGCGCGGCGGATGAATTGTTGACGAACATGACCCAGCGAATGACGGCGTTTCGGGGATAAGGAGGCGCTTTGGCAAAGGCGTCATCCTTCAACATCGCGGGCGGCTAAAGAGGATCATCACCCGCCCCCCCTACAGTCATGAGCGATGTGCATCGGCATCCCTGCTCGCTGTAGGGGCGGCTTCAGCCGCGAAATCGCATCGCGGGCATGGCCCGCTCCCACAGGATGATTCTCCTATCGTGGGAGCGGGCCATGCCCGTGATTGACCTTCGAAGGCGCCACAATTACCGAACCGACAACTCCTGCCGTACCAGCTCAGCCCATAACCGCACGCCAGGCTCGATGACCGCATCATTGAAGTCATAGAACGGGTTGTGCAGCGGCGCCGAAGGCTGCTCGCCATCCACGCCTAGCCATAGGTACGCACCAGGCCGAGCCTGCAGCATGAAGGCGAAATCTTCGGACGCCATCGAGGGTGGAATGCTGCCGATGGTCTGCGCCTCACCGAAGACCGATACGGCCGCCTGTAGCGCGCGCGCAGCCTGTTCAGGATGGTTCTGCGTCACCGGATAACCCTGCGTGTAATCCAGCTGCGCCTTCACGCCCTGTCCGGCCGATGCATGTGCCACGATCTCGCCCATCAACGACTCGACCTGCGCCCGCACCGCACCATCCAGGCAACGCACGGTGCCTTTCAGGCGAGCGACTTCGGGGATCACGTTGATCGCCTCGCCCGCCTCGACCATGGTCACGCTAACCACGGCAGACGCCAGCGGCGAGATCCGCCGCGCGACGATGGTTTGCAGCTGCAGGATCAGGTCCGCCGCGGCGACGATCGGATCGAGCCCGCGATCTGGCATGGCCGCGTGGCAGCCCTTACCGGTCAGGGTGATCTCGAAGGTATCCAACGAAGCCATCATCGCGCCCGGATTGACCGCGACTTTTCCGGCAGGCAATCCCGGCCAGTTATGCAGGCCGTAGATGGCCTGCATGGGAAAGCGCTCGAACAGGCCATCGTCGATCATCTTCTGCGCGCCACCGAGGTTTTCCTCGGCGGGCTGGAAGACGAAGTAGACCGTCCCGATAAAATCCCGGTTTTCGCTCAGGTAGCGTGCGGTCGCCAACAAGATCGCCGTATGCCCGTCGTGGCCGCAGGCGTGCATGCAACCTTTTGCCGTCGAACGATGGTCGCTCTCGCCCAGCTCCTGAATCGGTAGCGCATCCATATCCGCACGCAGGCCAATGGACGGGCCATCGCCCGTGCGCAGAACGCCCACCACCCCGGTACCGCCCAAGCCACGATGGACCTCGAGCCCAAAGCCTTCCAGCAACTGTGCGACGCGCGCGGAGGTCTGGTGCTCGACGAAGCCCAGTTCAGGATTCGCGTGGAACTCACGACGCCACATTCGGGCGTCGTTCAACAGCGATTCGGAAATACCCATGTTCACTCCAGGCTCGCACCGTAGCCAAAACCGGCCACCGGCGTCGCGGCCGTCTCGACCCATACACTCTTGACCTCGCTGTATTCACGCAAGGCGTCCAGGCCCGACGAGCGGCCATAGCCGCTCTCGCCGTAACCGCCGAATGGCGAGCTGACGTGAATCGTCTTGTAGCCATTGACCCAGAACGTACCAGCGCGAACGGCCCGTGCAACGCGATGAGCGCGGCCAACATCACGTGTCCAGACTGCACCAGCGAGGCCGAAGCGGCTGTCATTGGCGATGCGGATAGCGTCGGCTTCATCTTTGAACGGAATGGCAACGACCACGGGACCGAAGATTTCTTCTTGCGCACAGGCCAGCGCGTTGTCACCCGCTAATACCGTCGGATTCACGTAGTAGCCAGCGCCTGCGGGCAGCGGCTCGACGCCGTTTTCCACGTGCTTGGCACCATCGCCGAGCGCGGCTTCGACCATGCGCTTCACATGGGTGTACTGCTTGGCGTTATGGATCGGGCCGATCTGGGTTTCTGGATCGGACGGATCGCCCACCTTGAACTGGCTGGCCGCGCGCGCCACTGCCTGGATGAAGCGCTCGTAGACGGACTCCTGCACCAGCAAACGCGAGCCCGATACGCAGCTCTGCCCGGCACCGGAGAAAATCGCGGCCTGCGCGCCCTTCACGGCGAGGTCCAGGTCTGCGTCGTCGAAGACGATATTGGCTGACTTGCCGCCCAGCTCCAGTACCACTGGAATGCAGCGCTGTGCGGCGGCCGCGGCGATGTGGCGTCCGGTCGCGGGCGAGCCGACGAAGACGACCTTGCGGATATCAGCCTTCGCGATGACCTGCTGGCCCACAGTGTGGCCGTAGCCCGCGAGGACGTTGACCAAGCCTTTCGGCGCACCCGCGCGCTCAACCAGCACACCGAGCAGCAGCGACGTGACCGGGGTCAGCTCGGAAGGCTTGAGGATCACCGCGTTACCGGCTGTGATCGCCGGCGCGATCTGCCAGCCGCCGGTGAAGATCGGCGCGTTCCACGGAGTGATCTGCAACACGGTACCCAGTGGTTCATAGGTCACGTAATTGAGGTGTGTAGTCGGCACCGGAATGACTTCGCCGTGCAGCTTGTCGGCCCAGCCGGCGTAGTACTCGAACATCTCCGCGACCTTGATCACCTCGACACGGGCATCACGGATCGGCTTGTTGGACGTCACCGATTCCAGCACCGCCAGCGTTTCGGCCTCTTCGCGGATCAACGCGCCGATGCGGTAGATAATTCGCCCGCGCGCCTGCGCCGTCAGTGCGTTCCATTCGACGCGGGCCCGCTTCGCAGCGTCATCGGCCAGGGTGACGACGGACGCGTCCGCGTCCGGGTATTCATAGGCGACGCTGTCGTCATGGGCGTTACGGACGGTGATGGACTCGCCCTTACCGTCGACGAAGCGGCCATCGACATAGCTCGCCACCTGATTCCGGTCACCCCAGAACTCTTTCAGCAGTGCCAGTACCTGATCATTGTTCATCCGTCATTCCCCCTTGCCGAACAGCTGTTCGTCAGTGCGCTGCACGATGCAGCAGAAATCGTCGCTATCCGGTAGCGTCTCGGCGCTGGCGGCCCAGGCCTCAGCAGTAGCGGCCGCCAGCGGTAGATCGAGGCCGAGTTCGGCGATCAGATCCTTGGCGAGGCCGACATCCTTGCGCATCAGGCCCATGGTGAAGCCGGAGTTGTAGGCTTTGTTCAGCACCCAGGTCGGGAACATGCCCTGGCTGGCCCCGCTACGACCCGAACCGGCATTAATGCCTTCGATGAGTTTCTCGGGAGAGACGCCGGCCTTGGCCGCCATGGAAACCGCTTCCGCGGTGGTGATGAGATGCGCAGCCGCCAACAGGTTGTTGGCGATCTTGGCGATGTTGCCGGCACCGACGTCACCGACGTGCACGCGAGTGGTACTCATGGCTTCCAGTACGGGCATGACCTTGGTCAGCGCTTCTTCACAACCACCGATGACCATGGTCATGGTGCCAGCGGCTGCACCTGCCGGACCGCCTGAAACGGGCGCGTCGAGGAAATCGGCGCCGTTCTCGGCGAAGACGGCGGCCACCTTGCGGCTGGTATCCGGTGTGGACGTCGTGGTGTCTACGATGACCGCACCGGCCTTGACCAGCCTCGCCAGGCCTTTCTCACCCAGGCAAACGGCTTCGACATGCTCGGCCTTGGGCAGCGACAGCACGATCACTTCGCAACGGGCGGCGAGATCTTGCAGCCCCTCGGCAAGACTCACGCCCTCTGCAGCAACGCGACTACGCGCCAGTTCGGAAGGGTCCAGTCCAATTACGCTCACACCCTTGCGTGCCAGCGTAATCGCCATGTTCCCACCCATGTTGCCAAGTCCGATGACGCCTACGTTCAACCCCATGACCTTCCCCCCGGATCGGTGATCACCGCACGTCCAGAGAGGGCGTGCGTTCTTCGACCGAGTATGGGGAGGCTCAGGCATCACCTCCAATAAAGGATTCGGACTTTTTTGTTGCGTGGATGGCAACGCTGATCGTTGCCGATACCGACCAATGTTTCGTGAATTGAAGCCCTAGGTTCAATGGTCAGAAGGGTTCCTCGAAGGGCAGGCGCTCTGCACCTGTAGGAGCCAGCCGGGCTGCGACCAGTATGATGGCGATCGATTTTGTAATACGGGTTACACCCGCACTACGACCGGCCTTGAGCTGAGACGCCCGGGATGCATTGCGCATCCCGGTTTTTGCGTCGGCGTTAAGCCTGCTTAGACGAGCCCAGCCTTCAGCGCTGCGGCAAGCTCATCGAGGCGATCTGCGGACAGACCGGAGACGTTGATACGTCCGCTGCCGACTAAATACACACCGGAGGTTTCACGTATGCGCAGGACGTACTCCGGTGTCATGCCTAGGCTCGAGAACATGCCCTTTTGTACGGCCAAACTCTGGAACGGCTCGAACGCGTCGATCGCTTTCAGCGCATCGCACAGGCCATTACGCAAGCTGTTGATGCGCTCGCACATCTCGTTAAGCTCGGCGAGCCAGCTTGCTTTCAAGGCACCGTCGCCAAGAATATGCGTGACGATCTGCCCCCCATGGGACGGAGGCATCGACCACAGGCTGCGCGCGCTGTCGATCACTTGTGAGCGAACGGCGGCCAGCGTCTTGGTGCTGTCGCTGCTGATCAGCAACGCGCCGGTGCGCTCGCGGTAGATGCCGAAGTTCTTCGAGCAGGAAACGCTGGCCAGCACTTCCGGCAACGCATCGCAGAACAACCGCAGCGACCACGCATCTTCATCGAGACCGTCGCCAAAGCCCTGGTACGCCATGTCGAACAAGGGCAGGACGCCCTTGGCTTTCACCGCGTCGAGAATGGCGTGCCACTGTTCGCGGGTCGGGTCGATTCCTGTGGGGTTGTGGCAGCACGCGTGCAACAGAACGGCATCGCCCGTATTCAGCTCGGAAATACCGGCCAACAGCGCTTCAAGATTGAAGGTGCCATCCTCTCGCAAATGCGCGCAGGTGCTGACATTGAGCCCGACACGCTCGAAGATCGGCTGGTGAATCGGCCAGGTCGGTACGCCCACCAACACCGTTTTCACCGCAGTACGGGTCAGGAACTCCGCCATCAGCCGTAGTCCACCCGTACCACCGGGGGTCTGGATCGCAGCGTAACGCTCACCCACGAGAGACGCAGCAGAGGCGCCAAGCGCGATGGGAACGATGGCGTTTTCGAAACCAGGAACGCCCGCCGTACTGACATACGCCTTGCTACTCTCGTTTTCCAGCAACCAGGCCTCGGCAGCTTTGACTGATTTCAGTACAGGCGTGCGGCCTTGCGGATCTTTGTAAATGCCCACGCCCAGGTCCATCTTGCTGGCGCGGGTATCGTTGGCATACAGCGCGACAAGGCCGAGGATAGGGTCGTCTGGCAACTGCGCCAGGTGATCGAAAACAGGCATGGTTGGCTCTCAGATGAATGCGTTCATTTAGGAGTGGCGGGAACTGGCGCAATGGTAACGCCAAGAGCCGCATGGTGCGCTAACCGAATAAGCATCGCCAGTCTTTGGGGTGGGGCAAACGGTGGTGGTACCGCCATGCACCGGAAGCAGGACGTCGCGCTGTGGTAGGGGCGACTTTAGTCGCCTTGG
The DNA here is from genome assembly GCF_014647635.1 of Pseudomonas matsuisoli. GTDB lineage: Bacteria > Pseudomonadota > Gammaproteobacteria > Pseudomonadales > Pseudomonadaceae > Pseudomonas_P > Pseudomonas_P matsuisoli. The sequence goes on from NZ_BMPO01000001.1 coordinate 721,836, forward strand.
CGGCTAAAGCGGTTCGCCGCCCGGCCGCCCCTACAGAAAGCACAGGGCGCGACTGCCGTAGGACGGGTGCCAACCCGCAGCTTTGTTGTGCATCACAGACATCATCGCGGGCATGACCCGCTCCCACAAAGGTGGCGGCGTGGCTGATCTATCCAGAGTGGGCATGATGACCGGGCGGCGGTTTAGCTCAGTGATAAGTGAAACGGCAGCTCGATGCGGAACGTCGCACCTTCATTAGGTTGGCTGCGTACGGTGATCCGCCCACCGTGCGCCTTGACGATTTGGTCGGCGATGAACAGGCCGAGCCCGAGACCGGCCACCTGGGCCGTACTCGACGCCCGCTCGAATTGGCTGAAGATGCGACGCTGGTCCTCGGCGGAAATGCCGACACCGTTGTCCTGCACCTCAAGCCAGGCGAATCCTTCGCTGGTCCCGGCACGGACCATCACCGGTTTGCCATGCCCGTAGCGCAGGGCATTGGTCAGCAGGTTCGCCAGGACCTGCTCGATCCGAAACTCATCCCACATCCCCATAATCGGCGACTGGATTTCGCGGACGACTTCGTTGCCTGACTGTTCGAACTGTGCGGCGAAATTGTCCAGCACCTTTTCCACCAGGTCGGCGAGGTTCAGCGCGGTCGCGCGAATGGACAGCTTGCCGGTACGAATACGGCTTATGTCGAGCATGTCGTCGATCAAACGCATGAGCCGGCGAATCTGCCGCTCGTCCTTTTCCACCATGGCGTGCAGGCGGTCCAGGGCGAAGGCATCGAGATTGCCTTTCTCCAGATACAAGCGCCGCAGCTGCACTTCGAGGATCAGCGTATTGAGCGGCGTCTTCAGTTCATGGGAAACCACTGACATGAAGTCGTCGCGCATGCGGATTGCCCGCTGCAGCTCGCTTTGCGTCGTGCGCAGGTCGACAAGCAGCTGCTCCTGCTCCTGACGGCTACGTTCGAGTTCGCCCAACTGGGTCTTGAGCAGCTTGCGCTGTCGCCACAGTTCGACGAAGACGTTGACCTTGCTACGCACGGTATGTGCGTCCAGCGGTTTTTGCAGGAAATCGACCGCCCCGGATTCGTAACCTTTGAACGCGTAGTTCTGCTCGCGCCCTGCAGCGCTGACGAAAACGATGGGAATGTGCCGGGTCCGCTCGGCGCCGCGCATCATTTCTGCTAGCTGGAAGCCGTCCATGCCGGGCATCTGCACATCGAGGATCGCAAGGGCGAACTCGTGGCGAAGCAGGAGCTCCAGCGCCTCCTCGCCCGACTCGGCCTGGAAGACCTCCGTGACATCGCTACGCACCAGCGCTTCGAGCGCCAGCAGGTTTTCTGGCAGGTCATCGACGATCAGCAGTTTGGCGGGCTCTATCGTGGGATACATGGGTCAACAATCCAGTTGCAACAGCAATTCACGTAATCCCGCCAGCGGCAGGACATGATGGGGGGTGAACAACGCCAGCGCCGAGCGCGGCATGGTATCGACCTGGGCTTCCGCCGGATCTTGAACGAGCGCCAAACCGCCCTGTTCGGCAATGTGGCGCAAACCAGCGGCGCCATCAGCATTAGCCCCGGTCAACAATACTCCGGCCAGGGCCGGGCCCCAGGTATCCGCCGCGCTTTCAAACAGTGCATCGATGGCAGGCCGGGAAAAATGTACTCGCGGATCAATGCTCAGCGAAAAATGCCGATTGGTTTCGACCAATAGATGATAGCCGGGTGGTGCGAAATACAAGCAGCCGGACTCTATCGGCATCTTGTCGTTCGCTTCCTTCACGCGCAGGGCCAGCTTGCGATCGAAGATCACCGCCAGCTGGCTCGCCACGCCTTCCGGTATGTGCTGCACCACGATCAGCGGCAACCCGTAATCAGTGGGAAAACCCTCCAGCAGCACGCTGAGCGCATCAAGGCCTCCGGCGGACACGCCAATCACCACGGCCTCGACACGCGCGTATGGACGGTGGATGTGTTCGTTGTTCATCGCTTGCGGAAGATCCTTTCGGCGCGCGCAATGGGTTCGAACGCGCCCGCGTGCTGCCCGAAATCGAGGCTCTCCTTGCTGCCAAGCCCCAAGAAGCCACGGTGACCGAGCGACTCATGAAACAATCCGACCGCGCGGTCCTGCAGCCCCCGGTTGAAGTAGATCAGGACATTGCGACAAGAGATGAATTGGGTCTCCGCAAAGACGCTATCGGTGGCGAGGCTGTGATCGGCAAAGGTCACCCGTTCGCGTAGACGCTTGTCCATGAGCACGGCATCGTAGGCGGCCGTGTAGTAGTCGGAAAAACTGTGCTTGCCCCCAGAACGTTGATAGTTCTCGGTAAACAAGCGAACGCTGTCCGTGGCGTAGACACCCTGCCGGGCTTTTTCCAGCGAGCGCGGATTGATGTCGGTCGCGTAGATGTGCGCCCGCGACAGCAACCCCTCCTCCTCGAGCAGGATGGCCATCGAATACACCTCTTCGCCGGTGCTACAACCGGCAATCCAGATGTTCAGCGAAGGATAGGTGCGCAACAGCGGCACCACCTGCTCACGCAACGCCCGGTAGTACTCCGGGTCGCGAAACATTTCGCTTACCGGGATCGTCAGGTACTGCAACACCGCCATGAACGTGTCGGGTTCGTGCAGCACCCGACCTTGGAGTTCCGACACGCTATGGCACTCCAGCGCCCGTACCGCCTGCACGACGCGGCGCTTCATGGACGCCATCGCGTAGTCGCGAAAGTCGTAGCTGTAGCGCAGGTAGATGGCCTCGATCAGTAACTTCAGTTCGATCTCGAGCACGGGTTCAGCCATGTTCAATCACCCCCTGCGAACGTCGACAAGGCGCGGTTGCATCCGACCCACGTATTGGCCGTGCGCCCCAATCAAAACACTTCCAACTTCGGCAACCAGACGCGGATGAGCGAGAACAAACGATCCAGATCGATCGGCTTGGCCAGGTAGTCATTGGCCCCGGCCCGCAGGCAACGGTCCTGATCGTCCTTCATGGCTTTGGCCGTGACGGCGATGATCGGCAGCCGCTTGAAGCGAGGGTCCTTGCGAATGCGCTCGGTCGCCTCATAACCATCCATCTCCGGCATCATGATATCCATCAGCACGAGATCGATCGTCGGCTCTTGATCCAGCTTTTCCAGCGCCTCGATACCGTTGCGGGCGATTTCGACCCCGGCGCCCTTGTGCTCCAGCGCACTCGTGAGCGCGAAAATATTTCGCACATCGTCGTCCACCAACAGGATACGCCGGCCCTCGAATGCACGGTCGCGGTTGCGCACGGTCTTGAGCATGCGCTGGCGCTCCAGCGGCATGTCGGCTTCCACCTTGTGCAAGAACAGCGTGACCTCGTCCAGCAGACGCTCCGGCGAGCGGGCACCCTTGATGATGATCGAGCGGGAATACTTGAGCAGCTCCGCCTCTTCGTCACGGCTGAGGTTGCGCCCGGTATAGACGATCACCGGCGGGAAGGAGCAGATGTCCTCCTCGGTCATACGCGCCAGTAACTGACTGCCATCCATGTCCGGGAGCTTGAGGTCGATGATCATGCAATCGAACACGGTGTCCCGAAGCTGATCCAGGGCCAGGCCACCCAGGCCGACCGCGACGATTTCGATGTCGTCGTCCTCGATCAGGCGGGAAATGCTCTCGCGCTGGAGGTCGTCGTCCTCCACCACCAGTACGCGTTTCACCTTTTGCTCCAGCTTCGACTCCAGGCGCGCGAACACGCTCTTGAGATCGTCGCGGCTCACCGGCTTCATGGCATAGCCGACAGCGCCCATGTGCAGCGCTGTCTCGCGACGATCCTCGACGGAGCAAATATGAACGGGTATGTGGCGGGTGCGCGCGTTCTCTTTCAAGCGCTCCAACACGGTCAGGCCCGAATGATCCGGTAGGCGCATGTCCAGCAGGATGGCATCCGGCAGATGACTTTCCGCCAGGCTGAAGCCTTCGTCGGCGCCGTGTGCAACGAGGCAGTTGTAGTTCAGCTCGTGCGCAAGATCGTAAAGAATCTTCGCGAATTGCGGTTCGTCTTCGATGATCAGCACGCAGCGCCCGCTTGCAGACATACGCTCGCGGTCATCATCGAACGGCGGCAACGCTGCAGGCGGCTCGGCAACGGCAGAAGCGGGTGGCATCTTCGGCAACGCCGACTGGCGTGGTTCTGGCCGTGCCGCCGACACCACGGCAGCCGGTGCCGCCGGCTCGCTCGCGTCCACGAAGCGTTGCGGCAGCGCGAGGCTGAAGCGACTGCCCTTGCCGACCTCACTGGATACAGTAAGTGTCGCACCCAGGCGATGAGCGAATTCGCGAGAAATCGACAACCCGAGCCCAGTGCCGCCATAGCGGCGATTGGTCGTGCCGTCCGCCTGCCGGAACGCCTCGAAGACGACGTCCTGCTGCTCCTGCGGAATACCGATGCCAGTGTCCTGCACATGGAACGCGATGTGTCCTTCCGCGGCAGGCTCGATCTGCAAGCGGACCTCGCCGGCATCCGTAAATTTGATGGCGTTGGAGAGCAGGTTCTTGAGGATCTGCTCAAGGCGCTGAATGTCAGTCTGGATGGTCGGTGGCAACCCATCGGCGATCTGAATGACCAGATCCAGCGATTTCTGACCGGCCAATGGCGTGAACAGCCCGTTCAGGTTGTCGGCCAGCCGCACAAGGCTTGCGTCCTCGAGCACGAGTTCGAGTTTGCCTGCTTCGACCTTCGACAGGTCGAGGATGTCGTTGATCAGGGTCAGCAGATCGTTGCCGGCTGAATAGATCGAACTGGCGAACTTCACCTGCTCTTCGGTCAGGTTGCCGTCGTCGTTGTCGGCTAGGAGCTTGGCGAGGATCAATGAGCTGTTGAGCGGCGTCCGCAGCTCGTGGGACATGTTGGCGAGGAACTCGGACTTGTAGCGGCTTGCGCGTTGTAGCTCCTCGGCCCGCGCTTCGAGCATGCGCTGCGCTTCGCCTAGATCACGGTTGCGCGTGTCGAGTTCGTCACGATGATTCGCCAGGGCGAGTGCCTGCTCGGACAACTGCTCGTTGGTCTGCTCGAGCTCCGCCTGCTGCGCCTCCAGGTTCGCCTGGGATTCCCTGAGCGCGCTGGATTGCTCTTCGAGCTCCTCGTTGGCGCTGCGCAACTCTTCCTGCTGGACCTGCAACTCCTCGTTCAGTGCCTGGGTTTCGGACAGGGCCGTCTGCAACTTTTGCCGGTAGTTGGCGCCGCTGATGGCCGCGCCGATGTTCCCGGCCAGCAGCCGCATCAGTTCGCGATCCTGTGACTCCAGCGGCCGCAGAAAGCCCAGCTCGATGACACCCATCAGCTCGTTGCCATCGATGATGGGCAGGATCAGCACGGCGTGGGCGTCGCTTTCGCCGACCGCCGAACTGACCTGCAGGTAGTTCGCGGGAAGGTTTTCCAGCGCCATTGGCCGACGCTCCGACGCCGCTTGGCCGATGAGCCCCTGACCAAATTCCAGATGCTCGCGGCGCAACAGCTGTGCCTCATCGAACGCATAGGTAGCGACTCGCCGCAGCCGCCCATTCTCGACGGTATACAGCGCGCCAACGGCGACCTGAATCTGCTGGGCGAGGAAGTCGAGCGTGCGATTGCCGACCTCTTCGATGGTGAGCTGGCCAATGAGGTGTTCGGCAAGGGATGCTTCGGCGGTTTGGTACCAGCTCTGCCGCTGTAGCTCTTGCGCGTTAGCGGCTTCCTTTTGCAGCGAGGTGTTGAACGCTGCAGATAGTGTCAACAGCTCGTGCCGCCCACGGTAGGCGATCAATACGTTCAGCAGGAAAATGACTGCAATGAAAATCCCGACGGCGAGTACGGTCATCCACTCGGCAAAATCGACCCGCGCTGCGCGTAGACGCTCCTCTTCATGCAGGAACTGGTTGAACTTGGCGCGCATTTCGTCCATCGAGCGCTTGCCGACCTGCGAGCGAACGTCCTGAACGAATGAAAGATCATCGATGGCGCGCTTTGCCTTCACGCGCTCGGCATGCGCGCGCCATTGATCGTGAGCCGACTTTATCTGGCGTAGCGTTGCCACTTGCTGTGGATTGTCTCCGACCAGCTCGATCAACCCACCAAACTCACCGTCCAGTCGTTGGACCGCGCGATCGTAAGGCTCGAGGAATACTGGATCGTCGCCAACTAGATAGCCGCGCATGCCGGTTTCCATGTCGATCAGTAGCTTGAAGACACCGTTGCCCTGACTGATCACGCGGTCGGAATGCTCGACATCGCGGGAGACCGAAAGCAGGTAATAGATGATGCAAACGAAGAAACCGATCGTCACCAGACCTACCGCGACTGGGACTGCAATGTTACGAGCGAGTATTCGCCGGAAGCGTTCTTCCTCGATGACCGTCTTGTCGGGCATGCTTTTCCCTAAACAATATGAGGGTATAAAAGAGCCGGCGAGGATATACCAATCTGTAGCCGTGAGGAGAATTAGATGGTGAAGGCCACCTGCAAGATAGACGCGTCCCTCCTACAGGTGGTTTTACCTTGGCAGCCGCACGCGCTAGCGGCGAGCGATGATCCAGACCGCGTGGATGATCCCCGGGATGTAGCCGCAGATGGTCAGCAAGATGTTCAGCCAGAAATGCAGGCCAAGCCCGACCTGGAGGAACACGCCCAGCGGCGGAAGGATGATGGCGAAAATGATCCGAATCAGATCCATGAGAAACGTCTCCTGAAAGGTTGGCATTGATGCCGGCTCATCAAAGACCGCAGCCCGATGAGAAGGGTTCCAGCACCTCGTTTGAGCACGTCAAACCCGCCATGGACTTTCAGTCTTTACGCATTTAACGACCCCGCCCATGCGCCCGAATGATATGGTTTCTCGTTTCCAAAAGACCCAGGCTGTTCCAACGGAGTTGCATACGTGAGAAGAACCGCATTGTTTACCCTGCTCGCTCTGGCGATCGCAGGCTGCAGCACACCATCGTCGCAGCAGGACACCCTGAACGTCGTTCAACCACAGGGCACCGTCGCCGTAAAGAAAGACCCGCAGAAAATCGTCAGCTTCGACTTCGGCAGCGTGGACACATTGGCGGCGCTGGGCGCGGGTCAACGCGTCGTCGGCGCAGCCGACAACCCGCCCCCCTATCTCCAACCGAATGGCCTGCAACTCGCGCCGGTCGGTTCCTTGAAAGCCCCGAACCTGGACGCCGTTCGGGCACTTTCGCCGGATCTCATCTTGGTGACTGGACGCCAAGGCGACGACGCGCAGAGGCTGGCCGGCATTGCACCGACGCTGGACATGAGCACCGGCCCGGATTACCTCGCCAGCGTGAAGCAGCACATCACGACCCTAGGCGAACTGGTGGGACGTCAGGAGCAGGCCAAGACGGCATTGGTGGACCTGCAGAAAAGCGTCGATGAAGTCCGCGCCCAAGTCGCAAAATCCGGCAAGAAAGCCATCGTGCTAACGCACAACGAGGGGCGCTTCTCCGCCAACGAGCAGCCGGTGATCTATTCGGTCCTGCAGGCCCCGCGCGCGCTACCCGCACCTGCCCCACGAGCGCCCGGCGCGCCGCGGCCAAAACCACAGCCGATGACGCTGGAGCAGATTGCAGCGGCTCAGCCGGACATCATTTTCATCGTGGACCGCAGTGCGGCGATCGGTGGGAAGCCTCTGGATATCGCATCGCTCAATGGCTCTGCGCTACTGAAGACGCCGGCGGCAAAGCACAACGACGTGTTCTATCTTGACCCGCCGCTCTGGTATCTCTCCGGTGGTGGCCTGCAGAGCCTGATGTTGCAGATCGAGCAGATCGCGCAGTCTTACTGAGACGGCGCGGTCGCCGGCCCTTGATGTCCTTCGGCGACCAGGGGCTGATCCGGCGCGTTGCGACCGTTGCGCAACGGAATGTCGACCCGCGTACGCGGCAGGCATTCCGGATAACGCTGCGCGATGAAATTGATGAGCCCTTCACGCATGTGGCAGCGCAGGTCGAACGCGTTCGGCCCACCACGCGCGCTGACCAGCACGCGGATCTGAATGTTGTGCTCGGTCATCTCCAACATCTGCACGACACAAACGCGGCCATTCCATAGCGGTGACGCCTCGGCCAGACGCTGAGCCTCTTCGCGTAGCGGCTCCATTGGCAGATGGTAGTCGGCATACAGGATGACCGTGCCGAGCAGGTCTTTATCGCGTTTGGTCCAGTTTTCAAACGGATTCTCGACAAAGTACGTGATCGGCAACACGAGCCGACGCAAATCCCAAATCCGGATCACGACGAACGTCAGCGTCAGCTCCTCCACCCATCCCCATTCGCCTTCGACAATCACGGCATCGTTCAGCTGGATAGGCTGCGTGAGCGCAATCTGAATGCCGGCGATGAGATTCCCCAGCACCTTTTGTGCGGCGAACCCCAGGATGACCCCGATGATGCCTGCGGACGCCAGAATGCTCGCCCCCAATTGCCGAACCTTGTCGAACACCATGAGCATCGACGCCACGGCCAGGACCACGATGAGAAAATTGATGAGCTTGCGGAGTACCGTGATCTGCGTGTGGACCTTGCGTGCGGTGAAATCCTCGTCGTTGAACTGATAGCGCTCGCTGAGCATGCGCTCGGTACTGTTCACACCGTAGATGAGCACAGCGGCAACGCTGGCGATCAGTAGCAGGCTTGTCAGGCTGCGCAACACGTCGCCCATTTCCTGCGAAGTCACGAACAGCGGGAAGAGTGAAAACAGCAGAAATACGGGGGCCAACGCAGCCAGACAGCGCAGGAAAAACGGCATGACGAAGCGTTCGAAGAGCGACGTGCGCTTCTCGGACCAACGATCCACCAAATGCACGAAGCGCTTGGCGACCCGGATCAGCAACCAGACGGACAACAGCAGCACGGCCACGTGCGCTAAGGGAATCAGAGTAACCCGCCAGCCAATCGACGCCGGCAGGAGCAGGTAGAGCGCAAACGCAGCGCCATAGACCCACAAGATGCAAACGACGGGGACGTGCCCGGCTTTGCTGGTCGCATAAAACAAATTCAAACGGCCGCTTTGCAACCGCATCAATCTCAGGTGGATAAAGGTCAGGACGCTGCTGACCCCAAGAGTAATACCCAGTACGCAGGCGCTGAGAATCCACGCTGGAAAGGTTTCGATGCCATGGATGATGTAATCGATCATTCAGTGCCTCTGAGCTGTCCTTCGACGGGCGCACATTGGTGACGGCCGCGGCACGACCAGCCACACGGCGCACGGTGACGGTTACCGAACTTACGACAGAAGCACCGCGGCAGGGTTCGTCGCCACCCCCAGGCGAACCCTCTATCTAGAGCGGCTCTCCCCAACGAAAAAGGGAACCGCGAACGGTTCCCTTGTCGATGATGGGGCGCCAGCCTGGGAGGCGACGCCCTGCCTATGCACTCACGGTAGTGCGTAAGTGATCACGTAGTCGCCGGTCGGCGTCTCCATGAAGTGGTGCCCGGTGGCGACGATCATCAAGTACTGCTTGCCGTTCGCTTCGTACACCAGAGGGTTGGCCTGGCCGCCCGCAGGCAGTACATCTTGCCAAACGGTCTTGCCGGTCTCCATGTCGATCGCCCGGATGAGGTCGTCCGTGGCGGCCGCGATGAAGACCAACCCGCCCGCCGTCACAACCGAACCACCATTGTTGGGCGTACCGATGTCGATCGGCAGGCCAGACTTGATGCCCCAGGGGCCGTTGCTACGCGCAGTGCCCAGCGGACGATCCCAGATGGTCTTGCCGGACTTGAGATCGATGGCACGGATACCACCGTATGGCGGCTGGACGCACAACAGCCCGGTCTGCTTGAGGCGCCAGCCCGCATTGACGTTCATCGCGTATGGCGTGCCTTCCTGCGGATCCCCGGCGCCTTCGGCACCCCCTCGATCGGCGGCCAATTCTTCACGGGGACGCCAGCCAAGCTCGTTCGCTTTCTCGCGCGGGACGAATTCGTTGTAGTTGGGCATGTCATTGTAGTTCGCAATGATCACGCCACGACGCGTGTCGACGGCCACGCTCCCCCAGTCCGACCCGCCGTTGTAACCGGTGTATTCGATCCACGGCTGATCGGCTGTCGGTGGCGTGTAGATCCCTTCGTAGCTGGCCTGGCGGAACTGGATACGGCAGGCCAGTTGGTCGAACGGCGACATCCCCCACGCATCTTTCTCGGTCAGCTCAGGCTGACGCAGCGTGTGGTACTTGGAGTACGGCTGCGTTGGCGAGCGCTGCTCGGGCTCAGCGCCACCTTGCGGGGCGGGCCGCTCTTCGATATCGAAGAGGGTTTCACCCGTGCGGCGATCGAATACATACATCTCGCCCTGCTTCGTCGGCAGCAGCACCGCCGGGACTGGGCCCTGATCCGTCGGAAAGTCGAGCAGCGTCGGCTGCGAGCCGAGGTCGTAATCCCACACATCTTTGTGCGTGGTCTGGAACTTCCACACCGGACGACCGGTTTCGACGTTCAACGCGACGAGTGCCACGCTCCAGTCGTTTTCGGCTTCGGTCCGCGAACTGCTCCAGTAATCGGCAGCGGAGTTACCCATGGGCAAATAGACGAGCCCGAGGTTGTTATCGCCCACGGCCGTCGTCCACATGTTCGGCGAACCGCGCGTGTAGGTCTCGCCGTCTTTCAGCGGCTCGGTGCGGTCCGGATTACCCGCGTCCCACGCCCAGCGCAACTCACCCGTCACGGCATCGAAACCCTTGATGACACCCGACGGTGGATAGCGACGCTGACCATCGAGCACCTGATGACCGGTCACGACGACATTGCGCACGATCGTGGGGGCAGAGTTGATCGAGACATAACCGGCTGGCGCGACGCCCATGCCTTCCTTGATGTCGACCTGGCCGTTATTGCCGAAGTCGGCGCAGGGCTTGCCCGTTTCGGCGTCGACCGCAAGGATTCTGCCGTCCAACGTGCCAGAGAAGATCCGCGTACGGCAGGTCATGGCATCCCCTGCCGGTGCACTAGCAGACGCGGACTCGTCCGCCGGAACATTGGGACGGTCTTCAGGCACCTCGTAATAGCTCACACCTCGGCAAGCCGCCGTGTAGGGAATGGCGTCTTCCGGCACCTTCGGATCGTAGCGCCAGCGTTCCTTGCCTGTGCCTGCGTCCAGGGAAATGAGGATGTTGCGCGAGGTACACAAGTAGACATTCTGGCCGATCTTCAATGGCGTGGTTTCCGCGCCCCAGCGGTGATCGAGTACGTCGCCAGTGCGGTACTCCCACGCTTTCTTCAATTCACCGACATTGTCACGGTTGATTTGGTCTAGCGGGGAATAACGGGTCGCCGCTGCATTGCGGCCGTATGCCGACCAATCAGCGTCTGCGGGGTTGTCCGCGACTTGAGCATCGCCGACATCCGTTTCCAGCGAAGCGTCGCCAGCGGTGGGCAGCGTGCCGGGATTCGTGTAGCCATAGGGGACGAATGCAAGGCCTCCCGCGACGACCAGGACCAGGCAAAGGACTGCCGCACAGGCGCGTGTGGCCCCTTTCGCGTAGCCCAGACGTGGCGCGACGAGCGCGAACACGATAGCCAGGATTAAGATGAGGTCGAGGCGCGGAATCCAGCGCCAATAATTCAAACCGGATTCCCAGGCGCTCCAAATGACGGTGCCGATGAACACCAGCACGAACCAGAACGTGGCGCCTCGCTTTCGCTGCGTGAGCTGCATTCCGGATATCAGTAAGCCGATACCGACGATCAAGTAGTACCAAGACCCTCCGAGAAATGCGAGGTAGGCGCCGCCAGCGCCGAGCACGAGTCCCGTGAGTAAAAGTACAAGCCCGAATATGAAGAGCACCGTGTCGAAATGCCGTCCCCGACCATCAGATCGACTCATTATCCTTCCTTAAATTATGTGTATTTATTTCGAAGAACTCAGAAGTCCGATTTGTGACGGAGTTGGAAGTTCAGCTTATTTAAGGAACAGCCCGTTGCGCTCGCCCCCCTACTGGGCACTTTCGCGCTTGCGGGATCAATTTCGTGCATGCCTACGGGGAACAGGAGCGATATCCGAGCTTTGTAGGTTTATCTAAAAGGCACGCGCGCCAAAGGAGCCAAGACACACACCTGTTTGATTTTCATTGAAAATCAATTACTTAAATAATTTTATAGCGATCGATTGCAAACGATCTCTTAGAAAAAGTCGAAGTGGCACGCCTGGTGCAAAGTGATCCCCATCCAGTTTCGGGGACCTTGGTACAGGCAGGCCGGGGATTCCCCTCTTTTATGCGAATGAATGGGCCGCTCTTGAAGCGGCCCATTTTTGTTTAAGCCGCGGGTACGCCCGCCCAATGTGGATCGCGCATTCACACGTACGGTGAGGGGCTCAGCTAACGGAGCGGCTCTGCGGTGATCGTCAGGCGCCAGCCATCAGGATCATTGGGTTCGATGGTGTCGATGACTTGTAGATGTCCCGCCAACGGCACCAGCAATACCCGAACGTCAGACCCGACGGGGCGAACGAGCCAGGAAAAACGCTCATTACCACTTACGTCACCGCTAAAAGAGCTCCGAAGCGATGCTCTGGCAAGTACGAAGCTGACCGCGCCATCCTGCACGTTGCGGCGTAGATCGTGCGGCGGGCGGTCTAGGAGCAAAGACAAACTCAAGCGGCTTTGCGCGACCATGGGCGTCACTTGCAAGACCCGCGAAGGCATAGCGATGGCGTCTTCGGAGGGATTGACGATGCGGCCGATCATGAGGCCAATGACCACGCCAAAAAACACCAGCGAAAGCAGCCAGACCGACGCCCGTCGCAGGCGCGCCTTGCGCTCGAGCATCGCATCGTTGAACTCGTCGTCGCGTTCGGCCAATGTCGGCTGCCTTACAGGGAGTGAAACGGGGGAGAAGCCGCACCGCAAGACGCGGGCGTGATGCCACTGACTTTAACATGGCCTGCCGGGCCGTCAGGCGTGGGGTAGAATCGCGGGCTGACTCAACGGGCTGAATCATGTTCAACGTCATTCTCTTCCAACCGGAAATTCCACCCAACACGGGTAACATCATCCGGCTGTGCGCCAACACCGGCTGTGCGCTTCATCTTATCGAGCCACTCGGTTTCGACGTCGACGACAAACGCCTGCGGCGCGCCGGCCTGGATTATCACGAGTACGCCACCCTTCGACGCCACCCCGACCTTGCCAGTTGCCTGGCGTATCTAGGCTTGGATATCCCGCCAGGGGCGGAGGGGCCGCGGCTGTTCGCACTGACGACGAAGGGCTCGCACCCTCATCACCAGGTCCACTATCGAGCGGGCGATACGTTCCTGTTCGGCCCAGAGAGCCGTGGATTGCCGCAAGACGTTCGCGAAAGTTTGCCGCCGGAACAACGTCTGCGCCTGCCGATGCGACCTGACTGCCGCAGCCTCAATCTGTCCAACACCGTGGCCGTGGTCGTCTACGAAGCTTGGCGTCAACACGATTTCGCTGGGGGTGCCTAGCTAACGGTGCCTAGCCGGCCGCACCTCGCCGGCCACACCACTACAAACGTTGGCGTGGCCGCCGGCCACCTCGCTGAGCAGTCGCGCTGAACCATCGTTTTCACAGGTTCGTCGTAATTAGGGCCTGTCGCTAATTCTTCGCGACGGCGACAGCCCACTACAACGGCCGGCGATGACGACATGATGAGTGCAATTCGATTCAAGCCCTACAAGGGTCCCTCGGGGGGTTGGGGTTCCGCCTACTCCGTCACCAACATTCTCTTTCGCGAAGGTGCGCCAATCGAAGGCACCGCCGCGCTCTTCAAACAGAACCGTCCGATCTCCGGCTTCGCCTGTGTCAGCTGCGCCTGGGCCAAGCCCGGCGAAACGCGCCCGCTAGAATTTTGTGAAAACGGTGCGAAAGCCACGGCGTGGGAGGTAACGTCGCACCGCTGCGATGCCGAGTTTTTCGCGCGGCACCGTGTTGCAGAACTGTTGAACTGGAGCGATTACGACCTGGAGCAGCAGGGTCGCCTGACCCAGCCCATGCGCTGGGACGCCGCGACCGACCGCTACGTACCGGTAGATTGGCAACAAGCGCTACAGGATATCGGCTCGCGACTGGCCACGCTGGGCGATCCCAATCAGGCCGTGTTTTACGCGTCCGGCCGCGCGTCGCTGGAAGCGTCGTACATGTGGGCGTTGTACGCGCGCCTCTATGGCACGAACAATTTGCCGGACAGTTCCAACATGTGCCACGAAAGCACGTCGGTCGCGCTGCCCGAAAGTATCGGCATTCCGGTAGGCACTGTCACGCTGGACGATTTCGATAAAACCGACGGTTTTCTCTTCTTCGGCCAGAACACCGGCAGCAATAGCCCACGCATGCTGCATGAGCTGCAGCATGCCCGTAAGCGGGGCGCACCGATCATCACCTTCAATCCGCTGCGCGAGCGCGGCCTGGAGCGCTTCGTCAATCCGCAATCGCCAACGGAGATGGTGACTGGGGCCGAAACCGTCATTAGCACGCAGTATCACCAGGTCTCGATCGGTGGCGACACCGCAGCCATCGCGGGCATCTGCAAAGCCTTGTTCGAGCTGGACGACGAGGCTAAGGCATCGGGCCAACCCCGCGTTCTCGATGTCAACTTCATTGAAGAACACACCCATGGGTTCGACGCGTTCGAACAGCGAATCCGCGCTTACACCTGGGGCGCGCTGGAAAAACGCAGCGGTCTCACGCGCGGCGCGATGGAGGCCACCGCACATGTGTACGCCCGTTGCGAGCGCGTGATCGGCGTGTACGGCATGGGGCTGACTCAACATCGCCATGGCGTGCAGAACGTACAAATGGTGGTCAACCTGCTCTTGATGCGCGGCAACATGGGCAAGCCTGGGGCAGGCGTATGCCCCGTACGTGGGCATTCGAACGTACAGGGGCAACGTACGGTGGGCATCACCGAAAAAGCAGCCCAAGTACCGGCGGACAATCTACGCCAGCAGTACGGCTTCGAGCCGCCTGCAGAGAACGGCGTGAACACCGTCGAAGCCTGTGAGGGCGTCGTTGCTGGGCACATCAAGGCGTTCCTGTCACTGGGGGGAAACTTCGTCCGGGCCGCACCCGACACCTACCAGCTCGAGCCTGCCTGGAAGAATCTGGACCTTACGGTGCAGATTGTCACCAAGCTCAACCGCAGCTGCCTCGTGCACGGGCGGACGGCTTATATCCTGCCCTGCCTCGGACGCACCGAGGTAGATGTACAGAACGGCATCGAGCAGCAGCACACCACCGAGGACAGCACTAGCTGCATCCGCGCCTGGCGGGGCGTTGCCAAACCAGCGAGTGAGCACCTGCGCTCGGAGCCATGGATCATCGCGGAACTCGCCAAGGCGACGCTGCCGAACCCACAAACACCGCCGTGGGACGCTTGGGTTGCGGACTACTCGCAGATACGCGATGCGATCGCGGGGACCTATCCCGAGACGTTTCATGACTTCAACGTCCGGATGCTCGAACCGGGAGGTTTCCATCGCCCCTTGGGCGCCAGCGAGCGCAAATGGACGACCGAAACCGGCAAAGCCAACTTCATCGCACCAAAGACCCTGTCGGTGGACGACGACATCGAACCGTCGGCTGAGCGGCGCGACGTGCTCAACCTCATGACGATTCGCAGTAACGACCAGTTCAATACGACGGTTTACGGCTACGACGACCGCTTCCGGGGCATCCTCGGCACGCGCTCGGTGATCCTGCTGCATCGCAACGACATGGCACGTTTCGAGCTGAACGAAGGGGATCTGGTGCAGGCCTGTACGGCAGCCAACGATGGCATTCACCGGGAAGTCGGCCCCCTGCGCGTCACGCCGTACGACATACCCGAAGGCTGCTGTGCAGGGTACTACCCGGAACTGAACCCCCTGGTCCCGCTTTGGCACCATGCAGAAAAAGCAAAGGTGCCAGCGGCGAAATCGATACCAATCACCTTGCGCAAGACGATTGCCGTAGCGGTTGAAAAGACACCTGTCGAACCCATACCGCCGCACGCTGTAAATGGTTGAAGGCGCTCACCACTCTCTGTAGGAGCCCACTTGTGGGCGATCAGCGTTTTGCCAGGCGACATCGCATCGTCGGCAAGATCGCGATCGCCCATAAATGGGCTCCTACAGAAAAGCTTCATGCGTACGTGAAATGGCCGATTTCAAACACATAGCCTGAACCGCACCTACAAAAAAGCGCCCACATGGGGCGCTTTTCTGAGCCATCCGAAAACCTTACGCCGTCGGCGTTTGGCCTTCCGCAGCCTGCATGCGCTGCATTTCCTGCGCATACAGGGCGTCGAAGTTCACCGGCGAGAGCATCAACGCCGGGAACGAGCCGCGGACGACTAGACTGTCTAGCGTTTCACGCGCATACGGGAACAGGATGTTCGGGCAGAAGGCGCCCAGGGTGTGGCTCATCGATGCCGCATCTAGGCCCTTGATCAGGAAGATGCCGGCCTGCTGTACCTCAGCGATGAACGCAGTCTCTTCGCCCGTCTTGACGGTCACCGACAGCGTCAGCACGACCTCGTGGAAGTCGCCTTCCAGCGCCTTCTGCTTGGTGTTCAGATCCAGCGCGACATTCGGCGCCCACTCCTGACGGAAGATCTCCGGGCTTTTCGGAGCCTCGAAGGACAGATCGCGCACATAGATGCGTTGAAGGGAGAATTGAGGCCCTTGAGCCTGTTCGTTGCCTGCTTGCTCAGCCATGACGAATCCTTTTGATGATATTCAGATACAGGAAACGCGGCGCCACCGAGGTGTCAGCCGCGTAGCAATGTGTCCAGCTTGCCCGCTCGCTCGAGTGCGAACAGGTCATCGCATCCACCGACGTGTCGATCGCCGATCCAAATCTGTGGGACCGATGTGCGTCCCGCCTTCTGAGCCATCTCCGCCCGTAAATCGGGTCGCGAGTCGACTGCAATTTCCTCGTAAGGCACGCTTTTGCTGTCGAGCAAACGTTTGGCCCGAATGCAGTAGGGGCACCAGGCGGTCGTATAGATGACGATCGAAGACATGTTCACTTCACCACGGGCAAGTTATCTGCACGCCAGGTGGACATTCCGCCGGAAAGCCTGGCGACCGTATGACCTGCCTTCTTCAATTCCTGGCAGGCGCTTCCCGAATGCTGACCGGACGCGTCCACCACGATGATGGTCTTGCCCTTGTATTTGTCGAGCTCGGAAATGCGGTTGACCAGCTTGTCCTGAGGGATGTTCACTGCACCGGCCACACGACCCGTCGCGAATTCCTTGGCCGGGCGGATATCCACCACGACCCCTTGATCGGCATTGACCAGGGAAGTCAGTTGGCCTGACGTCAGCGCACGCCCCGCGCGGCGCATCTCGTTGAACAGCAGGGCAATGAGTAGAACGAAGAACAAACCAACGAGAAGATAGTGGTTGGTTGCGAACTCAAGAAACTTGGCGACCATCAGGTTTTTCCAGGAAATAAAAATGCTGGGAGCGGATGCCGCTTCTGTTCGCGGTGCGACGAAATGGCAACAGGGGCCGGAGTATACACAGGCATACGGGCCCGCTGAACCACAAGCGAGACACGCAGTCCATAGAGACGGTCCAGAGCCCGCCACCGCCGCATATGCTGCCTTCGTTGCCGCTTACGGCATCGACCTAGAAGGTTCGTGCGCCGCTCCCGCCGGGGGTCGACGGTGACGCTGGTCGCTCCAGCCATTAACATGCGCCCTTGCCCTGCCTGCCGGTGCAGATCGACAGGCCTACACTTTTCAGCCAAGAGTCCGATTTTATGACAGCCACGCCCAAACCCCTGGTCCTGATGATTCTGGATGGTGTCGGTCACAGCGAAACGCCGGAGCACAACGCCGTGTTCGCCGCGAAGAAGCCGGTACTCGATCGACTCATGGCGACTCAGCCAAACGGCTTGATCTCGGGCAGCGGAATGGATGTCGGCCTGCCGGACGGCCAGATGGGCAACTCGGAAGTGGGCCACATGAACCTCGGCGCGGGCCGCGTCGTTTACCAGGATTTCACGCGAATCACCAAAGCGATTCGCGACGGCGAGTTCTTCGATAACGCCGTCATCGGCGCGGCGGTCGACAAAGCCGTCGCGAACGGTAAAGCCGTGCACATCATGGGGCTGCTTTCCGATGGTGGCGTACACAGTCACCAGGATCATCTGATGGCGATGATCGAGCTGGCCGCTCGCCGCGGCGCCGAGCACATCTATCTGCACGCCTTCCTCGACGGTCGCGACACCGCGCCAAAGAGCGCCAAGGCTTCCCTCGAATTGGCCGACAGCACCTTCGCACGGCTCGGCAAGGGCCGCACCGCATCGCTGATCGGTCGGTACTTCGCGATGGACCGTGACAACCGCTGGGACCGCGTGCAGCAGGCATACGAGCTGATCTGCGACGGCAAAGGCGCATTCAATGTGGCGAGTGCCGTGGAAGGACTGCAAGCCGCCTACAATCGCGATGAAAGCGACGAATTCGTCAAGGCGACCACCGTGGGCACGCCGGTGCAGATCGAGGATGGCGACGCCCTGGTGTTCATGAACTTCCGCGCCGATCGCGCCCGCGAGCTGTCGCGCTGCTTTGTCGAGGACGACTTCGACGGCTTCGCCCGGGCACGCCAACCCAAGCTGGGCGGCTACGTCATGCTGACTCAGTACGCGGCAAGCATTCCCGCGCCTTGCGCCTTCCCGCCCTCCACGCTCCATAACGTGCTCGGTGAATACCTGGCAAAGAACGGCAAGACTCAGCTGCGCATCGCTGAGACCGAAAAATACGCGCACGTGACGTTCTTCTTTTCCGGTGGTCGCGAAGAACCCTACGAGGGCGAAGAGCGCATTCTCATTCCGTCGCCGAAAGTCGCCACCTACGACCTGCAGCCGGAAATGAACGCACCTGAAGTGACGGACCGCATCGTCGACGCCATCGAGCATCAGCGCTTCGACGTCATCATCGTCAACTACGCTAACGGGGACATGGTCGGACATACCGGCGTGTTCTCCGCAGCCGTTGCTGCGGTCGAGTGCCTGGACACCTGCATCGGGCGTATCACCGAGGCGCTAGAGAAGGTGGGCGGCGAGGCCTTGATCACGGCGGACCATGGCAACGTCGAGCAGATGGAAGATGAAAGCACCGGCCAAGCGCATACGGCGCACACCACCGAGCCCGTGCCCTTCATCTATGTCGGTAAGCGCAACCTGCGTATCCGTGAAGGCGGCATTCTCGCGGACGTCGCGCCCACCATGTTGACCCTGATGGGCCTGCCGATTCCCGAAGAGATGACCGGCACGTCCATCGTGGAATTGCAGTAGAGTCGTTCCGTCGCGCCAAGTGAAAAAGCGTCGCGAACGCTTTCACTTGGCCGCGACAGCTTGTAGCTTATCGCTGCCCTTCCCGAGACGCCGCCCGCCTAGATGCTTCGTATCCTGACCACCCTCCTGCTGGCTTGCCTGCTCGGATCTGCCCATGCCGACCAGCGCGCTGAAACGCGACAGCAGCTGGAATCCGCGCGCAAAGACATCGCCGAACTGAAAAAACTGCTGGGTGAGCTGCAGCAGGAAAAATCCTCCGTGCAAAAGCAGCTCAAGCAAAGCGAAACCGAGATGGGCAACCTGCAAAAGCAGGTCGATGATCTGGAGGGCCAGCTGGACAAAGGTCATACCGAACTGGAAAGGCTCGACGGCGAGAAAAAAAAACTCCAGCAGTCGCGCATTGAGCAACAACGGTTGATCGGTATCCAGGCCCGTGCGGCTTACCAGAGTGGCGGCCGCCAGGAATACCTGAAAATGCTGCTCAACCAGCAGGACCCCGAACAGTTCTCGCGCACGCTGACGTACTACGACTACCTCAGCAAGGCGCGCTTCGAGCAGATCAATACGTTCAACGAGACCATCCGCCAGCTGGCCAACGTCGAACGCGAAATCGAAACGCAGCAGGAACGCCTCTCCGAGCAAAAAGACATGCTTGCCAGCCGCAAAGAGGAACTGGCCCGCGTCCATGACGAGCGCAAGCAGGCCTTGGCCAAGCTCAACACGGACCTCGCCGCCCGCGATAAGCGCCTGAAGGCCCGCCAGGATGAGCAGGCACAGCTCAATCAGGTGCTCAAGACCATCGAAGAAACGCTCGCTCGCCAGGCACGCGAGGCTGAAGAAGCTCGCCAGCGGGCGCTCGCCGAAGCGCGCCGTCAACAGCAGGAACAGCAGGCCGACACGTCTTCCTCACTCCGTAAGCCAATCCCGAGCGGCCCGGTCGTTTCCAGTTCGGGTAGCTACGGCGGTCCGTTCAGCAGCGCTCGCGGGAAACTGCCATGGCCGGTTGATGGTCGATTGATTGCCCGGTTCGGCTCTCAGCGTGGGGATGACTCGCGCAGCAAATGGGACGGCGTACTCATCGGAGCGACGGAAGGCAGCACCGTACGCGCCATCCACGGCGGTCGTGTGGTGTTTGCGGACTGGCTACGCGGCGCAGGCCAATTGGTAATTCTCGATCACGGCAATGGTTATTTGAGCCTCTACGGTCACAATCAACGTTTATTGAAAAGCGCCGGCGACATCGTCAAAGCCGGCGAGCCGATCGCGACCGTCGGCAATAGCGGCGGACAGGACCAGTCCGCGTTGTATTTCGCCATCCGCCAACAGGGCCGCGCGAGCGATCCTGTCCAATGGTGTCGTGCGCAGGGATAGCGCATACCTGATTAACTGGAGTCCAACATGCCCCACGTGCGCCACTTGTTCCGTTCCACCCCACTCGTTCTTGCGCTGACCTTCAGCGCAACCGGGGGCGCTTGGGCACAGCAAACCCAGCAACCACCCCAGACGATCGCGCCAGCGCCGGAAGAAGTACCGGCTACTACGACGAAAGCGCCGCTGCCGCTGGAGGAGCTGCGCACGTTTGCCGAGGTGCTGGACCGCATTAAAGCGGCGTATGTCGAGCCAGTGGACGACAAGACGCTGCTCGAGAACGCGATCAAAGGCATGCTCGATAACCTGGATCCCCATTCGGCTTATCTGGGTGCCGATGAGTTCAAGGAACTCCAGGAAAGCACTAGCGGCGAATTTGGTGGGCTCGGCATCGAAGTGGGCACCGAAGACGGCTACCTCAAGGTCGTCTCCCCCATCGATGACACCCCGGCTTCCAAAGCTGGTATCGAAGCGGGCGACGTGATCCTTGAAGTCGATGGCAAGCCCACGAAGGGCCTTTCAATGATGAGCGCGGTGGACTTGATGCGCGGAGAGCCCGGCAGCAAGGTCCGCTTGCTGTTGAGCCGCGGCGGCGGCAAGCCCTTCGAACGCACGCTCACACGTGCAGTGATCAAGGTACGCAGCGTCCGCAGCGAAATGCTGGAGAAAGGCTACGGCTACCTGCGTATCAGCCAGTTCCAGGTGAACACCGGGGAAGAAGTGGGCAAGGCGCTGGATCAGTTGCGCAAGGACAACGGCCGCAAGCTGGATGGCCTGGTGCTCGATCTGCGCAACAACCCGGGCGGCGTACTGCAGTCCGCGGTCGAAGTGACTGACCACTTCCTCAAGAAAGGTTTGATCGTCTACACCGAAGGACGCCTGCCGAATTCCGAGCTGCGTTTTTCAGCTGATCCGAAGGACGCCAGCGAAGGCGTGCCACTCGTAGTCTTGATTAACGGCGGCAGTGCCTCGGCAGCGGAAATCGTCGCTGGCGCCCTGCAGGATCACAAGCGCGGCGTGCTCATGGGGACGGACAGCTTCGGCAAGGGCTCGGTCCAAACGGTATTGCCGCTGAACGGCGACCGCGCGCTCAAGCTCACGACGGCCCTGTATTTCACACCTAATGGACGCTCTATCCAGGCGCAAGGCATCACGCCGGACATCGACGTGCCACGCGCACGCCTGACCCGCGAGAAAGACTCCGAAAGCCTGCGCGAAGCCGATCTGCAGCGTCACCTCGGCAACGGCAATGGCGCGCCCGATCGTCAACGCAGCGCGACCCCTGCGCCATCACGTCCGCAGGACGAGGATTACCAGCTGAGCCAGGCGCTGAACCTGCTCAAGGGTCTGAACGTTACTCGCGGCGAATGATTCGCCGCGATGCCCTGCGTTGGCTTGCGGGAATGGCGGCGCTAGGCGCATTGCCGATAAGGGCAACGCAAGCCGAGTCGCGACCGCGCCTGACACTCATCATCGACGACCTGGGTCAGACACCTGCGCGCGACCAGCAGATTCTGGAGCTGCCCGGCCCCGTCGTGATGTCGATCCTGCCGGATACACCGCACGCGACCGAACTTAGCCGGAAAGCGTACCGGGCCGGCAAACAGATCCTGCTGCACCTGCCTATGGATCCGGCCGGCGGGCCATTTGCCTGGCATCCTGGGATGCCGATTCCCGAACTCGAAAAGCGCCTGAATGCAGCACTAAACGCCGTGCCGGGCGCTGAGGGCATCAACAACCATATGGGCAGCCGCATGACTTCGCAGCGCGAAGCGATGGCTTGGCTGATGCAAGATTTGCAGCGGCGCCACCTGTTCTTTGTCGATAGTCGCACCAGTAGCGCGACCGTCGCTGCCGCCGAAGCACAACGTGCGGGACTGGCATCGCTGTCGCGGGACGTCTTTCTCGACGACGACATGCATCCCGAGGCGATCGCCAAGCAATACGCCTATGGCTTGGCGCTGGCGCGCAAACAGGGGTCAGTGGTCATGATCGGGCACCCGCATCCCGCCACGATCAGTGTTTTGCAACGCGAGCTACCACGATTGAAGGAACAGGGCATCGACTGGATCAGCGCCGACATGATGATCGCCGTGCGCCACAATCTCGCCATGCCCGCCCACGGTATGAACGGGCGCTATCGGTAGGCGGTTTGGGGCTTGGATCCCGCCTGTCAGGTATTAACTAAGAGATATAGGGCGCTTGTTCGAACGCATCGCGAGCATCGCTCGCTCCCATATTCGTTCTCGGTGGCGACTCAGCGGGGAGGACAAGCTCATCTATCTCGTGGGAGCGGGCCACGTCCGCGATAGGCTTGGCCTTTACACCGAGCATCGAACAAACGAGCACCCGCTCGGCGTCCCGCCTTCACTGACCGAAATACGGGCTCGCCAAACGGTTCATCGTGCCGTCTTTGCGCATGGTGTCGAGTGCGGTTTGGAGTCGCTCTACGACTTCATTGGGCGTGTTGGGGTTCAGCGCAAGATATTGCTCAGTACCCGCCTCTGCCACCAGCGCAACCTGTAGCCCTTTGACCCCTTCCAACGACGCGTAGTACCGGAAGACCGGGTCATTCGTCGCCCACAGGTCGATCTCACCCTCGAGCAACTTGCGAATGTTTTCCTGATCCCGAAGCGATTCGGTATAGGGAACACCGTTCTTGTCCAGAAACGCAGCCGAGGAACTGCTCTTGTAGGCGCCAACCTTGTACTGCTTGGCGGCTTCCAGATCCTTGACGGTAATCGACTTACCGGGCGCCGCGACAAGCACGCGCTCAGTGCTAGAGAGCGGCCCGACCCACTTGAACAGCGGCTTGCGCGACTCGTTGATCGTGGTGGAAAAAATGCCGTAGTTGGGCATTTCGAGCACAAGGCTGTAGATGCGATCCCATGGGAAACGCAACGACAGGTCGTAGCCAATATTGGCGCGCTTGAACATCTCGCGAACGACTTCCGCGTTGACGCCGCGAATGTTCTCGTCCCGGGCGAAGTTCTTTTCGTCCGCGGACATGTTGAAAGGTGGGAAATTCTCCGTCAGCAACACTACCCGGTACCCTGCCGGCAGCTCGGCATGGGCGAACGCAGCCATGCTGAACAGACCAAGAAACAAGGCGCTCTTAAGGGTTTTCCACATGCTCTAGCTCCTGTCCGTGGAAGCGCAATCGCGTCCGGCTCATCAAGCGACGAGGCATCCACGGTATGTATCGTCGACTGCCTTGATAAACCACTATTCGCCGACGCCGAAATGCGAAGGCGATCACACCAAAAGCAGCTTTCGTACCAGAAAACGATGACAAATACACCGCGATACACAAGTGGTGTTTCTTTACCAACATGCGCCCGAATAGCGCGTCGAACAGAGGGTCACGCGCGTACAGACGATGACCATGACGATGACTGAACGGCAAAAGCGTATCCCGCTTAAACCGCCAATGGCCGAACAATGTCCATGCTGTGTCAGATAAAGGCGTAGCCGGTCACACCGACCCGGCATGACCGCTTCCAGAAACGCGCAAAACCTGCGCGACGCGCTAGCGAACGATGATGCCCCGACTGGCCATGTAGGCTTTGGCTTCGGGCACGGTGTGCTGGCCGAAATGGAAAATGCTGGCCGCTAATACCGCGTCGGCGCGCCCCTCGAGGATGCCATCGGCCAGATGTTGGAGATTGCCGACGCCCCCTGACGCGATCACCGGTATCCCGACCGCTTCGCTCACCGCCCGGGTCACGCCGAGATCGAAGCCGCTCTTCATGCCATCTTGGTCCATGCTCGTCAGCAGGATTTCGCCCGCGCCGAGCGCCGCCATCTTCTTCGACCACTCGACAGCATCCAGGCCGGTCGGCTTGCGACCGCCGTGCGTGAAGATTTCCCAGCGGAGCGCTTCACCCGGGCCCGATACCTGTTTTGCGTCGATCGCCACGACAATGCATTGGGAGCCGAAACGCTGCGCGGCTTCACCAACGAACTCAGGATTGAAGACCGCAGCAGTGTTGATCGAGACCTTATCCGCGCCTGCGTTGAGCAGATTGCGAATATCTTCGACCGTTCGCACGCCGCCGCCAACGGTGAGCGGGATGAACACCTGGCTCGCCATGCGCTCGACTGTATGCAGCGTCGTATCGCGCCCTTCATGGCTAGCCGTGATGTCGAGAAAGGTAATTTCGTCCGCACCCTGCTCGTCGTAGCGGCGCGCAATCTCCACCGGGTCGCCGGCATCGCGAATGTTTTCGAACTTGACGCCCTTGACCACACGGCCGTTCTCGACGTCCAGGCAAGGGATGATGCGTTTGGCTAAGGCCATAATCTGTTCACTCGCACGCAGTTGGGGGCGTCAGACGGGCTTGAATGCCAAGTCGCACAGCGCCTGTGCTTCCGCCACATCAAGCGTTCCCTCGTAGATGGCGCGCCCAGTGATTGCCCCAATGATGCCCGGCTCACCGGCATCCAGAAGTGCCTGGATATCCCCGATGTGGTGGATACCGCCCGAAGCAATCACAGGAATGCGGCTGGCCCGTGCCAAGGCGACGGTTGCCGGAATATTGCAACCCTGCATCATGCCGTCCTTGGCGATGTCGGTATACACGATGGCGGATACGCCATCGGCTTCGAAACGCTTGGCCAAATCGGTCGCCTGAACGCTGCTCACTTCGGCCCAGCCATCGGTGGCGACGAAGCCATCCTTCGCGTCCAGACCAACGATCACCTTGCCAGGGAAGGCGCGGCAGGCTTCGGCTACGAACGCCGGCTCCTTAACTGCCTTGGTGCCGATGATCACGTAGCTCACGCCGGCCTTGACGTAGTGCTCGATCGTCTCCAGCGAACGAATGCCGCCGCCGATCTGAATGGGCAACTGCGGATAACGCTTGGCGATGGCGGTGACGACTTCGCCGTTCACCGGCTGGCCTTCGAAGGCACCGTTGAGATCGACGAGATGCAGACGCCGACACCCCGCATTCACCCATTTGGCGGCCATGGAAACGGGGTCATCGGAGAACACCGTGGAATCCTCCATACGGCCTTGGCGAAGTCTTACGCAGGCACCGTCCTTGAGGTCGATCGCGGGAATGATAAGCATGGGAAAACCTTCTTTAGCCGCCGGGCTCAGCTCTTTTCGAGCGCCCAGACATCACTTTCGAGACTTTCGAACCGGTCCTTGAGCATTGCCTGGACGTCGAAAATCGCCTTGTTGTAGTACAGAGGACCAAGCTCAGCGCCAATGAAGTCGATCAACTCCTCGACTTCGAGCCCGCCCAATTCGGTGTCGAATCGGTCATGCAAGAGTTGCACGACACTTCGCGCGAGCGCTTCGGTTTGCTGACGATCCAGTTCGATGACCGGCTTCGTCCGCCGCCGCGCCATTACCAGCGCCCATCCCAAGTGAGGAAGTTGCGGTACAGGCGCAGCCCATATTCCGCGCTTTTTTCAGGATGGAACTGGGTCGCGAAGCGCGAGCCATCTGCCAGCGCTGCCGAGAAGTCCAGCCCGTAGTGGCCGCGTCCTGCAATCTGCCGCGGGCTTTCCGCTTCGATGTAATAGCTGTGGACGAAGTAGAAGCGGCTATTGTCAGGTATGCCGTGCCAAAGTGGATGCTCGATGACATGTGCGACTTCGTTCCAGCCCATGTGCGGGACCTTCAACGCTTCGCCTTCCTCCGTCATACCGTCCGGAAAACGCTTCACCACGCCTGGAAACAAGCCAATGCAATCGACGCCGCCGTTCTCTTCACTGCGCGACATCAGTGCCTGCATTCCGACGCATACGCCGAGAAACGGGCGATCACGCCCAACCTCGCGCACGAGTTCGTCGATCCCGAGCCGGCGAATTTCGGCCATGCAATCACGAATGGCGCCAACCCCAGGCAACACGATGCGATCTGCATCACGAATGATGGCCGGATCAGCCGTCACGACGACGCGGGCAATCCCGGCATGCTCGAGCGCCTTGGCAACCGAATGCAGATTACCCATGCCATAGTCGATGACGGCGACGGTATCCATTAGAGCGTCCCTTTGGTAGACGGCATCTGGCCGGCCATGCGCTCGTCCAGGGTGACCGCCATACGTAGCGCACGGCCAAAGGCCTTGAAGACGGTTTCGATCTGGTGGTGCGTGTTATGCCCGCGCAGATTATCGATGTGCAACGTCACCAATGCATGATTCACGAAGCCCTGGAAGAATTCCTGGAAAAGATCGACATCGAAGCGCCCCACGGATGCGCGCGTGTAGGGCACCTGCATCTGCAGGCCCGGACGGCCGGAGAAATCGATTACGACACGCGACAGTGCTTCATCGAGCGGGACATACGCATGACCGTAGCGAGCGATACCCTTCTTGTCGCCAATCGCCTTTGCGAAGGCCTGCCCCAACGTGATGCCGACATCCTCCACCGTATGGTGGTCATCGATATGAAGGTCGCCCTGGCACTCGATATCAAGATCGATCAACCCGTGTCGAGCAATCTGATCAAGCATGTGCTCCAGAAAAGGAACGCCGATAGCGAAGCGCGCCTTGCCGCTGCCATCCAGGTTGATCGAGACCTTGACCTGGGTTTCTAGAGTATTGCGTTCGACGGATGCCGTACGTTCGGCCATCACCAGCTCCACGGATCATTGAGCGAAAGGGGCGACATTATAGAAGGCTCATCCCCATCCCGCACATCTGCGTATCGCGCGGACATAAAAAAGGGGCGCCGATAGTCGGCGCCCCTTCTGACAAACAGCTCGACGATTAGCCGAACAGTACTGCTGTCTTTTGCAGCGTAATCCACACACCCCACGCGAGCGGGATACCTACGACCAGCCAGGCGGCAATAGCCAATGGCTTAGTGGAAGGCGCCGGCGACCAGGACTGCTCTTCGGCGGCAGGCGCGTTCTTTTCGCCGTGCGCACGTTCGGCAGCCAACTGCTCTTCGGTCATGAAGTATTTCGGATCGACCGGACGAATCAGCAGGTTGCAGATGAAGCCCAGCACCAGCAGGCCAGCCAGGATGTATAGCGTGATGTCGTAGGACGCGGCACGCGCAACACCGATGGAGAGCTGGTATTCACGGATGTAGTTCACCAGTACCGGACCCAGGATGCCAGCGACAGCCCAGGCAGTCAGCAAACGACCGTGGATCGCACCGACCATCTGGGTGCCGAACAGGTCAGCCAGGTAGGCCGGTACCGTTGCGAAACCACCACCGTACATGGACAGGATGATGCAGAACGCCAGTACGAACACCGCGACGCTGCCCAGGTGACCGGTCCAAGGAACCAGCGAATACAGGACGAAGCCCAGAGCGAAGAACACGAAGTAGGTCGCTTTACGGCCAATCTTGTCCGAGAACGAGGCCCAGAAGAAACGGCCACCGATGTTGAACAAGCTCAGCAAACCAGTGAAGCCCGCGGCAATCGCGGCGATCTGCGCCAGCTGACCTGCATCGAGCTGTCCGAACGCCAGGCCATTACCCAACAGGCGGCCACCGAAGACCTCTTGCAGCAGCGGAGAGGCCATACCGATGATGCCGATACCGGCCGATACGTTCAGACAGAGCACAGCCCAGACCAACCAGAACTGCGGCGTTTTGCTCGCAACGCTGACATGAACGTGGCCCTTGGTGATCATCGCGTTGTTTTTCTTGGCAACCGGCGGTGTCCAGCCCTCGGGCTTCCAGCCACTTGGCGGTACGCGGTAAGCCAATGCGCCACCCACCATGAAGATGAAGTAGATCACCGCCATCACGACGAAGGTTTCCCACACACCGACGCTGGTCGGCGTGGCGAAGTGGCCCATCAGCGCGGTGGCCAGCGGAGCACCCACCATCGCACCGCCACCGAAGCCCATGATCGCCATACCCGTGGCCATCCCGCGCTTATCCGGGAACCACTTGATCAGGGTCGATACCGGCGAGATGTAGCCCAGACCCAGGCCGATACCACCGATCACACCTGAGCCCAGCCACATCAGCCAGATCTGGTGCGTGTAGATACCGAGCGCTGAAATCAGCAGGCCGCCGCACCAGCAGAACGCCGACACCAGGCCTGCTTTACGCGGGCCAGCATGCTCCAGCCAACCACCCCAAATGGCAGCCGAGCAGCCTAGGAAGATGAAGAACAGCGTGTAGATCCAGCCGAGCATGGAAATTTTCCAGTCACAGCCAGCCGCGAACATCTGCTCGATGAAGCCCATTTCCGGAGCGCATACGACAGGTGCGGTAATCCCGATTGCCTTAGACAGCGGCAACCAGAACACCGAGAAGCCATAGGCCATACCGATGCAAAGGTGGATAGCGAGTGCCGCTGGCGGCACGAGCCAGCGATTGAAGCCCGGGCGGGCTATGGTGCGTTCCTTGGACAGAAAGCTCGGTCCGGAGGCACCGTCCATAGGGGAGGTGATGGTCGTCATGATGCCCTTCTTGATTTAATGTCTGGCAAAGCACGCAGGCGTCTGCAAGGAGCGCGCCGCGGTGCGACATTCAACCGCACTAGCACCGAAAAAGCACGTTACTTGCTGCGATTTTCCTATATTTATCAATCAATTGACGACATCTATCAGCGCCCTTCAGGCCTGATTCTACGGGCATCTCCAGCGATAGCACATGGCCAATACACCCCATTCGATCGCGCTGGACGTTCTGAATTTCAGGACGATCGGTTGAACCGATTTCATGCCCGTCTCTCTAAGGCGAGTGCCGCACCCCGCTGAAGCGAACACAGTTGGGCAATGTGTCACACAAATTGTCACTCTTCGAACATCTTGCGCGTGTCATCAGCGCAATTTTTCCCAGGCGCAAAGGAGCTGCTAGCCGATGGATACCGTTGATACGTTGATCGTAGGTGCTGGTGTACTTGGCCTTGCCTGCGCAGCGCGACTTGCACGACCAGGCACCAGCACCCTGATTCTCGAAGGGGAAAAGCTGATCGGCAGCCATACCTCCAGCCGCAATTCCGAAGTGATCCATGCGGGTATTTACTACGCCCCCGGCTCACTGAAAGCCGAACTTTGCTTGGAAGGGCGTGAACGCCTCTATGCGTGGTGCGAACAGCATGCCGTTCCGCACCGCCGGATCGGCAAACTGCTGGTGGCGGTCGAAGCAGCGGAAATCCCGAAGCTGGAAAAACTGGCCGAAAACGCTGCCGCGAGCAACGTTGACAACCTCACCCCAGTCAGCAGCGCGCGCCTTGCGGAAATGGAACCCGCAGTCAAAGGCGTGGCAGCGCTGCTGTCGCCCAGCACAGGGATCATCGACAGTCATGCCCTTATGGAATCCCTGCTTGCCGCGGCGGAACGGCAAGGCGCACAACTGGTACTCGACACCCGGATTGAATCCATGGCGCAGGCCAGCGATGGCTGGGTCGTCAATGTCGTTAGCGGCGGTGAAGCCTTCAGCTTGAAAGCGGCGCGCGTGATAAACGCCGGTGGACTGTTCGCCCAGCAACTGGCGCACCGCACCGAAGGGCTTGCCCCGGAGCACATACCCGCCATTCACTGGTGTCAGGGCCGCTATTTTTCCTACAGTGGCCGCTCCCCCTTCCAACACCTGATCTATCCGATGCCCGAGGCGAACAACGCCGGCCTTGGCGTACATGCCACGCTCGACCTCGGTAACCAGGTTCGCTTCGGGCCCGACGTCCGTTACCTCGATGGCGAACTCGACTATCACGTCGACGACGCGTTGCGAATGCCTTTTGCTGACGCCATTGTCCGCTACTTTCCAGGCCTGGATACCGCACGCCTCACGCCTGGCTATTCCGGTATCCGCCCAAAGCTGTCTGGCCCTGGGGAACCGGCTGCCGACTTCATCATCCAAACTCCCGCCATACACGGCCTGCCTGGGCTGGTTAACCTATTCGGCATCGAATCGCCGGGGCTCACAGCGAGTCTTGCGATTGCGGAGCGGGTAGCCGGCGCGTTCTGATCGAGCAGCCGGGCCAAGGCAGGAGGCGTATACTTCTGCCTTTTTACCGCCTTCTTCATCAAGGACTTATCCATGAAAGCGTTCGGCAAAATCCTTGGCCTGGTATTCCTCGGACTGTTACTGATACTGGTCGCCCTCGGCTTCGCGCTGACCCACTTCTTTGACCCGAACGACTACAAGGACGAAATCAAGCAGATCGCGCGGGACAAGGCCAACCTGGAGTTGGACCTAAGAGGCGACATCGGCTGGAGCCTGTTTCCGTGGCTAGGCATCGAACTGCATGATGCGACGCTCGCCAGCGCCACTACCCCTGAAAAGCCGTTTGCCAACCTTCAGATGATTGGACTTTCCGTGCGCGTGCTGCCTTTACTGCGCAAGGAAGTCGAGATGAGCGACATCCGCGTACAGGGCCTGGACCTCACGCTACAGCGCGACGAGAAAGGACACGGCAATTGGGAAAATGTCGGAAGGCCCGCGACGGCCTCAGCCGACGTTCAGCCCGAGCCCGCATCGACACCGGCCCAAACCCAACCGAACAGTACACGCAGCGGCAGCCCGCTAAAGCTCGACATCGACAGCCTGACTGTCAATGACTCCCGCATCGACTACCACGACGTACGCAGCGGCCAGCAATTCGCAGCTGAAGGTATCGAAGTGTCGACTGGCGCCATTCGCGAAGGCAGCAGCATCCCGCTGAAGATGTCTTTCCACCTGAGCACCGCAAAACCCGTCACCCGTTCGCAAGCAGAGATTTCCGGTGAACTGCGCTTCGACCGAGCACTGGAGCGCTACCAGCTGGATAACGCATCCGTCACCGGCGATATTTCCGGCGAGCCGTTCAATGGCAAAGCCATCAATTTCTCTACGCAAGGCCAGCTTCTGGTCGACCGCGCGGCGCAGATTGCCGAATGGACGAACATGAAGCTCTCTGCCAACGACCTACGGGCGCTGGGAGACTTTCGGGTTCGCCAGCTGGAAAATGATCCGCAGATCGAAGGCGCACTTTCCATCGCCGAGCTGAACCTGCGCACATTCCTCGACAGTGTCGGAATCGAACTTCCGAAAATGGCCGCGGCGGACGCTCTTAGCCGATTCGAAATGACGACGCGCCTGCAGGGCTCCACCAACAGCGTTACGCTCGACGAGCTCAAGCTTGGCCTGGATGGCAGCAGCCTTACGGGCAACGTCGCCGTAACCGATCTGCAGAAACAAGCGCTCCGTCTACAGCTGAAAGGCGACCAACTGGACGCGGACCGTTATCTTCCCCCTAGCGAGGACGATGCCGCGCGCAAACAACGTCAGGCCACGGTGGCGCAGAGCACGGGCGGTGCTGGCACCACGCCGCTTCCCGACAAGCCAAGCGAGCAGGCCTGGAGCGATGCGCCGGTATTGCCGATCGATCGCCTGCGTACACTCAACATGCAGGTAGCACTCGACCTCGGCAAGCTGACAGTCAAGAAGATTCCCATGGAAGGCGTCAGCCTTCGCAGCTCGGCCAACGACGGCGACCTGCAGATCCAGAACCTGCGGGGCAGCCTGGACGGAGGTGATTTTCAGAGCAGCGCACGTGTCGATGTACGACCGGCGCAACCTCAGCTGAGCCTCAAGGCCTCCACTTCAGGCGTTCCAGTCGAGCGCTTCCTGCAGAAAGAGGAGCAGCCCTCCCCGCTCAAGGGTGCGCTGGATCTGAACCTGGCTTTTACCACCAGCGGCAACAGCGAGCGGGCCTGGGTTGAGGCGCTGAACGGGAATGCGAACTTCCTGCTCAATGATGGTGTGCTGGTCGATGCGAACCTTGAGCAGCAGCTTTGCCGCGGCATCGCACTCCTCAATCGGGAAAACCTCGCCGGCGAGCCGCGCAGCAAGGACACCCCGTTTCGTGAACTGAAAGGCGCGTTGAACGTACGTAACGGCGTGGCGAACAACCCCGACCTGCGCGCGCGGATTCCCGGCCTGACGGTCAACGGCAACGGCGACCTGGACCTGCGTGTCATGGGCATGGACTACCGCGTCGGCATCGTCATCGATGGGGACCAGCGCGAGATGCCGGACCCGGCATGCACCGTGAACGAGCGCTACGTGGGGATCGAATGGCCGTTGCGTTGCCGCGGCCCCGTTGAGCTGGGTGCCCGCGCGTGCCGGATCGACCAGGAAGGCATGGGCAAGGTCGCGGCGAAGCTTGCGGGTAACAAACTCGAGGAAAAGATCGACGAGAAGCTGGGCGACAAGGTCAGCCCAGAGCTGCGCGACGCCCTCAAGGGGCTGTTCAATCGATGACCCCTCAGCAGTTCGCCCCGGCGGTCCTCGCGTGGTATGACCGCCACGGGCGCAAGGACCTACCGTGGCAGCAGGGCATTACGCCCTATCGCGTATGGGTCTCCGAGATCATGTTGCAGCAAACTCAGGTGAGCACGGTACTCGACTACTTCGACCGGTTCATGGAGTCCCTGCCGACGGTACAGGCGCTGGCAGAGGCACCGGAAGACGAAGTGCTGCACCTGTGGACCGGCCTTGGCTATTACAGCCGCGCGCGAAACCTGCACAAGACGGCCAAGGCCGTCGTCGCGCAGCATGATGGAGAGTTTCCCAAAAGCGTCGAGGCATTATGCGAACTTCCCGGCATCGGCCGCTCTACCGCCGGCGCCATTGCCAGCCTGTCCATGGGCTTGAGGGCGCCGATTCTCGATGGCAACGTCAAGCGCGTGCTCGCCCGTTACTCGGCGCAAACCGGTTACCCAGGCGAGCCGAAAGTCGCCGCACGCCTATGGGACCTGGCCGAAGCGCTGACACCCCATGAACGCGTCAACCACTACACCCAGGCCATGATGGACCTGGGCGCGACGCTCTGCACGCGCAGCCGCCCGAGCTGCCTGCTATGCCCTTTGGAGCGAGGCTGCGAAGCGCACATGCTCGGCCGCGAAACCGACTTCCCAGTACCCAAGCCACGCAAGACGCTGCCGCAAAAACGCACGCTCATGCCCATGTTCCTCAGCGACGAGAACGAGGTACTGCTGTATCGGCGCCCGTCCGCGGGACTCTGGGGTGGCCTTTGGAGTTTGCCGGAGGTAGACGGCCCCGAAAGCTTGGGCGCCCTCGCCGATCGGTTCGGCTTGCAGCTTGGCGAGCGTCAGCCGTTGCCTGTACTCATTCACACCTTCAGCCATTTCCAGCTCGCCATCGAGCCCTGGCTCATCGCCTTGGAAGAGCCGCCATCCACCGTGACCGAAGCGGACTGGCTCTGGTATAACCTCGCCACCCCGCCGCGCCTCGGCTTGGCCGCCCCGGTCAAGAAGCTACTGAAGCGCGCCGCAGAAGAATCGAAAGCAGGAGAGCCGACATGAGCCGCACCGTCCACTGCCGCAAGCACAAGCAGGACCTACCAGGCCTGGACCGCCCGCCCTACCCCGGCGCCAAAGGGCAGGACATCTACGACAACGTATCCAAACAAGCCTGGGATGAATGGCAGAAACACCAGACCATGCTCATCAACGAGCGCCGCTTAAACATGATGAACGCCGACGATCGCAAGTTTCTGCAAGCCGAAATGGACAAGTTCCTTTCGGGCGAAGAGTACGCGCAGGCTGACGGCTACGTCCCACCGAGCGAGTGAGCGGACGTAACCGCCCGACTTCATTCAATATTTTTTCGAAGGGCGCTTGACACATCAAAAGCAAATCCGTTTAATGGCGCCCCGTTGCCCAGGTAGCTCAGTTGGTAGAGCAGGGGATTGAAAATCCCCGTGTCGGCGGTTCGATTCCGTCCCTGGGCACCAAATAAATATCCAGAACAGTCGCAACGCTGTTCTGGAAACAAAAAAACCGGCCAATGAGCCGGTTTTTTTGTGCCTGCAAATCTGATCCCCCTGAAATTCAAAGGAATACAGGGGTGAGCGTTACAGCCGATCGCATGACGATGCGTATGAACGAAATATTCACATCGGCAGAACGAGCCTTTGACATCCGGGGGCGTAGTCTTCAAATCGCCGGCCCCATCCGGCACTCCGATGGTGTGTGAGATCCCTTGAGCCTGCTCTTTAGCGGGCTTTTCTTTGCCTGAAAAATAATGCGTTATCGTACTTTTGGTCAGCAGGACAGCACGGTTACTGGCCGGGCACGTCCGCTGCGCCCCTGCGGCTCGATTCGTCTCTTCTTTTCGATTCAGTCAAACCCTGAAGCCCTACCCGCGGTCCACCGCTTACACCCACTCTCGGGGAAGGGGCTTCTCATGGCGCACAAATTCAAGAAAGGCGATCACCTAACCTGGAATTCAGAAGCTGGTCACGTGCGCGGCATTGTCACGAAAGTCCATACGAGCGATACCATGTTCAAGGGCCGCAACCGTCATGCATCGGAGGACGAGCCTCAATACGAGGTAAAAAGCGACAAGACCGACCATGTGGCGATGCACAAGGAAACGGCGTTGAAAAACGTCTGATGCGGACTGCTTTATCGGACACCCTGTGGATGTTCAGGCGCTCGGCGCGCGCTGGATGAATTAATTGCCCTGCTCCCGCACGACGCTATCCGGGTGCTGGTAGACGCGCGATGCTTTCTCGAACCACGTTGCTTCCGCGCAGTTGAATTTAGATGTGTAGTTGAAAGCAGATCGCCCACCGGTGGGCTCCTACGGGAAGGGACGTGAGCGGGTAGAACTATCGACCTGTCGCTTCGATTCGTCCCTGCCGCTACTTCAACTTCAACCAACGCCAGATGATCCAGCTACAGCCCGCTAGATAAACGACACTCCCTGGCACCCACATCAGCAATCCCGCTATCTGCTGACTTTCCAACACTCGGTCCGATCCGTAAAACGATTGCCTGGAGAAAGTCAGGAGCGCGCCGAGCAGCCCCGTATGCATCAGCGTCAGCAGTTGAGCCATCAGTGCCTGCGGCATCAGCGCGCGCGGCGAACGCAGGCAGGCCCACCAGAACAGCCAGGCGCTGAAAAGGAAGCACGCATGTTCGAGCATGTGCCACCACAGGTTATCCAGTGCGAGCAGGTACAGGCTGGGCGTGTGCCAGATCCATATCAACGCGCCGTGGACCATCGCCACCGCTACCGGGTAGCGCCCGCTTCGCAAGATTGCCCGCCATAGCGGCTGTAACACGTCACCGCACACCGCGCGCCATTGCGGTAATGGCCGCGCCAGCGCCCACAACGGTGCAACGACGATCATGAAGAGCATGTGCTGCACCATATGCCATGCGGTACTGGATTCGGCCCATTCATCGAGCGGTCCGAAGGCCGAAAACACGGCAAGCAGCATCGCCAGGTGCATCCAGAACGGCTCCCATCCATGCGGGCGAACCTTTTTCGCCCCGAGGACGTACAACCCCCAGGCCAGCGCAAGCAGGATCGCGCTGGCGATCACGGGCACTCGTTCGATCAAATGCCCGTCGAACAATCCATGCGCATGTGCAGCACTCGAGTGGGTCAGCAAAACCAGCAGGGCAAGCGTCATACGCACGGTGGCAACCTCAGGATCGGCGTAGCGATGAACAGGATTGAAAGCGCGGAAACGCCATTCACACCGGCGGCTACAAAAGCAACGAAGCGCTCCCAGGGCTCAGCGGAGCGCTCCCTGGCCGCGCGTACGGAGATCCACGTCAATAGGCCCAGCAGCGCCGCCGACAGCAAGGCAAAAAGCACCAGCGCAAGGCTCAACCCATTCCAGGGCCCGCTGGCGGGGTCGGGGGGAAAATGCGCGCAAACCACCGATTGCCCTCCATACAGCAGGATGAACCACGCGCTCCAGATGAAGATGCCGACGGTAAGCTGAATAGGGTTGTAGGGCGATCGCAACGAACGCATCAGCTCACTCCCCATGTCATCGGGAAGAGGACCAACGCGATATACGTGGTCCAGTAGACGCCAAGGTTGTAGTACCAGAGCTGCTCGATCACCAGCGGCTCGTAGGGCGACGCGGCATTCACATAGCCGAAACGCACGCGTAATGCCTGGAGGCCACACGAGATGGCGACGAGCGCGCCATGCACAAGGTTGTAAGTCAGCATGAACGTGATGACTGCATCGTGCGCCGTTACGGTCGGCTGTAGGTCGCTCGCCAGGAGACACCAAAGGATCAAACCGGTCTGGAGTAAACCCAGCAGCGCAATGCCGGCGAACCTTAACGCCAGTCCGTCGTCGAGGCCCTGGCGTAGCCGCCTCTTGACCTGCCGCTGCC
The DNA here is from genome assembly GCF_014647635.1 of Pseudomonas matsuisoli. Lineage (GTDB taxonomy): Bacteria > Pseudomonadota > Gammaproteobacteria > Pseudomonadales > Pseudomonadaceae > Pseudomonas_P > Pseudomonas_P matsuisoli. The sequence goes on from NZ_BMPO01000001.1 coordinate 758,532, forward strand.
AAAGCACCGCCACGACCAGCACCGCCCCACTGGCGAGCAACAAGGACGCGTCGAACACAGGCCCATCCGGCACCTGCCAGTTGGGCGACACCGTCCAAAGGTAGAACCAACCGAAGAGCAACGAAAGATAGAGTGCACCATTGGAGAGCAACGTCACGCCCATCCCCCAAAGGCCGGGGCCGTCGAAGGTGCGCGAATGCAAGGGCGGCTCTCCGGGCTGCGTTTTGGCGTCGGGCGCCGCTGCAGGGTGCGCGCCGTTCTCCCAGCTCCAGCGAAACAGCACGATCAGCGTGGCAACCGCGAACACGGCAGCCAGCGTGTACATGCCGAACAGCAGGCTCAGGCACACGCCTGCGATAAGCACCGAGCTGATGAAGGGTAGCCAGCTGTTACCCGGCAAATGAATGATTTCCCGCGCCTTGCCCGTCAGCGGGTCGACGCCCCAGGTTTCCCGGCGACCATGGTCGATCACGGTCAGCGCGTGCTCACCATGCGCCATGCTGCGTGGCAGGTCGGGGTCATTCCATAATGGATGGCGGTCGTGAACATCCGCGAGGCTGACGAAATTGTAGGGGTTGGGCGGCAGGCTCGTCGCCCACTCCAGCGTGTCCGCGTTCCAGGGGTTCTCCCTGGCGGCCTTGCCGAAACGATAGTGCAGCACGATATCGAGCAGCACCGTGCCGAGCCCGATCGCCATGACGAAACTACCGATGGACGAGATTAGGTTGGGCACGTCCCACCCGAGGCCCGCCTCATAGGTGTAAACCCGCCGTGGCATGCCCATCAGCCCGGTCCAGTGCATGACCAGAAACGTCAGGTTGAAGCCGATGAACACCAGCCAGAACCCCCACCAACCGAGCGTGACCGAAGGCATACGGCCGGAGAAGTGCGGCAACCAGTAGTAAAGCCCCGCCATTAAGGGGAAAAACATCCCGCCAATGAGCACGTAGTGGAAATGCGCGACGACGAAGTGCGTGTCATGGACCTGCCAGTCGAACGGGACCAATGCCAGCATCACGCCCGTCAGCCCGCCACAGACGAATATGAAGAGAAACCCCACCAGCCAGAGCATCGGCACATGAAACACTGGGCGGCCTAGCCACAACGTCGCGATCCACGCAAATACCTGCACGCCGGTAGGAATGGCCACCAACATGCTCGCCGCACTGAAGAACGCCTGCGCCAGGTGCGGAATGCCGATGGTGAACATGTGATGCACCCAGAGCCCAAAGCTGAGAAAGCCGGTCACCAGCACGCCAAGTACAACCCAGGAGTAGCCCACCAGCGGCCGCCGCGAGAACACCGGTAGCAGCGTGGAAACAATGCCCGCTGCGGGCAGGAAGATGATGTACACCTCGGGATGCCCGAACAGCCAGAAAAGGTGCTGCCAAAGGATCGGATCACCGCCACGCGTCACGTCGAAAAACGGCATACCGACCGCGCGTTCGAGCTCCAACAGGATGCTGCCGAGGATCAGTGGCGGGAAACCGATCACGATCATCATCGCCATCGTCAGGATGTACCAGGCGTAGATGGGCATCTGGTTCAAGGCCATGCCTCGGGCACGGGTCCGCAGAATCGACACCACGAGCTCGATGCCCGCACTGACCGCCGAAATCTCTACGAACGTGACGCCAATCAACCAGATGTCCGAGCCCGGTCCAGGCGAGTACGTCGCGCTCGACAGCGGCGTGTACATGAACCAGCCTGCGTCCGGCGCGATGCCGAGAAACAGGCTCGACACGAGAATCAAACCGCCGAACAGATAGCAGTAGTAACCGAGCGCGGACAACCGCGGAAACACCAGATCACGCGCACCGAGCATCTTCGGGATGAGGTAGACAGCCAATCCTTCCATCATGGGGACGGCGAATAAAAACATCATCACGGTGCCGTGCATCGTGAACACCTGGTTGTAGGTATCCGCGTCGAGAAACGTGTGTCCAGGGAAGGCCAGCTGGATCCGCATGAGCATCGCCAGCAGGATGCCGAACGCGAAGAACGCACTGCCTGTGATGAGGAAGCGCAAGCCAATGGTCGTGTGATTGACGATAGTCAGCGCACGCCAGCCGCGTGGATTCCCCCAGACATCGTTAAATTCGTCATGCAGTTGCTGTGGGTCGGTGCAGGGCTTGTCGGTCATGGTTGCATCGACTCCTGCCAGGCCGCGAATCCCGCGTCGTCGTGCACCGTCACGTAGAAGACCATGTGCGCATGTTCGGTACCGCAGAACTCCGCGCATTGCCCGCGATGCCGCCCAGGCTCGTCCGCTTGCAGGCGCACCACGTTGGTCATGCCTGGGAACATATCGACCTTGCCGCCCAAGCGCGGCACCCAGAACGAATGCACCACATCCGCGCTGGAAACCTCGACATCGATCGGCCGACCTGCCGGTATATGCAGTTCGTTGGCCGTCGTCACGCCACTTTCGGGATAACGCACCTCCCACCACCACTGATGGCCGATCACCTCCACGCGCAACGGCTGCTGGCCTTCGACTGGCAACGGCAACATGCGATGCCCCGCCGGAATGCCGAACCAAAGGAGCAGCGCGACGCTGACGCCGGGTAGCACGATCCCTCCGCCGACGATCCAGCGGCGGTGAATACGCTTTTCCTGATCCGCGGCGTATTCACGCGGCGCCCGATTCATCGCGTAGATCCACAGCGCGGTGACCACGAACAGCACGACGCTGCTGAACGCAAGCATCGCCCACCAGAGTACCGTGACCTCACGCGCAATCGGCCCCGCCGGATCGACGATGGATTGAGGCCCCTCGCACCCCATCAACCCAGGAAACGTTGCTGCTCCAAGGATGGTCCACTGCAACGAGCGCACTTTTGTGACCGATTGCCCAAGAAGGAGCACTCCATGGCGTCCACCCAACCCGAATGGCCGGACAGCAAGGCTGCTATTGCCGGCCATCCCCTGCACCCGATGCTGATTCACTTCCCTGTCGCCGCACTGATATTTCTCGTGGCGACCGATGCAGCGTTCCTCTGGACGGCGGACCCTTTTTGGGAGCGTGCAAGCCTTTGGCTCGTCGGCATCGGCGCATTCGGCGGCTGTATTGCCAGCCTCGCGGGCATGGTGGACCTGGTGTTCGTGGCCGATATCCGCCGGAAGATCACGGCCTGGTGCCACGCGATCGTCGCCATCATGATGCTGTCCCTGGCCTCGCTGAATTGGCTGCTGCGCTATCAGGCACCCGGCGAGACGCTCGAACGCTGGGGCTTCTTCATCACCCTGCTCACGGCGGCACTCATAGCGCTGGCCGCTTACTTGGGCGGCAGGCTCGTCTACGAACATGGCGTGGGCGTCGATATCGATCAAAGCTGACGTAGAACGCCGCGGCGGGAGAACATTCATCTGGTAGGCAATTCCCACTAATACGGCTTGGCGAGTACGAGCCACAGCGTCAGTCCGATCAGTCCAACGACAAACAGACCGATCGCCGTGCATCGCGCAGCAATGGACTTTTCCGGCGTACGCTCGATGTGCAGGATGAGCACGCCGAAGAGCGCATGGCACAGCACCAGGCCGGTCACCGCCGCCAGCTTGAAGATCAGCCATAGCTCGAACAGGCCATAGATAAAGAACAATGCTGTGCCGGAGATGATCGCGACCAGTGCGGCCGGGGTCGCGATCAATGTGAATACCATGCGCGTCAGGTGCGCATGGTCGCGGTAGAACAGATCGTCGCTGCGCCGAGTACCAGCAGCAACCAGCGCCGGTAGGTACAAGAGCGTTCCACACCAGCAAATCAGCGCGGAGATGTGCAGCAATTTGATCAGCGGCATGCGCCCTCCCTTGCGTTTCCCTTCGCAGGGCCGGTCGGGCGAAGGCATCAAAGTTGACTTTTTGCGGACGGCCAAGGTTCTGCCACTCGCAGCTGGCAGGCGCCTGGAGGGCTTGCAAAATGTGTCTGGTGACGCACCAAAACGATTCGCGCGTAAAGCCGATCTGCTGGCAGCGCACCTCGTGCGCCTCAAACGCAACTAGAACATTTAAACTATCGCGACACCTGGGATCGATGAGGCGACACCGTTTATCGCCGGGCGTTTGGACCGATCCTTGCTAGCTTGGCTCATAGCGCATCGCGTGGTAGCGTGCGCGCCGCCGAACAGGCGTTTGAAAGCCACCCGCTGGTTCGCATGGCTCACCACTTGCGGTTCGCCTTTTAGACACAAGACGGTAGTGCGCCTGCCCCATGCGGCAGCACTTCCAGTTCCAAGCGCGTTGCGCGCTCACATTGAAGCTATGCTGCTCTGATAAAAGCCGTAGCCAGAATCCGGCGTGACACCGCAACGCCGTTCGTACTCAAGAGGAAGCTCCATGGCCGAGGCCACCCCAGCGCTTGAAATTCGCGATTTGCACAAACGCTACGGCCAGCTCGAGGTTCTCAAAGGCATTTCCCTGACGGCCCGCGATGGCGATGTCATTTCGATCCTCGGCTCTTCCGGCTCAGGTAAATCGACCTTCCTGCGCTGCATCAACCTGTTGGAAAACCCCAATCAGGGTCAGATCTATGTCGCGGGTGAAGAGCTCAAGCTGAAACCTGGGAAGGACGGTGATCTTGTCGCCGCCAGCAATAACCAGATCAATCGACTGCGTAGCGAAATCGGCTTCGTGTTCCAGAACTTCAACCTCTGGCCGCACATGTCGGTGCTGGACAACATCACCGAAGCGCCGCGACGTGTGCTCAAGCTGTCCAAGGCGGAAGCCAACGAGCGCGCCGAAGCCCTACTTGCGAAGGTTGGAATTGCTGACAAGAAACATGCATATCCAGCGCAACTGTCTGGTGGCCAACAGCAACGCGCGGCGATTGCGCGTACGCTAGCCATGCAACCCAAAGTCATCCTGTTCGATGAGCCCACATCGGCCCTCGACCCGGAAATGGTCCAGGAAGTACTAAGTGTGATCCGCTCCCTCGCCGAAGAGGGACGGACCATGCTTCTGGTCACGCACGAAATGAATTTCGCCCGCAACGTGTCGAGCGAGGTGGTCTTTCTGCATCAGGGCTTGGTCGAAGAACAAGGACCGCCCGAACAGGTCTTCGACGCGCCGATATCGGCACGCTGCAAACAGTTCATGTCCAGCAATCGCTAACGGAGCAAAACCATGCACTACAAAAAGATGCTGCTGGCAGCAGCCGCGACCCTGGCTTTCGCTGCGGGTGCCAATGCTGCTGAGAAGCTGCGGATCGGTACCGAAGGTGCCTACCCTCCTTTCAACCTGATCGACGCCAGCGGCCAGGCCGTTGGCTTCGACCTCGACATCGCCCACGCGCTATGCGCCAAGATGAAAGTCGAGTGCGAAGTCGTCACGTCCGACTGGGACGGCATCATCCCCGCGCTGAACGCGAAGAAGTTCGACTTCCTGGTCGCGTCCATGTCCATCACGGAAGAGCGCAAGAATGCGGTCGACTTCACCGATCCCTACTACACCAACAAGCTTCAGTTCGTAGCCCCTAAGAGCGCCGATTTCAAGGCCGACAAGGCAAGCCTAAAGGGCAAGGTCATCGGCGCACAGCGCGCGACGATCGCGGGAACCTGGCTGGAAGACAACATGGCAGGTGACGTCGATGTGAAGCTCTACGACACCCAAGAGAATGCCTACCTCGACCTTACTTCCGGGCGCATCGACGGCGTGTTGGCAGATGCCTTCGTGCAGTACGAGTGGCTCGAAAGCGACGCTGGCAAGGACTTCGAATTCAAGGGTGACCCGGTCGTCGATAACGACAAGATGGGCATCGCCGTACGCAAGGGCGACCCGTTGCGTGAGCGTCTGAATACTGCGCTGAAAGAGATCGTCGACGACGGTACCTACAAGAAGATCAACGAAAAGTACTTCCCCTTCAGCATCTATTGATGCCTGCGACCGCCGCCCCGGCGGCGGTCGACCCTACCGATAAGTTTCCATGATGTTTGACCTCTACGGCTTTGGCCCGGCCCTGGTAGCTGGCACCCTGATGACGATCAAGTTGGCGCTGTGTGCGCTGGCGTTAGGTCTCGTCCTGGGTTTGCTCGGCGCCCTGGCCAAGACTTCCCCCTATCCGCCATTGCGCTGGATCGGCAATGTCTATTCGACCCTGGTACGCGGGATTCCCGAACTGCTCTGGGTGCTGTTGATTTACTTCGGCTCGGTGAACCTGATGCGCGCGCTTGGCGAGGCGCTGGGCATGAACCTCGAGCTCGGCCCTTTCGCCGCCGGTGTCATCGCGCTAGGCATCTGCTTTGGTGCCTATGCGACCGAAGTGTTTCGCGGGGCGATCCTGGCGATCCCCAAAGGCCACCGCGAGGCGGGCATGGCCCTTGGCCTGTCCCGTGGCCGTATCCTCTGGCGCCTGGTGTTGCCGCAGATGTGGCGCGTCGCGCTGCCCGGCCTGGGCAACCTGTTCATGATCATGATGAAGGACACGGCTCTGGTTTCCGTCATCGGCCTAGAGGAAATCATGCGCCGCTCGCAGATCGCCGTGACCTCCAGCAAGGAGCCGTTCACGTTCTATCTTGTGGCCGCCCTCATCTATCTCAGCCTGACCAGCGTCGCCATGGTAGGCCTGTACTTCCTCGAGAAGCGTGCTTCTCGCGGCATCCGGAGGGCCTGACGTGAATTGGGAAATCATCATCAAATGGCTGCCGCGCTTGCTCGAAGGTGCAGTGCTGACCCTCGAACTGCTGGCGATTGCCGTGATTGCAGGCCTGATCCTCGCGTTGCCGATGGGCATCGCCCGCGCCTCGCGCAACCTGTACATCCGCGCCTTGCCCTACGGCTACATCTTTTTCTTTCGTGGCACCCCGCTGTTGGTACAGCTGTTCCTCATCTACTATGGCCTGGCGCAATTCGAGGCCGTGCGTAAGAGCGCACTTTGGCCCTATCTGCGCGATCCGTATTGGTGCGCGGCAATCACCATGACGCTGCACACGGCGGCCTACATCGCCGAGATCCTCCGTGGGGCCATTCAAGCCGTTCCAGCCGGAGAAGTCGAAGCGGCCCGCTCGCTGGGCATGTCGCGGGCGCAATCGCTGGTTCACATCATCCTTCCACGCGCCGCCCGTATTGGCTTGCCGGCGTATAGCAATGAAGTGATCCTGATGCTCAAGGCGAGCGCGTTGGCGTCGACCATCACCTTGCTCGACCTCACCGGCATGGCTCGCACGATCATTGCGCGAACCTACATGCCCGTGGAGATCTTCTTCGCAGCCGGCATGATCTACCTGGTCATTACGTTCGTTCTTGTGGGCGTTTTCCGCCTGATCGAGAAATGGCTGCGGGTGGACGCGACCTACAACTCACGCTGACGAACCGCGCAGCGAGGAAGGCCTCTGCGCTGCGCACGTTCGTCTCGAATACCCGATCGCGACTGCGGGCCCGGGCAGCGAACACGAGCACACGCCGGTGGCCGACCGATACCTCACGAACGAAGACTTGGAAGCGCGTTTCTCTGCGCTAGACGCATTCCTCGTCGCGCATCAATCCCTTTGGCGCCCTGCCCCGTTCACCGAGCGGGAATTGTCATGGGAGCGCACACATCCCAAGTTGTCCGCCTGGCTCCGGTGCCGCTCGCTGGCGGAAGCCGACGCCCAACACACGACCCCGCATGAGCTGAACGCACCTGCTCCCTTCGGAGAATGGGCCTCGCAGGCTTTACAGCTGGCGGCTCTCGGTCCCCTGCCTAGTCAGCAGATCCACGCGGTATCCAATCGACTATCGGTCGATGTACCTGGACGCAAATGGACGCAAATCCAGGCCTTCGCCGGGCATCTGGCGTTTCAGCATGCGCCTTCGCATTGGCTCGACTGGTGCGCGGGCAAAGGGCACCTTGGACGCGTGCTGGCGGGGAAAGAAAGCCGGCTGACCGCCTTGGAACATGACCCACAACTGGTGGCGGATGGGCAAGCGCTCAGTGAGCGCCACGGATTGATCGAAGCGAGCCATATTCAGCAAGACGTGCTTCAAGCGGATGTTCTGCGACATCTCGGTCACGACACAACACCTGTCGCGTTGCACGCCTGCGGTGACCTTCATACGACGCTTATCCAGCATGCCTGCACGGCTAACGTGCCCGCCTTGGCTGTTGCGCCCTGCTGTTACAACCGCACGAACGCAACCGTGTACGTACCGTTCTCGCAAAGAGGCAAAGCCTCAGCGTTGCAGTTGGATCGCAAAGATCTCGGCTTGCCCATGACCGAAACCGTCACCGCCGGCCAACGTGTGCGCCAGCAGCGCGACCAATCGATGGCCCGCCGCCTGGCTTTCGATCTGCTCCAACGAAGATTGCGTGGCGTCGACGCGTATTTGCCCACCCCTTCGCTGGACACTTGCTGGCTGAAGCAGCCGCTATCCGCGTTCTGTGCGCATCTGGCCGAATGCAAAGGGATCGAGCTACCGCCGCAGATCGACTGGCAAGCGCTGGAGACGGCGGGCTGGGAACGTTTGGCCGAAGTGCGCAACCTGGAGCTGGTACGCGGGCTGTTCCGGCGTCCACTGGAAATGTGGCTGCTGCTGGATCGCGCGCTGCTTCTTAGTGAGCACGGCTATCGCGTCAACATTGGTACTTTCTGCCCGCCAGACGTAACGCCGCGCAATGTAATGCTGCTCGCGGAGCGGGACGATTAGGGAAACAGCCCACAACGAAGCAACGGATTGTTGTTTAATTCGGCCTTACATTTTGATACATCTTCCCTAGACTGCGCGAAATTCCTGCCTAAGCAGATATTTCAAATGCAGCATTTCAAGCCTGAGACGTTCGTAGCCCTAGGGTCGATCGGACACCTGCTAGGCCTCACCAATCAGTATAAGGATCGCCTCATTGACGGGTTGCTCGTCGAAGAGGAGATCACTGCGGCGCAGTTCAAAGTCGTACTGATGATTGGTAAAGGCTGGGCGGATACCCCCATGGATCTTTGCCGGGCGCTGTCCATCGATAGCGGCTCCGTCAGCCGGATGCTGGACCGTTTACAGCGTAAAGGTCTCATCGAGCGCCAACGCGGTGAGCGTGACCGCCGTACGATTCGTCTGGCATTGACCGAGAGCGGCCGCATCCTCTTCGCACGTCTTCCAGAGATCGCCGCGCACGCCAGCAATCAACTGGTCGGATGCCTGGAGGCTACCGAACTCGACACCCTGCAAGCGCTGTTGCGCAAGATTCTTGCAGCTTCCGATCGCCCCTATGCGCTGCAGTCGGTGGCTTGCTCATGAAATTGAAGCCGTTTCCGCTGCTCTTGGCGTTGTTGCTGTCCGGCTGTGCGAATTGGCAGGGCCTTACGCCTTCAGGCACGCTCCAGGACAAGAACACTTTGCAATCGACGCAAACGCTGGCCGCTATTCCGCTTTCGCCAGCAGGCTGGCCGCATTCCGATTGGTGGAAAGGTCTCGGCGATCCAGCGCTCGATGCCTTGATCGAAGAAGCGCTGCGCGACAGTCCGGATCTCGCAATCGCGGATGCCCGCGCACGCCAGGCGCTTGCGGTTGCCGAGCAGTACGATGCCGAGCGCGGGGCCAACATCGAAGCCGATGGCTCGGTAACGCGTTCACGCCTGTCGCGGGTCGATGATCCCACGGGCCAAGGCGACCGCCTGAGCACTTTGCGCAGTTTGAGTCTCGGCTTCACCTACAGCTTCGATCTCTGGGGCGGCAAACGTGCCGCCTGGGAAGCGGCTCTCGGCCAGGCCAAAGCCGCCGAAGTGGATCGCCAAGCCGCCCGACTCACGGTGTCCGCCAACGTGGCGCGCGCCTATAGCGCGCTGGCCTATGCCCATACCGCCCAGCGCGTGACGCGCGAAGACGTGACGCGAACCCGGCAAATGCTTGATCTCAGCGGACAACGCTTTGACGCCGGGCTGGACAGTCAGTACCAACTGCAACAAACGCAAAGCCTCGCCTCGGCATCCGCCAGTCAGGCCACTGCTGCGAACCAAATGGTCACCGAGGCGCGGATCCAACTCGCCGCGCTACTTGGCAAGGGACCGGATCGCACGCAAAACCTCGCGGCACCTCAGGTATTACATCCCGCTGCGCTGGTCCTACCGTCCCGACTTCCCGCTGAATTGCTGGGCCGGCGACCCGATATCGTCGCCGCCCGCTGGCGTGTCGAGGCCGCCAGCCGCAGCATCGATGCCAGCAAAGCGCGTTTTTATCCAAACCTGGACCTGACTGCCAGTGCCGGCACGCACTCGCTGCTCGGTGACGCACTGTTCGGCGCGCCGAGTCGCTTCTGGAGCGTAGGCCCAGCATTGTCGTTGCCGATATTTGATAGCGGTCGCCGCAGAGCGGATCTCGCAGGGCGCGACGCCGACTACGACGTTGCCGTGGCGCAGTACAACGGCACGCTGAGCAGCGCTCTAGCGGATACGAGCCAAGCGATCACGCGCCTGCGCGCCCTGCAACAGCAAATCGCCGAGCAGCAGCGCGCTCGAGACATCGCACGCAGCTCGTATGACTTGGCCATGCAGCGCTACGGCTCAGGCATCGGCAACTACCTCGACGCACTGAGCATCGAGCAACAGCTCCTGCAAGCCGAACGTTCGCTTGCAAAACTCCAGCAAAACCAGATCGATACCAGCGTCCTGCTGGTCCAGGCGCTTGGTGGCGGCTTCGAGGCAGATGCCGACAGTCGCGCCATGAACGAATACGCGCAGTGAGCGGACCCACAATGAACAGTACGACTTCCACGCCCGATGAGCAGCAGAACGCGAAGCCCGGTAACGGACGGCGCAAGGCTTTCCTGATGGGTCTTTTCCTCATCGTTTTAATCGGGGCAGCAGCCTACGCAGCGTATTACTACCTGCACGCCCGCTGGTACGAATCCACCGATGACGCCTATGTCGATGGCAACGTCGTGCAGATTACGCCGATGAGCACAGGCACAGTGATCAGCATCGGCGCAGACGACGGCAATCGCGTCGAGGCTGGCCAAGAACTCGTACGTTTCGACCCGAGCGATGCGGAGGTCCGCCAGCAAAGCGCGGAGGCAACGCTGGCCAAGACGGTGCGCCAAGTGCGCGGTTTGTTCAGCAATGTCGATGCGTATAAATCCGACGTCTCGGCTCGTCGAGTCGCCCTGGAAAAAGCCCGTAGCGACTACAACCGACGGCAAAAGCTGGCCAAGAGCGGAGCCATCTCGCAGGAAGAGTTCGCGCACGCCAAAGACGAGCTTGCCTCGGCACAAAGCGCGCTGAGCAGCGCCGAACAGCAACTCAACACCAACCGCGCGCTGATCGACCAAACCGACATCGCCGATCACCCGGATGTACGTTCCGCGGCCGCTAATCTGCGCCAAGCCTACCTCGACAGCGCGCGCAGCCGTGTCCTTGCACCGGTGAGCGGGTATGTCGCCAAACGTACGGTCCAGCTCGGCAATCGCGTTCAACCGGGCACTGCGTTGATGGCGATCATTCCGCTCGATCAAGTCTGGGTGGATGCGAACTTTAAGGAGACTCAGCTGCGCAACATGCGCATTGGTCAACCGGTAGAAGTCCATGCCGACCTGTATGGAGATGACATCACCTACCGTGGCACGGTGGAGAGCCTGGGAGTCGGCACCGGTAGCGCGTTCTCGTTACTACCTGCGCAAAATGCCAGCGGCAACTGGATCAAGATCGTTCAGCGGGTGCCGGTCCGCATTCGTCTCGATGCAGATGATTTGAAAGCCCACCCGCTACGCATAGGCCTGTCGATGCTGGTCACGGTGGATATTCATGACACCGATGGCTCTGCCCTTGCGGAAATGGCGCCACAGCAGCCGGCCTTTTCCACGGATATCTACCATCAGCAACTGCAAGAAGCGGACGAACTGATCGCGCGGCTAATTCGCGACAATTCGGCAGCGCCCACCCAGGCGGCGGCGCGCTGAGTCATGAGCCAGAGCAAACCCTTCAGCCCTCCCAGTCTGGTGCTGGCGACGATTGGCCTGTCGCTGGCGACGTTCATGCAGGTGCTGGATACCACAATTGCGAATGTCGCGTTGCCGACGATCGCCGGTAACCTGGCTGTCAGCGCTGAACAAGGGACCTGGGTCATTACCTCCTTTGCGGTGAGTAATGCGATCGCTCTCCCCCTAACGGGCTGGATGAGCCGTCGCTTCGGCGAGGTGCGTTTGTTTCTGGGCGCGACGCTCCTGTTCGTCATTGCCTCGCTGCTCTGCGGGCTTGCCCATTCCATGGGGCTGTTGATCGGTTTCCGTACCCTACAGGGTTTCGTGGCCGGGCCGATGTACCCGATTACTCAAGCCCTGCTGATTTCCATCTACCCGCCCGCCAAAAGGGGGCTCGCGCTGGCGCTGCTGGCGATGGTTACCGTCGTCGCGCCCATTGCCGGCCCGATCCTCGGGGGCTGGATCACGGACAACTACAGCTGGCCCTGGATCTTCTATATCAACATTCCGATCGGCCTGTTTGCCGTTGCCGTGGTCTATCAACAACTGCGCGGACGCCCTGAAACGACCCAACGTCAACCGATGGATTATGTGGGCCTCGGCACCTTGATCATCGGCGTCGGTTTGCTTCAGGTTGTGCTCGACAAAGGCAATGATCTCGATTGGTTCGAATCGAACTTCATCATCGTCGCGACGCTCATTTCCGTCATCGCGCTCGCGGTGTTCGTGATTTGGGAACTCACCGACAAGCACCCGATCGTCAATCTCAAGCTCTTCGCCAACCGCAACTTCACGGTGGGCACGCTGGCCCTCGTGGGCGGCTACGCCGGCTTTTTCGGCATCAACCTGATTTTGCCGCAGTGGTTGCAGACACAGATGGGTTATACCGCGACCTGGGCCGGGCTTGCCGCGGCGCCGATTGGAGTACTTCCGATCTTCCTCTCACCGCTCGTGGGCCGCTATGCCCACCATTTCGACCTGCGCCTACTCGCTGGATCGTCCTTCCTCATCATTGGCGCAAGCTGCTACATGCGCGCAGGTTTCAATACCAATGTCGACTTCATGCATATCGCGTTGGTACAGCTCTTCATGGGAATCGGCATCGCCGTTTTCTTCATGCCGGTGCTCAGCATCCTGCTGTCCGACTTGCCCCAGCGGCTCATCCCCGATGGTTCAGGCCTCGCCACGTTCCTGCGCACCCTGGGTGGTAGCTTTGCCGCCTCCCTCACGACCTGGATCTGGGATCGCCGCGCGACCTATCACCATGCCACGCTGACGGAACACGTCAGCCTCTATGATCCTGCAACCCGCGATACCATCGACACCCTGGGAGGCGTCACCGGCCAAAACGCTGCTATGCTCGACAGAATGGTGGAAACCCAAGCGTACATGCTCTCCACCATCGACTATTTCTGGCTTTTGGCCTGGGCCTTCATGGGGTTGTTCTTTCTCATATGGTTCGCCCGCCCTCCGTTCGGAGGAAAACCAGGCGCGGCTTCAGGTGGCGGACATTGATGAGTGAAAACAGAGGTTTACAGCGCCGTTTCTGACGCTATAATGGCCGCCGTTGCCGGTATAGCTCAGTTGGTAGAGCAACTGACTTGTAATCAGTAGGTCCCGAGTTCGACTCTTGGTGCCGGCACCATACATATCAAGGCCCACAGCAATGTGGGCCTTTTTTTATTCCTATAATTTTCTCAATTCCTCTTCCGATCGGCCTACTGGTCTGGCTGCTTGTGAGTCGTGGCAGTCTTGAACAGGAATGCACTCCAGGGCTTCGGGTTACGCAGAGGCTCACCCCGTGACACCGCTCCCGAAGAATGGCCGTAGCTAACTTGTCGGAACCCGTTCCACGCCAACCTCGCTATGTGTATTTAGTGCCCTTCGACCCTCTTACAGAGCCTCTCGCGCGATAGCGCCGTGTGCAATGATCCGCGCCGGTCGGGTTTTAGTAACAGTCACTTATCAAACTGAATGCAGCAGCTTTTCCATGTCGGGTTGCCCTCTCTCTGCCGCGTACTTGCGAAATCAGCGGTACTGTCGCGCCTATTAAAATATCTTGGCAGCAGCGCTCCTACGATGGGCTTGTGTACGCACATGCTTTCTAAAGCAATCGTTCCCCCGTGCTTTGACGCGAGCCGACGACTCAACCGAAACCGTCTACAACGCCAGTTTAGGTACGTCCAGCACGTTGCAGAAATGGGCGCGGCCATAGTGATGCTGCTCTGGATTTGATGTCTGTGAACGCACATCCAAGCGCGCAAGCTTGTAATGCGTGAGCCTAGAGGAAGGCGGAGATCGCACGTTTTCTACGCCCTTCTCATGCCCCTATTTTCCGTCCGCAAAAGAAAACCCCCAGTCTCTTTCGAGGCTGGGGGTTTTCGGTATAGGTGCTTGACGATGAC
>NZ_BMPO01000002.1 GCF_014647635.1 Pseudomonas matsuisoli
TCATCGTCAAGCACCTATACCGAAAACCCCCAGCCTCGAAAGAGACTGGGGGTTTTCTTTTGCGGACGGAAAATAGGGGCATGAGAAGGGCGTAGAAACGTGCGATCTCCGCCTTCCTCTAGGCGCACGCATTACAAGCTTGTATAGGCTGGGCGTAGGGATCGCCGCTACCGGGCTTACGAACTAGGGCTAAGTAGAACGGCGCCTACTGCGAGCGCCGTCTTTGTAATGGCTTTAGCTAACGCTGCTGCGTACGCCCAATGCGTGCCAGCCCATCACTACGCATTGCCCAAACCTAATAGTTTTGCTGCAGCACTTTTTAACTTCCAGCCTATTTAGCGATTACCAGCAACCGACTTAGGCCTGATCGCTAGTGCGCCCGCCCCACTCCAGAAAACGGACCTTGTGAACGGCCCCGCTGTGGTCTTGGTAAGTCACGATTGTTGGTACAACTCCGGCTTTCTTCGAATTGTCTGTGCGATGCACGACTTTTTCGATGTCGAGCTTCATTCCATAGCGGTAGTCGACGACTGGCACGTCAGCGGCCGAAGGTGAAGAGGATGCGAACACCGCCGGCGCTATGAGGCTGGCGATTAAAGCGGAAACGACTGAATGAGTTTTCATGGGCAAGTCTCCTAAAGAATCGAGTGATTACGTGTACGGGATTTATGTAACCACTTGGCTCTCCGGGAGAGAAATCAACGTCTTTGCTAGTCGATATCACCTAGCAACATATTAGCTTGCTACTGAATATTTCCGCGGCTTAGAAGAAGTCACAGGTTGAGGCCGAATAGGCTCAACGTCCTACCTGGAAATCTGACTTGAACGGGCAACGAGTCGACACGCCATTCGTTTGGCAGGGGCTCATCAAATTCTGCAAGCACCAATAAGCCTCTGGTTGGGCTTGAAAATGGTCTGCGTAGATCGGGAGGTAGGGGGTTAGTGGTCTCAGCCGGGTTCAACACGGTTGCTGCTCGGAAGTTACCGTCCGGGAGCCGCACCCTCAATCTTGTACCTTGAGTGCTAAATTCGACATCGCTAGGATTCATGTAGATCCATAGCTGCGCGGGGCCGCTTCTCTCCATTCTCATCAATAGTGTGCCAGGCCCAACATTTTCCCCCTCGTTCGCAATGATCTCAGCAATTCGGCCGTTCTCCGGCGCGCGCTGTTGCAGGTTTTTAAGTTGGCCAATCAGCCACTTCCGCTCAGCGTCTAATTGATCCCGATAACGATCGTCCGCTGGATTTTGCGCTGTCGCGATGACACTGCGCTCGAAAGAGAGCAGTTCCGCCTCTCGCGCATCCCGCTCATTCTCGGCATTTAACAATTCACCTCTTGTAGCTGCACCAGATCTAAGCAAGCGGCGTGTTTCGGTAACGCGAGCGCGAGCGCGCTCCACTAATGTTCGCAGCACCGCGCGGTTGCGAGTGTTAACCGTAGTCCCAGCACTCGTGGCCTCGCTTTTGGTTAACTGCAATACCGCCAGGCGTAAGCGCCATTCGGGATTGTCCATCTGGAGCAGCGGCAAACCGGCGTCGACGTGATCGCCCTGGCGAACATCTATCTTGCTAATTTGGCCGGGTTGCCTTGCGCGTACTTCAGTCATAGGTAAGCGAATCAATGCCGGGGCCTCGACGCGAATGAGATCGAGCCCGTAGTTGGTCGTGAGCACAAGCGCTGGAAGCACGATAAGAAACAGAATCAAATACCAGCGGAGGCGGAACGCCGTTCGCTTTCCTGGGGCGTAAAGCACCTCGAGCCCATTGTCTTGAGTCGGCTTTCTTTCCTTATTACTGTCAAAACGTATCTTCATGGTGTGCTCGGGTAGTAGCTCCAGGATTGCCAGTCGATGCCGGCCACGCCGCTCTTACGCAATTGCGTTTGCCACGAACGGCTTTGCTCGCTGAGACGCGCTGCGTTCAAGCCAGCCCAACTCAAATCCGCTGGTAGATCTGGCTCGACGCTCTGGGCAAGACGAAAAGCGATGTTTGGCCAGCGCTTCGCGGCCGCTTGTGCTGCATCAGCGCTACGACCGGGGTTGCGGGTGTAAATCATCAGGCTCACCGCCTGGAGGCCAAGCTTGTCGACTTCGCACGGAACGCATGGACCGCGCTCAGCCATTTCACCAAACCAGCGCGGATGGCTAGAAATGGCGAGGGGCCATGGACTCGCAGCTTTGGCATCCTTGAGGGTTGCAATCCAATCCCTCAATCGCTGATCTGGAACCGGCCAGCCCAACTGTTCAACTTCGAGATCAAGATGAAGCCCATCGAATGGCAAATCGCGATAGCGATTGATCAGGGCCATCAACTGCGGACGACTCTGAGGCTTCATCCAGTTCGCGTCGCCAAGCAGAAGATTGACCTGAATGTTTTTGGCATGTGCCTTACGGATCAGGCCCGCAAGCGCATTGTGCGTAACCGCCCCCGCAGCCACCTGAACCCCATTGAGCCCCACATGAATGACACCCATTCCTGCGTTCTGCAGGGCTATGAGTTGAGCATCTTGAGTCGCAGAAGATAGAAGCGCTTCGCTTTCCCAGATGTATGTGCCTTGCGCCCACGTCCGCTTCTGACGAACCTCGCTCATCGATGCCCATGGTGCATCCCAGGCTATTTGTGAGGTACCGATTAGCTCGGCCAATTTGCTCTGGTCGTCTTCAAATAGCTGCAACGCGGATTGCTCGAGCCAAGCACCATGCCACGCCGAGATCATTGCGAAGTTGGCGTTGTAGTGATCCACCTGGGCCTGAATAATCCGTACGGCAGCATCACCGGCGTCCAGCGAGCCTCGTTGGCGCTCTTCTGCGATGATCGCATCGATCGCTGATCGTCGTTCAGCGCGCCAACTGTACTCATCCACCGCCCTGCGATAGCGCGCGAGGACCGCGCCAATCTCGCGTACCAATAATGCTCTTTCAGCCTCCAGGGCATGATTTGCGGCTTGGTAGCGCGCCTCGCTTTCCTTACCGCGAGCGGTTCCATAATCCAGCACGTCGAAAGGGGCGGAAAAGGTAATCCCCGCTGTGACGCCATAACCCGGCGGGCCCGACTCAAACGGCCGTTCCTCACGGCCTGCCGACAGCGCGAACTCCGAATTCACCGCCGTGTACCAAGGCTGATCTCGGTTCGCGTTAGCGACATCCACATCCACCTGGCGCTGGCCAATGCGAGGATTTTCATCAAGTGCGTCCGCCCAGGCTGACAGGGGCTTCGGTGATCGAGCGATAGTCGATGCGGCTGGAGTGTCGGAAGGCTTCAATGTCACCCCAAGGCTGACCAGCATTGCTCTCATGTCAGCGAGCATCGACGACTGGAGGTCGCAACGTCGGCGAACGGATGTCCACTCGCTACGCATCAAACGCGCTTCGGAAGGGCGTATCCAACGACCGGCCAAACGCTCATCCAAGGTTCGCTCTGCCTTGTTCCAGGCCGCCGATACGTCGTGACAGAGACGATTCTCTTCGTACGCACGCCACCAATCTGCATAGGCACTGCGTAAGTACAGGCGCTGCTGAGCCCGGGCCAAGGCTCGCTCGTATTCACCACGCTGGATGTCGCCCTCTGCGCTGCGTACCGCTTCTGCGCGGCGGCGCAACGTTCCGAATAGCGGGTAGCGCACGCCAATCGAGTAGGAGAGACCGGTGTATTCGTTGCGCTGGTCCTCCGTTACCAACTCCTTGTAATAGCCCGAGCTGACCGATGAAAACAGCTGCCAACCGCGCTCGCTCTGCCGCTGATCCTTGGCCGCGTAGCGTGCCTCGAGTTCGGCGTTCGCTGCCGCGTACCCACTTCCATTTCCAGCTTGCGCCAGTACGTCAGCCATACTCAAAGGACGTGCCTGGGCATGGCCCGCGATCAGGGTCATCCCCAGCAGGACGCAATATGTGTAGTTTTTTTCGATCATTGGTTTGAAGGTGTTCCTAAAACCGATTGGCGCGTTTGAGCACCCACCAAGGCGCCATGCTCGACTCTTCATGCCCTCGGCGAAGCACTTCGTTGAGCACCGCGTAGACGCTCCAACACCGAAGCCCGAACATGGCGAACGGGAAGAAGGGAAGGATCAGCAGCAACTTCAAGTCTTGCCGTGGCCGTTCGCTGACCATCAGCATCAAGCCGAGATAGAGCAAGCTCGCCATTGCGAGGTACAAGAGGTAAATCAACGCTGCGTAAAACACGAAAGCCGTGAAGGGAAGGATGAAGAGCGCCACCAGCGAATAGCCAAGAATGATGAAGGGCAGGATTAGCTGGAAGAACAGGCCGCTGAGCAGCAGCATCAGAAAATTTGGCCAACCGACGAGCTGGGGATTGAAGCTATGCGCATGCTTGCGGATGTAGACGAAGAAAAGATCGCCGTCCCAGCGCAGGCGCTGTTGCAAATACCCGCGCAACGTATGTGGCGCATCCGTGTGGCCTATTGCCTCGGGGTCGAAGGGGATACGCAATCCGTAGCGGCGGAAGTAGCTTTTCATCCGTAACGTAAGGTCCAGATCTTCGGCAGTATGCGTGTCCCAGCCGCCTATTTGCTGAAGAAAGCTGCGGCGGAATGCGCCGAATGCGCCTGACACGTTATTGACGAGATTCCACTCGGCCAATCCGATCTTGCTCATGTGGATGGACAGCAAGTATTCGAGCGCCTGTACCCTCGCAACCCACGACTGGCCGACGTTTCTCACGCGAAGGCTTCCTGCCACTGCAGGCACCTTCGGGTCTTCGAAATGGCGAACCATCTTCACCACCATGTCGTTATCGAAGGAGGTATCGCCGTCGACGTTGATGATGATTTCGCCACTGCCATAGGCAAGCCCGGCGTTTAGTGAGGACACACGACCGCCGCGTTGCCATTTGGCCAAGGGCCGAATGATTCGGTTCTTCGGCATGCGCTGTGTAGCCTTGAAACGTCTTACCGCATACAGAGTTGCTTGGTTCGCCGTGGCACCGTCGACAATAGGGATGATCTCGATGCTACCGGGATAGGTTTGCTCGGCCAGGCTGCGCAGTGTTTTCTCGACATCGTGGCCTTCGCTGTAGCACGTGATGATGCAGGACACCCGCGGCCGGTAGAGGCTACGCATGGGCGTCGCGCTACGCTTGCGGACGAACCAACGAAGCGTGCCGGCGAGCACAAGAAGGTTCAGCGGCACTTCCAGTAGCAGGAAATACGGGAACACCATCAGGAAGAGCCGCCAATGGCCATCGGCCCCCGAGATATCCTGCAGCCACAGCTCCCAGTGTTCGAGCAATGCCTGCATTAAAGCTCCCCGGTTAGGCGGGCGAGCAGCAGTTCGGCGTTCTCCTCCGACACGACATCGCGCGGAGCCACGCAAGCGACTTGGCTAAGCGCGATATCCTGAAGCTCGTCGCCCACGAATAGCGTGCTTAGCTTCTCCAGGCGCTGGCTGACCCGATCGATGCCCTGTTGATCAGTGTGCATCAACAGCAGCCAGAGGTGCTCTTCACTCGTTCGTGTGCAGCGGTCCGTATCCCGAATGGCTTCCTGCATACGCTCGACCAATGTATCGAGTAGCGCATGACCGCGCTGCTCTCCCAGCCGCGCCAGGGTTTGCGCAAGATTTCGAAAACGGACACCCAGCAGCACGAAGGAGGGCGCTTTATGGCGCTGAATCAGCTCGAGTTGCCAGTCCAGCAGGACTTTGAACGACGTGGCGCCAACCATGGAAAGCTGGCCAAAATAATTGAGATTCGTCTGGTCCAGGCCCTGACGGCAGGCGAGCATGCCGGACTCCGTGAGTGCATAGTCCCGTATTTCCCGCACATGCAATTGATCAGGGGTGTGGTGAGTCCCGCAGTCTAGACAGCGGGCCTCTACGTCCGCGTCCACGAAGAAGGCGCTGCAGTTGTTGCAATGGTAATTTTCCAGCGGCCGATCATAGTCAGTGCCGATATGCCGAAGACGCGTCATGCAATTGGGGCACACCAAGGTACCGTCTTTGAGGAATTGCTCTTGGTGCCCGACGTGACCGCAAGTGAAGCAATGCAGTGACGGTTGACGGCGAATTTCCATCGACTGGCATTCGACGCAGACATCGATGTAGTTGAGCCGGCCCGAGCCGCAGTGGGAGCACAGACGAATTCGATCAATCAGGTGATCCGTGTGCAGCAGGCCTCGCTGGGCGAGCCCCTGCAACCACACCGCGGCATTCACTGGCTCGTCCGCAAGCGCATCGATCAATGGATATTGATAGAATTGTGGCGCCGCAGCGTCCCGAACAGCCAGGACCTTCTCCGAGCCGCGCATCCATAGGTAGGCCAGCACTTTTGCTTCTAGTCCAAGTGGCGGCCGGCCGCGGTTGAACATCGATAGTCGCTCAGCGTACGAGCGGCAGATCTCTTCAAGTGCTTTGATGCTTTCCGGCGCAGCGCCGTCGGATAGCGCGGCCGCTACGCCCTTAGCGCTTTTCGATGTGAAAAGCGGCTTCAGCGCATACGTCGATGTACGACGGAGTCGTTCCAGTTCGGCAGGGTCGGACTCGGCATCACCGCTCACGATGACGGCGTCGTAGTCAATGCCGGACTTCAGTAAATGGGTTGAATGTTCGAAGCGATCTGTAGCCCCTAAATCTTCACAATGCGGTGTTCCTATCACCGCAAATCGGTAACTCGTCACGTATTTTTTGCCTACTGCGCTATTTTCCGTATAGGGGTCGGACTTTAAGCGAAGCGGGCAGTTCGTTATTTGGGTGCTGTTAATGTGAAACGCGTCACACTAGTCTGGCGATGGACCCGGTTTCGATAACTAATCTTGGTCACGTCTTGTCAATTTTTGCCCCAAATCGCTTGGCGCCGGTTCTTCTGAAGACGTGGATTCGCGACATCGGAAACCTTAGATCGCTCGACGATGCTCACGGGCCTCGTAAAAAGAAGCAACTAACGATACCAGCCATTCGATTTGGGATTCGGCGAAGACAGCCAGGTGAGACGGGGTTCTTGAGCTAACGATATCGCAAGGCTCGACGCGTATTCGGACATATCGTCCGGATTCGCAAACGCATCCGCGAATGGTCGACGGAAGTTTTGCGTGGTAATGAACGATTGCATGATCCTTCACGCACAGTAATTGCAACGAGTTGTGGATTGATCAATTCGTACCGGCTGTACCTGAAGGTAGTTGCGCCGTTGCGTATGGGTTGACGAAGCGTTGGGCTCTATTTTTCGCAGAGGGAGATGTGATGTTCAGACAGATGTTCAAACCGCTAATCGCGATATCACTGGCGCTTGTTTCGTTTGCCGCGCTCGCTGAGCCCGTGGTGATCAAGTTTTCGCACGTGGTTGCCGAAGACACGCCAAAAGGGCGCGGTGCACTCCTGTTCCAAAAGCGAGTCGCGGAGCGGTTGGGCGACAAGGTACGCGTCGAGGTCTACCCGAATTCAAGCTTGTATGGCGACGATGAGGAACTCGAAGCGTTGATCCGAGGCGATGTCCAGATGCTCGCGCCTTCGCTTTCCAAATTTGATCGCTATACACGGGAACTGCAGGTCTTCGATCTGCCCTTCCTTTTCGATGACCTTGCGGCGGTGCAACGTTTCCAATCCCGGGATAGTGGTGTTCGTTTGCTTGGAGCTCTGTCCAACCAGGGCATCACCGGGCTCGCGTTCTGGAACAACGGCATGAAGCAGCTTTCCGCGAATAAATCACTGAAATTACCCGCGGACGCCAAGGGGCTTACGTTTCGTATCCAGGCATCGGACATGCTCGTCGAACAGTTCGAAATGGTGGGAGCCACGGGTGTGAAGATGCCGTTCTCCGAGTCGTTTCGTGCGTTGCAGAGTGGTCAAGTGCAGGGCACCGAAAACACGTGGTCCAACTACTACAGCCAAAAGCTCAATACCGTTCAGCCGCACATCAGCGAGACCAACCATGGCGTGCTGAGCTACATGCTGTTGATCGATACCAAATTCTGGAACGGCCTGCCGTTCAAGGTTCGGTCGGAATTGCAGTCGATCGCGGACGAGGTGACCGCGTCGGTCAATCGTGACGCAGAGGCGATCAATGCGAAGAACCGCGAGATGATTGTCGCGTCTGGAAGCAGCACGGTCGTTACCCTCGATGCGCAGCAGATCAAGGCATGGCGGGAAGCCATGCAGCCGTTGCTCAAGCGACATGAAAGTGACATCGGCGCCAGTGTGATTCGCGCCGCGCAGACGGTGAATCGGCGTTAACGCGTAAGAATAGAAAAGGCGGTCTAGGCCGCCTTTTCTATTTGGGTACGTACGATCAAAGCTCCGCGCTACGGACCTTGATCTCCTGGTGCAGAATGTAATCGTTCTCCGTGTAGTCGACGGGGCAGTCGATTACATGGACGCCAGGTTCATTGAGGCAGCGTTCGATGAGCGGCGCGAAACCTTCAGCGCTCTCGACACGGTGACCCTTGGCACCATAGCTTTCGGCGTATTTGACGAAGTCCGGGTTGCCGTAGGTCAGGCCATAGTCAGCCAGGCCCATCTGCGACTGCTTCCAGCGAATCATGCCGTACGCATCGTCACGCAGGATGACGACCACAAGGTTCATGTTCAGGCGAACGGCCGTCTCCAGCTCCTGGCTATTCATCATGAAACCACCGTCACCGCAGACCGACACAATGTGAGTGTCTGGATATACGAGCCGCGCAGCCATTGCAGACGGCATTCCGGCCCCCATTGTGGCCAGAGCGTTGTCCAGCAAAACGGTGTTCGGCATGTGCGCCTTGTAGTTGCGCGCGAACCAGATTTTGTAGACGCCGTTGTCGAGGGCGATGATGCCGGTGGATGGCATGACCTTGCGCAGATCGGCCACGACACGCTGTGGGTACATCGGGAAGCGCGCATCGGTGCTGCCTTCCTGCACGTGCGCCTCGTTCGCTTCGCGAATCGTCAGCAGCCGGCTGAAATCCCAGTGCGCTTGTGGCGTGATCGCTTCGCAAATCTGCCAGATGGCATTGGCGATATCGCCGACGACTTCGATCTGCGGGAAGTACACCGGATCGACTTCAGCCGAGCGAAAGTTCACGTGGATGACTTCGGTGCCGCCGCGGACCATGAAGAATGGCGGCTTCTCGATGACGTCGTGCCCGACATTGATGATCAGGTCAGCTGACTCGATGGAGCGGTGTACGAAATCGCCAGCCGAAAGAGCGGCGTTACCAAGGAAGCGCGGGTGGCGCTCGTCAACCACACCCTTGCCCAGCTGAGTAGTGACGAAAGGAATTCCGGTCTTTTCGATCAGCTGCTTGAGTACGCGAGCTGTCATCTTGCGGTTGGCGCCTGCGCCGATGACGATGATCGGGCTCTTGGCCGCTTCGAGCTTGGCAACGGCGGCGTTGATGGCCTTTTCTTCCGCCAGCGGGCGACGCGACAGGCTAGCCGGTATCGGTAGACTTTCCGTCAGCTCTTCAGCGATATCTTCGGGCAGCTCGAGGTGAACTGAACCTGGCTTTTCTTCTTCGGCCAGGCGCACCGCTTCACGAATACGCGAAGGAATGTTGTCAGCGGACGCGAACTGGTGGGTGTACTTGGTCAGCGGGGACATCATCTTGCATACGTCGATGATTTGGAAACGTCCCTGCTTGGACTTCTTAATGGGCTTCTGGCCGGTAATCATCATCATCGGCATGCCGCCTAGATAGGCGTAGGCACCCGCAGTGACCAGGTTGGTTGCGCCCGGGCCGAGGGTCGATAGGCATACGCCAACCTTGCCGGTCAGGCGACCATAGGTAGCGGCCATGAAACCTGCGGATTGCTCGTGGCGTGTGAGAATGAGCTTGATCTGTTCCGAGCGAGACAATGAGTCCAGCAGGTCGAGATTTTCTTCCCCGGGAATACCAAAAATGTACTCGACGCCCTCGTTTTCCAAGCATTGGACGGTGAGGTCAGAAGCCTTTTGCATGTTTTTGTACCTGTTCCCTGTCGGTGTGCAAAGCGCATGGATCGTGGCGGGGCGGAGTCGGTGCCCGCGACGGACCCTGAGTGGACAACAAGAATGCCGTAGTGCTCGCAAATTTTTGCTACAAGCGTTCGGCGGACGCCAGTGTACTGCCTCAATGCCAGATGCAGGAGGGGGTGAATGCGACAGATTGGCGCACACGTTTTATATGCGCCATTCCGTCGAGTGACGGGGATGACTAATCGCTAGGCGGTTAGGGCATTGCGGTATGCAGGCAGACGAAGTCCCGGCAAGTTGCCCGCTGCTCCGACTCGCAATGCTCAACGTCGGGCAACGAGGCCTTTAATCGTCCGGAGAAGATGAGTGGAGACACCGACCCAGCAATCTTCGTGATGGCGCTACCTATAGGCGGTGCTCGTGCTGTCCCGCTCGGCCATCAGCTCCATCAGACGCACCGGCGTATCCTGTGCGCCCATGCTTTGGGCGATGCTCAGGGCGGTGACGCCGTTGATGTCCTGGGCATCCGGGTTGGCACCGCGCGCGACCAGTAGCTCGACGATATCGACGCGATTGAACATGGCGGCCATCATCAGCGCGGTCTTGCCATCCGGTGTTGTCGCATCGACCTCGGCGCCGTGATCCAGCAACAGCGTGGCCATCGCAAGGTTGCCCTTGAAGCCCGCAC
Organism: Pseudomonas matsuisoli; assembly: GCF_014647635.1. Taxonomy (GTDB): domain Bacteria; phylum Pseudomonadota; class Gammaproteobacteria; order Pseudomonadales; family Pseudomonadaceae; genus Pseudomonas_P; species Pseudomonas_P matsuisoli. Next base: position 10,565 of record NZ_BMPO01000002.1, read on the forward strand.
CTGCCAGGGGTGATTGACCGTTGTCGTTTCGCGTATTTGGGTCAGCCCCGTGCTCCAGCAATACGCGGGTAGCGTCGAGGTGGCCGTGGTAGCTGGCTAGCATGAGCAGCGAATCACCTTTGTGGTTGCGCAAGTTTGGCGGCAGATCTTTCTCAAGCAGCCGTCCGAGCATAGAGGCGTCACCTTTGCGCGCCACATCGAATACCTGATTCGCAAACTCCTGCATTTCCTCGGCGGTCATCTCCGGCACACCGATGTTCGACTCACTACTCATGTTTTCTCCTTTTAGCGAACCGTGACGAACTCCGCGAAGCATCGCGTTTTACGGCGAGAGTCGCGCATAATGCGGACCCGCCAAACGATCGGCTGTGCGCTCTGTCGAACCCGCATGCATGCCGAACAGGCCGAAGGAGTACAAGATGAGCGACAGCCCGTTCGCGAAGCGGATCGTGCAAAACCTGTTGGACACCGACTTCTACAAATTGACCATGATGCAGGCGGTGCTGCACAACTATCCGAACGCGGAAGTCGAGTGGGAGTTTCGCTGTCGCAGTGATGAAGATCTCAGGCCTTATCTCGCAGATATTCGCCACGCGCTGGAAAGCCTCGCCGACTTGCAATTGTCAGCGGGTGAGCTGGCGTTCCTCGAGCGCATCCCGTTCCTGAAGCCAGACTTCATTCGCTTTCTCAGCCTGTTCCGTTTCAACCCGTCGTACTTGTACGTTGGCGAAGAGGACGGCCAAGTGTTCATCCGCCTGCGCGGGCCTTGGCTGCACGTCATCCTTTATGAAGTGCCACTACTGGCGACGGTCAGCGAGATTCGCAATCGCCGTCTGCACGCAGACATCACGCTTGAGCAGGTCCGCGCGCCGCTCTATGAGAAGTTCGACAAGCTTCGTGCGTTGGCGTCCGATGAGGAGTTGGCGGGGTTCAACCTCGCTGATTTTGGTACCCGCAGACGTTTTTCGTATACCGCCCAGGCAGAAGTGCTACGAATTCTCAAAGAAGATTTCCCTGGCCGTTTTGTGGGCACCAGCAATGTGCATCTGGCGAAAGAGCTGGACCTGAAACCCATCGGTACCATGGCCCACGAGTGGCTGATGGCGCATCAGCAACTGGGCATGCGTCTGATCGACAGCCAAGTCGCCGCGCTCGAAAGTTGGGTGCGTGAATACCGGGGGTTGCTGGGCATCGCGCTGACCGATGTCATCACCATGGACGCCTTCCTCCGAGACTTCGACTTGTACTTCGCCAAGCTTTTCGATGGCTTGCGGCACGACTCGGGCGATCCCATCCAGTGGGGCGAGAAGGCCATCGCGCATTACCATTCGATGGGCGTCGACCCGCGTACCAAAACACTGGTGTTCTCCGATTCCCTCGATTTCGAGAAATCGTTGAACATCTATCGCGCCCTGAGGGGGCGGATCAATGTGAGTTTCGGCATCGGCACCAAGCTGACCTGCGACGTGCCGGGCGTTCGGCCGCTGAACGCTGTGATCAAAATGACGTCCTGTAACGGTCAGCCCGTGGCCAAGATCTCCGACTCGCCTGGCAAAACGCAGTGCCGAGATGAAAACTTCATCCGTTACCTCAAACACGTATTCAAGGTGGACGCGGCGAGTTGATCCCGCCGTACGGCTCGAGCGCGACGAGCCGTTAAAGCCGGCAGGTGAGAACATCCCGGCGCACGACTACGGCAACAATCACAAGAGGAACGTCCGTGCATAAGGCAGTCATCAGCGGGACCGGGCTGTACACGCCCCCGCATCGCATTTCGAACGAAGAGCTGGTAACGGCCTTCAATACCTACGTCCAACAGTTCAACGCGACGCACGCCGAGGCGATCGCAGCGGGGACGTGCGAACCGTTGGGCGAATCCAGCGTTGCCTTTATCGAGAAAGCGTCTGGGATCCAGAGCCGTTTCGTGATGGACAAAACGGGCATTCTCGATCCAGAGCGTATGAAGCCGGCGATACCCGAGCGCAGCAACGATCAGTGGAGTGTCTTGTGCGAGATGTCGGTCGCGGCCGCGCAACAGGCGCTCGCGCGCGCGAACATGACGCCCGCCGATATCGACGCCGTTATCGTCGCCTGCTCCAACCTGCAGCGCCCCTATCCCGCCATCGCAATCGAAGTGCAGGCGGCGCTGGGTATCGAGGGATTCGGCTTCGATATGAACGTTGCTTGCTCATCGGCAACATTCGGTTTGCAGGCCGCAGCGAATGCTGTGCAATTGGGCCAGGCCCGTGCGGTACTGCTAGTGAATCCGGAAATCTGCACTGCGCACCTGAATTTCCGCGATCGCGACAGCCACTTCATCTTTGGTGACGCGGCGACTGCGGTGATCGTGCAGCGGGCTGACAACGCGACGGCAGGGCACCAGTGGGAAATATTGGGCACCAAGCTCCTGACGCAATTCTCGAACAACATTCGCAATAACTTTGGCTTTCTGAATCGAACCGCCGAAGACGCCGCCCTGAGTAATCCCGACAAACTCTTCGTGCAGGAAGGGCGCAAAGTATTTAAGGAAGTGTGCCCGATGGTGGCGGACCTTATCGGCCAGCATCTCGCCCAGACGGGTATCGACGTGAACCAGGTCAAGCGCTTCTGGTTACACCAGGCGAATCTCAATATGAACCTGTTGATCGCGCGCAAACTGTTGGGGCGGGACGCGGAAGAGGGCGAGGCCCCGGTCATTCTCGACACATACGCGAATACAAGTTCAGCAGGATCGGTGATCGCCTTCCACCTGCATAACGATGACTTGGCGAGCGGAACGATGGGTGTGCTCAGCTCGTTTGGCGCGGGGTATTCGATCGGAAGCGTGATTCTAAGAAAGGTGTAAATCCCGTCATTCGGCTTTTGTAGGGCGGGCAGAACCCGCGGCTTCGTCAATCGCTCCGCGCCGGTTGCACCCGTCCTACGATCATCCCGAAACTCCGCTTCAACGTCAGCCTTGCGTGGGCGCCTCTTTCTCGCCACGCGTCTTCCACAGCGACAGCAGCACACCGCCGAGCAACAGGCCGAACGTCACGCTCAGCGAGAGCGCAGGCGGGAACTTGCCGATGATGTTGACCAGGAAGATCTTGCACCCGATGAACACCAGGACCAGTGCCAACGCGTACTTGAGATAGGCAAAGCGGTGGATCATCGCCGACAGCGCGAAGTACAAGGCCCGCAGTCCCAGGATGGCGAAGATGTTCGAGGTGTAGACGATGAACGGGTCCAGCGTGATGGCGAAGATTGCGGGGACGCTGTCGACCGCGAAGACGATATCGGCACACTCGATCATGATCAACGCCAGCAGCAGCGGCGTGATCCACGTCTTCATCTTGCCGTTGGCGTCTTCCTGTTTGACGAGGAAACGGTCGCCATGGAGCTCGTCGGTCACCGGCAGGTGACGGCGCAGGAACTGGAGGAATTTGTTGTCCGACAGGTCCGGATCGTCGTGCACCTTACTGAACAGCATCTTGATGCCGGTGATGACCAGAAACACCCCGAATACATAGAGTATCCAGTCAAAGCTGTGGATCAACGTGGCGCCAAGCCCAATCATGATTGCGCGTAGCACGATCACGCCCATGATCCCCCAGAACAGTACCTCATGCTGGTACTTACGCGGGATGCCGAGAAAACCGAAGATCATCGCCATGACGAACACGTTGTCCATCGACAATGATTTTTCGATTAGAAAGCCGGTGTAGTACTCCATGCCGGAGTCGCCACCTTTCTGGAACCAGACCCAAGCACCGAATAGCAGGCCCGCGGTGATGTAGCCCGCCGAGAGCAGCAAGCTTTCCTTGATCTCGATTTCGCGGTGCTCACGGTGAAGCACGCCGAGGTCGAAGACCAGCAGCGCAACGACGATGCCAATGAAAGCAAGCCACAGCCAAGTGGCGGTGCCGAGAAAATCGGCGTTGAGAAACGTAACTAGAGTGGTCATCTGAGCCCCCTCGAACTGTCGGTTGTACAAGCTGTAACTCCGACATGGCGGCTGGCAGCCGTCAGAGGGGCCCGGCGTTACTGGTGCATACGTTAAAGCGCCCGGTGAAGGCGCTCAATGAAAGAGAGTTTGCAAAACGTGTCTTGGGTCATCCGTAGCGTTGTCACCGTTTGTAAAACACTTCGACTCTAGGATGAGCGCTGGCGCGGTCCTAACGGCTGTAGCTAAAAATGCGTCGCCGTCGCCCGACCGATCCACCTACCTCAGACATGAGCTAGCGGGACCGCACGGTTCGACGAGGCTTCGCAATCCCGGCGCTATCCTGGAGCTGATTTGACATGAATAACTCTCGCAACCGCAGCGTAATAAAGAAGCGAGACGCGGAAAGCGCACGCAAACAATTGACCCGTCTGCGCGACGGCATGATGTCCTCCAAGGAAAAACAGTCCCGCACACTTGGGGTTCTGGATGCGTCTTACCGCAAAAGCGGCGAAAACCTGCTGGCGTACTTGGCGTTGCGTCGCCACGATATCCGGCCCCTGCAGATGAAGCTCGCGGCCATGGGACTTTCTTCTCTGGGGCGATCCGAGGGATACATCCTTTCGGCGGTATCGACCGTTATCGACGTGCTCGAAAGACTGACCGGAGAACCGACCTCATCGAGTAAACCCATCGCACCGGACATGAAAATGAGCGAGCGATTGCTGGACGAGCACGCCCTGGCCTTGTTTGGCGCCGCGCCCGTCGATCGCGATGTTCGGATCATGGTCACGATGCCGAGCGAGGCGGCGGACAACTACTCGATGATCCGGGACCTGCTAGCCACGAAGATGGACAGCGTTCGTATCAATTGCGCGCACGACGGTCCCGAGGCCTGGGCGCGCATGATCGAGCACGTTCGGCGCGCTGAGAAGGAGGTTGGGCGCCCCTGCAAAGTCATGATGGACCTCGCGGGGCCCAAGCTACGGACAGGGCCGATCGATCCAGGGCCGGCGGTGCGCAAAGCCAAGCCACAGCGCGACCGTATGGGGCTGGTCGTGTCTCCTGCGAGGATCTGGTTGACGATGATCGAGCGTCCAAGCGAAGCGCCGTCGAACTGCGATGCGAGCTTGCGTGTCTCCGGGAAATGGCTTTCGAGCCTCAAGCCTGACATGCGCGTCACGTTGGACGATGCACGAGGGTCACGCCGTCATCTCAATGTTGTCGAGTGCACGGAGCAGGGCTGCTGGGCGGAAGCTCACAAGACGATCTATTTCACGCCCGGCCTAACGCTCACCAGTGACGACCGCAAGGGGCGGGAAACCACGATCGCTGCATTTCCTTCCAGCGACCGGAAAATTCGGCTCCAGGAAGACGATCTGCTATTGGTGACCCGCGGTGAAATCATGGGGCATCCTGCATCGCTCGACAGTGCGGGGAACGTTCTTACCCCTGCAACGATTGGCTGCACGCTGCCACAAGTGTTCAACGATGTGAAAGCCGGGCAAATCGTTTGGTTCGACGACGGGAAGATCGGCGGGGTCATCGAGTCGGCGGCGCCGGATGAGCTTCGTGTCCGCATCACCCATGCGCCCGGCGGCGCCAACTTGAGCAGTGACAAAGGGATCAACTTTCCGCAAAGCACGCTGCAGTTGAATGCGCTCGGCGAAGATGATGTGCAGGCACTCACGTTCGCTGCGGAGCACGCCGATGTCGTAGAGATGTCCTTCGTGAACGAACCAGGGGATGTCGACCTGTTGTTCGAGCATCTCGAACGGCTCGATGCCATGCATCTGGGGATCGTGCTGAAAATCGAAACCCGCAAGGGCTTCGAGCGTCTGCCCGCACTGCTAATGTCGGGTATGCGCCATCCGAAGTTCGGCGTGATGATCGCGCGCGGCGACCTTGCGGTAGAAGGGGGCTTCGAGCGAATGGCCGAATTGCAGGAGGAAATCCTGTGCCTGTGTGAGGCTGCTCACGTGCCTGTGATCTGGGCAACACAGGTGTTGGAGAGCTTGGCGAAGAAAGGCTCGCCATCCCGCGCGGAGATTACCGATGCCGCGACGGGAGTCCGCGCGGAATGCGTCATGCTCAATAAGGGGCCGCATGTCTTGAAGGCGGTCGAGACGCTCGATGACCTGCTGACCCGTATGCAATCCCATCACCACAAAAAGCGCCAGATGCTGCGTCGGCTTGCCGTTGCACAGCGGCCTAACGCTTAACGGGCGGCCGGCTTCGCCTGCGCGGTCGGCAACGTCCGGTCGCGCGTGCCAGGAAGGCTCAATGCCAACTCAAGATCGGCCAGGCATGGGCTTCGGCATGCTCGCGTAGCACCGGATCAGGATTGACCGCACGGGGCTGGTTGACGCGATTCAGCAATGGCAGATCGTTGCGTGAGTCCGAGTAGAAGTACGCGCCTTCGAGGTGTTCGTCGCGGGCTCGAAGCCAGTCTTCCAAGCGGCTGACCTTGCCTTCGCGATACGTCAGTACACCCTCCGTACGGCCGGTGATCATGCCGTGCTTCACCTCGATTTCGATCGCCAGCACTTCGTCGATGCCCAGCCGTTCGGCAATGGCGCTGACCAGAAACGCGGGCGAGGCGGAAATAATGAGGATGCGATCGCCTTTTGCGCGATGTTCAGCCACACAGCGCATGGCGTCGCCATGGATGAGGGGTTCGATAGTGTCCTCGACGAATGGCCCGACCACGTACTCCACTTCCTCCAGCGTACGTCCCACCAGGGGTTCGAGGGTAAACGCCATGTAGTCTTCCATGGACAGGCGGCCAAAGGCGTATTCCGCCATGAGATGTGCTTCGTGCTTAAGAAAGCGCTCGCCATCGACCCAGCCGAGTCTCGCCATTTCCTGGCTCCAGAGACTGGCGCAGTCTCCAGCAATGAGGGTTTCGTCCAGATCGAAAATGGCTAGGGGCATCAGGCAACCTCGCGAATAGCGGAATCATCGATGCTCAGGCCGACCAATGTGCCGGTGGCGTGCAAATCGGCGGCCGAGCGGTTGAGTACATCGACCACCAATTCTACGCCTCGCGCTTCGACGCGGTAGCGGATGACATTGCCGAGCAGGCTGTGCCCTTTGATTTGGGCGTCGATATCTCCACCGAAGCCGATGGCCTCGGGTCGGATCGCGATACGACAGGTCATCGTGCGTCGAAGCAAGGCTTCGGCCACGCATGCATCGAGCAGGTTGTAGTTGCCAATGAACCCGGCGGCGAAGGCATCGACAGGCGCGGTGTAGAGGGTTTCGGCATCGCCGCTCTGGACGATCTGGCCAGCGTTCATCAGGAAGATGCGGTCGGACATCGTCAACGCCTCTTCCTGATCGTGGGTGACAAAGATCGTGGTTAAGCCGAGCTCCTGTTGGATTCCTCGGATTTGCTCGCGTAGCAACTTGCGGATGCGGGCGTCGAGCGCAGATAGCGGCTCATCGAGCAATAGCAAACGGGGCCGCGTAACCAACGAGCGGGCGAGGGCAACCCGTTGGCACTGGCCTCCGGATAGTTGCGACGGGTACCGCGCAGCGAACTCGCCCAGTTCGACCATAGCCAGCGCATCGACGACACGCTTGTCCGACTCCGTTTTGCCGACCTTCTGCATGCGCAAGCCGAACGCGACGTTCTGCGCCGCCGTCATGTTCGGGAACAACGCGTAGCTCTGAAAGACCATCCCAATCCCGCGCTTCTGTGGCGGCAGCGGCACGATGTCCTGGCCGTCGACAAGAATGCGGCCGCCGCTGACATCGGTGAGGCCCGCGATACAGCGTAGCAACGTCGATTTTCCGCAACCCGAAGGACCAAGCAGCGTGACGAACTCACCCCTTGCGATCTCGCAATCGATGCCGGTGAAGATCGACGTAGTGCCATAACGCTTATCCAGTTTCTGAATGCTGAGGAAGCTCATGGATGTGTGACTCCAAGGGGCGCAGGCCGATAGTTTCTTGGCGTTAGGGCCACCGCATTCGCGAGCAACCGGAGCGCCGGCCGGCCCGCGCCTACAGGGGACCGCGTTGCTTTTGTAGGAGCGGGCCGGGCGGCGATCCGCTTGCCCGCGAATAGGACATGACATCCACTGCAAATCTCTGGCTTGTCCATGAGACCCCAGACCATCCCCTCACCCCCGATCCCGATTTAACCGATTCGCGATCCACGTAAACATCAACACGAAAAAAAAATACGAGATCACCAACGCGCTGCTGAAATGCCCGCTGCTGTTGCGCATGTTGTTCAAATACACCTGCAGCGTTTCGTAGCGTGTCCCCACCAACAGATTGGCGAAGACGAATTCGGCGAAGAGAAAGGAAAACGACAGCAGCAGCGAAACCACCAGCCCCTTGCGTAGGTTCGGCAGGATGACGAGCAGCGCCGCCTTCCAGGTGCTGGCGCCGAGCAAGTGAGCGGCATCCATCAGGTCGCGAATATTGATCGCCAGCAAATTATTGGTGATGGCGCGATACATGAAGGGCAGGGCGATAGTGAAGTAGCAGCCCACCAGGATCCAAGGCGTTCCGGTCATGGCCAACGGGCCTGATCCATACAGCTGCAATAACCCCACTGACGACACGACCGGCGGCACCGCGAACGGCAGCAGGATGAGCACGTTCATCAGCCCGTCCAACTTCGGGAAGTGGTAATGCACGACGAATAACAGCGGCAAGATCAGCACGGTCGCCAGCAACAGCGCGCCCACGCAGACCAGGATCGATTGCAGAAAGGCATTCAAGAAGCGCGGTTCCGTCCAGAGCTGGATGTACCACTTCAGGGTGAGGCCGTCCGGTAGTACGGTCGCGCTCCAGCTTGTCGAGATCGAATAGAGAAACGTGCCCAGCAACGGCAAGAGCAACATGGCGAAGAGCGCCCAAACCACAATGCGGTGATACAGCGCGGCGGGTTTAGTGGACATGGTAGCTCCGCTTCAGCAGCCACTGATGGGCGGCGGTGAACACCACCATCATGCCCACCAGCACCATCGACAACGCACTGGCGAGATTTGGATCGAGGTTGATATCGCCGGCCACCAATGCGGCGATACGGATCGGCATGACGTTGAAATTACCCGTGGTCAGCGCGTAGACCGTTGCGTAGGCACCCAGCGCATTGGCCAGCAGGATCACGAAGGTGCCCAGCAGTGCGGGCGTGAGCACCGGCAAGCCAATGTGCCACCAGTAGCGCAGGGCGCTGGCGCCTAGCAATGACGCCGACTCTCTCCAGTCATCGCGCAACGCGTCGAACGCGGGGTAGAGCAGAAGAACCCCCAGCGGGATCTGGAAGTAGGTGTAGACGACGATCAGGCCAGTCTTAGAGTACAGGTTGAAGTCGCTGAGCAGACCATATTGCTTGAGCACCAGCGTCAGCGCGCCGTTGAAGCCAAGGATGATGACGAATGCGAAGGCGAGCGGTACGCCTGTGAAGTTACTCGTCATGTTCGAGAATGCCATGACGAAATCCCGTACTTTCGAATCGACCTGGCGTAGCGAGTAGCTGCCTATCACCGCGAACAGCAGCCCCAGCACGCTCGACCAGACGGTGATTTCCAGACTGAACTGCATGGCCTGACGATAAAAGCGCGATGAAAACACGCGCTCGTAGTTGGCAAGACTCCAGCCGCCTTCGGCAATCGCACTGTTGATTGCCACCCAGAACAGCGGCGCGATCTGAAACGCCACGAAAAACACGGCGAACGGCGCCAGGCACAACAGCGGTAGCCAGCGGCGCGAAGAGCGCGGCTTCGGTAGGTTGGGGGTGGGAAGCGCTGCGGTCGTGTCGGAGGGAGCGGGGTTGACCGTCATGCCAGCAGTGCCTTGCAACCGGGTTTTTCGTGCACCACGCCGAGGATTGTGCAAAGTGTGCCGCACAGGTCCGTCTGCCGCGGCGTGGCGGCCGGATCCAGGCTGAAGGCATCGCCTATGACGAACAGCGGCACCTCGCGCTCCTCAGCGAGCAGGCCGTTGTGCGAGCGGTCAGCGTTCATACCGTGATCGGCGGTGACGATGATCTGGTAACCCGCGTCATGCCAACGTTGCAGGTATTCGGCGAGGTAGATGTCCGCCATGCGTGCGGCATTGCGGTACTGAGCGGAGTCCCCACCGTGCTTGTGCCCGGCGTCATCGATGTTCATCGGGTGGATCAGCAGTACGTCCGGCGTATAGCGCGTGCGCAACGCCTCGGCATCCGCGAATACGTGGGAGTCCGGGTAATGGTCCTGCCAGTAGAACAGGCCGTGTTGGATCGGCAATTTCGCATCATCGGTCAACCGATCGCGAGCGGCATCGAAGGGCGCGCGGTTATAGAGTTCGCTGACCCAGTGATAAGCCGCCGCTGCTGTGACAAGACCGGCTTCGCAAGCGATATGGAAGAGGCTGCGGTGGTGGCTGAGCCTAACCACGTCGTTGTGCACGATGCCGCTTTCGATGGGGGGCACGCCCGTCAGGATGCATTCGTAGAGTGGGCGTGACAGTGCCGGCAGCTCGCACGTGAGACGGTAGTACGCACCGCGCCTGGCGTTACACCAGGCGTGCAGATGACCCATCGCGTGGCGCGCGACCGCATGGGTGAGGCCGTCGAGAACGACCAGGATGATCTTTCGTTTCATGGGTTAGCTGCCCGCGAGTGAACACAGCGAAGAGCGATCGCCCACAAGTGGGCTCCTACAAAAAGCGTGATCTGTGCAGGAGCCAGCTTGCTGGCGATCCGGTTGAGCTGCTTACTGCATATTGATCAACACGTTTTCCTGCCACAGCTGCGGCAGCGCTTTGGAGGTCTTCTCCCAAGCGTCCGCGTCTTCGATCGGCTTCGCCTTGGCGTACTGTTCGTTGGGGATCATCTTCGCCTCGACATCCGCCGGCAGGTCGATGTGCTCGGCGCGAATCGGGCGGGCATTACCCTTGGCCAGATTGATCTGCCCGGCATCGCTGAAAATGTACTCGCGCGCCAGTTTGGCGGCGTTTGGATGCTTGGCGTACTTGTTGATGATGGTCGTGTAGCCGGACATTACCGAGCCATCGGACGGGATGAGCACATCGAAACGTGCAGGATCGATCTGGTCACGGTAGGAAAGGCCATTAAAGTCCCAGACGATGCCGACTTCCACTTCACCACGCTCGAGCGTCTGGATGGTGGGGTTGGACAGGGACAAGCGCCCTTGTTCTGCGATGTCGGCGAAGTAATCCAGGCCCGGTTGAATGTCCTTCTCGTTACCGCCATTGGCGATAGCGGCGGCCAGCACGCCGTTCACGGCTTGCGCGGCGGAACTCACGTCGCCGATGGCGACTTTGTATGTGCCTTCCCTCAACTCGGCCCAGGAGGTCGGTGCATCCTTCACTAATTGCTTGTTGACGATGAACGCGATGGTGCCGGTGTAGGCCAGCGCCCAATGGCCATCGGCGTCCTTCGCCCAGCCCGGAATTTGATCCCAGGTGCTGGGCTTGTAGGGTTGCGTCACTCCTTTTTGCACGGCCACCGGACCGAACGCAGCGCCGACATCACCGATGTCCGCCGTGGCATTGTCTTTTTCGGCATCGAACTTGGCGATTTCCTGCGCCGAGCTCATGTCGGTGTCCATGTGCTTGAGGCCATACTTCGTCGCCAGATCTTCCCAGGTGCCTTTCCAATTCGCCCAGCTGTCAGGCATGCCGACACTGTTGACCTCAGCCTCGGCCCGCGCGGCTTTTTCCAGGGCTGCGAGGTCCGTTTCAGTGGCGCTGGCCGTCGCCGCGACAGCGATCGACATGCCCAACAGTGAAGCCAGAAACAGCTGTTTCATTCGATGCTCCTTTCCCAGGTGAAGTGATTGACCTTGCGTATCGACGCCCGGCCAATCTATTACTCCGCAGTGACACTTTTGTTTCAGTGCGCTGAAGCATAGCCCCTGTTGGCCTGGGCGCAGTTCCATGGAAATAGCCGCCGATGGTGACGCTGGTACCTGTAGGGGGACCGGGCGGCGATCGGCTTTAGTCGCGAAGGCGAACATCGTTCGCCCAACCCAGAAACGCACTGTCCCGTTTAGGAGCGCTTCATCGGCCGGGCTCTTTCCTTGATACTGACATGCCCTGTTACGAGTACCCGAAATGTCCCAGCAAACGCCACATCACCTGAGCCGTTGGCTCGTCCTGCTGATGGCCGTTGCCACCGGCATCGCCGTGGCAAGCAACTACTACAACCAACCGCTGCTGCACACGATCGCTGATCGCTTCGGTTTGTCGTTCTCGCAGGCGGGGATCATCGTCACCACTGCGCAGGTGAGTTACGCCGCTGGCTTGCTTCTGTTGGTACCGCTGGGAGATTTGTTGGAGCGCCGACGCCTTATCGTGTCGATGACCGTCGTAGCGGCGGTTGGGCTCGGTATCAGTGCCAGCGCCAACAGCATTGGTTGGTTGTTGCTCGGCACAACGCTGACTGGGTTATTTTCGGTGGTGGCACAGGTGCTGGTGCCATTCGCCGCGACGCTGGCCTCTCCGGAAGAGCGTGGACGAGTGGTGGGTACGGTCATGAGTGGATTGATCTTGGGCATCCTGCTCGCACGTACCGTAGCCGGCGCCTTGTCCGAGATCGGCGACTGGCGCACGGTCTATATCTTGGCGTCGATCCTGATGCTCGCAACTGCCGTCGCGCTTCGTTTTGCGCTACCGCATTACCATCAATCCGCAGGGCTGAGCTATCCGGGCCTTTTGCGCTCTGTCTTCACCCTGCTCAAGGAGGAGCCGGTCCACCGGCTGAGAACGTTCCTCGGCGGCCTGGGTTTTGCCATCTTTGCGATTTTCTGGACGCCGTTGGCCTTTCTTCTATCGTCGGAGCCTTATGGCTACTCCGATGGCACGATCGGATTGTTTGGGCTGGCGGGCGCAGTGGGTGCATTGGCAGCGAATGTCGCCGGGCGCATGGCCGACAAAGGCAAAGGTACGCTGGCAACCACTATCGGTCTCGTGTTTCTGACCGCCTCCTGGCTACCCTTGGTCTTCGCGCAAAGCTCGCTGGCAGCATTGCTGATTGGGGTGGTCGTACTTGATCTGGCGGTGCAGCTTTCCCATGTCAGCAATCAGAACGTCGTCTACAAACTGCGCCCCGAAGCCCGTAGCCGTTTGAATGCCGGCTACATGACGGGGTATTTCCTCGGTGGTTCGCTGGGCTCGCTGTTGTCGGCGGCGCTTTACCAGCATTTCGGTTGGCCGGGCGTGTGCGCGGCAGGATTTACCTGCGGCGCGGTAGCGTTGGTGACGTGGATGCTGTCCCGCCGCCCCGCAACGGACCGAGGCGCGGTAAGAACATAAGGGGCGTTTGGAAATAGCGCCGCCGGCGATCACGTTTTGTCGCTTGAGCCGAGGTGTTCGCACGATCTGATCGCCAGCAAACTGGCTCCTACAAAGAGCGGTGTCTGAGCTGCAGCGGTGAGAGCACGAGGCGCGTGTAGGAGCCCACTTGTGGGCGATCAATATCGGGGACACCAACATCGTTCAAGCGTCGCTGCCTCTATCGGATCGCCCACAAGCTAATCGCAGCCCAGGTGGTTCGATCCAGGCTTCGGCCCGCCGGCATCGTGGCGTCGGGCCAAATCTGCGACAATCCCGCTCTTTTCCGCCGAGATACGTCGAGCCTGATGTCCGATTCGAAACCCGCCATCGCCTCCCTGCTGAAAAACCTTGACCAAGCGATGATCGCCGACCGGCATCGCCTGCGTCGTCAGTTGCACGATTTGCAGAAGCAACCTGACGACGCGGGGCTGGCGCAGTGGCTAGCGCGCTTTCAGGCGTCTTGTGAAAAAGTCGAGGCGCGTAGGCAGAGCGTGCCTGTCATGCGTTACGACGACGCGCTGCCCATCGCGGCCAAGCGTGATGAAATCAAGGCGGCGCTGGAAAAGCATCAGGTTGTGGTAATCGCAGGCGAAACGGGTTCAGGCAAGACCACTCAGCTTCCGAAAATCTGCCTCGAACTCGGGCGCGGCGTGCACGGGCTAATTGGCCACACGCAACCACGCCGCCTGGCTGCGCGCAGCGTTGCGACACGCGTCGCCGAAGAAATCGGAACACCCCTCGGCGAGCTCGTGGGCTATCAAGTGCGTTTCGAAGACCAGTCCAACGAACGCAGCCTTATCAAATTGATGACGGATGGCATCCTGCTCGCCGAAACGCAGCATGACCGCTTCCTCGAGCGCTACGACACCCTCATCGTCGACGAAGCCCACGAGCGTTCGCTCAACATCGACTTCCTGCTCGGTTACCTGAAAACGCTTCTTCCCCGGCGACCGGACCTCAAGGTCATCATTACGTCGGCGACGATCGACCTGGAGCGCTTCAGCAAGCATTTTAGGGTCGATCACCCAGAGGGTGGCGGAGCCGACGCGCCCATCGTCGAGGTATCAGGTCGTACCTATCCGGTCGACACGTGGTATCGCCCGTTGGCGGCAGAAGTGGATGAAGAGGGTGAACCCCTGATGGACGACCTCTCGGTCGATCAGGGCATTCTTGCTGCGCTCGAAGAAATCGAGGCACACGAACGCAGCGTGGGGCAGCGTCCGGGCGATGTGCTCGTATTTTTGCCGGGCGAGCGGGAAATTCGCGACGCCGCCGATGCGTTACGCAAGGCGAACCTGCGGTTCACGGAAGTGCTGCCGCTCTATGCCCGGCTGACGCCAGGGGAACAACAAAAGATCTTCCAGCCGCGCCCTGGCCGGAAGGTGGTCCTGGCGACCAACGTGGCGGAAACGTCGCTGACCGTTCCTGGCATTCGCTACGTGATCGATTCGGGCACCGCACGCATCAGCCGTTACAGCTATCGCTCCAAAGTGCAGCGGTTGCCGATCGAAGCCATTTCCCAGGCCAGCGCGAACCAGCGTAAAGGGCGATGCGGGCGGGTGGAGCCGGGTATCTGCATCCGGCTCTACAGCGAAGAAGATTTTGTCGGGCGCCCCGAATTCACCGATCCCGAGATCCTGCGGACCAACCTCGCTGCAGTCATCCTGCAGATGCTGCACCTGCGCCTGGGCAGTATCGATGCGTTTCCCTTCATCGAGCCGCCCGATGGCAAGGCGGTCAGCGATGGCTTCACGCTGTTGCAGGAACTCTCGGCGGTCAATCGGGAAAACCAGCTCACGCCGCTCGGCCGCCATCTGGCACGCTTGCCGATCGATCCGCGTTTGGGGCGGATGGTGCTGGAGGCCGTCAGCCAAGGCAGCCTTGAAGACATCCTTATCGTGGTCAGCGCATTGTCTGTGCAGGACCCCCGCGAGCGCCCGATAGAGCGGCAACAGGCAGCCGACCAGGCACACGCGCAGTGGAAGGATCCGGATTCTGATTTCGCGGCGCTGATCAACCTTTGGCGCGGCTTCGAAGAGCAGCGTCAGGCATTGGGCTCAAACCCGCTGCGTAACTGGTGTAAGAAGAACTTCCTCAATTACCTACGGCTGCGGGAGTGGCGGGATGCACACCGGCAACTGACGCTGTTGTGTCGGGAGTTGAAGTTGAGTGGGAAAGGCGCCGCTGTTGCCGACTCAATATCGCCCAAAGCGATCGCCCGCAACCGGGCTCCTACAGGAGAAAGTGAGCCCCGTAGGAGCCCACTTGTGGGCGATCCAGAGGGTGCGGCTACCGCTGAATCACAGGATCCACGTCTCGCGCCCACCAAAGACACCCGCGTCAATGCCATCGCTCGCCAGCAGGCCGAGCAATCCGAAGCGGCGGTTCGCGCGCGTGGTTATGCCGCGGTGCACAAGGCAATTCTGTCCGGGTTACTCAGCCAGATCGGCCAGAAAACCGAAGAGGGCGACTTCAACGGCGCGCGCCAACGCCGCTTCTGGGTGCATCCGTCCAGCGTCATCGGCCGCAAAAAGCCGAATTGGATCATGGCCGCTGAACTGGTGGAAACCACCAAGCTGTTCGCCCGCATGGTCGCGAAGATCGAGCCTGACTGGATCGAGCCCTTGGCCGCGCATTTGGTGAAGAAAAATCACCTAGAGCCGCATTGGGAGAAGAAACGTGGCCAGGTGGTGGCCTATGAACAGGTGACGCTGTACGGGCTCATCATCGTGGGCAAGCGGCCGGTGCACTACGGCCCCATCCACCCCGCCACATCGCGGGAAGTGTTCATTCGCGAAGGGCTGGTGCGGGGCGATATCAACAGCCGCGCCAAATGCCTCGGTGCGAACCAGCGACTACTGGAAACCCTCGACGAATTGGAAGCCAAGGCTCGCCGTCGTGACATTCTGGCAGACGAAGAAACGCTGTTCGGTTTTTACGACAAGCACGTTCCCGCCGACATCTACCAGACCTCTAGTTTCGACAACTGGTACAAGCGCGAAAGTGCGAAGAATCCACAGCTACTGATCATGTGCGAAGAGGACGTCCTCGCGCGGGAAGCCAGCGAGGTCACGGCCTCGCAGTACCCAGACAGCCTGCATATCGGCGATTTGCAGTTGCCGTTGTCCTACGAGTTCGAACCGACCCATCCTCGTGATGGGGTGACCTTGCGCGTGCCGGCTCCATTGTTGCCCCAGTTGCCAGCGGAACGTCTGGAATGGCTGGTTCCCGGGCTGCTCTACGACAAGAGCGTCGCGCTCGTACGGGGATTGCCCAAGGCCGTGCGTAAGAATTTCGTTCCGGTGCCAGATTTCGTGCGCGCCGCGTTGGAGAAGATACCTTTCGGTCAAGGTTCGCTTTACGAGAGCCTGGGGCGTGAGCTCCAACGCATGACAGGGGCGCGTATCCCCGACGACGCTTGGCCGGTCGCCGTCGAAGGGCTCGATCGCCATTTGCGGATGAATATCGAAGTGGTCGACGCCCACGGCAAGCATTTGGGCGAAGGGCGCAGCCTTACTGCCCTCATGGCGCAATTTTCGCGCGAGAGCCAGGCGGCGCTGGCGGTGGCTCCGCAGAAGGCCGCTCCCGCAAAACCGGTGGAAGCCAAAGCGTTCAACGAAGTACCTGAGAAGGCACAGCAAAAGGTCGCGGGGCTTTCCATGACCGTCTACCCGGCGTTGGTGGAGGAGGGGGGCGTCGTCAAGGAGGGGCGTTTTTCGACGCCTTCCGAGGCAGCCTTCCAACACCGGCGGGCGCTGCAACGGCTGCTGCTGCAGCAATTGGGCGAACAGGCCAAGTTCCTGCGCGGCAAGCTCCCGGGTCTGACGGACATGGGCATGCTGTATCGCGACATGGGCAAGGTCGATGCGTTGGCAGAAGACATCTTGTTGGCCAGCCTTGACAGCGCCGTGCTCGCGGGTGAAGAGGGCCTTCCGCGCGATGGTGCCGCGCTGGCGTCGCTGGCCGAGCGCAAACGCGGTGAGTGGACGGAACACGCGGAACGTCTCTCGAGGCTGGTGCTCGACATCCTCAAGCAGTGGCATGCGCTGCAGAAACGCTTCAAGGGCAAGATCGACTTGGCGCAAGCGGTGGCCCTGAATGACATCAAGAGCCAACTCGCGCACCTCGTCTATCCGGGGTTCGTGCGGGAAACGCCTGCTGAATGGCTGCGCGAATATCCTCGCTATCTCAAAGCGGTTGAGCAGCGCTTCGACAAGATCGCCGCCCAACTGCAACGCGACCGTGTCTGGTCCGGCGAGTTGGCGGGCTATTGGGACCAGTACCAAGCACGGCGTGCCAAGCACGAGCAGGAGGGCAAACGCGATCCTGCCTTGACGGCGTATCGCTGGATGCTCGAGGAATATCGCGTTTCGCTCTGGGCGCAGCAGCTCGGAACGCGCGTCCCAGTCTCGGACAAGCGACTGAACAAGCAGTGGAGTGAGGTAGAAGCGTAGGCAAGGGGTTGCTTTTTGTGGTGCAGGCCCAGCCTGCACGTCGCGGGCATGGCCCGCTCCCACAAGGGCTAGGAAGACGTACGGTGGATTGGCCATGAAGTGGGCGTAATCCACCGCTTACCCAAGCCTCAGCGCCAGACGATTCTTTCGCGGCTTTCGGTGGAAGCCCTGCGGGATTCCACCCTACGTTCACCGCTCAGCTAAGACAAAACTGCTCTTTCTGTGGGACCGGGCCATGCCCGCGATTGCGTCCCCATAGCGCCAGATTCGGGGCCTTCACCCAATCAGCACCGTCCCAGCCCCCTCCACGATGACATCGCCATGTGTGCCTGTGCTTCCCAGCACTGCTGCATTCTGACCATTGATGAAGACGGTGGCGGATACGCCAGAAACAATGGCGCTGCCACATGCCGTCGTGTCGCCCAGTCGCGCGGCGGGGAGGTGTTCGAAGACGACGTTCGGAGAACCCGTGGCGACGGCGTTGTTGCCGTGGCCGGATTTTGGGCAAGAGGTAGGATCTGTTTGGCGAGCCGCCGGTTTTCCGCTCATGGTGTCACTCCTTGTGAAAGGTGCGGATCGTAACGCGGGAGCCGCTGAGATCCGCTTTACCCGTTCACAGAATGAGGTTCGCACTCAGCGCCACAGCGTTCGGAAATAGCAAGCCATTGTCAGGGCGTGCTTTGCCATTCTTCCACCAGACACTTGACCAGATCGGCTGCGGCCAACTCGCGGGAGAGCGGCGCGCCTTGCCCTGCCCACTGCGCCGCAAAACCGTCGTCACCCTTGCGCGCGGCAGCGATATTGAGCCGCTTAGCGGCGTCATAGGCCATTGGGTAATCGGCGGGAAGCGGGCTGCCTGGTGCTTCGCCATGCGCAATGAGGCGATTGACCAGACCCCGCGCGGGCCGACCGGAGATCGCCTTGGTAAGAATCGTTCGTTGGGTTCGATCGCTTTTCAACGCGTCCCGATAAGCCTGATTGGCGCAAGACTCCGGGCAAAGGATGAACGCCGTGCCAAGCTGCGCGGCTGATGCGCCGAGCGCGAACGCGGCACGAATGCCGGCACCGTCCATAATGCCGCCCGCCGCAATTATCGGAAGGCTCACCTTTTGCCGGAGCTGACGCACCAGTACCGACGTGCTGAGGCGCTCGTCGGTCGCTCGCGGATCGAACATTCCCCGGTGGCCACCGGCTTCGATGCCTTGGGCGACGATCATGTCGATCCCGGCGGCTTCGATAAGCTCCGCTTCTTCAAGATTGGTCGCCGTGGCGAGCGTGGTAATGCCCGCGTGACGAAATGCGTGCAGCTCGCTCTTTGACGGCAGACCAAAATGGAAGCTGACCACGGCGGGTCTCAGCTCCAGAAGCAGCTCGAACGTTTCCTGGCTCTCGCAGAATGGCGGATAGATCATGTCGAGACGGTCCGGTACCGGGATACCAAATTCCTCGAACAAGGGAGCCAGGTGTTCGATCCAGGCCTGTTCGCGTTGCTCGTCGCGCATGACGGGGGCGTGACAAAACACGTTTACATTGAAGGGCTTCGACGTCAGTGCCTGCGTGCGCTCGATCGCGTGCCGCGCCTGCTCTGTGGTGCTGGCACCGATGCCCAGCGATCCCAAAGCGCCTGCATTGGAAACGGCCGCCGCTAATTCAGGGGTCGATACGCCTGCCATCGGCGCTTGGATCAGGGGGTACTGAATGCCAAGGGCATCCGTGAAACCGCGGGCTGAGGTCATTAGCGGGCCGTCCTGTCTGTCGAGAGAGTGTTGACGATACGCCTTTCAGCGATCGGATGTTGGTCTAGAGCAACGCCTGAACGCCTTGTGCCGAGGCGTGCGGCGCGGATTGCAGTCGGTGGCGCGTGACGCCCGCCTCACGCGCCGGCGGCATGCCGAACATCCGGCGGTACTCTCGGGTGAACTGAGGAACGCTCTCGTAGCCCACGGCAAATGCGGCGCCGCTGGCGGTCATGCCTTCGGCAAGCATCAGGCGCCGTGCTTCGATCAGGCGCAGCTGCTTTTGAAATTGCAGGGGCGACAGCGAGGTGACATTGCGAAAGTGTTGGTGAAAGGACGATGTGCTCATACCCGCGATGCCAGCCAGGCGCTTAAGCTGCAAGGGCTGGGCAAAGTCCGTGCGCATCCGAGCCACCGCACGCGCGACGCGTTGCGCGTGACTGTCGGGCCAGCCCAGCCGGCGAATCGCTTCCCCGTGTTTGCCGGCAAGCAACCAGTAGTGCAGTTCACGAATGAGCTGCGCATGCAGCACCGGAACGGACTCGGGCCGGTCGAGCAAGCGCATGAGACGCATGGCGACATCGACGACCTCCCTGTCAGTGGGTTCGAGGCGGACGGGCGCGTCGTCGGCAAGCGGTGCGTGTTCCATTTGCGTCGTCAGATCGGCGATCACCGCCGCGTCGAGATTCACCACTAGCGACAGGTAGGGCGCCTCAGGGCTCGCTTGCACGATCTGGCTGACAGTGGGGACGTCGGCCGTAATCAACAGTGAATCGCCCGCCTGAAAGCGCAGACTACGAGTTTCGACCGCAACGTCCTTGATGCCCTGCAGCACCAGGCAGACCAGCGGGCTGCAGATGGCATGCATCAACGCGCTCGGCTCCAAAGCGCGTATCACGGTAAGGCCGGGAATCGGCGTATGAGCCAGGCCTGCATCGTCTGCATGCGTGTTGACGTAGCGCAGCACGATATCGAGCAACGGGTTGTTCATCGATAGGCCTCGTTCATGCCGGGCGTGTGGACAGCCTGGGCGATATGCAATTGCGAGTTGGAGAAATAGGCAAGTCTCGCCGCCGTTCTGGCAACGCATGCAAAACCGGATGCTCGTTAAATGAAGCCGTCCACTTGAACAGGAGACTTCACATGACTCAACTTGCACTCGTAACCGGTGCTAGCCGCGGCTTAGGGCGTAACACTGCACTGAGTATCGCCCGTGCGGGCAGCGACGTCATCGTAACCTATCAGGCCAGCGAGGCAGGTGCACGGTCGGTGGTGGCGGAAATCGAAGCCATGGGCCGCCGCGCGGTCGCACTGCAACTCGATGTCGGCAGCATGGCGCGCTTCGCTTCATTCACCGCTGAATTGCAGCGCGTTTTGCAGGACATCTGGGGGTGTGAAACCTTCGATTGCCTGGTGAACAACGCGGGCCATGGTGACATGGCGGCATTCGCAGACACCACCGAGGCGCAATTCGATGCGCTGGTGAATGTTCACTTCAAGGGCGTGTTCTTCCTGACGCAGGCCCTGTTGCCGCTGATCGCCGATGGCGGTCGTATCGTCAACCTCTCCACGGGACTGACGCGCGTCTCCTATCCGGGGTTTTCAGCGTACTCGGCAGTGAAGGGGGCGGTCGAGATCTTGAGCGTCTATCTGGCCAAAGAGCTAGGGCACCGCGGTATTACCGTGAACACGGTCGCTCCCGGTGCGATAGAAACCGACTTTCTGGGCGGTGCCGTGCGGGATATGCCTGACCTGAATAAGGTGTTCGCCGACATGACCGCACTGGGTCGGGCCGGTGTGCCGGACGACATCGGGCCCATGATCGCGAGCCTTGTGTCACCCGCGAATCGGTGGGTCAACGGCCAGCGAATCGAAGTGTCGGGTGGGCAAGCGATTTAGCCGTGAATTTCCCCATTCCATCGCTTCTCTTGCCACGCGTAGGCGACGGGGAAGCGTTTTGGGTTTGACAGGGAGGCGGGCACGATCGCCATTGCCCATGGCGCGCATGCATTCGAGCAGCGTAGCTCAACTTGAATGTCGATAAGCGCTCGGTGTCGTGCCCATCGTTCGTTTGAAGCGTGCAGCGAAATGCGCAGGGCTGGCATAGCCAAGATCGAGTGCGATCTCCGTAATGGGTGCCGAGCTCGTTCGTAGCAGGTGGCCGGCACGCTCCATTTTCAAGCGGAGGAAGTATTGCAGCGGCGACGTACCGGTCGATTGTTTGAAGCAGCGGCTGAAATGAAATGGACTCAACCCTGCGTCCAGCGCAATGGCATCGAGATCGAACGAGCCCGCCAAGTGCGTATCCATCCAGCGTATGGCTTTTTTCAGTCGATGCGCAGGTAACCTTTGCGGTCGGTAGCCCGCGGCATCGATTGCGTAGGTTCGCAGGAGGTGGACGCTAAGGGCCTGGCCCACGCCCCACAGATATAACGGATTGGGCGTATTGGCAGGGTTCAATTCGCTCAGCAGCAACAGCATCAGGCTACGCAGCGTTTCATCGTGCCCACCCGACACTTCTTCCAAGGCGACGACTTGTCGCGTCCCGCCCCATAGACTCGCTCGCGCTTGCTCCAATAACGCCAGGCTCACGTAGGCATGCATCACATCGAAACCTTCGGTGCCCGTGCGCCAGCGCATTTCGTACGGCTCGGTGGATTGTGTGAGGAAGAAGTCGCCCACGCGGACGTCGTAGGCGTCCCAGGCGCCGGACAGCGTACGCTCTTCCACGCGGGCGGTACCGCCCAGGATGAGGACGACCAAGGGTTCCGAAACGGCGGGGACGAGTATCGGTCGCGTAATGGTGTGATGGTGGTAGCGCTGCACTTCCACCGCTGGGCCCGAAGCCAGCGCGTGGAGTTTCGGACAAGCGCTGGGAAGGCAGGCCTGCATGGCTGCGGGTGTGACTGGCGATGACGTTGTGCGATTCATGGCGGATGAGTGGTCCCTCAGCCGAAAAAGTGCGCTGACCGCAAGATCACGATGGTATGCGCAAGAAGGCGAAAGCGCTAAAACCTTCGTTCAGCGAGCCTACGAGCCAAAGGTGGCGGCAATCCGGCCGTCACCGTGGCGGAGGGCTTTCCCATGACGGCAACAACAGAAGCAGAGTTGAAAGGCAAAGTCGCGTTGGTGACCGGTGCGGCGAGCGGTATTGGACGCGCTACCGCGCTGCTGTTGAAAGCGCGCGGCGCGGCGGTCGTGGCAGAAGACATCGATCCAGCGGTCGAAACGCTGGCGGCAGAGGGACTAACGCCGCTGGTCGCGGACATCACTCGCGACGGGGCCGCAGAGGCTGCGGTTAAGGTCGCGATGGAGGCCTTCGGCCGGCTGGATATTCTGGTGAACAACGCGGGCATCATCATCAATAAACCCGTCGTCGACATGAGCCGTGCCGATTGGGAACGCATCCAAGCCGTCAACGTGACTGCGGCTTTCCTGCATTCGCGCGAGGCGATGAAGGTGATGGTTCCCCAGGGGACGGGGGCGATCGTGAATATCGCGTCTTATGCGGCCTTTCTCGCATTTCCAACCATCGCTGCGTATGCCGCATCCAAAGGGGCGCTCATGCAGCTGACCCGGACGTTGGCGCTCGAAGCCATCGGGCACGGTATCCGCGTCAATGCGGTGGGCAGTGGTGATGTAATGACCAACATCCTCAATGACGTGGTCGACGACGGCGCCGCGTTCCTGGCGGAGCATGGCAGTGGAACGCCGATTGGACGCGCCGCACACCCGGAAGAGATCGCTGAAGTCGTTGCGTTCCTTGCATCGGAGCGCGCGTCGTACATCGTTGGGGCCCTGCTGATGGCCGATGGTGGCATGTCCGTTGTTGCCGGCTAGCACGCTAGATGGCGTTGCCTGGCTCATCCGTAATTGTTGACGGGTGCTGAATAGTGTTCGCAAGCGGCCGGGGTTTATCGGACCCGCTGCAATACAGAAAATGAGCGCAACCCCAACGGAGGAGCTTTCATGACTCAGCACACTGCAAAAACGGCATTGGTGACCGGTGCTTCACGCGGGATCGGTAAAGCCATCGCACTGCGGCTCGCGGCCGATGGCTATGCCATCGTCGTCAACTATGCCGGTAACCATGAACTGGCCCAGGAAACGGTCGCCGACATTACCCGTAACGGCGGCAACGCGGTGGCGATTCAAGGTGATGTCACCGAACCGACTGCAGTCACGACGCTATTCGATGGCGCGTATGACGCCTTCGGCAGCCTCGATGTCGTCGTGCATAGCGCCGGCATCATGGCGCTGGTGCCGATCAAGGAGGATAGCCTGGACGCATTCGACCGTACGATCGCGACCAATTTGCGCGGCGCGTTCCTGATACTCAGCCAGGCCGCCGCCCGGTTGCAGGAAGGTGGGCGCATCATCGCCTTGTCCAGCAGCGTAATCGGCAAGTCGTTTCCCAACTACGGCCCTTACATCGCCAGCAAGGCAGGCGTGGAGGGATTGGTGCGGGTGTTGGCGAACGAACTGCGCGGTCGCAGCATCACCGTCAACGCGGTCGCGCCAGGCCCTACCGAAACCGAGTTGTTCATGCAGGGTAAAAGCGATGAGATGGTCGCGCAGCTCGCGCAAGCGGCGCCGCTGGAGCGCATTGGTCAGCCTGATGAAATTGCCTCGGCGGTCGCCTTCCTCGCGGGGCCGGATGGTGCCTGGGTGAACGGGCAGGTGCTGCGCGTGAATGGCGGGATGGTCTAGCGAAAACGCGTAACTACGGACGACGCTTGCCTCGACCCTCCCGATTGGCGTGGTTCGAGCGTTCGACCGGGCAAGACCCGCCGGCACCGCCTCTGCGATACCGGCGTTTGCTTACGCGGGGACAGGTGCGTCCTCGTGGATCAGCCCTTGTTGCTTGGCTTCCCGCCAAAACGCCGCAGGTACCGTCGCCGACATCGAGGCGACATTTTGCCGAATTTGCTCGGGCGTGCTGCCGCCGGGAATGATCGCGGACACGACGTCCGGCGCATTGCAGAAGTGCAGCCCTACCGTTCGCAGGTCGGTACCGTGCTTCTTCGCCAGTGCCTGTGCCTGGGCGCGCTTTTCGGCCATGCCTTTCGGAATGTCTTTCGAGTAATTGAAATAGTCGTTGCCAGCGAGGTAGCCGGAATTCAACGGCGAGCCGATGACCAGTGAAACATCGCGTTCGCGGCACACCGGGAACAGACGCTCTACCGCATCGGCATGCTGGATGAGGGAATACTGGCACGCCTGCAGAATGATGTCGGGATCGGATGCCTCGATCGCGCCCAGCGAGGGCTCCAAGGTGTTGACGCCCATCCCCCAGCCTTTGATCAGGCCTTCTTCACGCATCTTCACGAGTTCTGGCATTGCGCCTTTTTTCGCCTGTTCGAAACGTTCCTTCCAGCCTTCTCCGAGATCCTTGTTGTCTGGCGACAGATCATGGATGAAAACGACATCCAGGCTAGGCACACCCATGCGCTGCAAACTGTCTTCCACTGAACGTCGAGTCGCGGACGCACTGTAGTCGTAGGTGTAGTTGAAGTTGTTCACGCCCTGCCAATTGTCGTGAGAAAAGCCCACTTCAGGCTTCAGTAGACGGCCGGATTTGGACGACAGCACGTAGGACTGCCGCTCCTGCGGTGACAGAAAATAACCCACGCGGCGTTCGCTCAGGCCGAGCCCATACCAGGGCGAAGTATCGAAGTAACGAATACCCGCATCCCACGCGGCCTTCATCAGTGCTTGCGCATCAGCATTGCTGATCGTTCGGCGCATATCACCCAGGGCGATTGCGCAACCGTATCCGTAGCGATAGGCCGGGCGATAGCGCTTGTACTTGCCGTCGTTCATGGGCAGATCTTCCGGGCGCTTGGCAGCGGTCGAAGCAGTGTTGGCGTGGGCGAGCAAGGGGCCGGCGGCAAGAGACGCGGCAGCAATGGCGGCGGAAGTCAGAAAGGGGCGGCGTCGCATGGGTGATTGCTCCTGGCATTCAATGGTCTCCAAGGTACGACCTAGACGCCTCCCGCCAGGGTTCCACGATGTCAGCGGTAACTTATGTAAATTCTTGTGGGCTTTTCCATGGCCGTATCCCCGAAGCGTCTGGACTGTCGTCTGGAAAGGGGCGCACGAGAACGGGCAAAACGCGCTGCGATCGCTCAAGAACGCTTGTTTGACATATGAAGTTACGGTAGAAACGGCGCTTGTTTCCGTTCGGTACATCGCCATCCACATGCGGGCTGCGTCGATTCGAATGACCTGCTTGCGAGGATGAATGCCGTGGCGGCGCTGAATGCAATTCTGCCGATCTTTTTGTTGATCATGCTTGGCTACGGGCTATGCCGCTTCGGCGTGCTCACGCCTGATCTGGCCAAGGGTGTCAGCGTTGTGGCGTTCAAGCTGTTCCTACCCTGTGTCCTGCTGACCGGGCTGGCCACGGCGCGGCTGGACCAAGGGTTTTCACCCGGTTTACTGCTGGCGTACTTCATCCCCGCCTTAGGTGTGTTCGTTTGCACCAGCCTGTACATGCATCGCCGCTTTGGCATGGCAACCTCGCTGGGGCTCTGTGCGTGTTTTTCCAACAACGTGCTGATTGGTCTTCCGCTGGTCGCAACCCTCTTTGGTGACCAGGGGCTCATCTACACCTTCAGCGTACTCGCGTTTCACTCGCTCCTGTTGTTCACCTTCCAAAGCCTGTACACGTCGTTTGCCGGTGCTGAAGCGTTCAGCATGAAAGGCTTCCTCACCAATCTGGCCAACCCGCTGATCGTGGGCATTCTCATCGGCATCACGATCAACGTCTCGGGGATAAGCCTGCCGGGCGCTGTCGATCATGTCCTTCATTGGATGGCCGATGCCGCTTTACCCTGTGCCTTGATCGTGCTCGGGGCAAACCTATCCACCTTCCGACTGATGCCCAGTCGCCTGGCCGTGGGCTTGACCGTGGTCAAGCTCGTACTCATGCCGGCAGCGGTGCTGTTGGTCAGTGTGCTGGTGGGGCTCAACCCGCTGGCCCGTGCGGTGCTCATCGTGATGGCGGCGAATCCCGCTGGCGTGAATGTACTGGCGTTCGCCCGTACGCCGGGGGACGTCAAGATCAGCAGTTCGACCATCCTCGTGTCCACCGCGTTTTCGATCGTGACCCTGCCGCTCTGGATGGCGATCGCGTCTGCGATTTGAGCGTTCATCTGCTCATCCCCACAAAACAGCACACCGCTCTTGTAGGGGCGGCGGGGCGGCCATCCGCTTTAGCCGCGAATGCGATCGAAGATCGCACCGCAGCGCTCCCTTAGGACGAGGTAGAAGGTGGATTACCCCCGACGCGGCTAATCCACCTTACAGGTTGGAAATGCCTCCCAGGTGCTCAACTCGCACTGGCTACCGGAGGCGGCACGATGCTGCCGGGGACGGGATGGACGTTGCTGGCATCCTGAATGCCGCCAGGTTCGATTGCGTCGAGGAACTCCTTGCTCCAATGACGAATGTCGTAATACGACACGACGTCGAACAATTCACGCAGACGTGCCTGCGCTTCGGCTTTCGGCAGGTTAAGGCCGTGGTAGCAGCTGCTGGCGAGGTCAGCGGCGTCGTGCGGGTTGGTAAGAATCGCCCCTTTGAGTTCCGCGGCGGCGCCAGCGAATTCCGACAACACCAGGACCCCACTGCCTTGCATCAGGCCTTGGGTCGCGACGAATTCCTTGGCAACGAGGTTAAGCCCATCACGCAGCGGCGTGATCCACATGACGTCCGCCATGGCGTACCACGCGACGACTTCCTCGAACGGGAGCGCACGGAAGTAGAACTGCAGTGGTGTCCAGCCGACATTGGCGAAGCGACCATTGATGCGCCCGACCGTCTGCTCGATCTGGGTTTGCAGTTCGTCATAGATCGTCATCTCACGCGCCGCCGGTACGCACACGCAGGCCAAGGTGACCTTGTTATGCAGGTCCGGGTATTCCTCCAGCATGCGCTCGTAGGCCTGCAGTTTTTCCAGCGTCCCCTTGGTGTAATCCAGGCGTTCCACCGAAAGAATCAAGCGGATGCCTGCCAGCTCCTTGCGCAGTCTCGCCATCTGTTCCTGGACTTTTTCCAGCTCCAGATTCTGGCGAACGCGTTCGACATCGAGGCCTACAGGGTGTGCGCCAAGCTTGACGGTGCGGGTGCCGGTATCGACGGCGGTGGTCATCGTCTCCAGGCCGACAGCACAACCGTAGGTCAGGAAGCGGGGCGCGCAGTTCTGTCGCGAGACCGTTTTCAGCGGCGTCACGCCGCGCGCAACATCGACGAAGTTCTCGACCTGGCGCGGGATGTGGAAACCAACGAAATCACATTGCAGCAGGCTACCGACGATCTGGCGCCGCCATGGCAAGACGTTAAATACGTCCGCCGATGGGAAATACGTGTGGTGGAAGAAGGCAATGACCAGATCAGGGCGCAATTCACGCAGGTAGGCCGGTACCATCCACAGGTTGTAGTCGTGCAGCCAGACCGTGGCGCCGATGGCGGCTTCGCGTGCAGTGCGTTCGGCAAAAGCGCGGTTGACGTCGAGATAGACCTGCCAGTCGTCTTCACGGAACGTGGCCCGCTCCCAGAACGTATGCAAGGTCGGCCAGAACGCTTCCTTGGAGAAGCGCTTGTAGAAGATGTCGACCTGTTCTTGAGACAAGCCCACACGGGCTGCCGTGAGCTTAGGATACTGTTCGGCGTCCACCGTCGTATGTTTTTCGAAGGCTTCACCTTCTTCCTCGACGGCCCAGGCGACCCAGGAACCCTTACGGCCATCGCCAAAGAAGCTCAGCAGCGTTGGAATGATGCCATTAGGCGATTTCGGACGGCGCCGCTGGATCTTGCCATCGACCCGGTGCTCTTCGTAGGGCAGGCGGTGATACACGATGACCAACTCGGCTTGGCCGGGCTGCGCGGCGACGCGGCGTTCAGCCGCGATGCCGTGCTCGCCGAGAAAGCCGAAATGCGCGAATGCCTGCAAGATCCCGCCGCAACCAGGACGAGTCGCGTGATAGGTGAAGGTGTTGTTCTGGGTTGCCTCGAGCAGTCCCGGCTCTGACTCACCGACGCAAACGCCCTTGAAGCCGCAATTGAACATCGACAGGTCATTGAGCGTATCGCCCGCTACCAGCACTTCGCCGTGGGGAATACCCAGGTGGTCCGCAAGCTTCAGCAACGAGCTGCCTTTGTTGACGTCCTTCGGGAGGAAGTCCAGGTAAAGACCGTTGGAGTAGAGCAGGTCACACCCCAGCTCGTCCGCGATCTCCTGCAACTTAGGGTCCGCGGCGCGTTCAGGGGTACAGAAATAGGAACACCGGCGCGCCTGGGGTACATCTTGACGCTCGAGATCAGGGAACGGAGCCAGCGCCTGGGCGACCACGGAGTCGCCTGGCCAAAGGACGTCGATATGGTTCTGCAACGGCTGGATGGGTTGGAGCGTTTCACCGTGATAGAGGCTCGCGCCGACGTCGGAGATGATGTAGTCCGGTTGCGGCAGGGTCGGGTCGGCGAGCAGCGGAAGGACCACCTCCAGGCTACGGCCCGTGACATAAGCGAGCTTGATTTCCGGGTGTGCGGCGATGGTCTGATACAGGCTCAAGCGGTCTTCCGGATCGCCGGCAAGAAAGGTCCCATCGAGATCGGTAGCAAGTAGCATGCGCTGTCTCCTTTTAGCGTAATGGGCTGGCATCTACCCAGCCTGCAAGGGGTGTAGCGCTGAGCGCTAGCAAGTGTTCGCCGGCGCCAACTTGCTGGGGATAAAGGCGGCTTTATCGCCAACAATCTGGCCCTGCGGTGAAATCATGACGGGGCGAACCCCGTCAGGAAGCAGTTCTCATCGGCTCCTGAGCCGACTCATCGTCATGGGGTGCATCGGGCATGAGCTCCAAGACGGTGTGACTGGTGCGTACCATCGGGACAAAGTGACCCGGGTTGCCCGAGACAAGGTCGGTCACATGTCGGCGGCGATACAGGGCGTAGGCCAACAGCAGGCCAAGCATGAGCGCGAAATAGAGTGGCAACGCCGTGGGCCCGACCGCATCCATGAGCACGCCAGCGAGTAGCGGGCCTACCGCCGAACCCGCGCCATTGAGCATCAGCAGGCCACTCGAGCCCGACAGAATTTCCTCGGGGTTCAACTGGTCGATCAGCTGCGCCATCGCAATAGGATAGATCGCGAATGACAAGCCGCCGAAAAGGAACATCATCGCCATTAGCGGCGTTTTCTCCGAAAGCAGCGCAATCAGCACACTCACAACGGTCGCGAGGGCAACCACACCGATAAGGATCGTCCGACGATCGAAGCGATCCGACAACCGCCCGATAGGCAATTGCAGCACTGCGCCCCCCAGGATGGTCACGCTCATCAGCGTACCGATGTCGCTCGCGCTGAACCCTTGCAGGCCGGCGTAGACCGGAGCCATTCCCCAGAACGCGCCCAGGGCGAGACCCGACAGCAGTGATGCGACGACTGCAATGGGCGCAACATTGAACAGGTGTCGCAAGTTGGTATGCGGCGTATCGGGCACCGGCGGTTGTGCCTGACGGGTGATCGCAAGTGGCATGACCGCACAGCAGATCAGCACGGCGGCCACCGCGAACAAGGTGAAGTTGAGTGGGTCGTCCAGTTGCAGCAGTTGCTGCGCCAACGCTAACGAGCCGAGGTTCACGACCATGTAGATCGCGAAGACCTGGCCGCGTTGTTCGCCTGGTGTCTGTGCGTTGAGCCAGCTTTCGACGACTGTGTAGAGCGTGACGAGTGCTATGCCGTACAAGACGCGGAGCACCATCCACACCCAGATATCGACGACAAGGACGTGCATGAGCGCCGTGGCGGCAGCCAGCGCCGCGTAGAACGCGAATACGCGAATGTGACCCACACGACGGATGAGTGGGCGCGCGATCCAGATACCGACCAAGAATCCAACGAAATAGCCGGACATCGCCAAGCCGAGGAGGGTGGACGAATATCCCTCGGCGGAACCGCGGACGGTAAGCAAGGTGTTGAGAAGGCCGTTACCAAGCAGCAGCAGGGCTACTCCGCACAGCAGCGAGCTGATGGGTAGAAGCAGTGATGGCATAAGCGCTACACCCTAACAAATCTGAGGGGGTTGGCAAGCATGAACCGGGCCACGAAAGGGCGGATCGGCGTTTGCTCGCATGAAGAAGATGGCTCTATCTCGGGTGTTTCAGCGACGTGCAAGAAAATCTCCTGTTCGACTCAGTTTCCATGACTGGTGCGGCTGGCGAGTGACGGGGCGGGCGACTTTTTGGTGCAGTTGCCCTGCTGGGCGCTCGATGGGGTCAATGTTTTCCGTTCATTGCACGCCAGATTCGGACACTGCGACGGATTTCTTCGTCCAGGCGCGAGCGTTCGTCGCTGTTCCGTGGCGTCTTGGTTGGGGTCAGGTGAGGCAAAACGATTTCCACCATGACCGGACCGTCGAAGCCGATGTCTTGCAGGGCACGATGTTGGGCGAGGTAGTCGATATGCCCGCTACCAATACCGCCTCGATTGGAGTCGGAGATGTGATAGCTGGCGAGACGTGAACCACAGCGGCGAATGACAGCGCAGGGGTCGGTTTCATCGATGTTCATGTGAAAGCTGTCGAGGAGAATGCCTATGCGCGAACTGCCAACATCGCTTAGCAGCCTCATGCATTCATCGAAGGTGCGAATCATCGGGACTTCGTAGCGATTCACCACTTCGTAGACGAGGCGAATGTCCTGCGAGGTCGCGTACGTTTCCAACGTCCTGATGCAGCTCACCAACCGCTCCCAGGCGGCGTTTTCGTTCTCGCAGTTCTGCGTCCATGCGGACAACCCTTGCAATGTCACCCAGGGCGCGCCTGCATCACGAGCGAAATCTATGGCTTGGCGGTAGAACGCGATTGCGCCTTCGGCGGTTGCTTGGGTGGGGTCTTCTGGTGCGCAGTCGAAGGGGTCGATGGCGAATATCTGCATACCTTGCGCGTGCGCTAAGGCTCGTAGCTCATGGGCGTCGTACTGACTCGGCGTACCACAGAACTGTATGCCGTCCAGACCGAGCTCGCGGGCTTTTGAAATCATGGCCTCGGGCTCATCGATTCCAAGTGTCCAAGTGCATATGCCTAGTAGGTTCACGTCGCCTCCCGTGTGCCAGTCAATAACTGAAAAGGCCGAAATAGACACCTCGACCTTTCGCCTCGGCTTGTTTGGATAGGCAGCGACCTTCAGAAATTCAATGTTTCATCTACGCCGGCCAAACTGGGCCATCCGCCGGGCATCGCAGTTGATTCGGAGGGGGGAGTGGGCTTTGCCGACGCGGAGGCACGCCGCGAGGAAAGTCCACCGGAGCGGGGCGATGAGCTTTTTGGAATGGTTTGCAGATGCCGTTATCGATGCGAACCGGCAATGCTGTTCCTGTACGGCGCAAGGCGGATGGACGCGCACCCGCCTGGGACGTGCACGACTAACTCAGTTGTTCCACGAAAACCTTGTCAGCTTCGAGCACTGCGGGAAGGTCCGTGAACAGCTTGTCCAGATCGACCCCTTCGAACAGCGGCCCGTCGAATTCATGCCTGGATTCGGGTGTAAGTCCGCCTTGTTGGGTGATCGCCTCGCAGATCAAGCTCGCCTGGGCGAGTATCCGGGCGTAGCTCGGATCGTCCGGGCATTGGCTGGGCCGTGCCTGATAGGCGATTGCGTTCTGAATCGTTTTAGGTAGGTTCCATCGGCGCGCCAACTCGGCCCCCACCTCGGGGTACCCGAAGCCAAGTTGCAGGGCTTCCTCAGCTGCACGTCCGGCGGCATCGCGATGCGCGTGCAAGTTGAGCTTGCCCGCCATTTCTGGAGCGCCGGTCTGAATCAACAGCTCGCCAATGTTGTGCATCATGCCGCAACTGAAGGCGGTGTCTGCCTCCTTGCCGGCCTGTTTGGCCAGCAACCGGCTGACGCTCGCCACGCGAAAACTGTCCGTCCAGAAGCTTTTGAGGTCGAAGTTGGCGGCTGCCTTGAATGCAGCCGTAAGCCCGGATGCCAGGACCAGCGTGCGCAGGGTATTGAAGCCCAGGCGCATCGCCGCGTCTTCAATGCTCGCCGACTCACGGGCACCGCGAAAGCGTGCCGAGTTAGCCAGGCGCAGTACTTTCGCGGAGATCACGGGATCGCGCTCAATGTTCCTGGCAACGCTTTCGAGGCTGGAGGACGGGTTGTCGAATTGCTGGATAAGCTCCTGCACCACCTTGGGAATGCTAGGCAAGGTATGCAGGTCAGCGAAGAGTGTGTCGATATCCATACGTGCGTCCGTTTGTCGGCGAGGGATATCGGCAAGCATAGGTGGTGACTGACGGCATTCCAGTGCCGTTCGACGAAAGCTGTATTTTGCTTGCGCCGGTACGGGTGCCCGGCGGCTACTTTGGATAGAGCGGCGGCAGGCTGCCTTCGTCGTCCTGCGTTTCCACGGCCGTACGCGGCGGCAGTTCGCGAATGGCGCGCCAGAGCCCGGTGCCTTGCCAGCGGTGCCCCGTTTCACTGTACAGCGCGCCGTTGAGCCCGTTGAGTGCATCGGACAGCGGTGCGAAGCGCGCGGCCATGTCCGCCAATGTCTCTGGCTGCTGGCGTGCCCAGGCATCGAGGGCATGGCGCGTGGCATGCGGATCGTTCGCCTGGCACGCGCGGCGCAAGTCGTCGAGCAGATCACGGGCGTCGGGAGTATCGACGGGGGTGAGCACCGCGGGTGTTCGTCGACGTGCGCGCCACCAAAGGCTGAAACCCAGGATAGTCGTGCACAGCAGAACCGCACACGCAAGTTGCCACGGCCATAGCCGCGCACTTGAAAAACCCGCCGTGCTTGGAGTCTGTCCGGGGCCGGCCACGCCTTCTGCGATCAGCGCAGCGCCTACCGAAAGCGTTCTTGCCGGAAGCTCGCTTCGTTCCAGCCGGTCTTCCTGGGTGTTCCACCACGTCACAGTCAGGGTCGGTATTTCAAAATTCCCTGCGCGGGTCGGAACCAGCGCCTGGCTTTCCTCTCGGCTACCGATCACGCCGGTGCTTTCACCTTGATTGGCAAGCCGGGGTTGATCGACATAGCTGCGTAATCCGTCCAGAAGCAGGCCTGGCAAGGCCGGAAGCTGGGTGCTGGAAAGACCCTCGGCGCGCAGCATCAGGTTGCGCGTGAGCGAGTCACCGACATTCACCTCTGTGGGTTCGGGTGACCATGCCTCGGTGAGCGTCAGCGCGCGCGCGGGCAGCCATGGGGCATCGGCCGGATAGTCAGCGGGCTTCGGCCGTACCTGCAGCGGTATATCGGGTGAACGCACCCGGGTGACCTTGCCTGGCCGCGGGCCGAATGGGGTAAAGGTGTTGGGTGCAGACCGGTCTACGAGGGTTGCGCTGAATTCCTGGCCGGGGATCACCAGATCGCCGCTGCGCTGCGGGAAGATCGCATAGCGCACTTCGATCACACCGTGGCGAACGCCGCCGATGACCTGCTCGTAGGTTCGGGTTTCGCCCAGCTGTTCAGTCTGTGCGTCAGCCATTTGCAGCGGTGTCAGGCGACTGTCGTCATAGAGCGAAACGGAGTGGAAGATGCGCAGCGTTAGCACGGCCTGCGCTTGGACATAGGGCGAGTCCTGATCCAGGCTGGCGTCGATGAACACCGGTGCCAAGGTGTCGCGGGCTGGTGCAGTGGGTGCCTGAACGTGCAGCTTGATCGGTTCGCTCGTGGCGCTGCCGAGCTGCAGCGGCGGTATCACCACGTAGCCGAGAGGCTTGGGCTGCAGCGTGATCATCCAGCGTGTGCTCGCCGCGATACCACCGCTACCGAGCCCGGCGCTTTTGACCTGGCGCGAGCCGAGCACGTCGAACAAGTCATGCAACGGGCTGAGATCAGGTTTGCCGAATGCCGTGCTGTCGGCGATTTCCAGCGTCAGCTCGACGGTTTCACCCTGGATGAGGGTGCTGCGGTCGACGCTCGCGGTGAGGCCCGCAGCGGATGCCAGCATGGCAGGTAATAAAAGCGACAGCGCGTAGAGCAGACGAATCATGGGGCATTTTCCTGGCGCTGTTGCTGTTCATACCAGAACTTGCGACGAAGCAATTCGGACGGGTCGTCAGGAATCTGCCTTAGCCACTGCTCGAGTGCCTGACGACTTTCCTCATCGTATTCGTCCGCACTCGAAGGTGGCATGGTACGGCTCTGCTCACGTCCTTGCATCTGATCGGAATCGGGCAACACCTCTTCGCTACCAGGATGCTCGCCTTGCTCGGATCCGTCGGAGCGGTATTCGGACGGTGTCTCGGCGTTTGGCTGCGGCGTAACGTTGCCGGGCGATCCCGTCGCGCCGTCGGCGTCGTCGGTGCTGTTACCCGCGCTGGGGTCAGGCTGTTGAGCCTGACGCTGGCGAAGCAAGTCTTCAATCAGGGCTTTGTTGGTCTGCGCAGCGGTGAGGTCAGGCGCCTGCTGGAGCGCTTGATCGTACGCATCGATCGCCGCTTCGAGCTTGCCTGCACGGGCCATGGCGTTACCGAGGTTGTAACGGTCTGCGGCGCTTTGGCCCTGGGCAAAACGGCTGGCGGCACCTTCGTAATCGCCCGCTTGATAAAGGGCAATCCCTTGCCAGCGGCGATCCTCGAAGCGCTTCGCTGCCTCCGCTGGACGCTCGGCTTCGAGCAGGCGCTGTCCCCGCTGATCGGGACGTAGCCACAGGTCCTGCCAATCGAACGCGAAGCTCGTCTGCGGCATGGACAACAGCAAGGGCAGCACAAGTATCCAGCCTTTGCGGCCGGCAAACGCGGCCAGCAGCACGATGGGAAGCAGCAACCAATACCCCTGGTCTTGCCAAATGTCGAATTGCCGCATGTCGGCCTCCGGGCGGACGTCACCTGAGGCCGACAGCAGGTCTAGGGCATCGAGATCGGCATCGCCGATTTGCGCGGTGTGATAACCCGCGTCAAGTGAATCTGCGAATGCCTCCAAGGCCCCCGCATCGAGCCGTGGCAGAAGAATGGCGCCCTGGTCGTCACGCAGGAACCCGCCATCGCCCTGTGCGATGGGCGCGCCCTGCGCGGTGCCAAAGCCCAGGATATTCAGTGGGGTAGAGCGGTCTTCGAGCAGGCGCTGGATGCCGTTACGTTCCTCTGGATTCAGGGCAGACGTCATGAGGAGCAAACCGCCACGTCCGTGGGCGCCCTGATCGAGCAATTCCAATGCACGACCCACCGCGAGGTCTGCCCGGTGGCCGGGCTCGGGCATGATGCTCGGCTCGACGGCATTCAGGAGATTGCGCGTGGTCGCGCTATCGTTCGACAGGGGCACCACGGTATGCGCGCTGCCGGCATAAACCACGATGCCGGTCTGCGCGTCCTTCCGGGTATTCATCAGGTCCAGCAATTTGCGTTTGGCATGCTCCAATCGCGTGGGCGCGAGATCCCCCGACAGCATCTCCGTGCTTAGATCGAGCACGATCACCAGCGGGTCGGCGAGCTTGAGCATCGGTTGCTGATGGTGCTGCCAACTCGGGCCAGCCAGTGCCAAGGCGGTCAGTAGCCATACGGCACCGAGCACGAACCAGGGTTTGCGGCTTGCGCGGCGATCTTCACCCACCAATAGCAACGTGTGAAACGCCTCCGGCAACAGCGCGTGCCATTGGCCCTGACGGCGGCGGCGATGCCAAAGCCGCCACAGTAACCAGGCGCATACTGGAAGCAGGAGCAAGCAGAAGGGGCGCGACAGATGCGGCCATAGATCGGTCATGGCGTGATCTCGCGTTGGCGGACACGCAAGCCGGTGTGCCAGCCTGCCATCACCAACGTCAGCACCATCGCAGCACCCAACGGCCAGGGGTAGAGCGGCTCGTTGAAGCGCGTTTCGGACGATGCCTGCTGGACGGGTTCGAGCCGATCGAGCGCTTCCTCGATCGCCGCGAGTTCGAGGTGATCGGTTGCGCGGAAGTACTCGCCGCCCGTCTTTTCGGCGATCGAGCGGAGCAGGGCTTCATCCAGGTCCGAGCCCGGGGTGAAGCCGAATAGCCCGGGGCTTTCTGCACCCGAGTCACTGCCGATACCAATGGTGTAGATCTTTACCTGCTGGTCCGCCGCGAGCTGTGCGGCGGTCGCCGGGGGAACGCTGCTGCCGTTTTCCGCACCGTCGGTTACGAGCACGAGAACACGGCTGTTGGCGGGCCGTTCGCGTAGTCGTTTGACCGCAAGGCCGATGGTGTCGCCGATGGCAGTGTTGTTGCCGGCGATGCCGATCAGCGCTTCGTCCAGCCAAGTGCGTACGGTGCGGCGATCGAACGTGAGTGGCGCCTGTAGATAGGCGCGACTGCCGAACAGAATGAGGCCGAGCCGATCGCCTTCACGGCCGTCGATGAAGTCACCCAAGAGGTGCTTTACCAGCAGCAGCCGGCTGGCGGGCTGGCCTTCCCATTCCATGTCGGGATAGTCCATCGAACCCGACACGTCCACGGCCAGTAGCACGTCTCGTCCGCTGATCGGCTGGGGTTGGGCGTCACCTGGCCATTCGGGCCGCGCGCAGGCGATCAATAAAAGAATCCAGATGACGATGGGCAATGTCAGGCTTCGCCAGTTCGGTCGTACGCGTGTGGTGGATTGACCGCTCAGTGTTTGGAGCTCATCGAGAAACGCTACCTGCAGTGCCGCTTCTCGGCTTTTGCTGGGCGGCAATAGCCTACGCATGATCCACGGCAGTGGCGCAAGCAGAAACGCCCAGGGCCAGGCGAACTCAAGCATGCTTGCGAATCCAGGTTTCGACGGCTAGCTGCAAGCCGTCGATGGCGCGATCATCCAGTCGGCAATCCGCGCGATAGGCGCCGTCTACGAGGATCATCCAGCGGGTCAGCCCGGCAGCGGTGCAACGCGTGTCCAGATAGGCCAGCCAGGCCCGTCCGCTCAACGTCTGACTGTGCTGATCGGGATAGCGCGCCTTACACACGCGCTTCAACAGCGCATTGAGTTGCTGTAGCCACGGAGCGGCATTGCGTCCATAAGGGGGTGGCAAGGCAGCCAGCTCATCGAGTGCGCTTTGGCGGAATGGGTCGACCTCGGCGCGATCGGGGGAGGGCGCTGAAGGAACCTTGCGTGCGCGTTTATGCCAAACCAGCACAGCCAGTAGCGAGAGCAATACTGCAAGCGCCCACCAGCCCGGCGCAGGCGGCCACGCCGAAACGGCGGCGGGTTCGATCAGCGGCTCGAGCCGGTCCAGCGTGCTCATCGGTGGCGGCCCGGAATACGGGTGTCGAGTTGGTCGCGCAGTTGATCGACGACATCCTCAGCGCTGCTCAGTGGCAGGAGCATCACATTCAGGCGTTGTGCCAATTGCTGCCAGCGCATCATGCGGGCTTGAGCAAGCGCAGCGTAGCCCGCACGCAACGCGTCCGCGTTCGTATCGAGTTCGAGCTCGGCGCTGTCTTGCCCGCTACTTTGTTGGAAGCGCAAAAGGCCGGCGACAGGCAAGGCCCGATCGAGCGGGTCGTACACCGGGAGCAGCATCAGTTCGACGTGCCGTCCAAGCAGGATCAACTGCTGCTCGGATTGGTCATCCAGACCGCGCTCGTCGCAGAGCACGATGGCAAGGTTACCGGGACGCAGCACCTCACGTGCCCGGCGCAGCGCCTGCACCAAGGCATCCGGGGTTGCCATGTCCGCCGCACTCAAGCCCTGGCTGAAACGTTCGAGGTGGTTGAAGAGCTGCAGCAGGCTTTGCTTGCTTCTGCGGGGCTTGACCTCATGGTGCGCGCGGTCGCCAAAGACCAACCCGCCGATCCGGTCATTGTGATCCAGGCAGGCCCAGCCCAGCAGGGCCGCCGCCCGCGCCACGACGACGGATTTGAAGGCATGTGCGCTGCCGAAGAACAGGCGTTGGCTTTGCTCCGCGAGAATGAACACGGGCCTTTCTCGTTCTTCATGGAACAGCTTGGTGTGGGGGACCTGGGTTCGCGCCGTGACACGCCAATCGATGTTACGGACGTCGTCACCGGACTGATAAACCCGCACTTGATCGAAGTCGACGCCGCGGCCACGCAGGCGCGAGTGGTGAACGCCACTCAAGGGGCTGCCCCGGTTGGGCATTGAGAACAAACGTATTTCCCGCACGCGGTGACGCATTTCGATGAGTCCAGCCAGATCGACCCGCGTTCGCCCCTGGTCGACTGCCATCGAGGTCGGCATCAGCCCACCGCCACCGTGTCGAGAATGCGTTGCACCACTTTGTCCTGATCTACACCCGCCGCCTCGGCTTCGAACGACAGGATGATCCGGTGGCGCAGGACGTCGAATACCACGGCCTGGATGTCTTCCGGACTGACGAAATCTCGACCGCCCAGCCAAGCGTGGGCGCGCGCGCAGCGATCCAGTGCGATCGAGCCGCGTGGGCTGGAACCGTAGGCGATCCACTCGCCCAGCTCCGTATCGAAGCGCGTCGGCGTACGGGTCGCCATGATCAGCTGCACCAGATACTCCTCAACCGCATCGGCCATGTACAGGCCAAGAATTTCCTTACGCGCAGCGAAGATCGCTTGCTGGCTGATCTTGCTCTCCGGCTGACTTTCGCCATTGAGGGCCTCGCCGCGGGCCTGTTGAAGGATGCGCCGCTCGACTGCCGCGTCGGGAAAACCAATCTTCACGTGCATCAGAAAGCGGTCGAGCTGCGCTTCCGGTAACGGGTAGGTGCCTTCCTGCTCGATGGGATTCTGCGTCGCCATCACCAGGAACAACGGTGGCAATTCGTACGTGCTGCGGCCAACGCTGACCTGGCGCTCGGCCATGCCCTCGAGTAATGCCGACTGCACCTTGGCAGGTGCACGGTTGATCTCGTCTGCCAGCACCAGGTTGTGGAAGATCGGGCCTTGCTGGAATACGAAGCTGCCGGTTTCCGGGCGATAGATTTCCGTCCCGGTAATGTCGGCAGGAAGGAGGTCGGGCGTGAATTGAATCCGGTGGAACTCGGCTTCCAGGCCTTCGGCGAGGTCCTTGATTGCCTTGGTCTTGGCCAGGCCAGGCGCGCCCTCCACGAGGACGTGCCCATCGGCGACGAGTGCGATGAGCAGGCGTTCGACCAGTTTTTCCTGTCCTAGGATCTGGGTCGACAGGTATTGACGCAGCGCGACAAGCGCCTCTCGGTGTTCCATGAGTCAGGATTCCACGCAGGAAATACGCGGGGCGGTCCGCGTCGGTGGCACATCTTATCGAAGCCGCTCGATTGCCGCCAAGCCGGGCAAGGCCCAAGCGTTCGCCTGGCCCCGCTTTCGGCTGTTCGTCAGGCGATCTGAAAGCGCCCCGTGGTTTCGCTGAGCGACTGGACTCGCCTTGAAAGGCTGTGGGTGTGGTCGTCCAGGGCCGTCCGCAACTGCCGGGTTTCGTGGTTGCTGCGATGAATGTCTTCCATCTTCGCCGCGATGTCTTCCGTCGTTGCCGATATCTCCTCGATGGCCACCACGACCTGAGTCATCTCGGCAC
Organism: Pseudomonas matsuisoli; assembly: GCF_014647635.1. GTDB lineage: Bacteria > Pseudomonadota > Gammaproteobacteria > Pseudomonadales > Pseudomonadaceae > Pseudomonas_P > Pseudomonas_P matsuisoli. The sequence goes on from NZ_BMPO01000002.1 coordinate 50,407, forward strand.
TCAGTCGATCCATGGATTGAGTAATGACATCGATCGCGCCGGCGGCTTCCCCCGCTTGACGCTCGCCCTCGTTGGCGAGCCGCACGCCATCGTTCATCAAGGTGTCCATGCTTTCGGTCTGCAACTTGAGTTCGTTGATGATGTGGGCGATATCGGTGGTGGCCGAGACGGTTTTCTGCGCCAGGGACCGCACCTCGTCCGCCACGACAGAAAAGCCGCGGCCGGCGTCTCCCGCACGCGCGGCTTCGATCGCGGCGTTCAACGCGAGCAAGTTGGTCTGGTCCGCCAAGCTATTGATGACATCGACGATACCGGTCACCTGGGTGCTGGATTGGATCAGCGCGTTGACTTGCCCGTGCGTGTTTTGAATCAGCCGTGACAGCGCACGGATGCTTTCAGCGCTCGCCAGGACGACCTCGGCACCGGTGTGCGCCGAATCGTTGGCGTGTTGCGTGGCATCGCCGACATCTGACGCGCGGCGAGCCATCTCGTTAACCGTCGCGGCAATTTGCTGCGAAGCGGAAGCGGCTTGCTCGGTCTGGCTTTCCAGCTGGCTGCTGTTGTTGTCCAACTGGCGCATGGCATCGCTCAGATGGGTGTGCAGGCGCGTCAGCTCATTGTTGCCTTCCAGCACCTGGCCGATGAGGTTCGAGATGCCGCGGGTCATGCCATTGGTACCCTGGCCCAGCTGATTGAACTCGTCGCGCGGGTTACGCCCGATCTCCAAGCTCGCCCGAAGATCGCCGCCGGCCACACGGTTCAGTTGCTGGATTACGCGATCGAGTTGCGCCATGAGCCGTCGCGAGACGGTGATGATCGATAGCAGCAGCACGAACGCGATGATCCCGAACGCGGCACCGAGCAGCCAGTAACCAGACCGGCGCGTGTGTTCCGCTTGAGCCAGGGCTTTGGCAAGTACGCCGTCGCGCAGCATTTGTTGCTGGTTGGCAAGTTGAGTGTCGACGTGTTGAGCGCCGTCTGACAGCGTCTTCTCCGTGGTCACGATCTGCTGTATCAGCGCGTCCACCTGTGCAAAGCGCGCAGCGAAGGCTTCCGCGTTCTGTCCTATCTGGCTGTCCGTCCAATCCAGCTCGACCAGCTTATTACGTAATTCCTCGATGGCTTCACGGGTGGCCTGCGCGAATTGACGGTCTTGCGTGGAAAGGTAATCGCGTTGCGCAGAGATGGCCTTGGCGATGGCCGGCTGGATCAGTGCGATGGAGATCGCTTCCAAGGGCGCCGCGGCATCGACAGCGGCTTTACGTTCGCCCTGGGAAGGCTCGAGGCCGAAGCGTTGCTGAAGGGCCAGCCATTCCCGCTGTAAGCCCACGTTGGCTTTCACCGCAGTCGCAATGGATTCGGCATTTTGTTGGAGGCGTGCATCATCGAATGTCTTCGCCTGCTCGACGAGTTGTTCTGCGGCGGGCTCGATGCGCGCCAACTGCTCGGTAAATGCGGGGATCTGGGGTGCGGAAAGCCGTTCGCGCAAGCCCTCGAGCTTCAGCCAGTCATTGGACAGCGTCGTCGTCAGCCCGCCATAGGCGGTGGCGCGTTCTTGAGCGTCGAGCGCGGCACTCAGGCTTTGGTTCACCCAAAGCGCGGTCAGCGCCATGAGCGCGAGGCCCGCGAGGGTCACGAGAATGAGTAAGTGGAATTTCTGCTTCCATGACAGAAACATCGACATGATGGCTCCTTGATATCTTCTTGTTGTGTGGCGAACCCTACAACGAGATCGACAGAAGCTCCACTAACTTGAGGATCAACGGTGAATTGGCAGGCGGAGCGGCGGGATACCTGGCTTGCCAACCTGCACGAGCGATCGCCTGACCCTTGATGTGTCTGTCGAAAATCCTCCACGCGGCGCACATCGGTTCTACGCTGTCAGGGCCAAGACCGAATCACGCGCACTTGTTTTGAACTGCACTGTGCCTGTCGTATCAGAACTAAAGCATGCCCATGGGCCGCCTAGACGTTCAGCGCAGACCTCAGAGCGTAGTGCGCGACGTTAGGTGCAACCCGGTTGCACCTTTCGGTCGGGGCGTGAATGAATATGTCGCAGCAGAGGAAGTATCTGCCGTTGGTCTGCCGGTACGCTTGGACGCAGTCGATGTCGCGTGTGGACTCAACTCCGAATCGATATCGCCAAGGCAGCCCTTTTCCAAGAATCCCCCCAAAAAACGAAGCGGAGCGAAACGATGGCGTTCTTCAGCGCAGCCAGTAAGGCCGATTTTCACCAGCAACTGAAAGCGGCACTGGCGCAGCACGTAGGCGATCGAGTCCTGCCACAGATGGGTACGTTTGCAGAACAGTTCTTCGGCATCATCTCCCTGGAAGAATTGACCGAAAGGCGACTCTCGGACCTCGTTGGTAGCACATTATCGGCCTGGCGTTTGCTCGAACGTTTCGATCCGCTGCACGCGGAAGTGCGCGTCTACAACCCCGATTACGAAAAGCACGGTTGGCGCTCGACGCATACCGTTGTGGAAGTGCTGCATCAGGACATGCCGTTTCTGGTGGACTCGGTCCGTATGGAGCTCAACCGCAACGGTTACGCGATCCATACCTTGCAGAACAGCGTGCTGAGTGTCCGTCGGGGCGCGGATGGTCGCTTGCAGGAAGTGTTGCCTCGCGGCACCGAGGGCGAGGGCATTACGCAAGAAGCTTTGATGTACCTGGAAATCGACCGTTGCGGCAGCGCGACTGAGCTCAAAGGACTGGAGCGGGACGTCATCCAAGTGTTGGCTGACGTGCGGATGGCGGTCACGGACTTTCCCGCCATGCGGGAAAAAGTGGCCGATGTGCTTCGTCTTCTGGGCACGGGCGACGCCGCGGGCGACTTGGTAGAGCGCGAAGAGATCAAGGTGTTCCTCGAGTGGTTGCTCGACCACCATTTCACGTTCCTGGGATACGAGGAGTTCACCGTTGCTGATGACGCCAATGGCGGGCAGATGGTGTACGACCACAGCTCCCTGCTGGGCCTTTCTCGCAAGTTGCGCGTAGGTTTGGCCGCAGACGACCTGCACATCGAGCCTGAAGCTGTGAGCTATCTGCGCGAGCCGCGGGTACTGTCGTTCGCCAAGGCTGCATTGCCGAGCAGCGTGCATCGGCCGACGTATCCGGATTTCGTGTCGATTCGTGAAATCGATGCGCAGGGGCAGGTCATCCGCGAGCGCCGCTTCATGGGCCTCTATACCTCATCGATCTACAACCAGAGCGTGCGGCAGATTCCGTATATCCGACGCAAGGTCCTGGAGATCGAGCAACGTGCCGGCTTCAGCAATTCGGCGCATCTGGGCAAGGAACTGGGGCAGGTGCTGGAAGTGCTGCCGCGGGATGACCTGTTCCAGACGCCGGTGGACGAGCTGTTCAATACCGCCATCTCCATCGTGCAGATTCAAGAACGCAACAAGCTGCGCCTGTTCCTGCGCAAGGACCCCTACGGTCGCTTCGCCTACTGCCTGGCCTATGTTCCCCGCGATGTCTATTCCACTGACATCCGCATGAAGATCCAGCAGGTGCTGATGGATCGCTTGCAGGCGCGCGACTGCGAGTTCTGGACGTACTTCTCTGACTCGGTCCTGGCACGCGTTCAGTTCATCTTGCGACTGGACCCGAAGAACAAGGTCTCGGTCGACATGCCGCGTCTGGAGCGCGAAGTGATCGAAGCGTGCCGTTCCTGGGCGGACGATTATGCCAGTCTGATGGTCGAGAATTTCGGCGAGGCGCAGGGCACTACGCTGCTATCCGAATTCGCCAAGGGCTTCCCGGCGGGCTACCGGGAACGCTTCGCGCCGCATTCGGCGATCGTCGACATGCAGCACATCCTTAATCTCTCCGAAAGCCGACCGCTGGTAATGAGCTTCTACCAGCCGCTGACGACGCAGGATCAATGGCTGCATTGCAAGATCTACCACGCCGACACGCCATTGCCGCTTTCCGACGTGCTGCCCATCTTGGAAAACCTCGGGCTGCGGGTTCTGGGTGAATTCCCTTATCGCCTGCAACACAGCAACGGGCGCACTTATTGGATTCACGACTTCGCGTTTACCTATACCGAAGGGCTGGATATCGATATCCAGCAGCTCAACGATACTTTCCAGGACGCCTTCGTTCACATCATCAAAGGTGATGCCGAGAACGATGCGTTCAACCGACTGGTGCTCACCGCAGGGATGAGCTGGCGCGAAGCGGCCTTGCTGCGTGCCTATGCGCGTTATCTCAAGCAGATTCGCCTGGGCTTCGACCTGGGCTATATCGCGGCAGCGTTGAACAACCACACGGACATTGCGCGTGAGCTCGTACGCTTCTTCCGTACGCGTTTTTATCTCGCGCGCAAGCTCAGCGCAGATGATCTGGACGACAAGATCAGCAAGCTCGAACAGGCCATCTTGACCGCGTTGGACGATGTGGCGGTGTTGAGCGAAGACCGCATTCTGCGTCGTTACCTGGACCTCATCAAAGCCACGTTGCGAACCAATTTCTTCCAGTCCGAAGGCGGGCAAGGCAAGGATTACTTCAGCTTCAAATTCAACCCACGCGCCATCCCCGAACTGCCACGACCGACGCCAATGGCGGAGATATTCGTCTATTCGCCGCGCTTCGAGGGCGTGCACTTGCGCTTCGGCAAAGTTGCCCGTGGCGGCTTACGCTGGTCGGATCGCGAGGAAGACTACCGTACCGAAGTGCTCGGGCTGGTGAAGGCGCAACAGGTCAAGAACGCCGTTATCGTGCCTGTAGGGGCCAAGGGTGGCTTCGTGCCGCGCAGATTGCCGCTCAACGGCACGCGTGACGAAATTCAGGCCGAGGCCATCGCGTGCTACCGCATCTTCATTTCTGGTCTCTTGGATATCACCGATAACCTCAAGGAAGGTCAGGTCGTACCGCCGCAGAACGTACTGCGCTACGACGAAGATGATCCTTACCTAGTCGTTGCGGCTGACAAAGGGACGGCAACGTTCTCCGACATCGCCAACGGTATCGCGCAGGATTACGGCTTCTGGCTGGATGATGCCTTCGCTTCGGGCGGTTCCGCAGGTTACGACCACAAGGCCATGGGGATCACGGCAAAAGGCGCCTGGGTCTCGGTGCAGCGGCACTTCCGCGAGCGTGGCATCGACGTGCAGCGCGACCCGGTCACGGTGCTCGGCATTGGCGACATGGGGGGGGACGTCTTCGGCAATGGTTTGCTGTGCTCCGACAGTCTGTTGATGGTCGCAGCCTTCAACCACCAGCACATTTTTATTGACCCGAACCCGGATGCCGCGAAAAGCTTCGCCGAACGTGAGCGCATGTTCCGCCTGCCGCGCTCGACCTGGGCGGATTACGATGCGTCGCTGATTTCCCAGGGTGGTGGGGTTTTCCTGCGTAGTGCAAAGAGCATTCCGATCAGCGACGAGATGAAAGCGCGTTTCGAGATCAGCGCGGATCGTCTCACCCCGACCGAGCTGATCAACGCGCTGCTCAAGGCGCCCGTCGATCTGCTGTGGAATGGCGGCATCGGCACTTACGTCAAATCCAGCCTCGAGTCGCACGCTGACGTGGGCGACAAGGCCAACGACGGCCTGCGGGTCAATGGCTCCGACCTGCGTGCAAAAGTGGTGGGCGAGGGCGGTAACCTCGGCATGAGCCAGTTGGGCCGCATCGAGTTCTGCCTCAATGGTGGCGCGTGCAATACCGACTTCATCGATAACGCCGGTGGGGTCGACTGCTCGGACCATGAGGTCAACATCAAGATCCTGCTGGGAGACGTGGTCGCGTCCGGCGACATGACGGTCAAGCAACGCAACCAGCTGATGCTGGAAATGACGGATGACGTGTCGCAGCTCGTCGTCGCCAATAACTACAAGCAAACCCAGGCGCTCTCGCTGGCTGAGCGGCGCGCGAAGGCCCGTGTGGGCGAGTACCGTCGGTTGATTGCCGACCTCGAAGCGCGTGGCAAGCTCGATCGCGCGCTAGAGTTCTTGCCGAGCGACGAACAGCTGGCTGCCCGTACCGCAAGCGACAAGGGGCTGACTCGCCCTGAGCTGTCGGTGCTGATCTCCTACGCCAAGAACGATTTGCAGGAAGTGCTGATCAAGTCCAGCGTGCCGGATGACGCGTACCTGGCCCGCGACGTAGAAGGCGCCTTCCCGGCGCGCTTGGCCGAGGGGTTCAAGGAGGCGATGGGTCGCCATCGCTTGAAGCGTGAAATCGTGGCGACTCAGATCGCCAACGACTTGATCAACCACATGGGGATCACCTTCGTTCAGCGCCTGACCGTATCGACGGGCATGAGTGCGGCGCAAGTGGTCGCGGCCTACGTGGTCGTACGGGACGTCTTCCACCTGCCGCATTGGTTCCGTCAGATCGAGGCACTGGATTCGCAGGTGTCGGCCGAGTTGCAACTGGGCTTGATGGACGAGCTGATGCGTCTCGGTCGTCGCGCGACGCGCTGGTTCCTGCGCAATCGTCGCCAGGAGTTGGATGCAGGACGGGACGTCGAGCATTTCGGTGCGCGTATCGCGGCGCTGGGCCTCAAGCTCAACGAGCTGTTGGAAGGTCAGACGCGGGAAGACTGGGAAGCGCGGCACCAGACTTATGTCGATGCGGGCGTGCCGGAGCTGTTGGCACGTATGGTGGCGGGTACCTCGCATATCTACACGCTGCTGCCAATCATCGAAGCGGCCGACCTCACCGGTCAGGAGCCGGCCCGCGTGGCGCAGGCGTACTTCAATGTTGGCGGCCAGTTGGAGCTGTCCTGGTACCTGCAACAGATCACCAGTCTTCCGGTGGAGAACAACTGGCAGGCTTTGGCCCGGGAAGCCTATCGGGACGATCTGGACATGCAGCAGCGGGCAATAACCGTTTCTGTCCTGCAAATGCCCGACGCGCCGGAAGAAATGGAGGCCCGCGTGGAGAGCTGGTTGTCGCAGCGTCAGTATCTGGTTGACCGCTGGCGCGCGCTGCTCACGGAGCTTCACGCGGCGACCGCGTCTGACTACGCCATGTTCGCGGTCGCCAGTCGGGAATTGACCGATCTTGCGCAAAGCGGGCAGAGCGTGATTCATCCGTAGTCGTAGTGCTGGCAGGTGGGATCGGCGTCGCCGCGGATCGCCCGCAAGCGGGCTCCTACAGGTTTCATCGAGCCTGTGGGAGCGCACCATGCCCGCGATGGCTGCGTAGGTATGTAGGGTGGATTAGCCATACCGTGGCGTAATCCACCGTTCACCTCGTCGTGGCGTTCAGCCGGGTTATCCCGTAATTGGCGGGGGAAGCCCTGCGCGATTCGCCTGAACAACGCCCATTCGCCAGGCGCTCTTCAAGTATTCAGCCGTTCCCAAAACGCTTCGGCAAACGGGCTCAAGCGCGTACGCGCCCGCATGATCCGAATTTGCACCGGAACATCCCAAGATTCGTCCAGCGCACGACATAGACGGCCGTCGCGTAGCTCTTGCTCGGCCAGGCTCAGGGGCAACCAGGCGATTCCCTTGCTTTCCAGCGCCATCGACATCAGTACCGTCGCAAGGTGGCTCTCGAAGCGGCGTTCCAGCATCAGTCGTTCACGGTCGCTCGAAAGCGTGGATTCGATGATGCGGCCCAAGCCGGATTCGGGGCTGTAACCCAAATACGGGATGGCATTGGCTGGCATGGTCCATTGCGTTGCGCATAGCGGTAGGACGAGATCCGTTCCGATGACGCGACTGGTGAATTGGTTGTCCGGCAACGAGGGCGCGACGTCGGGATGGTGATAGCCGAGCAGAAACTGCGCTTGGCCGTGCTCGAGCAGGCGTTCGCATTCTTGCATGTTGTCCGACAGCAGACGGACCGCTTCGAGGGGCGCATTTCGCTCGATTTCCCGAATCCAGCGCGGGAAGAAAATGAACGACAGTGAATGCGTGGCAGCAAAGCGCAGCGTGCGGGAGGATTTGCCTGCGATTTCCTGTGCTTCACTGCGAATCTGATGTAGGCGCCGCGCCATGTCCCGCGCGCCGGCTAACACATGCCGGCCGGCTTCGGTCGGTACGGCACCCTGCGGCGTGCGTTCGAACAGAGCGGTACCTATCCAAGTTTCCATCGCCCGTATGCGGCGACTGAACGCCGGCTGCGTGACATGTCGACTTTCGGCGGCGCGTGAAAAGCTGCCGTGTTCGGCGATCGCAACGAGATCTTCCAGCCAGATCAGTTCCATGAGTGTCGGTCTTATCGAGGGCAAGGTCATGCCGTATGGGCATGGGGTGGCGCATATTTAGCATTGGTCGCATCCGGCGCGCGAGTCTACCGTGGCTTCATCGAAAACAAGAGGAACACGCCCATGCGCATCGTCGACATTCGCGAGAAGACGGCTTCCATCGCGTCACCCATTGCCAACGCCTACATCGACTTTTCCAAGATGACCTGCTCGGTTGTCGCTGTGGTTACGGATGTCATCCGGGACGGCAAACCCGTCATTGGCTACGGCTTCAATTCCAATGGCCGCTATGGGCAAGGCGCCCTGATGCGCGACCGTTTTCTCGATCGCATTCGCGAGGCTGACCCCGAGACCCTGATTGACAGGGAAAACGACAACCTCGACCCGTTCGCAATCTGGAAAACCCTGATGAAGAACGAAAAGCCCGGCGGTCACGGTGAGCGTTCGGTCGCAGTCGGCACCATCGACATGGCGGTCTGGGATGCCGTCGCGAAGATTGCGGGCAAGCCGTTGTATCGCGTCCTCGCCGACCGTTATCGCGGTGGCGTGGCGGACGATAAGGTTTGGGTGTATGCCGCCGGCGGCTATTACTACCCCGGCAAAGACCACTCGAAATTGCAGGATGAGATGCGCGGCTACCTCGACCGTGGCTACGACGTGGTGAAAATGAAGATCGGCGCAGCCTCCTTGCAGGAAGACCTGGCTCGGATCGAGGCGGTTATCGACGTCGTCGGCAGCGGCAAGCGCTTGGCCGTGGACGCGAACGGACGCTTCGATCTGGACACGGCAGTTGCCTATGCAGAAGCGATGAAAGCCTACGACCTCTTTTGGTACGAGGAAGCAGGCGATCCGCTGGACTACGCCTTGCAGGCCGAACTTGCCAATCACTACGACCGGCCAATGGCGACCGGCGAAAACCTGTTCTCCCATCAGGATGCACGCAATCTACTGCGCTACGGCGGTATGCGCCCGGACCGTGATTACCTGCAGTTCGACTGCGCACTGTCCTACGGGCTGGTGGAGTATCTGCGCACGCTCGAAGTCATGGAGGAATTGGGTTGGTCCTCGCGCCGGGTGGTCCCGCATGGCGGGCATCAAATGTCGCTGAACATCGCGGCTGGCCTGCACCTGGGCGGTAACGAATCCTATCCGGACGTCTTTCAGCCGTTCGGTGGTTTTGCCGATGGCATCCGGGTTGAATCCGGGTATGTCGGTTTGCCGGACATTCCAGGTGTCGGCTTCGAGGCCAAGTCGGCGCTTTACGCGGAGATGAAAACGCTGGCTGAGTAATCCTCTGTAGAATGCCGCCATCTTTCCCCGAGTCGATTGACATGAGTGTGTTGAGTTTCGTACTGGACCTGCTGTTGGGTGTCGTACTCGGGGTGACGGGCGGGCTGTTCGGAATCGGCGGTGGCCTGATCGCCATTCCGATCCTGGGCTTGTTCTTCGGATTGGATCAACAGATGGCGCAAGGCACCGCGTTGGTGATGGTCGTACCCAACGTGGTGCTCGCTGTATGGCGTTATAACCAACACAACCGCATCGATTTGACCCATGCCGCGGCCCTCGCGGTTCCGGGTTTCATCTGCGCCTATTTCGGCTCTCAATGGGCGGTGAATCTGCCTCCGGACTTGATGCGCATCGGCTTCGCTTTCTTCCTCTTGGCGCTGGCTGTCTACATGCTCATTCGTCTCCTGCGCGGTTCCGCCACGGGCGGTACGACGTTGCGTCATGGATTGCCGGCGCTTGCCGCGCTAGGTGCGGTGGCGGGCGTCATGGGTGGCCTGATGGCGGTGGGCAGCGCCGTCGTGGCAACACCTGGCTTGACGGGCATCTTCGGCGCGTCACAGGTGGTTGCGCAGGGGCTCTCGCTAGCGCTCGCACTCCCGAGTACCTGCGTAACGCTGATCGTGTATGCATGGCACGGCCAGGTGGACTGGATGCTCGGTGTCCCACTAGCAATCGGCGGCCTCCTGAGCATCAGTTGGGGGGTGAAGCTTGCCCACACGTTGCCGGAACGCCTGCTGCGCGGATTGTTCTGCGGGTTCCTCGCGATCTGTGCGGTGGCGTTGTATTTGAAGTGACCGGGTTCGGTGGAGTTTCTCCTGCGACTCGAATACTGGAGCAACGGGCGTCGTTTTGAGACCATCCGTCGCGTGAGTGAGCAGGGCAGTTTCTGCCTACGGCATTGGCGTCCCGTCTCGCCACTTAACGGTATCTCCAACTTCTCGGCCCTGGGACCTGCATGAGCCTTTGGAAACATACGAATGGACGCTCGCTGCGACTGGCGTATCTGCTCCAGTTCTTGCGGCATTGGTACCGGGTGGTCGGTATGTCGTGTCCGCGGCTCAAGGTGGCAATCTTAAGTACGACTTTTGGCACATGGGGACGGGATGAACCGCTGCATTCCTGTTTCGTCGTAGGGGCAGCGTTGGCGTTGTCCGACGTCGTGATCGTCGGTGCCAAGGGGAACGCCCGACACCAGCCAGGGCACGTTGCCGCGTGAGTACACCAGGTGCATTGGGGCTGACCCAGTTGCAGGCGCGACGGCTGGCGCTGACGGCTCAAGGGTTCGGTCGTGTGCCGCGCGGCGAGGTGCGATCTACCCATCTGCGGTCAGTGATGGAGCAGATAGGCGTGGTGCAGATCGACTCGGTGAATGCCGTGGTCCGGTCTCATTATCTGCCGATGTTCTCCCGTTTAGGGCCGTACGCGCGTACCGATCTCGAACGGCTTGCCTGGGGGCCGCTGCGTTATCGCCAGCTGTTCGAATGTTGGGGGCACGAGGCGTCATTGCTGCCACTGTCGCTGTATCCGGCCATGCGTTGGCGGATGGAAAGAGCCGCGAATGGGCAGGGCATTTACCGCATGCTGGCGCAGTTCGGCAGGGAGCGGCAGGACGTCATTCAGGGGGTTCGCGGCACCATTGCGTCCCAAGGCCCGCTCGGCGCCGGCGCGCTCAATTCGCGTACCGAACGCGCGGGGCCTTGGTGGGATTGGAGCCCGGAAAAGCTCGCGCTGGAATGGCTGTTCGCCGCGGGCGAATTGAGCGTATCCACCCGTCGAGGCTTCGAGCGAATCTACGACCTGACCGAGCGCGTCATTCCTGCAGACGTCTTGAATCTGCCCGCGTTGGAAGAGGCCGATGCGCAGCGGGCACTGTTACGCCTCTCCGCCCGAGCCCTGGGTGTGGCCACGGAAAAAGACCTGCGCGACTACTTTCGGCTCGACCCGGTCGATACCCGTATGCGCTTGGCCGAATTGGTGGAAGCGGGCGATCTGATCACTGCAAACGTGCGTGGCTGGGATAAACCTGCCTATTGCGTGGAAGCGGGACCTGCGCTGCGCAGGGTGAAGGCGAGCGCGTTGTTATCACCGTTCGATTCGCTCGTCTGGGAGCGGGCGCGTACGGAGCGGCTCTTCGACTTTCACTACCGGTTGGAAATCTACACGCCTTCGCACAAACGCATCTTCGGCTATTACGTGTTGCCGTTCCTGCACAATGAACGCCTGGTAGGGCGAGTCGATCTGCGTGCAGAGCGGGCCAACAACCGCCTCGTCGTCCACGCGGTTCACGAGGAGCGCCGAGGGTTGGAGGATGATGCGGCGCTCAATGCTCTCGCAGGACAATTGCAGGCGTTGGCCGCCTGGCTGGGGCTTCAACAGATACAGCTTGGGTGCCCGAGCGGCCTTGCAAATCGCTTGCGCCCCTGGCTGGGCTAACGGTCATTACGCGCGCCTCGATGGAGATTAGGCATGGAAAAGGAAGAGCGGATCATCGCGGAAGTGCACGACACTTTTGGCTTGATCCGGGTGTTGGAGGTCGGTCCCTATCGGTTCCTCGAATTTGGCGATGCGATCGAACAGAGCTGCACGTTCATTAGCGATCCTGCATGGCTCGAGTACGATTACACCCGCGCGATGTTGCTGGGTGCGCTGTGCCACAAGGCGCCCGAAAGCGCGCTTTTCCTTGGCCTGGGTGGGGGCAACCTGACGCAGGCCTGCCTCAAGTTTCTGCCGCTGGATGACGTGGAAGTCATCGAGCTGCGGCCCGATGTTCCCCGGCTGGCGATGGAGTTCCTCGGGTTACAGGATGACCCGCGTTTGACCATTCGTATTGGCGACGCCGTAGAGCTGTTGAACACGGCAGAAAAAGCCGACCTCATTTTTGTCGATCTCTATACCGACGTCGGCCCCGGAGTCGGGCATCTCGCTTGGAATTTCCTGTTGGCTTGTCAGGAGCATCTGAACCCGGATGGTTGGCTGATCATCAATCAGTGGGCGAACGATGAAGGCAAGCCGCTGGGGGCACCGCTTCTGCGCGGTTTGTATCACCGGCACTACTGGGAATGCCCGGTCAAGGAGGGAAATGTCGTGCTCATGGTGCCGGCGAGCCTTGACCAGCCCTTGGACATGGCAGAGTTGACGCGACGTTGCGAAGCGTTGGAATCCGACCTGGGTTACTCACTGTTGCCGTTGCTCCAGGATTTACGCACAGCGACTTGACCCGATGGACAGGCGATTCGTCGGTCGCCCCTTATAAAGCCTTACAGGCAAAGGAAAATCAGGTATAGTGCCGGCCCGTTCGAGATACCGACCGGGCGCGGCCCTCGCGCTGTGAGCTTTTCGAGACCCGTGCTCGACTTCGGCCCGCCCCCGCGGTCCATCTTCTTATCCACCCTGTTTTCGCAAATCCCCGCCGACCAGGCTGCCAGGGCGACCCAAAAGGTCCTTCACGGCATGCGCAGCTTTGGAAATGGGTCTTTGCGGATGCACACGAGGCAGACCCATGACCCAGGAAACCGGCGGCTTCGCCGCTCTCGGTATTCATCCCAATGTACTGACCGCTATCACTGCGGTTGGCTATGAAGAGCCTTCTCCTATCCAGGCTCAAGCTATTCCCCAGATTCTTGCTGGTCACGACCTCATCGGTCAGGCACAGACCGGTACGGGCAAGACCGCGGCATTCGCGCTGCCAATCCTGTCGCTGATCGACCCGGCCAAACGCGAGCCGCAGGCGCTTATCCTGGCGCCAACGCGCGAACTTGCGCTGCAGGTCGCCACGGCATTCGAAAGCTACTCCGTCAACCTGCCTGGCGTTAAGGTCGTAGCCGTGTACGGCGGCGCGCCCATGGGGCCGCAGCTCAAGGCGCTGCGTCAGGGCGCGCAGATCGTCGTGGCGACGCCAGGCCGCCTGTGCGATCACCTGCGTCGTGATGAAAAGCTGCTGAACACCGTTCGCCACCTCGTCCTCGACGAAGCGGATGAAATGTTGAAGCTTGGCTTTATGGACGATCTGGACGTCATTTTCGAGGCGCTGCCCGAGTCCCGTCAGAGTGTTCTGTTCTCCGCAACTCTGCCAGCTTCGATCCGCGGTATCGCGGAAAAGCACCTGCGCGAACCCAAGCACATCAAAATCGCGGCGAAGACCCAGACGGTCGCCAAGATCGAACAGGCCTACCTAATGGTGCACGCGGACCAGAAGGCCGCTGCTGTTCTGCGCTTGCTGGAAGTGGAAGATTTCGACGCGCTCATCGCCTTCGTGCGTACCAAGCAGGCGACGCTGGATCTCGCTGCGGCGTTGGAGGCCAAGGGCTACAAAGCCGCAGCATTGAACGGTGACATTGCGCAGAACCAGCGCGAGCGTGTGATCGAATTCCTCAAGGACGGTCGCCTAGACATCGTCGTCGCCACTGACGTCGCCGCGCGCGGCATCGACGTTCCACGTATCACCCACGTATTTAACGTGGACATGCCGTATGACCCTGAGTCCTACGTTCACCGCATTGGCCGTACCGGCCGTGCCGGTCGCGAAGGTCGTGCACTGCTGCTTGCGACTCCTCGCGAGCGGCGCATGTTGCAGGTCATCGAACGCGTGACTGGGCAGAAAGTGACCGAGGTCAAACTGCCGGATTCCAAGCAAGTCCTGGATTCCCGCATTAGACGCTTGACCAAGGCGCTTCAACCGCTGCTTGCGACTGCAGAAGCAAGCCACGGTGAATTGCTCGATCGCCTCACCACCGAACTTGGCTGTGAGCCGCGTGCGCTGGCCGCTGCGTTGCTGGTAAAAGCCACTAACGGCCAAGCGCTCAATCTCGCCGAAATCGAGCGTGAGCAGCCGCTGGTGCCGAATTCCGGCCCGCAGCGCGAGCGCCGTGACCGTGAGGGTGGTGATCATGAGCGTCGCGAACGTCGTGCTCCACAGCCGTTGGCGGAAGGTCGCGTCCGTTGCCGTACCGCCCTGGGCGCGCGTGATGGCATCGCTGCGAAGAATCTGCTCGGCGCGATTCTTAACGAGGGTGGTTTGGCGCGTGACGCCATCGGCCGTATTCAGATTCGTGAGACGTTCAGCCTTGTCGAATTGCCGGAAGAAGGGCTGGATCGCCTTCTGGGCAAGCTCAAGGACACGCGTGTCGCCGGCAAATCCCTGAAGCTGCGTCGGTATCGCGAAGACTGATCGCATGCTCCGATGCGGCAGATAAAAAGCCCCGCTGGTGATCCCAGCGGGGCTTTTTTTTTGGGGCGTTGATCGGTCAACTAAAGCTACAAAGAGCGATCGCCCATAAATGGGCTCCTACGGGTTGCAATGAGCTTTTCTGTAGGAGCGCATTTATGGGCGATCAGATCGTTACGTTAATGCGATCTCCCAGATTTCACAGAGCCATATAGTTCGCTTCAAGAAATAATCATCCTCGGCATAATAGATCACCACTAGTCTTGCGCAGTGTTGCCCAGGATGATGGCTTTTCAGCTTCAGTTAAGTCACCCGTCGTAATGTAGGTTCCGTCGAAAGCAATAACCCCTTAGGAGAACCTCCATGAAACTGCTGACTTCCATGCTCGCTGCTGCCACCCTCGTTTCCGCTGCTGGCGTTGTCCAGGCCCGCGACCTTGGCCCGGATGAAGCGCTGCGCTTACGGGATGCTGGTACCATCCAGTCTTTCGAAAAATTGAACGACATCGCCGTCAAGGCCCACCCAGGCGCGAAGATCACCGACACCGAGCTGGAAGAGGAATATGGCCGGTTCGTATACGAGGTCGAACTGCGAGACGCGAAGAACGTTGAGTGGGATCTGGCGATCGACGCCAAGACGGGTGAGGTATTGAAGAATCATCAGGACGACTAATGAATGCCAAACACCTTCTGACGCTGTCTGTATTGCTAGCGAGCGCGCTCACCGTATCGGTGGGCGGCGCTCGTGATTTAGATCAGGACGAAGCGCTAGAGCTGCGCAAGGAAGGCGTGATCATGCCGCTGGAAATGCTCCTGCAGAAAGCGCTTTCACGCTACCCGGGTTCACGGTTGCTGGAAGCTGAGCTCGAGGTCGACGATGGCGTCTACATCTATGAGGTAGAGCTGCTGACCGGGGACGGTGTCGCGAGGGAGTTGGAGCTGGATGGCTCCACCGGTGAAATATTGAAGGATGAGGAAGACGACTGATGCGTCTTTTGCTGGTTGAGGACAGTGTGGCGCTGGCTGATGAGTTGACGGCCAGCCTCACACGCCAGGGATACGCGATCGATTGGCTGGCCGATGGCCGAGATGCCGCTTACCAAGGTGCCGTCGAGCCCTATGATTTGATCATTCTGGATTTGGGGTTACCCGGGCGCTCAGGGCTGGATGTTTTACAAGAGTGGCGCTTGAATGGATTAGCGACGCCCGTGCTGATTTTGACTGCTCGCGGTTCATGGAGTGAACGGGTCGACGGATTGAAAGCCGGTGCGGATGACTATCTGACCAAACCCTTTCACCCGGAAGAACTTCAGTTGCGCATCCAGGGTTTGCTTCGCCGATCGAAGGGATTGGTCAACCAAAGCCTGTTGGCCGTGGCGGGCATTCAGCTGGATGAAGAGCGGCAATGTGTCGTCGGGGCCGACTGCACCGATATCGAACTGACCGCGGCGGAGTTTCGGTTGCTTCGTTACTTCATGCTGCATGCGGGGCAAATTCTGTCGAAGGGGCACTTGTCGGATCACTTGTATGACGGAGAGTCCGAGCGCGATTCAAACGTTATCGAGGTCCACGTCAACCACCTTCGCCGTAAGTTGGGAAAGTGCGTGATCGAAACACGTCGCGGCCAGGGATATCGATTCGCCGGTAACGAGGCCGTTGCTTGAGATCGATCCAGCGGCGGCTTGGCCTCGGGTTGTTCACTACGGCATTGATTGTCGGATTGGCGTTCGTGCAGATCGGATTCTGGCTGTTCGAAAACGGTCTGCGCCAATATTTGCGAGACAGTCTTGTCGCGGAAACCGAAGGCCTGCTGGTCGCTATCGTCCGTGGACCCGACGGCTTGCAGCTGGACGAGCAACGCACGCATCCGGCGTACGAGCGACCGTTCTCCGGTCGTTACTTCATCATCGAGATTGGCGATCATCGCTGGCGCTCGCGCTCACTGTGGGACAGCTTGATGCCAGCCCCGCCGACGCCGGGACTCCAAGCCGGCCTGGCCGATGGTCCCGGCCACCAACAGCTATTGACGTATCGGGCCGACTACCGCCGTCTCGGCCAAACCATCGCTATAACGGTTGCTCAGGACTACACGCCTTTGCTCGATCAGTTCAGCCGCGTGCGCTGGTACGGGATAGGGCTTGGCGTTCTTGCGCTAGCCCTGTTGCTTATTTCACAGCGCCTGGCAGTACGCAGAGCACTTCGTCCGTTGGAAAGCGTACGGCAGCAGGTCGCCCAGCTGCAGAAGGGACGGCGAGCCGAGCTGGACGCCACGGTCCCCGAAGAGTTGGACGCGCTGGTTCATCAAATCAACCGGCTACTGGCGCACACCGAGGAAAATCTCAAGCGTTCCCGGGTCGCCATCGGCAACCTGGGCCACGCATTGAAAACGCCGCTCGCCGTTCTCGTTAGCCTGGCTAACCGCGCGGAGTGGGAGCAGCATCCAGCGCTGCGCTCGACGTTCCTCGAGCAGTTGCAGCAGATCCAGGAACGGCTGGGACGGGATCTCGGGCGCGCGCGCCTGGCAGGGGAGGCGCTGCCGCGGACCTACTTCGTATGCGCCGACGAGTTGCCCTCATTGTTCGAGACGTTGCGCATCGTCCACAGCAGCGGAAAGAACATGGCCTGGACGGCTGACGGTGATCTTCGCTTGCCGTGGGACCGGGAGGACCTGCTGGAACTACTCGGAAACCTGTTGGATAACGCCTGCAAATGGGCGCGCCAGCACGTGCATTTGACGATGAAGCAAACCGATGAAGGCTATTTGATCTGGGTTGATGACGACGGCCCCGGTATCGATGAGGACTCCCGAGAACAGGTAATGGCCAGGGGCATTCGTCTGGACGAGCAGACGGCAGGGCACGGCTTGGGATTAGGTATCGTCAAGGACATCGTCGATAACGTCGCAGGTCATATGGCGCTGCAAGACAGCCCACTAGGGGGGCTACGCGTCTGCGTCTGGCTGCCGCCAAAGGCTATGCCGGCGAAAGCCTAGGCAGAGTCCACCCGTCGCGTCCTGCGGGCGCCGATCAAGTCTTCTGGCAAGCAGCCGATAAGAGGGTTGTCTCATTTTCGACGAGCCTTTCGTGATGCGCCTTACCCTCAAATCAAAAGTCATTCTGCTGGCCTTGGTGCCCATGGTCCTGTTCGCAGTGGTACTTGCCTCGGTGTCGGCGGGCATGTTGCGCAGCCTGATGGAAGAGGAGCTGGCGCAGAACCGGCAGCGCCTCATGGAAGAGAGCAAGGCACAACTGCAGCATTATGTGCAGATCGGCCTTGGCAGCGTTCAGGCGCTGTATGAGACGTCGGCGCAAGGCGACATGGACGCGCGCGCGCAAGCCATTGCCAGTTTGTCGAAGGTCAAGTACGGCAAAGACGGGTACCTGTTTGGCTACGACTCCGAGGTCGTGCGCCTGTTTCGTGGGGACAGTCCGACGGACATCGGCAAAAGCTTCAAGGGCCGAAAGGATTCGAATGGCGTTCTGTTGAACGAAGAGCTCGTCAACGTCGCGAAGAACGGTACGCACTACGTCGAATACTCATCGCCCTTGCCGGGTAATGAGGCGGTGCAAGTGCCAAAGATGTCGTACACCTTCTACCTGCCTAAGTGGGACTTGGTCGTGGGTACTGCCATCAACCTCGATGGTATTGAAGCCCAGCTGGCGCAGACGCGGCAGGATCTTCAGGCGCGTATCGATTCGATCCTCCAGTGGATTATCGTCATCGCGCTGGTGTCGTTGGCTGTGTTCGGGATCGTTGGCGTGTGGCTCAGCAACTCGATCGTCCGACCGTTGGCTGTGATTCGTGCGAACCTCGATGACATCGCGGCGGGCGAGGGCGACCTTACGCGCCGGTTGCAAGTGAACAGCAAGGACGAGCTTGGCGAACTGGCGGGGTCGTTCAACCGCTTTGCCGACAAGATTCACGGCCTGATCAAGCAAGTCGTGGACATTACCGAACAGCTCGCCGGATTGGTGGGCCAGGTGTCGAGCCAGGCCCAGCGTTCGGAAGAGGCAATGGAGCGGCAGCGCCACGAGACCGATCAAGTGGCCACGGCAATCAACGAAATGTCCGCTGCCGCGCAAGAAGTCGCTAAGAGTGCCCAGGGCGCCGCAGAAGCCGCGCAAGAAACCGACGAAGAAGGCCAGTCTGCGAAGCAGGTCGTCGATGTCAGCATTCAGCGTATCCATGCCCTGGCTGGCGACATTCGCGACAGTGGTGTTTCGCTCGACTCCTTGCAGCAGGATGTGCAGTCGATCGTTAGCGTGCTGGATGTCATTCGGTCCATTGCTGAGCAGACCAACCTGCTGGCACTTAACGCCGCGATCGAGGCCGCGCGAGCGGGCGAAGCGGGCCGCGGGTTTGCCGTGGTAGCGGACGAGGTCCGTGCACTGGCCAGCCGTACGCAGCAAAGTACGCAGGAAATCCAGGGCATGATCGATCGCCTGCAGACTGGCACCCGCAACGCGGTGGAGGCGATGCGCCGCTCCGGTGAGGCGGGCGAAGCTACCAGCATACAAGCGAACCAGGCGGGCCAATCGCTGGACGCCATCGCGCGGTTGATTGCCACCATCAATGCGATGAACGCGCAGATCGCCAGCGCCGCAGAAGAGCAAACGGCGGTGGCCGAAGAGATCAACCGCAGCGTCCACCAGATTGCGGTGGCGGTGGACAACGTTGCTGACGAAACGCAACAGAGTGCCAGGACGACCCGTGATCTTAGTCACCTGGGCGAGCGGTTGCGGGCATTGGTGGGGCAGTTCCGTATTTGAGTAACCGTCGTTACACGTAATTCCAAGTATGGAGCCTGACGCTTTTTTTGTAGGAGCCAGCTTGCTGGCGATCAGATAGATCAAACACCGCTGATCGCCAGCAAGCTGGCTCCTACACAGGACCGTGCATTCACCGAGTCATGCTTGTTACGTCGTTGCGCTATCTTCAATCCTTTTTTCATTCCATCACTTCCTCGCAGTTGAATAGCACTTGGGTAACAGGGCGTTGCCTAACGAATGTGTTCATTCGTTCGAGCGAGTCGCTGCAAGCTTTGCTTTGCGCCGCACAGTCGCTTCTAATCGCGAATGCACGTCCTGATTGACTGCGATTAAGCATGGAGCGACATGATCAATTCGAAGTTGGAACAAAAGGTCTTTCTCGGCCTGATTCTCGTGGTGTCTCTTGCCTTCGGCTGGATACTGATGCCGTTCTATGCGGCAGTCTTCTGGGCGGTGGTACTTGCCATCCTGTTCACGCCGCTGCAACGGCGCTTGCTGCGTTCGACGGGTAACCGTCAAACGCTGTCCGCATTGCTCACGACGCTGGTCACGCTAACCGTGGCCGTCCTGCCGGTGATCTTCATCACTGGCCTGTTGGTGCAGGAAGGGGCCAACCTCTACAACCGTATCGAGGGTGGGCAGTTTGACGTCGCGAGCTATGTCACCCGTTTCAGAGAGGCGATGCCGCCGTTCATTCAGGAGCAATTGGATCGTTTTGGGATCGCCGATCCGGCCAGCCTGCGTGACAGCCTGTCTGGCTATGCGAAGCAGGGCAGCCAGTATCTTGCGACGAAGGCATTCAGTTTCGGTCAGGGTACGTTCGAGTTCCTGATCGGGTTTGGTGTGATGCTGTACCTGCTGTTCTTCTTCATTCGGGACGGCAAGCAGTTAGTGGCGCAGATCCGTAAGGCCATCCCGCTGGGCGATGCACAAAAGCGCCGACTTTTCAGCAAATTCACCCGCGTCGTACGGGCCACGGTGAAAGGCAACATCGTGGTTGCCGTTACCCAAGGCGCACTGGGCGGCATCATTTTCTGGATCTTAGACATCCCTAGTGCGCTACTTTGGGGGGTGTTGATGGCCTTCCTGTCGCTGCTCCCTGCCGTCGGGGCAGGGCTCATCTGGGGGCCGGTTGCCCTTTACTTCATGTTTTCGGGCTCGGTCGTACAGGGCATCATCCTGACGGTGTACGGCATTGTCGTGATCGGCCTTGTCGACAACATTCTCCGCCCGATTCTCGTCGGCAAAGACACCAAGATGCCGGACTACGTCGTTCTGGTTTCCACCTTGGGGGGGTTGTCGCTGTTCGGCTTGAACGGCTTCGTAATCGGGCCGCTGATCGCTGCGTTGTTCATTTCGTCCTGGGCGATGTTCAGCCGGCCGCTGAGCGACGGAGGTGCACGTATGTCGGTCGAGGAGCCGCAGCCGAGCGAACCTAAAGAAGTGGTTATGGACGAAACATCGCGCGTAGATAAGACCGAGTGAGGCACGTCCTGATCAGGTGGGCTTACGTTTGCAAGGGCGGCGGGGCGGCCATCCGCTTCAGTCGCCTACGCGACTAAAGTCGCCCCTACAGGATGAGAACTGCATGAGTCTGCGGAGATTGGGCGTGCTGTGCTTCATCTGTAGGGTGTAGGGGCGACTTCAGTCGCCTTGTTGGCTAAAGCGGATGGCCGCCCCGCCGCCCTTACATACATAAATGCGACAGACATAAAAAAAGCCCCATAAGGGGCTTTTTTTATGTCTGGAGGAATCAGCCAAGCACGGAGCCCTGCACCAAGGCCAGCAAAGGCTGCGGGTAAACACCGAGCACGAAGGCCAGCGCGGTGATCGCAAGCAGCATGACACCACCAGCGCGCGCCCCCCAGTTCGACGGTGCATCCTGGCGTTGCAGGTTTGGCTCGACGAGGAACAGTGTCACCATGACGCGTAGGTAGTAGAACAGACCGATCGCACTACCCACCACGACCGAACCGACGAGCAGCCACTTCTGCGCTTCGACGCCGGCGGCCAGCACGTAGAACTTACCGATGAAGCCTGCTGTAAGCGGAATACCCGCCAAAGACAGCATCATGACGGTCAATACGGCGGTCAGGTACGGGCGCCGCCAGAACAGGCCGCGGTACTGGTACAAGCCGTCGGCATCGCGCTCCTGGAAGGGCGTGGACATTAAGGTTACGACGCCGAAGGCACCAAGGCTGGTGATGGTGTAGGTCAGCAGGTACACACCAATGGCTTCGACAGCCAAACCTTCGCTGGCGACCAGGGCAACGAGCAGGTAGCCGAAGTGGGCGATGGAGGAGTAACCCAGCAGACGCTTCAAATTGCTCTGCATCAGCGCGAGCAGGTTGCCAATGAGGATCGAGGCCACCGCGATGACCGTCAGCACACCGTTCATCCAGCCGCCATCGGTTGCCGGTGAAATCTCGTACAAACGCAGCAGCACTGCGAAGACCGCAACCTTGCTCGCAGACGCGAGGAACGCCGCGACCGGCGCTGGCGCCCCTTGGTAGACGTCCGGCGTCCAAAGGTGGAACGGTACCAGCGACAGTTTGAATGCCAGGCCGATGAGCATCATGGTGATGCCGGCCTGAACCAGCAGATTTTCACCCATGGTCGCCAGGCTCACGCCCAGGCCGCTAAAGCTCATGGTGCCTGCATCGGCGTACAGCAATGCCATGCCGAACAGCAGGAACGCGCTGCCCGCGGCGGAAAGCACCATGTACTTGATGCCGGCTTCGAGCGAGTGACGGTTGAAGAAGGCGTAGGCCACCATCCCATACGTCGGAACGGAGAGCAGTTCGAGGCCGATGAATAGCCCCGCCAGATGCTGCGCGCTGACGAGTACCTGGCCGCCGAGGCAGGCCAGGAGCAGCAGGAGGTACATCTCCTCGCGATTGCCTGGATAGCCCACCTTTGGGTTTCGGTGATCGCCCAGATAAGCATGCATGAGCGTTGCGCAGGCGAGAGTCGAGATCAGGACGAGGGCAACGTAGTAGCAGGCAAAGCGGTCGATCACCATCAATGGCGTCACTTCGATGGGCGTGACGCCCAGCGCGGGGATGACGGATATCAACGCGGCGTTCAGACCAATCACGGTCAGGATGAAAGTCAGCGCATGGTTGCGGCGCAGGGCAATCGCCAGCATGACCACGATGGTCGTGATGGCGGTGATCAGCAGCGGCAACATGGCCATGAAGTGGGTGGATGTGATTTCCACGGCAAGAGGTTCCATAAGACTACCGGGCCGATGCAAGTTGATTGAGGGCGGCGCTCATCCACTGCTGCACGCCTTGCATGCTCGCATGGGAGGTGTCCAGCACCGGTTGCGGGTAGACGCCAAGCAGGATCAGCAAGGCCGCGAGGGTCAGGATCATGCCCAGCTCGCGAGGCTTGAGCCCTTCGATCGGCGTATCCGACTGCGCGGGCCCGAAGTGCGCGCGGTGGATCATGATCAACGAGTAGACCGAACCGAAGACAAGGCCTGTTGCGGCGATGACGGTGACCCAGGGCGCCACCTGGAAGCTACCGACCAGAATCAGGAATTCACCGACGAAGTTACCGGTGCCGGGCAGACCCAACGCGGCGGCGGCGAAGAAGAGGCTCAAAGCCGGTAACCATGGCATGCGCTTCCACAAGCCGCCCATCTCGCGGAAGTCCCGCGTATGCAGGCGCTCGTAGAGCTGCCCGCAAAGGATGAAGAGCGCCGCCGCGGAGAGGCCGTGCGCCATCATCTGCACCACGGCACCCTGCAATGCGATCTGGTTACCGGAGTAGATGGCGATCAGCACGAACCCCATGTGTGAAACGCTGGAGTAGGCCACCAGTCGCTTGATGTCAGTCTGGGCGAACGAGAGCAGCGCGCCGTAGATGATGGCGAAAACGCCGAGCCACATGGCGATCGGCGCGAATTCAGCCGAGGCATCCGGGAAGAAGGGCAGGGCGAATCGCATCAAGCCGTACGCCGCAGTCTTCAGCAGGATGCCGGCAAGATCCACAGAGCCCGCGGTGGGTGCCTGGGCGTGAGCATCCGGCAACCAGGAATGGACCGGGACCACCGGGAACTTCACCGCGAAGGCGATGAAGAAACCCAGCATCAGTAAGTATTCAGCGGTAGCGGATAGCTGAGTGTTCAGTAGGTCGGCGTAAGCGAACGTCAGGATGCCAGTCTGGTTGTAGTGGATGAGCACCAACGCGATGATGGCGACCAACATCACCAGGCCGCTGGCCTGGGTGAAGATGAAGAACTTGGTCGCTGCCGTGATGCGGCTCTTGCCTGGGCTGCCGCTGTGTCCCCACAGGGCGATGAGGAAGTACATCGGTACCAGCATCATTTCCCAGAAGAAGAAGAACAGGAACAGGTCGATGGCGAGGAACACGCCAACGACGCCGCCAAGAATCCACATCAGGTTGAGGTGGAAGAAGCCGATGCGCTTGTCGATCTCGTTCCAGGAACAGAGTACCGACAGCACACCAAGCAGGCCGGTCAGGACGATCATCAAAATCGAAAGGCCGTCCAGGGCCAGGTGGAAACTGATGCCGAAACGCGCGATCCAGGGTACTTGGAACTCGGCGGCCCACTGAGGCGCTGTACCGGGTGCCGGCGCCAGGGAGAAGTCGGCGGTTGACCACAGCCATAGGCCGAGGACGAACAGCAAGGTCATCGTAAGCAGGGCGATCCAGCGCGGCACCACATTGCCGAGTCGCTCGGCTTGCCAGCACAGCAAGCCGCCGATGAAGGGGATCAGGATTAGCCAGGGCAGAATCATGACGGGCTCAATTCCTTTCGCAAATTCGCATAATCAGGTCAGCAGAACGATGACGAACACCAGCACCGCGCCACCCGCAAGGGAGGCCGAGTACCAGCGCAGTTGTCCCGTTTCGCTGCGGCTCATCGCGGCGTTACCGCCACGCGCCAAAAGCGGAATCAGGCCCAGCGTCTTGTCGATCGGGTCGCGGCCAAGCAGGCGGCAGGCGAACAGATAGGGTTTGACGAAGAGCTTGTCGTAGATCCAGTCGAAGCCCCAGGCGGCGAACCACCAGGCCGAAAGCAGGCGTCCGGGAGCGCTGTTGGCGATCGCACTGACGAAGCGGCGTTTGCCAAGGAACAGCATCGCGGCCAACAGGATGCCCGCCAGGGCGATAGCACCCGAAGCGATTTCCAGGCTGTGTTTGGCTTCACCACCGGCGTGGCCGACGCTTTCGGGAAGCACGCCTGCCAATGGTGGGGTGATCCAGGCACCGATAAACGTGGACAGTACGATCAACACCATCAGCGGCACGTTGTGCGCGAGGCCGTGTCCGGCGTGGGCGTCGGTTTTCGCTTCGCCGTGGAAGGCGACGAAGATCAGACGGAACGTGTAGATCGATGTCATGAAGGCACCGACCAAGCCTGCGTATAGCAAACCGGTATTCCCGCTCGCGAACGCTTCCCAGAGAATCTCGTCCTTCGAATAGAAGCCCACAGTGATCAGCGGCAGCGCGGCCAGCGCAGCGCCACCTACGATGAAGCTTGCATAGGCCAGCGGCAGTTTCCTCCAGAGGCCACCCATCTTGAAGATGTTCTGCTCGTGGTGGCACGCATGGATCACGGCGCCCGAGGCGAGGAACAGCAGCGCCTTGAAGAAGGCGTGGGTCATCAGGTGGAAGATTGCAGCGTCCCAGGCACCGACACCCAGCGCCAGGAACATGTAGCCGATCTGACTCATGGTGGAATAGGCGAGGATGCGCTTTATGTCCGTTTGGACCAGCGCGGCGAAGCCCGCCAGGACGAGCGTGACACCGCCGACGATACCAACAAGTTCGAGGATTTCCGGCGTCAGCAGGAACAGGCCGTGAGTCCGCGCGATCAGGTAGACACCCGCAGTCACCATCGTTGCTGCGTGGATCAGCGCGGAGACAGGCGTCGGGCCTGCCATCGCGTCGGCCAGCCAGGTCTGCAGCGGGAGCTGAGCGGATTTACCCACCGCACCGCCTAGCAGCATCAGCGTAGCGATCCACAGCCAGCTGTCACCAGCAGCGTATTGCTCCGGTGCGCGAACCATCAGTTCCTGAATGTTAAGCGTGCCAAGGTGCATAAACAGGATGAACAGGCCGATGGCCATGAACACGTCGCCGATGCGGGTGACGATAAAAGCCTTCAGTGCGGCATTCCCGTTCTTGCGCTCGGAGAAATAGAAGCCGATCAACAGATAGGAGCAAAGGCCCACGCCTTCCCAACCAAAGTACAGGAACAGCAGGTTGTCGCCGAGAACCAGCAGCAACATGCTGAAGATGAACAGGTTGGTGTAGGAGAAGAAGCGCGCATAGCCGTATTCACCGCGCATGTACCAAGAGGCGAACAGGTGAATGAGGAAACCTACGCCGGTGACTACGCCGAGCATCGTGACGGACAGGCCATCAAGGTACAAGGTGAAGCTTGGGGCGAAGCCATCGACGCTCATCCACTGCCAAAGCACCTGGGTGTAAACCCCGCCCTCGGGTGGCGCGAGGTTGAACTGCCAAATGACCCAGGCCGCGGTTAGCGCAGAAAGGCCTACCGAGCCAACGCCTACGAGCGCCGACGTGTTTTCGGTCATGCGCCCGCGGGAGAAGGACAGGATGAACCAGCCAATCAGCGGGAAAACGAAAGTGAGGAATAGTAGGTTCATCCGCGCATCTCGCTGGCAGCGTCGACATCGAGGGTATTGAAGCGGCGATAGAGCTGCAGCAGGATCGCCAGGCCAATGCTCGCTTCGGCCGCGGCAAGGGTAATGATCAGGATGAACATCACCTGACCGTCGGCTTGGGCCCAGCGAGCACCTGCCACGATGAAGGCGAGCGCAGTCGCGTTCATCATGATTTCAAGACTCATCAGTACGAACAGGATATTGCGGCGCACCATCAGGCCGACAAGGCCGAGGGCGAAGAGGACGGCAGCCAGGGCCAGCCCATGTTCCAGAGGGATAGCGCTCATCAGTCATGTGCCTCGCGACGACCGAGGTGGAAGGCAGCGACCAGTGCTGCCAGCAGCAACATGGCAGACAATTCCACAGCCAGGATGTAAGGACCGTAAAGAGATATGCCGACGGCCTTGGGCTCGATCGTGGTCTGGCCGATTGCCGCGCCTGTCGAATGCCCGAACAGGACATAGAGCAACTGCGCGAGCAGGACGGCGGAGAGAATCGACGGTCCGGTCCAGATGCCCGGGGTCATCCACTTGCGTTCCTGCTCGATGGCGTCACTGCCCAGATTCAACATCATCACGACGAAGACGAACAGGACCATGATCGCGCCAGCGTACACGATGATCTCGAGCACACCCGCAAACGGTGCGCCGAGGGCGAAGAAGCACATCGACACGGCCAACAGTGAAACGATGAGGTAAAGCAGCGCATGCACCGGATTGGTGTGCGTGATCACCCGGAAGGTCGAAGCCACTGCGACCCCCGCGGCGAGATAGAAAGCGATTTCCATGCCTCGAGTCTCCTTAGGGCAACAGGCCTTTCACGTTGATGGGTTCAGCCTCATTCTGCGCGGCACCTTTCGGTTTTCCGGCAATGGCCATGCCCGCTACGCGATAGAAGTTGTAATCCGGATACTTGCCGGGGCCCGAAATCAGCAGGTCGTCCTTTTCATAGACGAGTTCCTGGCGATTGAACTCGCTCATTTCGAAATCCGGCGTGAGCTGGATCGCGGTCGTTGGGCACGCTTCTTCGCACAGGCCGCAGAAGATGCAGCGCGAAAAGTTGATTCGGAAGAACTCCGGATACCAGCGACCGTCGTCGGTCTCGGCTTTCTGCAGCGAAATGCAGCCAACAGGGCAGGCGACCGCGCAGAGGTTGCACGCCACGCAACGTTCTTCGCCATCCGGATCGCGAGTGAGGACGATACGGCCGCGATAACGTGGCGGCAGGTACACCTGCTCCTCGGGATACTGCAACGTGTCGCGTTTGCGGAAGCCGTGACCAAAGATCATTACCAGGCTGCGCAGCTGCGTGTAGGTACCGACGATAACGTCGAGAATGTATTTGAACATGTGAACTCTCCTTACTGCATGGCCAGCACGAGCGCGCCGGTCACGAGCAGGTTGATCAGAGTCAGCGGCAGGCAGAACTTCCAGCTGAACGACATGACCTGGTCATAACGCGGCCGTGGGATCGAGGCGCGTAACAGGATGAAGATCATGATGAAGAAGCCAGTTTTCAGCGCGAACCAGATGAAGGGGATCTGCGGCAGCAAGTCGAACGGGCCGTGCCAGCCGCCGAAGAACAGGGTTGTCAGCAATGCGGAAACGAGCACGATGCCGATGTACTCGCCGACGAAGAACATGCCCCACTTCATGCCTGCGTATTCGATGTGGTAGCCGTCCGCGAGCTCTTGCTCGGCTTCCGGCTGATCGAAGGGGTGGCGGTGAGTCACCGCAACACCGGCAACGAAGAAGGTACAGAAGCCGAAGAACTGCGGGATGATGAACCACAGGTTTTGCGCTTGATACTCAACGATGTCGCGCATGTTGAACGAACCGGCCTGTGCCACGACACCCATGAGTGCAAGACCCATGAAGACTTCGTATGAAATCGTCTGGGCCGAGGCACGCAGGCTACCGAGCAGGGCGAACTTGTTGTTGCTGGAATAGCCGGCGAACAGGACCGCATAGACGGTCAGGCCGGCCATGGCGAAGAAGAACAGCAGGCCAATATTCAGGTCGGCGATGAACCACGTCGGCGTGATGGGAATGACCGCGAACGAGATCAGCAACGCGCTCATGGCTACGACGGGCGCGAGCACGAAGATTAGCTTGTCGGCGAAGGGCGGTGTCCAGTCCTCCTTGAAGAACATTTTCACCATGTCCGCGCCGAGCTGGAACATGCCGAACGGACCGACGCGGTTAGGGCCGTGCCGATCCTGCCACCAGCCCAGCAGCCGACGTTCGACAAAGCTCAACAGCGCGCCGGACACGACCGCAGCTAGCAAGATCACGATGGCTTTTAGGACTGCGATGATCGTTTCGATGACGACAGGAGTGAGCCAACTCATTGGGCGGTCTCCTGCAATCCGGTGGCATTCGCGCCAATGATTCCCGCAGGGACGCCGTCAAAACCAACGGGCAGACCAATGAGGCCTACGCCGAGCGACTCGCTGACGCGCAACGGTAGGCGCAGGCTTTGTCCGTCGATCGTCAGGCTGAGCATGGCGCCGTCATTCACACCGAGACGGTCGGCTTCCTGCTTCGCCAGTGCTACGTAGGCGGGCTGGATGCGCTCCTGTACTGGCGCTGCACGGGAGGAGGTTTCCTCGCTGCCGAACAGATGGTGGTAAGGCACGACCTGCCAATTGCCCTGTCCAGGGTTGAAGGCCGCTGGCGCACTGAACCAATTCAACGCCGTACCGCTTGGCTCGATCAGCCGAATGCCCGGGTCGCCCGCACGCAGGTGACCGCCCACTTCATCCTGGAATTTGTTCCAGGCCTGTGGGGAGTTCCAGCCTGGGGACCAGGCAAACGGAATTTGCTGACGCGCTTCTTTGCTGCCGGCATAGCCTTCCATGGAGAAGGCGAAGGCGCTGTCGATGTCCTGCGGTTGCCGCGGCTCGTGGACGCTGACATTCGCACGCATGGCAGTACGACCGCTGTAGCGGTGAGGCTCGCGTGCCAGTTTCAGGCCCTTGATACGGAAGCCTGCGGACGGCGCCGCATCACGAATGCCGGCGAGCCCTGGAGCACTGCTGGCGCAGGCATCGGTGACGTGATCGAGTTGGGTCCAGTCGAGGGCTTTGCCGTTGATCGTGCTGTGCAAGGCATGCAGCCAGCGCCAGCCTTCGCGGACCATGCTGTCGGCGTTGTAGTAAGTCGGCTCGAACACCTGGAAGAAGCGTTGTGCGCGGCCTTCCTGGCTGACAAGCGTGCCGTCGCCTTCGGCGAAGCTGGCAACCGGCAGCACCAGATGTGCACGCGCAGTGGTGTCGGTCTGCTGATGGTCTGCGACGATGACGGCGCTCGCGGCATTCAACGCGGCGTCGACCTTGCTTTGCGGCGCGCGGCGGTAAAGATCGTTTTCCAGCACGACGACCGCATCGGCTGCACCGCTGCTGAGGCGCTCCAGTGCGGCGTCGAGCGAGTCACCACCGAAGAGCGCAAGGCCCATGCTGTTGGCCTCAGGTACAACGAGGCTCAACGAGGCGGACTTTTCGCGGTTCTTCAGCGCCTGGCCAATGTTGGCTGCGGCTTCGATCAGGGCGCGTGAGCCCAGCGAGGCCCCAGCGATGACCAGTGGGCGCTTGGCGTTCAGCAGCGCGTCAGCGATCTTCTGTGCCAATTCCAGAGCATCTTGCTCAAGACCGGATACGGCAGGCGAGCTTGCATCGATTAGGTTAGCAACGGCAAAACCGAGGCGCGCCAGGTCGTCAGGTGCGGCGTGCACGCTCTGCTCAGCGATATCGTCGAGGCGAGTCTCATCCAGGCTGGCGATGTAGACCGGATTCAGCGCACCTTGGGCAACGTTCTCGATAGCTGCTTGATGCCAGCCCTGAACCTTCATCGACGCGGCGATTTCGGTGGCCTTACCTTTCGCAGCCTGGCGAACGGCCAGCGCAACGCGCGCGGCTGTTTGCGTGAGGTCTTCGCCGAGAATGAAAACGGCGTCGTGATCCTCGATTTCGCGAATCGAGGGGATCGGCAGCGGGCCGTTTTGCAAAATGTCGCGAATTAGGCGGATGTTCGACAGGTCGGTTTCGGCAATCCCGCTGAAGTAGTTATCGACACCGACGAGTTCACGTAGAGCGAAGTTGCTCTCGAGGCTGGCGCGTGGCGAACCGATACCGATCACGCGTTTGCCGGCGAGCAGCTCCGCGGCCTTGTCGAGCGCGGCATCGATACCGAGCGCCTGCGATCCAAGCAGCGGTTGGATAGGGCGATCCTTGCGGTTGACGTAGCCGTAGCCGAAGCGACCGCGGTCGCAGAGGAAGTAATGATTCACCGAGCCATTGAAACGGTTCTCGATGCGGCGGAGCTCGCCGTAACGTTCGCCGGGGCTGATGTTGCAGCCTGATGAGCAGCCATGGCAGATGCTTGGGGCGAACTGCATGTCCCACTTCCGGTTGTAGCGCTCGGAGTGAGTTTTGTCGGTGAAGACGCCAGTTGGGCAGACCTCGGTGAGGTTGCCGGAAAATTCGCTTTCCAGCGGCCCATCTTCAACGCGTCCGAAGTACACGTTGTCATGCGCACCGTAGACGCCGAGGTCGGTGCCGCCTGCGTAGTCCTTGTAGTAGCGGACGCAGCGGTAGCAGGCAATGCAGCGGTTCATTTCATGCGCGATGAACGAGCCGAGTTCCTGGTTCTGGTGGGTACGTTTGGTAAAGCGATAGCGGCGGGCGTTATGCCCAGTCATCACCGTCATGTCCTGGAGGTGGCAGTGACCGCCTTCCTCGCAGACTGGGCAGTCGTGCGGGTGGTTGGTCATCAGCCATTCGATGACGCTGGCGCGAAACTGCTTCGCTTCCTCGTCTTCGATGGCGATCCAGGAGTTATCGGTGGCGGGTGTCATGCAGGACATGACGAGGCGACCGCGAGTATCGTTCTCGTCCGCATACTGCTTGACCGCGCATTGGCGGCAGGCGCCGACGCTTCCCAGCGCCGGGTGCCAGCAGAAGTAGGGGATGTCGAGGCCGAGAGTCAGACAAGCCTGTAGCAGGTTGTCCGCACCGTCGACTTCGTACGCTTTGCCGTCTACGTGGATGGTGGCCATACGGTTTTCTTCTTATCCGCCGAAACGGATTTGGCTAATGGAATTCATTGTGTGACCCGCAAGCTTCACGGCGCTGAAGGGCAATGGCATTGCCAACATCCTTCATCGCGCTACGCCCGCAGGCCTTATTTTCGACACGGCTTTCACCGTGCCTGGGTCAAATGGGCGTCTCGACGACGGTAGGTCGCGGCTCAACCGGCGCACGAACCACGCCTGCTTCGAATTCTTCCCGGAAATATTTGATCGCACTGCCTAGGGGTTCGACGGCGCCAGGTGCATGGGCACAGAACGTCTTGCCTGGGCCGAGGAAATTCACCAGTCCCAGCAGGGTCTGGATGTCTTCCGTCGTACCTTGCTTGAGCTCTAGGGCGCGAAGAATCTTCACGCTCCAGGGCAGGCCATCGCGGCAAGGCGTACACCAGCCGCAGGACTCACGGGCGAAAAACTCTTCCATGTTGCGCAGTAGCGAAACCATGTTGACGCTGTCGTCGATGGCCAACGCAAGCCCAGTACCCATACGGGTGCCGACCTTGCCGATGCCGCCCGCATACATCTGTGCCTCGAGATGCTCAGGTAGCAGGAATCCGGTACCGGCGCCGCCGGGCTGCCAGGCTTTCAGCGTGAAGCCGTCGCGCATGCCACCGGCATAGTCCTCGAACAGCTCACGGGCGGTAACGCCAAAAGGCAGCTCCCAGATGCCAGGATTCTTCACCTTGCCGGAGAAACCCATCAGCTTGGTGCCGTGGTCTTCACTGCCTTCGCGGGCGAGCGATTTGTACCAGTCGATGCCGTTACCGACGATGGCGGGGACATTGCACAGCGTTTCGACGTTGTTGACGCAGGTAGGCTTGCCCCATACGCCGACAGCGGCGGGAAAGGGTGGCTTCGAACGAGGGTTGGCGCGGCGACCTTCCAGGGAGTTGATCAGTGCCGTTTCTTCACCGCAGATATAGCGGCCAGCACCGGTGTGAACGAACAGCTCGAAGTCGAAGCCGCTGCCTAGGATGTTCTTGCCAAGCAAGCCGGCGGCTTTGGCTTCATCGATCGCGCGATTGAGATTACGCGCGGCATCGACATACTCGCCACGCAGGAAGATATAGCCGCGATAGGCCTTAAGGGCGCGCGCGCTAATAAGCATGCCTTCCACCAACAGGTGCGGCAGCTGCTCCATCAGCATGCGGTCCTTCCAGGTGTTCGGCTCCATCTCGTCCGCGTTGCACAGCAGGTAGCGGATGTTCAGCGATTCGTCCGCCGGCATCAGGCCCCACTTCACGCCAGTCGGGAAGCCTGCGCCGCCCCGACCTTTCAGGCCAGAATCCTTGACCTGCTGGACGATGTCCGCTTGGGCCATGTCCGTCAGTGCCTTGCGGGCCGCAGCGTAGCCATTCTTTTGCTGGTACTCGTCGAGCCAAACAGGCTCTCCGTCGTCGCGCAGGCGCCAGGTCAGCGGATGGGTTTCTTCGGTGCGCGCGATGCTGTTGATCGGGCCGAAGGATGTCAGGCGTTTGCTCATGAATAAGCCTCTAGCAGTCCGGCAACGCCGTCCGCGCGCACATCGCCGAAGGTGTCGTCGTCGATCATCATCGCGGGCGCCTTGTCACAGTTTCCAAGGCAGCAGACGGGAAGCAGGGTGAAGCGTCCGTCCGCCGTGGTCTGGCCAGGCACGATGCCCAGCTGACTCTTCACGCTTTCAAGAATCGACTCGTGGCCCCCGATGAAGCAGGTCATGCTGTCGCACACACGAATGATGTGACGGCCTACGGGTACACGGAAAATCTGGCTATAGAAGGTGGCGACACCTTCCACGTCACTGGCGGGAATACCGAGCACATCAGCGATCGCGTAGATCGCGCCGTCCGGTACCCAGCCGCGTTCTTTCTGGACGATCTTGAGGGCCTCGATGGACGCGGCGCGTGGGTCCTCATAGTGGTGCATTTCGTGTTCGATCGACGAGCGCTCGGTTTCGCTGAGTTGGAAACGATCGGTCTGGATCAAGGCTGCATTGCTCATCGTTTTCTCCTCAGCGATCCACGTCAGCCATGACGAAGTCGATACTGCCCAGGTACGCGATCAAGTCGGCGACCATGCTGCCCCTGATCACCGAAGGGATTTGCTGCAGATGTGGGAAGCTCGGCGTCCGGATGCGCGTGCGGTAGCTCATGGTGCTGCCGTCGCTGGTCAGGTAATAGCTGTTGATGCCCTTGGTGGCCTCGATCATCTGGAAGGCCTCGTTGTGCGGCATCACCGGACCCCACGACACCTGCAGGAAGTGCGTGATCAGCGTTTCGATGTGCTGCAACGTGCGCTCTTTCGGCGGCGGCGTGGTCAGCGGATGGTCGGCCTTGTATGGGCCTTCGGGCATGTTCTTCAGGCACTGCTCGATAATGCGCAGGCTTTGGCGCATCTCACCCATTTTCACCATGCAGCGGTCATAGGCATCGCCGTTCGCGGCCAGCGGCACTTCGAATTCGAAGTTCTCGTAGCCGGAATACGGGCGCGCTTTGCGCAGGTCGAAGTCCAGCCCTGTCGCTCGCAGGCCCGCACCCGTCACGCCCCATTCGAGCGCTTCTTTGGTGTTGTAAGCGGCGACTCCGATCGTCCGGCCCTTGAGGATGCTGTTCTTGAGCGCCGCAGTTTCGTACTCGTCCAGACGCTTGGGCATCCAGTCGAGGAACTCGCGGACCAGCTTGTCCCAGCCGCGTGGCAGGTCGTGGGCAACGCCGCCGATGCGATACCACGCCGGGTGCAGGCGGAAGCCGGTAATGGCTTCGACAACCTTGTAGGCACGCTGACGGTCGGTAAAGGTGAAGAACACGGGCGTCATTGCGCCTACGTCCTGAATGTACGTGCCGAGGTAGAGCA
This sequence comes from Pseudomonas matsuisoli, assembly GCF_014647635.1. Taxonomy (GTDB): domain Bacteria; phylum Pseudomonadota; class Gammaproteobacteria; order Pseudomonadales; family Pseudomonadaceae; genus Pseudomonas_P; species Pseudomonas_P matsuisoli. The sequence goes on from NZ_BMPO01000002.1 coordinate 84,381, forward strand.
AGTGGTTCAGGATGCGGAAGAACTCCGCCATCATGATCCGAATGACATCCACACGCTGCGGAACCTTGATCCCGGCCAGTTTCTCGACCGAGAGCACGTAGGGCAGGTTGTTCATCACCCCGCCGAGGTAGTCGATACGGTCGGTGTAGGGAATGAAGCTGTGCCAACTCTGGCGCTCGGCCATCTTCTCGGCACCACGGTGGTGGTAGCCGATCTCAGGCACACAGTCGACGATCTCTTCGCCGTCGAGCTGCAGAATGATGCGGAAGGCCCCGTGTGCGGAAGGGTGGTTCGGGCCGAGGTTGAGGAACATGAAGTCCTCATGCTCACCGTGTTGCTTCATGCCCCATTCTTCGGGCTTGAAGCGCAGTGCTTCCTGTTCGAGATCCTGCTTGGCGGCGTTCAGTGCGTAGGGATCGAACTCGGTCGCCCGGGCCGGGTAGTCCTTGCGGAGGGGATGGCCCTGCCAGGACGCCGGCATCAACATGCGCGCCAGGTGTGGGTGCCCCTGGAAGGTGATGCCGTACATGTCCCAGACTTCGCGCTCATACCAATTGGCGTTCGGCCAAATCGAGGTACAGGTAGGCAGATTGAGGTCGCCTTCTTTCAACGCGACCTTGATCATGACGTCGCTGTTACGCTCGATCGACATCAGGTGGTAGAACACGGTGAAGTCGGCATCCGGTAAGCCGCGACGGTGCGTACGCAGACGCTCGTCGACGCCATGCAGGTCGTACAGCATCACATAGGGCTTAGGCATTTCGCGAAGGAAACGCAGCACGTCGATAAGTTGCTGGCGGGCCACCCACAGTACGGGCATGCCGGTGCGGGTGTCCTGTGCGGTAAAGGCACCTTCGCCAAAGCGGGCGCGCAGTTCGACGACCACATCCTGGTCGTCAGCCTTGTAGGGCGGGATGTACAGAGCGGTGTCTGCCGTCATGATTCTCGGTCGCTATCGGTCAACGTGGCGGTGTATCGAATCGCTGCAGGTCCCGGTTTCAGGGCCTGCGACCTTCGGTCACACTTCGTCTGGGCTGCGCAGGTTGGTAACCTGTATCCGTCTTTCGCGATTCGCTTCCCGCTGCGACGGCATCTCGGCGCGGTACACGCCTTGATCGCCAACGACCCACGAAAGCGGTCGACGCTCCTGGCCTATCGATTCCTGCAGGAGCATCAGCCCTTGTAGGAAAGCTTCAGGTCGAGGAGGGCAGCCGGGTACGTACACGTCAACGGGCAAGAATTTGTCCACGCCCTGGACGACCGAATAGATGTCGTACATGCCGCCGGAATTGGCGCATGAACCCATCGAGATGACCCACTTGGGCTCGAGCATCTGTTCATACAGGCGTTGGATCACCGGCGCCATCTTGATGAACGGCGTCCCGGCGATGACCATGAAGTCCGCCTGACGGGGTGACGCTCGAATAACTTCGGCGCCGAAACGCGCGATGTCGTGTGGTGCAGTAAAAGCGGTGGTCATTTCCACGTAGCAGCAGGAAAGGCCGAAGTTGTATGGCCAAAGGGAATTCTTACGTCCCCAGTTGACCGCACCATTCAGTACGTCTTCCAGTTTGCCCATGTAAACGCTGCGGTTGACCTGATCCTCGGTCAGAGGGTCATCGACGATCTCCCGCTCACCGATCGGATAGCGATCCGAGGTCGCCTCCGGATCGATCCTGGTGAGTTTGTATTGCATTGCCAAAGCCTCATTGTTTTAGCTTCGCTTGCCGATTGCGACGGCCTTCTGGTGCCCAATCAAGTGCACCGCTGGCTGCCTCGTAGACAAGACCCGCGAACAGAATTGCTATGAAAACGGCTGCTCCGGCGAACCCGAACCATCCGCTTTCGCGAACGGAAGTGGCCCAGCCGAACAAGAAGAGGGCTTCGACATCGAAGATCACGAAAAGCATCGCGACGAGATAGAACTTGGCAGAGAGACGCAGACGGGCGCCTCCAGTAGAAACGACGCCTGATTCGAAAGGGTCGTTCTTCGCGCGACCGATTGCTCGGCTGCCTAGAAAGCGGGAAGCTCCGATCATGAACGCACAAAGACCGAACACGCCAATAAGGAAGATGGCGAAGGCCCAGTTATGCGAAATAGTGGATACAGCTTCCGGCATTCAGAAACTCCCATCAGGACGGCTTAATTAAGGTTATGCGCCTGCACCGAAGTGGGCTAGTTCGCGAAGTCTATGCTTCAAATTGGTGTAAGTAAAATTTTTTAATCGGAGGCATTAATACTTTGCGCAGGATCGTGTAACGCGCTACAGGCCACGTAAACAGGGCCTTCTGCGGAGAAAATGACACTTAGTTAATGATAATAAATATCATTAACTAAGTGTGCGGATGGCGCCCCAATAAAGGAGCGCTGCAGGGAAATAAATCCGAGTTATTTAGTGGGAATAGCCGAGTCTGTTGATGTCCAGCACGGGATCATTAGTTGAATTGATTCATCGTGTTGTCCTTCCCTCCTGCTTTTAACGCCGCTTCGCCAGCGAAGTACTCCTTGTGGTCATCGCCAATGTCAGAGCCCGCCATGTTTTGATGCCTCACGCAGGCGATGCCGCGGCGGATTTCTGCGCGCTGTACGTTTTTTACGTAGGCCAGCATGCCTAGATCGCCGAAGTAACCTTCCGCTAGGGCGTCGGTAGACAAGGCGGCGGTATGGTAGGTCGGCAATGTAATAAGGTGGTGGAACACGCCGGCTTCGCGAGAAGCATCACGCTGGAACGACCGGATGTTATTGTCCGCCACCTTCGCAAGCTCGGTCTGGTCATATTCGACGTTCATCAATTTCGCGCGATCGTAGGTCGAGACGTTTATCCCTTCCGCCTGCCACGTGTCGAATACCTGCTGCCGGAAGTTAAGTGTCCAGTTGAACGATGGGCTGTTGTTATAGACAAGCTTAGCGTTCGGAACGGCTTGCTTGATGCGATTGACCATCTTGGCGATCTGCCCGACATGCGGCTTTTCAGTCTCGATCCATAGCAAATCTGCACCATTTTGCAGCGATGTGATGCAGTCCAGCACTACGCGGTCTTCGCCAGAATCCGGGCGAAATTGGAACAGGCCGCTGGCAAGACGCTTTGGCCTCAGCAATGCCCCGTCCCGATTGATAACAACGTCGCCATTGGTAAGCGCTTCAGGCGCAACCTCTTCGCAGTCGAGAAACCGATTGTACTGATCGCCCAGGTCGCCCGGTTGCTTGCTGACCGCGATCTGTTTCGTCAAACCTGCGCCGAGCGAGTCAGTCCGCGCCACGATTACACCTTGGTCGACACCGAGTTCGAGGAAGGCGTAGCGCACGGCATTGATTTTCGCCAGAAAGTCTTCGTGTGGGACCGTAACCTTCCCATCCTGATGTCCGCACTGCTTTTCATCCGATACCTGGTTTTCCAGCTGAATGCAGCAGGCACCGGCTTCGATCATTTTTTTCGCTAGCAGATAAGTCGCTTCGGCATTCCCAAAACCTGCGTCGATATCGGCAATGATGGGTACGACGTGGGTCTCGTGTTGCTCGATCTTTTTCAGGATTGCGGTTGCCTTGGCGTTTTCGTCGGCTGCGGTCGCTGCGTCGAATTCCCGGAACAGCCCGCCGAGTTCGCGCGAGTCCGCCTGCCGGAGAAATGTATATAGCTCCTCGACTAAAGCAGGTACCGCAGTCTTCTCATGCATCGATTGATCAGGCAGCGGGCCGAACTCGGAACGCAGTGCTGCAATCATCCAACCCGAAAGATAGAGGTAGCGTTTGTTCGTAGTGTGCAGATGCTTCTTGATCGAGATGAGCTTCTGCTGGCCAATGAATCCATGCCAGCAACCGAGAGATTGAGTGTAACGGGAGGGGTCGGCGTCGTATTCGTTCATATCCCGACGCATGATGGCGGCGGTATACCTGGCGATGTCGAGCCCGCTTTTGAAGCGGTTTTGTATCCGCATGCGGGCAACGTATTCCGGATTGATCGCACTCCAAGACTGACCTGCGGTTTCCGTGAGGTGCTGGGCGGCTGCAACTTCTTGCTGGTAGTTGAGCATGACGACATCCTTTGCGGCTGATGGTTGGGCGCGATTTCCCCGCTTTTCGTGCCGGTGCCATATCACTGCTGTGCGCGGCAGTTTCCACTCAGTCCTTCGCTGCATTCTGGTGTGCCTACCTGCATTCCGATATATCCAAACGAAAGCATTCGTTCTGTGTAGTGAATGAAGTTATTCACAACAAAAATATCGAACATACCGGAAAGATTCACTTTAATGCGTTGGGTGAGCCGATAAAAGCGGGTTCGAGCGCTAATCTGCCGCTATTGAAATCGGCCGTCAATGCGTTTTGTAGTGAAATATAGGAAGGCACTACAAAAGTCGTAGGCGGTGTCTCAGTTGAGCAAATCGACTTTCACGCGCAGGCTCATGTCATTTCGGCCGTCGGTTTCGTAGCGCTTGAGCAGTCCGCTTTGCCCTTGGGAATAGCTGCCGCCCACGCTGCCGACGGGTATCCATTCGCCGATTTTGCCGGACACACGGGTATCAGCGCTTTGCAACTCGATAACTTGGTTAGAACCTGCCGATACACGATCGCGATTGCTGCTGAGTACTAGGTGAACCGTGTCGCCTGTAAGGCTTGCTGTCACGTAAAAGCCTCTAGTCACATCCCGGTATTGCGTGCCTTGATACGTCTGTCCATAGCGATCGATATCATTCGTCGACAATGGCACGCTCTGTCCCACCTGGATCATGGCGGGATAGCCCTCGGTCGCTTGCACTTGCTGCACGCCTGCATCCTGGCTTTCAGTACTTCTTCGGATAATGGTCACGCCATCAGGGCCTTCACCGTCGGAGCGAAGCTGGATGTCACGTCCACCCACTTGGCCATTGATCGAGTAACCGTCTTGTCGCGTCGTCGCAGAGTCGCTGGTGTCGACACTGATCAGCAGTTGGCGAGGTGCTTGATCCAACTGATTCATGACGCCCCTGATTTCAGCGAGCTTGGCTGGCGTCGTATTAACGATCAACTGGCTGCCGTAGGCATCCGCCTTGCCTTGGTTGCCCAGGATTGATTGCACGATAGGCAGCACGTCTGCAGCCAGGCGGTGGTTGAGTGGGATGACTTCGGTAGCGGCAGATGCCGAGCACGTCGTGAGGGAGAGGAGCGCGATCGTCAATGGACGAACATTCATAAGATGAAGCTCCGCAAATTAGGGGCGTCGATGCTGTGGTCCCACGCATGGTCGAAGCTCCGTTGGATCAGGCGCGCGTTTACACGCTCGGCGTCGGTATCTTGAGCGCTTAGGTGCTGAACGAACAGGAGTCGGTCATCGACGATCAGATAGCCCGAGCGCTCGAACGGGTGGTCTGGATTCAGCTGCCGAATGCTGCAGTTGCTAGTAAGACGCTGCGCCAGTTTGATCAGACGGTGACGTTCGAGATGCTGCGTTTCTTTCACCAGTATCCTGAGTCGGCTGCGTGATTGATGAGCCAGCAACTTGATGCAGGCGTCTAAGGCCTCATCGCTGTCGTAAAGCCAAGGATCCAGATTAATGCTGCAGATGCAAATGGAGCGCTTGGCTGCACCTAGCAGCGTATGAGCGCGCTCCCGTACATCCTTCTGAAGCAAGGCTGCAGATTCGGCTGTTTTTGTTTCGCCATCGCTTGGAGGATGGACATCGGAGGCAGTAGGGAGGGCGCGTGTGGCCTCGAACACGATTGGAGGAAGATCTGGGTCTGGCTGCCAATCGCGCTCGTCGGTCATTATCGCTACTCGCTGTCTCGGAACATGTCGACGTGCAGAATCCCGGCATCGAGATATTCGGCACCTTCTGCCTGAAAGCCTAGCCGTTCGTAGAAGCGTTTGGCGTGAACCTGGGCGCTCAGGTATTGCCGCGTGAAGCCAAGACGTTCCGCTTCTTTCACCGCCGCTGAAACCAGTTGCTCGCCCGCCTTCAGGCCTCTCCAATCCTTAAGTACCGCCACGCGGCCGATGTGACCGTCCTTCAGCAGGCGCGCCGTGCCGACGGGGTAGCCGTCCTCGCACGCAAGGAAGTGGATTGCCTCGCTGTCCTCGCCATCCCATTCGAGTTCTGCGGGGACGGATTGCTCAATGACGAACACGGCTTCGCGTATGCGGCTTAGCTCTGCATAATCTGCAAGCCAGTCCGCCATGCGAACTTCGATTCTATTCATCCGCGAAGGCCAGACTTCCCTGGATCAGAAGTTCGCACAGCAGGTTGCAGGCGTCTTCGTCATCCAGCCAGACGGACAGATTATCGTGATGCAGGGCTTCCGCTGCGCAGATGAGTTTGAGGCAGTCTTTCAGACGAGCTGGCAACAGCCGGCTCTGGCCGCTCGCGAATAGCAGCACACCGAGATCGACTTCACTCCATGCCATGCGTGCGCTGGGGTTGCGAACCAGAATGGCACCGTCGGTCAGCGCCTCGCGAAGCTGGTCGACATCGATCGATTCGCCACTCACGAGCTCTGGGTAACGTGGCTCGGTCATGAACTGGCCAAACCATGTCAGTAACAGGCGCTCGTCGTTCATGTGCTCGGACAACAGCGACTTCAACCGATCCAGCGCGTCCTTTTGGATTTCATGCGGGTCATTCGCAGGTGCAAGGCCGGCGTCGGTATAGCGTTCCTCGTCGCTAAGAAACTGGGCCAGGAAATCAGTGAAGTGCGTCAGCACTTCGGCGGCGCTCGGTGCGCGGAAGCCGATCGAGTAGGTGAGGCATTCCGTTTCAGCGATACCGAAATGGGCGAGCTGTGGCGGCAGGTAAAGCATGTCGCCGGGCTCTAATACCCACTCTTCGCTTTCGGCGAAATCCGCGAGAATGCGCAGGTCGGCGTGTTCGAGCATGGTTTCTTCGCTGCTGCACATTTGTCCGACTTTCCAACGGCGTGTGCCTTGGGCTTGCAGCAGGAATACGTCGTAATTGTCAAAGTGCGGGCCGACACCGCCACCCGCCACTGCGTAGCTGACCATCACATCGTCGATTCGCCAACTTGGCAGGAAGCGAAACTGCTCGAGCAATGTGGCGACTTCGGGGACGAATTGGTCGACGGCTTGTACCAGCAGCGTCCAATCCCGTTCGGGCAGCGTGCTGAACGCGTCTTCTGCAAACGGTCCACGGCGTAGCTCCCAAGGGCGCTCGCCGTGCTCGACGATGATGCGTGACTCGACTTCTTCTTCCAGGGAAAGGCCGGCTAGCTCGTCTGCAGAGATAGGGCTTTCGAAGTCGGGGATGGCCTGGCGAATGAGCAGCGGCTTGCGTTGCCAGTAGTCGCGCAGGAATTCACGTGGGGTGATACCGCCAAGAAGCTGAACTGGTAGATCAGAATTCATTGCTAAGGCCTTGATGAATAGGTGATACCCAAAAACAAAAACGCCCGGCAGAGCCGGGCGTGGGAGGCGGTTCCGGCTAGATGCGTTTTGCCTGGTCGGCCGCGTTGCCGATGTAGCTCGCCGGCGTCAAACGATGCAGCTCGGCTTTCGCGTCTGCCGGCATGTCGAGCGAATCGATGAAGGTCTTCAGTGCGTCAGGGCTGATGCCCTTGCCGCGCGTCAATTCTTTCAGTTTTTCGTACGGGTTCTCGATAGCGTAACGGCGCATGACCGTCTGGATTGGCTCGGCCAACACTTCCCAGCAAGCGTCAAGGTCTTCGGCGATGCGCTGTTGATTAAGCTCGAGCTTGCCAATGCCTTTGAGTGACGCTTCGTAGGCAATGACGCTATGCGCGATCCCGACACCGAGATTGCGCAATACAGTCGAATCGGTAAGGTCCCGCTGCCAGCGCGAGATTGGCAGCTTGCTCGCAAGGTGCTGCAGCAAGGCGTTGGCGATGCCAAGGTTGCCTTCGGAGTTCTCGAAGTCGATAGGGTTGACTTTGTGCGGCATGGTCGAGGAGCCGATTTCGCCTGCCACAGTTTTCTGCTTGAAGTAGCCCAGAGAAATGTAGCCCCAGATATCACGGTCGAAGTCGATCAGAATCGTATTGAAGCGTGCGATGGCATCGAACAGCTCGGCGATGTAGTCGTGAGGTTCGATCTGCGTGGTGTAGGGGTTCCACTTCAGTCCAAGGTCCTGCTCTACGAATGCTTGCGCATTGGCTTCCCAGTCGACCGAAGGGTACGCAGACAGGTGGGCGTTGTAGTTACCCACCGCGCCGTTAATTTTTCCAAGTAGTGGTACCGCAGCAACCTGAGCAATTTGTCGTTCCAGGCGATGGACCACGTTTGCCAGTTCCTTGCCGAGCGTGGTTGGCGAGGCTGGCTGGCCATGGGTGCGGGACAACATGGGAACATCAGCGAACTGCACGGCGAGGGTTCTGATCGACTCCGCGATTTGGCGCATCAGCGGCAGCAGTACCTGCTCACGGCCTTCTTGCAGCATCAAGGCATGGGAGAGGTTGTTGATGTCTTCGCTCGTGCAAGCGAAGTGGATGAACTCGTTCACCGCCGCGAGCTCTGGCAGCGCTTTCGCCTGTTCTTTGAGCAGGTACTCGACCGCTTTCACGTCGTGGTTGGTCGTGCGCTCGAATTCTTTTACCCGTTCGGCGTGGGCGAGCTCGAAATTTTCCGCCAAACGATTTAACAGCGCATTCGCCTCAGTGGAAAAAGCGGGTACCTCGGGAATGCCAGCGTGATTAGCGAGCCGCTGCAGCCAACGAACTTCGACCTGAACGCGGAAGCGGATCAAGCCGTATTCACTGAAGATGGTGCGCAGAGCGCTCGTTTTGCTGGCGTAGCGGCCATCGACGGGGGAAACCGCGGTGAGCGAGGAAAGCTGCATGAGGGCGTTCTCTGGCGATCGGGCGTTAAAAAGGGCGCAGATTATACACAGCCTACCGGTGCTGTATGAAGCGTCGAACGGACCGTCCGCTCACCTGCGCATGCGTGGATAGAGTTCTTTCAAAAGCTTGCGACGGCTGAACACCAGCTGCCAGCGGTGTCCGCCAAGCTGTCGCCAAAGGAGAGCGGAGCGGATGCCGGAAAGCAGAAGGGCGCGGATTTTCGCGGCATTGGCGCTCTGTTGCAAAAAGCGCATGTCGCCTTGTACCTGAATACGCTGGCGAAACGTGCTGATGGTGTCTTCGTACAGGCCACCGCAGGACGCAAGCACGTTTTCGTGGGTGATACCGAAATGCTCGGCCTGCGACTGAATTTGGCCCAACCGGTTGCCAATGGTGTCAAGCATGTCGCCTCGTTTCGAAAGCTGGCGTTCCAGCCCGACGAGAGATAGCGCATAGCGCAGGGGTTCACGCTGGACACCGCCGGGCTCGCGCTCGAGTGCTCCGGCAAGCGCCTTGTAGCCCTCCTGAAGCTCGGTGTCATCACCGCCATAGACGTCGAGCGTTGCGCCGGGGTCGCGTATGAGCAGGCTGGAAATCATGCATGAAAGGGCCCGTTCATTTACCTGTCCAGTCCTTGCGACAAGGTCGACCAGCACGGCTGCTTGAAAAACGCCGCCTAGTGCGACTAATTGCTCCTGCGTCCGGTTCATGCGGCAGACTCCTTCATGCCTTCGCGTTCAGCTTTCTCAATGACGCCGCCGCCCAAGCAAACCTCACCGTCGTAGAACACGACGGATTGTCCAGGGGTAACGGCGCGCTGCGGTTCGTCGAATTCGACGCGATAGCCTTTATCGGTCTGATGCAGCGTGCAGGTTTGATCGCTCTGGCGATAGCGGACTTTGGCCGTAAGTGCTCTGGGGGTCGTGATCGATTGTGGGTTGACCCAGAGCACTTCGGAGACCGACAGGGCGCTCGAGTAAAGCCACGGATGTTCATTCCCCTGGCCGACGATGAGTACGTTGCGGCTCAGGTCCTTTTCCAGCACATACCATGGTTCGTCGCCAGCATCCTTCATGCCGCCAATACCCAGACCCTGACGTTGGCCGATCGTGTGGTACATCAAGCCGTGGTGGCGGCCGATGATCTCGCCATCCGTATCGATGATGTCGCCTGGTTGGGACGGCAGATATTGCTTCAGGAAATCGCTAAAACGTCGCTCTCCGATAAAGCAGATGCCAGTGGAATCCTTCTTTCTTGCAGTGGCGAGGCCGTGCTGTTCTGCCAGCGTTCGGACGGCTGGCTTCTCCAGCTCACCTACTGGAAAAAGCGTCCGCGCAATTTGCTGTCCGCCCACTGCGTGCAGGAAATAGCTTTGATCTTTATTGGCGTCGAGCCCTTTGAGTAGTTGGCTCACGCCTTCGCTGTCTCGACGACGAACATAATGCCCGGTGGCGATAAGGTCGGCGCCCAGACCAAGTGCGTAGTCTAGAAAGGCCTTGAACTTGATTTCGCGATTGCAAAGGATGTCGGGGTTAGGTGTACGCCCGGCCCGATATTCCTCGAGGAAGTGTTCGAAGACGTTGTCCCAGTACTCGGCTGCGAAGTTGGCGGTGTGTAGCTTGATTCCGAGTCGGTCGGCGACCGCCTGAGCGTCCGCTAAGTCCTCTTTCGCAGTGCAATATTCGGTGCCGTCGTCCTCTTCCCAGTTCTTCATGAACAGGCCTTCGACGTGGTAGCCCTGCTGTTGCAGAAGCAAGGCCGAGACTGAGGAGTCCACACCGCCGGACATTCCGACAATGACGTGTTTGCCGTTCAAGGGTAGCGCCTCTTCATTTCATGATCATCGACAGGGGATAGCGATGCCCTGTCAGATACTGTTCGATTGCTTCGAGCACCATGGGGCTGCGTAAGCGGGATGACTCGGCACGAATCTCGTCCAGGCTTAGCCAGAGCGCACGATCGATATCGGCGTCGAGTTCGTACGCGGGGTCGTGCGCGAGGGGCGTCGCGTGGAACGTCGTACGGTAATAGGTCACGCCGTTGGAAGGTGCCTTGTACAGTCCGATCCCGACGATACCGTCGATGCGTACGTGCCAGCCTGTTTCTTCCAGGGTCTCGCGTACCGCAGCATCCACTAGCGCCTCATCTGGCTCCAGATGGCCCGCGGGTTGATTGAGTACTTTTCGACCGGCTTTGGTTTCCTCGACGAGCAAAAAGCGGCCGGCCTGTTCGATAACCGTGGCGACGGTTACGTGTGCATGCCAATTCATCGTTGAGCCTGTGGCGAAAAGTGGAGAAGTATAAACGCTCCGTTGGCTGCGTAAAAACGAAACCCCGGCGGATGCCGGGGTTTCATCATGCTATAGCGGGTTGGGCCCGCAAGCTTACGAACGCATCAAGCGAGCTTCGCTAGCGCGTCGTTCAAAGTGTTGCTTGGGCACATGGCCTTGCTGGCGAGTTCGCCGTTCGGGTGGTAATACCCGCCGATCTCAACAGGCTTGCCCTGCGCGTTGTTCAGCTCATCGATGATCTTGCCTTCGTTCTCGGTCAGGAATTTCGCGATATCGCGGAATTCATTCTGAAGGTTTGTATCCTCGGATTGCTCAGCCAGCGCCTGAGCCCAATACAGAGCCAGGTAGAAGTGGCTGCCGCGGTTGTCCAGCTCACCCACTTTGCGCGACGGCGACTTGTTGCTGTCGAGGAAGCTGCCATTGGCTTTATCCAGTGTCGCGGCCAGCACCTTGGCTTTGGCGTTGTCGTAGGTCGAACCCAGGTGTTCGAGCGACGCCGCCAGCGCGAGGAACTCGCCGAGTGAATCCCAGCGCAGATGGTTTTCCTGAACGAACTGTTGAACGTGCTTCGGGGCAGAGCCGCCAGCGCCGGTTTCGAACAGGCCGCCGCCGTTCATGAGCGGTACGATCGACAGCATTTTCGCGCTGGTGCCCAGTTCCATGATCGGGAACAGGTCGGTCAGGTAATCGCGCAGAACGTTGCCGGTGACGGAAATGGTGTCTTGTCCCTGGCGGATGCGCTCGAGCGAGAAGCGAGTTGCCTCTACAGGCGACAGCGTACGAATATCGAGGCCGTTGGTGTCGTGATCCTTCAGGTACTTTTCAACCTTGGCGATCACCTGGGCATCGTGCGCACGGTTAGCGTCGAGCCAGAACACTGCGGGCGTGCCGCTGGCGCGAGCGCGATTGACAGCCAATTTCACCCAATCCTGAATCGGGGCGTCCTTGGTCTGGCACATGCGCCAGATGTCGCCCGCTTCGACGGGTTGTTCGAAGATCACGTCGCCGTTGTCGTTGGTGACACGAACAGTACCGTCCATTGGAATCTGGAACGTCTTGTCGTGCGAGCCGTATTCCTCCGCTTTCTGAGCCATGAGGCCAACGTTCGGCACGCTGCCCATCGTCGAAGGGTCGAAGGCGCCATTTTTCTTGCAGTCGTCAATAACGGCTTGATAGATGCCGGCGTAGCAGCGATCCGGAATGATGGCCTTGGTATCTTGCAGGTCGCCTTGCGCGTTCCACATCTTGCCGGAGTCGCGGATCATGGCGGGCATCGAAGCGTCGACGATCACATCGCTCGGTACGTGAAGGTTGGTGATGCCTTTATCAGAGTTCACCATCGCAAGCTTCGGACGCGACTGGTATTGCGCGTCGATGTCCGCCTTGATTTCGGACTGGACGGCTTCAGGGAGATCCGGCAGTCGTGCGTAGAGGTCGCCGATACCGTTGTTGCGGTCGAAACCGGCACCCTTGAGCGTTTGCTCGTGCTTGGCCAGTACGTCCTTGTAGAACTCGTCTACGACGATGCCGAACATGATGGGGTCGGACACCTTCATCATGGTGGCCTTCAGGTGCAAGGAGAACAGCACGTCCTTGGCTTTGGCATCTTCGATTTCGCTGCGAACGAACGCGGCCAGTGCCTTGCGGCTCATTACCGCGGCGTCGATGATTTCGCCGGCCTTGACCGCTGTTTTTTCCTTGAGAACCTTAGCGCTGCCGTCTTTACCGATCAGCTCGATCTTCACATTGCCAGCATTGGCGACGGTGGCGGATTTCTCGCTGCCGTAGAAGTCGCCATCGCTCATGTGCGCGACGTGGGACTTCGAGTCGGTACTCCAGGCACCCATGCGGTGTGGATGCTTGCGTGCATAATTCTTGACGGACAGCGGCGCACGACGGTCAGAGTTACCTTCGCGCAATACAGGGTTTACGGCGCTACCCTTGATCTTGTCGTAGCGGGCCTTGATGTCTTTCTCGGAGTCGTTTTGCGGGGCATCCGGATAATCCGGCAACTTGTATCCCTGCGCTTGTAGCTCCTTGATCGCAGCTTTCAGCTGGGGCACGGAAGCGCTGATGTTTGGAAGCTTGATGATGTTCGCTTCGGGGGTTGTAGCCAGCTCGCCAAGTTCGGCAAGGTGATCGGAAATCTTTTGATCTTCGCTGAGATGTTCTGGGAAGGTGGCAATGATGCGACCTGCCAGGGAGATGTCGCGGGTCTCTACAGCGATACCTGACGAGCGAGTGAACGCTTTGATGATGGGCAGCAGCGAATAGGTCGCGAGAGCAGGCGCTTCGTCGGTCAGCGTATAGATGATTTTCGGCGTGGTGGACATGTTTTTCGTTTACCCCTCTTTTATCACAGCATTTGCACGAATCTTGATCGGCTCGCTTTGGCTGGTGTGCGTGGCGAGCATCATGAGCGCAGGTGAAACTCGAGATTCATCGGCGGAATTCAATTGGGCAGGCTCGTCGCCTAGGTATCGATCTCCATAGAAGCACCGAATAGGACCATCCGGTCAGAGGCAATCTCTTAACCTGCCGGCCTGGTGATCGCGGCGGAGTATAGCAGCGCCATTAGCGTTTCGCATTGACCCGAATGGCGGCGAAGGGTAGGGGGAGAACAAAGAACGGGTGGGTGCGCGCGGGATATCCCGAGCGTGCTGTCTCGTCGAAAACAAGACAGCACGCGGAGGATCGGCTGGCATCAAAGAGAGATCAGGCTTCCGCCGTAGCTGCCTGTGGAATGGATGTAGTCTGGGCGGGAACGGTGTCTTCTGTCACGACTGGGCTGATATTGATGGCATGTAGGCCCTTAGGGCCTTGCACGATTTCGAATTTCACCGGTTGGCCGGCTTTCAATGTTTTGTAGCCCTCCATTTGAATGGCGGAGTAATGAGCGAACAAATCCTCATCCCGACCTTCAGCCAACACGAATCCGTAGCCTTTGGCATTGTTGAACCACTTGACCTTGCCGCTAAGCATACCGACTTCCCTCTGCAAAGGACCCCATCACTGGAGTATGATCCGTTTCGTCGCCGTACGAAGCCGTGCCTTCGCCGGGACCCGAAACCCTCAATGGGTGTTCATTGGTTTTATCACCCTTTTGTCGGGTGTCAAGGCCATGTGAAGGACCGCTCGGCAGTATCTCGCCAGGGTCCATACAATTTTCCATCTATAGCCACCTGCGAACGACTTTACCTTATGCGCTCTACTACCCAGATTCGGCTAATCTCCAATCAGAGTCATCCTGATGGCTACGAAGACGATTCCAGCGGTCTGGCGATCCAGGAAGCCAAGCCAGAGTTGAAGGCGCCACCGATGTATAGAGTGGTAATGTTCAACGATGATTACACGCCGATGGATTTCGTCGTCGAGGTGCTGGAGTCGATTTTCGCGATGAATCGCGAGCAAGCCACGCGAGTCATGCTGACGGTCCATTCCGAAGGAAAAGCGGTGTGTGGCACATTTACTCGAGATGTGGCTGAAACCAAGGCTGAGCAAGTCAATCAATATGCTAGGGAAAGCCATCATCCATTGCTCTGCGAAATTGAGAAAGAAGGCTAAACAACGCGCTTGATTCTCGAGCGCAGAGCCCCCACAAAGTGTTGAGTTGCGCCGGGCATTTGTGTTTTCGTCGAGTACGATCAGGTGTGCGTCGCTCGACGCGTTCGGTGGCAAGGCGTTGCCATCCAGATCAGGTTCCAAAGCGGCGACCGCTTGGTAAGAGGTGAAGCATGTTGAACCGTGAGCTAGAAGTCACTCTCAATCTCGCTTTCAAAGAGGCTCGAGCCAAGCGGCACGAGTTCATGACGGTTGAGCATTTATTATTGGCGCTGCTTGATAACGAGGCTGCGGCTACGGTGCTTCGCGCCTGTGGTGCAAGCCTGGACAAGTTGAGGCATGAGCTGCAGGAGTTCATCGACTCGACGACTCCTCTCATTCCTCAACACGACGAAGATCGCGAAACCCAGCCAACGTTGGGGTTCCAGCGCGTATTGCAGCGCGCCGTGTTTCACGTCCAAAGTTCCGGCAAGCGTGAAGTCACAGGGGCTAATGTCCTCGTGGCAATTTTCAGCGAGCAGGAGAGTCAGGCCGTATTTCTCCTCAAGCAGCAGAGCGTAGCGCGTATAGATGTCGTGAATTTCATCGCGCATGGCATTTCCAAGGTGCCGGGCCACGGCGAGCAAGGCGATAGCGAGCCAGAGGCTCAAGATGACGAAGGCGGTGAGACCGCGGCAGCTGGCCAGCCTCTGGAGGCATACGCGTCGAATTTGAATGAGGCCGCTCGGCAAGGCCGTATCGACCCGCTGGTCGGTCGTGAGTCCGAGGTAGAGCGTGTTGCGCAGATCCTAGCGCGTCGGCGCAAGAACAACCCGCTGCTAGTAGGCGAAGCGGGTGTTGGTAAAACGGCGATTGCCGAAGGCTTGGCCAAGCGAATCGTCGATGGGATGGTGCCGGATATCCTTTCCGATAGCGTCGTTTATTCCCTTGACTTAGGTGCATTGCTCGCGGGAACGAAATATCGCGGCGACTTCGAGAAGCGCTTCAAGGCGTTACTGAACGAGCTGCGCAAGCGGCCTCACGCAATTCTGTTCATTGATGAAATCCACACGATCATTGGCGCTGGCGCAGCGTCGGGCGGCGTGATGGATGCGTCCAACCTGCTCAAACCATTGCTATCGTCTGGGGAAATCCGCTGCATCGGGTCCACGACGTTCCAGGAATTCCGCGGGATTTTCGAAAAGGACCGCGCGCTCGCACGACGCTTCCAAAAGGTAGATGTCGTCGAGCCTTCCGTCGAAGACACGATCGGAATTCTCAAGGGCTTGAAAGGGCGCTTCGAGCAGCATCACCACATCGAATACAGCGATGAAGCGCTCCGCGTCGCGGCAGAGCTGGCAGCTCGTTATATCAATGATCGTCATATGCCCGACAAGGCAATTGATGTAATTGACGAAGCGGGCGCTTACCAACAGCTTCAGCCAGAAAGCAAGCGTGTCAAGCGTATCGAAGTCGAGCAGGTGGAGGACATCGTAGCGAAAATCGCGCGCATCCCACCTAAGAGCGTTAGCAGCTCCGATAAAGAGCTTCTGCGCAATCTTGAGCGCGATCTGAAGCTGACAGTCTTCGGGCAGAACGATGCTATCGATTCGCTTTCGACGGCCATCAAGTTGTCCCGAGCGGGCCTGAAGCAGCCCGACAAACCTGTAGGGTCGTTCCTGTTCGCCGGTCCAACCGGGGTCGGCAAGACCGAAGTGGCCAGGCAGCTTTCGAAAGCATTGGGTATCGATCTGGTGCGCTTTGACATGTCTGAGTACATGGAGCGGCATACGGTGTCCCGCTTGATCGGTGCGCCGCCGGGGTATGTTGGCTTCGATCAAGGCGG
The DNA here is from genome assembly GCF_014647635.1 of Pseudomonas matsuisoli. Taxonomy (GTDB): domain Bacteria; phylum Pseudomonadota; class Gammaproteobacteria; order Pseudomonadales; family Pseudomonadaceae; genus Pseudomonas_P; species Pseudomonas_P matsuisoli. The sequence continues at coordinate 100,836 of NZ_BMPO01000002.1, forward strand.
GTTGCTGACCGAAGCGATCACCAAAACTCCGCACTGCGTTTTGCTACTTGATGAAATCGAGAAGGCGCACCCAGAGGTGTTCAACCTTCTGTTGCAGGTGATGGATCACGGTACATTGACGGACAACAACGGCCGCAAAGCTGATTTCCGCAATGTCATCCTCATCATGACGACCAACGCTGGGGCTGAGACGGCGGCTCGCGCATCAATCGGGTTCACGCATCAGGACCATTCCACTGATGCAATGGAAGTCATCAAGAAGAGCTTCACACCGGAATTCCGCAACCGTTTGGATACCATCATTCAGTTCGGTCGTCTGAGCCATGAAGTGATCAAGAGCATCGTGGACAAGTTCCTAGTTGAGCTTCAAGCTCAACTGGAGGACAAGCACGTGCAGCTCGAGGTCAGCGATGCGGCGCGCGGCTGGTTGGGTGAGCGTGGCTACGATGTGCAAATGGGCGCGCGCCCAATGTCACGCTTGATTCAGGACAAGATCAAGCGTCCGCTTGCAGAGCAGATTCTGTTCGGGGAATTGGCTGAGCACGGTGGGGTGGTACACATTGATCTCGAAGGCGACGAGCTGACATTCGACTATGAGATCACGGCTGCCGAGCCGGCCTGATCGTTAGCGCTGCGTAGTAAGCAAAACGCCCGGTGGATTCCGGGCGTTTTCGTATGGGCTGACGGCTACTTCAGCGGGCGCGGTAAGTAATGCGGCCCTTGCTCAGGTCATACGGCGTCAATTCCACACGAACCTTGTCGCCAGTGAGAATACGAATGTAGTTCTTGCGCATTTTTCCGGAGATATGCGCGGTAACGACGTGCCCATTTTCCAACTCCACACGAAACATGGTGTTAGGCAGGGTGTCGACGACAGTGCCTTCCATTTCGAAGCTGTCTTCTTTCGACATGCAGTAAAACCCTCGATCTTTATGGATGGCCACGCGGTAAATGTCCGCGGGCAAAAACGGCAAATATTGTGCCCGAAAAGCCGCAGAGCTGCCAGTGCCTCAGGTCAGGGTGACCCAACGCTGATTGACGTGAAGCTCAATGGGGCGATATTCAGTCTTATAGTTCATTTTCCGGCAGTTCTTGATCCAGTAGCCCAGGTAGACGGCATTCAGCCCAAGCCGTCTGGCTTCCGCGATCTGCCAAAGTATTGCGAAGCGCCCCAGGCTGCGACGTTCTTCATCTGGGTCGTAGAAGGTGTATACCGCCGAAAGACCATTGGGCAACACGTCCGTAACCGCAACGGCAATGAGCCGTCCCTCGAGCCTGAACTCGAAGAAGCGGCAAAAAGACAGATCCCTGACCAGGAACGTGGAGAACTGTTCTCGGCTGGGTGGGTACATATCACCGTCGGCATGGCGTTCTTCGATGTAGCGGGAATAGAGCGCGTAATACTCTTCGGTAAAGCGTGGCTTCATTGCCGCCACCTGAACGCTTACGTTGCGCTTCAGGATCCGCTTTTGTTGCCTGTTCGGTTGGAAGTCCGCGCTGGGTATTCGTGCCGGAATGCAGCCATTGCACTGCTGGCAGTGAGGACGATAGAGGTGGTCGCCGCTGCGGCGAAAGCCGACTTCCGATAGGTCGGCATAGACCTTCACATCCATCGGCTGGCTTGGATCCAGGAACAGCGTGGTCGCTTGTTCGTCCGGCAAGTAGCTGCATGGATGAGGCTGGGTGGCGTAAAACCTAAGGCGTGCCAGCTCGGTCATGATGAGGTCTCGGGTCGACTGCCGTCAGTGTAGCCAGCTGTCGAGTGATCGCCTAGATCAGCCAGTCCGCGCTGGTCGGCTCGTCGAGGTCTTTTCCCAAGTAGCCGGCGAACTCGCGGCGAGTAATGGGGCGGGCGCCGAAGCTTTGCAGGTGATCGGTGGGCATTTGGCAGTCGATGAGGCTGAATCCCCAGGCCTGCAGTTTGGTGACCAGTGTCACGAACGCGATTTTGGAAGCATTGTCCGTTCGGCTGAACATCGACTCGCCAAAGAACAGTCGTCCCATGGCAAGGCCGTAGAGACCACCAACCAATTCGTCGTCTCGCCATACCTCGACAGAATGCGCGATGCCGCGCTCATGCAATGAAAGATACGCACGCTGCATCGGCGTGGTGATCCAGGTGCCATCCGTATAATCACGTGGCGCGGCGCATCCTTGAATGACACCTTGGAAATCACGATCGAAGGAGAGCGTAAAGGAATGCTTGCGTAACGCTTTGCTAAGGCTTCTCGAGACGTGAAGCTCATGCGGCAGCAACACCGTCCGCGGATCAGGAGACCACCATAAAATGGGTTGGCCGTCCTGATACCAGGGAAAGCACCCGTGGCGATACGCTTCCAGCAAACGTTCGGGCGAGAGATCCCCGCCCGCGGCCAGTAGGCCGTTGGGCTCGCGTAGTGCGCTTTCCAGAGGAGGGAAATCCAGTGAATCGCGTTTCAGCCAGGTGAGCATATGAGACAGGGATCAGCTATCGAGAAACTTCTCGGCATCGAGGGCCGCCATGCAGCCTGCTGCCGCCGACGTAATGGCCTGACGATAGACATGGTCAGCGACATCGCCCGCGGCAAAGACGCCTTCAATACTCGTGGTTGTCGCATCGCCTTCGCCGCCGCCTCTGACGATTACGTAACCGTCGCGCATCTCCAGCTGACCTTTGAACAGATCCGTGTTCGGCTTGTGACCAATAGCAATGAAGACGCCCGCGAGCGGAAGATCCGTGGTCGTATTATCCAGCACATTGCGAATGCGCGCGCCAGTGACGCCAGTCTGGTCGCCTAACACCTCGTCCAGTGAGTGATTCCAGTGCAGGCGTACGTTGCCGTTGGCGGCTTTGTCGAACAGCTTGTCCTGGAGAATCTTCTCGGCCCGAAGCTTGTCGCGCCGATGGATGAGATGCACTTCACGGGCAATATTCGACAAGTACAGCGCTTCCTCGACTGCAGTGTTTCCGCCCCCGATCACGCACACGACCTGATTGCGATAAAAGAAACCATCGCAGGTTGCGCAGGCCGACACACCTTTGCCTGCGAACGCCTCCTCGGAGGGGAGGCCGAGGTACTGTGCCGATGCACCCGTTGCGATGATCAGCGCGTCGCAGGTGTAGGTGCCGCTATCGCCTTTCAGTGTAAAGGGCCTCTTCTGCAACTCGGCCGTATGGATATGGTCGTACACCATCGCCGTATCGAAGCGCTCCGCATGTTTTTGCATGCGCTCCATTAGCAAAGGGCCCGTCAGCCCTTCTGGGTCGCCGGGCCAGTTATCGACTTCGGTCGTCGTGGTCAGCTGACCGCCCGGCTGGATACCTGTGATGATGGTCGGCTTGAGGTTGGCCCGCGCGGCGTAGACCGCTGCGGTGTAGCCCGCAGGGCCCGAGCCGAGGATGATCAGTTGCGAATGCTTGACGTCGCTCATAGAAAGACTCCATAAGTCTTTGTCATTAAAGGGGTTGCATGCTCAAATTCAGCACTTTCGGTTGGCACGTATGCTACACGGAACCTGGCGCAATCGCTAAGTGGGCGCATAGAGGTCTACTGTGTTCACCGATCCGCTCAGACATGGGCAGCGCTTGGTCAAAGCCGTACAATAGCGATCGCCGATAGACACATGAAATTGAAAGCGCCTATGGCGCAGGAAAAGCCGCGTTTTGAAAAACTCTACCGCATCTGCTCGTAAGCCGGACTGGCGCGATCAGCTGACCGTTCGTTTGAAAGAAGGCGCTCTGATCGCGCTGGGCGCATTCTGTGTGTACTTATGGATGGCGCTGCTCACCTACAATCCTTCTGATCCCGGCTGGACACACACCAGTGCCGTGCAGGACGTGCACAACGCAGCCGGTAGGGCAGGGGCGTGGTCCGCCGATATTTTGTTCATGGTGCTGGGCTACTTCGCATATGTGTTCCCGCTGCTACTGGCGATCAAGACCCTGCAGGTATTCCGTGCGCGCCATGAACCTTGGCAGTGGAGCGGTTGGCTGTTTTCGTGGCGCTTGATCGGGCTCGTTTTTCTGATTCTGTCTGGCTCGGCACTCGCGTTCATTCATTTCCACTCTGCGTCGGGCATGCCTGCCTCGGCAGGTGGCGCACTTGGCCAAAGCCTTGGCCAAGTGGCAATCAACGCGCTTAACGTTCAGGGCAGCACGCTCGTCTTTCTTGCTGTTTTCCTCTTTGGCTTGACGGTCTTCGCCGACCTTTCCTGGTTCCGCGTAATGGATCTCACCGGAAAGATCGCGTTGGACCTTGTTGAGCTCGTCCAGACCGGCTTTAGTCGCTGGTGGAGTGCGCGTTCAGAGCGCAAGCAGATGCTTGCACAATTGCGTGAAGATGATGTGCCGCCCATGCCGGCGAAGCCCTCCAAACACGAGCCGGCTAGAGCCAAGGAACCCGTCCTCGAGCGGGCGGAGCCACCGATCGAGTCCTTTCCCGTTGTGGAGCGAGAAAAGGAGAAGGAGAAACGCAGCGCGCCAGTCATTTCCGCCCCTGTGCCCAGCAAACTCGCTGAGCCCAGTAAGCGTGCGATTAAGGAAAAGCAAACGCCGCTGTTCGTGGATGCCGCTATTGACGGAACGGTCCCACCCATTTCCTTGCTCGACCCCGCGGAAAAGAAACAAAAGAGTTACTCGCCCGAATCTCTGGAGTCGATGTCCCGCCTGCTCGAGATCAAGCTCAAAGAGTTTGGGGTCGAGGTTACCGTAGAGGGCGTTTACCCAGGGCCAGTGATCACGCGTTTCGAGATTCAGCCCGCAGCGGGTGTAAAGGTCAGCCGAATCTCTAATCTGGCGAAAGACCTCGCTCGCTCGCTCGCGGTGATCAGCGTTCGTGTCGTTGAAGTCATTCCGGGTAAAACGACGGTGGGTATCGAGATTCCTAACGAAGACCGCCAGATGGTCAGGTTCTCCGAGGTGCTGGAGTCGTCGGCCTATGATGACGCGAAGTCGCCGGTCACCTTGGCGTTGGGCCATGATATCGGGGGTAATCCCATCATCGCCGACCTGGCGAAGATGCCCCACTTGCTGGTGGCGGGTACTACCGGTTCCGGTAAATCCGTCGGCGTGAACGCAATGTTGCTATCGATCCTCTTCAAGTCGACGCCCGAAGAAGCGCGTTTGATCATGATCGACCCGAAGATGCTGGAATTGTCTATCTACGAGGGTATTCCGCACCTGCTATGTCCGGTTGTGACCGACATGAAGGAAGCGGCCAATGCTCTACGTTGGAGCGTTGCCGAGATGGAGCGACGCTATAAGCTGATGGCTGCCATGGGTGTCAGGAACCTTGCAGGGTTCAACCGCAAGGTCAAGGACGCGGAAGAGGCGGGCACCCCCCTTACCGATCCACTCTATCGTCGCGAAAGCATGGAAGACGAAGCGCCGCTGCTGAAGACCTTGCCCACAATCGTTGTGGTCGTCGATGAATTCGCCGACATGATGATGATTGTCGGCAAGAAGGTAGAAGAGCTGATCGCACGTATCGCGCAGAAAGCGCGGGCGGCAGGCATCCATCTCATTCTCGCGACGCAGCGTCCATCGGTGGACGTGATCACTGGCCTGATTAAAGCGAACATTCCGACGCGCATGGCGTTTCAGGTGTCCAGCAAGATTGACTCTCGAACGATTCTTGACCAGGGCGGCGCTGAGCAACTTCTTGGGCACGGTGACATGCTTTACTTGCCGCCCGGCACAGGCTTGCCCATCCGCGTGCATGGCGCCTTCGTTTCCGACGATGAAGTGCATCGCACGGTGGAAGCCTGGAAGCTTCGTGGGGCGCCTGATTACATCGAAGATATCTTAGCTGGAGCAGACGAAGGCTCTGGGGGCGGTAGCGCCGAAGGCGGCGGTGAGGGCAGCGAAGGGAGTGAAGAAGATCCTCTCTACGATGAAGCGGTCCGTTTCGTGACAGAGAGTCGGCGAGCGTCTATTTCCTCTGTCCAGCGCAAGCTCAAGATCGGCTATAACAGGGCCGCACGCATGATCGAGGCCATGGAAATGGCGGGTGTCGTGACGTCGATGAATACCAATGGCTCGCGCGAGGTTATCGCGCCAGCGCCTATCCGCGATTGAACCGATGAGGCTATCTTTGATGCGTACGATTCGCACACTCTTGTTTTGTCTCCTGGGTTTGGGATTGATGCCCGCGCATGCGGATGAAGCGGCGGTCAAACGCCTCACGCAATTGCTCGGCAAGGTCGAGACGTTGAATGGGCGGTTCTCCCAGCTAACCCTAGATGGCTCGGGTACCAGCCTTCAGGAAAATGCGGGGGAAATGACGCTGAAAAGACCGGGGCTGTTTCGCTGGCACACGGACGCGCCGATGGAGCAATTACTTGTTTCCGATGGCAAGCAAGTGTGGCTTTACGATCCGGACCTTGAGCAGGTAACCGTTCGCGCCCTCGATCAGCGGCTCACGCATACTCCAGCGCTGTTGCTATCGGGTGATGTTTCCCAAATAAGCAACAGCTTCGATATCTCCTATAAGGAGTCCAGCGGCGTCGTGGATTTCGAGCTCAAGCCCAAAGCGCGCGACACCTTGTTCGACAGCCTGAGAATGTCGTTCCGCCAGGGCGTGATCAACGACATGCAACTGATCGACAGCGCTGGGCAACGCACGAACATTCTGTTCAGCGGGCTCAAGGTCAACACGCCTGTGGAACAGTCCCAGTTCACCTTCAAGGTGCCCGAGGGTGCCGACGTTATCCAAGAGTAACGAGGGCTAGCATTGGACCTGTTCGGTTCTCGTCCAATTGCCCAGCCGCTGGCTGCAAGGCTTCGTGCGACGACATTGGACGAATATGTCGGACAGGAGCATGTGCTGGCACCTGGCAAACCGCTTCGCGACGCCCTTGAGCAGGGCGCATTGCATTCGATGATTTTCTGGGGGCCGCCGGGGGTTGGAAAAACCACGCTGGCCCGCTTGCTCGCGCAAGTAACGGACGCCCATTTCGAGACGATTTCCGCGGTTCTTTCCGGGGTAAAGGAAATTCGCCAGTCAGTGGAAATGGCTCGGCAGCAAGCCGCGCAGTATGGGCGCCGTACGATCCTTTTCGTGGATGAGGTCCATCGCTTCAACAAGAGCCAGCAAGATGCCTTTCTTCCCTATGTCGAAGACGGAACGCTGATCTTCATCGGTGCGACCACGGAAAACCCGTCGTTCGAATTGAACAACGCCTTGCTCTCACGCGCCCGGGTGTACGTGTTGAAAAGCCTGACGGAAGAGGCGATGCGCAAACTGGTGCAGCGAGCGCTGACGGAGGCGAAAGGGCTAGGTGATCGTCACTTGGAGTTGCCGGAGGCGAGTTTTCAGATGCTTCGCGCTGCGGCCGATGGGGACGGGCGGCGGCTATTGAATCTACTGGAAAACGCGGCTGACCTCGTTGATGACGGCGGGGTCATCTCCGCAGAGTTGCTCGGTAATCTGCTTGGCGATGCGCGCAGACGTTTCGACAAAGGAGGCGAAGCCTTCTACGACCAGATATCGGCGCTCCATAAATCGGTACGAGGCTCCAATCCAGACGGCGCTCTATATTGGTTCGCAAGAATGCTCGATGGAGGATGCGACCCTCTTTACATTGCACGCCGTGTCGTTCGCATGGCCAGTGAAGATATTGGCAACGCAGACCCCAGGGCACTGGCCGTGTGCATTTCCGCGTGGGATGTCCAGGAACGTCTCGGTAGCCCTGAAGGGGAGCTCGCCGTTGCCCAGGCCATCGTCTATTTGGCGTGTGCGCCGAAAAGCAATGCGGTGTACACCGCCTTCAAGACGGCCATGAGAGATGCAGCTGACAATGGCTCGCTGGATGTCCCGCTGCATCTGCGCAATGCGCCTACGAAGTTGATGAAGTCCCTTGGTTACGGCGACGAATACCGCTACGCCCATGATGAGCCGGACGCCTATGCCGCAGGCGAAGATTATTTCCCTGAAGAAATGGCGCCACAGCAATACTACCGCCCGGTTCCGAGGGGCCTTGAGTTGAAGATCGGCGAAAAACTCCGGCATCTCGACGCACTAGACCAAGCCAGCCCTGTACAAAGGCGACCCAGATGATCGCGATGATCGCCGCCGTCGCTGCGGGCGGTGCACTAGGGACCCTGCTGCGTTTTGCGACCAGCCATTTGGTCAACGCTCACTGGCCACAGCATTTCTACACCGCAACGCTGGCCGTTAACATCGTCGGCTGCTTGTTGATCGGATACGTGTACGGGATATTCATGCTGCGTCCCGAAATCCCACTGATCGTCAGGTCCGCCATGATGGTAGGCTTTCTCGGCGGCTTGACCACCTTCTCATCGTTTTCCCTAGATACGCTGCGCTTGCTTGAAACCGGACAGCTGCCATTGGCCATGCTTTACGCTGGAACGAGTGTCGTAGGCGGTTTACTTGCCACTTGGATCGGTCTGTCCCTGACTAAACTCTAGATACGAGAATTAAAATGCTTGACCCCAAACTGATACGCAACCAATTACAGGATGTAGCCACTCGACTAGGCACTCGGGGTTACGAGCTGGATGTTTCGCGTATCGAATCGCTTGAAGCGCGGCGTAAATCCGTTCAAACCAGGACGGAGCAGCTACAGGCCGAACGCAATGCGCGCTCCAAGTCGATCGGGCAGGCGAAACAGCGGGGCGAGGACATTGCGCCGCTGATGGCAGATGTCGATCGCCTTGCAGCTGAACTCGAAACGGGGAAGCGTGAGCTTGATGACATTCAAGTCGAACTCGACAGCATTCTGCTGAGCTTGCCTAACCTTCCCGATGAGAGCGTTCCGCTAGGCGCAGGCGAAGAAGAAAACGTCGAGGTCCGTCAGTGGGGCACGCCGCGGCAGTTCGATTTCGACGTACGCGATCATGTAAGCCTAGGCGAGCAATTTGGCTGGTTGGATTTCGAATCGGCTGCGAAGTTGTCCGGCGCCCGCTTCGCTGTGATGCGCGGGCCTATCGCGCGACTGCACCGAGCGCTTGCCCAATTCATGATCAACCTTCATACCGCCGAGCACGGGTATGAGGAGACGTATACACCTTATCTGGTACAAGCACCGGCATTGCAGGGGACCGGACAACTTCCGAAATTCGAGGAAGACTTGTTCAAGATCACCCGCGAAGGCGAAGCGGATTTCTATCTGATTCCTACCGCTGAAGTGTCTCTGACGAATCTCGCAGCGGGGCACATACTCGACGCCAAGCAGCTCCCTATGAAACTCGTCGCTCACACGCCTTGTTTCCGCAGTGAAGCGGGCGCCTCCGGGCGCGATACGCGTGGAATGATTCGCCAGCATCAATTCGATAAGGTCGAAATGGTACAGGTCGTCGAAGCCGGTAAATCGTTCGAAGCACTGGAAGAGTTGACCTCCCATGCAGAGCGTATTCTGCAATTGCTGGAATTGCCGTATCGCGTACTGACGCTGTGTACGGGGGATATGGGCTTTAGCGCCACGAAAACTTACGACCTCGAGGTATGGGTCCCCAGTCAAGACAAATACAGGGAAATTTCGTCTTGCTCCAATTGCGGCGATTTCCAGGCGCGCAGGATGCAAGCCCGATACCGCAACCCGGAAACCGGAAAACCCGAACTCGTGCACACACTCAATGGCTCGGGTTTGGCGGTAGGCCGAACGCTGGTCGCGGTACTGGAAAATTATCAGCAAGCGGATGGTTCGATTCTCGTGCCCGAAGTGTTGAAGCCCTACATGGCGGGAATCGACCGGATCGGTTGAGAGTCGCGACAAGGTGTCACAAGGTAGTCAATGCGAGTCGGCCTGGAGCCGACTCGTCTTTTTTCGATCAGGCGTTTGGTGAGTGCGATGGAATTCCTTCCCCTTTTTCATAAGCTGAGCGGGCGCAAGGTGCTGCTGGTCGGCGGTGGCGACATTGCCCTTCGCAAAGGGCGCTTGTTAGCTGAGGCCGGAGCCGTGCTGACAGTCGTGTCTCCTGAGATCGAAGAGGAATTGGAAGGTTTGGTGTTGGCAGGGGGTGGGCAGGTCATACGTCGCGGCTATCAGCCCGAAGACCTGCAATCGACTTGTCTTGCGATTGCCGCGACCGATGATGAGTCGATCAACTCAGCAGTGTCGGCGCAGGCTCAGGCGTCGGGCATTCCGGTGAACGTCGTGGATGCGCCTGCGTTGTGTAGTGTCATTTTCCCCGCCATCGTGGACCGTTCACCACTGATCGTTGCGGTCTCCAGTGGAGGTGACGCGCCGGTTCTGGCCCGCCTGGTTCGGGCAAAGATCGAGACTTGGCTACCCGCCACGTACGGCCGCCTGGCGCAATTGGGGCAGCGATTCCGTAGCCGCGTGAAGAATCGATTCCCAGATGTACGTGAGCGTCGGATCTTCTGGGAGGGCGTCTTTCAGGGGAGCGTGGCAGAGCGAGTGTTTGCCGGTCGGCAGGATGAAGCCGAGCGCTTGCTCGAGGCGGCGCTTGCAGGCACCGCTCCGCTTTCGGGGGGCGAGGTTTATCTTGTGGGCGCGGGGCCCGGTGATCCCGATCTGCTCACGTTCCGTGCCTTGCGCCTGATGCAACAGGCTGACGTTGTGCTCTATGACCGCTTGGTGGCGCCGGCTATCGTCGATTTGTGTCGTCGTGACGCCGATCGGATCTATGTCGGGAAGCGGCGTGCGGATCATGCTGTACCGCAAGAACAGATCAATGCGCTGCTCGTAAAACTTGCGCTCGAAGGCAAGCGCGTGCTGCGCCTGAAAGGTGGCGATCCTTTCATCTTCGGACGGGGTGGCGAGGAGATCGAACAGCTCGCGGCACAGGGTATTCCGTTTCAGGTCGTCCCAGGGATCACGGCAGCGTCGGGCTGCGCATCGTACGCAGGCATCCCGTTGACTCACCGCGATCACGCGCAATCGGTTCGGTTCGTCACTGGCCACCTGAAGAACAATAGCTTCGACCTGCCATGGTCCGAACTGGTCGCGAAGGGCCAGACAGTCGTGTTCTACATGGGGCTGGTTGGGCTACCGACGATATGCCAGGCGCTCATTCGTCATGGCCGGGCGGCTGACACCCCGGCAGCACTGATCCAGCAGGGTACGACGGCGAATCAGCGTGTTTTTTGCGGCACACTCGCCAATCTGCCTGCTCTGGTAGAGCAACACGAGGTGCACGCGCCTACCTTGGTGATCGTGGGAGAAGTCGTAACGCTACGAGAAAAACTTGCGTGGTTCGAGGGCATGAGTGAGTCCCAGGCATAGCTGGAGCCTAGCGCCCGGTTTTCACGAACAAGCCGGAGCCTGGAAGGGCAGCACGATCATGAGGTTGCTCCAGCCCGGTGTCCGGCCCTTTGGGCACGATGCCGGTTGGATTGATATTGCGATGACTCATGTAGTAGTGGTTCTTGATGTGCACGAAATCGACAGTGTCGGCTATTCCTGGCCACTGGTAGATCTCGCGCATCCAATTTGCCAGATGAGGGTAGTCCGCAATCTGCCGGAGATTGCATTTGAAATGCCCGTGGTAGACCGGGTCGAATCGTATGGCGGTAGTGAAAAGCCGTATATCCGCCTCGGTCAGGACCGTACCCGCCAGATAGCGATTCGTGCTTAGGTGGTCCTCCAGCCAATCGAGTGTTTCGAAAAGTTGGTCGAAAGCTTCTTCGTAAGCCGTTTGGCTCGTCGCGAATCCCGCCCGGTATACGCCATTGTTCACCGTTGGATAGATCCGTTCGTTTAGCGCATCGATGGTCGCGCGCAACGGCTCGGGGTACAGGTCGATGTCAGAGCCTGTCAGGTCATCGAATGCCTCATTGAAGATGCGCAGTATGTCAGACGATTCGTTATTGACGATTCGCTGCTCCTTGCGATCCCAAAGCACTGGGACTGTGACTCGGCCAGTGTATTCGGGGTCGTCAGCGGTGTAGCGCTCGTACAGAAAGTGTGCGCCTTCCAACGTATCTTCCGTCGAGCCGTCGCGGGTGTCGAACGTCCAGCCGTTTTCGGCCATCAGCCAGCTCACGACGGATACCGATACGATCGATTCGAGGTTCTTGAGACGCCTGGCAATCAGTGTCCGATGGGCCCACGGGCAGGCAAGCGAAACGTAGAGGTGATAGCGGTCACGCTCTGGGAGAAAGAGCGCGCCTTCTGAGCGGGAGATCGCGTGGCGACGTTGGGACTGTTCGCGCTGAAAGCTGCCCCGGTCGTCATTTTCATACCAGCGGTCCTGCCATTGCCCTTTAACGAGTAGTCCCACGATAGCTCCACGTTCAGATTCGGCGGGTGTCCCAATAAGAGCGCGCGCGCGTGAAAGCGTTCTCCCGATCATCGCCCAAGCTTCTGAGCGCCAGGGCCATGGTCGCGACGGTGGCCAGTTCGCCATAGCTGTCCTGGGTGTTGCCTTGCCATATCTTCAAAAGGTAGTCGGGGTCGAGCGTAGAGGGCTTTACATGGCGTTGCTCTGTCAGGCTCGGCCAGTGCTCATCCCAGTTCTGGCCGTTCGCCGTTCCGTAGAGGTGGCCGTTGGCATCGGGATTGATCTCGATCTCGCCACCTTCGCCCTTGACGACGACCGCCGTGTCGCCCAGCAACGACGACGCCTGGCGGTGAACGTCCTGGTAGCCTGGGTGAAAAATGCTCTGCAGCCCGCAGGTAGCTGAGGCTGGGTTCAATAGGCGTGCCAGCGAGTGAATAGGGGAGCGTAGTCCGAGCACGCTGCGCATATCGATCATGTGCTGCAGCCGCGGCATCCAGGCCTCGAGGGGAATGAACGCGTGGCTATGTTGCTCCAGAGCCGCGGCTACGCTCTGCCAATCCTGGCAATAGGGGATGTCGAGGTGCGTCAACAGCTGCTCGGTGTAGAGCCTTCCTGGGGTGTGAGGGCCACCCCCATGAATGAGAATTCGGACACCGTTTTGTGCCAGGCAGCGTATCGCCAGGAGGTACCAGGGGAGGTGGCGTTTCTTTCCCGCATAGCTCGGCCAGTCGAGGTCTACCGACATTGCGGGTACCGCGAGTCGCGCTCTGACCGCGTCAGTGAAGCCCGCGAGCTCTTCGGCCGTTTCCTCCTTGTGCCGGAGCAACATGAGGAAAGCGCCCAGCTGGGCTTCTTCTGTCTCACCATCAAGGAGCATGCCCATGGCGTCACGCGCTTCCTCGCGGGTCAGTCCACGCGCACCGCGTTTGCCTTTGCCGAGAATACGGATGTACTGCGCAAAGGGATGTTCGTCGGGTACCACGAGTTTCATGGCTGCTTCGGGCTCCGTAGTCAGATGCAATTGGCAGGCTTGGGAAGCCCGGCCAGTTTGGCGCCCAACTTCGCCGGGGCACCGTTAAACAGCCGGTTTAGATGCGCGCTGTTGCCTTTGTCGGCCCCTAGCTTGAGCGCGGCGTACTTGACCAAAGGCCGGGTCGACGGCGAAAGCTGGTATTCGTCATAGAATGCACGCAACACCTGCAAGACGTCCCAATGGGCGGGACTCAGGGAGATGCCTTCACGCTCGGCCAGACTTGCGGCAACACCTTCGGACCAATCGTTGATGTCCAGCAAATAGCCGTCAGCATCGACGGGAATCGCTTGGCCTTGCACGTTTAGATTGCTCATAACCAGGTGTTCGTCCTGTCGTAGCGCGCACAGGCCTCGACGAATTGAGCGTAATCGATCGAGCGTATAGTCGCAGGCAGGCTGTCGATGCCGCGCGACTCGAGGTCCTCGGCAAGTGCAATCACCTCACACGTTGACGTCAATTCAACGAGTTGCTCACGTATGGCGCAACCAGGCTGGAGCGCGTACACCGCATCTCCGCACAGTAGAACGCCATCACCGCTGGACAGGATACGCAAACCGCTGGCGAGGCGGGTGTCGGTGAAGGGCGAAAAGCTGTGTAGATGTAGGGTAGCCATCAGAGCGTAATCGTGTGGTCGTAGCGATTTATCAATGTCGCAATCTCGCTATCGCTGACCCTTTTCACGGACAGCGTTTCTACAGGCTGTACGGCTCGCGCCGCCAGGCTGGATTGAGCGACGTAAAGATCGTCGATGCCGAACAGGCTCAGCGCTTGCAAGTTGGCGGTTAGATCCTTTTGCTGCAACGTCGCGGCGTGTTGCCCAGCGCAAAGCTGGAAAACACCGTCATCCATGAAAAGGATTGCCATTGGAATATCGAAAGCGCCTCCGGCCAATGCGATATCGAGTGCTTCGCGGGCAGTTGGTCCACTCCATGGCGACTGGCGGCTGATGATCAACATGGATTTCATCACGACCCTCCGAATGCGATAAATCGATCTGCTTGCTGGGCGGCTTCGTGGAGCTGCCCTAGGCCGGACAACGCCCAAGGCACATTCACAACACCGTCACCGGGGCGCTGATATCGCCGCGCTTCCGTTTCATCCAGCACGCCCCGTTTCAGCGCCGCAGCAATACAGACGACGGCGTCGAGCGAATTAGACTCGATGAATCGCGTCCACTCATGGCCAAGATTGGTCTCATCCTGAGACGTCACGATTGCCCCGGACGCGTTGTATACGCCGTCTTGATAGAAAAAAAGGCGAACGATCTCATGGCTTCCCGCCAACGCGGCCTCGCAGAAGCGTAATGCGCGTCTGGACGAAGGCGAGTAGGGAGGCGAGAAGACGGTGATGGCGAATTTCATAGCGAATCGACAGGGAAGTGGACGTACATCATACGGCAGCCAGCCCGCCCAAAAAACGAAAAAGCCCGCCGAGGCGGGCTTCCGAAGCGCGGGTCGCTATCAGTCGTCGCTGCTCATGAAGCCGAACAGCTGAAGCAGGCTAATGAACAAGTTGTAAATCGACACGTACAGGGTAATGGTGGCGAGGATGTAGTTGGTCTCGCCGCCATGGATGATCGCACTGGTCTGATAGAGGATGCAGGCCGAGGCAAACAGTACGAAGCCCGCGCTAATCGCTAGCTGAAGGCCGCTGATCTGGAAGAAAAAGCTCGCAACGACCGCGGCCAGGAGTACGAAGAATCCCGCAGTGATGAAGCCGCTGAGGAAGCTCATGTCCTTACGCGTCGTCAGCACAAAGGCCGACAGCCCGAAGAATACCAGCGCGGTCATGGTGAACGCGGAGCTGATGACTTCACCACCGTTCGGCATACCGAGATAGAGGTTGAGGATCGGCCCCAGCGTGTAACCCATAAAACCTGTCAGCGCGAAAGTCGTGACCAGGCCCCAAGCGGAATCCCGCAATTTAACGGTAAGGAAGAAGAGACCATAGAACGCTACCAGCGTGACGATGATGCCGGGGTGAGGCACATTCGCTTGCTGCGCGAGGTAGGCGACGAGGCCGCTGAAAGCCATCGTCATGGCGAGTAGGGCATAAGTGTTGCGCAGAACGCTGCTGACCTGCCGTTGAGCAGTTTGCGTTGAGTTCAGCGCATAGTCGTGTTCGTGCATTGCAACATTCTCCTAAAATCGGGCTGTCCGAGTACTACTGACAGCCGGATCATATCAGCTCACTCCAAATAGTCGATTATCAGAGTTTGACAGTGTGTTGCGTTCGGGTACTATGGCGCCCCGCATCTGCGGAGGTGTGGCCGAGTGGTTTAAGGCAGCGGTCTTGAAAACCGCCGACTCGCAAGGGTCCTAGAGTTCGAATCTCTACGCCTCCGCCATATATGCCCCTCAAAGCCCCATTTTTGGGGCTTTTTGGTTTTCAGAGCATTCTGTTCCCGCGCTTGTTCCCCCACTTCCGTATTGCGTATCCAACGTCTTGACGGAGCGGTAAGCGTGCTTGCCTCTCTTCTTGCTCCTTTCATACGGACTCCGGTCAACAGGCCGAACTGCGTCGCCTTCGTGCTGAACTCAAGCGAATGACCGAAGAGCGAAATACTCCCCAAAAAGCCGCCGCGTAATTTGCAAGGGAGTCCGGCTGAAGTAAGCCTTCATCGGCAAGCTGTTGGTGGAGTCCCGGTTTGGCGTCTTTGCCAAACCCTTAAAGTACATCCCAGCGGTTACTACGCTTGGCTATCCGAGCCTGATTCCGTATGCACCACGGAAGATCAGCGCTTGCTCGGATTGATCAAGCATGCGCGGCTGGAAAGGGGGAGCGACTACGGATCCCGAACGATTCATTACGACTTGCGTGAACTGGGCGGGTCTTGTGGTCGGCCACTGAGTGGCCCGCTTAATGAGTTGGAGAAGCTGCTCGCAGACTGGCTATCGTCGGCGCCCCAGCTATTTCGGCGGCAAGCAGGCAGTCGCCCGTGGAATTTGTGAAACGCTATTCCAGAGCTTTGGATAGTGTTTAAGACAGCCGGATCGATTCGAATGGCCTCATCTAGTTGTGCCCTCCCGTAAGAGTTGTCCACTGCACATCTTCCGTATATACCTCCATTAGCTTATCGACGTTTTCGCGTGATATGGCTAGGTCAGCAGGATTTATAGTTTATTTGATACGTTCTGAAACTACCTTCATAAGTTTTCTTCGGCTCCATGTCGTTGCCATTTTGCAAATAATTTTTAGACCAAAATTGACTAGGGAAAAGTCTATAAGAAGGCTTTTATTGAGGCGTCATAAATGGAACCGTTTTTTGTGCATTGCCCACTCAGATAGGAGGCGTTTCCATGACCTCTTATGCAGTCCATTTTACCTATTGCGCGCTATGCCAAGCTTTTAGTGCGGAGTGAGAGCCTGTGCGCGCATATATCTGGTCGCCCGCTATTGGAAGCGCTATCGGATGTGAGGAGCTGCTTAAGCCGTATTAGGTGAACGCCGACAATAATGCTAAACGACCGGGCGCTACACGCCATGCTCCGTGGTTGCATGACAACGTCCAATGCTCTCGACCGAGCGACACCTAATTGTTATTTTTCCACAAGGAGTCTCCATGTCTGCCGCTTACCAGACGATGCGTGTATCTACCTGCGGTGGTGTGGCACGCCTGACGCTCGACAATCCGCCGGTCAACGTGCTGTCGCTTCAAATGATGGCCGAGCTAACCGCTTTCTTCGGAGCCGTGGAGGACGATCCTGCAATCAGGGTGGTTATTATCGATAGTGCCAATCCTGACTACTTCATAGCGCACGTCGATATGACCATGGCTGAAGATCCCTCTTGTTTCGACAGGCTCGACGAACTCACCATTGCAGGACTTAATCCTTTCCAGAGCTTATCCGAGCGCGTCAGGCGGTTGCCCCAGGTAACAATCGTCAAGCTCGAAGGTATCGCTAGGGGCGGCGGGGCGGAGTTTGTTGCGGCGGCGGATATGTGTTTCGCCGCTATTGGTCAAGGTGCACTGGGGCAGGTCGAAGCTGTGATGGGCCTCGTCCCCGGCGGCGGCGGAACGCAGTACTTGCGCCGCCGCGTTGGAAGAAATCGTGCTTTGGAAATCATTCTCGGTGCCGAGCTATTTGATGCTCAGCTGGCAGAGCGTTACGGCTGGATAAACCGCGCGCTTCCGCCTGAAACCATTAATGATTTCGTAGATACGCTCGCCGATAACATAGCCGCGTTAACTGATGGTGTGATGCATGCCGTAAAGCGAGCCTTGCCCGCGGATGATTATTCAAAAGGCTTCAAAGTCGAAAACGAAGCGTGGAGTAGTTTATTCGTACGGCCATCCACTAGTGAACTAGTTTCTGCCGCCCTGCAAAAAGGAGTGCAGACGCCTGAAGGTGAACAGCACCTCGAGAAGTTGCTTCGCGAACTTAGGCGCGCCTATATGGATGGGGAGGGTGGTGGCATAAGGTCTTTCGAATAAGTGTGATGCTAGCCGTACAGTTACAGAAATGCCGTTCTACAAGGCGGACTGGGTCTGCAGTATGCGGCATTAGTGGAATGAGAAAGCTGATAATTGGACAGCGCTCTGGCTGTTTCCTACGCGCTGATAGATTGATGAGAATCCTCAGAAAGAATGTTTATCTCGAGCGGATCTAAATTATTTAGGTCCGGACGCGTCACAATCAATTCCTTGGGTCCAGATAGATTCTGGTGCTTCTTTACGGGATAGACCCCATATAAGCAAATGCGGTTATCTTCGCTCGTATGGCTCAGCTTCACGACAGAAGTTAACAGCATCTGAAAAAGGCGTGGGCAAATGGACTTATGTTTAAGTGGCAAGAACGCTTTGATCACCGGAAGCAGCAAAGGAATTGGCGAAGCAATCGCCAAGAAACTTGCTTGCGAAGGCGCGGTGGTCATCGTTCATGGCCGTGACCATGTTCGAGCAGTGAACGTTGCAAATGAGATCATTGCCCAAGGCGGCTGCGCGCACGTCGTGTTAGGTGATCTGACACACGATGGCGAAGTGCAGCAGCTGATTGAGACGGCGCAAAACCTCGCCGGGCCAATAGACATATTGATCAATAACGCTGGCGGCTCAGGTGGCTCAAAAGAAAGCTGGCATGACACGCAGACTGGTTCTTGGGCGTCTGCTTATGATCGAAATGTTCTGGCCGCACTACGAGTTACAAAGCCTCTGTTGTCAAAAATGCAGGAAGCGAAATGGGGCCGGGTAATTAATATCTCCAGCCTAGCAGCGACAATGCCGCCACCCAGCGCACCTGACTATTCGGCGTGCAAGAGCGCGATGAACGCGATGACTGTCTCCATGGCGAAAGCAGTTGCCTCTGATGGCGTGACGGTCAATGCTGTTTCTCCTAGCACCATACGCAGCGCTACATTGGAGACACGATTTCGCGAGGTTGCCGCTGAGCGAGGTCTGTGCGGCCACGAGGCGGTCTGGGAGGACGTAGAGCATGTTGTCTTGCCTTTATTTGCTCAGGTTCCCGTTGGCCGGGTCGGTCGGCTCGATGAAGTCGCTGCTGCCGTGGCCTTCCTAGCAAGTCCGATCGCGGGATACATAACGGGCGTTAATCTAAGGATCGATGGCGGGCTTTCACCCAGTCTTTAGTCTCTAGGCAATAGGCTACTGACCCACGAAATCATTTATTTGAATTTAGGCTCGCCAGCGTATGTGGCCGAATGGAGAGCGGTCTACCGTCCGCTTTTGGCCAATTCCTGTCATCGCTAGCTTCCGTATAAAAGCTTTTCACGTCGGGAAGTTTAGGGTCCAGAGCAATTTCGCCGCAGCTATCCAGATTGCCACGATCAGGGCCGCCACCCACCAGCGCGCTTTGCTTTCGATGCGTTTGTCGCGCAACTCATCGGCCTGCCGTGCACATTCGACGAGCAACGCGGGGGGAGTCAGGCGTATGGTTAGCGCAATGCCTAAAGGCAATAACAGTACGTCATCGAGAAGGCCCAGGACGGGTATGAAGTCCGGGATCAGGTCGATCGGGCTGATGGCGTACAACACGATCGAGAGACCGATCAGCTTAGGCAGTCGTGGCATGTCCGGGTGCCGGCAGCACAGCCAGAGAAGAAGAATCTGACGCTTGAGCGCTTTTGCCCATTGGCGCAGGCGGTCGATCAGCGACCTCATGAGGCGATTCCATTACAGCTTCGTGCCGAGAATACGAAGGGAGCTGCGGGTATGTCGGTGAACGTCTCGAGCCAGTCACGGTAGCGTTGGTCTGGATCGATATCACTGAAGGCTTCCGGCCAGATCAGTGTTGCCAGGTATTCCAGCCCGATGACGTTGAATACGCTGTTGTAGAACTGATGGTACAGCGCATACGTACAAGACTGAGGTGCTGCCCGCGTGCGGCGGAAACCGGGGCGATCGATGAGTCGTGTGAGTGCTTCCTCAACGTCGCTTGCCAGCACCCGGTAGCCCAGCGGAATCGCACCGACGCCGTTGCGCACACGTTGCGTTCCCGTCATCAGGTACACATCTGGCTTGCTGCGAATCAAGGTTTCCAGTGCGATGTCACCGGACTGGTTGACCAGCAACTTCGAGCCGAGATTGATCGCGCCCAGCGTCTGGATCATCTGCCCCCATGCACTGTTGCCTTGCGTATGGCAGCACGCGCCACCACCCGCCTGCCCGGCGCGTGATTCGAGGAACACGCGTTTCGGCGGTAATCTGGCCGTACGCGCGAGCAGTGCGTTAAGGCGCTGCTGGTAGCGCTGGACATAAGCAGTCGCCGCCTCGCTCTGGCCCAGCGCCTCGCCTAGCAGCATCAAGGTGCGGGGTACGTTGCGGGAGGGATCGTCCTCGCTGTCGACGTAGATCAGCGGTATGCCGAGCCGTTCGAGGACTTCGCCCAGCACGCTGTTATCCACGGCCGTACGCGCCTCCAGCTTTGCCACGATGAGGTCTGAATGGCTGCGAATGATCGCTTCGATATCGACCTCGCCGCCGCTGGAGAACGTGACGCTGCCAACTGAGGCCGCGTGCGGCCAACGTTCGACGATCAGCTGCCAGAGACTCGGATCGGAACTGCGCAGCGAATTGTTCCAGGCAGCGACGCGGGCGATCGGATCGTGGCGATCCAGAATGGAGAGCGCCATTAGGTCGTTACTGTCCTGCAACAGGATGCGTTTGGGCTCTGCGGGAATGACGACCGAACGGCCGGCGAGGTCGATGACCGTGCGCGGATAATCCGCCGCGAAACTGGAGGTGGCGATAGCGCACAGGATCAGTAAAAGGCCGCGGATCATCGACTCGGTCCATCCACGATCACCTGAACCCGTCCGCGACTGCAGCGTTCCACTCGCGCCACGATCCGGTAGACCTCCGCCAGCAAGGCTGGTGTCAGCGTCGCTATCGGGGTGCCCTCCGCGTGAACACGGCCGGCGTTCAAGACTACGAGCTGATCGGCCCAGCGTGCGGCCAGCCCCAAGTCGTGCAATACGACCACGACGATGCGGCCGTCATCGGCCAATTGCCGCACCAAGCTCATCACATCGTTCTGATAGCGCAGGTCCAGCGCACTGGTGGGTTCGTCCAAGAGCAACAATGCCGGATCACGGATCACGGCCTGCGCCAGGCTGACCATCTGCCGCTGCCCGCCCGAAAGCTGTTCCAGTGGCCGCATCGCCAAATGAGCGATGCCAAGTCGTACGAGGACGGCATGGGCCTTTTCGACGCCGTCACGACCATTCCCACCGCGGCCCGCATGTAGCGCGCCCAACAGCGTTTCCAGCACAGTGAGCGCGATGCCGTCCGGTAGTGTTTGCGGCATGAAGCCCAGGTAACTCGCGCGTTCTCGGCGGGAGCTGGACAATAGATCCTGCGCCCCTAAATGAATCGACCCGGAGGCCTCGGTCAGCCCGGCAAGGCTGCGCAAGAGTGTCGACTTTCCGGCTCCGTTGGGGCCGACCAGCGCGACCAGTTGCCCCGGCAGCATATCCGGCAGGCTGATGTCATGGAGGATCGGTGTGCGTCGATAGCGGGCACTCAAGCCTCGAATGCTCAGGGCCATACTCATGCGCGATGGCTCCGTTTGAGCAGCAGGCTCATGAACAGTGGTACGCCGACGAGGGCGGTCACGATGCCGACCGGCAGGATCACGCCAGGGACGAGAAGCTTACTGGCGATGGACGCAAGCGACATCACCAGCGCGCCGACCAAAGCGCTGACTGGCAGGAAGAAGCGGTGATCCTCGCCGATCAGCAGGCGCGCCATGTGTGGGCCGACCAAGCCGATGAAACCAATGGTGCCGACGAAGGCAACGGCAGTGGCTGCCAACAGGCTGATCCGCAGCAGGGCGCCGAAGCGCAGGCGCCCGACATCTATCCCGAGCGTCAGGGCGCGTTCCTCGCCAAGGCGTAGGGCGGTCATGGACCAGGCCGCTTTCAGGCTGAACGGCAGCAGTACCAAGACGATGATTCCTAGCGTCTGCACCGCTGACCAACTCGAGCGGGTCAAGCTACCTAGGCTCCAGAACACCAACTGCTGGAGTGCGTCGGCCGAGGCCATGTACTGCAGCAGCGCGACGATCGCGTTGTAGCAGAACACCAGAGCGATCCCGAACAGCAATAGCGTCTGCACGCCACCGGCGAACCGTGCCACGGCTTGCAAGAGCAGCACCGAGCCGAAGGCAAACACGAAGGCATTGATCGTCACCAGCAGGCTATCGGGAACGCCCGGAATACCGAGGCCCAGTACGATGGCCAGCGCTGCGCCGAGTGACGCCGCGGAGGACAGGCCCAGCGTGAAGGGATCTGCCAACGGATTGTCCAGCACCGTTTGCATTTCGGCGCCGGCCAACGACAGGGCAACGCCCACCAGCACGGCCATCAACGCGAACGGCAACCGCAACTCCCGAACGATCACTGCACTGTCGACATCCACCGAATCAGGCTGGAACAGCGCCCCCAACACTTCACGTATCGGAAACGCCGTAGAGCCGATGGCAATGTCGACGATGAAGCTCGTCACTACGGCAACGGCCAGAAGGACGCACAGAGCGAGGCGCTTTTTCAGCACTCGCCCGTACGCCTTAGTTAGTGCTTCGGCGGTCATTTCGGTCATGAGGCGATCGCCATCGGTCAGAACCGCGCACTGACGGTGGCGACGACCGACGCCGGTTCACCGTAGTAGTTGCCGTCGGTGGTCTGGACGGTTTCGATGTATTCCCTGTCCAGCAGGTTGCGGCCATTGAGTGAGACGCGGACCTGTTCGTTCACGTCGTAGAACACGCTCGCATCGACGCGTGCATAACCGCTGACGTCATAGCTGTTGGCGATGTCGCCTTCGCGCTGGCCAGCCGCGAAAACCCCTGCGCCGAAACCAAGCCCTCTAAGGCCGCCGGATTGCAGCTGATAGCTGGACCAGAGTGATCCACTGAGCGTTGGCACGCCCTGCAGGCGGTTGCCTTCTTCGTACTCGGTATCCTTCGTCAACTTGGCGTCCAGGACGCTGACGTTACCGATCAACTGCCAGCCGTCCAGGGGCTCGCCGCTTACGTCCAATTCAACGCCCCGCACGCGCTGCTCGCCCGTCTGGATAGAGTACTCATCGTCTTCTGGGTCTGGAACGGCCACGTTTTCGCGGGTGAGTTCGAAGACGGCGAGGGTCGCGCTGAGGCGATCTGGAATGAGATCGAACTTGGCGCCAACCTCATATTGCGTGCCGGTCTCAGGGTCGAGCGGTCGACCATTGCGGTCGATATCACCCTGTGGCACGAACGAGGTGCTGTAGCCGGCATAGAGCGACACCCAATCGGTGGGTTGGTAGACGATGCCAATACGGGGTGACACTTCTTCCGGATCGAGATCGGTGGGCGTGGTGACGTAGTCGCTGTCGACGCTTTTGTTCTCCTGCTGTGAGCTGTCGTAACGCGCGCCGAGCAACAGCTTCCATTGTTCGTTCAAGGCGATCTGGTCTTGCAGGTAGACGCTATGGCTTTCCAGGCGATAGTCCGAGATGCCGCTGAATTCGAAAGGGCTGCTCGGGGTAGCCCCGTACACCGGCTCGTAGATATCGATCGGGTCCAGTGCGGCACGGTAGCTCGATGCGTTGCGATCACCTTTCAAGTACTCGTAGCCCACCAGAAACGTGTGACCGATGCCGGCCGTATCGAACGTGGCAATGGCTTCGAACTGGCTCGTCAGCGTGGTGACCTCTTCGTCGCCATCGGTCACCCGACGATTCAAGGTACGACCGTCGCTCTCAAGGCCACGCAAGTCCACGACGTAGCGCTCTTTGTAGGAGTCGTCCCAGCGAGTGGTCTGGCGCAGGGTCAGCCACTCGTTGACGTCATGGTCGATGCGGAACCATGCGGAAAGCTTGTCGGCGTCGTCGTGCGACCAGGGCTCATGTAGGAAGCGCTCCGGCGCCATGCGGATCTTGCCGTTCTGCGGTATGACGCCGCGGTCGAACTGACTGGTCAGGTCGGTGTATTCCATGCCGACATCGACGGTCGTGCGCTCCGAGGGTTGCCAGCGCAGGCTGGGCGCCACATAGGTTCGACGGTTGTCCTGAAAGGTGTCGCGGAAGCCGCTTTTTGTTTCCCCCGCGACAGTGATACGTCCGGCGAGCGTCTTGGCATCGTCCAGCGGACCGCTGGCACTGGTCTGCAACCGGTAGAAGTCCCAGGAACCTGCCTGCGCAGTGACCTCGGCCTCGGGCGCGAAGGTCGGCTTTCGCGTGACCAGGTTGATCAATCCTCCCGGATCGCCTTGCCCGTACAACACGGAGGCAGGGCCCTTCAGGACTTCCACCCGCTCGATGTTGGCGAGATCGCGGGTTACTTCGGGGCGCGACACCAGCGGATTCATCAGCATGCCGTCGATGGCGTATGTTCGCGACTGAAAACCGCGTACCACAAAGCTTTCCGAAGACCCTCCATGAGAGTTGCCGCGCTGCACGCTGCTGACGTTGGCCAGTGCATCGCCGAGGTTGATGATTTGCTGGTCCTCGATGACCTGACGCGGGATGATTTGGATCGACTGTGGAATATCCCGCAGCGGTGTATCGGTCTTGGTGCCGGTTGCGCTGCGTGTCGCGCGATAGCCCATCACTGGGCCTTCGGCGGTTTCCGTTGCGATGCCATTAGCAATGACAGTTGAGGGGGCGAGGTTCAGCGCGCTGCCTTCTTCACGACGAAACAGCAGCAGCGTGCGGTCCGCCGTCAGCGTCCAGCTCAGCCCTGTACCCTGGAATAGGCGTGCCAGAGCTTCCTGTTCGGTCAGCTGTCCGGAGGCACCCCGCGTCCGTGTGTTGGCAGTGAGGCGGGCTTCATAGCTGACCTGTATGCCGGTCTGGCTACCGAATGCGCTAAGTGCTGAACCAAGATCCTGCGCCGGGATGGCGAAGCTGTGGCGGGCGGCCTTCGTCTGCGTCGATATATCCGTATTGCTTTGTGCGAGGGCCAAAGGGTTGCCGGCTAACAGCATCACGCCTACGAGCCAATGACTGCCGAAGCGATTCTTGGAGGGGAGCATCAAACCCGAAACGCGCATGGAGACGTCCTAATCATCATTCCCATTTGAGAGGGTTTCTCAAATTCGTCGGATGTAAAGACGGCACGCTCGAGCGGATTTTTCAGAAAAATGTAAATTTTTTAAAGATTCTTACTGCGTGAACGCGGCCCTAGTCGCCGAGAAGGGTTATCCAGGGCGTGACCTGCTGGGTTTCCGTCGCGAGGGAAAGGGCCAGGCCGCGCAACGCGCGGTCGGTGTCATGGAGGTCGAAAACGCCGCTGACATGTCGCCCGGACAATGCGTTATCGCGCACGACGATCCAGCCGCCGCGATAACGCTGCAACGTTTCCAGAACAAGGCTGACAGGCTGGTTATCGACATGCAGCAGGCCTTGCCGCCATTCGGCAACCCGGTTGGGTTCAAGAGAAAATCGCTGAGCGGTCGGTAGCGTGCCACCGAGGCGCAGGCCCTCGCCAGCGAGCAGATTCTCCTGGGTGCGACCGCCCCGATCCAGGTCGCTGACGCGCACCTGCCCGCGCTGTACGCGAACTTCCAGGAGCGAGTCCATCGTGTTCACGTCGAAGGTCGTACCAAGGACCCGAACGCTGGCCTGTTCCGTGTCCACGATGAAAGGGCGCATGGTGTCGTGCTTTACCTGGAAAAACGCCTCGCCGCGTAGCAGTCGCAACGAACGCTTATCCGGGCTGAAATCAGATGCGATGGCGCTGTGTGGCGCCAGGGTCACTTGAGAGCCGTCCGCAAGCGTGACCTCCAGGGTTTCGCCGGTCGAGGTGAGATAGTCGGCTTGCCACCGTAGCTGGGCTTGGGGTATCAATGCGGCAACCAGTACGAGCACGCATGCGACGGCTGCAATTTTCGGCCAGCGTCGTCGCCGCGGGCGCGCTCGGGAAGAGGGTATGGCAGGGGCTTGTTGTAGCTGCGCATCATGAAGGTCGCCGAGGCCGTCCCAAACACGTTGCAGGTGTGCCCAGGCGCGAGCGTTCTCTTCTGAAGCAGAAAGCCAGGCTTGGAAACTGGCCTCGCAATCAGCGTCCTCCAGCCGGCGGAGTTGCCAATCGGCTGCTTGCTCCAGCGCGCGCTCGGATAACTCAGACACGCGTGGCCTGCTCGTCAGGGAGTGCGCGTGCCAGCCTGACCATGGCATCTCGCACGAGCCGGTGCGCCGTAGCGAGTGAGACACCGAGTCGCTCGGCAATCTGCGCAAGGGTCAGGCCTTCAAGTCGATGCATTTCCAGAGCCTTACGATTGGCCTCCGGAAGCCCATCGAGCGCAAACGCCAGATGTGCGAGCGCATTCTCACGCTCGCAGGCTTCTTCGGGTTCGACGGCCATGACCGGTGCAAGCCACTCCGGTGGCGTGGCATGCCGTTGCTGGCTACGAAGCTCGCTACGGCTGGCATCCAGTGAAAGGTTGCGCACCACGCGATAGACATAGGCTACGGGTTGACGAATGTCATCGAGCTCCTGCGAACTCAGTGGGTGCAGACGCAGATAGGCTTCCTGCACGACATCCTCGGCTCGAGCGCGATCGCCAACAATACTTGCAGCATATTTCACCAGCGCTTGACGGCAAGAAAGGAAGACGTCCAGCGTTCGAGAAGCCTCGCTCATATCTCATCTCATTACGACGCTGGCCCATAGCAGCGATCAAACGGAGCGACTCTAAACGCTATTGATAGCTACTTTCAATTGCAGGTGGCGATGGTATTTCGTTTGAGACGGCCCGTTGATGCAATTCTGCCCCCAACACACCGCACTTAAATGAGCTGAGAGACCCACTGTTCGACAGGGTCGCCGCTGCTCATCCCAGGCTGTACCAGGCCGTCGATCATGAACGTTGGGGAGACGTGGATGCCGTTCTGCCGGGCATATTTCGTATGCCATTTCACGGCATGCTCAAGCTCCGTGCTTGCAAATGCTTCAGCCAACGCGACGCCGCTGTAGCGTTCGATGCGCGCGATGATGTCATTAGGTGATGCCTCAAGATTCGGCCCGCTGGCGTGGTTTTCGAACTCGAATTCTTCGCGATGTCGTGCTACGGCAGTCAGGACGGCCTTGGCTTTTTCCCGTCCGCCCTCAAGGCTTGCCGCCGCAAGAACGCAGCGAACGATGACGCCGGAAAACATGTGCCAAGGCTGGGAGTGCAGACGGATCTGTACGGTGACCTTTTCCCCAGCCTGCGCAATCAGCTCATCCAATTTGAGGAACGCCTTGACCGAATAGGGGCAAGTTGGCTCGAGAAAGATTTCGAAGCGACGGGGGCCGAGCCCCCATGAAAGTGAGTCTAGTTGCATGGCCGCGTTCTCCGCTGAGTGGATTGGTCGCTTTGCATCGAGTCAGAACTGCACCCCATGGGTCAACCCTCCGTCCACGAGCAAGGCCGTCCCCGTAATGAAACTGGCAGCGGGGCTGGCCAGAAATATGGTCGCTTTGGCTACTTCTTCCGGCGTCGCCATTCGTCCCATCGGGTTGGCAGCCAGTGATTGCGCAAACCCCTGGGGATCGTCGCGTTCGATGGAGCCCCAGACGCCTTCGGCAAAATAGACGTTTCCCGGTGCGACGGTGTTTACCCTGATACCTTCGCCGGCATGGCGGGCAGAGAGGGTCTTTCCGTAGTGGGTCAATGCCGCTTTGAGCACGCCGTAGGGCTCAGCGAAGCGGTCGACCTCCCTGCCAGAAACGCTGGAAATCAGTACGACCGACGCCGAAGACGAGCGCTGCAGAAACGGCAATGCCGCACTCACGAAATTAACAGTGCCCAAGATGTCGATTTCGAACGCCTTGCGCCATATCGCCAAGTCTCCGCCCCCAGCCAGTGCGCTGACATTCGGAATAACGATATCCACACCGCCAAAGCGCTCGGCACCGGCGTGCACCCATCTCTCAACTTGATCCGGATCGGCCACATCGACGACATCGCCCCATGCGTCGTTGCCCAACACCGCTTCCGCTTCACGCACCCCGGCTTCCTGCCGAGCGCAGAAACCCACTCGCGCTCCCTCGGCCAGGAAGCATTCAACGATGGCCCGTCCAATTCCACGAGAACCGCCACTGACCAACACAGATTTACGCTTGAGCTGAAGATCCAACGCAGTCACCCTTACGGCTATGAATTTCCAACAGCCTATCGTTCGATAGCCTGAACCAGAACGGTTGGAGCAAGACATGTCATCAGGTTCGGCATGGCCGAAAAAAGCGTATTTTTGAAGAGCCGAGGAGCACTTATTCGTGACTACGCACAGCCGGCATATTCAATCAGTAGAAAGAGCGATGAGCCTGCTCGAAAGGCTGAAGACCTTTCCTGATGGCGCCAGCTCGGCGGATCTCTGCGCGGCGAACGGGCTGACCAAGAGCACCGCGCATGGTTTGCTCAATACGCTCGTGGAACTGGGTTATGTCGCCCACCAGGACACGCAATACCGGATCGGTGCACGCGCTCAGGCATTGGCCGTCGCGCGAAACGACGCGACCGAGCGTATTCGCGAGCTGTTCACTCCGGCGCTCTACGCGTTCAACGAGCTGTGCGAGTCCGATTGCTTCCTAACGGTGCCTGGCGGCACTCGGTCCTACCTGACACTAGAGGCGCTTGACGCTAACGGCAGATCGTTTCGTGTCGAGGAAGACAGCCAGCGCGATGCCATTCGCACATCCGCCGTCGGCAAGGTTTTTCTCGCGCATGATGCGATTCTGGCTCGGCGGATGCGCCGCAATGCGTAATTGGGCCTATCGCTGGAGACGGAGCTGGTGCAGGTGCGTAAATGTGGATTTGCGCTGGATTGCCAAGGGTCTCAACCAGACCTGAACTGCCTCGCAATTCCTCTGCGCTTACAGGGCCACGTAGTGCGTGCGTTAGGTACTAGTGGCATGGCTGAGCAGCTGAAACCCACCGCTCTGCAACTCCAGGCAAAGCGTGCGCTGAGGCAGTTGTACGAGTTGGTGAAATTCTAGAGATTGGCCGCGAGAAGCGTGATAGCCCACATTTCCCCGAATTGCGGTTGATCGCGCATTGATGCATCCGTCGGTGGCGAAACGCCAAAAGCGCCAAAAGCGTGTGATTCGACCATTCAAAATAGCGCCCAAGTTTGGTCGTGACACTTTGAGGCGAGCCAGGGAGGTACTTCTGCGCCAGGAGCGGTCCGCGCTACCATGCCGCTGCAAACGAAAAGCCCTGGATGAGTTTGATGCCTCGGTCTTGGGGCCTATTGCCAACATCAAGCGTAGCGAGCTGGCCTTGTTTTAGGAGCGATGCCGCAAGCCGCTGTCTCTAAGAAACGGATCACCTGCCAAGCCGACTACACATGCCTCGTGACGGGCTGTTTAACCCGCTCGCCACGAGGCAATAGTGGCTCGCTTTACTGCACCTGTAATCCACCGTGCAATTGGCGCGATACATCGCGCCGCTCGAGCAAGCCAGAAGCGATGGCGAGCACTAACGCGCCCATGGACAGCAGGCCGCCAGCCCAGTTTGGAGATGTGAAACCTAGGCCATAGGCAATCACAAAACCACCCGCCCAGGCACCCAACGCATTGCCCAAATTGAACAGACCGATGTTCACCGCTGAGGCAAGAGTCGGAGCGCCTGCCGCTTTGGCTTTGTCCATCACCAACTTCTGTATTGGGGACACGGTTGCAAAACCAAATGCAGCCATCAGAAAGATGCACGCCACAGATGCCCATTGGCTACTGGCCAGGAAGTGGAAGGCGAACAGCACGGCAGCCTGGGCAAACAGGGTGAAATAGAGCATCGGCATCAAGGCGCGATCGGCATAGCGGCCTCCCAGCCAGTTACCTACGAAAAGCCCAAAACCAAACACCATCAACAACCAAGTGACCGCAGCCTCCGAGAAGCCAGCGACTTCAACCATCATTGGTGCGATGTAAGTGATGGAAGTGAAGAACGCCGCAGGCCCGAGAATAGTGATGCCCATTGCCAGCAACACCCTAGCATTACCGAAGGCGGCGAATTCGTGAGCGATGCGTTGCGCCTTTGGCTTTGGAGTGGCCGGAATAAGAGTAACCACAGCAATTAGCGTCGCGACGCCAATCAGTGTGATGGCATAGAACGTGGCTTGCCAGGAGAGCTGCTGGCTGAGCCAGGTGCCGAGCGGAACCCCAACCAGGTTGGCGACAGTCAAGCCTGAAAACATGAACGCGATGGCGCTCACACGTTTTTCCTTTGCGACCATTTCAGCGGCCAATACCGATCCGATTCCGAAGAATGCACCGTGTGTCAGTGAGGTAATGAGGCGCCCGATTATGGCAACTTCGAACGTCGGTGCCATGGCTGTGACTAGATTGCCGATTACAAACAACACTGACAGAAACGCCAGCATACTTTTTTTAGAGGTACGGCTACCCAGGATGATGAGTACTGGTGCGCCTACAAAAACACCCAGCGCGTAGCTGGTAGCCAAGTATCCGGCGACGGGTATAGAGACGCCGAAATCAGCTGCGATCGCTTGCAGCAGGCCGGCAATGACGAATTCGGTGGTGCCGATTCCGAAGGCCCCGATAACGAGAGCCCAGAGTGCGATAGGCATGATATTTCCTGTGGCTAAATTCATTTGTCGAGCGCACGATATCCCTAACTACATTCTGAGATAAACGACAAATGCCTAACAAAACACAAGAAACGAACGCCATTAAGCAGGTCAGGCATCAACCTGCAAAGCTTGATGATGTAGACCGAAAAATATTAACCCTGCTGGCACAGGACAGTTCGCAAAGCTATGTAGAACTTGGCGAGGTACTGCATCTATCCGCTCCGGCAGTCCACGAGCGAGTGAAGCGCCTCAAGCGAGACGGGGTCATCAAGGCCACGGTTGCGAAGATCGACGGCTGCAAGGTGGGACGTACGCTGTTGGCCTTCGTACTGGTGAACACCAAGAACGTACTTAGCACTAAACGCCTACTGTCGCTTGGCGAGCTGCCGGAAATTGAGGAGATGCACACGGTCGCTGGTGACAGTGGGGTGCTGCTAAAAGTGCGAGTCCGTGAAACTGAAGGCTTGGAAGAACTGCTTGGCAAAGTTCAGGACATCGAGGGGGTCGACGGTACGAGGAGCTACATCGTTCTATCGACCTTCGTTGAGCGTGGCCCAGCTCCGGAGCTGTAAACATCCTGGTGTACGTGACTCAAGGCCGTCAGATCGCGCCTGATCACGAGGGTCCACGTCTGGCCGTCTCCTACCTTTATGTATATGTAGTCAACCGCCGAATCGAACATTAGAATTATTCGCATTTGAATGCAGCGAGGCGGGATATGTCACGGGCATCGGGCGGCAGCGATGGCGCACTCGGCGTTTTTTATACTGCCCACCACAGCTGGCTGGAGCAGTGGTTGCGTCGGAAGTTAGGGAACGCCTGGGATGCCGCGGATCTGAGCCAGGATACCTTCATCCGTGTGATGTCGAGTGCGCAGCCGATCGGTGAAGTAGCTGAGCCACGCGCCTACCTGCGGACAATCGGTAACCGCTTGCTGATCAACCTCTACCGCCGCCGTAGCCTTGAGCAGGCCTACCTGGAAACGCTCGCGGCAATGCCGGAAGACGTGGCGCCCTCGACCGAGCAGCGCTGGCTGATACTGGAAGCGTTGCAAGCATTGGACGAGATGCTCAATGGTCTTTCTGCCGTGGTCCGGCGCGCGTTCCTCATGAGCCAGCTGGAAGGGCTTACTTACCCTGAGATTGCCATGCGTCTTGGTGTCTCCGAACGAACCGTGAAACGGCATATGGCGCTCGCATACGAGCATTGCTTGTTGAGTGAGTGGCGTTGAGTCAGAACGCTGCTGACGAGGTTCGCCAGCTGGCGCGTTCGGCGGCGCGTTGGCTCGCATTGATCGAATCGGGCACTGCGACGGACGACGACCACGCACGACTGGCGCATTGGCGTGGCGTAAGCAGCACCCATGAAGCGGCATGGCAGAAAGCGCAAGCGTTGAAAATGCGTTTCGCCGGGCTTCCCAGTGAGCTCGCGATGGCCAGCTTGGACCGTCCGCAGGTAGGGCGACGAAGCGTAGTGAAGGGCGTTCTAGGTATCTCGGCATTGATCCCGGCCGTTTGGCTCACCGGCCGGCAATTGCCGTTAGATGCCTGGCAGGCCGATTTCTCGACTGCGGTAGGTGAGCGTCGGCACACCACACTCCACGATGGAAGCATCCTCCACCTAAACACGGAAACGGCGGTGAATCTTGATGCGACGCAGCGCCGATTGACCCTCGTTCGCGGTGAAGTAGGCGTGCAGCGTACGGCTTCCACGCCCTTCATCATCAACACTGTCGGGGGACAAGCGACCTTTCACGCAGGGGACGTCTGCGTTCGGCAGGTCGGTGAAACGTGCGAATTCTCGGTGTTCGCGGGGGAGGTCGATGTTCATTCGACACAATTCGATGCCGTCACGCTTACGCCAGGGCAGCGCTTACGCACGGACGGGAACGCGCTGAAGGTGCTGGACAGTTTCGACATCGAGCGGCGAGGTTGGAGGCAAGGCGTCATCGTCGCCAACGATCAGCCGCTAGGCGAGTTTCTACGTGAACTCGATCGCTACCGCCCTGGGATCATGCGTTGGGATCCTGCTCTAGAACGCTTACGCATAACCGGTAGTTTCGTGCTGGACGACACCGATCGCATCCTTCGCTTGCTGGCCGCAAGCTTGCCGCTAGAAGTGCGTACGTACACTCGCTACTGGGTTTCGCTGCTACCGAAGGACCGAATGGGCTAACGCGTGTCCCCTTTTTCCTGAGTTGCGTGTCAGGGGTAGCAATAAAGCCAACAGAGAGTAGTCGCTATGCCTGCGTTGACGCGCCACTGGACCCAACGGGTTTTTTCTATTTCCTATCCCACGGTGTGCCTGGGTCTATTGTTAGGAGGAGGGGCGCTGCCAGCGTTCATCCCGTATGCCAGTGCGCAGGAGCAACCCCGCACTTATCAGATAGCGGCAGGTGATCTGGGTAACGCATTGGCGCGGTTTGCCAGTCAGGCAGGCGTGAGCCTGTCCGTCGATCCCAGCCTGGTGCGCGGTCGCAATTCGGCGGGGCTTTCCGGTAATTACAGCGTTGAAGAAGGATTTGCCGCGCTGCTGCGAGGTAGCGGGCTATCGCTTTCGGAAGTTGGCGAATCCGCCTACACACTCGTTCCAGCATCGGATGCTTCCCTACAGATACAGACTACGCGCGTTACAAGCGTCAGCGACCCTGCCAGA
This sequence comes from Pseudomonas matsuisoli, assembly GCF_014647635.1. GTDB lineage: Bacteria > Pseudomonadota > Gammaproteobacteria > Pseudomonadales > Pseudomonadaceae > Pseudomonas_P > Pseudomonas_P matsuisoli. The sequence continues at coordinate 133,719 of NZ_BMPO01000002.1, forward strand.
ACCTATGAAGGTGAGCGTTATGCCGGCGGGCAAGTCGCTCGGCGAAGTGCTCAAGGTCTGCTTGGCTCCAAGGATTTCATGGAGTCGCCCCTGAGCATGACGACCTACACCAGCGAAGCGGTAAAAAATCAGCAGGCGCGAACGCTCACGGATCTGACCGCGAGCGACCCTGCGTTTCGCTCGACCAATCCCGCGGGCGGTCGCTTCGAGCAATTCACCATTCGCGGGTTCAGCCTGTTCAACAGTGATGTGGCCTACGGCGGTTTGTACGGCGTTCTGCCGACCTACTCGATCGATATGGAAATGGCCGACCGCGTTGACATCCTTCGTGGCCCCACGCAACTGGTGAACGGAATTTCCCCGCGGGGCAGTGTGGGGGGAAGCGTCAATATCGCGCCCAAGCGCGCAACGGACCAGCCGATCACCGAGTTCACCGGCAGCTACATCTCTGACAGCCAGACAGGCGGCGCGGTGGATATAGGCCGCCGATTTGGTGAAGACAATGCATTCGGCCTGCGCTTCAACGGCGTCAAGCAATCTGGCGATACTGAATGGGATCATCAGAGCGTCGATCGCGAGATGGCCGTATTGGGGCTGGATTTCCGCTCCGATCGACTGAGACTGTCGACGGACATTGGGCACACCGAGCGTCAGACGGATGCCCCTCAGGAGCGGGTTCTGGTCAATGCCGCCGCGCCGGTACCGGACGCAGACGATGTGCATGACAACTTCGCGCAGCCTTGGAGCAAAGCGCACACGCGAGATACGTTCGGGGCGCTACGCGGCGAGTTCGATATAGACGACTCGATGATGATTTACGCAGCGGTCGGCGCCCGCGAGAGCGACCACGACTTTCTACGGCACAACGTTCCAGTGACCAATGCGCAAGGCGATTTCAGCGTTCAGCCCCGTGACTTCACGCGGGATGAAAGTGTGCGTACCGCTAACGTAGGTGTTCGTAAATGGCTACAAACCGGTCCGGTCAGCCATGAGCTCAATCTAGCCGCAGATTATTTCTACATGGATTTCGAGAATGGCGGCGGACGGTACGCAGCCACTCCCAGCAATTTGTATGACCCGATCACGGCGCCAGCCCCGGGGGTGCGTACCCGAGACGATACGAAGACCTACACCGAAAACCGTTTCAGTGGGGTCGCGTTATCCGACACGCTTGGGTTCATGGACGATCGGTTGCTACTGACGTTGGGCGCGCGGTGGCAGCGGGTGAAGGTGGATGACTGGGCAGATGGCATCAAACAACCAACTGCGTATGACGAGAAGAAGATTTCGCCATCGGTAGGCGTTCTGTTTCGTGCGACCGATCAGTTGTCCTTGTACGCCAATTACATGGAAGGACTCAGTCAGGGAAAGATCGCGCCATCGACGTCATTGAACGAGGATGAAATCTTCCCGCCCTTCATCAGTCGCCAAATAGAAGCGGGCGCGAAGTACGATTTCGGTACATTCGCCTTCACGGCTGCGGTCTTCCGCATTCGGCAACCGGCGTATGAAACCGCCGCTCCGGTTGGCAACGCGGCGCTGGGCACGTTCGGGCCCAATGGCAAACGTGAAAACAGCGGCATTGAGTTGAGCATGTTCGGAGAGCCCTTGCCAGGTGTGCGCTTGCTAGGTGGTGTGATGTACATCGACAGTGAACTGACCGATACCAACGGCGGTGACAACGATGGAAACCGCGCCCCGGCGACGCCAAAGCTGAACGCGAACGTAGGCGCGGAATGGGACCTATCGACCGTGCCCGGGATGACGTTGACCGCGCGAACGATCTACACCAGTTCGCAATACCTGAACCAGGCAAACAGTAAGAAGATCGGCGCCTGGCAGCGCTATGATCTCGGAGCGCGCTATGCCTTCCGCGTGGATGATAAGGACGTCACGCTACGCGCATCGGTCGAGAACGTGCTCAACGAACGTGACTGGATATCCGCCGGTGCTTCGGACGATAGCGAGGCAGGCCTGACGATATCCGCACCGCGGACCTTCCTGTTATCCGCCACGCTGGGTTTCTAACCGAAACCGGGTTCGCGGTCGTACAGAGGCCGTGGACCCGGAATTCCAGTAGAAGGTAGAGCCACCTGCCGGCGCCCTCGCAAAACCGCGCGTCCCGATATCAAAGCTGGATGTCATCCAGCGTTAACAGCTCCGCTTCGATGCGCGTGCCGGTCTCGCGTTCCTCGTTGGAAAACCCGTCGTAGCGTGAAAGCGAGCCGAAATCGAGGCCGGTGACGTGCTCGACGTAGGCGACGCTGCGTTGGTACGTACGGAATCGCCCGAAGGCCGCTTCCAATCGTTCGAGGTCGCGGGACTGATCGACCATGTAGGCGGTTGCCGATGGCTTTCCGTCGTCGCTAAGAAAGGCCACGACTTTCCAGAACGCCTTCGGAATGCGTACACCACGGTATTCCTGGTCGTTTTCGCCGAATACGGGGCCGGTAAAGACCGTTGCGCGGGCTTGCCAGCGGCGCGTGTTTTCGAGCAGGTAATCTTCCAGGTCGAGCCAGTTTTTCTGGTTGAAGCTCGCCATCTGCGGTGCGCAGTTAGTGAAGTGGAACGTGTCAGCGTTCGCCTGTTCCGCATCGGATCCCCAGTTCGGGTCCTGTCGTCGCACGAGATGGCCTCGATCCAGAAGATTGTCCGAATACAGCCACTCGCCTGCCTGGGCATCATCTGCCACCCGTCCATCGAGCGCCCAACGATCGTTGCTTCTAGGCACGTCCACCATCTGGCTTCCCTCAATGTTGACGCCGGCGATCAATGCCAATCGCCTGGACTTGGACAATGTGATGGAGAAGTGGGTGTAGTCGAGGCGGTAAGTGTCTTTCCCTGGGACCTCCAATGCGTCATGGGCACGCTCCTCCACCAGGCGTGGCCATGTCACCTTGAAGGGGCCAAGGAAGTCCGATTGGTACCCAAGGCGGTTCCGCAATTCTTCCGCAGGCGTCCTTCGCACCGCTTTTCGTGCAGTGACAGGAGAAAGCAGGCTGAGAGTGCCGCCAAGACGCCGCAGATCCGCAAGACGTGGGCGGTGGTTTAGGTTCACTGTAGGCATCGCGCTGTCCTTCGAAATAAACGAAATGACTTCGGAGCGCCTGCGGGGGCAGGTTCTGCTCGAGGAACGACGTTACCCATGTGTTGTTGCAGATAGCCTACGACACCGATGGGTGACCTGCTGCGGTTTTGATTCATGCGCGACATCACATAGGCACGCAATTTATTGAACCGCCCGCTGCCTAGCTCCAATACCTATCGAACGACATGACTTTCGCATGTGTTCTGAACACGTTCGTCGAGTCCTGAGGAGGTATTTATGATCTCGATCACGGTGACTCTCGAAGACCTGGCAACGAGAAGGGCGTGGGTGGTAAAGGTCGGGTCGATGGAAATCCGCTTCGCAACTGAAGCCGAAGCTCGTGCGTATGCGGGAACATTGCGTGAGCGCATCAGAGCGCCTCACGGTTTGACACCCATAGCGCATGCGGGAGCGAAGCATGCCGACCCGAAGAAATAGCGAGTGTTTATCCGAAAAAGGGGACGGCCGCTATCGCTCAAGAGGGGACTGACGGGCTTCGAAGTACCCACCGAATGCCGATAAGAATCGCGCTGATACCCATCAAGTGGTAAAGGCGAAGGGATTCGCCCAGGAACACCACGGCGAGGATCGCGCCGAACACCGGAATGAGGTGGATACACAGCCCTGCTTTGGCGGCGCCGAAATGGGCGACGCCCATGTTGAACAACACGTACGCGAAGATCGACGGAAAAATTCCCAGGTACGCAAGAGCGGCCAAGCTGTTAATGCTCCAGTCTGCCGTCATTCCAAGCGACAGCTCCCACAGTTTGAGCGGAATCAGGAACGCCAGCGCGATCACGATTTGCGCTGCCATCAAGCCAAGTCGATTGATCTGCGAAGGGACGTTGCGTAGCCATAGCGTGTAGAAGGCGAAGGAGACCATCGCGCAGAAAATGACCATGTCGCCCTGTGAGAAGCTCAGGCTGGCCAGCCGTTGCCACTCGCCGTGCGAAACGATCACCAGCACACCCAGGCAGGAAACGGCCAGCCCGACGCTTTGGCCGCGTCCGAGGCGTTGACCATAGAACAGTGCGCCAAACACCGTGATCAACACGGGGATGAACGAGTTCAGCAACAAGGCATTCGAGGCGGTGGTGTCACGCAGACCGAGGTAGACGAGCGAGGTGAAAGCAACCACGCCAGCCACCGAGAGCCGAACGAGCAACCAACCGTGCGCCCTGTAGTGGGGGAAGTCCCGCCGAAGGTACTTGATCGCGAAAGGCAGAAGGATGAGTAACGCGACGACCCAGCGCCACAGGGAAAGCGTCATCGGGGGAACGACCCCATGCATGGCGCGGCCCACGATGAAATTTCCTGCCCAGAAGAGGGGTGGCAGTATCAGGTACAGCAACGCTGGAGGCGGCATGATCTTCTGCTTTGCCGTGCGCAAAACGACGTCCTTCGAATGGCAGAGCCCCGAGCAAGCAGTGCCGATCGAAGAGCGCTCGATACGAGCAACGCTCGGGAGCCCAGGGCGTGGGTTCTTTTGAAGCGGCGAAGACTACCACCTGGATGGACAGGTGGGCACTGCGGCCTTTTTTGAGAGGCCCGTGTGATCGCCTGGTAAACATGGAGCGGCCACTGAGAGTGGCCGCAGGCGGGGTACGACAGTGGCGCTTGGTATCGCGATAGCCGTGTTGCGGATCAGCCCAAGGTAAGCTGCGCGGTACGGCATGCCGCAAGGTCCCACGCGGCGCACCCGACCGTTTTAAACACGATAGGAGGCTCGATACGGTTTTTTTGCTCGATTACGTGAGCGAGCGATTGCACGCGCTCCCAGTCCACGTTGGCCTGAATGAAGTCTCCTGCCTCGTGCTTGGCCCCAGCCAGATCGTCGACCATCAAGTCGCTTTGGCTGATGGTGGTGCTGCCAATCTCCACCAACTGCGGCGTGAACGCACCTACCGCGATGATCAAACGTCCCGCCTGGGCCGGTTCGTTGTAGATCGGTTTATTGCTCGTAGTGACCGTGATAATGACGTCCACTTCTTCGGGAATGCCATTGGCCGGGTTCAGTCCCCGGTCGGGCAACTGGTAGCGGGTGCAGAACTGCCGCGCCCGTTCTTCGGTCCTCGAGCCAATCCAGATGGCTGCTTCGGGATAAAGGCTCTGAATGGCCTGCACGTGGTGTACGGCTTGCGTGCCCGTCCCAATGATCAGAACGGAGCGGGGCGGTCGGGGTAGCAGCGCGTCGATCCCCAACATGGAAATGGCTGCTGTTCGACGTCCCGTTACCGTCGGACCGTCCAGAGTGAACAGGGGCACGCCAGTCGCGCTCTCGAAGGCCGCTACTTGGCCGTGGATCGTAGGCAGGCCACGGCTCGCATTCGACGGTTGTACGTTGACCAGCTTATGGATCGCGATGTCATCCGCCGTCGCGGGCATGCTGAGCATGATTCCGCCATCTTTCAACGGCACTACCGTGCGCTCTGGACTGATGATTTGGCCGCTGGCGTATTGGCCGACCGCCTGCCGAAGCGTTGTTACTAACGTATCGAACGGCAGTAGGTCAGCGGTCTGTTGGGCGGTGTAGATATGCATTCTGAAAAATCCTAATCGGTTGATTGCAGCTGGGCCGACCACCGCCGGTGGTCGGCCCGTTCGAAGCCTTAGGAGCCTGGCATTACCGGAATCACTGGCGGTACGTAACTCAACGTGCCGGCAAAGAACCACAGCAGGAACAATACGATTGGGGCATGTACGAGCAACTGCGTGAACGTGAAGCCGACAATGTCCCGAGCCTGTAAACCCAGTACGCCTAGCAGAGGCAGCATCCAGAAGGGGTTGATCAGATTTGGCAGCGCCTCCGCGGCGTTGTAAACCTGCACAGCCCAGCCGAGGTGAACCTGCAGGTCATTCGCCGCCTGCATGACATAGGGCGCCTCGATCAGCCATTTGCCGCCGCCGGACGGGATGAAGAATCCCAGTACCGCGGAGTAGACCCCCATCACGACAGAGAACGTTTCCTGGGTGGCGACCGCGACAAATCCCGACGCCAGCAGGTGCGACAGGGTCTCGCCTTGATCATTGGTCACCTTTGTCATCATGAAGGCGATGCCCCCATACAGCGGAAATTGGATGAGCACCCCGCTGACAGAAGGGACCGCCTTGTAGAAGGCCTTAACGAAGCGGATGGGCCGCCAGCACAGCAGCATCCCAATCATCAGGAAAAGGAAGTTGTAGGTATTGAGGCTCGAGATCGCCAGCAGCGGATCCTTGCTGGTGAACTCGCTGAACAACCAGATCGCGCTGATGAAGGTGACCGCGATGGTCACCAGCGGTGAGTACTCCAGCCACTCGCCAGGTCGGCTCGGCTTATTTACCTGAATGTTCGAATCCTGCAGGTCGACACCCAGGTCCTGGGCTGTCTTGATGCGGTCCCCTGTCGGCGCCGAGTAATAGCAGACCAGGATGGAAATCAGCAGCAAGGCCATGGTCATGACCATCGATTGCCACAGGAAGATGGTCTCCGTGAACGGCAGGACGCCCGAGATCTGGAGCAGCCCACTGGGCAAGCTCGCGGGGTTGGCCATCAGTTGTGCGGGGGCCGAGCTGATGCCAAGCGCCCAGATGGCACCCATGCCGATGTAGGCCGCAGCACCCATGGCGCGATAGTCGACGCGCAGATCGGTACGCCGTGCGATGGCCCGGGCCAGCAGTCCGCTGAAGATGAGGCTGATGGCCCAGTTGAAGAGGGTGGAGACGAGGCTCACGGTGGCGATCATGACCACCGCGCCACGCGCCGATTTCGGCATCCGCGCCATGGTGTCGATCAGCTTTGCAGCGGGCGGCGACACCGCGACCACGTAGCCAGAAATGGCCACGACCGCCATCTGCATGGTGAATGGGATCAAGCTCCAAAAGCCGTCACCAAAGCCTTGCGCAACCGCGCGAACCGGTGCGCCGATGGACCATGTCGCCAATGCGACGACGACCACCGCAATGGCCGCGAAGATGAAGGCGTCCGGAAACCACCGTTCGGCCCAGTTGCTGACGCGGATGGCGACCTTTTCCAGGCGTCCGGATTCATCCGATCCTCCCTGGCTTATTGTTGTATCAGTGCTCATGACCTACCCCTCCAAAGCAATGGGTAACGTCCGTCACTATGTGCGACGGGCGTCCTTTACGAGTTCGCGAGAGGGGACGTTGCGCAAGGCGCGTGAATCGTTCTCTGCGAATTTCATTTGGGAACACCGGTACCAAGGCGCTCACGCACGTTTTTGCGAGCGCATCCTCAGGCATCCAGTGTCAGCGTTGTGGCAGGTATTGCCTGACAGCTCAGGCATACACGAGCGTCTTCGGGTTCTTCACCGTGCAGATGGACGACTTCGCCCTCCAGCACGCGAACCGCGCAGCTCTCGCATTGGCCGACCCTGCACCCGCTCGGCAATTGGATTCCCAATCGCTCGGCGAACGTCAGTAATGGTCCGGCCTCATTGTTCCATTCATGGGTTTGTCCACTGCGGGCAAACGTCACGGCAAATCGCTGGTTACCGCTCGGCAGCACGGCCGGTGAGCGGAACACCTCGTTGAAGATATCGAAACGCGGCACGCCTGCTGCGACCAGTTCGCCAATGATGATATCCATCATGATTTGCGGTCCGCAGAGATAGTGCAGCGCGCGCCGTGCGAAAAAGCTGTCAGGGACCAGCCCGCGGTTGACGTTGCCTTCGACCTGATAATCGATACCGGCTTTCTCACCCGCGAGCGGTGCACTGTAAACGTCGATGACGCGTAGGCCCGGCAAGCACGTTTGCAGTTGCTGCAAACGTTCGGCGAAGGCGTGTCCGGGACGGCTGCGGTTTCCGTATAACAGTAGGATGTCCCCGGAAAAACCAATGGCCGCGGCACTTTCGAGCGCGCTAATGAAGGGCGTGATGCCTACGCCGCCCGCATAGAAAACCAGGGGTCGTGTCGAGCGCTCTGGAATCAGGAAGGTTCCGCTGGGCGCTTGCACTTCGACGTGATCGCCTACGACCAAGCCCTCATTGATGTGCGAGGACACCTTGCCGAACCAGGGGCCGCCCTGTTCCGTGGTTCCCTGTGCGTGACGTACGGCGATTCGATACTCGCGTCGATCCGGGTCGGTCGCAACGCCAGTCAGCGAATAGGCGCGGGTCTGTTCGCCAGCAGCTGGCGTCATCATTCGAAGGGTAATGTGTTGGCCAGGGCGGTAATCGGGTAGCGGCCCACCATCGAGGGCGCGCAGACACACACTGGTTACGCCTTCTGCTTCGCGGTGTCGCGCCGCGACGACGAAGGTTCGAAAGCCGCTCCACCGCGCCGGGACGGTTTGCCGTGGTGCCTCACGACGCAGACTGCAATGGAGTTCGCGCAGGGGCGATGAGCCACTGAGCGAATCCGCGGAGGCGGCGGTCGCGAGCGCGTTGTAATTGCTATTCGCGGTACCTAGCACCGGCGTCTCATCCAGCCCGAGCGCCCGATTCCCTTGCCACCAACCAAATTCGCCGACCAGCACACGAGGGTGCAGGTGGTCGTCCAGCTTCGCTTGAAAGCGTCCGCTCCCTGAGGCGGTACTGATGCGTACCCAATCGTCTTCAGCGATGCGTTGCTCGTGCGCAAGTGCCTTCGATATCAGCACGGTAGGTGCAAGTGCCTTGCGTCTCAAGCTGCTGAGATTGCGATGTTGGCTATGGCAGAAATATCCGCTTTTCGCCGAGGTGAGCAGCAGCGGAAAGCGGGCATCGCTACTCGCAGGCGGCGCGTTTTCCGGCAAGGGTGCATACCCGTGCTCCAGAAGCCGCTCAGAGTACAGCTCAACCCGCGAGGTGGGTGTGGCGAACCCGGTTCTACGGTATTTGAAGTGCTCGTGATGGAGCGGAATGTCGATTCCTTCCGGTCGCTGCCTGAGTTCACTCACGCTCAACCCGAGCGGTGCCAGCATCGCGTCCCAGCCTTGCTCGAGGCTTCCGCCGAAAAAGTCGTCGGCCATCCCAAGGCGGTTGGCCAGGGCGAAAACGATGTCGTTGTCTGACCGCGACTCCCCGCGTGGGGACACCATGCGCTGTCGCAGTTGTATGCGTTGTTGCGCGCGTTCCGAGATCTCGAAGCCGAGCCGCAGGCCTTCGCGCTCCCACGGCGTGTTGACGGGAAGCAGGATGTCCGCGTAGCGGGCCGTCGGATTGATGAACAGGTCGCAGTGCGCATAGAACGCCAAAGATTCCAGTGCCTGAATACCCAGCTCCGCGTCGGCTTGGGAGCTGAGCGGATTGCTACCGAACGCCAGCAAGCCTTCCACCGGATACGGTTCGCCGTGAAGAATCGCCTGGTACAGGTCACGTGCCATTACCCAGCCTTGGGCGGGCGGGCCGAGAGGGCGTTGCGGCAATCCCAAAGCCTTGGCCTTCTGTTCGGGACTGATGAGATCCTGGCCGCTTACGGCAAGCGTCGGTGCTTTGTCCAGCAGGCGATTGCCACCAGGCGCATCGAAGCTGCCGGTAAGTGCATAGAGACAAGCGATCGCGCGCTCGGTCTGGCTTGCATTGTGCTGTTGGGCGACGCCTGACCAGGCGTGGTACGCCACGCTATGGGCGTCGGCGATCAGATCGGCCGCGCGTCGTAGGGTGTCTTCGGCGACCCAGGTCAGCTCGGCAGTCAAGCTCGGAGTGAAGGTAGCGCACGCTTCTCGGTACAGATCAAACGCCGGACGGCAATCGACCGGACCTTCCAGCGTTACGACTCGATAACGGCCATGTAACGACACACGTATGTGTTCGCAGTCTTGTGGCTGACGGGGCAGAGGTATCGGCGCCTTGGTATTTTCGTCCCAGGCAACCCAGCTGTCGTCGGCATCCGTATCGAGGTCGCTGGCGCGGAGAAAGCGACCGTTGTCATCACGTACCAATAGCCCTGCGTTCGACCAGCGATCGATGAACCCGACGTCGAAACGACCGGACTCGATAAGCAAGTTCGCCAAGCCCATCGCCAGCGCCGCATCGCTACCCGGTTTCACCTGTAGCCAGACATCCGCTTCGTGCGCCAGCGCGGTTCCACGGGGGTCGACCACCAACAGCTTGGCGCCGTTTTTTCGGCCTTCGGCGATTGCGTGCGCCTGCGCCAGCCACGTGTTGGTGGGATTGTGCCCCCACAGCACGATCAAGCCAGCATTGAGGTAATCAGCCGTCGGTAGCCCACAACCGAACGTGAACGTGTGCGCCACATCCTTGTGCCAGTTGCATATTTCAGTGGCGTAGCTGGTGTTTGGGCTGCCGTAGCGGCGGATGAGCCGTTCGATCCAATCGATACTGTCGCTAAGGGGTGTCCCGCTGGGTGTGGTGACACTGAACGCAAAGGCCTCGGCACCCCGGCGGGCCTTTATCTCAGCCATGTGGGATGCGATCTCGTCCAATGCTTCGTCCCAACCGATGCGCACCCAGCCTGGGTCTGTAGCCCCTTTGGGTTGCGTGCGGCGCATTGGATACAGCAGGCGCTCGGCATTCTCCACCAACTCCGGCGCCGCCTTGCCCTTGAGGCACATAGCCGCGCCAGTTGGGTGCTCGGGGTTCGGCTGCACGGCGATCAGGCGGTCGTTCTCGACCTGATTGAGCGTACCGCAACGGGAGCGGCAAAGTGTGCAATAACCGGGTTTAAGTGCCAAGACAAAGTCCATGCTGTTCAAGTGGGCATGGACGTGGAATGTAGGCAGCGCTGTGTGATATTCCTAATTCAACTTTTGGAAAACGCATTATCGGAAAAATCGATGCAGCCCACGCTTCGACAACTTCACCACTTCATAGCGCTGGCCGAGACAGGTCAGGTGTCCCGCGCTGCTCTGCGCAGTCATGTCTCGCAATCTGCAATGACCGCTTCGTTGCAAGGCCTGGAAAAGGTGCTAGGCGTGGAGTTGTTCCTACGGCAAGCGGGCGGCGTCCGGCTGACAACGGAGGGGCTGCGCTTCCTACGGAATGCCCAGCGTGTCATCGATAGCCTGGAGGAGGCGGTTAACGACGTCCGAACCGTACCCTTGGCCGTGCAGGGAACGCTACGAATCGGCCTGACAGAGACTATCAGTGCTTACCTGATGCCACAGGTACTCGCAGCGTTGCGCCGGAAATTTCCGCAGTTGAATGTGCATTGCATCGAGCGGGAGCGACAGCAGATCGAGGACGCCTTGCTCGTACAGGAAATGGACCTCGCATTGATGTTGACCAGTAACTTCTCCGGTATAGAGGGGTTGCAGTGTGAGACGCTGTTGCGCTCGCCGCGACAGTTCTGGGCAAGCCCCGAACATCCGTTGCTCCAGCAGGCGCGCGTGTCGCTCGCTGAAATCGCCGCCCAACGGTATTTGTTGTTGGACATGGATGAGCATTTGATGACGGTTCAGCGTTATTGGGGGCGTCACGGATTGCAGCCGAATGTGTGCTTGCAAAGCCGTTCGATCGAGGCCGTTCGTAGCTTGGTTGCAGCGGGAGAGGGCGTTACGGTTCTCTCGGATCTGGTCTATCGGCCCTGGTCGCTCGAAGGGCAGCGCATTGCTCGACGTCCAATCACCGATGAAGTGCCGTCTATGGATGTGGGGCTGGTATGGAGTGCGAGACATGGCGCCGAGCAACGTTTTTCTGCGCTCATTGACTTCATGCGTGAGGTGATAAGCAGTTGATCCGGCGCACAGGCGAGCGAATGGCCGCCCCGTCACCCGACAGGTAGCACGGGTAAAACCCGCATGCCCGGTGGTTCGTGATACCCGGAATCCGGGTTATCACCCGGTCGACAAGAGCCGTACGGTGAAACCCAATGAGCTTCCACCGTTCACCTCGCATGGCTTATTAAAGGCCATGACGCGGTGAACGGCGGATTAGGCTATTGCGTAGCGAATGCCCCGGCGCGCTTAGAAGCGAAACGCCTGCCGGCCGATCAATAGCCATTTGCCGTCGCGTTTTTGCCAGATCTGGAAGTTTTCAATTTCGGTCGGCGTTACTTTGCCGCTGTTTACGGCTTCGGCGGAGAAGTGGTTGCGTACCAATGCCGTATCGCCGGACATGGTGATCTTCTGGTTCTGCATTTCTAATCGATTGAACGCACTTTTACCCGTTTCGATATCGGCGATGAAGGCCTTCTTGTCTTGGATATTCCCACTGGAATGACCGTAGGTGACATTGTCGGCAGTGAGCGCCTCGAGTTGGGCAATATCCTTGTGCAGCATAGCCTGGGTGAGTTTATCGACGGCCGCCGCGACGTCGCTTTCGTCACCCGATGCTGCTAATGCGTAGCCTGTAAACAGGCACAGAAAACCCACCACCACTTTGATTCTTTTCATGCATCTGACCCTTTTGTAATTGTTGGAAGTACAGCTACACACCGACTGGCGATTGTCAGTCGTCGGACAACATTAGTCTGTTTGTGGCTGAGAGCAAGTCATGTAGCTGTCGGCAGATAAAAATTGTACATATACGAAGCACCGCGGCCCATGGCTAGGCGTGTGTCTTCAGTCGACGTTTGGTCGACCTCGACCGACTTTGATCGAAGCGCGTTTCGCTTTCCCTTCGAGGCGCCGGCGCTTGGAGGCCAATGTTGGGCGCGTAGGGCGACGCGGCTTTTCGGGCTTTAGTGCTTGCTGGAGGAGTTCGGTCAAGCGCTCTAGGGCGTCCAGACGGTTCTGCTCCTGCGTCCGGTAGCGTTGCGCTTTGATAACGATCACACCGGTATCGGTGATACGCGCATCGCGTAGCGTCAGCAATCGCTGCTTGCAGCTTTCCGGCAAGCCGGAGGCGGCGCTATCGAAGCGCAGGTGCACGGCGCTGGACACCTTGTTCACGTTCTGCCCGCCAGCGCCTTGCGCGCGGATGGCCGTAAATTTTATGTCTTCGAGAGGAATCTGGACGGTAGGCGAAAGGATCAGCATCGTTCGGGATCACATACAGGCGTCTTCAGAGTATGCGGACTCAAACGGGAAGGGCTCAAGGCCGCAGAGGCTCGGGGCGAAAACCCTGAGCCTTGAAAGTGCCTCAAGCCTTTGAAGAAGGGCTAGATCAATTCGAGCCGCGCCTATGCGGGATATCGTCGTCCGCGATCAACACACGCTCCATGACGCGCGGGAAATCACCATAGTTGTATACGGGGTAATGTAGCGCGGCGCGATTGTCCCAGAAGGCAACATCGCCCGGCCGCCACTTGAAGCGGACCTGGTACTCGGGGTTGCTTACCTCCTTCAACAACTGCGCAACGATGTCCGCACTCTCTTCCAATGAAAGACCCAAGATTTGCGGCGCCATCGAGAAATTGATGAACAACGCGTCTTCCCCGGTCTCCGGGTGGGTACGAACCAGCGGGTGAGCAATGATCGGGTAGGGGTAGTCCGCCTTGTCCAATGACGATTTGAAATTGTGTGTGACGAAAGCGTTGTCGATCTTCGTGCGTAGCGCCGCAGGCAGCGCGCGATAGACAAGCCCTGTATCGGCCCAAAGCGTATCGCCGCCAGTCTCCGGAAGTGAGACAGCACGAAGGACTGCACCAAATGTCGGTTTGAGCATCCAGCTCGTATCTGTATGCCAGCGACCTTTCCGGGCCTCGCCGTAGCGGTCTTTAGCTTCGCTACCCAGAATAAGATGTGCGTTCGGGCGTTCGAGGTCTTGCTTCTTGGTGGTGGGATGATGGTAGAGCTCACCGAACTGTCGGGCGAAGGTGAGTTGGTGTTCAGTCTCGATATGCTGATCTCGAAAGAACAACACCTTGTGGCGCAGTAGCAGCGCTCGTACGCGATCACGATCAGCACGGGTCAAAGGGTGGCGGAGGTCGAGACCCTTGATCTCGGCGCCTATTGTGGGCTCGAGTATTTGGACGTCGAATTCGGCAGTGTTTATTTGTTCGGCCAGCATGGCGATATCCTTTTGTTCGAAGAGAAGGCTGTCGTGCTGCATGCGGTGAAGCGCTCGGCGACTTCATTTGTTCGCCGCCGACCCGTGCGACGGCTCTAGTCGTTGGCACGGCGTAACGTCAGGTTTTCGCGTGCTTCAACTCATTCGGCTTTTGCAACCGGTGCGGTTGCCGTTGCTCGGTAAGCATTGAAGTGCTTGTCGAAACCTTTGGAGACGTCGACCGGGCGTGCCAAAACGCCTTCCTCCAGGTAGATGTCCGCGGTCTGTTGCAAATCGGCAATGACCGCGTCGGTGATCTCGGCGCGGGAATACTGGGTTTCGTTTACTGACGCGAGGTGCACTTCAAGCGGTAATCGCGTCACCTTTGCCTGGGCAGCGGCGAAGGCTTCCCGGTTATTGTTTGCCCACTGGTACGCGCGCTCTAGCCGGACGACGAAGTCTTCGATTTGTTCTTGTTTGGTTTCAGTCGCCTGCTGAGTTGCTGCAAGGTAAGTGTTGTTGTTTAGCAGGTCGGTACCTTTACGCAGGATGCGAGCGTCGCCGCCGGTGAGCGCAATGGTGGTGTAAGGGTCCCAGGTCGACCATGCGTCCGCATCACCCGCTCGCAGTGCGCCTTGGGCGTCACTGGGCAGTAGATTGACGAAGGTAATGTCGGACGTCTTCAGGCCGGCGTCTCGTAACGCTTTGATGACCAAATAATGGCCAATTGATCCGCGGTTGGTGACAACGCGCTTACCTTTGAGATCTGCGACCGATTGCAACGGCGAATCCTTCGGCACCAGGATCGACGTGGTGTAGCGTCCGTCGAAGTGCGTGATGCTCACTACTTTCAGCGGCGCTCCCGAGCCCAGCGCGAATACGTAAGGAGCGTCTCCCAAATAGCCGACATCTACCGCACCTGCATTCAAGGCTTCGCCAAGGGGGGCCGCCGCCGCAAACTCTGAAAACTCTATTTCGTAGGGCACATCTTCCAATTCTCCTGAGGCTTCCAGTAACAGCTTCAACGTGGACTTCTGGTTGGCAACGCGCAACGGTTCAAGGTCATCCGCCGATGCGAACGAGCCCGCTGCGAGTACGCTGACGGCTAAAACGAAGGGCATGATTTTGGGAAAACGCATGTGAAGCTCCTGTCAGGTAATGGAAGGTGAAAAGTCGCCCGTGGGGATTCGCCACTATTTGGTTCATGAGCGGAACCGAAAAGCGTGTAGGCAAACGTTCGGGTAGCGAGAAATGACGGTAGGGGCGCTGGGACGGAGTAGAGGCACGGCGAAGCTCCTGGGGATTTGGGATGGCCTCCACCAGGAGAGGGGTCGGCTGTGGTTAAACTATTCGTCTAACCAGTGCCTGTGAAATCACCTTTAGTTCTATGCTAATTATTTGTTTTTAGAATGATTGAGGGTAATCAATATGTCTGATTCGCATGTCGTTAGCTGCAGGGGCTTTAAACATACGGATCAGGCTATTTCACCAGTCCAACATTCCGCGCCGGGAAAAGCGTGATGAAGACCGCGTAGGCTTGGTAGCACGGGTAATCAAACGCGGCGCGCGCGTTGTTTGATGTTTTTTAGGCCGAGAGAACAGAGAAAAGTGAGCGATTTACTGGATGAGATAAGCCGACTTGAAACCGAGGTTCATCACCCCGGCGTGCAATGTAAGCCGGCGCGTTTGAATGAGTTGGTGCACCCATCGTTCTTCAAGGTCGCTCGATCTGGACGACGGCTCGAGCGCGATTACGTGCTGGCGTTTTTGACTCAACACGAGCCACCGGCGGTTCGCTCCGATGATTTTCGGCTAACGTGGATCGCAGATGATTGCGTGCTGCTGAACTACCGGTCCGTTCAGCTGCGCACGGATGGCAGTCGTTTTCGCTACACGCTACGCGCGTCAATTTGGCGTCGGGAGCGATCCCAATGGCAGTTGTTCTACCACCAGGGAACGCCTGTGGAAGAGGGCTGGTGAATAGCCTTTAAGTATCTTCCTGTGCCTCTGTTCTAGTGGCCAAGCGGCGAACCGCTTGCTCCTACAAAGGCATGCCCCCGGCCATCGCACGATTGCGACCTGTTACGTTGCCAGCGCTAATCCCCTGAACGGTCGAACCTCCTGCCCATCCTCAGACGGCTGTCGTCCGCTATCCACTCCCAGCAGCTCCAGCAACCTCCGTCGGATAGCGTTGAACGTAGGCGTGCCTTTCTCTCGCGGTCGCTCCAGGCCGATGGGGATAGCGTCGGCGATGCGGCCTTCCTTGAGCACGATGATGCGGTCGGCAAGGAGGATCGCTTCTTCCACGTCGTGCGTGACCAGCAGCACCGCCGGGCCGTGGGCTCTCCACAGGTCGATGATCAGCTGATGCATACGAATCCGGGTCAACGCATCGAGCGCGGCGAACGGCTCGTCAAGCAATAACAGCTTGGGCTCGCGGACAAGGCTGCGCGCCAGTGCGACGCGCTGTGCCTCGCCACCCGATAACGTGGTCGGAAAGGCGTTCAGGCGGTGCGCGAGACCCACTTCGGTCAGCGCCTTGGTCGCCCGCGATCGGGCATCACCATCGCGTACGCCGAGCGTGACATTCTTCCAAACGCGCTTCCAAGGCATCAGGCGTGGTTCTTGAAATACCGCGGAGCGGGCTTCGGGCACGATCAGTCGGCCACCTTCGATGGAGTCGAGTCCGGCCAGTGAACGCAAAAGCGTTGTTTTACCCGAGCCGCTGGCGCCGAGCAGGGCGACGAATTCTCCAGGGGCAATGTCGAGGTCGAGTCCATCGATCACGCGGTTATCACCGAACTGACGGACGACGCGCTGGAGTCGAACCGCGGGCGTGACGGGTAAGGGGTGCAGCGGGGTGTGTGCGTTCATGCGTTCAACTCTTTACGAAGGAGGGGCGCCAAGCGAGGGCGTAATGCTCAAGGGTGCGGATGATCCCGTCGATCAACAGACCCAAGACGCTGTAGACGAGTAAGCAAATCACGATGATGTCGGTGCGCATGAAGTCCCGTGCATCGCTGGCGAGAAAACCAATGCCTGACATAGTGTTGATCTGTTCGACGAAGACGAGGGCGAGCCAGGAGATCGCCAGCGAGTAACGCAAGCCGACGAAGAAAGAGGGCAGTGCGCCTGGCAACACCACGTGCCAGATCAACTCGCGGCGACTGAGACCGAGCGTGTTTCCCGCTTCGATGAGTTTGGGATCGATGTTGCGAATGCCAGCGAACAGGTTGAGGTACACGGGGAACGTTGTGCCCATGACGATCAGCGCCACCTTCGTGAACTCGCCAATGCCAAACCAGAGAATGAACAGCGGTACTAGGGCCAGCGACGGGATGGTCCGCAACATCTGCATGGGTGAGTCGAGCACGACTTCGCCGCGCTTCGACAGTCCGGTAATAAGTGCGGCCACAACGCCTATGGCGACACCGATGCTTAGGCCAAGCACCGCGCGTTGCAGGGAAACCAGCAGGTGATGAGCCAGCTCACCACTGGCGGTTAACGCCCACAGCGTGATGCTGATCTCCGAAGGCGCCGCGATGATTTGGGTCGGAATAAGCCCGGCGCGTGACGCGATTTCCCAGAGCAACAGAATGACAACCGGGCTGAGTAGCCGTAGGACAAAGCCCGGCACACGTGGCCCGTTGCGAGCGACGCTGGGGGTGATTTCGATCGTGCGAACGGTATCGGCAGGGTTATGCAGAACGGGCGGTGAGGTCATCGGGTCTCTCCTGAAACGGGTCAGAGGCGATCGCCTGGAAGGACGTTCGCCGTTCGGTCCGGTGTTATCAGGTCCCGAGAAGGCAGTGATTAGGGTGTCGTGTGAGCGGGGGCGTGCTGCCGCAACTCTGGTCGAAAGTCGTGAAGATGCTTAGATCACATAGAAGCCGTGGGTCCCATCCTTCGCCAACTGGTCGACGAGACCGAATTCCCAATCCAGATAACCCTGCATCGCTTCGCGTGGGTTGTCAGTACCCTCATAAGGTCGGCGATAGCGGTCGGTACGCGGTACGGCCAAGTGCGTTTCGCCTTCTTCGAGCGGCAGATCCTTCGCGATCCAGGCCGCCGTTCCGCCGTCGAGGAGGAATACGGGTTTGCCGGTGAGTACTTTTAGTTCGGCCACAGCGAAGCGGGCCAACAGGCTGCTGCCACAGGTAAGTACGTAACGCTCGGCCACCGGGAGGCGCTCCAGCGCCTGCGGCAACTGGGCACGTAGCGCCCAGTGAGCGCCAGGGATGTGGCGTTTCACGTAGTTGGCGCTGGCCGTGAGATCCAGCACCACGGTGCCCGGCGTTTTCTGCCAGTTGGCGAGCGTGGTGGGGTCTATTACGTCGGCAGCAGGCAATGCGGGAACCGGTGCGCTCCAGGCGCCTTTTTCACTGAGGTCGCTGGACTTGATCTCGTCGAGCACATACACATCCCAGCCCATTTGCGCGAGCCAGGATGCGCTCATGTTGGCGCGCACGCCGTCGGTATCGACTAGCGCAATGCGCGCGCCGCGTACGCTGGCGAAGTGATCGGTTTCCTGTACGAGTTGGCCGCCGGGTGTGGAGCGCGCGCCCGGCAAATGGCCGGCCTCGTATTCCTCCGGGGTGCGGACATCGAACAGGTAAGTCGTGCGCCCGGCTTCCGCCTGCCAGCCGGCAAGCGCTTCGAGACCTGCGCGTTTCACGCCGGCTTTGTCGGCTACGCGGCGTGCGGACGTCGCGGCGGTGGAGCGGGTTTGCTCGCTGACTTCCTTGAAGCGGCGCGTCTGCCCGTGTTCCAGCGTCTGACCAGCAAGCGTCCAGCCAATGGTGCCGTTGCGCAGCGCCGCGACCGGATTAGGGATGCCGGCGTTCACCAATGACTGGGTACCGATGATGCTGCGGGTACGGCCTGCGCAGTTGACGACGACCTGAGTCTCCGGATTCGGCGCCAGCTCGCGTACGCGCAGCACTAACTCGGCGCCTGGCACGCTGGTGCCGGTAGGAATGCTCATGGTGTTGTATTCGTCGAAGCGACGCGCATCGACCACGATCACGTTAGCCTTAGCGTCGAGCAATGCCTGCACTTCCTCGGCAGCTAGAGAAGGGGTATGACGCCGACTCTCGACCAATTCGCCAAACGATTTGCTGGGCACGTTAACGTCGCGGAACAACTCGCCGCCAGCGTCGTGCCAACCAGCAAGACCGTTCTCCAGCAGAGCAACGTCGCTGTAGCCCAGCGCCCGGAGTCGTTCTGCGGCAACCTCTGCAAGTCCTTCCCCGTCGTCGTATACGGTCACGGCGGTATCCCGGCGGGGCACACGCGAATAGACCTCAAGTTCGAGTTTGGACAACGGGATATTGGCCGCGAACAGTGGATGCGCTTCAGCAAAAGGCGCTTCCTCACGGACGTCGACCAAGGCGACTTCTTGTCCATCCAGTAATGCCTGGCGAATGACAGAGTGGGGACGTACGGCAATTTGGGTCATTGGACGAGGCTCTCTTTCGATAGGTCCCAGAAGTTGGGGATATGGGCGTTTGAATAGCCAGAGATGAACGGTTTCTCTTCGCCGCTCTCGGTATAGACGGCGCGCGTTACCGCGCCGATGTTGGCGCCGTAGACATGGATACTGATCGATACGCGGTCGTCGAAAGCGTTGGATACCTGATGGATGTCGCCCACGCGTGGCGACACCGCTTCTACTTGCCCCGGCACTAAGCGAGTACGGGCGCCTTCGGCGACCAACCCGCCGGATGTGCTGCGGGTGAAGCCTTGAGAATATTCGGCACCGCGCAACATGCCGATCAGCCCCCAGACACGATGGTCGTGTACAGGCGTACGCTGCCCCGGCCCCCAGATAAAGCTGACGACCGAAAAGCGTTGACGCGCATCGGCGTGCAACAGAAATTGCCTGTAGCGCACTGGGTCGGGCTCGGCTGCAACCGCTGGTAGCCAGTCATCCTGGGCCACCAATCGCTGCAACAGGACCGATCCCTGTTCGAGCACGGTAGGCTCATCTGGCTGCTCATCGAGCAGCGCGGCCAGGTCGCCGACAAATTGGCGAAAGCGGTCAAGCCGTAATGGGGTGGTCATTTCGAGTGCTCTTCGGCGAATTCGTTATTACCCTATCAACGCCGCTATACTTCTTAAAATTCAATTTGTTCATAAGCTAATATGCGAAAAGTGAATGAAAATAGATGACATCGAGGCGTTTCTGGCAGTCGTCCGCTTTCAGTCGCTGAGCGCGGCCGCCGAATCACTGCACCTCACCCAATCCGCAATTACGCGTCGGCTGCAAAGTTTCGAGGAATCACTCGGCGCTGTGCTGCTGGATCGCAACACCAAACCAATGAAACCTACTGCCATGGGTTCGCGGGTATTCGAGCGCTGTCAGGGCGTCATGCGGGAAATCGATTCGCTGCGCGAACTCGTCGCGGAAGATGCCAATCCGTCGGGCACCCTGCGCATTGGTGTGCCCCAAACCGTTGGCGATGCCGTGTTGCTCGAGGCATTGCAGCGTTTGAAGACCTGCTTTCCGGAATTGCAGGTACAGGTTGCACATGGTTGGGGTGGCCACCTCGTACAGCGTATCGAACACCGCGAGCTGGACGCCGCAGCGGTGTTGTTTCCGGCCGGCAAGGTGTTTCCCGAGGGCGTGGTCGGGCGATCGCTGGCGCGCATGCCTTTGGTGATAGTCGGGCCGAAAGGCTCTGCCAGCCGTAAGCGTTGCAAGCTGGCGGATTGTCAGCCTGAGGGCTGGGTACTCAATCCCGACGGTTGCGGTTTTCGAGCGGGGCTTCAACGTGCATTGGCTGAGCGGGGCCTTAACCTGAAAGTGAATCTCGAGATATTTGGAACCGATCTCCAGCTTGGCCTGGTGGCGAATGGAATGGGCCTAGGCTTGGTACCGGCGCCGCTGCTGCAGAATAGCCGCCATCGGGATCGGCTGGACGTACTCAACGTTTCGGATTTCAAACCAATGATCGATCTTTGGTTAGCACGGGCGGCCTTCGTGGGAAACCTGCAAGGTGCCGTTGAGGTGTTCGGTGAGACTGTTGCGAGAGGTCTGAAAGCCGAGCCAGAGGTCGCGTAGGGCGGCTAGAAACCGTGGCTTTTTGGGTTGGGATATCGTCACCGGGGGTTCGTTTCTGTACAGCAGCATCTGGGTTTTACCCTATCTACAAGCGCTGCTTGCATGACGTGGGCGACTGAAGTCGCCCCTACAGGTTATGGGCCGAAGCAAAACGGGATTGGCTCCTTGTAGGGGCGACTTCAGTCGCCTGTAGAAATTACCGGCGAAGCAAAACATTAGGGACGAACCAGAACGGCGGCCCTTTGTAGCGGCAACGGCGCGACATCCGCTTCAGTCGCTCGCATTCGAAAGCCACGTCACACCGCGCCGATCCCGTGGTGAGCGACACTCGCAAGAAATGCGTTATTCGCATATTAGGATATGCCTAAATTGAATTTCACTGATGTAGAGTTTTCTCGTTAGCGTATAAGAAATCGAAAGGTGCTTAGTTTTGCTTATAAACACCTTTTGCTCTTACCTGCTAAGGAGCCTGTTTCATGAGTGTTCAATTCATTGGCATGATCGGCCATCAATTGTCGTCCGAAACGATCGCGCCCGTCGGTCCCATTTTCGACAAGGCCTACATCACCCGTTTCGCCCAGGTCCACGAAGCCGCCGGTTTCGATCGGCTATTGGTGGGCTATTGGTCCGATCGGCCCGATGGTTTTCTCGTAACTGCGGCGGCCGGGCTCGCCACCACGAAGATCAAGTTTCTGCTGGCTCACCGGCCTGGCTTCGTTGCACCAACGCTAGCAGCGCGCAAGTTGGCGACACTCGAGCATTTGCTGGACGGCCGTCTTGCGGTGCACATCATCAGTGGTGGCAACGATGCCGAACAGCGCAAGGATGGTGACTACCTGAACCATGACGAGCGCTACGCGCGGACCGACGAGTTCCTGCAGGTCGTGCGTGATGTCTGGACGAAGGAGCAACCCTTCGATCATCAAGGTGCGTACTACAAGGCCGAGAATGCCTTCTCGGCCATCAAACCCCAGCAAAAGCCGCATATCCCGGTGTACTTCGGCGGCTCTTCGAAAGCAGCATTGGAAGTGGCCGGCAAGCACGCGGACGTGTTCGCGCTCTGGGGCGAGTCACTGGAGCAGACGCGGGAAACCATTGCGGCCGTGCGCGCCGAGGCCGAAAAACACGGCCGTACGATCGCGTTCAGCGTTTCATTCCGACCGATCATTGGCGATACGGAAGACGCTGCGTGGGCCAAGGCAGATGCCATTCTTGAGAACGCCAAGGCGCGTATTGAGAAAGCGGGACCTGTGCTCGCCCGCAAGCCAGATAGCGTCGGCGCGCAGCGTTTGATGCAAACCGTCGCGAAGGGTGACCGTGTGGACAAGCGCTTGTGGACGGGTATCGCCAAACTCGTTGGCGGCGGCCACAACTCTACGGCGTTGGTTGGCACACCGGAGCAAGTCGCTGATGCACTGCTCGACTACTACGATCTGGGTGTCACGACCTTTCTGATTCGCGGTTTCGACCCCCTCAATGACGCCGAGGACTATGGCCGCGCGCTGCTGCCGTTGACTCGCGCCAAGATCGAAGCGCGCGAGGCCGAGCGCCTGCGCGCCTAATTTACCCTCTATTCGTTCGTCGCGAGACCGCACACGCGGATCGGGCGCTCATTCACTCAGGTGAACTGACCCGTGCCCCATTCGTTCTCTCTCAAATCCCCCTACAGCCGTCTCACATTTGGCAGTACGCGCGCGCGTCCGCCCATAACACCGCCCGATGAAACCGCCCTCGCCACGTTAACGGCACGGTTAGCCGAAACGCCAAACGCTACGACCGCAGCGGTGAGTTCCCGCGCAAAACATCTCACTTGGAGTCGTTCAATGAAGATCCGGAACGGGCTGTCGGCCCTGTTGCTGTCCGCACTTTCGGTCGCGGTGTCCGCTGCTGACCTCACCATCGGCGACCAGCGCGGCAATGCTCGCGCCGTCATGGAGGCGGCCGGTGTCCTCGACGGCCTGAACTACAAGATCGAGTGGCGTGAGTTTCCCAATGCGGCTCCGTTACTCGAAGCCTTGCGCGCCGGTCACCTCGACGGTGGGTTGGTT
Source organism: Pseudomonas matsuisoli (assembly GCF_014647635.1). Taxonomy (GTDB): domain Bacteria; phylum Pseudomonadota; class Gammaproteobacteria; order Pseudomonadales; family Pseudomonadaceae; genus Pseudomonas_P; species Pseudomonas_P matsuisoli. The sequence continues at coordinate 156,732 of NZ_BMPO01000002.1, forward strand.
GGCGAAGCCCCTTTGACCTTCGCTGCCGCGGCGGGGCTCGAGGCGAAGGCCATCCAGGCGTCCAGCTATCTGGGCAATGCGCTGATCATCGGCAGCGATACGGGCATAGCCTCGGTGGCCGATCTCAAGGGCAAGAAAATTGCGGCGGTGAAGGGCTCTTCCGGTCAGGCACTGGCGCTCAACGCGTTGGCCCGCGCGGGTTTGAAACCGACCGATGTGACCTTCATCAACACCACGCCTTCCGAAGCGACATTGGCCCTGAGCAATGGCAGCGTCGACGCCGTCGCGACCTGGGAGCCCTACGTGTCGTTCGCGGTGAAGCAGAGCGGTGCGAAGATTCTGGCGGATGGCAAGGACTACCCGAGCCTGAACTACTTCGTGGCAGCGGATGCGGTGTTGCAGGAAAAGAATGCCGAGCTCAAGGATTTTTCGGCACGGCTGGCCAAGGCGCGTGCCTGGGGCGCAGCACACGCGGAGCCTTACGCCAAGTCCATTGCGAGCCTGCTGAAACTTCCCGAGGACGTCGCACTTGGGAAAGTCCAGCGCGAGGTCAACGTTCCCGAGACGGATCTGACTCAGGTGCGCGCGCTCCAGCAGGCCACGATCAATCTCTACCAGCGTGAAGGGTTGATTCCGAAGACTTTCCCGGCGGACAGCGTGATCGAAGCCGCTTTCTTTGAAGAGAAAGCGCCATGATGCATCTCGCGCTCTACCTCGAAGCCGGCACGCATCAGGGCGGCTGGCGACACCCGGATTCCGCTTCCTCGGGAACGGTGGACTGGCGGCTGTACAAGACGATCGCGCGACGTGCCGAGACGGCCTGCCTCGACATGCTGTTCATCGCGGACAAGCTGTCGATCGATGACAACTACGGCGGTCACTTCTCCGAAACCGTGCGCTATCGCCCGGTTGTCCGTCCCGAGCCGTTGACCCTGCTGGCTGCGTTGGCGGCTGTGACCGATAACATCGGTGTCGGCGGTACGGTGTCATCGTCGTATGCCTTGCCCTACAGCGCGGCACGCATGTTGGCGAACATCGACCATATCAGTGGCGGGCGCGCAGCCTGGAACCTGGTGACTTCGGTCAGTGACGGTGAGGCGCGCAATTTCGGGCGCGAGCAACACTTCGGGCACGCCGAGCGCTATGCCCGCGCAGGTGAGTTCATCGAAGTCGTGCAGAAACTCTGGGACAGCTGGGGTGACGATGCCCTGGTTCTCGATGCGAAGAATGGCGTTTTTGCCAACCCGGACGCCTTTCACTATCTGCATCACCACGGCGAATTCTTCGATATCAAGGGGCCGATCAACATCCCCCGCCCGCCACAGGGACAGCCGGTCTTGATCCAGGCAGGTGTGTCCGAAGCTTTCCTCGATCTGGCGGCGAAAAACGCGGAAGTGGTGTTCGTCGTGCATCCCGAGCTGGAGCGGGCGAAGGCTTTCTACCGCGTGTTGAAGGACAAGGCGCGTAGCCATGGGCGCGATCCTGACACCTTGAAAATCCTTCCGGGCATCGTTCCGGTAGTCGCCCAAACCCATGAAGCGGCGCTGGAGAAGGATCGCTTGCTCAAGGAGCTGATTCGCCCAGAGGCCGGGTTGAGCTTCATGTCCGCCAGCATGAATCACGACTTGGCGCAGTACCCAAAGGACGGGCCATTCCCAGATATCCGCGAGGCTATCACCGGGAGCAAGGGGCGCTTTCAATACGTCATCCAGCAGGCGCTCGAGATGGGGCTGACGGTGGGCCAGACGGGTAAGCGCTATGCCGAGAGTCTCAACTTCTTCTCGCCAGTGGGCTCACCCGAGGGTGTGGCCGATCAGTTGATCGAGTGGTATCGCGCCGGCGCTTGTGACGGATTCGTCATCCTGCCGCCGTATCTGGAAGAGGCGTCCGATCTGTTCCTGGAAGGTGTGGTACCAGCGCTGCAGCAGGCGGGAGTGTTCCGTCAGCAGTATCCGGGTAGCACGCTCAGGGAGACGTTGGGGTTGGCGAAGCCGGCGAATCGCTTGCTATGAGTAGGGTGGATAACGGCGCAGCCTTATCCACGCGGAGGGGCTAGATGTCGATCTGTAGTTAGCCCCAATCTTGTGTCGCGGCAACCGACGCATTCGCGGCTAAGGCCGCTCCTACAGGTGAATCGCGTGGTCCTGTAGATCGTTCGAAACCCGCGGCTTCGACCCTCGAAACGACGATGCCATTCGGCCTTCTGAAGGCGCGAGTGGTGTCTGTGAAAATGTGGATATATCCATGTGATTGGCGCGCTTTTGTAGGAGCCAGCCGGGCTGCGATCAGCTTGCTGGCGATCACGTTCGGTCAGGCAACATCGAGTCTGGGCTCCTACAAGGTATGGATACGGGAATCAACTCCCCGGAGCCCAAACCTCCACATCCACCGCATCGATCTTCTTCGGAATCAGCCTCTCGCCGAAGAAGGCATCCGCGATCTTCTGTTGCTCTGCGAGCCCTTCGCGGGTGACGGGCTGTACGTCATAAGTGCGGCGCGCGTTGGCTTGCTCCACCACAGCGGGATCGAGATTGCCCCATAGCGGCCCGAGGGTCTTCGCCGCCTCGGCCGGGTTGGCCTTGACCCATTTTCCTGCCTGGGCCAAGTCATCGAACACGGTTTTCAGGATGGCGGGATTGGCCTTGGCGTAGTCGGTGCCTGCCAGGTAATAGCGCTTGTAGGCTGCGAGCCCTTCGCTTCCTTCCAGAACGCGTGTTGGCTGGTGCTGTTGAGCGGCGCTCAGGAAGGGTTCCCAAGCCACCCAGGCGTCCACCTTGTTGTTTTCGAAGGCAGCGCGACCATCCGCGATCGTGAGATAAGCCGGCTGGATTTCATTGAATTTCAGCCCACCTTTCTGCAACGCGGCGAGTAGCAGGTAATGCGCGCCAGCGGCCTTGGTTACAGCGACGGTTTTACCTTTGAGGTCCGCGAGGGATTTGATGGGTGAATCCTGTCCGACGAGGATCGCCTGTGCGTCCGGCGATGCGGATTCGGATGCAAAGTAGGTGAGATTGCCCCCAGCAGCCTGGGCGAATACGGGAACGGTATCGGCTACGTCCGCCGAAAGGTCGACGTTGCCGACATTCAGCGCCTCCAGCAGCGGTTGGCCACTGGCGAATTCGTGCCAGCTGACACGGACCCCCTGGCCGGCGAGCTGCTTCTCAAGCGTGCCTTGCTGCTTGAGCAGCACCATGAGCGTGGAAGATTTCTGGTAGCCAATACGAAGCAGCGACTCGGCATGCGCCGCGGTCGAGGCGCTCAGGCCAAAAGCCGTGCATAGCGCAGCGGCTCCAAAGAAGCGGATAAGACGGTTTGCAGGCATGTGTTCAGGTCTCGTACTCGGCGTCCAACGTGTGAGGTAGGCCTGAGGGGGGTCGAAAGCGTGTGGCCGGTGTTCCGGTCAAGAGAATCTAGAGGAATCAAAAAGTATTTTGTAATAGCTTTTTGTTATTTCCATATGCGCGCTCACGTCCAAATATTGAACGGGCGTACTTGTCGACCCTGCGTCCTGCATACGGCTAGAGCAAAAATCGCTCGCGCGGATTGCGCTCTCGCAGAGCCTGCGAAGCAAAGGGATCGAAGCACGCGGCTGTTTATCGGGTCCTGCCGCGCCAAACACTGGCCGGCGACGGCCCGCATTGAGAATTCCGCGCTCTAGCCACCAGGCGCCCAAGCCACACAAGGAGCGCGGCCAGTATCAAACGCAAGAAGGCGGCTGCCCAGTACATCAGCCAATCGTGGTCATAGTGGTAGGGCAGCGGAGGGCCCATGAGGGCGGGGACGAACAGCCAGCCTGTCCAAAAGCCATGAAAAATTGAAACTATCAGCGCCGCAGCTGCGACAAAGAATATCCAAGCGACGAACGTGAGCAACTTGCATCGATGCGATTTCATATGGGGTGTAGCCAAAACTTGCGTACGTAAACGTTCGATTGGCGCGCGGGAGTGACGTTCAGTTAAAGGGACGGGCCGGCATGATCCGTCTAGAGCCATGCGTGGATGCTTAGGCAAGTAGTCGTCATGGCCTGTTTCCAGGAGCGATGGGTTTTGACATGATGTCGTTCTTCTCGGGGTCGGTTTTAGCGCAATGGCCGCGGATGCAACAGTTCGGTAATGCTACGAGGTGTCGGATTGATTAAGGTGCTGGTCGTCGATGACCACGATCTGGTGCGGACAGGCATCTCGCGGATGCTGGCTGACATCAATGGGCTAAAGGTCATTGGTGAGGCCGAATCAGGCGAAGAAGCGCTGCAGAAAGTCCGTGAGCTCAAGCCCGACGTCGTGCTGATGGACGTAAAAATGCCTGGCATCGGTGGGCTCGAGGCAACTCGCAAACTGTTGCGTAGCCAGCCTGATGCCAAGGTGATCGCCGTCACGGTGTGCGAAGAAGATCCTTTCCCGACACGGTTGCTTCAGGCCGGGGCCGCTGGATATCTCACCAAGGGCGCTGGGCTTGAGGAAATGGTCACCGCTATCCGCCAGGTATTCGCTGGCAATCGGTTCATCAGTCCACAGATTGCCCAGCAGTTGGCGCTGAAGTCGTTCATGCCTCAAAACAATGGCACGCCGTTCGATAGTCTTTCCGAACGCGAGATTCAGATTGCGCTCATGATTGCGAATTGTCACAAGGTGCAGACCATCTCGGACAAGCTGTGCCTATCGCCCAAGACCGTCAATACCTATCGGTACCGGATATTCGAGAAGCTTTCCATCACCAGTGACGTGGAGCTCGCGTTGCTTGCGGTTCGCCACGGCATGGTCGATGCCACGCAGTAGTTAGATGTCCCAGCCCTTCGATTCAAGCGCGTTTCTCGCGTCCTGCAGCGGTCGGCCCGGTGTCTACCGGATGTTCGACGATGCCGGCAAACTCCTTTATGTGGGCAAGGCGCGTAATCTGAAAAAGCGCGTTGCCAGCTATTTCCGCAAAACCGGACTCGCGACGAAGACCAGCGCTTTGGTCGCCAAGATCGCCCAGATCGAAACGACCATCACCGCGAACGAAACGGAAGCCTTGCTGCTGGAGCAAACGCTCATCAAGGAGTGGCGGCCGCCGTACAACATTCTGCTCCGGGACGATAAATCCTATCCCTACGTATACCTGTCGAGCGAGGATCAATTCCCGCGACTGGGTATTCACCGGGGCGCAAAAAAGGCCAAAGGGCGTTATTTTGGGCCTTATCCAAGCGCCGGATCCATACGGGAAAGCTTGAGCCTTTTGCAGAAAGCGTTTCATGTCCGTCAGTGCGAGGATGCCTATTTCAAGAACCGCACGCGTCCATGCTTGCAGTACCAGATCAAGCGCTGCAAGGGACCTTGCGTGGGCCTTGTGGATGCAGACGAATACGCTCAAGACGTACGGCACTCGGTGATGTTTCTCGAAGGGCGCAGTAATGCCTTGGCCGAAGAGTTGCAGAGTGTCATGGAACAAGCGGCCATGCGACTGGATTTTGAGCGAGCGGCGGAACTGCGCGATCAGGTTGGATTGCTGCGCCGTGTGCAAGACCAGCAAAGCATGGAAGGCGGCTCAGGTGACGTCGATGTCATAGCCGCGATCGTGAGTCCCGGCGGCGCGTGTGTCCATTTGATCAGTGTTCGCTCTGGACGCGTGCTCGGCAGTAAGAATTTCTTCCCCCAGGTCGGTATCGAAGAGGACACCGCCGGTGTGCTCATGGCTTTTCTGGCCCAGTACTACCTCGCCAGTGAACGGGATCTTCCGGAAGAATTGATCGTCAACGCGACCCATGAAGATTTCTCGACGCTGACAGCGGCTATCGCGGCGTCTCGTGGTCGAGCGCCCAACATCAGCTATCGCGTGCGGGCGACGCGGGCAAAATGGCAGCAATTGGCTGTGACCAATGCACAGCAGGCGCTGAGCGCGCGTCTCGCGAATCGACAGCACCTGTCTGCGCGATTCGATGCCTTGGCCGAGGCGCTCGATCTGGATGAACCGCCGCAGCGGATGGAATGCTTCGACATCAGCCATTCCAGTGGTGAGGCGACCGTTGCGTCATGCGTGGTGTTCGGTCCCGAGGGGCCGCTGAAATCCGACTATCGTCGTTACAACATCGAAGGCGTCACGGCCGGTGACGACTACGCGGCGATGCGCCAGGCGTTGACCCGTCGTTTCAGCAAGGTGAAAGCAGGGGAGGGCAAGTTGCCCGACATTCTTCTGGTGGACGGTGGCAAGGGTCAGCTGGCCATGGCGAAAGAGGTTCTGCTCGACCTAGCAATGTCTGATCTCACCCTTTTGGGCGTTGCTAAAGGCGTGACCCGTAAACCGGGGCTGGAGACGCTTTACCTGAATGACGCCGCCAATGAATTCACATTGCCCGGCGATTCACCGGCGCTGCATCTGATCCAGCAGATTCGTGACGAAGCACACCGCTTTGCCATTACGGGGCACCGCGCGCGGCGGGGCAAAACACGCCGTACCTCCACGCTGGAAGGGATCGACGGTGTGGGGCCAAAACGTCGTCGGGACTTGCTCAAGTACTTCGGCGGGTTGCAGGAAGTGAGTCGCGCCAGCGTGGATGAGATCGCCAAAGCGCCCGGCATCAGCAAAAAGCTCGCAGAGTCGATTTATGCGGCGCTGCACAGTGAGTAGAATGCGGCCACTCTCTAGTGTTCTGTCGATCAAATGAATATCCCAAACCTGCTCACGGTTCTGCGCGTTTTTCTGATCCCATTCTTCATCCTGCTGTTCTACATGCCGTTCAGCTGGAGCTACTGGGCTTCGGCGGCGGTGTTCGCCGTAGCCGCAGTCACAGATTGGCTCGATGGCTATCTCGCGCGTAGGTGGCAGCAGAGCACGCCGTTTGGCGCGTTTCTTGATCCCGTCGCGGACAAGTTGATGGTGGCGGTAGCCCTGGTCTTGCTGGTCGAGGAACACGCCAACCTTTGGTTGTCTATTCCAGCGACCGTCATCATTGGCCGTGAGATCGTCGTTTCCGCCTTGCGCGAGTGGATGGCGGAGATTGGCGCCCGGGCGCACGTTGCGGTTTCCAAGCTTGGTAAATGGAAGACTGCGGCGCAGATGGTCGCGTTGGTCATTCTGCTGGGCAATCCACCGCAGTATTCGGCAATCGTGCTACTGGGTTATCTACTGCTCATCGTTGCTGCGGCGTTGACGCTGTGGTCGATGGTGCAATATCTGCTGGCCGCATGGCCTCACCTGAACCCAGGGCACGAAAAGAAATAACTTTTTAATCAAAGGGTTGACGGCACGATTTGAATCGATAGAATGGCGCCCGTCACCAAGACGCGGGAATAGCTCAGTTGGTAGAGCACGACCTTGCCAAGGTCGGGGTCGCGAGTTCGAGTCTCGTTTCCCGCTCCAATTTTGATCGATTACGCCGCTGTAAAGCGGCGTAATTTTTTGAGGCCGGGTGGCAGAGTGGTCATGCAGCGGATTGCAAATCCGTGTACGCCGGTTCGATTCCGACCTCGGCCTCCACTATTGAAAAGCCCGTAGACGCTTGTCTACGGGCTTTTTTATTGCTGAAAATAAAGTGCATTGTAATTTCGTAAGGACATAAAGCGCAGGCGTAAGTATGGCTGGGCGCTCCTCGCCGGAGCCGTAGACGTTCCACCTGTAGCGTGATTGGATTAGATACGTCTGCTTGTAAAACAGTAGCTTGCGCTGCATTGGATGGGGCTTTATAGTCCGCCCCTGCCCATTACGGGTACGTGTGAAGCGCTACCGCCCGAATGGCGAAATCGGTAGACGCAGGAGACTTAAAATCTCTCGGCCGCAAGGCTGTGCCGGTTCGAGTCCGGCTTCGGGCACCATCTATTTGCGCGGTTCTGAGGCGGCTTCAGATTGCCTCAGGTCCTCGGCATCTGCTTTACAATCCTCTTTTCTGGCAACAGCGTCCTACTTCTCGCGCGCATAGCGCTTGGCCTATCGAAGAACCCGCTCGCGCGCCGGCTGCATTTATTTGAAGTAAAACGAACCAAACCTATTTCGACGGGTCTCTGTAACCGCTGTCCACCCGGCTGGTTGACCATGGAGGATCCTGGCCGGGTTGGGCACCTCACGCTACCAACCACATGCCTTCCGAACATTGCTCAGTGCCATCTCGGCGCCGGATGTCAGGAATATCGCGTTTATGGGCGTCGCTTCGACTGAATCCACAGTCACTGAGAGATTGCTCATCCCGTCTAACTGTTTGAGTACCGGAAGAGGCGACGTCGGGTAGAACGCTGCCGTTCGATCCGCAGCGCGTTTCCAGGTGCTGCTTTTGACACTGCTGCCAAGCGCGTAGGTGGTCACGGCTTTCTCAGGCAGGTTGTCCCCCCAGGTGATGTACAACTCGGTTTTGTTCGCTTTACAGCGCACGGTCAACCAGGGCGGACTGTTCCAGCGGTTGCGACCTTGTTCGGCCCTCAACGACGCAAATTCCACGGCCTCGCCCGACTCAGGATCTGGCGCAGTTCTCATTTTCCACAAGCCAGCGCCCGCTTCCGCAGCCACAGGCGTCTGAAGGGGCGATAGTAGTGCTGATGCGCTGAGGCATTTCACGCGCTCTTCGGCGTTTTTCAACGCTTGGCATGCCTCGCTATCGTCTTCCTCTGCAAAGGCCGACAGCGACGCCAGCATTGCTGCAATAAACATGGGCCAAATTGGCACGCGCGCTCCTGAGTTTCAGCGGGATGGAGAAGGCGGGGCAACCGATCGCATTCCATGCCCCATGGTTTTATTTGTCACGCGTGACCGCACCACCGTTCGATTATCTAAGTATCAAAATTTCTTTTGATGTGGTGCCTGCCAGACGATTGCCATTACCGTTGATCGGATACATGCTTCGCTCACAACGTTCGACAGAACCAGATTCGATAGAACCCAACGCGCCAAAGACGGTCTGACGTTCCCAGGTGCCATCTGTAGCAATTTGGCGGTATGTCGCACATGGCAGAAATACTGTCGTCTCATGCTGACGCATCGGCGATTTCATAAGCTCCTCCAGTGCAAAGGACTCACATGATCAAAAAATGCCTGTTCCCTGCTGCCGGTTATGGCACTCGCTTCCTTCCCGCCACCAAAGCTATGCCCAAGGAAATGCTGCCAGTGGTGAACAAGCCACTCATTCAGTACGGCGTAGAAGAAGCGTTGCAAGCTGGCCTCAGTGGGATTTCGATCGTTACGGGTCGTGGTAAGCGCTCGCTCGAGGATCACTTCGACATCAGCTACGAACTCGAGCATCAGATCCGCAACACCGAGAAGGAAAAGTACCTCGTCGGCATCCGCCGTCTGATTGACGAGTGCACCTTCTCCTACACCCGCCAAGTGGAAATGAAAGGTCTGGGTCACGCCATTCTGACAGGCCGTCCGCTGATCGGTGACGAACCGTTCGCCGTCGTACTCGCAGATGACCTCTGCCTGAACATCGAAGGCGATAGCGTGCTGCAGCAGATGGTCAAGCTGTACAACCAGTTCCGCTGCACCATCGTTGCGATCCAGGAAGTGCCGGCAGACCAGACGCACAAATACGGTGTCATTGCGGGTGAAATGATCCGTGACGACATCTACCGCGTTAGCCACATGGTCGAGAAGCCCAAGCCGGAAGATGCGCCTTCCAACCTCGCGATCATCGGTCGTTACATCCTGACGCCGGACATCTTCGAGCTGATCGAAAAAACCGAGCCCGGCAAAGGCGGCGAGATCCAGATTACCGACGCGCTGATGAAGCAGGCGCAGGACGGTTGCGTATTGGCCTATAAATTCAAAGGCCAGCGTTTCGATTGTGGTAGCGCCGAAGGCTACATCGATGCGACCAACTACTGCTTCGAAAACCTGTACAAGACGGGCCAAGCGTTCTAATCGCCGACCCCGTTTGCAGCACTAAAGGCTGGCCAGAAGTGGCCGGCCTTTTTTATGCGCACTTGTCAGGGCCCTTCATCGCTGCGCGGTGACGTTTCGCTTCAAAGACGTGAAGTGTTGGCGGGCAGGGGTGGCGTTCGACGCAACCGAGTTGGGGTATGCTCGCGTTAAATCACCTAGCGAGGCGAGCATGGCTTTTGATTTCGACCTATTTGTCATTGGTGCGGGTTCCGGCGGTGTACGCGCTGCGCGATTTTCCGCGAGCTTCGGTGCGCGCGTGGCGGTCGCCGAAGATCGGTACCTAGGCGGAACCTGCGTCAATGTAGGCTGCATACCCAAGAAGTTGTTTCTCTACGCCGCGGATTATCAAGAAGACATCGAACATGCCAAAGGCTTCGGCTGGGACGTCCAGCGCGCTGGGTTCGATTGGTCGACGTTGCGGGAAAACAAAGACCGGGAGATCAGCCGACTCAACACGGTTTACCGCAACCTGTTGGTAAATAGCGGTGTTCAGTTGATCGAAGGCCATGCGCGGCTGGTCGGTTCGAACGAGGTTGAAGTCGACGGTAAGCGCTACAGCGCAAAGCACATCCTTATCGCGACAGGCGGTTGGCCGAAGGTGCCGGACATCCCGGGCAAAGAGCACATCATCACGTCCAACGAGGCGTTTCATCTGGAGAAGCTGCCTTCGCGGATGGTCGTGGTCGGCGGGGGATACATCGCTGTCGAGTTCGCCTCCATTTTCCATGCGCTGGGCGTGAAAACCACGCAAATGTACCGCAAGGAGCTGTTCCTGCGCGGGTTCGATCTGGCCGTTCGCGAGCATCTTCGCGAGGAAATGTGCAAGAAGGTGGTCGACCTACAGTTCGACACGGACATTGCGCGCATCGAGCCCAACCCTGATGGCAGCTTCACGTTGCATTTGACCGATGGCCGCGAGATGGAAACCGATTGCGTTTTCTACGCCACCGGGCGCGAAGCCATGCTGGACAATCTTGGTCTGGAAAATACGGGCGTATCGCTGGATGACCGCGGTTTCATCGAGGTCAACGACGAGCATGAGACGCACGACGCATCGATCCTTGCGATTGGCGATGTCATCGGCCGTATTCAGCTCACGCCGGTCGCCTTGGCAGAAGGGATGGCGGTAGCCAGGCGACTGTTCAAGCCCGACGAATACCATGGCCCCGTGGATTACACGCAAGTTCCGACCGCTGTTTTCTCGCTGCCGAACATCGGCACTATCGGCATGACCGAGGAGCACGCGCGCAAGGAAGGGCATCGAGTAAAGATTTTCGAAAGCCGCTTCCGGGCATTGAAGCTGACACTCACCGACTCCCAGGAGCGGACCTTGATGAAGCTCATCGTTGACGCCGACAGTGACAAGGTGCTGGGCTGCCATATGGTTGGCCCGTCCGCGGGTGAAATCATTCAGGGGCTCGCGGTGGCGATTAGGGCGGGGGCGACGAAGCGTGTGTTCGATGAAACGATGGGGATCCACCCGACGGCCGCTGAAGAGTTCGTTACCATGAGAACACCCGTGGCCTGACCACGGTCATCCAATTTACGGAACACAGGGCAACGCTGCGGTTCGTAATGGAAAGGCCTGAGGAGCTTAGCCATGACAACGCCGCGAGGGCAGGGTGACGATATCCATCACCCCAATGACATCCATCCACCGGGAAAGCGCGAGCCTCGACCGATACCTGAGACCGATCGGCCCGCGCAGGAAATACCGGGCGATGACGGCTTGCCGTCCGAGCCCGCAAAACCCAAGTGAGGTACGCGCCTTGCGTGCACCGGTGGAGGGTATGCCATGCAACCGATCCATTCGCATGAAGCGGACGCACTCGCCCAGCATGCGGTAAAAGAGGCGACAGCCGTTTTCGTGCTTCCTAATCGCGAGAATGAGCCCGAGCACGAGCGTCAGACGCATGCAGCGCTCGCCGCTCGCCTCGCTGAGGCGCTTCGACTTCCCTATCGCGGCGTGTTCGATCCAACCGTTGGGCAGGAGCAGCCCTACATCGTTCCAAGTGGCACCGTTACGGGGCTGGATGCAGCCAAGGAACTTGGCGTAACGGATGTTCGCCATCTGTTCGGTGGTGTTGTGCCGGAGGCATTCATCTCGACCAAGGCGATCGTTCACCCGTTGGTCTCGGCAGACGCAAAGGCGCCTGCCATGTGGAGCCACGTCCTGGGTGCTGCGCTGGCCGATTCGACGCTACGAGGCTTCACCGCGTTTTCCATGGACGATGCCAGGGACGCAATAGAACGAGTGCTCGAGTTGGGCTCAGCGCGCCTGAAGCCTGTACGTGCGACCGCGGGACGAGGTCAGAAGCAAATTCACGATCCGGCCGAGGTGAACCATGCCCTGGCAGCGATTGATTTGAACGAATTGGAACGCTACGGACTGGTCATTGAGGAACAGCTGGAGAACCTCACCACCTGGAGTGTGGGCCGGGTCCAAGTGGCCGAATGGGTCATCACCTATTACGGAACGCAGGAGCTCACCCAAGACGGTGCAGGCGAAGAGGTGTATGGCGGTTCCGCACTGCACTTATGTGAAGGGGATTTCGACATGTTGCTCGCGTTGGACATGCCCGATGCGGCGCGCACCGCGATCGAACAGGCTCGGCATTTCGATACGCAAGTGCTGCGGCACTATCCCGGCATTCTGGCCTCCCGCCGCAATTACGACATTGCGCAAGGGATCGACAGCCGAGGTGATGTGCGATCTGGCGTGCTCGAGCAATCCTGGCGGATCGGAGGCGCAAGCGGCGCGGAAATCATAGCGTTGCAACGGTTCATCCGTGACCGAGAGAGCTGCATAAAGGCAAGAACGGTCGAGCGCTATGGCAAATGCTCAGTGCCCGAAGACGCCTGCGTTCTCTTTCAAGGGCACGACGAAAACCTTGGTCAAATCACAAAATATGTAGTGGTGGAGCGTTATGACGGCACGCAGTGAGGGCGTTGCAATCCGCGTCGATGATGAAAACATTGCCGGCACGCTGCTGGCACCCAGCTCCAAAATGCCAGGCGTCCTGTTCGTTCACGGATGGGGGGGCAGCCAACAACGGGACATTGCCCGCGCCAAGGGCCTGGCCGGTCTTGGCTGCATCTGCCTGACGTTCGACATGCGTGGGCATGAAGGCACCGTCGAGCAGCAGCTACAAGTGACACGTGAGGACAATCTCAGGGACCTTATCGCTGCGTACGACCTGCTTGCCAGTCAGCCCGCAATCGATCCGGATGCAATCGCTGTAGTCGGTACGAGTTACGGCGGTTACCTTGCGGCAATCCTGACGACGATGAGGAAAGTGAAATGGCTCGCGCTACGCGTGCCTGCCCTGTACCGCGATGCGGAATGGGGCATTCCCAAGCGTTCGCTCGATCGCACGGACCTTTCGGTGTATCGCAGCCAGTTCGTGCCCTCGGGCGAAAACCGCGCATTGGCCGCATGCATGGAGTTCACGGGTGACGTGCTGATCGTCGAGTCGGAGCACGACGACTTCGTGCCGCACTCCACGATCATGAGCTACCGCGCGGCATTTCAGAACACGCACTCGCTGGCCCATAGGATCATCGACGGTGCGGACCACGCGTTGAGCAGCGAAGGCTGCCAGGAAAATTACACGAAGCTCTTGGTGGACTGGGCGACGGAAATGGTGATCGGCTCGCGTATTGGGTCGGCGTATCCTCAGTTGAATCGATAGCGCCTACCAAACGGCGATACGTGGTCGCTGAGCCCTGTTTGATCGCCGGGCCTGATCTAGGCGCCAGACGCGCCCGTGGTCGGTCGTGCACGGCGGGCGCAGACGGCGGTCTCAGGGAGCTCTGGTTCATAGCCGTCGATCGCTTCCGTTTGCCAGAGGCGGGTATGGCTGATATCTGTACGCATGAACAGTGTCCAAACCGAACCTTCAAGCCGTGTCTCCCGCCTCCGTCGATCATCCTTTCTATTACCTGCTGAATTTCCAGAGCGTACTTGCGTGGGTGCACGAACGCCACGGCGATCTGTTGCTCGATGACGAAAGACGCCAGATCGAGGCGTTCGGGGGCTTGCCGGAAACCGCGCAGGCGCTGCTGGTGCGCATGATCATGCGCAAGGGCGAGACTTTTCGTTGTGCAAAATTGCATTACCCCGAAATCGGCGATTGCCGTGCTGCCATGGCGTGTCTGGCCCAAGAAGGCTGGGTAGAGCAGGGCTTTGCCATCGACGTGACGGCGCTGTTTGCGCTATGCACCCGACATGAGCTCGCGGCAATCTTTGGCAGTAGTCGAGGGCTGCGCAAGGAGGAATGGTTACAGTCCATTCTCGAAACCGAACCTGAACCGCGTCCCTTCGAAGGCTGGCACGCGGACGATGAGCTGTTCCGGCTAAGCTGCAGGCCGCTGTGCGAGCGGTTGCGCCTGATGTTTTTCGGCAACCTCCGGCAAACCTGGTCTGACTTTGTCCTGGCTGACTTGGGTATTTACCGATACGAGCAGATCGCGTTGGATGCGGGGTCGCGCGGTTTTCGTACCCGCGACGACATCGATGCCTATCTCCGCATCCAGGCCTGTCGCGACCGTTTCGACGCCGGCGAGCCCGTTGAAGCACTGCTGGATGCGCTGCCCGCCACGTCCGACTGCGTCTGGCTCGATAGCCGTCGCGCGCGATTGCTATTCCTTATGGGTCAGCAATGCGAGCGCACCGGTGAACTGCCGTTGGCGGAAGTGCTTTACAAGGACTGCTCGCATGTCGGCGCGCGTAGTCGTTGGCTTCGGGTGCTCGAACGGCTCGAACGCTATGGCGAAGCACTAACGCTGGCCGAAGAGATGATGCAAACGCCGCGGGATGAAGCCGAGGTGCAGCATTTGCACCGTATCGTGCCTCGTCTCAAGCGCAAATTGGGGTATCCCCAGGCGCGCAAAGCGGTGCCCTTGCAGTACGAGCGTCTGGATCTATCCCTTGACCCTTTGGGTCTCTCGGTCGAGCAGTGTGTGAGCTTGCACCTGAGCCAGATCGAGGCGCCGGTTTTCTACGTGGAGAACCAGCTCATCAACGCCTTGTTCGGGCTGCTGTGTTGGGATGCGATTTTCGCGCCGGTGCCCGGCGCGTTCTTTCACCCGTTCCATGCTGGGCCGGTAGATCTATACGACCCCGCGTTTCGCTCGCGCCGCTCTGCACTCTTTCAAATGTGCTTCGCGACCCTCGGCGATGGAACGTACCGCGATCGCATATTGAATTGTTATCGGCTCAAGCAAGGCATTCTCTCGCCGTTCGTGCATTGGGGCGGTGTCGATGAAGCACTGCTAGAGCTCGCCCTGGACTGCATGCCCGCCGCGCACTTGCGGCATTGGTTTGAACGACTGCTGCGAGACGTCAAGGCGAACCGTACGGGTATGCCCGATCTGGTGCAGTTCTGGCCACAGGAGCGTCGCTATCGGATGATCGAAGTCAAGGGGCCGGGGGATCGTCTGCAAGACAACCAACTGCGTTGGCTGGCTTTTTGCGCCGAACACGAGATGCCGGTAACGGTTTGCTATGTGCAATGGCGTGAGGCGATCGCTTGAGCTATCGCATTCCCGTTCGTGAGTTGTGCGAATTCGGCGCCAAGACCGGCGATCTCGACCTTCGCTTCACGCCAGCGCCCACGGCCTTGGAAGGTATTGCGGGGCACCAGGTCGTCGCATCGCGGCGGGGGCCCAAATACGAGCCTGAAGTGGCGTTGGAGGAGTCGTTGGGAGCGCTGACGGTGCGCGGACGTGCCGACGGGTACGACCCCGCGGCCAATCGGCTAGAGGAAGTGAAGACTCATCGTGGCGACTTGGCGCGAATGCCGGATAACCAGCGCCAGCTGCACTGGGCGCAACTGCTCACCTACGGCGCGATGCTATGCAGGACCCGCGCACTGGCCGCCATCGACCTGCGCCTGGTGTATTTCGACATAGGCACAGGCCAGGAGACCCATTTTGACCGTCATTGCACCGCCGATGAGCTAAGAACAACCTTTACCGGGCTCTGCGAGCGTTTCGTGGTCTGGGCGGAGCAGGAGCTACTTCACCGCCAGCAGCGCGATGCCGGCTTAGCATCCTTGTCGTTCCCCCATACCAATTTTCGCGCGGGCCAACGCGAATTGGCGGAGGCGGTCTTCAAGGCGGCAAGCGTGGGCTGTTGCCTGATGGTCGAAGCGCCCACGGGCATCGGCAAGACCTTGGGGACTGTGTTTCCCCAGCTCAAGGCATTGGCCAACAAAGGGTTGGATCGCCTGTTCTTTCTTGCGGCGAAGACCCCTGGGCGGCGCTTGGCTCTGGACGCGCTAGCCCAGCTGCGTACCGATGACGCTTTTCCTCTGCGCGTGCTCGAACTCACGTCGCGCGACAAAAGCTGTGAACACCCCGACTTGGCGTGTCACGGGGACGCCTGCCCATTGGCGCGTGGCTTTTACGACCGATTACCGCAGGCCCGGCAGGCGGCTGTCGATCACCGCTGGTTGGATCGCCGTGCCGTCCGTGAGATCGCCCTTCGGCACCAGGTTTGCCCGTATTACCTGGGACAGGAGTTGGCCCGGTGGTCGGATGTAGTCGTTGGCGACTACAACTATTACTTCGATCTGGGCGCCATGCTATTCGGCCTGGCGACGACGAACGCGTGGCAGACTTTGGTGTTAGTGGACGAAGCGCACAATCTGGTTGATCGCGGGCGGGGTATGTACAGCGCGGCGTTGAGTCAGCACGCACTGGATGCCGCGGTTCAGGAAGCGCCGAATGCCGCTATCAAGCGCGCCTTGGGGCGCGTCGCACGCCAATGGAAGACCCTGTGTAAAGCGCAGGACGCGGATTATCACAGTTACCCTGAGCCTCCTGAAAAGCTTTTGCTTGCGCTGCAGCACGCCAGTCGGGTCATCACTGACTACCTCGTGGAATTACCAGGTCCACTGCCGGAAAAGGTGCAACAGTTTCATTTCGATGCCTTGCATTTCTCTCGCATTGCGGAGCTATTCGGCGAGCACTTCCTCTTCGATATCGAGAAGCGCCGGGTTGCGCGCAGCGAGCATGCGACGCTGTGTTTGCGAAATCTGTCACCCGCCACTTTTCTGGGGCCGCGTTTCGCGTACAGCCACAGCAGTGTGCTCTTTTCAGCGACGTTGAGTCCCTCGCGTTACTACCAGGATCTACTCGGCCTGCCAGCGGGTACGCCCTGGCGGGACGTCGTTTCCCCCTTCAGTGCCGAGCAATTGAAGGTACGACTGGTCGCCGATGTGTCGACGCGCTTTCAGCACCGCGCGGCGTCCAGTGCGCCTATCGCATCGATCATCGCCGCGCAGTACGGGGCGAGGCCGGGCAACTACCTGGCGTTCTTCTCAAGCTATGACTATCTGGAGCAGGTGGCGGAAAATCTTTCGCGGCATTTTCCCGATCTGCCGATATGGCGTCAGTCGCGACGGATGCAGGAAGCGGAACGTGAGGCGTTTCTTGCGCGCTTTACCGCTGAGGGTCGAGGTGTCGGCTTCGCCGTCCTCGGCGGCGCTTTCGGCGAAGGGGTGGATCTGCCGGGCGACCGTTTGATCGGCGCCTTTATCGCCACGCTCGGTCTACCGCCGTACAACCCTGTAAATGAACAAATGCGCGAACGCCTGCAGCGGATGTTCGGGGCGGGATATGAATACGCGTACCTTTATCCTGGCTTGCAGAAAGTCGTACAGGCCGCTGGGCGCGTGGTCCGCACGTTGGATGATACCGGCACGGTGGTGCTCATCGACGACCGTTTCACCCAGCGGCAGGTGCGCGAACTACTCCCTCGCTGGTGGCCCGCTGCGGTAACCATTGCGTCGCCGAAAGCGGTTAGCGCGCCCGTCTTCCAATTGACCTAGGCAAAGGGTTTGGTCTTGCCTTAGAGCCTGTTCGAAGGATCGCGAACAGGCTCTAAGGCAAACGACCGCAGCTGAGCCGCTGCATCTGAGAGCCGAGGGCGAGCGGCTACGTTTGCGTCAAGGCAGCGTTCTTTGAGATCGGCAAGCGGTTGCAGCGATGCGCGCGCTCGAGGCTCGACGTGTTCCAGTAGTTCTTCGAGCAAACAACCGAACGCGCGTGCCTCGATCCGTTGTAATGCGACGCCCTGGGAGCTAGCTGGATCGAAAAAGGACGCGGCGCCAAAGTCGCTGAGCAAGGCATGCCCTGTTGAGTCGACGAGAAGGTTATGCGCATACAGGTCGCCGTGAAGAATGCCGCGCGCGTGCAAATGCGCACCGGCGTCGGCAACGCCCTGGGCGACGGCCAGCGCACGGTCGGCGGTGAAGAGCGTGCCCGGCGAATAGACGTCACGGGTACAGCTGGCAAGCGAAGGCGGCCCCGCCAGTACGCCGTAGGCGGGATCGATCAGCTCCAGTAGCAGCGCATCCGGCTCGCTCTCGGCGCGCGTCAATGGGCCGGCTACGGGAACCAGGTTGGAATGATTGCCCGCGGCCAAGCAGGCAGCCATTTCGCTACCGGGCAAACCATCGCTGGTGACTTCACCCTTGAACGTCTTCACCGCCATTGCTGCGGTGGAAACATCTTCCTTATGCCAGATGGCGCGACGGATCACGCCCGATGCGCCCTGACCCAGAATGTCCCCGAACTCGATCCGGGATCGCTCGATTGCAGCAACAGCCGGTGTTTGTGGCGCATGGCGTTCACTCAGCGGATTGCCGGCAAAGGCGAGCCATGCGAGCCGGGGCAGGGTCAGCAGCCAGTCCGGCAACTGTTCGAAGCGGTTCGCCGCGATACGCAGCAGTTCGAGACGTTGCGCCTCAGCAAGGCCACTGGGGAGGTCGTCGAGTCGATTCCCGGCCAGCATCAGCTTTTGCAATCGAGGACGGCTACCCAGCGCGTCCGGCAATGTCGTAACGTCATTATCCGTCAGTATCAACCAGCGCAATGCCGAAGGCAGGGCGTGAGCGGGCACGTGCTGCACGCGACAGCTCTTGAAACCCACCATTTCCAGATTGGGGCAATCCCCGAGGGCTTCCGGCAATACGGTGAATGGGTTTCCGGAACAGAACACCACTCGCAGTTTGCGTAGCCGGGAAAGATCATGCGGCAACGACGTCAGATTGTTGTCGGAAAGATTCAGGACTTCGAGGGTATCGGCCAAGCCGAAGATGTCTTCTGGAAAATGATCGATGCCAACATTGAGATCCAGACGGGTGATGCCGGCGAGTTCGCCGCTACGTAGCTTTTCGAGGGTATGCATGAACCGTCCCGTTAATGTCGATTGAGGCGTCGAACGTTGACGACATCCGTGGCCCGGGCCCGCAGCTGACCGCAACCTCCATCGATATCCTGACCGGCTGAATTGCGCACCTTGGTCAGGATGCCGCGGCTGTGGAGGTATCGCACCATTGCCACAATGCGCTCGCCAGCGGGGCGTTGATGGGCGTCGCCTTCCACACTGTTATAAGGAATCACGTTGAGTACGGCGTATTTGCCGGTGAGCAGGCGAAGAATGCCGTCGAGCTCTTCGTCGGAATCGTTTATGCCGTCGAGCAGGGTCCACTGATATTGGATGGGATAACCAATGTGGCGCGCGTAGGTTTCGCCAAGCTCGACGAGCTCGTCCGGCGTCAAACGAGGGGCGCGTGGCAGCAGCGTGCGGCGAACGTCGTTTATGCTGGAGTGCAATGAAAGCGCGAGCGCGGGCTTGACGCGTTCGCCAGGCAGCCGGTCGAACACACGAGGGTCGCCGACTGTGGAAAAGACGAGGTTGCGGTGGCCGATTCCGCCTTCGGTGCCCAACAACTGGATGGCTTCCAGCACGTTGTCCAGGTTATGCGCCGGTTCGCCCATTCCCATGAATACGACCTTCTTCACCGGACGAATGCGGCGTGCAAGAACGACCTGGGCGACGATTTCGGCACTGGTCACTTGGCGGAGCAGTCCGCTTTTTCCTGTCATGCAAAAGGTGCAGCCCACCGCGCAGCCGACCTGGCTGGAAACGCACAGGCCGCCGCGAGGTAGCAGGACGCTTTCCACCATTTGCCCGTCATGCAAATCGACCAACAGGCGAATGGATTCGTCTGCTGCAGGGTGCTGCGAACGAATGCGTGCCAGTGCGGCAAGCTCCGCTTCGACGGCAGGCAGCCCGTTGCGTACGCTTAGCGGCAGGAAATCCTGCGCCGCCCGATGCTTGGTACCTGTGTCCAGCGGCAGGCCGCGCAACCAGTCACGGTCGATTCTCCCGATATGAACGGGTTTGGCGCCGAGTTCGGCAAGACGGTCGTGCAGGTCGGAGATTCGCATGGGGCGCGGATCGTACCACCTGGCGCGGTGCGGAAACAGTTGCCCGAGGCACCCGCAAGCGTCTGTTCGGGGCCGTTCGATCGGGCCCTTTTGCCGCTCGTGCGATGCGTCGTGGAAGGGGGCCGCCAGGTAGGGAACGGCGTGTTCTCCATCGGCCCTTTCGGCCGGGCTACCGAAGCCGCTAGCATGGGCGGGTTACAAGCACTCATCCGGCAACTGATGGCGGCCTCGAATAACGCATCGTTCGTGGCTTCTCCGCTACCAGGCCCAGGCAGGACGCCGCTGATTTTTCAATCACCCATCAGGAGGTTTTCATGACCCAAGACGTGAATCTGCTTATCAACGGCGAATGGCGCGCGGCGCTTTCCGGCAAGACACTCGACATCGTCAACCCCGCGACTGAAGCGGTCATCGGCCAGCTTGCGCACGCTGAGCAGGCGGACTTGGACCTCGCCTTGAAAGCGGCGCAGAACGGCTTCGAAGTCTGGCGCGAGATGTCCGCCTTCGAGCGCTGCAAAATCATGCGCAAAGCGGCGAACCTGCTGCGCGAGCGCGCCAAAGAAATTGCGGTCCTGATGACCCGCGAGCAGGGCAAACCGCTGGCGCAGGCCGAAGCCGAAGCCATGGCGGGTGCTGACATCATCGATTGGTTCGCCGAGGAAGGGCGTCGCACTTACGGCCAGGTCATTCCCGCCCGTGCACCCGATGTGTACCAACTGACGTTGAAAACCCCGGTAGGGCCCGTGGCGGCATTCACACCCTGGAACTTCCCGATCAATCAGGTCGTTCGCAAATTGTCTGCGGCACTGGCTGCGGGCTGTTCGATCATCGTCAAGGGGCCAGAAGAGACACCGGCGTCGCCTGCCGAACTGATACGTGCGTTCGTCGATGCCGGCGTTCCGGCGGGTGTCATCAACCTCGTCTACGGCATCCCGGCGGATATCTCCAACTACCTGATCGCGCACCCGACGATCCGCAAGATCTCGTTCACCGGCTCAACGCCCGTCGGCAAGCAGCTCGCGGCGCTGGCGGGACAGCACATGAAGCGCGTCACCATGGAGCTCGGCGGTCATGCACCGGTCATCGTCTGTGCAGACGCGGATGTGGAGCTGGCCGCGAAGGAAATGGCGGCGAGTAAATTCCGCAATGCCGGTCAGGTGTGCATTTCCCCAACGCGTTTTCTGGTCGAGGAGCCGGTGTACGCGCAGTTCGTCGAAGCGTTCGTGCGGTACGCCAAGGACATCAACGTCGGCGAAGGCGAGTCGGACGGGGTGACGATGGGGCCGTTGGCCAATAGTCGCCGCGCACCGGCACTCGTCGCGTTGGTGGAAGATGCGGTCGCGAAGGGCGCGGAGTTGTTGGTCGGTGGCAAACGCATCGAGCGCAAAGGCTATTTCTTCGAGCCAACCGTCCTGGGCAATGTGCCCGTCAACGCCAACATCATGAACGACGAGCCGTTCGGCCCTGTTGCGGTCATCCGCCCGTTCAACACGCTGGACGAGGCGATTGCCGAAGCCAACCGACTGCCTTATGGCCTTGCGGCTTATGCCTACACGTCGAGCACGTTGAACGCCACTCGGATCGGGCAGCGCGTGGAGACGGGAATGCTGACCATCAACCACGTCGGACTTGCCTCGCCCGAACTGCCGTTCGGCGGCATCAAGGACTCGGGCTACGGTACCGAAGGTGGCAGCGAGGCTATCAACAACTACCTGGAAACGAAGCTGGTGTCGCAGAAGGGCTGCTAACTCGGCCGATCGAGCCTGGCCGTTTGGCCGGGCTCGTCTATGTGAAAGCCGCCGGGAACGGTGAGTCTCGGGCCGATCGCCAGGAAAATATCGACGTATCGCATCTGTGGCTCTATCGTTCGCTCCTGCAATTTAGGAGCGTCCATGAAATTCATTCACCAACGTGAGCACCTCAATGAGGACGACATGGTCGTCATCGAGTGTTCGCAGACCTGCAACATCCGCTTGATGACGGATGCCAACTTCCGTTCGTTCAAGAACGGGGGCCGCCACGCCTATCACGGCGGCGCCTTCGACAAGTTCCCCGCACGCATCAAAGTGCCGAGCACTGGATTCTGGAACATCACCATCGATACCGTTTCGCGCCGGGCGGTCAGCGTCACGCGCAAGCCCACCTTCAAGCATTCGATCAAAATCGTTCGTC
This sequence comes from Pseudomonas matsuisoli, assembly GCF_014647635.1. Lineage (GTDB taxonomy): Bacteria > Pseudomonadota > Gammaproteobacteria > Pseudomonadales > Pseudomonadaceae > Pseudomonas_P > Pseudomonas_P matsuisoli. The sequence continues at coordinate 178,986 of NZ_BMPO01000002.1, forward strand.
GGTCCGAGTCACACCTGAAATAGGTTTTGTGGCGTAGGGGTGTTGCCGCGACAGCGACGTGCGGCATTGATCGACGGAAGAAGAAAGGCTGGCGCGGTATCGCTGGCACGTGCGTGTTACGAGGTTGTTGTCGATGAGTCTTTTGCGCAAAAAGAAAGTAGCGCTCATGAGTGGCGCCGGCGCGCGTCATTCCGAATTACGTAAGGTGTTGGGTGCGTCCGACCTGGTCATGCTGGGCCTGGGCGCGATGGTCGGCACAGGGATCTTCGTGCTGACGGGCGTTGCGGCCCTGCAAGCAGGGCCCGCATTGGCCATATCGTTCATCCTGGCGGCAACGGCCTGCGCGTTGGCTGCACTGTGTTATGCGGAATTCGCGTCCATGATCCCGGTCGCGGGCTCCGGGTACACCTATAGCTACGCAACGCTTGGTGAATTGGTCGCGTGGATCGTGGGTTGGAGCCTGATTGCCGAATATGGTTTGGCGACTGCCGCGGTCTCGGTGGGTTGGTCGGGCTATTTCCAATCGCTCATCAGTGGGGTTGGGCTTCATCTGCCCGTTGCATTGACCGCTGCGCCAGGCACCAATGCGGCCGGCGAGGTGACGCTATTCAACCTGCCTGCCTTCGCGATCATGATGCTCATCACCGCGATCCTGTCCCTTGGGATTCGGGAGTCCAAGCGCGTGAACAACGTGCTGGTCGTCGTCAAGGTCGTGGTGGTTTTGCTCGTGATCGGTGTGGGTTTCTTCTACGTCGAGCCCGAGAACCTGACGCCGTATGCGCCCTTTGGGGTTTCGGGCGTCGTCAGTGCGGCAGCGCTGGTGTTCTTCGCGTTCTTGGGTTTCGACGCCGTTTCGTCGGCTGCGGAAGAAGTGCGTAACCCACAACGGAACCTGCCAATTGGACTGATCGGATCGCTGCTGATCTGCGCTGCGCTTTACGCCCTGGTGGCGACCGTGGCGACGGGTATCGTGCCATTTGCGGACTTCAAGGGCGTCGAAGATCCGATCGCATTGGTCTTCCAGCGCGCCGATATCGAATGGATGAGCCGGCTCGTCAGTATTGCCGCGGTGACGGGCATGATGACGGTGATCCTGGTGATGGGCTACGGATTGACCCGTGTCGTGTTTGCTATGTCTCGCGACGGCTTGCTGCCGCAATGGATGTCGGTCATCAACCAGCATCAAGTGCCGGTCCGCTCCACCTGGACGCTGGGAACGCTGTCCGCCTTGATTGCCGCAACCGTACCATTAAGCGCACTCGCCGAACTCATCAACATGGGGACTCTGGTGGCCTTTGCGATCATTTCGCTGGCCGTACCCGTCCTGCGCCGGACCCAGCCCGAGTTGAAGCGCGCGTTTCGGGTACCGATGGCGCATATTCTCGGCCCCGTATCAGCGCTGATCTGCGTCGTGCTGATGCTCAATCTTGCAGTGGAAACCTGGCTAGCTTTCGGTATCTGGCTGGCTATTGGACTGGTGGTCTACTTTGGCTATTCCCGCCGCCATGCCAAGGTCGAGAACCTCTACGACTAAGAACTCCGCCTCGCTGCGCCCTCGTTAAGGGGCCGCGGCGAGCGGGCGGGTCGAATCGTCTTTGAGCTCTGCCATCAGGATGTAGAGCGTGATCAGCATTTCGCAGAGTACGAGGATGACCGCCGGCGCCAGCAGACCGTGGGTGTTGATGAATACGTAGTTCAGTGCAACGCTCAACAGCCCGCAGGCGATGCGGATTCGCACGAACGCGGTGTAACGACCGCGGGCGACCCAATACATCTCGAACACCACGTTCACCAGTCGGAAGACGAAGAACAGCGACATGATGCTGAGCAGTCGGGCGGCATATGCGTAGGTTTCCGGATAGAACAGGTCGAAGAGATAGCCGGCGAAGAGCTGATAGCCGATCACCATAGCCAGCGAGATGCCAAAGCTGAACATCACGAATTTGCGTTGCGCGTGCTCCAGCTCACCGCGGGAGATTTTCGGCATATACAGCGACCAAAATCCCTGTACGACGATCTGCCCGATGGCGATGAACGAGCATGCCGCCGCGTAGACCGCGAGCGGTTCCGCGCCAAGGATGTGTTCGATCAGTAGGCGGTCGAAGCCGAAGTAGAGGAAAAATGACAAGAATGACAGGGTGAAGGGCAGCCAGTGCGGCCAGCGGCTAAGCATCTTGTTCAGCGCATCGGCGAAGCGCTGACCTTCGGCGAAGAAGCCGCCGTTACGAACGCACTTCACATAAAACCAGCCTGCATAGAGCGCCAACGCGAGCAGCGAGCCGACCGCCACGGACAGCAAAAGCTCTCCGGTAATCCAGAACAGTGCGATCTTCACCACGAACGGCATGGACTTGAAAATCGAATCCAGCGACGAGAACGACACCAGCCGATCCTTGGTTTGGTAGTGAAAGAACAACGAACGCTGGAGGATGGCGAAAGCGACCGCCTCGGGTAGTAGGGCAACGATCAATTGCAGTGCGATAGGCGTAACGCCTGCACTGGAGGCATATAGGAATATTCCACTGGCCAACAGGGCAAATCCCAGAAGAGACGGGTGGAACAAATTTTCACCGCTCGACAAGCCTTCCTTGATCGCACCTTTACTGAGTAGGTAATCCCGCAATCCCATATCCGAAAAGTTGGTGAGGATCGTCATCATGACCATGCCGAACGCGAGTGCACCGTAGGCTTCTTGCGGACTGAAGCGTGCGACCAGTACGAGCAATATGAAATTGAGTACTGGCTGAAGCGCCATCGGAATCACGACGAAAACGATTTTCGACAGTTCGTTGAGCTTGTTCACGGCGACGTCCTTGCAGATCAAGCTGCCAATGGTGCTGGCACTATCGGACACGCACCAAAAATATGCCGCCTCACTAGGGGGCAGCTATGGCGCGGAAAGATAAGCGGTCAGGGAAGATCAGTTGGGAAAAACGAGCAGCAAACCGGACGGTGTGCTAGGCGTGGATAATCTGCTAGCCGTTGCACCGTTCAAGCGGCGCCTTCAAGAAGTGTGATCCAGTTCAACTTCCGCAAAATAATAGTCACTCCATTGAACGTGGTCATGCCCCCGTATGCAGCGCAGAACCACTTTTAATGCGATTCGCCCAGCAGCTCTGCAAGAAGGGTTTGCCGGCAGGTAAACAAGCGGTCCACCTTCGGGAGCAATGGCCGTTTCATCATCAGCACGGGTAATTTCAGCTGCCGAGCCACGTGCAATTTGGCGTCGGTGGCCGCGCCACCGCTGTTCTTACTGATCAAGACGTCGAAGGCGTTCGCTGTGAACAGCGCCCTTTCACTTTCGGCGTCGAAAGGCCCCCGGGTTGCGATGAAGGTCGCGCGGAGATGATGCAATTGAGGCTCCAGTAGCCTGATCGTCCAGTGTTGATGCGCGGGAATCTCCGATAAATGCTCAAGTGGCTCGCGGCCCAGGGTGAAGAAGGGGCGCTCGAACGGCTTCAGCGCCTGCTGTAACTCGGACCAGCGTGTGAAATCGCGCCAATCATCACCGGCCTGCGGCTCCCATGCCGGCCTGCGTAACGCCCAGCAGGGGACGCCAGTGGCTTTCGCAGCGGCTGCCGCGTGCCGACTCATCTGCGCGGCATAGGGATGAGTCGCATCCACCAGCAGGTCAATGCGGGCATCGCGAACGTAATGGATAAGCCCCTCGATGCCGCCAAATCCACCGGTACGCAGTTCGCAAACCAGGTCCGTGGGCGTGCGACCCATGCCGGCCAAACTGTAAACATGCCCTGGACCCAGTTGCCGCGCGAGCCAGAGTGCATCGCCGACACCGCCAAGCAGCAGTATCCGGCCCTTCATGGCTTGTGTGCGGACAACAAGGTAATCGGTAGCGCGGATCGCCACGTATCGAAGCGGCCCAAAGGGTGCGCCTGTGCCAAGGCAATTCGTACTAAATCGCCGCCGAACGCTTCGCGCCATTGGATCAATCGTGCTTCGCTTTGTACGGTGACGGCGTTGGCCACCAAGCGTCCACCTGGTTTGAGCGCGTCCCAGCTTTGCTCGAGTACGCCAGGTGCGGTGACCCCGCCGCCTATGAAGACCGCGTCTGGGGGCTCGAGCCCCTCCAGCGCCATTGGGGCCTGGCCACGAACCAGCCCGAGGCCAGGCACGCCAAGCGCATCGCGATTGTGCTGAATGAAGCCCTGGCGCCCGTCATGGGCTTCAATGGCAAGCGCGCGGCAGGCGGGATGCGTGCGCATCCACTCGATACCAATGGAGCCGCATCCCGCGCCGATGTCCCACAACAATTCGCCAGGGCGTGGCGCCAGGCGCGATAGCGTCAGCGCGCGCACGTCGCGCTTGGTCAATTGCCCATCGTGGCGGAAAGCCTCGTCCGGTAGGCCTGGCGTGAGTGGCAGACCCCGTGACGTCTCGCTTCGGCAGTCGATGGCAACGATATTAAGAGAGGCGCTTTCCAGGCATGACCAGTCTCTGGCGAGGCCGTCGACGATTCGCTCCTTCGGGCCGCCGAGATGTTCCAGTACCTGAAGGCGGCTCTCGCCAAATTCGCTCTCACGCAACAGGGCCGCGATGTGCGCGGGACTCCGTCCGTCCTGGGATAGAACCAACAAACGTCGGCCTGGGTGAACATATCGACGTATTGCCTCGACCGGACGGGCAACGACCGAAAGCAGATCGGTCTCTTGCAACGCCCAGCCCAGGCGGGCAGCCGCCAACGAATAAGAAGAAGGGGATGGCAGAACCGTCATTTCACCTGCAGCGACCTGAGCGGACAAGCTGGCACCGACGCCAAACAGCATCGGATCGCCGCTGGCGAGCACACAGATTGATTGACCACGGCGCGAGAGGACGGGATCGAGACAAAAGGGGCTAGGCCATGGCTCACGCTGACCTGCGATACAGCGCGGAAGCAATGCCAATTGCCGGGACGACCCAAGGATCATTTCTGCGCCGAGAAGCGCGCGCCGGGCCTGCTTGCCCAGCCCCAGATAGCCATCTTCGCCAATCCCTACCACCGTGAGCCACGTGGACATGCCGTCTCCATCCTACCGCCTGATCTGCCGCACGTTGCGGCTACGGGCAAAGGCGTCATAATACCGCCTTCGCCGGCGCCCCCGAAGGGCCTGAGCGCGCGTTCACGATTTGCTAAGTGGTCCACGGTCGCATCTAGTCCGAGACCTTAAGCGCTTCGTCGAGCCGCTCCAGAGGGAACACGAAACAACCGTGGCTGCCCCCGTAACTGTACGCAGCGAGTTCACCCTATCGATGCCACTGAGAAATTGGGAAGGCGGGGTGAATGTCGACCTGTTAGCCAGGAGACCTGCCGGTGATGCTGTGCGCGAGTGCCAATGTTGGGGCGGGGTGTACCGATGCCATGATGTCTGCTGAGCAGGCGTCGCCGGTTCAGGTCACCGCGTTTTTCCTGCGGATACCTTTTGAGTGAATTCGACTAATCCCTCTCATTCCTCCACTGCCCGGCGCCCCTCGGCCTGCCCGGGGTTGGAACGTGTAGTGTCCGCGCAAGACGGTGGCATCTGCCGGGTAAAGCTTGCGGCCGGGCGTTTGACGGCAACGCAGGCACGCGTCATCGCTGAAAGCGCCGCGCGCTTTGGAAATTCCATTCTCGAATTGACCAACCGCAGCAACCTGCAGATTCGAGGGGTACGCCTGGACGCCGCACGCGAGCTGGCAGGGGCGTTGGTCACCGCTGGGCTCGGCCCTCGCGTGCCCGGTGCTGATGATGTCCGCAACGTGTTGCTCAGCCCGGCCGCGGGGCGTGATCCGTCCGCTTACCTCGACACCCGAGCGCTGGGGGATCGGCTGCTCGACCTGTTGCAGGATGAGCCTTCGTTTCATGGGTTGTCCGCGAAATTCGCGATTTTGCTCGATGGCGGCGAGGTGCTTTCCGTCCTCGAGCATCCCCACGACATCTGGTTGAGCGCGTGTCCGGACGGTAAACGCTTCAATGTCGGGCTGGCGGGTATCCCTGGTGCGGATTGTCTGGGCAGCGTTGCCGATGCGGACGTTCCCATGTGGGTCGACCGGGTGCTTCGTACGTTTCTGGCGTTTGCAACGCCGGATCAATCTCGAATACGCGATGTAATGGCGTCGGCCGCTCGAACTGCGTTCTTGCGAGAAGTCACGACGGCCCCGCTCACCGATGCGACCGCCATTGCCGGTGAGCGGTCGCTGTCAGACGCGCCGGGGGTTTACCGCCAACGCCAGGCAGGTCTCTGCATGGTCGTGGCGCAGTCGTGCCTGGGGCGTCTCGAGGCGAATCAGTTGGCTGCGCTTGCGACCCTCGCGGAACGCTACGGACGTGGTTGGATTCATCTGACGCCTTGGCAAGGTGTCGTGCTGCCTGACGTCGAGCAAGGACTCGCGGACGAAGCGCTTGCCGCCGTGGCCGATGTTGGAATGCTGGTCGATCCTGCGGCGCCTTTGACGCGGCTTGTCGCGTGTAGCGGGAATGCGGGCTGCGCGAAGGCGCAAGCTGACACCAAGGCTGATGCCGTACGACTGGCGGATGCATTGGCTGACGTCGAGGCTCCGCCCAAGGTCCATCTCAGCGGTTGCGCCCGCAGCTGCGCCTCGGCGCGTGTGCAACCTTTCACTCTGCTGGCACAGCCCGGCGGGCGTTATCACCTTTACCAGCGCATCGAGGCCCAGGCGGGACTCGGTTTACGCCAGGCCAGCGACATCGATATCGAATCGGCCGCTGCCTGGTTGCGTATGCATCACCGAGAGTCTTTCAATGATTGATTACATTCGCGACGGGCAGGAAATCTATCGTCAGTCCTTCGCTACCATCCGCGCCGAAGCCGACCTGTCGAATATACCGACTGATCTGGAGAAGCTCGCGGTACGGGTTATTCACGCCTGCGGCATGGTCGACGTGGTCAGCGATTTGCGTTTTTCGCAAGGGGCGGGCGATGCCGGGCGTCAGGCATTGGCTGCGGGGGCACCGATTCTCTGCGACGCGCGCATGGTGGCTGAAGGCGTAACGCGCACCCGGCTTCCGGCCAAAAACCCGGTGATCTGTACCCTCAATGAACCTGATGTGCCCGCGTTGGCGCTGGAGCAGGGCAATACGCGTTCGGCGGTTGCTCTGGAACATTGGCGGCCGTACCTGGAGGGCAGTGTGGTCGTGATCGGCAACGCGCCGACCGCGCTGTTCTACCTGCTGGAAATGCTGGACGCAGGTGCGCCCAAGCCTGCACTGATCATCGGTATGCCGGTAGGGTTCATTGGCGCCGCCGAATCCAAGGCCATGCTGGCCGCGGACAGCCGTGGCGTGCCCTTCGTGACCGTGTGGGGTCGACGCGGCGGCAGTGCGATGTCGGCAGCCGCCGTCAATGCCCTCGCAACGGAGCGGGAATGATGACGCGGGGACGTTTGCTGGGGATCGGGGTAGGCCCAGGCGATCCGGAGCTGATCACGCTCAAGGCACTGCGTTTGCTCCGAAGTGCACCTGTCATTGGCCACTTCGTCGCCCGCGCCAAGGCGGACAAAGGGCAGGGCGGCAATGCTTTCGGCATTATCGAGGCGCATCTCGTCGCGGAACAGGTTCGCTTGCCGCTGGTGTACCCGGTCACTACGGAAAAGCTCGAACCCCCGCAAACCTACGAGGGCGTGATTAGCGATTTCTACGACACCTGCGCCGTACGGATCGCCGAGTATCTCGACGCAGGCCAGGATGTCGCGGTGATTTGTGAAGGCGACCCATTCTTTTACGGCTCCTACATGTATCTGCACGATCGCCTCGCGGGGCACTACGAAGCCGAGGTCGTGCCGGGTGTCTGCTCGATGCTGGGATGCGTTTCAGTGCTTGGCACGCCCTTGGTGTACCGTAATCAGAACTTGTCGGTCCTATCCGGCGTGCTCCCCGAGGCCGAACTCGAAGAGCGGTTGAAGCAAGCGGATGCCGCCGTAATCATGAAGCTGGGGCGCAATTTTGAGAAAGTCCGCCGTGTGCTGCAAACGCTGGGGCTGGCCGAACGCGCCCACTACGTCGAACGGGCAACCATGGCGGCCCAACGGATCGTGCCGCTGGCGGACGTCGATCCCATGTCATCGCCATATTTCTCCATGATCATCGTTCCCGGTGAAAAATGGTCGGCGTGACCCGGTCGGCATGACCGGGTCACGTTGATCGGGTCATGCCCGACCGGGACTTCCCGTCCGGAAATGCCCGACAGCCCCATAGCTTTTTTCTGCCCTTGATTCACGAGAGTTCGTTCATGACTATCACGCCCTCCATTTTCGTGCTGGGTGCCAGTGCGTTGCCCATGGCCCGCCGAATTCAGGAGGCCTACTCAGGGGCTCGCGTGTTTGGCTTGCAGGGGCGTGCCGACGCGGCCGACGTCACCTACGCCAACTTCGGTGAGGCGCTCCGCCAGCAGTACCGACAGGGCTCGCCCATCATTGCCTTATGCGCCGCCGGCATCGTCATCCGCACGCTTGCGGCATTGTTGACGGAAAAGGGCGCAGAGCCGCCAGTGCTGGCGATCGCGGAGGATGGAAGTGCGGTCGTGCCGCTGCTAGGCGGATTGGCCGGGGTCAATGAGATCGCCAAAACCCTGGCGAACCACTTGGGTGTCGCGCCGGCAATCACGACCAGCGGTGAGCTGCGTTTTGGCACTTGCCTTTTGAATCCGCCGCCGGGTTATGCCGTCGACCTGGAGCAGGGCAAGCGAGTCGTCAGCGACCTGCTGGGCGGGGCCACCGTACAGCTGAACGAGGATACGCCCTGGCTCAAGAACGCGGATCTCCCGCTGGCCGCCAGAGGCGATCGGCGCGTGGTGGTCAGCCCGTACCGGTCAGAAGACCCGCATACGTTAGTCATTCACCCTCGCGTCGTGCTGGCCTGCGTCGCACCGGACCGTGACATATCCCGCGAGGCGCTGGACCACGCTTTATCGGCTGCCAGGCTGGCACCGCAATCGCTGGCGGCACTGATCGTGACGGGGGTGCCCCAGGCCGTCCCCAAGCTCGCTTTGCTGGCGCAGGACGTAGGCGTACCGCTGCGTTTCGTCGACGATGCGGGCGTGCTCGGCCCGGTGGAATGGGAGACGCAAGACCTTTCCTTGCACGTCGCGAATGATTCCACTTGCGCGGATAGCATGGGTATCGCCCGAGGAAGTCTGCATGTCGTCGGCTTGGGCCCCGGGGCCGCCGGCTACATGGCACCTGCGGTACGCCAGGCATTGGACGCGGCGCAGGACGTGCTTGGTTACGAAACCTACGTGAAGATGGCCGGGCCGTTTCGCGGCGACCAATGTTTGCACGCCAGTGACAACCGTGAAGAGCTACAGCGCGCGGCGCATGCGTTCGAACTCGCCGCGCAGGGGCGGCGGGTGGTGATGGTGTCGTCCGGCGATCCTGGGGTGTTCGCGATGGCCGCAGCCGTGCTGGAAGCATTGGAAGCTTCCGATGACAGCCGCTGGCACGGGGTTGCACTGCACATCGTGCCAGGTATCACCGCGGCGATGGCTGCAGCGTCCTGCGCAGGCGCGCCACTGGGCCACGATTTTTGCTTGATCTCGCTTTCGGACAACCTCAAGCCGTGGTCCGTCATCGAGCACCGATTGCGCCATGCGTCGGCGGCTGACCTGGTCATGGCGTTCTACAACCCGATCTCCAAGTCACGCCCGTGGCAGCTAGGGCAGGCGCTCGATCTGATTCGCGGTTACCGGGCGCCGGACACACAGGTAGTGCTCGGCAGAGATATTGGTCGGCCAGCAGAGTCGCTGAAGCTGACGACGCTCGGTGAGCTCACTCCTGATCAGGTAGACATGCGGACGATGGTCATCATCGGTTCCAGTCAGACCCGGCGTTTCAGCAGTGGCAAGCGAGAGTGGGTCTACAGCCCACGGTGGTATCCGGCTGACAGTCGCTGAGGCCGGCTTGGGGGGGCATCAAGCGCGCTGCTCTGGAGGCACTGCGCTGGCAATCAATCGGTGTCGCCTATTCCATCGCTTCGCAGCTAAGACGGATCGCCGCCCGGCCGCTCCTACAGGACCGCGGCGCCCATCGTGCATCGTGGGCAATCATATTGCCTGAGAGCTGATCGCCAGCAAGCTGGCTCCTACGAAAAGTCACGATACTGTAGGAGCCAGCCGGGCTGCGATCAGCTTGCTGGCGATCAGGCCGTATAGCCGACTCCTGACTTCCAGGTGTCACTCAATCCGCAGCCCCTCGCCGCAACAGATAACTGTCCATGATCCAACCATGCTTTTCCCGTAGTTCCCGGCGCGCGTCGCGGATGGATTCCGCAACCTCGTCCAGCGCGCCCGCGATCAATACCTCATCGGCGCTTCCCACGTAGGCGCCCCAGTAAATCGTCAGCCCCTGGCCGACGAAACCGGTATAGGTATCGCGCGCGTCGAGCATCACCAATACGCTGTCCAGTGCTTCTGGGAAGCCCTGTTCGGCCAGGCGTCGGGCAGGCATGACCTGGAACGCATTACCAATGCTGTTGAAACAAACCTTATGCCGTGCAGCGAGCGCTTGCAGGCTGCTGATACCGGGGATCACTTCGTAGTCGATGGCCAGCCGACCGGCGGCGGCAATGTCCGCGACGATGCGGATCGTGCTGTCGTAAAGCGCTGGGTCGCCCCACACCAGGAACGCGCCGCATTCGCCGTCGGCGAGCTGCTCATCGATCATCCATTCGAAGACTTCGCGCTTGTCCTGGTTGAGGTCGTCTACGCTGCTGCGATAGTTCGGTACGTTGCGGATACGTTCGGGGCAGTCACCTTCGATGAAGCGATAGTCGGTGCCATCGATGACCTCTTCGCACAGGCGCCTCCGGTGATCGATGAGCGTACCCTTGGAAGGGCCCTTATCCATGAGAAAGAACGCATCGGCGCGGTTCATCGCCTTGATGGCCTGCCGGGTCAGGTGGTCCGGGTCGCCGGCACCGATACCGATGATCAGGATCTGTTTCACATGGACCTCCGCGTGCCCGTTTTGCATCCGGCGCAAGGCTACGCAGGGGGATGGGTGGGGTCAATGGCAAGGCGCGTAGGCTCGTGGAGACCGGACGCATTCGGATCAAGCGGCCTCCAGCCGTTACTCGAAACAGCGCGATGACTGCGCCGAATGCGCGGAATGGTTGACGCCGGGTAAGGGGCGTGATGTCCTCCCGCGCCTTGACCCAGGCCAGGCCCATGACGCTCATGCCCGTCCACGATACCTCTCTTGCAACCCCCTCGGTCGTTATCGGGATTGGGTGCCGCCGTAATTGCCCGCTGGCCGAACTGATCGAGCTGGTAGCCGCCGCTCTGCAAGAGGTCGACCTATCACTTGCATGCGTCCGCGCGGTAGCTACACATCATCAGAAGTGTGATGAGCCCGCGCTGAACGAATTGGCGGCCTGGTTGCAATGCGAGTTAGTGCTGCTTGAACCCGCTGCGCTTGAGGCGACGAGCGCTCGTGTGAGCGGTATCTCCCTGGCTGCGCAGCATGCGTTGGGCGTCGGAAGTGTCGCAGAAGCCAGTGCATTGGCCTGCGCGGACGGCCTGGGTCGAGGGCGGTCCACGTTGCGACTGACCAAACGTAAAAGTGCTAACGCCACCTTGGCGATCGCCACTGTTTCGGAGGATGCATGACTGTCTATTTCATCGGCGCCGGGCCAGGCGATCCTGAGCTCATCACCGTCAAAGGTCAGCGATTGATCCGCGAATGCCCGGTCATTGTTTATGCAGGATCACTGGTGCCGCCAGCCGTGCTCGAAGGGCATCGCGCAGACCAGGTGGTTAACTCCGCAGAGCTAGACCTTGATCGCATCATCGAGGTGCTCGCCGATGCGCACGCCAACGGGCAGCACGTCGCGCGCGTCCATTCGGGTGACCCGTCGCTATACGGTGCGATCGGCGAGCAGATCCGCGCTCTGCGTGAACGGGGCATTCCGTTCGAAATCATCCCCGGGGTCACCGCGACCGCCGCGTGTGCTGCATTACTGGAGCGGGAGCTCACGCTGCCCGGTATTTCGCAAACGGTGATCCTCACGCGATATGGCACCACATCGCCCATGCCTGAAGGTGAAGCCCTGGCCGATCTGGCGCGGCACCGTGCCACGTTGGCGATTCATTTGGGAGTGAAGCACATCGCCGCGATCGTCGATGATCTATTGCCGCATTACGGCGCGGACTGCCCGGTCGCGGTCGTCTTCCGTGCCAGTTGGCCGGATCAGGAAGTCGTCAAAGGCACGTTGTCAGGCATCGCCGCAAAGGTCGCGGACAAGGGCATCCGTCGTACCGCGTTGATCCTGGTTGGGCGGGTACTGGAGGACGACACATTCGACCCCTCTCGGCTGTACGGCACCGAATCGCCCCACGACTTTCGCTGACGCCAATTCAAACGTGTGCCCTGGTTGCGCCCGCTGCTCTTCGTAGGAGCGGTGGGGCGGCCACCTGCCTTGGCCGCGAAGCGAACTGGTAGGCGACGCAGACTGGCTGATCCCAAACAACAACCGCTAACCCAACCGCCTCGCAGCCCAATCCGCTTGCGTCAATCGATACAGGCAATGCACTCGCAATGGGCTGTCATCCGGTACTGAAGGGTGACTGAACGTCATCGCGTCCTCACGCATGCCCAGCCGGTCCATGACTGCACGCGATCGCGCGTTACGTAGCGCGGTAAAGGCAACGATCTCGTGCAACTGTAACTGCTCGAAACCAACCGCCAGCGCCTCGCGTGCCGCTTCGGTCGCATAGCCCTGACCCCAGGCATCCCTTGATAGACGCCAGCCAATCTCGATGCAGGGCGAAAATGGCAAGTCTACCGTCGGCGCGTGCAGGCCGACGAAGCCGATGAAGCGTCCATCCTTACAGGTTTCCACCGCCCAAAAACCCCAGCCATTTTCCGCAATGAGCGCGGCGCACCGATCCGCCATGGCATCGCTCTGGGCGCGCGTCAGACGGCGCGGGAAATAACGCATGACCTCTGGGTCCGCGTTCAGCCGGGCGAGTAGAGGGTAGTCGGCTGGTTTCCATTGGCGGAGCCGAAGGCGGGCGGTCGTACGTTCGATAGGGCTTGGCACAAGATCACGCTGGCAAAACGAAAGACGCCGTTATCGGCCTCGTGATGCTTTATTGCAAGTACACCAGGCGGCAATCCGGGAAAAAGTGAATCGACCTTCATGCCGACGGTGCGTCCGATCCTTCATCGCAAATCTCGGATCTAAGTGTTCGAGGCGTTCTTCCCTCGAGCCCCTGCGTCTTCTTCACAAAGACGTTTGAGGATCGCCAATGCCCTGGGAAATGCCTCCGACATGAAGTTTTCGTATTCGCCCAGCGTGTCGAGGCTGACCTGCAGCGCCGTCCCTTTGCCCTGATCCATGAAGCGGTAGTCTTCATAAAACGGTGTATGGAGGAGATCGTTTTTTTCCACACCGTTTTCGAGGGTACCGCGATGCTCGATCGAGATGAGCTCATAAGGTTGGTTGCCCTTGATGACCGCGACCATGCCGTCACCGTTGGGCGAAAGGAAGCGAATCGTCTCGCCCTGTTCCCATGAGCCTTCGTAGTAAGAGCCTTCGCAGAAGGCGGAGGTCCAGCGCCGGTAGGTGTCCGGCGCCAGCATGATGTCCCATACGCGCTTGCGTGGTGCATCGATCGACACATCGAATGTGAGCGTTGTTTTCATGCGACCTCCGATTGAGTGGCGTGCGACAGCATGGGTCTTGGTGCCAGTCTGGTTCTACTTCGGACGAAGTTCCAGCAAACGCCCGCCCGCGCCATCCTCCAGAATCCATATCGCACCGTCGGGACCTTGTTCGACCTCCCGGATACGGGTGCCCATTGCATAGCGCTCCGTCTCACCCGCTTCTTCGCCGTTGAAACGGATGCGGACGAGAGCCTCGGACGACAGGCCGCCGATGAACGCGTTGCCTTTCCACTCCGAAAACAGATCGCCGTCATAGATCATCAGGCCGGCGGGGGAGATGACTGGCGTCCAGGTTATCTTCGGCGCGATGAATTCAGGTCGCGTGGAATGATCGGGAATGGGGCGGCCACCATAGTGATCGCCGTTCGAGACTTCCGGGTAACCGTAATTGCCGCCGCGTTGAATGAGGTTCAGCTCGTCGCCGCCTTGCGGGCCCATTTCCTGTTCCCATAACCGACCTTGCGCATCGAAGGCGATACCCAGTGGGTTGCGATGGCCAAGCGACCAGATTTGCGCGGTGACGCCGCCTTGATCGGCAAACGGGTTGTCGGGCGGAACGCTGCCGTCGTCGTTTAGCCGAAGTATTTTCCCCATATTGCTCTTCATGTCTTGGGCAGGGGTGAACTTCTGTCGCTCGCCTGAGGCGACCCACAGCTTGCCATCTGGGCCGAATGCCATGCGGTGACCGTAGTGACCACCGCCAGTGACCTTTGGCGTTTGCCGCCAGATCACTTCGGCATCGCTCAGCGACCCATCGCCGTTGCTGTCGAGCTCGAGCTTGGCGCGCAGGATGGCGGCGCCACGGTTACCGCCTTCACCCGCTTCGGCGTAACTCAGGTAGACGTAGTGATTCTCGGCAAATTGCGGGTGAATGATGACATCGCCTAACCCGCCCTGGCCGCCGTATGCGACCTCGGGTACGCCTTCGATATCGTGGGCTTTGCCGGTCTTCACATCGATGTGTTTGAGCATCCCTTCTTTTTCGGTGATAAGCGCTGTGCCATCGGGCAGAAACGTCATGGCCCAGGGTTCTGCAAGCGTGGCGCGCGGCGTCGCGGTGAAGGGCCATTGCGCGGTAGGCACTGCAATCGGCGCGGACAGCGTGGAGAAGGACATCAGTCCAAGGGCGAAACCACTGGCGATATGGATCGAAAGACGCGTCATGACCATCCTTTCCGAAAAGGTGAGGCCTTTCACGTTACTGCGATCATTAAAGGAAAAAGAAACTGGATTTGTTACCTGAGGCGTCAGGCACTCTTTCCTGCCAGTTGCCCCTTGGCAGCGGAATCGCGGGTTTCACCCGCCCTACTTGAATCGCGCGAGACTCCATCCTCGTAGACCGGGTGAAACCCGGGTGCCGCGGTGGTGAGTCAAACCCCGTCCTGTGGTTTCAGCCTTCATAGAGCTCAAGTGGCAGCCCATCCGGGTCTGCGAAAAACGTGAACCGTCGCCCGGTGTACTCGTCGACGCGAATAGGCTCTACCGCGATGCCTTTCGCTTCCAGCGCCGTCTTGCACTCCGCTACGTCGCTGACCGTGAAAGCAAGATGCCGCAGCCCTTGTGCTTCAGGGCGCGATGGGCGCGGCGGTGCATCGGGAAACGAAAAAAGCTCGATCTGGCCACCTCCCGGCAGCGCAAGATCAAGCTTGTAGGACTGGCGTGCCTCACGGTAATGCTCAGCGATGACGGCGAGCCCCAAGGTTTCCACATAGAAGGCTCGGGACGTGGGGTAGTCCGAGCAAATGATGGCGGCATGATGAATCGTTTGCAGCATATCGGGCACCGTTCGGTTGTCAGCGATCTCGTTCCAACAGGCGCATGTGGGGTAGGGCGAGATGCCAGCGTATCGCCGCGAGCCGGATGCTCAGGACAATCAGCATCGCCACGCCTGTGACCAGCCCTGTCGGCAGATGGAAATAGCTTAAGGACAGGTAAGCGGCGGAACCTGCGATGCAGGCAGTCGCATAGATTTCACGCTGAAAGATCAGGGGAATCTCATTACAGATAATGTCACGCATTACACCGCCCGCGACGCCTGTCATCACACCCATGATGACGGCAGTGCTTGGGGGAGTGGGCTGTTGCAACGCCGCCTCAGTGCCGATGACGGTAAAGACAGCGAGCCCGAAAGCATCTGCTATCAGCAGAATGCGCTGCGGGATAGGGCGCGTGAAACGTACCCAAGCCACGGTGCCGATGGCGGCGAGCGAGGCGACGATGATGTAGGTGTCGTTACCGATCCAGCTCACCGGATGGCGCCCGAGGATGACGTCACGTAGTGTCCCGCCGCCCAATGCCGTGACGATCGCCACGACCATCACACCGAACAGGTCCATCGATTTGCGCCCGGCGACCAGCGCGCCGGATATCGCAAAAACCGCAACGCCGAAAAGATCGAACAAGTAGAACCAGGAAATCATGGCAACGCCGCGCATCGTTCAGACAAGCGCCAAGCATCGCAAAAAGCCGCGGATTTTACCTACCCTACAGTGCATCAAGCAGCTTGTAGGGCGGGTAGAACCCGCGGCTTCTTGGGGTTTGCACCCTAGTCAGTAACAAAACCATCACCCCGGACGCCCCTCAACGAAGGCAATCCGGGGCACTCGCCTACTGATTGCGCGTCACACGCCACACGGTATTGGCTAGGTCATCCGCAACGATAAGCGCACCGCGCGGGTCGACTGTCACCCCGACCGGACGCCCGCGTGTCTTCCCATCATCCCCGCGGAATCCTGTTACGAAGTCGATGGGTTCACCTGCGGGCTGTCCATTCTCGAACGGTACGAAGATGACCTTGTAGCCCACTGGATTCGAACGGTTCCAGCTGCCGTGTTCGCCCACGAACGCGCCGTTGCTGAATTTGTCGCCCATGGCAGGCAGCGAGAAGTCCACGCCGAGCGCGGCGACGTGTGAACCCAACGCGTAATCAGGCTTGATCGCAGCGGCAACCTTCTCCGGATCTTGCGGCTGAGCGCGTTCATCGACGTTCTGACCCCAGTAGCTGTAGGGCCAGCCGTAGAATTCGCCTTCCTTCACCGAAGTGAGGTAATCCGGTACGAGGTCTTCACCAAGCTCGTCCCGCTCGTTCACGACCGCCCAGAGCTCGTCCGAGTCGGGTTTGATCGTCAGCGCAGTCGGGTTACGCAGGCCGGTAGCATAGGGCTTGTGCGCGCCAGTTTCCGCATCGATTTGCCAGACCATCGCCCGGTCGATTTCCACGTCCATCCCACGCTCGGTCACGTTGCTGTTCGAACCGATACCGACGTAGAGATAGCGGCCGTCCGGGCTGATGGTGAGCGCCTTGGTCCAGTGGTGATTGATTTCGGAAGGCAATTCCGCGACCACGGTCGGCTCGCCCGTCGCTTCGGTCTGGCCGTCCTGATAGTCGAAGCTCACCAGGGCATCCTGATTGGCGACGTACAACTTGCCCTCGAAGAAGGCCAGGCCGTAAGGCGCGTTCAGGTTGTCAGCGAAGACGGTTTTCACTTCATAGGTACCGTCGCCGTCCGCATCTCTCAGCAGCGTCAGGCGGTTGCCGCCCTGTACGGACGTATTGCCCTTGGCTTTGATATAGCTTGCGATAACGTCCTTCGGCTTGAGCTTCGGTGCATTACCGCCGCGGCCCTCCGCAACGAGAATATCGCCATTGGGCAATACCAGCGTTTGGCGCGGAATCTTCAGGTCCGTTGCGATCGCAGTAACGGAGTAGCCCTCTGGCACGACCGGCTTCTGATCGCCCCAGGGCGTCGGTTCGGCGATGGTCATGCTGGGCAGCAGTCCGCGTTGGGGATCAGGTAGCTTCGGATCGGCACCGCGCGATTGCGTCGAAGGACCTTGACCGTCGCCACAGGCGGCGAGGAGCAGGGCGGAGGTCAGTAGGCTTAGGGTGGCGATACGTTTCATTTCACACCTCCCGTACGCAGGCTGGTCAGGCCGACCCAGGTCGAAACGCAGGCCAGTACTGTCACGATGACCGAATAGATCAGCCCTCCCGGCATCGTCGCCCAGGCATCCTTAGCGTGCTCGAACGCATTGACAAACCCAAGGATCCACGTCGCAGCCAGCAGCAGAAAATACGCCAGTGGCCGGCCTGCCTTGTGCTCCGCACGAATCAGGTTGGCAATTGCGAAAAGAATGGCGAGGCCACAGAACAGCAGTCCGCCCGCGATCAACCAGGATGAGAAGTTGTTCCACTGAATGTGGTAGGTCTTGAAGTACGTGATGTCACTTAGCAAGGCGCCAAGAAACAGAGGGACGGTACCTGCCAACAGCGTGGCATGGAGCGGCCCGGGCGTGCATCGGTGGGCATGAAGCGAGGTACTGGTCACGACGGATTCCTTATCGTTGTGCGTCCCCCCGCGGCAAGGGATACCCTGCCTCAGGAGTCGCGTCTGAAGGTGCATAAAAGGGGATCGTGACGGTGATGTATTAGTTCACTTCAACACGGCGCCGCTGGCGCGTACACGTCTTGTGACGGCCAGCGTCGCATGCGTTGGGGGCGTGCGTGACGGCTAGCCTTGACCTGCTCGTTCGCTGCCCTTGGTTGGCGCGAAGGGCCCCGTTCGTTGAGTCAGCAAACGCCACACGCCGGTATCCAGTGAATACCAGCCTGGTCCGCGCAAGACGATGTACAGCGATAGCACCAACATGAGCACGGGGTATTCGATACCTCGGTCGATCCAGGCCCAGGTCGGGCCGAGAATGTAGGTAATGGCGGCCATCTGGATCGCCATGAGCAAAGCAATAGCGCGGGTTCCTAGCCCAAGTGCCAGCATCAGTCCACCAACGGCTTCCAGCAGTGCGACCATGAGTGCGAAGGCGCCGGGAAACGGCAGGTGAAGCACTTGTTCGATGAGGCGGGTTGAGGACACCATCGGGTCGCCCATCGAACCATGCGCCTGCCCGAGCAATTTGGGTAAGCCATGTGTCACCATGATCGCGCCGTACGTAACACGAAGTAATGAATAAGCGGCTGTGTGCCCACGGAGTGGAACCGCAGCCGTCAGCGCTTCGAGTATGCGCGTTGCCGTCATGAGCGTTCTCCCGACAGTTGCGGTTTGGACTCGTCCCACAGTACGTTGAGGCGGGACGCCAGTAGCGCGGCCAGTGCGCCCAATACGGCTGCTCCGCCCAATTCAAAGAAGGTCAGAAATGTAGGTGGTAGGTGAGAGGCGAAATAACTCACCAAACCCAGAAAAAACGCCAACAGATTGTTGAAGACCGCAAGCCTTCGCATGGAAAGCACCAGTACAGCGACGACGAACACCACCGGCATTACCGTCAATGGCCCCAGTGTCGGTGAAAGCACTTCAGTGGCCACGCCCGCCGCCATGCCGAGCACGAGCCCCGTCAAGGTGCAGGCCAGATTGATTGCGCCCTGCCGCAGGCTCGGCGCGCGCGTGAAGAATGAAATCCAACCGATGAACATGGCCCAGATCGGCCATCCGGCAATCAGGGCGCTGAAGGTCGCTGCAAGGGCTGCAACGGCGGATTCACCCAGTGTCAGCTTGAGGTGGTTCGGAATAGTCATGCTTCGCCTCCAAAGAATGGTTGTGACCGGAAGGACTCATTCTGGGAGGCGAGGGCACTTGGATAATCGCCCGGAGATTGGTAAGACTATTCACCTAATTTGAACAAAGGCGCGCCCATGGATCGGCTGGACACTCTGCATCTCTTCGTTCGTATCGTCGAACTCTGCAGTTTTACCCGCGCCGCAGACGAACGAAATTTGCCCCGGGCGACGGCGACATTGGCAATCAAGACATTGGAAGCACGTCTTGGCGCAAGACTGCTGGAGCGCACCACGCGGCAGGTCCGGCCCACCCTCGACGGCCAAGCCTATTACGAGCGCTGCAAGCAAATTCTCATCGAGCTCGACGATGCCGACGCGTCCCTGACTGCGCTTGCAGGAAATCCCCGCGGCATCTTACGTCTCGATCTGCACGGTTCTCACGCAACCCGAATCGTCCTGCCAAGTATTCAGGATTTCCGCGCACGCTATCCGGAGATCGAGCTGGCCATCAGCAGTGGAGACCGGCTGGTCGATCTCGTACGTGAAGGCATCGATTGTGTGATTCGTGCCGGTACCCCGCGTGATTCCTCGTTGATTGCCAAACGCCTGGCGTTGATGCCCGAGGTCATTTGTGCAAGCCCCGCCTACCTGGCGCAATACGGTACGCCGCTTCATCCAGACCAGTTGAATCAGCATCAGGCGGTCGGATTCTTCAGCAGCAACCATGACATTCGCTACCCCTTTACGTGCACCGTCGACGGCGAGGTAAAGGAGTACGAGCCTCAGGGCTGGATCACCGTGAACGATGCGGAGTGCTACGCCACCTGCGCGCTCAATGGCTGCGGGCTGATCCAGGTACCGCGTTTTCGCGTGGAGCCGCAACTGGCAGCAGGGGAATTGATCGAAGTCCTCGGGGATTGGGCGGGGCCTGGCTTGCCGGTCTCGGTTTTGTATCCCTACCACCGCCAGCGCTCGCCCAGGGTAAAGGCCTTCGTTGACTGGGTGACCGACCTGTATGGCGAACGGTTTGGGCTCTATAACAGCATGTAGGGTGGATTAGCCGCCGGACGGCGTAATCCACCGTGTACCTCGATATCCAAACGAAGGTAAAAGCCCGCTCACCCTGCGCCTACGGGCGCACTCCGTACCTCGTCGTCTCGATCAATGCGGCGCTTGGCGCCGGGCGGTCTTGAGCAGGTCTTCCGGCGAAATGTGTCCGACCACCTGCGTAGCCGCGCCGCCCGGTTGCGGCAAGTCCAGGATGTGACCCTTCATTTTGCCGATGACATGCATTTCGCACGGCTTGCAGTCGAACTTGAGCGTCAAGGTCTCGCCTCCGTGCACGAGTTGCATCGGTGCGACCTTGGTGCGTACACCCGTAACGCCTTTGGCTTGTTTCGGGCACAGATTGAAGGAGAAACGCAGACAGTGCTTGGTGATCATCACGGGCACTTCGCCGGATTCTTCGTGGGCTTCGTAGGCAGCATCGATCAGCTGCACGCCGTGGCGATGGTAGAAGTCCCGCGCCTTCTGGTTGTAGACGTTGTAGAGAAAGGACAGATGCGACTCCGGGTAAACCGGCGGCGGGTTCGTCTCCACTTTGCGCGCTCCACGCGGGTGCGCCGCGATTCGTGCCTCGGTAAGCGCATCGATCACTTCGCGACGGAGGGTTTTCAGCTGCGAATTGGGCACGAAGAACGCTTGCGGCGCATCGAGCACCAAATCCTGAGCGTGGTAGATCGTGGTCCCCAGTTGGGTTAGCAAGTCCCGCAAACCTTCCAGCGCCTGTTCCGGCTTATTCGCAGCACCGAACGGGCCATCAAGGCTCGCGCGGGCACTGACGCCTTCTTCGCTCGTCGCCATCAACGTCAGACGTTCTTCCCGCAGCACCGCGTTCCATCGGATGCCGATGCGGCGCTCAGCACTGGTGCGAAGCAGGGCCTGTTGCCAATTGTGGTCGAGGTTACGGCTCAAAGGATGGTTGGGGCGAAGACGGAACAGGCCCGCGGGCATTTCGTTTGGCTCGACGCGGTAGCGCCAACGCTTCTCCCCATCTTCTTCGAACTCAGCCTTGAGTTCAGCGATGTTGGCGCGGAAGCCAATGACTTCGCGCTTGACCAGTACATTGAGGCCGTCACCGTTGGAAAGCGGTTCGTGGGTGATGGCGATCAGATCGCGCTTACTCACTTTTTCCACATGACCGACCGAAAGGCCGGTGAACGTTGGCGAATCGAACGCGCCGATATCGATTTTGCGCTCACTGACGAAGTAGTCCGTGCTGCCGCGATGGAAGGTTTTGTCGGGGTCGGGCACGAAGAAGTGCGCGGTTCGGCCACTGGACGCACGGGCGAGGTCCGGGCGGTCTTCGAGGATTTCGTCCAACCGCTGGCGGTAGTAAGCCGTGATGTTCTTGACGTAGCTCACATCCTTGTAGCGCCCTTCGATCTTGAACGAGCGCACGCCGGCCTCGACCAGAGCGCGCAGGTTCGCGCTCTGGTTGTTGTCCTTCATCGACAGCAGGTGCTTTTCGAACGCGACCACGCGCCCCTGTTCATCCTTGAGCGTGTAAGGCAGACGACAGGCCTGCGAGCAATCGCCCCGGTTGGCGCTGCGGCCCGTCTGCGCATGGGAAATATTGCATTGACCGGAGAAAGCAACGCACAGCGCGCCGTGGATAAAGAACTCGATGGCCGCATCGGTGTGGTCGGCAATCTCACGGATTTGCTGCAGATTCAGCTCGCGAGCCAGGACCAGCTGCGAGAATCCCGCCTGATCCAGAAATTTCGCACGGTCGAGCGTGCGAATGTCCGTCTGCGTGCTGGCATGCAGTTCGATGGGCGGAATGTCCAGTTCCATCACACCCAGGTCCTGCACGATCAACGCATCTACGCCTGCGTCGTAAAGCTGGTGGATCAGCGTGCGCGCTGGCTCCAGCTCGTCGTCATGCAGGATGGTGTTGATCGTGGTGAAGATGCGCGCGTGGTAGCGCCGGGCAAATTTCACCAGCTCTGCGATCTCACTGACCTCATTACACGCGTTATGCCGCGCGCCAAAGCTCGGCCCGCCAATGTAGACGGCGTCTGCGCCATGCAAGATCGCCTCACGCGCGATGCTCACATCGCGGGCAGGGCTGAGCAATTCCAGGTGGTTCTTGGGCAAGGACATGGTTCTAGTTATCAGGCAGCGGTTCGAAGGTGCGTAGTCTAGCGGGTCAGGCGGGAAGGGGCATCGTCGGGTGGCGAATGGTTGTTGCGGGCGGTGCGCTTTTGAGCGCGGAGAACACGATCGTTTCCGGGGTTGGTCCAGGGCTGCCGCTCACAACGAGCCCTCATTGCAGATAAAAAGGGCATGTCTTAAATGTGTCTAGCGGATGCGCGGTCGTGCACTACCAAAGAGATCAAGGCGTGCGCAATTCATCCATACCGAAATACGCGCCGTATATCTTCTGAGGGCAGCGAGCATTCGGCTGGGGGGCTTTAACTCGAGTTGTCCTCGACATAGCGCCTGAAGGTATCGAGGATCGCTTGCCAGCCGAGACGCTGCTGCTCTATCGAGTTGACCGTCTCCGCATCAAATGCAACCACCACCCGGACGCCCGCTGGACCCTCGGTAAAATCGATTCGCGCGGTTCGGTCGCCGAACGTGTATTCCAGCAACCTGTTCGTCACGACGTTTGTATAGATGCCCGTGAAGTCGAAGCCAGTGCTGCCATCCTTCGCTTCCATACGGGACGAAAACTCACCACCTTCCCGAAGATCTACCCGTGCGCGTGTGGTATGCCAATCATCCGATGCCGCGTTCCACCGCACGATATCGTCCGGAGTCGTGTAGGCCTCCCACACGCTTGCGATAGGTGCGTTTACTGTCGTCTCCACGGTGATTTTCATAAGCGCTCCGAATGGCAACTTACGTCAATGAACAGTGCAGCTAGTTCACCTACCTTGGTGGTCGTAACGAACGATTTTGATCCCTATGGGAACCGCTAACAAACTGTCCTAAACGGTTCGAACGGACTGGCGTGTAGGGGCGACCGGGCGGCGTCCGCTTTAGTCTCCTTCGCGGCTGAAGGGATCGTCGTCGGGTCACCCTTACCCTCGACAGATGGTTTACAGCAACTTCAGGGCAGAGCGTTTAACCAAGATGCAAATGGTCTCAGATTCTATGAGGCAAGCCTACGACAGCCATGCAACGGCACTAATAACGCCAATGATCGGGAACGACGCGATAACCAAAAACAAGCCAAGGCATCCTGATTTGGATGAGCCATAACCCGTTCCGGGTTCTACCCGACGACTAGGTTGCCCTCGCAACCACGCCTCATGGCAAGACCGGCAGTAGAGCCTGTTAAGGCCTCGATTCCATGCGAGGATCGTTCGCGCATCATGGCTGGAAACAGAGCGGCACTTGGAGCATGAAAACAACGGATTTGCCGGCTTCTTCTTCCTACTCGATACCGCCCAAAACAGCAGCAAAACAATCGCGCCCAATACCAATGCGACGTTTAAGTCATGGGTTTTTGTGTAGAGACCTACTAAAAGCATCAGTAGCATGACCAAAAAAAAGTAGGCCGCGTAATCTATTAAGTCTTTCTTTACCGGCTCGGTGACTATCCTTGCGGGCGCACTCGAAATGGCAAGCGGCACGCCCTCCAGCAGCACATGGGTCGCTTTCTGCCGGCCCTGAGCATCCGTACCTACTTCGAATACAACCACATCACCCACCGCAGGTTTGCGAGTAGCGTTCTTAATGCTCGAAATATGGAAGAACACCTGCTCGGCACAACCATCCGAGGCGATGAAGCCAAAGCCCTTGTCGTCTTTCCATAACACCACCTTTCCTTTCATTCCTAAATAGCTCCAACTAAGACTGCACGCTGAAATATGTAAATAAGCCAAACGGTGGAGCTGGAGCGGACTTACGCCGCAGGATTTTAGGCCTTGCCGACCTTTACGCCAACGATCCGCAACACCGGGCCTGTCAAAAGCGCGCCTACCAGAGAAGAGGGAGTACCGAACAGCAGTACAGACACGTAAACCATCGACGCTCCGCCACCCGTATAGGGCCTGACGCAATCCGTGTAATACGCAAAGCCCAACCACGGGAGTAGCAACAGACACGCACCCACAGCGCGCAATGGATTGGCGGTTGCCAGTGATGCCAGAGCAGGAAGGAGGGGAATGATTAAAAACATACCCACCGCAGTCAGGTACAGCGCCAGCGAATGTTCGTAACACGCGAAGCTGTTGAACGCCTGCCCAGCGAGAACAGCCACCACTGCAGAAATGCCAACCACGATAGCTGCCTTATGCGAGACGACCATGGAGTGTCAAAGCCCCATACGTGGAGGTGGTGTAGGTTTTACCGCACCGTTCGATGCCGTCCAGCGTCGGATGAGCAGCGCGACAAGGCACCCAAGTAGGCCACCTGCATACGTGAAGATGATGGGCAAGTGCGTGGGCTGGTAGGCGCGGCCAGCACCATAGTTCTCCGGCAGGAAAGCAGGCTCGAGTAGCATCCATGCGGCTATAGCGCCACACGTAAACGCGACGACCGTGGCGGTGCGCTTGTGGCTAGGTGAGGCAAGGTAAGCCACAACGACAACGGCAAAAGCCGCACTAAAGCCTGCAACAGGGAGGTTCCAGAGCCCGAGTGTGCTAGCCGAACCCACTCCAATCTCACCCGCGATTACGAGGCCGAGAAGAATAGCTGGGAGTGCCAATGTCCATTTCATGCTCGTCTCGCTATGCAGAGTAGGAGTGGGTTCATGTTTGGATTTAACAGCGAAAAATAAATCTGTCTCCTTTTCCATGCGTGAGCATGAACCTGTAATCACCCGCTTATCGTGCTTCTTAGCAATCCAACACAATATCGCTGGAAGGAACCGACGCGCAGAGCAGCGCCTGCCGTTCACGTGTTCGGCTCGACTCGATCAACGGGAGGACGTCCCCTTCGAGCAGCGCACATTGACACGTCATGCAGAGCCCCGCGCGACAGTGTGCGGGAAGAACCAATCCTTTGGCTTCGGCGAAGTCGAGCAGTGGGCCATTTTCTGGTAACCACTGCGCGGTGATTCCAGAGCGCTGGAAGGTCACCGAGTAAGGACCACTGTCAGGAATTGGCCGCATCTCGACCGCGCTGTCCGGCGCTACGAAGCTATCCATGTGCAGTCGGTCGGCCACCCCTTCCTGCTCTGCAATCGATAGGACACTGGATTGGAACGCCTCAGAGCCGCAAAGGTGAATGTCAGCCGACATCATGGCCGCTTCTCTTACCAGCGCCTGCGTATCCGGACGTGCAGGCACGGCATCTTCGATTTCGCCGGGGAGGGCAGTGATATGCAGGGTCGCCACACAATTCGGAAGGTTGCTGGCCAGCGATTTGACTTCATCCCATAACGCCAGCTCCTGCCAACGTCGAACACTGTGAACAATGCGGATTGGATTGTCGTACCGCACGTCCGCCAAGGCTTTTAGCTTGGTGAGGGTCGGCGTGATACCAATGCCCGCGCTTATGATGAACGTGGCGGGGCTTTGTGTATCGAGTGTTTCCGGGCCAAAGGGGCCGCTCACGGTGATGAGCTGACCTACAGCGACTTCATGGACTGCCCCGGAGCCAACACCGCTGTCGCGTTTGACGGTAATCCGCAGGCGGTCCCCGTTGCGACCGGAGATGGTATAGCGCCGCCAATCGCCGGCCGCTGTCAGTCCGTGCAACGCGATATGTTGGCCGGGCAGCATGGCATCCAGCGATCCAAGATCGGCAAGTGGATCTTGCAGCCACAGCGAACGAATACCTTCGGCTTCGTCAACCACGTCGACCACGCGCGCTGGACGCGGCCAACTGACTGCGGGTGGTGCCTTGGGAACATTGACCGCCGTGGCAAGCCGGGCAGGAAAGTAGCGCTCGGCGGTAGCGATCGGATCGTTTGGGCTGATCACGCCCTCGGATTCCACTTGGGCATATACGCCACAGTAGAAATGCCCCAAGTGACGGTTCAGCTGAGCAGGCATATTGATATCGCGTTCACCGCTTTGCGGGTCGACCGACGTCGCGCTGCAGCGTTTGATCGGGCGAACAATTGACAGGCAAACATCACCGATCTGCACGCCTTGTCCGAGCCAGCTGAACTCGATGAAAGGCTCCGCTTCGATGTAGATATTGCCTCGGAAACGTATAGGGTCCACTTCGATACCCAGCTTTGCAGACAAGGCCTCGACCGTGGACACATTGATGATGGAGAGCATCGAATCGTCGAAGTCCCAATGCCCCAGGCGATCTTTACGCCAGACAGCCTCCGCCTGATCACCGAAAAACTCGCGTAACAACTCAGGGGATTTCAATAAATCGACATCACCTCCGGTGCGCGGGTCGACCAATGCGAGTGAGTCGCCGGCGCCCTGAAACTGGAAGTGCACCAAGTCAGCGTTGGTCGTCAGCTGGTGGAACGGCGCGCCACTTTTTGGCGCCTTGCTCTTAGTGATACCAACCACCCGGTCGCCCGGCACGCCTTCTCCCTGGCGCAAAGCGACCTGGTCCAAAATCTCTCCAGGAAACCCTTTAATTGGGTATCGATACAGTGATGCTACGTGACCCATTCTTCAAATCTCCGGGAATACAAATGCATGACAGCCTTATGCAAACGTGCAGTCCGCTAAGGCTCTGTAACATTCCTCTAATTAGCAAAGGACACTCAGGTCCTACATTTTAAGGAATTTTGCCTTATTAGACGCCAGCAAATACCGTCCCTAAGCGTCGCACAATCGGACGATAGCGACATTAAGGACTGTTCGTACGAATCGTTTGGCAAGGGAAATACCAGCGCCGCCCTTGGCAGCGGCTGACGACTCCCAGAGTTCGCCGAAGCTGCCTACTGTTCCATATTCTGAAAGCGAGATTTTCTAGGAGTGAGAGGGACAGTCGGCAACATCGGGAAATTGAAGTAGTCGCCAGGTGATTGATCGAAAAGTAAATCTGTCACATTTTTTTGTAACGGTTAGCGTTTGGTTAAGGGGCCGGCTTTAGCTCGTCCCTGCGATGAGCGTAACTCTTTACTGAGTATGGTAGATGATCTTGCCACTCCGTCATGAATTTCGTCTTTAAATGTAACTACTCAGTGCTTATAGCTGGACCATGGCTTTGCTAGTGGTGAATTTTTCCGTAAGTGGGATCTATACGATTTAAGGCCGGTTGCAAAATATCTACGCTTCCAAATCGATTCATCAGTCAGTGGTTGGATGCGATATTTAATTGATTCACCAAAGAATACTGCCGAATACACATCATCTTCGTGTGTTCAAAGCACATGTATAAATATGAGCTGGAGTAATAAACTGTGTCGGGTGCGCACAGGTGGTAAATATTGGGATATCGGACAAGACAGTGGCTTTTACCTCGTGCATGTGGCATCTAACGATCGCGGTAAGCAGCGCTGGAGGGCGAAGCGCGGAAGGTGCCTACCAGCGGAGCTTGAAGGCGGCGGCCTTACCTAATTAATTAGGCTAGTGATAGATGCTAAAAGACGCGAATGCACATTTGCTCCCTCCCGTCTAGTTTTTGGCGATGCCGCGAAGTATTTCCAGTCGATTGCTGGGCGCATCAGGGGACAAAAAATCTAGGATTGTCCGTGCGGTGCGTTGTGGCCTCTTCAAGAAAGCGACAGGCCATTCAGTGACCCGTTTCTCTATGACATGCACGTAGTGGCCTAGCTCAGGCTCGTCGATGTACTCTTCTTGCAGAACAAGTGCTAATGGTTCCTCCGCTCCGGTTGTCTGTTGCGAAAACTTTAAAGCTTTCGCCGTAGCTGTCGAATACGTAGAAGTAATCGCTACCTTCTGCCTCATCTGGCGCTCCTCGTTCTGGGTGACACCAAACTCGATATTCCAGCACGGCATCCCACACAAACCCACCACCACTCTTCGCCGTGGCTGGGTAGGTTCCGACAAGATCTGGATCTATGACTGAAGGGTACGAATGCTGCATCTCAGGAAGTCCTAACGATTAAGCTAAAGGGCCGGCTTTAGCCGGTCCCAGTGAGCGAAGCGAACGATTTGAGCACATTGTTAGGCTCCAACCACACTATTTTGTTGTGCCTTGTTTGGTTGGCTTTTGAATAGAACAGCACAGACTATGAATAGTGGAATTTCAATGCCCGTGCCAGTAGCGCAAATCAATGAAAATCACCATCAACAGAGAAGCTGACTAAACGACCTGCAGCTAGGCTACCAAGGAACACTGTTTCTAGCAGAAGTGCGAAACGTATGTGCTCTTTATTGAGAGCGCCAGCGATTAGTAAGGCGCCTAGGCCACAGTACAACCCCATGTTTGCGCGGAAAATATGCATTTCATTGTCTTGAATTGATAGCCCTACAATGCCGCCAAACACTGCTTTTGAAGCGATGCCGTAGAGTAAACCTATGGCTATAACTGATATTCCTGACGCAAGTAGAAATTTCTGAGTTCCTTTCACGCCGCATGAGTCTTTGCTTTGGAGCCTAACGCTAAGGTAACCGGCGCCGGAGCGCAGCGAAGGGAATTAAAAGCGGCTACGCTTTTGGCGTCCGGTTGACCGCATTGTTAGGACATCCCAACATAACCACGGAACCATGCTGATACTGCAGCAACTATGATCCCCACAGAGACTGCAACAATCAGGGAGTACACTCGCTCTCGTGCTCTAGCAGCTTTTTCTTCAAGATGCAGTGCGCCTTTCGCCCTCAAATACACTCTCTCATTCTCGGCCCTTATGCCCCCAGTAGAGCGTAGGCCCAGGTAATGGGTAGCACCGTCTTTGTCTTTAGGCAGCGTTAGCATGTATAAGAAAGTGGCATAAGAAAATTCTGGCATTTCGTTCTTATCACTATTGGGGACTGTCACACCGACATAACCCTCTTCAAGTAGCAATGCTAATGGGTAATAGCGACGATGATCTTCGAACTTGGCACTCGCCAGAGACATAGCTCTTTCTAACGTTATTTCGCCGCTCTTGGAAAGTACTTTGAGAATCTTGGTGGCATCACCTTGCATTGCCATTAATCTCTTGTCCGATTTTAAGTCCTAAAGTTGAGTTCTGCGGACGTCGCTTACGGCGGTCCGCTGCAACCTATTGTTAGCCTCTATCCACAAGATTTCCGCGAGGCTGCGCAGCTCGTAGAAACACTCAACAGCTTCTTTCATTGTTGGAAGTATTTTTGGCGAGTCATGGGTTAGCTCATTTCGGCGATCGGTTAATGATCGGACCCTTGAGAGTACGTTTTCACCAACTTTTTCTTCCCATTCTTTGCGTTTCTTCTTGTTATAAGGCCCGTCAAATGACTCTAAGAATTCTTTGAATATTTCGAACTGCTCGATTATGGCAAGTTTGGCAATAACGGGCTCTACTCTAGATTGATTTCTATCTTTCGGAGGTAGCGGCATATGCACACCGCCGTTTTCAGACTTTTCCGGGCTTTCGCCAAGCACAATGTACGCTGTCATTGCCATTTCTTTACTGGTTCTTAAGCAGTATGGATGACTTCGAGCGATCTGTCTTTCATTTGCGGGAGATGATAGGAATGGACCTTCTTGCCACGCAGAGTTCTCTTCACCACAGCAGTTTGGATCTGTCATTTTCTCAGCAGATCTAGCGTGGTCAAAAACGTATGCACTTGCAAGCATCGCCTCATTTGAGGTTTTTAGGAATTTTTCCATACGTCACCCCATATGACTAACGTTTGGTTAAGGGGCGGGCGTTAGCCCGTCCCAGTGAGCGAGGCGAACGGCTTGAACCACTTGTTAGGCATTGGCTTGAACTGCCTGTACTCGGATTCTTTCCAGTGCTTCGAACGCAGCCATCAAATGGGCTGCCGATTCAGCACTGTGCAGGCTAACGCCTGTTTCCTTAGCTACTAATTCAATTACCGCATCCCGCTCTAGTGCGAGAGTGTTAGCCACATGCAATGCACACGAGCGTGCATGTGAT
Organism: Pseudomonas matsuisoli; assembly: GCF_014647635.1. Classification (GTDB taxonomy): domain Bacteria; phylum Pseudomonadota; class Gammaproteobacteria; order Pseudomonadales; family Pseudomonadaceae; genus Pseudomonas_P; species Pseudomonas_P matsuisoli. The sequence goes on from NZ_BMPO01000002.1 coordinate 209,111, forward strand.
GCACGATGCTCAAGCGGTTCACTCTCGTCTAACACCTTACGTTTATGTGAGTTAAACGACATTTCCTTTGCCTAACGTTTGGTTAAGGGGCGGGCTTTAGCCCGTCCCAGTAAGCGAAGCGAACAATTTGAACCGCTAGTTAGGTTTCTTCGTCATGGAATATTAGCCATGAACGACAGATGTTCTCATGATTTTTTGCTATGAAGAAAATCTCTAATTCTTTGGCGTCGAACTCACGATATAGCCAGTGGCCTGGAATGGGGCCGCGGACTACGTTGTACTCAAGCCTGTATTTTAAGAGCGGTTGCGAGTTAAGAATTTGAGAGCTCAGAAGGATGCTCTCGCCCTGTTTCAAGCTCCAAAGTCTGTTCAGGGTATCGCTATCCGTCACTGTGTCTTCTGCAACCGTTAGCAGGGAATTAGATAAAAGCTTTTTATGAAGTCGTGCGCTTCTAGCCATGAATGAACCTAACTAAAATTAGACGTCATCTGACGAGTAACACACTGGGAGGATTTGACGCATAACGTTCCTTGTCATCATTGACGATCCTGTCTACGGTGGGCTTTCCAAGGGAGGCTGACGGTATAAAGGAGTTATACGTCATGACAGGGAAGCTAAGATTGCTGGATCAGGTGCGGGAGCAGATTCGTCTGAAACACTACTCGATACGAACGGAACGTGTCTATTGCGAATGGGTCCGTCGGTTCATTAGTTTTCACAACTATCGACACCCGGTTGAAATGGGGGCGTCAGAGGTCGAGGCGTTTCTGTCCAACCTTGCTGTTGCAAGATTGGCTTCGGCGTCCACCCAAAACCAGGCGTTGGCGGCGTTACTCTTTTTTTATAAAGAAGTGCTCCGCCAGGACTTGCATTGGATAGAAGAAGTTGTACGCGCGAAAAAGCCGAGTCGTTTACCCGTTGTGCTTTCCATTGAAGAGGTGCAATGGATTCTGATCCAAATGAAAGATGAGTCTTGGCTGATCAGCTTGCTTTACGGACCCGGAATGCGTTTGATGGAGGCAATACGGTTACGGGTAAAGGATGTGGATTTTGTACAGCAGGAGACTCTGATCCGCTACGGGATACAGAGCCTAAGCCCACTCGACCGGCTATGACACGCGGTTGATTATTCGTCTTCTGACTCGGCACCCACTGCGTCGAAGCAAGCCAGGCGATGGCCTTCGATCAGCCAGGTGCTATCGGCTGCATTGTGCTCGGCTTCCATCACGCTGTTGTAGCTGAACGCCCAGCGCTTGGTGTCGCGGCCGTCGCGGGCTTCGATTTTCAGGACGGTGGCTTCGCTCTCGAATGCCTCGTCCGCTTCCGCGGCGGCGTCGGCCTCGTCGAGTAGTTCGTCGTTCAAGCTGAAATGCGCGGCGTGGAGGCCGTCGATTTCCAGCATGTCGGCGGTTTCGAGTTGGTCGAGGAGGTAGATGGGTTCTGTGGGCACGGTTGGGTCCTGAGGATCAAGCTGGTGGGTTACGCCTATTGGGCTAACCCACCCTACGAGAGCGTGATTAGTTGTCGTAGCCGAGGTTAGGGGCCAGCCAGCGTTCGGTGACGGCGAGGTCCTGGCCTTTGCGCTTGGTATAGCGGTTGACCTGATCCTTGTCGATTTTGCCGACGGCGAAATACTGGGCTTCCGGGTGGGCGAAGTACCAGCCGCTGACGGCTGCCGCGGGGAACATGGCGTAGTGTTCGGTGAGGAATACGCCGCTACGGCCGGCCTTATTGAATTGAGCTTCGGGGTCGAGCAAGGCAAAGAGCGTGGCTTTCTCGGTGTGGTCCGGGCAAGCCGGATAGCCCGGAGCAGGGCGGATGCCTTTGTATTGCTCTTTGATGAGCGCTTCGTTGTCCAGGGCTTCGTCAGGTGCGTAGCCCCAGTATTCCTTGCGCACGCGCTCATGCAGCCATTCGGCGCAGGCTTCGGCGAGGCGGTCGGCCAGGGCTTTCACCATGATGCTGTTGTAATCGTCGCCCTTGGCTTCGTAGTCCTTGGCGACTTCTTCGGCGCCGATGCCGGCGGTGGTAATGAAGCCGCCGACGTAGTCAGTAACGGCGCTGGCTTTGGGGGCAACGAAGTCGGCGAGAGACAGGTTCGGTTTGCCGTCCGGCTTGATGGTCTGTTGGCGTAGGTGGTGTAGGTTGGCGAGGGTTTCGCCGTTGTCGCCATAGACTTCCAGGTCGTCGTCGTTCACCTGGTTCGCGGGCCAGAAGCCGAAGACAGCGCGGGCCTTGATCAGCTTCTCGTCGATCAGCTTTTTCAACATGGCCTGGGCGTCATTGAACAGCGAAGTTGCCGCTTCGCCCACGACCTCATCGCTGAGAATGCGCGGGTACTTGCCAGCGAGATCCCAAGAAATGAAGAACGGCGTCCAGTCGATGTATTCGGCTAGCACCGCGAGGTCGATATCTTCCAGAACACGCGTGCCGGTGAAGGTGGGTTTCGGCGCTTGGTAGCCGGACCAATCGAAGGCCGGCTTGTTGGCGACAGCTTTTTCATAGCTCAGGCGTTCGGTGCGAGAGCTACGGTTCGCTGTGCGCTCGCGCACGACGACGTAGTCCTCGCGGGTGCGTTTGACGAAGTCGGTCTTTAGCTCTTTCGAGAGCAACTGCGTCGCTACGCCCACGGCGCGGGAGGCGTCGGTCACGTAGACGACGGCATCGTTCTTGTACTGCGGTTCGATCTTCACGGCGGTATGCGCCTTGGAAGTCGTTGCGCCGCCGATCATCAGCGGAAGCTTGAAGCCCTGGCGCTGCATTTCCTTGGCGACGTGGACCATCTCGTCCAGTGACGGGGTGATGAGACCGGACAGGCCAATGATGTCGCACTTCTCGGCGATAGCGGTCTGCAGGATTTTTTCTGCCGGCACCATGACGCCGAGGTCGACGATGTCGTAGCCATTGCAACCGAGCACGACGCCGACGATGTTCTTGCCGATGTCATGCACATCGCCTTTCACGGTCGCCATCAGGATCTTGCCTTTGGCTTCGGGCTTGTCGCCTTTTTCTTCCTCGATGAAAGGAATGAGATGCGCGACCGCCTGCTTCATCACACGGGCGGATTTCACGACCTGCGGGAGGAACATCTTCCCCGAGCCGAACAAGTCACCGACGACGTTCATGCCGCTCATGAGCGGGCCTTCGATGACTTCGATGGGGCGTGCGCATTGCTGACGGCATTCTTCGGTGTCTTCGACGATGAAGGTCGTGATGCCTTTTACCAGGGCATGCTCAAGGCGCTTGTCGACCGGATAGGAGCGCCACTCTTCGGTCTCGGCTTCCTTGACCGCGCCGCCGCCCTTGTACTGCTCGGCAATGGCGAGGAGGGCATCGGTGCCTTCGGGCGTACGATTGAGTACGACGTCTTCAACGCGGTCACGCAGCTCCTTCGGGATCTCGTCGTAGATTTCCAGCTGGCCGGCGTTGACGATGCCCATCGTCAGGCCGTTCTTGATGGCGTAATAAAGAAAGACGGAGTGGATCGCCTCGCGCACCGGATTGTTGCCGCGGAACGAGAAGGACACGTTCGACACACCGCCCGAGGTCAGCGCGTAGGGCAGGTTGTCGCGGATGAAGGCGCACGCGTTGATGAAGTCAACGGCGTAGTTATTGTGCTCTTCGATACCGGTCGCCACGGCGAAGATGTTCGGGTCGAAGATGATGTCTTCCGGCGGGAAGCCGACCTGATTGACAAGGATGTCGTAGGAGCGCGCGCAAATTTCGTTCTTGCGTGCTTCGGTATCGGCCTGGCCGTCTTCGTCGAACGCCATCACCACGACCGCGGCGCCGTAGCGTTTGCAGAGCTTGGCGTGGTGGATGAAGGCGTCGACACCTTCTTTCATGGAGATCGAGTTAACAATGCCCTTGCCCTGAATGCACTTCAGGCCCGCTTCGATGACGTCCCATTTCGAGGAGTCGATCATGATCGGCACGCGGGAAATGTCCGGCTCGGAGGCGATTAGGTTGAGGAAGGTGACCATGGCCGCCTTCGAGTCCAACATCCCCTCATCCATGTTGATGTCGATGACCTGGGCGCCGGCTTCGACCTGCTGCTGCGCAACTTCCAAGGCTTCGGCGTAGTTTTCTTCACGGATGAGGCGGGCGAACTTGGCGGAACCGGTGATGTTGGTCCGCTCACCGACGTTCACGAACAGCGAGTTGCGATCGATCGTGAACGGTTCGAGGCCCGAAAGCCGGCAGGCACGAGGAATATCCGGAATGACGCGTGGCGCGTGCTTGCTTACGGCTTCCGCGATGGCCTGGATGTGATCAGGCGTCGTTCCGCAGCAACCGCCAACGATGTTGAGCAGGCCGCTGGCGGCGAACTCTTCGACCACTGCGGCCATTTCCGCCGGCGTCTCATCGTATTCACCGAACGCATTCGGCAGCCCGGCGTTGGGGTGCGCGGAGACGAAAGTGCTCGCTTTGTTGGCCAGCTCTTCGATGTACGGGCGCAATTCCTTGGCGCCCAGGGCGCAGTTCAAACCAACGGAAATGGGATTGGCGTGGCTGATCGAGTTCCAGAACGCTTCGGTGGTTTGGCCGGACAGGGTGCGGCCGGACGCATCGGTGATCGTTCCCGAAATCATGATCGGCAGCTCGACACCCATGTCTTCGAACACGCCTTGCACTGCGAAGATCGCGGCCTTGGCGTTAAGGGTGTCGAAGATGGTTTCGATCAGGATCAGGTCTGCGCCGCCGTCGATGAGGCCTCGCGTGGCTTCGGTGTAGTTTTCGACGAGTTCGTCGAAGGTGACGTTGCGGTAGCCGGGGTTGTTGACGTCAGGTGAGATGGAACACGTCCGGCTGGTTGGACCAAGCACGCCGGCGACGAAGCGGGGGCGATCCGGTGTTTCGAGCGTCTTCGCATCTGCGACTTCGCGCGCCACACGAGCGCCGGCCACGTTCAGTTCATAGACGATGGCTTCCATGCCGTAGTCGGCCTGGGAAACCTGGGTGGCGTTGAAGGTGTTCGTCTCGAGGATGTCGGCGCCAGCGTCGAGATAGGCTTTTTCGATGTCCGCAATAATCTTCGGTTGAGTCAGCAGCAGCAGATCGTTGTTGCCTTTGACGTCGCTTGGCCAGTCGGCGAAGCGCTCGCCGCGGTAGTCCGCTTCCTCGAGGCGGTAGCTCTGGATCATCGTGCCCATGCCGCCATCGAGGATCAGGATGCGTTCCTTGAGAGCTTTTTGCAGGGTGGCAAGGCGTGAAGCACGGTCAGGCATGGAAGGCTACCAACGGCGGGAAGTAAATGAGCGCGAATGATATCAAAGATGATCCAGGCCGAACGCCGGCGGGGTGCATCATGAATTGCGCTCATCTTGCGGCGGAAGCGGTCGATTGCCGTTGATGTCTGGCGCTCTTGAGCTATGTCTTCGGCGCCTTGATAACTCGCTTCGTTGAAGCCGGGTGCCGCTTCAACGCGTCGATCGGTCGTCTGGGTCGTTGCATAAGCTCGCCACTGCAATTTGGGCAGTGTCCTTGCAGGACGCTTTCAGCGCAGGTACGGCAGTACGTGCATTCGAAGGAACATATGAGCGCTTCGGTGGATTCGGGTGGAAGGTCGGAGTCACAGTATTCGCAGTTCGGACGTAGCTCGAGCATTTATGGACCTCATCAGGCGAAACGGGCGGCGTAATCGTGCGGGCTTACAGCAAAATGCTTTTGGAACGTACGGCGTAGGTTCTCGGGGTGGCGAAACCCGCTCAGGCGGGCGATCGTGGAGATCGATGCGCCGCTGTCTTGCAGCAACGCCCGCGCAGCCTCCAAGCGTAAGCGCTCGACGTATTGGCCGGGCGCGATACCTAGCTCTTTTAAAAACAGTCGCGATAGCGAGCGAGGCGAAAGATGCATGCGTTCCGCGAGGGTATCCAGCGAGAGGTCGGCACTCAGGTTCAGCGCCATCCACTCGAGTAAGGTCAGCAGGCGCGGTGTGCGGTTCGCATCGGGCAGTAGTAGCGCACTGAATTGCGCCTGCCCGCCAGGTCTGCGCAGGAACATCACAAGTCGCCGCGCGACCGCTAACGCCATTGGGCGTCCAAGATCGGCCTCGACCAGCGCAAGCGATAAGTCGATGCCAGCGGTAACGCCTGCCGAGGTAAACAGATGATGGCTACCGTCGTTCGCTTCAGGGCGATAGGTATGCAGGCAATCGGTATCGACGTGGATCTTCGTGTTACGCGCCAGCTCGTCCATGTCGGACCAATGGGTCGTCGCGCGCAGACCATCCAGCAGGCCTGCCGCCGACAATATCAATGCGCCGGAGCACACCGAGCCCAAACGGCGGATGTGGGGCTCTGCATCGTTTAGCCACGTTAATAATGGGTGGTTCCTACACTGTGCTTGCTGACCAATGCCGCCTGGAATGAGCAGCGTATCCAGGGATCGCGGGTCGACGTCTCGCCACGCCAGTTCAGCGATGAACTGGATGCCTGCCGATGTCGCGACGGGGCCGATCTTTTCGCCAAGGACTCGCAATTGGTAGTGGGGACGAACGCCCTGGCGTTCGCATTCCACATTTGCTGAAGCGAAGACTTGCAAGGGCCCGGTGACGTCGAGGCTCATGACATCTGGATAGATCAAGGTGGCGATGGTTTTCATGGCGTAGGACGGAGAAGAGGCGACGCCGCAGTGTGTATTCGCATCAGGTCTGGCTGCAACGTCATCGTTCCCACATATCTAGACAACCGTCGTAAGCGTCATTGTTAAAGTCCTACTAGAACAGTCGGACTTTATCCAGGCTATTGAGTGGCGTACACTAGCGCCCAAGTCTGCGAGGAGTTGCCATGAGCGCGATAACTATTACTGAAGCCGCCGAAGGCTATCTGGCTGATCTGCTGAGCAAGCAGGACACGCCAGGTATCGGCATCCGTGTATTCATCACCCAGCCCGGCACCCAATACGCCGAAACCTGCATCGCCTACTGCAAACCAGGCGAGGAAAAGTCCGAAGATACGGCGCTCGCGCTGGCCTCGTTCACTGCGTGGATCGATGGTGTCAGCGAGCCGTTTCTCGAAGATGCCGTCGTCGATTACGCGACGGACCGCATGGGTGGCCAATTGACGATCAAGGCGCCTAACGCGAAGGTGCCTCAGGTCAACGAAGACAGCCCACTGCCTGAACGAGTCGATTATTTCCTGCAAACGGAGATCAATCCGGGTTTGGCCAGCCATGGCGGCCAGGTCAGCCTCGTTGACATCGATGATGAGGGTGTGGCGATCCTGCGCTTCGGGGGCGGCTGCCAAGGATGTGGCATGGTCGACATGACGTTGAAAGATGGCGTCGAGAAGACGTTGATGGAGCGCGTGCCGGAGTTGAAGGGCGTTCGTGACGTCACGGATCACACGAATAAAGAAAACGCCTACTATTAATCGGCGTTCCTAAGAGGCGGCGCTTAGCCGCCTTTTTTATTTGCGCCGCCGGCAACGGGCTTTTTTAACAATTGGTATGCGAAATGCTTCACTACTTGGCGACCTACCACGGTAGTGGCATTGTGTGCACAAATCCTCTGGCGACAACGTTTTCATGACGACGATTCCACTATTGGTCTGCGATGACTCTGGCATGGCACGCAAGCAGTTGATGCGTGCGCTGCCCGAAGGTTGGCCTGTCAGTGTCACGCAGGCGTCGAACGGTCAGGAAGCATTGGTCGCTATCCGCGCTGGGTTGGGTGAGATCGTGTTCCTCGATCTCACCATGCCGGTGATGGACGGGTACGAGGTCCTCGCCACGTTGCAGCGTGAAGGACTCAGTTGCCGCGTCATTGTTGTATCGGGTGACGTGCAGGAAGAGGCCGTGCGCCGGGTTACCGAACTGGGCGCATTGGCTTTTCTAAAAAAGCCGGCGGCTCCAGAGCAAGTGCTCGAGACGCTCGAACGTCTTGGCATGTTGACGTCTGGTACGGGCAATGTGCTGTCGACGCCGCTTAGCGAACCCATCGTCAGTTTTCGAGATGCGTTCCGAGAGACGGTTAACGTCGCAATGGGACGCGCTGCGGCGTTGCTAGCCCGCGTTCTCGGGGTGTTCGTGCACCTACCGGTGCCGAACGTGAATATCCTTGAAGTCGGCGAGCTGCACATGGCGCTGGCAGATGCAGGGCGTGGCGATCGATTGACCGCGGTTTGCCAGGGATACATCGGCGGCGGTATCGCGGGTGAGGCGCTGTTGATCTTTCATGATTCGGAAGTCTCGGATATGGCGCAGCTTCTGCGCGGGCGCTCCGACGAGCATTCCGAAATGGAGATGCTGTTGGACCTGTCGAGCGTGCTTATCGGCGCGTGCCTTTCGGGGATCGCCGAGCAGATCGACATCGTGTTTTCCCAAGGGCACCCGCAGGTGCTTGGCCAACATGCGCCCATCGAGCAGTTGATTCAGCTGAATCAGCAGCGCTGGAAGAAAACGCTGGCCGTCGAGATCAGCTACAGCCTGGAAGGGCACAATATCCATTTCGACCTATTGCTGCTGTTTACCGAAGATTCGGTCGAGCTGCTCTCCCGCAAACTTGCCTACTTGATGAATTGATACCTGCCATGCAGAACGTGCAACTGGACGAACTTCACTGGTTACTTGCCATCGTGCAAAGCATCGATGTGGGCGTTGTAGTGTTCGACCGGGAATACCGTGTCGAAGTCTGGAACACGTTCATGGAGAACCGTTCCGGCTTGATGCCTTCTGAGGTGCATCAGCGGTCTTTTTTTGATGTCTTCCCCGAGGTCAACGAGGAGTGGTTTCGGCATAAAGTCGAGAGCGTCGCAACGCTCGGTACGCCAGGTTTTACGATTTGGGAACAGCGTCCCTATCTGGTCCACTTCAAGAGTTACCAGCCCATCACTGGGCAGGAAGAATTCATGTACCAGAATACGACGCTATTGCCGCTGCGCTCGGTGAACAGCAAAGTTGGTCACATCTGTCTGATCATCTATGACGTGACCAGCGTGGCCGTCAATCGGCGACAACTGCAGTCCGTCAACGAGCAGCTGCAGCACCTATCAAGTACCGATCGCCTTACCCAACTGTATAACCGTGGTCATTGGGAAGAATCTCTGCAGCACGAGTACGCCCGCCATAGACGGTATGGCACCAATGCCTCGCTGGTGATGTTCGATATCGATCACTTCAAGCGTATCAACGACACGTATGGCCACCAGGCGGGCGACCGCGTTATTCAGCACGTTGCCGATATGGTTCGCGAGCACATACGCGACACCGATATCGCCGGTCGCTATGGCGGTGAGGAGTTCGCCGTTCTTTTGCCAGACACCAATAGCAGCGGTGCTGCGCATTTTGCAGAGCGGCTACGTGTGGCGATCGAGGCGTTGACGGTCAGGCATGACGCCCATGAGATCCGCTTCACCATCAGTCTAGGGGTGGCGGACCTTTCTGGCGGGTGCGATGGCTACAAGGCGCTGATCGAATGTGCCGACGCCGCGCTCTATTCGTCCAAACGCAACGGCCGTAACCAGATGACTCTTCACGAACCTTCATAACGTTGAGGTTCAATCAGCTTCTACCCAGCTCCGATGCGAGCAATGTCATGAGCGTTGCCTCATCGGCGCTGAGCCACTTCCGTTTGCGCGCCTTTGGAAATTTCGCCAGTTCGCCGACAGAGTAGGCGGTTAGTACTGTTGGGTGTATGTAGCAGTTTCTGCAAATGGCTGGGGTATTACCGAGCCGTTTGGAAACGTCTTTGACGACATCCACAACCTGCTTTTTCGCAACTTTTTCAGGTTCCCAGGCTTCTCCGCGGAGCATGGCGAGAGTGAGCACGCTGCCAGCCCAGGTTCGGTAGTCCTTCGCGGTGAAGTCGGAGCCAGTGACCTCGTGCAGGTAGGCATTGACGTCAGACGACGTTACCGTGCGCCGGTCACCTTCATCATCGACATACTGAAAGAGCTGCTGGCCCGGCAACTCTCGGCAGCGGCGGACGATGCGTGCTAGGCGGGGATGCTTGAGCGTAATCTCATGCTCGATACCGCTTTTGCCGCGAAAGTGAAAATGGATAGCCGACCCTTTGACATCGACGTGGCGGTTACGCAGCGTCGTCAGCCCATAGGACCGATTGCTCTTCACGTATTGAGTATTGCCTACCCGAATCAAAGTCGACTCAAGTAGCGCGAGCACCGTCGCCATGACCTTTTCCCGGCCCAATGACGGCTTCGACAGATCCTTGTCTATCCTTGCTCTCAGCTTGGGCAGCGCTTCAGCGAATTCCAGCATGCGTTCGTATTTGTTCGAATCGCGCAGTTCTCGCCACCGGGCGTGATAGCGATACTGCTTGCGGCCTCGTGCGTCACGCCCCGTCGCCTGCAGATGACCGTCCGCTTTGGGGCAAAGCCAAACGTCTGTGTAGGCGGGCGGGACCGCCAGCTTATTGAGCCGCTCGATTTCGTCTTTGTCCGTGATCCGTTCGCCGTCGAGGTCGAAATAAACGAACTTCCCCCGGCTTCTGCGGCGCGTATACCCCGGCTGGCTGTCATCCACGTATTGCAGGTCCGGTGGTAAGGGCGGGCACAGCGATGTACCGGTGTCTGGTTTCTCGTCGGTAGGAGGTGGAGGTGTGCCCTCAGCAGCCGGTAACCCGCCGCTGACATCGATATCGCTGTCCTGCCGCATACGCTGACCTTACTTAGCGATCGAACGCGGGTAGGTCGATCTCGCTGCGGGAGTCTCCCTGCCGCTCGCCGGTGTTGTGCAACAAAATTTCCACCGCCGCACTCAGTTCGTCGATAGCCTCGCGATAGAGTTCTGGCTTCGCTTCTGTTTCTGCCTGATCGGCATGCTTCCGAGCACTGTTGAGGTGTTGAAGTACTTCTGCTTGATCACCAATCATGGTGCGTCTCCAGTTCATGAGGTGGCGCCGTCAATGGCGGTCATTCCTTAAATGAAATGACCCAGGGCGCATGAGCGGAGTTCGAAGCAGGAGAGCGGCGGTGGTCCGTCAGGCGCGCGCCCCAATGAATGGGGCGCGCTGCACGGTACTATTTTGGCATCTGCCAGGGTTCCAAATGGAAGCCTTCGGCGCGCAGCGTCTTGCGGGCTTGCGTCAATATCGCTTCCAGCGCCGCAGGATTGGAGAGTTGTTCGCTCGACAAGTGGCATCGATCGACCAATGCGGCGCTCGTGCGATCGATAACCGAAAAGCTGTAATCCCGTCGACTCTCTTGTGGCGCCCAGGCAATGCATTGAAAGGGCTGAAAAGCTTGGTCTGCGATTAAAAGTGCTTCATTGATGCGAAGCTGGGCGTTCATGATCTGTCCTCATCTGGTGCCCTTGAACTGCCTATCAAGCGGCAGTGGTGGTACGTGCCTCCAGTGGATGACAGAAATATGTAAAAAGTCACGCGATGTCCCATTTGTTAAACGCAGTGTCGTATTCGAGCATCCGCGTGGCGCCCGGTGTAATTCACTGGAGTTGGAGTTGTTCGCAAGGGTAGAGACGTTCTGGACGGAAAAGCCAGCGGCGCGCGCGTTATCCCATGGTGCTAAGTGCGCGAACTGCACATTCGCCGGTAGACTTCGCCGCGTCACGGCACTGCCCTGGCTGGAGATAGGTCGATGCCTGACCGGAACGGCGTCGCTGGCAAAATCGTGAAAAACAGGGTTCGCTTGCGAACTCAATCCAAAACTTGCAGTCCCTGTTGAGCGCCGATTCAGGCGTTGGGTTTAGGAGTGGTCATGGATTTGTGGGCTGCCTTTCAGGCATTCATTCTTGGCGTCGTCGAGGGATTGACAGAGTTTCTTCCCATCTCGAGTACAGGCCATCTGATCGTCGTCGGCGATTTGCTTGAATTTAACGGGCAAACCGCTACTGCCTTCAAGATCATCATCCAGCTAGGCGCAATCCTCGCGGTGATGTGGGAGTTTCGCGAACGCATCCTCGGTGTGGTCACGGGTCTACCCACGCAACCGCAAGCGCAGCGTTTCACGATCAATCTGTTGATCGCCTTCATTCCAGCGGTCGTGCTGGGGTTACTCTTCGCCGATCTCATCGAGCACTGGCTGTTCAATCCAATTACCGTGGCTACGGCTTTGGTAGTGGGTGGCATCGTGATGATCTGGGCTGAGAAACGTGAGCATTCGATCAAGGCAGAGACCGTCGACGACATGACTTGGAGTCTTGCGCTTAAAGTGGGCTTTGCCCAGTGCCTCGCCTTGATTCCTGGCACCTCAAGGTCAGGTTCCACCATTATTGGGGGCCTGCTTTTTGGCCTGTCACGCAAAGCCGCGACGGAGTTTTCTTTCTTCCTGGCGATGCCTACGATGGTGGCTGCGACCGTCTACTCGCTATACAAGTACCGCGACATTCTCCGACTGGAGGATTTGCCTGTCTTCTTGATCGGATTCGTCACGACCTTCATCGTTGCGATGATCACGGTTCGTGCTCTACTGAAGTTCATTGCCAACCATAGCTATGCTGTATTTGCCTGGTACCGCATAGCGTTCGGGATTTTGATCCTGGCAACGTGGCAGTTCGGTTGGATCGACTGGAGCACGGCCGAAGGTTAACGATAATAAGAGGACATAAAGGTAATGGCTGCTTTAGAGCTACGCGGTGTACTCAAGACCTGGGACGATGCCAAAGGATGCGGATTCATCTCCCCTGAAGAGGGATACGGGGAAGTCTTCCTTCACATTTCCGCGGTCCGGGGTGATCGCAGACCCGCTATAGGCGACGAGCTACTCTTTATTTCGAGCATGGATCGAAAAGGCCGTCAGCGTGCGGAACATGCCCGAATCCAGGGCGGCTCGGCCTTCGATGAGCGTTCGTTTCGTCGCAAGCAAAAGCGCGTGCCGGACGCTGCCCCTGTCCAAAAGCGCCCGGAGCGTCGATCCCGCCGGCCCGGAGGTATCCAGTATCTGCCATTGAAGCTGACCGTATTCGTTGCGGCGTGCATCCTGCCAGCGCTTGGCCTTGCGCTCATGGCCTCCGCAGGGCAGTTTGTACCGCTGGTAGCCTACGCGCTGTTCAGCATCGTGGCCTACTTTTTGTTTTTCGACGACAAGCGCCGTGCCTTCAAGAAAAAACGGCGCATACCAGAAGCCTTCCTGCATTTGGTAGAGCTTCTCGGTGGGTGGCCTGGGGCGCTTTTGTCCCAGCAACGTTTTCGTCACAAGACCCGTAAATTGTCTTACCAAGGCCTGTGCTGGCTGATCGTGCTCATACATCAATTCGTATGGGCTGAATATCTCTTCATGAACGGAAGAGTCGCGAGTCTTATCCTCGATTTCCCATAACGAGTTCTCGCTGGAAGCTTGGAACGCATCCCATTAGTAAGCGGAGCGAAGAGCGTCTTACCGACGCTTCGCTCCGCTGCGTTGAAGTTCCTTTTGGTACAAGACCACGCTAAGCAGCAATCCCGCCAACGACATCAATGCCGCCGCAAGGAAGATGTTCGCAAACCCAAGGTAGGATGCGATGAACCCCATCAGCGGGCCCGCAATGCCAAGTGCGAGGTCAAAGAACACCGCATACGCACCCAAGGCGGCTGCGCGGCTGGAGCTTGGAATGCGAGACAACACTTCGACACCTAGGGCAGGGTAAACCAGTGATAATCCGAATCCGGTCAAGGCTGCTCCAAACAGCGCAAGCTCCGGTACCGGTGCCAACCACAACATGATCAGCCCCAGGGTCTCCACGCCAAGACAGGCGATACCCACCCGATAGCCACCGATCCGCTTGATGGCGCTTGCGAACATCAAGCGCGCGCCGATGAACGCGACGCCAAAGATCGTGAGACAGTAGGCCGCGTGTTCCCATCCTTGGTCTCGGTAATAGAGTGTGATGAACGTCGCCAAGGTACCGAAGCCAATCGAACCCAGCGCTAGACCTATTCCATTAGGAGCCACTTTCAATAGTACGCTGCCAAACGCCATCCGCTCGCCAGGAATGATGGGGGCTGGGGTTCTGTTCTTGGCGAGAAGCAAGGCGAGGAGCGCACTTACCAAGATGAACGCCCCCATACTCCAGATCCCGAGCGCGCCTACCATCAGCACTCCCAACGGCGCGCCGACTGCCATTGCACCGTAGGCCGCAATGCCGTTCCAGGAGATGACCTGAGCAGTATTGTCAGCACCTACGCGACTAATTGCCCAGCTGATGCTGCCGGTCCCGACCATACCTTGCGCGGTACCCAGTACGACACGCCCAAGTAAGAGTAGTGAATAGCTTGCGACTGGCCACTGTTCGAGGCTCGTTGCGACCAACGTAAGCAAACCGCTGACGGCGCAGCCGGCCAACCCATAAACCACTGCCTTTTTAGGGCCGAGTCGGTCTGCGACGTTACCTGCTAATGGACGCGTCACTAGCGTAGATAGGTATTGGGCGCTGATAGCGAGGCCCGCAAGGAGCGAACCCATTCCCAAGTCGTCGTTTACATACCCTGGCAGAACGGCGAGCGGAACGCCGATGCACAGGAAGCCAATAAAGGTATAGATGACGATGGAGATGATGCTGAACGTCTGGGAGGGAGTGCGTTTTTTATTCTTCATATGCGGGAAATAGCAGGCTTGACAGCCTCATAATGCGCCGCAATGCCGCTACAAGGAAAGCCTGCTAACGTTTTTTGGTAGAGAAAAGTGGCGCTATAGAGCGCAGCCGGCGTCTGAGCCCTTCGGCTGAAGGATAAAGGGCTTCCGCTGTTGACCGGGAATGATTGATCAGGTCTATCTACGATGAGAATGGTGGGCAACGGGCTGGAGAAAGGTGGATGGCTTCGTCCATCCACCCTACGGGTCTCGTAGACCGGGTGCTAACCCGGGGCTACGTTTCATGGATGACCCCGCAAACGGGTTAAATCACGCTACGACTGTAGGGGCGACTTCAGTCGCCCGCAGTGTATGGAGCAGGTGGGGGGCATCCTCCATCATCCTTGCAGGACTAGCTTGTAATGCCCTGGCTACGCAGATAGTCATCGTAAGAACCGGAGAAGTCGGTGATGCCGTCTTCGCTTAGCTCGAGAATGCGCGTTGCGAGCGAGCTGACGAACTCGCGGTCATGGCTCACGAAGACAAGGGTACCGGGATAGTTGTCGAGCGCCAGATTTAGGGCTTCGATCGATTCCATATCCAGGTGGTTGGTCGGCTCGTCCATGACCAGCACGTTCGGTCGTTTCAGGATCAGTTTGCCAAACAGCATGCGTCCTTGTTCGCCACCAGAAATTACCTTCACTGACTTCTGGATGTCGTCGTTGGAGAAAAGCATGCGGCCCAGCGTGCCGCGTACGAGCTGCTCGCCGCCTTGAGTCCATTGCGACATCCAGTCGAACAAAGGCATATCGTCTGCAAAGTCATCAGCGTGATCCTGCGCGAAATAGCCAACATCCGCGCTCTCGGTCCATTTGACTTCACCGTTCGTTGGCGCCATTTCCCCGACTAATGTCCGTAGCAACGTCGTCTTGCCGATGCCGTTCGGCCCGATGATGGCAACACGTTCGCCGGCCTCAACCTGCAGCGAGAGGTTACGGAAAAGCGTTTCACCTTCGTAACCTTGGGCGACCTTGTCCAGCGTCACGGCCTGTCGATGTAGCTTTTTGTGCTGCTCGAAACGGATGAACGGGCTAACGCGGCTGGACGGCTTGACCTCGTCGAGCTGGATTTTGTCGATCTGACGCGCACGGCTCGTTGCTTGCTTCGCCTTCGACGCGTTAGCCGAAAA
Organism: Pseudomonas matsuisoli; assembly: GCF_014647635.1. GTDB lineage: Bacteria > Pseudomonadota > Gammaproteobacteria > Pseudomonadales > Pseudomonadaceae > Pseudomonas_P > Pseudomonas_P matsuisoli. The sequence continues at coordinate 224,766 of NZ_BMPO01000002.1, forward strand.
TCGGCTAACGAACGATTGAAGCTCGGCTATTTGCGCCTTTTTCTTGGCATTGTCAGCGAGCAACCGCTCTCGCGACTGCTCCGCAGCCATCATGTATTCGTCGTAGTTGCCAGGGAAAAGCCTGAGCTCGCCATAGTCGAGGTCCGCCATGTGCGTGCACACGCTGTTCAGGAAGTGACGATCGTGCGAGATGATGATCATAGTGGAGTTGCGAACGGTGAGTACGCCCTCCAGCCAGCGAATGGTATTGATGTCGAGGTGGTTGGTCGGCTCGTCCAGCAACAGGACTTCGGGATCGGAAAACAAGGCCTGTGCCAGCAACACACGAAGCTTCCAGCCCGGCGCCACTGCACTCATCGGCCCGAAATGCTGCTCCAATGGGATGCCGAGACCAAGCAGCAACTCTCCCGCGCGGGATTCCGCGGTGTAGCCATCGTACTCGGCAAACTCCACTTCGAGTTCGGCGACCTTCATTCCTTCTTCTTCGCTCATCTCAGGGAGCGAATAGATACGGTCGCGCTCTGCCTTGACCGCCCATAGCTCATGATGGCCCATGATCACGGTATCGATCACCGTATGGTTCTCGTACGCGAACTGGTCCTGCCGCAGTTTTCCGAGACGAACGTTCGGCTCGATCATGACCTGACCGCCCGAAGGCTCCAGTTCGCCACCCAAAATTTTCATGAAGGTGGACTTTCCACAGCCATTAGCGCCGATCAAGCCATAACGGTTACCGCTTCCGAATTTCACGGAAACGTTCTCAAACAATGGCTTGGCGCCAAACTGCATTGTGATGTTGGCTGTAGAGATCAAGATTTTACCTTTCTAGAAACATTGGCTTGCGCCCTCGACGCCGGAGGGGGCGAAGAGATGGCTCGCGGGCGGCGAATCAGGGGGCGAAGCGAGGTGGAGATGCGTGGACGCAAAATTGTCGCACAACTCGGTCAGCCATCCTATGGCGAAGCCGAACGCGTAGGCCGAGCGGCCGGGGGGGAGAAATTATGCAATTGCATGCAAAGGCAGGATCAATGCCCAATGCTAAAAGTTGCACGCAATGAAGAGTCCCAAACCTTGGTTTGGAAATACCGAAACTCACTTCTTGAAAGAAACCCAGCCAATAGGGAATGGGTCAATGCCATCAAAACTGCAAGACCAAAGGCTTACGTCTGCATGCGGTGAGTTGCATAGCGATATAAGCGAAGCGAGCAGCACGGCTGCATCTTTCCGCAAATAGCGACTAGGCCCCTAGGCATGAGGCGCGCACGGCGAAAAAGCTACGACTAACTGGTGGCTCGGGTAACCACGCCGCGCGGCTTAACCATACGCCCAACAAAATGAACAACACGCTCGATAAATGAAAGACGGGTGCGTGCTGGGAGCGGCTCGGCAAACGCATTAGTGTTTTCGAGATCCTGCATAGAGTCAGCGAAGCTCATGATTTGTCCTTTATCTCAGCAGAAAAAAGTAATCGAGATATGCCTACGCTTGGGCGATCAGCTAGAGGTGCGAGTGTAGGTAGCGCGTGGTGCGACCATGCGTGCGAAAGTCTTCAGAACTTCGATGAAACGCGGGCGAGAGCGCTTGGCACTAGGCGCGGCGTTCACGTTGGTGGCTTCCAGGTCCTGCATGCATTCGGCAAAGCTCATAGCGGTCACTCCTCGATAAGGGTAGGGCAAAACGATGAAGCAACTAGTTTTTAATATGCTGAGCTACTGGGCGAGCACTAAGTGCGCGGGAGACTTTTTTAACGATAGTTTCAAAAAAGCTAGCGCGAGGAGCTTTAACTACGACATCTGAGTATTCGTTCATTTTTTCCAGGTCGTTCATGCAGTCGGCGAAGCTCATAGCGATTTCCTTTTTCACTTAGTTATAAGTCTGCGATGAGAGGAGTTGATCCCTTCCCTTCGCCGTTCGATGGAGCTAATCATTACCGTGTTTGCGTCAGTGTGCAAGTAAAAAATTTGATTTTTTCGAAAAAAAGTTTGAAGAATGTGGCGGGGGAAAGTGTGTGTTCAAAGCGGAAATAATTAATAAGGAACAAACTAGTTCCGTCCCCACGATATTGGGCAATCGCAAACTTCACTAGGCGTCAATTACGTCGTTCTTAGTTTCCTTAGTTATCAGGTTACCGTACGCGGCGGCCCGCTCCGCGTATGCCTTTGCGCCGCGGTATTGCGAGAGTTGAGGCCTGCCGACTGACCGGATGGCAGGGTGGACTTACCGCATTGGTTTCCCGGGTGCGAATGAGGTTTTGCTAATCGCATTGAGACCTTCCTTGATAACGATGACTAGACTATGGACAGTTTTTTTCTTGTCGGGGTTTCTGCCCAAATAATGGCGCCGTAATATCGACTCTTAATGCTCTGATATTGATCCGATTCCGTTCAAAATTCGCGGTGCCCAGGCACTACCTTAGCGCATAGGTCACCGTGCAAATGTGTCATGACAACCAATGTAACGAGTATCGAGCTCATAGTATGCGCGGGAATAGACAGGGGCGCGACACCTGGCCTTTCCTCCTGCTAAGTGGCGACCGCCCCGTAAACCTTGGGAATGCCGAAAACTTGGTCTTCACCAGTTACTTAACTGCGCATCCGCTCGAGATGAACCGCCAAGTTTTTCTCAAGTTTCCGCGCCCGCCGGCGACAAATCGGCGCAGTAAAACAGACAACGCCTGATTGGAGGGCGCCGGAGCAGCGGGGCCGTGTTAGTGCCGCCGGTCTGCCCGTCCCATTTTATGCCCTGCACGGCACGCTCCGCTGCGCAGGCTAGACAGCTCGGGCGCTGCTATACCTAAAGAACATCGGGCCATCAGGAACACAGCATGCGCAACAATTTGCCGGTTACATCTCGCGAGCGAACGTTCAAGCCGGACGAACGCCTTATCTCCACGACCGATCTCACGAGCAAGATTACGTATTGCAACGATGCCTTCGTCGAGATCAGCGGTTTCACGCGGGAAGAATTGATTGGGCAACCGCACAACCTGGTACGCCACCCAGATATGCCGGCATCTGTGTTCAAGCACATGTGGGAAACCATCAGCCAAGGCAAGCCTTGGATGGGATTGGTTAAGAACCGCGCCAAAAATGGCGATTTTTATTGGGTTAGCGCCTACGTGACACCTGTGTTGGAGAGTGGCCGCGTAGTGGGTTACGAATCGGTTCGCTCGCTGCCAACGGCGCGCCAAAAAGAGCGCGCTGAAGCCGTATACGCTCGCCTGCGCGAGGGAAAACCCGCCATTAGCTCGCTCAAACGCATTTGGCGGGACATGCGTCTGTCGGTAGCGTCGATCGTTGCTGCGCTGTTGTTGCTGGCAGGCTATGCGCTGCTGCCGCCAGCGGCCTTCGTGGTTCTATTGATCGTGTGCATGGCATCCGTTGCGGTGTACCAGCTGCATCATGCCCGTACGACCATACAGCGGACATTGAGCGAACATCCAAAGGCATTTACGAGCCCGTTGGTCGCGTTGACCTACAGCGACAATGCCGGGATTCAAGCGCAATTGGACCTTGCAATCATCAGTGAAGAAGCTCGCTTGCAAACGGCGCTCACGCGTTTGGAGGATGCATCGGATAGCGTTCGGCAACGTGCCGTGCAGTCGGCGGAATTGTCTGCATCCAGCGCAGACCTGCTGGATCGTCAGCGCAGTGAAACCGATCAGTCGGCTGCGGCGATCAACCAGATGGCGGCTACTATTCAAGAGGTCGCGCATAACGTCCAATCTACGGCCCAGGCTGCAGAAGACGCTGACCGCCTCGCACAACAAGGTCGCGGACTTGCGGGCGATAGCCTGCAAGCGATTCGGCACATGGCCAAAGCCGTGGGTGATATCGGTCATGCTGTGCACGAGTTGGCCGAATCCACGCGATCCATTGGTGGTGTGACCGAAACCATCGCGTCGATCGCGGACCAGACCAACCTGCTTGCGCTAAACGCCGCGATCGAAGCGGCGCGCGCGGGCGAGCAAGGACGGGGGTTCGCAGTGGTCGCCGACGAGGTGAGGGCACTCGCTGCCCGTACTCGTGAGTCTACGGAACAAATCCAGCAGATCGTTTCTTCGTTGCGTTCCGGCGCTGAGCACGCAGTTGACACTGCCAGCAAGGGTGAGGATATCGCCCAATCGAGTGTTGCGAGTGTTGAGGCAGTGCGCGAAGCGTTAGACGGTATCAGTTCCGCGGTGAGCCGGATCACGTCGATGAGTCAACAAATGGCAGCTGCGTCCGAAGAGCAGAGTCACGTGGCAGACGACATTAACCAGCAGATTACTCGTATTGCCGAATTGTCAGACCATAGTACGGGCCAAGCCCAACAGAGCGCGCAGATCGGTAAGGAGCTCGAGCAAATGGCGGGGTATCTGAACAGCCTGGCGGAGCGTTTCAACCGGTAGCTGAACGCAGGCTAGCGTAGATTGACGTGCCGCTCGGGCATAGGCATGGTGGCGCCTTTTCGTATTCGTACTCGCATGCCCAGACCGCAATGTTCTAAATGCATGAGGCCAGCAAGCCTATGCTTGTGTGCGTACATTCCTCATCTGCACAGTGCGACGCGGGTGCTGGTGCTGCAGCACCCGAGTGAACAGCGCCACGCATTGAACACCGCTCGTCTCGCTGCGCTAGGGCTTGCGAATGCCGAGTTGTTGGTCGGCGAAGTTTTCAGCGACCTTCAAGCGCATTTGGTTGCCAGCGGTCGCCGCGCTCTGCTCTTGTTCCCTGGCGATCATTCGGTCGCGCTTTCCAACGTCGAGCCAGCCGGTGAGGCTGGCGATTTGTTGGTCGTCCCAGACGGAACCTGGCGTAAAGCACGGAAGCTGCTCTATATGAATCCATGCCTGCTCGAGCTACCACGGGTTACGCTCCCAATTGGTGGGCGATCCCGCTACCGCTTGCGCAAGGCGCCGTCAGAGGACGCGCTCTCGACATTGGAAGCAGTCGTTGGCGCCCTTAACGTGCTGGAGCAGCCGCAGCGTTTCGATGCGCTGCTCGAACCTTTCGAGCGTCTGATCGATGGGCAGATCAGTGCAATGGGTCACGACGTTTACCTTCGCAACCATGCGTCTTCGATCGCATACCAAGAAAGATCGATGCGTTCGGATAACGAGTCCTAGACGAGATCTTCCAAGGAACGTTCACGAAAACCGCTGCGTCTACTGACCGTATGCGTCCAGCTGTCCCGATGTGCATCTCGTTCATCCCTTAGGGTTGAGCGGGAGAGCAAATGGTCACGGCTGGAGCAGTTGTCCTTAGAAGGAGCATTCATGTCGAACGTCAAAAGCACACGTATCGTCCTCGCCGCGCGCCCGAGTGGGCGGCCCGCCGAGGATGATTTTCGTACGCAAACCGAAGAACTCCCAGCGCTGAAAGACGGGCAGGTATTACTGAAAATCCTGTATTTGTCACTTGATCCGTATATGCGCGAGCGCATGAAGGATGCCAAGTCCTACGCGCCTCCGTTGCAAATCGGCGACGTGATCGTCGGTGGTACGGTTGGAGAGGTGGTTGAGAGTCGGCATGGCGAGTTCAGTCCAGGGGATACGGTGCTTTCTTACTCAGGATGGAAAACGCATGCGGTGGAAGACGGCGAAAGCTTGCGAAAGCTCGACCCATCCAAAACACCCGTCACGACCGCGTTGGGCGTGCTGGGTATGCCTGGGTTCACGGCCTATAGCGGTCTCTTGACGATTGGGCAACCAAAGCCTGGCGAGACCGTCGTCGTCGCGGCCGCGAGCGGCCCCGTGGGATCGGCAGTGGGCCAGATCGCGCGTCTCAAAGGTGCCCGAGTGGTGGGCATCGCAGGCGGCGCGAAGAAGTGTGCGTTGCTAAAGAACGAGTTCGACTTCGATGAGGCAATCGATCATCGTGGCGAAGACTTTCCAGAGCGACTGAAGGCCGCTTGCCCACAAGGCATCGATGTCTACTTCGAAAATGTCGGTGGTCCCGTGTGGGACGCGGTTTTCCCGCTTCTCAACACCTACGCGCGGGTGCCGGTTTGCGGACTAGTCGCGCACTACAATCAAACCGGGGCGGCCGAAGGCTCGGACCGCTTGCCGGGCATGATGCGCGAGATACTGCATAAGAGTCTAACCATCCGCGGATTCATCCAGACCGAATTCGTGGAAACCCAGATGTGTGCCTTCAGTGAGGAAATGTCCGAGTGGGTCGCTAACGGGCAGGTGAAATACCGCGAGGACATCATCGACGGTTTGGAGAACGCCCCGGCCGCGTTCGCGGGGCTCCTCGAAGGCAAAAACGTTGGTAAGCTCATTGTGAAGCTATAAGCCCATGGACACGTTGAAGATTGCCACCTTCAACATCAATGGCATCCGTTCACGGCTTCCGTTGCTGTTGACGTGGCTCGGAAGAGAGCGGCCCGACGTCGTTTGCCTGCAGGAATTGAAGGCGCCTGATGCCGCGTTCCCCATAACGGAAATAGCTCAGGCGGGTTACGGAGCACTCTGGCACGGGCAATCTTCCTGGAACGGCGTGGCAATACTGGCTCGGGACATGGAGCCCTTGGAAATTCGCCGAGGACTACCCGGTGATCCGGGCGACAAGCAGAGTCGCTATTTGGAAGCTGCAGTGCACGGGGTCATCGTCGCGAGCCTTTATCTCCCGAATGGCAACCCGCAACCAGGGCCCAAGTTCGACTACAAGCTCGCCTGGTTCGAGCGCTTCATCGCACATGCGCAGGCGTTGTGGCGTAGCGGCCATCCGGTTGTATTGGCGGGCGATTACAACGTCGTGCCGACGGATGCGGATATCTACAGTACCCGCTCCTGGCAAAAAGACGCGCTGCTTCAGCCCGAGAGCCGCGCCTGTTTCAAGCGGCTGTTGGCGCAGGGCTGGACGGACGCATTAAGGGCTCATTTCGGCAATGAACGGATCTACACCTTCTGGGATTATTTCCGCCAGCATTGGCAGCGCGATGCCGGGTTGCGCATTGATCACCTCCTGCTCAGCCAGGCCGTTGCAGGTGAGCTCGTGGACGCGGGCGTGGACCGATGGGTGAGGGGAGAAGAGAAGGCCAGCGATCACGCCCCCGCATGGGTGAGTATTCGTCGCCCAACGCAATAGACGTCAATACGTAAGTCTCTCTAATACCTGTAAAACCCTGCAATTCGCAGGTGGTAATCGCAGGTTCGATAGCATAAAGTAGCCGCCTCTTTGGGGAGTAGCCTGCTGCGGACCCCGCTTGTTCCGTAGCGCGCGTGTCAACATTCTTGGCAAAAATTGCCATGGCACGTGCACCATTCGGTTGGCGAGACCATCGACTTACCTGTGCCAGGGTCGGGCGCGCAGGTTTGTCGTGGACTCGGGCCCGGCCGGATAACAACCATGAATTTAGCCTCCATTACCTTACTTGCTCTCGCTATGTCGACGGACGCGTTCGCGGCTGCCGTCGGCAAAGGCGCTGCGTTGCATAAGCCCCCGTTGAGAGAGGCGCTGCGTACTGGGCTGATTTTTGGTGTGATCGAAACGATTACGCCTTTGATTGGATGGGTTATTGGCCTGGCTGCCTCGCAATATGTTTCGCAGTGGGACCACTGGATCGCGTTCACGCTGCTGTCTTGCCTTGGGGTTCATATGATCTGGGCAGGGATGGGCGAGCCCGAACAGGCCGATGAGCTCAAGCAAACGCATTCATTCTGGCTGCTGGCGGTGACTGCGGTCGCGACGAGCCTTGATGCCCTTGCGGTGGGTGTCACGCTGGCGTTCGTCGACGTCAGCATCTTCTGGGCCGCCATTGCCATTGGGCTGGCTACCACGGTCATGGTGACGATCGGCGTCATGCTAGGGCGGACCATCGGAACCATTATCGGTAAGCGCGCGGAGATTGTGGGTGGTCTTGTGTTGATCGTGGTTGGCGTTGCAGTGTTGTTCGACCACCTCTCTGCAGCCACCGGCCAGTGATTCATCCCTGAACGCGGTCATAGCGGCGCCGCGTTCGCCTCCTATCCAGGTACTGGACAATGCTTACCGCCCGACCGGGCAGTAATCCAAAGCGGAAGGCAGGAATTCAATCCCTTTCTATTCGTATACGAAACAACGCGCCGCCCAGCGCAGACTCTTCAAGGGTCAGTTCCGCGTCGTAGCTGTCGATGATGTCCTTCACCACCGCAAGCCCAATGCCCTGGCCGGGATGTTGGGCATCCAGCCGCTCGCCGCGCCGAAGAATACGTTCCCGTTGTTCGGTCGGGATGCCAGGACCGTCATCTTCTACGGAAAGCTCCAGCGCGCCGCCCGTCATCCAGCGTGCGCTCACGCGAACCTCCTCCAGGCATAGGCGATAAGCGTTTTCCAGCAGATTTCCCAGAAGCTCCATGAGTGCGCCGCGTTCCATTGGCGCCATGCATTTTTCAGGAATCTGGATGACCGTACGCACCGATTTTTCGAGATAGACCTTATCTAGCGTCCCGCACAGGCTGACCACCATCGGCTCGAGCTCGACGCGATATTTGACCAGGCCACTCTTTCCCAGGGTCGCGCGCTGCAGCTGATAGTCGATTTGCTGGCTCATGCGCTCGATCTGAGTTTGCAGCACGCGGGCCTGCTCGCGATTTTGTGCACCCGGGGCCAATGTTTCACTGATGCTTTGCAGCACGCTCAAAGGTGTTTTTAGGCTGTGCGCGAGGTCTGCGAGCGCATGCCGGTAGCGTCCGCGTTGCCGACGCTCGCTTTCGAGCAAACGGTTCAACGAGCGGGTCAGACGCAACATCTCGTGGGGGTGATGTTCACTGAGCGTCGTTTCATTACCGGACTCGATGTTATCGAGCTCCACACTCAAACGCCGCAGGGACCGGAATCCCCACGTTAGACCGAGCCAAAGCAATACGAGTAGGACCAACAAGCCGCCGCCGAGCCATAGATAGAGCTGCCGGCGGAACTGGTCGAGCATGCCTTGATATTCACTGGCCGGCTGCATCGTGATGAAGCTGTATGCGGCATTCGTGTCGTCCGACAGCATGATCTCCACGTCGAAAACGAAGTACTCCTGGCCATTTCCATCGCGCGTGCGTACGAACTCCGTCGTGCCGCCCTGATAGCGCGGCAGATAGTAGATGGGCTCGTCTTCGGCAGAGCGAGACTGCCAGATGCGCTTGCCCTCTCTATCAAAGATGTAGCCGAGCAGTTTGGCGTCAGGAAGATTGAATTCTTCGTCCGGCATCCTATCCGGCATTTGCAACTGTCCGTCCACCATGTGCGCCGCCCCGATCAAGGTGCTGGCATCGGCGGCAAGACGCTGTTCGATAACGCCTTGCATTGTGTTATCGAAGGATCGCTGCAGGGCCGTTAGCAGCGCCAACATGAACACGACGGCGAGGATCGCGGCGCCGATCATCAGGCGCGCGCGCAGCGATACGCCGGCTAGCCGAATCGGCATCAACGGCAGCGCTCGTTGAACATGTAGCCAAGTCCGCGGACAGTCTCGATAGGCTTCATGCTGCATTGGCTTTCCAGTTTACGGCGTAGCCGCCCCACCAATACCTCGATCACATTCGGGTCGCGCTCTTCATCGTGCGGATACAACTGCTCCATCAGACGCTCCTTGGGGACCACCTGCTGATGGTGACGCATGAGGTATTCAAGTATCCGGTACTCATAGGCAGTCAGCGCCAAGGTCGCCTCGCCGCAAAGGGCTTGCTTGCGATTCAAATCCAGGGTCAACGATTGCGCGGCAATGGTTTGCTGGGTAAACCCCGTGGAGCGACGAAGCAGCGCGTTCATACGCGCTTCCAACTCTTCGAACTGAAACGGCTTGACCACGTAGTCGTCCGCTCCGGAAGATAATCCCTCCACTTTGTCCTGCCAGTTACCGCGCGCAGTGAGTATCAGGATCGGGAACGACTTGCCCTGGGAGCGCAGCTGACGGATAAGATCGAGCCCGCTAATGCCTGGTAAACCTAGATCAATGACCGCGAGATCGTAGTGAAACTCGCTGGCCTTGTAGAGCGCCTCCTCAGCATTAGGAGCAGCGTCTACCATGTGGCCGCTTTCCCCCAGGCGTGTCTGCAAGTGGTGACGTAATAGCGCTTCGTCTTCGACCACCAGCATCTTCATCGTTTTTCCTCTTGTGAACGGCCAGATTGGCTTGCCAACTGATTAGACACACGGCAAGCCCGGTCCGCTATTTTTGTGGGCCGGGCTGCGTGAAACGTATTCGCGAAGGCGTCCAACCGCGAAGACTGATCGGGCCCGAGAACGGACCGCAGCCCATTAAAACTTGTAGTTAACGCCAAGATAGAGTTGCTCGGTGCTGTGCAGGTCGAGCGAACCCAGTTTCGCACCGCCGTGTTCGCTGATTTCCGTGCTGGCATTGCTGCGAGTATAGCGATAGCCAGCTTCCACTTCGGCATTGTCAGCCACTTGCTGAATCACGCCAGCCTGAGCGCCGATTAGGTAGCCAATGTCGCTGTCGCGGCTGTAGCCAGACGAGTTCTGCTCGAGCTTGGTCAAGCCCAGGGACCCACCGCCGAACAGTTTGGTGCCGAAGTTGTTTACCGGGTAGACGTAGTCGTAGCTGCCGTACAGATTCTGCTGGCGCAGCTTATAGCCGCTATTGCTACCGGACAGATACTCGTAGGTACCATAGTAGCGACCGTTCTCGACGGATTGGCCCGCGCGGATGCCATAGCTGGTGTCGTGGTAGATCACGCCATCCAGATTCGGGCTACCGAGGTTTTGCGAAAGCGCACTGGAGCTGCGGATGTTGTCATTCGCCTTGCCCAGCGTAACGCCTGCGAAGTTGTCCGCCGCCTGGGCGCCAACGGCTGTGAAGGTCAACGCTGCGGTCATCGCAATCAGGCTGATTTTTTTCATCGAAGTCTCCTAGAGGCATGTCAATTAACGCGTTCCAGTCTGCCTATAGGGCTCTGAACGGCTCCTGAATCTGCGCTGAACCTTCGCTGAATCAATGCGAAGCGAGTGCCTGGACGTCTGACTTACGCTACCGTTGGCACCACCTCGGTCGGCCAAGAATCGTCCATGCACCACACCGTTTTACCTTCGGAGCGTTATCACCAATCCTTGGCAACCGGGGATTTTCAGCCAGACCCTGCCCAACTGGGCGCACTGCGGCTACTGGACGAATGCCATATCGCACTGCATGCGAAGAAGACTATCCGGGGCGTCTACCTCTGGGGCCCGGTCGGCCGTGGAAAAACCTGGCTGATGGACCTGTTTCATCAAGGTTTGGACGTCCCGGCCCGACGACAGCACTTTCATCACTTCATGCAGTGGGTCCATCGACAGCTGTTCGCCTTGAATGGAACGGCTGATCCCCTGGGGCAACTGGCTAAAAATCTCTCCGCTGAGACGCGGGTGTTGTGTTTCGATGAACTCCATGTCAGCGACATCGGCGACGCAATGCTTCTTGGCCATTTGTTCGAAGCGATGTTCACGCAGGGCATCGTGATCGTGGCAACGTCGAACCAGCCGCCGGAGCGTTTATACGAGGGCGGCTATAACCGCGACCGTTTTGCGCCCGCAATCAGGGCCATCGAAACGAACATGAGGACCGTCGAGGTGGCGGGCGAAACCGATCACCGCTTGCGGAGTGGCGTATCGACCCAACGCTATTGGGTACGATTGAGCGCGCAGGAAAGTGGGCTGGCTGACGCCTTTGCCGCTTATGGCCCCGCAACGCTGAAATCGACGTTAGCGGTAGGCCGTCGCCCATTGAGTGCAATCGGCACGAGCGCGCGGGCGCTTTGGTGCAGTTTCGATGAGCTCTGCCATGCACCGCGTACCGCCACCGACTTCATCGAACTGTGCCAGCGTTTCGAAGCCGTTTTCCTGAGCGATGTGCCGGTATTGGGCGGCGCCCCACGGCCTGCGAAGATCGCGCGTGGAACGGAAGACGGCGCCGTGCGAGTCGAAGCGGGCGACCGAGAACTACCGGCCTTGGCCCGTAACGACGACAGCGTACGGCGCTTCATCGCGCTGGTCGACGAGTGTTACGACCAACGCGTGCCTCTCTATATAGAGGCGTACGTATCGATCGATGAGCTCTACCTGGAAGGGTTTCTCGAATTCGCGTTTCGTCGAACACGTAGCCGCTTGAAGGAAATGCAGCTGCAGCGCTGGCCCGGCGAAGTACGTTCCGGGTGATGTTAAAGCTTTACTGGCTTTTTCGTTTTCCGCACGCCAGCGAGCAAACGCCGGTCCAAGAAGCGGTTTCATCCTTGAGAACGCTCATGACGTTGTGTTTCTTGCGCCGGTCTTCACGCGCGCGCTGGCTGGTGCTGGCGTGCACCTTGATACCCTTCCACGCGTTCGCCGCCCGTGACGCGCTCGATCGAGTGCTCGCGGACGCCGCTGCGTTGGCGCCTCTGCAAACCGTTGCGTTGGCTCAGGACGGGCAGATCGTGGCCGAGCGGGGTTATCGCGGTCATCGAACGACCGACGCCACCAACATCAAATCTGCCTCTAAATCCGTCATCGCGACGCTCGTCGGAATCGCGATCGACAAAGGCGTCCTTGAAGGTCCGGACCAGCATGTTGTAGATCTTTTGAAGGCGGACCTGCCCGCCAACGCCGACCCGCGGCTTCAGGACGTTACGCTCGGCAACCTATTGTCCATGCAAGCGGGCCTTGGTTCGACGTCCGGGCAGAATTACGGTGCCTGGGTCGCCAGTCGAAACTGGGTGCGCGCGGCACTGGCGCGACCTTTCTTGGACGCGCCGGGCGGCGCAATGATCTATTCCACGGGCTCGACACATCTGCTTTCAGCCATTCTGACCCGACGCACCGGCCGCTCGACTTGGCAATTGGCCCGCGAATGGCTCGGTCCCCTCGACGGCTTCGCCATTACGGCCTGGTCCCGTGACCCACAGGGTGTTTACTTGGGCGGCAACGAAATGGCGATGAGCACCCGATCACTGCTGGCCTTTGGCGAGCTCTACCGAAACGGTGGCCGCGCATCGGACGGCACCCGCCTGCTTTCGCAGTCATGGATCGACGCCGCCTGGACACCACGCACGCGATCGCGCTACACCGGCGACGGATATGGCTACGGCTGGTTCATCACCCGCAAGGCTGACGAGAACGTCCGCTATGGCTGGGGGTACGGCGGGCAGATGATCTACGTCGCGCCGGATATCGGCCTGACCGTGGCGATGACCTCCAGCGCCCAGCCATCTGGCGGCCAACTCGGGCATCGCGAGGACCTGCATCGGTTGCTCGAGCGCATCATCGTGGCGGTGAAAGATGATTCCGCACAAGGCGGATCTGAAAGCGGTACATGAATAGGACGCGTCAGTGAACAGAAGCGCTGGAGATTGGCGGTTCAAACGGATTGAAATGCTATTGCGCGGCGATCCTGTCCGCCTCCAACTACTTCGCGAGGTCGCCGCGCTAGGGCTCCCAGATTGCTGGATAGGTGCAGGCTTTATACGCAGCCTCGTCTGGGACCACTCGCACGGTTATGAAAGCTCGTCGCTTGCGAATGATGTGGACGTTGTCTGGTTTGATCCAAAGCAAGGTGTTGAGGCCGACCGGCACCACGAACAGCGGCTTGCTGCCAGCGCCCCCACCGTTAAATGGTCAGTGAAGAATCAGGCTCGAATGCATGCAGGGAACGGCGACGCACCGTACCTCTCCACGACGGATGCCATGCGCTACTGGCCGGAAACGGCCACAGCCATCGCCGTTCGGTTGTCGGCCGATGGACACTTGGACATAACCGCGCCATTCGGACTCGACGATTTGTTCGCGCTGATCGTCAGGCCAACGCCGAGATTCGAGAATGAAAAGCGCGCCGTTTATCGCGACCGAATCCGTCGTAAGAAGTGGCACGAGCGGTGGCCTAAGGTGTGTTTGCGGGATGTCTGACTGCATCCGTGTGTTTGTTCTCATCGTCACTTCAGATGTGCAGCGTTCAGATTGCCTCTCACCTAGGCGTTGAACGAGTCCAACGGCTAAACCTTCGCTAATGCGATCGTGCAGCCGAATCGGCTGTGAAATCGACCTTCTTTGACCGAGAACGGCCCTTTGCACGCCTCGTTTCGACGCTCGGCTAGGCCTGCCACTGCGCAAAATGTCCCCGTCCAATGCACCACGGGTGACACATGCAAACCACATCGACTGTACTCATGGTCCGCCCCGCGCGGTTCTCGTTCAATCCGGATACCGCAGGCAACAACGCTTTTCAGCACGACGACCTTCCGGCAGACCACGTCAGTGAGCAGGCTGTGCGCGAGTTCGACGCTTACTTCGACGCGCTGCGGGCACATGGCGTAACGGTCGAGGTCGTGCAGGACCGCGCGCAGCCGCATACGCCTGATTCGATCTTTCCGAACAACGGATTCAGCACGCACCCGGATGGCTTGCTGGTGCTTTACCCGATGCAGGGTGAAAACCGCCGTCTCGAGCGGGGTAAAGGGGCTATCGAGCGTCTGGCCCGAGATTACGAAGTCAGCCGAACGTGGGATTTCACACCTGAGGAAGCCGACGGTCGCTACCTAGAAGGCACCGGTAGTCTGGTTCTGGACCACGAAGCCCGCGTCGCCTACGCATGCCGGTCGGTGCGCACCCACGACGCGCTGTTGGATACGTTCGCGGCGCAGATGGACTTTCGCGTGGTGGCGTTCGATGCGCATGACGCGCGCGGCGTGCCGGTTTACCACACCAACGTGATGATGAGCGTTGGCCGCACCTTGGCGCCGGTTTGCCTGGATGCCATTGGTGATCTTTGGCAACGGAGCGTGGTGCGGGAAGGGCTGGAGAACGCCGACAAGCAAGTCCTGCCGTTGACGTTGGCACAGCTGGATGGGTTTGCCGGCAACATGCTTGAAATACAAGGGGGGCGCGGACAGCCGTTGCTGGTCATGTCACGCAGTGCCTGGCATTGCCTGGATACCTGGCAGCGCACGCTCATCGAACGGCACGCCGAACCGCTGGTGGTCACGCTCGACACCATCGAGCGCGTAGGTGGCGGCAGCGCCCGCTGCATGCTCGCCGAGATCCGCTTGCCGCGTAAGGCGGTGCGCGCATGAAGGACATCACTGTGAAACGTCAGGACTTCGACCGTTACCTCGTGCCGACCTACGCACCTGCACCGTTCATTCCCGTGCATGGCCGTGGCGCGCGGTTGTGGGATCAGGACGGTCGCGAGCGTGTCGATTTCACCAGCGGCATCGCGGTGAATGTGTTGGGTCACGGCCATCCCGCATTGCTCAAGGCCTTGCGCGAGCAGGCGGATCATCTCTGGCACGTCTCCAATGGTTTTACCAACGAGCCCGCGTTGCGCCTGGCGAAGCGTCTGGTCGAAGCCACCTTTGCTGAGCGAGTGTTCTTCTGCAACTCCGGGGCCGAGGCCAATGAGGCGGCCCTAAAGCTGGCGCGCCGCGTCGCCAGCGATCGGTTCGGCCAACAGAAATACGAGATCGTGGCGGCGGGCAACAGCTTTCACGGCCGTAGCCTGTTCACGGTGAACGTCGGCGGGCAGCCCAAGTACGCCGAGGGCTTTGGGCCGAATATTGAAGGCATCCGGCATGTGCCGTTCGACGACATCACCGCGCTGCGCGACGCCGTCAGTGAGAGGACGTGCGCTGTAATGCTCGAGCCCGTGCAAGGCGAGGGTGGCGTCATTCCCGCCGACGCGGATTACCTGCGCGCGGCGCGCGAACTGTGCGATACGCACAACGCGTTGCTGATTTTCGATGAAGTGCAAACCGGCGTAGGACGGTGCGGCGAGCTCTACGCCTACCAGCATTACGGCGTCACGCCGGATGTCATGACCAGCGCGAAGGGCCTCGGTGGCGGCTTTCCGATCGGCGCCATGCTGACCCTTGCGCGCTTTGCTGCTCACCTGACGCCCGGTACGCATGGCACCACTTACGGCGGCAATCCATTGGCGTGCGCGGTGGCCGAGGCCGTCTTGCAACAGGTCGACACGCCAGCCATGCGCTCAGGTGTGCATGAGCGGCATACGTGTTTCGTCGAATCACTCGATGTCCTAGCCCGTCGCTACGGCGTATTTGGTTCGCCACGGGGGCTGGGCTTGTTGCTTGGTTGCCCACTTACGGAGCGCTATGCCGGGCAGGCGAAAGCGATCTGCAACATTGCCGCCGATGAGGGGGTGATGATCCTACAGGCAGGTCCGGGCGTACTGCGTTTTGCCCCCAGCCTGGTCATCGACGCGAGCGATATCGAAAAGGGCCTATCGAGACTCGAGCGCGCACTCACACGTTTCCTCGGGGATCGGCAATGAGCGAATGGATCGTACGCCCCGCGCGCCTTTCCGACCTGGAACAGGTTCACCGCCTTGCAGGCGAAAGCCCTATCGGTGTGACTTCCTTGCCGGACGACAGGGAACGCCTGGCGCAGCGGTTGAGGTTATCGGAAACTTCGTTTGCCAGTGACGTGGCCTATCCGGGGGAGGAGGAGTACTTCTTCGTCCTCGAGCGTTGTCAGGACGGTGAACTGATCGGTTGCGCGGGCATTCAGGCAACCTGCGGCTACCGTCAGCCGTTCTACAGTTTTCGCCACGAAACCCTGGTGCATGCCTCGCCGGAGCTTGGCATCAACAACAAGATCCACGCGCTTTCGCTGTGCCACGACCTTGCCGATTGCAGCGCGCTGAATGCCTTTCATGTTTCCGACGCCTGGCGCGACGGCTCCGCCGCCGAGTTGATATCCCGCGCGCGACTGCTCTTCATCGCCAGTCATGCGTCCCGGTTTTCCCGGCGTGTAATCGCCGAGATCGTTGGTTACAGCGATGAGGCGGGGCGCTCACCGTTCTGGGATGGGCTGGGACGGCATTTCTTCGGTCTGGAATATGCCGAAGCCGAACGGCTCGACGCGACCCAGAATCGCGCGTTCATGGCCGAACTGCTACCGCATTACCCGATTTATGTGTCGCTGCTTCCGGACCCGGCCCAAGACGCAATCGGGGCGGTACACCCGAAAGCGCGACGCCCTTACGACATCCTGATCGATGAAGGTTTTGAGACCGAGCGGTATGTCGATGTCTACGACGCTGGCCCGACGCTGGAGGCCGCTCTGGATCGCATCGGTTCGGTGACAGGGAGCCGCAGGCTTCAGATTGAAGTGAGTGACGTGCGGCAAGACGGGCCGGAATGGCTGGTCGTGAACGAGGGGCTGGAAGCGTTTCGTGCAGGCCTGGTGCGCTCGGACATTGTTGATAACGGCGCGCTGCGGATTGGCGCAGCTGACGCCGACGCACTGGGCATAAAAACCGGCGACTCCGTTCGCGCAGTCCCAAGCAAAGGGGCGCAGGCATGATCGTACGTCCCGTTCAAGCGGCGGATCTGGATGACCTGCTGGCCTTGGCACGCAGCGCTGGCTCCGGCCTCACCACACTCCCGGCGGATGCCGAGCGCCTGGCACACCGCGTGCGCTGGGCCGAGAAGACCTTTGCGCGCGACGTCGAGCGTGCCGATGCCGACTATCTGTTTGTGATGGAAGACGATGCCGGTCAGGTGGTGGGAATCACCGGCCTGGCCGGCGCGGTTGGCTTGCGTGAGCCTTGGTACAACTATCGCCTGGGCATGACGCTGAGCGCGTCGCCACGGCTGGGCATCCATCGGCCGATTAAGACCCTGTCGCTTGCGAATGATCTTTGCGGCCTGTCCGAAGTCTGCTCGCTGTTCCTACATGCGGATCACCGCATCGGTCTGAACGGTAAGTTGCTGTCGAAATCGCGGTTTCTCTTCCTGGCGGAGTTCGCGTCGCTGTTCAGCGAGCGGATCATTGCCGAGATGCGCGGTGTTTCGGATGCCGATGGGCAATCGCCGTTCTGGGATGGCCTAGGTCGCCATTTCTTCACCATGCCGTTCGCCCGCGCCGACTACCTGACCGGAATCGGCAACAAGTCCTTCATTGCTGAACTTATGCCGAAATTCCCGGTGTACACCTGCTTCCTGCCGGAGGCCGCGCAGGCCGCGATAGGACGCGTGCACCCCAATACTGAACCGGCATTACGGCTGCTGATGGCGGAAGGCTTCTCCCACCGTGGCTACGTGGACATCTTCGATGGGGGCGCGGTGGTCGAGTGCGAGACGCGGGCTATTCGTTCGGTGCGTGAAAGCGGTGTGTATGTACTCGCCATCGGAACACCACCCACACGGGCGCAGCCGTTCCTCATTTACAACAGGGGCTTTGCAAATTGCCGCATGACGTGTGCGCCTGCACATGTTGCCTCCGGCGCGTTGGTCGTTTCACAGACGACGGCAAGCCGTCTCGCCCTGCGCGCTGGCGATCAGGTCCGCGCGGTGTCATTGATCTCTACCGGGGATGCCAAACCATGAGCTGTCATTTCATCGCAGGAAACTGGATCGAAGGCGAGGGCGACGAACTGCTATCCCTCGATCCATTCCTGGGTACGCCCGTCTGGCAGGGGCGCCACGCCACCGTTGCGGAAGTGGAGCGCGCCGTAGCCAGCGCAGCACAAGCACAGTCGGCGTGGGCGTTGATGCCCCTTACCGAACGCATTCGGGTGTTGCACCGATTCGAAGACTGCCTACGTGAGCGCCATGAAGCACTCGCTCAGGCCATCGGTGCGGAGACCGGCAAGCCATTGTGGGAAGCCCGAACGGAAGTCGCCGCCATGATCAATAAGGTCGGCATCTCCATAGGGGCGCAGGCGGAGCGTGCGGGCGAGCAAACGCGTGACGTCGCAGGCGGCACGGCGATGCTGCGCCACAAACCGCACGGTGTCGTCGCTGTGTTCGGGCCCTACAATTTCCCCGGTCATTTGCCGAACGGGCACATCGTGCCAGCATTGCTCGCCGGCAATGCCGTGGTGTTCAAACCCAGTGAGCAGGTGCCGCATACGGCGCACTTGACGGTCGAGTGCTGGCAGGCGGCGGGATTGCCTGAGGGCGTGCTCAATCTCGTTCAGGGTGGTCGCGCAACCGGCATAGCGTTGGCATCGTCTTCAAGTCTGAATGGTCTCTTTTTCACGGGATCGAGCGCGACTGGCGAGGTGTTGCATCGGCAGTTCGCTGGGCGTCCCGATTTCATGCTGGCGTTGGAGATGGGTGGCAATAACCCCTTGGTGGTGGAAGAGGTCGAGCACTTGGATGCCGCTGTCTACACCATCATCCAGTCCGCCTTCGTTTCTGCCGGTCAGCGTTGCACGTGTGCGCGGCGGTTATTGGTGCCGACGGGCGAGTGGGGCGATAGGCTCCTCGAACGGCTGGTGACGGTTACCGCTGGGTTATTGGGCGGTGCGTATGGGGTAGAGCCAGCGCCGTTCTTTGGAACCTTGATCAGCCATGACGCTGCACGTCAGGTCGTCGAGGCCTGGGCTGACTTGCTCCATCGAGGAGGAAGGGCGTTGCTGACGATGAGTCGCGACAGCGAACATCCTGCGCTGGTGCGTCCAGGCATCATCGACATGACAGGTATTGCCGAGGTACCGGATCAGGAAATCTTCGGCCCACTGCTACAGGTCATGCGCTATGAAGGGTTGGACAATGCGTTAAGCCTGGCCAACGCTACGCGATACGGGCTGGCGGCAGGGTTGATCTCGGATCGCCGCGAGGCATTCGAGCGCTTTGCGGCGCTCAGCCGAGCCGGTGTCGTGAATTGGAACAAGCCGCTGACCGGCGCGTCCAGCGATGCGCCATTCGGGGGTGTGGGCGCCTCCGGTAATCATCGTCCGAGCGCGTGGTATGCGGCGGATTACTGCGCTTATCCCATGGCTTCGCTGTGGGGTGAGCAGGTCGCGTTGCCAGAGCGTTTGCCCGCAGGAATGACGCTATGAACGCGACCGGTTTACTCGCCGCGACCTTGGCCGGAACGCAAGGCAAGCCATTTCAACTCGCCTGTGGCGCTAAGGTCAGGTGGCTCGGTGTGGGTGCCGTGCTGGTCGAGCCCCAAGCGCCATTGCGCAAGGACGTGCTGCTGTCCGCGGGTATCCACGGCAACGAGACGGCGCCGATAGAACTACTCGACCGCCTCTTCGAGCGGGTGATGGCAGGTCGGGTGGTGGTACGGCAGCGGCTTTTGTTCGTACTCGGCAATCCACCTGCGATGGAGCAGGGCACCCGGTACATCGATTACGACATGAACCGATTGTTCAATGGTCGCCATGCCGATCATTCCAGCCTGGAAGCACTGCGCGCCGAACAGCTCGAGGGGTTCGCGCAGGCATTCTTCCAAAGCGACGTACGCTTGCACTATGACTTGCATACCGCCATACGCGGTTCACGCATCGAGCGCTTCGCCTTGTATCCCTGGGCGGAAGGGCGAGTGCCGTCGGACGTGGAAATGCGACGCTTGGCGGAAGCGGGTATTGAGGCGCTGTTACTGCATAGCGAGGCCGGCAACACCTACGCGGCTTATACATTCGGCGCGTTGGGCGCGGACAGCTTCACCCTCGAGCTGGGTAAGGCTCGCCCCTTCGGGTGTAACGCGGCCCTTGATCTGACCGCGCTGGAAAACAGTTTCGAGGCGTTGCTTCAGGGGCAGGAGCCTACTGCGCGTGCACGTCCCGATCGGTATCGGGTCGAGAGGTCCATCATTCGAAAAAGCGCGGCGTTTCGCCTGTCTCTCGCAAGCGACGCCGAAAACTTCACCGAGTTGCCTGTGGGTTACCTCGTCGCCGAGGACGGTGACACCCAGTGGGTCGTACGTACCCAGGGTACCCATGTGCTTTTCCCGAACCCAAACGTCGCCATAGGGCTGCGCGCAGGCCTGTTGGTCGTGCCGGAATAGCACCTAAATGGTTCGCCATCTCTTCCTCATGCACAGTAATCGTGCGATCTGGCAAGCCGCTGCCAGTTTCGTACAGGTTAACTTTCATCCGTTAAAAGTTGCCAAATACGCAACTTTGGTGGATTTAAAGAACGTTTTTGCTGGGCTCTTGGGGATGGCCTGTTTATTGCCTAGTTACATTGGGTTTCCAAATAGGCAACAAAAATTGAATCGCATGGCCCGAGCACCAAAGGCAGCAGAACGCACGATCGAGATGCCCAGCATCAGCGCAGATGGACTGAATGTAGGTAGCCGCCTCCGTGCAGCACGGTTGGCGAAGGGGCTACTGATCGACGATGTCGCGCAACGCGTGGGCGTGAGCAAATCCTTTATCAGCCGTTTTGAGCGGGATGTGGTTCAGGCCTCCGTGGCAACGCTGCTGCGTGTATGTGACGCCATTGGCATCAAGCCCGCCGAGCTGTTCGCACCGCCGAGCACCAATTTCGTCCGTGCGGGCGAGGGGACGCCAATCAGCCTTGGCGGTGAGCGTATGCGCGAATACCTCATCGGCGGGCCTGGCAACGAACACATGATGGCCCTGTTGTCGGTGATCGAGCCGGGCGGTGGGTCGGGACCGGAGGCGTACACGCTGAAGGCTGCGAGCGACATGGTGCATGTCCAGACCGGCCGGTTGGAGATCTGCGTGGGCGAAGAGACCTACCTGCTCCAAGCGGGCGATACCTTGACCTTCCCACCGAGCATTCCGCACACCTGGCGGAATCCCTCCGAGGGCGAAACCTGCACGGCGCTGTGGGTGATCGTGCCACCGCCCGCCTGATACCTGATCGACGTATCGCTTCAATTTTCCAGAGAGTTCGAGTACCCATCCATGCTGACCGTCAACGATTTGCACAAACGCTACGGCGACCACGAAGTGATCAAGGGCGTGAGCCTGGACGCCAAGGCCGGTGACGTGATCAGCATCATCGGCTCAAGTGGGTCGGGCAAAAGCACCTTTCTGCGCTGCATCAACTTCCTCGAACGGCCCCACCAGGGCGAGATCGTGCTGGACGGCGAACGGCTTCTGACGACGAGAGACCGGCGCACCGGTGAACTGATGCCGAAGGATCGCGGCCAGCTGCAACGCATGCGCGGCAGGCTGTCCATGGTGTTCCAAAACTTCTGCCTGTGGTCGCACATGAGTGTGCTGGACAACGTGATGGAAGCGCCGATGCATGTGCATGGCCTGAGCCGGAGCGAGGCGCGTGAGCGGGGTGAGGCCAATCTGGCGAAAGTCGGTCTCGGTAAGGACGCCTTCGGCAAATACCCCGCGCACCTATCTGGAGGCCAGCAGCAGCGTGTCGCCATCGCTCGCGCGTTGTGCATGGAGCCGGACGTGATGCTGTTCGATGAACCCACCTCGGCGCTGGACCCGGAGCTCGTCGGCGAAGTACTCAAGGTGATGCAGACCCTGGCGGAAGAAGGCCGGACCATGATTGTCGTGACTCATGAAATGGGCTTCGCGCGCAACCTGTCTACCCAGACGCTGTTTCTCCATCAGGGCCTGATCGAGGAGCAGGGCTCCCCGGCAGACCTGTTCGATCGCCCGCGTAGCGAGCGTCTGCAGAAGTTTCTTTCCGGCCGTTTGAAGTGACGAAACCACAATGAGCATGAACGCGAAGAGCCCAACAGCGGGCAATCTGGATCGCATCGATGTCGCCATTCTGGATGTGCTCCGGCGTGAAGGGCGGATTACCTACCAGAAGCTGTCCGAACGCGTTCATTTGAGCCCACGCCCGTGCCTGGAGCGCGTGAAGAAACTAGAGCAGCGCGGTGTGATTCGTGGTTACAGCGCTATTGTCGATCAGCAACGGATTGCTCCAGGCCTGTCGCTATTGGTGTTGGTCGCACTTTCGAATCAAAGCGGTCGTGCGGCGCAGCGCGCGTTCGAAGCGCGCGTGCAGGTCTGCCCTGAGGTCATCGAGTGCCATCTGGTGAGCGGGGCGTTCGAGTACAGCCTGCGCATGCATTGTCGCGACATGAATCACTACCTACTGGTGACGGAAGAGTGGCTCAACGATGCCGAGTTGCACATCGACAAACTCGTCAGCCATCCCGAGCTCACACGGGTGAAGCCGGCGTACGGTTGAACGACGGATTACGCGCGCCGTTACACGCTTCCTATCAAAAAACGCTTCTTTTCTGCCTACAACAAACACAGTCATTACAGGAGTTACCATGAAAACTCGCTACAGAAATGTTGTCGCAGCGCTCGCTTTCACGCTGTCTGGAGCCGCGTTTGCCGCGCCTATCACAATCGCAACCGACGCCACGTTTCCCCCGTTCGAGTCGATCGATGCCAACGGCAAACTCGTTGGGTATGACGTCGAGCTGATGCAGGCCATTTGTGAAGAGGCCAAGCTCGACTGCAACATTATCGCCGCGGCCTGGGAAGGCATGATTCCCGGCCTGATCGCCCGCAAGTACGACGCGTTGATTTCCCAGCTCACCGTCACCGAAGCGCGCAAGAAGACCGTGGCGTTCAGCGACGTCTATCAAATTCCATCTTTCCGCTTCGTTGCGCGCAAGGATGCGGGGCTTACCCTTACCCCTGAAGGGCTGAAAGGAAAGGTGATCGCGGTCCAGACGGGCACCCCGATGGACGCGTACATCACCAAGAACTACACCGGGTCGACCATCAAGCGTTACTCCAGCGGCAGCGAGCCCTACCTCGAATTGCGCGCAGGCCGTGCGGACGTACACCTGAGCTACGAAGCACAGATCATCCACAGCTTCACCAGCCGCGACGAAGGCAAGGACTTCGAACTGGTTGGCCCGACGTTGACCGGTAAGGACGCGCCCGAGTTTGGCGAGGGCGTCGCGATCGCGGTGCGCAAGGCGAATACCGAACTGGTCGGCAAGATCAATGAAGGCCTCGCCGCCGTACGCGCCAATGGCCGTCAGGCTGCGCTCGACGCCAAATACTTCGGCGCAGAGTAAACCCGCATGCTGAGCGACTACATCACGACCGTCCTGGCTGCGGGTTGGGTCAGTCTGCAATTGGCCTTCGTGGCCCTCGTGCTAGCGGTAGTGCTGGGTCTGCTCGGTGCGCTGTGCAAGCTGTCCGGCAGCCGTGCGTTGCGCATCGTCGTGGGGATGTACACGACGCTGGTGCGAGGTGTACCTGACCTCGTGCTGATGCTGCTGGTCTTCTATAGCCTTCCGGCACTGCTGAACCAGGGGCTAGAGGCGATGGGGTCGGACCTGTTTATCGAGTTCAGCCCCTTTGCAGCAGGTTGCGCCACGTTGGGGATCATTTTCGGTGCCTATATGACCGAGACGTTCCGAGGCGCGCTGATCGGCGTGCCGCACGGTCAGGTCGAAGCCGCTCATGCCTATGGGCTGGGGCGCGTACACACGTTTCGACGGATCGTGCTGCCGCAGATGATCCGACTGGCGCTGCCCGGCTTCACTAACAACTGGCTGGTGCTGGTCAAGGCGACCGCGCTCGTCTCGTTGCTCGGGCTGCAGGACATTATGTTTCGTGCACGGGGTGCAGCGGAGGCGACAGGAAAACCGTTCACCTTCTACCTGATCGCAGGCGGTTTTTATCTCGCCATTACCCTGATTTCGTTGCTGGTGCTGATGTGGGTCGGTCGGCGTTACGCGGCCGGCCATAGGGAGCTGACACGATGAGCTGGGACGTTATCTACGAAAACCTTGGCCGCTATGCGGACGGCGCAGGGCTAACGCTCATGCTGACCGCACTCGCGTTGGGCATCTCGTTCTTCCTTTCGATTGGGCTTGCCCTGGCGCGCAACGCTACGCAGCCACTCGCACGGGGCGCGGTGTTCATCTACACGCTGGTGTTTCGTGGTACGCCCTTGTTGATCCAGTTGTTCCTCATCTACTACGGGCTGGCGCAGTTCGACCTGCTACGCCAGAGCTTTCTCTGGCCTTGGCTTTCAAGTCCGCTCATTTGCGTGCTGATTGCATTTGTCCTCAACACCACCGCATATACGACGGAGATCTTCGCGGGTGGCTTGCGCCATCTACCGCCGGGTGAAATCGAGGCGGCGCGGGCGTACGGCATGTCGTGGTGGACGCAGGTCAGACGCATCCTGCTGCCGGCGATGCTGACCCGCTCGCTTTCGCTGTATGGCAACGAGGCGATCATGATGCTGCACGCAACGTCACTCGCCAGCACGGTAACGCTGATGGAAATCACCGGCGTCGCGCGCAACATCACGCTCAACTACTACATCCAGTTCGAGCCGTATGTCACGGCCGCGCTGATCTATCTCGTCCTCACCTCCGTACTGGTGTGCGGCTTCCAGCTCGCTGAAAAGCGCTGGGGAGCCTATTTGCAGCCACGTCGGAGTTGAACCTTCTTTCCTTTCGAAGGCTTTCGGCCTCCTGTCGACGGCCCTGTATTTACTGCCTGCAAGAGAGCATCCGAACATGACTACACGCAATTTCGACCTGTTGGGCGTGCCATTCGATGGCGAATCCACCCTCGGCTGGCCCGGCTCGCGGTTCGCCCCCGCCCGCGTACGGGAAAGCGCCAAGTGGATCAACATGCGTATCCAGGATGGTCGCGTTTATTGCCTGGAAACCGACAGCTTCATGGAAGTCGGCGACAACCTGCTGACCGATCGCGGCGACGTGGCCGTCGTTCCGCATGACACACAGAAGACGTTCGCTGCGACCACCGCCGCCGTGCGTGAGTCCATCGAAGCCGGGCGCGTGCCGATCGTTATCGGCGGTGACGACAGCCTGTTGTTTCCGGTCGCCCGTGGGGTTCATGACGCGCTGCCGGGACGCATTGGTATCATCCACTTCGACGCTCACCTCGACCTGATGGATGAAAGCGTGAAGCAGGGGCGTTACAGCCAATCAAGTGGCATGCGCCGTGCGTTAGAGCTGGATCGTATTGGTGCCGATGATTGCATCCAGGTGTGCGAGCGACATTTCAACTTCCCAGCGTCCGGGCAGTTCAAGCACGACACCGGTTTGATACATATCTCGGCACGCGAAGCGCTACGTCTCGGGCCTCAGGCGACCGTGGAGCGCATCCTTGAGCGTGTGAAAGGTGCGGATCACCTGTACCTATCGTTCGATATCGACGCCATCGACCCATGCTATGCGCCTGGCGCAGGTGCACATGAGCCGGGCGGAATCAGCTCGGACGAAGCGCTGCAGATGGTCGAGATGCTCGCCCCGCATTGCGCCGCGATGGCGATTACCGAAGTGAACCCGACCACGGACGTAGGGAACATGACATCCACGCTGGCAGCCTATCTGGCGTTTACCTTCGCGGCGTACGGCGCTAAGGCCAAGCGCTGACAGTAGGGCGTATGTAGCCTGCGATATCTTGGGGAAATCCTGAAATTACGCGGGTTGCACCCGCCCTACGTTAGCCCGCTGTAGGGCTGGCCGGGCGGCGATCCGCTTCAGTCGCCGCTACTTAACTCGCAAGTTCCTGTAGTGCTGGCGGTGTTGCCCCTACTTTTCGGCAAAGGGCTTCTTTTTTCTCGATGATCGCGAGTACCTCGGTGATCGTTTCTTCCAGGTATCGGCCATTGCGGTAGTCGTCTCGCGCGCTTTCTCCGCGGTCGATGACTGACGTCGGTTGCTCGACGAACGTCCCTAGCAATTCATAGTTTTCATCCAGCACAAGCACCAATGGGATGGCGATACGCTCCAGCTGCAGACGGTCCTTCAGGTCGTGTTCCGCGCGGGCCTTGGAAATGATCGCCATGTCGATCCTGGGCTGCAGGCGATTCAAGGTCTTGAGCGCCGTGATGTTGAGCTGGCAATCCGGGCACCACAGCTCGCCCGCGATCAACAGGTGGTAACGGGCGTTTACCTGCTCCAATCGCTCGACGGTGGGGCAGGTGAGGTTCATGGAAAGCCGGCGTGAGAAGCGCTCGACGGCCTCTTTTTCCGTATCCAAACCACGGCAGACGAACGCCTCGAACGTATCGCCAATCTGGAACAGTGTTTCGTAAGACGCCATGGTGATTTCGCTCGCAGGTAGTGGTTTAGGTGCGAGCACTACATTTTTAGCCCGCTGGGCCTAAAGACCGCAGGATCGACTTGCCGTTCGCGGCCGGCGAGCGTTTTTTCCGATTTCGTGAGCGAATGGCGGGGCACGAGTGGCCCCGCGATTTGAAAATTACTCGACGCTGTCCAGACCCGTCGAACGAACGACTTCTTGTACGTCTGCAGAACCCAGGTATTTCAGTAGGGCCTTCGCCTTCTCGGGATGATCGGCAGTTTTGGGCACCGCACCGGCAAAACGGGTGACGGATTGCACCGAGTCGGGAAGCTTGCCAATGAAGGTCGCGCCTTTCTCCGGCATCAGCTCGCTTACCTGCTGGAAGCCGAGCGCGTATTTGCCGTTTGCCACGACCGATGCGACAGGCGTCTTCTCAATCTTGTGGGCCTTAGGACTAAGCTGGTCCTGAATACCGAGCCGTTTGAACAGTTCGTTTTCGACGTACACACCGCTCGCACTGTCGGAGTAGGCCACCGATTTCGCCTGTAGGAGTGTTTCGCGCAGGTTGTCTTCGGTGTCGATCTTCGGCTGCGGCTGCCCTTTGCGAACGACCGCGCCGATACGAGAATCCGCGAGTTCTACACGGCTGCCGGGTGTGATCTCACCTTGCTCGATGAGCTTGTCGAGCGCATAGCCGACCATGATCACGATGTCTGCATGTTCCCCACGTTCCAGTCGGTTGGGAATCGCATCCGGCGATTTACCCATCGATGGTCCGCGGATGGTCTTTACCGTGTCGCCATTCTTGCTGACGAACTCGGGGGCAAGTTCTTCGTACGCGGTGTGGAATCCACCGGAGATCATGACCTTTAACTCCTCCGCTTGCGCCAACGTAGCGAAGGAGAGGGCGACCAGCGCGGCGGCGAACGAGCGTGTGATGCGGGTGAGCATGCGGTTTTTCCTTGTTCTTATGGATGATCGATAGCGTCGTATACGCGCTAGAAAAAAGCATAGACGGGTAAACCTGGGAAGCGAGTAAGACGCGATCTGCGCCTAAACAGATTGTTCCTGCCGTGGCTCAATGGACTGGCCGCGCCAGGGACAGACCGTGCCAGATCACGTTGACTCCGCATTGCTGGGTGGCGTGCCGCGAAAAGCGTCCTTTTCCTCAATGCTGGAAAGTTTGACCGGCCTGCTTATGCGGGCGGATTCGTAGATCGCTTCCATGATTCGCTGATCCTGCAGGCCTTCCTCTCCAGGCGTGAACGGTCGCTGGTTTTTCACGACACACTCGGCGAAGTGGTCCATCTCGAGCGCGAATTGGTTTTTCTCGGTGGCGGCTATCTGCTCGATACCCGGCGCCAACACCGCATCGGTGCCTTCCGCCAGCTTGCTACGTTTGAGCTTCAGCCCCTTATAGGCAAAGGCGGGATCCATCTCGAGGTAACCCTTGTCACCGAGAATGCGATAGCGCTTGGAATTGAACGTGCTGTAGGACGACATGCATTGCGCGAGCACGCCGCTGGGGAAGCGCATATGCCAGAGGATGGTTTCCTCGACTTCGGTGAAGCGAGGGTCACTATCGTTCGTGTGGATCGTACCGAATACTTCGACCGGCTCTTCGCCCAAGAGATAGCGTGCAGTGTTCAGGCAATAGAGGCCGATGTCGGGCAATGCGCCGCCACCCGCGAGGGCCTTCTTGTGTCGCCATTGGTCGGTGTTTTGCGTCGATTGGTTCTGACAGTTGGCCATTTCCAACAGCTTAATTTGTCCCACTTCCTTACCACCGCGAACCCATTGCATGACTTGCCGGTTCATGGGTTCGTACTGGATGCGATACGCAATCATCAGCAGGCGTTGGGCATCGGCACACGCCGTGATCATCTCCTGGCATTCCTTGACGGAATTGGCCATCGGCTTTTCACACAACACGTGCTTGCCGGCGCTTGCGGCCCTGAGCGTGAACTCATGGTGCATGCTGTTTGGCAGCACGATGTACACCGCGTGGACGTTTGGGTTGTCGCGGATTGAATCGAAGGTTTCGTAGCTGTACAGCGAATCCTCCGGGACGCCGTACATGGCGGCCACACGGCGAGCCTTGTCGCCGTCGCCACTGACCAGCGCCGTCACCTTGCAGCGTTGGCTCTGTGCCATGGCCGGGAGGATTTCTTCCAGCGTCAGTCGGCCAATACCCACGACGGCAATTCCGACGCGTTGGTCCGGCCCGAGCTGCACGGGCATTTTGGTTTTATCCGTCTTGCCTTCCTGCATATGGGGCAGGGTGACTGGCTGAGGTAAGTCTGCGGCGGGTTGCGAGCTGCTGGCTTTGGTGGGAGCGGCTTGCGCAGTCGCTGATCGTGCTGCTCCGAGCATTCCCGCGGCCACTGCGGTGGTTCCGGCTTGCGCCATGAAGCGTCGGCGCCCGGGAAAAAACGTGTTGATCTTGCTCATGTAGGCCTCTCGTGAGTGTCTTGTTTTGAGAAGCGGAGGGTGGTGACCAAGTTCAGGTTAGAGGACAGGCGTTGTGCTTGGGCAGCACCAGGCTGGCGTAGATCGACACCATTTAAACGCCGAGGATGCCAGGGGCAGAAGATTAGCTTTCTGTGGGCGCGGGCCATGCGCACGATGATGGCTTCACACGCAACGTAGTTTGACCTGTCGTCCAGCATCGCGAGCATGGCTCGCTCCCACAGGTTGAATGGGGTGGGTTGGGGGCTATGGGAGATTTTTACCCTGCGATTCGTGCTGAAACGATGCTAGCAGGGCGGGTCGATGTCTACCCTGTGGGAGCGGGCCACGCCCGCGATGATGGCTTCACGTGCGATGTAGTTGAACCTGTCCAGTATCGCGAGCATGGCTTGCTCCTACAGGCAAAGGAACAGGCGTGCTATTTACTTGCCGCCAGGATTGCGCGTGCGACGTTCGATCCGTTTTGTCGGCCCAGCACGTCGCTGATGCGCTGACCTGCAGAAACGAGTCGCTCGAGATTCACGCCGGTTTCGATACCGAGCCCTTGCATCAGGTACAGCACGTCTTCTGTCGAGACATTGCCTGTTGCCCCCTTGGCATACGGGCAGCCGCCCAAGCCGGCAACGGATGCGTCGAATACGGTAATGCCTTCCAACAAGCTGGCGTAGACGTTGGCAAGCGCCTGCCCGTAGGTGTCGTGGAAATGGCCGGCGAGCCGGTCGCGTGGGACATCGCGTCCAACGATATCCAGCAGGCGTCGTGTCTTGCCTGCGGTTCCGACACCGATCGTGTCGCCCAGGGAAATTTCGTAGCAGCCCATGGCGTAGAGCTCGCGGGACACGTAGGCCACTTGCTCGGCGGCGATGTCCCCCTCATAGGGGCAGCCCAGCACGCAGGACACATAACCCCGGACACGGATGTCATGTTTCTGAGCGGTTTCGAACATGGGCACAAAGCGCTCCAGGCTCTCGGCGATGGAGCAGTTGATATTGCGTTGCGAGAAGCTCTCGGACGCGGCGGCGAAGACCGCAACTTCTTTGACGCCAGCGGCGATCGCGGCGTCGAGGCCCTTCATGTTGGGCGTCAATGCAGCGTAGGTGACCCCGGGCTTACGTGTGATACCCGCGAACACTTCGCTGCTGCCAGCCATTTGTGGCACCCATTTCGGTGACACGAAACTGCCGACTTCGATGTATTCCAGACCGCTGTTCGTGAGCTCGTCCACGAGCGCGACCTTGTGGGCGACATCGATCGGTTGTTTTTCGTTCTGCAAGCCGTCACGGGGGCCGACTTCGACAAGGCGGACTTTGGGAGGAAGGGGCATAAGGGCGGCTCCTGATGGGGTGTGGCTGGATTGAGGCTTTGTGTCGTGCGTTCGATTGCGTCGCGGGTGAACCCGCTCCTACAAAGATATTGCAGTCTCCTGTAGGGGCGACTTTAGTCGCCTTGGTGTCAGCAGGGCCGGTAGAAAGGGCCCCATACGCTCCTATGCAATCGCGACTAAAGTCGCCCCTACAGGGGAGCTGAAGTCGCCCATACGTGGAACGGGGATACAAGGGAAAGGGGGTCATGGGTCAACAGCGGCATCCTCGATCTCGACCAGTACCGTGCCTTCGTTCACCAAATCACCCTCGCGGCAGAAGAACGATTTCACGGTACCCGTCGAGGGCGCGCGGATGCTGTGCTCCATCTTCATGGCTTCGAGCACCAGAAGCGGTGTTCCGGCTTCGACGGTTGCGCCAGCTTCGACGAGTAGGCGGACGATACTGCCGTTCATGGGAGCGGTGAGACCGCCTTGATGTGCATGGGCGGACTCAGCAGCGGCGATCGGGTCTGCGCGTGTCACGGCAAGCCATTCGCCATTCCATTCGAGGTAGAGGGTATTGCCTTGGCGAATGGCGGGGACGGTTTTGTTAGGCCGGCCTCCACAGGACAGCGGAACGACGCGGACGTTGTGGGTTACGCCGCCGACGCTCAGGTTCAGGTCAAATACCGCCGGGCCGCCCGCGCGCCAGCCCGAGGTCATCGACCAAGGCGAGTGCGGATCATCGTGCCGAACGTGGGGCGGCTCGTTCTTGATGTAAGCCATGGCTGCGGCTTGCCAGAAGTCTTCGGACAGCTCCCCGCGTGACGGTAGCAAAACGTCCTTGTGACGCTCGATGAAGCCGGTATCCAGCAGGGCTTCAGCGAACGCAGAGTGGGCGAGGATGCGCTTTAGGAAGGCAAGGTTGGTGCGAAATCCACCCACGCGGGTTTCCCGCAGCATGGCCAGCAAACGCAGCCGTGCTTCCTCGCGGCTTTCTCCCCACGCAATCAACTTCGCCACCATGGGGTCATAGAACGGCGAGACGTCGTCTCCTTCTTGCACACCGCTGTCCACACGGCGTCCCGGCCCATCGACCGGTTCGCGGTAAAGGTCGAGATGACCGCTGGCAGGCAAGAATTCACCTTCCGGGTCTTCCGCGTAGAGGCGAACCTCAATGGCGTGGCCAGTCAGCGGCACTTGGGCTTGGGTGATCGGCAAGGCCTCACCGCGCGCGACGAGAATTTGCCAGGCCACCAGGTCCAGTCCGGTAATGGCTTCGGTCACCGGATGCTCGACCTGTAGGCGGGTATTCATTTCCATGAAGAAAAATTGGCCGCGTGCATCCAACAGAAACTCCACGGTACCGGCGCCGACATAGCCGATGGCTTGCGCCGCGCGGACCGCCGCTTCCCCCATGGCGCGCCTGAGCTCAACGGACAGACCTGGCGCAGGGGCCTCTTCGACGACTTTCTGATGGCGACGCTGAATCGAGCAGTCGCGCTCGTTCAAATAGAGGCAATTGCCGTGAGTGTCGGCGAAGATTTGGATCTCGATGTGGCGTGGCTTGAGGACATACTTCTCGACGAGCATTTGCGTATCGCCGAACGCCGCCTCCGCTTCTCGCTGCGCCGACGCCAAGGCATCACCCAGGTCGCGCTCGTGTTCGACCACTTTCATGCCTTTGCCGCCTCCGCCGGCGGCGGCTTTGAGCAGTACTGGATAACCAATGCGATCGGCCGCGTCGCGGAACGTGTCCAGATCCTGCGCTTCGCCGTGGTAACCCGGTACTAGCGGCACGCCGGCATCCTCCATCAGTGCTTTGGCGGCGGACTTGCTGCCCATTGCCCGGATAGCGCTTGCGGGCGCGCCGAGGAATATCAGGCCGGCGTGTTCCAGTGCTTCGGCGAACGCGGCATTTTCCGAAAGAAAGCCATAACCAGGGTGGACGGCATCGGCACCGGTCGCCTTGGCTGCTTCGGTCACGGCATTGATCCGCAGGTAGCTCTCGCTCGGCTTGGCGCCGCCAAGGTCGTAGGCGATATCCGCTTCGCGAACATGGCGGGCGTTGGCATCGATCGCGCTATGGACGGCTACCGTACGGATACCCAAGGCTTTTGCGGTGCGGATCACGCGGCAGGCGATTTCGCCGCGGTTGGCGATCAGTAGGGTTTCGATCGACTTCATCGTTATTGCTCCTGCCAGCACGGTGTGCGTTTTTCCAGAAACGCCTTCAGGCCTTCCTGACCTTCCTCGCTTACGCGAATACCGGCGATGACGCTTTCCGTTCGCTGCCGGAGCGCTTCGCTCAACACACCACTGCCGACGCCATGGAGCAGTGCCTTGGTGGCGCGCATTGCGTGCGGGCTATTGAGCAGAAACATGGCAGCCCATTCATCGACGGCCGCGTCAAGCGCGTCGGTGGGGTAGGCTTCGCAAAGCAGCCCCAGCTCACGGGCACGCTCTCCATTGAAGCGCTCGCCGCTCAACGCGTAGCGTCGCGCCGCACGTTCGCCTACCGCCTGCACGACGTAAGGGCTGATGACAGCGGGGACGAGGCCTATGCGTACTTCGGACAAGCTGAACACCGCATCAGGGGTGCCAATTGCCATGTCACAGCACGCAACCAGTCCAACGGCGCCGCCAAATGCTGCGCCCTGGACGACGGCCAGGGTCGGGCAGGGCAGGTGATAGAGGCATTCCATCAGCTCGCCCAATGCGTGGGCATCCTTGAGGTTGGCGGCGTAGTCCAGGTTTGCGGAGACCTGCATCCAGGCCAGGTCTGCGCCGGCGGAGAAGTGCTTGCCGTGACCGCGTAGGAGGAGGAGGCGGACTTTTTCGTTGGCTGCAACCACGGTGAGCGCTTCGATCAGTTCATTGATCATTTCGCCATTGAAGGCGTTGTTCTTGTCGGGCCTGTTCAGCCAGAGCGTGGCGATACCGGCGGGTGTAACGGCCAGTTCGAGCGTTGTATAGGTTGTCATTGTTGTTCTCCATGGTGGCTTCGACCGCCTTAGCCCCATTAGGGCGGGTGAAACCCGCATACGGTGTATCAGTCACAGTTGCGTTACCGCGGGTTGGCACCCGCCCTACGGGTCTTGCCGTAATACGCGACATCGTCACCCTTACATCCGAAACACGCCAAAGCGCGTCGGCTCAATGGGGGCGTTGAGCGCTGCCGAAATGGCTAAGCCCAAGGTATCCCGCGTCTGCGCGGGATCGATCACACCGTCATCCCACAATCGAGCGCTGGAGTAATAGGCGTGTGCCTGGCGCTCGTATTGCTCGACGATGGGTCGTTTCAGCGCATCCTCATCATCAGCGGAGAAGGATCGACCGGAACGTTCCGCCTGCTCGCGCTTGACCTGCACCAGCACACCTGCCGCCTGTTGCGCACCCATCACGCCGATCTTGGCGTTGGGCCACATCCACAGGAACCGCGGATCGTAAGCACGGCCGCACATCCCGTAGTTACCGGCGCCGAAGCTGCCGCCAATGATCACGGTGAACTTCGGCACGCGCGCGCAGGCGACTGCCGTGACCAGCTTGGCGCCATGTTTGGCGATGCCGCCTTCTTCGTATTTCTTGCCCACCATGAAGCCGGTGATGTTCTGCAGGAACACCAACGGAATGCCGCGCTGACAGGCCAACTCGATGAAGTGAGCGCCTTTCTGCGCGGCCTCGGCGAACAGAATGCCGTTGTTCGCAAGGATGGCGATCGGATAGCCATGCAAATGGGCGAAGCCACACACCAGGGTGGTGCCGAATAACGCCTTGAATTCGTCGAACGCCGAATCGTCCACCAGGCGGGCGATTACTTCGCGCACATCGAACGGCTGCTTGGGATCGACCGGGATGATGCTGTAGAGCTCCTCCGCGGAATAACGGGGGAGATGGGGCTCGCGGGATTCGATAGTTCCCAGCTTGCGCCAGTTGAGATTGGCAATACAGCGCCGGGCGATCGCCAGCGCATGCGCGTCGTTATCGGCATAGTGGTCGGCTACACCTGACGTCCGGCAATGAACGTCCGCGCCGCCCAATTCTTCGGCAGTGACCACTTCGCCCGTTGCGGCCTTTACCAGCGGCGGCCCGGCGAGAAAGATCGTGGCCTGGTCGCGCACCATGATGGTTTCGTCGCTCATCGCCGGTACGTAGGCACCACCAGCCGTGCACGAGCCCATGACGACGGCAATCTGCGGAATGCCCAGTGCACTCATGGTGGCCTGGTTGAAAAAGATGCGCCCGAAATGTTCCCGATCCGGAAAGACATCGTCCTGGCGTGGCAGGTTGGCGCCTCCGGAATCCACGAGGTAGATGCAGGGCAATCGGTTTTCGCGCGCGATGGCTTGCGCGCGCAGGTGCTTCTTCACTGTCAGCGGGTAATAGCTACCGCCTTTTACCGTCGCGTCGTTGGCGACGATCATGCATTCCACGCCTTCGACGCGCCCGATGCCGGCGATGACGCCGGCGGCAGGAACATCTTCGCCATACACCTCGTAGGCGGCGAGGGGGCTGATCTCGAGAAAGGGCGAACCGGGATCCAACAGCCCGTCTATGCGTCTACGCGGAAGAAGTTTGCCCCGCGAGGTATGGCGTTCCTGGGCCTTTGCACCGCCGCCTTGTTCAGTCTGCGCAAGCAGCGCACGCAGGTGTTCGACCTGAGCAAACAACGCGTCGTGATTCTTGCGGGCATCGTCGGCGCCAGGTGCAAGCGTTGACGTGAGGATGCTCATACCGGAACTCCTTGTGTACGGTTTTGCAGCAGGATCTTCCCGTCCGCCTCGGCGACCACTTGCCCGCGCTGGTTCGTACACCGTGCGGTCATCACAGCAATACCGCCGTTGTGCTGCGGCTTGTCGATTCGTTCGGTGATGGTCCAGGCGACGGTCAGCGTGTCGCCCGCAAGCACTGGAGAGAGAAACCGGCAGTTGTGTTCCAGGTAGGCCACCGCAGTACCGTAGAAAAACATACCCACCGAGGCGGAAATGGCGGCGCTGGTCATCGGGCCGTGGAGGATGCGCTGGCCGAAGCGTGAACTGGCGGCGAACGTGGCGTCGGAATGCAGCGGGTTGAAATCGCCGAACATGCCGCAGGCACGGCTGATATGCGATTCGTCGATGGTGAGCGTCTGGCCGAAGGTCTCGCCGACGGCGATTTCGTCGAAAGCCTTTCCTACGAAATTCATGCAGCAGTTTCCTTGTCGTGTTCGCGCTGGCGCAGTTCGCCCCGAATGATCTTGCCGGTGGCGGTCATGGGCAGTGCTTCGAGAAACTCGATCTCGCGCGGATATTCATGGGCCGCGAGGTGTGTGCGGACGTGGTTTTGCAATTCACTTATCAAGCCCGGACTCGGTGAATGACCGTCGGCCAGTACGATGCAGGCTTTGACGATTTCCGTACGGGTCGCATCTTTCTTGCCAATGGCGGCTGCAAGCTTCACCGCGGGATGGCGCAGCAGGCAGTCCTCGATGGGCGTCGGCCCGATGCGGTAGCCGGCACTGGTGATGACGTCGTCGTTGCGTCCGAGAAAATGGATGTAGCCGTCGGCATCGCGATAACCGCGGTCCCCGGTGACGAGCCAGCGGCCGACGTATTTTTCTGCGGTGGCGTCCGGCCGGTTCCAGTAGCAGAGCATCTGATTGAGATTTGGGGTCTCGACTGCGATGTCACCCGCATCACCAGCCGGCATCTCGTTGCCCTGATCGTCGATGATGCGCACGTTGTAGCCGGGCACGGATTGCCCGATGGCGCCGACCTTGTGTACGCCCTGACGGCTACAGGAAGACAGCACGATGTTGCATTCGGTTTGGCCGTAGAACTCGTTGATGGTTACCCCGAAGGTCTGTCGGCCCCAGTTCAACAGCTCACTTCCCAACGATTCACCCCCACTGGCAATCGTGCGCACGCTTAACAGCCAGCGGGTTTCGGGAGAAGGCACCTGGCGCAGCAGTTTTAGCGCGGTCGGCGGGAGGAAGAGGTTGCGGATGCCCAGTTCCTCGATCAAGGCGAACGCCGCCTCCGGTTCGAACTTCTCGGCGCGATGGGCAACGACAGGCACGCCCAGATATAGGCTGGGCAAAAGAACGTCCAGCAGCCCTCCAATCCAGGCCCAATCGGCAGGCGTCCAGATCAGGTCTCCGGCTTGCGGCAGCCCCTCGTGAGATACGCTGACGCCAGGGACGTGACCCAGCAGAACGCGATGGGCGTGCAATGCGCCCTTGGGATGGCCGGTCGTCCCGGAGGTATAGATGATCACCGCAGGGTCTTCAGCGACGCTGTGGCGAGTCTCGAACCTGTCAGAAGCGACCGCGGTCTCGGCGTGATAGTCCAGCACCCGGCTATCGTCGCTCCTACCCGCTGTGCAGAAGCAAACCTTCATGTCGGGAAGTTCACCCCAGATGGCCGCCAGTTTGTCACGGCCTGTGCCATCGGTGATCAACGCGCTCATGGCGCAATCGCGGGCGCGATGGCGGATCGCATCGAGGCCAAACAGCACGAACAAGGGCACTGCGATCGCGCCGAGTTTGTAGAGGGCGATGTGTGCGAATGCAGCTTCCAAGCGTTGCGGCAGCATGATGCCGACTCGATCCCCTGGCCGTATTCCACTGGCGGCGAGTGCGTTGGCAAGGCGGTTCGCGCTCGCTTGCAGCTGGCGATAGGTGCACTGTGTCACGCTGCCATCGCTGTTCTTCTGGAGCAGCGCGACCCGGTCCGGCTCGCGCTCTGCCCAGCGGTCACAGCAGGCGTCGGCGATATTGAAGAAGGCTTCGGGTGCCGGCGATTCGAGAGAGAACGTCAGGTTCATTGTCGTTATTCCTGCCTGTCGAGCGGCGTTAGAAGGCACCGAACAGCGTTCCCAGCACTACGGCAAGCACCGTGACCAGGAGCGGAACGCCAACAGTCATCGCCAGGATCGGTGGATAGGATTGCCGATGGGTCAGTCCGCAAATGGCCAGGAGCGTGACAACCGCGCCCGAATGCGGCAGCGTGTCCAAACCGCCAGCGGCGATGACGGCGACGCGGTGTAGGAGCTCGGGAGCGATGCCTGCGGCTTCAGTCATGCGCAAGTAGTCTTCACCCAAGGTACGGAACGCGATGCTCAGGCCGCCAGACGATGACCCGGTGATGCCGGACAAGACGTTCATCGTCAGCACCACCGATATCAATGGGTTGTCCGGTGACAGGTTCATGAGCGCATGGCGGATCGCGGCGAAGCCGGCGAGGCTTGCGATGATCGCGCCGTACGCGACCTCCGAGGCCGTGTTGAGGACTGGCAGGAAGCTGCCGAACACGCCTTTGTTCACGCTGTCCTTGAGGCTCGTCCAACGTTTCCAGTGCAGCAGGATGGTCGCGACGATGGCGATGAGTAGCGCCAGGATCACAGACCACAAGCCAATGACAGCCGTCGGCGTGGTCTTGCCGAAACGCTCCTCGCCGAGATAGCTCAAGTCCATGCCAGGCAGTACCACATAGCTGAACAACGCATTCAGGCCGATGACCAGCACCACGGGCAGGATCGAAGGCAGGAACGCGGGGTTCTGCTCGTCAGGCGTA
Source organism: Pseudomonas matsuisoli (assembly GCF_014647635.1). Lineage (GTDB taxonomy): Bacteria > Pseudomonadota > Gammaproteobacteria > Pseudomonadales > Pseudomonadaceae > Pseudomonas_P > Pseudomonas_P matsuisoli. The sequence goes on from NZ_BMPO01000002.1 coordinate 262,752, forward strand.
CCAGCCACGAGATTGCGCTCATCATGCTCGCCGTAGCCTTCACCGGCCGCCATTGCCTTCGATGCCCAACGCTGCAGTAGATAGGTACCGAAAGCGAGCATGACCAATCCGCAGACGATGCCCAGGCCCGGCGCTGCAAATGTTGTCGTTCCAAGGTAAGGCGTTGGAATGGCGTTCTGGATCGATGGCGCGCCAGGCAAAGCCGTCATGGTGAACGTGAACGAGCCCAATGCGATGGCACCCGGCATGTAGCGTTTGGGCGTATTGCTTTCGCGGAACAGGACGGCGCCAATGGGATAGACCGCAAACGCCACGACGAACAGCGACACTCCGCCGTAGGTGAGAATCCCGCATGCCAGCACGACGGTCAGGATGGCATGCCGTGGGCCCAGGGCGCGCATGAGCTTCTGCGCGATGGTGCGGGCAGCGCCCGAGTCAGAAATCAACTGGCCGAACAACGAGCCAAGGATGAACAGCGGGAAGAACTTGATCAGATAGCCGCCCAGCTCCTTCATGAAGATCTGCGTGTAGGTCGGCAACATGTACAGCGCCTCGCCGCTGAGCAGCAGGGCGAGGCTCGCCATGAGCGGCGCGAGTACGAGTACGGTAATGCCGCGGTAGGCCAGATACATCAACAGCCCGAGTGAGATCAGGATCGCCAGTGAGTCCATGAGTTTTGCTCTTGTTATGTATGGATATCGCGTTGGAGGCCGGCCTGACGGCGCGCCGCACCTCATGCATCTGTCAACGAACGCCTACGTCTTTAGGGTCGCCCCTTAGGCGGTTTCGTTGAACAGTTCCCGCCCGATCAGCATTCGGCGGATCTCGCTGGTACCGGCACCGATTTCGTACAGCTTGGCATCACGCCAGAAGCGCCCGGTCGGGAATTCATTGATGTAGCCATTGCCACCAAGGATCTGAATAGCCTCGCCGGCGAGCCACGTCGCCTTTTCGGCGGTGTAGAGGATCACACCCGCACAGTCCTTGCGCACGGCTCGGCTATGGCCATGGCCGAGCGCATCCAGGTGCTTGCCGACGGCATAGAGATACGCGCGGCAGGCTTGCAGGGTGGTGTACATGTCAGCGACCTTGCCCTGGATGAGCTGGAATTCGCCGATGCTTTGGCCGAACTGTTTGCGGTCGTGGATGTAAGGCACTACGACGTCCATTGCCGCTTGCATCAATCCCAGCGGACCACCGCTGAGCACGGCGCGTTCGTAATCCAGACCACTCATGAGCACCCGGGCGCCTTCGCCCACCGTACCGAGCACGTTCTCTGCTGGAATCTCGACATCTTGGAACACCAGCTCGCCGGTGTGCGAGCCGCGCATGCCAAGCTTGTCGAGCTTTTGCGCAACGGAGAATCCGGGCGTGCTTTTTTCCATGATGAACGCCGTCATGCCCCTGGCTCCGGCGCTCGGGTCGGTTTTGGCGTAAACGACGAGCACGTCGCAGTCCGGACCATTGGTGATCCACATCTTGGTCCCGTTGAGCACGTAGCGGTCGCCTTTCTTATCCGCGCGCAGCTTCATGCTCACCACGTCGGAACCGGCGTTGGGCTCGCTCATCGCCAGCGCGCCGATGTGCTCGCCAAAGACGAGTTTCGGCAGGAAGCGATCTTTTTGGGTGTCGGTACCGTTGCGATGGATTTGGTTGACGCACAGGTTGGAGTGCGCACCGTAGGAGAGGGCAATGCCGCCCGATGCGCGGGAGATCTCCTCCATGGCGATCATGTGCGCGAGGTAGCCCATTCCCGAACCGCCATAACGCTCGTCGACGGTCAGCCCCAGCAGCCCCATGTCACCGAATTTACGCCACAGATCCATCGGGAACTGATCGGTACGGTCCGCTTCCGCGGCGCGCGGTGCAATCTCCTTGGCAGCGAAGCCGGCTACGGCGTCGCGCAGCATTTCGATTTCTTCACCTAGCTGGAAATCAAGGCCGGGTAGGGCAGCAATACTCATTTAACGGCGCTCCATTGTTGTATTTATCGGACGGCATTAAAGGGCTTGTCGGTAACGCGAAGTGTTTAGGGTATGCGCTCCATGGCGGCGCGGCAGCGTTCTTCAGCGGTGTCCAACTCGAGCTGCATTTGTTGGATATCGAGCATTTGCTGTTCGAGCTGTCCGCGCCGCTCGGTGATCTTTTCGAGGAAGCGATTCAGCTGTTTGGCATTTCCTCCGGTCGGGTCGTACATATCGATCAGCTCTTTGCACTCGGCGAGAGAAAATCCGATGCGCTTGCCGCGAAGGATCAGCTTGAGCGCCACCAGGTCGCGTGAAGAATAGACCCGTTCCTGACCGCGGCGCTCAGGAGAGAGCATTCCTTGCTCTTCGTAAAAGCGAATGGCCCGCGGGGTCACGTCGAGCGCCTTCGCGAGTTCCGAGATGCTATACGTTTGAGACATTGCTATTCCGTATCCTTACCTTTACGTTAACGTAAATCTGGCTATCGAGCGTGTCAATCCACTCGCAGGTACGTGTCATCACCTCAAAACAAACACAAGACAGAGGTATATGCGATGGCGTTGAAAAGCTACACCGTAGGCCAAAAAGACAAACCGCTTCTCGCCATGACCATTGGCGAAGCGTTCGATGAAACCTGCGCTCGCCACGCGGAACGCGACGCGCTGATCGTGCTGCACCAAGCGCGACGCTACACGTGGCGAACCCTGGCTGAAGAAGTGGCGGTGATCGCCCGCGCGTTTATGGCCTTGGGGATCGAACGCGGCGAGCGCATCGGTATCTGGGCACCCAACTGCGCTGAATGGTGCATCGCACAGCTAGCCAGCGCCAAGATTGGCGCAATCCTGGTGAACATCAACCCGGCTTACCGCGCCACTGAGCTGGCCTATGTGCTGGAACGCTCAGGGTGCAGTTGGCTGATCTGCGCCGATCGTTTCAAGACGTCCGACTATCACGCGATGCTGGCGGAGCTGATACCGGAGTTGGAGACGTGCCACCAGGGCCAATGGAGCAGCGATGCGCTCCAATCGTTGAAGAGCGTCATCACCTTGGCAGACGACGCCCCTGCGGGCTATGTGCGCTGGCGAGACCTGGCATCACGCGGCGAGCAAGTCAGCGGGGACCTGTTGCAGGCGCGCAGCGCATCTTTGCAGTTCGATGATCCGATCAATATCCAGTACACCTCGGGCACCACCGGTTTTCCAAAGGGCGCGACCCTCAGCCACTACAACATCCTCAATAACGGTTACATGGTTGGCGAAAGTCTGGGGTTGAGCGAACGCGATCGCATGGTCATTCCGGTCCCGCTTTATCACTGCTTCGGCATGGTGATGGGTAATCTCGGCTGTATCACTCATGGCGCTGCGATGATCTACCAGGCGGCCTCGTTCGAACCGCTGGCAACGTTACGGGCGGTCGCCGAAGAGCGAGCAAGCATTCTGTACGGCGTGCCGACGATGTTCATTGAGATGCTCGGCCTGCCGGAACGCACATCGTTCGATCTCAGCAGCCTGCGCAGCGGGATCATGGCAGGCAGCATTTGCCCTATTGAAGTCATGCGCAAGGTCATCGACCAAATGCACATGCGCGAGGTGCAGATTGCCTATGGTATGACGGAGACGAGTCCGGTCTCCCTACAAACTGGGCCGGATGATCCTCTGGCGCTGCGAGTATCCACCGTAGGCCGCACGCAGCCGCACCTCGAACACAAAATCATCGATACCGAAGGACGCATCGTGCCGCGCGGCGAAGTGGGGGAGCTGTGTACCCGCGGCTACAGCGTGATGCTGGGCTATTGGAATGATTTACAGGCGACCGCGCGGGACCTCGATGGTGCGCGCTGGATGCACACGGGTGATCTGGCGGAAATGGACGATGAAGGATACGTCCGCATCGTCGGGCGCAGTAAGGACATGATCATTCGCGGCGGGGAGAACATCTACCCGCGTGAAATCGAAGAATTTCTGTACCAGCATCCCGCGGTCGCCGATGCGCAGGTGGTCGGTATTCCCTGTGAACGACACGGCGAAGTCGTCGTGGCGTGGGTGAGGCGCACGGCTGGCCAAGAAGTAGATGCTGAAACCTTGCGTGAATTCTGCAAAGCACACATCGCGCACTACAAGGTGCCGCGCTATTTCCATTTCGTCGATGCCTTTCCCATGACGGTGACCGGAAAGATCCAGAAATTCCGTATCCGCGAGTTGAGCGTCGAGCTGTTCAACGTAGAGAGACTTAATCACGAGCAGCACCGGTAGCGTTCCAGCTCGCTCGCGTTATCCTCGAGGAAAAAATTTACTCCGCTGTTAGCTATAAATAAGATTATTTATATATCGTACGTCATTGATATATATGCATTTAATACAACATATTTTGTTGATAATTTACTTTAATAAAGCTTTGTAAGAGGTCTTCTTTTGAGCGGCAAAGCCTGGGGTTTATACCCTAGCCTCAGTCCACCCCAGTGGCGTCCTTGGATCTGGATAGGCACCGAAAGGTCGTGCATGAGCTCCCCGGTGTCCCGCATATAGGTCTGCAATAGCAGGCGTTGTTGATGGCTACCACAACGTATACCGGTCCGATCGTTGAACAGACGCTTGCCGCGGCTTCGCGTTAGATCGACCGCGTGGTCGCCTGTCGGCGGGTGGTTGAATGCCTGGTTATGCGTGGGTACGTAACCTTCGGGCGTCGTAGCGATGGCGAAAACGAGCCCTTCGTGGCGGGCGAGCAATGGTTCCTGAATGCCAGGAAGCACGCTGTCCGCGTACCGATCGAATGCAGTGCGATATTTCGTAGGTAACGTGTTGGGGATCGGCTGGTAGTGGCGGTCAAAAAGGTCTGTAAGACTGATCTGCCCAGCGTGTACGTCGGCTTCGAAGCGTCGTGCAATCGCTTCGGCGCCTTCTCGGGCCAAGTCATATACACGCTGGTGGTAATCGTCCAGCCCAACGCCTGCGAGCTGCTCACTGACGGCTTCGGCCTGACCGACGAGGTGTTCTGCGGCCTTGCCCAACTGGCGCGTTTGGTTCTCGCTCGTACGTACGTCTGTGCGCAGCTGTTCGACGGCCACCAACAGCTCGGCAAGATGCTCGTGATTGCTGGCGGTGCCTGCGCTGATCTCCGCGACCTGCCCATCGACGTCTACCGCGAGCTCAGCAATGCTGCGCAGCTGCGCCCCCGTGTATTCCACTTGTTTTGCTGCGGCTTCCAACTCATCCGCCTGTTCTTGGATGTGATTGACCACCGCAAGGCTTTGCTCGCGAATGTCACTGATCATCTGTCCGACTTCGCCCGTCGCGCTCGCAGTACGCCCGGCGAGATTTCGCACTTCTTCTGCAACCACTGCGAACCCACGCCCTTGTTCACCTGCACGCGCCGCTTCGATCGCCGCATTTAGGGCGAGCAAATTGGTCTGGCTGGCGATGGACTGAATGACCTGCGTCACCTGCTCGATCTGCTCGGTCCGCTTACTTAGCCCATGGATCAGCTCACGACTTGCCGCCGTCTGCGAATTCAACGCTTGCATGCGCGCAATGGCCTGCTGCAATTCGGCCTGTCCGCTGGCACTGCTGGTCCGCACTGTTTGTGCAGCGTGTTGCGTCTGGCTGGCGCGTTCAGCGTTGCGTTGTTCGGTATGGGTGACCGCATGCGCGCCTTCGCCAATCTGTTCAACGGCCGCGAGCTGAGACTTCAGCTTGTTACCCAGCTGCTGGACGGTATAGGCGACTTCAGCCGCCGACAGCGCATTGTGGGTCGTATGCTGCGACAGACTCTGGCTTAGCGTGTCGATGCTCGTGACTTCGGCCTGGGCCGCGGTGGCTGGCGTACGAAGTCGTAATAACCACGGCCAAAGCGTGAGCGGCAAAAGCAAAATCGCTGCAAACGCGATGGGGAGCTGGAGGTGTTGCTGCAACAGCAATAGCGCGACGACGCCAATGGCGTGAAGCCCGATTAATAGGCTGCGGCGACTGAAAACGGTATCCATGGCAGACCTCTTTGTTGTTCTTATGAGGACACGAGTAGGGGGTATCTCGATTTAATCGGCTGTTCGCACTCGTTCTCTAGCTCAGATCGATCCGAGTTAACACCGTTGCCGTTGTGCAGGATATGGCACTTTAGTAGCACTCCCGATTGCCGGGTGCGAGGCGCTGCCGTGATGCGCTGTATCGAGCATCCAAAGCGTGCTCAATGTGCTCGATACATTATTAAGAAGCGCTAATAAGCGTATGAAGTTATTGGATATTCGATATCAATTTTTCGGGAGGCCCATGGCGTGTCCCTTGAGGCCATAAAAGCAGATGTACACGTAACAGGCTATGGGTACGAAGAACGACGTGAGCAGTCCGAGCCCGTCCGCGAAGAGTCCCTGGATTGGCGGAATCAGTGCACCGCCCACGATGCCCATGCACAGAAGCCCCGAGCCCTTAGCCGTGAAATGCCCCAAGTCTTTCAAGCCCAGCGAGAAGATGGTGGGAAACATGATCGAGTTGAAGAAGCCAACGGCGATCAGCAACCACATCGCCATTTTGCCGCCCAGAACAAGCGCGCTGCTGATCAGCACGATGTTCATTACGGCGTTGAACGTCAGGGCAAGGTTGGGTTTGATCCAGCGCATCACAAACCCACCCAGGAAGCGACCGATCATGGCGCCGCCCCAATAGAACGCAAGGTATTTGCCGGCGGTCTGGCTATCGAGGCCACCAATCTCGGGCATTTCCATCAGGCTCACCAGGTAGCTGCCGATGGAGACTTCCGCGCCGACGTACATGAAAAGGGCGACGACCCCCAGCACCAGATGCCGGTACTTCCAGATGGAGTCGTGCTGGACGCGGGTCGACGCCGTGTCGGAGTCGCCGTCGGCGTCCTTGATGATAGGCAATCGAAACAGACCAATCACGACCGCGAGCGCAATTAGCATTCCCGCGAGAATCAGGTACGGCATCTGTACCGAGTGCGCGGTGGGATCACTTTCCACCAGCGCAAGAATTGTGACCGCCCCGACCAGGGGGCCAACGGTGGTACCTAGAGCGTTGAATGCCTGGGTCAGATTCAAGCGGCTAGCCGCGGTTTCAGGCTTACCCAGTATGTTCACGTAAGGGTTGGCCGATACTTGCAACACGGTAATGCCAGCCGCCAATACGAACAGCGCCGTCAGGAAAAAGCCGTACGAATGAGCACCCGCCGCGGGATAGAAGAGCAGGCAGCCTACGGCAGCGGTACCTAGGCCGACGATGATCCCCGTCTTGTAGCCCACCCGTTCGACTAAGCGCCCCGCGGGAAAAGACACCACGAAATACGCCGTGAAAAAGCAGAACTGAATCAGCGATGCTTGAAAATAAGAGAGGGTGAAGACGCCCTTCAAATGAGGGATGAGGATGTCGTTCAGTGAGGTAATGAGCCCCCACATGAAAAACAGCAGGGTGAGGACCATCAAAGGGCCGCGATAGGACTGTTGACTGCTTGGCATGAGCGCTCCGTGTCTGTTGCGCGTAACGCGCATGAGGGAACAGACCCTGGAGCAGGGCGGGTGTTCAGGTCATTCGCGGTAGAAGACCTGGATAAGGTGATAACCGAACGCGCTCTTGACCGGCCCGTGAACCACACGCAACGGCTTCTTGAACACGACCTGCTCGACGCTACGTACCAACTGTCCAGGACGAACCTCTCCGAGATCACCACCCCGCTTGGCCGAGGCGCAAGTGGAATGTTTGCGGGCCAGTACGTCGAACGCTTCGCCTGCCGCCAGACGCTTCTTTAGTTGCTCGGCTTCGTCCTGCGTCTTGACCAAGATGTGGCGGGCCATGGCTTTGGGCATGCTCAACCCCTTAACGTTGATGCGTAGGCCAACATTGTACGTTCCAGTGGCACGTGGCGTGCGAATGAATCCATCCCGGCTGAACCGCATTCGGTTTCCGCCGGGGTAAAGATCATTGATTAGGCTTCGTAACGTTTGGCATCCGCGAGCATTTGAGGAAGGCCGATCGCATCATTCAATTCGTCGAAATTGGCCATTTGCTCACGGAATGGCTCGGTGGTGCCATGCCGCTTGAGACTGGACAGATAGGCGTTCGCCTGACGCAATAGAGCGCGAGCCATACCGCCCGGATACAGCGCCAGCTTGAAGCCGAGTCGGCCTAGGGAGGCTGAGTCTGCTAAGGGCGTACGGCCACCTTCTACCATGTTGGCTAAAAGCGGAACGCGACTGGCGAAACGCTCACCAATGAGTTCTTGCTGCTCGCGACTCTCGGGGGCTTCGATGAATAAAATATCCGCTCCTGCCTCCAGGTACTGTTCAGCACGGTCGAGCGCGCTAGCGAATCCTTCGACGGCAATCGCGTCCGTTCTTGCAATGATCAACGTATCAGAGTGCCGTCGAGCGTCAGCCGCTGCGCGGATCTTGCCGACCATTTCCGTTGCGGCGATCAGCGACTTGCCTTTGAGATGGCCGCATCGCTTTGGGAACGTCTGGTCTTCAAGTTGAATGGCTGCGGCGCCTGCGCGCTCGAACACGCGCATTGTTCGTTTCACATTCAGTGCATTGCCGTACCCGGTATCCCCATCGACGATCAGGGCCGCATCGACTCGGTCAGTGATGGCCGCGATGGTATCGGCGACTTCGGTCATCGTGACTAGCCCCAAATCTGGAGATCCCAGCCGGGTGTAAGCGAGGCTGGCTCCCGAGAGATACAAGCAAGCGAAGCCCGCTTCCTCTGCGAGCCTGGCGGTGAACGCGTCGTAGATGCCAGGTACGACCAAGGCCTCTGTGGTTTGCTCGAGTTGGGACAAAATCGACATCTATAGCTCCTGGATTTTCGAATTGTTAGAGGGCTAGCTAGGTTCGCGTGTAATGGGCAGTTGAAAGCGACCGTTCTGTCTGCCGGGCATTCGCATAGCGGACAGGCTACGGCGCCATAGCAGGTTGCCGTTGCGTGAAAAAAGGTATTGAACCGGGGTCCGTTTATCGTTGACGTGGGCCGATATGCTGTATCTGTTCGTAAGAGCAGATGCTTTGATTAGAGGCGAATGAGTTACCTAATGCAAAGCGTTAGCGGGCTCCAACGAGGAGGCGCGCATATAGTTTTCTTGTTTTGAGGTCATCGACGTTAGCGGATTCAAATAATGCTAAATGCCAGCGGGATGTTTCTATGGCGGGGCTTTTATAGCTATTCGCTGTGTAGATCATTACTGGTGGTGATCGACCCCATCCCCAAATTTTATTGCGTCCAGTTCAATTTTTTTTCGTTTGTGGACGGCGGCGTCAGCTCCTAGGCTAAAGTTGCGTGCCGCTTATATCGACAATTACAAATAAGGCGAACGATGAAAACAAAAATACGGATCAACCTGATGGCAGGGCTGTTGGCTTCCAGCCTTTTCGCGATTTCGGCCTCGGCCTCTGATTACCCCGCACGCGATATCGATTTCGTAGTGGGCTATTCGGCCGGAGGCAGCACCGATGTGTTGGCGCGGATGGTCGCACCTTATCTACAGCAACAGCTTGGTGATGCCTCGATTGCAGTCCTCAACCGTCCTGGCGGTGCTGGCGAAGTCAGTTATACGGAGATTGCTCGGGCAAGGCCTGATGGGTACACCATCGGCATGGTGAACATGCCCGGCGTCATCAATCCGATCATCGAACGTACCCCTGCCTATTCACTCGATAACTTCACCTACCTTGGCAACCTCGTCTTCGACCCGACTGCAGTGTTCGTCAAATCGAGCAGCGAATTCAAAACCCTCAAGGACTGGGTCGAATATGCGAAGGCAAATCCTGGCAAATTGACAGTGAGTAATCCTGGACTGGGCGGCGCGCAGCACACCTCTTTCGAGCGTTTCCTCATGAAGGCCGATATCAAACTCAACAACATACCGTTCAATGGTGGCGCTCGGAGCCGTGCAGCGTTGCTTGGTGGCCATGTATCGGCGAGTGTGATGGGCTTCAGCGAGGCCGCCGACCTCGTCGCTTCGGGAGATGTTCGTGTACTGGGCATTATGTCCGATAAGCGTATCGAAGGTTCGGCAGATGCACCGACCTTTCAAGAACAGGGTTACGACATAATCGGTGGGTCGTACAGAGGTCTGGTGGCGCCAGCCGGGCTGGAGAGCGATGTCGTAGACAAGTTGCAGGCCGCGGTGAAGGCCGTTGCAGAAGATGAAACGTTTGCCGCTGACGCACGTAAACGCATGTACCTACTTACCTATCAATCGCCGGAGCAGATGGCTCGACAAGCGAAGCTGCTACAGACTGAGATGACTGAGTTGTGGTCGTCTCATCCGTGGGTGAAAAAGTAGCTGTCGGGGGAACGCCAGGGCCGTGCGTGTTGGAAATCCGCGCGCCCCTGTGTGAGGTATCGGGCCGAACGTAAGGTGGGATGACATGAATATCAGTCAGCGGTTGAACCTCGGTGATCGGAACAACGATTTTCTGTTGGCGTTAGCCATGATCGCATCGGGCACCTTTTTTCTTTTTCAAACCATGGGCATTACCGGCGAGGGGCAATTACTGCCCGTAGCGATCTGTGGCGTGATGCTGGTGGCCGGCATTGGACTGCTTCTAAAAGCGCTCGTCCGAGCGGTCAAGTCCTCGACAAGAGCGCCCTCGTTGGGTATCGACTCGGCCACCTTGAAGCCCATTGCGCTGGTATTTCTGATCTTAGCCGCGGCCGTTCTCGTTACGCCGTATCTGGGATATTTCAGCGGGGCGACCGTCATGCTTATTCTCATACCGGTATTGTTGAAATACCGGGAGTGGAAGAAGGTATTGCTAATCACGCTTTTTTTTGAAATCGGCGTATTCCTCGTCTTTGTCGAAGGGTTCGGCAAACGGCTTCCCAGTGGTTGGTTGTACTGACCTAATTAAAATAAATACAGGGGATACGTGCCATGTTCGAGCACCTTTTCGACGCGCTCCTTACAGTCCTGCAACCCGCGAACGCGTTAGCCATGCTTGGCGGGACGTTGCTCGGCGTTTGCATTGGTGCATTGCCGGGACTCAGCGCCACCATGGGAATTGCCATCCTTATCCCGCTTAGTTTTGGGCTCGATCCATTGGTTGGGCTAGGCCTAATGGCAGGCATCTATAACGGCGCAATGTACGGCGGGGCCATTCCTTCGATCCTTCTCGGCGTGCCTGGCACCCCTGCGTCCGTGGCGACGGTGCTGGATGGGCATCCCATGTCGGAGCAGGGCAAGGGTGGGCTCGCGTTGCGAATCGCAGTGGTGGCATCGACGTTCGGCGGTATCGCTAGTGCGCTTGCGTTGTTATCGCTGGCACCGCCCCTGGCAAAAGTGACCTTGGCTTTTGGTCCATCCGACTACTTCTGGGTGGCGCTGTTTGGCTTGCTGAGCTTGGCGCTGCTGATGGGAACCAATGTCGCCAAAGGGGTATTTGCCGCAGCGTTCGGTTTGATCATCGGCTTGGTTGGAATCGACACCATCACAGGGCAGGAGCGGTTTACCTTTGGCTTCGTAGAGCTGACCAATGGCGTGAACATCGTCGTTGTCTTGATCGGTTTGTTCGGTATTCCGCCTACGATCAAACTCGCCATCAGAGCACTACAAGGCGATGCCAAGGCTCCCCGTACCGCTGCGGCCACTGAGGTCGGATCGGGTTCCGGAGTGCTCCGTCGGTTACTTCCGACGTTATGTAAATCGTCGGTAATAGGAGTGTTCGTTGGGCTGCTGCCTGGCGTGGGAGGCAACATGGCCTCTTTCTTGAGCTACAACGAGGCAAAGCGCTCGTCCAAATCTCCCGAGCGATTTGGCCATGGCGCCGAAGAAGGCGTCGCGGCGGCCGAATGTGGCAACAATGCCGACAACAGCGCGGCGTTGGTACCGGCATTGACGTTGGGTATTCCTGGCAGCTCTGTTTCCGCGGTAATTCTGGGTGGCCTATTGGTCCATGGCTTACAACCCGGTCCGGCTTTGTTCCAAGACTCGCCCATCATTGTGTATGGGTTCATGTTGCAGATGCTGATTACCGCGATGCTGTTGTTGCCCATCGGTGTATGGGGCGCCCGTTATTTCGTCCGCGTGCTCGATATCCCGTCAGCCATGCTCATTCCTATGGTGCTCTCATTGAGTATCGTTGGTGTGTATTCCGTGAATAACAGTATGTTCGACGTCTACCTATTGCTTGTGTTTGGTTTGATCGGGATGATTTTGGCCCATTTCGAGATACCCCTTGCACCTATCGTGCTGGGTGTGATGCTGGGGCCAATGGCTGAAGAAAACCTCCGCCTGGCAATGCTGCTTGGAAACAACGAGTGGTCTTCGCTATTTCCCAGTGCGCTCTCTATCTCGCTGGCCGCGGTGACGCTTGCCGTCGTTTTGTTTTCCATGATTAAACCGCTGGTTAAAAATAACCTGCGCAAACGAAGAGCCCTCAAATCGAGTTATTCATGATTCGGCAACATGCTGAGCATGGCGCTCGTTAAACGCATAAAAAAGCCCAAGTCATATTGGGCTTTTTTATGCGTTTAAACCGCACACAAGTTTTCCTTAGGTCAAGATCAAACATAATTAGTTATGTTGTCGGAGTGGCTGTGAATAAAGTGAAGACTCTACACACTGCTGCTATGAGGGCTTTATGTCACAACAACAAAAATGCCGCCCGTGGGTTGCCGAAGAGGTGGCCAACGATAGCAGCTGGATTCGTCCGTTGGATCCAGCTATCGCCGACGATCTCGATGCTGCGCTTCGACACGCGATCGAGAGCGGCAAACCGCTGCTTGAAATGACCACGAGCGACTTCCCGATAGGTACACGAGCTTACGATGCGTTCCGTTCCGCATTTGACGCCACCCAGCGCGACTGGGGATTTTGTCTTATCAAGGGAATACCCGTTGAACGTTGGTCAGTCGACGAGTTGCAACGCCTGTACTGGGGTATCGGTCTGCACATGGGCGTGGCTCGAACCCAGAACAAGACCAGTGACATCATGACGTCGGTCAAGGATGCGGGCGGTAGCTACAAGGTCGACGGTGGGCGCGGCTACAACACAAACGCAGGTTTGGACTTCCACGTGGATTTCTGCGATGTCGTGTCATTGCTGTGCCTGCATCCGGCTAAAAGCGGCGGCACAAGTCTGATCACCAGCTCCCTCGCTATACACGATGAAATCATGCGCACCCGGCCAGACCTGGACGAAGCCATTCGCAGCTCCTTTTATTTCAGCCTACAAGGCGCGGGCTCGGATGATGAGCCCGGCGTTTATCCATGTCCTATATACGGTGAGGTCGATGGCTACCGGGCTTTTCGGACCAATCGAAAGAACATCACCGCGGCTCAAAACTACTTCGAAGATGTTCCCCGTCTGACAAGCCAGCAAATCGAAGTGCTGGATTACCTTGACGAGCTGCTATCCGATCCTCGCTTCTGCTACTCAATGGACATCCAGAAGGGCGATATGCAGCTGTTGAACAACTTCACAGTAGTGCACTCGAGAACGGATTTCGAGGACTACGAGGACGAGTCCCTTAAACGGCATTTGTTACGACTCTGGTTGAACGTACCCAACTCACAGCCGCTGCCAGGTAACTGGGTCTCAGCATTTAAAGATGTGCGCCCCGGCTCGGTGCGGGGAGGGAACCGGGGTAAAAATATTGGACCGGAGTTCCTGAGCTACGAGCGCCGGCAAGCTTCCCATCACGGCATGTTCAATGTCTTTAGCTGAGAGCATGATCGGCACGGTCCGGCAGTGTCTACATCGTTAGCCTCCCTGACGAGCGTGGCGGTATACCGTTGCTACGCTCGTCAACCGGGACGATCTGGCCGCCGATATTCATGAGATGGTTTTGCGGGTGCTATGACCTTTGTGACGTCTTCCTCCTTACGTCCGTTGTTTCACGCCCTTTCGATCGGCCTGTTTTCCGGTGCACTGTTCGATCTATGCTCGTTGCCGCTCCCATGGATGCTGGGGCCCTTGGTAGGGAATCTTATTGCCTCTATCAGAGGCTTCGCGGTTGGTGTTCCCGAGTCGTTACGACTGGCGTTTCTAGGTGTCCTGGGTCTGATACTAGGAGCCCAGGTCTCGCCTGATTTGGCCGCGCGCCTACTCGATTGGCCGGTCTCGGCCGTGCTGCTTTTGATCGGAGTAGGGTGTTCGACTGCGGCGTGTGCAAGCTGGTATCGCCGTACGGGATTCGATCCAGTTTCCGCCTGGTTCGCGTCCGCCCCTGGGGCCATGACCGCCATGATTACGATGGGCGAAGCCTGTGGCGGCGACCCTCGAAAAATCGCGATCTCACAATCGTTACGGGTGGTGCTGGTATTACTGATACTGCCGCCGTTGTTTTGGTTTCAGCAGGGGGCCGGTTCGGTCGGCGCAAACGATGCTTCGCAGAAGGATGCGTCCGCGCTGTACCTGTTGCTGCTTTTGCCACTCCTCATCGGGATTGGTCGGCGATGTCGTTTACCAACTCCTGCACTGTTGGCTCCGTTGCTTCTCTCCGCATCGCTCTCGGCAACCGACACTGCACATTTCGTGCTGCCCAACTGGACACAGAACGGAATGCTACTTGTACTTGGATGCGCTATTGGCTCGCGTTTTCAAGGTATGTCGCGAACGCTCCTGGCGCACCACTTATACGGCGCGTCCATTGCTACGCTTATTTCCTTGCTAGTGCTTGCGGTATTTGCCGAAGCGATCCATCAAGTTGTTGGCGTATCACGCGCTGTTGCAATTCTTGCCGTGGCGCCCGGAGGCATCGGCGAACTCGCGATACTTGCCGTCGCCTTGGATCTGGACCCCACGTTCGTAGCGTTTCATCACCTGCTTCGGCTGGTGGTTCTCATGTTTTTTGCCCCGATCTGGGCGCGTTGGTTGTCAGCGCGCGGCAGTCGTGGCGGCGCTCCTTGAGCGTTCAGCGAGCAATGCATCGCTTGATCTCGTCGATGAGTGCACTGTCTTTTTCGAGCTTCCGCGTCACGAGCGAAAAACGCAGGCGCGGTTTTTCGTCTGATAATGGATAGACATTGACGCCGTAGTGATTGGCCATCGTTGCCTCTGGTAGCACGACAACTGCCATACCGAAGCCCGATGCGACCATCGATATCACCGCTGGCAGTGATTGCAATTCGATCAAAGGAGGCGAGGCATTGAAGGTGCTCTCCGCAATGCGCTTGGACAGCCGGCCCAATTCACTCGCCCGGTCGTAGCCTACCCATCCCCAATCAGACGGATCCGTTTGCCCGATTACGTAATCGATGTTCGGTGGCGTTATCAAATAGAACTGTTCTTCCCGGATAACTTGCCATTCCAACTGCTTGCGGCGTGCTTGTTCCGGCTCTGCCACGATCGCCGCATCGAGTTGGCCGACCTTTACCGCTTCGATTAAATCCTGCGACCGGCCTGGGCTACAGACGATACGAATGTTGTGACCATTCTTTTTCAGGTTACCGAATAGGTGTGGAAGCACCACGGGCTGCATCAGCCCGACAGTGCCTAATTTGAGCGTTCCTTCCAACCGACCTGCCGAAGAGCCACGAAGCCTCTGTAGATAGCTAACCACGGACGTCATCTCGCGATTGAGCTCAATGGCGAAGGGGGTAGCTTGGACATTCTGGCCTGTTCGATTGAACAGGCTTTGGCCAAAGTAACGCTCCAATGTCTTGATCTGCATACTGACCGCGCTTGGCGTCACATGGACCTCTTTTGCAGCGAGCGCAAAACTCCCGCTGGCAATCACCTTCTGGAGGGTCACGAAATAATCAATGCGCATAGTCGAATGGCAACTCTTATTGTATTTGTTGGGTTTTTGGCTTCAGCCACTTTTTCTAATGTTTCACACGCCGGGCGAATCTCTCGGGATCACCGTATGGCCAGGCTTACGGATAGCGATATATACCCTTTCTTTGACATGGGGACGTCAGTGCCTTCCCCACTGGATACGATCCATGCCATACCGAAGATCGGGGCATATTTCCAGTGGTAAGGAAGGCAATTGTCAGCTGCCCGCCATTTACATAGATTCGCGCATTAGGCCGTAGCGGCCTATGTTTTGAAAAGTCGCTCCGATGGAGCCTGCCCATACCCTCTGTTGCAACGCATTCGACGGACACGCCATGGATCTGCAATCACTTCTGAAAATCCTCGCCAGCCAGGATGGCTCCGACCTTTACTTGTCCACGGGCGCGCCGCCCTGTGCGAAATTCAATGGGGTGTTGCGTCCAGTCGGAAGCGAGGCGTTGAAGGCGGGCGCGATCGCGGAGATTGCGGACAGCATCATGGATACGGAGCAGAAGATCGCCTTCGAGCGTGACCTGGAGATGAACCTAGCGTTGTCGCTCCACGGTATCGGGCGTTTCCGGGTGAACATCTTTAAACAGCGCAACGAAGTGTCCATCGTGGCGCGGAACATCAAACTGGACATTCCACGCTTCGAAGATCTGAAGTTACCGCCGGTATTGCTCGAAACGATCATGGAAAAGCGTGGGCTGGTGTTGTTCGTGGGGGCTACCGGTTCGGGCAAATCCACATCGCTCGCCGCGTTGATCGACTACCGCAACCGCAACAGCAGTGGACACATCATCACGATCGAAGACCCGGTCGAGTACGTTCACCGGCACAAGAAGTCCATCATCAACCAGCGGGAAGTAGGCGTCGATACGCGAAGCTTCCATGCCGCGTTGAAGAATACGCTCCGTCAGGCACCAGACGTCATCCTCATCGGCGAGATTCGCGACCGTGAAACCATGGAGCATGCGCTGGCCTTCGCGGATACGGGTCACTTGGCCATTTCGACGTTGCACGCCAACAACGCCAACCAGGCGCTGGACCGAATCATCAACTTTTTCCCGGAGGACCGCCGGCCGCAGTTGCTCAACGACCTGGGCAACAACTTGCGGGCGTTCGTCTCGCAGCGGTTGGTGAAGACCGTCGACGGCAAGCGCCGCGCTGCGGTGGAAATCATGCTCGGGACGCCGACCATCCGCGATCTGATCCACCGCAACGAGTTTTCCGAATTAAAGGAAATCATGGAGCGCTCACGCAACCTTGGCATGCAAACCTTCGATCAGGCATTGATCGACCTCGTGCACGAGGGCGCGATAAGTGAAGACGAAGCGGTCAAGAATGCGGACTCCGCCAACAATGTCAGGCTGCGTTTGAAGCTGCATCGCGAGGGGGGAGAGCTGGCCGCCGATCCTGTGGAAGCCAAGGGCAGCGGCGCCGCGAATTGGGGCAGCGGTTTGCGGTTGGAAGATTTGGACGACGAGCGATAGGCCTCACTGAGTTGGTGTAATAACAGTCAGTATTTTCTGATCGATCGCGGGCGACTGAAACGGACGGCCGCCCCGTCGCCCTTACAAAAAACCGTCGGACCAACGCCGTCACTGTAGGGGCGACTTCAGTCGCCTTCTCCAACAGACCCTACCTGTGCCGAGCCCCGCCTCTCGCACAGGAGGCGATCCATCACTCGCCACGTTTCCTCGCGTACATCTGTCGTCACTTATTGATCGGTTATCCCTCCGAACCTTGCCGTTCAAATACACGTCACAGCTCCTGTGCGAAGGTTGCGGCGGCGCGCCTGGCCGCCCTCTTCGAATTGACGATGCTGTATCACCAGCGAGAGAGGTTCACTCTGAAAAACATCCGTTTTCTTTTCGCGACCGTCCGCTATACGGGCTGGTCGCTCGTCTGGTTGCTGATCTGGGACATCATTGTGACGGTCGACTTCATGCTTTTCGTCGACCCAAGCTTCAGCATGCCTGCCATTCCGCTCACATTGCTTGGTTCAGCGCTCGTGGTGCTGACCAGCTTTCGCAACAGCAGTGCCTATGCCCGCTGGTGGGAAGCCAGAACGCTTTGGGGGTTGCTGGTCAACAGCTCACGCAGCTTCGCCCGCCAAGTGCTGACCCTGATCGACGATGATGATGGCCTCAACCCCATAAAGGCTAAGCTGTTGCGGCGTCATGTCGCGTACATCAATTGCTTGGCATCCAATCTCAAGGGCGAAGCGTACGGGGATGAGATTCGAGCGTTCCTGCCCGCTCGCGAGTTTGAGCAGCGCGACAAGACCAACAATTTCCCCAACGACATCCTGACTGGCTCTGCCGCGATTCTTGCGCAGGAATACAAGGCTGGCCGGCTCGATAGCATCCGCCTAGAGCGTCTCGAGGCGACCCTGGTGGACATCTCCAATTGCCAAGGCGGCATGGAGCGCATCGCCAATACGCCGCTTCCATATCCTTACGTTTACTTCCCACGCCTATTCGTCACGCTGTTTTGCGTGCTGGTACCCATTGGATTGGTCGAAACCCTCGGCTGGTTTACCCCGCTGGCCTCGACTGTCGTGGGATTCATGCTGTTGGCGATCGAACGAATCGGCACTGACCTCCAGAGCCCGTTCCAGAAGAGCGAGCACCAGATCACCATGGATAAGCTGTGCGATACGATCGAGAAGAACCTCGATTCGATGCTGCGAGACGCGCACGCTGATGTCGCCGGCGAGTTGCCTCGCGGCTAGGAAGAAAGAAAACGGGGATAGGCGGAAAAATGTCGCGACGCTCTATTTAGCCATTAAACCGTCACGTTACATCTGCATTCTGACCCTGCCGAACACGAAGCATGCCATGCACGGGGTTCGGCGATGTGCAGTGTCTGCATCAATGTAGTAGCAGTTTGCGCATGTCTATCTATCCCCAAAGGAGACATCGATATGAGTACTGTAAATCCTTCTGCCAGCAGTTCAGACGCCGCTATCGCCAAAATGGAAGCTGCTTTCGACGCGGCTATCGAGAAGTCGGCCAAGATCACTGAGATCACGACTGAGAAGAAGACTGAGCTCGACGCCACCAAGCAGCGTCCTCAGAACTGATTCGCGATGGGGCGGTGCTTCGGCGCCGCCCCTTCGTTCCATCCCGAATTCTTTTCACGAAGCCTTTTCTGCAACAGCCAACCCATGGCCGTTCGCTTCGTGACGCTTTTTTCAGGATTCCGAATCAATGGCCGTCTCTCCCCAAACCGCCGTGGCACCGTTGTCGTTGCCGCGTTTTGTCGTGCTTGCCGGTGCCCATGCCGGCGCCTCGCTGTCGTTAGACCAAGCCGAATGGAAGGTGGGGTCGAGCGCCGATTGCGACGTGATCCTGTCCGACTCCGACATCGCGAGCCAACACTTCACACTTCGCTTTGGCAAAGCCCAATCGGTCACCGTTGAAGCGACTGGCGCCGATGTGCGCGTCGACGAAGTGGATGTCGTTAAGGGCAGTGGCTACAAAGGCCGACTGCCGATGCGCATCCAGGCGGGTGCGGTCGTCATCGCATTGGCCGCACCCGACGGCGTACGCCGCTCGTTGCGCTTTCCGGCGCTGGCTTCCTGGTTCAACCGCAATGCGGCCGTCGCGGGAGGAGGGGTCGCGGGTATCTGCTTGCTGCTGTATCCCTTCATCGCCATGAGCGACGCCGATGCGTCTGCGCCAAAAGCGCCGCCTGCCGTGGTGACGCCAGTAGCAGCGTCAGCTGCCTTGCCGCAGACCGAAGCGCCTGTATCCGCGTTGAAAACCCGACTTGGCGAAGCTGGCTTGGATCACCTTCGCGTCGATGCACAGGGCTCCTATCTCCAAGTTGGTGGCGAGGTCAACGTCCGCGAAATGGAGCAATGGCGCGGCGTCCAGCGCTGGTTCGACGAAACCTATGGGCGGACGCACCTGTTGCACGGGACGGTTCGACTAAGAGAAGTCGCGGCCAACCCTCGTGTTCGTTTCCAGGCCATCTGGAGCGGCAAGAATCCTTATGTGATCGGCGAGCGCGGACAGCGCTTGTACCCCGGCGCCGCCGTGAGTGATGGCTGGATGCTGCAGCGCATCGAAGCTGACCGCGTGATTCTGGCGCGCGATGGCCAGGAGTTCAGTCTGACCTTATGAAGTACGTAGTCATCCTGGAGCACATTTCGTGAGGGTCGAATCGCACAACGGCGCTCGACGCCTTTCGCCCGAAGCGACACCCCATACCGATGCCGTTCACCGCTTGGTTCCACCGACCCAGGGGGCGGCACGCGAGTCATTCGAACGTGCGATTCGCGCGCGACGCTCCGTCGATGTGCGTTCGCTGTTGCGCGAGATTCAGGATGCGACCCTGCCGCGCCTGGAGGACACCTCCATTCTCGGCGGTGCACGGTCGATCGAAGTACTCGACTACCTGATCCAGGAGGTCTTGCCGTCACTTGGGCATGACGTTGAAACCTCGCGCGTCATCGAAAAGCTCCTGAGCGAAGAGCTCGACCAGCAATGCGAACTGATGGCGTTGCTCGAACCTGAAATGGAAGCTGTCCCTTGACCCCAAGCGATCTCGATGCCGCGCGTTGGCTGCAGGTAAAAGGCGATCTGTATTCCCGTGGCGGCCAACCGCGGCGAGGGCTGGCGCTACTGCTGCTCGCCATGCAGCTGGCCCCTACGGATGCCGGCATTCTGCGCACGCTCATAGGCGGCTTTCTCGCCACGGGCGACGGCCGCCGCGCCTTGCTCGGGCTGGACCGACTTGCGCAACTGGAAGCTGAACAGCGTGACCATCTCTTACTGCGCAGCCGCGCGCTTTGGCTGCTCGGGGAACGCGAACATGCACGGGACTGCTTTCGACACTACTTGAAGAGGAGAGCCGAAACGTGAAGCTTACCTCGTTGAACCGCGTGGCGGCTGCGGCCTCACGCAGCAGCGGCGTCGTCATCGCGGCGTTCATGATGATGGCGATCATCATGATGATCATCCCGTTGCCGACCGTGATGGTCGACTTGCTCATCGGGCTGAATATCTCGTTCAGCATCCTGGTGCTGTTCGTCGCGTTCTATTTGTCGCGCGCGGTCGATTTCTCTGCGCTGCCACCAGTCATCTTGTTGAGTACTTTGTTTCGTCTGGCGTTATCCATCGCGACGACGCGGCTCATCCTGCTCGAGGGCGACGCGGGCGAAATCGTCGCGGCCTTTGGCGAGTTTGTCATCGCGGGCGAAGTCGTGATCGGTCTCGTCGTGTTCTTGATCATCACCGTCGCGCAGTTCCTGGTCATCACCAAGGGCGCCGAACGCGTGGCAGAAGTCGCGGCGCGTTTCACCTTGGATGCAATGCCCGGCAAACAGATGAGCATCGATAACGACCTGCGCAATGGCGATATCGATCAACCCGAGGCGCGCCGGCGCCGCTCTTTATTGGAACGGGAGAGCCAGCTGTATGGCGCGATGGACGGCGCCATGAAATTCGTCAAGGGCGATGCCATCGCGGGGCTGGTCATTCTCTTCGTCAACCTGCTCGGTGGCTTGCTGATCGGGATGCTCAAGCTCGGAATGCCTTTTTCGGAAGCCATTCAAACCTACTCGTTGTTGACCGTTGGCGACGGCTTGATCGCACAAATTCCTG
The DNA here is from genome assembly GCF_014647635.1 of Pseudomonas matsuisoli. Lineage (GTDB taxonomy): Bacteria > Pseudomonadota > Gammaproteobacteria > Pseudomonadales > Pseudomonadaceae > Pseudomonas_P > Pseudomonas_P matsuisoli. The sequence continues at coordinate 284,054 of NZ_BMPO01000002.1, forward strand.
CGCTGTTGATTGCAGTTGCTGCCGGTACCGTGGTGACGCGGGTGGCCTCCGACGATCATCGCGATCTGGGCAGCGAAATCGTTTCGCAACTGGGTGCCAACCATCAGGCGCTGGCGCTAACGGCGGCCGTTTTATGCATCGTCGCATTCATTCCTGGTTTTCCAACGGCCGTATTCCTCGTACTCGGCGTGGTATTAGCCGGTGTGGCGTACAGCTTGAGTCGTAAGCATCAGGCGTCGAACCCGTCTGCGGAAACGCTTCCAGAGAGCGTTCCTGCCGAGGCGACGGTGTTGCAAACGGTTGCAGAACCCACCGAAGATGTCGGGGACGTCGACTGCCGCGTCACGCTTTGGATAAGCGAGAGCATGCGCGAAACGACACCTTTGAGCATCCTGCGCCAAGAGGCCGAGCAGGCGCGCGGCCGGGTGATGGACACCTTGGGCATCGAGCTGCCTCGGGTTGGCGTACGCATCGATCCCGCCGCGGGCGAAGGCCGGTTCGGCGTGGATATCGAAGGGGTTCCGGTCTGCGAGGCGAATGTTCCCGCTCACCGCGTGCGTGTTTTGGATGACGCCGCGACGTTGCAGATTTTGTCGATCGACAGTGATGAAGGCGCGGTGCTCGAAGGCAAGCAACCCTCGTTGTGGGTCCCGGAAAGTCAGCGGACGAAACTCGACGAAGCGGGCGTATCGTTCCAGGAGCCAGCAACGGTATTAGGTGATTACCTGGCGCGCGCACTGACGCGCTATGCCGCGGAATTCATTGGCATCCAGGAAACGCGGCAGCTGTTGTCACGCATGGAAGGCGACTATTCGGAGCTGCTCAAAGAGGCGCAGCGGGTCACCTCCCTACAGAAAATTTCGGAGGTCTTCCGGCGCTTGCTGGATGAAGGCATTTCGCTGCGTAACATGCGCGTGCTGCTCGAGACGTTCGTGGAGCAGGGCCCACGTGATCTCGAAGTGCATGTGCTCAGCGAGTACGCTCGCGCCGCGCTGAGCCGACACATCTGTCATGGGCATGCGGATACCAACCGACTCATTGCCGCCTATACGCTCGCGCGCCCTCTGGAAGATGCCATTCGCCAGGCCCTGCGGCGCAACGACCGCAATCAGTCCTTGCCCGAGGGCCTGACGCGTAGTCTGGTCAGTCAGTTGCAGGCGCTGTATGGCGAATTGCGTTCCGGCCTTGCTCCGGTAGTGATGACCTCGCCGGACATCCGCCGTTATGTCCGCCAGTTACTGGTGAGGAACGACCTCGATGTACCTGTCATGTGCTACCAGGATTTGTCCCGGGAATACGCCGTGCAGCCATTGGCCGTTATCGAGTTACCCGCGGGTTATCGCCCCGTTTCCGAACGAACCACCGCCGCAATCGCCGCCGCGTCTTGATCGTTGTCCCAGGAGTCGATGTGAGTATTAACAACCTGTATGCCCGTGTGCGGGCGCTGTTATGGATGTCTTCGCTGGCGCTCCTTTCCGGGGTATGCGCCGCTCAGGAAATACAGGTGGATGCCGCTGACGGAGGCAATATCCAGATCGCCCAAGGCGAGGGCAAGGTATTGCGGTTCGCGGCGCCCGTGGAATCACTGCTGGTTGCGGACCCCGCTATTGCAGACGTCCGCGTCGTCTCCCAGGGCGTCGCCTATGTGTACGGTAAGGCCAGTGGCTCAACGAACCTGATTGCGTTGGGCGACGGGCAACAGCGGCGCGGAACGATGCGGTTAGAGGTTGGGCCTTCCCTGCAAGGGGTGAATGCAGCGGGGGTGTCGTCATCCATTGCCGGACGCAGCCCATTGGTGCTTGGTAACGTCGAGAATGTAGAGCAAGCGACGCGCCTTGACGCCAGCCTTTCCAGCCAGGCAACGCCGGAGATCCCGGCGACGAACCTGGCGACCTATGAAGGGACACCGCAGGTGAACATTCGCGTGCGGTTCGCTGAGGTCTCGCGGCAGAAGCTGTTGAGCTATGGCGTCAACTGGAGCGCCCTGGTGAACTCCGGGAATTTTTCGTTCGGCTTCCTGACTGGCGGCCCGCTTTCGCAGGCGGCGCAGGCGGGTGCGACCAATCTCATTTCCGGCGGGTTTTCATCCGGCAGCGCGAATGTCGACGTGCTGCTCGATGCCCTGCAAAGCAATGGGATCTTGGAGATTCTTGCCGAGCCGAACATTACGGCGATGACCGGGCAGACCGCGAGTTTCCTGGCCGGCGGTGAAATACCGGTGCCAGTACCGGTGAATCGGGATCTGGTGGGCATTGAGTACAAGCCCTATGGCGTGTCCCTGATGTTCACGCCGACGTTGCTGCCGGGTCGGCGCATCGCGTTGCAGGTTCGTCCCGAGGTGAGCACGCTCTCGTCCAATAGTACGGTGGAGATCGTCGGCGTCACCGTGCCGACCTTCCAGGTGCGCCGAGCCGATACCAGCGTCGAGGTCGGCAGCGGACAGACCTTTGCCATTGCCGGTCTTTTCCAACGCAACAACAGTCAAGACATGGACAAACTGCCGCTTTTGGGCGACATGCCCGTGCTCGGCAACTTGTTCCGATCGAAGCGGTTTCAGCAGAACGAGACCGAACTGGTCATCCTCATTACGCCGTACCTCGTGCAACCCACGTCGGAGCGCAACCTGGCAACGCCGCTGGATGACGCCGAGGACAATCCTGCATGGCACATGGCGCAGAACGGCCGCCGACTCAACCAATCGGAGTTCGGATTCAATGTCGATTGACTGGAAGTTAGGGACGGCACTGCTGTGCGCTTTGTCCATCGCAGGCTGCGAGACCGATCTCAAGCAATCTGAGTACCCGCAGGACTATGGCGTGAACGTGCCCCAGCGGCATACACCGTTTCCCGACGCATGCCTCGAAGCTGCAGGGGAGGGCATATCCTCACGTCTACCGCCCGGATGCGCGAATGCGTTGAACCTGATGCGGATGGTGGAGCGCCCCGCCGAACTGCAAAAGGGGACCGACCCTGGCCCCGCGCTGGCCGCGCCCGTAGGGCAGGCGGTACGCCGATATCTGACGCCGGACGAGGCGAAAGACGAAGAGCGCCGCCAGCAGCTCGAACGCGAAGCGTCGACCGCAATCTCTGCGCCATGAAACCGCAGCCGCTAAGTTCTCCGTGGGAGCCAGCTTGCTGGCGATCGCGCTAGTCCTGGCAGTGCTGTGGTATGCGTTAACCCCTGATCGCCCATGAGTGGGCTCCTACAACAGCGGGTAGGCAATCAACACTCGCCTTTGAATCAAAGCCGCTCGGCCCTTTGTAGGAGCCAGCTTGCTGGCGATCACGTTAGTCCAGTCGCTGCTGTGTTGTTCGTTAGCCCCTGATCGCCAGCAAGCTGGGCTCCTACAAAGAGCGCGTTTGTCGATCGACGCTGCTTTGTTAATAACGCTAAACCGGTCCTACACCTATTCGATCAACGCTCGCTTTGCGCCGCGAGCACACCAATGGCTTGGGCTTTGCGCGCGGGATCGCTGATGTTGCGAATGGCTTGGGCCTTGCGGATGAGCGTTTCACGTTGGGTATTGCTGAGGTCGGACAGCGCCAAGCGTGCGCGGCGTTCGTTTCCAGCCAACATCGAAACCAGCATCTGTTGCCGCGTGTGGTGAGGCTCGGCCAACGGCGAGGCAGTCACTGCCGTCATCTCAAGCTCAGCCTCACGGCCTTGGCCCGAGAGCGCGAGTGCCAGTGCGCGGTTGCTCCGAATATCCAGATTGTTCGGTTCCTGCTTTAGCGCCTGCTGAAAGGATTCCAGTGCGGGCGCAAAGTGGCCGTTGAGAACCTGAGCGGTACCGAGGCGGCTGTACATCGTCGCGCTTCCCAATGTTGGTGCGGCGAGCGTGAGCGTACGTTCGGCACGTTGGAGCTGGCCAAGTTTGAGCTCCGCCGAACCGAGCCCGAGCAGGGCATGGGGCTCGTTCTCACGCTGCATGAGCACGCTGCGAAACGCTTTAGCGGCACCTGCTGCATCACCAGCACTGAGCCGGGCGTTGCCGAGCGCGAGCATGACGTCCGGCGCCTGGTCGGAGGCGTTGGCGGCGCGCTCGTACAACGCGGCAGCAGACGCGGGATCGCCATTCTGCTGCACCTGAGCAGCGAGGCTCATCAAACGGCGCTGGTCATCATCGAGTGGTGTCTTCGCAGCACAACCCATCAGGGCGACACACAGTAATCCTACAGCCGGGCACGTGCGATTCAGGCGTGACAACGTCATATCCCCTTTTGCTCAAGTGCGCCCGATTGGGCCAGAGCGTGATGACGGTTCTGTTACAACGCGCCCGCTCGTTCACTGCAACGAACCTGTCATGTCCGATGGGGATACTGCGGGCATTCCAGAGCTGTCCCGCTATCGTTCGGGATCGGGCTCTTGCGTTTCGGCAGCAGGAAGCAGCCGATGTTGTCGCTCGTACCAGGATGGACCTTATTTCCAAAGGGGCTGCGCTTTTCGCTGCCTGACGGGTAGGGCACATGCATTCGTACCGCCACGACATACCGTTTCACCGCCAGTGGATATTGGCTTTATTCGCCACCTTCGCATGCGTCAGCGCGGTTGCCGAAGAGACAGGCAGCTGGCGCGATCAGCCCTATGCCTACCGGGTTATCGATCAAGACGTTCGTGGCGTGCTGAGCGAGTTCGGCCGCAACCTTGGAATGCCTGTAATCGTATCCAAGGGCGTCGACGGCAAGGTTCGTGGCGACATCTTTGCGGCGACTGCCGGGGAATTCCTTTCGCGGATCGGCAGCACCAACGGCCTGCTCTGGTACCAGGACGGTACCGCGTTGATCGTGGACCGCGAATCCGACCTCACTCACCGCAACTTCGACGTGCGCGGCGTCGACACAGACGCGCTACGGCAATCGCTCGCAGGCCTTTCCGACGGCGCCAGCCCACTCATTTCGAGCGAGATCAGAAGCGACGGGTCGTTAAGCGTGTCGGGCCCGCCAAGCTATCTGGACCGTGTCGGCCAGCGCGTAGGTTCTCTGCGTCCCATTCAACGTACCGCGACGAGACCGACGGAATCGGGTGTCCGCGTGTTCCGTGGCGGTGCTCAGACGGAAGTGGTCAGCAACTGAGCTGACCGCCCGAAACGGTGCCATTGCGCACCCTGACTCAAGGAGACCGATATGTCCGTAAATCCCGTCGATACCAGCGTCATCACCGATGGCTCCGGCGCCGCCAGCAACGAGCAAAGCTTCAACGACGCTATCGAGAATGCAGAGGGCGAAATGTCCGATGCCGAGTTCGAGCAGCAGCTGATTACCGGCGCCATCACCATCGGCGGCCAAATGATCATCATGCCGCGCGCCAACGACATCCTGAACGAAGCCATGTCCGACGAGTGATTTCGTTCCGCAACTGACGAGGAGTCACCATGACGCCAACCACAGGAGTCGCCACTACTGCAGTACAAGGGCAGGAGTTGGCGTCGCAAAATCTGTTCGAGCACATCGCACAGCAGGCGCAGGGCATGAGCCAGGGCGCGAGCCCCATGCAGCTGAGCGAAGGGGTGCTGAACAACATCGGCGGCTATCTCGAGCGTGCACGTCAATTTTCCGAGCGTGCCGAGAACCTTGGGCCTGCACCGCTGCAAGCCAGTGAAACATGCGCAACGGCGGTACCTAAAGAAGGCGCGCAACGTCTGCAGGACAACCAGTTGGAGCAGGTCGTGGGCTCCCTGAGCCGTATGTTCGACCACGCCATCGAAACGCAAATGGTCGTCCGGGGTGCCACCCAGGTATCCGGCGCAGCCAACACCCTGTTGCGTGGTCAATGACCGATGCCTAACGCCTCCTTTTTCACCCGCCCCCACATCATGCGCTCCGTGCTCGTCGTCATGCTCGCCTTAGTGCTGCAAGGCTGCGATACCGAGCTCTACAGCGGCCTGCAACAGCGCGAAGCCAACCGCATCGTGTCGACCCTTCTAGGGCAGGGCATATCTGCCGATCGCGTCGTGCAGAAGGACGGCACTTTGACGGTCACCGTCGATAAGGCGCGGTTCGCCGAAGCGATGACGCTGCTGGAAGCGGCGGGTTTGCCCGAACAGAAGTTCGCGAACCTGGGCGACGTGTTCCAGAGCAATGGCCTGGTGTCATCCCCGGTGCAGGAAAAAGCGCAGATGATCTATGCGCTCAGTGAAGAGCTGTCGCACACCGTTTCGCAGGTAGACGGCGTATTGTCCGCTCGAGTCCACGTGGTTCTGCCCGACAACGACTTGTTGCGCCGAGACGCGGTCCCGTCGTCGGCATCCGTGTTCATCCGCTATGAACCTAATCTCGACATCAATCGTTTGATCCCGCAAGTAAAAACCCTGGTTGCTAACGGCATCTCTGGCCTGGGCTACGACGGGGTTTCCGTCATTCCGGTGGAAGCGGCGGCGCGACCGTCGACACCCGACGCACCGCTGACGACGTTCATGGGCATGACGCTACAGGAAAACAGCATCGGTCAGGCGCGGATGGTTTTTGGCGGCCTGCTGTTACTCGTCCTAGGCCTGGGTGTCGCGCTGAGCTATGTGCTGTACCGTCGGCCGGCCACCGCGCGCACCTATCCGCTGACGGTGCAGTGATGAGTTCTCACTCTGATCTCGCCGCCAGCCGTGCAGCTGGCCCGGACGTCATACTCAGCAGCCTCGATCCGCAGCGTATTGCCGCCTGCTTCGTGCCAGCAATTCTTTCTGAAGAAAGCGTCCAGCTGATGCTTCAGGAACCGCGTTTCCATCCGCGGCTGATGCGCGTACTGGAGCGGCATTACGCGCTGGCTAGCCCCGGCGAGGTGCTCCACGCCGAACCGGTTGCTGCGCAGATATTCATTGCCTCGCCGCAGCGCCTGGAACAATTCGTTCGTGCTTGTGGTGCGGTCGCCAATGCCCCTGCCTTCACCCAAGCGGTGCAGGCGTCACAGGTGAAAACGTTGCGCGAACGTTTTGGCGCAGCGGTAGCCGACTGTGCGTTGCGCCATCGCACCCTTGCGTTCGACAAGCCCGCGTTCACGGACATCGATGCACTGGATGCCGCCGTAATACAAGACGGGACCGCCTGCCTGGACGCTTGGCGCCAGGGGCTTTCCCCCGCGCTAACAGGGTGGATGCGCTTGCGAACCCGCGCACGAGAGTACGTCCATCTGACCGACGAGGCGCGAGCGAAGGGCACCCAGATCGTGCATGCCCTCGCATCCGAAATGCTGACCACCGAGGTGCACCCATGAATGCCGAGCTTCCAAAGCGTCCTGCGGGGCCGATCGTTCGTTCCGAAAAGGTCGAATGCTGGACCGACGGATATGCGTTTCTCGAAGCGGCTCATCTGGAAGCCTTGCGCATTCGCGAAGAAGCAGAAGAGGAGGCCGAAGCTCGTTTCGCCAAGGCCCACGCCGAAGGACTGCAAATGGGGCGCTACGCCGCCGCCGAACTGCTGGCCCGTGCACGTGCGCGACTCGATGCGTATGTATGCGGATTGGAAGGGCAGATGGCCGAACTGGCTGTTTCGCTCGTGCGCCAACTGGTGCTCGATCAGCCACAGCCAGACGTGATCGCCGGTCTTGCGTCCCGTGCGTTGGCGGAATATCGCGATAGGCAGGGGCTCAGCCTGCACGTGTCGCCGGAATGGGCGCAGCCGGTACAGGCACGGCTCGAAGCCTCGCTACCTGCTGCTGACATGCCACGGGTCGTTTCCGACCCACAGTTGGATGGCATACAGGCAACCCTGGTCGGTCCCTTCGCGGTGGTGGATCTAGACCTGGAAAGCCAGCTGGAGCAGCTGCTCGGTACCCTGCGGACCGCGTCCGAGAGTCGCGCCGCATGAACCGTATGCCGTTCCTGAATCAGCTCGATGATTTGATGCCACGCCTGCGTGAGCGGGCGGAAATCGCACAACCGCGTCAGGAGCGCGGGCGTGTGCGCCGGGTCAGCGGCGTCATGGTGCATGCCAGCCTGCCCATGGCCCGTATCGGCGAGCTTTGTCACCTGCGCGACCCACTGACTGGGCGCAGTGTCCCGGCCGAAGTGATCGGTTTCGTCGATGACGAGGCGATCTTGACGCCCATCGGCGACCTTGAAGGCATCTCGACGCGTTGCGAAGTGATGACCACGGGTTCCGTGCTGACCATTCCCATGGGCGAAGCGTTGCTGGGGACGACCATCGATCCCATGGGCAATTTGCTCGATGGCACCCCCGAGCAACGCGTGCAGGTGCCTATGCTCCCGCGTTACCCCGTGCACCGCGAGCCACCGAGCGCGTTCAGCCGTCAACTGATCGAACATCCGCTGCAATTGGGTATACGCGCCATCGATGGGTTGCTGACTATCGCGCAAGGCCAGCGAGTGGGCATGTTCGGTGAACCCGGTGCCGGTAAGTCATCCCTGCTGACGAGCATGATCAAAGGGACGAATGCCGACGTCATCGTGCTCGCGCTCATTGGCGAGCGCGGTCGGGAAGTGCGCGAATTACTCGAGCGCCAGATGGATGAGAGCGCCCGTAAACGCACCGTTACCGTCGTCGCGACCTCCGATCGACCCGCCATGGAACGGGTGAAGGCCGCTTACGCCGCGACCAGTATCGCTGAGTATTTTCGCGATCAAGGGCGGCACGTATTGCTACTGATGGACAGCGTCACCCGCTTTGCCCGGGCTCAGCGAGAAATTGGCCTGGCCGCAGGCGAGCCACCGACACGGCGCGGCTTCCCACCGTCGTTGTTCGCAGCGTTGCCGAAACTGCTGGAACGTGCGGGCCCCGCCGAGCACGGCAGCATTACCGGGCTTTACACCGTACTGACCGAAGGAGATGGCTCCTTCGATCCCGTGGCCGAAGAGGTCATGTCCATCCTTGATGGCCACATCCTGCTCAGCGGCAAGCTAGCTCAACGTAACCATTTCCCGGCTATCGACGTGTTGCGCAGCCGCAGTCGCCTGATGGATGCGGTCACTCGGCCCCTCCAGCGGCAGACAGCCGGGCAACTGCGCGATTCGCTCGCTCGTTACGAAGAGATCGAGCTGCTATTGCAGGTCGGTGAGTACAGCAAGGGCACCGATGCGGAAACGGATACGGCAATCGCTCGACACGCCGCGCTCCAACGTTTTCTTCGACAACCGGCCGGCGAGCGTTCGAGCATGAGCGAAACGCTGCAAGCCATGGTGGAGATCATGAAATGAATGCGAACTGGCTCGATAGACTGCATACCCTGACGCGGCAGCGCGAACGCATCGCGGAAGCCTCGCTGGCGCGCCACCTTCGGGCATTCGAGAAGGCTCGGCAGGCCGATCAGACGTTGCAAACCTGGGCCAGCGCGCGTCGCCTCGAACTGGAAGGAGAGCGTGACCAGGCGTGGCAGCAGTTCGTGGGCAAACCCATCGACTTCGCCGGCGTCGTTGCCCAACAGACACGTGAAGCGACCCAAACCCTCGAACTCGAAGGGATCGACGAGCAACAGCGTCTGGCCGCCGAGGCGTTGAAAGATGCCGATACCCATCGCCAGACATCCCTGCGCGCCCACGCCAAAGTCTTACGTCGGCTTAGCGCCTTACAGACGCTTGCCGACCACGAAGGTCGTCAAGCCGAGCAGCGCGCGCAATTTCTAGCGGAAGAGGATCAGCCGCTTCCTGTCGTGTTGTGGAAGGACCGCCATTAACGATGCGTCATACCCTTACGAACGATTCCATTGCTGCACCTTCGTACCTCGCTGACTTACCGGATCTCTCAACCGCCCCCCTGTCACTGTTGAACCGTGTGTTGCTCCGGCGCGAGCCGATCTCGCTAACGGTAGGTGACCGCGCGCTATCGCTACGTTTCGTGCCGACGCCCGAATCGATGCCGGAACCGGTGGTGGCGCTGCCCCTGCGACTCGACGAGTCCGATGCCGTGCTGTGTTTGTCGATGGTCGCCTGTGAGCGCCTCCGCCAAGGGCCGGTTCCGGCTTGGATCGAGGCGCCATCGCAGCTGAAGGGGATGCTGTTCGAAGCCAACCTATTGCCGGCGATCCAGGCGTTGGAAGCGCAGCTGGACGTCGCCATACGCTTTGAGGCCGACCCCCAGAGCGTCCGGACGTCGTCCTTGTCGCGCCTGGCATTCGCGCTGGGCGCGGAGGGGCAATCACTGCCCGCGCTGGGCTGGATCGAGTGCGACGCTGTTGTGCTTGGACGCCTCGCGAGCGTACTCGATGCCCATCCGGTGTCGCCTCGCATGCTCGATGCATTGCCCGTCGACGCGCGTCTGGAAGCGGGATGGCAGCGCTTGACCGTCTCTGATCTACGTAGTCTGCGTCCCGGAGACGCGGTCATGCTGGAGCGTTTCGAGGCGGGTTACCAGCTGCGATTGGCCGATCGTTACAGCGTGCCTTGCACATCATCCGGCGCCGGCAAGCTACGGCTTGCCGGTACCCCCGTTCGTAACCGCAGCAGTAAGGAGTCTTCCATGTCCGCGTTCAACGACTCGTCCAAGACGTCGAGCAGTCCCTTCGATGACGTGCCGGTGCACCTGGTATGCGAGGTGGGGCAGGTGGAAATGACGCTGGGCGAACTTCGAGGTCTGGGCGAGGGCAGCGTATTGTCGATCGGCGGTGATCTGACCGAGCCCGTTCGGCTGATGGCCAATGGTCGATGCGTCGGCCGCGGTGAGCTGGTGAAGCTTGGCGACGGGCTTGGCGTGCGAGTGACGAGCTTCGCTGCCGATGAATGAGTTTTCGCCCAACCTGATCGAAATCATCCTTGTCGTTTCCACGATTGGCTTGTTGCCACTGGCGGTGGTGACGCTCACGGGATTTCTCAAGATTGCCGTCGTGCTGTTCCTCATTCGTAACGCGTTGGGCATTCAACAGACGCCGCCGAACCTGGTGCTATACGGCATCGCGCTCATCCTGGCGGTGTACGTGACCACGCCTGTGGCGGGCGAGATGATGAAGCAGTTCGAAGACCGACCGCTGTCGCTACAAAGCGTGGACGATGTGCGGGACACGGCCAGTACGTTGCGGGGCCCGTTGCAGGCGCATCTGTCACGTTACGCCGAGGACACCGAGCGCGCCTTCTTCATGCAGGCGACAGAAAGCATCTGGTCCGAAGAGGCCCGTGCCGATTTGCGTGATGATGATCTGGTGGTGCTGATTCCAGCGTTCGTCAGCTCCGAACTGACCCGGGCATTCGAGATCGGCTTCTTGCTCTACATTCCGTTTCTGGTGATCGATTTGATCGTTTCCAATGTGTTGATGGCGATGGGCATGATGATGGTGTCGCCGACGTTGATCTCCATTCCGCTGAAGATTTTCCTGTTCGTTGCGGTCGATGGTTGGTCCCGCCTGATGCACGGCCTCATCCTGAGTTACGGAGGCTGATATGGGAGAGGGGCACTTTCTATCGCTCATGCAGGACGCGTTGATGACCGTGCTGCTGCTTTCGGCACCTGCGCTGGGTGTTGCGATCGTCGTGGGGCTTGGGGTTGGCTTGTTACAGGCACTCACGCAGATTCAGGACCAGACGCTGCCGCAGGCGGTGAAACTCGTCGCCGTCCTGTTGGTGCTGATCGTCGTTGGCCCGCTGCTGGGCGGCCAGGTGGTCGACCTGACGGGCGAAATGCTGGACAACTTTCCCGCCTGGACGCGTTAGGCCGCTGTGAACGCCGAACTCGCCAATGCCTTTTTCGAGCTTGCCTACCCATTGCTCAGTGCATTCGGGCTCGCGGTATCGCGGGCGCTCGGAATGGTCATCATCACGCCAGCATTCAACAGGCTCGGCCTCTCTGGGATGATGCGCTCGGCGGTTGCGGCGGTCATCACCATCCCCATCGCGCCGGAAATCTTCGATGCGCTGGGCCAGATGGAAACGCCGCCGGGCGCGCTGACCTACGCGGGTCTGTTGATGAAGGAGTTGGTAATCGGGCTGGTCATCGGCCTGCTGTTCGGCATTCCGTTCTGGGCCGCCGAAGTCGCTGGTGAGTTGATCGACCTGCAGCGCGGTTCCACCATGGCGCAGCTAGTCGATCCGTTGAGCGTGGGGGAGTCGAGTGTGATGTCGACGTTTCTCAGCGTGATATTGATCGCGCTGTTCTTCGTCAGCGGCGGCTTTCTCGCAATGCTCGATGGTTTTTACCAGAGCTACCGGCTTTGGCCGGCCGAGGCCTTCCTTCCGGTGATCACGCAACCGTCGGCATTGCAGGTGCTGCATATATTGGATCGGGTCATGTACATCGGCGTGATGATGGTCACGCCCCTGGTGATTGCACTGTTGGTAGCCGATGTCCTGCTTGCCTACCTGTCGCGTATGTCACCCCAGTTGCATGTGTTCGATCTGTCGTTGCCGATCAAGAACCTGTTGTTCGCCGTGCTGCTGACGCTGTACGCGGCCTTCCTGTTGCCATTCATGCTGGGCCAGCTCGGCGATCTGAACGTTGCGTTCAAACAGCTCGCAGATCTCTGGCAGGCGTCATAGCTGTCCAGCGTTGTCATTGGTTTTTCACGCAGGCATGAAAGTATCGACGCGAGCTGCAGTCGGGGTGTCGTGTCTCCCAGAGTATTCGTAGGCCATTAACGCTGAGGTCGGAAACCGATTCCAAACGGGCCGGCGGCAGTCACTCCCAGGAGCACGAGATGAAAGTCGATTCACAGGTATCGGGTTGGGAATCCTTCGTTGCGGACCGTACCGAGCGCCGCGACGCCGCGACTGACGACGCGACGCGGCAACACTTCGAAGCAGAGCTCGAACAGGCGCGTATTACTCTGCAGGCCATGGGGCTGGAAGCTCCTCAAGGCACCACGCCGGCGGAGACCCCGCAACCCTCGGCGACGGAGGCCAACGAGCCGACCGAACAGCCGTTCAACGACGCGCAGTTCATCGACTATGACGCCAAGTCGCCGCAGCCAACCTCGGGTTCCGGTGAGTTAAGCGAGAACCTTGGCAATCTCGAACCCTATCGCGAAGAAATACTCGCCGCCGCTGAAGCGACAGGTGTACCGGCAAACTTGCTTGCTGCGGTCATTTGGGACGAGTCGAAAGGGATCGCATCCGCCGGGACGATCAATGGCGAAAATGGCCTGACCGACGCCGGATTGATGCAGCTCAACCCACAGACCTACGCGGATCTGCGGAGCCGCAATCCCGAGCTGCTCGGTAGCGATGCTACTGATCCGCAAAACAACATCATGGCAGGTGCGCTCTACCTGCAAGAGCAACACACGCAATTTGGCGACTGGGATCTCGCATTGCGTGCGTATAACTCTGGCCCGCTATCGGTGGACCCATCGGACCACACCATCTCCACGACCGGCTTTGGCACGCAGAACTATGTGGAGAAGGTCAACTTCTACCAAGGCCTGCTGGACCAGGGGCAGGCGTTGCCGGACGGCTTCCCTGGTGGCAACCAGTATTACTAAGTTGAGACCTGCGGCGCTGTTCAGACTTTGAACGTCGCGGTACTGCGGGTCAGGCTGCGGCTGCCATCGCTTAATCGATCGGCAGCCCCGTGCACAGCCTGCGCGCCATCCAATAGACGCGCAGCGGCCTGATCCACATGCTGGATGTTGCCGCTGACATCGTCAGCAGTCGCAGCCTGCTCTTCGACCGCGGTGGCGATCTGCGCAATCATGTCGTTGACGCGTTGCACCGAACGGGAAATCTCGTCGAGTTCGTGGCCCATTTCACCGACTGCGCCGGCATCGGTTTCTGCTTGCGCATAGGCGGCTTGCATCAGCCTCACGGCATCGTCCACGACGGCGCGCAAGGAGGCCACGGTCGTACCAATCTCGCGCGTCGATTCCTGGGTGCGCTTGGAAAGGTTGCGGACCTCATCCGCCACCACGGCGAACCCGCGTCCATGTTCACCCGCACGGGCCGCTTCGATCGCTGCGTTCAATGCCAGCAGGTTGGTTTGTTCCGCGATGCCACCGATGACATCCACGACACGACCGATTTGCTGGGCCTGCACGTTGAGCTGCTCCATGGCATCTGCCGTTGCGGCCAAACGCTCGATCAAACCGCGCATGCTCTCAGTCGTTTCGCGGCTACGTTGGTTGCTGGACTCGGCGATACGGCGGGTCTGGCCCACATCCTGCGCCGCCAGTTCGCAGTTCTCGGCGACGCTTTGCGCGGTCGCGGCCATCTGCGTCGCGGCAGTCGCGATCTGGCTGACTTGCTGCTGTTGCTGCTCTACGGAAGTGAGACTGGACTGGGCCTGTTGCGAAAGCGAAGCAACGGTATCGTCCAACGCGGCGGCTTCGTTGTTCACTGTGCTAAGAGACCCTCTCAACTGGATGACAGCCTCATTCAGCGCCGTGCCGATTGCTGCGAGCTCGTCCTGCCCATCGACCCGTATACGCCCACGTAGATCCCCCTCACGCAGCGCTTGGGCCATCGCCGTGATCTGTCCCGCACCTGCCCGTATCGAGGCTTGCAGGCAGAGCAGTGCATACATCGCCAACCCTGCGAGTGCGGAAAAGGCGATCAGCGTCAGTATCAGCGTTCGCAGCGATTGCCCGTAATACTCGCCCAAGCGGTTTTCCAAGGCGTCCAGCGTCGCGCTTTCCAGTGTGAATACCTTGCCGAGCGCGCCGTCCATACCCTGTTCGAACGTCGGCAGGTCCAAGGCAATGCCGCCTTCGCCGAACAGTTTCGAATCAAGTTGCGACGTCCATGCGTCGAGGGCTGCTAGCGTGTCGCGATAGGTCCCTTTCCAGGGCTCAAGGGACGCTTCCGGAATGTCCGACAACGTTTCCGCACCTTTGACGAAGAGTGCGCGCGAGTTATCGATACCAGCCCGAATTTCCCGCAACTGAAGGCGTGTTTGCAGGCTGAAACTACCGGACGCGACGACGCCCTGGCCGACACTGGCCAGAACGCCCAATTGACGGCCAAGTTGAGGGGAGCTCTGGGTACCGAATTGGACCAGCAGGTAGGTATCGAGTCGTGGGTCGAGGATAAGCCCGGTATCGCTGGCAATACGGTCTCGCAGCGTCGAGGCCTGTTGCAGGGCGTCCGTGAAGCGCTGATAGCCGTCAGGCCACCAGTTGAGTTCCTTCAGCGCATTGCTTTGAAGCTTTTCCGCGATGCGCTTGAGGTCTTCCAGCGCCGCGAGTGTCTCTGCGCTGGCGTTTTCGGCGGTCAATACGTGTGTGGCGTCGCTCAGCGCTTCATTCAGGGCCTGCTCTTGCTCGACCAATCGTGCCAGTGCCCCGCGCGCATCCTCGTTCACACGCGTGGTGGTATCCAGAGCTTTCCAACGAGCGGCCAGATTTCGTGACGTCATGATGGCAACGTCGACGTGATCGAGCGTACGAAGCTGGCGTACCCCTGATTGTTTCTGCGCAATGTTCTCCAGCGTCCGCGCATGGCCTGCGCTGATCGTCCAGATCGCATAGCCGAGCGGGAGGATGAAAATCAGTGCGATCAATAGAAATTTGCGAGAAAAACGAAAACGCTCCAGCAGGCGCGCGCCCGGTTTAAGCAATAGGTTCATCGGACATCGGCCTCTCAAATTGGCAAGCAGAAGTGATAGAGCAAATGCCGCGCCGTTTTCTTGTGGGGCGCCGTATTAATGGGCTATCGGCGCATTTCCGAAGAACTGTAGGGACCGGATGCCAGTAATACGCCACTATCTAGCGTAAGCATGTTATCGACGTGCAACGGTTGTGATTGCTGCCGACGGGGAATGCACCGTTTTGGTTCGATGAGCGCCCCGGAACAGAGCGTACGCGTCGATTTCGGCTTGATTTAAGTAAGGCGAGATAACACCGAATGTCCCCATTCGTCGGGACATCGCCGGTCCGGGCAATGAGAGTGCGAGCTGTCATATGGTGGCAATATGAAGTCGCTTTAATGGAACTGTAATAAACGCCTTAGTGGTTGCCCAAGATGGACTTAGCGCCGTTGCTCAAACCTGTCGATCCATTGCACCCATCGCTGAGCATCAGCGCGGTTGCCGATAAGCTCATGACGGACCAGAGCAAACGCCTTTTGTGCATGCCGGTGGTGGACGATGCCGGTAAGCCCATCGGCATCGTAAGCCGCTATCGACTGCAGGACATCTTCATGAAGCGGTACGGACGCGACCTCTGGGAGCGTCGTCCGGTGACCGACATCATGAATCCAACACCGCTCTTGATTCGCGTGGATACGCGTCTTGAGGACGCTGCCGAGGCGGTGACGACGCAACTTCAGCACCCTACGACCGAAGACTTCATCCTGGTGGATGCGCAGGGGCGCTATCTTGGGCTGGGCATGGTGCTGGATCTGCTCAAGGCAATGGCGCGCGACCTTGGCCGAAATCGACGGGTGATGATCCGTGCACAACAGATCGTCGGGCTTGGTAGTTGGGAGTGGCAAGCAAGCGATGACGTGCTGTCGTGGTCACCGCACCTCAACCAGATGCTTGGGCTCCGAGCGGACCTCCGGGAAGCGCCACTGGCCACTGTGCTATCGACGCTCGATGCCAAGTCCGCCGCGCAACTCCACGAATTTTTCCAAGTCGGCCAAAGCCAGGAACCGACGACGATTGAATTGCATCTGCAAAGTGCAGATGGCGAGCCGCGCATCATCGAGCTCCAGGGCGAGCACTACCGCGATCCGGACAACGGCCAAGCCCAGGCTGTTGGGACCATGCAGGACATCACGCAGCGGAGCCTGACCGAAGCTCGGTTGGCCCACCTCGCCAGCTACGACCACCTCACTCAACTGCCTAACCGTTACCTGTTTCAGGATCGGCTAGAGCATGCGATTCACCAAGCCGACCGCAATGGCACCTCGGTTGGATTGTTCTTTCTCGACCTGGATCGCTTCAAGTGGATCAACGATGCCCTTGGGCATGCCGCGGGCGATGAGCTGCTCAAACAAGTCGCGGGGCGCCTTTCGACGCTCGTACGGCGGGCGGACACCGTTGCTCGACTCGGGGGCGACGAATTCACCGTTATCCTGGAAGGGTTGGACGACCCGCAGAAGGCCGCCGTGGTGGCCGAGAAAATCGCCGAAGGTTTCGCTGTGCCTTTCCAGCTAACCGGGCGCGCGGTAACCGTCTCCACCAGTGTGGGCATTACCCTGTATCCCAACGATGCCAAGGACGTCGAGACACTACTCAAATGTGCGGATGCCGCGATGTACCGCGCTAAAGAGCAGGGGCGTAATGGTTACTTCTTCTACACCGCTGAGCTCAATAAAGAGGCTCATCGCCGTTTCCAGCTCGAACACGGTCTGCGTAGTGCCCTGGAAAGGGACGAGTTCGAAGTCGTTTTCCAGCCTCAGCTGCATACCGCGTCCGGCCAGTTGATGAGCGCCGAAGCACTGCTGCGGTGGAATTCCGAGTTGGGGTCCGTCTCACCGGCGGAGTTCATACCGCTACTGGAAGATTCTCAGCTGATCATTGCCGTGGGTCGCTGGGTCATGGAACAAGCGTGCGCTGCCGCCTCGGCGTGGCAGCAAACCGGTTTGGCCGGGGTACGGGTAGCGGTGAACCTGTCGGTGTGCCAATTGCGCCACCCCGAGTTTGTCGCGACCGTTAAAGAGATTCTCGCGCGAAGCGGTCTTGAGCCCGATCTGCTGGAAGTCGAAATAACCGAAAGCGTGCTGCTCGACGACCGCGGTAGCGCGAATGCATTACTGGAGCTCGCCGCGATGGGCATTCGGGTGGCCATCGATGACTTCGGCACCGGATATTCCTCGTTGGCGTATCTCAAGCGTTTTGCGGTGGATACGCTCAAGATCGATCGCACCTTCGTACGTGACCTGACGCTGGATGCCGACGACGACGCCATTGCATCGGCCGTCATTACCCTGGCCCATTCGCTCGGCATCACCGTCACGGCTGAAGGGGTAGAAAGCGTGGTGCAACGGCGTTTTCTCAGCGAGCGTGGATGCGATCATTTGCAGGGGTATCTGATCAGCAAGCCCCTTGGGCTCGACAGATTCCTGAATTGGGCACAGACGGGGGACCACGGTCCTGGCCTGCAGATGTGCGCGTTTTAACAACCCTGCAATATCCACGTCATCCGCTGCGTTCATAGTTTCAGCCCATGAAGCTTGTTTCGGTCTCCTCGGAGGTCGCTGTCGTCTAGCTATTACGGACCCGATACCAAGGAGCCGTCATGCGCAACGTACCCTCGTTGTCCACGACACGATCTCTCGACGCCTGCTGTTTTTCCAACCGCGCGCGTGCCGCTTCCTCCCAGCATCTGCCCACGCCGATGCTTTTCGCTGTTGGCCGGCTATCACCGTCGTCCTTTCATTCCCCGCATAGCCGTCTCGACCGCATGCCCGGCCTCTGGCACATCCTGCCGGTAGGTGGCCCGTGCGCCGTTACGCCACGCCGAACCGCTTCGGTTCATCTCTCGCGAACATCCGTGTTTTCGATGCCCGCGCGCTAAGTCGCAGGGCCACGCGCTCTACATAAGGAAAAAGAAATGGCAGTCAAAGCAGCAGCCAACACGCCCGTCGATTCGAAAGAGTCGGATTCCACCAAAGCCTGGGACGAGGCTGCCGCTGGCGCCAGGGAAGCGGGCATCCGCTGGGAAAAGCCGGAAGATGACAAGCGCTCGGCGCAGGAGATCATCGACGACAGCGAGCTGCTGAAGAACTTGGGCAACCAGAGTGGCGTGAAGGACAAGCTGAAAGAGCGCGTCGGTAATTTCGAAAACGATGCCGATGCCGCCTACCGCGCAGCCCAGGTATTGGAGCACATAGAGAAGTTTGACGAAAAAGGCGATCGCCTGGTCGGGGGCGACACTGAGAACGGCAAGGTAGACGGCTTCACCAGCAAGGGCCATGCGAAGAACGGTAGCGAGGCTGGACGCTTGCAGGATTTCGGCAAATACGGTTTTACCAATCTCCAGGGTGAGCTCAACCACATCAACGAAGCACCGGATAACAAGGAAGCGCAGGCGCAGGCTGAAGCGCTTGGGATCGAGTGGGTACGACCGGAAGGCGACGCTCGTTCGGCGGAAGACATTATCAACGACAGCCCGCTGCTGAAGAACCTTGGCAATCAAAGTGGTGTGAAGGACATGCTCAAAGAGCGTGTCGGTGACTTCGAGAACGATGCGGATGCGGCGTATCGCGCCGAGCAAGTACTCGAGCATGTGGTGAAGTTCGACGGCGACGGTAACCGCCTGCTCGGTGACGATGTACGTAACGACAGTATCGACGGCTTTACCAAGGGTGGTGACGCCAAGAATGGCACCGAAGCGGGTCGGCTACAGGACTTCGGCAAGTACGGCTTCACCCATCTCAAAGGCGAGCTCGAGCACAGCGCGAACGCAGCTGATGACAAGGAGGCCCGTGCGCAAGCCGAAGCGCTGGGCATCGTTTGGGAGCGTCCGGAGAACGACAAACGTACCGCGCAGGAAATCATCGACGGTGATCCGCTGCTGAAGAACCTTGGCAATCAAAGCGGTATCAAGGACATGCTCAAGGATCGGGTCGGTGACTTCGAGAATGATGCCGACGCCGCCTTTCGTGCGACCCAGGTGCTCGAACACATCGAAACGCATGACGCCGATGGCAAGACGGTTTCCAGCGGCGATGTCGGCAATGGCAGCATCGACGGTATGACCAAGGGAGGCGAAGCCAAGCACGGAACCGAAGCAGGCCGCCTGCAGGACTTCGGCAAATACGGCTTCTCCAGCCTGAAAGGCCCGGAGCAGACCGACGAGAGCAAACTCAATTTCGAGCGCGAGTCCCGCGGCATGACCCGTTTGGACGAGCTCGACGTCCTCAGCATCGAGACCGACCAACTTGCCGATCCGAAGGATTCCAATTCCCAGCATCTGACGGTTTCCGAAGCGACCACCCGCAACCTTATCGATGACTACAAGGCGCGTGTCGAAAGCGGCGAATTGGCCAAGGACAGTGACGAAGCCAAGCTTGTGATGGCTTTGGAGGCCAAGATTGCCCTAGGCAGCGGTCGCGGTATCACGGGTTATCAGGAGGGCCAGGGCGCATTTGGTGGTACGTGGCGAGAATCGGACGACAAGCAGACGATGCTCACCGGCAAGGACCACGAGGACATCATCGACGGCGAAGCGGTCGACAAGATGCTGGCTGAGCTATTCCAGACGGAGAAGATCGCCAACGACTATTCGGCCAAGCTCAAAGAAAACATCGAGAGCCTGCCGAACCGGGACGCGCTCGAAAAGACCGTCGAGGAAACCCTCAACAGTACGGAATACCTGGATTACCTGCAGGACCTCAGTAATCAGGGCAAGTCCGACCTTGCGCAAAAAGACGTGGGCGCGATGTTGCAGAGCCTGAGCCTTCTGAACGAAGAAAAGGGCAAGCAGGCCTCGCAACGATTGATGCAGGACGGCATCGCGATGGAGCTCAATGAGCTGGTGGCCGACCCTGCGAAAGTCGACCCTGAAATGACGGAGCTGGCGACCAAGGATCTGTTTGGCCTGCTCAAGGCCATCATCAAGAACGAGACCTTCGACGTTCCGAGGCGCGCGCAAGAGACGATCGAAAAGTTCATCAATGAATTCATGGGTGACAAGAAGAAACTGGGTGAAGTGACCCGGGTGATCGGTGAACTGAACACGCGCATACAGAATGGCGACACCATCACCAAAGCCGATATCGAAAAAGTGATGGTGCGTACGTACACCGAGCTCGGGCATGAAGAGGCCGGCAAGATGGCCAATGCGCTGGATACGCTCAATCAGAACGGGATTCTCGGGTCCCTGGGGGGCACCGTATCGGTGGTCAGCGCGTTCTATCAGCTGTTCGCCAAGAACGGGCAATTGGCCAAGGATGATCTTGGGCGGCTGTCCGTGGCGCGGGACTTCCTGAGCTTCCTAGGTGCCTCGCAGCATTTCATCAAGACCGGCGACAAAATTCTGGGAAGTGGCGTTGCGGACTGGATGGGGCTCAGCAAGTCCGTGCCCGCGATCTGGGGCAAGGAAGGCCTCTGGGGCAAAGCAATCGAAGAGAAACGCCCGCCATCGGTGGCGCCGCAGATCGAACTCGACGATCTCAAGATCGATGAGTTCAGTAACTCCATGAGCACGGCTATCGACGATGCCTTCGGCCGTCAGCCGCCTGTGGACCTTCCGTCGGGCGTCGACAACAGCATGTACGACGGCATCGCTGACATGTTCGAGCGCGAAGCAGCAGCGGGTCTTACGGCGGACGCGCCAAAGGTCCCGGCGTCGACCGTCTCCCGTATCGCCGGCACCGTGGTCAAGACCCTGGGCGCTTCGGCCGACGTGTTCAGCGGTGTTGCCGACATCGTCCTCGGCGCCTTCACCATCAAGTCCGGTATCGCCAACGACAGCGACCTCGAAAAGGCCGCCGGCAGCCTTCAGGTCGTGGGCGGCACCTTGTCCGGTATCGCGGGTGGTATCGGTTTCGCCAGCCTGTTCGGCAGTGTCGGCGCTGCGGCGGCGTTCACCGGCCCCTTGTTCCTCGCAGGCGTCGCGATCCTCGGTGTGGTCGGGATTATCGGCTACTTCATCGATCACGAGAAAAAACAGAAGGCCACCGACAAGGAGGGGCAGTGGTACCACGACCTTGCCGACGTAGGCCTGCTGAAAGAGGACTGGGGCGACAAGGTGGAATACGCGCGTTACTCCTTCAATGAGTACGGCGGCCGAGATGCGCCGGACGACCAGAGCGTATTCGACTATCAAGCCGAAGAGTGGACGTACTTCGATGACACGCCCGCGAAGAACGGTTCCTCCAGCAATCGCCTGAATGACGAACTGCACCGCGAGTTCACCGCATGACGTTCACAGCTACAGGCGTTCTTTCGCATGACTCAACCCCTCGAGCCCTAAGTGCGCCTACGTCGCCACTGCTGTCTGGCTTCGCATTGGCTAAATATCGGAGCACCTCATGAGCACAGTCCAAAGCCCATCCCGCGCGGAAAGTACCTTACCAACCGAAAGCTTTGAGCAGTTTCTGCCGGTTAGCCGTAAGTCGGCCAAGGAAAATCCTGATCAGGAATACGCGTACGCCAACGCCGATGACAAAGCGCCCGCCTTCAGCGAGTACAAGGCGATAGGCCGCCCCGACGAAGTAGCCGCGGGCACCATTCGCTTCGAAACGGTGGACGGTAAGAAGGTCATCGTCCTTCAGTCCACGTCGCCGGCGTTGTTCGAACAGGTCAAGCGTGACTTCGAATCGCTCAAGGCGGTCAATGGGGCGACCGACAATGGGGACAACGCCGTCGGTAAGGACGACAAGGCTCCGGAAAGCCTGCGGGATGTCCAGAAGGTCGAGGAAGTGACTCAGGACGTGGTTCGTTACCGGAACAAGGACGGTGACTGGAGCGTCGTGGCCAAAGGCACCAACCCTGAGTTCTTCGAGAAAGTGTCGGGCTACAAGGAATCCCTCGACGGTATCAAGGCCAGTGAAGACGATGGTTACCGGCGGGCTACCGATAACGAAGAGTGGCCACCCTACAGCGGGATTCAGGTTGGACCGGTCGATGAGGTCGGGCCGGGCACCATTCGTTACGACAACGGCGATGAGAAAGTCGTCGTGCACAAGGATGATAATCCTGGCCTGTTCGATTACCTGAGCGGAATGCAGAAGATCGTCACCGATCCCGCCTCTCGCGAGCGCATGGATAAGGCGCAAGGCGATGGCTTCGAGCTTGCTCAGAAAGACGGCGATGCGCCGAAGTATCAAGACATCAAGAACATCAAACGGGCCGACGGCATCATCACCGTGGAAACGTTCGACGGTAAGAAGACCGCCGTATCCGAGCAGTTGTCGCCGAAGATGTACGAGCAGCTTTCGACGCACACCGATGTCATGGCCAAGGCCAACGAGCAGGAGAAAGAAGGCTACGCCACGCTACATCCTGACGACTACCTGACGTCCGACGAGATCTCTGGTGCCACCATTGGCCCCGAAGGTGAGATTGGCGAAGGCTTCGTCCGCGCAGAGATCTTCGACGGCGAAGGCGGCAGCCGCAAGGTCGTGGTATCGGAAGAACTCAGCCCAGAGCTTTACGATCGCTTGGTCGCCGAAGACAGTGGTCGGCGCAACTCCACGGACAAGATCGACGAAGCGCGTGGCGAGCACGACTTGCCTAAAACGGGCGATGTCGACATCGGCTCTATGGAGACGAGCGAGAAAGACCCCAACGATGACAAACGTAACCTGACCGTCACCGAGCTGACCTGGCAGAAGACCGTCGATGGTTGGAAAAAGGGCATGGAAGACGGCTCGATCAAGGACGATGACGTTCGCGCCAAGCTATTTCGCGCATTGCAGGCGCAAGGCATGCTGGAAAACGGCGCGACGATGGTTACGCTCGATATCAGCCTTGGCCAAAGTACCGCGCAGGCGACAGGTGACGACTTTGCGACCGTTATCGATGGCCGGGCCGTCGATCAAAAGCTGAACGAATTGTTCTCCAGTGAGGCGGTCCAGAAGGATTTCGTCGACGCACAGAAAAGCGCGGTCGACGCGTTGCCGAACAAGGACGAGGTCGTCAAGAAACTCGAAGACATGGCGTTCAGCGAAGAGTACGTGAAGTACATCGCCGATCTTCAGTTTGACAAGAAGGGCGACCTGGCCGAAGCCGATATGCGTGAGACCTATGCCGCGCTGGCTACGGTCGATCCCGAAAAAGCCGCGCAGTTCGCCCAGCAGATGCAGATGGATACCATGATGATCGATCTGGATCGTCTGCTGCAGGACCCAAGCAAGATCACTGACGAAAACCTCACGCTGGCCACTCAGGACACCGTGAAGACCTGGCTCACTGCGTTGAAAAAGGCGGGTGTCGACCTGCCTCGGCGTACGGCTGAAAGCATGGACAAGTTCGTTGAGGAGATTCTCAACGATAAACAGACTGCCAAGGATTTCGGCAAGGCACTGCAGCAACTGGGCGATCGCTATACGAAAAATGGCGAGATCACCCAGGCCGACATCGACGGCCTGATGAAGAGCGATGTCTACCAAGCGCTCAATGAAAAAACCAATGGTGGGATGCTCACCACCATCGCCGAACTGAACAAGAACGGTACGCTGGGTTCGGCTGGCGGCATGATCTCGTTAGCGTCGGGTATCTACCAAATGGCCGGCGGCAAGCTCGGCGGCACGCCAGAGGAACGTCTCGCCATTGCTAAGGAAATGGTCGGGTTCTTCGGTGCTAGCCAGCACTTTGTCAATTTGGGCACGAACGTCATCGATGCCATCAACGGCACCGACCTCAATCGTGTCATGGCGTTGGACAAGTCACTGCCGGAAATCTTTGGCAAGGACAAAGGCAAGGGCAAGTCGCCAGCCCTGGCCGAGCCGAGCTTCGAGAAGTTTTCCGAGAATGTCTCCAGCTTGATGAACGACGCCTCGGTCGATAGCCAGAAAAAGCTCAATACGCTGCTCGACCTCGATGACGCCGGCAAGGAAGACGTGCTCAAGGGCATGCACGGTGAATACGCGAAAAACCCGCTGATCAAGGGTGCCAACATGGGTACCCGCGGCATCTCCGCATTCCTGCGCGTCCTGGACGCAGGCGCGAATACCTTCGTTGGCGCCGCCGACGTCGCACTCGGCGCACTAATGATCAAAGGCGGCATGCAAAGCAACGACGGCGCCACGATTGCCCAGGGCGCGGTCACCGTTGCCGCAGGCTCATTCGGTATTGGCGGCGGCGCAGCCTCACTCGGTGCACTCAAGGGCCTGGCCTTCGCCCGCGCCGCGGTCGGCCCAATGTTCTGGGCTTCGGCAGCGCTGACCCTTGCGACATTGCCGTTCGCGATCATTCAGGACATCAAATACAACAACCAGCTCGACGATCACCGCAGCTCGCAGGCGGACCTCATCAAGCAATTCGAGTCGGATGGGCTGCTCTCCGAGGATGGCTTGACCCGGTACGAGTTCCTCGATGACTACATGTACAACTACGCCCAACGCGACGCACCGGACGACCAGAGCATCTTCGAATATCGCGAGGAGGAATACGCGTTCTACAGCGACGAGGGTCATCTACCGGAAGCGGGGTGGGACGACGTGAAACACGAAGACTACGACGGTGACGGGAACAACCTCGATACCCAGATGGCGTAGCCGCCAGACGCGTAAACGGTCAAGCCGTTGGCCCCTCGTTCGTCGATAGGGGCCAAGCCTGAAAATCTCGAATCTCATTTGCCCTTTTTGCCAGTAGCACCCGCCGAGCGATCCAAGCCGGCGGTGTAGGCAGTCACTGCGCGGTGCGGCATCCCCTAGAAAAAGAGGAAGAAACATGTCTGTCAAAGCTGCAACCAACTCGCCTGTGGATACCAAGGAATCAGACTCCGCCAAAGCTTGGGACGAGGCCGCCGCAGGGGCAAAGGAAGCAGGCATCCGCTGGGAAAAGCCCGAAGACGACACGCGTACCGCCAAGGAAATCATCGACGACAGCGAGTTGCTGAAGAACCTGGGCAATCAGCAGGGCGTGAAGGACAAGTTGAAGGAGCGAGTAGGGGATTTCGAGAATGACCCCGATGCGGCGTATCGCGCGACACAGGTGCTGGAGCACATCGAGAAGTTCGACGGCAACGGTGATCGCCTGGTGGGCGGCGATACTGAAAACGGCAAGGTGGACGGGTTCAACAAAAAGGGCAACGCGAAGGGCGGCAGCGAAGCCGAGCGCTTGGTGGAGTTCAGCGAGAACGGGTTCACGAGCCTCAAGGGCGAGCTCAACCACATCGATACCGCCGGCGATGACAAAGCCGCTCGCGAAGATGCCGAAAAACTCGGCATCCAGTGGGAGCGCCCGGAAGACGACAAGCGTTCGGCCAAGGACATCATCGAAGACAGCCCGCTGCTGAAAAATCTCGGCAATCAGAGCGGCGTGAAGGACATGCTCAAGGAGCGCGTCGGTGACTTCGAGAACGATGCCGATGCAGCGTTCCGGGCGGAGCAGGTGCTGGAGCATGTGGTGAGCTTCGACGGTGAAGGTAACCGTCTGGTCGGCGACGACGTACGCAACGACAGCATCGACGGCTTCACCAAGGGCGGTGACGCCAAGAATGGTACGGAAGCAGGCCGCCTGCAGGATTTTGGCAAGTACGGATTTTCCCACCTCGAAGGCGAATTGCAGCACACGTCGAAAGCACCAGACGACAAGGAAGCCCGCGAGCAGGCCGCAGCATTGGGTATCGTCTGGGAGCGCCCGGAGAACGATAAACGTACCGCACAAGAAATCATCGATGGCGATCCGCTGTTGAAGAACCTCGGCAACCAAAGCGGTATCAAGGACATGCTCAAAGAGCGTGTCGGCGACTTCGAGAATGATGCCGACGCGGCGTTCCGCGCCTCGCAGGTGCTTGAACATATCGAAACACATGATGCAGACGGCAAGGTGCTCTCGGGCGGCGACGTCGGCAATGGCAGCATCAATGGCTTCACGAAGGGCGGCGAGGCGAAGAACGGCACCGAAGCGGGCCGCTTGCAGGATTTCGGCAAGTACGGCTTCTCTAGCCTCAAGGCGCCGGAACCTACCGATGACAGCCGGATCGACTTCGAGCGGGAGACGGCTGGCCTGCCACCCGCGAGTGAGCTGGACATCGGCAACCTCGAAACGACCACCACGGACGCCAATGACAAGAACAAGAAACTCACCGTCAGCGAGATGACGTGGCAGACCTTGATGAAGGACTGGAAGACCGGCATCGACAACGGCACCATCGCCAAGGACGACGACCGCGCCAAGATGTACAACGCCCTGCGCGCGCAGGCGGCCAGCGAGAACGGGCTCGACATGGTCACGCTGGACATGTCCATGGGGCAGAGCACCGGCAAGACCAATGGCAGCGACTTCGACTCCATCATCGATCGGGAAAAGGTCAACGAGCAGGTCGCTGAACTGTTCGGCTCAGAAAGCGTGCAGAAGGATTTCCTCGCGTCTCAGAAAAAAGCCACCGATGCGCTCCCGGACAAGGACGGTGTACGGCAGAAACTCGAGGACACCGCCTTCTCCGAGGAGTACTCGCGCTACATCGCCGATCTAAAGGAAAACGGCAAGGGTGAACTGGCCGAAGCCGACATCAACAAGACCTATGCGTCGCTGGCCGCTTTCGATCCCGACAAGGCGGCTCAGTTCTCGCAGCACATGATGATCGACGCGACCACCATGGACCTGGACAAGTTGATGTCTGATCCGTCGCTTATCAGTGATGACAACACGGCGCTGGCGACTCAGGACACGATCAAGACGCTGCTGACCGCGCTGAAGAAAGGCGGCGTCGATCTGCCCCGTCGCACCGTCGAGACAGAACGCTTCGTGCAGGAGTTTCTGGGCAATAAGCAAACGGCCAAGGCCTTCGGCGATGCGTTGAAGGAGCTGGGCGCGACCTTCGCGAAGAACGGCACGGTGACGTCGGATGACATCAACAAGGTCATGAGCAAGGACGTCTACAAGACGCTGGGTGAGGGCGCCCAGGGCAGTATGCTCAAGACCATCACCGAGTTGAACGCTAACGGTGCGCTGGGCTCGGCCGGCGGAATGATCTCGCTGGCCTCGGGTATCTATCAGCTTGCAGGCAAGGGCGGCACGCTGGCGGATACGCCAGAAGAGCGCCTGGCGATCGCCAAGGACTTCGTCAGCGTATTGGGTGCGGGGCAGCACTTCGTCAATCTTGGCAGCAACATTTACGACAGCCTGAAGGGCACCCAAGTCAATCAGATGCTGGGCTTGGACAAATCGCTACCGCAGATTTTTGGCAAAGACGCACCTGAAGGAAAGGGTCGAAACATCAGTCTCGTCGACGGAGAGGTCAAGAAGCTGTTCGAGGACTTCAACGCGGCTGTAGATGCTGCGCCTATCGACAGCAAGGAAAAGCTGACTGAAAAGCTCAACATGTCCGACGACCAACTGAACAAGATCAACGAAGGTTTCCGCGACGGGTTCGCCAAGAACCCGGGCCTCAACGGCAGTACACCTACAACGCGCGGTATCTCAGCGTTCCTACGAGTGATGGATGCTGGCGCGAACACCTTCACGGGTGCAGCAGACGTGGTCCTTGGCGGGTTGAAGATCAAATCGGCATCCGATACGGGCGACAAAGTCGGTATTGCCCAGGGCGCGATTACAGTAGCCGCGGGCGCCTTTAACCTTGCCGGGGGCGGCGCGCAAATGGCGGCGCTGATGGGCGTCAATGCCGCCCGTGCCCTTGCCGGACCGCTGCTATGGGCGGGCGCAGCGCTCACTGTGGCTTTGACGCCGTTCCTCATCGTTGAGGACATCAAGCACAACAACCGCATGGACGCGCACCGCGACGACCTCAATCAACTGTTCACGGACCTGGATGCCCAGGGGCTGCTGAAAGAGGACGGTCTGGAACGCTACGAATTTCTCGACAGCTATATGTACAACTACGCCCAGCGCGACGCTCCGGACGACAAGAGCATCTTCGAGTATCGCGAGGAGGAATATGCGTTCTATAGCGACGAGGGGCATCTGCCTGAAGCCGGGTGGGATGACGTCAAGCACGAGGACTACAAAGGCGACGGCAATAACCTTGAAACGCAAATGGCGTAGTGCTGGCGTGACAGTTTTGGGGGTGTCAGCGGTGGAAGCCCCTCGGGATTCCACCCTACGTTCGGAGATGTGGGCGATACCTTCAACGCCAACACACCGAGCGAAAGCGCTTCTGTAGGAGCCAGCTTGCTGGCGATGCTTTTACAACGCGAATTGCCAGCAAGCTGATCGCAGCCCGGCTGGCTCCTACAGAAGCTAAGGCCGGCATTGACCGAATGCTTTTTCCATCCAGCAACCATCGTCATCCATGAGCGACAAGAGCGAAGAGAAATCCCAGCCGGCTTCCGAGAAGAAGCTGCGCGAGGCACGGCAAAAAGGTCAGCTTGCCAAAAGCCAGGACATGGTCACTGGGATGGTCATTCTGATCTGTACGCTATGCGTCACGTGGCTGCTATCGGATATCGAGGCACGTGTACGCAGCTTCGTGCTCCTCGTTGGCCAGATCTACATCGAACCCTTCGACAGCGTATGGCCACGCCTGCAAGGCGAGGCCATTGGCATCCTGTTGGCGTCATCGGTGCCTATCCTGGCCGCGACGGTCATAACGGTCCTTTTGACCAATATCGCCACCATGCGCGGAATGGTCTTTACCGTAGAACCGATCAAGCCTGATCCAAAACGCATCGATCCGGTTTCGGGTTTCAAGCGCATGTTTTCGATGCGCAGCTTTATCGAATTCCTCAAGACGCTGTTCAAGGTCATGGCCCTCGCCGTGGCGTTCGTCATCGTCTATCGCAGCGGTTTGCAAACCTTGATGGAGTCGTCGCGCTGCGGCCCAACCTGCATTTATTCCTCCTTCACCGGCTTGCTGACACCGCTGATCGTCACCGCCGTGTTGGCGTTTCTGATCGTTGGCGCCATTGACGTGCTCATGCAGCGCTGGCTTTTCGAACGCGAAATGCGCATGACGAAAAGCGAGCAGAAGCGCGAGCACAAGGACTCGGACGGCGATCCGCAGATCAAACGAGAACGCCGCAAACTTCGTCAGGAAATGCAGCATTCCACGTCCAAGGTGGGCATCGAACAGGCATCGTTGGTTATCGGCCGCCCAGGGGGCTGGGCCGTCGGCTTGCGTTACGAGCGCGGCAAGACACCAGTACCCGTCGTGGTTTGCCGGGCCGCGCCCGATCAGTCGGCTGGCCTGCTCGAGCGGGCCCATGCGCTGGGTTTGCCGCAAGCGCAGGACGCCGAATTGGCCGAGGGGATCGCCCAGCGCGCGGTCGCCGGAAGCCCGCTGCCAGACCGTTATTTTCAGCGTGTCGCCGACATTCTGGTGGCCGCACGACTGATTTGATTCACGCGTCCGCTCAGGTCTCAGCGCTGGAGCATTGAGTGAGCGCAACGCACAGCCGGACTTGAACAGGCACTACAACCCATCGGCCCGCGGTACAGGCGGCCCGTTGTCCTAGGTCGGCAGACGCTAGGCGGCGAAAGCCTCGAGGCCTCTTTGCTAGAAGGAGTGTTCCCATGGCTATGCTTATCGATGATTCAGGTGCGCGTCGTGTCGCGGGCGGCGTCGTTCCGCCGCAACCACAACAGGAGCGCGACCGCTTTCGCGTCGCCGTTCGGCAAGCACTTTTGGAGCGGGCGACCGCAACCGATGACGAGCGCTTGAAGACGTCCCAGCCGCAGGAGCGCATGGTCGTCGTGGAGAAGGGGGATCATCTCGAGGGAATCGCTGAGGCGCACGACGTCGATGTCGAGGACGTCGAGTACTTCAATCCGCAGCTGGAAGATCCTGACCATATCGAAGTAGGGGAGGTGCTCTTCCTGCCGCCGCCGTCGCCAGGCGAACTGGCGACGCACCCAGATGGCGTCGCATTGTTTCGCGATGATCTGTACCAACGTGGGAACGCCGTCGAATATTCCGATGCCGGCGAGATCGACCACGACGTCGAGATAGAAGGTTTGACCGCAGACGTGGGCGAATTCCTCGACGCGTTACCGCCGGAGCAGCGTGACACGGCCGCCCAGCAGCTTTTCGATGAAGACTGGACGGATGCGGGGCCGGCGCAGATGGCGGTCGAGGCCGCAGCAGAGCGGTGCGGTATCACGCTGGAAGAGTCCTCGCACGCAGGCCCAGAGGTCGAGCAAGCAGCACGGCAAATTCTGGTGGATGTCGGTAACCATGCCGAGCCCGATGAAGCGCTGGCGGCGCTGGATGAGGCATATGGCACTGCGACGCCTGAGGTGAAAAGGGCGCTCTTGCAGGCGCCTGGGACGCAAGAGGTGATCGACGCTGCAGCGGCGCATGCGATATCGGCGTTGTCCGAGCCGCTGGATGGTGCCGTCGGGCAAAGCGCCGAAGAGCTGCAGATGGCTCAGCGCATCAACGACATGTCGATGACGCTTGCGCCGGAGATCCGTACGGCACTGTTCGAATCATTCGTGCCGGCATTGCAGCAAGCGCAATACCATGCGTCACAAACCGACGAGCCGATGATGATCGGGACCGAAGGCACCCGCCTGATGTTCGATGCCATCGAGCGTCTGGACCCCGAGCGTGACAAGTCGTCGATAGAAGGGCTGGCGGAGGTAGGCATCTACCACATGAACGTCATTCCACCCGAACTGGGTCACGGCGGGTTACTGGCGTACTTCATGTCGCTGGCTTCCAACAGTGGCTCCAGCAGCGGTGACAACATCGTTCTCAAGCAGGATCTCATGCCGCGCCTCGAGCAATACGACCAGGAGGTCGGTAACCGAATCGAGACCTATGAGACAACCCTGCTTGAGCTCTCCTGGCGCGCGCAGAATGGCGGTAGTGTCATGACCGAGGACCAACTCGACAAAGCGATCGACGAGTACACAGCCGACAATTCTGCCTGGGCGAATGACCTAGAAGAACAGCGTCAGGCAATCGCCCAAGATGGTGAACGTTATCTGGAAGAGTTGGCGCTCCTTGAAAGCTACTATCCGAAACTGTTCGAAGAGGACGGCGGTTCACTGTCGGATCGGGTAAAGCAGCTGGACAATACCGCCGACGAAGAGATCGCGGCGCGCTTTATCGAACATCTCGACAACCCGAACGCGACGACCGCGATGCGCATGGCGATCGAAGAGAAGCCAGAGCTGCTGAACGACCCAGTATCCATGAGGCTGATCGGTCAGTACGGGAAAATAACCGACCGTGGCCGGAAGCTCGCGGAAGAGCTAACCACGCTGTTCATTCAGCATGAAATTGCGCCCACGATGACAGGTCTCGATGTCAACGACCCTGCGAGTCGGCAGGCCCTGTTCGATAAGCTCGACAAACTCAAGAATTCGCCATTCCGAAGCTTGATTGGGGTCAAGGAAGGGACGCTGGACGAGGCGTTGAAAGCGGTCAAGGCAACGATACCGGAGTCTGGCACGATCTCGCCGAAGGATTTGAAGGGCAAACTGGCCGAGATGGACAAGAAATTGTCCGGCATCCGCGGTTTTGAAGCGGGTTCAGCGGGAGGCCATGCACTGCGTTACATCGGTGCACTCAGTGCAACTGCGGGCCTGGTCAATTCGCTTACCGTGGCGCAGGGCGACCCGGTCTACTATGGCAAGGCTTTTCTGGAGACGGCGGGCCTCGTTCAGAAAGGCGTGGAAATCGGTGGTGTATACACCGATGCCATCAAGAACTCAGAGCTCTACGACAAGATCGGCAGCAGCCGTAAACCCGCCGTCAAAGCGCTTGGAGCGGTCACGTCGCTGTTCGACCTGTATACCGCTTCTACCTATCTCACCCCGGAGAACAAGGATTACGGCGCGGCCGCGCTCTATACCGCTTCGGCCGGCGGCGGGTTCATGGCCGCGGTAGGGACCGGAACCTGGGCAGGACCGGTAGGCCTGGGTATTTCACTGATCGCGACAGCAGGCATCATTCAATACGACCGGGTAAAAAAATCGAATCATTTCGATAACGATGCCACGGCGAAATTCTTCGAGAATGCCGGTTTCGATACGGACGTCGCCAAGGCGCTGTCGGACCAGAGTGGTGACGGTTACAACGTCCTGCCGTTACTGGCGCGCTATGCCGAGGCGCAAGACCTCAATCTGGCTGACCCCACCGATCAGGCGCAATTCGCCAATTGGCTGAATACGATGGCGCCTGAAAGTCTTGCCGCACTGCGCGACAACCTTCACCACGTCCTCGACGAAAAAAACAACGATGTAGAAAGCTTTCCGGCGGAGGATGAAGAGAGCGACCGGATCTTCCGGGAAAACCTGGACGATCTGCTCTACAGCACCAAGCCGGTCATCGAGGATGGAAAGGGCCACCCACGCTCCTTCGCCCAGCTCGACATGACGCTCGAGGTGCTTGGTATCCAGCCGTTGGCGTGATGCCGTACCGACGGACGTAGGCGAACGCCTCGAGGCGAGCCGTTTCTAACGAGAGACGATCGAATCGAGGCGTTTTTCATGGCCAAGGCACTGGACGAGTACACCCGCAAACGCAATTTTACGGCCACGCCGGAGCCATCAGGCGCCCGTAAGAGTCGCCGGCGCAACGCGGCCGATGTGGGTGAAACCCTGCAGTTCTGCATCCAGAAGCACGACGCGTCGCACCTGCATTACGACTTTCGGCTCGAACTCAACGGCGCGCTGAAAAGCTGGGCCATTCCCAAGGGGCCGTGCCTGGACCCCAAGGTCCGCCGGCTTGCCGTGCATGTGGAAGATCATCCGATCGACTACGCAACCTTCGAAGGGCATATCCCTGAGGGGCATTACGGCGCCGGTGATGTCATCGTATGGGACCGCGGCATCTGGACGCCCCAGGGCGATCCGAACGAAGGCTATGAGAAGGGCAAGCTCAAATTTGCCCTTGATGGTGAGAAGCTGAGCGGCGCCTGGAATCTTGTGCGCACGAAGATGGCGGGCAAGAAGGAACAGTGGTTCCTGATCAAATCCAAGGATGCCGCAGCCCGACCCGAAGCAGACTACGACGTCCTCGAAGACAAGCCCGACAGTGTCTTGAGCGAACGTACCTTGACGCCGCGCGCGCGGGGTAAATCGCGTAAAGCGGACGTCGATACGTCAACGCCGGTGAAGGCGCCGGCTCGCCGCCGCAGTAAACGGGGCGAGCCCACGGCATTGGAGGGCGCAAAAAAAGCCAAGTTACCCGAGACCTTCGCCCCGCAATTGGCGACGCTGGTGGAATCAGCGCCTGAGGGTGATTGGCGCTATGAGATCAAATTCGATGGCTACCGGATTTTGGCCAGGATTCGAAATGGTGAGGTCCGGTTGTTCACCCGCAACGGTCATGACTGGACGGACAAGATGCCGCGCCAGGCCGAAGCGATCGCCGCATTGGGACTGACGGAAGGATGGCTGGACGGCGAAGTGGTGGTTGCCGATGAGGAGGGGCTGCCTGATTTTCAGGCGTTGCAGAACGCCTTCGAGGCGAACCGAAGCGAGCGCATTCTTTACTACCTCTTCGACGCCCCTTACCTGAATGGCATGGATCTGCGCCGGGTATCGCTCGAGCAGCGGCGCACTGCGCTTGCGGAAGTCTTGAATGCTAACGATAGCGCGCTGCTCCGGTATTCGGATGACTTTGCAGAAGACGCCCAGAGCATGCTGACGAGCGCGTGCCAGATGAAGCTTGAGGGTTTGATCGGCAAGCGAGCGGGAAGCGCCTACACCTCTCGGCGCAGCAGCAGTTGGATCAAGATCAAGTGCCAAAACCGGCAGGAATTCGTGGTGGTCGGCTATACCGAACCGAAGGGGGCACGCAGCGGATTTGGCGCGTTACTGCTGGCGTTGCATGACGACGACAGCGGCGAATTACTCTATGCGGGCAAGGTCGGCACGGGGTTCAATGAGGACACACTGAAGACACTCCTGCAGCAACTCAAACCATTGGAAACCGCTCGCGCACCATTATCGAACCCGCCCAAGGGCGCCGAGGCGCGCGGCGTTCATTGGCTCAAGCCTGAACTGCTCTGTGAAGTTGCGTTCGCCCAGATGACGCGCGAAGGCATCGTGCGGCATTCGGTTTTTCACGGACTTCGCGACGATAAGCCGGCGAAGCGCATTGGGAAGGAGGCGCCCAAGCGTGCGGATTCAGTTGCGGCTGAGGATGCACGGGGTAAATCGGCGGCATCGAAAAGTAACGCCCAAAAAGGGCCGCGGGCAACCGACGTCGAAGGCATTCGGATCAGCCATCCCGATCGTGTCATCGACAAGACTTCCGGCGGCACGAAGCTGGACATTGCTCGCTATTACGCAGAGATGGCGCCGTGGATGTCTCCCGAGATGAGCAAACGGCCGGTTGCGTTGGTGCGGGCGCCCGATGGGATCGAAGGTGAGTTGTTCTTCCAAAAACACGCAGACCGACGTGCCATGCCGCACGTTGGGCAGGTCAAGGACGTAAGCGAGCCGAAGCCGTTGTTTCTCGTTGATAACGCCAAAGCCTTGGTCGGCGCCGCGCAAATGGGCGTGGTGGAGGTCCATGGTTGGAACGCGACGGTGCCGAAACTCGATAAACCTGATCGCTTCGTCCTGGATCTCGACCCGGATCCTGCACTGCCTTGGAAGCACATGATTGAAGCCACGCAGCTGACACTGACGCTGCTGGATGAGCTTGGGCTACGGGCGTACATAAAAACCAGTGGCGGGAAGGGCATGCACATCGTCGTGCCTCTTTCGCGGCGGCAGGAATGGGATGCGGTCAAGGATTTCACCAAGGCAATTGCTCAGCACATGGCGGATGTGATGCCTGCGCGTTTTTCGGCTGTGAGTGGTCCGAAGAACCGGGTGGGCAAGATTTTCATCGATTACCTGCGCAACGGGCGCGGCGCCACGTCGGTGGCGGCGTATTCGGTGCGCGCGCGTGAAGGGCTGCCGGTGTCGGTACCGATCTATCGTGACGAGCTAGAGGACCTTAAAGGCGCCAATCAGTGGACGGTCCGAAATGTCGCCGAGCGCCTGGCTGCGTTAGGCGATGACGATCCCTGGGCAGAAATGGGGTCGGTCAAGCAGACCATCACGGTGAAGATGCGTAAGCAGTTGGGTATGAGGTAAGTGGTTGTGGTTTGCCGTGCGAGTGGCAGGGTATTCGTTTGTTATGGGAGAACCTGGGGCGGCTTTCGCCGCCTTCGCGACTTTAGTCGCGAAGGCGACCCCAGGGTCGCCCCGGGGTACAGAGCGTCAACGTGGGCAGGCCAGATCGCCTTCGGGGCATTCTGTTTTTGCTTTCAAGACTTCGGTACGTTCGCGCGTCAGCGCGGCCAGGCAGCCGTTTCGAACCATCGGTTGTGCGGAACCGCCTTCAACGGCGGACGCCTGGAATTCGCACTCTGCATCACGAAACGCGATCCAGGCCCGTTGTGCTTTACGCAATCCGGCTTGGCTTTCCTTGCCAAGATTGGCCCGGTAACTGCGATAGACATCGTTCAATGCCTTGTCCGCGGTCTGGTACGCCTGCGCGGTGCAAGCGTTGAGTTCACTCTGGGTGCGAGCATTTGGGCATGGATCCTCGTTCGCCAAGGCGGCGCCACTCAAGCCAAAGACCAAGACAGCGATGAAAGTGGGTTTGATCATGGGTACTCCGTAAAAGGGAAACTAACGCGCGGTCCAGCCACCATCGATGCTCCAGGCAGCGCCGCGCACTTGTACGGCGGCGTCGCTGCAGAGAAAGAGGGCAAGCTCACCTAGCTGTTCCGGGGTGACGAATTCCACCGAGGGATGCTTTTCAGCGAGCAACTCACGCTTGGCGCGTTCCAGGTCGCCGTGTGGTTCGGCCAATTTGTCGATTTGCTTTTGCACGAGAGGGGTCAACACCCAGCCCGGGCAAATGGCGTTGCACGTCACGCCCGTTGTGGCGGTTTCGAGCGCAGTCGCTTTGGTGAGACCGACGACGCCATGTTTGGCAGCCACATACGCGGACTTTCCTGCAGAAGCGACGAGGCCATGCGCGGAGGCAATATTGATGATGCGCCCCCAATTGCGCTCTAGCATGCCAGGCAAAGCGAGCCGCGAGGTATGAAAAACCGCGGTGAGGTTGAGGGCGATGACGGCGTCCCAGCGCTCCACGGGAAATTCGATCACGGGCGCCACGTGCTGGATGCCCGCGTTGTTCACGAGAATGTCGACGCCGCCCAGCTCACGCTCGGCGTAGGACTGCATGTCAGCAATTTCATCCGGCTTGGAAAGGTCGGCGCCGTGGTGCAGCACCTTCACACCGTGTTTGGACACGCGCTCACGCGCGGCCTCGATGTCGCCAAAACCGTTGAGTAGCACCTGTGCGCCCGAGGCGGCCAACCGCTCTGCAATGCCCAACCCGATACCGCTGGTCGAACCCGTAACGAGCGCTGTTTTTCCGTGAAGTGTCATCGTGGTTGTCCTTTTTTGTTATGGAACCGGCTACCGCCTTATGAGTAGGTACCGCGCCGGGCGTTCCACTTCAGTGATAGGCTCGGTGCAAATCCGCCGAGTGTTGAAACGATGCGAAATTGCCTGTGCCTGGTGCTTGCTGGCTGTGCGTTTGCCGCGATGGCTCATGCAGAGCCACCGCTTACGGAAATGACGATAGGCAATGAGCGACTGAATGTCGAAGTCGCCGTCGATGCTGCGGCCCGTCAACTTGGGCTGATGTATCGGAAGGAACTGCCCGAGGACCGGGGGATGTTGTTTCGCTTTGCTGACGCAGGCGTGCACTGCATGTGGATGAAGAACACTTACATTCCACTGACCGCCGCGTTCCTGGACGAGGAAGGGCGCATCGTCGACCTCATCGATCTCGAGCCGGAAAGCACGGAGACCCGTTGCAGTAGCGCACCCGCGCGCTATGCGATCGAGGTGAATCAGGGATGGTTCGAGAAACACGGAATCGAGAAGGGCGCGCGGGTGGAGGGGCTGCGTTGACGCTTTGGATATTCGTGCAACGAGCCGATTGCAGCCCGGCTCAGCCACACATCCCTGTAGGGGCGGCCGGGCGGCGATCCGTGGGGCGGCCATCCGCTTTAGTCGCGAAGGCGAGCACCGCTCGCCCCAAGTTCAGCCTGCACCACTGCGTTGAAACCATTACACAAAAGCGATCGCCAGCAAGCTGGCTCCTACAAAAAACAGGTGTCGCAGCCGTCCGGGCAGGACCCACGGTTGGCTCCTGCACCTGTCATACCTCGCCGTACAAGACTTCCACGTACTGCCGGTACTGGTCGTACACAGTGTTGTACTGGGCGACGTTGTGGGGGATTGGGTCCACCTGACTTTGGGGGTCGAGCTGAACGCAACGTTCGCAAAGCGCCACCAACTCGATTGGCTCGCCGCGCGCGTAGGCGTCGCACCATGCGGCCTGAATTGCAGCGCCCAGTGCCGCCGCCTCGCTGTGCGTCGTCCTGATGACGGGCGTATCCATGATGTCCGCTACGATCTGTCGCCATTGAGCGTTGTTCGAGCCACCACCGATCACCCGAATCGCCTGGCTTTGCAGTCCGCTGTCTCGCAGCAGATCCAGCCCATGGCGCAAACCGAAGGTGCCACCTTCGACCACCGCGCGGCAGAGGTTCGCACGGGTCATGTTTTCGGCGGTAAGGCCATGCAGGCTGGCGGTGGAATGCGGCAGTGCGGGCACACGCTCGCCATTTAGGAACGGCAGCATGACGACGCCTTCCGCGCCGATGGGCGCTTCCGACAACAAATGGTTGAAGGACGGCAGATCGACTTCCAGCAGGTCGCGCATCGCTGCGTTCGCGTTGGTCAGGTTCATCGTGCAGATCAGCGGCAGCCAGCCGCCGCTGGACGAGCAAAACGCCGCGACTGACGTGTGATCACTGATGACGGAGCGTTCCGAATAGGCGTAAAGCGTTCCGGACGTGCCGAGACTCATGGTGATTACGCCCGGTTGAATGTTGCCAGTACCGATCGCGCCCATCATGTTGTCGCCGCCGCCACTCGACACGATGGCTGCGGGATTGACGCCCAGGCGCGCGGCGATCGCGGGAAGAACCCTGCCCACGGATTGATGGGCCTCGATGAGTTCCGGCAGCGCCGCTTCGAGTCTTCCTGATGGGTCGATGTGGCGCAGGATGGCGGCGTCCCACCGTCGCTCGCGCACATTGAAGTATCCGGTCCCCGACGCATCGCCGTATTCGGTACGGCATTGGCCGGTGAGCCAGAAGTTGAGGTAATCGTGAGGGAGCAGGATGTGTGCGATGCGTTCGAACAGCTCGGGAAAATACGTTTTCGTCCACAGCAATTTGGACACGGTGTAACCCGGAGCGATCACGATCCCCAAACGCGCTAGCGAGCCGGCCGGACCGCCCAGATATTCGAGCAAAGCGTCGTTCTCGGCGGACGATTCCGTATCGCACCAAAGTTTGGCCGGGCGCAGCGGGTGGCCGCCTTCGTCCAGTGCGACGAGGCCGTGCTGTTGACCAGAAACGCCGATACCGAGAATCCGTTGCCCATCGACCCCGGATGCAGCCAGCGCTTCCCGAGTGGCTTGCTCGAAGGCGGCAGTCCATTGCGCGGGGTCTTGCTCGCGCCGACCATTGGCCTCGCTGAGCAGCACGTGTGACGCCGAACCAATGCCCAACACCTCGCCGGATGCGATATCGAGAATGACGGCCTTGGTGCCTTGAGTGCCGCAGTCGATGCCGAGGTAGAGGCTGTTGTTCATATCGTTCACCTATCTGGTCGATCGCGGATGAGAGCAGTTACGGTGGAAGCCAATTCGGGAATTGTCGTAAATGCGGTGTTTCGGCAGGCATTGTAGGGGCGACCTTCAGTCGCCTTGGCGGGTAAAGCGGATGGCCGCCCCGCGGATCGCCTTCCGGTCGTCCGTAGAGGTGGCGGTATCGGCGGATTGCTCTGGTGGAAAAGGCTTCGCCGTTTTCCACCCTACGGTTCTAGTCGCGTGCTCCGTGCACTATCGCGGGCATGGCCCGCTCCCACGGATGAAAAAGCGATTCGCTGTGGGAGCGCGCCATGCGTTCGACATTGGCGTACTCCCATGCCCATATGAACTTAAACGCCCAGCCGCTCGGCGATCAGCTTTTCCAATTTCATCTGATCGGCATTGAACGTGCGAATGCCCTCGGCAAGCTTTTCGGTCGCCATGGGGTCTTCGTTCATCTGCCAACGGAACTCGGCTTCGGTCAACGCGGCCGGGCGCGGCGCGCGTTCGCCGTTATCCTTAAGGCGTACGGTCAGCTCGCCTTCGCGGCCCTGCAACTCCTGCAGGAGTGCGGGGCTGATGGTCAGACGATCACAACCTGCCAGGGCGATGATCTCGTCGATGTTGCGGAAGCTCGCACCCATGACGACGGTCGGGTATTCATGGCGCTTGAAGAACGCATGGATCGCACTGACCGACTGCACGCCGGGTTCTTCTTCACCGGTGTATTTACGCGAGCTGTCCTGCTTCACGTACCAATCGAGGATGCGGCCTACGAACGGTGAGATGAGGAACGCGCCCGCTTCGGCGCAAGCACGCGCCTGGGCCATGTTGAAGATCAGGGTCAGGTTACAGTTGATTCCGCGGCTTTCCAGTACGCGCGCGGCCTGGATGCCTTCCCAGGTCGCCGCGATCTTGATCAACACGCGGCCCGTATCGACGCCCAGCGCCTTGTAGTGCTCGATCAGCTCTTCTGCCTTGGCTAGCGTCGCATCGCGGTCGAAGGAAAGCGCAGCAGGCACTTCAGTCGAGACCTTGCCCGGTACGGATTTCAGGATTTCCGCCCCCATCAGTACTGCAAGGCGATCGCAGGCTTTGCTCACGGCCTCTTCCGACGAGGCACTGTTCTGCTTGGCCCAATCGAGGACCTGCTCGACCTGCGCGGGATAATGTCCGGCTTGGATAGCCTTGAGCACGAGGGATGGGTTGGTGGTGGCGTCTTCCGGATGGAAGCGCTCGATCGCCTCCAGCTCCCCGGTATCGGCAACGACCAGGGTATGACGCTTGAGCTGTTCGAGCAGCGTGGGCATGTGAAATCTCCTTCGTGTAGGGCGAACCAGAATTGGACCCGCCGGATATGCGTAGCGGTATGCGATTGTGCCACGCCCGGCGTGTCTGTCACTCAGCCAGCAGGCGTTCGAGCGTTGCTGAGACACCGTGAGTACGCAGGCTGTTCAGGTTGCGTTCGAACGATGCGACAAATGCGTCGCTCGAGGGAATTCTGCGCCCAAAAATATCGTCCGCCCCCAACAGCCGGGCCGTTACCCCTGCATCATCAGCCACCAAGGATTGGCAAAACGCGAGGCGCGGATCGAGCATGCGATACGCGCTGCCGTGTTCGTCCTTGCCCTTGAGGTAATGCGCCCATGCCGCGACCACCAATGATGCGCGGTCCAGCGTTTTGCCGTCCTGGATCAACCGGTTGATCGTCGGTACCGTGAACTTTGGAAACTTCGACGACCCATCCGAGCAGACACGCTCGAGCTGGTCCGCGATGGCCTGGTTGGAAAAGCGCTCGATGAGCGTGTCCTTGTAAGCTTCGAGGTCGATGCCCGGTACGGACGCCAGTTGCGGTGTCACATCGATGTCCATGTAGCGACGGATATAGCGCGCGATCAGCGGGTCGTTCATGGCCTCATGAACGAAGCGGTAGCCCTTGAGCGTGCCGATATAGGTGAGCGCGAGATGGCTGCCATTGAGCAGTTTGATCTTCATCTCCTCATACGGCGTCACGTCGTCAGTGAATTGGACGCCGACCTTTTCCCAGGCAGGCCGCCCATTCACGAACTTGTCCTCCAGTACCCATTGCAGGAAAGGCTCGCAGACCACCGGCCACGCATCGTCGACGCCGTGGTCGCGGGCGAGCTGCGCTTTATGTTCGGCGCTCGTCATTGGTGTGATGCGGTCCACCATCGCATTGGGGAATGCGACGTTTTCGGCGATCCATGTGCTCATGGACGGATCGGCGAGGTCGGCGAACGCGAGCAAGGCCTTGCGGGCGACAGCGCCATTGTGGGGAAGGTTGTCGCAGGACATGACGGTAAACGGCGCGATGTCATTCGCCCGCCGCCGGGTCAGTGCTGCAAGCAGAAAGCCGAAGACGGTCTGCGGCGTGTCGGGTTGGGACAGGTCGTGCTGGATGCCGGGCAACGCGGCGTTGAACTCGCCGGTGCTGTCGTCCATGCAGTAGCCACCTTCGGTGATGGTAAGCGAGACGATGCGGATGGTGGGGTCGGCGAGTTTGTCGATGAGCTCTGCGGGAGAATCCTGCGACAGCAGCATGTCGCCGATAACCCCGATCACGCGCACCTCGGTGTCCGGATCGTCACTCAGTTCCATCATGGTGTAGAGGTAGTCCTGACCCGCAAGCGCATCGCGCATGCCTGCGTCTTCCGGACGTAAACCCACGCCACAGATGCCCCAGTCGAGGTCTTCGCCGGCGTTCATCAGCGTCTCGGTGTAGATCGCTTCGTGAGCGCGGTGGAAGCCGCCCACGCCGATGTGCGCGATGCCTTGTTTGCGCGCGTTCAGGTCGTAGGCCGGTTTCGCAATATGTGTAGCGAGCGTTGGCAGGTTTTGCTGATTCAGTTTCATGGGTGCCTCGGCAGAATAGGTGTCGGTTGTTAGAGCGTATCGCCAGCAAGCTGATCGCAGCCCGGCTGGCTCCTACAACGTTCGTCGGCAGCCATCGATGACCTGTAGGAGCCAGCTTGCTGGCGATCGCTCTTTCGTAGGAGCGGGTCGTTCCTACGCCGCTTGCCGCATCAACGGTCTGATCGCCTGTCCTTCGGCATCGAACAGATGGCAACGGTCGGCATCCAGCGTCAGGCCCAGGCACTCGCCGTAGACGTCTCTGAAATCTCCAGGGATACGGATGGTCAACGGCTCGCCGGATGTGGTGCGTACGTGG
Organism: Pseudomonas matsuisoli; assembly: GCF_014647635.1. GTDB lineage: Bacteria > Pseudomonadota > Gammaproteobacteria > Pseudomonadales > Pseudomonadaceae > Pseudomonas_P > Pseudomonas_P matsuisoli. The sequence continues at coordinate 326,260 of NZ_BMPO01000002.1, forward strand.
CAGAACGTGTCGCTGCCCAACCGCTCGCTAACATCCGCGGTGACATCGAACGACCCGGCACCTGCGTCGGTAACGCCGATATGCTCGGGGCGGATGCCCAGTGTCACGGGCGTACCCACCGCAGAGGCTTCCGCCGCACGTGGCAGGATGATGCGGCAGCCGGCCTCGAGCTCGACCTCACAGCCGCTGGCATCTGCGCGCGAAATGGTGCCTTTGAGGAAACCCATCTTGGGCGTGCCGATGAAACCTGCGACGAACAGGTTCGCAGGGTGGTGATACAGCTCCAACGGCGAGCCCACTTGTTCGATACGCCCGGCGCTGAGCACGACCACTTTGTCGGCAAGCGTCATCGCTTCGACCTGATCGTGGGTCACGTAGATCATCGTGGCCTTGAGCTCCTTGTGCAGGCGCGCAAGCTCCAGGCGCATTTGCACACGCAATGCGGCATCCAGGTTCGAAAGCGGTTCGTCGAACAGGAAGATCTTGGGATTGCGCACGATGGCGCGTCCGATCGCGACCCGCTGGCGCTGTCCGCCGGACAGCTGCTTGGGTTTGCGCTCCAGCAACGGGCCCAGCTCGAGAATGCGCGCAGCTTCGTTCACCTTCGACTCCACCTCCTGTTTGCCCACCTTCGCCAGATCGAGCGCAAAGGACATGTTCTTGCGCACGGTCATGTGGGGGTAGAGGGCGTAGGTCTGGAACACCATTGCCAGATCACGCCGGGCAGGCGATTCGTCCGTGATGTCGCGCTCGTCGAGGCTGATCGTCCCGGAGGTCACTTCCTCCAGCCCGGCGATCAGACGCAGCAATGTGGATTTGCCGCAGCCCGAGGGGCCGACGAACACCACGAACTCGCGGTCGTTGACGTCCAGGTCGATGCCCTTGATCACGGCGTGGCCTTCGAAGCCTTTTTTCAGATCGCGTATTTTCAGGTCAGCCATTAGCGGCTCCTCCGAGGTCGGAAATCATCATTTCACCGCGCCGAACGACAGGCCGCGGACCAGCTGTTTCTGGCTGATCCAGCCAAAGATCACGATGGGGGCACAGGCGAGGGTGGATACGGCGGAAAGCTTGGCCCAGAACAAACCTTCCGGGCTCGAGTACGACGCGATCAAAGCCGTCAGCGGTGCGGCTTGCGAAGAGGTGAGGTTCAGCGACCAGAAGGCCTCGTTCCAGCACAGGATCAGCGACAGCAGCACGGTTGAGGCGATGCCGCCTTTGCTGATGGGTAGCAGCACGCGAACGATTTCCTGCAATGTCGAGGCACCATCCATGCGCGCCGCTTCGAGGATGTCACGGGGGATGTCCTTGAAGTAGGTGTAGATCATCCAGACCATGATTGGCAGGTTGATCAGCGTGTAGATCACGATCAGCGCGATGCGGCTGTCCAGCAGGCCAAATTGCTTGGCGAGCAGGTAGATGGGTACCAGCACGCCCACCGGCGGCAGCATCTTGGTGGAGAGCATCCACAACAAAGTGCCCTTGGTCCGGTGCGTGGGATGGAAGGCCATCGAGTACGCCGCGGGGATGGCGAACAGCAGGCCAAGCACGGTCGACCCGAGGGCGATGGTGATGGAGTTCCAGGCGAACCGCAGGTAACCGCTGCGCTCTTGGATGTGCAGGTAGTTGTCCAGCGTCGGATGGAAGATGAACTGCGGCGGTGAGGCAAACGCATCGATCTCGGTTTTGAAGCTGGTCAGCACCATCCAGAAGATCGGGAAGAACAGCAGCAAGGCGATGGCCCAGGCGATCAATCCAATGAGCGCGGAATGGACGCGTCGGGTTTGTTTCAAGGTCAGCATGGCGTCACCCTCGTCACTGATCGGTAAGATTTTTGCCGATCATCCTGATGAGGAAGATCGCGGCGATGTTGGCGATGACGACGGCGATCAGACCGCCCGCCGATGCCATGCCGACATCGAACTGGAGCAAGGCCTGGTTGTAGATGAGGTAGGCAAGGTTGGTGGACGCATACCCCGGGCCGCCGCTGGTCGTCGTGAAAATTTCCGCGAACAGCGAAAGCAGGAAGATCGTTTCGATCATGATTACCACGGCGATGGGCCGGGCAAGGTGCGGCAGGGTCAGGTGCCAAAAGATGGCGATCGGGCCGGCGCCATCGAGTCGCGCCGCTTCCTTTTGCTCTTGATCCAGCGATTGCATGGCGGTCATCAGGATCAGGATCGCGAACGGCAGCCATTGCCAGGACACGATGATGATGATCGAGAGCAACGGATGCTGGGCCAGCCAGTCCACTGGCTGCGCGCCGAAGAAGCGCCACACCGCCGCGAGAATGCCGGAGACAGGGTGGAAGATGAGGTTCTTCCAGACCAGCGCGCTGACCGTAGGCATGATGAAGAACGGCGAAATCAGCAGCACGCGGACGACGCCGCGCCCACCGAAATCCGCCGCTTCGAGCAGGGCGGAGATCAACACGCCGAGCACGACGCTGATGAAAAGCACGCTGCCCACCAGTAACAGCGTATTGATCGCTCCTGGGAAGAATCCGGGGTCGGTCAGGAAGAACGTGAAGTTCTCCAGACCAACGAACTCGTTTTCGCCCGGATACAGGAGGTTGTAGCGAATGGTCGAGAAGTAGAGGGTCATGCCCAGCGGCACGATCATCCAGATCAGGAGCAGGGCGACCGATGGGCTCACCAGGAACCAGCCCGGCCCGATGCGGCGTTTGCGCTGGCGCGGCTGAGCCGGCGCCGGCGTGGTCGCGGTCTTGATCGTCGAGGTAGTCATGGTGACTCCTTCTGAAATCTTTCATTCGTGTAGGAGCGAGCTTGCTCGCGAATGCGGGAGTCGGTTCGGCTCATATTTCAGCATTCACGACCAAGAAAATGTCGCTTGCCCCGCTCCAGAAGCGGACGTGGCTTGCACGTTGTCCGCTTGTCTAGCCTCTAAAGGCTGTTCATGGTCTTTCTCTCAACCAAACGCATCGTGGGAGCGAGCCATGCTCGCGATGGGATTTAATCGGGCAAAGTCACAGCGGACCCTACACCGCCTCGCGGGCATGGCCCGCTCTCACAGTAGGCGCTCGTTATCGGAATGCTCTAGTTCACAAGACCTTGAACAGTCTCTAAGGAGACTTACTTCGGATAACCCGCGCGCTTCATTTCACGCGTAGTGATGGCTTGCGCGGACGTCAGGGCCTGATCGACTGGCATCTGCCCGGTGACCGCCGCCGAAAACAACTTGCCGACCTGGGTGCCGATGGCCTGGAACTCGGGAATGGTCACCAGCTGGATACCGACGTAAGGCACCGGCTTCTCGGTCGGATTTGCCGGGTCGGCCACTTTCAGCGATTCCAACGTGACCTTCGCGAATGGTGCAGCCTTCAAGTACGCATCGGTATAGGTGGATTGACGAGTGCCCGGGGGTACGTTGGACACGCCTTCTTTCTCAGCGACGAGCGCGGCGTACTCCTTTGATGTCGCCCAGGCGCTGAAGGTTTTTGCCGCTTCCTTCGATTTCGCGCTGGTAGGAATCGCCAACGCCCATGAGTACAGCCACGCCGTTCCTTTGTCGGTGGCTTGCTTCGGTGCGAAGGTGAAACCGACGTCGTCCGCAACTTTGCTCTGTGACTCGTCGGTCACGAAGGAGCCTGCAACGCTAGCGTCGACCCAGATTGCGCATTTGCCGCTGTTGAACAGGGCCAGGTTTTCGTTGAAACCATTGCTCGACGCACCTGGAGGGCCGTATTTCGTCATCGTGTCGACATAAAAACTCAGGGCTTGCTTCCATTCCGGACCGTCGAACTCGGGCTGCCATTGCTCGTCGAACCAGCGCGCCCCGTAGCCGTTGGCGAGGGTCGTGACCAGCGCCATGTTCTCGCCCCAGCCGGCCTTGCCGCGCAGGCAAATGCCGTACTGCTCTTTGCTCTTGTCCGTCAGCTTGGCCGCGAATTCGCCAATCTGGTCCCAGGTGGGGTGCTCGGGCATGGTCAACCCGGCTTGCTTGAAGAGGTCGGTGCGGTAGTAGGTGATCGAGCTCTCGGCATAGAAAGGCAGGGCGTAAAGCTGGCCTTTCGCGGAGAGGCCTTCGCGCACAGAGGGGAATACATCATCCAGATCGTAATCGGCGGGCAGGTCTTTCATCGGCTCCAGCCAACCACGATCGCCCCAGAGCGAGGCTTCGTACATGCCGATGGTCAGGACGTCGAACTGACCGCTACCGGTGGCGATGTCGGTGGTCAACCGCTGACGCAGTACGTTCTCCTCGAGCACGACCCAGTTCAGCTTGATATCCGGATGGGTTTTCTGGAATTCCGCCGACAACCGCTGCATGCGGATCATGTCTGCGTTATTGACGGTGGCGATGGTGACGGTTTCCGCGGCGAGGGCGGACGTGGACAGTGCAAGTAGCGCCGATGCGAAAAGCAGCTTCGTAGGTTTCATGTCATACCCCCGCTCCTGGGCCAGGACGGCGACAGCAGCGTTTATTGTTGTTGTTCATCCAGCCTGGGTACGGCTTGGCCGGATGATGTGTCCCGATCATTACAGCGCCGAGCGCGTTTACTCACAAAGCCTGCGGCGCACAGAAAGCGATACTTTTTTGCAGTGATCTCGTGTTGACGATAGCAGCCGACAGTCAGCGCGCCACTGAGCGGTATTGGTAGATTGGTCGATAGAGCGCGAAGTTGATTGGTTCTAGAAAAGGCGGTTTGCGTTGGGACCTGTTTTGAATCTGCCATCGCGTTCGCGAGCAAGCTCGCTCCTACAGAAAGGCAGCTATCCCCTGTAGGAGCGAGCCACGCAATCAAGCGCGGCGCATACGTGAACCCTTACCTACATTCGTTATCGCGAAGACAGTCTTGGCTTTTACGCCCCATTTTCGATCAACCGCTGCCCGGCGAGGCGGCGATAGCGGCTGGGTGTCATACCTTTCAATTGCTGAAAGCGCCGATTGAAGTTCGAAAGATTATTGAACCCCGACTCGAAGCAGACCTCCGTCACCGGTAAATGGCTGCCAACGAGCAGTTCGCACGACTTGCTGATCCGCAGGCTGTTGACGAACTCCACGAAACAGCGCCCGGTCGCCTGTTTGAAAAACCGCGAGAAGTAGGTGGGCTTCATATTCATGTGTGAGGCCACTTCCTCCAGCGAAAGCTCCCGCATGTAATGACTGAAAATGTAGTTCACGGCCTGGTTGGTGCGGTCCGCATGGCCTTCGTCGCCCATCAGCTGGGCTGCCGTGCTGCCAGAGAGCTGGTGCTGGTCGTCGCTGTTCGCGAGCATTTCCAGCAGGATCAATAAATATCCGAGACGCGAAAGATCACGGGTTTCCGAAATGCGCTGCATGAGTTGCGCCGCTTCCCGTACCGTTCTACGGCAGCGGTATTCGATGCCGTAAGCCGCGCGTTGGAACATGGGCTGCAGGTTCTTGAGTTCGGTGAAGCTATGGCCGGCTTCTTCGAACGTCTCTTCGGTGAAGTTGACCAGCATGTCGCGCTTTTCGATGACCTCTCCTGGCGCAATCTGGCTGATCCAATTGTGAGGAAGGTGCGGTCCCGTGAGGAATAGCGTTTCAGGCCGAAAATTACCGATGTAGTCGCCGATGAAGACTTTCCCAGCGCTCGCCACGATCAAATGCAGCTCGTATTCCTTATGGTTGTGCCAGCGTACGAGGGGTGAGGGGAAACCGTGTTCGCGATAGATCAACGAACGGCCACCGTGGTCGTCCATCAGTTCATATGAAGGGTCTGCAGCCACCTTCATGGCCTGCCCGCCAGCAACGCGTCCACATCGCTCCGATGAGGCAAATCAGGGCCTTTGCGCGAGCAGGTAATGGCCGATGCTGCACTGGCGAACATCAGCATCCGATCGATGTCGGGGCGGGAAAGCGATGCCAATGCGGCAGGCGATGCTTTGCCGATTTCCGTCAGATAGGCAATCAGCGCGGCCTGGAACGTATCGCCTGCGCCTACGGTGTCCTGCACCGTTACCGGGTGCGCATCCACCGTCCATTGCGCGTCGTTCGTGAATACCAGGGAGCCTTGCGCGCCCCGGGTCACGATCGCCAGGACGCAGCCGCCTTGCAGCCAACGTTGCGCGGTGTCGGCCAATGGCGTTTCGGGATACAGGCGCTCGAGATCTTCGTCGCTCACCTTGATGACGTTGGCCAGCGCCGCGAACGCCTCAATTCGGTCGCGCCATCGCTGCAGATCAGGTTCGACGTTCAGGCGGATATTAGGGTCGAGCGTGATGAGGCGCCGGCCCTGTTCGCGCGTCGCGAGTTCGAGCAGGGCGCTACCGATCGGTTCCACCACCAACGAGTACGAGCCGAAATGAATGCCGGCGACATCGTCGCCCAGTAGGGGAAGCTCGGCGGCGTCCAACAGTCGATCGGCGCAGCCTTCGCCGCGAAAGTCGTATTGTGGCTGGCCCGTTTCGTCCAGGGTGACCATCGCCAGGGTGGTGGGCGCATCGTAGTCGCGAAGAAACGGCGTGCCGACGCCTTCGCTTTCCAGCAAATGTCGCAACCGTTTACCGAGCGAGTCTCGGGAGATACCCCCTAGAAGGCAGGATGCGACACCAAGCCGACGCAAGCCGATGGCGACGTTAAAGGGGGAGCCGCCAGCAATGGCGTCGAGCCGCAAGGTATTGGCCGGGCTATCGGCGGACGAGACGTCAAAGACGTCGAAAAGAGCTTCTCCGCAAACAAGGTACATAAGTGCGCTCCAGAGGCGATCTTATTATTCAGGACCTCGGTTGGCGCAAGAATACGTCGAGGATGTCACCGTGGGACAGTACCGCAACGTTATTCGGTTGATACTTTTATGAGCGAAAAGCATGTACGCAGCGGATAGCGCACATGGGAACAGTTAAATTGAGGCGAAGGAATATAGGCGCCGGGTTTCGAACCGGCGCCCACTGAGTTCAATACACCCAGACCTCGACGCGGCGATTTCGAATGCGACCGGCATCGTCGTCATTCGCTGCGACCGGCAGGGCGTTACCCAACCCGTTGATTTCCTGTGGCAAAACGCCTGCTTTGAACAGCTCACGACGTACCGCCATCGCTCGCAAGCGCGACAGTAACCGGGCACGGGAGTCGTCGGCTTTGTCGTCGCTGAAACCGATCAACGCGACCTCTTTGCCGGTGCCTTCGCTTTCCATGTAGCGCACGACGCGCTCGATGTCACGTTGCGCCTTGTTGTCCAGCGTTGCGCTACCCTCGGCGAAGCGGAAATTGACACTGAGACGCTCGCCGCGACTGGCCAACTCGCGGTATTCGGCAGGCATCCCCGAAGTGCCGGACACTTTAAGAGCCTTCGGCTGTTGGCCGACAAAACCGTTTTTTGCAACAATTGCCTGGCCGGCAGGACTTTGTGCGAACTCAGCCAGTGCATGGGTCCACATATTCGGTGTCGTTGGCGAGGCGTACAGGAAAAGCCGTCGCGACAGCGGATAGTCTTCCGTTGCGATTGTATCGATCGTCGGCGGCATGATCGCTGCGGCACCGTCTGAAATTCCAAGCGCGCGCGCCTGACGAACGTAGGGCAAACCAATGAAGCCGATTCCGTTGCGGTCGGCGGCGACCGAATCAGACAGTTCTTCGCTGGACTCGTAACGCTTGGCTGCGGCGCCGAGACGCTTGTTGTTGCTACTCAGCACCAGTTCCTTGAAGGTGTCGTAGGTGCCCGAGTTGTCATCGCGTGCATACAGCGTGATCGCGCCGGGGTCACCGCCCACTTGACTCCAATCACTGATCTCGCCGGAAAAAATTCCGGCAAGTTGCGCAACGTTGAGTGCCTTGATGGGGTTTTTCGGATTAACCACGATCGCCAAGCCGTCGAGCGCGATGATCTGTTCACCCTGTTTCGAGCGAAGGTCGCCCAGCGCACTGAGCGTCTGTGCCTCTTCGCCTTTAATGGGCCGAGATGACGCCGCAACATCTGCTTGCCCAACGGCGAGCGCTTTGAAGCCTGTGCTGGAGCCGTGGGCCGCCAGTGTAACGGTCACCGGCTTACCGGTCGGAGCCTGGGCCGTGATGACCTGCTCGTTCGCCTGGTCGCCGGGGCTGACCTTGACGGCACGATAGCCTTCTTGTTCCAACAGGCCCTTTACCAAGGCAGGAGCGAGCTCAGCGCCGATTGTGTTGGAGCCTTGAATACGCAATGCAGCCTGGCCGTCTGCGGGTACCGGCAGCGCCGCGAAGACAGACCAGGGTATGGCGTAGAAAAAGAAACCGACTAGGACGTAACACAGGGTTTTGCACCAGATTTCAGATGCATAAGTAGCCGTGGGCTGAGACATGACGCACAAATCCTTCGGGCGAAGCGGACAATGGCCCGAAGGGTATGACGGGTACGTGAAGGAAAGATGACAGCCGGCCCAGGCGTTAAAACCCGGGCCTGAGCGGTCACTATCAGCCTAACGTGAGCCAGATCGGCGCGTGATCGGAAGGCTTTTCCATGCCGCGTAGTTCGTAGTCGATCCCTGCATCGGCAAAGTGCTCGCATAGCCCGCGGGAACCCATGATCAGGTCGATTCGCAGACCCCGCTTTGGCTCGTCCTCGAACCCTCGGCTACGGTAGTCGAACCAGCTGAAGCGGTCGTTCACCTCCGGATGCAAGTGCCGGAAACTGTCCGTCAGGCCCCAGGCCTTGACCTTTTCGAGCCATTCACGCTCTTCGGGGAGAAAGCTGCACTTGCCCGTGCGCAGCCAGCGCTTGCGGTTTTCCTCACCAATGCCGATGTCGCAATCCTGCGGCGAGATGTTGAAGTCGCCCATAACGACGACGCCTTGCTCGGGTGAAAAACGTGATTCCAGCATGTCCTGCAGGTCAGCATAGAAGCGTGTCTTGGCAGGAAACTTGATAGGGTGATCGCGGCTCTCGCCCTGAGGAAAATAGCCATTGAAGATGTGCAGCGGACCTTGTGCGGTTTCGAACGTGCCGCCGATCCAGCGTTTCTGTGACTCCTCGCCATCGGCCGGAAAACCCTTGAACACCTCGAGCGGTTGCGCCCGCGAGAGCAGGGCGACGCCGTAATGGCCTTTCTGTCCGTGGTAATGCACGTGATAGCCAAGCGCTTCGATCTCAGCCTGAGGAAACTGGTCGTCGGAGACCTTGGTTTCCTGTAGGCCGATAACGTCAGGTGCATGCTTGTCGATCAGCGCCTTCAGTTGGTGGGGGCGGGCGCGCAGTCCGTTGATGTTGAAGGAGACGATCTTCATGAGGAGTTCCACCCGGTAAAAGCAGGGGATGCTAGCGCATCGATCGCGCTCGCGGCCAGGTGTTGGGTTCACGCCCTGGCACCACGAACCCGGTAGCCGAGTCCGAGGTATCGTCCAGTGACCCAACGGAGAAACGACGCTACGCTAAAGCGCAGGACGCCCATCGTGTTCCATTCAGTTGTGGCTCTATTCGTGAATAGCAGTCGGCTAATCGGGCGCCGCTTTACCTGGCGCGATAGTCTCTAGATCAACAACCTCGTGGTAGCATCCGGCCGCATGAAGCTCGTGAATTGCCGTCTCGTACCTTTCTGCCTGATCGTGTGTTGCTCGACAGCCATGGCCGATGCCGTGCTCGAGGTCCGCGTGAGTCCCGCCAATAATGCCTTACGTAGCAATATCGAGGGCTATATCGGGAGCCTCGGCGACCGCAATCTGGCTGCGTTGGAGCGCTATACCTCGACGGTCGAGCGTCAGGCGGAGCAGGCGTCGCAAGCACTCGGTTTCTACCATGCCCGTATCAGCAGCCGGGTCACGGGCGGTGACAATGCGCGGCTGGTGTTGAATGTCGAACCGGGCGAGCCGGTGAAACTTCGCAACGTAACCATCCGCGTCGAAGGCCCGGCAGCTTCGTTCAAATCGTTTCAAACGCCACGTAGCCGCACGTTGCGCCCCGGACAACCGTTGAACCACGGCGAATACGAAGGGGCCAAGCGCGCCATCGAGGCGCAGGCTTCGCGCTACGGTTACTTCAGTGGGCGCTTCACTCAGCAGCGTTTGGTCGTGGATCCGGCCGGTGGGGTCGCGGATATCGAGATCGTCTATGACAGCGGCCCACGCTACCTGTTGGGCGACGTCAGCTTCAGCGGTGACTCGATCTTCGACGACGAGCTGCTGCACCGAATGGTGCCCTTCGAACCCGGTACGCCGTACGACTCCGAAATCATTGCCGAGCTGTACCGTGACCTTCAATCCAGCGGTTACTTCGAATCCATCCGTGTCGATGTGACACCGACGAGCGCGCAAAACCAGCGCTTGCCCGTCGATATCCGTTTGGCCATGCGCAAACCTCGCAGCTTTGATCTGGGCCTGGGCTACTCCACGGACGTAGGGCCGCGAGGCCGTGCCGGCTGGACACGGCACTGGGCCAATTCCAAAGGGCACAGTTATGGTGCCGAGATGGAATTGTCCGCGCCCCGGCAAAACGTTGGGCTCTGGTACGACATTCCTCTGGACCCACCGATCACGGACAAACTGCGCTGGGCCGGCGGCTATCAATATGAAGAGCTCGCCAATACGGACAGCCTGAGCAAACTCCTCACGTTTGGCCCTGAGTGGCACAGCGAGTTGCCGAGTGGCTGGACGCGCGTGCTGTCGCTGAAATGGCAGCGTGAAGAGTATCGGCTAGGCGATGACTCGGGCTTGAGCACCTTGCTCATGCCGGGCGCGTCCTATAGCTATCTGAAAAGCGACAACAAGCTCGACCCGCGCAATGGGTATCGGCTGCAATTTGCGGTCTCGGCTGCAAAAGAAGGGCTGCTTTCGGACACTGATTTGATTCACGGCGAGGCCACTATCAAAGGCCTGACGACGTTGTGGGGGCGGCACCGCTTTCTTGCGCGAGGGCAATTCGGTGGCAACTTCAGCGGCGAGTATCGTTCGGTTCCGCCGTCGCTGCGGTTCTTCGCGGGCGGCGACCAAAGCGTGAGGGGCTACGACTACCAGACGCTCTCTCCGGAAAATTCTGACGGTGACCGGATTGGTGGACGCTACATGGTGGCGGGGAGCCTGGAGTACCAATATTCCATCGCCGAGAAGTGGCGGATCGCAACGTTCGTAGACCAAGGCAACAGCTTCAACTCCCTCGACCTGCCCAGCTTGAAGACCGGCGTTGGGTTGGGCGTCCGTTGGGTATCGCCGGTCGGCCCGATTCGCCTTGATCTTGCGCATGCGCTGGATGACGACGGTGGCGTACGGCTGCACTTTTCCATGGGACCGGAGCTGTGATGCGGGTATTGAAGTGGAGCGGAGTAGCGCTCCTGGCACTTGTCACGCTGCTGGTTCTGATGCTGGCGGTGCTATTGGGTACACAGTCCGGCAGTCGCTGGGCGTTGGGGCAGGTGCCAGGCCTGAGCCTCGATGGATTTCAGGGGCGACTCGGCGGAAGCTGGCACGCCGATCGACTGATATGGCAGCAAGGGGTGCAGAAGGTAGAGCTCGAGCAACCCGCCTTTAGTTGGTCCCCCACGTGCCTGTTCCGCTTGACCCTTTGCATCGAGCGTATCGCCGCGACGACGATTCACCTCGACTTTCCGCCCACCGATGAGCCTGCCGAGCCGAGTGGTCCACTGGAGCTGCCGGACATCGGGCTGCCGATAGGTCTGGAGATCGGAGAACTGGACATCGGCCAGGTGTTCTTCAATGGCGGTGAGCAGCTGGTAAGTGCAACGCTTCGTGCCCATTGGAACGAGCAGGGGCTGCGTATCGAGCAACTGACGGCCAAGCGTGAAGATCTCGACGCAACGCTTCAGGCCACGCTCACGCCTGCTGGGCAGTGGCCACTTGCACTCATCGGCAAGGTCGACCTTGCCGGCGTTGACGATCAGCCGTGGTCGATCGATCTCGACCTGACGGGCAACGTGAAAGACGAGCTGCGTCTGGATGCCAAGAGCCAGGGCTACCTGGACGGCAACTTGAAGGCGTGGGTAAACGCACTGGATGAGCGGCTACCCGCGCGGCTACGTTTGACCGCTTCCGGATTCAAAGCTGCGCCGTCGCTCCCAGACACGTTAACGCTGAACGATCTGGAATTGACGGCAGACGGCACACTTGCCGAGGGTTATCGGATCCTGGGCACTTCGCTGCTTCCGGGCCAAGGTGGCCCCGTAAAGCTTGCGCTGGATGGCCGAGTGGACGCGAAGGGCGCTCGGGTCGAGGCTTTGGAATTGCTGGCAGACGGTCAGCGTTATCTGCGCCTGAACGGTACGGCGGATTGGCAAAACGCGATCGCCGCCGACGCCCGTATCGACTGGCAGGACTTTCCCTGGCGCAGCCTCTACCCGGAAATTGAAGAGCCTCCTGTCAGCCTGCGACGCTTCCAGGGCGAGATTGCCTATCGCGACGGCGCCTATCAGGGGCAATTCAGCTCGGACTTGGATGGACCTGCAGGCGCGTTCTCCCTGGCGAGCCCGATCCAGGGTGATCTGCAACAGGTGAGTTTACCCGCGTTAAACCTGAAAGCTGGACAGGGAACGCTGGACGGCAGGCTTGCCGTCGGTTTCGCCGAGGGTATTTCTTGGGACACCGACCTTGCCCTGAGCAAATTCGACCCGTCCTATTGGCTTGCTGAGCTGCCCGGTCAATTGGCCGGCCCGATCCGCAGCAAAGGGTCAATAAATAACGGTGTGATTGCGGCGGACGCGGACATCGATATTCGCGGCCAGTTACGGACGCAACAGGCGCGACTCTCGCTGGCTGCAACCGGCCAGGGGGAGCGCTGGTCGATCGCGAACCTTGCGTTGCTCGTGGGAGACAACCGGGTAGAGGGGCAAGGTTCCCTCGAAGGGCAACTCAAGGGGCAGCTGCAGCTGGCCCTGAACAATCTCGGTCAGTTGTGGCCAGGTCTGACGGGGCAAGTTAAAGGCAACGTGACTGCTTCGGGCACGCTGGAAAAACCGCAGGGCACCCTTTCTCTGGACGGCACCCGCGTGGGATTGGGCGACAACCGCGTCAGCGGCATCGCCCTCACCGCCAGGCTCGACGGCAATCAGCAGGCAACCATCTCCCTCGATGCCAATCGCATCGCCCTGGGGGAAACCGATCTCGGTAATCTAAGCGTGACAGGGCAGGGCAATGCACAAAGTCAGCGTGCAGAGTTGTCGCTGGACGGGCCACTGCTTCAGACCGGGCTCGCGTTGAACGGTACGTTGAAAGAGGGCAACTGGCGCGGCCAGCTCAGTCGCGGCGACATCAGCAGCAACGACATGGACTGGCGCCTGCAGCAGCCCGCTTCGCTGGAACGCTTGGCGTCCGGCCAGTTCACGCTCGGCAAGCATTGCTGGGCATACGCGGATGCAACGCTGTGCGCGGACGATCAACGCCTGACACCCGACACTTCACTGCGCATGCGCTTGCGGCAATTCCCGCTGGAAATCCTGGCGAAGTGGTTGCCAGACGATTTCGCCTGGGAGGGCCAGCTCAATGCCGACGTCAATCTCGACCTGCCCGAGGCCGGTCCAAAAGGGACGCTCAGCGTGGATGCGGGCAGCGGAAAATTACGGGTGCGCGATGGCGATACGTGGCACGACTTCCCCTACAGCCGCTTGGCGATTACCAGCCAGCTTTCGCCGCAACGCGTCGATACCGACCTGAACTTCGACGGCGGCCCGCTGGGCCAATTGGACGTCACCGCGCAAATTGATCCGCGACCTGCCGATAAACCGATCGAGGGCCAATTCGCCCTGCGCGGGTTGGATTTATCGGTCGGCCGGCCCTTTGCGCCCATGGTCGAGCAACTGGAAGGCCAGCTGAACGGGAGCGGAACGCTCGCGGGCACACTGCAATCGCCACTGGTGAATGGGCAGTTGTGTTTGAGCAATGGGCGGGTGGCCGGTAGCGAGCTACCAACGCAGGTGGAAGCGCTCGAAATGACCGTGGATGTTGCGGGGCAAAGCCTGAAGCTTGATGGCAATTGGCGCAGTGGCGAAGCGGGACGTGGGCAAATCGCTGGCACGCTGGATTGGAACGATGGTACCAACGTGGACGTGCGTGTTCGTGGAACCAAGCTGCCGGTCAATGTCCAGCCGTACGCTGAACTCGAAGTCGAGCCAGACTTGCAGATCGGACTCGCAGGCGATCGCCTCGCTTTGAGCGGCACAGTGAATGTGCCGCGTGGCGCCATCCAGATTCGCGAGTTGCCGCCCTCGACCGTCCAGGTATCGTCCGACACGGTGATCGTTGGGCAGGAGCGAGAAGACGCTAAAACTGCATTACAGATGGCCATGGATATCGACGTCAACGTCGGTCAGGACCGTCTGACCTTTAGTGCCTTTGGCCTCAATGCGGACATCGCCGGGCAGATGCATGTCGGCGATAACCTCGACGCCCGCGGTGAACTCAATCTCAATAACGGCCGTTTCCGTTCGTACGGTCAGCGTTTGACCGTACGGCGCGCACGCCTGTTGTTTACCGGTCCTATCGATCAACCTTTCCTGGACGTGGAAGCGATCCGCGTCGTCGATGACGTTACCGCTGGCATTCGTCTCACGGGCTTTGCCGCGGCCCCGCAAACCGAAGTGTTCTCGGAACCGGCCATGGGCCAGGAGCAAGCCTTGTCCTATTTGATCCTTGGCCGGCCACTTAGCACGGGCCAGGAGGACAACAATCTCTTGGCCCAGGCAGCCCTAGGGTTGGGGCTTGCGGGGAGTTCGTCGTTCACCGGAGGCGTCGCGCAAAGTCTCGGCATCGAGAACTTCCAGCTCGACACCGAGGGCACCGGCAATACCACCAGCGTGGTTGCCAGCGGTGAGCTGACTGAGCGTCTGACCTTGCGTTATGGGGTCGGTGTCTTCGAGCCCGCGAACACCATCGCGTTACGCTACGCACTGACCAAGCGCGTGTACGTAGAGGCGGCCAGCGGCTTAGCAAGTTCGCTGGATATCTTCTACAAGCGGGACTTCTGAGGGCAGCGGATCGAGAACATTGTGTTACCAGCGCGGAGATGGGCGATTCACTGGTAATTGACGTGCTCGTTAGCCGAGAATTCTCGGCTGACGTCCAGCGCACCGCACCTGCGTCGAACGGACATGAACGACTTCATTCGCCAACGGTCATTCCTTGGCATACGCTACGCCCCCTCGCAGCCCGAGTGCGCTGTCTACGCTGACAAGCCCTACCGGTTTGCATCCAACCATCCCCACACAAGGAGTAAACGAATGGTCCAGGTAACGCGTCGCGGTACCCCAATGGAAGTCGCTGGCGAGCTGCCAGGCGTCGGGCAGCAAGCTCCGGCCTTCACACTGGTGGATAGCGGTTTGAACGACGTAGGCCTGTCTGCGTTTTCCGGCAAGCGCAAGGTGCTCAATATTTTCCCGAGTGTAGACACGCCAACCTGTGCGACATCCGTACGGACGTTCAATGCTCAAGCGAGCAAGCTGACGAATACGGTGGTGCTGTGCGTGTCTGCTGATCTGCCCTTTGCGCAGGCGCGTTTCTGCGGCGCAGAAGGCCTGGAAAACGTGCAGAACCTGTCCACCTTCCGCCATCCCGAATTTCTGAAGAATTACGGCGTGGCAATCGCCAGTGGCGGCATGGCGGGGCTGGCCGCCCGCGCGGTGGTGGTGCTGGACGAGCAGGATAAAGTGATCCATAGCGAATTAGTGGAAGAGATCGCCAACGAGCCGAACTATCAAGCTGTGATCGCCGCTCTGACGTAAGGCTGCGAAGTGCTTGAAGCGGCTGGAGCCATTCCGGCCGCTGTTTACGCTGTGGGAACATTTGGAACGTAAAAAGGCAGTAAAGGGGCTTTGCTTGCCGCCTTGCTGTGCTTATCGTGCACCGTCCATCAAATGCGAATGCCTTTCATGTCTGCTGCAACCCCCCCGAGTTCTTCTCGCTCTTCGCGATTCCGTATTCTTTTTATTGTTTTAGTGGCTGTCGCAGCATTGATTGCCTGGTGGTTATGGCCTGCAGCAAACAATCCAGAGCAGCCGGCGCCTGGCGGACAGGAACCGGTTCCTGTCCGGGCGGCTGTGGCCCGCGAGGCGAACTTCCCAGTGAACCTTACGGCCCTGGGTACCGTGACCGCGTTCAATACCGCGAATGTACGCGCACGGGTCGATGGGCTTTTGACCGAAATCCGATTCGAAGAAGGCCAGCGGGTCAAGGCGGGAGATGTGTTAGCGGTGATCGATCCGCGCCCCTATGAAGTCGCCTTGCAGCAAGCCGAAGGCACGCTGCAGGAGAATCGAGCGCAACTGAAGAACGCGCAGATCGATTACGACCGCTACAAAGGGTTGTTCGCGCAGGATTCGATCGCGCGGCAGACGCTGGATACTCAAGAGGCGCTGGTTGCGCAATACCAGGGGACGATTCGCGCCAACCAGGCGGCGGTCGCGCAGGCGAAGCTTGATTTGCAATTCACGCGTGTTAGCGCACCGATAGCAGGACGTGTTGGCTTGCGTCAGGTGGACGTTGGCAACCTCGTCGCCGCCGGCGATACCACGCCGCTGGCAGTCATCACTGAAACCCAACCCATCTCGATCGCATTCACGCTGCCAGAAAGCGACCTGCCCAAAGTACTCAAAGCGCGTCGAGAGCAGTCGGCTCTTGTTGTCGAAGCGTGGGACCGGGGTGAACGCAATCGCCTGGCACAGGGCGTCTTGCAGAGCATCGACAACCAGATCGACCTTACAACGGGTACCGTTCGCCTGAAAGCGCGCTTCGATAACGAAGATGAGTCGCTCTTTCCCAACCAGTTCGTGAACGTCCGCCTCCAGGTGCAAACGATCGCCAATGCTACGCTACTGCCCTCTGATGCCATCCAGTACGGCTCCATCGGTACCTTCGTCTATGTCATCGGCGAGGGTGACAAGGTGGAAGTCCGGAAAGTGGACGTGGGGCCAACCGACGGCCCGAACATCGTTGTCGAAAGCGGCGTGAAGACCGGAGAGCGCGTCGCCGTACAGGGTACCGAGCAACTGCGCGAAGGCAGCCAGGTAGAGGTCATCGAGGACGCAGAACCCGGTAAGACTGTGCCGGCACCGTTGCAAAACCGTCAAGCATGAGTATCTCCCGCCCGTTCATCCTGAGGCCTGTCGCCACCACCTTGCTGATGGTGGCGATCTTTCTCAGTGGCTTGATCGCCTACCGGATGCTTCCCGTTTCGGCATTGCCGCAGGTGGATTACCCGACGATTCGGGTCATGACGCTTTATCCGGGCGCCAGCCCTGAGGTCATGACCAGTGCCGTCACCGCGCCATTGGAGCGACAGTTCGGGCAGATGCCGGGACTTGAGCAAATGGCGTCTAGCAGCTCCGGTGGTGCGTCTGTCGTTACGCTACGTTTTGGTCTCGACGTGAACATGGACGTGGCCGAGCAGGAAGTGCAGGCTGCCATCAACGCCGCCAGCAACCTGCTGCCGGATGATCTGCCGTCGCCGCCGGTGTACAACAAGGTCAACCCGGCGGATACACCGGTACTCACCCTGGCGATTACGTCCAAGACCATGGCGATGCACGAGGTCAACGACCTTGTGGACACCCGCATGGCGCAGCGGATATCGCAGATTAGCGGTGTGGGCTTAGTCACGCTCGCCGGCGGGCAACGGCCCGCCGTCAGAATCCGCGTCAATCCAGAAGTGCTTGCTTCCTACGGGCTGAACCTCTCGGACGTGCGTTCGTTGATCAACGCATCGAACGTAAACCAGCCCAAGGGCAGCTTCGACGGTCCCACACGCGTGACGCAGCTGGATGCGAACGACCAGCTCAAATCGCCGGACGAATACCGCAACCTGATCCTCAACTATGAAAACGGCGCGACGTTGCGCCTCAAGGATGTGGCGACCATCGTCGATGGCGCGGAGAACGAGCGACTGGCGGCGTGGGCCAACGAGAACGAAGCGGTGCTGCTGAATATCCAGCGGCAACCGGGCGCAAATGTCATCGATGTCGCGGATCGGGTCCAGGCCCTGCTGCCGCACATTACCTCGACGCTGCCGAACAACGTGGAGGTCATCCCGCTGACCGATCGTACGCAAACGATACGGGCGGCAGTGACCGATACCGAGCACGAGCTGGTATTGGCGATTGGGCTCGTCGTGCTGGTGACGTTTCTGTTCCTGCGTAAGTTTTCAGCGACGATCATCCCTTCGGTTGCGGTGCCGTTGTCGTTGATCGGCACATTTGGCGTGATGCATCTTGCGGGTTTTTCGATCAACAACCTGACGCTGATGGCGCTCACGATCGCGACCGGTTTCGTGATCGACGATGCCATCGTGATGCTGGAAAACATCGCGCGGCATATCGAAGAAGGGGAAACGCCGATGAACGCTGCGCTCAAAGGCGCGCGGCAGATCGGCTTTACCTTGGTGTCCCTGACGTTCTCACTGATTGCGGTATTGATTCCGCTGCTGTTCATGGCAGACGTGGTCGGGCGCCTGTTCCGCGAATTCGCCATCACGCTTGCCGTCGCGATCCTTATCTCGTTGGTGATCTCCCTGACGTTGACGCCAATGATGTGCGCGCGTTTGCTCAAGCACGAGCGGGAAGAGGACCAGGGCCGTTTCTATCGCGGCGCGGGCCGCGTCATCGACTGGATGATCGACCGTTATGCGGTGGGACTGCGCTGGGTGCTACGCCACCAGCCCCTGACGCTGCTCGTTGCGATCGCGACCATGGCGGTGACGGTGCTGCTTTATCTCGCGGTACCCAAGGGCTTTTTCCCGGTGCAGGATACTGGCGTCATCCAAGGCGTTTCTGAAGGGCCACAAACCATTTCCTTCACCGCGATGAGCGAACGGCAGCAGCAGTTGACCGACGTCATTCGCAAGGACCCCGCGGTAGCCAGCGTGTCGTCCTACATTGGCGTCGACGGCGACAACCTAACGCTGAACAGCGGTCGGGTACTCATCAATCTAAAAGCCCATGGCGACCGTGACGTCACTGCCAGTGACGTGATCGAGCGTCTGCGTCCTCAGCTCGATCGTATTCCTGGCATACGGCTCTACATGCAGCCGGTTCAGGACCTGACGATCGAAGACCGGGTAAGCCGAACCCAATTCCAGTTCACTCTGGGTTCACCTGACTCCGCGCTGCTGGAGGAGTGGACACCGAAGCTGGTGGATGCCTTGCGTTCGCGCCCTGAGCTCACGGACGTGAACAGCGACCTGCAAACCGAGGGGTTGCAGGTCTATCTGGATATCGATCGCGATCTTGCCTCGCGCCTGGGGGTGAGCATTTCGGCGATCGACGATGCGCTCTACGATGCCTTTGGTCAGCGGCAAATCTCCACGATCTTCACGCAGGCGAGCCAGTATCGGGTCGTGCTGGAAGCCCAGACGGCCGGCAGCGTCGGCCCGGAATCGTTGCGTCGAATCCATGTCGCGGCCACCGATGACAAGCAAGTGCCATTGGCGTCCCTTGCGCGAGTCAGCGAGCGACCGTCATCCTTGTTGATTAGCCATATCGGCCAGTTTCCGGCGGTAACGCTCTCGTTCAACCTTGCGCCGGGCGTGTCATTGGGTGAAGCGGTTGCCGCGATCGAGCAAACCGAGCAGGCAATCGGTTTGCCCGTCGGGGTCGAAACGACCTTCCAGGGCGCGGCCGAAGCATTCCGCGCATCGTTGTCTAGCACGCTGATGTTGATCCTCGCGGCCGTCGTGACGATGTACATTGTGCTGGGCGTGCTGTACGAGAGTTACATCCATCCGATCACGATTCTTTCGACGCTGCCATCGGCAGCGATCGGCGCGCTCCTGGCGTTGTTGTTGACGGGTAATGATCTGGGCCTGATTGCCGTAATCGGCATCATCCTGCTGATCGGCATCGTCAAGAAGAACGCAATCATGATGATCGACTTCGCACTCGAAGCCGAACGTCAGGAAGGGATGGCCCCGCATGACGCCATCTATCGTGCCGCGCTGCTGAGATTCCGGCCCATTCTGATGACCACACTTGCGGCGCTGTTTGGTGCGATTCCGCTGATGCTTGCCAGTGGTTCAGGCGCCGAACTGCGGCAGCCGCTTGGCTTGGTCATGGTCGGCGGACTGCTGGTTAGTCAAGTTCTGACGCTGTTCACGACGCCGGTCATTTACCTGTATTTCGATCGACTCTCGCGCCGCTTGCGGGGCCGTGCGGCGTCGGGGGCTACGGTATGAAAGCGCCGACCAGGGTAGGGGAGTTGCGGGTTTGAACCTGTCTGCCCCCTTCATCCTGCGCCCAGTTGCGACGCTCTTATTGAGCGTCGCAATCCTGCTATTGGGCGGGATCAGCTATGGGCTGCTGCCGGTTTCGCCGTTGCCGAAGATGGACTTCCCGGCGATCACGATCACCGCGAACTTGCCCGGCGCAAGCCCGCAGGTCATGGCGTCGACCGTGGCAACACCCCTGGAACGCGCCTTGGGCAGCATTGCCGGCATCAGTGAGATGACGAGCCGCAGTAGTCAGGGCAATACCCGAATCATCATCCTCTTCGATATCGGTCGAAACATCGATTCGGCGGCTAGAGAGGTTCAGGCCGCGATCAACAAAGCGCGTCCGCTGTTGCCCAGTGGCATGAAAAACATGCCGACCTATCGCAAGATCAATCCTTCGCAGTCGCCCATCATGGTGCTGGCCATGACCAGCGACACCATGTCCCGAGCTCAGCTACGTGATATTGCGAACAACATCGTCTCGCAGAAAATTGCCCAGGTTTCTGGCGTTGGCGAGGTGCTCATTGGCGGCGGCGGCACGCCTGCGGTACGCGTTTCCGTTCAGCCGCGCCAGCTCGATCATTACGGCATCGCGCTCGATGAGGTCCGGGAAACCATTTCCGCGGCGACTGCGCAACGTCCCAAGGGCGCCATCGAGAACGACACGCGGCATTGGCAGATCCAGGCCAACGATCAGCTGTATCAGGCGAAGGACTACGCCAATCTGGTCATCCGCGAAGAGAACGGTGCAATCCTCCGGTTGAGCGATATCGCCACGGTCAAAGACGATGTGGAAGACCGTTACAACGCAGGGTATTTCAATAACCAGAATGCGATCTTGCTGGTCGTCAATCGTCAGGCGAATGCAAACATCATCGAGACCATCGACGCCATCAGGACCCAGTTGCCAGAGTTGAGGGCGGTGATGCCAGAAGCGGCGAACCTCGACATTGCCCTGGACCGATCGCCGGTCATTCGCGCCACGCTGCACGAAGCGGAGCGCACGCTCATCATCGCGACTGGCCTCGTCATCCTCGTCGTGCTCGCGTTTTTGGGCCGCTGGCGGGCTGCGCTGATTCCCGCGCTCGCTGTGCCTGTTTCGCTGGTCGGCACCTTCGCCGTCATGTACCTCTGGGGATTCTCCCTCAACAACTTTTCGCTGATGGCGCTGATCATTGCGACTGGGTTGGTGGTCGACGATGCGATCGTGGTACTGGAGAACATCGCTCGGCATATGGAGAGCGGTGAACCGCCACTTGAGGCCGCGTTGAAAGGTACCCGCGAAGTGGGCTTTACCCTGCTGTCCATGAACCTGTCGCTGGTCGCGGTGTTTCTCTCGATCTTGTTCATGGGCGGTTTCGTCGCCAATCTGTTCCGCGAGTTTTCCATTACGCTCACGGCAGCAATTCTGGTCTCGCTCGTGGTCTCGCTGACGCTTACGCCCATGCTTTGCGCGCGTTGGCTACGGGTGGAGGAAAAGCGCGAACCGGGCCGATTCGCACGCATCGGCCATCGCGTGCAGACAATAGTCATGGACCGTTATGCGCGAAGCCTGGATTGGTCGCTTCGTCATTCCACGCTCATGCTTCTGGGCCTCGTCGCGACTATCGTATTGAACGTCTATCTGTACATCGCAGTACCGAAGACCTTCATGCCCTCCCAGGATACTGGCCAGATCACGGGCTTCATTCGAGGTGAAGATGGACTGTCGTTCAGTGTCATGCAGCCGAAGATGGAGGCATACCGCAAGTTGCTCGTGAGCGATCCCGCGGTTGCTGCAGTGGCGGGCTTCGTGGGCGGGCAGACGGGTGTTGGGAATGCGACAGTGCTCATTCGACTCAAGGAGCTGGACGAGCGTAAAGAAAGCGTAGACGCGGTGATCGAGCGGCTGCGCAAGAACGCGCCCAAGATTCCTGGCGCCAAGATGTACCTGATGGCGAGTCAGGATCTTCAATTCGGCGGGCGACAGGATCGCGGCACTGAAAACGAATACGTTCTCCTAGCAAACGATCTCGATGCGTTGCGCACGTGGGTGCCGCGTGTAAGAGACGCGTTGGCGGCGCTGCCTGAACTGCAGAACGTCGATACGACGGACGGGAAGGGGGCTCAGCAGGTCCGAATCGTGATCGACCGGGAAAACGCGAAGCGCCTCGGAATCGATGTCGAAATGGTAACCGCGGTGCTCAACAACGCGTTCAGCCAACGTCAGATCGCCACGATCTACGACAACATGTACCAGTATCAGGTCGTGATGGAGATCGATCCGAAATACGCGACCGGGCCTGAGGTTCTGTCGCAAGTGAAGGTCATCACCGATAACGGCGACCGTATCCCATTGTCGACGATCGCTCGCTGGGAGCCTAGCCTCGAACAGGACCGGGTCTCGCACCACGGGCAATTCGCGGATGAAAGTATCGAGTTCACGCTGGCCGAAGGTGTCAGCCTCGATCAGGCGACGGCCGCTGTGAACCGAGCCGTGGCGGGCGTGGGACTGCCGAACGAAGTTCAGGGCATGATGGGCGGTACTGGCAGCGCGTTCGTTGAAGCGCAACAAGGCCAGCCATTCATGATCCTCGCCGCGCTGGTCTTGGTATACCTGGTGCTCGGCGTGCTCTATGAAAGCTACATTCATCCGCTGACAATCCTGTCGACCTTGCCCTCCGCTGGCGTTGGGGCGTTGCTCGCCATTCAATTGTTCGGTCAGGAGTTCAGCCTGATTTCGTTGCTTGGGCTGTTCCTGCTGATTGGCGTAGTGAAAAAGAACGCCATCCTGATGATTGATTTAGCGTTGCAGCTCGAACGCCACGACAGCCTGTCGCCAATCGAATCCATTCGCCGTGCCTGCCTGTTGCGTTTCCGCCCCATCATGATGACCACGCTTGCCGCCTTGTTCGGAGCGTTGCCGTTACTGCTCGACACGTCCGAGGGGTCCGAAACCCGTCATCCATTGGGTGTGGCTATTGTCGGCGGTCTGATTCTCAGCCAGTTGCTCACGCTCTACAGCACGCCGGTGGTCTATGTGTTCTTCGACCGCTTGCGTCATCGTTTCAATCGTTGGCGCGGTGCGCGTACCGACGCTGCCCTGGAAAATCCGTTATGAGTCGTTCGTCTTCCAACATCCCGCTGGCATCCGTTTTCAAGCTGCGCAAGTCCGTCCTCATTGTGTCCGCCAGCCTCGCGCTAAGCGCGTGCAGTGTTGGGCCCGACTACCACCGGCCCGCGGCGTTGGTGCCTGCGCAATATGAGCATGTGGACGGCTGGAAGTCCGCGTTACCGGCGGATACCGAGCATCGAGGCGAATGGTGGAGCCTTTACAACGATCCAGTACTCGACGAATTGGTCGGTCAGCTCGACGTTTCGAATCAAAGCCTGGCGGCGGCTGAAGCCCAGTATCGACAGGCACGCGCGTTGGTCAGAAGTGCGCGTGCGAGCTTTTTCCCGACGATCAGCGCCGATGGCGGGGTAACGCGCGCAGGGCGTGGAGGCGGATCCAGCGGCATCGTGTCGGGTGGTAGCGGCAATTCAGTTAGCACGGTTCGCGGCTCTGGCGTATCGGAAGATTATCAAGCCTCGCTGGGCGCTACCTGGGAGCTGGATCTTTGGGGACGTTTGCGGCGAACGCTCGAAGCGGATCGCGCGGCCGCGCAGGCGAGTTACGCTGATCTCGCGGCGGCGCGCTTGAGTCTGCAGTCCGAATTGGTACAAAACTACCTGCAACTTCGCGTTATGGACGAGCAAAAGCGGTTGCTCGACGCGACCGTCTCGGCCTACGAGCGATCGCTCAGGTTGACGCAAAACCAATACACGGCTGGGATCGTCCCACGCTCGGACGTGAGTCAGGCGCTTACGCAGCTGAAAAGCACGCAAGCCCAGGCGATCGATCTGCAATGGCAGCGCGCGCAGTTGGAAAACGCCATAGCGGTATTGATCGGCGTACCACCGTCGTCCTTCGATTTGGCGACGCTCGAATCCATACCACGCCTGCCTGTGGTGCCTCAGGCGCTGCCGTCGGAGTTGCTCGAACGGCGCCCCGACATTGCGTCGGCCGAGCGTAGCGTGCAGGAGGCCAATGCCCGCATCGGTGTGGCCAAGGCGGCGTATTACCCGGATCTGTCGATATCGGCTAACGGCGGCTATACCAACAGCGCGTTCAACGACCTGTTTAGCGTGCCCAACCGCTTTTGGTCGCTCGGACCGTCCCTTGCCTTGACGCTATTCGACGGCGGCGCCCGGCGCGCGGAATCTGAGCGCACGGAAGCGGCTTACGACCAGACCGTCGCCAACTATCGTCAGGCCGTGCTGACAGGCTTCCGTGAAGTGGAAGACTACCTCGTCCAACTTCAGGTGCTCGATCGCGAATCTCGCGTGCAGCAGGAAGCCCTCGAATCCGCCCGCGAGTCCTTGCGTTTGATCGAGAACCAGTACCGCGCGGGAACCATCGACTTCAATGATGTGGTGAACGTACAAGCAACGGCGCTCAATAACGAACGCAGCGCGTTGACCTTGCTTGGCACTCAGCTTACGGCAAGCGTGCAGCTCATTGCGGCGCTGGGCGGCGGCTGGGATAGCGAAGCGTTGCTGCAAGACGCCTTACCTTGACCGGCGAGCAAGCGCGTCCTGACACGGGCAAAAAAAAACCGCGACCAGGAGCAAGGGTCGCGGAGGGGATGTCGGGCAGTCGCCGACGGAGAGGAACACACACCATGCGGGCTGGAGCGGCCACGACAAGGATGCGTTGCAGTGTGATCGGTGCCGGACATCACCGCGAATCGAACGAGGCGAATGTTTAAATCGACGCGGGTGATTGGCCGATCGAGTCCTGGAGCGGTACTAGACCGTTTTCGCCTCGTCATCCACTGAAAATACAAACGCGCTCGTGCTGCATCAGTGCGCTCCTGTGAACGTAAATCCATTTGGCGCCACACACTTCTGATCCATATGAAGATGAACAGAGAGGTGCACGCGCAATGAGCAACTTGATTGCTGTAGGGCTGTTATCCGCTGGACTGCTTTTTTCTGCCTCGCTACCTGCAGCTCCCGCTGTCGGGGAGGAGGTTGCTTCGCTGATCAACAAGCGTTTGGGCTACATGAAGGATGTTGCCGGCTACAAGGCGATCAATCATTTGCCCGTGGAAGACCTCGCGCAAGAGCGGAAGGTACTGGACTCGTCGGTCGCGCAAGCCAAAGAACTGGGCCTTGCCAGCGAGGCTATGCAAGCCTTCATCCAAGCGCAGATGGACGCGGCAAAAGCCATACAGTATCGCTACCGAGCGGATTGGCTCTCGGCACCGGAGCCGGA
The DNA here is from genome assembly GCF_014647635.1 of Pseudomonas matsuisoli. Classification (GTDB taxonomy): domain Bacteria; phylum Pseudomonadota; class Gammaproteobacteria; order Pseudomonadales; family Pseudomonadaceae; genus Pseudomonas_P; species Pseudomonas_P matsuisoli. Next base: position 351,648 of record NZ_BMPO01000002.1, read on the forward strand.
ATGGCAGCCTCAGCCGCTGGATCGTGTCAGAGGCGAGCTTGGAAGCCTGAACGACCTCATCCTGCAGGCCATCAGCACTGCATTGAAAGAAGGAGCGCCGTTTACCGAACAGACGGCGTTCATGCGAACGTTGCAGCAGAGAAACCTCAGTGATTCCGATAAGCAGCGGCTCTGGGATGCCCTCCAGCGCGTCACGCTTCAGAAACAATAGCGCAGCGCTTCATCTAGGCCGTCACAGCGTATCCGGGTCGCCAATGAACATCTGTATACGCGAGCGCAGCCAGCGCTCGGCGGGGTCGTTATCCTGCGCGCCCCGCCAGACCATCGATAATTCGAACGCGCGCCCTGTTTCGAACGGCAATGGCTCCACACGCAAACCGCCAGCAGCAGCTAGCGTGTCCGCGGCAAAATCAGGCACGGTGGCGACGATGTCCGTACCGGCGATCAAGCTATTCAATCCGTTGAATTGCGGCACTGCCAGTACCACGTGGCGCGTCTTGCCAAGTGCCGATAGCTCTTCGTCCATGAAACCATTGAGATCGCCCGCGTACGACACCATCGCATGAGGGCGGTTACAGAAGTCGTCCATACTCAACGGCCCCGGGATGCTGTCTGCGCGCATGACCTTGGGGCGGCTGCGGCGAAGGGTCTTGCGCTTAGCGTTCGCCGGCAGTTCATCGGTGTAGCTCACGCCTACTGAGATTTCGCCCGACGTCAGCAAGCCAGGCATCAATAGATAGTTTGCACGTCTGACAACCAGCACCACGCCTGGCGCTTCAACACGCAGCCGCCGCAACAATGAGGGCAGCAAAGAGAATTCCACTTCGTCCGACAGCCCGATCCGGAAGACTTGCTTGCTGGTCGAGGGGTCGAACTCGCTGGCGCGGCTTACCGCCGTGGAGATCGAATCAAGGGCGGGCACCAGCAATACGAAAATTTCCTGCGCCCGCGTAGTCGGCTCCATCGTCCGGCCAGTGCGTACGAACAGCGGATCGTCGAACAGGCTGCGCAGACGGGCCAGTGCAGCACTGATGGCAGGCTGACCTAGAAACAGTTTTTCAGCCGCACGCGTCACGCTGCGCTCATGCATCAACGTTTCGAAGACGATCAGTAGATTCAGGTCCAATCGACGCAGGTCGTTGCGGTTCATACGATCACTCGAGGCGAAGCGGCGAAACGCGCATCATACGCTTCGTATTCGCCGTTTCAGAAGAGGGTGCATCATCGCTATACATGTCGACTATTGATGTCGGCGGGTGGAGTTGTGGCGGCAAGGCAGATAAAGTCTCCTGCATCGTGATTACTATCAAGCAGATGAGGATCCTATGCCACGCGTGATCCGCTTTCATCAGTTCGGGCCACCAGAGGTGCTCAAGATCGAAGAGCAACCGGTCGAGGCGCCTGGAAAAGGCGAAGTGCTGGTGCGTGCCGAAGCAATCGGCGTCAGTTGGAACGACGCGCTTTGGCGTCAGGACATTGCTCCGCAACATGCCCGTTTACCCGCAGGGTTAGGTAACGAATTAGCCGGCGTCATTGAGGCTGTAGGTGATGGTGTGGTCGGCTATCGAGTCGGCGACCGTATCGCCAGTTTTCCAGGTGGGCATGACGTGAATGTCTATCCGGCGTATGGCGAATTGGTTCGCCTGCCGGTGACGTCCATCACTCACTATCCAGATGTGTTGTCCCCTGAAGAAGCGTGCGTTCATTACCTGGGGCAGCTAATTGGCTATTTCGCGTTCAATCACTTGGCCCACGTGCAGGCCGGCCAACGTGTGTTGATCACGAATGCGTGCCATTGTTCGGGGCCGGCTACCTTGCAACTCGCCCGGCAGACCGGGGCGCAGGTGTTTGCCACGACCGATGATAGTGAGGATCGGGACTACCTCCAGGCATTGGGCGCCGAGCGCGTCATTGTCACCGAGGAAGAGGACCTCGTCAGCCGCTTGGCCAAGCTGACCGATGGGCACGGCGTGGATGTCGTACTCGATGCGTGTGGCGGTCCGCAAATGGCCCTGCTTGGGGACGTCATGGCGCCGCGCGGCAAGCTCATCCTTTATGGATTGACGGGTGGCAACCAGACGCCTTTCCCTGCGTGTGCCGCGTTCGAGAAGAACTTCAAGTTCTTCCTGCATTGCCTGCATGACTTCACGGGACGTCCGGAGCTGGGCATACCGCGGGACGATCAGGCGATGCGCGACGCACTTGCCAGCATCAATCAACTGACTGCCGACAAGCTCATTCGTACGGACGTCCAGCGCGTATTTTCGTTCGACGAAGTACATGAGGCGCATCGTTTTCTTGAAAGCGGGCCCAAGCGTGGACGGGTTGTCTTGAAGGTTTGAGTCCACTCCGGCGCTCTTAGCGGTACATCTATCTGGCATGGCGGACGGTTGCCCCGCGGATCGCCGTCCCGGCGGATGGCCGCCCCCGCTCCCACAAGATAACGATCGCTGTCGATCGGACGGGGTGGGAGCGAGCCATACTCGCGATTACATTCACGACCTCTTCACCAATTTAGTTACGCGCGTTACGTGTTCCCGTAGACCGCTTTATCTGAATCAGACTTCCCGAACTTTCATCCCTAGCGCCAAGTCGACCATAAGTATTCCTCGCAGGAACGATCTTCATGGCTCGTACTATCTGGAAAGGCGCCGTCAGCTTCGGGCTGGTCCATATTCCTGTCGCACTCGTACCTGCGACAGCGCAAAAAGGCGTGGATTTTGATTGGTTGGATAAGCGCAGCATGGATCCCGTCGGGTACAAGCGCATTAACAAAGTGACCGGCGAAGACATCGAGCGCGAGGATATCGTCAAAGGCGTCGAGTACGAGAAAGGTCGCTACGTCGTCATCAGCGAAGACGAAATCCGCAAAGCGCACCCCAAGGCCACCCAGACGATCGACATCATCGCATTCGTCGACGCCGCCGACATTCCTTTCCTCTACATCGAGAAACCGTACTTCCTCAAGCCAGACCTGCGAGGGGAAAAGGTGTACGCGTTGCTCCGTGAAACATTGAACAAGACCGGCAAGGCAGGTCTTGCCAACGTGGTTCTGCACACGAAACAACATCTGGCGGTCGTGATGGTGTTGGGCGACGCGCTGGTCCTGAATACCTTGCGCTGGGGCAACGAAGTGCGCAGCTTGGATGCGCTCGAGCTCGACGAAGATAGCCTGCGGCCGACGCTGAACAAGCGCGAGTTGGACATGGCGACCCGCTTAGTCGAAGACATGAGCGAAAAGTGGGACCCCGCTCAATACAAGGATTCGTTCCAGGAACAGATCATGGCTCTGGTCGAGCAAAAGGCGAAGAAAGGCCGAATCGAAGATGTCGGTGAAGTGGATGACGGCGAGACGGGTGGGGCGGAGGTCATCGATCTCAGTGAACTACTCAAGCGCAGCTTGCGAGGAGGCAATGGCAAGAAGGCACCTGCAAAGGCGTCGTCATCGAAGTCCACCTCCAAGACAACCGCACGAAAGCCTGCGGCAAAGCCTAAATCAGCAACGGGTACGCGTAAGAAAGCGAGCTAGTACGCGCTGAAAAGACCGGACGAACCGCGCATTTCTCGTCCGGTACGCCTCTCAAGAATCGCTCGACTCACTACGGCTGCGGCTGGATTTGCCTCCCTTGCGGCCTGCCTCAGAGGCGCGCGCCGGATCGTTCTTGAAGTTACCGCCACTCATCTGTCCGCCTTTTCGGCCTGCTTCGGCCGCGCGGCGTGGGTCTTCCGCGAAGTTGCCCTTACCACCCTGATATTGAGTCATTGTGCTTTCCTCCGTCGTCCGGCACGCAGCGAAACGGCGCGCTCGTCTCCAATGGAGGGAGCGTTTTTGGGTGGAGTTCCTGCCTTCGGTCGGTAGGGGCAGGCTTTCCCGAGTGGCCCGATGAGCGGCCCAAATGACGCGGGTTTGCACCGATACACACACTGAACTTTGCAGATGGCGCTGCTTCGAATAAAGAAGTTCAAGCACGACTGGCGCTGGCATTACCTGCACCGTCAGCCGGTCCACTGTTCCGTAGTCGGGTAGGTGAGCATTCCACCGTTGGAAATGCCAGCACGTAGTCCCCGGGGACGCCTCAATTTTACGTGGTACCTGTTCACGTCCTTTCCCACCGAAGCGATGCAAGGCATGCGGCCTGCGAGCCTTCCGGTCGGGAAAGGAAGGAGCAGCGCCGACGCACGATAGATCGTCAACAGGTTCCAAGACCCGAAGAGAGGATTTATGACCCAAGCCCCATCGTATGACGCACACTGGCACCCCGAGGCAGGCGCTGAATTGCGCCTAGACGACGCGGTACGTATGCCGCGTATAGCCATCGAGTCAGTTACTCCAGCGCTCGATGAGGGGCGCTTTGCAGTCAAGACTGGCATTGGGCAGCGCGTCGATGTGTCTTGTCGGATCTTCGCGGACGGACACGATCAACTAGCGGCATCGCTGCTTTGGCGTGCGGCAGACGATGGCGATTGGCAGCGGGTCAAACTGGTCCCTATGGGAAACGACTTTTGGTCCGCGCACTTCGTGCCCGATCGGCCGGCTCTGCATCAATTTCGCATTGAAGCCTGGTGGGACATCTACGAGACCTACCGCTACGAACTGGGTAAGAAGCACGCTGCCGGGGTTCCGGTAACCCTCGAGTTAACCGAGGGCCGCCAACATTTGGAGAGCGCCCGGAATCGAAGCGAAGGTGAGGCACGAGAAGTGCTCGATGCGCTACTCGAGCGGATGCCGGCCGAGCACGATGAGCTGGACTCTCGCGTTAATTTCCTGATGTCGCCCGAAGTGAACGCTGCGATGGCGACCGCCGACGCCAAGCCGCACCTCGCCGTGACGCGCGCTTACCCGCTGGACGTCGAGCGCGAACGCGCCACCTTCGCGAGTTGGTATGAGCTGTTCCCTCGCTCGTGTACCGACGATGCGAACCGCCATGGCACCCTGCGTGACGTGATGAGCCGCCTGCCCGCTGTCCGTGACATGGGCTTCGACGTACTGTACTTCCCGCCGATCCACCCCATCGGGCGTGCTCATCGCAAAGGGAAGAACAACTCACTCGAAGCGGGCCCCCAAGATCCAGGTAGCCCTTATGCAATCGGCAGCCATGAAGGCGGGCACGACGCGATCCATCCCGAGTTGGGAACGCTGGACGATTTCCGCGCACTGGTGAGCGAAGCCGCCAAGCACAACCTTGAAATTGCCCTGGACTTCGCCATCCAGTGCTCGCAAGACCATCCGTGGTTGGAACAGCACCCAGGCTGGTTCGCCTGGCGCCCGGACGGGACGATCCGTTACGCGGAGAACCCACCAAAAAAATACCAAGACATCGTCAACGTCGACTTCTACGCCGAGGATGCCGTCCCCGAGCTATGGACGGCGTTACGTGATGTCGTGGTGCATTGGGTGGAAGCGGGGGTGAAGATCTTCCGCGTCGACAACCCACACACCAAGCCTTTGCCCTTCTGGGAATGGATGATCGGGGATGTTCGTCGTCGCTATCCCGACACGATGTTCCTCTCCGAAGCCTTCACGCGGCCTGCCATGATGGCGCGCTTGGGCAAGGTGGGGTTCAACCAGAGCTACACCTATTTCACCTGGCGCAACACCAAGGCCGAGCTTGCCGAGTACCTGACGGAATTGAACGAGTCGCCGCTGCGTGAATGCTACCGGCCAAACTTTTTCGTCAATACGCCCGACATCAATCCGTATTTCCTTCAATCCAGCGGCCGTCCAGGTTTCCTGATCCGCGCGGCCTTGGCGACCATGGGGTCTGGGTTATGGGGAATGTACTCGGGCTTCGAACTGTGCGAATCAGCGCCAGTGCCCGGCAAAGAGGAATACCTGGATTCGGAGAAATACGAGATCCGTCCCCGCGACTACAACGCACCCGGCAACATTGTCGCCGAGATCACCCAGCTCAATCGCATCCGCCGGCAAAACCCCGCACTGCAAACGCACCTGGGTTTGAAGGTGTTCAACTGCTGGAACGACAACATCCTTTATTTCGGCAAGCGCACTGCCGACCTGTCGAACTTCATCCTCGTCGCCGTCAACCTCGACCCTCATAACGCGCACGAAGCGCAGTTCGAGCTGCCGCTATGGGAGTTCGGCCTGCCGGACGACGCCAGCAGCCAGGGTGAAGACCTCATGAACGGCCACCGCTGGCAGTGGCACGGGAAGGTCCAGACCACGCGCCTGGACCCGCAGCTGTCGCCATTCGGCATTTGGCGCTTTTCCCCACTGAACGGCTGAAGGGACGTCTCCTAACATGGCGAAGGCTCGCGTACAAAAATCAGTCCAGGATTTCATCGACGACCCGCTCTGGTACAAGGACGCGGTCATTTACCAGGTCCACGTGAAGTCCTACTTCGATGCGAACAACGATGGCATTGGTGATTTCGCGGGCCTCATCGAGAAGCTCGACTACATCGCCGATTTGGGCGTGAACACGATCTGGATCCTGCCGTTCTATCCGTCCCCGCGCCGGGACGATGGGTACGACATCGCTGAGTACCGCGATGTCAGCCCTGACTACGGTACGCGTGCAGATGCCAAGCGCTTCATTGCAGAAGCGCACAAGCGCGGCCTGCGCGTCATCACCGAGCTCGTGATCAATCACACGTCGGACCAGCACCCCTGGTTCCAACGTGCTCGAAGCGCGAAGCCAGGTTCGAGTGCGCGGGATTTCTACGTCTGGTCGGACAGTGACCAGACCTTTCCGGAAACCCGCATCATCTTCATCGACACGGAAAAGTCGAACTGGACCTGGGACCCGGTGGCCAAGCAGTACTTTTGGCACCGCTTTTACTCGCACCAACCCGACCTGAATTTCGACAATCCACGCGTGCTCGAAGCGGTAATTCGGGTCATGCGCTATTGGCTCGATATGGGCGTGGACGGGCTGCGGCTCGATGCCATTCCCTACCTGGTCGAACGTGAAGGCACGAACAACGAGAACTTGCCGGAAACCCATACGGTCCTCAAAGCCATTCGCGCGGTCATCGACCAACATTACCCGGACCGCATGCTCCTTGCCGAAGCCAACCAGTGGCCTGAGGACACGCACCCGTATTTTGGCGGGAACGAAAAAGGCTTGGGTGACGAGTGCCACATGGCGTTTCACTTCCCGCTGATGCCGCGTATGTACATGGCGCTCGCGCAGGAGGACCGCTTCCCGATCACCGACATCCTGCGGCAGACCCCGGAAATTCCGGACAATTGCCAATGGGCGATCTTCCTGCGCAACCACGATGAGTTGACGCTGGAAATGGTCACTGACAAGGAACGCGACTACCTATGGAATTTCTACGCGTCTGATCGCAGGGCGCGGTTGAACCTTGGCATCCGCAGACGTCTTGCGCCCCTTATGGAGCGTGATCGACGCCGTATCGAGCTGCTCAACAGCCTGCTGTTGTCCATGCCAGGCACGCCGGTGCTCTATTACGGCGACGAAATCGGCATGGGCGACAACATCTACCTTGGCGACCGGGATGGCGTACGCACGCCAATGCAATGGTCGATCGATCGCAACGGCGGTTTCTCCCGTGCCGACCCCGCGCGTTTGGTGCTACCGCCCATCATGGACCCGCTCTACGGGTACCAGACGATCAACGTTGAGGCGCAGCAGAACGACCCCCACTCGATCCTGAACTGGACCCGGCGGATGCTCGCGGTGCGCAAGCAACAAAAAGCGTTCGGGCGCGGCACCATGACCCTGTTGTCGCCCAGCAACCGTCGAATTCTGGCCTACCTGCGCGAATACACGACACCCACGGGCGAGCAGGAAACCATTCTCTGTGTTGCCAACGTTTCGCGCGTTGCCCAGGCCGCCGAGCTGGAGCTTTCCGCCTACGCGGGGATGGTTCCGGTCGAAATGGTCGGTGGCAGCGCGTTCCCTCCCATCGGGCAATTGAGCTATCTGCTGACCCTGCAGCCCTATGGATTTTATTGGTTCCTGCTGGCCTCGGAAACGCAGATGCCGAGCTGGCACCATGAGCCGGTCGAAAGCATGCCTGAATTTCATACGCTGGTTGTCAAACGTAGCGCGGATGAACTGCTGGAAGGCAGTTCCCGCCAGACCCTCGAAAACATCGCATTGCCGACCTACTTGCCCAAACGTCGCTGGTACGCGGCCAAGAGTGGCGTGATCGACAACGTGCGTCTCGTCTACGGCGTGCGCTTCGGCGAAGGCGCTCACACCGCGATGTTCAGCGAGATTGAGGTGACCTCGGGCGAGCAGAAGGATCGCTATCAATTGCCGCTCGGCTTCTTGCCCGAGCAGGAGATGAACACGGCGTTACCTCAACAGCTAGCCTTGGCTCGCGTCCGGCGTGGACGACAGGTCGGGCTGCTGACCGATGCGTTCACACTCGACCACTTCGTGCGCGCGGTGCTGGATGGCATGCGAACCGGGCTCTCCTTGCCTTGCGGCTCCGGCGAGCTACGTTTCTCCGCACTGCAGCAACTACACGAACTTGATCTCGCAGCTGATGCGCCGGTTAGGGTGCTTTCAGCGGAGCAATCGAATACGTCGGCCGTCGTCGACGGCAAACTCGTACTCAAGCTGATTCGCCGTGTCTCTGGCGGCGTCCATCCCGAGCTGGAAATGGTCGGGTTCCTGACCCGCAATGGGTTCCAGTACATCGCGCCGCTGTACGGCGACCTGCGCCGGATCGACGAAGACGGCGAAGAACACGTACTGATGCTCGCCCAGGGCTTCCTGCATAACCAGGGCGACGCCTGGGAATGGACGCAAAACGGGCTCGAACGCGCCATTCGCGACCAGATCGCCAACGGCAGCTCCGGATCCGAGACGACGTACAACACACTTGAGGAGTTGGAAACCTTTATCGGCATGCTGGGCAAGCGCCTGGGTGAAATGCACCAGGTCTTGGCAACCGGCAAGGAGCCGGATTTCGTCCCAGAGACGACCGACGAGCAAGCGGCGGCGGTCTGGTCGAAAAACATCCGGGCCGAGCTGGACCACGCGCTGGATCTGCTCCAGCAGCAACGCGCACATTTCGACGAGCCCTTGCAGCAGCAAGTTGATCTCCTGCAATCGATGCGGCGGCCGCTCGGTGCTCAAATCGATGCGTTGGCAAAGCAGGCGTTGGGCGGCGTGCGTATTCGTGTACATGGCGACCTTCACCTTGGACAAGTGCTGGTCGTTCAAGACGATGCCTATCTGATTGACTTCGAGGGCGAGCCTGCACGGCCGCTTCACGAACGTCGCGCTAAAACCAGCCCGCTGAAAGACGTCGCCGGCGTGCTCCGCTCGTTCGACTACGCCGCGGCAATGGCGCTCCGGAATGTTCAAACCAGCGATTCTTCCGAAGAAGCCAATCGAATTCGTGAGCAAGTTGCGGAGTCCTATCGCCACAGAGCGCGCGAGTTGTTCTTGTCGAATTACCGGGAAGCCGCCGCGCAGGTGCCGCACGCCTGGAAATCGCCCGGTGGCGAACAGGCCGCGCTCGACCTATTCATCTTGGAAAAGACGGCCTACGAGGTCGCCTATGAAGCCGAAAATCGCCCGGCCTGGCTTTCCGTACCTCTACGCGGCCTCGTCGAACTGGCACAACAACTTTCTTAGGGAGACCCACACTGATGAGCTCGTCGCACACTGCGGTACAGCCTGACGAATCCGCTATCAATGCGCTCGTCGTCGCGCGTCATGGCGATCCTTTTGCGCTGCTGGGGCCACATGCCGAAGGCGATCGCGTCTGTATCCGAACCTACTTGCCGCAGGCGCTGGGCGTGGAAGTATTGCGTCGCGGCACCGAAGAGCCCGTGGCAACGATGGAACAAGACGCGCGGTTCCCAGGCTTGTTCACTGCATATTTGCAAACCAATGAACCCTATTTGCTGCGTATCCGCTGGTCCAGCGGTATCCAGGTAACTGAAGACCCGTACAGTTTCGGCCCACTGATGGGCGAGATGGATATCTACCTGTTCGCCGAAGGTAATCATCGCAACCTCGGACAGAGCTTCGGCGCGCAGTACATGGAGATCGAAGGCGTGCAGGGCGTCCGGTTCGCGGTTTGGGCACCGAACGCCAAGCGGGTTTCAGTCGTGGGTGATTTCAACGCCTGGGACGGCCGCCGACACCCAATGCGGGCACGACATCCTGCCGGCGTGTGGGAGCTATTCATCCCGCGTTTGCAACCAGGCGAAGTCTACAAGTACGAAATACTCGGGCCACATGGCGTTCTGCCGTTGAAGGCCGATCCGATGGCGCTGGCCACGCAGATGCCGCCGGAAACCGGCTCCGTCGTTGCCGAGCCCTACGACTTTCATTGGAACGACGCCGAATGGCTCGCGAAACGGGCGGAACGCCAGGGTTTATCCGCGCCGATGTCGATTTACGAGCTGCATGCCGGGTCATGGCGTCGTGAGGGCGGGAGCGAAGGGCGTCTATACAACTGGCACGAACTCGCCGAGCACTTGATTCCCTACATCAAGGAACTTGGATTCACCCACATTGAGCTGATGCCGATCATGGAGCACCCGTTCGGCGGGTCGTGGGGCTACCAGTTGCTCTCGCAGTTCGCGCCGAGCGCACGTTACGGCTCACCCAAGGATTTCGCCGCATTCGTTGATGCCTGCCACCAGGCCGATATCGGCGTGATCCTCGATTGGGTTCCTGCGCATTTCCCGACAGATGCCCACGGGCTTGGAGAGTTCGACGGCACTGCGCTGTACGAGTACGCGCATCCGTTCGAGGGCTTCCACCAGGACTGGGACACCTATATCTACAATCTCGGACGCACCGAAGTGCACGGTTTCATGCTCGCGTCCGGGCTGCACTGGCTGAAGCATTTTCATGTAGATGGTCTGCGGGTCGATGCCGTTGCGTCGATGCTTTACCGGGACTATTCCCGTAAGGACGGCGAGTGGATTCCCAATCGCTACGGCGGACGAGAAAACCTGGAAGCCATCGACTTTCTCCGTCATCTGAACGACGTGGTGAAGGTCGAAGCCCCGGGTGCACTCGTCATCGCAGAGGAGTCCACGGCTTGGCCAGGTGTGAGTCGTCCGACGGAAGTAGGCGGGTTGGGCTTTGCCTACAAATGGAACATGGGCTGGATGCACGACACGCTCAAGTACATTGCTGAGGATCCCGTTAACCGCTGCTATCACCACGACAAGATGACCTTTGGGCTCGTCTATGCGTTCTCCGAACACTTCGTCCTGCCGATCTCCCACGACGAGGTCGTCCACGGTAAACGCTCGCTCATTGACAAGATGCCAGGCGATCGCTGGCAGAAATTCGCCAACCTGCGCGCTTACCTGGGGTTCATGTGGGCACACCCTGGCAAGAAGCTGTTGTTCATGGGGGCTGAGTTCGGGCAATGGCGCGAGTGGAGCCACGACCATGAGCTAGATTGGTACTTGCTGAGCAACTACGCCGATCATCAGGGAGTGCACAAGCTCGTCGCCGACCTCAATCGCATCTACCGGAGTGAGCCGGCGCTCTATGAACAGGATGATCGACCGGACGGCTTCCAATGGCTGATTGGTGATGACTACAGCAACAGCGTCTACGCCTGGCTACGCTGGAGCCACGACCGCGAACCCTTGTTAGTGGTAGCGAACTTCACGCCGGTCGTTCGTCATGGGTACCGGATTGGCGTACCCAAAGATGGACAATGGCAGGAGATTTTCAACAGCGACGCGGAAGTCTATGGCGGCTCGAACGTCGGTAACGGCGGAGGTGTGCTTGCTGAAGCGGTGGAAAGTCATGGTGAACAAAGTTCGGTCGTCCTCGACTTGCCTCCGCTTGGTATCGTCATGCTTCGACCCAGTCGATAACAGAATTATCCACATGCGAATTAAATGGTTGAATAATATCGCATGAGGAGTAGCCTGTTGCCTTGATACGGTGGCTCGAGGCAACCATGGCTATACCTGCATCCGACATAGGAAGTGTGACCGACGGCGCTGAAGCCGGACGTGTCGCGCTCACGTTCTTTTTTAATCTGATGGAGCATTGGGGCTGCTCTCGCGAGCAGCAACGCGTGCTGCTCGGTTCCGTCGGCAATACCACCTATTTCAAATACCGCAAGCTGCCGGCCATCCGCCTTCCACGCGATACGATGGAGCGGATCTCTTACCTCATGGGTATTCACAAGGCACTTCGCATTTTGTTCAGCCAGCAGCCTGAGCGTGCCTATGAATGGGTACATAAAAGTAACGCGGCGGCACCTTTCAATGGGCAAAGCGCGCTGGAATACATGCTGGCGGGCCGTGTGATCGACGTTGCGGATGTGCGCCGCTACCTGGATGGCGTCAGGGGTTGAGCATGTCGCGTAGCGTGCCGCAGTGGAAAAAAGCGTATCGGCTGATCAACAGCTGCTTTCCGCCCATTAGCGTGTTCGAGGATACGTTGGACCCGCAGGACCTGGAGATCGCGTTTGCCATCGAAGGGCTTACGAACGATCGGTTGCTGGAGGAAGGTGGCAAGCTTGCCCGCGTCCCACGCGACGATCGGGTCAGTGGCCCAGGCTCAACGGCAGTCATGGCGGCGTTCACTCACATAGGCAAGCAGAGTCGGTTTACCGATGGCAGCTACGGGGTCTACTACTGCGCCGATTCACTGCATACCGCGATCGCAGAGACGCGCTTTCACCAGGAGCGTTTCTTCGCCGCGACCGGTGAGCAAAGCCTGGAAATCACCATGCGTGCCTATGTGAACAAAGTCATCGAGCCCATGCTCGATGTTCGTGAACGGGCCGATTTGCACGGGCCGGATGTCAGTAACTACGAGGTACCGCAAGCGTTCGCGCGTATTCAGCGTGAAGCCGGGGAGTGGGGGTTGCTCTACAAGAGTGTCCGTGCATCCGGCGGCGAGTGCGTTGCAGCCTTCAGACCCAAAGCGGTCTCAAGGCCGGTGCAAGGAGCCCACCTTCGGTACATATGGGATGGAAAAGCCCAATCCATCACCGCCGTCGTGGAGCTCAACGAACTCACGCTCTAACGAGCGTGTTCGCTGGGTACGCGAGCACTGTGGTTCTTGTGGCGCATGCGTTTCGCTCGTGTTTCGAAGCCCAGGTAAACGATGCTTGCCAACAGCAACGGCACCAGGAAATACGCCACGCGGTAGCCAATCAACGCTGCAAGAATGTCAGCCTTGGGCACTTGGTGCTGAAGCAGCGTAACGAACACCGTCTCAAGGACACCGATTCCACCAGGTATGTGCGCAAGTACCGCCGCTATGCTGCTGATTAGCAAGATACCCAGCGTCGTCAGGTAGCCCACGGGATCGGGCATGAACACCCACACCGTCGCGCCCATCAGCATCCAGCAGGCACCTCCCATGGCGATCTGCAGCATCGCCATTTTGGCTGTCGGCAATTCGATTTCGTGGCCACGAAGGGTCCAGGACCGGCGTTTACACACTGCACACGCGATGACATACGCGATGCTGGCCACGACCATGCCCACACCAAGAAAGCGTAAGGCCGAAAAATCCAGATCCCATTCTGGCGGCGGCTGAACCACGCCTAGTGCGAACACGATGCCAGCCAACATGAGATAGCCGATCCAGTTGGTTACGATGCTCAGGGTAAGGATGCGGGTAATCACGAGCCCGGTTAACCCTAGCCGTGAATAGAGCCGATAGCGCATCGCGATGCCGCCTACCCAGGCAAGATTCTGATTGAAGGCATAACAGACGAAGGTCAGCGGCAGAATTTGTCGGGTGGGCAAGTGATGGCCCGTATACGTTCGGCCCAACAGGTCGAATGTGCTGTAGATGGCATAGCCAGTCATGGCCGCACCGATCGAAAGTGCAATGGTTCCCAGGCTGTAGCCCTGCAATGATTGCCATACCTGAGCCCAATCGATATTGCGTGCCAGCACGATGAAAAAAATCGTGATCGCTATGAAAAAGGCCCACGTAAGCACCTTCTTGGTAATGGCCCACCAACGCGGGCTATTCTGCGTTGGAGTCGTTTGCACGTCGGAAGCGTCGTTCATTGCGTCTTCTCACTGCCGATAGGCTGAATGTCACTTTCTTCGTGCGGTTGGATCAGGGCCAATTTGGGGGTATGTGCGGGCAGAAGTCCTACCATCGCCGGGAAGCGACGCAGGAAGTGGAAGATCAGGAAGATGACTGGGGCACGCCAGAAGTAGCCTTTCAATACGCGCTCTAGCGGGATCTGTCTGCAATGCTGCTCCATGAGCAACTCCAAGCGCTCGTGGAGCGTACGGTTGAATTCGGCGTCGCGGATGATCACGTTCGATTCCAGATTGAGCGCAAGGCTCAGCGGGTCCAAATTGCTGGAGCCGACCGTCGACCAGTCGTAGTCCACCAGCGCCACTTTGCCGTGCAGAGGCCGCCGGCAGTACTCGAAGACTTGCACACCGTCCCGGATCAGGTAGTTGTAGAGCATGCGGGCGCCGAGCTTGGCGATCGGCATGTCCGGCTGTCCTTGCAGAATCAGGCGCACTTGGACGCCGCGTCGAGCGGCGTTACGCAACTCGCGCAACAGTCGGTAGCCGGGAAAGAAGTAGGCGTTGGCAATGATCAGGCGGTGGCGTGAGTCGCGAATAGCCTGGAGATAGTGTTCCTCGATATCGTTGCGGTGCTCGTCATTGTCACGTCTGACGAAGAGGGCACGCATACCGCCGCGGTCGTGCGTGGCTGTCGATGACGCCAGGGGCAGCGGGTCGCGCTGCCACCAGCGCTTGGGTTTTACCGAAGGCTGAACTGTACTCAGGGCGAAACGGTGAATGTCGTCCACGAGCGGGCCGACGATCTCGACAGCATAGTCCTGCTTTGCGCCAGGACCGTAATCGGCCAGATGATCCGCGGAAAAATTGATCCCTCCCACGAATGCGCGCTCGGCATCGATGACGACGATCTTGCGATGCAGACGTCGGAACAGATTGACTCGCTTGCCCATCACGCGCGGCTGTGGATCGAACATATGGATTTGAATACCGGCGCGCGTCATTGCCGCTGCGAACTCGCCGCCGAGATCCGCAGAGCCGTAGCCGTCCACCGTCAGGTGAATGTCGACGCCGCGCCCTGCGGCCTCGAGAACCGCCTCGCGGAGTTCCCGGCCTACCTTGTCGTCGAAGAGGATGAACGTCTCGATCAGTACTTCTCGTTTCGCTGCGCGTATGCATTCGAAAACGCGCGGGAAAAACTCCTCGCCGTTTTCCAGCAGCGAAATCTGATTACCATCCCTCCAGGCGAATTTCATATTCGAATCTCCACAGCGAGCGGCACATGGTCGGACAGGTGTGACCACGGACGCGACGACAGAATTCTGGGTTCGTGAATATCGGCGTTGCGAACGTAGATCCGGTCCAGTCGCAATACGGGCATCCGCGCGGGAAAGCTGCGCGCCAACGCGCCGAAGGTCGTTTCGAAGGCCTCCTTCATACGCGAGCGCTCCGACAACACCGCGCTTGCGCGAAGTCGCCAATCATTGAAGTCCCCGGCAACGACTACGGGGGTCTCAGCGGGCAGGCTTTCCAACAGGTCGCACAACAGAGACAACTGTTTCGCCCGATGCGCTTCACGCAGACCCAAGTGAACGCAGATGGCGTGAAGCGTCTTGTTCTGCGGCAGTTGCAGCTCGCAATGCAGTAAACCGCGCTTCTCCGGACCCGTTATCGAAACGTCCAGATTGTCGTAGCGCGTAATGGGGAATTTGGATAGCACTGCATTGCCGTGGTCGCCATCGGGATACACCGCATTGCGGCCATACGCGAACTGGGGCCACATGGTGTCGGCGAGAAACTCGTATTGCGGCGCCGCCGGCCAATTCCCATAGCGCAATGCGTGCCCTTCGTGAGTGCCGATGACTTCTTGCAGGAATACAACATCTGCTGAGACGGCGCGAACCGCTTCGCGCAACTCGGGCAAGATGAAGCGTCGGTTCAATGCGGTGAATCCTTTATGCGTATTGACCGTCAGGATGCCGACCTGATGGACTTCGCGCGCATTTTCCACGCGTTCGCTGACGGGAATCGGGTTATCGAGGCTCACGCCGCTCTTTCCTCCTTTTGACCAGGTTTGGTTTGCAGCCCACCGTCCAGATGGAGACGCTCGAGCAGACGCCGCGCGTCGAACGGCGCACGGACTTTCACATCGTTGTCGAAATAGCAGTAGAGATCGCGAGCGCGTCGCGCGCGCATGTGCTTATCGGACACCCGGCGTGCGTCCGCGGGCTCTTCGCCACGCGTCCAGCACTGGATTCGCTTCTCCCAACGTGCCAGTGCGGCATCGTCATAGCCACTGGCATAAAGCTCTTCCGCGCCATGTAGGCGCAGGTACAGAAAGTCTGCGGTAAGGTCTTCCAGGTAAGGCCATTTGCCCGCGGTATCCGCAACCACGAGCGCCACTTTGTATTGGCGCAGGAGGGCGATGAAAGCGGGGTCCTCAAAGCTATCGTTGCGTATCTCGACCGCATGGCGAAGCACTCGCTTTTGGTCGATCTCGAGGTAGCGACGGCCCTTCATGCGAGGCTCACAATCCCGCGCTATCGCTAATGCGGCCTCAGTATCGTGGGGCAGCAATTGCAAAAAGTGTTCGAAACGCTCGGGGTCGAAGCGAAAGGACGGCGGAAACTGCCACAGGATCGGTCCGAGTTTCTCTCGCAGGCAGAACACCCCCGAAGCTAGAAAGTTGGCCAGGGGCTTCTCGACATCGATCAACCGGCGCACGTGAGTAATGAAGCGAGGCGCCTTGATGCTAAAGACGAAATTTTTGGGCGTCTCTTCGTACCACTGCATATAGCTTTTCGGCTTTTGCAGCGCATAGAACGAGCCGTTCAATTCGATGCTGCTGACCGCTCGTGAGGCAAAATGCAGCTCTTCCTTTTGCGCCAGCCCCTTGGGGTAGAAGTCACCTCGCCAAGGAGCGTAACGCCATCCGGAAATCCCGATGCGGATGTCACCCATGAAAGTCCCTCATGCGTCTTGAATGCCCTTGTGCACAGGCGCACTGGGGGATAGGTCGACACGAAGACTGGCGCTGACAGGGCCCGCTGCACCCACCGTGGGCCACATGACCCTGGCCTCGACCAGAGCGCGAAGGCTTGCGTACCTGTCGTCGTGCGCTACCACCACTTTCACGGTTGCTTATCTCCATCTGCGCATCACACTTGAATCTGGCCGATGCGGCCTTAGACGGCGGGCATCTGTTCGGCTGCGGAAAAGTTCTATTGGTTGCGTGATATTCGCCACCGCCCTCACTACTGCAATGGACTCATTCATGCGAATGGGGGTTCAGCAGCGTCTACGGGCGGCTAATGAAGGGAGGTCAAGCTTGGTCAATCGACGTTCAGGGAAGGGGCGCCACGCTGGTTGGTAGCGCCGGGAACGTATAAGGGGGTCAGGCGAGCGTAACGGTAGGGGTCAAAATGATTTCGTAAGGCTGAAGCGTGCGCTGCTGGGTGTAGGTCCCGAACGCGGGTTCTTCCCCAATTTCGGGGTCGCCCATCAGCTGGCTTGCATGCGCCTGAATCGCGTGGCGCTTGCGTGCGACGGTCCAGCGACTGAGCGGCAACTTACGCAGGCGATACCAAGGAATGCGGGCATCATTCGGTTCTGCCCAATGCCATGCCCACACCGGGACTTCATAGAGCGATGCGCCCAGCGATTCAGCGATGCTCCCGGCGACCATCCCGGTCGTTTCATGGTCGGTATGCCCATCCTGACGCCAGCTGGTGAAGATAACGTCGTCCGGTTGGATATAACGCAACAGAAATTCGGCAAGGCGATCCTGCTCAGATTCCAAACCACCGTCCTGGAAGCCTCCACGAATCCACTTCAGTCGATTCAGCGGAAGGCCGAGCCGCCTTAGCGACTCTGCACTCTCCTGTGGGCGAATGGCGCTGAGGCGTTCGGGCGTCCATAAGGATGAGCCGGCGTGGCTACCACTGCCATCAGTGAGGGATATAAGAAGGATCGGGCAGCCTAGTTTGCTGAACCGCTGGAGCAAGCCACCGCACGCGACCGTCTCAAAGCCTGGGTGGGGCGCAATGATGACGACGCGCTGCTGCAGCGTGGCGATCTGTTTGGGTTCGATGGGCGAGAGACTGCTAATGCGGGCCGAGCTTTTCCAATCTGTCCAGGGCGTTCCTTTGCCCTGGAGCAGATCGCTCTTTTCCCCCGCTGACACAGCCGGCCTGAAGCGCTTCCAGACACTACTGAGGGGCGAGTTGCCCATGGTAATTCCTTTTTCCGTTACGAAGAGGTGGACTTCACCAATTCGAAGAGCAACAACGAGCGGCCGGTTACGGCGTATTCATGGCCAAACTCAAACGTCTCTTCCTCGCTGATATCGGCCTGGTTGGTGTCGACGAGGCAAACCCAGTGCGATCCTTCTGGCACTTCCGGTAATGAAAAGTTCACTACGTCGTAGTGTGAGTTCACGATCATGAGCAACGTTACGTCAGAACCGGCTTTGCGGATGCCCGTAGGCTGCGCCCGACCATCCATCAACATGCCCAGGCAACGGCCATTCGGGTCTTCCCATTGCTCGATGGACATTTCATTTCCATCGGGTGCGAGCCAAGTGACGTCCTTGACGCCAAGCTCCTCGTTGTAAGCCCCTACAAGGAAGCGGCCGCGGCGCAAAATGGGATAGGCCATGCGTAGGCGAATCGCCTTGCGCACGAAGCTCAGCAGCGCTTCACCGTCTTCATCCAGATCCCAGTTGACCCAACCGATCTCGCTGTCCTGGCAATAGGCGTTGTTGTTCCCGCCCTGCGTGCGCGCAAACTCATCGCCGGCCACGATCATCGGCGTGCCTTGCGAAAAGAGCAGGGTACCCATGAAATTGCGCATTTGACGCAAGCGCAGCGCGCGGATCTCCGGATCGTCTGTCGGACCCTCGACGCCGTGGTTCCAGGAAATGTTGTTGTCGCTGCCGTCCTGGTTGTTTTCGTCATTGGCCTCATTGTGTTTTTCGTTGTACGAAACCAAGTCGTGCAACGTGAAGCCGTCATGCGCGGTAATGAAGTTCACAGAGGCGAACGGCCTGCGGCCGCGCTGGTTGAACATCTCGCCAGAGGCCGTCAGGCGACTCGCAAAATCGGCCAGCTGGTCTTCATCACCTTTCCAGAACGCTCGCACAGTGTCGCGGAAGCGGTCGTTCCACTCCATCCATCCAGGTGGGAAATTGCCCACCTGATAGCCGCCAGGGCCACAATCCCATGGTTCGGCGATGAGTTTGCATTGACTGAGGACAGGGTCCTGACGGCAAGCGACAAGGAAGCTGTGGCGCTCGTCGTACCCATCGTGATGACGCGCCAGGATCGTCGCCAGGTCGAAACGGAAACCGTCGACGTGCATCTCGTTGACCCAGTAACGCAGCGAGTCGGTGACCATCTGCAGAACGCAAGGATGGCTGAGATCCAGGGTGTTACCCGTGCCGGAATCGTTGATGTAGTAGCGGTTGTCGTCCGGCATCAGGCGGTAGTAGGTCGCGTTGTCGATCCCGCGCATCGAAAGCGTTGGGCCAAGCTCGTTGCCTTCCGCGGTGTGGTTATAGACCACATCCAGAATCACTTCGAGGCCGGCGTCGTGCATGCGCGCGACCATCTCCTTGAACTCGCTGACTTTGCCGCTGGCGAGATACTGCGGATGTGGCGCAAAGAATCCGATGCTGTTGTAGCCCCAATAATTGCTCATGCCTTTTTCCAGCAAATGCTGGTCTTGCACAAACGCGTGAATGGGAAGCAGCTCGACTGACGACACACCCAGGCGACGGATGTAATTCAACACATCGCCTTGTCCCAGGCCGGCAAAGGTGCCGCGAACCTCTTCACCGACACTCGGATGGCGCATCGTGAAACCCTTCACGTGGGTTTCGTAGATGACTGTCTTGTCCCACGGTACCCGGACCGGCTGATCGTTACCCCAGGTAAACGCAGGGTCGATTACTTTGCACTTGGGCACGAAGGGCGCGCTGTCACGCTCATCGAAGCTAAGGTCTTTATCTTTGTGACCAATCGTGTAGCCAAACAGCGCTTCCGACCACTCAAGCTTACCGACCAGCTGCTTCGCATACGGATCGATCAGCAGCTTATTCGGGTTGAAGCGATGCCCGGCTTCCGGCTCGTACGGCCCGTGGACGCGATAACCATACACTTGGCCCGGGTGCGCGTCCGGTAGATAACCATGCCATATCTCATCCGTCCGCTCCGGCAACTCGATCCGTTCAAGCTCGGTTTTACCGCTGGAGTCAAACAAGCAGAGTTCGACCTTGGTCGCGTGCGCAGAGAAGATCGCGAAATTGACGCCGAGTCCGTCCCATGTCGCGCCGAGCGGATACGGTAAGCCTTCGCGTACCCGGGACCGAGTAGCCGTTGCGGGTGCCGACGTGTCAGAAGCCTGAGATTGCTTTTGCATCTGCCCAATACCTTAGTGATGAGATGTGATTTGGATGATCGGCGTATGTCGGAAGTGCCACAGGCGCCCTTGTCGTTCATCGGATGTTTTGCATGCGCGCAGGGGCATACGGCTTCGCATGAAGCCCAGGAAATTCAGTGTTTTTAAAAGGGGAAGCCGGCCTTCCGGACGGAAGGCCGGAGATGCGCTTTAGCTTTTTGAAGAACCAGCGCCGACGCCCGACGTGCCGGGCGAAGGTTTCCTAGCGGCCGGCTTGCGAGCGGCCGGTTTTTTTGCGGGGGCCGGCGCTGCCGCAGGCGTGGTGCTCGAGTCTGAGTTCTTCGTCGAGGCGGTGGGCTTAGCCGGCGATTCCGACGCTTTTGGCTTGGCCGGTTTCGCTGCTTTGTCTGTTTTCGGCTTCGCTGGCACCTTCTTCGACGCCTCGCTGGAAACATCCTTCAACGGGGCTGCTTTTGGCTTGCGGGGTTTCGGAATGGTGGCCTTCTTTCCGCTATCGGCTTCCGCCTCTGCGAGCTTACGGGCCATGTCCCAATGGCGAGAGTCGTGACCATGCGGACGACCTTCTGACTCCCAAATCTGATATGCCAACTCCTCGACTCGACGCTTATCGACACTCATGTTCACGCTCTCCACGCATTTTTAGTTGGATTCCAAATAAAAGACGTTGACGGGGAACTCCGCCAGCACCTCACGCACTGAAAGCCGCCCCTGATTTGGTGTGACTCCGGCGCTTGAAAAAAGTCCCACATAACGTCTGGATTTATAAGCTTCAGGCAGCTCGACGAAGGTGTCCGCCCAACGCTCTGCAGGTATCAGCGGTGTACTCTGGCCTTCGAGGAGTGCCGCCGCGAGACGCGGCAAGACGACGATGGCGCAGTCGTCGCCGCTGACGCGGGCAAAGGCAACGATCCGATCCGCATGCGTCCCACCGGTAGCCAGTGGCAAGTAATCGCCGTTATGAAACAGCGCCGCATGAGCAAAACGGGCGTGCAGCACATCGTCGATCAGGCGTTGCTTCATGTGTCCGTCCGGCCAGCGGGCGATGAGCTCCGACAGGGGAGGCCGTGCCAACAACGATGTCTGCCGTGCGGCGTAATCCACCGGCCGCCGGTTATCCGGGTCGACCAAGCTGAAATCCCAATATTCGGTGCCTTGATAGAGGTCAGGTACGCCTGGAACCGTCATACGCAACGTCGTCTGGACGAGACTGTTCAGCGCGCCCGCTGGCGCGATGGCGTTCACGGTAGCGTCCATCGAGTCGGTGAACGCGGTGGAGCCGAGCAAGCCCTCGACGAAGGCCCGAGCGCCTTTTTCATAGGGCTCATCGGGGTTGCTCCAAGTGCTGAACAACTTGGCCTCGCGCATGGCCTTTTCCTGCCATTGCAACACGCGCGACTTAAACGTCTCGCGGTCCTCGCGCCCGTCGATGGACCAACAGCCAAGCAGCGCCTGGTAGATCAACAATTCGTCGCCTGGGGAGGGTGCCGTACGTTCGCCTTGATCATCCCGAAAGGGTTCAGCAAGCGTCATCCAATGCTCGACTTGCTCTGCGAACCACTCTGCACGTTCGCTCAGTACCGCCAGCCGCGCGCGGGTATCCTCGCCGCGCTTATGGTCGTGGGTGGCGGTGGTGAGCATATTCAGTGGGAAGTGCTTCGCGCGCTCTGCGTTTTGTTCATGGAACAGCTCAATGGAACCGGCGAACTGCTGTGGATCGAAACCCACGTCGTTGCGGGCCAATGCCACGGCGGAGCGATAGCAGGCGGTGTCCTCCACCGCTTTGGCCGCAGCAGGGGAGGTCAGCTGCTGGAAGCGGGTGCAGGCGTAGCGTCGCAGCGCACGTTGTTCGCGCGGCAACGTTCGGATCGGGGTTCCGCCGAGCCATTCCGCTATTTGATCGAGCAGATGCCATTCGCCTTCAGGAAGATTTTGCTTAGCGCCTTCCAACGCTTGCTGGAAAAAGGGTTCGTCTGCAGCGGTACGGCCGCAGGCGCTGACGTAGGTGCGATAAACCGGAAAGTGAATGATGAGTTCGAGCAGCGCGCGGCGGATGGCACCCAGGGTGATATCGCGCGTCATGACATCGCTGCGCGCAACCTGTAGCAACGCCTGGGCGACGGTCTCGAAGTCGCCCGCCAGCGAGTTGGTCAAGACCAGTGCACGTGCTTCCCGGACTTCTTCCATGAAGTCGTCGGTGCGCCCGGAGATACGGGCCCATAGCGCTTTCATGGTGGTTTCACCGGCAGGGTCGTGCTGCAGGAGCGACACCTGGTTCATGAACTCGTAGCCGGTCGTGCCATCGACGCCCCAGTCGTTCTGCAGGTGCTCACCCTCGGCGAGGATCTTCTCCACGTAAATTGGGAAGTGCGGGAGCTGTGCGTCCTGAGGACGCGTCGCCAGCAGCGAATCGACACGGCGGCGTAATCGGCGGCAATAACCTCGGGGATCGGCCAGGCCGTCGACGTGGTCGATACGCAGGCCATCGATGAGGCCTTCCTCGACCAGCTGAAATATTTTCGCGTGAGTCGCCTCGAACACGTCCGAGCGCTCGACGCGCAGCCCGCCCAATTCGTTGATGTCGAAGAATCGACGCCAATTGATGTCGTCCGCAGCGGTGCGCCAGCTGGCGAGGCGATAGCTTTGCCGTTCTAGAAGCGCATGCAGCCGGGTGAAGCCTTCCCCGGTCGTGGCATCGTAGCGGGGCAGCATTGACTCGATTGCTGCCAGCGCGTCTGCCGTCTTTACGCAATCCGCCAATGCGTTTCGTAAGCCCTGGGCGGTTTGCCAGGCGTCTGGATCCCCTCTAAGCGCCGCAAAACGCGCCGCCATCTCCCGCAGTTCGGGGTGGTCGGTACTGCCCAGCAGCTCGGCGTAGCTTTGCGGATTGATCGGGAAACGATGCTCGTAGTGTTGTGCATAGAACGCGCCGGACTCCGCATCGAATTGCAGCGGTACCAGGCCATCCTTCAACGCCTGGCCGTAATCGGTGCCCAGGAACGGCACCAATAGCTGGCCTTCGAGCAGAGGGTCGGGCGAATGCCATTGGATATCGAAAAAGTTCGCGTATGGGCTGCGACGCCCCCATTCGAGTACGTCCAACCACCAGGGATTGCTATCGCCGCCAACGGCCATGTGGTTCGAGACGATGTCCAGAATCAGCCCCATGTTGCGCTTACGTAGTGCTTCGACCAAGCGCCGAAGTGCGGGCTCCCCGCCGAGTTCTGGGTTGATACGGGTAGGATCGACGACGTCGTACCCGTGCATCGATCCTGCACGGGCGACGAGCAACGGCGACGCATAGAGATGAGTGATGCCGAGATCCGCGAAATAATCGACGAGGGCCGTGGCGTCGTCGAGGGTAAAGTCTTTATGGAATTGCAGGCGCTGGGTCGCGCACAAGGGACTCATTTACTTCCAGACTCCTCGGGATCGGATTGACGTCGAGCTTCATCGAGCAAGCGCATGCGGCGCTGGGGCGCATCGCCTTTCAGAAGTACGTCGCTTTCTAGGGGCCAGCGACGGCGCCAGTTGGGGTGCTTGTCAACGTCACCGGGCAGGTTCGCCTGTTCCTTCAATCCCAGTGCATCTTCGACCGGCAGCAGCGCAAGAGGCGCTGGGGCGCGACCGATGAACGAGGTGGCGGCATCCACGACCTGTTCGACGGCGACATCCGCATCGCGCTCCAGCAAACCTTCCGCAGTGAACGCCTCGGCCAGTCCACGGCGCTCGTTCGCCCGATGCTCCTGGTCATGGACACGCCGCGCTTCATCGGTATGGCCAATGTGTGCGCGCCATTCGATATCGTTGCCTTGCCACCAGCCGTTCACGGTCGGCAAGTCATGAGTCGTCGTGGTGGCGAGTGCGTTGGGGTCCCACTGCGTGGGAGGCCAGAACCGCGAGCGATCATGGTCCTGCTCGAACAGCATGATGCGCATCCCCAGGATGCCGCGTTCGATGAGCTTGTCACGGAAACCATCCGGTACCGTGCCGAGATCTTCGCCCAGCACCAGGGCGCGGTGCCGCTCGGCTTCCAGGGTGAGCAGGCGAAGCATGTCCTGAAGCGGGTAGTGCAGATAAGCGCCTTCGAGCGGATCGGCCCCCTGGGGCATGACCCACAAGCGATAGAGTCCCATCACGTGATCGATCCGCATCCCACCTGCGTGGGCAAAGTTCGCTCGCAGCATTTCGATGAAGGCACGGAAGCCGTGGCGTTTCAGGCCAGTTGGCGAGAATGCCGAAATGCCCCAGCTTTGTCCCGAGCGATTCAGGATGTCCGGTGGGGCACCCACGCTGAGGTCGGGCAACAGTTCATCCTGTCGACTCCATGCCTGGCTGCCACCACCGTCGGCACCCACAGCGAGATCCGCAATCAGGCCGATACCCATGCCGGCGCTGCGTGCAGTACCTTGGGCGCGTTCGAGACCACGGCTGATGAGCCACTGGCAAAACGCGTGGAAACCAATTTCCCGCGCATTCTCCTGCGCGAATCGAGCGACCTCTGCGCTGCGCGGGTCACGAAGCACTTCGGGCCAATGCCGCCAGTCATAGCGTTGGTATTCGCGCACCTGCCAAGCATGCAGCGCCTCGAAACGGCAATGGTTCTCCAGCGCCTCGCCGCCGGCATGCCTGAACGTGGAATAGTCCTGCTGTAGCGGGCTGCTGTTTTCAAGGAATTCGTCGTACAGCGAGCGCATCAGCGTAAGCTTTGCTTTTGCCGCCGCCGGCCAATCGATGAGCTCAAGACTTTCGAGCCGCTTGAGCTCGCCCGCTAATCCCGTTCGTTCCAGTGCCGTTTGCCAGGCGCGCTCACCCAAGATGCTCGCAGGGGCGGCGTGAAGTACGTTGTTGAACAAACGGCTGGAGGGGGAGTAGGGGCTGTAGCGATGAGTGTCGGCACTGAACATCGCATGCAAGGGGCTGATGGCAAGGGCATCGGCGCCGGCGGCGGCGGCAGTGCGAACGACCTGCTCCAACGATTGTGTGTCACCAAGGCCGCCATCGCCATGCCGTCGCAGCGAATATACCTGTGCCCCCAGGCCCCAGGCTCGGCTACGGCCCGTCAATGCGACAACGGACGGCGACTTTGGCGGCGCTACCGCAATCGTTAGCGTCTGATCGCCAATATCCAGCTGCTGGTAGCCTGAATTGGAAAAGGCAGGGAGAAAGCCCCGCAGATCGAGCCGCGCGGCAAGTCTCGACCCATCTTCTTGAGTGAGATTAAAAGGCGTATCGGCTGAGAAG
The DNA here is from genome assembly GCF_014647635.1 of Pseudomonas matsuisoli. GTDB lineage: Bacteria > Pseudomonadota > Gammaproteobacteria > Pseudomonadales > Pseudomonadaceae > Pseudomonas_P > Pseudomonas_P matsuisoli. The sequence goes on from NZ_BMPO01000002.1 coordinate 377,248, forward strand.
TAGCGCGACAGATCCACCGGTTGGCCATGGTCGGCAGTAAGCAACGGTGGAAGGTGGGAATCGCTGTTCTCGGCTTCCAGCCGTTTCAGGTTCTCGTGGATCTGTTCCGTGGTTTCGGCACGATAGCCAAGTTTGTCGATGACGGTCCGCAAGACTTCGGGCGTCACCCGTTGCGGTTTGCCGTCCGCGTCGACCCAATCGATAGCCAGTCCAGCCGCTTTCGCCAATGCCTCGAGACGTTCATCACTCATGCGCCGCCTCCCAGGTGAAGAGGGCACTGTGGGCTTCTAAAGTGCCGCTACGTGCCGCCTCTGACACGGAGGTGCGTGTCGCGAACAAAAGCTCACCCGCCACCGGTGCAATTTGCACCGCTGCCGCGCTCAGATTCAAATCGACGCGCAGAACGCGCTCGGCCCCCATTGCCCATCGGGCCATGACCGCGCCTTCGCCGTATATTTGCGCGCCGAGCGCGCGGCTCTGGGGAAGGTGCGGAACGATGGCCTGCGCACGTAGCGCCAGTAACGTCCTGTACAGCGCATACCATTCAGCATGCTCACCTGACTCAATCGCGGCGAAATCCGGACGGGAGCGCTCGAATGTCTCGACCGCGTTAGGGTCAGGTATCCGCTCGCGCGCCTCGGGATCGTTGAAGGATTCGAACTCCGCAAATTCGTTGCGGCGGCCCTCGCGTACGGCGTCGGCCAGTTCGTCGTGGAAGTCGGTAAAGAACAGGAAAGGTTGGCGCGAGCCCCATTCCTCGCCCATGAATAACAGTGGCACCATCGGCGAGAGTAGAAGTAGGGCAGTTGCAGCGCGCAAAGCTTCGGGCTCGGCCAAGGTCACCAGCCGGTCACCCAGGGCGCGGTTGCCGGTCTGATCGTGGTTTTGCAAAAACAATACGAACGACAGGGGTGACAGGTGCGCGCTCGGCTCGCCTCGTGTCTTGCCGTGTCGGTTTTTTTGGCCTTGATAGATGAAGCCCTCACCTAACACCGCGGCAAGTTTCTTCGTCGGCTCATCGCAGTAATCCGCGTAATAGGCCTCGCGCTCACCGGTCAGGAGGTGGTGCAGCACGTTGTGGCCGTCGTCGTTCCATTGCGCTTCGAAATGCGTTTCCAGCAGGCAGGCATTGTTGTGCTCGTTTTCCAGCACGAGGTGAATCTGCCGGTCCGGTAGTTCGCGGCGCACGCGATCCGACAGGTCGGTCAGAAAGCGCTTCTCGCTGATTGCATGTACGGCATCCAGGCGAAGACCGTCGAAGCGGTAGTCCCGCAGCCACATCAGCGCGTTTTCGATGAAGAATTCGCAAACCTGAGGCTTGCGGAAGTCGATCGCCTGCCCCCACGGAGTCGGGATGTCCTCTCGGAAGAAATCGCTCGCATACTGGCCAAGGTAATTGCCGTCAGGGCCGAAGTGGTTGTAGACGACGTCCAGGAACACCATCAGGCCGAGCTCGTGGGCACGGTCGATCAAATGCTGCAACTGATCAGGCGTTCCGTAAGCGTATGCCGGTGCGAAGGGAAGTACGCCGTCATAGCCCCAATTTCGATCACCGGTGAACTGGTTAAGTGGCATGAGCTCGATAGCGGTAACGCCTAGTTCCACGAGGCGCGGGAGCTGCGCCTCAACACCCGCGTAGCCGCCCAACAGCCCAACGTGCAGCTCATACAGAACGGTCTCGTGCCATGGCCGACCTTTCCATCCCGCTTGCGTCCATGGATAGGCCGCAAGGTCAGTGACGATGCTGACACCATGCACATCGTCACGTTGAAAACGTGACGCCGGATCAGGCACCGGCGCGTTGCCGTCGGCTACGAATTGATATGCCGTCCCAACGGGGCACTCCACATCAGCGGAATACCAGCCCTCTTCGAGGGCGTCGAGCGTGAAGCCTCGGCCATCTTCCAGATGAACCTCAACGTGCGAAGCGCTAGGCGCCCAAAGCGAAAAGCGCGTGGTCTTGGTGTCGAGAGGGACTGCGCCGAATCGACTCGAGAGTTCTTTCGTAGAAACCATTCTGGGCGGGGCCTTATCAGTGTTCGACGCGGACCTGACTCTTGTTCGTCAGCAGCGATTGATAGAGGTTGTCGTATGGCTGCACGGACTGATGCCAGAAGAACGGTGCGGCCATCGCGCGGCATCTCATGGCATGGAACAAGTCCGGATATTTGTAGACTTCCAACGCCTGGCGAATGGCCCCGCGGTACGCCTCTGCGGTGGGCTCATCGAACAGGAACCCTGTCACACCATGATCGATCGTATCCGCTAGCCCTCCGGTACGTCGGGCGATAGGCAGCGACCCGTACCGTTGTGCGTACATCTGGCTAAGGCCGCAAGGCTCATAACGCGAAGGCATCAACAAGAAATCGCTGCCGGCGTACATGCGACGAGCGTCCGTTTCGTTGAACCCTACGTTCACGCCTATGCGACCTGGGTGACGGCGAGCCAAGTCACGCATCGCGTTTTCCAGCGCGGGCTCACCGCGACCGATGACCGCGAGCTGACCGCCTGCTTCCACGATCGACTCGGCTACGTCGAGCGTCAGGTCGACTCCTTTTTGGTAGACCAAGCGCGAAACGACGGCAAACAGTGGGGCACGATCCATGTCCAGGCCGAACAGGTTGCGTGTGTACGCCGCGTGAACATCACGCCCCACCCAATCCCGCGTGCTGAACGGAGCAATGAGGTGATCGTCAGTTTCAGAATCCCAGCTTTCATCGATCCCATTCGGAATACCGCTGAGCATCCCGCTGCGACGTTTGGTCCGTAGCAGTCCTTCGAGCCCACAGCCAAACGCCTCTGTGGTGATCTCATGCGCATAGGTATCGCTGACGGTAGTGACGTGGTTGGCGTAGGAAATACCCGCTTTCAGCAGCGAGAGCTTGCCGTAAAACTCCATGCCTTCGACGTCGAACGCATCGCGCGGGACGCCGAGCTCCGGACCGCTATGAGGTTCGCACAGACCGAGATAGGCAAGGTTATGCACCGTAAAGATGCTTGGGGTGGGCTGCTTGCGCCAATGTAGGTAGGCCGGTGCCAGCCCGGCTGGCCAATCATTCGCATGCACGAGTTCCGGGTTCCACAGGATGCCTGCGGCGCCTGCGGCCAAATCAGCAGCAGCAAGGCCAAGGCGCGCAAAACGAATGTGGTTGTCGGCCCAGTCGTTGCCGTTTTCGTCTCCATAGGGCGTGCCAGAGCGCTCGTAGAGTTCAGGGCAGACGAGAACGTAGACGATCAGACCGTCCTCGAGATCGATCCGGCCAATCTTTGCCGGCGGCAACGCTGCATGCCCGGCAAGTTCCCCAACGATTCTCAGGGTATGGCCACTGTTGACCACTTGCGGAAAGCCGGGAATCAGCACGCGGACGTCATGCTTGCCCCGAAGGGCCCGTGGTAGAGCGGAAGAAACGTCACCCAGACCACCAACTTTAATAAGGTCGGCCATTTCCGAAGTAACGAACAAAATGCGTCTTTTGCTTTCTAGCAGGCTCCGAACTTCGAGGTTCGGTTTAATACGACTAGGTGTGCCATCTGGAACGTGAGCGTTCAGCGCTTCCCCATAAATCACCGCAACATTGCTCATGATGTTCTCCGATAGCCGATTCCGATGAATGCGGCAGGCACCTACCTCCGTGTCGCACATCCTGACTCAGCAATAACGATGCCGAACGGATGGGCTAACAGCGATGATCAGTACTGGAATTTTCGGCAAATGGCCGTCACCAGCTTCCCCCACAAGGCTGATGACCTGGGTGTTCGAGAGAAAGTTCGAAGGCGCCGCCGAACAGCATGCGCAAGGCTTAACGAGGTGGGGAGAGAACTGAAGTAGCGGGTTTATCTGGACTTAAGGGGAAGGAGGAAAAAGCTGGCCGAGCAGACATGAAAAGGCCCGGAATCCCGGGCCCTTATTGTACGTAAAGTGATCAGCGCTCGCGGTTCGCCATACTTTCCTTACCCATTCCGCCCATGTCGTTGGTCGAGCTGTTTCGCAGGACGTAATACATGAACACGGGAATGCCGATCGCATAGCGCTTAAACAGTCGGCGCGGCTCCATCAGCAATCGGTAAAGCCACTCAAGCCCGAACTTACGGAAGACCACGGGCGCGCGCTCGAAGCGATTGGCACAAAAGTCGATAATTGCGCCGCCACAAATCATGATGCAGGGAACGTCAAGTTCGCGCTTCAAGAACGCAGCCAGCTCTTCCTGACGCGGCATGCCCATCGCCAACACGATCACGGCAAGCTTGCCTGGCTGGTAATGCTCTCGGAAAAAGTCCAGGTAAACGTCGTTCTTTTGAAAACCATCGATGGCATGAAACGGCTTCCCATCGTAAAGGTTGCGTGAGCCTTCGGTTACCCAAGGCTCACGTGTACCCATCGTGAAGAACTGACAATCGCGAGGGGCGTGCTCGCTCAGGTGCGACACTAGCTGCGGGATCAGATCGGTGCCATTGAGGTTGGCTTTAGGATCGAGGCCATTGGCCTTGCACGCCATCTTCACGCCGATTCCATCACGCAACAGATACTTGATCTGATCGAGATAGCGCGGCATGTACGGATGCTGCTGCGCAATGTTGTAACCGTGTTGGTTGAGAAACCCGAGGATGGTCGGTGACGTGGTGTTGCTGATCTCGTTGAACAGCGAAGTCAAATCTTCCTCGTTCAGTAAGCAGAGCTTTCTGATCAAGGGGTCGCCCGATTTGAAGTTAGCGGTCGTCACAGGTCACCTTCACAGTGATGAAAGGGAAATTCGGTGCTGGCACTTCAAAACTCAACATGCGGGCCTGCAGCTTGCAAACCATTCGCTGCGATATTCGCAAGCATCTGAGGGGCGAAACGTACCAGAACGTTGTATGCGCGATCGTCGTTCGACCGGCTGGCTGGATTGTGCGCTCAAAAACTCCGTCGCGCTGCCAAAAATATGCATGACTCGATCAACTTTGTCCTTTTGCGAGTCAGGCTACTTCGACACGCATGTTGGCAAAGGTTCCGATGCGTTCCCAGGCGTATCGAGTAAAGAAATACGCTCTAGGCTGGTGGTTGAACCGATCGATAGCCGGCGATCGAACTACATCAATGAAGATGTGGCCATTATCGAAACCTTTGCTTCACTATCAAAGATCAGCGCCGTTACCTTTGCATGACGTACGTGTTAAATCGACTGGCGTTATCAACGTGTGACGGAGGTCACATACTGATAATGTCGTTCTCGGCATAGCTATAAAACCCGGGAAGTCACCCATGAAGTCGAGACCGCTCACGCACATTCGTCAGTTGCTCGAGGTACCGGCGGGCAATACGAAGCTGCTGGAAGCCCAATACCGAGCCTTGGCCCGCCAGCTTCCGCTCATGTATCTGGTGTTGCTGATCAACACTTGGGCCCTGGCGGCCACTCACCTTTATATAGCACCCGCATGGCTGACTCTCGGCGCACCTATCGTCATGACACTCGTCAGCGTGCTGCGGATGGTGCGGTGGTGGGGGCAGGCGAATGTCGTTCCGCCCGCAGATGAGATCGTCACCGCGCTAAAGCGCACGAATTCGCTGGCAATCGTCGTGGCAGGAATTTTCACCGCGTGGTCGCTTTCACTATTTCCCTACGGTGGCGCCTACGACAAGGCCCATGTGGCGTTCTATATGTCGATCACGGTGATCGTCTGCATTTTCTGCCTCATGCATCTGCGACCGGCCGCGCTGACAGCCACGCTGGTCGTCAACGTCGCCTTCATCGTATTTTTCGCATCCACCGGCATTCCAACGTTTGTCGCGACGGCGCTGAACATTTTCCTTGTGTCCGTCGCAATGTTGATCGTCCTGGACAACCAGTATCGCGACTTCACGCGTCTTATTGACATGCAGGTGCACGCCGAGGAGCTGAGCGAGCAGAATCTGGAATTGGCCAATCGCGACAGCCTCACCGGGCTACCTAACCGCCGGCATTTCTTCTCTCGATTGAATGCGATCATCGACGCCGCCGACGCAGATTCGGCCCCTTTAGTTGCAGTAGGGGTGTTGGACCTCGATGGTTTCAAAGGAATCAACGACCTTTATGGGCATTCCGCGGGCGACAGTCTGCTGGCCGCCGTAGGTGGGCGACTCAAACCATTGGCGTCGGATACGGTCCTGCTGGCACGGCTGGGCGGGGATGAATTCGCGTTTCTCGTCACGAAGGTCGGCGCCAAGTCGGATCTAGCAGACCTCGCCCGGCAGATGCTGAGCGAGCTACAAGCAGCATTCAACGTGCTCGGTACCACGGTACAGGTGGGCGCAACGATTGGTATCGCCACCTTTCCGGATACCGCGTTCAACTCAGCCGAGCTTTACGAACATGCCGACTACGCCCTTTACCAGGGTAAACGTCAGCAACCGGGATCATATTGCTTCTTTTCGGATGTTCACCGCGAACAGCTCAAACGCGATGCCTCGATAGAACACGCGTTGCGCAAAGCCGACCTCGGGGAAGAGCTGCATATGGTGTACCAGCCCATCGTCAACTGCGACAGCGGCGAGACCGTCGCATTCGAAGCACTGGCGAGATGGCGTAGCCCTACGCTAGGTGATGTCCCGCCTGGGCAATTCATTCCGGTGGCCGAACGTACTGGCTTGATCGGCCGCCTGACCTTGCCGCTATTGGCACAGGCGCTGGATGTCGCCCAAAACTGGCCTGCACCCGTACGCCTTTCGTTCAACCTTTCGGCTCACGACGTCGGCTCGATGGAGCACGTGATGCGGATCGTCAACATGGTCGCCAGCAGCGGGTTTCCCCCTGATCGCATTGATTTCGAAATCACCGAGACCGCGATCATGCTCGATCTCGACCAGGTCCAGCGGGCGGTCCAAGAGTTCGGAAAGCTTGGTTGTGGCGTATCCCTGGATGATTTCGGTACGGGCTATTCGAGCTTGAGCCAGTTGCATGCGCTTGCGCTCACCAAGTTGAAGGTCGATCGAAGTTTCGTCACCGACATCCACTTAAAGCCATCCAGCTGCAAAATCGTGAAGTCGCTGGTGAAGCTTGCTGAAGACATGGACTTCGGCTGCATCATTGAGGGCGTCGAGACGCAAGAGGAGCTGCACATGCTCAAGACCCTGGGCTGTCAGCATGTCCAGGGATACTTGTTCAGTCGCCCGCTGAGCGCTGAGCAAACCGAAGCCTGGATCGCCAGGAACGCGGACGTCGGATAGCGTGTTAACCGATGTTCCAGATGGCCACCACTGATCCGGCGGTCAATACCGCGCCTAGCACAGCGCAACCAATAAGCGCGCGGCCCTGCAAAGGATGTCGATCTCGGCCCGCATAGGCAGTCACGGCAGAAGTGATTAATCCCAGGCCAAGACCGATAGCCACCGCGTAGCGCAGCGCCAATGACCAAGAGCCGGCTTGCCAGAGAATTGCACCGATGACGAGCGTCAACAGCGCGGATGCGACGAGACTTTCCCGGAGGAGAACAAATATTGATTCGCGCATCGTTCGATGAGTGAGGGACATTGGATTTCCAGTTGAAATGAAGCCACTCATTCTAGACGCAGCAGTGGCGTTAATACCTCCTTACATTTCCAGCGCTGAAAGCACACGTATGCCTGCAACTACTGCAGTTTTCGAACGATCAACTTTCCCGGACCCTTCACCCAGCAGAGGACATTCCATGGCTATCGCACACAAAGGCCTGCTCGTCGCGTCATTCGTTACGTTGGCTTTGAGCGTTGCGGATTGGGCGCAGGCTGCAGATCAACCCTACGTTCCCAAGGTCGGGCAGGGCGGCAAGGACGTGGTTTGGGTGCCAACATCGCAAGCGGTGGTGGACCAAATGCTAGACATGGCCGGATTGACCCCAGATGACAAACTCGTGGATTTAGGGTCTGGCGACGGGATCACCGTGATCTCTGCCGCGAAACGCGGTGCGATGGCCCGAGGAATCGAATACAACCCCGACATGGTCGCGCTTTCAAAACAAAACGCTGAAAAGGCGGGCGTATCCGAACGTGCTTCATTCGATGAGGCGGACATCTTCGAATCGGACTTCTCCGACGCGAACGTCGTTACGATGTTCTTGTTGCCGGATCTCAACGTGCGCCTACGTCCTAAGCTGCTAGATATGGAACCGGGAACCCGAATCGTCACCAACTCCTTCACGATGGACGACTGGCAGCCAGACGACTCGACTCAGGTGCAGAATTGCGCGTCGTACTGCTATGTCTACAAATGGGTAGTGCCGGCAAAGGTCGGCGGCAGTTGGAACCTGGGGGATCAGCAACTCGTGCTTACCCAGCGTTATCAATTGCTGGAAGGCAATCTTGAAGGCGCGGACGCAAGCACCCCGATCACCGAAGCCCGTGTAGACGGTAAGCGCGTCAGCTTCACTGCCAATGGCCACCACTACGTTGGCGAGGTAGAGGGCACCACGATGCGTGGTACCGTCGATGAGTCCGAAGAGTGGACCGCGACCTTCGTGGAAAGCTGAGCGGCATCGAACACGGTAGGGATATGCGCCAAGGGCAGGGCACGTGAACGATCAGTGACCGAGCAGTGCTTTCAGTTCGCTGGGTACGAGGCCCGTCCAGCGCTTGAACGAACGCCGGAAATTGGTGATGTCATTGAACCCTAATTGCTGAGCGACCTCGTCGTTCGAAAGGCCTTTGACCTGGTACAGATGAACGGCCAGGTCTCGCCTGGCCAAGTCGAGCTGCTCCTGAAAACTGGTGCCGTGCTTGGCGAGGCGCCGTTTGAGTGACGCGGGGCTGACCGCGAACGCGGCTGCAACGCGTTCCAAGCTCAAAGGCTGCCGTATCTGACGCGTCAGGTGCTCGTTCAATTCGTCCAGAAAACTCGCGGCCCATCCCCACGTGAGAAGCTGATCGTCACACGTCTGCCGAGCCACCCGGCCTCCGGTCGACCCGGCATGGGGCCAGGGACGTAGTAAGTGCGCTCTTGGCAGACTCATTACCGTTGAAGGGCGGCCGAAAGCGACGTTATCACTGAGGTGTACCCAGTACTGTTCGACGTGGGAAGGTTCTGCGTACGCGAATTCGAACCGCCACGGCAAGCGCTCCATCTGTTGTCGCCTTGCCAAGGCGACAACAGCGGTCATCGCGCTTTCTAGAAGAAACGCGTTGCTGTCATTCTCCCCGCAGCTGAAACGCCAATAAAGATGCAGGTATTGCTCGTCGAAATGCATGACGGGCGTGAGCAGCGGTGAGAGCAGCGCACGGTAAGCCTTGATGTGTTCGAGCGCCTGAAGCAGGTGGTCGGCTTGCTCGAGTACGTCGCTCGCGGCACCGTAATGGCCCGGCCACAAGCGCTGCCCGAAGAGAAAAGGGGTGTCAGCAGCCGGCAGCAGCCGACGGGTATTTTCGACCAACTGAAGGAATTGACGCGGACTTATCTGCGCGCGGCCGGTCATGACGTCCTCGTAGAACAAGCCACAACCACGCAACAAGCGGTGCGTGTCGATATTCCTGGAGCGTGCCAGATCGATCAGCACCGCGGGGAGATGATGAGCCGCGACGAAGCGGCTGTCGCACTCATACCCGGCTTCGGGGGCCTCCCGCAGGGCCGTCAAGCGCATTGAGCCGTTCTCGGCTTCGCTTTCGCTAGGCCCATGTTCAGTCGCTTGAGCAACTGATCTTCGTCTTCGTTCAACGCCATGACGGTGGCCACGGTGGCCGATAAATGAAGGCGCTCGCCATGGCGGACGGTTCGATGTGCCAGCGCAGCGATGCTTTGCTGAAGTTCTTCCGCGATGCCGAGCGCCTGATGTTCACCGGTATTGGGCAGTACCGCGACGAAGCGGTCGCCTGCCAGGCGACACAGTACGTCCTGTTGCCGAAGGTTCATCAACAGCAACTGGGCAACGCCCTGCAGAACCTGATCCCCCTCGTCCTGGCCGTAACGCACGTTGATCTCATTGAAGTCATCAAGATCGATCGCCACGAGCGAAAGGGGTTGCTGTTCCTTCGTCGACATATCCAAGGCTTGGGCGAGATGCTGTTTTAGGTACTGCGCTCCCGCGAGTGGCGTCAGATTGTCGAACAAGCGGTATTCACGAAACAGTCGTTCGCGCTTGCTCATTTGAGCGCTGATGGCTTGCTGTTCGCGATGCAGGTGGAACATGCCGAAGGTGAGTAACAGCATACCGACCGGCATTGGCGCGGTTTCCAGCCAATTGTCCCAGACCGCTTCAGGCGCCAGTCGAATGAACTCGTCCAACACGTCCATCCACATCGCGAAGCACATGCAACAGAGCCCGAGTGAGAGTAGCCGGGTCACACGTCCAGCAGGCCGCGCCCTGAGCAGCATGATCAGCCAGCCGAATAGAATGACTGCCGTTCCCCCTTCGCCGGCGACGTCCATCCAATTGATCTCGGGCCAGTATTTGATATCGCCTGCCGCCAGGTAGATTTGCAGGCCGATGTTGCCCGCGCCAAATAGGCCGACCAACGTCCAGCTATGCATTTTCAAGAACGATCTCATGGGTATCTCCGGCAGGCGAAGGGCGGGCGTGCCGAGCATGCCCGCCCAATATCTCAATAAGATGACGAAGATCTATTTGCCGCGTGCGGTACAGGGCAGCCCGTCCGGGCCGCTTTCGCCACGACAGACGCGTTCATCGAACGTATCGCCCTCTATCTCATGCAAGCGATTGCGGCCATCTTCGGTCCGTACGATGTCAAACGCGTCGTAGAGAACGCCATTCACTGCGTAGGCGCGCACTTTCAGGCGATCCGTTTCCACCTCGACGGTCTGATAGAGCTGCGTATCTTCGGCGACACGGTCGGGCTGGCGTTGTGCGCGGTCATTGAGGCCATACATTTTCGAGCCGGTCACTGACACCATGTAGACCGGACCCACCGCTTCGTCGGCCTGACGTGCTTTGGAGCTGGCCTTGCGCCCGGACTCGTCCGTTAGGCGGCTGTAGCAATGGTCGTGTCCTTGTAGGACAAGGTCTACACGGTACTGATCGAACAAAGGCTGCCAGGCTTCCTTCAGCTCCGTGGTGTCCTCCGGTCGTGCGCAGGTATAGATCGGTTGGTGCATGACCACCACATTCCAGCGAGCGTTGCTCGACTGCAGCGTCTGCTCGAGCCAAGCCGTTTGCGCGTCCATGCTACCTAGATCGATTGCAGACGTGCCGTCCAGCACAATGAAGCGCACCCCTTGGTAATCCGTGAAGTACGTCGTATCGCCCAACCCCTCGACGCCATTGGGAGGTGTGGTGAACTGCAGCGGGTAGTGCGGACCAAGCAGGCGCGTTTCTTCGCCATTGGGAAGAAAATGATCCACGTATTCGTGGTTGCCGGCTGCCGTCAATTGCGGAATTGCCGAGAGTGCAAACCCGCCGGCCTGGTTCCACTCACCCCACTCATCGTCATGGACAAGGTCATCGCGTTGCGAAACGAGATCGCCGGCGTGAACCATCAGTGCCGGGCGCGCAATGCTTTGCAGCGCTTGCCGGATCGTGCGCGAGCCGACCGCAAGAATGTCGTTCTGGGTATCACCCAGATAGATGAAGGCGAATGGCGCCGCCGTCGCTTTGGCGGTTCGGAACTGATGCCATTCGCTCCAGCCGGCACTGCCTTTTACTCGGTAGGCGTAAGGCGTATCGGGCGTGAGGCCTTCGAGGCGGACCTGATGGTAGAGCGCGGAGCCATTTTCAGTATCGAGTCGGTGGCTGCTGCCGGAAAGACGTTCGACACGCGCCACGACGTTAGGCCCGGCAATGGCTGGACCATACTGCAGCTCCGCAGTGGGCTGATCGATAGCGGTGCGAAACGCGACGCCCATTTCGGTCGCCGGATCGGCACCGGGGGTCAGCACCACGCGATCAGGTAACACGCCGGCTGCGTAAGGAACGCCCGGCGAATGGGGTGGCGCTGCCGTGGCCGAAGCCATTGCGCAAAACGGCATCGCCGAAATCATCGTCGTGAGTAACAGTGAACGGTACATCTGGCTGTCCTTGTTGGCATTCTTTGAGAAGCGTGCGGCGCCAAGGAAACAAACGAGAATGACGGTTCGGTGACATCCGAGGGGGTCAATTCAGCTCAGGGAAGCTGAAAAGAAATCCCGTGTTTTTAAGGGGATTTTAAGTTTCTCCCCCTCTGTAACGGGGTTCTTGCAGTACTAAAGGGCAGGGGGCGAATGTCTTGGCATCACGCAGGCGAGGTCTTTTCAGCTCAGATCGGGTGAAAACCGGGCTGAAACCCGGGCTTAGATAGCGATGATTCCCAAAGGCGTCATGTAAGTGCCACAAAGGGTTTTTACCTTCCGCTCCCATTCCTGGTGTCGCCAGGGACCATTCAAGGGAGGGGATCACCGTGGGTAGCCCGTTTCGTCAGATTCGTAGTGCAGGTTTCAAAGTCAGCTTGCTCACCGTTGCGATCGCCGCTGCCGCGCCGGCAATGGGTCAGGTGGAAATCGAACGTGTGGAAGTCATTGGCCAGGCGGTCAGCACCGACAAGGCCCTGCGTGAGCAAAAAGCCTCGGACAGTATCAAAAGCGTCGTTCACGCCGATGGCGTCGGTCAGCTACCGGACGACAACGCCGCCGAAGCACTGCAGCGGATTCCAGGTCTATCGGTCGAGCGTGACCAAGGTGAAGGCCGTTTTGTCAGCGTTCGCGGCATTGCCCCTGACCTAAACAGCGTCACGATTAATGGCACTTTGGTGCCTGCCCCCGAGGGTTCGCGCCGCGCCGTTGCCCTCGATGTCCTGCCCTCCGAACTAATCCAGTCGCTGTCAGTGACCAAAACACTGACGCCCGACATGGACGCGAATTCGCTGGGCGGGACGATCGAGGTTGAAAGCTTGTCGGCCTTCGACCATGACGGCTTGTTCTACACGATCAGTGGGGAAGGCAGCCACGACGAAAACGTGGGTAAGAACAGCCCGAAGTTTTCCGGCGCGATCAGCAACCGCTTTAGCTTAGGCGACGGCATCGACAACTTCGGCGTTGCGGCGGCATTCAGCTGGCAGAAGCGCAAATTCGGATCTGACAATGTGGAAACCGGGGGTGCCTGGGACTTTGAAGATGGCGCGCGCCTTGAAGAAGTAGAACAGCGTGATTACGAAATCACACGAGAGCGCACGGGCTTCGGTCTGAACTTCGACTATCGCCCTGACGATTTATCCAGCTATTACCTGCGCACGCTCTACAGCAAGTTCAAGGACACGGAAACGCGTAATGCCTCGGGTGTGGCCTTCGAAGATCCGCAACTCTCCGGTGAGCGCGGGGATGGCGAGGGCTGGCGTGACCTCAAGTCCCGAGAGGACACCCAGGAAATCAAATCGTACGTACTGGGCGGTGAGCGCATCATCGATCTATGGACCGTCAGCGGTCAGGCGGGCTACAGCGAATCTACCGAGCGCGATCCCGGCGGGATAGCGGGTGCGGAATTCGTTGGAGATTTCAGTGGTATCGGCTTCGACGGTAACCGCAAGCCCCGTGTCGCAGTCGGATCGGATTTTTACGATCCCGCTGCCTTCACGCTCGATGAGGTGGAGTGGGAAAAAGTCAGCGGCAAGGACAAAGAGAAGAACATTCGCCTCGACCTTGCGCGTGACTACGATCTCGCAGGGCACGGGGCCCAATTCAAATTCGGTGGCAAATTGAGTCGCCGCGACAAGACCAGCGATACCGAGGTCTGGGTCTATGACGATTTCGACGACGTCAATCTCGCCGGGTACCAAAGTGGCAACGTCGATTACGCGCTGGGCAACTACGGCAACGGTATCAGCGCGGGCGCTATCGAAGGGCTAATAGGCGGATTGGACCGTGCTGCCTTCTACGACGAAGAAAACTCGCGGATCAATGACTTCGACATGCGCGAAGACATCAACGCCGCCTACTTCATGAATACGGTGGACGTGAACGACCTGCGGGTCATCGCGGGCATTCGCTACGAAGGCACTGAGTTCGAAGCCAAGGGCACGGGGCTGCGGGATGACGTGTACGAGGACACTAAAAGTCGCAACCGCTACGATCATTGGCTACCGGGATTGCACCTGCACTATCAATTGGCACCCGATACGGCCATCCGTGCTGCATGGACCAACACCGTGGTTCGACCCACGTTCGGCCAGTTGGCGCCGGGCTTCATGATCGATGGCAGTGACGCCGAATTTGGCAATCCCGACCTCAAGCCGTTGGAGTCCATGAATTTCGATTTGGGCATCGAGCACTACATGGGCCGCGCGGGAGTCGTATCAGCCTTCCTGTTTTACAAGGACATCGACAACTTCATCTACAACACGGACCTTGCCGGTACCGGTGCGTGGGCTGATTTTGACGAGGCGTTGAGCTTCGAAAATGGCGACAGTGCCAAGCTCTACGGCCTGGAGTTGGCGTATTCGCAGAAATTCGACTGGCTACCGGCCCCGTGGAACGGGGTATTACTCGGCGCTAACGTCACGCTGAGCAAATCGGACGCGACGATCGAAGGGCAGGGCGCCAAACGCTCTATCGACATGCCGAACCAGTCCGACACCGTGGGCAATTTCATGGTCGGTTGGGAGAACGATCGCTTCAACATGCGCGTCGCGGCGAACTACAAATCGAAGTACCTGATGGAAGTGGCGGGCATTCAGGACGAGGCGCTCGATCTGTATTCGGACGATCAAATGTTCGTCGACTTCAAAGCTGGCTACTTCCTGACGCCAAACCTGCAACTCACCTTCGAGGCGCAGAACATCACCGACGAGCACTACTACACCTACGCCGGCCGCCGCAGTTACAACGCGCAGTACGAGGAGTATGGCCCGACCTACAAACTGGGCCTGACGCTGACTCATTTCTAACGAACAAGACGCGACCTTTGAATGAACGCGGCGTCGTCTGACGCCGCGCGAGGATTCCTTTCCACATGTATACCTTCAGAATCAGCCTGCTCGGTTTGTGCATCGGCCTTGCCGCCTGCCAGAGCCCTACCTCCGAACAGGCCGCGATAACTAAGCTGCCTGTGCTGCAGGTGGGCACGTCGGTGGATGCCACCGAATATGCCCAGTTGCTAGCGCCCGGTGCTTTCGCTCGAGGCGCCGATCGTATCCAGATCAACCCCGATAAAACGCAAGGGCTGCAGTTGCTCGACCGAGACGGTCGCCCGCTTGCAGGGATGCCGGGCGCGTTCGAAACGCTCGATCACCGGATCGACGCAAGCGGTCTACTCATTGCCACTGTGGATAAGAAACGCCAGCAGGCGCTGCTGGTTCGTGTCGAGGGTGGTGGTCGCTTCGCGGCACCGCTTTACTTACCCAAGACCCGCTACGCCATCGAAGGGCTATGCCTTTACCGTGACCCGGGGCAGAACGATTTCTTGTTCGTCATTGGTGAAGAGGGCATTGGCGAACAATGGCTAGTTGGCCAGCGCGGGCATCCGTTAGCACAGGCGCTGCTCGTTCGAGCCTTGAGCCTGCCGCCGGAAAGTGGTTTCTGCCAGGTGGATGACCGCAGCGACAGCCTGTTCGTGAATGAGGAGGGCGTTGGCCTCTGGCGCTATGCGGCAGGTTCCGAAGCGCCTCTGGTGCGCGAGCCGGTCGATATTCGCGCACCGTTTGGTGGCGTCGCCGAAGCGGTTGCCGGCATGGCGGTGGTACCAGGCGGGTTGCTGACCTTGGATCCGGGCGCTTCGGCCCTGCACCTTTACCAACCCGACGACGGGCAATGGGAGTCCGTAGCTACGCTCGCGCTGAAAGGTTTGAGTGAACCCGAGCAGATCAGCGCAAGGACGACAGCCAAGGGGCTCGACCTTTTGTTGGTGGACGATGCTGGCGCACGTTCCGCGACCCTGGATTGGACACCACGGTCGCCAGCGCACAGCGAACCGGTCATCCAGATCATGCCCACCGTCGAGACAGCGCCGGTACCGAGCCTGGGAGACGCGGCAGATGATCCTGCCATTTGGGTAAACCCTAAAGCGCCGGAGAAGAGCCGCGTCCTGGGAACGGACAAGAAGGGTGGCCTGGTCGTTTACGACCTGGACGGAAAGCAGGTGCAGGACCTGCGCGTAGGCAGACTCAACAACGTCGATGTGCGCTCGGGCTTCCAGTTGGGCAGCGGGCAGGTGGATCTCGCCGTTGCAACCAATCGCGATCACAACAGCCTGCACGCGTTCGCTATCGATCCGGCCAACGGCGAGCTTCGTGATATCGGCCAAGTGCCTACGCCGCTGTCGGAAATTTACGGCTTCTGCTTGTTCAAGGACAAAAGCGGCGACCTCCATGCCATTGCCAACGACAAGGACGGCACCTTTCTGCAGTACCGCCTCGATGGACGCGGTGGACAGGTCTCGGGTGAGCTCGTTCGTAGGTTCAAAACCGAGACTCAGCCCGAAGGGTGCGTCGCCGACGATCGCAACGAGCGCCTCTACATTGGCGAAGAAGATGTTGCGGTCTGGTCGCTAGATGCACGTGCCGATGCGCCAACACAATTGGAAAAAGTGGTGGCGGTGGGTGGGCCGATCAAGGACGACATCGAAGGGTTGGCGCTTTATCAGGGCGCAAAACAGGATTACCTCGTGATCTCCAGCCAGGGCAATGACAGTTATGTCGTCGTCGACGCCAAGGCGCCCTATACCGTGCGCGGAAGGTTTCAAATCGGCCTGAACGCGGCATTGGGTATCGATGGTGCGTCCGAAACGGATGGACTCGAGGTGACGTCGGCAAATTTAGGCGGCCCCTGGAGCCGTGGCCTGCTCGTCGTCCAGGACGGCCGCAAGCGCATGCCGGAAAGCAACCAGACCTTCAAATATGTGCCCTGGTCGGCGGTCGCCGATGCGCTCGGGCTCGAATAGCAAACCCACACAGGCATCCCGTATTCGGGATGCTGTTGTCAGCCAGCACACGCTTGGCGCTCGACCGACTTAAAAGGAAAACCTCATGCAAACGCAGCCAACCCTCGAACACATGACCGTCTGGGGCCTTGTCACCGATGCCAGTCTCGTCGTTCAAGCCGTCATGGTGTGTCTGGTCCTGGCCTCGCTGATCAGTTGGTACCTGATCATCCACCGCGGAGCGGTCTTGCGCCGCAGCGAGCGGCATGCCAAGGATTATCTGAAGCGATTCCGCACGGATGACATCGCGGCGCTGTATCGTGAAGGCGCTTCTAGCCAGTCGTTTTCCGATGCAGGCCTGCAACGCATTTTCCTTGCGGGGTACCAGACCTTTAGCGGGTTTCAGGCATCTGCCGGATCAAACCCTGAAGCCGTCATCGACGGCGTCGAACGCAGCCTGCACGTTGCTATCGCCGAAGAGGAAGAGCGCCTGGAGAAAGGCTTGCCGTTCCTCGCGACGGTCGGTTCAGTGAGCCCTTACATCGGGCTGTTCGGAACGGTGTGGGGCATCATGAATTCGTTCCTCGGCCTCTCGCAGGTTCAGCAAGCGACATTGTCGACTGTTGCGCCCGGCATTGCCGAAGCGCTGATCGCTACGGCGATCGGTCTGTTCGCCGCGATCCCTGCGGTGATGGCCTACAACCGTTTTTCTGCCAGGACGCAAACGCTGATTTCGCGTTACTACGCGTTCGGCAATGAGCTGCAAGGGCGCCTGCATCGCCGTTTGCATGTGGCGACGCCTAATGTCGCGGCCGCAGCCTGAGAGGAGTCACTGACATGCTTGCCAGACCTCCTCATAAACATGGCCTGAAGGCCGAGATGAACGTCGTTCCCTACATCGACGTGATGCTCGTACTGCTGGTGATTTTCATGGTGACGGCGCCGATGCTCGTTCAAGGTGTGCAGATCGAACTGCCCAAGGTGGCCGCCGAGGCACTACCGACCCCAGGCGAGCAGCGCATCGTCACGTTGTCCGTAAAGTCGGACGGCAGTTATTACTGGAACGTCGGTAGCGAGATCGACATCGAGTCGCAGACCGACAGTGCCGTCGACAAGTCTGAGATGCGCGAAAAGATCGCCGCCATCGTGCAGGAGAACACCGAAACGCAGGTCTACATTCGTGCGGACCAGAACGCGGACTATGGCGCGGTGGTGGCCGGTATCGCCGAGCTGCAACAAGGGGGCGTTAGCCGCCTTGGTCTGATCACCGAGGCGCCGTGACATGAATTGCCTGACCCTTGGCGCGCCAATTCCCCAATCGGGATCGTCCACATGGCGAGATCACACGTTCGCGGGCGGCCTTGCGCTCGCTCTTCACGCTGGATTGGCGCTCGTGCTGTTGCAGTTGGCCCAAGAAGCGCCTATGGCGCCCGCGGTAGCGGCCGTTATCAAAACTCAACTGGTGACGCTTCCTGCACCGGTCCCGCCACCTCCGCCGGCCATCCCGGACGCTCCGGCTCCGGTGCAGGCCGCACCTGAACCCATCGTCGAACGCAAATCCGTCGAGCGGGCTGATCTGGCCTTGAAGCGGGTAGAGGAGGCACGGCGCGAGGAGCAGCGTCGCGTAAAGCGTGAACAACGGCTGGAGGCGGAGCGTCAACGCCGTGAGAAGGCGGAACAGCTGCAACACGAGTTGGCGGCACGCGAAGCGGCGCAACGTGAAGCCCAGATCCAGCAGGAACAACGTGCGGCGCAGCAGGCGGAGGCGCAGCGTCAGGCAGCATTAGCGGCGGCGCGGGCAGAGGCCGAAGCGGCGAGCCGGCAATACCTGCCTATTGCCAAGGAGGCGCCTGACTATCCGCAAAAGGCGCTGGATCGAGGGATCGAAGGCGAATGTACGGTTACCTATACGGTGACCGCATCAGGTCGGGTTGAAAACCCCGTGATCGCCGGCAACTGCCATCCGCTGTTCGTGAGGCCATCGATCGCTGCGGCGAAAAGCTTTCGTTATCAACCCAAGGTCGTGAACGGTCAGGCAGTGGCGGTCGCGAACGTGAAGAACACGTTCAGCTACCGTATCCAATAGTGCCGGATCGGGTCTGAGTGCCGCTTAGGCCTTATCCGCCTCCAGGATGGGTTCGGCGACATCGATGCCAGGCACGACATCCGAGAGATCTTCCTTGAGCTCGTGCTCCAACGCGCCCTGAACGAGGTCGTCCGTGACCCGCAGCTCTGCCCCCGTGAGCGAGGTGGGCGTAGCCGCCGTGAACGGCGCGACCTGAACGGGTGCCGGACGCGCCTGGCGGCGCCAAATGAAGAGCATCACCAAGCAAAGATTGAGCGCGCTGAAACACCAGAACAGCCCGGCATCGCCCATCCGGGTCATCAATGAGGAGATCAACAGCGGACTGATCGCACAGCCGGCCGAATTGATGAGCAGCAGCCCTTGGATCATGCGCACCAACGCGCCGGCCGGTGCCCGGTCTGCCGCGTGACTGACGGACACAGGATAGATCGCGAAGATGCCGCCACCCAGGAGAAACAGCAGTACCATGAGCGTGAGCTGAGAGGAGGGCAGCAGGAGAATCGCCAGCGATATTGCCAGGCAGAATAGGCTAAGCGCGATGAGTACCGTCTGCCGATCCTGATGGTCGGACCAGCGACCCACGGGATACTGCAGCAACATCGCCCCGAGAATGACGCTGGCCATCATCTGGCCGACCTCCGTGACATCAAGTCCGATGCGTTGCAGGTAAAGGGGCAACAGCGTGTAGACGGCCGCGATCGCAATCCCCGATCCGAAACACCCGATAACGCCACTGGGCGACATATGTATCAACTGTTTCGGCAGCAACGGCTCGGAGCGTTCCACGGTAGGCGTGATGCGTGGGATGAAGGTCATGGGCAGCACCGACAACGATGCCAAGAGGCCTGCCGCCATAAACGGCGAGGCAGTGCCCCATGCGTCAATTTCTCCAAGCCCCAGTTGGCCCAACATGCCTGAGCCGTACAGGGCCATCATGTAGAGCGCAAGCAAGCGACCGCGAGCCTTTTGGTCACCTGCCAGCAGCATCCAGCTTTCGACGACCAGAAACACGCCAACCGTTGCCCATCCGTTTATCAAGCGTAGCGCTGCCCACCACCAGGCGTCGTAGTACAACCCCTGCAGCAAAACCGTCACCGCTATCAATGAAGCGAATCCGCTGTAGGCCCGAATGTGGCCGATCCGGATGATCAGCCGGTCGTTGAACATCGCGCCAATCGTGAGCCCGACGAAGTAGGAGGAAGACACGATACCCACGATCGCCGCCGATTCCCCTGCGGCGTCCAACCGCAATGTCGTCAACGAGGAAATGAATCCGTTGCCGATGCACACGATAAATAAGCCAAGCAGCGGCGCCAGCACCATGGCCAGTAATTGGGGCGACATAAAGACCTCGATCAGTCAGGCGTCGGAACAGCGGTAGGGAATGGATCGGAACCGGGGCAAATCCAGGCACCAGGACGGTGCATGAACGCGCCTCGTTAGCGCCCCAAAAATGGGCGCGCTAGTGTAACGAAAGGATTGGAGATGGGAAGGGGACCGGAGTGCCGCAAGCCCTTTGTAGGTTCAAACGCCCGAAAAATGGCATCAGCGGTTGCAGCCGGCCTGCCTCATCGCGACGGACAATCTCCACACGAGCGCGACATTCACCAGCGTAAGACTGGAAAGCAACATCCACGTAGCCTTGGTGCCAGCATGTTCGAGCACGTATCCGCCTACAAGCGGCGTCACCGCCTGCGCGATCAGTGCGGGCCTGGCAATTCTGCCCATGATCACGGGATAGTCGCTCGGCGTCCAAACCATAAGCGGCAACGTCCCGCGGACGATCGTGCGCAACCCGTTGCCGGCGCCATACAACACCATTCCTATAGCGGCGGTGGAAGGCACTAAGGTGGTCATCAGCATCCCTACCGCGCTTAGCGATACGGATATTTTGGTCTTTGTGAGGGCATTGGCGTTCCGAAACGCTAAATCAATCACCCGCACGCCGACCTGGGCCGGCCCCATCAGCGCACCGACCGCGACTGCGCCTGCTAGCGTGTAGCCAACACCTTGCAGAAGGGTGATCAACAAGACCGATAACGCAGCCATCAGCACGCCGGACAAGCTAAAAAGCAGCATCACCAAGACGAATATTTGGGTGAATGACGCGCTCGGATTTGGGCTGCCGGTCGTATCGCTTCGCGCGGGAGGCGGTTCGGGTCGGTAAGGGGGAAGGGCGGAACGATAGAGCGGCCACACCAGGGCAAGCATCAAAAACGCGTAGATGACGCATACCCATCGCCATCCATACGCATCCAGCAAGAATGCCGTGAGCGGCCACATGATTGACGTACAGAAGCCGGAGCATAGTGTGACCTTGGTCATCGCAGACTTTGCGTTACTGCCGTAAGTCTGGCCTAACGTTGCGAACAACACCTCGAACAAGCCGAGGGCCATTCCAATGCCAATGATGAACCAGGCGATGAAGTACGAAACCAACGAATGCGAGGCCGCTAAGGTCGCCAGCCCGACAGCGACCAGGGGGCCGCTTGCGCACAGGAGCTGACGGCCACCGTTCCGCGCGATGAAACGCCCACATGCCGGCGCCAACAGCCCCGCAACGAAAACCCCTAAAGAAAGCCCACCGTATATCTGCTGTCTGGACCAGCCCGTCTCAGCGGAAATAGGCTCCGCCAAAACGGCCAACAGAAAGTACGAGCTTCCCCAAATTAGGATCTGAAGCGCACCCAGGGTACCCATAGCGATTGGTGATGGTTCGTGCGTGCTCGACATCGTATTCCTAAGGACTGCGATCCGGGTGTCTATGTTATTACCGATGTTCGAGCGCGACGCCATCCGTTTCGCATCAGCCAGCTGTGTGCTCAAGTAGTTCGTCCCATAGGATCGATGCTCATGTGGGGCGTCAGTAAATAATATAAAGCGCGTAAGTATCTGATTAATAGATAGTTGCTTCAATTAAGGTCACTGTAAGGTATAAAAAAATCTGCGAACTGTGTTTTTTCTCGTCTATAGTGATTTTTGTAATCGTGAACATCGAGATACAACAAATCCAAACAGCGAGGTGAGCATGGACATTACGCTTGTAGAAGGCATGCCCATAATCGCCCTTGGCAACATGGCTTTCATTATAGAATTTTTGCCTGAGGGTAAGCTCAAAATCCAGTTAAAGAAAAATAGAGAGTTCCATGTTGTTCCATTGGATGAGATTGAAGTCATTCAAGAGTCCCCAGTCGTTGAGCGTTCACGACAAGTCGATTTTCCAACATCACCAAACCTCGAAAATATATCGCCTGAAAGCGCTGAGATGGCTCAGGAAAGATATAAAATACTTACAAAATGCAGTGACAATGAAATAACCATCGCCGAAGCCGCCGTTACTTTGAATCTATCAAAAGTAACAATTTATAAGATGCTAAATAATTTCATTAAAGAGAACGGTGTTCTTCAGCTTATTCCACACAAGCGGGGCAGGCAGGCAGGGCAAACGCTATTGGATGATAAAGTTTCCGACATAATTAATGATTGCATAAAAAAATACTATAAAGGAAAAGGCGCAACTGCAAGATCGGTCTACGAAAATGTAGTTGATAAATGTGGTGCGGCATCTCTAATCGCACCAAGTTATAGCACAATACAGCGGCGGATAAGGAAATTAAGCCCATTGGAAAAGCTTACCGCAACTCACGGTGCTGAATATGCAAAAGATAAGTTGGGCCTCAAACCAGGAGAATATAAGGTATCTCGACCTCTAGAAAGGGTGCAGATGGACCATACAGAAGTGGACATATTTCTATCGGTAGATGGTGTCGAATCCCGGCCTGTTAGGCCATGGCTAACCGTCGCTGTAGACGTATACACACGTGTAATTTTAGGCTTTTATCTGGCTTTACATTCGCCTTCCGCTGTCTCAGTCGCAGCTACGCTGTCCATGGCTTGCTTTACAAAAACGAACTTTCTAAATTCGATTGGGGCTAATTCTGCTAAATATCCATTTTACGGAAAACCAAAAACAATATTTCTCGATAATGCTGCAGAATTTCGAAGCCCAAAATTTGTCAGGGCTTGTGCGTTTAATGATATTGCAGTCGAATGGAGGCCAAAAGGAAAAAAACATTGGGGTGGGATAGTGGAGCGCCTAATCGGAACTTTGATGAGGAGAGTGCATTCCTTACCTGGAACAACTATGTCCAATGTGCAGCAGAGAGGGAAAGAAAACATCAAAGCGAGTGTGACATTTGAAAGACTCTTGGCATGGTTAGCATTAGAAATAGAATCTTATCATAATACTCCTCATAAGGGTTTAGATGGAAGATCACCCGCAAATGTGTGGTTTAGTTCATTCAAGAATGATCGGGGTAACATTTATTTTCCGCCGATCATTGCGGACCCTTTTAGGTTCAAACTAGATTTCATGCCAGAAGAGAGACGAAATATAACACCGAAAGGTGTTCAGTTGAAAAGGAATTTCTATTCTTCTCCTGCGCTTGCTTTACATGTTGGGAAAAAAGACGTGATCGTAAAATACGATCCGTTTAGCATGAAGAAGGTTTGGGTGTATATTAACGGCGAATATATCGAGGCCGATTACGGACTAACTAGGCCCGATATGAGTCTTGCTGAATTAAACCTTCTACACCGAAATTATAATGAGCCAGCTTGGTTGTCGAAAGAAGACAGCTCAAAGATAAGGGCAGACGCTGAAAGGCTAATGCGGAAAAAAAGAAAGAATAAGTTCGAAAAAAAAACTTACGAACTCGCGAACTCCCATATTCCTCCCTTAACTGAAGTTAACGATTCAGAAACTGAGTCTATTAAAGATGAAAATACTTTCACTCCGACTATTTATCCGGTGAAGGAGTAGAAAATGCCTAGTGAAGTCGCGATTAAGTCTAGAAGAGAAAGATACGTTTCAGCCTCTGATGAGGAGCGAATCGAAATAATAAACCGCGACATCTGGATAACATGTCCAAGGCACCAAGTTATCATCAAAACCATTCAAAATATTCTTCATCTTAAAGACGTGGAGCCTGCTCCGTGCGTCTTAGTGTGTGGCGAGGGCGGGTTTGGAAAAACTGCATTATTAGCTCACCTGCAAAGTGAAATGGAAATGTTAGCAAAGGTAAAGTTTATGTCCCTTGCTAACAATCCTGGAATGCTAAAATTTAATGAGCTTGTATTATCAGTACTAGGCGTGCCTATGCATCCAGGACGCTCTTCTCCCCGGAATATGATTCCGGCGGATCTAGTTAAATATGTTCGTAACAATAACATTAAAGCTTTGATTATCGATGAATTTCATACATCACTTACCGCAACGAGGCTTGAGCAAGAGAAAAATTTGAGCTTCATAAAGGCCCTTTCGGGTGCGCCCTACTTTCTTTCTATCATAGCTCTAGGTACTTCCATCGCAAAAAACGCCCTTAGTGTTGATCAGCAACTTTCGCGGCGTTACGAGATATTTGAATTAAAAAAATGGAAGCTTGATGATGAATTTAGGAATTTTTTAGCGTCTTGGGAGAATGCACTCCCGCTGAAGCAAGATTCCAACCTTTATCGGGATGACATAGCACGGGCATTATTAGGTCGCTCTGAAGGAGTTATGGATTTTGTTGTGAAAGGCATTAAATGGGCCGCGATACAAGCTGTTCTTACTAAGGAGGAAAAAATCACACCTAGCCTTATTGAGCTCGGCTACGAAACTCGTTACGGGTATCAATAATGCGTAAGAACTGGGCAGCACCACGTCCTGTATACGATGAAACTATTTCGTCATGGCTCTGCCGCTGTGCTTACAATTCTGAATGCGCTCCTTTAGTAATTGCTGATCTGAATGAGATATCAATTACAATGCCGAAGAGCGAGACGGCGGAGACTAGTCATCTACCGGACGTAAACTTTGATTTTAATACAGAAAACGCTCTTGCATTAAAGCTTGTTGAATATTACAACATGCCGAAGCGTGTTCTAAGTGGCGTATTTGGTTCTCACGGAGAACCAGTTCTTGCCCCCTATAGTTGTACTGCATATTGCCCTGAATGCATGGAAAATGACGTGAAGAACTATGGCCTTCCGGCCTGGCGAAAAAACTGGTGTTATGTCCATGCTCCGATATGCCGGTTTCATAGATCACTACTTCTAACGACCTCCGACTTTCAATACACTAAAGCATTTAGCGCCTATGCGGACCAAATCCCTTTGGAACCAGATGCGAATAAATCCAACATGCTCGAAACTGCCATCCGAAACCGACTGGCATATCGAGTACAGATTTGGCTGAGCAAATTGTATACAATCATCTATTACAATAGCTCTACTAATTCTCACTGTGAAATAATTAATTGCATTGAGATAATATTAAAAAGAATTCTCAGAATGCCTTCTCCTCGATTTCCTGGAGGGTTGGCAGATAACTTATTTTCGCCTCGTTACTCAAGAGGATTGGCTGACTATTACACGCTCAACCAGTTAGAGGATTTGGGCTGGGTGATGAGTTCACCTAGGCTGCGAATGGGAGCCTTATTGGTGCTAGGCTATCTAGTAGGGCTTTTTAGCAAAGCAGAAGTCGAATGGCTTATTTTTTTCTTTAGAGAAAAAAGTGCATTTTATAATTTGACGCATGACAAATTAGTTAAGTTTTTGTTTCCAGCTAATAACCACTTGGAAGCGTATTTAACGTTGTTGCCCTTTTTGAAAATTGCCAAATCAAAAGCCGCTATCGAATTCTTAACTCCATTCTTAAAGAAGGTAATAACTAATTGCAACGATAAACAAGGATTACCGCGAAAATGGCATTGTATCAAGAAGCCAGTATTGTTCGATAGTACTCTAGCCTGGCTTGTTGAGCGCGGAATATTGTCGCGATGAATGCTTTATATATCTAAATTTTCGAGCAGCAGTGTAGCGGTACTTTTAATCAACGCGCCGGACTGATAATACTGCAGTGCCGTCGCCACAGTGCGATGTTCAGTAAATGCCATGATTTCCACTAAAGGGACGTTTCGGCGTCCGGCCTCACTTATGAATCCCGATCTTAAGCTGTGAGCTGCCCAGTCTCCGTCTAGACCAGCCATTTCAGCACGGCGTTGAACAATACGCGCTACTTGATCGGCTGAAAGACCTGCTACCCCAACTCGACCACCTCGATACACCCTCCGAAATAACGGCCCAGTGGTGGCCGGGGCTGTTGCCAGCCAGGCGCTAAGCGCTCTAGCGGCAGGCCCACACAGCGGTTTCTCCCGGCGTACACCGTTCGTTTCCGTTTTAGTTACGCCGAGGGTATACAGCCAAGTGTCCTCGTTCAGCTGCCGCACATCACCGACCTGTAGCCCAACCACTTCTGAACGGCGACGGCCGCCACTCCAAGCGAGAAGAAGAAGGGCCCGGTCTCGTAGACCACGTACACCGTCGGTACAAGTGGCGAGCATGGCCTCGAGCGGTTCGCGGACCGCCGCAGTCTTTTTGCGCACAGTTACGCCCTCGCGGGCCTGAGCTTTCCGCGCTTCACGCAACAAAGTCTTCACAGCGACCGACTCAGTCGGGCTTTGCCAGTTCTTGAGGCCATGCCACTTTCCAAGCACCGCCAGGCGGTGGCGCACCGTGTTGTAGCTTAGGGCACCGGCCTTCGCTTTCACGCCTGCATTTATTAAAGCTATGTCCAGCGTCTGGGGCAGCATGTGCAGCCATGCCCCGGCTTCGGGGCGCGCGAGGTGATCAAGGATGAATTGCACCACTACCACTTCAGTGAGCGGCCCAGCATTTATTGCGCGGCCGTACCGCCCTTGCAGCCAGATTGCCCAGTAGGCGAGAGCACTTTGGTAGCTGCGCACTGTATTCGGGGCTATACCGGCAGCGAGGAAGGCAGAGGCAGCTGCGCGAGATTCAACACCGAGGCGATCAATGGACAAAGAATGATCGCCATTGTAATTGTCATACAATGTATTATTCATTACGTTCAACGTATGTTCTCTAATGATTCGGTTTTTTTAGGGCGGATAACATTCGATTATCAGACCTAATTTACAAGGGTGCTAGTGATGGCTGTCGGAGTACCGGAAGGCGAGGTGTTTGCTGCTGCCGATGCGGTGTTGGCGCGGGGAGAACGGCCCACAGTGGAACGTGTGCGCTTAGAATTGGGGCGAGGCAGCCCGGCGAGGGTGGGCGGGCTACTTGATAAGTGGTGGGAAGGGCTCTCCCTACGGCTCCAGGGGCAAAGACGCTTGCCCGAGCTTCCGGCAGAAATCTCGCAGGCGTTTGTCGCAGTCTGGGAGCTTGCGACGAACGCGGCACGCGGACTCGCGGAAGCCGAATTAAAGCAGCAGCGACAAGTACTCGTTGAGGAGCGAGCGCGGGTGGCAGAGACAGAGGCGAGCGCCCGGCAGCAATGTGCTCAGCATCGACAACACACCGCGACCGCGGTGGCAGCGCAACAGCTCGCCGAAACGCGAGTGGCCGATCTAGAACAGCTGCTACTGCAGCGCCAATCGCAAATTAATGACCTTCAGGGGCGTTGTGGTGACCTCAGCAAGGAGCGCGATGAAAGCCGCCGGGCCATCCTTGCTGGGTCGCAGCAGCTGCAGGCGCTGAGGGAGAGCGCTGAACAGGCTCGCTTCGCGCAAGATGCCTATACTCGCGGCGTTGAAGAGAGGGCGTACCAAGAGGTCGATCGGCTGCGCCAGGAGATCAAAGACCGAACACAGCAGCTCAACGAGAAAAACGGGCGTATCGAAGAGTTGCAGCGTTCATTAAGTTCAGTACAGGCAGAATTGAACCGTACCCATTTAGCAGCAGTGGCGCAGCAAGCGCGAAATGACGCACAGGCACAGGAGGCCAGGCAGACTTCGACGAAGCTGAAAAAACCGTCCGCGCGGCGAAATGTGAAACGGTTTTCCAGAGTGCGATAACGTTTGGTGCCAGCGTGATCGCGCCCCTTCTTAAGCATGACACGTATGACATTGATCCGGAGAGCGGCCTGATGAAGATAAAAAGCCGAATTGAGATGGAAACCGTCACCGACGTGTTATGCGACGTATGCCGTCAATCGACCAAGGTGAAGGAGGGCGCGCTGCAATTTGCATCGTTGCTTGCGCACTGGGGTTACGGGGCGAAACATGACGGGGAACGTTACGAATTCCATCTGTGCGAGAGCTGCTTCTTCCAAGCCATCGCCTATTTGAAGCAAGAACGACGCACGGCTTGCCTGTTCGATGAAGATCAAGAACGCGTCGATGACCGATTTGGGCTGGTGGCAACGGACGATTTTTTTGGTGACAGCGTTAGAAAATAGCCATCGAACCAACCACCGTTTATGTCCTTCCAGTCGGCCCAACGCGAGCCTGCGGCTTTCAAAATTGAACGGCTGCTGTCGGCCAAAAGCTGCCGTTCAGCTCTGTAGGCCAGCCAAGGCAGATCAGCTCACTACTCACCCCGGTAATACACGCAGATGCGATCTCGCCCAAGCTGATGTACATCCATCGATATCTCGTAGATTGAAGCCAAGGTCTCCGGCTGCATCAGCTCTGATGGAGGCCCCTGGAACACCACTCGGCCCTGCTGCATAGCGATGATGTGATCTGCGTAGCAGGAGGCGAAATTGATATCGTGCAACACCAAAAGCATCGTCTTTTTGAGCTCATCCGCTGCACGTCGAAGCACCTGCATCATGCCCACGGCCTGCTTCATGTCGAGGCTATTGAGCGGCTCGTCCAGAAGCACGTAGTGAGTGTCCTGGCACAGCACCATTGCGACGAAGGCTCGTTGGCGTTCACCTCCTGACATCTCATCTAGGTGGCGGTCAGCCAACGCTGTGAGGTTGAGGTAGGAGATAGCTCGTTCGATATGCTCTTGGTCCTGAACTGTGGGCCGGCCACCGGTGTGGGGATGCCGCCCAAACGCGACCAACTCTCTGACGGTCAGTCTCAACGGCAGATGGTTGTCCTGCCGCAGGATGGCCATACGACGCGCAAGGTCGCGGCCGTTGGCTTGCATCACGTCGGTACCATCAATCAAAGCCTGCCCATCTGAGGGCTTCAGCAGCCGGCTCATCATGGATAGCAAGGTCGACTTCCCGGCGCCGTTGGGACCGATCAGAGCTGTTATGCCGCCCAATGGAATCTGCACTTCAACGTTATCGACCACAATCGACTTGCCGTAGCGCTTACTAATCCCCCGTGCCTCGATCACCGCGCACCTCGCCTTAACACCAGAAATAGGAACAACAGGCCACCCAGAAACTCCACGATCACGCTGATAGTGGCGTTCAGTGAAAGCAGGTGCTCAAGCACGATCTGCCCTCCGACTAGAAAAAGAACGGCGTAGAGAACGGCTGCCAGCACGATGTGTGTGTGCTGGTGAGTTCGGATGGTCTGGTAGGCCATGTTGCTGACCAGCAAGCCGAAGAAGGCGATGGGGCCAACCAGAGCTGTGGATGCCGACACCAAGATGGATATGCCGATAAGCGTCAACGTGAGAGTGCGCGTGTAGTTCACCCCGAGATTGATCGCCGCGTCGCGCCCCAGCGCCATCACGTCGTAATCTCGCCGCATCCTCCAAAACAGCATTGAGGCAGCCGCTATGACTGCCACCGCAATGGGTAACAACGCCACGTCGATCGTGTTGAAGTTAGCAAAGAGGCGGTCTTGAAGGACGAGGAACTCGTTCGGGTCGATCAGGCGGATGACGAAACTGGCTAAGCTGCGGAACAACATGCTGCAGACAATGCCCACCAGCAGCAGAAGGTGAATACTGCGGGCGTCGCGTGCCGACACCCATCGGAACAGCAGGCAGGCGCAGCCGGTCATGATCACGACGTTAGCGATAAATGTCAGCGTCGGGTTGAGGCCACCTGCACCGTAGAAGGCGTAGATCGCGATCGCCTGAATCAGCATGAACAGTGAATCGAAGCCCATCACTGTCGGCGTCAAAATTCGGTTGTGTGTAATCGTCTGAAACAGCACAGACGACAAGGCAACGCAGTAGGCGACAACCAGCATCACCGCGAGCTTTCCACTGCGAAACTGCAGCGCGAAGTCCCAGTTACCATGAACACCGATCACCATGAATCCGACAATCGCGAGCAGCGCCATGCCCGCCAGCAGGGCCAACCTCCACCTGGTACTAGCCAAGGCGATGACCTCGCAAGTGCAAAAGCGCCAGTAGGATCACGCTGCCGAGGACACCCATCACCGTGCCGATGGGAACCTCGAAGGGGAAGATGATCAGTCTGCCCATCACGTCGCTGAAAAGCGCGAACGACCCTCCGACCATCGCCACCCAGGGCATGGTGCGCTTGATGTTGTCCCCCATCACCAGGTGGACGATGTTTGGCACGATGAGGCCAAGGAAGGGAATGTTCCCGGCAGTGACCATGACCACTGCAGACACTGCTGAGACGGTGAGCAACCCCAGGAAGGCAAGGCGACCGTAGTTCAGTCCTAGGTTCGATGCGAACTCACGCCCCATGCCTGCGACGGTGTACTGGTTCGCCAACAGGTATGCGATGGCCGTCAGAGCCAGACCTAGCCAGAGCAGCTCATAGCGACCTCGCAGTACGCCGGAGAAGTCCCCTATGGACCATGCGTAGAGCGACTGAACTAGACCGTAGCGGTAGGCGAGGAAGATAGAGATCGAGTGAATGATTCCGCCGAGAATCAAGCCGATCAGTGGGACAAGAAACGTGGTGCGCAGCGGGATTCGCGTTAGCAGCAGGATGAACACCGCACTACCAGCCAACGCGACCAGGCAGGCAAAAGCCATCTTCACAAATGGAGACGCTGCCGGCGCCACTGCCACCACTATCAGCATGCCCAGCATTGCCGACTCCATGGTGCCTGTCGTCGAGGGCTCTGCGAACCGATTGCGGACCAGCATCTGCATGATCAGCCCGGCGACCGAGAGGGATACCCCCGAAAGCAGAACCGCAAGTGTTCGTGGTAATCGGCTGTCGAGAAGCAGTTGAGTTACGTGACCGGTTTCTTGGCTGTGGAACAGGTCGAGAAGTGAAAAGCTGTCCGCCCCCAAGCTGATGCTCACCAAGCAGAGCAAGAGCAGAACGGTGGTTATCAAAAGCTTGGAGAACATGAACGCGACACACGAGCTGGAGAACGCGTCCATGACGGAACGTTCGGAGGTGAAGAAGGGAACCGGCTTTTCGGGCGACTAAGTCACTTGCTTCCCAGCACGACACTCAGGGTGTCTACAGTGCGCTGAAGCGCTCCAATCCCTGAAACGCCCACCATGTACCAGTCGTTGTTATCCAGGTAGACGACATGGCCCGACTTCCAGGCCTTCGAGCGGCTAACGATTGGGTTGTCGAGTAGCTGCTGTGCCGCTACTCCAGCAGTGCCAATAGCTGCATCACGATCGATGACAAACAACCAATCCGGATCAACCTTGGCGATGTACTCGTAGGAAATGACTTGACCATGCATCGAGATCTTCAGATCCGTTGCAGCGGGTTGAACGCCGAATGAATCGTGGAGTACGCCGAAGCGTGAACCTGGGCCGTACGCGCTGAGCTTGCCCCCGCTAGTGAGTACTATCAGTCCCGTGCCTTTGTTAGTCGCGAGCTCATGAAGCTTGGCAATCGAGAGGTTGAGCGCCTTGATCTTCGCCTCAGCCATCGGCTCCTTTTGATAGAGCTTCGCCAGCAACCTGGTGTTGTCTTCCACCTGGCTGACGAGATTGCGCGTGTCGACAGTGAGGTCGATCGTCGGAGCTATTCCCGAAAGCTGCCTGAACTTGGGTGCTGAACGATCCGCGACAATGACCAGTTGGGGCTTGGCGCCGTAAACGACTTCATAGTTCGGTTCGAACAGGGTTCCCACCTTGAGGTAAGCGTCGCTGCGGTACTTCTCCAGGCTGCCACTCCAGTTGTCCTCACCAACACCCTGCACATCCACACCAAGCGTATCGAGCGTGTCCAGGGCACCGGGATCAAACACCAAAGTGGGTTTCGGATCGAACGGCACATCAAGGCTGCCTTGCTTGTGCGTGATTTCAACCGCATGGGCGGCAGCTACATAGTGTGCTCCAAGCAGTACAGCGATCTTGGCGAATGCTTTAACGCCACCTTTGCGGATCATCTCAATGCCTCTGTCAGGATGTTTAGCAAGACCCTGCCAGGGTCACAGCTTGTAGCTCAGCGAGAACAGCAGGTTGCGCGGAGCTCCGTACACGGCCTGGCTGTAGAAGCCGACCATCTGGTAGTACTCCTTGTCGAAAAGGTTGTTCACGTTCATCGACAAGGTCGTTTGCTCAGTCAGGTCGTAGCGCGCCATCAACGACGCCAGGGCATACGATTCCTGATCCATCTTGACCCTGCCCAGGGGGCTGCTGCCCTCCTGATAGAACTGGCTTTGCCAGTTCACACCGCCGCCAACAGTTAGGCGAGAGAGCGCACCGGAAAGCTGGTAGGTGGTGAAGAGCTTCGCTGTGGTTCTGGGAATCGCGGTGCTCAGGCGTGCCCCTTCTCCGTCGGTTGCAGTGAAGTGAGAGATGCCGGCGAACATGTTCCAGCTGGGGGTGATTTCCCCCTGCAGATCGAGATCGAAACCACGACTTTTGGTACCGCTTGCGGCTACATAAGCGGTTCCACCCTCTGGCGTCCGATGATCAGGATCCTGCTGCGCGACGTTGTCCTGCTTGGTTTCGAAGAACGCCAGCGAAGAGTTGAGCTTTCCGCCGAAGTACGCCGCCTTGATCCCTACCTCGTTGGTGGTTCCTTCGGTAGGTTGGAGAACGTCACCATTGAGATCCCGCTGGGTCTGCGGATTGAAAATCCCCGTGTGGCTGGCATAAACCGAGTAGACCTTATCGAGGTCGTATACCAGACCGATGTAGGGGATGAATTTGTCATTCTTCTTGATGGAAACGACCGAGGTGTCGCTCTCGTAGCTGTAGTCGTTGAGTCGACCACCAACAATCATCGTCAGGGGGGCGGCCAGACTGAAGCGGCTGGCCACGTATACTCCGCTTTGCTTGATCGTGCTGTTGGTCAGGCTGTCATACCCGGCAGCATCGAAATCTGGTTTCGGGTAGTTGCCGTTGTAGTTGTACACATCGTCGATCGGGGCAAGCGTCGTCTTACGAATCAGATGGCTAGTGCTCTTCTCATCCGAAACGCGGCGAGACTCCATGGCGCCGACGACCAGTTCGTGATCACGCCCAAACAGTGCAAATGGACCCGAAGCCATGACGTCGACGCTGTTCTGACGTGCCTTGGAGCGGCTAGCCAATGCGTTTACTTGCTGTATGCCGGTCGCTTTGTCGGGATAACCCTCGGGCCCGAACAGCTCGCTTTCACTGTGTGTACGGCCCTGGTTGAACACTCCACGGAGACTCCAGCCATTGTCGAAGCGATGCTCAAGGCTGGTGAAGGCGGTGCTCAATGTGTTGTCCCACTTGCTCCAGTCGGCAGCGAGGCTCTTTGAGCGAGACCAGTCGGTGCGACTTCCGTCGCTATAGAACATTGGCAGGCCACCCCAGAGCATTCCACGAGGCATGATCTCCTGGTAGTCGTAGCCAACTCCAAGCGTGGTGTCGTCGGTGAGATCCGCTTCGACAATCCCGTAGAAGGCGTTCTTGTCCTCAGTGAAGCCGTCGACGTAGGAATGAGAGTCCTGACGAACGCCAACGACGCGGGCTCGTATGCGACCGTCTTCGGTCAGAGGTGTCGAGAGGTCTACGGTGCTGCGGTAGTTGTCCCAAGAGCCAGCATCTACGGATACCTCCCCTTGGAAGTCATAGGTGGGACGCTTGCGAACCATGTTGATCGACGCAGAAGGGTTCCCCGCACCAGTGAGTAGGCCCGTGCTGCCACGAACAATCTCCACTCGATCATAGAACGCGGTGTCCAGGTAATTGGCGCCATTCACGAAGGTCGTTGGAATGCCGTCGAACTGATAGCTGTCGACCGAGAACCCACGTGCGTAATAGGTCGAGCGGTAATCCAGAGTGTTCGCTGACATCCCCGTTGTGTTCTCCAGAACGTCTTTCACTGTGCGGAGTTTCTGGTCATCCATGTGCTGACGGGTCATCACGGTGACGGATTGAGGAGTCTCTCTCAGCGACAGTGGAAGCTTTGTGGCCGCGCTAGTTTTGCCGGTGGTGTAGGAACCGGAGCCTTCCGTTTCGACAGAGGCTGAAGCCTCATCAGATATCGTCAGAGCCTCCAGCTCTAGCGCTTCTGTTGCTGCTTGCTCTTGGCTTGTTGCTAGAGCCTGTCCTGCCACTACCGGCTCGAAACAGATAGCCGCGAACACACCTCCACAAATCGCAATACGACGCATTTCTTTAACCTGGCCGAAGCTTCCCACTAATGATCCAGCAATTATCCCTAGTGAGAGTTAGGCCTGGTGCTGCAAGAGCGCCAATAAATAACGACGATCCGTCATTCTGAGAATGGGACTCATCATCTGGCTTATCGGAAGTAGTTCCCTGGCGTCATTCCGAAGAGAGAGCGGAACGCAGCGATGAAGCTCGATGGATTGCTGTAACCAACTGCGTTGGCCACGCTGTTGACGGAAACATCATCGGCTAGCAGTTCAAGCGCCATCAGTAGGCGCAAGCGATGACGCCATTCACTGAACGACATTCCCGTATCGGCGTGGAAGATACGTTCGAGCGTACGAGCACTGGCTGCCGATGCTGAAGCAAGCTCCTGCAACGAGTACCTGGTTGTAGGGTCCGCCCGAAGCATGGCGACTGCTCGCCTTGCCCTCGGATCTTCGGGCTCCGGTAGGTTGACCGGCGCCTGTTGCAGATCGACCAGTTGCTCCAGGAGCACTCTGGTGAGCCTGCCGGCAGGAGAGTCCGCTGGATAGTCCCAAGGAAGCGAAACGGTGCTGGCAACGAGCTCTCTTACCAAGGGCGTTACATTCACCACGACACAGCCCTCCCACTTAGGTAAATCATCCAAAGCGGGGTCAATGTAGAGTGCGTGCAGGTCGACAGGACGCTTAGCCATAAAGGTGTGTTGAACGCCTCCAGAGATCCAGATTGCTCTGGATGGTGGAAGCACCCATCGGCCTGAGGGGGTAACGACGTGCATTACCCCTTTGATCGAATACATCAGTTGATGGCGAGTGTGGCAGTGCAGGTCGAGCCCACCGGGCTGCCAGTTCTCAGTAATGCCGACGACCTGAGCTTTAGCTTCGTCCGGATCAGCATGATCAAAAGTAGCTGTCACTGGCTGAGGTCGAGTAGATGTCGGCATCGTGAGTCTCTTATTGCTGTTCGCTGGAGCGCTGGAAAGGCACGGCCGAAACTACAGACATCGCAAGCACCATCAGTACTGCCAGAGTGAAGAACGCCAGAATCAGGCCAATGAAGTGCGCTACATAACCCACCAAAGCTGGGCCAAGTAGCACGCCCATGTAGCCGAGGATGCTGGTGGCCGCGATGGCTTGGGAGGCTGGCATGCTGCGTTGCTGCCCAGCGATGGTGAACAGGACTGGTACCACGTTGCCTGCCGCCAGACCTGCCAGGGCGATGCTAGCCAGAATGATCGGAAGCGAATCGAAATAGGCTACCAACGCAATTCCCGAGCCGGTCAGCAAAAAGCCACCGAGTAACATCAGGCGGTCGCCAATGCGCGCCACTACCCGATCACCGATCAGTCGGCTAATGGTCATGGCGAACGCAAACACCGCGTATGCCGAACCGGACAGAGCAACATCAACCTGCTTTTCCTTCGTCAGCAGCAGAGCAGACCAGTCGAGCATCGCGCCCTCGCCCAGGAAGATCAGCAGAGTCAGCAATCCAATCAGCAGAACCTTGCCTTTAGGGATGACGAACATTGCATGGTTATTGGCCGACCGAGTGGTGAAGAAGCCCGAAAATGCTGTGGCGATACAGGCGATGATGACCGCTGTGGCCACAAGCGCTGAAGCCGCCACATTCAGACCCGACGCAATGATCAGCGCCATTCCCCCTGCGCCGACAAGCCCTCCGATGCTGTACATGCCATGGAAACCGGACATGAGCGGCGCCTTAGCAACGTCCTGAACCTCAATACCATGGATGTTGGCTGCCACATCGATGGCACCCAGGGAGGCACCAAACAGCAGAAGGCAAAGCCCAAGCGCGATGGGAGTGGAGAGGATCGCAAGCAGCGGCAGCGCAATGGCCAGGCCGATAGCCCCTGCAGTGATAACCGGCTTGGTTCCGATCCTGCCGGACAGCATGCCGGCCAGCGGCATACCGATCACAGCGCCAAGGCCTAGGCAAAGCAGGATTGTTCCCAGCATCGCCGAGTCAGCATTCATACGCTGCTGTGCAAAGGGGACAAGTGGCGCCCAGCAGGACAGGCCAAAACCGGCGATGAAGAAGGCCAGACGGGTGGCGCGCTTTCCGCCGCTCAGATGAGCTGCTTGATTCGCCAACGTGCCGGGCTGGGTGGAAATATGGGTTTGTGGGGTGGAATGGCTCACGATATCTCCCGCTATTTGCTGAAGGAACTACTACACGCCGCCATTTTATCGGCTTAGTAATTATGTAAATTCAGCTACGATGCCACCTAATAACGCTACTCTGACAATATGATAGTAATTTGCATTAGCAGCACTCAGACGTACGCAGGGATTGCTCTGCTTTCGACCAGATCAGCGGCATAGCAGTCGTTGTGAGCCGTATCGGCGTTATATGACTAGACGTGCAGTCCCCTTTGCTTCTGGAATGCCTTAACTCCGAAAGCGGCCGCCTCGATAGCACCTGCGAGGTATCCAGGGAATTGTCGGGACCACTCACTGGCGATACCGGTAATTTTGTTGGCCCAGAGACCCGACTTCAGCACTGCTATTGGTGCATCTGCATGCAGGGCGGGCCCGCTAATATCTAACGCCGTAGCTGTGTAGGCCTCTAGTGCCCAGTCCTTGTAGAACTCTTCCTGCGGCTTGATTGCCGCCTCGCCGAACATACGGCCGAGCTGCGCTCTACACCGGGCCCTCAATTGGCTTTCTGGGAGGTTTCTTCGAGTGGATGCTGGAACTCCCAAGAAGCCAAACAGCGCCCCCTTACCATCAGGTATTGAGGCGTCATGGATCTCACCCATTGGGCCGACACGACTACGCGCCTGTCCTGATAACCCCTGTTCACGCCAGAAAGGTTTGTCGTAGACGGCAACGTATTTGGCATGAGGAGCCATCCAGGTGCTGGTCGCTCGCCATGAGTCACAGATATCTTCCGGCAACTCAGGAGTGAACGTAATGCTGGAAATAGCTAGCCGAGGCGGCAGAGCAAGGAGTACATGCTCAACGTTCCAGATGGTGGTTTGTCCTGAGCAGGCCTGGCAGGTCACGACAACCCGATCACCCTCAAAACTCAAGCGTTTAACCGTATGGCCACTGCGCAATCTGTGTGCGCTGACATGGCTCTGTAGAGCCGTGATCAAGGTTGCCATCCCTCCCTCCAGCCTCATCGACGCAGGCGAGGATTCGTAGCCGGACATTACAGTGGATGGCTTAGCCGCATACTGCTCAAACAGCATGCTGCCGCTTTCGTATTGCTGGTAGTAAGGAAGTCGCAACCCCTGGACCAATCGATGCAACTGAGGCTGAAGGTCTGGCCAGAACCACGATGGTCCAAGATCAAATATGTCCATAGCGGAATTGGAGCTGGGCGGCTCCGATATCTTGGTTTTGGCCGCCGGTATGGAAACGATTCGCCCCCCCAGAACAGAACATGCCTCGAGCAGCACATAATCGTCGATGCCTTGCTCTTCCAGTGCATATGCGGCGTACAACCCACTCAAGCCCCCGCCAACAATCGCTATACGTGCGGTTTTCTGGGTCATGCTGTTTCATCCAGGCCCGCAGGGCGACCAGTTCTAAGATAGATCTCGGCCCCTGCAGTACCGGCCTTGAACTCGGGGTAGTAACCTTTCGGCAAGCGTATCCAACTGCCGCGCTCGTAGGTGCTATTTCTCTCGGTGAGGCAACCGGTGAGTACCAGAATCTCGGCCCCATCTACTGACTCAGAAAACAATGGTTCTACTGAGGCCAATCGCTGCAAGCACACCTGCTCGACTATGCTTCTGTGGAGTGGGCAAATCTCCCGGCCGGCTTGCTTCACCCATGTCGCTGGATCGCGAGTATTAATGCGGACCCGAGTTTGTTGACCTGCCTCCATCTGCCAAAGCTTGACGAAGATGACGGCACCATTGCGACTGAAGGGTTGGTGGACGGAACCTGGCGGATTGCGCAGGTAGTAGCCTACCGGGCAATCCTCATCACCTTCGGAGAACGTTCCGGACACAACAAAAATTTCCTCTCCGCCGGGGTGTGCATGCTGGGGAAAGTAGGACTCAGATGCGTATCGCACGATGCTAGTCGCGCGAGCGCGCTCACCACCTAACCGATCCAGCATTACACGCTCTACACCAGGCTGCGGTGAGGCTACCCACTGGTAGTCCTGGGGCACGACTATGACTTTGCGGGAGAAGTCAGCGTTGATAAGCATGATTGATTCCGTTGGAGAAAACGAAGAAAGGCAGGGGGTGAGTCGGCCTTCAATCTTGGATTACGAAGTAGCGAGTTGAGCGTGAGCTTCAATCACTCGGGCCGAATACGTCAGAGCCGCGCCCGCGTTGAGAGCGATCGCCACTCCCAGAGCCTCGGTAATTTCCGGCAGTGTTGCGCCGTGCTCAACCGCCTTCTTCGTATGGACGGATATGCATCCATCGCAGCGGGTGGTTACGGCGACTGCTAGCGCGATCAGCTCGTGAATTTTAGGCTCGAGATGCCCAGTCTTCGCAGCTGCACCATCGATTGTGGTGAGACCGCGGACTACGTCAGGACTTTGCTTGGCAAGGTCACCAACTCTGCCCAGCAGCGCTTCGCGATAGGCATTCCAGTCATTCATCATCATCTTGGTCCCATGTTAGGGGGAGTGGATGGCGCGCACCCACGATGGGGGCGAGAAGTACACCCCCGTGTTCAGGCTGAGGTTGGCGCGAAACT
This sequence comes from Pseudomonas matsuisoli, assembly GCF_014647635.1. Lineage (GTDB taxonomy): Bacteria > Pseudomonadota > Gammaproteobacteria > Pseudomonadales > Pseudomonadaceae > Pseudomonas_P > Pseudomonas_P matsuisoli. The sequence goes on from NZ_BMPO01000002.1 coordinate 416,005, forward strand.
CAGTTACGGCCCGCCATCACGCCGCCGTCCACGTCCCAAATGGCACCAGTGACCCAGCTAGCTTTCTCCGAAAGCAGGAAGGCAACGACCTCGGCGACATCTACCGGCGTGCCCACACGCCCGATTGGGTGGAAGCTGTTGAAACCCTGCAGGGCGCTATGGACCTCTGCTTTGGGAATGAAGCCTTCATAGATCGGGGTCTGCACTACGGCTGGAGAGACCGCGTTCACGCGAATATTCTTCGATGCCAGCTCCATCGCCAGGTGCTGAGTCAGCGAATGCAGCGCGGCCTTCGCCATGGAGTACGCAGAGGACGGAGTGGCGGCAATTGCCTGCTTTGCCCACATGGAGCCGATGTTTACGATGACGCCGGCACGGCCAGCCTCAACCAGATTGGCAGCAACCTTCTGAGTGATGAAGAAGGTCGCTTTGTTCAACTGCATGTACTGGTCGTAGTCTGCGTCCTGATGCTCCAGGAACGGTTTGGGGAAGAAGACGCCGGCAGCGTTTACCAGCAGATCAATATCTGCGTGCTGCTTGGCAATGGTCTCAACCAGTCCGGCCAGGCCTGCATCGGTAGTCAGGTCAGCGGTCAGGGCAGTAACTTGCCCGATTGCGGACAGCTCTTTGCGAGCCTCCTCAGTTTTCTCCTGGCGGCTGCCTACGATGACTACGCTTCCACCTTGCTGAAGGACCAGGCGAGCAGTTTCCAAGCCCATACCACTGGTGCCACCGACGACGAGAAGCTTTTTGCCTTTGAACTCATTGCTCATTTGAAGACCCCTTTAGGCACTCGCCCTGGGCGAGTGACAGTTGCGGAAGAATTGCAGCAAGGGCGGAGTTGAGTTCTCGCCACCGTTGCCTTGAGCCAAATATTCAGCTCTTCCGACACCGTCGACAAACGAGATAAAGTGTCCATCATCTAAAGAAAATCTTTATTGATATGACCACTCCAGTTCACTTGAACGCACTACGAGCGTTCGAAGCCAGCGCCAGACACCAAAGCTTTTCCGCGGCCGCAGAAGAGCTGAATGTGACACCGGCGGCAGTCGGACAGCTGGTTCGAACCCTGGAAGACTGGCTTGGTACGCCTCTGTTCCATCGAGCCCCTAGTGGTCGCATACGCCTGATTCCAACCGAAGCCGCAGAACGGGCACTACCCGATATACGTGCTGGTTTTGACCGGCTTACGCTCGGACTGGAACGGTTGAAAGAAGGCTCCGTTAATGGAGTGCTGACCGTCACTGTGAGTCCGGCATTTGCCGCCAAGTGGCTGCTGCCCAGGATCGATAGCTTCCACAGCGCATGGCCGGATACAGACGTTCGCCTGGATACAAACCTGCGGCCTGTGGACTTCGTGACTCAGCGGATCGATATCGGCGTGCGCTATGGGAATGGCAGCTGGTCCGGCTTGTTTGCCGAGAAGCTGATGGAGGAGGAGGTATACCCGGTGTGCTCACCCAACCTCTTGAGCGGGTCTTCTCGCTTAACCACCTTGGAGAGCTTGAGGTCAGAAACGCTCATCCACGACCTGTCGATGGATAGTCACTCCGGATTCCCCACCTGGGACACATGGCTTAAGAAAGCCGGTTTGGCCGATGTGGCCACTTCCCGAGGGATGAAGATCAACAACTCTGCAGCGGTGCTGCAGGCGGCAATCGATGGGCAAGGCGTAGCGCTTGCACGCAGCGTTATGGCCCGTGATGATCTGGCAGCAGGCCGGCTTGTGCGGTTGTATCCCGATATCAGTTTTGAGTCTGACCTGGCCTATTACGTGGTGTATCGGGAGGAATGCTCGAGCCTCCCGAGGCTGAAGGCATTTCGCGACTGGCTGTTCAGTGTTGCCGCAAGCTAATGCCCAGGCATGCCCCACGTTGGCGAGAAATCTACACATAATGGCGTTGTGCAGTTATTCGGGGCTCGAAGGATCGATATAATCCGGATCGACTTCATTCGAAGTCTCCGCTGGTAGTGGAGCTCCCTCCAACAGCAATCGTGTTGCGGGCTACTACTGCCGTTAAGGCCTGCGTTGTGATCCCCCATCAAGGCTGGATCTCCAACGCTTAAACCGTGCAGGTGAACTCTGAGTTTGGCACATCCCTAGTCGTGCTAGCGCTCGCGCTCGCATGAAGAAAAGAGGTCCCTGTGTCTATCTCATCGACTCAAGCTTCAACATCTACCAAGCGAGGCGGGTTCTTACTTTTAGCCAGCATTCTCCTTCTGGCAGCAACGCTAAGAGCGCCTATCACCAGCCTCGGACCAGTACTACTGGACGTGCAGCATGCGCTGGGTTTCAACGCCAGCGCGGCCGGGTTGCTCCATGCTCTACCTCTGATCTTCTTTGCTGTGATATCGCTTGTAGCGCCCGGCTTGGGACGCAAGATGGGTATTGCGCGAGCTATCGGGCTTGCTCTCACGCTGATCTCTGTAGGCACGATCTTTCGATCGCTGCCCATCCCCGGCGCGATCTGGATTGGCACAGCACTTCTCAGCTCTGGCATAGCTATCTGCAACGTATTGCTGCCTGGCTACGTGAAACAGCGTTATGGAGAAAGTGGGCCAAGTGTCATTGGGCTGTATGTCGCCTCCATGGCGATTCTGGCCGGCCTAGCAACCGGCTTGTCCGTTCCGATCTCGCTGATCCCTGGTCTGGACTGGCGTTGGTCTATCGGCTGCTGGGCGCTGCCGGCTCTGGTTGCCCTGCTGCTTTGGCTGCCTCAGCTGCGAAATCGCCAGCCGTCTCACCAAGTTAAATCAAGCGCAAGCTCGCCAGCCAAGTCGCCATGGGCAAGCTCAAAGGGTTGGCAGGTTGCGGCCTTTTTTGCGCTGCACTCTGTTGTCTTCTACTGCGTAATCGACTGGTACACCGCCTCTACCGCGTCGAGCGACTTCTCGCCTGCGATGGCAGGTTTGCTCCTGATGATTTACCAAGTCGTTTCGACTGCCGCGAACATTGTTACGGGGCCGGCACTTCGGCGGATGGCAGATCAGTCTTGGATGGGGTTGGGCTGTGGACTGGTGATGGTCGCAGGGGCGACTGGCCTGATCCTGAAACCGGAATGGTCCCTCGTATGGATCGTATTGCTCGGCCTAGGGGCAGGCGTCTCGATGGTGATGAGTATTTCTCTGTTCGGGCTTCGCACCCGTACGCCCGACCAAGCTGCACGTCTCTCCGGCATGGCACAGTTTGTTGGTTACACCGTGGCAGGTCTTGGCCAACTGGCAGTGGGTATGCTCCACATGGCAAGTGATAGCTGGGTAGGACTGCTAAGCCTGATGCTCGTCGCCTGTGTCGGCGTAATGATTTTCGCGTTCCTAGCCGGTCGTAAGGGCTACGTAGAATAGCTCCGTGAGTAGGCCTTGCCTTTGAGCAATAACACAGCTCCAAAGGCAGGGCCGACAGGCAGCTAATGGCCGATAGCAGCTTTCTAGGTGAGCCTGCTACCGGACGTCTTAAGTAGCTATGTTTAGTTGCTTTGGATTGAATAAAGCGGGAACAAGCCTAATAGCATTGAAGACACCATGATTAGCATCGAAAGCGCCAGTGACCATTTGAAGGTGTACTTCTGATGATCGCTGAACTCCACGCCGGCCAAGCCGACTAGCAAGTAGGTCGAAGCTACCAATGGACTTAGCAAATGAACTGGCTGGCCAACCATCGACGCCCTGCCGATTTCGGCGGCCGAGATACCGTAAGCTTCAGCAGCGTGCGCAAGTACGGGAAGCACTCCGTAGTAAAACGCGTCGTTCGACATGAAGAACGTTCCCGGGATGCTTAATAAGGCTGTGATTGGAGCCAAATAGCCACCCCAGCTTTCGGGGAGAACCCACAGCAGCGTATCGGACATTGCCTTGACCATACCTGTACCAGAGAGAATTCCGGCAAATATGCCCGCTGCTAGGAAAATCGCGATCTGATTTAGTGCTGTAGGCGCATGCGCGGAAATACGACGGCGTTGATCATCCATGCTTGGATAGTTGATCACCAATGCTATTGAAAAACCCACCATGAAGAGGATTGGGAGAGGCAGAAGTTCGATGACGAGACACGTCATCAGTGTCAGCGTCAAAATTGCGTTCAGCCAGAACATCTTGGGGCGTCGCAGTTCTGCATTCTCCTCGCTGATTGCCAATAGGTCCGACATATCGTCGTCCCCTGAGTACGAGCCGTGATTGCTACTGGTACCAGGCATCTTCAGTTTTCCAAGACGCCGACGCTCCTGTGTTCCTAGATAGAAGGCCAGGAGTAGCACGCCGCCGAAGCTAATGAGCATGGACGGTATCAGCGGAAGGAAAAGATCAGTTGTTTCGACCTGCAGAGCGGCTGCTGCCCTCGCAAGGGGGCCACCCCAGGGAAGAAGGTTGGTCACGCTCGCTGCCAATATCACTACACAGGGGAGTATCAGCGGGTTTAGGCCGAGTCGCCTAAACAGCGGCAGCATTGCCGTCAGGGTAATCATGTAGGTTGTTGAGCCATCCCCATCCAGAGAAACCATCCCGGCAAGAAGGGCCGCGAAGAGCACAGCTTTTGCGGGGTCGCCCTTGATGAGTCTAATGAAGGTTCGAATGATCGGATCGAAAAGACCGGTATCGAACATCATGCCGAAATAAAGAATGGCGAACATGACCATGACCGCGGTAGGAGCGACTTTGCGGAGCCCCTCGATCATCATCGTTCCCATATCTCCAGTGAAGCCAGCCATCATCGCAAAGATAATTGGGATGATTGTCATGGCCACCAAAGGTGCCAGACGCTTGGTCATGATCAACGTCATGAACACTACAATCATGCCGTAGCCAAATAACGACAGCATCTTTATCTCCTGATCAGCATTTGTTTTTATGTGTGTCTTTGCGCAACTCGCTGAGGGGGTTAACTCATATGCAGTCCGCCGTTAATGGCGAAATCGGCGCCGGTGGCGAAAGAAGACTCTTCCGATGCGAGCCACGCGCACATGGCAGCCACTTCATCGGGTCTGCCGAGGCGTTTCATCGGGATGTCCTGGACGATTTTGTCCATTAGCTGGGTATGGGTGATGGATTTAAGGCGTTCTGTACCAATATATCCGGGCGACACGGTGTTAACGGTAACGCCTCGATAAGCCACCTCTCTTGCAAGTGCCCGTGTAAATCCTCGGATGGAAGACTTTGCAGTGGCGTAGTTCACCTGCCCGATATGACCTAGCTGCGCATTAACCGTAGAGATATTGATGATCCGGCCCCAACGACGGGATACCATCCCATCCACGACTTGCTTCGTGACGTTAAACAATGAGTTCAGGTTAGTATCGATGACCGTTTGCCAGTCAGAGCTTGCCATGTCGCGGAAGACTACGTTGCAGGCAGTTCCAGCGTTATTGACGAGAATGTCAATTGGTCCGACGTCCTTCTTGACCCTGGCGAATGCCTCCACAGTTGACTGCCAGTCCGCAACATTGCCTTCACAAGCAATAAAGTCAAAACCCTGCTTTTTGTTTGTCTTCAGCCAGTCGTCCTTTATCGGGGAATTTGGACCGCATCCTGCAATGACGATATGACCGTCTTTATAGAGACGCTGGCAGACGGCAGTTCCGATACCTCCCATTCCCCCGGTAACGAATGCAATTCTTTTAGGCATAAGGGATTCTCCTGAGCGTTATCAAGTGCAAGAAAATTATTGAAGTTGCGAAAGCGCTCGCGCGTCTTTAAGAAAGAGCGTGCGAAGAGCGGGTTGGTTAGCGCTTTCTAGAATGCGTCAGTGAATACAACGCGGCTTGCATAACTTGGCGAGGAGGCGGGTATGGTTTCGGTCATGAGGCTATCTCTCTTATTTTTCGAAACAGTACTGCTGATCCTAAATAGGTCCTAAAGACATTTAAATTGATCATTCGGTAACGAAGCATTCGTAAGCGGAGAACGCTCCGGAGTATGTGACGTCATGGATATCGGAAAGAGGCAGCCCAAGTGGAATACCTCGACGCGCAAATGGGTAACGACAATGGCTGAAAGTCGGCAGCGGTAAAGCCGCTAAAACAATGCTCCGTCCATGTGCGTAAGGCTCACGGATTTGGAGAACAGGGCTAAGCGGAAGCACGCACGTGCCTATTCAAAGAACGGTGATCCGACTTGTACGTCCTGCTGACCACTTGCTCTCAGTGCGTTCGCAACGAAGCCATTCTGGATTCTTTCGTTCAGGAAACCTCGCACATAGCGTGCGGCTGCAACCCGACCCTTCGGCACCGCCATTGCCTGGCGGATCTCGGTAAAGCTGTCCGGCAGTACCCGGTATCCTGGATTCTGTGCAGCAAAAGCACTTAGCGGCTGCCGAACTCCGGCTGCGGCATCTAGCCCTTGATCGAGAAACCATTCGACAGCCGCCGCCGATGTCGGCGCCCGTACAAGCTCCGCACCCGTCAGGGTTCGGCTGAGAAAGAGGTCATACGCGGCGCCCTTGCCGACGGCGAGGCGCAGGCCTTCCCGGTCAAGTTCGGTCACGCTTCCATATGGGCTGTCATGCGGAACGAGGTAAGTACTTTCAATAATGACGTAGGGATGGCTGAATTCGATTTCGGCGGCGCGGACAGGCTCGATCGCTAGAAAGGCGAGATCCCAGCGCGATTCCGGTAACGCTGCGAACACCTTGCCTGCCGCGTCGAAGGTCACGAACTCCACGCCGACGCCCAACTCGTCGGCCAGCGCCTTAGCAAGCGCGGTGGAGACGCCGGCGGGTAGCCCGTCTTCGCCACGCTGTGCCAGAACGGGGTTTCCGTAGTTGATTGCGGCGCGGAGCGTGCCGGTTGGAGCCAATTCAGCGAGTACGCTAGGGTCGATGCTCATTATCGTCCTTCCTCGATGGGGGCAGAGATGCTGTCGTCTTCAGTGTCCGAGTTGCTAACCCGCATAAGCAATGTCATGACGAAGGCGATTGCCAACAGCACCGCGAGGAACAATAGCCCGGCTGCCGCGCTGTTCGTATTGCCTTTGACCATGCCAATCATGGTCGGGCCGACGAATCCGCCGAGGTTGCCGATCGAATTGATCACCGCGATGGAGACAGCTGCGGTCGAGCGGGTGAGAAACAATGTCGGCAGCGCCCAGAATGGCGACTTGAAGCTATAAAGGCCGGCCAGGGCAAGGCTGATCATGGCGATCGCAATGACGGGGCTCGTAACCATACCCGCGCCAACCATCGCAACCGTTGCCACCGCTAGCGGGATGGCTGAATGCAGCTTGCGTTCGCCGTGGCGATCGGAGCTACGCGACCAGCCAATCATCATGATGGTCGCGACAACGTAGGGCACCATTGCGATCAGCCCAATTTGGGTATGGCTGAGCGAGTCGGAAAAGCCCTTGATGATCTGCGGCATCCAGTAACCGACCCCAAGGCTGCCGCACTGGTACACAAAATAAATGAAGGACAGGTAGAGCACCTTCGGATTCGTCATAGCCTTCAAGGCGCCGAAGTGTTTGACGTTCTTGCGGGATTTGCGATCGCTTTCCAGTTCGGCAATCAGCCATGCGCGTTCTTCCGGTTTAAGCCACTTGGCTTGCTCGGGTTTATCGGTGAGAAAGAAGAAACAGGCGACGCCGAGGAAGATCGCCGGAATACCTTCCAGGAACAGCATCCAGCGCCAGCCGCTCCAGCCAAACCAATGGATGTTGTCCATGATCCAGGTACTCAGCGGGGCGCCGATGATGTACGAAACCGGAATAGCGGCGGTAAATAGAGCTACCGTTGTAGCGAGCTCTTTCGAGCGGAACCAATACGTCAGGTAAACGATGATGCCGGGAAAGAATCCTGCTTCGGCAACGCCTAGCAGGAATCGTAGGACGTAAAGGTGGGTGGCGGTTTGTGCGAAGGCTGTGGCTGCGGCAATCGCACCCCAGGTCAGGAGGATCCGGGCAATCCAAACGCGGGCGCCGTAGCGATTGAGCATCACGTTGCTTGGCACTTCGAAGAGGAAGTAGCCGATGAAGAATATGCCGGAGATAAAGCCAAATGCTTCTGCCGATAGCGCCAACTCGGCGTTCATTTGTAGCGCGGCGTAGCCGATGTTGGCGCGATCAAGGTACGAGACGATGTACAGCAAGAAAACGAACGGAATGATGCGCAAGGTAACTTTGCGCACTATCGCCTTTTCCAGGCTATGGTTTTCGGTGGACATACAGGCCTCACAGGGCCGCTGGGAGCGGCCTATTTGTTTTTATGGAGATGTGCTGGTGTTGCGACGCCCTACGACCGGTAGGCAACAGAACGCCAATGCGGGAAACATCCCGAGTAGCTCCGTCAGGGAGAAAAGATCATGCAGACTGGGCTGCCGCTGCTGATCTTGAATCCTGTCGACTCAAGCCGGCCAAGGGCGTGATCGACTGCAAAAGCGACGATCGAGTCACTGTCCTCGTTAAGTGCGAACAGATATTTGCCATTTGGGGTAAGCGTGAAAAAGCGCGGAGTTCGCCCTTGGCTGGGTGTGGCTTCGATGAACGCTAACAGACCAGACTGCGGATTGACGGCGAACACAGCGATGCTGTCGTAGCCTCTGTTCGAGACGTAGAGGAAGCTGCCATTGGCATCGATCTGGATGCCCGCAGCACGGCTGTTGCCGGTGTAGGAGGCGGGAAGCGCGGAGAGAATCTGTTGTGGTTCGAGCGTTCCTTTTACCGGATCGAACGCGTAGGCCGTGACAGTAGAGTCGAGCTCGTTGACCGCGTAGGCCATGCGGCCTGCTGGGTGGAAAACGATATGGCGCGGTCCCGCCGCCTCGCGCGCGTGAACAGCCGGTGTTTGGGTTGGGGTTAGGTGCCCGTTATCGAAGCGATAGCAGAAGATCTTGTCCAGGCCTTTGTCCGGTACCGCGACATAACGACCCGAGGGATCGAACAAATTGAAGTGGGGCTTCGCATGTGGCTGCTCGATGCGGTGTGGTCCGGGTTCTCCGTCTATTTTTACTAACTGGACAAGAGGCAGCAGGCTGCCGTCATCGGCGACGGGCAGCACAGCGAGACTGGCGCCAATATGGTTAGTGACGACTAGATAACGCTCGGTCGGATCCAGCGCAAGGTGTACGGGGTTCTTACCCTCGGTGCTCTGCTGGTTAAGCAGACTGAGTGTGCCGTCGGCCCTGTTCACCCTGAACGCGCTGACATCACTCTGGTCGCCATGGACGCAGTAAAGAACGTCGCCGCCGCTGTTGAGCGTTAGGTACGACGGGTTGACCAGATCGCCAACAATCTGCACTGGTTCGAGCGTGCTCTGGTCCGCATCCAGCTTGAAGACACTGATGCCTTCGCCACGCGCATTTCGCTCGCGGGTGGTACGGCTACCGATATAGGCGTACATGGCATTTCCCTCATCCGTCCAATTTTGAGAAGTCGATCAGGCGCCAGAGCGACCGAGCATTTTGCGAACCACGTAGGGCAGGATGCCGCCGTGTAGCAAGTAGGTCAGTTCTTGCCGGGAGTCGAGCTTAAGCAACAGTTCGAAAAGCTGCTCCTCCTGGCCCGCTCGCTGAATGCGCAGGGTAATTCGGTTGTTACCGACATCGATTTGGTCAAGTCCATCGAAAGAAAGCGTTTCGTGACCCTCCAGCGCAAGGTCGGTGGCCGTCATGCCCTCATTGAACAGCAGCGGCACGATACCCATGCCAATGAGGTTGCTTCGATGGATACGTTCGAAGCTGCGTGCGACGACAGTGCGTACCCCTAGCAGGGCTTGAGCTTTGGCTGCCCAGTCGCGGCTTGATCCCGCCCCATAGTTGATCCCGCCAAACACCACCAACGGAATGCCCTGATCCAGGTAGCTTTCGGACGCTTGGTAGAGCGGAAGCACTTGCTCGCTGTCCGCAGTCCACGCCCAGGCGCCAAGCCCCGGTTGTTCGGCGAGCAACAAGTTGCGCACCGAACGATTGGTGAAGGCGCCCCGCAACATGACCTCATGGTTACTACGACGAGTGGAGTACTGATTCAAGTCTGCTGGGTTCTCACCGTGTTCCAGTAACCAGTGGCCGGCAAGACTGTCACGAGGGATAGCCCCTGCCGGCGAAATATGGTCGGTAGTGACGTTGTCACCGAGCACCATGAGAATCCTCGCGTTCTCAATTGCAAGGCTTTGCGGTGGCTGCGCCTCGATCACATCCAGGTATCGTGGACGGCGAAGATAAGTTGACGCTGGATCCCACGGATATTGGACACTGCCAGCGGCATCCAGCGCTTGCCAATGATGCGTGCCATCCCACAGTGTCTTCAGGCGTTCGGCAAAATACTCAGGGCGCACGACTTGGCGTGCAAGCTCTGCCACCTGTTCGTCGGTGGGCATTAGTTCGTGCAGGTATACGTCACGTCCACTGGCATCTTTGGCCAGGGGCTGATTGACGAGGTCCACGTGGATGTCACCTGCAATCGCATAAGCCACGCAGAGTGCAGGAGACGCGAGGTAACCGGCGGGGACTTTGGGATTGACTCGGCCTTCGAAGTTACGGTTTCCAGATAAAACCACGACACCTTTCAAGCCTTGATCGGCAAAGGCTTCGACATGGGATTCAAGGCTGCCCGAATTGCCGATACAGGTCATGCAACCAAACCCAGCAAGGTCAAAACCGATTGCAGAGTAGTCATCCAGAAGGTTGGCCTCGCGCAGGTAATCAGCAACGACCTGTGAGCCGGGCGATAACGATGTCTTGACCCACGGTTTACGAGTGAGGCCCAAGCGCCGAGCATTGCGCGCGAGTAGGCCTGCTTGGATCATCTGCGCGGGGTTGGCGGTGTTGGTGCAGCTGGTAATGGCTGAAATGACTACCGCGCCATGTCCGATGCTTTCGCCGAAGCTTGGCTCAAGAAAGCTGTCGGGCGCGCTAGTCGCAATGGTGTTAGCGCCTATGACGTGCTCATCGAACGATTTGCCTGCCGAGGCCAGCGGCTGACGTTGGTGGGGCTGATGCGGACCGGCGACGCTTGGTTCGAGGCTGGCAAGGTCCAGCTCGATGACTTCGGAGAACTTCGGCTCCGGCGCGTCAGAACGTCGCCAAAGTTGTTGCGTTTCCATGTAGCGCTTTGCCTTGACGCGCAATGCCGCAGGGCGTCCCGAGAGCTCCATGTAGCGGTTGGTTTCATCGTCGAAGGGGAAGAACACGACCGTCGCGCCGTACTCGGGTGCCATGTTCGAAACCGTGCCGCGGGTGGCCCAGCTGACATTGTCCAAGCCGGGCCCGAAGAACTCGACGAACTTGCCAACGACCTTGCGCTTACGCAGGATTTCCGCGACGTATAGCGACAGGTCCGTCCCCGTGACGCCGGGACGCAAGCCATTGGTGAGGCGAATGCCGATGACCTCTGGAAAGCTGATCGGCACCGGCTCGCCAAGTACGGCTGCTTGGCCTTCCAACCCCCCCACGCCCCAACCGAGAATACCGACAGCATTGATCATCGGCGTATGGCTGTCCGTAGCGACCATGTCGTCGGGGTGCAACAGGCGCTCCCCGTTTGGACCTTCGCTTTCCCAGACGATCTGGGCGAGCGCTTCCATGTTCATTTGGTGGATGATGCCGGTGCCCGGTGGAATAACCTTGAAGTTGTCCAGGCTCTTCTGCGCCCACTTGATGAAGCGGTAGCGCTCGCTGTTGCGACGGAAGTCGATGTCCAAGTTTTCTTCCACAGCGTCCGCTTCCGCGTAGCGCTCGACAATGACCGAATGGTCGATTGTGAGGACTGCCGGTATCACCGGATTCACTTGCTGCGGATCGCCACCCAGCTCGGCCACGCGGTCACGCATGCCGGCGAAATCTGCCAATGCAGGCAAACAGGTCGTGTCATGGAACATCAAACGGTTAGGGAAAAACGGAGTTTCGCAGGCTTCGCTTTTGCCAAGCGCGCAGTTCAGCACGGGTTCCAGCGCTTCCGGCGAGCATCGAGCGACGTTTTCTACAAGCAGTCGAATGGAGTAGGGCAGACGCTCCAGTTCTGCCGGCGCGAGCAGTTTGGAAAGGTCAACGTAGGTAAAACGCTCACCAGCTATTTCAAGCTGGCTGAAGTAGGGCTTGGCATTCACGGTCTTCGCACTCTCGATTCTTATTCGGTAGGGCCAAGGAAAGACGCAGCCCTCGATAGCGGCATCCTAGGGGGAAGCCGGAGGTACGAAAATTGATGTTTCGCCAAGTCAGCGTTCTCTGAATGAGAACGCTGGGGTATCAGCCGGTTTGCGCCAAATGCTCGACCAGCGTCCTCACTGTGGGAGAGAGCAGGTCCATTCGCCGTACGCCAACGACAAGGTTTCTATGCGCCCACGGCTCATCGAGTTCGGTGATGTGCAACTTCATTGGTCGAAGGTATTGCTGAATGACCGCCTTGGGCAGGATTGCAATACCGACGCCAGCAGCCACCAAGCGACTCATGCACTCGAAGCTGCTAACGCGGACCCTTACCCGCATATCCATGCCCAGCTCCTGTTCCTGCTGGCTGAAAAGGGTATAGAGCGAGCTGTCCAAATGCGGACCAATAAACTCGTGGGACAACGCCGCTTTGAACGAGATGTTCTGTTGCTTGGCGATCGCGTGATCGCGCGGCGTGACAACCATCAGTTGGTCTTGTCGGTACGGGCGCGTTTCAAGTCCTGACGGCTGCGTATGCTCAGCGAAGATACCCAAATCGGCCCGTCCCTCGACAACCGCCCGAACCACGGCAGAGCCTACGCGTTCTTCAATGTCGAAGTTGATCAACGGATAGCTTTCGAGGAAGCGCTCCAGGTCGCTCGGCAGAAATTGGGTGAGTACGGAGGTGATGGCGTGGATGCGGATGTGTCCCTTAACACCCGCGGAATAACTGGCGAGTTCGTCATCCATATTGCCGAGCACCAGGCGCAATTGTCGTGCGTAATGGAGGACCGATTGCCCCGCCGGGGTTAGTTCGACGCCGCGTGCATTGCGCAGCAGCAACGGCGAGCCGACTTGCTCCTCAAGTTCGCCGATACGCTTGCTGACGGCGGATACTGCAAGATGAAGACGTCCGGCCGCACGCGTGAGATTGCGCTCTTCAGCTACGGCAATGAAGACGTCCATTGTTATCAGGTCGTAGCGCATTTACGGGGTCTCTCCAATCAGCGGCCGATCGGAGCATACCGTCTGAATACACCATTTATGACTAACTCTACGAATTACAGGTGACCTCGTTATGCAGTGGGAGGTGAGCATAGGAGTCAGGTGCTCTCGTTGCAGAGACACCTGAAGCCCTAGGAACAAGCGAAGTACACATCACCGTGCAGCTTCATCGCCGCTTAGTTCGGCGGGTTCCCGCTTACGACCTTTCAGCACCCGCATGCGGATGTTCAAGGCTTCCACTGCAAGAGAGAAGGCCATGGCGAAATAAACATAGCCTTTAGGCACATGAACCTCGAAGCTTTCGGCAATCAGCACGGTGCCGACGACGACCAGGAAGGCCAGGGCCAACATCTTCAGCGACGGGTGTTTCTCGATGAAGTCACTGATGGTGCCCGCGCAGAGCATCATCACGATCACTGCGACGACGATGGCCGCGACCATCACCGGGACATGGGACACCATGCCGACAGCGGTGATGACCGAGTCCAAGCTGAACACAATGTCAATAATCGCGATTTGGATAATGGTGCCAATGAAATTGCGCGCCGTGCCGCTGGGCTGTTCCTGGCTTTCTTCTTCACCTTCGAGACTGTGGAACATCTCAGTGGTGCTTTTCCACAGCAGGAACAGGCCACCAAAGAACAGGATCAGATCACGCCCTGATATGCCTTGGCCGGACAGATGGAAAAGATCTGCGGTGAGCTGCATGATCCAGGTGATCGACAATAGCAGGGCGATACGTGTGACCATCGCCAGGGCCAGGCCGAAGAAGCGTGTGCGTGCCTGCATGTGAGGCGGCATGCGCGAGACCAGGATGGCGATCATGATGATGTTATCGATGCCTAGAACAATCTCTAGGGCGGTAAGCGTCAAGAACGCTATCCAGATCTCAGGGCTTGTAAGCCATTCCATAGGGCGCCTATACGTCATGAGGACGCCGCATCCAGAGTGCAGCGTCAGGTGGGGTTGTCGGTGTCGTATAAGGAAGCAGGGTAGGCGAAGCGGTTGAGTGGACGCCTGCCTACCTGCAGTGGTCATTAGAAGATGTAATCGGTCGTCAGGAAGCTGGACTCGCGATTACGAATGATACTGCTAACCAGCTCCTTGTTGCTTTCGTCAAAACGGGTCGCGACGAGGGTGCGGATGGAGAACACGCGTAGTGCGTCGTGCACGGACAATGTGCCTTCTGCTGAGTCCTTGCGCCCGTTGAATGGGTAGGTGTCCGGGCCTCGCTGGCACTGGGCATTGATATTGATCCGCCCGACCTGATTGGCGAACGCATCGACCAGACGTCCGACTTCAGCTGAATTTTTCCCGAAAATACTCAGCTGCTGTCCGAAGTCCGACTGCAGGACATAGTCGATTACCGTCTTCAGACCGCGATAGGGGACGACGGGCACCACCGGGCCAAATTGTTCCTCTTGATAGACGCGCATATCGGACGAAACAGGGTAAAGCACAGCAGGGAAGAAGAAAGACCCACGAACTTCCCCTCCGCCCTCATTTACCACGCTTGCGCCCTTGGCCTGGGCATCGGCAACCAGCTCATTCAGGTAATCGGTCTTGCCTTGCTCGGGTAGGGGGGTGAGTGCAACGCCAGGTTCCCATGGCATACCGGGCTTTAGCGCTGAAAGTTTCGCATTGAATTTATCGAGGAATGCGTCGACCACGGACTCATGTACGAAAAGGATCTTCAGCGCCGTGCATCGTTGACCGTTGAACGAAAGCGAACCTGTTACGGCTTCGTTAACGGCGTTATCGAGGTCTACCTCGGGAAGTACGATTCCTGGGTTCTTGGCGTCCAATCCCAGCGCCGCCCGTAGCCGGTGAGGTTTGGGATGCAATTTTTTGAGTGCGCTGGCCCCTTTATTGGTGCCGATGAAGGCAAAGATGTCGACCTTTCCGCTGGCCATCAAAGCGCTGACAACTTCCCGGCCACTGCCGTAAATCAAATTGATGACACCGGCGGGGAAGCTGTCGCGGAAGGCTTCGAGCAAGGGCCGAATCAGCAGAACGCCGAATTTCGCCGGTTTGAAAACGACCGTATTGCCCATGATCAGTGCCGGGATCAGAGTTGTGAACGTTTCGTTGAGCGGATAGTTGTAAGGTCCCATGCACAGCGTTACGCCCAATGGAACACGGCGAATCTGCCCAAGGGTGCCTTGTTCCAGCTCAAAACGACTTGAACGACGATCGAGTTGCTTGAGGGCGTTGATCGTGTCGACGATGTAGTCGCAGGTCCGGTCGAATTCCTTCTCGGAATCCTTCAGATTTTTGCCAATTTCCCACATCAGAAGCTTGACCACTGCTTCACGCTGCTCGCGCATGCGCGAAAGAAACTGTTCGACATGATGGATGCGTTCGGCGACGCGCATGGTCGGCCATGCGCCCTGGCCACTGTCATAGGCTCGCACCGCAGCATCCAATGCCACGAGGGCTGTCTCCGAATCAAGCTGTGGCGTGCTCCCAAGAATGACCTGCTCATCGCCATTCGGCGTGCTCAGGTATACCGGGCTTCTAACCGTCGCGAGAGGTCCCTTCCAGAAACGAAGCTCACCATCGACCAGATACTCTCGCTGCTCGGTCTGCCCTTCCAGGCGATATTGCTCGGGAATACGATCGAGAGAAGGGAAGAGATCGGTAAGACGGCTATTGCGGTTCATGGGGTTACCTATTGTGGTTGTGATGGATGACGCGTTTCACGTAATGCGGTACGGACTGCGCCCTAAGAAAGAGGGCGCCTGTGGCTACAGCGATCGACAGATGGTGGTAAAGGATTCGGCGTCAAGGGACGCGCCGCCAATCAGTCCGCCGTCAATATCTGCCTGGGCAAATAACTCTGCCGCATTGTCCGCCCGTACACTTCCGCCATAGAGCAGGCAAATGGATTTTGCGATAGACAAGTCGTGCTGTGCGAGCAACTGGCGGATTTTGAAATGGACTTGCTGCGCTTGCGTTGGGCTCGCGGCAAGTCCCGTTCCGATAGCCCAAACGGGCTCATAAGCAATCACTCCGTCGGCGATTTTCTGGATTCCGACCTGTTCGATGACAGCTTGTAGCTGCCTAGCAATCACCAATTGGGTTTTGAGCGTGCGGTGCTCTTCGAGCGTCTCACCGACGCACAGCACCGGTATGAGATCCGCCTTCAGCGCCGCTTCGAACTTCTGTGCGACCAGTTGATCGTCTTCGGCGTAGAGCGTGCGGCGCTCCGAATGTCCGATGAGAACGTAGCGACAGCCGAACTCCTTCAGCATCCGCGCGCTGACTTCTCCGGTGAAGGCGCCTTCCGGATGACTACTGACGTTCTGAGCACCCAGCGCAATGTTGCTTCCAGTCGCGACCATCGAGACTTGGTGCAAATAAGGAAAGGATGGACAGATAGCTATTTCCAAGCGATTGAGGCGCGATAACGATGGAATGAGCTCGCCTAACAATTCCGCATTGGCTGCTATGCCGCCGTTCATCTTCCAGTTGGCAATGACGAGCTTCTTTTTCAACTTGCTCTCCTTGACGCTTAGAGACGGCCCGCAGTGAGCGGTCCGGCGTTATAAGGAGCAGCGCTTTGCAGTGCATCTTCGATACGCAAAAGTTGGTTGTATTTGCCTACACGATCAGAGCGGCATAATGAACCTGTCTTTATTTGGCCCGCGCAGGTGGCGACGGCTAGATCGGCAATGGTGGTGTCCTCCGTTTCGCCCGAACGATGGGAAATGACGGCCGTGTAACCTGCATCCTGCGCCATACGAATCGCGTCGAAGGTTTCGCTCAAGCTACCAATCTGGTTGAACTTGATCAGGATCGAATTAGCGATGCCGCGCTGTATGCCTTCACTGAGAATTCGGGTGTTGGTGACAAACAAGTCATCGCCTACCAGCTGTACGCGATCGCCTAGCTTTTGGGTGAGGAGGGCCCAGCCGTCCCAATCACTCTCGTCCATTCCATCTTCGATGGAAATGATTGGGTAGCGCTCGCAAAGCCCCGCTAGATAGTCCGCGAACTCCCGGGACGTGAAAGATTTTCCTTCGCCGGCGAGGACGTACTGTCCCTCTTTGAAGAACTCGGAGGCCGCGCAATCCAGGGCCATGGTGATGTCTTTACCCAACTCATAGCCTGCGCGCGTGACAGCTTCCGTGATGACGATCAGCGCCTCCTCGTTCGAGGATAAGGACGGAGCAAACCCGCCTTCATCACCAACCGCGGTATTGAGGCCTCTTTCAGAGAGCACTTGCTTCAGCGTGTGGAAGATTTCAGCACCGATGCGTAGCGCGTCCTTGAAACTTGAAGCGCCGACTGGCTGGATCATGAACTCCTGGATATCAACATTGTTATCCGCGTGTTCGCCGCCATTGAGAATGTTCATCATCGGCACAGGCATGCTGAATTTTCCGGGCGCCTCATAAAGCCCGGCAAGATGCTCGTAAAGGGGGATATGCAAGGCGTCAGCCGCCGCCTTGGCGGAGGCCAATGACACCGCGAGAATGGCGTTCGCACCCAGGATGTGTTTGTTTTCGGTGCCGTCGAGGGCAATCATCGCACCGTCGATCTCGCGCTGCTTTCTGGCGTCCATGCCCAGCAATTGTTCGCGAATCGGATTGTTCACATTGTCCACCGCGCGCATAACGCCTTTGCCTTTGTAGCGCCACGATTTGTCCCTCAACTCTATCGCTTCACGGGTCCCGGTGGACGCGCCAGAGGGGACGCTGGCTATTCCTGTTGCGCCGCAGGCTAGCGTCACTACGGCTTCAACCGTAGGGTTGCCGCGGGAATCCAGGATTTCGCGTGCGTACACATTCTGGATCTGGGTGTTCTTGATCATTGTTCTCTGCCCTCATGCTGTCAGTGGTCGTTCGAGGAATCTGGTAAGCGTCTTCAAGCAGTTCCTTCTGCTCCGCGTATTCGGTGCGGACGTCAAAGTCACGAGGCCAGGATGAGTTCAAGCGAGAGAGCGAAAAGTCATCGATTTTCATGTGGCGACGCCCTTTATTTCAGCTATTGGATGTCCGCACCTACACGAACGACCCGCAACGTATTGGTCCCACCCTGGGCGTTGGCGTAGTCGCCTTTGGTGATCAATACATGGTCGCCTTCGCTGACCACATTGCGCCTAACCAGCTCTTCTACGGCGCGGCGGTTCACCTCCTCATTCAGGATGAGGTCGGCGTCGAACGGGATCGTTTGAACGCCTCTGTACATGGCAACGCGATTTTGCGTACGTGGATTGCGAGAGAAGGCGTAAATGGGGAGGTGCGAACGGATGCGTGACATCAAACGCGGTGTGTCGCCACTCTCCGTCATGCAGATGATCGCCTTCACGCCTTCGAGGTGATTAGCGGCGTACATGGCTGAAAGGGCGATGGTTTCGTCGATCCTGTGGAAGACTTCATAGACCCGATGCTTCGAGCGGTGGGCCAATGGGTGCTTCTCTGCACCAATGATCACGCGTTGCATAGCCTGTACCGCTTCAACGGGATAGTCCCCCGCAGCCGTTTCGGCCGAAAGCATGACGGCGTCTGTGCCGTCCAATACCGCGTTGGCAACATCGAAGACTTCAGCGCGGGTAGGCAGTGATTGGGTGATCATCGACTCCATCATTTGCGTCGCCGTGATCACAACTCGATTGAGCGAACGGGCGCGCTCGATGATGAGCTTTTGCACCGCGACGAGTTCGGCATCGCCTATCTCCACGCCGAGATCGCCGCGCGCGACCATGACACCCTCAGAAGCTTCGATAATTTCATCCAGGATCTTGGTGTCGTTTACCGTCTCGGCGCGTTCGATCTTGGCGATCAATCCTGCTTCGCCGCCTGCATCCGATAGGAGTTTTCTCGCAAGATGAATATCTGCGGCATCTCGTGGAAATGAGACGGCAAGGTAGTCCACTTGCATCTGCGCGGCCGTCAGGATGTCCATGCGATCTTTTTCGGTGAGCGCCGCCGCGGAAAGGCCGCCACCTTTGCGATTGATGCCTTTGTTGTTGGATAACGGGCCGCCGACCACGACCTCACAGATCAAGCGTTGGGGCTGTGCCTCGGCCACCTTGAGTTCGATGCGTCCGTCATCCAGCAGCAGGGTATCGCCTACTCGGCTGTCAGTAACCAACGCCTGGTAGTCGATGCCGACAGTGGTAGCGGTGCCAGCGTTTTTATCAAGGCTTGCATCGAGAACGAAGGTCTGTCCCTTTTGCAGTTGGACCTTGTTCTGTACGAACCGGGCAATTCGAATCTTAGGGCCTTGCAGGTCTGCGAGAATGGCTACGTAGCGACCATGTTTCCGTGCCATATCGCGCACGGTATTCGCTCGCGCGATGTGTTCCTCGGCTTGCCCGTGCGAGAAATTCAAACGCACGACATCGACGCCGGCCTTTACCAATTCTTCGATCGCATGCGCTGATTCGGTAGCGGGCCCAAGTGTTGCGACGATTTTTGTTCTTCGATACATGGCGCAAATTCCTTCAAGAAAAACCTTGTGACGCATGGGCCGACATATAGCGTTTTAATGGATATTTAGGCGTAAATAGCCATGAGCCCCCATTGGCGTATGGCTTAGCCAAAAGCACAATGGTGGCTCTATTCGTGACGCAATAGGTAGGTTTGACCAGCGATGCGAGCCAGAAAGCTGTGTTTTTAGCCGCGAATAAGATTGGCATATTGATGCTTTAAAGTGCAATATGTTTTGGCGCTTTTCAAACATGGCGAATACTCGTGCCGTAATAGCTCGATATTCCTCTGCGCAGCACATGAGATTTGTTCTGTTTCGACTTGGCAGGTTTTTCAGAGCTGCCTGCCGAGTCTTTTTGTTCGGGGGTAGGGCATGCGTGCCCAGCGATATGCGGGCGGGATGTCACTTTTGACGTAGAATCCCGCTTTCTTTGGACCAGTCTTCCACTCGAGCGAACGGGGAATATGGCGTCGAGCGCGTTAGTACAGCGGATCGTTTTTGAGATTAAGCAGAAAATTCAGGTAGCAGAGCTCAAGGCCGGGGCGCACTTGAGTGCCCAAAAGGTCGCCGACAGTTTTCATGTTTCTCGTTCTCCAGCCCGAGAGGCATTGCAGGAGCTGGCTGAAGGCGGCTATCTGGAGCAAGTGCCGAACCGCGGATTCTTCGTGCGGGAGTCGTCCAAGACTTCAGTAGGTCATATTGATGAGGTCACTTCACTTGAGGAGCCTCCTGAGTATTACCGGCTATCTGAAGACTGGCTTAATGATGCGATCCCCGCTGACGTCACCGAGAAATTCCTGAGAGATCGGTACGGGCTGACGAAGTTCCAGGTGGTCGACATCTTGAACCGTGCCGCGAAAGTGGGTTGGGCCGAACCTAAACCTGGGTATGGCTGGCGTTTGCTAGCCGTTGCCAAGACCCCGGAAACGCTAGAACAGATCTACAATGTCCGCGCGTTGATTGAGCCTGCTGCGTTGCTTGAGGCGAGCTACCAATATGACCTTGGGGTATTGCGCCGGCTCAAGGCAGAGCAGCGGGAACTTTTGGATGGAGGGATCGACACGTTGCCTGCGGATTTCCTCCTGCGTTCCGGAATCCGTTTTCACGAGGAGTTGATCAAGCTTTCCGGCAATCCGCTCTATCACATGATTCTGGTACAGATGAACAACATGCGTCGGCTGCTCGAGTACCGATCCATGATCGACCGCAAGCGCCTTTACAAGCAGTGCAGTGAACACCTGCAGATGGTCGAACTGGTGGAGCAGGGCAAGAACCTTGAGGCTGCTCATCTCATGAAGCAGCACCTAACGGGGTCTTTTGCGCGCAAGTCGCCGATCCTGGAGCTGCGAACGAAAGGCTCTAAGTCCAGTGATTGACGCTGCGTTCGCTCGCCTTAGTGCAGAGCCTGCTACCAGCGCAAGGTATCGGAAGCAGGCCAAGGTGCATCGGGTTTAGAACGGTAGTTTCGAGCTCAGCCCGGCAATCCCGGCGATGCGCTCAAGGTCCGTCAGAGTATCCGCCGGTAGTTGAAGACCAGTGCTGCGATGTAGTTCATCTCGTTCTGCTTCTAATTCACCCGGGTAGTAGATCTTCTCTACGCCTTGTGCCAGCGGGACGTTCTTCAGCTTTTGCAGGAAGTCATCCGTGCGTGCGTAGTACTCATCTGCAGGCATGAAGGCTTCGAGATCGTAAACCGTGATGAAGAAGCCGGCGCCGCTCTTTCGATCGTAGTGATACGGGCCATTCACGTCAGTAAGGTAGCGGCTTCCAGACAAAACCCCGGCGAATACGTCCATCATCACACCTATGCCGTAGCCTTTATGGCCGGCCATGGGCAGGATGATGCCAGCGATTGCGTCAGCGGGATCAGTCGTGGGCTCACCCCTCGCGTTCAGGGCCCACCCTTCGGGAATGGACTCATGCTTCTGTTTGGCAAGATAGATCTTGCCGCGTGCTACGCCGGTATTAGCGATATCCAGAATCATGGGCGGCTTATCGCGTAGCGGGGCGGCGATGGACCATGGATTGGTTCCCACCACCTTGTCCCTATAACCGCCCCATGGCGCCATGGCAGGGCCACCATTGCATGTCATGAACGCGACACATCCAGCATCTGCGGCGAGCTTGGTGTAGTACATCACGGTGCCGAAGTGGTTGGCGTTGCGCACGGTAACGGTCGCTACGCCATTTCGTTTGGCCCGGGTGATGGCCTCGTTCATCGCCAGCGCGGCCAGTACCTGGCCAACGCCATCTTGGCCGTCGAGCACCATCACTGACTCGCGATCGACGATATGTATAGGTTCGGTCACCGCTTGCATGACCTGGGTGCGTAAGCGTTCGAAGTACCAGGATGCTCGGAGTACACCGTGGGACTGATGTCCCCAGAGGTCGGCTTGAACCAGCGAGGCGGCCATTACGTGGGCATCGGCGTGTGGTACGCCCTGGCTTTGATAAAGCTCAGAGACAAAAGACTGTAAGGCTGTTGAATTCACCGTTGTTGGTGTAGTCATGAGTACCTCGCGTTTCGATCGTTGTGATTATTCTGTGCGGCGTTCAGCTACGTTTCGCCACCGGTTGTAAATGGGCTCTGCGCAAAGCATGACCACGACCAGACGCATGATCTGCATCGCCGTCACTACACCCGCCCCGAGGTGCAGAGCTTCCGCGGTCAAATACATTTCGGTGGTACTGCCAGGCATCATCCCCAGCGCCAGCGTGAGTACAGGAAAGTCAATCACCTGTCCGATTACCCACGCAAAAATGAACGTGAAGCCGATCATGCACAGTATGAAAAGTGCGACCTCTACCAGGTAGCTGGGCGATGCACGAAAGAACTCGCGATCAAAGAAACTGCCGAGAGCGCAGCCGATCATCAATTGCCCGAAATGGCTTAGCTCAACCGGCAGGGCCATGTTTAGATCGAAGGTGGCAGTGATCGCGGCGCAGATCGCCATCGGGCCGAACATCCAGGCATTGGGGAGGCGCAGGCGCTTCCACAGCAATGCGGTAAGGAATCCTCCTGCAAGCATTGGCGCCAGCCAGTACCAATCCGTAGGAGGGCGTACGTACTCAGAGCCGGGTGCAATCTGAGTAGTGAAAAACAAAGTGGGTGGTACACAAAGCACGATAAGCACGAGTCGAATACTGTGCGCAGCCGCTATCCTGCTTACGTTCGCGTTATGGCGAATACCAAGCTGGATCATTTCCGCGAAGTTTGCTGGCATGAATGCGAAGTAGGCGGTCGTTAGGTCCATACCCTGCCGGTGCATCATCGCGATGCCCCCGAGCGCCAGAATCAGCGTCAAAAGTGAAGCGAAGAGCATTAGCAAAAAATGATTGGCGATCTCCGCTAATACTGGATGCGTGAAATGTAGGCCGATTGACGTGGCAATCATCCATTGCCCTGAGATCCTTCCATTGGGAATTTCGGCAACTAGCCAGCCGCTGCACCGAACGATAATTACCGCGAGCATCGAACCGATGATCCAAGGGAGCGGCCAGTTCGCATAGCTCGCGAACAGAGCTCCCACAACCCCAACGAAAGGGGTGGCCCACCAACGACCCAAGTCTTTAAATCCAGCGATCATCAAGACGCCTGCAACACTGCGACGCAGCCTGCGTAATGATTGCTGACCACAACAAAGCTCCCGTTCGGATTAATCGCTAAGTAGGCTGGATTCGGGGCTTCTATACACGGCGAGCCGAGATGGAGTCTTTCAGCAGAGCGGGGGGCTACCTGAAATGCCTCGCCATGACGTTCGTCAGCACATGCGCGGAGAAAGAAATTACCGCGGTGGCTCATAGCCAGAAAGACAGAACTTGTCAGACGGCCAAGAATTTGGATCTGGCGCAGGGCGCCGGCTTTTTTCCTGATCTTTAGCGCAGTTATGCCAGCAGGGCGGGCGTTGCGCTCGCGTGTAATTCGGCTGTCTAAGTAAGCAAGCATTGAGCATCTCTACGGGCTTATTTTGATTGTTGCGTAGCGCTTGATGATCGTGGCCTTTTAGCGTTTCGCGCGCCTGGCGTCGCAAGTAATTCCGATTCGATACTAGGTAGGAAGCTCGCTCCCGAATATTGAGCATTCGGCAACGGCTATTCTCATCTCGCGAACGGATGAGGCGAGAGGTGGCTAACGAACGCTCTGGCAGTTGGCGCGATTGCATCGAAACTTCGCGAGACGATGACGAGCCTGCGCACTGCCCAGGCTTCGTCGAGCGTGATGGCATTGAGTCGAAACTGTTTGATGTAGGTTCGCAGCACATCTCTTGGGATGAGGCATAGGCCCAGATTTATCGATGCCATTCTGCACATGCACTCGAAGCTGCTGGCGCGGATACGCTGACGGACAACGCCGCCAATTTTCTTTGCCTGCTCGAAAAGCAGAATGTGCATGGAGCTGTCGACATGAGGGCCGATGAATTCGTAATTCAGCGCTTCGCTGAAGCGCACTGAGCTTCTTGATGCGAGAGGGTGTTCGCTGGCAACAGCGAGAACCAGATCATCCGATCGATAGGGCGCGACTTCCAAGCCGAGCATCGGCGTCTGCTCGGCGATAATGCCGAGATCCGCTTTACCGTTGGACACGGCGCGAACCACGTCAGCGCCGGTGCGTTCTTCAATGTCGAACCTGATCTGGGGATACCGGTTGAGAAAGTCGCCGATGTCGAGGGTCAGGTGCTGTGCAAGCGCGGAGGTGATGGCATGTAGGCGTATATGGCCTTTGGTACCGCTGCCATACTCGCTCAGCTCTTCATCCATTCTTTTGAGTGTGTCGGTGAGCTGATAGCCATAGTGACGCAACGATTGCCCCGCAGGGGTGAGCTCCATACCTCGAGCGTTACGTATGAACAGCGGTGAGCCGACCCGTTCTTCCAGTTCACTGACGCGCTTGCTGACCGCAGATGTCGCGAGGTGGGATCGCTTGGCTGCATTGGTCACGCTACCTAGCTCTGCGACTGCCATGAAGACTTCCAGACTCAACAGGTCGTACCGCATAACGATCTTCCCTACTTACCGTTGCGGAAAGCGGCGCTGTAATTCGGCAATCTGCTCAGGCGTCAGGGTCTTGAACTTGTGCTGGAAGATGAGCAGGAAAAGCTGCGCGGTCGCTTCCAATTCCTCAGTGGCATCCACTGCGGCATTCAGATCGGAACCGGCTACCACAGGACCATGGTGCGCCAGGAGCATGGCGTGATGCTTACCAGAAAATGAGCGAACGGCTTTGGCTAAGTCTGGGTCTCCCGGGGCGTAATAAGGAACCAGCGGGAGTTTGCCAACACGCATGGCGTAGTAAGCGGTGATCGCCGGTAGCAAGTCATCCGGATCCAATCCATCGAGTACGGAGACCGCTACCGAGTGGGTGGAATGCAGATGTACTACTGCACCGCTAGTGGGGCGCTCCTCGTACATCGCAAGATGCAACATTGCTTCCTTTGAGGGTTTGTCACCGCTGATATGACGTCCATCCCAATCGAGTTTGGAGAGCCGACCAGGGTCAAGGCGGCCCAGCGACGAACCTGTTGGGGTCAGCAGCCAGCCATCGTCGAGGCGCACGCTGATGTTGCCCGTACCGCCATGAGTCAGTCCGCGGTCATACATCGATTTGCCGAGGAGAACGATCTCCTCCCTGATCTTCGACTCGCTCATTGAACCTGCTCCAGTGCTTTCTCGAAGAAATCCACGCTGCCGAAGTTGCCGGACTTGAGTGCAAGTGCAACGGGCTCCTCGCGCAGGCCGACCGTCCACGGTACCCCTGGATCAATGGGTGCGCCGATGCGTAGGGCATCGATACCGAGCGCCTTCACTACCGCGCCGGATGTCTCGCCTCCTGCGATAACGAATTGGCGTACACCGAGTTCATTGAGGCCCACGGCGATTCTCGACAACGCTTGTTCCATGAGTTGTCCGGCGGCCTCAACGCCCAAAAGCTGCTGGGCGGCTTTTACCGCCTCGGGACGGGCGCTGCCGTAAATGAGCACGGGGCCTTGCTGAATATGTTTAGCGGCCCATTGCAGCGCTTGGTTGATTTGGTCTTCGCCTTTGGCAAGCAGCAATGGATCGAGCTGAAAGCTCGGGCGAGTGCGTTGCCAGTACTCGACCTGGCCGTTGGTGGCTACTGAGCAGCTTCCTGACAGTACGGCACTCAGGCCACCAACTGCGGGCAAATCGGATGCAGACAACGTATCCGCCAATAGGCCTGCCTTTTTGAAATTGGAGGGCAGGCCCAACGCGACGCCGGAACCACCGGTGATTAAGGAATGGTCCGCCGCTGCTTCCCCGATCACGTGAAGGTCGCTATCGCGGATGGCGTCGACGATTACATAGCGCTTGCCGGTTTGCTTGGCCTCCGTGAACGCATCACGCACGGCGGCTGCACCTTTGGAAACAGCGGCATAGGGCACCAGTCCGACTTGATGATTGGTCTGTTGTTGAAGAACACGCACCAGGTTGGCATCGGTCATTGGCGTCAAAGGATGGTGGCGCATGCCGGACTCGCTCAGCAGTACATCACCTACGAATAGATATCCCTGGAATACCGTGCGCTGGTTATCAGGGAAGGCAGGGCAGGCTAGGGCGAAGTCAATGCCTAAGGTCTGCATCAGGGCATCAGCGACGGGGCCAATGTTTCCCTGGGGTGTGGAGTCGAACGTCGAACAATATTTGAAAAAAAACTGCCTACAGTTGGCTGCCTGCAACCATTGCAATGCCGCAACCGATTCCTGAATCGCGCGTTCGGCTGGCAAGGTTCGCGTCTTTAGCGCGATGACGATTGCATCGACATCGGTCGGAATTGGCCCATCAGGCACGCCAATGACTTGCAGGGTTCGCATGCCGCCTCTAACAAGGGTGCTTGCTAGGTCGGTTCCGCCAGTGAAATCGTCCGCAATACAGCCCAGCAACAGTTGGGACACAGCTCTCTCCTCATGCCTAACTTTCAGGATGTCTTTCGTTGAAAGGAAGGCTGTTGTTCTTGGTTCGCGATTACGAGAGAAGTGAGCGACATGCGAGTCATGCCGCCCACAAGCATCAGCCGACGATTACGTCCGCCACCGCTTTACCGAAGGCCTTGCAGCCCAGCTTTCCGCCCAGATCGGCGGTGCGCTGCTCGGGTACTTCAAGGACGGTGTCAACGGCCTTGTCCATGGCGGCGGCGGCGTCAATGAACGCAGTCTGATTGTGATGCTCGCCAATCCAATGCAGCAGCATCGCGACGGACAGGATCATCGATACCGGGTTGGCCTTGTCCTGCCCTGCGATGTCTGGGGCTGAACCATGTTGGGCCTGAGCGCAGCAATGCACGCCGCTAGCCATCATGGAGCCTGCAAGGCCAAGGCTGCCTGAAAGCTCGCTTGCCAAGTCGCTGATGATGTCGCCGTAGAAGTTGGTAGCAACTAGAACATCGAAGCGCTCTGGGTTACGCACTAAGTGGGCAGTCGATGCATCGACCAGCAGGTCATCCAACTGTACTTCTGGGAAGTCCTTGGCGACGTTACGAACGCACTCCAAGAACAGCCCATCGGTCATATGGAAGCTGTTCGCCTTATGGATCGCAGTGACTTTCTTCTTACGCTTGAGCGCAAGTTCGAAAGCGCTGCGGGCGATACGCTCGCTGCAATGGCGAGTGATTTTACGGGTGGACAACGCCATGTCAGGGGTAGGCATGACTTCACCCCAGCCCCGAGTCATGTTTCGATCCGGATAGAAGCCTTCGGTGCACTCACGCATGATCACCAAGTCCATGGACTTGCCTTCCTTCATGTTGGAAGTCAAGAAAGGACGGGTGCGAGCAGGGCGCACGTTGGCGTACAGGTCGAGACCTATACGGAAACCTGCCGAGACATTGCGACCACCTTTCTCCGGCACTGGGTAGTCGGCGTGTGACTGCGTGCCAAGGATGATGCCGTCGTAAGTTTTGGCTTTTTCCAGTACCTCGTCACGTAGTGTGGTGCCGTACTTTTCCAGGCTCGCGAAGCCGACGTCGTCATAGTCGAAGCTTAGCCCCAGACCAAACTTCTCATTTACTGCGTTCAATACCGACATCGAGGATTCGACGATCTCGGGCCCGATACCGTCGCCGGGAAGAACCAGAATACGCATCACTGTCTCCTAACCATTGTTGTTCGCTGGAGGTTGACCGCTGTGACGATCAATAATGTATGCCGTGGTGTCGGAGTACAATATTGCCTATCTGTTTTAGCGGCTTCGTGACATAGGAGGATTCCGCTAAGGGGACCCGGCCATGTCGACGGATTGCATTTTAATGCATTAAAGTATAATTATTGCAACCTTTTATCAGATGAAACGTACAACGATCTGGAGGCATCATGACCACGAAAACCACTGACCTTTGCGACGAGTTTGGTGATAAAGCGAAGGTGTTTGCCCCGCTTTTCAAGGATTTGGGCGGGAAGGCGGACATGGCCGGCCGTGCCGTTACGGTCAAGTGTTTCGAGGATAACTCGCGTATTAAGGAGTTGAGTGCAGAGGCCGGCGACGGACGTATTCTGGTGGTCGATGGCGGGGGCAGCGACCGTTGCGCACTGCTTGGCGACGTCATTGCGCTGGATCTTGTCAAGAACGGCTGGGGTGGGGTGCTGATTTATGGGTACGTTCGCGACGCCGCTGTGCTACGCGGTTTACCAATCGCTATCAAGGCACTAGGTGCCTCTCCACGTAAGTCCGTCAAGCGTTCCGAGGGGCAAGTCGGTATTGCTTTAACGTTCGCTGGTCAAACCGTCATTGATGGCGACCAGCTTTATGGTGACGACGACGGCGTGGTGATTCTTAACAAGCCACTCGCCTAGCCTACGGCCGCATTCTCGTGCTCGTCGCCAAGCGCGGTGTCGAATCCCACAGTCTTGAGACGGCTGACGACATCGAGGTGCTTGCGCAGAAACGCGGCCGCTTCCTCGCGGTGACCGCTTTCGATCAGGTCCAGCAGTTGAATATGTTCTTCGCACTGGCTTATGAGGCGCGGACGGTCGACGTTGGATCGATAAGCCATGAAGCGTCGCAGTTGGTTTTGGCGGCGAATCGATTCAAGAAAAAAAGGGTTGCCCGAGCAGCGCACAATCAGTTCATGCAGTTGCGAACCGATCTGGAAGATCTCGGATCGCGAGATTTTGAATATGTCGCCGTCAAGCATTTGCTGCTGCAAGTGACGAGCTTTCGCGAACGCTACTTTATCGACGCGGTAAGTAGGCTCAAGTACCGCTGCAGGCTCGATGGCCATACGGAAACGATAGCTCTGGATGTGTGCTTCAGCGTCGTGCAAAAAGCTATTGATTACCCATCCCTGGCCAGGCTTTCGCTCAATCATCGCTTCATGCCCGAGCCGGTTGAGCACTTTAATCAATTGGCCTCTGGGTACTTCGTACTTTCGCAGCAACTCGGCTTCAAAGAAGGGCGAACGGATATCACCGGCAACTACATCGTCAACCACCCGGAGATAAAAATCTTCGAACGGATCGACATCCAGCGGCAGGCTCCTAACGTCGATACTACGTGCGTCTCGTGTCAGGAAGTACCCGCGATTGTGCTCCTTGGTTGCCAAGCCCAGCTCGGCCAGCAGGCCGAAGCCCCGGCGTATGGGCGAACGCGATACGCCAAGCTCTTTGGCAAAGGCCTCTTCACGAAGAGGATCACCGGCAAGCATGGAGCGCGCTCGCGCCATGTCGATGATTTTAGGAGCCAATTGCTCGGCAAGATCCTTTTTTATTCTGGGTTTCATCGCGAATTATCGTGTGTAGATCTGGGATTTGAACGCCTGGAGAGGCGGTTGAGTTCACGCTGCGTGGCTTCAGCGCAGATGCATCGGTTTGCAAATCTTATCCCGCATTCTCAGCAGGGTTACTACGCCTGCTGGAACATAACACACACTTGAACGCGGCTCGTCAGCCGCAAGCCCAACGAGGAAAAAATGAGTCTAGTCAGACGGATATTTTTAATTCATGCGACGCCAGTTGCTATTCAGCCCATTAACGAAGCTTTCGCTCGGCTGTGGCCTGAAGCAGAGGTTTCGAATGTGCTAGATGATTCTTTGTCGTCCGATTTGGCGCGTGCAAAGTCAATTACACCCGCACTGAAAGAAAGGTTCCTGACATTGGCGCGTTACGCCGAATCGTCTGGAGCTGACGGGATAATGTTCACATGCTCAGCGTTTGGGGACGCTATCGAGGCCTGCAAAAAGGCGCTTCCCATTCCTGTTTTAAAACCCAATGAGGCAATGATCGAGCAAGCGCTGGAAACGGGGCAAAGAATCATTCTTTTGGCCACGTTCGAGCGTTCGATCAGTTCAATGGCTGAGGAGTTTCACGCGGCGGCTGCCTCTCTTGGAAAGTCTGTAGAAATCGAGTCGAGAGCTATCGCCGGCGCGTTGAGCGCTTTAAGAGAAGGGCGCCCCGAGGAGCACGATCGCCTGATCGCAGAGTCTGCGGCCACGGTAAAGAATGGCGATGTAGCTTGCTTCGCTCAGTTCTCTATGACATCCGCAGCTGATGGCGCCCAAGAGAATCTGCCGTGCCCCCTGCTTACGACCCCCGACAGCGCTGTACTCAAGTTGCGCCGTGCCCTCATCTCCGACTGACATCTAGCTTTTGTGCGACGCTTTTCAGTAAGTAATTTGTGCCTGATAACACCGCGGTACGTGCAGTGAAAGCTTGCTGTGTTTCCAATAGGAGAAATTGCACGTTCAAACGTAGAAGTGCGGGAACTTCTCGGTCGGCATGTCGGAATTCCAACTGAACACAGATCGCGGGAACTTGGCGGTCGCAAAGGCGGACGGGCACCTAGCCGAGCATCCCTAGCGCAGAAACATTCGTTCTCCATAAAGGAAATTGTACTGCGTAGGATTGCAAAACAATTTGGCATGGCGTTTATTGATCTGCGGTTGGCTGAGAGCCTTCCGCAGTACTCCCTTACAAAAAGCAAAAAAGGAGTGATTAATGAGTAAGCGTATCGCCTTTGTAACTGCTGGCATGGGTGGACTTGGTACAGCGGTTTGTCAGCGTCTTGTCCAAGACGGTTTCACGGTAGTGGCCGGGTGTGGCCCTGACTCCCCACGTAAATCTGCGTGGTTGGCGGAGCAGAAGAAAAATGGGTTCGACTTCATTGCCGCCGAAGGGAACGTAGCTGACTGGGATTCGTGCCGAGCTGCATTCGAACGCATCAAGCGAGAGACAGGCCCCATCGACGTGTTGGTTAATAACGCGGGTACGGCATGCAACGTGGTATTCCGCGACATGCAGCCTAGTGATTGGTCCACCGTCATTGATACGAACCTCAACTCTTTATTCAACGTCACGAAGCAAGTCATCGACGACATGGTGGCGGGAGGCTGGGGACGCGTAATCAACATCTCGTCCGTCAATGCGCACCGTGGCCAAATCGGCCAGGTGAACTATTCCACTGCCAAATCTGCGATTCGCGGCTTTACTCGCGCTTTGGCCCGGGAGGTGGGTTCCCGTGGCGTAACGGTGAACACCGTGTCTCCTGGTTATGTCGCTACGCCTAGATTGAAATCCATCACGACTACAGACGTCATGGATCGGATCATCAATGAGATTCCTGTTCGCCGGCTTGGAACGCCTCAGGAAATCGCAGCGATATGCTCGTGGCTTGCCTCCGAAGAATCGGGCTATGCCAATGGCGCAGACTTCTCTATCAATGGTGGTCTGCACATGAGCTGAAGCTCGCCCCCCACCCACAGCGTTACCGCGGCGGCATCATTTGTCGGCCGCAGCGGTTGCATCTGGGACACTCACAACAACAATTGTATTTTAAGTCAAGGTGATACAGATGCTGTCACTCCTCGGATACGGAATGATCGTGACCTTCATGGCACTGATCATGACGAAACGTTTGTCTCCTTTGGTGGCAATGACCACTGTCCCAATTGTCTTTGCTCTGATTGCGGGTTTTGGCCCCGACATGGGCGACATGATGATCGAGGGGCTGCGCAAGGTCGCGCCCACGGCGATCATGGTGATGTTCGCGATCCTTTACTTTGGGGTCATGTTCGATACGGGGCTATTCGACCCAATCATCCGGACTTTCGTCCGGCTCATTGGTGGCGATCCAATGAAAGCAGTGGTGTTCGCGGCGTTGCTTGCGGGGATGGTCTCGTTAGACGGCGACGGGTCGACGACATACATGATCACTGTGACCGCCATGCTTCCACTTTTTAAACGACTGCGTATGGATCCACTGGCACTCACATGCGTGGTTATTCTTGCCGCAAGCGTAACGAACCTTCTGCCATGGGGCGGTCCATTGGCCAGGGCGGCAGCATCATTACAGGTCGAGACGTCCGAGCTGTTTTTGCCTTTGATCCCATCTATGATCATCGCGTTCGTGGGTGTGCTGGGTCTGGCGTTCTACATCGGCATTCGTGAGCGCCAGCGTTTGGGAACCCTGCATCTTTCGGTGGGAGCTGCGGCAACTCACTTCGCAGACGATGACGCTGATTCCAACCCGGCACTTTCCGAAGAGAACGCGGAGTTGCGTCGTCCGAAATTGTTCTGGCTGAACGCGGCACTCACACTAGGCCTTATGACCTGTCTGGTTATGGAGGTCCTTCCGCTTTCGATTCTTTTCATGGTCGCGTTCTCGATCGCGCTTGTGATCAATTACCCACACATGCCTGATCAGCGTCGCCGTATCTCGGCACACGCGCCAACTGCACTGAACCAGATCGCCATTTTCCTAGCGGCGGGTATCCTTGCAGGCATTCTTTCCGGCACAGGCATGGTCAATGCCATGTCCGCGAGCTTTTTGAATGCACTTCCTGACACATGGGGACCCTACCTAGCGCCCATCACCGCATTAGCCAGCATCCCAGGCACGTTCTTCATGTCAAATGACGCCTTCTACTACGGCGTTTTGCCTGTGCTCGCGAAAGCAGCAGAAGCTTATGGCATCACTCATGCCGAGATAGGCCGTGCGTCAATGATCGGCCAACCTGTTCATTTGCTTAGCCCACTGGTGGCATCCACCTATCTGCTTTGCGGTTTGGCAGGCGTGGAATTCAGCGATCACCAAAAATACACGCTGAAATGGGCATTTGCCCTTAGCTTCTTGATCATGGGATTGACCATGGCGTTCGGCCTATTCCCTTTCAAGGCAGGGTAACTAGTTTCAGCTAGCGAAAGCGGCCGATAGGCCGCTTTTCTGGTCTGTGATATCAATTTTCGACCTAGCGGATCGAGCGCCAACTGCTGAAGACTGGATAAGTTGTTCCGGCGCTGAGAAACAGATCTAAACAGCCGTATCCAATCCTTGCCAGCTCAGCGATACGCTGAGTTCCTGCATCGACTGCGGGCGCTTGTCGCTTGGAGCATGCCCGCTAAGGAAGATGACCTCGAACTACATAGACCGTAAGACTATTCAGGACCCGCACGATCGTTAGATCAGGTCTGTGGAAGACTATCTCGAAAATAAATATCGTTTCTTGGCGTGGCTGCTTTTGGCCGACTCCTGCAGGATGGCAACTGGCAGACACCGCCAAAAGCTGCCGCCTACAGCAATAGGGTAGATATGTCATGTCTCAAATTGCGGAATGACCATGGGTCGCAAATGCCTATTTTTCGACACACAACTAGTCACATCCGAGCCGCAACCGAAGTTGAGCGAAGCCTAGCGACCTATACGTCAATTCTCGTTCAGCAGTGCAGACCCGCACTTTTAAACTTGCAAGTCGCTTAACCATCGTGTGTCACGAGTGGACGGCCGACGGTGAAGTCGTGCGTTCAATAACAGTTTTGATTTGTCAATCTCATCAGTTCTGAGGTATGAAATCAAAAGCATGTCTTCTACAATTTCACGCTGGGCGCCGCTACCGCCAATGCGTACGACCTCTCCAATATGGGGTTCCAGTACGTCCATACACGTGTGGTAGTCACCAGAGGAGAATGCCTGGGCTGCCAGACACAAGGCTGGGACGACTGCGCCAGCGGGAAGCGCATCTCTTTGCACCATTTCCGAAAGCCCTGCGACGCGTGTTTCTACCGAGTCCCCAGCCCCCGTATGAGACGCGATCAGGGACATATGAAAATCCGCAAATGGAAATCCCGGCTGCTGAAAATAGGCCGAGGCGTAATCAGCGGCCTCCTGCCATAGCGCTGGCATAACCTCATTGCCGTACGCCTGAAACCGCCATAAGAACGAAGCACTATCGCTGATGATATTGACCGGCGTTCCGTTGGATACCGCTGGGGAAACATAACGATCGTAGTACCTAAGCGCGGATAGCGCGTCGCCTTGCTCTAACGCCGTAAGCGCGCCGTGCCACGCAATATGCCCGTGCAGGATGCCGCTACGATCGTAGCTTGGCAGCCAACTGGCAATGAGTTCTTCTGCCTCTGAGCTAGCGCCGCATTCGTAAAAAGTATGCGCCAAAGCATGGGCAGCATTGGCGTTTTCCTTTCTAAGTTCAAGCGCGCGCTGAGTTTTCTCTCTACCGATGGAAAGGCTGCCATTTTCAGTATGAGACCAGCCACGGTATGTAAGAAACCACCAATCATCCTCCGAAAAATGGCGCGAATACCGCTCACATAGTTCCACTCTAGCGTGGTCATGGTCGCTCATTCCGGAGAATGCGAAGAGCCCGAAAGCTCCAAGCGGCAAACCGAATATCAGCACGTCGCGTGGCCATTTGTTTACATGCGCGAGCGCGTGATCCAAAGCTTTGTCTGATAGGCCATTGATTGCAAACCATAGCGTTTCAACATGGCTACGCTCACGGGCATCGCCATATCGCATTACCAAGTCTTTAGCATGAGCAATGGATACCTTCGCCTCAGATGGCCGTGCGCCTATCGCATACAACCGCGCTTTAGCGGCATGAGCCAATGCAAAGTTTGGATCTGCATTGATCGCTAGGTCGAGCGTTTGATCGGCACCAGGCCAAAGTGACAACAGTAGATCTATGCCTGTGTTGTAAAGCTCCGCCGCATTAGTAGATATGGTGGAAATCGCGAGGTCGCGTTGATCGGTGAAGGCCATTGGATCTAAGGCTCTTTGTAGGAACGGGTAGACGTTCGGAGCACGTCCAGGATATAGAGTTACCTATCAAAGCGCTCCCACTGCACAACGCACAAGAGAAAGATCTTTTAATAGGCATGAGTGCCGCTCATACGGCAGCGTCTGAGCGGTAGCAGGCAGCAATCGGCCAAGAGCGGACAGCTGTCACTATTGGCTGGTGTAGCGGGTTGTGTATGCGCTGGTAGTTCGATCCAGTGACTGCGGTGACGTCTTTGAACTGCCAGCGCAGCACGTGACGCGTGGTAATCATTCACGACCTAATGACCGGGCGCGGGATTTTGCGGTACTTTGTACTGGCATGAGGCCGTATTCACTGCAGGTCGCACTTCCACGGCTCGGGCCAATGTTTCCTTGCCGGTACCGCTCCTGCGCATTCATTTGGTAACAGGAGCGACCATGTCAGGCGGTGAAACAGAAAAAATTGCGAGGCTTGCTGAGCTCGTTTCCAATGACATCTTCAGTTTCTTCCGTTGGAAGAGAGAGGGGCCTGCGAACCTCAATTTCGTCTGTGTGAAGCCGGAAACGCATGCTCCCTTGAAGAAGTCTGAGCACACTCATCCCACTGACGTGGTGTTCAAATACGCAGACCCTTACCTGAACAAGGCTGTCTATCTTCATACTGATTTGAAGAGTTATGCGGTGGGTTCGATCACCATGGACTCGATCAAGAAGGCCTTGAAGTCCCTAGGTAAAACCATCGACTGTGCCCGTTCTTCGGGGGAGTGGCAGACGCGCTACCTCCTGGCCAAGCGCGAGAAGTACGAAGTGCGTGGGATGCTGTTTGTCTTCAATCACGATGACGAGTACGACAAGGATTTCTACGATCACTTCAAGGATTACAAGGGCGAGAACCTGCACATCAAGGACGGTCAGCAGGTTCATATCGTTGAACCTTCCTTGATCAATTTCCTGAACACACTGCAAGTCGATGTGAATGCCCTCAGGGCGAAGGGGACATTCCCGAAGGACAACTACACCTTCTATTACCCTGACCTGGTTTTGCACAAGGCCAGCGGCGAATACTGGGAGCGTGCGGCCACCGCCGAACTTATCGCCTCACCATATATGATCATTCACCACAAAGAAGTGATCTCTTACTGCGAGAAAGCCAAGTCGCTGGCCGAAACGTATAGCGAAGGTTATCTGATTTATTACCGTCGCGACGGTAGCTCCGAGATCGAGTTCAGGTATCTCTTCGATGCGCTGTCCAGATTTCAGATTCTTAATGCCAATAAGGACTTGAAGATCCGGATTAGGGTTGCCAATCGCTACCATCACCCCAGCATCCTCAGCAACTTCAATGCTGCCATCAACAGCTATGTGACTGAATGGGGCGAAGACGAAAATCGCAAACGGAAACTGCAGGCGATCGAGCTGGAGATCGTGAATCACGCGATCCCGAACTATAAGCCTGAAGCGATTGGATGGGAGCGAGGCTGATATGAGAATGGGTAGTTTGTACTTTGCATCCGACAAGGCGATTTTCGACGCGCTTACGCAGCGGAGCCTGACGAGCGCTGAGCTCAGGAAGGTCTTCCTCTCAAGGGGGATCGTGATCTCGAATGAGTCGGACAAAAAATTCCTGGCCAATCGCTTCAGCGCCTTGTTTCACGATTACTACGACTATCGGAACCTATCGCTCTTGGTGGGTGGTCGTGACAGCCGTGAGAAAACTACTAATGTGGTCGTCACCTCCGCTGTTCCCAAAGAAAAGCTGGCTGACGCCCTTAACTCCGTCAAGGAGTGGTTGATTGATGACCAGCACGAGCAAGCTGAGGTTGCCATCCACGGTGATCAACTCAAACTCACCGTCAAATACCAGAAGCTTGATCTAAGCCAGGCGGAGTTTCGCCAGGTGGTTGAGAAAACGGCAGAAGTGATCATTGAGAAGCAAGGCAATGATTGGAAGATCACAGGCCCTATGAACGACAAGTTCAAGGACATCTCGGATCAACTTTTTTCCCAGATCGAGATTGCCACTGACCAGGATGTGGCCACTCGAACCATTTCCTTGGAGGCGATCTCGGACGCGGGCATCAGGACGAATTTCCTTCGCAGCCTGATCCGTAACCTCAAGGATATGGAAGTGGTGGATGTGGTTGACGTTTCCACGTTCAACCCTAAAGACCGAGATGATGATGACTTGGATCTCAGTGATGAGGCGTTGGTAATCGAGGATTCGATTGAAGTCGATTTTGGTGATGATGGCGAGGAGGGAGAGGACGGCGATCCTACAGCTGAACTGGCGAAGCCGCAGCCCGAAGCCAGGAGTCACAAGATCATTCGCATCGACAAGGCGTCGCTGAAAGGCAAAGGCGTTTTGGAGTCAAAACAGCTCATGGAGCTTGAGGGCCACGGGTTTTATCTGTGGAAAATTCGATGGACAGCTCGCGAAAAACTTGCGGGATCGGAGATCGTTCAATTCGAGGCACAGTTTGGCAACCAAGCCAAGTACTGCGATTTTTCCTACATCGTTAAAGGCGTCTACAACTACCACAATGGAAAGCACGCCAAGAACCCCGTACGTGCCGAGCCTGTGTTTGAGCAGAAGC
This sequence comes from Pseudomonas matsuisoli, assembly GCF_014647635.1. Taxonomy (GTDB): domain Bacteria; phylum Pseudomonadota; class Gammaproteobacteria; order Pseudomonadales; family Pseudomonadaceae; genus Pseudomonas_P; species Pseudomonas_P matsuisoli. The sequence continues at coordinate 453,101 of NZ_BMPO01000002.1, forward strand.
TCAAAATCCGAGTGGAAGAGGCGGCGCAGAAGACCCTGGATGACATCGAAAGGAGCTTGACGACATGAAGTCAAAGCGGCTGAAACTCTGGGTTCTGACCGCTCGCATCGACTTTCAGACCCTTGTGCGTGGGCTTCGACAGCAGCCGTTCAACGACCATAATCGCGTGGGTGTCGAGCCGATCGAGATCCTAGACGACCAAGCCACATTCCGGTACCACGAGCAGCGGGACATCACCCAGTCGTTCACAAACCCTCTGGGTGAGACCGTTGAATCGAGTTACTCGATGTTCATCAGCTTCGATATGGTGATCGAGGCGCTTGGGTCGGATCGATTTTCGATTTGCATGGGTTCGCCTGCCAAAGATCTGAAACCGTTCGTGGAGCTAATCCGTGCCGCCACGGGGACGAATTTCGCACTAGAGATCGTGAAGCCGGACATCTCCTCGGTTTATCAGCAGCTTAAAGCTGACAAGCGCTTCACGAGGGTGATGGCCAAGCGAATTGTATCCGGGGCGGTAACCTTTGACATTGAAAGCAGCTACCGCGTCGACATTACTTCCACCGGCAACGCGATGACGAAGTTATTGGAGATCACAGGTGGGCGGGCTGCACCGATCGACAAAATCAAAATTGTCTACCAATACGATTCCAAGCCCGTCCAGGTTGAGATGTCCAGGTCTGGTTCCATAGCTATATCGCTGGATGACGAGGAGCACCTCCACCTGCTTACCGCGCTGCTGATTCGATAAGTGCGTGGGGGTATGACTACATACATTAGAAGTCTGGAGAGTGATTTTCACGAACTAATTGAGCTCATGGCTGCCATGATCGATGCGAGGGCAGAGAGTCCTATAACACCGGGCATGGAGTGGTTAAATGATATCCAGACCCTTTCGGTAAAACTCTTCAAGCAACTCTGTTCGACTATAAGCTTAGCTGAAGGTTGTATATTTCAGAGCACCACAGGAAAAGAAGTTGGCTTCATAGATCAAAGCTCAATGTTCATCCTGACTCGCGCAGCAATCGAAAACTTTTTGGTCTTGCACTGGATATTTAGCAGCCCGCCTGAACAGGCTAAATTCCGACACGCCCTTTGGCAGTACGCGGGGCTCGCAGATCGAGTGAGCCTGACAACCTCCACAGACGAAGGACGCACCAAACAAGCGAGTGCAAAGACGCAGATGGCCGAGCTGTTTGAGGTTATTGAGGCATCACCTTTATTGAGTGCTTACTCTGCGAAGGAAATTAAAGAACTGAAGAAAGGTAACTGGAGAGTTGGCTGGTCATGGGGCAGCGAAGCAATGAAAGCGGGGTTCCACAAAGCGTACTTTGACAACATGTATGGCCACCTCTGCGGCTACTCACATAGCAACTACATAAGTGCGATGCAAATCGGCCAGGCTCAAAGCTATGAAGACCAAGAGAGACTCGGGCGGTCAGGAGTTCAAATTTGCATCCACATAATGGCTCACTTCGTCCATCTATACGCGTCTACATTTCCTCCGGCAGCTGAAATACTTGCTACCTCGCCTGCGAAGACTACTGCAGAATTATGGCACTTCAAAGCCGAACATATGGATCATGTTTACGATCAGAAAAAGACCTAGAGCAGCCCTTTGGTGATAGGCAGGAGTCGGCCAGTTTCTGCCCGTAGTCACCGCCAGTTTGCAGCCAGCATGAAACGATGCAGTCAACCGCATCGTCATTGCCCTGAATGCTAAGAATATGCGACCTAGACGCTGTTTGACCTTAAGTCAGATGCATTCTTCTCCTGCTGCGACTGACAACTTATTACCCAAGAGACCACCCGAGTTCCTCAAGTAACTTGGGCGGAAGCTCGACCACGACGTCTCCACTGCCATCTCCAAGGTCTTGGCATATAACTCGCCAGCTATTACCCGTTGTAGTCATTGATTCGCCCTCGCGGAGTGAATCCAGTAGGCAGCTCATCGAGGATGCTCCGCTTCGTGGCCGGGGCGGCAACTGGCCGATGGCGCCTTGCGATAAAATTTTGGATGCAGATGGCGGATGATCTGTTCCAAAGGTGCTAGTGAAAGTCACGACTCCTCACATCCAGCCCATCCAACATCTCACTCACGTCCTGAAGGTGGCCCGCGATCAAATGCCGAACCCCGGCTTTGTCCTCATACCTTCCTTTTACCTGCAACAGCCGTGAGTGCATCAACGCTGACCGCTGCCTTTCCGCCAGATCGCGCCAAACGATCACGTTCACCATCCCATATTCGTCCTCAAGCGTGACAAAAGTGACACCCGCAGCGGTCGAAGGCCTTTGTCTTCCTGTAACGATTCCGATCACTTTGATGTGCTGGCCATGCCGCAGGTCTGCAAAGTCACGAGAGCTCTTCGCACGGATGGCGATAAGCTCCGCTCGGAGCAATGACATGGGGTGCGCACCCAAAGTGGTGCCGGTGAGTGCGTAGTCCGCCTTCATATTTTCAACGATCGTAGGGGAGGGCAGTTCGACGGCTTCCTCGGCAATAATGACTTCGCCGAACAAAGGAAGAGACTCTTGAACTCCCGCTACTTCCCAGCGCGCTGAGTGCCGGTGACCCGCGAGGCCCGAGAGGGCATTGGCGTCGGCCAATAAGTCTTGTGCCCTGCGATCCAAGTCAGCGCGCATGCACAGATCCGCGATATGGCTGAACGCCCTTTCGGCCCGGACAACCTCAATCCGCCTGCCCACGTTTTCAGCGAAGCCACGGATCATTCGAAAGCCTAGACGGATCGCAGGTACCGCTCCGCCGTCGTACTCAAGCGTGCAGTCCCAGTCGCTCTTTGTGACGTCGACCGGACGAATCTCTATGTTGTGGCGGCGTGCGTCCTGCAGAACCTGGTCAGGGCTATAGAACCCCATTGGCCAGCTGTTTATGAGCGCGCAGGCGTAGGCGGCGGGCTCGTGGCACTTCAGCCAACAACTCGCGTACGTCAGCAAGGCAAAGCTGGCCGCGTGAGACTCGGGAAAGCCGTAGCTCCCAAAACCTTTGATCTGTTCGAAAATTCGCTCGGCAAATTCTTCCGAATATCCCCGTTCGAGCATGCCTTGGCGCAATCTAATCTGGTGCGGTTCCAGGCCACCGTGACGCTTCCAGGCAGCCATCGAGCGACGCAGTTGATCTGCTTCACCTGGTGAGTAGCCCGCTGCGACGATAGCCAAACGCATGACCTGTTCCTGGAACAGGGGGACGCCGAGCGTTCGCTCAAACACGTCCCGTAATTCATCACCGGGGTAGGTTACTTTCTCCTCGCCGTTACGCCGACGAAGGTAGGGATGCACCATGTCGCCCACGATCGGGCCGGGTCGGACAATGGCAACCTCGATCACCAGGTCATAAAACGTCTTCGGCTTTAGGCGCGGAAGCATGGCCATCTGTGCCCGCGATTCGATCTGGAACACGCCAAGCGTTTCGGCCCGGCTGATCATCCGATACGTCTCCGGGTCTTCGGATGGGATCGTCGCTAAGGTGAGGTCACGCCGATGATGAGTACGAAGCAAATCCAGACAGCGCCTAACTGCACTCAGCATTCCAAGGGCAAGCACGTCGACTTTCATCAACCCGAGTGCGTCGATGTCGTCCTTATCCCACTGAATGACGGTTCGATCCGCCATGGCTGCATTTTCGATAGGGACAAGGGTCGACAGCGGATGCTCTGAAATGACGAACCCACCTGGGTGCTGAGACAGATGTCGTGGGAAGCCAACAAGCTGATCTGTCAGGATGAGCACCATCTGAATCAATTTGTTGCCAGGATCAAAGCCCGCTTCCTGCAGCCGTTCTGGCGGAGGCATACGATCGCTCCAGGCACCGCAGCATTTGGCTAGCGCATCTACCTGATCCGGCGGCAAGCCAAGGGCTTTGGCGACGTCCCTGATAGCTCCGGCAAAGTGGTATGTGGAGGCAACGCAGGTGAGCGCGGCTCGCTCCCGCCCATACCGGTTGAAAATGTACTGAATGACTTCCTCACGTCGCTCATGCTCGAAGTCGACATCGATGTCAGGCGGCTCATTGCGTTCTTTGGAGATGAATCGCTCGAAGAGCATGCTCATCCTGGATGGATCCAGCTCCGTGATACCAAGCGCAAAACACACCGCCGAGTTAGCCGCTGACCCCCGGCCCTGGCACAGGATGTTCTGACTTCTAGCGAAGCGGACAATGTCGTGTACCGTCAGAAAGTAGCTCTCGTACTTGAGTTCTTCAATCAGTGAAAGCTCAGTCTCTATCTGCGCAATTGCTTTCGGTGAGGCTCCTTCAGGCCAGCGCCATTCGACGCCTTGGTAAGTGAGCTCCCGAAGCCACGCAGATGGTGTCTTTCCTGGTGGAACGACCTCATGGGGATACTCGTATTTGAGCTCATCAAGTTGGAATGTGCACAGGGAAGCTACCCGGATTGATTCGTCCAAAAGATGTCGCGGGTAGGTGTTTGCGAGCGCCTCGAGCGTCCGGAGATGTCGCTCACCATTCTGGAAAAGCCTGAACCCTGCTTCCGCCAGCGTGCACTTGTGCTTGATGGCGGTGATGGTGTCCTGAAGAGCGCGTCGCCCCCGAGCGTGCATGTGCACGTCGCTACTGGCTAGCAACGGAAGGCCAAACTGTTTTGCTAGCTTGAACAGGTTCTGAAGCTTAAGCGAGTCGTTGCTCTCGTAGTGCAGTTCGACGGCAATCCAGCCCTGGGACGGAAATGTATCCGCTACCCACTGAGCTTCTGCCTCGCAGGGCGCACTTCCCGGAATCCACAGCACGATAACTCCGATCATCTTTGTGCTCAGGTCATCCTTGCGGAGTTCATAAGCGCCTTTTTTCGATCGCCTCCGGCCAGTAGTGATGAGCTGACAGATGCGCTGATAACCGATGAGATTCTTTGCGAGCAAAACCAAAGTCGGGCCGCCTGCGAGACGTATCTCAGTACCAACTATCAGCCGGACTCCGGCTTTCTTGGAAGCTTGCCAAGCCCGGACGATACCTGCCAAAGAGCATTCATCCGTGACTGCGAGCGCCTCGTAGCCGAGATGAGCCGCGCGCTGGAACAGTTCGGTAGCGCTCGAGGCGCCGCGCTGAAAACTGAAATTGGTTAAGCAATGAAGTTCGGCATAACGAGGCTGGTCGGAAGAGGAGGGCGTCATGATTTCTTGCTGGAATAACTGTATGTATATACAGTTTTGTCGCAGCTCGATTACCAGGTCAATCTCTGGTCGACAGGAGGAAATGCTATGTGCGGCAGACTCGCGCAACACCGTGCGGCTGAGAGGTACTTGGCCTTCCTAGGGGTCACAGCACAGATGGTTGGCCGCGTTGAGGATGAGACGATTCAGCGTTTCAACGTCGCTCCAACTACTCCTGTCGACTTGATCCGGCCGAGCGAGAACGGGCTGATTTGGAAGGCCGAGAGATGGGGTTGGGAGCCATCTTGGGCTACACGCAGGTTTGGCAATATCATCAATGCAACACGCGAAAAAGTTGCGACCAGTGCCTACTACCGAGCTATTTGGCCTAACCGCGCGATAGTAGCCATAGACGGATGGTACGAGTGGTGCGAGATGCCCGGTGCGAAAAGGAAGCAGCCGTTCTTCATTCGCCATGCTACGAACGAGCCGATCTTCATTGCCGCTGTGGGGCAATTCTCGCCTCAGGATGCGGAGCCAAAAGACTCCGATGGATTCCGGATTGTGACTGCCGACTCAGAAGGCGGAATGGTGGATGTTCACGATCGGCGTCCGGTCGCGTTCGATAGGGAGGTAGCTCAGGAGTGGTAGTCCGACATAGCCCCGAAACGTGCCCGTACGTTGCTTGAGGAGCGTGCACTGCCGGCAGATAACTTCGCCTGGCACGCCGTCACTCACAACGTAGGGAATGTCCGCAATGATGATCCTTCTTTGATCGTGCCTATTTGATTTATAGAAAGTTTGATACCGCATACTTGGCTTCGTTGGCCATCGAGCGCCTGCATCCCTTAAGGCTAATCTTTCTGGAAGGCATCGACCGTCACGTCCTAGTGATGCCTACGTCAGGATTCACGTTGAGGCTCCAGTATGCCGCGCGGTTCGAAGTGCAGTACTTGAAAGGAAAAAGCTATGACACGGGAAGAAGAGCGCCTGCTGTGGCAGGCCGCTTTGGAGATGTTCTCGCCCAATGTGCTCGCCATTTGGGTACAAGACGGGATACGTTGCGCTTGCAGAACATGCCGCCTAGTAACATATCAAGGATTGCAAGCACTGATGGGCTCGCAGAGGTTGCAGAATTGATGCTGGAGACTGCTGGGCGTTCGGGCACGGAGTCGCCGTTAAAGCTGTTTACTACGTACCAAGAGCACGTTCGGGTCTTACGACAGCTCAGGGTTTCGATTGCGAGTCACGTTTTGTCGCGGATTATCATTGATCTGCTTACGCCGAGGCTTCGGGGATTGGGGCTTTCCCTGGATCTCGGACTGTGAAGCAACGGCTAAACGTTACCGCTCCGCTCGAACTCATAGATAGCGTCTTGGGGTATCAGGCGATATAGGTTTACCTAAAGCAAGTGACCCTAGGGTCCTACGAATGAAAAGCGAGCACGTGCGATAGGGATACATATTCCAAGTGCATATTCGGGTGCTAGTCTCCGCAATAGTGCTCGGATCGAGCTGGAAGGACCAAGTTAAGAATGTCCGCAGGGGGAGGCGCCTATGATGGCGCCAACAGTTCCCACGGCTCACGTTTGAAATGTCCAAGCTGTTTTCGCCAAACAGAAGCTTTCGCCGTCAAGAAATGCTGCGTCGTCTAAAATTTGGCGACAACACGAAGCCGCTCATCACAGCGATGAGAGCAAATGAGGAAGCATATCTGCGGCGCGTCCTATCAGCATCAGCTCGTTCGGATTGCCTAGAGAAACGTCCGCGATGTTGACATGGATTACCGTGGCCCCGCTCGCTAGAGCTATTGCCGGGATATCGGCCGCTGGCATGACAATACCTGATGTGCCCACCGAAAAAAGCACGTCACAACTTTTGACCAGCGCCATGGCCTTCTTCCAAATATCTATTGGGAGCTTCTCCTCGAACCACACCACATCCGGCCGGAGTTTGCCGTTACAGCGAGGACAACGGGGCGGTTCCAAAAGCGCTGCATCATCGGCTATAGCAGCTTGTTTGGCGGATAAATCCGCAGGCCGATGACAAGCGAAGCATTTGGGCTTTGCCAAGCTTCCATGCAGATGGACAACCTGTTGCGGCCCGGCTCGCTCGTGCAGATCATCAATGTTCTGGGTCACGACGGATACGTCAAAACCCATCTCACTGAAACGATTGATAGCCAGATGCCCGCAGCTCGGTTGAGCGAGCCCCCATTGCTCTCTGCGCCAAAGGTACCAGCCCCATACTAACGCCGGGTTTTCTCTAAACGCCTTGGAAGTTTCTAGGAGGCTAGGATCGTGCTTCTTCCACAAACCTTTGAGCGGGTCGCGATATGTAGGGATTCCACTATCGGCGGAAATTCCAGCTCCTGTGAAGAAAACTAAGCGCTTGGCCTTTTTCAGCGCCTGTATGCCCTCTGCAATCGTATTCATCGTAAGGCTCAGGCTTTAAGCATGGTTGTCTGAAGTCTAAGCATGCGTCCTAGACGCAGAAATGAACTTATTTGCGCGGCTTGGCAGCCTTGGAGTGGATGGCTATCAGCAACAAGCATCTCGCATCATTGAGCGTATCGGGATCAAGCTATTCCATAATCGATGCCATCTAATCTGCAATGCATCCCCGGCAAGCAGCGTCCGCTCACTTCTCGACAGCTTCTAGGTGGCCCGCTATTTTGCCGCCGAAAGACGCCTATCCAACCGACTGCTTGGGGGCTACCGCCGTGCGACAGCTGCTTCAAAAGCCTAGAGCCGCGAAAGTCGGAACCGACAGCGGCTGCTACGGCGGAGAGCGGGGATGGTCGGTATCTATCTAGTGCAAACGTGGCTTCCAGATCATGGAACGTGTACTGCGGGCTAGACATGCTATCCGGTTACTTTTCGCTATCGCAGCGTCTACCAATACGACCGGACGACGAAACCCGCATCCCATCTATCCTGTTGCTTTCCAACTGCTTAAGCTCGCCTTTGACTCTGTTTAGGAGACTGTGAGCATCTTCTGTTCCTTTACTATCGACGATGTAGGACATAGCGAGCAAGGTGACGGGATGGATGCCCAATCTACCGCAAAGCTGTTCCAGCTTCACTATGGTAGGAATCGTCTTCCCTCGCTCAAGCAGACTCATATTTGTCCGGCTACTCACGTCTACGAACGCTTCTTGGGGCAGGTTCTTGCTCAACCGCGCCATTTTTAAAGCTTTGCCGAACGATTGCTTCCCATCCATTTTGCGACCTGCAAAATGGGACGATGAAGCGTTATTGCATAATATATGACTACAACATATATTTTGCGTTAGCAAATTTTTTGTGACTTTGAAGATGTTCAAGACCGAGAGGCATGCTCAGCTTCTGCATGGCCTAGCTATATTATTCGATGATGCTCAGTACTGGTCTTACGTAGGGATCGAGCTGATGCAGCCGCTGTTTCTAATGGAAATTACTGAGATCGTTGACGGCGAGGAATTTCGAGAAGCCGTCTTGGCTTTTCCATCGTCTATTCGCGAACGAGTGGAGCAAACCCTTTGCACCGGCCGCTATGTTGATCGCATCCAGATACTCACCCCCCATCACATGAACCAGACAGAGCGGTGGATGATGGAGCCCTTGCTGGAAATTGTTTCATTTACCAACGAAAACAGCATTGAAATAGGGCAGACGTATCAGGTAGGAGGAGGGCGTATCTATTCAATGGGTGAGATTTCTGAGCACGAAAAAAAGCATTGCTGCGCCGCTACGATTTACAGCGTGAACCGATCGGAATAGTGAAGCATAAGCAATGATTCCGTACAGATCACTAAAGATAGGAATCCAAGATGACAATGCCTCACGAACGCAGCAGGGCAGTTGTCCAGACTCGCGATTTTTTGGTGGAGCTTTCTAAAGATCGATCGTTACCTGAAAAAATAAGGCAAGATGCAAAATTTCTTCTGCGCCATTTCCCTGATAAACGGGAAATCCGGATGGCAGGCCTGATTGAAAAACAGGTCGCAAATGTACCATCTATTTTTGCCTTTCCAGTTTTCAGCTCAACGCTGGAATTCCATGGCGCCTCGGATCCGAACAAGGTTGCTGATCTTGAAGAGCAGCAAAGTGAAGGGCCGTCGCAAGCCTAAGACTAACGAGTAGCGGCTCATCCAATTCTGGATTTTGCAGACCACGGGGTGAACTTTGCCATGGCGGCTTTGGCTAGACGTTGCTCTTTGGTCCCGTGCAGCAGTTCAGGGGACGGTTCACGTAATGACCGTTCGCACAACGGCTGCCGTTTTATCCAATATCCTTCACGATCTACCATCGCTAAATTATTGCTTTTAATGACCAAAAATGAAAAAAACATTTAATACTCAATGAGTTAAGAAAAAAATTATCTCTTTCACTGACCTTGTGATTACCGACGCTTTCTTGCTCATTCTCGAAACCGATCCCTTCACACCAGGCTCGTTATTTAGGCTCCAATACGCTTTTCTCATAGCAGGGCCTGCCATAGCTTTGATCGCCTAGCAGCGCAGATCGGGCATAGGCGACCAGATAAGCTCTGGATTAGGCGTTTATCGTATTCAGTGACCAAATTTCTCAATTTCAATGACGGACGACAGCCGGTTCGAGCTTCAGTATTGTTGGCGACAGTGAGTATCCTTCCAGGCCCTGGCGCTAGCCGATTCGCATAATGTATATTATGTTAAATCAAAGATTGACTTAGTTTATCTTTTTCAGTGGTAGCCCCTCCACAACCCAGAGCCTCTTTATCAGAAACGAGCTTTCGACCCTGTCATGCATTAGCTCCCAATCCTCCCCCCAGATATCAATAACTGGGAAACAGTGCTCTGGAAGTTTCAGCCCTTGGGCTGGGCTGAATGGGGCTCAGTCACAGCTATGGCTCCGCGACCGATACCAAAGCTGCACATGGCGGTCGTAGCCTCGTCAGACTACTTCCGACAAAACCCTCAACCTGCCGCACCCAGTGATCTCGCGGCGCACAACTGCATCAACCTGCGCTTGCCTACACATGGCAGCCTGCTGTAGTGGGACTTCGGGAAGGATGGCCATGAACTGGAAGCCCGCGTGGCAGAAAGGACCACGCCAAACGCTCCCTTCGCGCAGAAAGTACCGATTCGGGCAATGGGCGAACCAGTCGGGGCAGCGCGCACGATGAGAACAAATATCATCCGTGGGATTCGTCTCATACACAGGAAGTACCCGGATGATCCGTTGCCCGCTACGTCGTACCACCCTGTCCCTGATGATCTGTCTGCCCGGTGTGGCGCTTGGGGAGGATGCCGGCGTACTGGCCCTGCCCGACGTGACCGTCAGCGCGACCAAACAGGACACCACTACCTTCAACACGCCGTCCGCCGTCACGGTTATCGGGGGTGAACAGCTCGACACCTACCGCTACGACAACCTTGCGGAAATCGCCCAGCGCACTCCCAACGCCGGTTTCACCGGCTACACGCCCAACTCGCCACAGTTGACGATTCGGGGCCTGGGCTTCTCCGATGACGAGTCGGACAGCACCAGCACTAGCGTGTTTATCGACGGTATTCCCGTGCACGGTAAAACCCTCGGGCAGCCGTTCGACATGGAGCAGGTGGAAATCCTCCGCGGCCCGCAAAACCTGCTCTACGGCAAGAACAGCATGGGCGGCGTGGTGGCCTTCAAGACCCGCGATCCGGGCTTTACCGCCGGCGGCAACGCGAACTTCGAATACGGCACCGACAACCGTATGCGGGCCGAGGTCGCGGGGGATCTGCCGCTCTCGGACAACACGGCCATCCGTGCCGTGGTCGGCGGCGAGAAGTCCGACGGCTTCGTCGAAAACGACACCCTGAACGATGAAGGCGCCGACTGGAAAAGCCGCTTTGGCCGCCTGAAGCTGCTGCACCTGGACGATGCCGGCGGCGAATGGCGATTCGGCCTGAGCCACCTGGAAAACCACGGTGGCAACGACTACTTCACCACCCGCGACCTCGCCAGCAAGCACCAGTCCGACAACACCGAGCCCGGTCGCAACAACCTCGAGTACTCCCTGCTTACAGGTGAGTACAAGCGCGAGCTGGCGAACAACCGCAAGCTGGTCGTGCTCGCCGGGGCCAGCCAGAGCGAGTGGAACTACTGGATGCCGGAATCGGCGTACGACGCCATCTCCGGGTTCGATGCCAAGACCAAGGAATTCAACTTGGAATCGCGCCTGACGGGCGTTGATGGCGACTTCGACTGGCTCGTCGGCGGCTACGCCTCGCACATCAAGCGCGAATCCCCCTACTTGTATGAAATGCCCGGCATGTTCGTCAGCGCCACGACCGCCGATGTCGATGGCGATACGTTCGCCGCGTTCGGTGAGCTCGGCTGGCGCTTCGCGCCGGACTGGCGCGCTGCGGCCGGGCTACGCATCGAGCACTACCGGGCGGACATGGACTGGAGCGCCGACGTCACCGGCGCAGGCTTCAACGAAGTAAATGACGTCAAGGCCCGCGACACCGTCGCCCTGCCCCGCTTCACCCTGGAATATCAGCCGGACGACCAGCACTTCGCCTGGCTGACCCTGGCCCGTGGCTACAAGGCGTCCGGCTTCAACATCTACGCCACCGACGCGTCGTCCGCTGGGCAAAGCTACGACCCGGAATACGGCAACTACGTCGAGCTGGGCTACCGCCTGCGGGACGCTAACCGTCGCTGGGAACTGGAGGGCGTGGTGTTCTACACCCGGCTTCGTGACCAGCAGGTGGTGGTCATCGGCGATGAGAATCAGAGCCTCACGGACAATGCTGGCAAGTCGCACAACCAGGGCGTGGAGCTGAGCGCCAAGGTTCGCCCCATCGACAGCCTGGAACTGCGCGCCTTCGCCGCCTGGGTCGAGGCCGAATACGACGAGTACACAGACACCGACGGCAATGACCTTGAAGGCACACAGTTCCCCGATGCGCCGCGCAACAGCCAGGGCGTCTCGGCGACCTGGACACCGGACGAGCACTGGACCCTGGGCGTCGGCGCGAGCCGCCAGGCGAAGTCGTACCTGTACCCGCAGACCGAATACACCAACGATGCCTACACCCTGGTCGACGCCAACGTCAGCTACCGCCTGAAAAACTGGACCGTCGGGCTATACGGCAAGAACCTGGGGAATGCCGAGTACTTCGGCCGCGTGGCGAATAACGCCTTCGTGCCGGGTACGCCGCGCTCGGTAGGCGTCTCCGTCGGGGTGGACTTCTGACATGAGCGACATTTCAATGCCCCTCTCTTCTGCGCGCCGGCAGGGTTTTGGTCGTGACTACCTTGCACTGGGGCTGATGTATTTCGCCCAAGGACTGCCCACCGGCTTGGCCTTCGACGCGCTGCCGGTGCTGATCCGCGAGGGCGGCCACGGGATGGCGCAGATCGGCTGGGTCGGCCTGGCCTTCTTGCCCTGGGCATTGAAATTTCTCTGGGCCAGCCCTATCGACAATGCCTGCCGCCGTTGGGGCATCGCCCGCGTGATTTACGTCACCCAAGGCTTGCTGGCCCTGGCCTGCCTGGCGCTAATGCCGTTCGCACCAGGCACGCATCTCGGTTTCGCGCTGGCGGGTGTCGTTGGCCTAAATCTGATCTGCGCCACCCAGGACATCGCCACCAACGCCTACGCGGTCAGTCGTCTGCAAGGGCGTGCGGCCGGGCCGGCCAATGCCATGCAGGTCGCAGGCTTCATCCTCGGTATGCTCACGGGCGGTGGCGGCTTCCTGATGCTCTACCCGCACCTTGGCTGGAGCGGGTTGATGCTGCTGATGGCCATCGGCATGCCGCTACTGTTCCTACCGCTGTTGCTGCGCCGCGACTGGCACAGTGATGACCCGCTGACCCGTGCCGGCAAGGTGCGCCTGCTCGGTGTGCTCCAGCATCGCGACCTGCTGTTCGCCCTCGGCATCGCCGTGAGCTTCAAGTTCGCCAGCACCGCTGTCGCTACCCTGACCAAATCGTGGCTGATCGACCAAGGGCTGGATGTCTCGCAGGCCGGCTCGCTGCAGGTCAGCAACCTGCTGCTGATGGCACTGGGTGGCGTGCTGGTGGGCATTCCGCTGGTCCGTCGCACCGGCAATCGCCGCGCGGTGCTGATCACCGGTGCACTGGCCACGCTGCTGCTGGGCACGGCCTGGCTGCTGGACGCCGGCGGCGTGCAGGACGTGCGGGCTTACTACGCGGGCTTCGGGTTACAGGCGATCTTCGAGGGTTCGTTCTACGTGTCGGTCTGGGCGCTGTTCATGAACTGGGCGTCCCACGAGCGGCCCGGTACCGACTACAGCGCGATGCAATGCTGCGAAAGCCTCACCAACATGGTCGGCGCCAGCATCGTTGGCGGGCTGGGACAGGCGTTCGGTTACAGCAACGTGTTCGCCAGCGCCTGGGTAGCAGGTGCAATGGCCTGGCTGTTGATCGCCTTCTGCCTCCGGCGACTGCAACTGGCAGGCGAAGCCGGATGAATCGCACCCTCGACGTTCGAATGCTGATTGGCATGGCGCCCTGGTCACTCGGCAGCGCGGCGCTGTTGGCGTGTCTATCGGCGCTGGCCAGCCTGGTGCCTTTCTATTGTCTGTATCGCATTGCAAGCGAACTGTTCGTCCCAACCCCAAACATTGCGGAAATCCAGGGATGGGTGGCTTGGGCCGTGCTCGCTGTACTCTTGCGCTGGGCGTTGATGGCGGCCAGCCATTCACTGGCGCATCTGGGTGCATTCGACGTGATCCACCGTCTGCGCCTGTGCATCGCCGAACGGCTCGCACACGCGTCTCCCCGGTTTCATGCAGCGCGCGGGAGCGGAGAATTGCGCAAGGTAGTGATGGACGATGTCGGCTCCCTCGAAGGCCTCCTTGCTCACTTGCTACCCGATGCGGCCGCCGCGCTCTGTACACCGTTGTTCGCCTTCGCGCTACTGCTGACCATGGACTGGCGCCTCGGCCTCGCCGCGCTGGCTCCCCTACCCGTTGCACTGCTGTTGCAAGCATGGATGATGCGCGGTGGTCGCCAGCGCATGGTCGACTGGCAAGCCATGCAGGCGCGGCTCTCAGCCCAGTGGGCGGAATACCTGCGCGGTATGCCAGTGGTTAAAGCGTTCGGCCTGCATGCCAGGTCTTTCGGCAAACTGGAGTCCAACGTGCTGGCGCTCGCAAGTTGGGTAGAACACCACGCCGCTCGCCTCTCAGTAGGCTGGGCCTGGTTCACCGCGCTGCTCTCGGCCAACCTGATTCTTATCGCGCCGCTGGGCGTCTGGCTGCATGGTCGGGGCGAAGTGGACGCTGCCACCGTGGTGCTTTTCCTGTTGGTGGCTCCGATAGTGCTGCAACCGCTGTTGCGGCTGACTTTCGCTCTTGGTGAACAGCAACGTCGGCAAGTCGCACTGGAGCGTATCGATGCCTTGTTGCAGGCACCGCCAATGAACACACCCCAGCACGCCGTCGCTCCCGCAGCCACCACGCTCCACGCCGTGACTTTCGATAACGTGCATCTCGCCTACGACGGCCAAGCCGCTCTGCGCGGCGTGAGCTTCACAGCGCCGGCTGGCCAGGTGACCGCGCTGGTTGGTGCGTCCGGCTCCGGCAAAAGCAGCTTGTTGCGCTTGGTCTCACGTCTGGAAGAAGCCGATGTCGGTGAAGTAAGAGTAGCTGGAAAGGATGTTCGGGAATGGCCACAAGACGCGCTGCTGCAACGTCTCGGGACTGTCTTGCAGGAGGTGTTTCTGTTCCACGGTAGCGTGGCCGATAACCTGCGCCGGGCGCGTCCCGATGCAACGGATGCAGAGTTGGCCGCCGCCGCACGAGCCGCGCGGGCGGATGGCTTCATCAGCGCACTGCCACAGGGTTACGACACACCTTTGGGCGAGCGCGGCGCCGGCCTTTCCGGCGGCGAACGGCAACGCCTGACCCTGGCCCGCGCGCTGCTGCGTGATACGCCGATACTGCTGCTGGACGAAGCGACCGCGCATGCCGATGCGGAGAACGATCGGCTGATCCACGAATCCCTGCTACAGGCGTGCCAAGGCCGCACGCTGCTGATGGTCGCGCACCGCCTCTACAGCGTGCGCCATGCCGACCACATCGTGGTGTTGGATGCCGGAAAGGTGGTCGGCCAGGGTCGCCATGAAGAGCTGCTGGCAAGCTGCCCGACATATCGAAAGTCCTGGGAAGACCAGCAAGCCGCCGCCGATTGGCAACTCGCGCGCGGATGACATCTTCGATGCCCATCCGCTGCGTGTCCCCCACTCATGAGTTTTCACGCGGCCTGTGATCCATAAAGGGCGAAACCTTCGCCCCATCATCCGCGCCGCCGTTCACCCGCGAGACCGCAAAAATGCTCCTCGATCTTTTATTCGCCGGCCGCGAACTCGCCGGTTATCACGACCCTCGCATCCGGCGCGGCCTGCTTTGGGCAACGGCCGAGGCCGTCTGTGCCTTTCTGCCCTACCCGTTGCTGTACCTGCTGTTGGCCGATCTGCTGCTCGCCCGAGCCGATCCCACGCGGACCGGCTGGATCGCCCTTGCGCTACTGGCCACGTTGTTGCTGCGCATGCTCTGCGCGCGGCAGGCGATGCCTGCATTGTTCGGCGGCGCCTACGCCATGATGGGCCAAGCCCGCCTGCGGGTGGCCGACCATCTGCGCCGATTACCCCTCGGCTGGCTGCAAACACAACGCAACGGTCATCTGAGCGCGGTACTGGCCAATGATCTCCAAGTTGTGGAGGACCTCTGGTCCCACTCGCTGGGCGTCTTTTTCGGAGGGTTGCTGGTACCGGTGCTGCTTTCCGGCTTTCTGCTCTGGGTCGACTGGCGCCTCGGCCTGCTGGTGCTGGCCTGCCTTCCGATCGCCGTGCTCATGCTGCTCTCGAGCCAACGAATTCTGGTAACACAGGGCAACAAGCTCGCTGTCGCCAGCGCTCAGGCCAACGCGGACCTGCTCGAACACATTCAGGGCCTCAATGTGCTGCGCAGTCTTGGTCAGGCGGATGCCTCACGCCGGCAGCTCGCCGACTCGCTGGAGACCCTGCGCCGTGCGGCTATCCGCATCGACGTCTGGCCAGCGCCATTAGTGGGATTGTTCGGTTTCGCCGTAGAGATCGGCTTCGCCCTCCTGCTGTGGTTCGGCGTACAGCGCCTGGCAGCCGGGCAAACCGATGCCTCGACATTATTGCTCTTCGCCGTGCTCGCCCTGCCGGTCTACCGGCAATTGTTCGAGGTTGGCCTGGCGTTTCTCTTGCTGCGCTTCGCCCATCAATCGCTGCTGCGTATACGCGGCTTGCTTGCGGTGCCCGCGCTCCCTGAACCGGCCACCTCCCAATTGCCGACGAGCCATGACATTCGCTTCGAGCAAGTGCGATTTACCTACGCCGGTGCGAGCAAACCAGCACTGGACGACCTCGATCTCACGCTACCCGCCAACAGCCTGACTGCATTGGTCGGCCCATCCGGCGCGGGTAAAACCACGCTGATGCACCTGATTGCCCGGCTATGGGACGTGGACAGCGGCCACATCCGCATCGGCGGTGTCGATCTGCGCACGCTCGGCAGCGACGGCCTGCAACAGCAGATCGCGATGGTTTTTCAGGACGTACAACTGTTCAACGTCAGCGTATTGGAAAACCTGCGCATCGGCCGCCCGGATGCCAGTCGAGAGACGGTCGAGCACGCGGCTCGCCTTGCGCAGGCCCATGCTTTCATCGAGCGTTTGCCTCAGGGGTACGACACGCTGCTGGACGAGAACGGCAGCAATCTTTCTGGCGGTGAGCGCCAGCGTTTATCCATTGCCCGCGCGCTCCTCAAGGACGCCCCCATCGTGCTGCTGGACGAAGCCACTGCCAGCGTGGACCCGTCTGCCGAACGGCTCATCCAGCAGGCGCTGGCGGAGTTGGTGAAAGGTCGCACGGTCCTCGTCATCGCCCACCGACTGCATAGCATTCAGCACGCCGACCGTATTCTGGTGCTGGAAGATGGGCGACTGGTTGAGGAAGGCCGTCATACCGAACTTCTGCAACGTAATGGGCGCTACACCAGGCTCTGGCAGCAGATGGGGAAGGACTTGCCTGCTCGGGCGGACGGTGCCGCAGCGAGCTGAAATCTGTGAAAGCCCCGAAGGGCGGGTGAAACCCGCGTAGCTAGGCCACAAAAGCTGCGGGTTTTACCCGCCCTACAAATTGGGTTTTCAAATATGCCTCAGTGACCGTAGATGGCTCGCCGAGTCTCAAGCCTTGCGCCGCAAGATGCTGGGCAATACGCCGAACTGGCGGTGGAATGCGGCACTGAAGTGGCTGAGGTTCTGGTAGCCAATATGCGCGCCGATTTCGGTGATGCTGAGGTTGCTTTCCTGCACCAGATCCCAGGCGACACGCATGCGCTCCTGCCGGTACAGCGCATGGATCGGCAGGCCAAAAAGCGCCTTGAATCCCCGCTTGAGCTTGAGTGAATTGAGACCGCAGGCGCGCGCCAACTCAGCGATCGTGGGAGGGTTGGTGAGGTCCGCGAGGAGCAGTTCGCGGGCATGCCGTAAACGTTCCTGATCAGGGCTGCGCTGCATTGCGCAACCTCTCCCCTGCTCCAGGAAACAGCCGAGCAATTCCAGACATTTCGCTTCGCAGAACAGTCGTGCGGGGCGCTCGGAAAGAAGCAGCTGATCCAGGTCGTGTGCCGCTCGCAGGGTTCGGGAATCGCTCGGCGTGACATGCAGGCCGCCGCGGCCACGGAGCAGATCGAAGAAGCAGAGCCCCTCATCGCCCGCGAGCATTTCCAGTGTCTCCGGGCTGAACATCAGCCCGACATGATGTGCCTTGCCACGGAAGTGATGCTCGATGGTCTTGCCGGGCAAAAACCCAGCCACCGCATCCAGCCCATTGATTCGCCCGCTCCAACCACTGGTGCGGATATCCACACCGTCGCAAAGCCAGACGCTCAGGTGCACCCGGGGGTCGGAATCACAGACGGTAATTTCCACCGGCGTGGTGTAGTCGTTACGACTGGCGAAGCTCTGGAGGCCCGAATCACCGACATACGCCCCCATTTTTTCCGGTACACCTGGCCAGGGGTCACCGCCCTCGACGAAGTCGGTCGGTAACAAGCCTGCCAGGTCGACAGAGCGAAGTTCGGACATGGGCCCTCCTACCTCCTATTAGCCAAGCCACACCAGTGTTGGTATGGGATAGCATCGAAAGAAGCCCATTCTAGATGCGAATGAATATCATGCAATCAATTTTGCATATGTTTATTCCTTAGGTCCGTGAACGCCTACTTCTGCGAGATATGCGTACCAGAGCACTACAAACGTTTTCCCGCGCAAGATCGCCAACAAAAAGCGTCGCTTACGCGCCAAAGCGGCAATGGATCAGCCCCGGCGCAATGTGGTTATGGACGTAGGGAATCCGTGACAGCAGGTTGAACAGCCGCATGTAACGCGGATAGGGCTGGGAATAGTTCGGTGCGGCAACCACTTCCAGCCGGGGAACGCGTTCGATCAATTCGGGCAAGTCCGCGAGCGCCAGCCCGAACGGCATGGGTGGCGCGGTGTACTGCCGAGACAGATGCCAACCCCGCAGCGTTTTGCGCGAGAACCAGGGCGGGATGGTGTCGAAGAATACTTCGCCCCGGGGCAGACGCTCGGTGATGTTACGCAACAGCGTGACCACCTGATCCTCGGTGAAGTACATGAGCAGCCCCGCCGTGCTGACAAAAACCGGGCCGCTGCTCTCGGTCGCGATCTGGTCGAGCCAGGCGGTGTCCAGCGCCGAACATTCCACCAGCCGGTTTTGTGGGTCTGCGGGCAGCAGCCGACGGCGGATGGCTATGGATTCGGGCAAATCCACGGAATACCAAGGCACCCTCGCCTCGTTCACCCGCCAGAACTGCGTCTCCAAGCCCTCCCCTAGAACGACGACCGTGCCGTCTGGATGCTGTGTCAGAAACGTGCGAATGCGCTCGTCCGCATAACGCGAGCGAATCGCATGGACCGGGCTGGGTGCACCGAAGCGCCCACGAAAGTCGTAGTCGATTTGCCTCACCAACTCGTTCAGCAGCGGATCATGAAGGAGATTGTCCGGCCCGGACGAATAGGCGGAGCGGGTCCAGGTGGTCAACAACATGGTTTCCGGTACCCCGCTCAGGCTCGGTGCGACCCGGGCGTCATCGATGGTTGCGTACATGGCGGCAGCTTTCCTTATGGTCAGAGCGTGTGAGCCGCATCAGCGGCGGGCGAGCGTTCCAGCACAGGCGATTGGGTTGCGGTGATTCGCACCTCGGCACGACCGGCCTCGCCCGTGTGCCAATCGATGACGGCGCCCGTCTGCGACCCCAGATGGCGCAGCGCCTCTTCCTCCATTTCGCGCATCAACAGTGAAAGTTCGGGGCAGCCGAGCAAGGTGAACATGTCGGCGAAGGTGCATTGACGAATCTCGACGCCGTCGTCGGAAATTTCCGCCGTCAGCAGACCGAGCGCCTGATAGCGTGCGACGAACGCTGACCAGTACTGATGCGTCGACCTCACCGGGTCGTTCGTGGCCGCCATCACCTCGGGCGCGGGCCACAACCAGCGCATTTCCATGCGCCCCGTATCGAGGAACATCTGCCGGTAGAGCGCGAAGGCTTCGGCCTGCCCGAGCACATCGCGCGCCAGGCTGTAGCCGGAAGTGAACATGCTGACGTCTCGGGTGATGCGCGACCAACTGGCCGCTTGGTCGGGATAACGCCGACGGTAGCTCGCCAGCGCACGATGATGCTGACGCCAGCGCCGCAGGAAGCGTGCGACGAAACCGGCGAAACGCACGCCTGGCAGCGCGGCGCGTAATCGTGCCCAGATGACAGAGTCGGTGAGGTAGGTCTTCTGTAGCGCGACCATACGCGGATGAGGCTCGCAGTCGTACCAGCAGCAGCCGAAATGCCGCAGCGATGCCGCTTCCCCCGTCACCACGCTACACCAGCCGAAAGGCAGCGGCTCATCAGGTCGCGCAAGGTCGTCTGCCCGCCGTGCGGTAATGCCGTAACGCCGAAGGCTCGCTTCGATGGCCTCGTGCGCCGGAGCCGGCAACTGCTCCATGCCGTGCACGCCTGGCGCGACTTGCACGTGTCTTTCCAACAACAGCTCGACTGCCGCGCAAGCGCTCAGCGCAGTGAAGTCGTAGGACGAGATTTCACCGTGTAGCACCCAGCCCGCCTCGGGACGGTCGTCAGGGTATACCCACAAGCTGCAATCCCTATCCGCAGCCTTGCGGCGCTTCATCGACTGGCCGCTTTTGTGAAACATCTTCGCCAGACGCTCGCGCATACCTGGCCAGCGCGCCAGACGACCGAAAAGATTGGCCATCCCAGGCGAAAGAAACTGAATGTGATAGCGGTAATCCAGCGTGCGGATCGCACCTGTCTCGGACCGATTGGACGCGCCAGCAAGACCGGCTATCTCCGGAGCCGCATGGGCAAACAGCGGCAATGACTTCGTCTGACCCGGAAAATGGAACGACCCGGGCGGAACCTCGCCCTGCTGGCGTACACCGTCGACCAGCAGCGTTTTCTCCCGCGCAAAGCTGTCGAGGATCACGTAGGGGCTCGCCGCTCCGCCGCCATAAGCCGCACCCGCATAGAAACGACTGCGATAGACGCCAAGGGTCGAAGCACCTTCACGCACCAGCTTCATCAGCAACAGGCCAGAAAGCCCTGGCGTCAATCCCATGCCGGTGAGCAGCCGACATTGCCGAGCTACTGCTTCGCCCTGCAGCGCGAAGATGGCATCCGCCGCCTCCAGGCTGTCGTTGATATCTACGCAATCCACTCCAGCCTGCAAGCAAGCCTGATGAACGCTCGCCCCCAGCACATCTATTGGCCCAGCCGCCAACACAACGAGATCGTGATGTTCAAGATGGCTGACCAGCGCGCTCGTATCCTGTGCGTCCAGCGCGACGCGTCGAATCGTCGGTGGCAAGTCCAGCGCACGGCCGGCATGCCGGGAGGCACACGTCAGCGTCCAGTCTGGATGACGCGCCTGCAACGCACCCAGAATGCGTTGGCCGGTTTCACCACTACCGCCGATCACCAGTACCGAGGTCGAGCGAGGCTGAAATTCCGCGGGCCGGTTCATGCGTGGCTCCTCTGCGCGGGAACGGAAAGCGACGGCGAAAGACCGTCCACCGTGATCAAGCCCTCGGCATCGAGCAGCCGCATGAAGCGTCGGCTGTCGAAGGCTTCATGCAGCATCTGCACACCCGCGCGAAGCGGCTCGCCTTCGAGCAGGCAGAGTGCGCTGATCGCAATCACCGCGCCGGTGGCCAGGTAGGTGTCGGTCACCCGCAGCGTGGCGCTGATCTCCGCGCCATCCGCGTAGGCCACCTCGACCTTCAACCCGTAAAGCGGTTCGAGCCGACGCAGATCCTTGCGGGACGCTCTTTCCAGCCAGCGTGCCGAACGCTCGATACCCGCTGTGGAGCGATAAAGGCCAAGCATTTTCGTCACCCCGCAGACCATCGCAGCCCGAGACCCGACGTTGCTGCCATAGGCACGGGCTTCCGGGATGGCGAGTTGCCGCGCCAGTCGTGCCAGTTCTTCCGATGGCATCAGCATGGTGGTCACTGACCCCGCGTCACCGCCAAAGGCTGTTTTGCGAGTGGCTTTAAGGAACCCCACGGACTCGTGCCGCCCATTGCGGATCACCGGGAAGCCACGGTCCTGGCCGAAGTCCCCGAGGCTGTGGACGATGTCCCAAGCCGAGTTGTAGGTCCAGGCGTCGCGCCCGATGCAGTAAGTGCTCAGACGCTCGATGGCGCGTCCCGCCGCCGTGCGATCCATCACGTAACGCGGAAACAGTCCGGTGAGACCGGGCATCAGCCCAACGCTGATCAGCAACGGGACGGATGCTGGCCGCTCTTGTTCTCGTGCCTCCAGTGCCGTCAGCAATGGGTCATAGCCCCCCGCGTCCACCAACGGCACGCCGGCTTCGCAGCAAGCATGGGCGACACGATCGCCTATCACGCCGGAAGGGCCGATACAGGCAATCACCAATCGCGCACGGCCAACGGCTGTATGCAGTGCCTTGGCATCGAACACATCCAGCGCGATGCCCTGGACCCGGTCAGCCTGCTCATCGGGAATGACCGGATTGCGCCGCGACGCCACTTGCAGGAATACGTCGCTATGAGCCAGCAGATGGCGGACCACGACCTGCCCGACGCGCCCGTGGCCACCCAGAATCAATACCGGTTTTTCATGATCGGTCACGCTCATGGTCAATGTGCTCCAGGTCGTAAATGAGAGGCGTCGCCGGCTTGCACCAGACGTAGCAGCTGCTTGAGCACAGCCTGCCGCTGCTGCACCAGATAGAAGTGGCCGCCGCTGAACTCGCGATGTACGAAGTCACCCTTGGTTTCTTCGGCCCAGGCTCGAGCATCGTCGGGGTCCAGCGCGCCATACTCGTCGCCGGTAAAGGCCGAGATTGGCAGCTCCAACGGCGTGCGCCAGGTATCCGGCCGATAGGTTTCGATCAAGCGGTAGTCGCTGCGAATGACCGGCAACACCAGTTCCGCCAGTTCGGGCACCCGCACGATGTCCGCATGGGTACCACCGAGCCGGACGATTTCGTCTTGCAACTCGGCGTTCGAAGCAAGGTGGAAGCGCTCCTCTTTGCGCCGTGAGGGTGCTTCGCAGGCAGATACGACGAGATGCTCAGGCATGGGGCAGTCACGGGCGCGCAACGTCAGGCAAAGTTCGTGGGCTACTGCGCCACCCATGCTGTGGCCGAACAGCACATAGGGCCGGTCCAGCAGATGCGGCAAGCGCTCCAGGCTGTCGGTCAGTTGCCTGACGAGCAGCTGGAGATCATCGAGCAGGCGCTCTTCGATTCGCTCTTCCCGTCCGGGGTATTGAACGGTTACCACCTCCACATCGAAGGGCAACGCCTTGCCCCACTCCCTGAAAAAGCTCGCAGCACCTCCGGCATGCGGCAGGCAGAACACCCGCATCCGCGCCTCGGGGCGAGGCTGCCAGACGCGAAACCAGGCCGACGCCCGCTGTCGGGACTGTTTATCGAGGTAATCCACCACCTGCTGCCGGCGGCCCTCCAGCTGCGTTCGCAGTTCCGCGGTCAGGGCACCGACAGGACCGCGGAATCGCAAGCATCCGTCCTGGCTCCAGAGTCGAATACCGGCGCCATCGAGTTGCATCAACAGGCCGTCGATGGTGCTTTTTTCATTGCCGTTCAAATCACGCCCTCCTCGTACAGGGAAGTGTCGGAAGCCGCCGATGCGACACCTGGATTGCGTTGCTGTACGTGCCGCGCAAGCGCTGCAATGGTCGGGGTGCTGCCGTAGAAGACACGTAGCGAGAGCTGCTCCTTGCCGAGTCGCTGCTGCAGGATCACCACGATGCGCGTGGCACTCAGGCTGTCGCCGCCGATGGCGAAGAAATCGTCGTCGCGACCGATGCCGGTCCGTTCCAGCACGTGCTCCCAGACCTGCGCAATCTCTGCCTCCAGCCCGGCAGCGGGCGCTGCCGAGACCACCGCCCCAGCGCCCTGCTCCTGCAGTTCACGCAACACGAGCGCGCGGTCCACCTTGCCGTTGGCGCTCAGGGGCAGGCCATCCAACAACGAGAGGTAACTCGGAACCATGTAATCCGGCAGCTCATTGCCAAGCGCCTGCTTGAGGTCATCGATATAGGCAGCGGCATCTGCTGGCGATGACGCGACCACCAGTGCCGCTGCGAGGCTTGCCGGCTTGCCGACGGTGACGACCACCGCATGCTCGACGCCGGGCTGCGCCTTAAGCGCCGTCTCGATTTCGCCCAACTCGATACGGTGGCCGCGCACCTTGACCTGATGATCCTGACGCCCGAGGAACTCCAGCGTGCCGTCTGCCCAGTAACGGCCACGGTCGCCGGTGCGATACCAGCGCGAACCATCGTGTTCGACGAAGCGCTCGGCTGTGAGCGCAGGCGCACCGCGATAACCATCGGCAACGCCGCTGCCCCCGATCCAAAGTTCACCCGCGACCCAGTCCGGGCAGTCGTGACCATGAGCATCGACGACGCGGTACTGCTGATTGGTCAGCGGTTGGCCGTAGGGGATCGAGGTCCATTCGGTCGGAATCGGACGCTCCACTTCGATGAAGTTCGACCAGATGGACGCTTCGGTCGCGCCACCCAACGCGAACAATCGCGCCTCGCCGCACGTATCCAGACGCGCTGGAAGGTCCAGGCCGATCCAGTCACCCGACAGCAACACCTGCCGCAACGGTAGCGACCGTCCTTCGTTGGCCACCAGCAGCATGTCCAGCAGCACCGGAACGGAATTCCAGACCGTCACCTGATGGCGTTGCACCAGATCGACCCAAGCCGCTGCATCGCGCTGTTGCGCATCATCGATCAGGACCAACGAGCCGCCCGCTCCGAGGACCCCGAAGATGTCGTAGACCGACAGATCGAAATCCAATGCGGAAACCGCCAGCCCTCGGCTTTCGGCGCCGATACCGAAGCGCCGGTTGATATCGTCGACCGTGTTCACCGCAGCCTGATGCGCGATCTGCACGCCTTTGGGCTCGCCCGTGGAGCCGGAAGTGAAGATCACATACGCCGGTGCGGATGGATCGACTGAGACAGGAGCGGCTAGCGGTGGATGATCCAGCGCCTGCTCCAGATCGATCAGCCGCACGCCATCATCATCCGCCAGTTCAGGCCATTGCTCGCGGCCACACAGTGCGAGTTCGATTCCCGCCGTACGGTGAATCTTCGCCCGGCGGCTTGACGGCTGACGCAAGCCAACAGGTACGTAGCAACCACCTGCTGCCAGTACACCAAGCACCGCGACGACCTGATCAACCCCTCGCGGCAAGCTGACGGCGACCGGCGTGCCGGCCTCCACCCCTTGTGCAACAAGGTGGCCGGCGACCCGCAATGCACGTTCGGTAAGTTCTCCGAAACGTAGCGCCCGATCCTCGGAGATCAAAGCGACCCGTTGAGGTTGTGTCCGTCCTTGAACGAACAGCGTTTCATGCAGCGCCCGAGATTCAAGCGCTTGCATCGTCCCATTCACCTGCTGTCGAACTGCCGCCTGCCGCGTCGGCAGACGCTCCTTCAGCGGTGCATCCCACGCGCTCGTTGCCAAGGCCTCCAGTCGGGATACGAAGCTCGCGAACATGCTCTCGATCAAGCCTGCTGGGAACAGCTCTTCCAGCGCGTCCCAGGAGAACAGCAGCGCGCCCTGGTGCTCGTACATCTGGTGGTCGAGCCAGACTTGCGGTGTCTGCGACAGGCCGCCGTCCGCGACCAGATCAGGAAAGCCCGGCGGCAGTGGCTGATCGAACAAGCTATCCGCAATGCCGAGCGTGCTGGTGAAAACGACCGGCAAGGCCGCCGCGGCCGCACCGACCCGCTTGGCTCGCTCCCGCTGTACCCAGATGGACGAGACCTCGCGATACTCCAGCACCTCGGCAATCTGCTGTTGCAGCGTCCGTGCCTGCGCCAACAGAGAGCCATCCACCTGCGGCGCATAGGCCACTGGTGCCAGGGAAGTGAAGTCACCCAGTACCTTATCGATATCAGGATGCACCGGCTGGCGGTCGAACAGCGTCAAGTTCAGGGTATGCGCCACGCCGCCACTCCAGCGCGACAGCACCTGTGCGTAGACCGCCAGCACGGCCACCGAGGGTGTAATGCCATGAGCCTTCGCCTGCTGTCGGATGGCCTGCCATAGCGGTGCATCCAGACGCGCACTGTGGCGTCGGAAGCGCACATGGGGCAGCGTCTGCGGATCGCACGCCAGCGGTAACGCCGCAGCAGGAGGCAGATCTTCGAGTCGGCCGCGCCAGTAATCCTCGGCACACTTCACGCGCTGCGGCGCGGGGCTTACCTGGCAGACGTAATCACGGAACCCGATCTCGATGGCTGGCAGCTCACAGGTCTCGTCGCCATAGATCAGGGCCAATTCGTTTAGCAGACGCTTGATGCTGTAGCCGTCCAAAGCCAGATAGTTGAGGAACAGCCCCAACCGGCAACGCTGCTGCCCATAACGGATGGCCTTGAGTACGAGAACCGGCCCCTGCTGCAACACGGTGCGATGCCGGCTCCACGCATGCCGAAGACGCTCATGGGCGTCTTGCGCGTCGAGCGCCGGCGCGGCGTCCAGATCGATACGGCAGGGTTCTGCCGAATTCAGCACCCGCTGCTGACGGTCCGGACCGACCACCACGCGCAGCATGTCATGGCGTCCAACGAGGCGATTCAGCGCTCGCTCCAGGCGAGGCAGATCGACCCTTTCGCCGTCCAGTTCCACCAGATAATGGGTGCCACAACTCAGCGGCAAGCCAGTGGACTGGCCGACCCAGTAGGCCCGCTGCACTTCCGTCAGCGGGAAAGGCTCGTGACGATTCGCAGGATTCGGCCGCACCTGTGGCGTGGCATCGCTCGCCGCGATCACCTCCAACTCGGCAGCGAAATCTGCCAGTGCCGGTTTGGCGAACAACAACCGCAGGCCTTGCGGGGCGCCCAAACCCTGGGCCTTCAGCTCCGCGATGACTTGAGTCGCTAACAGGCTGTCGCCGCCCAGTTCGAAGAAGCGTTGCTGGCGCCCTACGCGTTCGAGCCCCAATAGACGCGACCACAACGATGCCACCTGTTGCTCGCGCTCGCCTTCCGGCGCCTCGAACGTTTCAGGGATTGCACGTTGCTCGCCCAACTCCCGAGCCAGCAGTCCACGATCGACCTTGCCATTGGCGCTGAGCGGCAATGCATCCAGAAGCATGAGATCGCTCGGCACCATGTAGTCCGGCAATGCCAGCTCGAGCGTGCGTTTCAGCTCAGCGAGAAACGCAGATGCATTCTCCGGCGCCGGTGCGACCACCAGCGCAGCAGCCAGGCTCGCCGGCTTGCCGACGGTGACGACCACCGCATGCTCGACGCTGGGCTGCGCCTTCAGCGCCGTCTCGATCTCGCCCAGTTCGATACGGTGGCCGCGCACCTTGACCTGATGATCCTGACGCCCGAGGAATTCCAGCGTACCGTCTGCCCAGTAACGGCCACGGTCGCCGGTGCGATACCAACGCACGCCATCGCGTTCGACGAAGCGTTCGGCGGAGAGCGCGGGCGCACCGCGATAACCGTCGGCAATGCCACGGCCCCCGATCCAGAGTTCACCCGCGACCCAGTCCGGACAGTCGTGACCGTGGGCATCGACCACGCGGTATTGCTGATTAGTCAGCGGTTGGCCGTAAGGAATCGAGGTCCACTCGGACGGGATCGGATGCTCCACTTCGATAAAGTTCGACCAGATGGAGGCTTCGGTCGCGCCGCCCAATGCAAACAACCTAGCCTCGCCGCAGGCATCCAGGCGTGCCGGAAGATCCAGGCCAATCCAGTCACCCGACAGCAACACCTGCTGCAGCGGCAAGCTCCGTCCCTCGTTAGCCACCAGCAGCATGTCCAGCAGCACCGGCACGGAGTTCCAGACCGTCACCCCATGGCGTTGCACCAGATCGACCCAAGCCGCTGCATCGCGTTGTTGCGCATCGTCGATCAGCACCAACGAGCCGCCCGCTCCGAGGATGCCGAAGAGGTCGTAGACCGACAGGTCGAAGTCCAACGCGGAGACCGCCAGCCCTCGGCTTTCGGCACCGATGCCGAAGCGCCGGTTGATATCGTCGACCGTGTTCACGGCAGCCTGATGCGCGATCTGCACGCCTTTGGGCTCGCCGGTGGAGCCGGAGGTGAAGATCACATACGCCGGTGTGGATGGATCGACCGGAACAGGAGCGGCCAACGGAGGATGATCCAGCGCCTGCTCCAGATCGATCAGCCGCACGCCATCATCATCCGCCAGTTCGCGACGCTGCCTACGGCCACACAGGGCGAACCGGATTCCCGCCGTACGGTGAATCTTCGCGCGCCGGCTCGGTGGCTGACGCAAGCCAACAGGTACATAGCAACCACCTGCTGCCAATACGCCAAGCACAGCGACGACCTGATCGACCCCACGCGGCAAGCTGACGGCGACCGGCATGCCGGTCGTTACTCCTTGCGCGTGCAGATACCCTCCTACGCGTAACGCTCGGTCGGCGAGTTCGCCAAAGCTGATCGAGGCTTCGCCAGCGATCAACGCCAAACAATCCGGCTCCACCGTTGCACGATCGAACACGTCCGCAGCAAGCGCACGCGGTCGATCTGGCGCGGCCGTCGTATTGACGCGCTGGCGAACCCGCGCCTGCTCATCGGGCAAACCGGCATCCACGGTCACGCCATCAGCGCTGTCGCACAGGGCATGCAAACGCCGTTGGTACGTGTCGAACAGGTCATCCAGCAAGCCGTCAGGGAAGAGCTCATCCACGGCGTCCCAAGTCAGGATCAGCCGGCCTTGGTACTCATAGAGCTGGTGGTCGAGCCACACCTGGGGCGTTTCTGATAGACCGCCGGCCACCAACGCAGGAAAGCCCGGAGCCACCGTTTCGAACAGCCCACCACCCAGGCCAAGCGTGCTGGTGAACACCACCGGCAGCGCTACGTTTGCCCCCGCATCGGCGCGCCCCAGTGCCCGCTGTACCCATATAGATGAGCGCTCGCGATGCTCGAGTGCGTCCGCGACCTCCTGCTGCATGGCGCGGGTCATTTGGCGAAGATCATCGTCGTTGCGCGGTTGGAATACGACCGGCGCCAGTGAGGTAAAATCGCCGAGCACACGATTGATGTCCGGGTGGACCGGTTGGCGATCGAACAGGGTCATGTTCAGCGTATGGGCGCGCCCGCCGTTCCAGCGACTGAGCACAACGGCATATACCGTCAACAGCAGGACCGAAGGCGTGACGTCCTGGGCACTCGCCAGCGCTCGCAGACGTTGCCACTGTGGCGCGGTCAGTTCCGCCTGACGCCGGGAGAAATGCGCCACTGGCAACGTCTGTGGATCCTTCGCCAGAGGCAGTTCCGCTGCTGGCGGCAGCGTAGGCAGACGTTCAGTCCAATAGTCGCTCGCCCGTTGCACCGCGGCTTCATTCGGCGCGACTTGGCAGACGTAGTCACGGAATGACAGGCCTAGTTCCGGCAGCGTTTGATCCGGTGCGGTGTAAAGGTTCGCGAGCTCGTCCAGCACCCGCTTGATGCTGAAACCATCCAGCATCATGTAGTCGAAGAACACGCCAATCCGGCAGCGATTTCCCGCATAGCGCACTGCCCGTAGTCGATGCGGCAGTTCGTCCTCACCGCGCTCGTGTGCCCAGGCTTCATGCAGGATGTGCTGCGCGGTCGTGGCGTCAGCGAGCGGTTGCTCGTCGACGCGGATACGTGATGCTGGCACCGTCTCACGGATGCGTTGTTGCCCGTCTTCGCCCACCACCGCGCGCAGCATTTCGTGATGCGCGATCAGGCGATTCCAGGCTTGTTCAAGACGTGGAAGGTCGACGTCGTCCCCATCCAGCTCAACCAGATAATGAGTGCCACAGCTCAGCGGCAAACCAGTGGATTGGCCGACCCAATAGGCGCGCTGCACTTCGGTCAGCGGAAAGGGTTCGTGACGGTTGGCCAGATCCGGCCGTACCTGTGCTGTGGTTTCCTGCGTAGCGATCGCCTGGAGCTCGGCCGCGAAATCGGCCAACACGGGTTTGGCAAAAAGCAGACGCAGCCCTTGCGACGAACCTAACCCTTGCGCCTTCAACTCGGCGATCACCTGAGTGGCCAGCAGGCTGTCGCCACCCAGCTCGAAGAAGCGTTGCCGCCGCCCCACTCGGTCCACGCCCAGCAAGCGCGACCACAATGCCGCTACCTTCTGCTCTACCTCACCCTCCGGCGCTTCGAAGGTTTCAGACACGCGATGCTGCTCGCTAAGCAGGTGTACCAGCGCCCCTCGATCCACCTTGCCGTTGGCGCTCAAGGGCAGCGCGTCCAGCAGCACTATGTGGCTCGGGACCATGTACTCCGGCAACGCCTGCCCAAGGGTTTGCCGGAGTGCGGCGATACGAGCCGTCGTGTCGTCCGGCACCGGCGTTATCACCAACGCTGCGGCCAGGCTCGCCGGCTTGCCGACGGTGACGACCACGGCATGCTCGACGCCGGGCTGCGCTTTAAGCGCGGTTTCGATCTCGCCCAGCTCGATGCGATGGCCGCGTACCTTGACCTGATGGTCCTGCCGACCAAGAAACTCCAGCGTGCCGTCTGCCCAATAGCGGCCACGGTCGCCAGTACGGTACCAACGCACGCCATCGTGCTCGACGAAACGTTCGGCGGTGAGCGTCGGCGCACCGCGATAACCGTCGGCAACACCGCTGCCACCGATCCAGAGTTCGCCGGCTACCCAGTCCGGACAATCCCGACCTTGACCATCGACTACACGGTACTGCTGGTTGGTCAGCGGTTGGCCGTAGGGGATCGAGGTCCAGTCCTCTGGAATGGGATGCTCGACTTCGATGAAGTTCGACCAGATGGAAGCCTCGGTCGCGCCGCCCAGCGCGAACAACCGCGCCTCACTGCACGCATCCAGACGCGCCGGAAGGTCCAGGCCGATCCAGTCGCCCGACAGCAGCACCTGTTGCAGCGGCAGTGGATTTCCCTCGTTGGCCACCAGCAGCATGTCCAATAACACCGGAACGGAGTTCCAGACCGTCACCTGATGACGTTGCACCAGCTCGACCCAGGCCGCTGCATCGCGCTGCTGGGCATCGTCGATCAGCACCAGCGAGCCACCCGCACCGAGGATGCCGAACAGGTCGTAGACCGACAGATCGAAATCCAGCGCGGAGACGGCAAGCCCACGGCTTCTGTCATCGATACGGAATCGACGGTTTATGTCGTCTATCGTGTTCGCCGCGGCTCGATGGGCGATCTGTACGCCTTTGGGCTCGCCGGTCGAACCGGACGTGAAGATGATGTAGGCCGGCGAAGCAGGGTCGACCTCAACAGGAGTCGTTAGCGGCGAATGATCCAGCGCCTGCTCCAGATCGATCAGCCGAACGCCGTCCTCATCGGCCTGCTCAGGGCGCTGCTCGCGGCTGCACAGGGCGAACTCGATTCCGGCTGTGCGATGAATCTTCGCGCGCCGGCTCGGCGGCTGACGCAGGCCGACCGGAACATAGCAACCACCCGCCGCCAACACACCAAGCACCGCAATCACCTGATCGACCCCACGCGGCAGGCTGACGGCCACTGGCGTACCAGGCTTAAGACCAAGCGTGACGAGGTAACCCGCTACCCGCCGGGACGCCATCAACAGATCGCCGTAGCTGAGCACATCGTCGCCGTCGATGAGCGCCACTTGATCCGCTCGCAGATCAGCCTGATCGAACAGCGGCTCGTGCAACATGCAGGGACGGCTGGAATGGGCGGTGTCGTTGACGCAGGTCCGCGCGATGCGCTGCGCTGCCGGCAGCAGGCTCTTGGGAAGGACACTCCACTCGCCGGCCTGCCCGACCAGCCAGTCGATCAACCCGGTGTAGGCCGCGAACATGTCGTCGACCATCTCGGCCGGGAACAGGTTGTCCACGGCATCCCATACCAGCAGCAAACCGTCGTCCTGCTCGTAGACCTGATGGTCGAGCCAGACTTGTGGCGTCTGCGAAATCATTTCGTTCAGGCAACCGAGCACTCGACGCGTACGTTCATCTGTCAGCGGCGTGCCGAGGTTGCAGGCGAACACCACCGGTGCAGCCATACCATCGGTGAGCCCCTGCCGGGCCAGATCGCGCTGCACACTCACGCCCGAATAGCTCGCATGAGCCACGTCCGCATGCAGCCGGCTCTGAACCTGACGCAGGCGTTGGTCGAACGGCAATGCCTCGCTGAAATCACACTCCAGCAACAGCAGGTTGGTGAAGTCTGCGACCACGTCCTCGACGCTCGAACTCGCCGTCTCCCGGTCGAACAGCGGGATATTCAGCAGGAAGCGCGGCTGGCTGCTCCAGTAGGCGATAACTTCGGCATAGGCGGCCAGCAGGACGTTCGCGGGCGTCGCCGCGTGAGCCGCGGCACTGTCGCGCAACGCACGCCAGGCATCGGGCGGCAACAGATAACGCCGGCGCTTGAACGTGGGACGTTGCGTCAGGTCAGCATCGGGGCTCAATGGCAGGCCAGGCGCACCGGGCAGCGTGTTCAGCCGCTCCTGCCAGTAGGCTTTGGCACGCGCTTCATCATCCCTGCGGCGCTCCCGCGCATCGGCCAGATAGCGACCGAAATGCCAGCTCGACGGTGCACGTAAGGAGCGGGTATCACCCTCCTCGTACACCGTGGCGAGGTCCCGCAGGATGATGTTCAGGCTCTGCACATCGGCGACCAGCAAGTCGAGGTTCAGGTGCAGCCGCGTACGGCCTTCGTCCAGCAGGCTCAATTCCAATGTCATGACCGTCCCTCGCTCGACCTCTAGCCGGCGATGGGAAAGACGGTCCCGTACCTTGTCGAGTGCGCATCTGGCGTCTGCCGCTGCCATCCCACGAAGATCATGCAGGGAAATCGCCTGCGGACGTGTCTCGGCTTCGATCAGCTGTTCGCCGTCATCGGTAAAGCGTGCTCGCAGCATGCCGTGATGTTCGCGCAGCAGCTGCCAGGCGCGCGTGAGGCGCTGAACCTCGACACCCTGCCCGTCCAGTTCCAGATACGCATGGCAACCCACGCCGCCGAGTGACTGGCCGTCCTGCCGGCCGATCCAGTAGGCGTGCTGTACCTCGGTCAGGGGGAATGGCGCCGCAAGATCGAAATCGGTGATTGCCTCTGACTCGGGCTCCGGAGACGGCTCGGCCGACACCGCAGACAATTGCGTCCACCAGGCGCCCAGCGTCGGTTGCTCGATCAGGCTCGCGAAGCTGACGGGCGCGCCCAATCGCCGCCAATGGCTCGCCAGCCGCATGACCGCCAGTGAATCCAACCCGAGGGAGATCAGATTCGCGTTGTCCGGGATTGGGCCGTCGGGCAGATCAGCCAGAGCCCGAAGGCGCGTCACGACGTCGTCCCGGGTTAGCGGCATGGACGGTTCGGTGCGAAGAGGAGCACTCACTGGACGCCCCCTCCCACAACCGCGCGATGCTTCTTTGCCTCGACGGGTACCTCAGTCTCCGCGACGAGGAAGCCTGACAGGCTGCTCAGTTTCTCCCGTGTTTCCTCAAGCTCACGCTCGGGAGTCGACTGGGCCACGATGCCCGCACCGGCCTGCAACCAGGTGTCGTCGCCCTGGCGGAACAGCGAGCGCAGGACCAACGCGGCGTCCATCTCGCCGTCGCTGTCCACCATCAGCACACTACCGCTGTAAGGGCCTCGCGCGCGGCCTTCGTATTGGTGAATGGCCTCGATGGCCTGCCGTTTCGGAATGCCGGACGCAGTCACCGCGGGGAACAATGCTTCGAACGCCTGCCATGCTGACGCACCGTCCATGAGCCGACCACGTACACGCGAGGCCAGGTGCTGCACCGATCCCCGCTCGCTGACGCCCATGAATTCAGTGACTCGGACAGAATCCACCGCACAGATGGGCTTCAGCTCCTCGACCGCCAACCTTACCGAGACCGCATGCTCGGCGATTTCCTTGACGTCGGTTTCCAACTGCCGACGCAGGCGATATTGCTCTTCCGGGGTACGACCGAGCGCCCGCGTTCCGGCCAGCGGCTGAGTGCTGACCTCGCCCTTCGCGCTCACTTCGACCACCGTTTCCGGGCTGAAACCAAGCATCTGCAAGCTAGGCCGGTTGACCAGAAACGATCGCGCTGGAGTGTTGTGGCGGCGACCGTGCAGATAGGTTTGCAGCATATCCACCGGCTGCGGCACGGGGACACGCCGGGACAGAATGACCTTCTCGTATCGGCCGATACGAATGTCTTCCACGGCGCGGGAGACGTTCTGCCGGTAACGGTCGGCGTCGTGCTCGGCAATGGTTGCGGCCATGTCGAGCGTGCGGACGGCGGGTCGCTCATCGACACCCCGACTTTGGACTCGGTCGAGTTCGCTGATCTGCCGAACCAGCTTTTCCAGTTCGGAGCTCTCTGTGCCCCGCAAGACGACATCGCCTGCGCGAAGGCGAACCTCCAGCCGGGGCACGACCAGCTCCAGCAACGTTTCACCGGTCGCCGCGCCGGCGCCATGGAAATGATCGGCCAGCTCGAACATCGTGGAACCATAGGCACGCCAGCCATCGACACTCATCGCACCCAGTGCACGGGCCACATTCGCGGCGATATCCGGACCATCCCAATGGCGCGTTTCGCTGTTTTGCACCAGCGTCACCTGGGACGCCGAAGCCCGCACCGTGGCCAACCGGCCAAGCGCGACAAGCCATTCGCCGCCACGCTCGTAGATGACGTATTCCGTATCGGTGGATGCACGCACCAGTGCGGTCGCCAGCTCGATGGGAGTGGACGCGATGGTTTGTCGTTGCTCCCTGAAAACCGAACGCGTGTCTTTGGCTGGACCGAGGCGCGCGGCGAGTTTCTGTTTGTCGACCTTGCCGATAGGCGTCAGCGGCCAATGGCGGATGAACTCGATCTGGTCGGGGCACTTATAGGCCGGTAGACCTCGGCCGATCAGGAACGCCCGTAGATCGCTAACCCGCAGCGCCGGATCGGTGCCGATCAGAAACGCACAGCTGCGCTCACCCAGGCGCTCGTCGGGCACACCGACAAGGGCTGCGCTCTCGATCGCGGGGTGGAAGCACAGCGCTTCCTCGATCTCTTCGGTGGCGATCTTCTCGCCGGCGCGGTTGATCTGTTGCTTGATGCGGCCCTCCACCTGCAGATTACCGCTCGGGGTCCGACGTGCCAGATCTCCAGACCGGTAAAAGCCGTCTGGCGTGAAGGCACGGGCGTTCTGCTCGCTGGCCCGGTAGTAGCCGAGGATGGTGTAGGGACCGCGCGTGAGCAGCTCGCCGACCTCGCCGGGCGCTACGTCTTCGCCCCGTTCATTCACCAGACGGACTTCATCCAGCGGCGAGAGCGGCCGCCCTTGAGTGTGCAGAACCTCGTCCAGCGGATCGTCCAACCGCGTGTAGCAAAGCAACCCTTCGGCCATACCGAAGACCTGCTGCAAGGCGCAGCCGAAAGCAGGCGTCACCTTCGCGGCCAGCACCGCATCACAACGGGCACCCCCTACCTGCATGAATGACAGGGAAGACAGATCGGTGTCGTCCCACTCTCGGGCCTCTACCCACAGCTGCACAATCGGCGGCACCAGCGAAGTGAAGGTCACACGCTCCCGCGCGATCAGCGCGAAACATTCATCCGGGCCTGGCGTGTGAGCCAGCACGACCCGGCCGCCGACCGATAGCGTGCCTATGATGCCGGGGCACGCAAGCGGAAAGTTGTGCGCAGTGGGCAATGCGGCGAGGTAGACGCTGGAGGCGTCCAGGCCACAGAGCTGCGCCGATGCTTCGGCGTTGTAGACGTAATCGGCATGCAACCGCGGGATCAATTTCGGCGTGCCGGTGGTGCCGCCGGAAAGCAGTAATAGCGCAACATCCCGTGCGCTCGGGGCGTCCAGGATCGAGGAAGGCGCGGCCTCGCCAAGACGGCGGACATCTGCCAGCGATTGCCCGGTTACCTGCGGGCCGATAACGGGTTGGCCATCCACAATCACATGACGCAAAAAGTCCCTGGGCGCGGCCACTCGCTCCGCCATCGTGGCGTAGTCGAAACCGAGAAAACGTTCTTTGACGATACAAGCCACAGGCGTCGCCAGATCACACAGCGCCTCGATGTCCTTCTCCCGTTGCGCGGGCATCGCAAGGATCGGCAATGCCCCAATGCGAAATAACGCAAAGCAGGTTTCGACGAAGGCAATCCCGTTGGGCAACTGCACCAGCACGCGTTCGCCAGCGTCAATGCCGAGGGCACGAAAGCCTCGCGCCAGGGCTTCGACGCGGTTATCCAGTTCAACGTAGGAAAGTCGCCGGTCCCCTTCGACCAGCGCGATGGCCGAGCCATATTGCGCGGCCCAGCGGCTCAGGCATTGCCCCAGCGACAGGTTCTGCCAATACCCCAGGCGTTCGTATTCATCGCATAGCGAGTCGGGTCGAAAGGTGACGTCTCCGCTCATGTTCGTTCTCCTGCCGTAGCCATCTTCTGGCCCGCCAGTTGCGGATAACCGACTCCTTTCGCAGATCACGCATCACCGGCCAGACCTCCTGGAGAAGATGGTAATGATTCTCACAAACACAGATACCCCGAGCGGACTCACCAATGACCCGGTCGGTATTTTTTGTCCTCCGCGACAGTGATTCGAGCGTTCTTTTTTGCGTAAGGAGAAATGAAAAAGGGGGACAGATCTTGAATCTGTCCCCCTTCGGGATCGCTGGTGTCGTGCCCCCGCGGGTTAGAAGCTGTACTTGGCAGTCAGCATCAGGTTGCGGGGCGTGCCGTAGGTGTCGCCGCCATAGTCCACGGAGCTGGAGATGGACGAGTAGTACTCACGATCGAAGATGTTGTTGGCGTTGAGCTGCAGGTCCAGGTGTTCGTCGACTTCGTAACCCGCCATGAGATTGGTTACGGCGTAGGCGCCTTGCTTCAGGCGATAGCTGCTGCCATCGGCCAGCGCAATGTCGTTGTACATGCGACTCTGCCAGGAAACGTTGCCGCCGACGCGCAGTTTTTCCAGCGGACCTTGGAAGTGGTAGGTGGTGGTTAGCTTGAAAAGGTGCTCCGGCGTATCGGTGTCGAAGCGCTGGTTCTCGTTCTGTGGGTTGGCGTCATCTTTGATGGTGTGTACGGGCGCATAGGTGTAGCCGCCGCCAATCTGCCAGTTTTCGGTGAGTGCGCCTTGCAGTTCGAGATCGATACCCTGGCTGCGAACCTCGCCGGAGGCTTCGCTGCAGTTAGTCTGGTCCACACATCCTGATTTATCGATCAAGGAGGCGGCTCTGTTCTCCTGATCGACACGGAACAGGGCCAAGCTCGCGTTCAGCGCGCCGTCGAAGTACTCGCCTTTGATGCCCACCTCATAGTTCTTGCCCACGATCGGCTTGATCCGCTTGCCTGAGGCATCTTTGGCGGTCTGCGGAGTGAAGATGTCACTGAAGCTGACATAGGCCGAGTGATGCTCGTCCAGGTCGTAGATCAAGCCGGCGTAGCGGGTCACATTGCGGGTGACTTTGTAGTCCCCCTCTGAGCTTTCCTTGTCATCGTAGTCGTACCAGTCCAGGCGTCCGCCCAGAATCAACTTCAACGGGTCTGCCAGGTTCAGGCGAGTGGTCATGTAGACACCGTTTTGGGTCGTGACCGCTCGGCTATTGCCGGTATGGACGAAGTTCGGTTTTCCGCCGTCGAGCGGCCATTCGAGGTCGTACGGGCTGTAGTTGTGGTCTGTCATGTCGTAGATGCGCTCGCTGGCGCCGACTACGAGCTCATGGGTACGCCCGAACGCGTCGAATGGGCCACTGGCGAAGGCGTCCAGGCCGGCCTGATTTTCATCGTGAGCGGATCGGTAGACGGTCCGGCCCAGACTTTTATCTTCAGCCCAACGCGATTGATAGGACCCCTGGAAAATGGCGTTCTGCTCGGAGTAATTGGCATTGAGCTGAAGCTTCCAGTCGTTCGCAAGACGCTGACGCAGTTCGGCGAATACCGTGTTGATCTCCTGGTCCTTGTTTTCCCAGTCGGTGCCTGGGTTGTACGAACGTGACAGGTCCAGGTGACGGCCATCGAGGCCGACCATCGAGGAGCCCCAGAAGTAGTTTGTCTTGTCTTTTTGGTGGGAGAAACCGAGCGTCAGGGTGGTGTCTTCGCTCAGATCCGCTTCCGTCACGGCATAGAACAGGCCATGGTCCTCTTCCCTATCATCGATGAAGCTATTGGCGTCCCGGTATGAGGTGACCACTCGGCCTCGGAGGGTGCCGCTGCTATTAAGCGGGCTGGAAACGTCGATCTCGCCGCGGTAGTCGTCCCAACTGCCAGCAGCGCCGGTCAGGGTAACTTTCTGCTCGGCCAGTGGTCGCTTGCGCACCATATTGATGGCTGCCGATGGATTTCCTGAACCCGTTACGAGCCCCGTCGCGCCGCGTACAACCTCGACACGATCGAACATCGCCAGGTTCGGCTGCGCGCCGACAGTCCATCCCTGGTAACCGCTCGGGATGCCGTCATACATCAGGTTGTCGATGTCGAAGCCGCGTGCCGAATAGGTCTGCCGGCCGGGCCCATTGGAATAGTCGAGAAACAAGCCGGGCGTCGCATTGACCACATCATTGATGCTGGTCATTCCCTGGTCGTCCATGCGCTGACGGGTAATCACCGTAGTGGCCTGCGGCGTTTCACGCATGCTCAGCGGCAGCTTGGTCGCGGTCGACATTGTTCCCGTGGTGTAAGACTTGGAACCCTCGGTGACGCTGCCCAGCTGGGAATTGCTGATTTCAGTGGCTCCAAGTTCCATGGTGCCCGCGGGAGAGGGCTCCTGCGTCTCGCTGTTGTCGTCAGCGAGTGCTGGATTCAGAGTGGCCATACAGATGGCCATGGCCAACAGACTGCGCGGGGTGTTGAAGCAACGCGACGGTGTAAGACGCGACATGAAAGGGTTCCTGACTTAGTAACAAATGGTAACGGGCGCGTATGAGAATCGTTAGCATTTGATTTGTCAAGAATATGTCATGCACCTGAACAGTGCCCACTCGGGCGGGCGTGTCTCGTGTATCAATAAGGAGGTACCAGAAGTAGCTACGCTATTGGCTGGGCGCGTACCCTTCCTTTCCACAAACGCCACACCGCATTTCGGAGCGAGCTCATGAAAACATCCCCCGCCATTCCTTACGACTACGCCACTTGGCGGCACTGCATCACGGTCGAATGCGGCCTTGCATTAACGCCAGCGTTCATCGAAAAACGTCTCGCGATCCTCACTAACCCAAAGGAATACGAGACGGAGCGCTTTACCGAGCTCTACGGCGCTGCTCATTTGCGTTCGGTACTGGATTGGTACCGACAAGCAGCTGCTGAGGCGTCTCCCAGCAATTGATGTTCGATCACGGGCGCCTGAAACATCAGGATGCTTGTACGTTCGTTAAGTGACTGGAGTGAGACACATTACGGCTAGGAGCCCCTTAGAGGCTCTTTTCTTTTCTACTTTAAATGTTATGTTATAACTCATGCATTTATTGCTGATAGAAGGTGCCGCCATATGAGGCTCGGACCTAGCGGTTGCTGCCTGTCACTGCATGCACTGCACATACAAGGCCGCTAACGGTTTTCCGTGCGCCGTCCCTTGGTCGTCAGCCGAACACCTCCAGGGCGATTTCAGCAGACGGCCCAGGCAGCGCGTTTTCTCAATATCAATTGCGTCGCCATCAGGCAGCTCTAATTGGAATCCTCATGACAGCCGTACTTCCCGACGTATCTATGACCGATCTCGCACCTGCATTGCGTCCTCTGGAGTGGGTCGGCATGCAGGGCATAGATTTGTCTTTGCTATTGGAAGAACCGGGCTATCGCCGTGAGGTGCACGCGCGGGCAGATGTTCAGGTCGATCTACCGGCACCCCATATCAAGGGCATCCATATGTCCCGGCTTTATCGGCTGCTGGATACGCTCAGTGATGGCGTTGCCCTCTCGCCTGTCTTATTGCAACCACTGCTCCAGGAAATGATTGATAGCCATCACGACTGCAGTAGCCAGAATGCGCGCCTGCGCTTGCAGATGGATCTTCTGACCCGAAGGCCCGCGCTAATCACCGAAGGGCTATCCGGCTGGAAGGCGTACCCCGTAACACTGGACGCGTCCTTGGTTGGCGGCACATTCGAACTCCGGCTGACGGTCGGCGTGGGTTACTCCTCGACCTGCCCCTGCTCTGCCGCCCTCGCACGGCAAATCGTCGAGCAAGGCTTTCTACACGCGTTTCCGAGCGATCAAGCCATACAGCCGGCAACCGTGGCCGCTTGGTTGCGTCAGAACGCTACGCTGGCCACGCCCCATAGCCAGCGTAGCGAGGCCACGGTAGAGGTCGATGTGCCGAGTGATGCCCCAACCCTAGGACTGTTTGCCCTGATAGACCAAGTAGAGCAAACGCTTGGGACACCGGTGCAAACGGCTGTCAAACGCGCAGATGAACAGGCTTTCGCAGCGTTGAATGGGCAGAACCTCATGTTCGTCGAAGATGCTTCTCGCCGGATACTGGGAGCCCTGAGCGGGGAATATCGGAACCCGCAGGTTCACGTTCGCCACCTTGAAAGCCTGCATCCGCACGATGCCTCGGCATGGGCACGTTCGACGACGGATCAGGTGCTTCATGAACGTTGATGCGACTACCCCGCTCATCCCGGTGACCCTACTCACTGGTTTTCTTGGCAGCGGCAAAACGACTGTTCTCAATCACCTCGTACAGCAGCCTGAGCTGTCCGATGCGTTAGTCATCATCAACGAGTTCGGCGAAATGGCGCTGGATCACCTGCTGATCGCCCACAGCACCGAGAACGTGGTTGAGCAAATGAGCAGCGGATGCTTGTGCTGCACCATTCGTGGCGATTTGGTGAAAACGCTTCGGGATATCACCTGGCGCTTTTCCCGCGAGGGCGAGCGGCAATTCGGTCGCGTCCTCATCGAAACTACGGGGCTCGCGGATCCGGCGCCGATCATTCACACGTTGATGACCGATCACTACATCGCGTCACGTTACCGGCTTGACGGGATTGTCACTGTCGTCGACCTCGCCGTAGGTTCTGACACCCTGGATCGTCACAACGAAGCGATCAAACAAGCGGCAATGGCTGACACCCTTCTCCTTTCCAAATCGGATCTCACTACGAGCGAAAACCGTATAGCCCTGATGCAGCGTTTGGATGCCATCAATCCGAGCGCAACCCGCCATACGGTCTTAGCCGGTCAGGTGTCGAGCACGCATGTGCTGGATCTGGGGCTCTTTTCGACGCGAAGCAAAACGCCAGATGTCGAGCGATGGTTGCGAGAAGAAGATTACGCCACGGTACACGGTCATGGTCATCACCACCACGTTCACGACGTCAACCGCCACGATGACCACATCCGCGCCTTCTGTTTTTCGCTGAGCGAGCCCATTCCTGAGGAAGTACTTTTCGAATGGCTCGAGACGCTCATGGACTTCGTCGGCAGCCGGATTCTGCGCATCAAGGGTGTACTGAACGTCGCCGGACGAGCCCAGCCGTTGGTGCTGCATGGCGTACAGCACATCTTCTATCCGCCGGTGCCCTTGCCTGCCTGGCCCAGTGAAGATCGCCGCTCGCGTCTTGTTTTCATCACGCAGGATGTCGATCGAGATTTTATCGAGCGCACATTCGATGCCTTCCGCGAAATCATGCCCCAGGCGTGGGAGATTTCTGCATGACGGATACCATCCATCTCTACAACACGCTCGCCCGCGCCAAGGTGCCCCTACGGACCGAACGTCCAAACCGGGCAACGCTGTATGTCTGTGGGCCAACGGTCTACAACTACGCACATATCGGCAACGCCCGCCCGGCGGTCGTGTTCGACATTCTTGCGCGATTGCTGCGGCATGACTATGCCGAGCTCGTCTATGCCCGCAACTTCACCGACGTCGATGACAAGATCAACGCCGCTGCTGCGGAGGCGGGCGTTCCCATCAGCGCGATCACTGAGCGCTACATCCGGGCTTACCACGATGACATGCACGCGCTAGGCGTTGACACGCCCGATCTGGAGCCACGGGTCACGGCCCACATGCCGGAGATCATCGAACTGATCCAGACGCTGATCGAGGGTGGACACGCCTACTCGGCAGAGCACCATGTGCTGTTTCATGTTCCATCCTACGCGGGGTATGGCCAACTGTCCGGGCGGCGGCCAGAAGACATGCTTGCAGGCGCGCGCGTCGAAGTAGCGCCTTACAAACGCGACCCGATGGACTTCGTCCTATGGAAACCGTCGAACGACGATCAACCTGGCTGGGAGAGTCCGTGGGGATATGGGCGCCCCGGCTGGCACGTTGAATGTTCCGCGATGATTGGTCGACACCTGGGCACCACTGTCGACATTCATGGCGGCGGACAGGACCTGATCTTTCCTCACCACGAGAACGAGATTGCACAAGGGACCTGCGCCCATGGCGAACTCTATTGCCACACCTGGGTGCACAACAGTTTCGTTACGGTAGACGGGCAGAAAATGTCCAAATCGCTCGGCAATGTACTGTTGGTGCGTGACCTGCTGGCAGAGGCGCCCGGTGAGGCCATCCGCTTTGCGCTGCTGGCCACGCATTATCGCAACCCACTGGATTGGAACGCCGAACGCGTCCTGCATGCGAAGCAGACACTCACCCGCTGGTACAGCCGTCTGGCACAGGTTGAACACGACGAGACTCCGTCATCGACCGTGCCGGTGGATACGCAAGTGCTGTCTGCGTTACGAGATGACTTGAATATCTCGCGAGTTATCAGCCGCTTGCATGAAATGTCGGCAGCCATCGGCCATGTTCAAGACCCGGTCCAAGCCCAACAAGCGGCCCAAACGCTACGTGCCTCTGCAGCGCTGGTGGGCTTGTTGCAACAGCCGGCGCATAGCGCGCTCGGTGCGTTGCGCTCCCGTCTTGTTCACGAGCCGGAGCGTGTCGAAGCCGACGACGTCGAAAAGCTCCTTCGCGAACGCAACGAAGCCCGCCAGCAACGCGATTTTGCCCGCGCGGACGCCGTCCGCCGGCAGCTGGATTCCGCTGGGATCGCGATCTGCGACACGCCCGAAGGCACGCATTGGCGATACGCCGAGGAGGTTTCCTCATGAGGCGCTTCGTTACCCGGATTCTGGTGCTGCTCGTACGCGGCTACCAACTCGCTATCAGCCCCCTACTCGGCCCTCGCTGCCGATTTCATCCGACGTGTTCGCACTACGCGATAGATGCGGTGCAAGCCCACGGACCCCTTAAAGGCAGCTGGCTGACCCTGCGCCGGCTCAGCCGCTGCCATCCCTTCCATCCGGGAGGGCTTGATCCAGTACCTCCTGCCAAATCGCGAGGAGATCGCCCCTCATGCTAACCAATCAAATGCGTAGGCGACATAACGCGCGAGCGCACCAACGCGTGCAGGATGCTCGTTGGGGAGGTGGCGCGTGATTGAGCTCGATGTCCTGATCGTAGGCGCGGGCCCCGCGGGTATCGGTATGGCACTCGCGCTGGATAAGCAGCGAGAGATCAAGTACGGCATCGTCGAAGCGGGACGGATTGGCGAGTCGTTTCGACGCTGGCCGGCGCAGACGCGGTTCATCACCCCATCGTTCTACAGTAATCCGTTTGGATTGGCTGATCTCAACGCCGTCAACGAAACCAGTTCGCCAGCATTGTTCGCGGGCGAGGAGCACCTGAGTGGCGAGGCATACGCGCTTTATCTGGCGGCGCTCTCCGAGCAGCATGACCTGCCGCTGACCGAGCAGTGCAAAGTGACTGCCGTGGTACGGATCGATGACGGTAGTTTTGTCGTATCCACCGACCATGGTGATCTGCATACGCGCTTTCTGATCTGGGCGACCGGCGAGTTTCAGTTCCCCGATCTACAGCCTTTTACCGGAGCGGAACACTGCCACCACTATGCGCACGTCAAGCGCTGGGACGACTTCCCGATCGGGCAGCACACGGTCATCGGTGGCTACGAGAGCAGCCTCGACGCCGCCATCAACCTCGTCAACGCTGGGAGCCAGGTCCGTGTCCTTGCGCGAAGTCAAAGTTGGGGGCCGGACAGCGCAGCCGATCCGAGCCTTTCGCTATCACCTTATACCCGCGGCCGGCTCAACGACGCCCTCCGCTCGGGCAACTTGGAAATCGTTCTCGGCGCAGACGTGATGGCGGTCGATCGTCGCTCGAGCGACGACTTTCACATCATCGCCGGCGATGGTCGCGCCTGGAACGCTTTTTATCCGCCCATCCTGGGCACCGGGTTCTTCAAGGGCGGCGGGGCTCGGCAAATCGAAGAGTTCTGGGATTGGGATGACGAAGGTCGTATCGCACTCACAGAAGTGGATGAGTCAACCCGTACACCAGGGCTTTATTTGGTTGGACCGCAGGTACGCCACGACCCGGTCATCTACTGCTTCATCTACAAGTTCCGCCAGCGCTTTGCCCTGATCCGTGCGCACATTGCCGATCAGATGGGCATCGATCCAGACACACCGGCGAGTGACGGCGACTGGGGCCCCTTCGGCAACAGCGATTGCTGCGAGGACTGCCAATGCTAACGTCGACGCGCTCTACCAACATGCCCGGCCTTCCTGGAGTGGCACTGACATCACTATTGATCGTAGGCGCTATCGCTTTGGGTGCGTGCCTGGGTCACGCAGTACCTTCGGGTGGCCAATGGCTGGGCGATCAGCTGGATTACACGCTGCTCGCGCTCATCGGTTTGTTGTTCTTCGGTGTGCGCTTCGGCGCGTTGCTACAGGCGGTCGGTAATCTGCGTTTTCTACTGGTTGCGCTGGTTACCAACTTCACGGTGATACCGCTAATCGGCTATGGCGTGGCGTCACTTTTCCTGAGCGACCGCCCGTTGCTGATGGTTGGCCTGGTGATTTATTTCATGTCGCCCTGCACCGATTGGTTTCTGGGGTTCACCCGGCTGGCCGGTGGCAACGTTGCGCTGGGCGCGACCTTGATGCCGTTGAACATGATCCTGCAGCTGCTGTTGTATCCGCTCTACCTGGCGCTGTTCACCCAGCAAACGGTGCAAGTCGAAGCGGGAGTCATGGGCGATACGCTGTTGCACTGGTTCCTCTTGCCCTTTGTGATCGCCGTAGCCCTGCATCAAGTAGTGCGTAAAGCCTTGAACAAGGCACGCTTTGAACAGGTGTTGGCCCTTGCGGATGTGATCGTACCCTGGGTCATCGCGCTTCTCGTACTGCAGATATTTGCCGGCAACATCGCAGTGATCATGGAGCA
This sequence comes from Pseudomonas matsuisoli, assembly GCF_014647635.1. Taxonomy (GTDB): domain Bacteria; phylum Pseudomonadota; class Gammaproteobacteria; order Pseudomonadales; family Pseudomonadaceae; genus Pseudomonas_P; species Pseudomonas_P matsuisoli. The sequence continues at coordinate 497,972 of NZ_BMPO01000002.1, forward strand.
CCGCGTTGAATTCGCGTGGGTACTGCTAGCGGTCTTCACCTTTTTTGTCGCGACCTTTTTGATCGGCGAAGGCATTAGTCGCCTGTTTCGTCTGCCGTTTCCAGATCACGCTCTACTCACGATGACCATCGCCGCCCGCAATGCACCATTGATGCTGGCGGTAACCATGGCCGTACTGCCTGACCAGCCATTGATTTACGCCGCGCTGGTGATCGGCATGCTCGTCGAGTTTCCTCATCTCACCGTCTTGCGGCGCGTATTGCTTGCCCTGCGCCAGCGTAACGCGGGCCTGCCCTCCGCAGCCCGTGGGCCCTCTTCCACTTAAACACAAGAACCGATAAGCCATGATCAGGAAAAACCCCCGTGGCGACCTGCCACAGATAGACCCCAGCGCGTTCGTCGACCCAACGGCCATTCTCTGCGGCCTTGTGGTCGTCGAAGAGAATGTTTTCATCGGCCCCTATGCGGTGATTCGGGCAGACGAAATGGATGCCGATGGCAACATTGACCCCATCATCATTGGTGCGCATTCCAACATTCAGGACGGCGTCGTGATTCACTCCAAATCTGGGGCTCAAGTAACCATTGACGAGCGCACATCCATCGCGCACCGTGCCATCGTTCACGGGCCCTGTACCGTTGGCAACGGCGTGTTTATCGGCTTTAACAGTGTGCTGTTCAATTGCACGATCGAGGATCGCTGCGTGGTGCGCTACAACGCCGTCGTCGATGGCGTTCATCTCCCCTCGGGCTTCTACGTTCGTTCGACCGAGCGTATTGGACCGGAAACCGACCTTGCTGCCCTGCCCCAGGTAACGGCCGATGCTAGCGATTTTTCCGAAGATGTGGCGCGTACCAACAACGAGTTAGTACGCGGCTATAAGTCCATCCAGAACGAGTTCTAAACCATGTCCACCTCTGCCGAACAGATCACCATCACGCTGCCCGATGGTGCGCGGCGCGCCTTCGAGCGACCGGTCAGCGTGGCCGAAATTGCCGCCGCCATTGGCCCAGGTCTGGCGCGACAAACCGTTGCCGGCAAGGTCGACGGCCAACTCGTGGATGCTTGCGACCCGATCGAGCACGACGCGACCGTCCATATCGTCACCCCGAAGGACGATGAGAGCCTGCAGATCATTCGCCACTCCTGCGCGCACTTACTGGGCCACGCGGTGAAGCAGCTCTACCCGACTGCCAAAATGGTGATCGGCCCCGTCATCGAAGACGGCTTCTATTACGATATCGCCTACGAGCGAGCCTTCACGCCGGAAGATATCGCCGCTATCGAACAGCGCATGCGTGAGTTGATCGCGCGGGACTACGACGTCGTCAAATGCGTGACGCCTCGGGCAGAGGTGATCGAAATCTTTCAGTCACGGGGCGAGGACTACAAGCTACGTCTCATCGAAGACATGCCGGATGAGCACGCCATGGGGCTGTACCACCATGAGGAATACGTGGACATGTGCCGCGGTCCGCATGTACCTAACACGCGTTTTCTGAAGGCGTTCAAGCTTACGAAACTGGCTGGCGCCTATTGGCGGGGTGATGCGAGAAACGAGCAACTGCAGCGCATCTATGGCACCGCCTGGGCGGACAAGAAGCAGCTCGATGCCTACTTGCAGCGGCTTGAAGAAGCCGAAAAGCGCGATCATCGCAAACTAGGGCGTGAGCTCGATCTGTTTCATTTTCAGGAGGACGCACCGGGCGCCGTGCTTTGGCACCCGCGGGGTTGGGCGCTGTTTCGCGAACTGATCGAGTATATGCGGCGGCGTCAGGAAGATGCGGGCTATACCGAAGTCAATACGCCAGATGTGATGGATCGGCGCCTGTGGGAAATCTCCGGTCATTGGCATAACTACCGTGACCACATGTTCACCACAGAAACCGAAGACGGGCGATCGCTAGCGCTCAAGCCGATGAATTGCCCAGGCAGCGTCTTGCTGTACCGGCACGGCCTGAAAAGCTATCGCGACCTACCGATCCGTATGGGCGAATTCGGCAAGGTTCATCGATATGAGCCGTCCGGCGCCTTGCATGGTCTGTTGCGTGTGCGTCATTTCACCCAGGACGACGCCCATATCTACTGCACACCCGAGCAGATGAACGATGAATGCCGCGAAGTCGTGGCATTGGTGCTGGATATTTATCAGCAATTCGGTTTCGAAGACGTCCGTATCAAGTTATCTACCCGGCCCGACAATCGTATGGGAGACGATGCCACTTGGGACCGGCTGGAAGGCGCGTTGATCCATGCGCTGGATGACATGGGGCTACCTTATGGTCTGAATCCCGGCGAGGGCGCGTTTTACGGGCCAAAGCTGGAATTCGTGCTGCGTGATGCGATTGGCCGCGACTGGCAATGTGGCACCTTGCAGGTTGATATGAATTTGCCGCAGCGGTTCGGGATCGATTACGTGGATGAGAGCGGTCAACGCCAACGGCCCGTCATGCTTCATCGCGCACTGTTCGGTTCTTTCGAGCGCTTTACCGGCATTCTCATCGAGCACCACGCGGGCAAGATGCCTACCTGGCTTGCGCCCGTACAGGCAGTAGTGATGTCCATCAGTTCAGAGTACGCGGATTACGCAAGCGATATTGCCGCATTGCTGCGCACGGTGGGCCTGCGCGCCGAGTCGGACGTTCGTAACGAGAAGATCGGCTACAAGATTCGCGAGCAAACGCTGCAACGCGTGCCCTTCCTTTTAGTGGCCGGTGCGAAAGAACGCGAAGCCGGGACGGTCGCCATTCGCAGCCGTGAGGGCGAAGACTTGGGTACACATTCGTTGGAGCAGGCGGTGGCCATGCTAAGGCGAGAGGCGCAAGCGCCCGATGTTGCCATGCGTGAATCGGCGCAACACGAACTGCGCGCTCGTCTAGGCGCGACGCGTAGCGAGGCCGCCTTGGAGCCCGTGCCGTGACCAGTACACTGCTGCATGCAGATCTGCTGATCCTGGGCGGAACAGTGTTAACGCCCAATGGGGCCGAACGCATCGATATCGCGTGCCAGAGCGGGCGTATCGTCGCGCTTGGAGACCTTCGCGGACGGTGGACGGCAGATGCGACCCTCGATGCTGCTGGGCTGCATGTGTTGCCCGGAGTGATCGACAGCCAAGTGCATTTCCGAGAACCCGGTCTGACGCATAAGGAAACGCTGGAAGCCGGCACGCGTGGCGCTGTGCTCGGTGGCGTTACTTCCGTGTTCGAAATGCCCAACACGCAACCGCTCACGCTAAGCGCCGAGGATTTACAGGCCAAGCTCGATCGAGCCGCGGGCCGTGCGTGGTGCGACTATGCCTTCTATATCGGTGGCTCCGGCGTAAATGCGGAGCACCTGCCCATGCTGGAAAATTTGCCAGGCTGCGCGGGCGTCAAGGTCTTCATGGGCAGTTCCTTTGGTGATCTGCTGGCGGACGATGAGACCGTGTTACGTCGTATCGTGCGAAACGGACGGCGGCGCATGGCCGTACACGCCGAGGACGAGGCGCGGCTAAGAGCACGCAGGGCCCTAGTCGAGGCCAGTGTCAATGTCATTCAGCACCCACACTGGCGCGACGTGAAAAGTGCGTTAATGGCCACGCGGCGCATCGTCGAGATGGCAGCAGAGAGTGGACGGCGGCTGCATATCCTGCACGTGTCTACCGGCGAAGAAATGGCTTATCTCGCGCAACACAAGCATCGGGTGAGCGTCGAAGTGACCCCGCATCACTTAACGCTTTCCGCGCCCGAATGCTACGAACGGCTGGGTACACTCGCTCAAATGAATCCGCCAGTACGCGAGCAGTATCACCAGGACGCCCTCTGGCAGGCAATCCAGGAGGGCGTGGTGGATGTCATCGGCAGCGATCACGCGCCCCACACACGTGCGGAAAAAGCCAAGCCCTACCCAGACTCACCCAGCGGCATGACGGGCGTTCAGACGTTATTGCCTATCCTGCTCGACCACCTGCACCACGGCCGTTTGAGCCTGCACCGACTGGTTGATTTGACGAGCGCCGGTCCCGCTCGGGTATTTGGTATCCAAGGCAAAGGCCGTATTGCACTGGGCTTCGACGCCGATTTGACTCTCGTAGACCTTCACGCGCAACGAACCATCACTAACCACTGGATCGCCAGCGTCAGTGGCTGGACACCTTATGACGGCAAGCGCGTCACTGGGTGGCCCATCCATACCGTCGTGCGCGGCCAGCTTGCCGTCCGCGACGAGGCAATGGCCGGCCAGCCTTGCGGGCAGCCCATCGTTTTTTTTTGATGCTCAACCATAGCCCCGCTTATAGATTGGCGTTTCGATGCCGGATCTTTCCTATCAAGGAACTCACCATGCATTCCAAATCCGAGACCGTTCAGCTGAACGCTCCCGTTCGTTTTGCCACAAGAATTTCCATCGAGCAGGTGGAAGAAGGTCAAGTCTTAGCACCCAAATTCGATCGTGACGGTTTGCTGACCTGCGTCACCACCGATACGCACAGTGGCGAGGTATTGATGCTCGGCTATATGAACGCCGAAGCGTTAGAAAAAACCATCCAGACCGGTGAAGCACACTACTGGAGCCGCTCGCGTCGGATCCTTTGGCACAAAGGGGCTACCAGCGGGCTCGTCCAGCAGGTCGAAGAGCTGCGTATCGACGACGATCAAGATGCCGTCTGGCTTCGCGTCAGCGTATCTGGCTCTGGCGCTAGCTGCCATGTCGGCTACCGCTCATGCTTCTATCGCGAGGTACCGGTTGGCTCTCAGCGTATCGCGGGTGATCGCCTGTTGTTCACGGAATCCGCCAAAACCTTTGATCCAGTTGAGGTGTACGGGGATGCGCCAAATCCGACGAAACTGTAAATGCCTGGGAAGTCGTCGCGATTTGTTTTCGTTTTCTGTCCTACGGTGTTCGCCATCCATCTGAGGCGCCATACAGACAAGGTGAATCAAGTCGACGGCAGCACCGCAACGACTTTATGCTCATCGTAATTCTGCACCGCACTTGGAGACATCATGAGCACCTGCGACAAACATCCCCATCACGCACATGAGCACAAGCCGGGCTGCGGCCATACCGCGATCGAGCACGACGGTCATGTGGATTACTTGCACGATGGGCACCTCCATCACCCTCATGGCGACCATGTAGACGAGCATTCGCTAGATGTGAGCGCCACGAACCCGGAACGCTGCACACCTGATCATCAATGCGCCGGCCATGCGCCGGATCATGTTCATGGGCCGGGCTGCGGACACGAGGCGGTGCCGCATGGTGATCATGTGGACTACCTGGTAGACGGACACCTGCATCATCCACATGGTGACCATTGCGACGATCATGGTCCGGTATCCGTCGTGAAATGAGCATGACCCTCTAGCGTTGCGCCGCAAGCAGCGCAACGCTAGATAGCAGCTCAGGCACTTCTCAGACGTTGGCTGCCAGAGCGGTTCTCTGAGGCAAGTGCGGTTGAGACGATGGCACGTCCGTTCCCAGATGGATGCGTTGATCCGAGACGGCGTCGACCAGCGCTTCATCATGGCTCACCAACAGTACCGCCGTACCGTTTTTGTCCGCTGCCTCGACAAGCAGCTCGATCATTTCCTTCTGAGTGATCAGGTCCAGGCGCGAACTAGGCTCATCAGCGAAAATGAAAACCGGGTCGAGCAACAAAACCCGAAGCAAGGAAAAGCGCTGCAGTTCACCGCCCGAGACGTTGCCTGGCAGCCGGTCCAACAGAACGGAATCGAGTCGCAAGCGAGTCATCAGCCCCTCTATCCGTGAGGCATCGAGCCTGTGTAACCGCACTAGGTCGACCAGATTGCGGCCCAAGGTGATGGTGGGAGGAAAGGCTGCGACCGGATCTTGATACAGCTTCTGGAACGCGACACGTCTGGCTCCGGCGGCGTGTGCGACCTTTCCGGCCTTTGCCTTGGCCAATCCTAGAATGATGTCGCCAAGCGATGATTTGCCACATCCTGAAGGCCCAGTCACTCCGACGATTTCGCCTGGGCGCACGTCGAATGAAAGGTTCTCGAACAGCGTCTTTCCGCCCCGTTCGGCAGTCAGCTCGCTTACCGTAACGACACTTTCCCCCTGAGGACGCGGCCGCTTCCGCGGAGACCAGCGTGTGGGATCGGCGCCCAACAGCACCCGCGTGTACTCATGTTGTGGATTGTTGAGTACGTCGTCCGCGGTGCCGGTCTCGATGATCTTGCCTTTGAGCATAATCATCACGTCCCCACCCAGTTGCCGTGCGACTTCGATGTCGTGAGTGATGATAAGTAGCGCCCCACCCTCGGCTAAGCCGGCTTGAAGCAAGGCGATCACTTCGCCAATGCGTGCGCTGTCCAGGCCTTTGGTTGGCTCATCGGCAATGATCACCTTGGCGCCGCCGGCGTGTGTCGCCGCGAACGCGAGCCGTTGTGCCATACCGCCGGAAAGCTGAAACGGGAATCGGGTCTCCGCGCCTTCCAGTCCTAGGCGCTTGAGGTCGGTACGTGCTTGCTGTCGCGCATCAGACGAAGTGCGACCGGCTACATGCGTGTAGCTTTCCACGACTTGCGGTAAGGCGCGCATGGTTGGGTCGAGACTCAGCCACGGCTCTTGCGGCAATACCGATAACTCACGGCCCCAGAGTTTTTTACGCCCGTCCTCCCGCCCTTCTTCGGTGAAACCATTGGCGAAATGAACCCGGCCATGGGCATGAAGGCCGGCTGGCAAGTTGCCGACGACGCCTTGCGCAAACAGGCTTTTGCCTGATCCGGTCTCGCCAATGATGGTCAGCACACGCCCTGGGTAGAGCTCGATGGACAGCGGCTCCACGAGCTGACGCTCTGCTGTCCGGATTTCCAATGCGTCAGTCTTCAACAGTGGCGTCATGGTTTACGCCCTCCGGCGATCAGCATCAGCGACAAAATGATCAGGAAGATCACCAGAATGGGTGCAGCAATCACGAACGGCTGCTCGGAGAAGTACGGCAACAGTTCCGTGATCATCAGCCCGAGCTCTGCAGTAGGTGGCTTCACACCCACGCTGACGAAACTCAGCGCGGCGATGGCCATGATGGCTGACGCCGCGCCGAATGCCGCGATGGTAAGTAAGACGGGCAGCAGTTCCGGTAGGAGGTGGCGCCGGATGACATACAGCGGACCGAACCCGAGCAAGCGGGTCGCCGCGACGGCGGGTGACGCCAGCACGGTGCGCGATAGCGCGCGTGTCATGCGGAAATATTCGATCCAGAGGACCAACGCCACCGCGCCATAGAGCGCGAGGAACGAGCCTGGGAAAACCGCAACGATCAGCAGGACCAGCAGTAGCCCGGGGAGTGCAAGAAACATCTCGGTCAGCAGGCCCAGCAGCTTATCGACGACGCCCCCCTTCCATGCCGCCAGGATACCCAGCAGCACGCCCGGTATCGCTGCCGTGACCACGCTGACGAGCGCCAGTCCCAACGAAAGCCGGACCGCCGATGCCAGCCGCGCAAGCATGTCGCGGCCCAGGTGATCCGTTCCCAGCGGATGCGCATCGCTAGGGCTGGACAAGATGGCCGAATAATCTTGCTTGGCAATGTCTAGCGGCCAGAACATCGGTACCAGTACGGCAAACAGCACTAACAACACAAAAACGCCCAGCCCGAATAATCGCGCCATGGATTTAGGCGGCGACGTCGCGTCCGCGACCGTCATATCGAAACTCATGCATCCCTCCGGCGTGGATCGATCAGGTGATTCGCCAGGTCGACGAAGGTATTGAGCAGCACGAACAGCAACCCCATCGCCAGCGCAGTGCCCTGCACCATCGGTACATCGCGATGGAACACCGCGTGCACGAGCCCATGACCGATGCCCGGCCACGCAAACAAGGTCTCCACCACGACGACGCCTTCGATCAGATACACCAATTGGACGCCGAGGTAAGTGACCACCGGCACCCCGATGTTGCGAAGCCCGTGACGAACGAACACGCTGAAACCACTCAGCCCTTTGAGCCGGCCGAAGGCGTAGAAGGCGGAGGAAGCCACCCCGACCGTCGCATCGCGTGCGACCCGAGACGACACCGCAGAAAGACCCAGGGCCAGCGTCAGCGTGGGCAATATCGAATGCGCGAATGTCCCGTATCCCGCAGACGGCAGAAGGCGCCAGGTCACGGCGAACACCAGAACCAGCAAGACACCCAGGACAAAATGCGGAATCGCGCGAATGGCGGTACTGACCAGCAGAAGCCCGCGATCCAGCAGCCCGCCCGGACGTAGCCCAGCCATGATGCCCAGCGCGGGACCTATGATGAACGACAGCAGCACTGCGCCGACCGCGAGACGAATCGATCCGCCCAACTCATGGGCGACCACCGCCAGCACGGGCTCGCCCGAGACCAGTGAATGCCCAAGATCGAGGGTCAATAAATCCCCGATCCAGGCGGCGAAGCGGCTCAACACGGGACCATCGAGGTTCAGCTCGGCGCGAACAGCATCTGCGGCAGCGCTGTTCACCATGTCATAGCCGTAGCGTCCTGCGGCAATGCGGTAAGCCGCATCACCGGGAAGCAGACTCATCAGCAGGAAGGTCAAGGCACCGACGAGTACTGCGACCATCACCGCTTGCATGAGCCGAAATGTCAGCAGTCGCGTCATTCCGCCCACCGCATGTGGGTCAGGCCGAAGCTACGTTCGAATGGGTCGATGGCCGCGCCCTCCACCTTCTTGGAGACGGCGATGGACTGGCGGTACCAAGCGATCGGAATCAGCGGCAGGTCATGCTGGATCAATCCCACGATCTTATTGCGCAACTGTTGCTGTTCCGCAGGGTCATCACTCTCGAGCAACGCGCTCATGGTCTTTTCGTAATTCGGATTGTTCCAGCCCAACGGCCCCCATTCCGTACCGCCGCGGGTAAAGTCACCCAGCAGTGTCACCAGTGGATCGGGTACCAGCGCGTAATTGCGTGAGTAAAGAGCAAGCTGCAACGTGCCGTCGGTATGGGCGGCGGGCACCGCGCTGGAACTGGTGACCGACACTTCGACGTCTACGCCGATTTCGCCAAGCTGGGCTTGGACTGCCGTCGCAATCAGGGGCAGTTCAGGCCGATCCGCGTAGGTCAGCAACTGCAAATGCAAGCGTTGACCATTCTTCTCGAGCACACCATCGGCGCCGGGTGTCCACCCCTCCTTCGTCAAAAGCGCTTTCGCTGCTGCGGGATCGAACGTCAACGGCGCCAGCGCCGGGTCGTGCCAGGCAGGCACGTTGTCGGCGAACATTTGTTTTGCATCGGTACCCGGCGTTCGCAATACCGCCGCGGCAATACCTTCGCGCTGGATCCCAAGGCTGAGTGCCTGGCGTACCGCAACCGACGCCGTTGCGCCCTCGCCGGCGTTGGCCTTTAGGATCACGACCCGCGGAACTGGCCCCATGAGTACCTGTACGTCATCCGAACGCTTGAGGCGCGAAATGCTGGGCGCGTCTAGCTGGAAGACCATGTCCGCGCCTTGACTTTCGGCCATCAGGGTACGGGTCTCACCACGGCCTGCAGCCAGGTAAGTGGTTTTGGTAATGGTCGGCTTGGTGCCCCAATAGGCCTCGAACCGCTCGGCCGACAGACGTTGCGGCAGCTCGATGCCAGTCAGTTTGAACGGGCCCGTACCGATGATCTTCTGTACGCGGCCTTCCGCGTCATAGGACGCTGGCGCAAGGATATTGGTCGACGAGTGAGCGAGCACCGAACTCAGAGGCTTGAACGGCGCGTTCAGGGAAATGATTACTTCGTTGCCTTGGGCCTCGATGGTGGCGATGTCGGCATTCTTGAGCATGCCCGGCTGAGCCAGCGCTGCGTTCAATGATTTCTCCACCGCCTTCGCCGTCAAGTCGCTGCCATCGTGGAATTTAACGCCGGGACGGATGCTGAACGTCCAACGTTTGCCATCGGGAGAGACGACCCACTTCTCTGCGAGACCTGGCGCCGGAAGGCCCTTTTCATCGGCATCGAGCAGCGTCTCGGTGATTTGCATCCGTTGGAATACAAAACCAGAGATGGAAGGATCGAGGCCCCCTATTTCGAACGGAGCAACAACGTCGAATACGTCGTCTTCGGCGATAGCAAAGCTGGGGTTGATAGCGAATAGCGCGGTCAGCGCCACCGCGGCCAGATGTTGGCGAGGGGCCTTTAGAAACATGACATTCCTAGTTATCAAAGTTGATCTGAGATGGGTTTCAGCGGAGCCGTCGAGCAACGCGCTGCATCGCCGACAGGACAGAAGCCGGACATAATAGGTATGTTACGAAATAACATCCAGACAGCACGTCGATAATCATTCCTATTTCATCGTTTCTTGTCTCAATAAAACAAAACGGCCCAGGATCTCCGCGCCCGCTATTGATCGGCATAGGTCAGAACGATGGATTGAGAGAAACAGCTTGACCGCCATCAAATGTTACAACATAACATGTTGAATTTCGGGGCTGATATACGCTCAAACGCTGCCTTAGCCACGCCACCCTCTTCAATAGGAAGCGCTTTCATGACGGAACAAGAACTGCTCCAGCAACCCGCCGACGCATACATGAATGACACGCAGCTCGCGTTTTTCAGGGACCTACTGAACGCTCAGCGTCAGGAGTTGCAAGACCGTATTGCTGGCGAGTTCGAAGGACTTCGAGAACGAGAGCCTAGCAGCGATCCTGCCGACATTGGCAGCGCCGAAGAACAGCATCAATGGCAGCTTCGCTTGCTTGAACGCGAGAAGAAACTCTTGGACAAAATTGACGAGGCGCTACAGCGTATCGCCCGAAACGACTATGGCTGGTGCGAAGAGACTGGTGAGCCCATAGGCCTAAAACGCCTGCTTCTACGTCCAACGACGACACTGTCCATTGAGGCGAAAGAGCTCCAAGAGCAGAAAGAAAAACATCTGCGAAACAGCTAATCAGCTGGCCTTATCCCTACCGCAGGCGGCGTGCCTATTGATTTCCGCCGCTCGCACACCCTCATGCGAACCCCTTGAAAGCGCTCCTCCTAGCTTCACATCGCGACGTCACGTAAGTCCGGCATACACCTCTCAATATGTTATGTTATAACTACTGAACACATTGATTTGGTAGTGACACCAATCCATGGCCAAAGCACGGCAAAAGGCGACACGCCTTACCGCCAATCAGCAACACGTTATGACTGCTCTGGAAGCGGCCAAGGTACCGCTTGGTGCCTATGCGCTGCTGGAAAACCTTCGAGGAACCGGTATCAACGCGCCGATGCAGGTCTACCGTGCCCTGCGCGTGCTTACCAGCTACGGCCTGGCGCATCGAATTGAAACGTTGGACGCCTATGTCGCCTCCCAGTCGCCGCAAGGCCATGCGAGTTTCACTGCATTTGCCATCTGTGATTGTTGCGGACAGGTAGAAGCGTTCACGGATCAAGCGTTGACCCACAGCCTGCGCGACTGGATGGCACGTACCCATTTCGCCGCAGGCGAATCCACGATCGAAGTACACGGCAATTGCGCAAGTTGCGCCAACGAATCGCCAAATAGAAGCGATCGATAACCGCAAGACTACTAACCGAGATAGATCCTGATGAGCCAGACAACCGTATCGTCGCCCGAATCGGGCCGGCTTCCTGTTACCGTCCTGTCCGGATTTCTGGGCGCGGGCAAGACCACCCTCCTCAACCACATCCTCAACAATCGAGAAGGCCGCAGAGTTGCCGTTATCGTCAACGATATGAGTGAGGTCAACATTGATGCCTCCCTGGTGCGCGACGGGGGTGCCGAACTCTCCCGCACAGAGGAAACGCTGGTCGAAATGAGCAACGGCTGCATCTGCTGCACGCTGCGCGAAGACCTTTTGGTCGAAGTGGATCGCCTCGCCAAAGCCGGACGCTTCGACCAGTTAGTCATCGAATCCACCGGAATCTCCGAGCCGATGCCAGTCGCCGAAACGTTCACCTTCGAGGACGAAGACGGACGAAGCCTAAGCAGCGTCGCGAAGCTCGACACCATGGTCACTGTGATTGACGCGTTCAACTTCTTGCGTGACTACAGCTCCCAGGACGATATCGCCGAACGTGGCGAATCGTTGGGCGAAGAAGACACCCGTACCGTTGTCGACCTGTTGATCGACCAAATCGAGTTTTGCGATGTGCTCGTCGTGAACAAGATCGATCTCATTTCCGCGGCCGAGCGTGATCAACTCATCGCGATACTCAAGAGCCTCAACCCCCGTGCCCGCATCGAAATCTCCGAGTTCGGCAAGGTACCGCTGGACCGGTTGCTGTCCACTGGCCTATTCGATTTCGAACAGGCGTCCAACGCACCGGGCTGGCTGCAGGAACTGCGCGGTACCCATACGCCGGAAACGGAGGAATACGGCATCCATAGCTTCGTCTATCGCGCCCGTCGCCCTTTCCACCCGCAGCGGTTCTTCGATCTCGTGCAGCAAGAATGGCCCGGCGTTGTACGTTCAAAAGGCTTCTTCTGGATGGCCTGCCATCCAACCATGGCTGGCAGCTGGTCCCAGGCCGGGGCCGTGGCTCGGCACGGGCCAGCCGGCTATTGGTGGGCGGCGATGCCTGAAGAGCAATGGCCCGAAGACGCAGAAACGGTGGCGCTGATACGCGAACAATGGGACGCGGATGTGGGCGACGCCCGCCAGGAGTTAGTGCTTATCGGCATGAACATGGATGAAGGCCAGCTGCGCGAATGGCTGGACGGATGCCTATTGACTGACACCGAAATGGCGCAAGGGCCAAGCGTCTGGAAAACCTGGAACAATCCCTTTTCCGACTGGCCTTGAGCCCCCACGAGCGCATGCGCTGGAAGCCGCCCTGAAGGGCGGCCTCCAGTTGGGCTACATAGATCGCCTCTATGCACTCAATGCCGGATTTGCCGTGGCGCCGGACCGATCGATCTACAGCCCGGGGCGGTGGCAGAACCAGCAAATCATCCTGCCCTACAATGCCTAGCTCATGCACCGCGCGGGGGAATGGATACTTTGGGATACCGGTATCGATGATGAGGTTGCCAAAGCAGCCGGCGGCAAGATCATTGCTCACGAACTCCGCGGCATCGTCGTACGAACCCTCGTCGAGCAGTTGTCGGACGTTGGGATCAAGGCTTCGGACGTAAGGCGGATCATCTTGTCACATGGGCACTTCGATCATGTCGGCAATGCACGGCTGCTCACACATGCCAAATGGCACATTCAGCAGCGCGAGCATGACGCCATGTTCGGCGAGGACTACGCGCAATACGGCTATACCCCGCCGCTCTATGAGGCCTTGAAGCACGCGGATGTTCAGTTCATGGACGGCGATCTCGATCTGTTCGGCGATGGCGCTGTCCGTGTCATCGACACGCAAGGCCATACCCCCGGTCATTGCTCGTTGCTGGTAAAGCTTCAACGTACCGGCCCAGTTTTGCTTTCAGCGGATGTAGCGCACTACCACTACAACCTTAAGCGCCGCAACGTACCCAGCATGAACAGCGATCCCGAGGCGTCTCGTCGCTCCATGGATCGGATCGTTACGGAAAACGCCACGCTTTGGTTGAACCACGACGCAGCGCAGACCGCATCCCTCAAGCACGCGCCCGCATTCTACGACTGACACCAACGCGCGCGCGTTTCCGTAGCGAATGGGCGTTGCCTGCTGTGTCACCGCCCACCCGCTAGGTCCCATACGTGCGAGGCGCAACGTCTTCGACAACCGCACCGGTAATGTGCACAGCGATCACCGTTGGTGCATTGCTATACAGAAGACAGTTAGCTAATCCACCAACTTTGCTTTCAAACCATCGAAAATACTGGGCTAGAGCCAGCTGGCATCGGAATTGCTCAAGCGAATTCAACTTGGATACAAGATTGGATTCCACATATGTCTCTATCGACTGCTGGTCTTACTCTTCCCGAATGGCAAGCACTCTATGACGGCGGTCTTACTCCGGTAGACGTGTTGATCCCACTCCTTGCCGAAGAGTGCCAACAGGTGGATTCCGCATGGATTGCGCTTGCGAGTACCGAGCAACTACAGCAGCAGTTGGCGGACTTACAACGGCGTCTGGACGCAGTGAGCGGCGACAAAACAACCCTTCCGCTTTACGGCATCCCATTCGCCCTCAAGGACAATATCGATGCTGCGGGTTGGCCCACGACCGCGGCCTGTCCGGCATTTGCCTATACGCCGGAGGCCGATGCGACGGTCGTTGCCCGCTTGCGTGAAGCGGGTGCGATCCTCATCGGTAAGACCAATCTGGACCAGTTCGCCACAGGCCTCGTCGGCACACGGTCGCCCCATGGCGCGGTCGTCAACAGCTTCAACGCTGACTATGTCAGCGGCGGCTCCAGCTCCGGTTCCGCGAGTGTGGTCGCGCGCGGGCTGGTTGCCTTCTCGCTGGGTACGGATACCGCCGGCTCCGGACGTGTTCCGGCGGGCTTCAACAACATCGTCGGCCTGAAGCCGACCAAAGGCTGGGTCCCCAATACCGGTCTCGTACCCGCCTGCCGCACGGTGGACTGCATTTCCGTGTTCGCCTTGACCGTTGCGGATGCCTCCCAGGTCGCACAAATCATCGGGGGGTACGATGCCGCCGATCCCTACAGCCGGAAGAACCCGAACAGCGCAAAGGTCGGCATGCCGGTGAAGCCGCGGCTGGCCGTACCGGCCGAAACCGAGTTCTTTGGCGATACGCAAAACCAGGCCGTTTACGAGGCCGCGCTAGGCAAACTACGTGAGTTGGGCGCCGAGATTGAAACCATCGACTTCATGCCGTTCCGGAAACTGGCAGAACAGCTGTACTACGGCCCGTGGGTGGCTGAACGAACGGTCGCGGTGGAAGGTGTGAACGCCGAACACATCGACCCCGTGGTACGCGGTATCGTCGAGAACGGTCTGAAGTACAGCGCCTGCGACGCGTACAAGGCCGAGTACATCCGCGCGGAGCTGTCCCGTCAGATCAATGATGCGCTCGTGGGTTTCGACGCCTTGGTGGTTCCGACGTCGCCCACCCTTCGGACCCTCGCTGAAATGGCCGCCGAGCCCGTGCTCTACAACAGCCAGTTCGGCACCTATACCAACTTCACCAATCTCGCCGACCTTTCTGCCTTGGCGCTGCCCGCCGGATTCCGCGCCGATGGCTTGCCCGCCGGCATCACCTTGATTGCGCCAGCATGGCACGACCATGCCCTTGCGGCATTTGGCGAACGTTGGCAACAGGCGTTGGGCTTGCCGCTCGGCGCAACGGGCCGCGCGCTGCCGAAACAGGCTACGGCGAAACAAGCCCCCGGTAGCGTCCGAGTCGCGGTGGTGGGTGCCCATCTCACCGGCATGCCGCTGAACTTCCAGTTGATGACACGCGATGCGGTGCTCGTCGAACAGACCACCACCGCACCGGCCTATCGCCTCTACGCCCTCCCCGGCACCGTACCGCCAAAGCCAGGCCTGGCGAAGGTCGCGGACGACGGCGCGGAAATCATCGTCGAGCTGTGGGACGTCCCGCAGGCCCGCTTCGGTGAATTCGTGGCCGAGATCCCGCCGCCGCTAGGCATCGGCAACGTGCAATTGGCTGACGGGCGCTGGGTCAAGGGCTTCATCTGCGAGCCCTACGCGCTCGACGGCGCCCGCGACATCACGACCTTCGGCGGTTGGCGCGCCTTCATCGCCAGCCAGCAAACAGCCAAGCACTGAAACCGCAGGGTGGATGGCCAGGGCCATCCACCACCAGACAGCGGGTGGAAAACGCTTAGCGGTTTTCACCCTACGAAAAGGGATCGATCGTGTTCCATACCGTCCTGATTGCCAACCGTGGCGAGATCGCCGTTCGCGCTATCCGCACGCTGAAGCGCCTTGGCGTGAAAAGTGTCGCGGTGTATTCCGATGCCGACCGCAATGCAGCGCACGTGCGTGATGCCGATATCGCCATCGCATTGGGCGGGGACAAACCGGCCGACAGCTACCTGCGCATCGACAAGATCCTCGCAGCGGCCAGGGAGACGGGTGCCCAGGCAATTTACCCGGGCTACGGCTTTCTCTCCGAAAGCGCCGAGTTCGCCGATGCCTGCGAAGCCGCCGGCATCGCCTTCGTCGGTCCGACGGGTGAGCAGATTCGTGAATTCGGCCTCAAGCACCGCGCTCGTGAACTGGCCGGTGAAGCCCAAGTGCCAATGGCGCCCGGCACAGGATTGCTGCAGAGCCTGGAAGACGCCCTCGCCGCTGCCGAAACCATCGGCTACCCAGTGATGCTCAAGACCACCGCGGGCGGTGGCGGTATCGGGCTGACCCGCTGCGCCGATGCCGACGCGCTGTCCAGCGCCTACGAAAGCGTCAAGCGCATGGGCGAGCAGTTTTTCAGCGATGCCGGCGTGTTCCTCGAACGCTTCGTCGATCAGGCTCGCCACGTCGAAGTACAGATATTCGGGAGCGGCCAGGGCAAAGTCGCCGCGCTCGGTGAACGTGACTGCTCGCTGCAACGGCGCAACCAGAAAGTGGTCGAGGAAACCCCAGCGCCAAACCTGCCGCAAGCCACTCGCGAACGCCTGCATGCCGCCGCCATTCAACTGGGTGAATCGGTGAACTACCGCAGTGCCGGCACTGTGGAGTTCATCTATGACGCCGCCCGCGATGACTTTTACTTCCTTGAAGTGAACACCCGCCTGCAGGTCGAGCATCCGGTTACCGAGATGGTAACCGGCCTCGATCTGATCGAATGCATGCTGCGCGTGGCCGCGGGCGACGCGCTTGACTGGAACGCACTGAATCGCGCGCCACAAGGCGCAGCGATTGAGGTGCGAATCTACGCCGAAGACCCATTGAAGAACTTCCAGCCGAGCCCTGGTGTGCTGACCGAAGTGCGATTCCCCGACGACGTGCGCGTGGATGGCTGGGTCAGCACCGGCAGCGAGGTTTCGGCATTCTACGACCCGATGATCGCCAAGCTGATCGTCCATGGCGCCGACCGCAATGATGCCATCGCCAAGATGCGCACAGCACTGAGCGAAACCCGTCTGCATGGCATTGCCAGTAACCTCGATTACCTGCGGCAGGTAGTGGCCGATCCGCGCTTCGCGAGTGGCAAGGTGTGGACTCGCCTGCTCGACACCTTCGGGTTCAATGCCAGCGTGGTCGAAGTGATCGAGCCCGGTACCTACTCCAGCGTGCAGGACTACCCCGGTCGCCTCGGTTACTGGGACATTGGCGTGCCACCGTCCGGCCCGATGGATGATTTCGCTTTTCGCTTGGCAAACCGCATCGTCGGCAACCACGCCGATTCCGCCGGCCTCGAATTCACGCTCCAGGGGCCAACACTGCGCTTTCATTGTGATGCACTGATTGCCCTGACCGGCGCCGACTGCCCGGCCACCCTCGATGGAGAGGCCGTCGCGTACTGGGAACCGATTGCGGTCAAGGCGGGCCAAGTACTCAAACTCGGACGCGCCGTGAACGGCTGCCGCACCTACCTCGCGGTTCGCAACGGCTTCGATGTACCGCAATATCTCGGCAGTCGATCGACCTTTTCGCTTGGCCAGTTTGGCGGCCACGCCGGTCGGACCCTGCGTCCTGCTGACATGCTGGCGGTCTCGCAACCGCATCTACCGGCTTGCACAACGCCTGCACCGGTAGCGCCGGCGCAAGCCGCACACGCCAGCTTGATCCCGGCCTATGGCAACACCTGGAACATCGGCGTGCTTTACGGTCCTCATGGCGCGCCGGACTTCTTCACCCCCGAAGCCATCGAAGAATTCTTCGCCGCCGAATGGGAAGTCCATTACAACTCCAACCGTCTTGGCGTACGTCTGTCGGGACCCAAGCCAAGCTGGACACGCGCCAACGGTGGCGAAGCGGGCTTGCATCCGTCGAACGTCCACGATTGCGAATACGCCATCGGCGCCATCAACTTCACCGGCGACTTCCCCGTGATCCTGACCAAGGATGGCCCGAGCCTCGGCGGCTTCGTCTGCCCAGTCACCATCGCCAAGGCCGAATTGTGGAAGGTCGGTCAGGTCAAACCCGGCGACAAACTGCGGTTTCACCCAATCGGTTTCCAACAGGCGCAGAGCCTGGAGCAGGCCCAACGGGGTAGCCTCGAAGCGCTCGCTGCGATCAAGGCCGTCACATTGCCCGCGCCCAGTTTGCAGCCCTCGCACACCGTATCGGCCACCGTGCTGGCCGAATTCCCGCCTGAAGGTAGCCGCCCGCGGGTGGTCTATCGCCAGGCCGGCGATGCCTATGTGCTCCTGGAGTACGGCGATAACGTCCTCGACTTGGCGCTGCGTCTACGCGTGCACCTGCTGATGGAAGCACTGAAAGCCGAACCTCTGCCCGGGCTGGAAGAGCTGGCACCGGGCGTGCGTTCCCTACAGCTCCGCTACGACAGCCGCGTGCTGCATCAGCAAGCGTTGCTCGATCACCTGCTGCGTCTGGAATTGCGACTAGCCGATGTCGCCAACCTCAAGGTCCCGACTCGCATCGTCCATCTGCCGATGGCCTTCGAGGACAGTGCGACGCTTGGCGCCGTGACCCGCTATCGCGAAACGGTACGCAGCGAAGCACCGTGGCTGCCGAACAATGTCGACTTCCTGCAACGCACCAATGGCTTGGAGACCCGCGAGCAGGTACGCGACATCCTCTTCGACGCCAGCTACCTGATCCTCGGCCTTGGCGACGTCTACCTCGACGCACCCTGCGCCGTGCCGCTGGATCCACGCCATCGGCTACTCAGCTCCAAATACAACCCGGCGCGCACCTACACCGCCGAAGGCACGGTAGGTATCGGCGGCATGTACATGTGCATCTACGGCATGGACTCGCCCGGCGGTTATCAGCTCGTGGGCCGTACCCTGCCGATCTGGAACAAGTTCGTGAAGAATGCCCAGTTCGAAGGGGGGCAGCCATGGTTGTTGCACTTCTTCGATCAGGTGCGTTTCTACCCGGTCAGCGAGAGCGAACTCGACACCTTCCGTGAAGCCTTTCGCGAAGGTCGCGCCGAGGTACGCATCGAACACACCGAGTTCGACTTCGCTGAATACCAGCGCTTCTTGAGTGAAAACGCCGCAGACATTAGCGCCTTTCAGACCCGTCAGAAAGCCGCGTTCGACGCTGAAGTCGAGCTCTGGCGCGATGACGATCCCGCGGCGGCACAACCCTTGGCCAGCGCGCTGGAAGACGATGGCGACCTCGATGGTCATCTCGTCAGCGCCGACATGTGCGGCAGCGTATGGAAGGTCCTGGTCGAGCCCGGCCAGCGCGTCGAAGCCGGTACGCCGTTATTGGTAGTCGAAGCGATGAAAATGGAGCTCGCGGTTACCGCACCGGTCGCAGGCATCGTTAAATCCGTGCGCTGCCAACCCGGTAAGGCCGTTGCCCCAGGCGACGCATTGGTGCTGCTCGAAACGGAAGAGGCTGCTTGAAATGCAACTCTTGAGGTCCGACAGCCGCACGAAGGAACGCCCGGAGAACCTTGCCGAGCGTATCTACGGCCAATTGAAGGACGACATTTTCGAGTTCCGCCTGCTGCCTGGCGATCGCTTTTCCGAAGGCGAGATCGCGGCGCGCATGGACGTCAGCCGGACGCCCGTACGCCAGGCACTTTACCGCCTCGAGCGCGAAGGCTATCTCGAGGTGTATTTCCGCAGTGGGTGGCAGGTCCGTCCATTCGATTTCCAATACTTCGAAGAACTGTACGAGCTGCGCATCGTATTGGAAATCGAGGCGGTGAAACGCCTCTGCGAACGCCCGGCCGACCAACCAGCGCCGCTATTGGATGAGCTGAAGGTCATCTGGTGCGTGGCTGCCGGCGAATACCTTTCGGATGGCCGCGAAGTTTCCCAGCTCGATGAGCGCTTTCACTGCCAGCTGGTGGAAGCCGCGGGCAACCGGGAGATGGCACGTATCCATGCGGACGTCAGCGAGAAGATTCGCATCATCCGACGCCTGGATTTCACCAAGGTCCCCCGCGTCGAGCTCACCTATCAGGAACACGCACGAATACTCGGCGCGATCCTTTCGCGTCGCTACGAAGAAGCACAGCTCTTGCTGAGAGCACACATCGAGATCAGCAAAGCAGAAGTGCGCAAGATCACCCTCCACATGCTCCACCTCGCCCGTGAGCGCGCGACACCGGAGAAAGGTGACAGCCATGTCTCTTGAGTCTCTGCCCTCGACAACAACACCTCATATTTGTGAATGGAGATCGCACCATGCAACGTCGTAGTCTGATCAAAGCCTTTACCCTCTCCGCATCCATCGCCGCCATGGGGATGAGCTGGACCGTGCAAGCCGCCGAGACCATCAAGGTCGGTATTTTGCATTCGCTGTCCGGCACCATGGCCATTTCCGAGACGTCTCTCAAGGACATGGCGCTGATGACGATCGACGAGATCAACGCCAAGGGCGGCGTGCTCGGCAAGAAACTTGAGCCCGTCGTCGTCGACCCGGCGTCCAACTGGCCTTTGTTTGCGGAGCGTGGGCGTCAACTGCTGACGCAGGACAAAGTGGCGGTCACCTTCGGTTGCTGGACGTCCGTTTCACGTAAATCCGTACTGCCCGTCTACGAAGAACTGAACGGCCTACTGTTCTACCCCGTGCAGTACGAAGGCGAAGAGATGTCGCCGAACGTGTTCTACACCGGCGCGGCGCCGAACCAGCAAGCGATCCCGGCCGTCGAGTACCTCATGAGCGAAGACGGCGGCGCCGCCAAACGCTTCTTCCTGCTCGGCACCGACTATGTATACCCCCGCACGACCAACAAGATCCTGCGCGCGTTCCTGCACAGCAAAGGCGTCGCCGACAAGGACATCGAAGAGGTCTACACGCCGTTCGGCCATGCCGACTACCAAACCATCGTCGCCAACATCAAGAAGTTCTCCCAGGGCGGCAAGACGGCGGTGGTCTCAACGGTCAACGGCGACTCCAACGTGCCTTTCTATCGCGAACTGGCAAACCAGGGCCTGAAGGCGACTGACGTCCCGGTAGTCGCTTTCTCCGTGGGCGAAGAAGAACTGCGCGGTATCGACACCAAACCACTGGTTGGGCACCTCGCGGCCTGGAACTACTTCCAGTCGGTCGAGAATCCGGTCAACGAGAAATTCGTCGCCGACTGGAAGGCCTACGCCAAGGCGAAGGGCCTGCCGAACGCCAATACCGCTGTGACCAACGACCCGATGGAAGCAACCTACGTTGGCATCCACATGTGGGCGCAGGCCGTCGAGAAAGCCGGCACCACGGACGTGGACAAGGTGCGCGAAGCAATGGCTGGCCAGGAGTTCGACGCCCCGAGCGGCTTCAAGCTGACCATGGACAAGAGCAACCACCACCTGCACAAGCCGGTGATGATCGGCGAGATTCAGGATGACGGTCAGTTCTCGGTTGTATGGGAAACCGACAGCCCGATCCGCGCGCAGCCGTGGAGCCCGTTCATCGAAGGTAATGACAAGAAGCCGGATCACCCGGTGAAGAGCAACTAACGCTCCACTTGCGTGGCGGCGGGGATAACCACCGCCACGTGTCTACCCTTTTGAAGATTGGCCCTGCGACGGTTGCGAACGCTCCGTCTAGCGCCCGTTTGCAGCGCCATTCAGGTCGAGCCCATGCGAGTATTACTTTCCCGAATCATTCTGCTGACGCTGCCATTCCTGGCATCGCTGCCAGCCTATGCCGGCGACGCAGCTGACTTCGTTGCTGCGAGCTCAGGCGAGCAAGCGCGTTTGCTCGAAGCCTGGGCCGCGACGCCGGACGCTACACGCGTACCCCTGCTCAAGGCGCTTCAGGAGAACCGCCTGGGCGGGGACGACAACGATGTACCCTTCTACGAAAAAGGGGACGCCTTCGTCGGCGCAGAGGGCAATGCACAGCCTGCCGGCACGCCGCGCAAGGTGCGCCTGAACAATCGCCTGCGCAATCTCATCAGCGCGGCAATGGCGACACATCAGCTGTATTCCGACGTGGCGGCCGACCGACTGACGGCAGCCCGCGAACTGCAACGCAAAGCACAACCTGAACAAATGGCGTTGCTGGAAACACGCCTGGCCGTCGAGCAAGACGACGAAGTGGGCCAGGCGCTTACCTTGGCACTCGCCAACCTGCAGCTTTCCGACGCAGACCCCGCGGTGCGTCTGAACGCAGTGCGCTTGCTCGGTGAGACCGGCCAGCCCCAGGCGCGAAACCGTCTGCAGAACCTTCTCGACGATGCAGCGGAAACCAACCCTGCCGTTCGAACCGCCGCCAACACCGGCATCGTGCAGATCGATCGAAAGTTATTGATCGGCGATGTACTCGGTCAGGCGTTCAGTGGCTTGTCGCTGGGTTCGATTCTGCTCCTGGCTGCACTCGGTCTGGCCATCACATTCGGGTTGCTCGGCGTGATCAACATGGCCCATGGCGAAATGCTGATGCTGGGTGCCTACAGTACGTACGTCGTACAAACTCTGTTCCAGCGCTATGCGCCTGACGCGCTGGCGTTCTACCCAATCGTCGCCCTGCCCGTCGCTTTTATCGTGACCGCCTGCATCGGCATGGCGCTGGAGCGCACCGTCATTCGCTTCCTCTACGGCCGCCCCTTGGAAACGCTGCTAGCGACCTGGGGCATTAGCCTCATTCTGATTCAACTCGTTCGCGTGGTCTTCGGTGCGCAGAACGTGGAAGTCGGGAATCCGAGCTGGCTTTCGGGCGGCGTTCAGGTGTTGCCGAATCTCGTTCTACCGTGGAACCGCATGATCATCATCGGTTTCGCCTTATTCGTTGTTGCCTTGACCTGGTTGCTGCTGAACAAGACGCGCCTTGGCCTCAACGTGCGCGCCGTCACCCAGAACCGCAACATGGCCGCCTGCTGCGGTGTACCGACCGGACGCATCGACATGATGGCCTTTGGGCTGGGCTCGGGCATCGCCGGCCTCGGTGGCGTGGCGTTGTCTCAGGTCGGCAACGTCGGCCCTGACCTTGGCCAGAGCTACATCATCGATTCGTTTCTGGTGGTCGTGTTGGGCGGTGTTGGCCAGTTGGCGGGCAGCATCAGCGCAGCCTTCGGCCTGGGTATCGCGAACAAGATTCTCGAACCCCAGATCGGCGCCGTTCTCGGCAAGATCCTTATCCTCGCGCTCATCATCCTATTCATCCAGAAACGCCCCCAGGGCCTGTTCGCCTTGAAAGGGAGGGTGATCGATTGAACATGAATTTCACGAAGCGCCAAAGGCTGACCCCGTCCCTTGTAGGAGCGGGCCGGGCCGCGATCGGCTTGCTCGCGAATGCGATGTTTCGTCCGACAAATTTCCTAAACCTTTCGATCGGTTCGCGAGCAACCGGAGCGCCGGCCGGC
The DNA here is from genome assembly GCF_014647635.1 of Pseudomonas matsuisoli. Lineage (GTDB taxonomy): Bacteria > Pseudomonadota > Gammaproteobacteria > Pseudomonadales > Pseudomonadaceae > Pseudomonas_P > Pseudomonas_P matsuisoli. The sequence goes on from NZ_BMPO01000002.1 coordinate 521,229, forward strand.
TCGCCTCTACAGGTTTGGTGTGCCTCGACAGATCGCGCAAGGCTGGTTTGCCCACTCAAAACATCCCCACGGAGGGTCCATCCATGACCCAACCCCTTGCGCTCACCGCTGCGCAGAAGGCAGGCCCGAAGACCACCCTCGCCCTCATCGGCCTGGTGTTCGCGGTGCTCATTGCGATGCCCGTGCTGTCGCTGTTGCCTGCCGACAACCCACTGCATGTTTCCGCTTATACGCTGACGTTGGTCGGCAAGATTCTCTGCTACGCGATCATGGCATTGGCGCTCGATCTCGTCTGGGGTTACGCCGGGCTACTCTCATTGGGCCACGGGCTGTTCTTCGCGCTGGGCGGTTATGCCATGGGCATGTACCTGATGCGTCAGGCTTCGGGCGATGGCCTGCCTGCGTTCATGAGCTTTCTCGCCTGGAACGAAATGCCTTGGTACTGGTACGGGACGTCCAGCTTTTTCTGGTCGATGTGCTTGGTGGTACTCGTGCCAGGCCTACTCGCCTTCGTGTTCGGTTTCTTCGCGTTTCGCTCACGGATCAAGGGCGTGTATTTCTCGATCATGACCCAGGCACTGACGTTCGCCGGGATGCTGCTGTTCTTCCGTAACGAGACCGGCTTCGGTGGCAACAACGGTTTCACCGGGTTCACCACCATCCTCGGCTACGGCGTCGCCACACCCGGCACCCGCGCCTCGCTGTTTCTCGCCACTGTCGTGTTGCTTGGCGCAAGCCTGTATCTCGGCTGGCGACTGGCCCAAAGCAAGTTCGGGCGCATTCTTACGGCGGTCCGTGATGCAGAAAATCGCCTGATGTTCTGCGGCTACGATCCACGCGGTTTCAAGCTGTTCGTCTGGACGCTCTCGGCCATCCTCTGCGGTCTCGCCGGCGCGCTCTACGTGCCGCAGGTCGGCATCATCAACCCCAGTGAAATGGCCCCGACGCAATCCATCGAAGCGGCCGTCTGGGTGGCGCTTGGCGGGCGTGGCACCCTCATTGGCCCCCTGCTCGGCGCAGGCCTGGTGAACGGCATGAAGAGCTGGTTCACCGTGGCGTTTCCAGAGTACTGGCTGTTCTTCCTGGGCGCTCTGTTCATCGTCGTGACACTGTTCCTGCCCAAAGGCGTGTTCGGTCTGCTCAAACGTAAGGAGGACGCATGACGTCCACATCTACGCCTCAACTCATGCTCGAACCTGTCCTGGATGCTGGTCAAACCCGCGACAGTATCGGTCTAGGACATCGCGCCCAGAAGAGCCTGGACGTACGCCATGGCACCGTGCTCACGCTCGAGGACATCAACGTTAGTTTCGACGGATTCAAGGCACTGCGTGACCTGACGCTGTACATCGGGGTTGGTGAGCTGCGTTGCATCATCGGGCCGAACGGCGCGGGTAAGACCACGCTAATGGACGTCATCACGGGCAAGACACGGCCTGACAGTGGCGTCGCCTTCTTCGGCGAAACGCTGGACCTGACGAAGATGAGCGAAGTCGCTATCGCGCAATCCGGTATCGGTCGCAAGTTCCAGAAACCCACGGTGTTCGAAGCGCTTTCGGTATTCGAGAACCTGGAACTCGCGCAAAAGACGAACAAGTCAGTCTGGGCAAGCCTGCGGGCGAAACTGACCGGCGAGCAACGTGACCGGATCGACGAGATTCTTACTACCATTCGCCTCGATGCTTCCCGCGAGCGAGCGGCGGGCCTGCTTTCCCACGGTCAGAAGCAGTTCCTTGAAATCGGCATGCTGCTGATTCAGGAGCCACAACTATTGCTGCTCGATGAGCCAGTCGCGGGCATGACCGACGCGGAAACCGAGTTCACGGCCGAGTTGTTCAAGTCACTGGCAGGCAAACACTCACTGATGGTGGTGGAGCACGACATGGGCTTCGTCGGCAGCATCGCCGACCACGTCACTGTGCTGCACCAGGGCCATGTACTCGCCGAAGGATCGCTGGAACACGTGCAGGCCAACGAACGCGTGATCGAGGTGTACCTCGGTCGTTGATTTGAGCGAGCGGTGGATGGCTTCGGCCATCCACCCTACACGTGATGTGGCCGTAGGGTGGATAACGGCGCAGCCTTATCCACGCGGTCAATGCCACCCATAACCTATTCAAGGCAAGACAGGACATTCCCATGCTGCAGGTCCAGCAACTTCACCAGTACTACGGCGGCAGCCACATCCTGCGCGGGCTCTCGTTCGACGCGAAAATCGGCGAAGTCACGTGCCTCCTAGGTCGCAACGGTGTCGGTAAGACGACGCTGCTCAAATGCCTGATGGGCCTGATCCCGGCGAAGGAAGGCAAGGTCGAATGGGAAGGCAAGGCCATCACCGGCTACAAACCTCACCAACGCGTACAGGCGGGCATCGCCTACGTGCCCCAAGGTCGCGAAATATTCCCGCGCCTGACCGTCGAAGAGAACCTGCTGATGGGCCTGTCGCGCTTCCCGGCCGGACAGGCGAAAACGGTGCCAGCGTTCATCTACGAGCTCTTCCCTGTCCTGCTGGAAATGAAACACCGCCGGGGCGGTGATCTGTCCGGCGGGCAGCAACAGCAACTCGCCATCGGCCGCGCGCTAGCCAGCCAACCACGGCTCTTGATCCTCGACGAACCCACCGAGGGTATCCAGCCCTCGGTCATCAAAGAGATCGGCGTGGTCATCAAGAAACTCGCCGAGCGTGGCGACATGGCGATCCTGCTGGTCGAGCAGTTCTACGACTTCGCGGCTGAGCTGGCCGACCAGTACCTGGTGATGAGCCGCGGCGAAATCATCCAGCAGGGTCGCGGGGAAACGATGGAAGCGGATGGGGTGCGGGGGCTGGTGGCCATATGAGCCGTACGACCCTATAGCGACTCGATGAAGTCCAACAGCGCCTCTCGATCCTCGGGCGGCAGCGCCCGTACACGATCGCGCGCCGGCTGTGCTTCACCCTCATGCCAAAGGATCGCCTCGAGTGAGGTGGCAACTCTGGCAAGCGTTCGTATTGAGTAGCGGACCGGCACCACTGCGGTTCCGGGGCTCGCTACCCGCCGGTACCCAACCACCCCGGAAGAGCGCATTTCCCACGAAGAACTCCATCCGCCGCGAGGGCACGAGATTGGCACTCGGCATCGAAAGCGCGTTTTGTCATGCTGCGAAGTGGTCGTCGCGCCGCCCGGTTTGAGCTCGGCCGGCTCCAACTCGGCGACTCGGGGTGGTTTGTCACATCCAGCAAGCAGAAGGCATAGCGACGCGACCGACAGGCAACCAAATGCCGGCCATCGTTTATGGCTCATCGCGTACGCACCAGTGCAGGTAGCACGTCTGCCAATGCGTCGACATCCAGCGGCGAGCTGACCACCCCACGCTGCTGGCCATCGGGGCCGATCAGTGCCAGGTTGCCACTATGGCTGACGGTGTACCCTGGTTGAGACGTATCGCCCGGCACGAACGGCAATCTCAAGGCGTTGGCGGCGAGTGTCACCTGATCCAACGTTCCCGTCATGCCGGCAAATCCGGGGTTGAAGTACTCAACGTACTGCTGCAGCAGTTCAGGGGTATCCCGATGTGGATCGACGCCCACCATCACGACCCGTAAGCGCTGCTGAGCCTCCTCGGGCAGGCGTTCGTAAAGGGCACGTAACTCGGCCAGAGTGGTGGGACAAATATCCGGGCAGTACGTGTATCCGAATAGCATCAGCGTCCACTTACCAGAGAAGTAATCCCCCGAAAAAGGCTCGTGGGAAGCGGTTTCCAATGCTGCAGACGGCAGCGCCATCGGTTTGGGAAGCAGGACGATCCGCGCCGTCAACAATTGTGCGCTATCGGATGCGCGCGCCCCACCCAACATCCAATAGCCGAAGCCCATGCCTACCAAAGTGCACAACGCGACGGCCAGTACGACACTAGGTTTCAGTTTCATCAGCTATACCAACGCAAATACAGGTAAGCCCACGACGTCGATACAGCGTCAGCAGGATCAGCCAACGCAATCGTTTATCTCTGAGAGAACGACTCAGACGTATAACGACATCCAGGCTTCATTCGAAGGAACCATCGACAGCCATGAGCACGCTCACGCCTGTTCGGGTGGTTTTAGATTTCGAATACCTGGAATGGAGATGCACGAGGATTCGCCGGAGGCCAGCGGTCTCGCGACAATCGGAAGGCCAGTAGCGGAGGTAAGGGACGCTTGAGCTCAGCGCCAAGTAAACCCAACAAGCCGAAGAATGCGGCCAGTAGGATTGCGCCGAACACGCTGGCAATGGCACAGCCTGAACCGCCCATGGCGTTCGATACGTTGGAGCCCGAATCGCCAAGATCGGCATGCGCGCCGAAACCTGCTTCGAGGGTACAGAACGAGGCATCGAGGCCGCTCAACTGCATGCCCGCCATCTGACCATGGCTTATCGCGCAGACGAGTGCGCCGAACAGGATGCTCATGCAAAGCATCCAGGCAAGCAGCGATCGGTCGTCTCGGCTCAATTTCATGGCGGCGACTTTAGCATCAGTTCAATTGAGACCGTATCCGTCACATGTGGCACGTTGCCGCAGCAGAGGACTCGTCTCGTGTCCGCTCACCGGCGACGCACATTCTCTTTCTGTATCGCGCTTCCAGACCAGCGAGGCTCGCGATAGCGATTTGCCGTCAGGACGGTTAGGCACCGCCAGATACGCTGAAAACGCGCAGGCGACTGTCCTGACCAATTGGCGAGGTTCGAACGGCCTGCTAGAGTTCCGCGCCATGAAACCTTCGGACCAACGCCTGCTCGTCGCTTGGCTGCTCATGCTCTGCATAGCGGTCAACGTCTTTGCGTGCAGCGTTGGTCACGGGCAGGGCATGGGCTTGGCCCTCAGCGGTATTTTTGATGGTGGGTTCTGTACGCTCGGTTTGAAGGCTCCGAGTACCACAAGCGATGTGGCCGCCCCCGCCGCCGATTCGAACGCCCTGCTCTTCTTGAAATGCCCGTTCTGCGCATCCGTTCCACTGAGCACGGTAGCGCTGCTGGCATTGATGTGGATCGTTCGCACCCGAAACGCAATTCCCCGCGTTCGCTCGGACGGCCACCACGCTGTCCTCCCGCGAGATGAACGCCCGCCGCTCAACCCCCGAGCACCCTGACGCCATTTCTACGCCTCGCTAAAGCACAGGTCCCGAGCCGTGCGCCCGAGTGCGCGGCTACGTGACGAACGTTCTTCCTGCTTCAGGAATATGCGTATGGCTGTTCACTTTTCCCTTGAATTGCGAAGACCTCGCGGAATGCAAGTCCGCTTTAACGGCGACGGGCATTCGACATCAGTCGAGTGTCGCATCGCTGCTCGCACGACGGCTGAACCGTCCCACTGGGCGCCGGTTCCGTAATGAAGACCCGTCGTGTGCCCTTCGCTATTCAGCGCCCCACCGCTGCATGGCTGGCACTTTTTGCCATGGTGCTGCTGTATGCAGCACCGCTGATCTCGCGCGCACAGCACGCAACACACCACGTGCACGAAGCCGTGCATGCACACATGCATCATGGGGCCGATGCCGCTTCCGAGCATGCGCACATGCACATGCCGGATACAGGCGACACATCTTCCGGGCATGCACACGGGCTATGTGATGCCTGCGACTACTGCTCACTGCTGATCTTTTCGCCCGCGCTGGGCAATCCGTTCCCCTTCATGCCCCCTTCTGCGGGGGGCTTATCACCCACCATCGTTGCGTCCCCTGACGCACTACACGACATCCCGCTCCTTTCCTCACAAGCCCGAGCCCCGCCAATCCACCTCGTCCACTGAACCTCCGCGCTGTCGAGCGCCGCGCTTTATTCTTTTGACGAGGAACCTAATCGATGTCTCTGCCACACCAAAAACACACGCACTCCATACACCACACGCTTACCTTGAATGCGCCGGGCTTACGCTGGCGCCAGGCTTTCACCCTGTTCGTACTCGCCAGCGCCTGTGGCAACGCATTCGCACGAACGAGCACCGCACCAGACGACACACTAGCGCCCACCGTCATCACGGCGGTGCAGCAAAGCTCACCACTGACGCTGGTCACCAACCCCAGGGATGCCAGGCAGCCCGTGCCGGCCTCCGATGCCACGGATTACCTTAAGACCATTCCCGGCTTTTCCGCCATTCGTGCCGGCGGAACCAACGGTGATCCGGTGCTGCGCGGGATGTTCGGCTCGCGGCTGAACGTCTTGGTCAACGGCGGACAAATGATTGGTGCTTGTCCGGCACGGATGGATGCACCCAGCTCGTACATTTCGCCCGAGACATTCGACCGGCTGACAGTGGTCAAGGGCCCACAGACCGTCATCTGGGGACCTGGCGCCTCAGCGGGGACCGTACGATTCGATCGCGAACCCGAGCAATTCGATGAGCCTGGCACGCGCCTTGAAGGCAGCGTACTCGCCGGCTCGCATGGACGCGTCGACAAGGTCATCGATGGCGCCGTCGGCAATTCGACGGGCTATATCCGCATGACCGGCAACCAATCCCGCGCGGACGACTACGACAACGGTGATGGCGATACCGTCCCGTCGAAATGGGAAAAGTGGAACGGGGATGTCGCCGTCGGCTGGACACCGGATGCCGATACGCTGGTCGAGCTCACCGCTGGCAAGGGCGATGGCGAATCTCGCTACGGTGGACGCAGCATGGACGGCTCACAGTTCAAGCGCGAAAGCCTGGGTTTGCGTTTTGAGAAACGCAACATCGGCTCGGTACTCGATAGCCTGGAAGGTCAGGTTTACTACAACTACGCCGACCATGTGATGGACAACTTCCGTCTTCGCACACCTGACCCCACCAGCATGATGCCCATGCCCATGCCGATGGCCGCGCAGGTCGATCGTCGTACGCTCGGTGGCCGGCTGGCCGCCACCTTCAAATGGTCCGAGGTCGATCTCGTCGCCGGTGTCGATGCACAACGTAGCGAACACCGCGATCGCAGTTCCGCGTACGACATGATGAGTCAGACCTACACCGACGCTGACGCTTTCGCCTGGAACAAAGATGCGGTGATGCACAACTATGGCGCCTTCAGTGAGCTAACGTGGTATGCCGCTGAACGCAATCGCGTCGTCGCGGGCGCACGCATCGACCATGCTCAAGCCAAAGACTTTCGGAGCACGAGCGGCATGATGGGGATGGCCAACCCCACTAGCGGAAAGACGCGCCAGGACAACTTACCCAGCGGCTTCGCGCGCGTTGAACACGATCTCGAATCCCTTCCGGCGACGGCCTATGCCGGTATCGGTCATGTGCAACGCTTCCCTGACTATTGGGAGCTGTATTCCCCAGGTAGTGGCCCAACGGGCAGCGTCAATGCGTTCGATGCGGTCAAGCCGGAGAAGACGACGCAGCTCGACGTCGGCATCCAATACAAAGGCGATCGGTTCGACGCCTGGGCGTCGGGTTATGTCGGCCAAGTGCGGGACTACATCCTGTTCAGCTACTCGCCCGGCATGATGGGCGACAGCTCCCAAGCGGAAAACATCGATGCCCGCATCATGGGTGGCGAGCTGGGCGCGGCCTATCGCTTGACGGACCATTGGAAAACCGACTCGACGCTGGCCTATGCCTGGGGCAAGAACAGCTCGGACGGCGAGGCGCTGCCGCAGATGCCGCCGTTGGAAGCGCGACTGGGGCTGACGTATCAACGTTCGGACTGGAGTGCCGGCGCCCTGTGGCGTGTCGTCTCACAGCAGAACCGCGTCGCCGAAGGCAAAGGCAATGTGGTGGGCCAGGACTTCGGCAAGAGCAGCGGCTTTGGGGTGTTCTCCCTCAATGGCGCGTACCGCATCAACGCGCATTTCAAAGTGAGCGCAGGTGTCGACAACCTGTTCGACAGGAACTACACCGAGCACCTCAACCTCGCGGGTGACGCCGGCTTTGGCTACCCCGGTGACCGGGCGATCGACGAGCCCGGGCGCACCCTTTGGACCAAGTTGGACGTGAAGTTCTAAACGCGCACTGGCGCTATTTGGCTGCGAGGACTTTTCAGCCGTTTATCCTTATGGTCGTTTCCCGTGGGGAAACGACCATAAGGCTGGACAGACGCGTAGCCAGGTCATTGGGCGGGCATAGCGCACATGCTATGCCCCCGAGCGAAATAGGCGTAGCGTACGTGGCGATGGTTCCGGCCCGCCGGATGAAAAGGGAACGGGGTGAGGTTCACTTAGTGAGCCGATGCCCCGGCTGCCCCCGCAACTGTAAGCGCTGGATGCCACACGAATACCACTGATCGCCGTATTGGGAAGGTGTGTGGCGTATTGACGCGCAAGCCAGGAGACCTGCCATCGCAACGGCATCAAGCCAGTCCTCTTTACATTCGAACGCGCGGTGGGCGCGTGAAGGAGTCAACATGCACATTGAACCCGGCGTCGTCGACGGCGCCAAGCTCGTCCTCAGCTATGCAACAGCCGTAGGGGCATTCGGACTGGCTGCACACATGGCCAGGGACAGCATCCGCAACAACGGTGGAATTGGGCCGCTTGCCTTGCGAAGCTTGATGACCACGGTGCTGGTCTTCTGTTTTTTTGAGGTATTGCCGCACCATCCGGTCGGCGTTTCTGAAGTCCACCTGATCCTCGGCTCTACCCTTCTATTGCTGTTCGGCGCCGGAGCGTCGGCCATCGGCTTGGCCATGGGGTTGCTCCTACAGGGGGTTTTCTTCGCCCCCTTCGATCTGCCGCAATACGGCATGAATGTCACTACCCTGCTGGTACCGCTCTGGGCGATCAGCTTGCTGGCCAAACGCATCCTTCCCGAAGGCACCGCCTACGTAGATACGCGCTACACCCAAGCGCTTGCACTCTCGACCGCTTACCAGGGCGGCATCGTGGCCTGGGTCGCGTTCTGGGCACTTTACGGACACGGTTTCACCACCGAAAACCTCGTGTCGATAGGTTCCTTTGGCGTGGCTTACATGAGCGTCATTCTGGTCGAGCCTTTGATTGATCTGGGCGTACTCGCGGCCGCGAAAGCGATGGCACGTTTCAGCCAGGGCCCGCTGTTCAACCGCAGGTTGCACCAGCCGGCCTAACGTACTCCATTGAAATAAGGGGGTTGTCATCCAGCCCCCTTCGTCCTTCTAGAACCGCCGTAGAAACTGCTGGATCCGCTCTCCACTCGTATCGCTGAAGAATTCCTCGGTACCGCAATTCTTCACAACGCTTCCGTTCTCCATGAATACGATGCGGTCTGCCGCCTCTTGAGCGAACCGCAGCTCATGCGTCACCACCAGCATGGTCATACCGGAGCGCGCCAGCTCCCGCATGACCGTCAGCACTTCGTCTCGAAGCTCCGGATCGAGCGCCGACGTGGGTTCGTCGAAGAAAATGACTTCGGGCTCCATCGCCAGGCCTCGGGCAATCGCGACGCGCTGTTTCTGTCCGCCGGAGAGTTTGGCCGGATAGGCATCGGCCTTATCGGCGAGCCCCACCTGTGCAAGTAGTCGAGTACCCCGCTCCACCGCCGCTTCACGCGAAACCTTCTTTACGCTAACCAAACCTTCGATGACGTTTTGAAGCGCTGTCATGTGCGGGAAAAGATTGAAGGACTGAAACACCATCGCGGTCTTCTGCCTAAGCCGGGCAATCTGAGCCCGTGCGGCGCGGTCGAAACGCCCGTTCTTGGGAATCACAACCTCGTGGCCACAGATTTCGAGCGTGCCAGCATCCGGCTTTTCCAGCAGATTCAGCGAACGCAGTAGCGTTGTCTTCCCAGAGCCGGACGGCCCAAGGATGACCACCACTTCGCCGGCATTCACTTCAAGACTCACGTCTTTAAGAACCTTGAGCGCTCCGAAGGATTTGCTCAACGAGGCGACCCGTACCTTTGTTTCGCTCATCGTGTATGCCTCGTCAAACGGCCTTCAAGCCAGGTCTGCAGGATGGTCAGGAACTGATTGATGACCCAGTAGATCGCGCCAACCATCAAGAACATCTCCATGTAACGGAAGGTCGTTGCCCCCACCTGCTCAGCGACTCGTGTGAGCTCCATGACCGTAATAGTCGACGCCAGCGAGGTGTCTTTGATCAGGGCGATCAACCGACTTCCCATGGGTGGCAATGCAATGCGCAACGCTTGCGGCATGATGATGCGGCGCAAGCACGTCCAGTACCCCATGCTCATCGATTCCGCCGCTTCCCATTGGCCGGGGTCCACCGAGTTGATACCTGACCGGAAGATCTCGCTAAGGTACGCGGCGGAAAACAGCGTAAGTGCGATCAATGCCGATGGAATCGGTGAAAGTACGATCCCATAATGGGGCAGACCGAAGTAAATCAACAGGATCTGCACCAACAGTGGCGTTCCCCGGAAGATCGAAACGTACGAAAAGGCGATCACCTTGAACACACGCACGGAGGAATTACGAAGCAGCGCGATCAACATGCCGAGCATGCTGCCAAGGACGAATGCCCCCAGGCCGAGGCCCAGGGTCATTACGATGGCCTTTTCCAGCAGCGGCAATGCGCGTAGGAACAGCTCCCACATCACTCAGTCCTCAGCCGCTTCGGCCAGGGCCGCACGGATGTCTTGGGTCATGTGGTAGTCAGGCAAAATCCACCGCTTGGCGTAAGCGTCGACGGTTCCATCCGCCACCATTTCGTCGACGGCCTTGCTGACCGCCTCGCGCAGGCTGTCCTTGCCTTTGGCAAGCGCAGGTGCCGACAGCTGATAAGTCAAAGGCTTGCCGATCGGCTTGATAGGCAGCCCGTTGACCTTACGGTGCTTATCGCCACCGAAGAACGATGACAACACGGTATCGACGCGACCAATCGCCAAGTCATTGAACACCAACCCGCCGTTCTCGTAGGTCCTGACCTCGGACTGAGTCATGTGCTTGCGTGCCCACGACTCATTACTGGTGCCAGCCGTCACACCCACTGAGCGGCCTTCCATGTCGTCGATGCTCTTGATATCGGTGTTGTCATCGCGAACGAAGAGATAGAACTCTTCCGCGCCATAAGGTGACGCGAAGTCCACCTGCTTCAGGCGCTCAGTGGTTGGCGTCAGATCGTTCATGACCAAATCGTATTTGTCCGCTTTCAGCCCCTCTACGAAGTTCTTGAAGCTGTCAGCAACGAACACCACCTTCTTGACGCCGATCCGACGGGCCACTTCCTTGGCGATCTCAACGTCATAGCCAGCGGGCTGATTGTCGTCTCCCAAATAGCTCCACGGTGGGCTGGTTTGGGTGTTCGCGATTCGAACCTCGCCCTTGTCCAGAAGCGCTTGCAGTGAATCTTCCGCCACGGCTTGAGCGGTGGTTGCCACGCAAGCCGCCAGTGCCAGCGCGAACCGAATGCCGATCTTATTCATTGACTTCATCCTCATAGCGATACGTGGCCACGGGTGCGGCCACAGGATTGGGCAGTCGAGCAATATCAGGAGAGATGCAGCAGAGTCTGTCGCCCTGTCTGCTAAGGGTTCATCGAATCGCGCGCTCGTAGGCGTCCAACGCACGCCGCAGGTCGTCGATCAAAAGCGTCTCGTCTTCCAGGCCGATCGAGATTCGAACGACCGGCTGGTCGGTGGGCGAAAACTGGCGTGAAGCCTGCTGTGAGGCTGGATAGTAGGCAATGAGGCTGTGCGTCCCGCCCCAACTGGCACCAATCGGAAAATGCTCCAGCGCGTTGAAGAAGGCGCCGAATTTCGATTCGTCAGACGGCGCCTCGAGCACGATGGAGAACAGGCATCCGTTACCCGTAAAGTCCCGTTTCCACAGTGCGTGCCCGGGATCGCTCTCCAACGCGGGGAAAAGAACTCGCTTCACCATCGGCTGCTGCTCAAGCCAACGTGCGATCGAAAGCGCTTTGCGCGCTTGCTCGCGAAGACGTAGTTCAAACGTTTCGAGCCCTCTCATGACGAGGAAGCAATCATCCGGGCTGGTCGCTTGGCCGAAGATACTTTGAGTCTCACGCAACACTGCGTAGCGCTCTGCATCATTGAGGCTGACACACCCCATGAGCAGGTCAGAGTGCCCACCGAAGAACTTCGTAGCGGCCTGAATAACGAAATCGACCCCGTGATCCAACGGTTTGAAGAACAGTGGGCTCGCCCACGTGTTATCGATCATCGTCAGAACACCGTTCTTCTTGGCGCCCGCAACGATGGCACCGACATCCTGCATTTCCATCGTGACGGTACCCGGAGCTTCCATGCAGATCATTCGGGTATTCGGGCGGATCAGCGCTTCGATGCCCCCATCGATAGTGGGCGCGTAAAGCTCTACGTCCACGCCAAAATTGGCCAGCCACTGCCGACCGAACGTTTTCAGCGAGCCGTAGCAGGACTCGGAAATCAACAAGTGATCGCCTGCCCGAACGAACGCCATGACGGTCGTTATCAACGCCGACGCGCCTGATGGCATGACTACGCAGTGCTTGCCATTCTCCAGCGCGGCGATACGCCGTTCGAGTGACCGCGCAGTCGGTGTGCCTGTGATGCCATAGCTGTAGCCGTCCGGTTGGCGTGATTTGCGTCCTACGAAGTCTTCGAAGCTGTCGAAAACGATCGTTGACCCACGCCATACCGTCGGGGCCAGGCTGGCGAAAGGGTTATTGGCATCGTCGGTGTAACTCATGGTCGGGCTCGTTATGCGTTTCAGGTGAAGCGATTGTTGAGCAGACGGCCGCAGCGAGCTACAGCTAGAATTATTAACTCAATAAGCAAAGGTTATAGGCTTGGTATGGGCGTCCGAGAGATCGAGGTGTTCCGCGTTGTCATGACAACCGGCAGTACCAGTAAAGCGGCACATATGCTCGGGGTCTCGCAACCTGCGGTGAGTCAGGCCATACGGAAGCTTGAAACCGGAGCAGGTCTGCAGTTGTTCCAGCGCATCAGAGGCCGCTTGGTCCCCACTCAAGAAGCCCATGCGCTGATGATTGAAGTCGATCAATTCTTCGTCGGCTTCGAGGCGATCGAACATCGTTTGAAAAGCCTGAGTCAGTACGGTACGGGACGCTTGAGCATCGCGGTACATCCCGCGCTGGGAAACGCCTTCATGCCACGCGCGTTGGCGGCACACGACTTGGAGAGCCGGGACATCCGTGTCTCGTTGAGGATTCTGAGTTCGCGTGAAGTCCATCAGCAGGTGTCCACTGGGCAATGTGATTTCGGCTTGATGGCGGACGAGATGCCCGTTCATGGGTTGGAGCACTCAGCGTTTATGGACACGCCCGGCGTCATGGTGATGGCGCCCTCCCATGCCCTGGCAAATAAAGATCGGATCGAACCACTTGATCTGGAGAACGTGGATTTCCTCGCTCTCAATCCGGAGGACAGCAGCAGGCGGCGCCTGGAGGCGGCATTACTCGGAAGCTGCGTGAAGCCCAAGATTCGCGTCGAAACCCCCTATGCCCATACGATCTGTGAAATGGCGACGCATGGCATGGGCATTGGCTTCGTCAATCCCATCGCAGCGGTGGATTACCTGGGCAGAGGATTGGCCATCAGGCCGTTTGCGCTGGATGTGCCATTTTCCAGCATTCTGCTGTTTCGCCCGAACAATCCGTTAAGCGACACGGCGCGCCAATTGATACGCAGGATGCGGATTCAGCTGGAAAAGGATCTCAGACGACTGCAGCGCGCGATATCGGCAGTGGACGCAGGGCCCGGCGCCCGCTTTTCAACGCCTGAGCATCACTAGAAAAAACAGCCCGCCCAGTGCCGCCGTTGCAATGCCGATGGGCAAGTCTTCTGGTGCAATCAGCGTCCGCGCGGCGACGTCGACCCACACCAGGAACAAGGCACCAAGTAACGCTGCGACGGGTATCAGCCGCCGGTGTTCGGCGCCGACCAGCGCCCGGGCGACATGGGGCACCATCAGCCCGACGAACCCGATAGCGCCTGAAAGCGAGACCAATACGCCAGTCAGCAACGACGTGCAGATGAACGCCTGCAAGCGCAGACCCTTGCCGTTGAAACCGAGACTGACTGCCGTCTGCTCGCCACTCATCAGCGCATTCAGGCCGCGCGCCATGGCTAAAAGTGCAAAAAGGCCCGCAACGACGCAAATGCCGGGCAACCAAAGAACATCCCAACGTGCGCCACCCAGGCCGCCCAACATCCAAAAGACGACCGATGCCGCCGCGTGATGATCCCCTGTGAAAAGCAACAGATTGACCATCGCCATGAGCACGAAGGAGACGGCGACGCCCGCAAGCAAGAGCCGATCACTTTCGAGCTGGCCACGGCGGCGTGCGACGGCCAGTACGAGCAACATGCTGCCGAGGGCGCCCAGAAAAGCCGCGAGCGGAAGGCTGAAAACACCGGCGAACTCCCCTAGGTACAGCACGACGAGCACCGCACCGAACGCAGCGCCTGAACTGACGCCCAGTAGATGGGGATCGGCCAGCGGATTACGCGTTACCGCCTGCAGCGCTACCCCCACCATCGCCAGTCCCGCACCGACCAGGGCACCCAGAACCACGCGTGGTGCCCGTATCAACCAGACGATGTGTTCCTGGCTGCGGCTCCAGTCTTCCGGCATCGCGAAACCCAGGTGTTTGCCAACGATGCTCCACACGTAGGATTGCGGGATTACCGCGGGGCCGAATGCCAGCGCGCTGATGCAGGAAAGAACCAGGACGCAGACCAACCCGGCCAACAGCAAGCGAATTCCTAAGCGACCTCGAATGGGCATCAGCGAAGTGCGCCTTCGAACAGCGTCGGGTGGAAAGCTTTGGCGAGCTTTTCCGTCGCTAATGCATTCGCAACGGAAGGCGTCGCCTCCATGTACGTCAGCACGACGAAGCGTTGATCACGGATGGCCTGCACATCCTGTAGTGCCGGCTGTTGGAGTAGAAAATCTCGCTTCTGCTGCCATGTCAGCGGTCCATAGTCCACGATGGCGATGATCTGAGGATCGCGTTCCACGACGCTTTCCCAATTGACTTGGGTCCAGCTTGCGGCAACGTCGTCCATGATGTTGTGCCCGCCAGCGATATCGATGAGTGCCTGGGGCATGCCCAGCCGGCCGGAGGTGAAGGGGCGGTCCTCGCCGCTGTCGTACAGGAACACCCGAGGCCGGTCGTTCGCCCGCTTCACCGTTGCTTGGACTTTTTGAACGCGTCCCTTTATGTCACTCACCAATGCGTCGGCGGTAGGCTTGACGGAAAAGATAGCGCCCAAGGCACGCAGGTCACGATACAAGTCGTCCAGGCTCGCAGGCCGCCGCTGCTTCTGGACATGTGAGCAGGATTCAGTGAGTTCGTAGACTGGAATACCGAACGGTTGCAGTGTAGCCGGCGTCACTGCGCCACCGACGTGCATACCGTAGTTCCAGCCGGCAAAAAACAGGTCGATGTCCGCGTCCAGCAGCGTTTCCAGCGACGGGTAGCGTTTGGCGAGTTGCGGCACACCCGCCAGACTGTCGAGCACCCACCTTTCCCGAGGCTTGCTGTCGTCGAATCCGCTGTAACCTGCAATTCGATCGCGTAGTCCGAGCTTCAAGAGCATGCTGGCGAGGCTAGTGTCGTGCACCGCGACATGACGTGGCGCCCGATCGAATGTTACTTCGCGGTCGCAGCTGCGTACGGTTAACGGATAGTCGCTCGCCTGTGCGGGCAGTACGATCGAGGCCAGCAGGAGACCTGCCAGGAAATACTTCGTCATGGCTAAGTGATCCATGTCACGCGTGGATAGGCATGCAGCGGATGGCGGTCTACCAGGGCCTTCACACCAAATACTTGCTCAATCAGCTCGGCTGTCAGCACTTCGGCAGGTGTGCCCCTGGCGACTATTTCGCCCTCCGCGATGACGTAGATGCGATCGCAGAAAGCCGCTGCCAAATTCAGGTCATGAAAACTCGCCAGGATACTCAGGCCCAACCCTCGCAGGTGTCGCAAAAGCTCGAGCTGGTAGCGCGGGTCCAGATGATTGGTCGGCTCATCGAGGATGAGCAAACCGGGTTGCTGGACCAACGCACGCGCTAACAGCACACGCTGCTTTTCGCCGCCAGACAAGGTCGCGAACGCCTGGCCTGCGTAGGTGCTCAGGCCGACGTGCTCGAGGGCTTGGGCGACGTGTCGCGCATCTTCGGAGGTGTCGGCATCGAACAGCCCCTTGTGCGGGGCACGGCCCATGGCGACAACATCCTTTACCGTCAATCCAAACTCCTGGGGGAACTCCTGTAGCACGACTGCTATGCGTTGCGCGGACCAGCGCGCCGAGCGCTGCCAGAGGTCTTCGCCATCGAGGCACAAGTGACCGCGAGCTGGCGTCGTGGACCGGTATGCACAGCGCAGCAAGCTAGTCTTGCCGCTGCCATTGGGCCCAATGAGCCCCACGAATTCGCCTTCATTGACCTGTAAGCCAATGCCGCGGAGCAGCCAACGTGGCGCTCCGCGGCGCACTTCCACAGCCCAGGACAGGCCTTCGATGGATAGCGTCGACATTAAGGCCCTCCCTTCGCGCCGGTCGTTAGAAGCTGTAGTCGGCCGTGACGAAGAACGAGCGCGGCTCGCCGAGGTACCACTGCTGACCATTGTTGCTTGTGGTGGTCGCGTACTGACGGTCGAACAGATTATTGAGTTGCAGGCCAAGGGTTAGGTCGGGCTGTAGGTGCCAGTCGAAGTTCGCATCGACCACCGTATAGCTCGGCACGTTTACGGTGTTGGCGTTATCGGCATAGCGGCTATCCACGTAACGGGCGCCCGCACCTGCACTGAATCGCTCGGCGAAGTCCTTGCTCAACCAGAGATTGGCGGAGCGGCGCGGAACGTCAAAGGGTCGATTGCCTTTGTAATCGTTGCCGTTACCTTCGAACTCGTCGTATTCGGCGCGAACCCAAGACGCATTTGCCGAGAGCTGGACCTCATACGGAAGGCGCAGTTCGAGCGTGGCTTCGATGCCATCCGACGACTGCTGACCGATCTGCTGTTGCAGCGTCGGGTTTAGCGGATCAGTACTGAGCAGCTTCTTTTTGACGATGTGATAAGCCGCTAGGGTCCACTCGCCGTTGCCGTCGAGGAACTGCTGCTTGATCCCCAACTCCGTTTGCTTCGCCGTGCTTAGATCCCACACCTGCTGTGCAGCGGACAGCGTCAGCAAGTTGCTGACCCCTTCGGTACTGGTCGCATACTGACCGTAGAGCGATAGGTTGTCCGTCACCGCGAAGACCAATCCCGCCCGCCAATTGTTGCCAGTCAGGCTACGGTCACTACGGGAGTCATTGAGCAGGTCGTTGCGGTCGAGGTGCACCTGATCCCGACGCGCACCGGTAATGAGGGAGAGCTGCTCCGTCAGCGCAGTACGGTTTTCCGCGAACAAGGAGAACTGCCGGGCCTTATTGCCCTCGCGTGAGCGGTACGGATCGTTGCTCACGTACTCGCCGCCGCCTGAGCCTCCTAGCGGAACGACATCGCTGTAGGTATTGCCGAAATCGTGCTTTCGCGTGAAGCGAATACTGTTGTAGTCCGCACCGACAACCGTGCGGCTGTCCAGGCCGAACAGCGAGTGCTTGAGCGTGAACGTTTGCCGATCGCCGATCTGCTCCTGCGTGTGCTTGATACTGATGAAGTCGCTCCGCTCGACCAGATCGCCGGGCTGCCAGGTATAGGTTTCTGCGTTGCGCCAGCGGCGTTGGGTCTTGAGAAAATAGAGCTGATTGCTGGCACTCAGGTTGTCGTTGATCGTCCAGTCGCTGACGAGCCGCGTGGATTGATCGTTGTAGTGCACCGTTGCGTCTGCAACGTTGTAGTTGTTGTCGCGCAGGTGCTCACGGTAATGCCCGTCCACCAGCGGTGTACCGAAGTACTGCTGCGGTTCCTGGTCGCCGTAATCGTGACTGAGAGTAAAGCTCAGGTTCTCCGTCGGTTCCCAGCGTAGCGCAGCGCTGACCGCCAGGCTCTCGGCGTCGCCTCGATCGACCCAGCCGTTACTGGCTTGCCGATTGAGGTTGAGCCGGTAACTCAGGGTATCGGTGAGTGAACCACCACTATCCAGCGCTGCCTGGCGACGATCATCACTCCCGTAACCAAGCCGAATACGGTTGCGAATCTCCCCTTCGAATGGCTTCTTGGGCACGACGTTCACCACAGCGCCGGTCGCCCCTTCGCCGTACAAAACCGACGCAGGGCCACGAAGAATGTCGATACGGTCCACCGACCAGGTATCGACCGGAAACGTCACGGTGCCGGCTCCGACGTACAAACGGTTACCGTCGTAGAGCTGCATGGTCGAGCTATGGCCGGTGAACCCTCTCGCAGACAGCGCGGTGCCACCGTTGCCCGGCGTACCGATGAAGGTGATACCGGGCGAGCGAGTCACCGCCTCCTGAACGGTCGCATTGTTGCGCTTTTGGATCTGGTCGGAACCGATGCTGGTCACGCTCGCTGGCGTTTCCAGTGGCGTCAGGTTCAGCCGCGAGCCGGTCGTCGTTGGCGTGCGTAAGTCAGGTTGCCCCGCGTTTTCGGCAGCACTGGTGATTGCCGTAGAAGGAAGCGCCAGAGCTCCGTCGCTCTCAGCTGCATGCAGAGGCATGGCGAACAGCACGCAAGGCGCCAGGCTCGCGCGAAGAGGCTTGCCCGTCAGGGCATTCAAGAAGGTATTACGGGACATATCGTTCCACTCGAATGAGGAATGAAGAAATCCCGGAGGGAACAACGCATAGGGAATCACAGGCGCGACTTGCCCGCGGAGACCGGCCTGCGCCCGCCCACCGCGGGTTTGCCAAACAGGGTTTCGGGCCGGTCTCCGGGCTCACGAGGGTCACGACACCTTCGCCTTCCCATGCCGGAGCACAGTGGCGTACTGAAAGCGTCTCTCGTATACCGTTGCGGGGGCAGCGCCGGACTGACCACCTTCGTGGCGAACCGGCTTCCCGTTTAATCCCATGCGCGGCGGCATGGGACACCTGAAACTGGCGCGCATAGGAACACCGATACGACCGTTCGTCAATGCGCCGCCCGCGGCCGATCAGTTGCAGCCGATCAAGCGGTTGCAGGTCACGCGACCACGGGTGCCTTCCGAACTCGAAACCCGGCTGATGACGTTCCAGCCGATGCGCTGGCTGAAGCCGAACCAGGCCGCGCCCGAACTCGTCACGCCAGAGAGCAGTTGCTGCCGGCCATAGCGCGTACTCGCCTGCCCCCAGGATTGCCCACTGATGGCGTCGAACCCGCGCATGAGCGCGTCGCTCCCCTGCTGCACGATGCCGAAATGGTTTCCAAAGCGATCGGTGCAGTTCACCAACATGGCGCTGCGTGTGCATTTCATCGCATTGCCGGGCAGGACGAAGGCGGCTTGCGCGGGCAGCGCGCCTGCGCACAACGTCAACACCACTAAACGAGCCAGCCACATACTTTTCATGCACGCCTCTGCTGATGGATCGACCTTCGCGGGCTTGGCCGGCCGGAAATCCTTGCGACGCTAGCCTGGCACCACTACTCAGGGACATAGATCATGCGTCCGTCATTCAATCGATAGGTAATGCCGGCTTTCGCACCCTCGCCCTCTCCAATCTCACCACTGGCCTGATACTCCTTCAGCTCTTTGCCGTCCTTGACCAGCATGCGCATATTCGCCTCGCCTGGATTCTCCACGACGATAACGTTCTCGCTATTGAACGGATTCAGCGGGTTTTGCACGATCACGATCATCAGGATGCCGATCACTACCAGGAACAGATCGATGAGATTGACGACGGAAAGGATGGGATCATCTGCCTCGTCATGATCAAGAAAGCGCATCAGGCGGCATCCCTACCGCGCTCGACGTCGCGCAGCTCCTGCAACAGCCAGCGACGGCGAATCGTCAGGATGAAAAAAGTGATGCTCGCAGCAAGCAACGCCAATATCACTGCCGAGAACGCGACCACGAGATTTTCGCCAATGCCGGCAGCATCGTTACGCGTCAGCGCGAGCAGTGCGGGCCCCATGGGAATCATCGTGGCGACGAGACCGAGCATTGGTGCACTGCGCGAAGTGATACGCAGCCATTCAAGGCGGCGGAGAATCACCAGTTCGAGGTCGTCGCTCGTACCGCCATGTTGGTTTTGCCATGAACGAAGAACGGATCGATAAGTCCCGTTACGCCGCTGCCATCCTTCCGTCAAGAACGCACCCAGGGCGATGACGGCATACAGCAGCGCGATCAAGATGAGCGCTAATACCGGCGTGAGAAACACACTGGATAGCTGATAGAGCGTTGATTCCAAAACGTTCATTTAATGCGATTTCCTGAAGGTTCGAACATGACAGCCCGGCCGTTGCGCCGCCACTGGGCCACGGCGCCGAGGAGCAACGCGCACAGCAGCGCAAGAGCGGCCAGTACGATCGGCCATTGTTGGTGTGGGACTTCGGATGGCGCGGGGACTTCCCGGAGCACTTGACCGCTGACGGTATCCACACTGGATTCGGACGCGTCGTTGGCAGGCGTTGTGTCGTTCGTTGCGCCTTCACCTGCAGCCATTCCGAACCCCGCACTCATCTGCGCGATGAACGCTTGCGTGGTCGCGTTACCTGCATCCGCGCCCTTCTCTTCGGTCAGCGTCTGATAACGCGCGGCGAGCGACTGCCGTGTTTGCTCGTCCGCGTCCCAATACCCCTTTCGTACGGCCTCGGCCATGCGCTCTATCAGCTGTGCCTGCGCCGTCGGGTTATGAGCTTCGAACCATTCGTTGATACCGAGCGCGCGGCTATCCGCAATGAAGGTGTCATGCAACGCTTGCCATTGATCCGCGCACACCATGTGTCGGTCCATGGCTTGCCAGCCCCACAGATTATTGGTGACGTTCAAGATTTCCAGCGTGCCGGCATAACCCTCGTTCTGCATCGCGCCGATCCACTGCGGGTTGAGGTAACGGCTGCGCAGCTCTGCCGACAGGAAGCCTGCAGCGCCCTCGGTCTTGGGCGTGGCTTTGCGTAAATCGGCGATATAGAGCGACGGACTTTCCCCATCCAACCGGCGAATGGCGGAGGACAATCCACCGAGGTATTCGAATGCATGATCCGTGGAAAGCACGCCGTGCAGCTCAGATGAACGCGCCAGCACGGCGGCTTGCGTACCTCGCAGCTGTTCGGCGAAGAGATTCACCCCAGCTTGAGTTTCGCCCCACCCGTGGCGACCGTAGGCGTATTGCAAGCGATCCAGATATTGATCAGCCAATGCGCTATCGTCGTCCCATTCCGTCGAAGCACCTGCAAGCTGGGACACGCCCGTGCCGTAATCGCCCGGCGCGTTACTGAACAGCCGCAAACGGGACAACCGCTCCGCTTCATCCTTCGCCACGCCTTGCGCTTGCAGCGCTTCGGCTTGCGCCCGGCTATTGGCGGCAATCGCATTGTTTGGCTCATTGAGCACGGCCAGTTCATCGATGGCCTCGGCAAGCAGCCGCATGAACCCGTCGAACTGATCGCGGTAGACACTCGTTACCTGCACCACCACATCGATACGCGGGTGTTTCATCTCGCTTGCCGGGATGATCTCCAGGGCTTTAACCCGGCCACCCGCGTCCCAGACCGGACGCAACCCAAGCGCGTGAAGCACCTCGCTTTCCAGAATGCCAAGGTGGCGCATCGCCTCGGACGACCATAGGCTGAACGCAAGCTTGGTGGGTGCGACGCCATCGTGTTCGGAACGGTAGCGCTCCACCAATTGATCCAGGGCTTCGCCACCGGCCTCGTATGCCGCCCGCGTCGGCAGCTTGTCCGCTTCGAACGCATAGAGGTTGCGACCACTCGGCACATCCGGATTTCGCACGGGATCACCGCCCGGACCCGGCGCGACCAATCGACCGTCCAACCCGGCCAGTAATGACTCAAGCTCCTCAGGGTGTTCGAGGTTTGCGTAAGAGGTACGCGCTTTGGCTAACAGCTCGCGCAGTTCGGCAGAGTCGATCTCATCCAGCGGGCGCTCATTGCCCAGATAGTCGCGCAAGGTTCGATAGGCCGGGCTCGCTTTCAGCGCGTCGAGGTGCAACGCCAAGGGTTCGTCGCCGTCGATCCCCAATGCGGCCAGGTACGGTTTCCCCAATTGCTGTAACACGGTGACGCTTCGCAGCTCTTCCGCGGCGGGCTCACCAAAGGTATGCAGGCCCAGGGGCGCATTCGCAGCGGCGAGTCGATGGAGATGATCATGCACTGCAGCAAGGAAGCCTGCGAAGTCACTGCGGACCTCGGATCCAGTCCAGCCAACGTCCGCCATTAGGCCACTTCGCAGGGACAGCGCCTCGATACGCGCTTCAGTTGCCTGGCGCACGGCGCCCTCTTCTAGCTGTTCATGCTCATGAATGAGGGCGTGCAGGTCGCGCAGTTCGTCGTAAAGACCGGCGGGTGCGAATGGCGGTGTTTGATGGCTCACCGTCACTGCACGGCCACGACGGCGCGCCTGCATCGCTTCGCCAATGTTGTCCTGGATATAGGGGTAAAACGTCGGTACGTCACCCACGGCGAGAAATGGATAGTCATAGGCCCAGAGCCCCCGGTCTTTCCCCGGTAGCCATTCCTGCGTGCCATGGGTCCCGAAATGCACGAGCGCGTCCGCGCCGAAGCGTTCACGCAGATAAAAATAGGTGGCGAGATAACGGTGATCAGGTGGGACGTGTGTGTCGTGATAGTTCTCGCCAGGCCGTCCACCCCGTGGCGCTTGTGGCAACACCAATACATTGCCGAGCGAGAGCCGCGGGATGACAAAACTAACGATGTCACGGACGGTACGTAGCGAAGCCTCTTCGTCTGGTTGGCCCCAGCGCAGGAGGACGGGTTCTCGAACGCTTTGCGGCAGATGTTCAAACCACGCGGTGTAGCGCGACAATGGAAAGGCTTCAGCCAGATCGTCATGCAGCAACGTCTCCAGCGTTTCCGGACGATAGAAACCCGCAAGCAACCGTTGGCCGCCGTCGATGAAGAACGCCTCGTCATGCGCCTCAGCGCCATAGCCGGCATCTTTCAGTGCTCTCGATAAATGAGCCAGGCTGCGTGGAATATTCAGGTTCGACGCCGCGATGTTTCGCTCGCCGCCGGGATGATTCCAGAACATCACCGCGATACGCTTTTCGGCTTCCGGCTTATGCCGTAAACGCGCTAGCCGCTCAGCTTTACCCAGCAGCGCATCGACCTGTTCTTCTATCGGAGCCGGTTCGCCATTTTCCACCGCAGCGATGACCAAAGGGTCCACCATGCCCCAGCTTTCAGGCAGGGCCATCAGCGAGACCGCGCTACGCTGCGCAATGCCTGTACTGCCCGCACGCCATGCATCGCGGCTGCCCTCGCGCGACGTGAATGCCTGCAGGACAGGAATATCGAGCGCTTCCAGCTCAACCTTTCGCGCCGCGCCATTCTGCATATGCTGAAGATTGACAAGTACGTCGACATCAGCGGGTTTCAACATGCGCTGGAGGGCATCGCTCAGCGCATCGTCGAACCAAAACACCAGCGGTAGCATGCCGCGAGCCTCGGTCTTGCGAATCAGATCGTCAACGAGCTGCAATTGCCCGTCGACGATGCTTCCTCGATGGATCGCGAATGCTACCCGCGCGGCATCTTGAGGCCAGCGTCCGCTGCCCCAGCGCAGGTAGGCCTCAGGATCCGTGAAGTTGCCCGGCGCATCCGGATGGTAGATTCCGCTTTCCGCTAGTGTTTCGGGCTGCGGAATGCTGGATGTCGCGAGGCCCGAACGCCAATTCCGCAGATAGGCAAACAGATGACGCCCATTGCGCTCCCCACCATTGGCGTAATAACCGATCAGCTGCCGTGCGACGCCAGCCGGAAGATTGCCAAACGCTGGCGGGCCGCCGCCCACCCGTATCCAGGGGCTGGTAATGGTTTCGAGTAAGTCGCCCAGGGCGTTGGTCACGCGGGTGACGTCCGATGGACGCGGCGTGTCGAGAATCAGTAGGTCAGCCTCAGACAGCTGAATCGTCGCAGAGGGCGTCACCTGCTGCGTGTCGAGCGCCGCACCACTGTCTTGCGCCCACGCGCGTAGCTTTTCGAACTTGCCGCTCAGCACAAACTCGCTCGCAACGATGCGCACTTGAATGTCGTTGGCGCTGGCTGTACCGGAAAACACCAGTACAGAAAAAGCCATCAGCCACCTGCAGATCATCAGAAACTCAACGCGACGCCGACGTGATAGGTACGTCCCGGTTCGGCGTACACGTAGTTTTCCGAACGGTCAGCAAGGCGCTCGTCACCCAGGTTTTCGATCCCGCCGCGTAGCGTGAGATTTGGCGTCAATCGCTGGCTGGCTTCGAAATGCCACAGGCTATATGCCGGCAGCCGATAGCCCGAAGCGCCGCTATAGCTCAGTTGGCTGCCGACATACTCCCCGCGGACTTGCGCTTCGAAGGCCTCGTTGGGCTGCCATTTCAACGCGGTGTTAGCGAGGTGGCGGGAGCGGTCGCCTAGGCGCCGGTCGTTGCTCCGATCGATCGCGTCGAGGTAGGTGTAGTTGAGGCTTACATTCAGGTTGGCAGGCAGGTCCAGGTCTCCACCTAGCTCGAGCCCGCGGATACGTGCCTTATCGACGTTGTCGTAATTGCGAACCTCAGTACCGAAGCGGCCGCAGTTGCTCACACAGACAGTTTGAATCAATCCCCGCACGTTGTTCTGGAAGACGCCAGCGTTCAACGACCAGCCCTCGCCTGCATAGTCGGCACTGAATTCGTACGTCGTGTTGATTTCTGGCTCGAGATCCGGGTTGCCGTAGATGGTAAAACGTCCGCCTCCGCCAATTGCCGCATACCCTGGCGCAAGCTGTTTGAGCGTGGGTGCTTTGAATCCTCGGCCGACGCCGCCTTTGAAGGTCAAGCGCTCGGAGGCATGGTGGACCAGGTAGGCACGCGGGCTTTTTTGCCAGCCGTAGGCATCGTGATGGTCGAAGCGGCTTCCCAGCACCAACGACCAATCCGGGCTGAACGTCAGCTCATCCTGTAAGAACACTGCACGGTGAATGGCGCGATCGTCGCCGCCTACAAAACCGCCGTCTTCAAGCTCTTCACGCCGCCACTCTCCCCCCAGCGTGAACAAGTGCATGTCCCCCATAGGCACGCCAACACTGCCATCGACGATATCGTCAGTCAGTGTTTGTCGTGGTGATGTGGGCACTACGCCATTGGTGTAGCGATTACGCCTTTCGAGCGTGTTGCGGTAGGCGCGCAGGCTGCTGGTGCCCCATGTCCAGTCACCGCTATGGGCAATGGAGAATCGCTCGCGCTCGATACGATCCTGCGACTCATACTCGACCGGTATACGCCCCCCGGAGCGCGTATTGCGCCAGCGATCTTCTTTGCCTGAACCATAGGACAGGTCGATACGTTGGGCGGTATCCGGCGTCCAGCTCAAGGTGGCCGTGCCGCTGTGCACGTCGCGTCCCTCAATCTCTGAAATGGCCGGATCATCATCGTCGGCGGTCGCTTGGCGACGCCGCGTTTCACCGGTCAGCGAAAGGCTTAGACGGTCCTGTACGAGCGGCCCTGAGAGGTAAGCCCCGAGCTGATGCGTCTGGCCGCCATTACCGCCCTCGGTTACACCGCCATTGGCATTCAGGCTGCCACGCCATTCATCCGTAGCTTTGCGCGTAATCACGTTGACGACGCCGCCCAACGCTTCTGAACCGTATAGCGATGACATCGGCCCTCGAACGACTTCGATCCGCTCGATCGCCTCAACCGGGACCCAGCCGAGATCGAAATCCGCATGGGCGATCGCGCCCGCGGCGGTATTGATCCGCTGGCCGTCCACCAGAATCAACGTGTGATCCGCATTCATGCCGCGGATACTCACGCCCCGCCGCGTCATCCCTACGCCGGTGAACTGCAAACCCGGCGTTCCACGTAGCGCGTCTTCCAGGTCCTGCACAGGTCGTTGCGCGAGATCATCGCGACCTATGACGGTGACGCTCGCTGGCGCATCCCGGTAGGCACGTTCAGTGGCCGTAGCGGTGACGACCACGGACTCTAGGTCTAAAGGCGCTTCTTCGGCACCAGCAGAGAGCGCAATAAACGCAAAGGGAGAAAGCAGGCCGGCGTAAAGCGAACGGCCACGGCATCTTGCCTGAAACATTACAGCTCCGAGGATGTCTGACAGATTTGATTTATGAGTTATAACATAACATCATTGGCCGCTAACACGACATCTGTTCTAAGGAGTTCTGCATGAAACCTGGTATCCATCCTGATTACCGCCCTGTCCTTTTTCACGACACGACAGCTGACGCTTTCTTTCTGATCGGCTCCACCGTAGCCACCGATCGGACCTACAAGCACACGGATGGCGAGACGTACCCCTACGTCACGCTGGATGTATCCAGCTCTTCTCATCCGGTCTACACCGGTCAACAACGCCAGACCAAAGTCGAAGGCCGTATCGCGGGCTTCAACAAGCGTTTCGCAGGTTTTGCAGCGGCCAAACCCAGCCAGGAATAACCCGGAAGTAACCGTAGGGTGGAATCCGGCGGGGCTTCCACCGTCCCCACGTAATTTCAGTCGGATGCTGCAACATGGCGAACGGTGGATTGCGCGACTACATCGCTAATCCACCCTACATCCGACCCTGCCAACCCATTCGAGGTCGCGACCGTAGGGTCGAATCCTGCAGGTTTGTCACCGTTCCCAACGCGCCATCAATCGGATGCTGCAACGACGTGAATGGTGGATTAACCGCCTGCACCGCTAATCCCCCCAACCTCCGGTTCTGCCAACCAGTTCCAATCTGCGGCCGTAGCGTGACATCCCGCAGGGGCTTCCACCGTTGTCTGCGCACCGTTAGTCGGATACTGCGACAAGGCAAATGGTGGATTACGCGCCTACGCCGTTATTCCACCTTACATCCGACCTTGCCAACCAATTCCAGCCAGCGACCGTAGGGTGGAACCCGCAGAGCTTCCACCATTCATCATATTTGCCGGCCATCCACTAACCGAGCGCTGAGCACTCTCAAGACCGCAACATTTTGAAATGTTATGTAGTAACATTTTAGCTCCATCTCCCTATCGGTCTTCTTGCCATGTCACCTTTATCCCGCTATTCACTCACCCCTCTGGCTGCAGTGATTTTCGTCATCCACTCCGCCTATGGCGCCGAGACGATCAACCTTTCGCCGCAGATCGTAACGGCCAACCCGCTCCAACAGACCGCGCTCGCGTCGCCAACGAGCATCGTCTCGGGTGACGATTTAGTGAAGCGGGAATCTGGGCAACTGGGCGAAACACTAAGAAATCTGCCAGGCGTCTCCGCGAGCTACTTCGGCCCCGCGGCCAGCCGCCCTATCATTCGTGGGTTCGATGGCGATCGCATTCGCATCCTGCGCAATGGCGTCGGCGCGCTGGATGCTTCATCCCTGTCCTACGATCACGCGGTCCCTTACGATTCCGCCAACGCGGAGCGGATCGAAGTCGTTCGTGGCCCCGCCGCGTTGTTGTATGGCGGCAGTGCTGTGGGCGGTGTCGTTAACACTTTGGACAACCGCATTCCTACGGCTCCGGTAGAAGGGATCCATGGTGGCGGTGAAGTCCGCTACGGCGGCGCGGATACGACGCGGAGTGCAGCCGGCAAGATCGAGGCGGGCAATGGTCAGTTCGCCTTGCACGTCGACGGTAACTCGCGCCAATTCAACGACACCCGCATCCCTGGTCACGCGCATTCCAGCCGCCAGCACGCAATCGACGGCGATACCCGTCAACATCGCGTAGACAACAGCGATGGTCGCCAGGACGGCGGCGCGGTGGGCGGTTCCTATCACTGGGACCACGGATACGTAGGCCTTTCCTACGATGAATACGACGGCAACTACGGCTCTCCCGCAGAGGACGCCGTTCGTATCGATATGGAGCAGCGTCATTACGCCATGGCGTCCGAGATTCGCGATCTCGAAGGTCCGTTCAGCTCTGTAAAGCTGGACTTCGGACATACGACCTACGAACACCGCGAAATCGAAGATGGCGAAGTCGGCACGACATTCAAGAACGACGGTTATGAAGCCCGTGTCGAGGCGCGGCACCAACCGTTCGGTCCGGTCGAAGGCGTGGTTGGACTACAGGTCGCCAGCAGCCGCTTCCAGGCGCTCGGCGAGGAAGCGTTCGTTCCCAAGACGGATACCGATAGCGGCGCCCTGTTCATTCTCGAAGACTGGCAAGCCACGGAGCGTTTGGATCTCACTTTGGGAGGACGCCTGGAACATACACGCTTGCGTCCGGACGCTGGCGGCAATGAACGGTTCGAAAACGCCGAAAGCTCGCACAGCTTTACCGCGGGTAGCCTGTCCTTCGGCTCGCTCTATACGCTGACCGATATCTGGTCGCTGGCTGGCACCTTGAGCTACACCGAACGCGCGCCTACGTTCTACGAGCTCTATGCCAATGGCCCTCATGAAGCGACCGGCACCTACGAAGTGGGTGACGCCGATGCAGAGAAAGAGAAATCCTGGTCCACGGACCTCGCACTGCGCTTCGATAACGATCGCCACAAAGGGAGCGTTGGCGTCTTCTACAGTCGGTTCTCGAACTACATCGGCCTGCTCGGTAGCGGACGCTACCTGGACGAAGACGGTGCGGAAGTCGATGCAGGCGACGACGAAGCACTGCCAGAATACCTGTACAGCGGCGTAAAAGCGGACTTCTGGGGAATCGAAGCCCAAGACCACTGGCACCTCGCGCAAACCCCTTATGGTGAGTTCGCCCTACAGAGCTCAGCCGATTACACGAGGGCCAAGAACAAGGATACCGGCGAGCCCCTGCCCCGCATTTCACCGCTGCGTTTGAATACGGCGCTGCTTTGGAACCTGCAGCAATGGCAGGCAAGTGTGGGTGTCGAGCATGCCAGCGCCCAACGCCGCGTGCCGGACGAAGAACTCTCGACCGATGGCTACACCACCCTGAATGCAAGCCTTGGCTATCATTTCGATCTTGGCGACAGCCAGTGGTTAGCCTTCATCAAGGGAGACAATCTGAACAACCAGACCGTGCGTTACGCGAGCTCCATCCTGCGGGACGAGGTGCCGGCGGCCGGACGTAGCATCGAGGCGGGTGTGAAAGTCGCCTTCTAACGAAGATGTGCTGTCCGCGTCGGCGCCTCAAGCCGCACGCGGACAACAACCATTCTTTGCGCGTATAGGCGCTAGATTTATTGCCCAATCATGTACGCGGCCTACGCGCCATGAACGTCACCCAACCGCTCTTTCAGTGCGTTGAGACCACCCGCGTACGTCGCCTCCAGAATAGACTTCGCCTCCGCTTCGGGGACGCCATCCGCTTCGAAGGTACTCGACCATTCAACGCGGGAGCCTTTCTCCCACGCCGTTACCTGCAGGGTCGCCAGATACCCGCGAACGGGTAGCGGAGCCCGCTCGATCGTATAGCGATAGTTGCGCTCTTGTTCATTGAACACCTGCAGCCGTTCGACGATGACACCGCCGTCTTCGAGTGTCAGTGTACGAACGCGACCTCCCTCGCCCGCTTCACTCGCCGTGATCATCGGCAGCCATTTGGGCAGGGAATCGAAGCCACCTATTAACCGCCATACCTGCTCGGCCGGGTGTTCGAGATCGATAGAGGCGTAAACATGAATCATAAGTCACCTTTCACTTAGGTTCGAAAAAGCGGTTTAAATGTTCGCCAGAGCGAATGAAAGACCATCCTTGTAAACCATTTGAAGGCGCGAGTTCCCAATTGCACAAGAAGACCACTCTCCCCGTGAAAGTCTGCGCTCATTGTGGCCGCCCCTTCACCTGGCGGAAAAAGTGGGAGCGCTGTTGGGACGACGTGCGCTATTGCTCCGAACGTTGTAGGCGCAGTCGAACGCGCGATACATGAGCCTGGCATTACTCATTGCATAGGACTTGACCAGGCCTAACGATCACTTACGGCGTTTCAGCCGTGGTGCTGCTCTTCGGCTTCACGAGCTCTCGTCTCGATAACGCTCCACCAGAAAGTCAACGAACGCCCTCACCCTCGCCGGCATGGCCGCTCCACCAACGAACACGGCATTAATCGGCTCACGATCACCTGGGTTGTAATCCTCCAACAGCGGAACCAGCGCCCCTGTTTTCAGATCTTCCTCGACACTGAACGTCCCCACGCGAGTAATGCCTGCGCCGATCCTCGCCAGTTGGGACAACGCTTCGCCACTGTTGCTCTCGATCGTGCCCGATACCTTCAGATAGAAATCGCTACCATCCTCGAAAAAGGGCCAATCCGGTATGGCGCGCCGGAAATTGAAACGCAGGCAGTTATGCTTGAGCAGGTCCGCGGGAACTTGGGGCGTGCCGTGACGGGCAAGATAGTCGGGGGATGCGACAACTACCTGTCCAGTTTCTCCAATCTGGCGCGCAGTCAAAGGACTATCAGCCAGCCTTCCGAAGCGAATCGCGATATCGGCTTCGCCTCCTAGGATATCGACCACCTCATCGCTCAGTACGAGGTCCACCACGATGGCTGGATGACGGGCGCTGAATTCCGCAACAAGCGGCAGGAGCGACAATCGCCCATGCGCCAGCGCGCCACTCACTCGGATTCGTCCTTTGGGTACACCTTGATGGGTAATCGCATCTTCGACTTCGGCGAGGTCCGCGAGAATCCTTCTGGCCGCGCGCAGATAGGTCTCACCTTCAGCAGTGAACGTGATAGCACGCGTTGTGCGTATCAGTAAGCGCGTGCCAATCCGCTTTTCTATACGCGCAACGATCCGGCTAATGGAAGACGGCGTAAGTCCAAGAATGCGCCCGGCTGCGGAAAGACTGCCCTTCTCTGCGATCGTCGCAAAGACGGCCATTTCGCCTGATCGCCCATTGATATCCATCTATGCACCCAGCGCAAAAGTGATGTTCCAACGGCGGGGCTACCGCCAAGAAGGATCGGATCGTAGCATCGTGCTCACAAATCAGGAGCCACTATGCGTATTAATCCACCTCTCGTTGCGTTATCCATCGGCGCCTTTGGCATCGGTGTTACCGAGTTCGCGCCAATGGGCATGCTTCCGGGTATCGCCGCGGATCTCGATGTATCTATACCTACCGCGGGTTTGTTGGTTAGCGCATATGCATTCGGCGTCCTGATCGGCGCGCCGCTGATGACCCTCGCCACCACCAGGGTGCCTCGTCGTCATCTACTGGTGGGGCTGATGGCCATCTTCACGCTTGGCAATCTGCTATCGGCCCTGGCAGCAGACTACGCTACCTTGCTGATGGCACGGGTTGTTACCTCCCTTAACCATGGCGCTTTTTTCGGCATTGGCTCGGTGGTCGCCGCCAGCGTGGTGCCGCCGGACAAACGCGCTGGCGCGGTCGCGGCAATGTTCATGGGGCTGACCATTGCAACCATCGGCGGCGTGCCGCTCGCCACGTGGTTCGGCGAAACGTTCGGATGGCGCACAGCATTCTGGGGAATCACCGTGCTGGGTGCGATGGCCATGGCATCACTCTGGTGGGCATTGCCGGACATCGCGGCACCCAAAGGGGACGGCATGATGGCTGAAATCCGTGTACTGGGTCGTGGTCCAGTATTGGCAGCATTGGCATTGACCGTGGTCGGATCGAGCGCGATGTTTACCGTGTTCACCTACATCGCGCCCATCCTGCGCGAAGCCACGGGCGCGTCGACGACCTTCGTCACCGCCATGCTGGTGCTATTTGGTGTCGGGCTGACGCTTGGCAACATCTGGGGCGGCAAAGGCGCGGACCGATCGGTCGATCGCACCCTGGTCGTCTCCCTCGGCGTGCTCATCGCGGTACTGATTGCCTTCGCTTTTCTCATGCGCTGGCCCCTGTCTGCGGCGATCGCCATCCTCATTTGGGGCGCCGCGAGCTTCGCACTGGTACCACCGCTGCAAACCCGCGTGATGGAAGCCGCAAAGGATGCGCCGAATCTTGCGTCCGCGGTAAACATCGGCGCGTTCAATTTCGGCAACGCCATCGGTGCCGTATTGGGTGGCGCGGTGATCAACGCGGGCCTGGGCTATCCAGCCATTTCCCTCGCAGGAGCAGCGATGGCCGCTGTCGGCCTGGTGATGGTATTGGCGATGATCCAACGCTCGAAGCGCGCAGTACCGGCGGCCTGTTGCGCGATTGCTGACTAAGGTCGGGTCTGATGCATCGTTGATCAGAAAACGGGGCCCTAGGTGGGCTTTGTTTTCGTTCGAAACGTCGCAGGCTTAGAAGCCTTTCTGCTTCCCACACCGAGCAACACGCGCCCCCGCCAAAGCGCTGCCCGAACAGCACACTAAAGCAAAACAGAGCACATGAGGCCTAGTGAATCCGGAGACGATTGATACAATCGCCGGCAGATCGTCCGCCCCCAAAAGCAACCCGCCGCCGATCTGAACGAATCAATCTGTGTCTCGACCCGCCCTTCTCTTTCTGCGCAAGGCTGCCAATGGACACCGTTTGTGTCATCGACGATGAGCTCGCTGTTCGGAAGGCGGTTGTCAATCTCCTCAAATCGGAAGGCTATGACGCCATCTCCTTTTCATCAGGGGAAAGCCTGCTCGAATTCGATGGCAAGCACGCGATCTCTTGTCTCCTCATGGACCTCAATATGCCCGGTCTGACTGGCCGCGAGACATACGGCCAGCTGCTGAGTGCCGGCTACCAGATTCCTATCATCTACATGACGGCAGAAACGGACGGGCAGGATGCAGCGGCCCTAACGAAAGTTGATAGCGTCCGACTCCTAGCCAAACCCTTTACTGCAGAAGCGCTGCTACGAGCGCTACGCGCGATCGCCTAGGAAGCGCGGACATGGCGATGACCCGAGGTCCCGATAACCGGCCACTCTATCGATTGGACTTTAGTGGCGAATGGCCAAAATGCGCATCTCGAATCGCCGTCGATAACATCAATGGCTTGCACCGTTGGCGTGCATTCGATGAACGCACAGGGCGTTCTTGGATGCTCGTCGCTCCCGAATCGGCGCAAGTAAACGATCCACGTCTGGACCGCGAGTTTGCGCTCGCCCCACGCCTGTCTGCCGAATGGGCCGTCGTGCCGCAGGCATTACTGCTTACACCGCAGGGCCAGATGCTAGTACTCGACGACGAAGATAGCGTTCCGCTGTCGACCATGCGGGCCTCCACTATCCAAGCCGAACAGTTTTTCACGCTGGCCATCTCGGCAGCCGCGGCGTTGAACGACGTACACCAGGCAGGCATGGTCCATCGTGATATCCAGCCGGCCAACCTCCTGTGCCGAGCCGACGGAGTCGTGCGCATCACGGGATTCGCGTTTGCTTCGGTCAAAGGACAACCACTCGGTACGGCGAGCGAAGTCGGGTCATCCAGCCTGGCTTATCTCGCCCCAGAGCTGGCAAACTGCGGGTATGAATCCGCGACCATTCGTAGCGATCTCTACGCGCTGGGTATCACGCTGTTCGAACTGGCCACCGGAACTCGACCGTTCGAGGCGGAGGATGCGCCAGGTTGGCTACACGCGCATTTAGCGATACCGCCACCGTTGATGAAGTCGTTGCGGGCCGACCTTCCCGCGTGCGTCGAGCCCCTGGTCGGCCGTCTGATCTGCAAGCAGCCAGGATTGCGTTATGCCTCCGCGCTGGAATTGGAAGCCGACCTAAGGCGCTGTTTTGACGATTGGCAGGAGGCGGACGCCGCAACGGCTGGAGAGGCGCGCGGAGATGGAGGGAAGATATCCTCTTTAGTGGGTAGAGCGCAGGAGTCCCGGGATCTTCAGCACGCGCTCACTCGGTTGCTCGATGGAAAAGGAGGAATCGTTTTAGTTCATGGCGAAGCCGGGGTCGGTAAAACGTCACTGGTAAGCGCCGGATTCGCGGATCACGGCCATCGCTATCTCTATGCAATGAGCAAGTGCAAGGCGCTCGGCTATGCCAATCCGTACGGATTCCTTGCGTCGGCAATCTCTTCCTTATGCACGAGCCTGTGTTCCGGGGTGCCTTACGGAAGGTCGTATTGGGCACCAAGGCTTAGAGCGGCCGTCGGCGAATACGGGGGAGCCGTTACCCGCCTAATGCCCGAACTCGAGCTGATCACCGGCCCGCTCCGCTCCGAGATCGCGCCCCGCATCAGCGAAACGCGCCGGCACTTGCACGGGACGTTGCTGAGCGTTTTGCAGGCAATAGCGACCGAAGATCATCCGTTAGTGCTCTTTCTGGACGACCTTCAATGGGCGGATGCGGAGTCGCTTACGTTTCTCCGCGAACTCGATGCCGATCTCTTTAAGCACGTTCTTCTCGTCATAGCCTACCGCAGCGATGCTGTAGCGCCCGGTACTGACATCGATCGTTATCTTCGGCACTGTCGGGCGCTGCCCTGCTGGATGCAGGACATCTCGCTGGGACCGATCGACGGCGGGACGATAGCAGCCCTCCTGATGACGGACCCATCCCTCTCAGCCATCGAGCGCGACCGACTCCATGCGCGGTTATCACAAGAGGGTGCAGTCAATCCGCTGTATCTAAGTCAGGCGATTGCGGCCATACGCGAGAACGCGACCGTTGCGGACACTTCGCTGGGTGTAATGTCGTCGCTGATGGATCTGCGATTTGCACATCTGCCGACAAAAACAATGGATGTGTTGGAGAAGCTCGCGCTGCTCGGAAACGAAACCGGACTCGAAGAGTTGGCGTGTGCCTGCGACGCGACAGGCCGATCGCTAAGGATGTGGCTTAAACCCGCACTCGCCGCAGGTTTGATAGCGGAACACCGCACAGGGCTGAGCTTCACCCATGACTCGATCTGGGAAGCGCTGCTCGCGCGCCTGTCACAAGCCTCAATCCAGGCGATGCACTTGGAATTCGCTATTCGTTTCACTCAAGCCGTTGCCGAGGATCGTCAGCCGAAGCGTGTTCATCGTGCCGCGTCCCACGTACTTCGGGTGCCGGCGGATGCCTTCGACGGCTGCTGTCACGAAACACTCGTTGAACTGCTAATCGAAGCGGCTTACCAGGCGCGCGGCAGGGTCGCCGCCACGGTTGCCTTGGATTATCTGGAATATGCCCAACGCCTACAGCCGGATATCACAACCGGAGACGGTGATCGTGCCTGTGGCCTAAGAATCGTGTACGGGCAGTGTTTGATCCTGGATGCCGCCTATGAGGCTGCCGACCGATACATCAATGAACATCTGGCGCAGACGAAGCGATTCGACCATTGCGCCGACCTCTATCGCTTACGGTGTGAAATCTGCTCACTGCAAGGCAACTACCGGGCTGCACTGGACTCCATCCGAAGCGGTATAGCGACCCTCGCACCCGATATTTCTTTGACACTGGAACGACCCGCGGCGGATCGTCTTGGGCGGGCCGTAAATGACTTGATTGGTCCCAACCCAAAGAACCGTTTTGCCGCGCTCCAATACCTGGATGACGATCAGGTACAGGCCGTTATCGATTTGCTGCGCGCAATTATCGTCCCGGGCTCGTTCGTGGAACCCGACCTGATGCTGATTGCGTCTAGTCACATCGTCCGGCTCACACTGGAATACGGCATCAGCGCCGCCGGCGTGGAGGGGCTCGCCTGGTTCGGCGTCTGCATGGCGCATCATCATGGCCTTTACGACCAGGCTTCGGCCTACACCGAATTGGCGGCCGACTTAAGCGAGCAATCGCGTTTTGCCAAGGTGCGCGGCGCCGCATTGATTGCGCTGGAGCGAACGAGCGTATGGACAAAACCGCTCCCCTACGCACTCGAGTGTGCCGAATCCGCACACCGATTCCTCATCGCCAAAGGAAGTCCGAGTTTCGCCTGCTACGCCAACAACCACATTATCTCGGACCTGCTCGTACTTGGCGCGCCCATCGAGCGGATGCTGCGGCAAATCGATACCGGCCTGAAATACGCCAAACATCTCGAATTCACCGATGCTCAAAGCATTCTCTATACCCAAGCGCTGTATATCCGCCGCCTTGCCGGCGAGTTTAGTGATTCGATTCCCACCCCTAGCCCTGCCGAGCTCGAAAAACGGGTTGCCCGCTCGCAAATGGCGGAACTGCGGTTCCTATGGGAGCTGTTCGAGGGCCTCTTTCAGTTCCTCGAAGGCGCCCTGAGCAGCGCATCGCGCCACCTCGACAATGCGTGGGAGCTTTCCTGGTCAGCACCTGTGCACATCCACTTGATAGACCTGGCTCTGTTCACGGTACTGAACAGGGCCGCGTTGCAAACGCAGACCGGTGTCATCCAGGACTTTGAGCGACCGATGCAGCGCCTGCAATCAGCTGCCGATACAAACCCGAGATATTTCGGCGACCGCCTTGCGTTGGCCAAGGGCGAAATCCAGCGCATCGAAGGCAATCACCTGCAAGCGCTTCTTCACTATGAGGACGCGATAGACAAGGCTGGAGCCTGCGGTGCGATCCATATTCAAGGTCTCGGCCATGAGTTGGAAAGCCGGTGCCTGGCCTTGGTCAACATGCATTACGGCGCGCGGGTCCACCTTCGTCTTGCCCGAGACGCATGGCGACGGTGGGGCGCCAAGCGCCTGGCAGATCGACTGGAAATGTTGAACCCCGCCTTGCGCGACGCACCGCAACTTGCACCCACCCTGGCATTACCTGGCAAGAGCGAACTGGATGTCTTGGCGATTACCAAGGCTTGCCAAGCGTTGTCGAGGGAAATCGAACCAGAAGCACTGATCAAAACCCTACTAAGCAATGCCACCACGCATGCGGGGGCCACGTTCACAGCCCTGCTGCTCGTCGCAGAGGGCAGGCTCTCGATCGAAGCAACGGGCGTCGCCCGCCCGAGCGGTATAGAAATCAACCTTCGTGATGATCTTCCCCACAACACCGCGGTGTCGATGAGCGTGGTCCAACATGTAATGGAGCATCGGGAACCACTGGCCATGAACGGCACCGAAGCACTGCGCAGGTTCAGCCAGGATCCCTATCTACTGGACCTCGAACGAGGGTCCGTAGGGTGTATTCCACTGCTCAAGCAAAACGCAGTCATTGGTTTGCTGTATCTCGAAAATGCCCTGATTCCTGGCATCTTTGAGCCCGCCCGAGTGGACGTACTCGAATTGCTGGCCGCTCAGGCAGCCATCTCACTGAGTAACGCGCGCCTTTACAGCGATCTCAGCGCGGAGAATGAGCGGCGCCGGGCTAGTGAAGATACCTTGCGCCGTACCCAGGCGCTCATGGCGCTCGGCCAGGCTGTGAACAGGTACGGGACCTTTGCGTGGAAGCCGTGCGAGGCCGCATCGTTATGGTCCGACCGGCTGCTCGATCAAGTTGGCCTTCCCCTACCCGAAAACAAGGAATACCTCGTCGATCCCACGGGCCTGGTACATCCTGATGAGCGAACGCTTTTCGCCGGACGATTGAGTCACATCGTCACTGCCCACGAGCCCTTCCGTCTTACGTTCAGAACGGTGGCGCTTGGAGGCAGCTGTCACTATCTAGAGCTCGCCGGCGAACCTGATGACGCGGGAGACGGCTTCATCGGGGTGCTGCTGGATATCACCGACCGAACGCAGACCGAGATCGCGCTGCGTGCCGCGCGCGGCGAGCTGGAACGTACTTCCCAGGCCAGCATCCTGGGAGAGCTGGCCGCATCGATTGCTCACGAAATCAATCAGCCTCTGGCGTCGATCCTATCGAATGCGGGTGCCAGCATTCGTTGGCTGGATCGAGAAACGCCTGAAGTCGACGATGCACTTGAAGGCATTCGCGACATCGTTTCCGAAGGCAAAAGAGCCGCTGAGATCGTCAATGCCATGCGTTCGTTGGCGCGCCAGGCTCCACCGCAATGCAAACGCTTTGCGGTCGACCGAATGATTCACGATGTCCTGTCACTTACTAAAGCGGATATCCAGGATCAAAACGTGAGTCTCGTGCTAGACATCGCTCCAGCGATCAACGCATGGGGTGATCCCACGCAAATACAGCAAGTCGTTCGCAATTTGATCACGAATGCCGTAGAGGCGATGCAGCATCTGCCGCCGCTAACGCGTCGGCTATGCCTCTCGGCGCATTCGATGGGGGACGAAATCCTGGTAATTGTTCAGGACAGTGGTCCGGGCGTCTCACCCAGCGCGGAAGACCAGGTGTTCCAGGCGTTCTATACAAACAAACCCACTGGCATGGGGATGGGATTGGCGATCTGCTGGTCGATTATCAGCGCGCATGGCGGTTCACTCAGGTTCACCCGAGGACGTCGTGGCGAAAGCCTGTTCTTCTTTACCTTGCCCCTGGCCACGGACGACGCGACATGCCGCTAGCGACTACGCCAAGACGTTCTCCGAGCGCTTGATGCTGGTGAGCCCAAGAAGCGGCCACGACGTTCAGAACTGCCAGCGCACGGACACCAAACTCGAGTATGCCGCATGGCCGTATACAGCCGCCTGTTGTCAGGATACTTCCGCTTTTAGTCCGCCCATTGCCACCTGCTTGAATAATAATGATTCCTAGAAAAACATCCCGCTTACGTCTTTACCTCTGCGGGATGCCCCATCGCGACGCGGGCCACAACGGGCTATGCCAGCCAAGGCATCTGTACGTTGCGCGATTAACCCAGGCTCAAAGGGTGATAAGCGTGGTTAACCTTGGCTCGGCTCTTATTTCGCTCGACGGCGGGCGACTCAAAAAAGATGGCACGCTCCTTCCTATGAGCCGACCAGCTGAACAGATCTTCAAAGTTCTGTTGTCCTCCCTTAACCAGCTGGTCACCAAAGAAGAACTACTCTCTGCCGTGTGGCCGGACCGAGTGGTCGAAGAGAACAACCTGCAAGTTCATATCTCCTCTATCCGCAAGATTGCCGGCCTTGATCGCGCCACGCTGGAAACGGTTTCAGGCCGCGGCTACCGCCTGAACGTTATGGAAGCCGGGGGTAGCGATACAACCGTCGTGCCTCCGACACGACATCGTGCTTTCCAGACCGTCGAGCCCGTCGCCTGCGTGCACGTGGTGGATGACGAATGTTTAGTAAAAACGGCTTTGGTACGCCAACTCCGATCAGCCGGTATCACGGCCCTGGGGCATGCGTCGGCTGATGAGTTTTTAGCCACCTGTGACTTTACCGCTCCGAGTTGCCTTCTCCTTGACGTCAGGCTGGCCCAAAGCAGCGGTTTCGACCTGCAAGCGGAACTTGCGAAACGCCAAGCCCCCATACCCATCGTCTTCATGACCGGCTTTGGAACGATCGATATGTCGGTGCGGGCAATGAAGGCCGGCGCTGAAAGTTTTCTCACCAAACCCATGGACGAAGCCGAACTGCTTCGTGTCGTGAGCGAGGCAATGATTCGCGCCAAGGTTTGGCATGAAGAAACGGCCGCCGACTACGCCATTCGCGGTCGATATGACCGTTTGAGCGAACGCGAGAAAGAGGTTTTCAAAGGGGTGGTCGCCGGCTACATGAACAAGGAGATCGCGATGGCGCTGGGCGTGCAAGAAGTGACGGTCAAGGTCTACAAGAAAAATGTAATGCTGAAGATGGGCGCGACGAAACTCGTCGAGCTCATCGATATGTCACGGGTCGTCCTCCCAGAGCGCACGCGCAAAACGGCTTAGGCGATTGCGCTGCCTTATAGCCCGCTCATGTGTCGGTCGTTCACCTACTCCCCGTTCTCCTATAGCGACCACCGACCTGGTACACGCAGGGGGCGATCAGGTTCATCCGAATTGATACCGATATTGTGCGGGGCTCAACTTCAGTCGAGCACTGAAAAGGGCTCGCATCTGCCGCGTGCTACCAAATCCGCTGCGAGCAGCAATCGTCTTCAACGGCAGGTCGGTCGACTCCAGTAAGTTACGCGCCGAATCGATGCGGGCCGTCAGCACGAATTCCATGGGTGACAGGCCCGTTTCGCGGGTAAACACGCGGCTGAAGTTTCGCGGGCTCATGTTGGCGATCTCTGCCAGGGCGGACACCGTGTGCGGGATGCCGACATTGTCGATGACATACCGCTGGATAGCCTGCATCTGTGTGTCGTTTTCCCCTGTCGGCACTGACAACATAGGACTGAACTGGGTCTGCCCGCCTTGACGTTGCGTCACTACCAGCAGCACCTTGGCGACGTCCAACGCGATGGATTTGCCATGGTGTTCGGTCAAAACCGAAAGTGCCAGGTCTATCCCGGCGGTGACGCCGCCGCAGGAGATCATCGGTCCGTCTCGTAGGTAGATCGCTTCTGCCTGTACTTGCGCATTCGGGAAGCGTGTCGCGAGGCGTTCCTGGTAATGCCAATGCGTCGTGACCCGGCGACCGTCTAACAGTCCAGCTTCCCCAAGCAGGAACGCTCCCGTGCATACGGAACCGTAAGTGCAGCAATTATCAACGGTGCCGCGCAACCAGAGGGCGATGTCCCGGTGATCGCCGCTATAAGCGCCAGGTCCACCTGGAACCAACAGCACATCGTAGGCCGTAGGTGCTTCTTCGATGCTGTAGTCCGCGAACATGCGTAAACCGTTGGATGCCCGAAGCTCCTTGCGCGTCGGTGATATCGTCATCAGACGATAGTGCTTGTCAGCTGGCAGATATCGGTTCGCCAAAGAAAAAACGTCGATGGGTCCAGCTGCGTCCAGCATGAGGACGTCGTCGAAAAGCAGCAGGCCGACTGTGCGCATGGTGAGCTCTAACCTTATTCGTACGCTTCGCTTTGCCGATTAGAGCACGTAGTGCTATCGCCTTGCTCGGGGTCTGAGGCATGTCAGGCGCACG
The DNA here is from genome assembly GCF_014647635.1 of Pseudomonas matsuisoli. Classification (GTDB taxonomy): domain Bacteria; phylum Pseudomonadota; class Gammaproteobacteria; order Pseudomonadales; family Pseudomonadaceae; genus Pseudomonas_P; species Pseudomonas_P matsuisoli. The sequence goes on from NZ_BMPO01000002.1 coordinate 561,773, forward strand.
GCGCATGAGTTGAAATGGACGCCAACGCTGAGTGAACCGGCGATCGCCATTTTCAGGAATTTTCAGGATCCGAAGAAGGACTCGACGTGCCTGGCGCGCGCAGCCTATTGCGGTCACTCAGGGAGACTGCAATGGATACAACCACTGCCGACCAAGAAACCTATCAGCTCGCAAGGGACCTAAAAGCTGCGCTGCAAACCGCGAGGCATTCCGGGTCGGAGCGTTTTTATCAGCTGGGCTTACGCCTTTGCCAACATCTGCTCGTCAAGTACGAGGATCTGAACCCCGCAACTGTCGCGACAGGCCCGGTTGCGCTGGCCGCCTGGCAGGAGCGGAAGGCGAAACACATACTGGGATCGACCCAACAGGACAAACTGCTCATCGCAGAGGTCGCGTCGCAATGCGCCATGTCCAGAAGCCACTTTTCCCGCGCCTTCAAGAAATCCACGGGGATGTCACCGCAGGAATGGTCGCTCAATTCCCGGATAGAGCGGGCGCAACGCTTGCTCACCGAGAGTTCGCTATCCATGTGCCAGATTGCGCTGGAGTGTGGCTTCGCCGACCAGTCCCATTTCTCGCGGACGTTCAGCAAGCTGACCGGCACCTCGCCAAAGCGTTGGCAGCGTTGCCAATCACCCGTGAGTCAACACCAATGCGCGACGTTATCGGTACAGACATATCCCTAGGGATAGTCCCACGCTGCGCTTAGGAGATCAGCCTTCTATGCGAGGGTTGGCCTCCAGCGAGGCGTTCATGGAACCGTCCACTTTCCATGCCAAATGCGCACCGCGGCACTGAATATACATCTCACGGCTGTGAAAGCTATCGGCTGCTACATGGGCGTCCGCTTCTTCCTCGGACGCTTTGGCGATGCTGTTGCGCGCCAGCACTTCATACCCGTCAGTCGTGCAGAGCGCCGCGGCCGCCGTAGAGCACGCCGACCACCGCCCCATCAGCCCACCACACTTCACCAGATAGCCCATATCCCCGCTCTGGAAATACGCATGTTCGGAACTGGCGCAACCAGTCAACAGCGTGAACGCGATGAATGACAGGGACAAGGCAGCTGACTTGAGCGGGCGGGCAATGTTCATGAGGGTGCTCCTGAGTGTTGGAGCCATCTTAGGAGCGGCAGGGTCGCCGCTATAAATCGTTCCTCACGATGTTCGACATTCCGAACGCTGATGCCTACATACCTTGCTAGAGCGGGCCAGGCGCCTCGCTTGCGGTCATATAGCTGACTATCCGCTCACGCAGCCAACGTTCGGCAGGGTCCTGGTCACCCGCAGCGCGCCAGACCATCATCAGTTTCGAAGGGACGATATCGAACGGCGGATCTTCTGCGACGATACCGCCGCCGCAAACCAAGGCCGCCGCCACGTAATCAGGGATGGTGGCGATGAAGTCGGAGTTGCGAATCAGGGCGCCGAGACCGCTGAAATGCGGGACCGCCAGTGACACCCGCCGGCGGCGGCCGTGCCGCGCGAGATCGTCGTCGATGTTGCCGCTCAGGTCGCCTGACATCGACACCAGTGCGTGGGGCCGCTCGCAATAATCGTCCAACGTCAGCGGCCCACGACCATCATCGGCGCGGATGGCCACCGCCTTGATGTTGCGCAAGGTCCGGCATTTTGCGTTAGCCGGCAATTGCGTGGTGTAGCTGATACCCGTGGATATCTCGCCGGTCGCCAACAGCCCTGGAAGCAGAAGGAAATTGGCAGGTCGAACGACCATTACGCAGTTAGGGGCCTCAGTACGCAACTGGCTTAGCAATCCGGGCAAAAGTCCACACTCCACGTCGTCGGACATGCCAATGCGGAACACCGCGTCGCTCGATGCCGGATCGAACGCCTGCAGCTCGCTAATGGCCTGCGCGATCCCGTCGAGCGCTTCAGGAAGGCGCCGATGAATGTCCAGTGCCCGCGGTGTTGGCTCCATCGCCCGACCATTGCGCACGAACAATTGATCGTCGAAGAACGCCCTCAGGCGAAGCAATGCCGCGCTGATCGCAGGCTGGCCAAGAAAGAGCTTTTCCGCGGTACGGGTCAGGTTGCGTTCATGCATCAGGCTTTCGAAAACGATGAGCAGGTGCAGGTCCACCTTGCGCAGGTCGTTACGGTTCATGGCGACTCCAAAAACGGAACTGCCCGGCACGAGGCCGGGCAGTCGATAGCGTGCGGCAAGGCGCCGCCAGCGGGTTACTTGTTGTTCACGAGCGTGAAGTAGCTCGTCATCAGGTTGCGGTAGTTCGGGATGTGATTCGACAGCAGCGCACCCAGGCCCTCGATGTCGTTGCGCCAGTCGCGGTGCAGCTCGCAGGCGACGCTGAACCAGTTCATCATCTGCGCACCGGCCGCGTTCATGCGCGCCCACGCCGCCTGCTGGACCGTCTTGTCGAAGGTGCCCGAGGCATCGGTCACGACGAAAACATCGAAGCCTTCAGCGAGCGCCGACAGGGTTGGGAACGCAACGCAAACGTCAGTTACAACACCTGCAATGATCAGCTGCTTGCGGCCCGTCGCTTTGATCGCTGCAACGAAATCTTCGTTGTCCCATGCGTTGATCTGACCGGGACGCGCAACGTAAGGCGCGTCAGGGAACATGTCCTTCAGCTCGGGAACGAGCGGGCCGTTGGGGCCTTGCTCGAAGCTGGTTGTCAGGATGGTTGGCAGTTCGAAGAATTTGGCGCACGCGGCCAGCGCCAGAACGTTGTTCTTAAAGTCGCTGGGCGTGAAGTCCTGCACCAGCGAAATCAGGCCAGCTTGGTGGTCGACGAGCAGTACGACGGCATCGTCTTTGTTAAGGCGGTTATATGGCTTGCTCATGATGTAGCTCCTGTTTCGATTTACGAGAGATAGGTCGCCAGTCAGGCCGGCTTCCCAAGAAAATGACGAATGCGGACTTCGGTACCGAGTGTCATGTACTGTCGAGCAGCGGCCTCGATGCGTTGCTCTGCGCGGGTCACGCGGCCGTGATGACGAAGATGATCGAGCCAGGATTCGTCAAAGAAGAACTCGTGCCAAAGCCGAGGATTCTCGCTGTCTTGCATCAGCCCCCAGGACAACGATCCATTGCGGCGGCGCATGGCCCCCACGAACTGCATGGCATTCCGAAATACGTCCGCGTTCTCCAATGGAACGTCGTAGTCGATGGTCACCATCACCGGGCCGCGATCACAGTCGTAGTGTTCATCGAGCACAGGTGCCGGCCAGTGCATCGAAGGTGCAAGATCGTCCGCATCCGTTATGGGTAACTTCACGGCAAGGGTGAGCAGCACCCCGAGCAACAAGAATGCCCCGCCTCCAGTCAGCGCGATGGACAGCGACCAGTGACTGGCTACCGCCCCCCAGACGAGTCCACCCAACGCGCTACAGCCAAAAAAGACCAAGATATAAACTGCCAGGGCACGTGCCCTCACCCACGTGGGAACAGACGTCTGGGCCGCGACTTGCAGGCTCGACAACACGGCGATCCACGCTGCTCCGCTGACGAGCATCACCGGAATGAGTGCGGCGAAGTCGCGTAGCCCCGCCAGAGCGAACAGTACGCAGGCGTATGCGCAGCTGGCCAATGCGACGACCGCACTGTTCGAAATCAACCGGCGCAGCGTAGGCAGCAGCATCGCCCCGCCCACCGCGCCGAGCCCGACGCACCCCAGCAAGATGCCGAAGTCTGCAGCCGTGCCAAGCAGCTCCTTGCGAACCAGAATCGGCAGCAACGCCATACCTGCGCTCGCACCGATAAAGAATGCTGCGGTGCGCAGCAGAACAGCCTGCAATGGCCGCGCGCTTCGGGCATACCGAAACCCCGCACGGATCGCCCCCATGAACCGCTCCGCCGGTAGAAGCGGCGCCACGGTTTCGGTTCTCCAACAGAACAACGCGACCATCACCGCTAAGAATGAAATGGCGTTTAGCGCGAACGTCAGCCAGGGCCCACTTAAGCTGACGAGAAATCCTGCCAGGGCCGGGCCGATGGCGCGGGCCACATTGACGCCCAGGCTCGACAGTGCGATCGCTGCCGGTAATACCTCCTTGGCGACGACCTCCGGCGTGATAGCCGACCAGGCCGGCATCATCAATGCCGTGCCGATCCCCATGCACAACGTCAGGATGAGCAGCACCGGTACACTCATCCATCCCGTCAGGGTCAATACCGCAAGCGTTAGCGCAACGCAGGCCATCCACGCCTGAACCCAGAGCAAGTAGCGGCGTTTGTCGACGATGTCCGCGAGCGCGCCGGCCGGCAGTGCCAGGAAGAACATCGGTAGCGCGCTGGCCACCTGAACCATCGCAACGGCGAGGGGGCTAGCGGACAGCGAGGTCATCAGCCAACCCGCGCCGACCTCATGCATCCAGGTACCGATGTTCGACGCGATACTGGCCAGCCAGAGCCATCGAAACACCCGGTTCGACAGCGGCGCCCAAGGGCCCTCTGTGCGTTGCGTCATGGCACTGTCCATCGCGACCTCAGAAGGCAAAGCACGAACAGCCGAACGCACCCCAGAACCCAGCATGGTCGCTGACCGGGACCTTGCTCAAGCGTGCACGTTCATGGCTGTGTGAATGCACGGCGCAAGGCCCTACACATTGATGAACAGCCGCCTGAAGCGGTGCCGTGGGCTTCCAGTGACCGGGTACACGAGCAACGGGTGACCAATCCGGCATGACGGGCAATGGCGGGACGCCAAGCGAATCGAAGTCACCTGCGCCGTAGACGATCTTCCCGCCTACCACGGTCAGCACCGACTCGAGGTGCTTGATGGCCTCCTCCTCGACCGTGAAGAAGTCGCGTGAAAGCACCGCCACGTCAGCCAGCTGGCCAACCCTGATCTGCCCTTTCTTGCCCTGCTCGTTCGAGAACCACGCACTGCCTTGAGTGAACAGTTGCAGGGCAACGTCACGCGACAGCCCCTCGGGGTAAAGCGCCATACCGCCCACCGTCTTGCCACTTACCAACCAATACAGCGACGTCCACGGGTTGTAGCTCGCGACGCGGGTGGCATCGGTACCGGCGCCAACCGGAACGCCCTCCGCCAGCATGCGTTTGATAGGCGGTGTCTGTTCAGCAGCTGCCTTGCCATAACGGTCCACGAAGTACTCACCCTGAAACGCCATGCGGTGCTGAATCGCGATCCCGCCGCCTAGAGCGCGCACGCGCTCGATATTGCGCGGGGTGATGGTTTCGGCGTGGTCGAAGAACCAGGGCAGACCATTGAACGGGATGTCCCGGCTCACCTTCTCGAACACGTCGAGCATGCGTGAAATGGATTCGTCGTAAGTGGCGTGTAGTCGAAAGGGCCAGCGATGCTCTACGAGGTGGCGTACCACCGGCTCCAGGTCTGCCTCCATTTGGGCCGGCAGATCCGGACGCGGCTCGAGGAAGTCTTCGAAGTCGGCCGCCGAGAACGCCAGCATCTCGCCTGCGCCGTTGTGCCGAAAGTAATCCGTGCCCTGCCCGTACGTGACGGTGCGTGTCCAGTTCTGGAAGTCGGCGAGTTCTTCCTTCGGCTTCTGGGTAAAGAGGTTATAGGCGATACGGACCGTGAGCTGGTCCTTGTCCGCGAGCTCCTGGATCACCTCGTAGTCATCCGGGTAATTCTGGAAACCGCCGCCTGCGTCGATGGCACTGGTCAGGCCGAGGCGATTGAGCTCACGCATGAACTGCCGGGTCGAGTTGACCTGATACTCCAGCGGCAGCTTCGGGCCCTTAGACAAGGTCGAATACAGAATCATGGCGTTCGGCCTAGCGATGAGCATGCCGGTCGGTTCGCCACTGCTGTCGCGCTGTATCTCCCCACCCGGCGGGTTTGGCGTGTCTTTGGTGTACCCGACGACTCTGAGGGCAGCGCGATTGAGCAGCGCCCGGTCATAGAGGTGAAGAACGAACACTGGCGTGTCAGGCGCCGCCTGGTTGATTTCGGCAAGCGTCGGCATGCGCTTTTCGGCGAACTGGAACTCGTTCCAGCCCCCCACCACGCGCACCCATTGGGGCGCAGGCGTTCGCTCAGCCTGGTCCTTGAGCATGCGCAAGGCGTCGGCCAACGAAGGGACACCTTCCCAACGAAGTTCGAGGTTGTAGTTCAAGCCGCCTCGAATGAGATGCAGGTGCGAGTCGTTAAGGCCAGGTATTGCCCGCCGCCCTTTCAGGTCCACGACTTGGGTAGTCGATCCGCGGGTCGTCATCGCTTCGGCATCGCTACCCACGAGCAAGAAACGACCATCCTTGACCGCCACGGCGGTCGCCTGTGGTTGCTCCGGATCGACCGTATGGAATTGCCCATTGAACAGGATGAGGTCGGCGGTCATGTTCGCTCCTGATGCGAAGCCGGATCTACCGGCGAAAGGAAGGGCGGACCAAAGGGCACCTGCGGCACCGAGTACGGTACCGGCAGCGACGATCTGGCGGCGTTTGGGGTCCTGCGGATCGTTGTTCACGTCTGCGGCTCTCTTCTGTGCGGTTGAGGGTTGGCGGTCAGCGCGCGTTAAGCCAGCCGGCGAGACGCCGTGTAGCCCACGGCATGATCAGGTAAACCACGGGAAGCACGATGCACACGGTGACGATCATGTTGCTCACCCACACGTTTCCCAGTGCGGGATAACGGTGGAATACCGGGCTCCACAGCAACGGAATGCCGGTGGCCAATGGCAGTATCACGACATACGTCAGCACGGCCTGCTTCCATCGTGGCGATGTCGCTTCGGGACTTTTGGGCGTGAACCAGAATTCGCGGCTGGCATGCGAGGTGTAGCGATCGCCTGATACGAGCAGCGGCAGCACCTCGGAAATCAGTACTTTTCGCTCGTCTGACTGCACCCACGCATCGAGGGAGCGCGCGCTCGCGAAACGAATGACGGTGACGTAGTTGCCGCCTGCGTGCTCCGGGCGAATGACACTCACGTCAAGATGCCCTTTCTGCCGACCTGCGGTGGTCACGGCTCGACTCAGCCATCGCTCGTAGATCTCCTGCTGGTTAGGCAGGACTTCGTGGTCAACCACGAGCGTCACCGTTTTTTCGCCGTTCGCACGGATCACGTCGAATCTCCCAAGATTGGAATGACGTCACTATCCCTGCCAACCGAGCGCGAAAATTGAACCGCTGTGCTTTTTTCCGTGCATGCCTTTCACATGGAACCCACTACATGGACGGCAATCTTTGTGATCGCTTCCCCGCACCGACATTGGCTACTGCCGTCGGGAGCGCAATTGTGGGACGCCTATTCGGGAAACGTTCTGACTTGGACGCAGCGCGCCGGCCCCTCACAGGCCGAGCCCTGAGCGCTACCGACGTTGATCGCCAGCTGCAATGGTCCTTCGCGCACGACAAAACCGTGCTCATGGCGCAACACCAGGTCCGTGGCGATCGAGGGTGCTCAAAACGGCGCGAGAAGCGCATGTGACTGCACTTACGCACAAGCGATCGCGTAGCGCCTCGCGCTACGCGGAATGGCTATACAACGGCTTACAGCGAGCGCGTTATCAACGCTCCAGGAACGCAAGCAAATCCTCGTTGAGGCGTTGCTGATGCGTCACGGCAAAGCCATGGGGAGCGCCTTCGTAGACCTTCAATTCGGCGCCCTCGATCTGTTGCGCAGCGAGCTTGCCGGTCGTTTCGAACGGCACGATGGCGTCGGCGTCACCGTGGATCACCAGCGTCGGCACGTCGACCTTGTCCAAGTCCGCACGGAAGTCGGTCTCAGCAAATGCTGTGACGCAATCCACGGTCGCTTTGAGCGATGCCAGCAAGGCGATATTGAGCGTTTGACTCAGTACGCCATCAGACACCTTCTGGCCTTTATCGGTGCCGTAGAACGGTGCGGCGAAGCCGCTGATGAACTGCGCACGGTCCTGTAGCAAGCCGTGTTTGATACCCGTGAATACGGATTGATCGACACCTTCGGGGAAGTCCTCTGCCTTGCCGAAGATCGGCGTGACCGCGCCGAACAATGCCAGCTTTCCGACCCGAGCGGTGCCGTGGCGACCGATATAGCGGCTAACGTCACCGCCGCCCATGGAAAAGCCAACCAAGGTGACATCCTGAAGGTCCAGGTGCTCTATGAGCTCGTGGATATCGTCAGCGAAGGTGTCGTAGTCATACCCGGTCCACGGCTGGCTGGAGCGGCCGAAGCCACGGCGGTCGAACGCGATGGTCCGGTAACCGCGGCTGCTCAGATAGTGCATCTGGTATTCCCACATGTCCGCGTCCAGCGGCCAGCCGTGGCTAAATAGCACGGGTTTGCCGCTGCCCCAGTCTTTGTAATAGATCTCGGCGCCATCGCGGGTGGTAAATGTGCTCATGGAATCAACCTCTCGAGTTGGGAAGAAGAACGCGCTTGGTGTTAAGCCAGTGACTGAATAGCCTAGATTGCCGTCCGCCGGACCGCGAATGCCGTCGAGAACTCGACGGCGCCAGCGCACGGCACGCTGATACCGGTGGACCCCACTATGACGACCCGCGTGCGCGTCGCGCTTGCATCCATGTGCTTTTCGCGGACACACGTATGGCGACGGACGTTCCTCCCGGCGGCGCGAAACACCGGTCGAGTACCTAGTCGTGGCAAAGCGCTACCGAGCGGTTCCAGCACATCTATGCAATAAATCGAAGCGACCAAGTCCGATCACGTCTACGCCATCGTTCCCCTAGGCAGCGATCGAGCAGTCGCTGCGGGGAACAGCCTGCTGCGCTGATAAGTCCGACCTTAAGGACTCGCTAAAAAGGTACAGCGCAATGGACAAGAAGATTACCGCGGATGAGCTCGCGATCACTGACCTCAGGGCGATCAACGAGATATGGCTCCATGGCGGAAACCGCCCTTTATGCCTGTGGCGTGAGGAGCAAGTCTTTACCCACGAAATGCTCAGCGAAGGCACACATGATCAGAATGTCCGGCGCTTGTGCGTGCAGCCTGTCGACCCTAACGACCAGACCACAGTGGCACGTATCGAGATAACCGCGCGTGAGCGGCTAGAAGCGATGGGAAGAACGGGCGAGTTCTATCCCGCTGAGAGAACCAACACTCATCAGTAATCCTGCCACCGCGCGTTCATATCAACCGCGACGTATTGGCTAGGCGTGAATGACTTCAACGCGCGCGGGCGAATCGAGTAGCCTACAGGCGCTGCGATACCCTCCTCTATCTGGCCATTTCCTGATGTGAGAACAGCGCAATGACGGGTAACAGAAAAAGGGTACGCCACCCCGCTTCCAGCCAATGGCTACTGGTGGGCAGCACACTGTTCAGCCTGAGCGCGTTCGCTGCCAACTCGCTATTTTGCCGCCTGGCGCTTAAGGATGGCGGTATCGACCCTGTGGCATTCACCGCCATTCGCTTGTTAGGCGGTTCGCTTTTTTTATGGCTGCTACTCCAATTGCGTAGGACGAGCCCAGCAGGAGGCAGCTGGCGCGGCGGCATCAGCCTGTTCGTCTATGCCTACCTCTTTTCTCTGGCCTACATACAGCTGGACGCAGGTGCGGGCGCGCTCATCCTGTTCGGAGCGGTGCAACTCACAATGTTTGCATTGGCGTGGAAGAGCGGGGAAAAGCTCCGCGCCGCCGTGGTCATTGGAATGCTCATCGCGTTTAGCGGGTTGATCATCTTGCTGGTTCCTGGCAGTCATGCGCCGCCGTTGAAGAGCGCCCTGGCGATGGTCGTCGCAGGCATGGCGTGGGGCGCGTACTCGATACTCGGCAAGGGCTCGGTCAACCCCATCGGTGACACCGCCGGAAACTTCGTGCGTAGCTTACCTTTGATCGGCGTGGCCGCGGCCGTAGCACTCGTACAAGGAGCCATGTCGCTCACCCCTTCAGGCGTGTTTTACGCCATTGCATCCGGCGTCCTTGCGTCAGGCGCCGGATATGCCGTGTGGTATTCGATCATGGGCAAGCTAGGTGCGCAGACCGCGGCAACGCTTCAGCTGGGTGTGCCGATCCTTGCTTCGATAGGTGGCGTATTGTTTCTCAGCGAACCGATATCCATGCGCCTTCTCATTGCTTCATTGGTGGTCCTGGGCGGCATCGCTATCGCGATCCTTGGCCCGCGGCGAAAGACAGCCAGTGCAAACTGAGGCCGAGGACTGCTGATCAACGACGACTGACCTCGCCCGCTCCACTGACCACCCAAGGCGACCGGTCTGGATCGATCAGAACGCCGCCAACCCAACGCTTCGCGGGCAAGCAATCGAGCCAGTTCTTCTGGCGACTCAACACATGTTCACCCTCCGCAGTTATTCGGACTACACGTTTTCGCCAGTCCGCCTGGGGGTGTTCATTCACCAGCGGGTGCGGCGCATCGATCAGGGGGCGCAACAACGCATAGAACATGAGGTCGCCTAAGTACGGTAGAGGTTCGTAGGTCATCATCAAATGACTGAACACCTTAGCGATGGGTAACTCGCCATGATCGGCAAGAATGCGCAGCGCTAGACGCTGAGTAAGACTCAGCCCATCGTGTTCGCCGGGTAGCTCCTGCAGTTGCCTTGCGAGGGCGGGCCCGAGCAATGGAAGTGGTGGATGAAACCGTCTTGCAAGGACAGCCCAATCGCTTGGATCGGCTGCGGTGTAAGCGGCCCACGCTTCGCGCCCTACCGCTAAGGCGTCCTCACCAAGGGTGCGCCGTTGGGGCCAAAGCCAGGCAAGCAGCTCGGGAGCTAGCTGACCGATGCCAATGAATCGTTCCACCCCAGGCACGCTGTCGGTCTCGATCAGTTCGAGTCTTCGGGGCATTGCGGGAAGGCTAGCCAACAGACGGACGAGAAACAGTTGATCGTATGCGTCGGCTTCGCACCACAGCACGAGCTCGCTATCCCCATCCAACTGGGCCAGCGCCTCACGCTGCCGGGCTTGGCGCTGCTGTATATCGCTAAGCGGTAGCCCAAATGCACGGGCCGCGAAGTCGGCGCGCACCCCCCAGTAGTCATCCTCGGGCAGCGCGGGTACCGGCCCCATTACCATGGGGTCGTCGAACATATGAAATGAGCCCGAAAAGCCAGCGATACGTAGCCGGTGCTCGATATCGTTACCGCACCGCCAGTGCTGAACCGTCGCTTCGCCAGGATCAGCGAATCCCGGATGGCGTGCGGTGAAGGCAACGCTGTCCGCATGGCCGATCAATTTGGGCCAGCTGGCGAATCCGGCTTCACGGGCGACCAACCATTGAGTGTCGGCAAGTCGATAATCCGGGCCGGGCACGCCAAGCACGCGCAACTGCGCGCGAGCGTCGTTAGCTTCGGTGTTTTTCAGTGCTTTCAGAAGACGCTTTGCGCGCTTGCGCAGCGCAGGCACATCGAGCAGACCGTGGTGACGGGGTTCGTTTTCGGCAGGCATGCCAACTCCTTACAGGGCTCGGTCCGCCGACAAGCCGGGAGCTGGTATGAAACGTTCAGAAGACATGCTTTGGGGAACCCCTTCGCGCGGACCGCGGGCGCAGCAAACGCCTGAGCGGCTAACTTTACCGTTCAGCACGGACGGAAGCAAAATTGGCGATTGCGGATCGCAACCATCAGGTATGCGTGGGGCCCGCAAAGTGGGGAGACTTGCCGAAATAGTCGATGAGCAACTCAGCCAGCACCCGGATCTTCTGTGCCGGATGTTGCCCAGGCGGGCGAACCAGGTAAGCTGCGGCCGGCGGCGGTGGGTAGGCCGTCATGATCGAGACCAATGACCCGCTGGCAATCCGGTCATGAGTGAGGCAGTCAGGCAAATACGCAACGCCCAGCCCCGCCGCTGCGGCAGCGACCAGCGCGACACCATTGTCCGCCTTGAAACGTCCTTGAGGGCGGACAGAGATGACCTTGTCGCCATCCATGAACTGCCACGCCTCCGTGTTTTGCATCAAGGCTTGATGAGCAACGAGTTCCGCTGGGTGACTGGGGGCGCCGTGGCTGTCGATATACGCGGGGCTTGCTACGAGCGTGACCTTGATCGGGCCAATTCGCCTGCCGACCAGGTTGGAGTCCGGCAGATAGCCGACCCGGATTCCACAATCGAACCCCTCGGCAATGAGATCGACGAAGCGATCGCTATAGCACGTCTGGATGTGCAGCAACGGATGCCGACGCGCCATTTCTGCCAATACCGGGGCAAAGTGGGTCGGCCCGAAGGACAGCGGTGCCGCCACCCGTAGTCTTCCGCGTAGCGCGCCAGCAGGCAGGATTGACTCACGGGCCATCTCCATCTCGGCACATGCCCTGGCCGCATGGTCACGGAAGGTCGCGCCCGCCTCGGTCAGCGCGGCGCCCCGCGTAGTACGGGCCAGCAACTGCACGCCCAGTTCCGCCTCTAGTCGCGCTAATCGGCGGCTGACGATCGACTTCGACACGCCAAGCCTAAGCGCGGCGGCCGAAACGCCACCCGCATCCGCAACCTCGACGAAGGTAAGCAGCTCTTCGATATCCAATCTGGCGTTCCCCGTTACGCGACACAGCTGGCCGGGGAATGCTACTACCAGCCCGTTAACTGGGACAGCAGAATGCGTCGCACAGGAGAGGTCCCGCCTTGGCTTATAGCAGTGCCGGCGCCGCGATCGTCGCCTGATGACAAGCGATAGCTAGCCCATGAACAACCGTGCTTCACATCCACAACAAGGACAAGACGATGACGAGCGAGACCGTCCGCAACGCGTACACCGACCAACTCCTAACGCCAAACAATTCGGCGTTGATCATCATCGATTACCAGCCGATCCAGGTCGCCTCGATCCGTTCCATGCCGCGCGACGAATTGGTCTTCAACATCACCAGCGTGGCGAAGGCCGCCGTGAACTACGACCTTCCAATCATTCACTCCACAGTCAATGTCGCTACCGGCCGCAACAAGCCGCCGATCCAACAATTGCAAGACGTCCTCGGCCATCTGCCGACGTACGACCGGACCTCAATTAACAGTTGGGAAGACATTGAATTCAAGCAAGCCGTCAAAGCCTGTGGCCGCCGCAAGCTGATCATGACCGCACTCTGGACCGAGGCATGCCTCACATTCCCTGTGCTGGATGCAATTCGGGAAGGCTTCGAGGTTTATGTGCCAGTCGATGCGGTCGGTGGAACCTCCTTAGCCGCGCACGAAGCGGCATTGCGCCGTATCGAACAAGCCGGCGCGCAGCTTATCAGCAGGGTACAGATGTACTGCGAACTGCAGCGTGACTGGGCGCGGGAAGCGACGGTCCCAGGGTTCATGGGCGTATTCGAGAACTTTGATGGCTTCAACGTGGAGAAGGCTGTCTGAATAGCGACGGTGCTTCCGCCCCTTAGCTGACAGCCAAACAAGGAGGCGACTGCCGCTGCAGCCGCCTCCTTTCACCAGTGTCCCAGCGCCAAACTTATATTTTTTTTACGCGCTTACCCCTAAATCGGAATCGAATTTTTATCCCGTCAGAGTCGAGACTTTCCACTACGCGACATCAGCCGCACTCAAGGAGTGGAAAATGAACCTTCTCGATGGCCTATCACTGCTCATGGCGGTGGGTCTCTTCCTCTATCTGCTGTACGCGTTGCTCAACGCGGGAAGGGAGTGACGCACCATGGCTTGGCAAGACTATTGTCTGATCGTGGCATTCTTCGCCCTAGTACTGATACCAGCCCCTTGGCTGGGGCGCTTCGTTCACCGCGCGATGGAAGGCGAAAGGACCTGGCTGAAACCCATCCTCGGCCCAATCGAATACGGCATCTATCGCTGTGCAGGCGTGACACCGGAACGAGAACAAAGCTGGAAACAATACGCAGGCTCCGTATTGGTGTTTAGCGCCCTTAGCTTACTGACAGTCTTTTCCTTGCTGATTGCCCAAGGCGCTTTGCCACTTAACCCTGAAGGCCTGCCGGGTCTCGAGTGGACGCTAGCGTTCAACACGGCTGCAAGCTTCATGACCAATACCAATTGGCAGGCGTACAGCGGCGAAGCGTCAATGAGCTACCTGACGCAAATGGCCGGGTTGGCCGTACAGAATTTTGTCAGCCCAGCGGTGGGATTGGCGGTGATCGTGGCGCTTGCACGGGGCATCACGCGCCGCACGGCAGGGACTATCGGCAATTTCTGGGTCGACCTCACTCGCGCCGTCCTGTATTGCCTGGTCCCCTTGAGCATGATCTTGGCGTTCTTTCTGATCTGGCAGGGCGTACCCCAATCGCTCGACCCCTATGTGCACGCCACGACGCTCGAGGGACAGGAACAAACCATTCCATTGGGGCCGGCGGCGAGTCAGATCGCCATCAAGCAACTCGGCACCAACGGCGGCGGCTTCTTTGGCGTCAATTCGGCGCACCCGTTCGAGAATCCAACCGTTTGGAGCAACCTTTTCCAGCTGGTCTCCATTCTGTTGATTCCCGCTGCGCTGCTCTTCACCTTCGGCCACTACGTTAAGGATCTACGTCAGAGCCGTGCGCTGCTGGCCAGCATGCTGGTGGTCTTCGTGATCGGTTTGGGCGCCGCGCTCTACGCAGAACATGAGCCTGCACCGAGCTACGCCAACCTCCCGATCGAGCAAGCGGGGTCGCTCGAAGGCAAGGAAAGTCGCTTTGGTGTCACCGCTTCGGTGCTATGGGCGGCGGCTACAACGGCGGCGTCGAACGGCTCGGTGAATGCCATGCACGATAGCTTGAGTCCGCTAGCCGGCATGGTCGCGATGTTCAACATGATGCTCAGTGAAGTCATCTTCGGTGGGGTTGGTGCCGGCCTCTACGGGATGCTTCTTTTCGTAATGATCGCGGTGTTCCTGGCCGGCTTGATGATTGGGCGCACGCCGGAATACCTGGGGAAAAAACTGGAGGCTCGCGAGGTCCGTCTGCTTGTCGCAACGCTGGTGGTCATGCCGATCGGCGTGCTGGTCTTTTGTGCACTCGCCGTGAGCTTTGCGAGCCCGGCGTCGGCCATTAGTGCACCTGGGCCGCATGGCTTGAGCCAAGTGCTCTATGCCTACACCTCAGCCACTGCCAACAACGGCTCGGCCTTCGGCGGGTTCGGCGCTAATACGCCCTACCACAATCTCATGCAGGGCTTGGCGATTCTGCTTGGGCGTTTCGGCTACATCCTGCCCGTGCTGGCCATCGCCGGAAGCCTGGCCGCCAAAACACGCTCGCCCCTCGGACCGAATAGTTTTCCAACCCACGGCCCGTTATTCGTCACGCTGCTCACACTGACGATCCTGCTGGTCGGTGGCCTGACCTTCCTCCCTGCCCTCGCGCTGGGCCCATTGGCTGAACACTTTGCCTCGGCCCTGTAAGACGGAGAGACCATGACTATTCATACCCCGGCACCCGCACGTGCCAACCCGGTGACTACTCCAGTGTCGCCCACGCCCTGGAAGCCTGCTCTGATCCAGGCGTTCACCAAGCTTGACCCCCGGCAGCTGGTCCGCTCACCCGTGATGCTGACTGTCGAGCTCACTGCTGTCGTCACAACGGTGTTGTGCGTCGTGCAAAACCCACTGGTAAGTACGGGCTTTTCAGTCCAAATCGCATTGTGGCTCTGGTTTACAGTCCTGTTTGCCAACTTCGCCGAAGCGCTGGCAGAAGGCAGAGGCAAGGCCCGCGCGGACAGCCTGAAATCAGGCAGCGAGGGGCTAACGGCCCAGCGCCGAACGGCGACTGGAAGCTATGAATCAGTGCCGGCGAACCAACTACGACGCGGTGATGTGGTGCGAATAGTTGCAGGCGATTCCATACCCGGCGACGGCGAGGTAATTGAGGGCGTAGCGGCCGTTAACGAGGCGGCAATCACGGGTGAGTCTGCACCGGTAATACGCGAATCGGGCGGCGACCGCTCTGCCGTGACCGGCAATACCCAGGTGGTGTCGGACTCATTGATTGTGCGCATCAGCAGCAACCCTGGCGAATCCACACTCGACCGGATGATCGCACTCGTCGAAGGCGCTAAGCGTCAAAAAACACCGAACGAAGTGGCGCTGGACATCCTGCTGATCGGCCTGTCGCTCATTTTCCTGCTGGTCGTCGCGACCCTCCAACCGTTCGCCCGTTATGCCGGTGGTGATCTTCCCATCGTCTACCTGGCCGCACTGTTGGTCACGTTGATACCCACGACCATTGGCGGGCTCCTGTCGGCGATCGGCATTGCCGGCATGGATCGCCTCGTGCGGCTCAACGTGATCGCAAAATCCGGTCGTGCTGTGGAAGCCGCGGGTGACGTTCATACGCTGCTCCTCGACAAGACCGGTACGATCACGTTCGGTAATCGCCGCTGCAGTGCGCTATTCAAGGCGCCGGGCGTCACGACGCCGGCTCTTTCGGAAGCCGCAATGCTTGCTTCGCTGGCTGATGACACGCCCGAAGGCAAGTCGATCGTGGAGTACCTGCGCAACCTGCAGCCCATCGAGACGCCGCCACGCGAAGCGCTGCATGCCATTCCTTTTAGCGCCGAAACGCGTCTTTCCGGGGTGGACTGGAACGGTCGCCAATACCGGAAAGGTGCCGTTGGTGCAGTCCTTGCGTGGCTCGACATGTCCCAAGCGCAGATGCCCGACGTTCTGGCTCGGGAAGTCGAGCAAATCTCTCAAAGTGGCGGTACTCCGCTACTCGTTGCCGTAGACCGTGAGCTACTGGGTGCCATTCACCTCAAGGATGTCGTGAAACCAGGCATTCGCGAACGCTTTGCCGAGCTCCGCCGCATGGGGATACGTACCGTCATGGTGACGGGTGACAACCCGCTGACTGCCGCGGCGATCGCTGCTGAAGCTGGCGTGGACGATGTGATCGCAGAAGCGACACCCGAAAAGAAACTGCAGCGCATCCGAAGTGAGCAGGCCGAAGGAAAGCTCGTAGCGATGTGTGGAGACGGTGCGAACGATGCGCCCGCATTGGCACAGGCCGACGTCGGACTTGCCATGAACGACGGTACGCAGGCTGCGCGCGAAGCAGCGAACCTGGTCGACTTGGACTCTGATCCGACCAAACTGCTGGACGTGGTGCAGGTCGGCAAGGAGTTGCTGGTAACGCGTGGCGCGCTAACGACGTTTTCCGTGGCGAACGATGTCGCTAAATACTTCGCCATCCTGCCTGCACTGTTCGCCGGAATCTATCCGCAGCTTGGCGCATTGAACCTGATGAACCTGCACAGCCCGCAGAGTGCGATCTTGTCGGCCATCGTCTTCAACGCACTGATCATCGTCGCCTTGATTCCGCTCGCCTTGCGGGGCGTGAGAGTCCAGGCCTCCGACGCGGCCAGCCTGCTTCGCCGCAACCTGCTGATATATGGATTGGGCGGCCTCATTGCGCCATTCATTGGTATCAAACTGATCGACATTCTGTTGGTCGCCTTGGGATTGGTTTGAGGATGAACGCCATGCACGACACGAACCGCCATAACGGGTTCTCATACCTGCGCCCTGCCCTCGCGATCATCGTGCTGATGACGCTCATTACCGGCTTTGGCTATCCGGTATTGGTCTCGGCAATAGGTCAGGCATTGTTTCCAGAACAAGCCAATGGAAGCCTTATCCGTGACGATCAGGGAGTCGTCCGGGGAAGCATTCTGATAGCGCAACGCTTCGAGGGTGAGGAGTGGTTCCACTCCCGGCCGTCCGCGGGAGATTTCGCCACCGTCTCCAGCGGGGCAAGCAATATGGCAGCCAGCAATCCAGCACTGGTCGAACGCATCGCTAAGGATGCAGCGCGTCTGAGCGTCGGCGCCCAAACGCCGGTCCCGTTGGCCCTGGTGACAACCTCAGGTAGTGGGCTGGACCCAGACTTGCCGGTCGCAGCGGTCCAGTTTCAGACCGAACGTGTCGCCCGCGCACGGAAACTGGCCCCCTCGGTCATCGCGGGAGAAGTCGATCGATTGACGCAACGCTCCCCTATCGGGCCGGATGTGGTTAACGTCCTGCAGCTCAACCTAGCGATTTCGGCACTGGGCAACGAGGACAACACGCCGTGAACAGCTCCCGGCGCGCGGATGCCCTGCTTGCGGACCTGCCGCGTGAAGGGCGCGGCAGGCTAAAGGTGTTTCTCGGCGCCGCTCCCGGAGTTGGCAAGACCTACGCAATGCTCCAAGCGGCGCATCGCCAGCGCGAGTTAGGTGTGGACGTGCGCGTGGGCGTCGTTGAAACACATGGGCGCAGTGAAACCGCAGCGCTCGTCGCCGGCCTGCCGCAACAACCCGTACGCGCGGTCCCCTACCGAGGACTGCAGCTCGCCGAACTCGATCTGGACGGGTTGTTGGCTTCGACGCCGCAGCTCGCGCTCGTTGATGAGTTGGCGCATACCAACGCACCGGGCAGCCGACACACCAAGCGCTGGCAAGACGTTCAGGAGTTGCTGTCCGCAGGCATTGATGTCTATTCGACCATCAACGTCCAGCATCTGGAGAGCTTGAACGACCGTATCCACGACATCACTCGCATCAAGGTACGCGAAACGGTTCCAGATTGGGTTATTCAGGACGCCGACGAAATCCTGCTTATCGATCTTCCTCCGCGTGAACTCCTCGAGCGCCTGCGCGAGGGCAAGGTGTACGTACCCGAACAGGCGCGCGCCGCCATCGATGCGTTCTTCAGCCAGACCAACCTGACGGCGTTGCGTGAACTGGCGATGCAGACGGCGGCGGCCCGCGTCGAGGCCGATCTCGACAAGCGTGCCAACCTGCTCGGAGAGCCTTTGCCAGCAGTGCGCGGGCGTTTGCTGGTTGGTATCCACGGAGGCAGTTCCGCTGCAGCGTTGGTTCGTCATGCAAGCCGTGTCGCCGAGCGGCGGCATCTACCCTGGTCTGCGGTTCATGTCGATGACGGCCGCGCCATGGACGAGCCGGCACGGGTAAGGCTCCAAGCCGCGTGCCAATTGGCGGAGCGGCTTGGGGGCGAAGTCGTGACGTTACGTGGCGATCCTGCTCGAACGCTGACCGAGCATGCACACGAACGACGTGCGAGTTTGATTCTGATCGCACGCGGAAGGCCCCGTATGTGGTCGTCGCGCACTCTCGCTAACCGCCTGTTGGCCCACAGCGATGGCCTCGAGGTCAGCATCCTCGACGTTGGCGCGGAGCCGATGCCAAGGCTTCGCTACACGCAGCGTTCAGCGGAGTGGACACACTACGTGCTGGCAGCCGCTTCTAGCGCCGGGGCGACCGCGATAGCGATGCTGTTATCCAAAGTCCTTGAGCTGCCGAATGTCTCGCTCGTCTTTCTCTCTGCAGTATTGACCGTCGCCGTTTGCAGTAGCCTTGGCCCTGCGTTGGCGTGCGCCGCCCTTTCCTTTCTCGCCTACAACTGGTTCTTCATCGAGCCGACCTACTCGTTCACGATCAACCGCGAGCAGGATGTCCTGTCACTGTTCTTCTTCCTGTTCATGGCGACGCTGACGGGAAACCTGGCTTCGCGCTTGCGCCGGCAATTGAAAAGTTTGCGCGAGACGCAGAGCGAAACGGTGGCGGTTCTTGAGTTCTCCAGGCGCTTGACCGCCGCCACGGACAAAGCGGCCATTCTTAGCAGTGCAAAGCAATACCTGGAAGAGCGGCAGCCGCTAAGCACGCTGGTCATGACGCGCCATAAAAGCGGTAACTGGCACATCGAAGATGGCGGAGACCTGCGTCTTTCCGAGCAGGACCGCGCCGCTGCCGATTGGGCCTGGAAACACGAAGAGCCCGCCGGATTGGGCACCGATACGCTCCCAAACTGTAGCTGGCTGTGGATTCCGCTTTTGGGGGACGAAGGAACACTCGCGATCCTGGGTGCGAGGGGGAGTACCGAAGATCACATTCCACCCGACCTGAACCGGCTGTTGAAGTCGCTTGCACAACCACTGGGACAGGCATTGGCACGAGCCCGCCTCGCCGAAGATCTCGAGGCTGCACGTCTGCATGGCGAGACCGAACAGCTTCGCAGCGCATTGCTGGCGTCCGTCTCACATGATCTGCGGACGCCGCTAACCGCGATGCGCGGCTCGATCGACAGCCTCCTGACATTGGGCAACGCCATCTCGGAAGATGACCGAACCGAGCTGTTGGAAGGCACACGAAACGAGGCGGAACGACTCGACCGCTACATCCAGAATCTCCTCGACATGACCCGACTTGGACATGGCGGTCTCAAGCTCGCAAGAGATTGGGCAGCTCCCGGCGATATCGTCAGTAGCGCCCTGACGCGCTTGCGGTCGGTTCTCACTGGCCTGACGGTGAAATGCGACATTGCGGATAGCGTGCCTTTGATACACGTCCATGCGGCGTTGATTGAACAAGCACTCGTCAACGTTCTAGAGAACGCTGCTCGGTTCTCGCCTAGTCTCGGCGTGATATCGATCAATGTCGCGCAGGAGGGAAACGAGCTCTGCTTTGCAGTAACGGACCAGGGCCCTGGGATCCCACCCCAGGAGCGTAAGGACGTATTCGATATGTTCTACACCGCAGCGCGTGGTGATCGAGGCGGAAAAGGGACAGGCTTAGGCTTGGCCATTTGCCAAGGAATGTTAGGCGCGCATGGTGGCCGTGTTGCCGTTTCCGACGGCCCAGATGCGCGTGGAACGACTATCTCGATGTACTTGCCAATATCCCCTCAACCCGCGCAGGACGACTGAGATGAGCCATGTGCCGCGAGCGCGAATACTTGTGGTCGACGACGAAAACCAAATCCGTAAGCTGCTCAGGATCAGCCTGGCGACACAGGGCTACCAAATCGTCGAAGCGGCAAATGGCGCTGAAGGTATTGCAGCCGCTGCTAACTACACGCCTGACCTGGTGATACTGGATCTCGGGCTGCCGGATATGGATGGGCAAGACGTGTTGCAGGAACTCCGGTCGTGGAGTAACGCACCGGTTTTGATGCTATCCGTTCGAAGTGGCGAGGATACCAAGGTCGCAGCGCTCGACCTCGGCGCCAATGACTTCGTGACGAAACCGTTCGGTATCCAAGAGCTACTTGCACGCGTACGCGTATTACTGCGCGCGTCCCACGCAAATCGAGGCGCCGATCCGACGATTGAGCGGGGCCCACTGCGGATCCAGCTGGCTAAGCGCCAAGTCAGGCTGGCCGGTGAAGAAATCAACCTGACGCGTAAAGAGTATGGAGTACTCGCCCTGCTCGCCCAACACCAAGGCCGCATCGTGACACAGCAGCAATTGCTGCGAAGCGTTTGGGGGGCGTCTCATGCCCACGATAACCATTACCTCCGGATCGTCGTGGGACGCCTGAGACAAAAACTCGGCGACCCACCGACAGAGCCGACCTTCATCAAGACCGAGGCAGGTGTGGGTTATCGATTACTCGACGCAGAGCCATGAATCAAAGCGTCGTCCATGTCCATCTGTGCCCGTGCGGACTCTCTTCCAAGCAAGCTCAGCGACTCGAACGATTGGCCTTACGAATGAGCAGATGCTGTCCAAAACGCTCCGATCGACGTTGGGCTCAAGCATCTCTGGAACGATCCCGTTCTGCTCGCCCGCCGCGCTGACACACAAATGACTCAATTTGATGGAATGCTCGTCCTAGAGAGGTTGCGTTAACGCTGCTCATGGACGATCCTGTCGCGGTGCTAGTCATCTGGACCAACAACTCGGTGACAATATAAGGCAGGAAATAGCAGGGCATTCGTTAAGCAATGCCGTTATGTCAGTAACCGTCAAACCGCCGTATCGATTGCGTGTTTTTTGAAGCCCGTAATCACCTTCAAACCGCGCCAGCAGTAGTACCGGGTACCGCCGCTGGGCAAACAACACAGAACACCTGTTCCTGACAAGGAAGGACGACTATTCGACTGTAGCCTGCATCGCGCATGGCTACCGGGATCGATGCTCGTGTTTACCTATGTAAGGTCAGCTGTGCCTATCTCAAACGAAAAATCCGTCGACACCTCGATTCAGCGCCTATGCCTGCTGGACAGCGAACAGATCGTACCGCTGTTCGAAGAACTATCCACCGTCTCCGCACCGACGACTGTAGGTTTTCTCAACCAACACGCCTACAACCTTGCACAAAAGCACCCGTGCTTTCGCAGCAGCCTTCTCGAGATGCGATACCTTCTTCGGGACGGGATAGGGCTGAAGCTGGCATGCAGAATCAACCGCTGCGACCCTAAATCCAATCTCAACGGTACCGACCTGATTCCCAGGCTAATTGCCCACTTGAGCGACGATGCTGGCCGGAACTGCCAGTTCTTTTCCATAGGCACGCAAGACCCTTGGCTGACCGTAGGTTCGCAAAGACTCTACGGTGATCAGCCGTTTCAGGCGGTCCATGGATTTCTGGATGACGAAGAATATCTTCAGTTCGTGAAGCGTCACCACAAGCCCGGTACGCTGGCTGTGTTAGTGCTTGCCCTGGGCATGCCGCGGCAGGAACATTTGGCCGCCTACCTTTCTCGGCGACTAGACATACCCTGCCTCATCATTTGCGGTGGCGCGATTATCGATCTTTCGGCGCAGCGTTTCCCGCGCACGCCTAAGCTTTTGCGGCAATGTGGCCTGGAATGGGCATTTCGACTTTTTCTGGAGCCACGCCGTTTGTTCGCACGCTACGTGTTCGGTATTCCACTGTTCTTCTTCTACGTCCTGCGAAACCGATTCCATTGGGCGATGGCCAAGGATCAAGCCTGGACGAATGATGGAAGCGATTGAGCGAGTCTCGATCTGCACCTTCCCACGCGTAATCGGGCACGCCATGCATGCCGGGTATCAATGGCCAATCTCGCGGTCCGTATCGAACCGGTTGCGAGCGGAACGAAACGCCTCAGAGTTGTCGAGGAGCCAGGTCCATAGCGGCACCATGCGCGCGAGGAAACTCTTGCCCAGCGCGGTTAGCCGGTACTCCACGCGCGGTGGCACTTCTCGATAGTCCATACGTGAAACGAGCCCATCCCGCTCCAACTGCCGCAGGCTGCGGGTCAGCATGCGCTGGGTGACACCGTCCAGCCGCCGAGCCAGCTCGGCATGGCGAAGCGTGCCGGCGACGCCAAGCGCATGAACGATACCGAGCGACCAGCGATTGCCGGCGTGGGTGAGCACTTCACGTTTGAGGTGATCATCATCCGCGCTGAGCGCGTCACAGACGGCCTGCGAGACGCGAATGATCTCATCTTCGCTTAGGGTTTCATGCGGTATCACGAATGTGCCTTCTTCAGAATGAACGCCAAGGATGACACGATAAAAACGTCAACGCAGATCATTCAAGGGAGACCGCAATGCATGCCCTACCCGCTCATCAAACACGTTCGATACTGGTGCTCGGTGCCGGCGAGCTCGGCATGGCCGTCATCAAGGCCCTCGCCGATCACAGGGATTTACGCGTAACGGTTGCGCTGAGGCGAACCGATGACACGGCCCCCTCGGCGCGAAAAAAACAGACCGTCGAAACCATCGACTCCTTGGGCGTCGAGATCGTCTACGTCGATACCAAAGCCGACTCGGTGGCGAAGCTTGCGCAACTGTTCAGCGGCTTCGACATGCTCATCAGTTGCCTAGGCTTCGCATCCGGGGCGGGGACGCAACTCAAACTTACCCACGCCGTCTTACAGTCGGACCTGAAACGCTACATCCCTTGGCAATTCGGCGTGGACTACGACGCCATCGGTCGCGGCAGCCCGCAAAATCTGTTCGACGAGCAATTGGACGTGCGCGACGTACTCAGAGGCCAAACCCGTATTCAGTGGCAGATCGTTTCCACCGGGATGTTCACGAGCTTCTTGTTCGAGCCGGCGTTCGGGGTCGTCGATCTTCGCAATCGAGTCGTTCGCGCCCTGGGAAGCTGGGATACCGCCGTGACGGTGACGACGCCCGAAGACATTGGCCGATTGACCGCTCAAATAGCGTCCGAACCGCCTTCGGAAAACCCAATCATCTTTTGCGCGGGCGACACGCTGAGCTACGGACAGCTTGCCGATCTCGTGGAGCATCTAATGGGATCGCCCATGCGGCGGGAAGAATGGACGTTAGCGACACTCAGGGCCGATCTCGCAGCAAACCCCGACGACACGATGCGCAAGTATCGGGCGGTGTTCGCCGAGGGCAAGGGCGTCTCCTGGGACAAAAAACGCACCTACAATGCTACGCGAGGCATCCCTGTGACCACGGTTGCGCAATGGATCGAACGCCATCTCGCGCCGTCTGCCGCCCAGCACGGCAAGCGCGGTCAATCGGGCAGCCGCCGCCCGTAGATGGCCTAGTCACTCACTCATTTTTTGGCCCTGGGGCTTGGGACATGCCGACGCTAGAGTTCATGTACACCATGCGATTCAACTCTACCCTTAAAGGAAATCAGGCCATGTCCCAACGTCTCGACTATTTCGCGCTTTCGCCGGATGCCGCCAGCAAATACATCGAACTCACGCAACTGTTGAACAGGAAGCCGTTCCTCGCCGAGGTAGGGCACCTCGTCACCCTTCGGGCCTCACAAATCAATGGCTGCGCCTTTTGCGTGGACATGCACGTGAAAGAGGCGAAGATTCACGGGGAACGGGAATTGCGCCTTCACCATGTCACCGTGTGGCGCGAATCGACGTTGTTTTCGCCCCGCGAGCGCGCCGCACTGGAATGGACGGAAGCACTGACGCGGCTTGCAGCTCACGGGGTGTCGGACGAAACCTATAACAACGTGCGTGCACATTTGTCGGACGCAGAATTGTCAGACCTGTCCTTCATGGTGATTTCAATCAACGGCTGGAATCGACTGAGTGTCGCCTTCCAGGCGGTGCCGGGTTCAGCGGACAAGCTTTACGGACTCGACAAGGCCGATCTTCATTGAGCGGCCGCTTGGGATAGGCATTTAGTCCAGCAACCCGGCAACACGTGAAGCGATTTCCGCAGCAGCGTCCGCATCCCGCACATTGGTAAACGCCATCAACAACCCCTGGCGTGCAGGCTTGCCCCGATACCAGTCGGATAGCGCCTGTAGCGCCAGGCCTGCCTCTGCTGCGCGAGCCGCAACCTCGCGGTCGTCCGGCCCCTGCGTCAAACGGGCGAGCACGTGCATACCGCCCTCCCTCAATTCGAGCGTTATCCGCCCTCCCAGTGTTGCAGCGAGCGCATCGCTGAAAAGCGTCCTTCGGTGGGCGTACAAACTGCGCATCTTTTTCAAATGGCGCGCGAAATGCCCTTCTTCCATAAACGTTGCCGTCGTGCGCTGCAACAATTGGGGGCAATGGTTGTGCAACACGTCGGCCATCCGCGCAAAGTGGGCGGCCTGCGCTTTCGGCACCACGAGATAAGCCAGACGTAGACCGGGTATCAGCACTTTGCTGAAGGTGCCGGTATAGAGCACGCGGCCCTGAACATCGAGACTCTTCAAGGCCGGTAACGGTCGTCCTACATACCGATACTCACTGTCGTAATCGTCCTCGATGATCCAGCTACTCCGCGCCTCCGCCCACGCGAGCAGTGCCTGCCGACGCGGCAAAGACAGGGATACGCCCAGCGGGCTTTGGTGCGATGGTGTGACCACCGCGAACCGAGCATTAGGTGCCCGCTCGATACCGGCAGCGACCTGAAGGCCCTGTTCATCGACCGGAACAGGGATGAGCTCCGCACCGGTTTGCTCGAAGAATCGCCTGGCGAAAATGTAGCCAGGGTCCTCGAACCAACCCTGGTCACCGACGTTCAGCACACTGCGGGAAATGAGTTCCAAGCAAGCCCGGTAGCCTGCGCAGATAAAGACTTGCTCGGGTGAACAGCTGATACCACGGGAAATGCCCAAGTAGCGTGCGACTGCCGTCCGCAAGGCGATTTCACCTTGCGGATCCGGATAGACCATGCCCTCGAGACCGCCCTGTTGGACGGTACGGCTCGCGAGCCGCGTCCAGGTCTTCCGAGGAAACACATCGAGCGCCGGCAGGCCCAATTGCAAGGGCAACGGGGCGCGTCCCGTGTGCATCGCCCTATAGGCGGACGGCGCAACCGACGCGGTGGCTTGCACGCGAGCGGGCGGCGAAAGTCGCGGGCACACCACCGTCCCCGCCGGCCCTCGGGCATCCAGATAGCCTTCGCCGATGAGAAGCTGATAAGCCGCTTCTACGGTGCCGCGCGCCAAATTCAATTCGGCAGCCAACGCCCGCACCGACGGCACGCGATCGCCAGGTTTTAGCTGGCCCGCGGAGATCGCATTCCGGTAACGCTCGTACAGTTGGCGATAGAGGGGCGTAGCGTTCGCACGATTCGGCATTTCCGGCGCGGGCATCCTGACCTCCTGGCGTTGGCCGTCGGATAGTAACGCATGCCGCGGACACCGAGTGCGGCTGAACCCTCGCCATCAGGCATGCATTCGACGCGGTGGATGACCCATGCATCCTTCGCGTTCTTGGCCCTGGGGTCAGCACCTCGACCGACCTAAGGTGGAGGTCCCCTTCGCCGCAGGCCCCCACAATGACCACGCCCCTAGATTTGCGCTACCTGACCGAAACGCCCGAGTTGCGCGACGCATTCGTACTAATGCGAGCACTGCGCCCACATCTGGTCGACAGCACAGCCTTTACCGACCAGATGGCCCGCCAATTTCTGCAGCGCTACCAGCTATTGGGGGCATGGCTCGATACTGAGCTGATCGGCCTGATCGGCTTTCGTACGCTGGAAAATCTGCTCTACGGGCAGTTCATCTATGTGGATGATCTGGTAGTCGCCGAATCACAACGCCAAAACGGTATAGGCGCAGCGTTGTTGGACGCTGTCAGACGCGAGGCGACCAACACCGGATGCGCTCACCTGGTGCTCGACACGGGACTGCACATGCCACTCGCGCAGCGGTTCTATTATCGCGAAGGGCTGCTTGCTAAAGGCATGCACTTCGTTCAACCCCTGCAGAAGGAAGGTACCCACCATGCGTGAGCTTTTACTGATCAACGCGAGTCCACGGCCGAAGACATCGATTGGTTACTGCTTGGCGAACGAAATGGTCGAGATTGTGCGCCAGCGCAAACCCGGCCTGATCGTGACGCAGCGCGACCTGAGTGAAGCCGACCTGGCACCGTTGAGCGACGAGTACGCCGACGCCCTCACCCGCCGAACGCCCGATGCAGCGCCGGTCTTCGCCGCTTCGGAGCGACTGATCCGCGAACTCGAACGCTGCGACGCCATGCTGATCGCCACACCCATGCACAACTTCACGCTACCGGCAGCACTCAAGCTTTGGATCGATCACGTCGTCCGCATCGGCAGAACCTTCGACGCGACACCAAACGGCAAGGTCGGACTGCTCGGCGACCGTCCCGTCTACGTGATCGTCAGCTCCGGTGGCGCTCATCGCGGCCCCCGCGCGCGTCAACCGGACTTTCTGACCGCGTACATGCGGCACGTCCTGAGCACGATCGGCTTGTTCGACGTACAGTTCATCTATCTGGAAGGGCTGGTCGCGGGCGAAGACGCGATCAAGGCCGCATACGAAGCGGCCCGTCAGCGTCTTACCTTAGAGCCGCTATTCGCAGGCCGGGCGCTGGCGTGATTGCAACAAACAGCGCGCCTGCGACCATTGCGTCAGGCCTCAAACGGGGCCGAGTCGCGCGAGTATGAGCAGTGCAAGCATTACCGTGATGGCGCCACCGATCCGCGTCGATATTTGCGCATAAGGCAACAGCTGCATGCGATTAGCCGCTGTCAGGATGGCGATATCCCCTGTTCCCCCCAGGCCGCTGTGGCAGCCATTCACGATGCCCGCCTCAATGGGATACAGGCCCATGCGCCGCGCCATCACGAACCCCGTCGCGACAAGCACGAGTACCGCGGTCGCGATCGTGAGCAAATTGCCGACGTGCAGCGCGGCAGTCAATTCGCTCCAATGGGTCACGGCAATCGAGTTGGCGAAAAGCAGCGGGTACGTCACACAGGTGGTGAAGAATTTGAATAGTACGCGAGCGCCCTCTTCCAGCGTCGTCGGTACCGCCTTGAGCAGCTTTAGCAACACAGCGATGAACAACATACACACTGGGCCCGGCAAGCCGAATAGCGCATGCAGAATGACGCCGGTCAGGTACAGCGCGATGGCGCACATGCCAGCAGCGATCACATAGTTCACCGTCTCAGCGCTGAATGATTGCTCCTTCTCCTTTTCCTTCGCGGGGGCAACATCGACGCTTTCCGCCAACTGCAACCGGCCGTTTCCCGTGAGGCTTGGAAATCGCTTACCAACCAGGTCCAATGCGCCGCACGCCAGGATCGCGCAAAGATTACCGAGCAGAATGACAGGTAACAGCTGGGCGAGGATCTTGCCGGAGTCGACGCCTAGGATTTCGCCATAGCCCACGGAGAGCGGGATCGCACCTTCGCCCAACCCGCCACCCATCACCGGCACGATGACGAAGAACAGAACCTGTCGTAACTCCATGCCACACAGCATACCGACGCCGACGCCTGCCACGAGCGCTAATACCGAACCGATCAGCAGGGGAACGAATATCTTCGCGAAGCCCTTGATGATCAGATCACGGTCCATGGTGAAGATGCTTCCAACGACCACCGATGAAACGAACAAGTAGATGAAATTGCTTGATTTGGTGAATACGGTGATCGGCTCGATGATTGCGGTCGGCACCCAACCAATGCTCACCAGGTACGAAGGCAGAAATGCAGATACGATGGCGGCGCCCCCGATCTTGCCGAAGAACGGTAAGCGCTTACCGATTTCGGCGCAGGTTGCGCCACCCAGGCCGATGACGGCGACCATCATGGGAAGGTCGGTTTTCAACTTGTCCGTGACCAGCAGCCCCGCCACCATCACCAGTAAAAGAAGGTAGATGGGAAGTGGAATAAAGCTGATCTTGATATCGAAAAGACGCCAGAAAAGCGGCTGTCGAGCAAGATCGGCGGAGACGATGCCATCCGTATTGTCGATGGATTTGGCGTTTTGCATGACGACCTCATTATTGTTGTTGACGTGTGCCTATGCGGCGAAGCACTGGGCGAATCAGAGAGGATTCAACAGGCCTGCGTGGCGCGCCTGCTCGACGATCACCCGCGCGCGCCGAACGAAGGGCGCGTCGATCATCTGGCCATCCATTTGGTACGCACCCACACCCGATGCCTGTGCTGTTTCCTCAGCTTCAAGGATGGCGAGCGCACGAGTGATGTCGTCCGCAGAAGGCAGGAAGGCCGCATTGGCAAGTTCGATTTGCGACGGATGTATGCAGGACTTGCCCGCAAAACCCAGGCGCCTTGCGGCGGCGGCTTCCCCTGCGAAGCCTTCAGGATCCTTGATTTGGGCGTAGGCCGTATCATAAGCAGCGACCCCGGCTTCGCCTGCGGCAAGGCGCAACGCCAATTGCAGCTGACGCACCGTGCCGGCATCGTAACGATCGATGCCAAGTGGCTCGAGCAAATCGGCGAAGCCCAGCTGCAATCCCATAACCCTGGGATGTGCGGCTGCGATATCGAATGCCCTACGTAACCCGCACGGCGACTCGATATTCGCAAGAATGTGTAGGGGTGACGACAGCCCTTGTTTTCCTTCCAGCCGCTCAAGGTCATTCACCAACTCGGTGATCTGCTCAGGGCTTTCGACTTTTGGAAGATTAACGATCCGCATCTGCGAACCGACTAGAGCTTGCAGATCATCCGCGTAGAAACGTGAGCTGATTTCATTGATGCGCACCACGATTTTTTTAGCCGTGGGCTTTAGGCCGAACAAGTAATCCGCCAGTTGCGATCTGGCCTGCGCCTTCCGTTCAGGGGCGACCGCGTCTTCGAGGTCGAAGCTGACGCCGTCCGCTGCGGAGTTCATGGCTTTATCGAACAGTTCGGGACGTGATCCGGGAACAAAAAGCTTACTGCGCATACCTGGCCTCGCGGTGCAGGAACGGCACCGCGCCCATGGCGCACATACGTTCTGCGTTGTTATTGGCAACCTCCGCAGCAGGCCGCGGGGCATTGCGCTCATATTGCTAAAGTAAAACCACAAGCTAAAGTGAGTATTTATTACTTTAGAGTTAATTAATTTTTGACTATGGATACTCGTTATCTTGAAAGCTTTCTTCACGTTGCCCAGCTGGGTTCCACGGCCGCAGCGGCGCGTCTCCTGAACCTAACCCCCACCGCGGTCGCGCAACGCATCAAGGCTCTGGAGCACGAGATCGGCGCGTCGCTACTGACCCGTACGGGGCGTAACATGCAGGCCACCCCAGCGGGCGTCGCGCTTCTAGAGCCGGCCCGCGAGTTAATCCAGCGGACGCAGGAGCTTCGTGCTATCGCCGCGCTGGACGAGATCGCGGGAGACTTGCGGATCGGATGTATCACCACTGCGCTCGGTTACCTGGTGCCGGATACCCTGGCGTCCTTGATCAGTACCTATGAGCATCTGCGACCGCAGCTCGAGCCGGCATTTTCCACTGAGCTATACGGCAAGATCCTCGCGGGCGATATCGACATCGCCATACTTGTGAAACCGAGCTTCGAACTGCCCAAGGAACTGATCTGGCGTTCGTTGCGGGACGAACCCTTTGTCGTGCTCGCGCCACAGGACATGCAGGATCAGGACCCGCACAGGCTTCTTGCCACCCAGCCGTTCATTCGTTATCACCGCAGATCCTGGGGCGGAATGCTGGCCGACCGCTACATGCTCGAAGAAGGAATCCAGCCTAATCAACGGTTTGAAATCGACGCGCTAGACGCAATCGCTGCAATGGTGCGTGGCCGGCTAGGGGTATCGTTGGTGCCACAGTGGAATCCGCTGCACGCGAATTTGAACGAGCTGGCGCAGATCCCTCTTCCCGCGCCGGGGCTTCAGCGCCCGATTGGCCTTCTATGGCGACGCAATTCCGCGAAATCCCCGTTGATCCAAGTGTTCTGCAAGGCAATGTTTGAAAGAATCCAACGCGGATAGTCCACTTTTTATGGATTCTGAATGTAGCGTTACGTTATTTAAAACTCACCCTCCGACACTGAAAATCGTTGAATCCCGGTCGGTGCCAGCGGCACCCGTCCGGATAGCGACAAGAAGAATTCGGAGAACCGATGAGCGACTTTTCCCATAGCCGTCTTACCCGCCATGGCAATTCAGGCCCATTGTCAGGAATCACGGTGCTCGACCTCAGCGCATATATCGCCGGCCCTTACGGTTGTGCCTTATTGGCCGACCAAGGGGCCCGGGTCATCAAGATCGAACCCCCGACCGGCGATAACCTGCGCAAATACCCTTCAACGCTCGAAGCCGAAAGCCGGGCCTTTATTGGCGTCAACCGCAGCAAGCTCGGCGTTGCGCTGGATCTCAAGCAGCAGGCAGGCCGTGAAGCGCTCTTGCAGCTGGTCAGAGAGGCCGACGTACTGGTGCATAACTTTCGTCCCAGTGTCCCAGCCCGACTGGGGATCGCCTACGAGGATCTACGGGCACTCAATCCCAGGCTCATTTATTGCGCAGTGACCGGCTACGGAGAAACGGGGCCGCTGAAGGACAAGGCGGGTTACGACCAGGTGCTACAGACCATGTCGGGCATGTGCGTTGCCCAAGGCAAGGCCGATGGCCCACCGGAAGTGCTCTACGGCTCCGTGGTCGATTACTACGCGGCGTCGTTGGTTGCCGGCAGCGTGTCTTCTGCATTGTACGAGCGTGAACGCACCGGAGAGGGGCAGCGGATTGGCGTGTCTTTGCTCAGAAGTGCGCTGGCCATGCAGTCAGCACGGCTCGTTTGGGCGGGGGGCGAACCACGCGACC
The DNA here is from genome assembly GCF_014647635.1 of Pseudomonas matsuisoli. GTDB lineage: Bacteria > Pseudomonadota > Gammaproteobacteria > Pseudomonadales > Pseudomonadaceae > Pseudomonas_P > Pseudomonas_P matsuisoli. The sequence continues at coordinate 593,317 of NZ_BMPO01000002.1, forward strand.
TCGAACGCGACATGCGCTCAGGAGGCATTACGGGTATCCATCCTACGCGCGACGGTTACTTGTATCTCTCTGCCAACACACCGCACTTCTGGCAGGCCCTATGCGAAAAAACGGGGCTTCTTCCGCTTGCCGAAGATGAGCGCTTCGACTCGGTACGCAAACGCGCGGTCCATCATCAGGAGATCGTTCCGCAGTTGCATGAAGCGTTGCAGGCACACAGTGCGTTGGAATGGGAAGACATCTTTGGCGAATCGGTGCCCTGCGCGGCTGCCCGTCCGGTCGAGAGCATGTTCGATTTCCCGCAATGCCTGGAAGAGAACATGATCGAGGATATTTCCCACAGCACCATTGGGTGCTATCGCGGGTTCACCCGTGCAGCATCGTTCAGCCGGACGCCTGGCCCTGACCCGTTTGGCGCCCCCGCCTTTGGCGAAGACTCCTCGACCGTACTGGAAAGCTACGGCTTTTCGACCGAGCAGATACAACGACTGCGCGATCAAGGCGCCCTCCTCTGACCGTTACCTGCATACGCGACAACACGCCGATGTCGCACGCTTTTTTCTTTCGCCCGAGAACGACAACATGAACAAAATATTCTCACGCAGGCAGTTTCTCGCTGGCACCGCTTCCGCCTCACTGGCGCTGGGTGCAGGAACGCTACTGAACGGCTGCGGTGTTCTAGTGAAGTCCGGCGACGCCGACCGGGTTCCCAATTCCTCTGGTACCGAACGTCCCCGGATGAATGTGCCCGCAAACGCCTGTGACGCCCACATTCATATCGCGGACCCACGGTTTGCCGCCGTAAACGCTAACGCCCCCATATCTGCCGGAATGACTGTTGACGATTACCGTAAGCTGCAAGCACGGAACGGCACCGTTCGCACAGTAGTCATTCAACCCAAGGTCTATGGCACCAACAACGACTGCACGCTCGATGCAGTGAAGCAGCTGGGCTCGCAGGGCCGGGGGATCGCGGTACTGCACCCAGACGTCACAGACGCGGAATTGCAGCGCCTGCACGCAGGCGGTATCCGCGGCATTCGTTTCAGTGTGTGGAACCCGGACAACGCCGTGGCGAGTATCGATATGATCGAGCCATTGGCCGTACGCATCAGCGAATTGGGCTGGCACGTGCAATTGCACATGTCGGGCGATCAGATCGTTGATAACCAAGCCCTTATCGGCCGACTGCCCGCCCCGGTCGTGTTCGATCACATGGGCAGGTTGCCGCCTAGCCAAGGCACAGCTCACCCCGCGTTCGCGGTGATCGCGAAGCTGATCGAGCGGGACAAGGCATGGGTGAAGTTGGCTGGCGCCTACCTCAATACCGAAATAGGCCCGCCGGCCTACGCCGACAGCACGCGTGTGGCCAAGGCATGGGTCGACGTCGCCCCGGAGCGCTTGGTATGGGGCAGCGATTGGCCTCACGTCACCGAAAAGACCGAAAAGCCAGACGATGCCCAACTACTCGATCTATTGTTGGCGTGGGCGCCGGACGAAGCGGTGCGTAAGGGAATACTGGTGGACAACCCCGCTCGCCTATATCAGTTCTAGCCGCGAAGACAGGCACGCATAGCCATTGCCATGCCTGCAATTGCCCCATGAACACGTCTGTCTTGCATTGGAAACCGGCGGCGAAACCATGTCGCCGCGACCTCCCCAATGGCGATCAAAGAAGAGCTGCTCAGTTTCAAGCAGCGCCTCGCAACGTTGACCATCGCACGCGGCAACCAGCGCCAATCATCGAAACTCCGACGATTCTGGGCGGGTGTCGCGTTGGTCTCGGTTGCCCCACTGGCATAACCAAATAAAGGTCTGGGTAACTGCTTACGCGCGCAGGCCTCGAAGTCTTCGAGCAATAGATACGGAAGAGGCGTTTTTTCTTGTCATCTACGGGCTCGCGATGAAGCTAACAGTGCGAGGTTCCGGCAATTTCGATAGAAGCCGCCGATACGGTGCGCCCATAAACATCAATGCGCCAGCGCTGCCTCCGCGGCGCGCAACTCGGCTTGGGCTTCCTCTAACTTGGCTTGCCGCTTGGCGATTTTTTCGCCACCCCCGCCCTCGGCTTTTTCCGCCTCCAGCTCGGCGGACCGCTCGCTTACTTTGGCTTGTGCTTCTGCAACCGCTTGACGGCGTTCTCTCACGAGCTTTTCGTCCGTGCAATTGGCCTGTAGCTTCGCTAGCGCCGTTGCCATTCCCTCTGCCTTGCGATCATGACCAGCGGCTCTGGCCGCTTCGATCTCATGTTGAAGGCTGGCTGATTTCTGCGCGCAGCGAGGGTTGTCAGCGGCCAATACCACGTTAGGGAATAGGGCCAGGACCGCGCAAAAATAGAGAACCTTCATGGATTACCTCGCAAGATGAATGATTCGGTTAAGCATAGGTCAGCTAAGCGCACCGGGTACCAGTGGGGCGCTCCTGCTCAGGCAACGCCGCGAACTAGGCCGGCGTACACTGCACGAATGGTTTGAAACGCGCCCCAAAAATAATCAGGGCCCTGTTAGCGCTCGTGGATCAGTGCCTTTCAGGAACAACCATGGCACCGCAGGCCCTATCTGTTCGAGGTTAAAAGCAAACAATGCCTGTTCGACATCTCACCGCTGCTCTACTGTTTCTCACGATCATTGGCACAGCGAAGGCTGGAGACGTCTCGTCGAAGGCGCGTATAGCGTTCGATCCGGTGATCCAAGCGTTCGATATTCCTGGACTCGTGGTCGGCGTGACGCGCAACGGCGTGCACGACTTCTATGTAGTCGGAGAAGCCTCTCGTGCAGACCACGTCCCTGTAACACCTGACACCCTTTTTGAGCTGGGCTCCATCAGCAAGTTGTTCAACGTCACCTTGGCGGCGTTAGCTGAGCAACGCGGCGCGTTGCGGCTCGAAGATTCGGTGGCCAAACACGTCTGCGCAAGCACATGCACGATCGGTGATGACCTCACCTTGCTGGACCTCGCAACCCATCATTCGGGAGGGTTGCCGCTGCAAGTGCCCGAAGGCATCAGCGATACCGCGGGCGTGGTGAACTGGTTGAAAGACTGGGTGCCTCCCCAGCCGGGCGCGCGGAGTTATTCCAATATCAGCATCGGTCTGCTGGGGTATCTCGCTGCGGACTCACTGGGTCTGTCCTACAAGCAGGCTGCGCAGACGGTGCTGTTCCCTGCGTTCGGTTTGCAGAACACGTGGGTCGACGTACCCCCAGAGGCGATGCAGGGCTATGCGTTCGGTTACGAACGAAAGACAGATAAGCCTATCCGAGTGACCCCAGGTGTTCTGGACGCTGAAGCCTATGGCGTGAAATCGAACGCACGGGACATGCTCAGATTCCTCGACGTTGAACTCGGGCAGGGAAACGCGCCTGACGAACTGCGAAAAGCGGTGGCTCGAACGCAGCTAGGGCAATTCAATACAGCTGAATTCACACAAGCCATGGTTTGGGAACGCTACCCGTGGCCTATCGATGTCGAGACGGTGGTGGCCGGGAATGGGCCCGACTTCATCTTGAAGCCACAACCCGTGACGCCGGTCGATCCGCATTTGGCGAAGGCCCGTGACGTGATCCTGAACAAGACAGGGTCGACGAATGGCTTTGGTGGTTACGTCGCCATGGTTCCGAGCGAGGGTCTCGGCATCGTGGTGCTGGCGAACAGGAACTATCCGAACGACGCACGGGTGAAAGCGACCTACACGCTGATCGAATCGCTGCTGAGCCAATAGTTCTGCGTCCGGTGCATCGATCATCCGTGCTCTGATCTCGCTGCCGAATGTTAGGAAATTTTTTTTCGATACGCTGCATCCAACCCTGTATCTGGCGGGTAGTACGAGTAGCGGCACTGTTGCCGCCCAATCGGATTACTACCCGGAGATAACAAGATGGATGCGAAAAAGAGCTTTTGCCTGACTGCGCTGACCCTGGCCCTGGGCTGTTCCACCACCGTATTCGCGCAAAACGAGTTGCCCGAACCTGTGCGCGTACCGGACGGCAATACGGTTGCGATGGAAACCGTCGGCGTCGGCCAGATCACCTACGAGTGCGGCCCCAAGGCAGACATGCCCGGACAGATGGGCTGGGAGTTCAAAGGTCCGAAAGCGGCGCTCAACGATCGCAACGGCAAGCAGGTGGGCACCTATTACGGCCCGCCCGCGACTTGGGAATCCCAGGACGGCTCGAAGCTGACCGGAACCCAGGTTGCCACGGCACCTGCGGGCGCAGGCAACATTCCGTATCAGTTGGTCAAAGCCAATCCCGCGGAAGGCAAAGGCGCCATGACCGGCGTTACGTACATCCAGCGCGTGGCGACCAAAGGAGGCGTAGCACCCGCTAAATCCTGCTCCGAAGCCAACAAAGGCGCGCGTGAGGTCGTCGACTACCAGGCGGATTATCTGTTCTGGACGGCGAAGTAACTGTGATGCACCGGGTGAGAAGCGGCTCGATATGAGCGCCGATCACCACTATGCTCCAGGGACGCCCCGGCCCGAGCGCTGGGGTCTCCTTGATCAGACAGTGGCGGATCACGTGTCGCAACCTCCTGTATTCGACTATGAAGCGACGTTGCATGCATGCGCGCAAGGTGAGCGCTCGGCGCTGCAACGTCTTTATGTGCAAGAGGGGCCGCGCCTACTCGGGGTGGTTCAGCGAATCGTGCGAGACATCGCACTGGCCGAGGACATCGTGCACGACGCCTTTATCCGTATCTGGAAAAAAGCAGGCACTTACGACCCGGAGCGCGGATCGGCCCGGGGCTGGATTTTCAGCGTCGCACGTCATCTGGCGCTCAACGCCGTACGTAACGACGCACGTTACGTTCAACACGAGGAAGGCCATGCGAATGACACCGAGCATGCCGTCACCGAGGGCTGGCAAGCGTATACCGACACGTTCGACTGGCGTGTCAATCCTGGCCGGGTCGAAGCCTGTCTCGAGCAATTGGAACCGGTACGGCGCAACTGCGTCTTCCATGCTTATGTCGATGGTTACTCGCATCAGGAAATTGCCCAGCGCATCGGCGCGCCATTGGGCACGGTAAAAGCCTGGATCCGTCGCAGCCTCACCGCCCTTCGGGAATGTATCGGATGACGATCGAATCGAACGAGCCGTTATATGAACTCGCGGGTGAATACGTGCTCGGCACCCTGACGGCGACGGAGCGCGTCGCGCTAGAACGTCGTTTGCCCCTCGAGCCCGAGCTGCGACAAGCCGTGGACTATTGGGAAGCACGATTGCTGCACCTGACCGAACTGGTGGAGCCGCAGGCGCCTTCCGAGCGCCTATGGCAACGCATTCAGCGCTCCATGGAGGTGTCGGACCAAGATGCCGTGCGCGTTGAACGGCGCCCTCGGCCGAGTCGCTGGAACAGCCTGCCGCTCTGGCGCAGTTTTACTGCGATGGGCATGGCCGCATCCTTGGTGCTGGGTATCCTGTTGTTCCTAAGGCCCCCTGCCGACCCCTCCCCGACCTGGCTGGTCGTTCTCGCGACACCGCAGGATCTGGCGCCCGGTTGGGTGGTGCAGGCCAGTCATCGGTCCCAGGAAATCGAGCTGATTCCATTGGGTATCACCCAAGTGCCTCCAGATAAGGCATTGCAGCTATGGACCAAGGCGGATGACTGGCAGGCACCCGTGTCCTTGGGATTGGTGGAACCGGGCGAACCGCTGAAGATTCGCCTCCAGGACCTGCCACCTTTGCAGTCGAATCAGCTGTTCGAACTGACGTTGGAGCAGCCTACGGGCTCGCCCACCGGCAAACCAACGGGTCCGATCCAGTTCATTGGCCGCGCGGCGAGAATGCTTTAAACGCGTCTCGCCGCCGCAGAAAGCAGGCGGCTCTTATCGAATCCCAAGCTTGAAGACCGTCGTTTGCGTGTAGGTCTGGCCTGGGTCAAGGCGGGTGCTCGGGAAATTCGACTGATTCGGCGCGTCTGGATAATGCTGCGTTTCCAGTGTGAACGCACCCCAGTGCGGATACGCCTTACCGCCTTTGCCCTTGATGCTTCCATCGAGGAAATTACCGGTGTAGAGCTGAACACCGGGCTCCGTGGTGTAAAGCTGTAGCAAGCGCCCGGACGCCGGATCGTGTGCCTCGGCGGCCACACGGCTCGCGTCGCCCTTGGTGTCGAGCACCCAATTGAAGTCGAACCCGCGTTGCTTCGGCTCGGCGTGTACGAGTTGCTGATGGTTGTCACGGATGCGCGCGCCCAAGGGCGTGTCCTTACGAAAATCCATAGGCGTACCCGCCACCGGCGCCAGCTCCCCGGTCGGTATCAACGTCTCTTTAACCGGCGTGTAATGGGATGCATCCATACGCATGGTTTGTTCGAGAATGGTGCCATTGCCTGCACCAGCCAGGTTGAAATAACTGTGGTTGGTGAGGTTCAGCACCGTGGGTTTGTCGGTCGTGGCGCGGTACTGGATGCGCAGCTCGTTGTCATCGTTAAGGCTGTAGATGACGTGAGTCGTGAGTGTCCCGGGAAAGCCCATTTCCCCGTCTGGCGAGACGTAGGTCAGTTCGACGCCGACCCAGCCGTTCTCCTCGTGCGGCCGGATCGTCCAGATGCGCTTGTCGAACCCTTGAGTACCGCCATGCAGCGCATTCGACTTGTCGTTCTTCGGCACCTGATAGGTCGTGCCGTCCAACGTAAACGTCCCGCCATCCAGGCGGTTACCGAACCGACCGATCGTAGCGCCGAAGTAAACCGTGCCGTTTGCTTGATAACCCGCCAGATCATCGAAACCCAGCACGATGTCGTCGATCTTGCCTTGGCGATCCGGCACTTTCAGTGCCTGCAACGTCGCGCCGTAGGCAATGACCACCGCCTCCATACCATGGCTGTTGCGCAGGGTGTACTGACCGATTTCCTGACCTTGGGGCGTGCGGTCGAAGGTTCCGGGCTGGCCCGAAAGCCCATCCGCGGCGGCACTAAAACTCGTCATCATCAATGCGCATCCCAATGTGCACAGCGCCAGCGTGCAGTGTGGCCAGCGTACCTTACTGTTGGTTCGACTCATGATCATTCTCCGCTCAGCGTTGCTTCAGACGGTCGATGATTACCGCGAGCAGCAGGATCGTGCCGCGGATGACGTACTGGTAAAACGTGTCGATGTTCTTGAGGTTCATTGCATTTTCGATGATGGCGAGAATCAGCACGCCCGCAATCACATGGCGGATCATCCCCACCCCGCCTGCTAGGGAAACGCCACCCAACACACAGGCTGAAATAACGGTCAGCTCGAAACCCTGCCCGATCATTGGCTGGCCGGAGGTCATGCGCGAGGCCAACACCACGCCCGCCAGCGCCGCAACCAAGCCATGCACGGTGAAGATGATGATCTTGGTACGGTCCACCTGGACGCCCGCCAGCAGCGCTGCTTCCTGGTTACCCCCAATGGCCATAGTGTTGCGACCGAACGTCGTGTAATTCAGCAGCCAGCCAAAAAAGACGAAGCACACCACGGTGATCACGATCGGCACCGGCACGCCCAGCAGCATGCCGTTACCGAAGTAGAAGAACTCCGGCTGCATGACCCCGACCGCTTTGCCATTGGAAAAGATGTACCCCGCCCCGCGCACGATCTGCATCGTCGCCAGCGTTGCAATCAATGCATTGATACGCAGCTTGGCGATGACGATCCCGTTCACCAGCCCTACGCATAGCCCAAGGCCCAAAGCCGCCGCCACGCCAAGCGGCACGCTTCCTGTATCGCGCATGACCACCGCCGCGACTACGCCGGAACACGCCACGACCGAACCCACAGAAAGGTCAAAATGCCCGGATGCCAGGCAATACAGCATCGTGCAAGCCGCGATGCCCACCGTCGAGATAGCGAGGCCCAGCCCCCGCATGTTGAGCGGTGAGAGGAAGTTTTCGATGAAAACAGCCGATAGCAAAAAGATCAGCAGCGCCGCCAACGGCATTGCCCAGTCATTGAAGAAACGGCGCAGGTTCAATTGTCGACGGGGCGTGTCGTTCAGCGCAGTGTGTTGAGTCGCCATAGGCACCTCGATGCGATTGTTCTTGTGGATTCACGCACGCTTGCGCGGCAGGGCCAGGTTCAGCAGTCGGCTTTCGTCGGCTTCGTCGTGAAGGACTTCGCCGGTCAACGCGCCCTCACTCATCACCAGAATGCGATCGGAGATGCCGATCACTTCCATGAGATCGCTCGACACCACGATCACCGCGATGCCATCGGCCGCCAGACTGTGAATGATCTGGTAGATCTCAGCCTTGGCACCGATATCGATCCCCCGCGTCGGTTCGTCGAGCAGGAGCACTTTCATGGGTACCGACAACCATCGGCCGAGGATGGCCTTCTGCTGGTTGCCACCCGAGAGATAGAGGATCTGTTGCTCCGGTGAGGGCGTTTTCACATTCAATTCGCGGATGCGTTGCACCGCGTTCTCTCGCTCCCACCGGTTGCTGAGCACGCAGCGCAGGCGCGCATGTTGGTGGCGAGCGGCAATATTGATGTTTTCCGCCACGCTGGCGGTCGGCACGATGCCTTCCTTCTTGCGATCCTCCGGGCACAGCAGGATGCCGGCGTCGATCGCTTCACGCGGTGAGTTCAGTGCTAGCGGGCGACCTTCGAGGCGCACCTCGCCGGCGCGTCGTTTCGCCAAGCCAGCGAGCAAGCGCATGAGCTCGGTCCTCCCTGCGCCGACCAGGCCGAAGAATCCAAGGACCTCTCCTCCTTTCAGGGTAAAGCTGACCGGCAGTTGCAATCCGGGACCAAGCAGCCCATCGACGTGCAATACCTCGTCGCATATCGGTCGTGGGCGATAGTTGTAGATGTCCTCGATATCGCGCCCAACCATGCAGGTCACCAGTTGATCTTGCGTCAATCCCTCCACCGTCTCGAAGGTACGCACGTGGCGGCCATCCTTGAACACGGTGATGGCGTCGCAAATGCGGAAGATCTCCTCCATGCGGTGCGAGACGTACAGCACGATATGCCCCTCATCGCGCAGACGCGCGATGATCGTCATGAGCCGATCGATCTCGCGGGCCGACAAGCTGCTCGTTGGCTCGTCGAAGGCAATCACGTGGGCGTTACGCGACATTGCCTTGGCAATCTCCACGAGCTGACGCTGGCCGAGCGACAAGCTCCCAAGCCGTGTCTCCGGCGCAATTTCCCCCGCAAGCCCGGCGAGCAATTCGCGCGCACGGTTGGCCATGGCGCGTTTGTCGACGATGCCAAAACGCGATGGCATGTGACCCAGAAGCAGGTTTTCCGCAACCGTCATCTCGGGAACCAGGTGCAATTCCTGGTGAATGACGGCGATCCCGCTGGCGATACTGTCGGCCGCCGAACGAAAACTCAGCGGGCGCTCACCCATCTGCAAATGGCCATGGCTCGGCGTATAGGCGCCGCCGAGTATCTTGAGCAAGGTCGACTTGCCCGCACCGTTCTCGCCAATCAGCGCGTGCACACTACCTGGCTGTACCGCGAAGGAAATGTCGGACAAGGCCCGGACGCCAGGGAACTGCTTGCCTATGCCTTCGAAGCGAAGGCTCTCGCCCTCTTTACTGCGTTCCACCATGATGATCTCCGTAGCCTCGCGCCAGGCACGAGGCGTAGAAAGCGGGTACTAGCGGATATTGCGCACGCGCGTTGCCGCGCGTGGCGCGCTCACTGCCAAAGACCGATCTTTTCCAGTTCGGCCTGGAAGTTCTCGCGCGTGATCAGCGTCACCTCATCCATCGCGGTGTACTTGGGCGGCTCCGTGCCCGCGGTGACCCACTCGAACATCATGCGCGCCGTTTCGTAGCCCTCGATGTGCGGGCTAGGCAACATTGAGCCGAAGAAGCCGCTGTCGGGTTTCTTCAGTTCGCCAATGGCGTCGGTACCGTTGATGCCGATACCGATCACATTCGCGGCTTTGAACCCTGCACTTTCGGTGGCCCGCACGCCGCCCAGGACGGTGTTGTCGTTCATCCCTCCGATGATCAGGTTCTTCGCACCCTGAGGCAGTTTCACCAGCGCTGCGGAGGTCGAATCCATACTGCCGGGAACGTCCAGGGTCTTCTGCGGCGCGAAGAGAATCTGGCTCTCAGGGAAACCCGCAGCTTTAAGTGCGGCGACCGAACCATCCGTGCGCTGTTTACCCGTGTCGAGCTCGTTATAGGTGTTGATCACAGCGTAGGTTTCCTTCCATTCCCAGCCGCGCTGCTTGGCTTCTGCAGCCATCGCTTCGCCCTGCTGCTCGCCCACTTCGAACGCCGCCATGCCCATGTAGGGCACGTCTTCCATGAAATTGCCCTGCGCATCGACGAAGCGGTCGTCCACCGCCATGACCTTGAGATCATTGAGCTCGGCCTTGGCCACGATGGCCGGACCGAGCGCCACGTCCGGGGTGCAGATTACGAACCCTTTGGCTCCGTTCGCGGCCAGGCTGTCGATGGCGGCGAGCGTTTTTTCGCCATCGGGTACCGCGATCTTCAAGACGGTGAAGCCTTTCTCCTTACCGGCTTTTTCGGCATACGCCCATTCGGTCTGGAACCAGGGCTCCTCGGGCTGTTTCACCAAAAAACCAATCTTGACCTCTTCGGCCACGGTGCCCGCACTGAAACCGGCGAGGCCAACGGCCAAAGCGGTACTGCAGAGAAGGCGATTTGCGATACGGCGGGAAATGAACATCGGGTGATCTCCTTTGTTGTTATCGATCGATCAACAGGCATGCCGCACCGGTGGCGGCCAGTCACGTTACTCAGTCGTGGTACAGCACGGAGCGACCGCCATCGATGGTGATGCAGGACGCATTGATGAAGGGCGCCTCGTCGGTCGCGAGAAACAGCGTGGTCATCGCCACTTCGATTGGCTGACCGATGCGTTTTGGCGGATGCATATCCAGCGCGCGTCGGCGTTCGGCGTGTGGGTCGTCGAAACCGTTCCAGTAATCCACGTTGAGCTGCGTCTCGATGTAGCCCGGCGCGATGGCATTCACGCGGATGCCCTTGGGGGCGTATTCCACGCCAAGCGCGCGGGTCAATCCCAGGAGCCCGTGCTTGGCGACCGGATACGGAAAACAACCTGGAATGATGTTGGTGGAATGGACCGAGGCGATATTGACGATATTCCCAGCACCCTGGGTCAGCATGTGTGGCAAAGCGGCGCGACATCCGAACCAGACGCCGTCGAGGTCAATGGCGAAGCAGCGACGCCAGTCCTCGTCAGTCATGGTGAGGGGGTCGCGGAAGACGTTGACGCCCGCACAGTTCACCAGAACATCGATGCGCCCATGGCGCTCGATGGCCGAATTCATAACGGCGTCCAGGTCCGTCTGTTGGGTGACGTCCGCGCGCATCCCATGCACGTCGCCACCCTGCTCTCGCCAATGGACCGCCACGCTTTCGACCTTCGCTCCCTGGATATCACATGCGATGACCTTCGCCTTCTGCGCCTGGAAACAGGCCACGATGGCTTCCCCTATTCCTTGGGCGCCACCGGTGATTACCACTACCTTGTCTTTCAATCGCTCCCCACGCTGCGGTTCGGGCACGGGCGGGAGGGTCAAAGGTAACGCCATTGCTTGCACTCCTTCTGTCCTGCTGGCGCCGGCAGCGCCGGCAATTCTGGAATCAGCCTGCGAAGCGGTGGCAGTGCCGACCTGGCACATCGAGCTCCGTCACGAGTACGCACCCGTCGAGGGCTCCCGTGGCGCCCCCGGGACGTGCGCTGGTCACGAACAGCTGAGTGAGGTCCGGCCCGCCGAAAACGCAACTGGTGGGATACGTGACGGGCAATTCGACGACGCGATCGAGGCTGCCGTCCGGTGCGAACCGAAGCACGCAGCCGCCACCCCAACGGGCATTCCACACGTAGCCTTCGGCGTCCATGGCGGAACCATCAGGGGCTCCGCGCTCATGGGTTTTGGCCCAAATACGCTGCGGGCCGAGATCTACACCGTGGTGGACCTGGGCGGCGTAGATCACACCGTCGAGCGTGTCGCTGAAGAGCACGTCGCCGTCGTCAGTCCAAAGCAGCGTGTTGGCGATCCCCAGCCCTGTTGTCAGGGTCGCGACATTGCCTTCGGGGTCGATACGAAACAGTCCGCCTGACCGGCGCTCGACCGGAAGATCCGAGCCATCCTCGGCAATGTTGTTCTGCATGCTGCCAAGCCACAGGTTCCCTTCAGGATCGCAGCGCGCCTCGTTGGGTCGGTTGCCCGCGACCGTGTCAGCGACGCAAAACAGCCGTAAGGCAGGCAGGTCAGACGGCGATTGCAGGTCGAGCCGGTATACGCCGCTGGGTAGCGTGACCAAGGCGTCACCCGCTTGCGTCGGAATGAATGCGGAGACGACCTCAGGTAGTTGCCAGGCTTGGAGACTGCCGTTTACGCAGCGGCATGCGCGTCGTCCGATGATGTCGACCCAGAACAGCGATGCTGTTCGTGTATCCCAAAAGGGGCCTTCGCCTAGGGCGAACTGTTCGGGCACCCATTGTTGCCACTGCATGCCGTCATCCTCGTTGTTGTTTTTGTCGATCGATGAATCGTTGAGGTTAGTCCGCTTTATCGTTTTTGCTACGAAAAAAACCGCGATCCTCGCTGAGCGTGTCGGTCATTCATGGACATGCGAGGCACCTTGTAAATCACCATATTCGGCACGGCATGGTCCGAGTGATGAGTGGCAATCCCCTGGGACGCGGTTCCGAGGGTGTCGGGCGTTCGCCGACGAACTTGGTCAGCGCGCTTCGGAGCCGCGTGCGAACCATCAGATACGTCCATGCTGCGCGCTATCCGTCATATCAGTGCGTGCCTGGCGACGCTCCAGGCGCTGGTACACCACGGCGGTCAGGAAAAGCCCAAACACCAGCACGAGTGCCAGGAAGTACAACCCCGAGCTCATCTGCCCGGTGTATTCCTTGAGCGCGCCGATGCCGAACGGACCTAGATAACCACCCAGGTTGCCCACGGAGTTGATCAGGGCAATCCCTGCTGCGGCGCTGGCGCCGACGAAGAACCGCCCGGGTAGTGTCCAGAACAGTGCGGTGATCGAAAACAGACTGAACGCAACGAGCGACAACGCCGCCAGTTGAAGCACGGGTACGCTGAGCCAGGCGCTGAGGGCCATGGCGGTCGCGCCCAGGGCGTAGAGCACCGCGAGGTGGCCGTACCGATCGTTCAGGCGATCCGAGCTACGCGGGACAATGAGTAGGCCGATGATGCCAAAGAGGTAGGGAACCGAAGACAGAAAACCCGTCGTGAGATCGCTGCCGCCAAATTGCTTGAGGATGGTTGGCAACCAGAGCCCGAGGCCGTAGATGCTCAATGTGACGGGCAAGTAGTACAAAGCGAGCAAGAGCACACGGCGGTCCTTGAGCGCTTGCAATGGATTGCCGTGGCGGGTCTGCGCGTAGTCGCGCTCATCCTTGCGTAACTCGTCTGCCAGCCAGCGTTTCTCGTCTTCACTAAGCCAGCTCACCTTGGCGGGTGAGTCCGGCAGGAAGCGCAAGGTGGGCCACGCCAGCAGCACTGCCGGCGCCCCGATCATGATGAACAACCACTGCCAACCATGCAGGCCCGCCATGCCGTCGAGCCCTAGCAGCGCGCCGGAGAGCGGCCCGGTCACGACCATTGCGATCGGCTGGGAAAGGACGAATAGACCCATGATTTTCCCGCGGTGGCGTATGGGGTACCACTTGGTGAGGTAGTAGAGAACGCCCGGGAAGAATCCGGCTTCCGCGACCCCGAGCAGAAAGCGTAGCGCGTAGAAGCTGTAGGGGCCCTGGATCAGCGCCATCGCCATGGTGATGAGGCCCCAGGTGATCAAGATCCGCGCGAACCACCGCCGTGCACCGAAGCGCTCGAGCATGAGATTGCTCGGGACCTCGAACAGGAAGTAGCCGATGAAGAAAAGGCCGGCACCCAGGCCATAGGCGGCATCACCAATGCCCACGTCCGCGCCCATGTGCAGCTTGGCGAAGCCCACGGCGGAACGATCGATATAGGCGATCAGGTACAGCACGACGAGAAACGGAATGAGCTTGAGCGTGATCCGGCGGATCAGCTGCGCTTCGGAGGTCATGTTGCGGGTCTCCATTGTTTTTGTTTGGACCGAACAACTGATGGCGGTAAGCCAACTTGGGCGGACTTTAAAGTAATACTTTTTAAGCAACAACCCTTCTAAAAGACAATTTCAAAGCGTACATTCGCGCTACAAACTCAAATTAGTAATACAAGAAGCGAGTTCGTTATGACCCAGCAAAAGCGTCCCTTCCGCTCTGCGGCGTGGTTTGGCACCACAGACAAGAACGGCTTCATGTACCGGAGCTGGATGAAAAATCAGGGCATTCCTGACCATGAATTCCAAGGCAAGCCGATCATCGGTATTTGCAATACCTGGTCCGAGCTAACCCCCTGCAATGCCCACTTTCGCAAGATCGCCGAGCATGTGAAGAAAGGCGTGCTTGAGGCTGGAGGCTATCCGGTCGAGTTTCCCGTCTTCTCCAATGGAGAATCCAATCTGCGCCCTACCGCGATGCTGACACGCAATCTCGCCAGCATGGATGTAGAGGAAGCCATCCGCGGCAATCCGGTGGACGCCGTGGTGCTTCTCACCGGCTGCGACAAGACCACGCCAGCACTGCTCATGGGCGCTGCTAGTTGCGATGTCCCCGCGATCGTGGTCACCGGTGGCCCGATGTTGAATGGCAAACATCGCGGGCGGGATATCGGTGCCGGAACGATCGTTTGGCAAATGCACGAGGCCTACAAAGGTGGCTTGATCGACCTGGACGAATTCCTCTCTGCCGAGGCCGGAATGTCACGTTCAGCCGGTACCTGCAACACCATGGGCACGGCCTCGACCATGGCGTGCATGGCCGAGGCGCTGGGTACCTCCCTCCCCCATAACGCCGCAATTCCAGCAGTGGATGCGCGGCGTTACGTCCTGGCGCACTTGTCCGGCATGCGTATCGTCGAGATGGCCCACGAGGATCTGCGTTTATCGAAGGTTCTCACTCGAGAAGCGTTCGAGAACGCGATCAAAGTGAATGCAGCGATAGGCGGGTCGACCAATGCCGTGATCCACCTGAAAGCCATCGCGGGCCGCATTGGCGTGGACCTGAACCTGGAAGACTGGACGCGTGTAGGTCGCGGCACGCCCACTATCGTCGACCTGCAACCGTCCGGGCGCTTCCTGATGGAAGAGTTCTACTACGATGGCGGCTTACCCGCGGTCATACGTCGGCTTGGCGAGGGTGGATTGTTGCCGCACCCCGAAGCGCTGACGGTCAATGGCCGAACGCTGTGGGAGAACTGCGCCAGCGCCCCCATCTACGGCAAGGACGAGGTGATTCGGACACTCGATAACCCCATTCGCGACGACGGTGGCATCTGTGTGCTACGCGGCAATCTTGCGCCGAAAGGCGCTGTCTTGAAGCCCTCTGCGGCGACGGCCGAGCTCATGCGTCATCGCGGACGCGCGGTGGTGTTCGAAAATTTCGACGACTACAAAGCGCGTATCGCCGACCCGGAACTGGATGTCGACGAGACCTGCGTACTCGTCTTGAAGAATGCAGGACCGAAGGGCTACCCGGGCATGGCCGAGGTCGGCAACATGGGCCTGCCACCGAAGCTCCTGGCCAAGGGCATTACTGACATGGTGCGTATTTCCGACGCACGTATGAGCGGCACCGCTTACGGAACGGTCGTGTTGCACGTTGCCCCTGAAGCCGCGGCGGGCGGCCCGCTGGCTGCGGTCCGCAATGGCGACATCATCGAACTCGATGCCTATGCCGGCGTACTGAATCTGGAAGTGAGCGCCGAGGAGTTGGCTGCGCGCCTGCAGGACATTCCCGCGCCTGAGGCACTTGCCTGGGATGGCGGCTATCGACGGTTGTATATCGACCATGTGCTACAGGCCGACGAAGGCTGCGATTTCGATTTCCTGGTCGGCTGCCGTGGATCGGAGGTGCCTCGACATTCCCACTGACGCGCATACCTTCGCTGCACTGCGGGATATCAAGTCCGAATAAGCGCCCATTTCGATATCCCGCATGCTAAAGCGATTGTTCTCTTGAAGCGCCACCGAGGCCTGCGACATCGGATGTTATGATCGCTTACTTTCTCGAATCGAACTGGCCCCATGGACTACAAGCGACCCCAGCCCCGCAAGAGCCGCCACGCCAATATCGTCCAGGAGTTGGGTAAACGCATCGTTTCTGGCGAGTTGAAACCCGATGAGAAGGTGCCCCTCGAAGCCGAGCTTTGCGAGCAATACGGCGTCAGTCGCCCTGTGGTACGGGAGGCCATCCGCGTGCTGGTCGCCAAGGGGCTGGCGGTGTCGAAGCCGCGGGTAGGCACGCTTGTACGGCCCCGTAAGGATTGGCACCTGCTTGATCCGGACGTGCTTTATTGGCTCGTCGAAAGCACGCCCCACAGCGAATTCTTCAGCACCCTCGTCGGTGTCCGCCGCATCATCGAGCCGTCCGTGTGCTCACTGGCCGCCACCACCGCCAATCCAGACGATATCGCCGCAATCGAAGACGCTTACCGACGCATGGAGTTAGCGACGACAAGAGAGGAGATGCTCCAGCCAGACCTAGATTTTCACCGCAGCGTGGCGGAGGCCACACACAACGACCTGCTCGTCTATCTCAGCAACATGTTGTCGATCGCCCTTCGCGAATCGATTCGTTTTTCCAGCAATCGACCGAACCTACAGGCGCTAACCTTGCCACGGCATAAAGCGATCCTGACCGCCATCAAGCATCGCGATGCGCTGGCGGCGCACCAGGCCTCCCTGGTACAGCTTGAAGACACCCGCATGGCGCTCGATGCGGTAGTCGCGAGTGAACGGCCAGGCGCCCCTGCCCCGGCGGATCAAGACATCGGTTAGCCGTCCGTAGTGGCGCTCGTGTTCATGGCATTCATAGCATCTTGCCTGGATTCATCAGGCCTTTCGGGTCGAGTGTATTTTTCAGCGCGCGCATGATGCCTAGCTCGATGGGGTCCTTGTGCCGCTTAGCGGCCTCGCGCTTGGCGATACCGATCCCATGTTCGGCACTGATACTGCCATCGAACGATGCCGTCACTTCATAGATGGCATCGGTGATCGCTGAAGCGTGCTCCTTGAACGCCTCCGCCGTCACATCGACAGGCTTGCTCACGTTGTAGTGCAGGTTGCCGTCTCCTACGTGCCCGTACGTCACCAACCTCACCTTTGGAAGCAGTGCGTTCAGGCGCGCATCGGCTTTCTCGATGAAGGCAGGAATCTGGCTGACCGCGATACTGATGTCGTGCTTCAGGCTTGGACCCTCGTGGTTCTGCGCCTCGGAGATACCTTCACGCAGTGCCCACAGCGCTTCGACTTGAGTTTCGCTATTGGCGACGACAGCGTCCTGCACGTCACCTGCGTCGAATGCGCCAGCCAGCCCCTCTTCGAGTAAGTCGCCCAGCCTCGCCTCGGTTTGCGTGTCACTGAGTTCGATAAGGGCATACCAGGGCGCGGCATGTTCGAGTGGATTTTTGCACCCTGGGAGATGACGGGTGACGAATTCGACGCTTTGCGCAGACATCAACTCAAACCCAGTCAGCCGATCACCACATAGCGACTGGATACGGCGAATCAATCGAATAGCGGCGGATGTCTCGGAAAGCGCTACCCAAGCGGTCGCGATTGATTTCGGGCGAGGAAACATTCGCAGCACCGCGGCGGTAATGACGCCGAGTGTGCCTTCAGCTCCAATAAAAAGCTGCTTGAGATCGTACCCGGTGTTGTCCTTTCGCAGCGCTCTCAAGCCATGCCACACCGTTCCATCGGGGAGGACCGCCTCAATGCCTAGCGTCAGTTCCCGCATATTCCCATAACGCAATACGGCGGTTCCCCCTGCATTAGTGGCAAGGTTGCCGCCGATGGTGCAACTGCCTTCCGCGCCGAGTGACAGCGGAAAGAATCGCCCGGCTTCCTCTGCTAAATCCTGCAAGTGTTTCAGGATCACGCCTGCTTCCACCGTGATCGTGTCGTTGTCAGGATCAACGGCGCGCACTCGATTCATACGCGTGAGGGACAGTACGATCTGCGAGGCGGAATCGTCCGGCACCGCGCCACCGCATAAACCGGTATTACCGCCCTGAGGAACGATAGCGATACCCGCTTCGCTGCATAGCGTCACTACCTGGGACACCTCCGCTGTATTAGCAGGTCTCACGACGAACCTGGCGACACCGTTATAAGCGCCTCGCCAATCCGATTCGTATGCACTTTTGTCGGCCTCTCTGACAACTCCGTTCGGGCCGACGATTCCGACTATACGATCCAGTAACGTTTCGTCATGCATGCGGGCGCTCCTGCGTAGAAATTTGTTTTTATGTGCCGGACAATAACTTATGCGATCTGGTACGTCATCGTATCTCTGTAGTTGTCAGCAGCCGAATCGCAATCAAGACGGGCCCTTTTTGAGCCATTTCGTGTAAATCACATTGACAGCACGGCGCCAATTGGTATCAAAATGGCCTAAGTCGTATGACAACATCCTTCGCATCGCTTGACGGATGTCTATCCCATAAAAAATACAACGGGACACAAGCAATGACCTGCCCTCGGCTATCCCACCGCCACCGCCACCGCACAGCGGCTCTCGTCCCGCCTGCGTTCCCGTTTCCGTCTAGCGCAACTTCTCATGAGCATGATCTTCTCGTTGACCCATCGTGTTATCGAGTGATGTCTGCGTGCCGCATTTTCCCCTACGGCCTAGGCCGTTTCTTCACCATCGGAGTACACCAATGAAAAAAATGATCCGAGCCACTTTGCTGTCCGCTATGACGGCGTTTGGAACCATAGGCATGCATTCCAGCGTGATGGCAGCCGATGACGTGAAGTGGCCGACTCGGCCCGTTCAAGTCGTCGTTATTGCCAACCCTGGTGGTGATACCGACTTCAATGCGCGGTTGATGGCGAAATACTTCAATGAAATCACCGGCAAGAATATGGTCGTCACCAACGTCGCCGGCGGTGGCGGCACGCTTGCAGCCGAACAAGTGAAAGGCGCTGCTGCGGACGGCAACACCATCCTTTTCACTCACCCTGGGCAGCTCATCGTCAACGAGGTGGCCGGCCTATCACCCGATAGCTACGAGACGTTCGATATCGCCTGTATCGCAGGGGTGGACAAAGGCGCGATCTTCGTTGCGTCCAAAGATGCTGGCGTAAATGATGTGAAGGAACTGGTCGAGAAGGTTAAAGCAGATCCCAAAGCGGTGGTCTACGGCACCGAGATGGGCAGCTTTTCCCACATTCAGGGCCTGATGTTCGAGAAGCTCGCAGGCGTCAAACTCAAAATGGTCGACGCGGGCACCGTTTCCGAGAAAGTCGTTGCCCTGCTCGGCGGCCGTATTGGCCTGGGTGCGATCAGCTACGGCTCCGTTCAAGATTACGTAAATGGCGGCCAGATGGTCGCTATCGGCCAGCCCAACGCAGAGCGCAACCCGCTGCTGGGTGACGTGAAGACCTTCAAGGAGCAAGGCGTCGACTTCGTGATCGACAAGCCTTATGTCGTTGCGTTTCCAAAGGGTACCGATCCCGCAATCATCGCGAAAATGGCTGACGTGATGAAGCAGATCTCGGAAAAGCCTGAGTACGCCGAAGAGCTGAAGAAATTCAAGCAGCCTGTTGCCTATTACGGCACCGAGGACGCGAAAGCGGTGCTTGCAAAAACCCGCGAAGAGTTCATGCAATTCAAAGACGAACTGCGTCAATCGAAGTGATTGGAATGGCCGCCTTTCGGGGCGGCCATTTGATGCGTGCTATCCGTAGAGGTGCTAGATGGCTGCAAACAAAAAGAAAGAGTTGATCATCGGCGCTGTCATGCTCGCCGTCGGGGTCGTTTACCTGGTTCTCACCGCACGGCTACCGAGCCACGATGGGATCGACGCGACCTTCGTACCTTATCTGCTGGCCACGACCCTGTGCGTCCTCGGCCTGCTCCATCTGGTAACGGTGTTCAAGGCACCTCAAGCCGTGGAAGGCACCAGCGAAGAAGGTGAAGGCGCACCTGAAACCATCAGCGTAAAAACGGTCATCGTGACCCTCGCCCTGATTGCAGGCTACGTCGCTTTGCTGCAACACGTGGGCTTTCTGATCATGACCGTGGTGTACCTGTACCTGCAGTTCCTCGTGCTCACGCCAGTGACACAAAAGGCTAACCACATCGCTTATGCCGCAATCGCCGTCGCTACATCGGTCGTCATTTACTTCTTGTTTCGGGAAGCCTTCGACCTCTTGCTGCCGTCCGGCCTGCTGAATTTCTAGGAGCCATCCTCATGTTAGATCTACTTGCGGCTGGTTTCGGAGCCGTATTCTCGGCTCAGATTCTTATCCTTATGGCCATAGGGGTAGCTGTCGGTATCGTGTTCGGTGCGGTGCCGGGGCTTTCGGCGACCATGGCGGTCGCGCTGTGCTTGCCGCTTACCTTCACGATGGGACCTCAGGCGGGCCTGTCGCTGCTGGTGGCGCTTTTTATTGGCGCAACCTCCGGCGGTTTGATATCAGCCATTTTGCTCAAGATTCCAGGGACACCCTCCTCCATCGCTACCGTGTTCGACGGCGGTCCGCTGATGGAACAAGGGCACGGCGTCAAGGCTCTCGGTATCGGCATCGTTTTCTCATTCTTGGGTACGATCTTCAGTATCGCGGCACTCATGTTCCTCGCTCCTCAGCTTGCGAAAGTCGCGTTGCGTTTCGGTCCACATGAATATTTCGCTATTGCGGTCTTCTCTCTCACGTTGATAGCGACACTTTCCACCGGCTCAATGGTGAAAGGGTTGTTCGCGGGCGCGCTTGGCTTTGCCGTATCGACCGTGGGTATCGCCCCTGTCGATGCCATCAGACGATTCACCTTCGATTTTGCCGAGCTCAACGGCGGCTTTGCCATGTTGACGGTGATGATCGGGATGTTCGCCGTAGCGGAAATTATCAAGGTTGCCGAAACCGGTCGGACGGCGAGCCAGGGCAAAGCGCGGTCGGTCAGCATGAAAAACATCAAAGGCTTTGGCTTTTCGATGAAGGAGTTTCGCGAGCAAATTCCGAATGCAACTCGCTCAGGCTTCATCGGGCTCGGCATCGGCATTCTGCCTGGCATTGGGGCAGGCACCTCGAATATCGTTTCCTATATCATCTCGAAGAAGCGTGCGAAGAACCCAGAGACCTACGGTAAAGGCAACATTGGCGGCGTCGTAGCCAGCGAGACCGCGAACAACGCAGGTATCGGCGGCGCGATGCTTCCGCTTATGACCCTCGGAATTCCCGGCGACACCGTCACAGCGATCATGCTCGGTGGGTTCCTAATCCATGGCATCCAACCGGGCCCGCTGCTGTTCATCAGCCAGGGCCCGTTGGTGTACACCATTTTCGCTGCGCTCATCGTCGCGACATTCATGATGCTGTTCATGGAGTTCTACGGCCTGCGGATCTTCATCAAGCTCCTGGACGTGCCGAAGCATATCTTGCTACCGATCATTCTGGTCCTTTGCGTCGTCGGCGCCTTTGGCTTGTCGAGCCGCATCTTCGATGTCTGGTCGATCCTGCTGTTCGGTCTGCTGGGCTATGGCTTCGTGAAAGCGGGAATACCACCGGCGCCGTTCATCATCGGCTTCATTCTTGGGCCAATGGCGGAAACCAACTTGCGGCGCGGTCTGATGCTGTCGAACGGCAACTTCTTCGCGTTCCTTCAGAACCCCATCGCTGCGGTGTTCCTCGGATTGGCAGTAGCCTTCATCCTCTGGCATGTCTACAGCGCCATGCGGGTGAAGAAGAGTTCGGTGGACCAGATACTGCGTACCTGAGCCGCCGAGGCATTCGAAAAAGCCGGACACTTGCATCCGGCTTTTTTGTGCCCGAAATTGCACTTTCCTTATTAGCAATCCTGATGACCATATATTTATTCTTCACTTCTCCTCATAAAGCCGAACTGCTATGTTTCGACACCCTTCCGGGTATGTTCGGATTCGTGGATCGAGTCGTAGAACTCGCACAATAAATACATGCCTCGCATGCGCAAACCGTGGGCGCATGGCAGTAACCGCCTGACTGACAGGATCACCCAATGTACGTTTACGACTCATACGATCAGCGCATCGTCGAGGATCGCGTCAAACAGTTCAGAGATCAGACACGCCGCTACCTTGCAGGCGAACTGTCTGACGAAGAATTCCGCCCGCTGCGATTGCAGAATGGACTTTATATCCAACGCTACGCACCTATGCTGCGAATTGCCGTTCCGTACGGCCTGCTTTCGTCGCGCCAGGTTCGCAAGCTCGCGCAGATCGCGCGCGATTACGATAAGGGTTACGCGCACATCAGCACCCGGCAAAACGTCCAGCTCAACTGGCCGGATCTTGAAGACGTTCCGGATATTCTCGCTGAGCTTGCGACGGTGCAAATGCACGCGATTCAGACCAGCGGCAACTGTATCCGCAACACGACGACCGATCAGTTCGCCGGCGTTGCGCGCGATGAGGTGATCGATCCGCGACCGTGGTGCGAGCTGATTCGGCAGTGGTCCACGTTCCATCCGGAATTCGCCCACCTTCCCCGCAAGTTCAAGATCGCGGTCAATGGCGCCGCGCAAGACCGTGCCGCGATCGAGGTCCATGACATCGGGCTGGAAGCGGTGAAGAACGCTGCCGGCGAATTGGGCTTCCGGGTGTCCGTAGGTGGGGGGTTGGGGCGAACGCCGATCGTCGGCAGCTTCATCAATGAGTTCCTGCCCTGGCAGCACCTGTTGAGCTATCTCGAAGCGATCATTCGGGTTTACAACCGCTATGGTCGACGGGACAACAAGTTCAAGGCGCGCATCAAGATTCTGGTCAAGGCACTGACCCCTGAGGTGTTCGCGGAACGCGTGGACGCGGAGTGGACCCATCTGAAAGACGGCCCAACGACGCTGGACGATGCCGAGGTCCAGCGCGTGGCGCAGTTCTTCGTGGATCCAGACTACCGTGCGCTAGTTGACGAAAATGAACGCCTGGAGGGGCTCGATCGCGAGCACCCGGGTTTCGCGCGCTGGCGCTCACGCAACGTCGTGCTGCACAAGAAGCCTGGCTACGCGGCGGTCACCTTGTCGCTGAAGCCCACAGGCGTCGCCCCAGGAGACGTCACCGACAAACAGCTGGATGTCATCGCCGATCTCGCCGACCGCTATAGCTTCGGTGAAGTGCGCAACAGTCATAACCAGAACATCATTCTCGCTGACGTGGAACAGCAATCGCTATTCGACCTGTGGAACGAGCTGCGCGAGAACGGCTTCGCTTCTCCAAACATCGGCCTGTTGACCGACATGATCTGCTGCCCAGGTGGCGACTTCTGCTCGTTGGCTAATGCCAAGTCGATCCCGGTCGCTGAATCCATACAGCGCCGTTTCGATAACCTGGATTACCTGTTCGATCTCGGTGACATCGACCTGAACATCTCTGGATGCATGAACGCCTGTGGCCACCACCATGTCGGGCACATCGGCATTCTGGGTGTGGACAAGAAGGGTCAGGAGTTCTACCAGGTGTCCCTGGGCGGCAGCTCCGCACGTGACGCATCGCTTGGCCAGATCCTCGGCCCATCGTTCGCGCAGGACGATATGCCGGACGTCATTGGTAAGGTCATCGATGTGTACGTCGAACGCCGTACCGAGGAAGAACGCTTCATCGATACCTTCCGCCGTATCGGCATCGATCCATTCAAGGAGCGCGTTTATGCAGCGAATCATTAAGAACGATCAGGTCGTCGATGAGAGCTGGCACCTGCTCCCTAAGGACGCCGACCTGGCGACCCTGTCCAACAGTGACGACGTCATCGTTCCGCTATCGCTATGGCTGGAACACGGGCATGCACTAAGGGCACGCGACGGTGGGCTGGGCGTTTGGCTGGATGCGGGCGAAGAAATCGAAGAGATTGCTGAGCAGCTGGATCGCTTTCAGGTGATCGCGTTGAATTTTCCGGTATTCACGGATGGTCGGCACTTTTCGACTGCGCGACTCCTGCGCGAGCGCTATGGCTATAAAGGCGAAGTCCGTGCGATTGGGGACGTTCTGCGAGACCAGCTGTTTTTCATGAAGCGCTGCGGTTTCGATGCCTATGCCGTCCGACCCGACCGTGATCCCTACGATGCCTTGCAAAGCCTGCAGGATTTCTCCGACTCCTATCAGGCTGCAGCGGACCAACCGCTTCCACTTTTCAGGCGTCGAAACGCCTGATGTCAGAGTCTATTGGATCCCGCCGCAATGGCGGGATTCTGCTTCTGTAGTCTCGACTTAGGAAAGGTTGACTAAGACGCGCCCGACCTGGCGTCCCGCCAACATATGACTGATCGCACCTGGCAATTCTGGCAGCGTAATTTCCGTGGCCAGCGTCTCCAGGTTGTCGAGCTTCCATTGCAGGGAAAGCTTGTCCCACATGGACGCCTTCGCGACCAAGGGCAACTCGACCGAATCCACACCCAACAGGTTTACACCGCGAAGAATGAACGGCAACACGCTGGCTTCAAACTTGGCCCCCGCCGTCAGGCCACAGCACGCAACGCTGGCGCCATGCTGCAGGGACTTCACGACGTTGAATAGGATATCGCCACCGACGGTATCGATTGCGCCCGCCCAATACTCGTTGAGGAGCGGCTTACCTTTGCCATCTTCCGCCGTGGCACGATCGAGTATCTGACGCGCGCCGAGCGTGTGCAAAAACGCGGCTTGCTCCTGCTTGCCGGTGGACGCCGCTACGGTGTACCCCAGGCGAGCAAGTAACGCGACAGCGACCGTACCGACGCCTCCAGACGCGCCTGTGACAAGAACAGGCCCAGCGTGCGGATCGATACCCATGTGTTCGAGCTTGTCGACACATAAGGCAGCTGTCAGTCCGGCCGTTCCGAGAATCATGGCCTCCCGCAGCGATAAGCCCTTTGGTCGCTTGATCGCCCAAGAAGATGGGATGCGAATGTACTGGCCGAAACCGCCGGGTGTATCCATCCCCAAATCGTAACCGGTGACGATCACCTCGTCGCCGGGTGCGAAATCGCCGCCGTTCGCCTGCTCCACTACGCCGGCGGCGTCGATCCCCGGCGTGTGGGGATAATGACGCGTAACACCCTTGTTTCCGGTAGCCGACAAGGCATCTTTGTAATTAAGCGAGGAATACTGCACACGGATGAGGAGATCGTTGGGTGGAAGATCATCCACCCTCCGTTCGACGATGCCTTGGTCGAAGGTGTCGTGTGCGCCCTCGGTCACGCGAAACGCTTTGAACGACTGCGCCATGAAACCTCCTTACCAAAAACGCTGTTGGTGAAAACGGCTCAACCATGTCAGCAGCGTACGGTCCAGCACCCCGCTAGCGGCAACGCCGAAACGCTCTGGCAGACTCTTCTTCTCGACATAGCGCAACTGGAACAGTTCGGCGTCCCCAGCGCGCTCCGCAAGATATTCGTCACTCGTCCGTAATTCGTCCACCAATTGCTTACCAAGCGCAGCCTGGCCTAGCCACACTTCACCCGTTGCGACGTCATCAATCGACAACTGCGGGCGGTAGCCCGCCACGAAGTTCTTGAACAACTCATGAGTAGACTCCAGATCTTCCTGAAATTTCTCTCGGCCTTTCTCGGTGTTTTCACCGAAAACTGTAAGCGTGCGCTTGTATTCACCCGCGGTTAGCACTTCGAAATCGACGTCATGCTTCTTGAGCAGACGGTGCACGTTTGGTAACTGCGCCACGACACCGATCGAGCCAAGGATGGCAAATGGCGCGCTCAGAATCTTATTGCCGATACAAGCCATCATGTATCCACCGCTGGCGGCGACCTTATCGACGCATACGGTGAGGGGAATGCCGGCCTTGCGTATGCGCGCCAATTGGGACGCCGCCAAGCCGTAGCTATGGACCATGCCACCACCGCTTTCTAGGCGTACGACCACCTCATCACGCGGTGTCGCGAGTTCGAGCAAAGCCGTGATTTCGTGTCGGAGGTGCTCAGTCGCTGACGCTTTGATATCGCCATCGAAATCAAGCACGAACACCCGCGGCTTGGCGTCTTCCTTCTTCGCCTGTTTGGCGGCTTTCGTTTCCGCTTTGCGCAGGGCCTTCAGCTTGTCTTTGTCCAGAAGGGTCTGTTCCAGGCGGTGGCGGAGGTCTTTGTAAAAGTCATTGAGCTTGAGTACATCAAGGTGGCCGCCCGACGCGCGACGTCCCCGACCGCGTAGCGCAGCGATGACTGCCACGATAATCAGAATCGCCACGACGATCGTGACTGTGCGGGCTAGAAAGCCGGCATATTCCGCTAGAAACTCCACGTATGACCCCTTAGGCTAGTTCGATCTGGTGTCTGGTACCGCAAGCAGCATACCGGGGCGTCTTCAAGGCAGCCAGCGTGGCGGGCTCGACGTACCGGTTCGCCCTTTCAAACAAACGTATGAACGCACATTGACACGGCGCCTGCGTCCACCCTACGCTCGCTCGATGTTCGGCTTGGCCGAACCCTTCGCTATCAAGGAGATCAATGTGAGCACTGTCGCTGAAGTCACTCAAAAACTGCAATCGCGCTTCAATCCAAGTGCCGCAGCGGGCCTTGACCTGATTTTCCAGTTCAATCTCGAAGATGGCGAGAACTACTACCTCGCCGTCAAAGACAGCACGTGTGATCTGGTCGAAGGCGACGCTGCGGATCCTAACGTCACCTTGATCATGGATACCGAGACGCTTCGTGGCATCGTCAGTGGCGAAACCGACGGTATGCAGGCCTTCATGAGCGGCCGGTTGCGCACGGAAGGTGACATGATGCTGGCTATGAAGCTGGGTGAGCTATTCCCACGCTAAGACGGCAACGTATAGCGCCTCTAAAAGCGGTCCCCCGGCGCTTTCCCAATTGCGTGAGCGTCGGCAGTTGTTTTGCACGTTGTTTGGCGTCGATCGAACGGGTCGTTCTACTCGATCGGCGCATCGTTTAACGCGGCAACGATGGCTTTTCCTCGCCCATGCGACCAGCCCGATAGGTGTCGATGAGGTAGCGGGAAATGCTCATCGGTCCGGGCAGTTGTGGCAAGTCACGCAGCGAGAACCACTGCGCATCCTCGATTTCCTCCGGCTGTAAGACGATATCCCCGCCTTCGTATTCCGCGTGGAAGCCAAGCATCAGCGAATGAGGAAAGGGCCAACTCTGGCTCGCGAGGTATTTCAGGTTTCGCACCTGAACACCGACCTCTTCGGAAACCTCGCGATGTACGCACTCCTCGATGGTTTCGCCTGGCTCGACGAAACCTGCAAGCGTGCTGTAGACCCCTGGTAAAAAGCGTGGCGACCGAGCGAGCAAGACGTCATCGCCACGTGTCACGAGAACGATCATGCTGGGCGATATGCGTGGATATTGCCGCAAGCCACAGGCTGGACATCCCCTCGCCCGCTCGCCGTTAATGCCCAACGTTGCTGTGCCGCAGTGCCCACAAAAGCGATGATGACGCATCCACGTCGCGATTTGAGCCGCATAGACCAACATTCGATAAGCATGTCCATCTACCGCGTTCATCATCAGTGGCCTAAGCGGCGACCACTCGGTATCGCTGATAACGACCGCGCTATCTAGTTCATAGACGAAGATATCTATGCCATCGTACGTACCAATCCCTTGCAGCTCTGCTCGAGGCAAATCCAGCGTAGACAGCCATGCCCGGTCGAATAGCACGCCTTCCGACCCAACGAGAAACCCCTCCGGGCTGTGAACCAAGGCTTTCCCACCCGGCGTTTCAGAGTCCAACCAAGCGGGTTTCCACACGTTGAGCTTCAAGCCGCAGCTGCCTCCTCGTACAAGGTCTGAACGCTCTCAGCCGCCAGATCAAGGATTCGTGGCCTCAATTGGCGACCATGACTGCCTGACTCAAGAAAGTATTCAAGACTCGTGAGCGCATCAGCCAGTGCTTCCATCGTCCGGACCGCGGGAAGGCTATGCCCTTCGAGCATGCGAGTCCGGATGAAGTCTTCGCATGAAGAAACCAACTCTGCCGCACGTTGCTCGCCCAAAAACCAAAATCCACCGCGTACCGCCTGCAGCGTTTCTGGAACGCCAGTCAAATACTGCTGATCACCTTGGGTATCCATAAAGGTACTGATAGCACTCCGCGTGCGCGCCAGACCATTGAGCGCCTCGCTTAAAACCGACTCCCGAGCGGTAACGAGTTGATTCGAAAGCAACGCGTCGGCAGCTTCAAGCGATGAAGACGAGATATTTTCGCGCTCCATGCGAGAAATCTGCCCCTCGATATCCAGTAACGCATGCGCAAGGTCTGCAGGCGCGTTTGGCGCCATGATTGTCTCGTTATCGGGCATCAACGCATGTACACGTGTCATCAACGATTCTGATTCACTACGAAGATCGACCATCTCCAGCGTTTTCGCCAAGCGAGTAACGCGGGTCACGAGTTCAGTAAGCCCTTCAGCGTCGGCCACGCCCCGCTCGATCAGGTCCAAAAGGTCTTTGATCCCGGAAACTTCTTCGCCGATCGCCGAGGCAAGGCTACGCATCACCTCCTGCCCGGGCTCGGCGAGCCGGGCATATTCCGCTTCGAGCTCGTGGTCACTAAAGGGCAAGGCAGGCAGTTTGAAGACGTCGCGTAGCTCGACGCTGCGTGGGCCTGACGCATCGGACAGTGCAACGAGGTATAGCAAGTCTTTCAATAATCCGCCGGGAGCCTCATGAGCACTGTTACCAATACAGGCGCGAACTTGCCGGTCGACTTGCGCAAGCATCATCTTGCGCGTGGTGCGGGAGAGCAATTTACCTTCGCGTAGCGATTCGAGCGCCGCCGCGGCAATCCAGCACAAGCGAACCGCAGGCTCTGATTCAAAACTGTCTTGCAGCCGTACCAGGGCGCGTTCCATTAGCTGGAGGCTTGCTTGGGTATCTTCGCTGCGACAGACGCCGAGAAGCCCGATCTGATACATGTGCCGTAGACGAGGCAGATCCTTATACGCATCTGGACTCACGGCTTTCGCGAGCGCGCTGGGTCGGCTCTTATCCATCGGCACGCTAAAGAAAAAACTCTCTGGAAGTGGCGTCATGCCGCCGGACGTCCGAACGTTATTGATGGCCGGCAGAAGCAACTCCGGGGCACTGGTATAACGCGAGTCGAGGCTTTCAAGGTGGCGGCGTAGGATGTGCAGCCCCGCGCCAAGGGCCGCAAGCTGCTCATTACGGTCTTCTCCAGCGCCTGCCGGAATCCCCATTGCGAGGCGCATCATTTCCTGCACCAGCAATTGCGCGCTTGCCAACTCAATGACGTCCAGGATGCCGCGAATCTGTTGCAAGCCATCGATGGCTTCCTGCAGCGGAAGCCCATCCTCTCGGTCGAGGATGAAGCGCTCCAGACTGTTTTCAGTCTGAGCGATGGTTTCGTATAAGCCTTGGCGTACCAGTTCGATAGGCGAGCCCATCATGTCAGCTAACTCCTTTCAGCACGACAACGAGTCGGATCTCCACGACTCGAGATAAAAGAGACGGCGTGTCTGTCGATGAATACAGAAACAGCGAACCGCTCGGCGCAAGCGGCCCGAAGAAGTGAACGGCATCTCACGGTCGATGACTATAGCAACAGCGCAACGGATGCGAAATGCATCTAATGCTCTGAGACGTGCCGCCTATCACTCAATGACGCAATCGACAGTATTGACCCTTCGGTCACCGTCCGAGGTTATTTCCAGCCCGTGCACGTCGGCATCGAAGCCTGGGAAACGTTCGTCGAAATGCTCGGCGAACGCTAGATAGTCGATGATCGACTGAGTCGCGTCGGTAAAACGCTCCCCCGGCATGATCAGCGGTATACCGGGCGGATAAGGCACAAGCATGACTGCGGCGACCCGGCCTTGCAGCGCTTCGACAGGGACGGCCTCTACTTCACCCTTAACGAGCTTGTCGTACGCATCAGCAGGTGTCATGGCGATCTCGGGGAGTGCGGTGTACATGCGTTTCATGACCTTCGCGGTCCCGTTCTCCCGGTAGAAATCGTGCAGCCGATCGCACAGATCGCGTAGGCCAAGCGTGTCGTAGCGGCCCGCACCGATACGCGCGACCGAGGGCAATACGTCCGTCAGCAGCGCATTGCTGTCATAGCTGCGCTTGAACTCGAGCAGTTCGGTCAGCAGCGTGCTCCACTTGCCCTTGGTGATACCCATCGAGAACAACACGAGAAACGAATACAGCCCAGTTTTCTCGACCACCAAGCCGCGTTCCCACAGAAACTTGCTGACGACTGCGGCCGGAATACCGCGGTCGTCGAGCCGACCTCGCGCGGTTAGGCCCGGCATTGCCAGTGTTACCTTGATCGGGTCCAGTAGCGCGTAGTCTTCGGTGACGTCGGAAAAGCCGTGCCAATCAGCATCCGGCGCGAGCACCCAGTCCGCAGTCGCCACTTCATCAGCGCCATTCACGTCGGCGGGTTGCCAGATCGAGAACCACCAGTCATCGGCTGCGAAGCTGCTTCCAAGGTTCGCCAGTGCCCGGCGGAAACTCAGCGCCTCGTCGAACGTTTCTTGGATGAGCGAGCGTCCAGCGGGCCCTTCCATCATCGCCGACGCTACATCCAGCGAGGCCAGGATGCTGTATTGGGGCGAAGTCGAGGTATGCATCATGAACGCTTCGTTGAATCGGTCACGATCGAGCGCCCTCACCCCGCCATCCTGCACATGGATCATCGACGCCTGACTGAAGGCGGCGAGGAGTTTATGCGTCGAATGTGTCGAGAACGTCAGTGGTGCATTCTCCACGGACGTCGGCCCCATGCCGAAGCGACCCGCGTAGAACGCATGAAAAGCCGCGTAGGCGTACCACGCCTCATCGAAGTGCAGGACCTCGACCGTACCGGAAAGCTCGCGCCGAATGAGTTCAGCGTTGTAGCACAGCCCGTCATAGGTGGAGTTGGTTACCACGGCCAGTTTGATCTTGGGCGCACGACCGCGCGCAAGCGGGCTGGCCGCTATCTTGGCCTCAATGGACGCCCGACTGAATTCGGCGAGCGGAATCGGCCCGATGATTCCGAGGGCATTGCGCTCCGGTAGCAGATACAGCGGGATGGCCCCAGTCATGATGATCGCGTGCAAGATAGACTTGTGACAGTTGCGATCCACCAACACCAAGTCATTGCGGGCAACCATGCTGTGCCAAACGATTTTGTTCGCTGTCGAGGTGCCGTTGATTACAAAGAACGTGTGGTCCGCGCCGAAGTTACGGGCTGCGCGCGCTTCCGACTCAGCCAGTGGGCCCGTGTGATCCAGCAGTGAGCCCAGCTCGGGTACCGACACCGAAAGGTCCGAGCGCAACGTGTTCTCACCGAAGAACTGGTGGAAGGCTTGTCCTACCGGACTCTTACGAAACGCGACACCCCCGCCATGCCCCGGCGTATGCCACGAATAATTGGATTGCGACGTATGCTCGACCAGCGCCTTGAAGAACGGAGGCAGAAGGCCCGCGAGGTAGTTTCGGGCTGCACGGGACACCTGGCGCGCGAGGAAGGGCACGGTGTCTTCGAACAGGTACAACAATCCGCGCAGCTGATTGAGATCGGCCATTGCTTCGGCAGGCGCGTTTTCGATGGTGACCTGTTCACCCAGTGCGAAAATAGGCACCTGGGGGGCGCGCACACGAGCGCTTCGGATGATTTCGACCATGTCCTGCAGCAGCCGGCGGTCGTCACCCGCGCCCTCAGCCGCAACGAGAATGCAGGCAAGTCCGTGGTGAGTGGAAGCAACGATTCGCCCTTCTGCCGAACTCGCAGTCAACAGGATAGAGAATCCGTCGCGCTCGAGTTCTTCAGCGATTCCCCTAACCCGCTCGCCGGCAACGGTGTCGGCTTTGATATCCCGATGGACGATCAGTACTGAAAACTTCAAGTCTTTGTACATGCTGACAATCCTATACAGGGCGTGGATTTCGGCAGGTTCGCCTACTTGCCGAATCGATCGTCCAGATTTATCTCGGCGCAGTCCCGTTTCAAGCCTAGGCTTCGGCATCCCATTTGGCCCAGAGCACAGAGCCGGCGGCCTTCTCGATAGCGGCAAGGCGAACGCTGTGCGCGGCCATCTCGTCGTCATTGGCAACGATGACGGTGGTGCGCGGACGATCGGCGGGCAGTCGTCGTATAGGACTGGCGACAGTGCGTCCGGAACCGTCGCTGTCGGCGCCTTCTCCCGCCAATGACAAATGCGTTTGCCCACCGGTCATGGCCAGGTAAACGTCAGCCAGGATCTCCGAGTCGAGCAAAGCGCCGTGCAAAACGCGGCCGGAGTTGTCTATTCCATAACGTTTGCAGAGCGCGTCCAGACTGTTTCGCTGCCCTGGATGGCGCTCACGAGCCATCGCCAGCGAGTCGAGCACCGTGCAATGTTGCGCGATGTCGGCGCGATGGGTCTGGCCCGCCTGGGCGAATTCCGCATTGATAAAGCCCACGTCGAACGCCGCGTTATGGATCACCAGCTGCGCGCCTTCAATGAAATCGAAGAACTCGTCGGCGATATCCTTGAAGCGCGGCTTACCGATCAGGTCATCATTGGTAATACCGTGAACCGCGATGGCACCTTCGTCGATTTCGCGATCCGGTTGTAGATAGACATGAAAGTGCCGTCCCGTCAGACGCCGCCCGATAATCTCGACGCCACCGATTTCGATGACACGATGCCCATCGGTCACCGGCATACCGGTCGTTTCAGTGTCCAGAACGACATATCTGTTGGCTAACTGTTCACTCATATTCCGCTTATCGAACCTACTGTTTTATCCGCCCAAGCCAACCAGGGAGCGCCCTTGGCGCCGGACGTTGAAAAAATGTAACACGCGACCACGGAATGATCCGCCGCGCCTTGCGCACTCGTCGGTCAGGCGATGTTCTGGCGTGCCTCGACAACGCCACGATTGGCCAGCAAATCCGCGCGTTCATTGCCTGGATGCCCGGTATGGCCGCGCACCCATTGCCACTCGACCTGATGGCGTCCGACCTGTGCGTCGAGCTGTTGCCAGAGATCCGCATTTTTGACGGGTTGCTTGGCAGCCGTTTTCCAACCGCGCTTTTTCCAATTGGGCATCCATTCGCCGATACCCTTCATCACGTACTCCGAGTCAGTGATCAGCCGGACCTGACAGGAACGGTTAAGCGCTTCCAATGCGCGAATGGCGGCCGTCAGCTCCATCCGATTATTGGTCGTGTCATTTTCCCCGCCCCAAAGCTCACGCTCGCTTCCTTTGTAGCGCAGCCAGGCGCCCCATCCGCCAGGGCCTGGGTTACCCTTGCAGGCACCATCGGTATAAATCTCAACAACATCATCACTCATTTGAACGGCTCGGTATCTCTGCGGCTAACCTTAGCGACCGGCAAGGGTAACAGTTTGCCCATGGTTTCTCTGCGTTGCGGGCGCAGCGGGCGTAGGCCCATCACCAATTTGCGCGCAACCAGCACGTAATAGCCTGCGCCCGTGCCTTGCAGCGTTTCGCCCCAACTCTCCATACCAAGCAGCCGGTTCTGCCACTTTTCCGAGGAAAACGGCGGTCGATAACAGCCGTATCGGCGACGCTCCAGCGCAAACCCGAGCAAGTTGAGCCAGTCACTCACGCGATTCGCCGAGATACAGCGAGCCTTCCTATAAATGCCTTTGGAAAACGTGCGCCGAACGCCCCAGCTGCTCCACGGATTGACGCCAACGATCAACAGGTGCCCACCCGGCCTCACGCTGCGTGCAGCCTCGCGCAACAGCGCATGGGGCGAAAGTGAAAAGTCTAGGCCATGCTGCATGACGATGACGTCAGCCGCATGCTCGCAGAGCGGCCAGGCTTGTTCTTCGCAGGCAATCTCCACACCAGGTAGCGGCGCACCAAGCCGGACGCAACGCTGAATCTGCGGTGCCCGGGGCGGCGCCGCAGCAGCCGGGCCGTAGTGGACCATGTATCCACCAAAGTACCGCGCAAGCTCCTGCTCGACTTCCGTCCGTTCCTGCTCCAGAAGAAAGTGCCCAAGCGGCCCCTCGAACCACTCGCGTGCGCGTTCTGTCAGTGCGAGCCATTGTGGGTCGGCCTGGGCAAACGCTTGTTCGGTCATGGACGATTCCTCTCGCCGAAGGGTTTTGGAGCAACAACCGCGTCATCCCACGATGGCATCAGTCAGGGTGCGTACGCCAGTTCGCATTTCGTTGGAAACCAGGCACTACCTGGAGGTCTATCATGGGACATCAATTCTGTACGCGAGTGATCCCATGATACAGATCCAAGCCCTGCCCGCCTTCACCGATAACTACATTTGGCTTCTGACCGACCCGGAGCATCGTCGCTGCGCGATCGTGGACCCCGGTGACGCAGTGCCGGTCCGGAAATGGCTGGACGAAAACCAGGGTTATCAACTGGAGCACATCCTTTTGACCCATCACCATCGCGATCATACGGGCGGCGTTGTCGAACTCAGGCGCCTTACCGGCGCGACCGTAACCGGGCCTGCGAATGAAAACATCGAGGGGATCGACACGTATGTGCGCGAAGGCGACGACGCCACTGTCCTCGGTCAGGCTTTCCGGGTGATCGCCGTTCCCGGGCATACGCTCGATCACATCGCGTTTTATGGACTAATCGACGAGCAACCCGTCCTATTTTCCGGCGACACCCTATTTGCGGCGGGGTGCGGAAGACTGTTCGAGGGAAGCCCGCAACAGATGCATGAGTCCCTGCAAAAGCTCAATGCGTTGCCAGAAAACACACGGGTCTACTGCGCGCATGAGTACACCCTGAGTAATTTACGCTTCGCTGCCGCGGTTGAACCGCAAAACCACGCGATTGCGGCACGCCTGCGCCAAGTGGAGAACGACCGCGCGTCATCGCGCATCACCGTTCCTTCGTTGCTTTCGCTTGAGCGCGAAACCAACCCCTTTCTTCGCGCCGAGGTTGCTGCGGTTCGGGACCAAATCAAATTGCAGAGAAACACACGTTGTGGAAGTGAGCTGGAAACCTTCGCCGCATTACGCGCATGGAAAGATGAGTTCTGATTCGCGCTTTCGCCAATGCAAACAGGCCTTAGCTTGACCCCTTAACGAAGCGGTCCCTAGAATCGCGGCCTTTTTGCAGAAAACGCCGCCGGTCCAATGTCACTAAAGCGCAACCAGCCCCCATCCGAACCGGAGGCCTGGACACTCAGATTTAAGCTTCCGGTGGCTGCAGCGATGCTGAGTGCGCTCGTGGGATGCCAAAGTACGCCCCAGCCTGATGACTCGATTCCATTAGGTCAAACCACTAAGCGCATCGTGCAAAAGGACCCACGTTGGCTGTCCGACGAAACGCTGAAAAACGCCGAGGAAGAGGTCCTGGTACCGAAGGATCTCTGGGATCGAATGCGCAATGGATTTGCACTGCAGGACTTGACCGGCAGTAATCCTCGAATCGAACAACAGCGTCTCTGGTTTGTCAGCAAACCCTCCTTTCTGGAAAGCGCCAGCACCAACGGCGGCCCCTACATCCACTACATCGTCGAACGCCTTGAAGAGCGCAAAATGCCTCTTGAACTGGCGCTGCTGCCGGTCATCGAGAGCGCCTACAACCCATTCGCCTACTCGCGGGCCCAGGCCGTAGGGCTTTGGCAGTTCATTCCATCGACTGGCCGCCACTTCAATCTCGTACAGAACAGTTCGTATGACGGACGGCGCGATATCGCCGCATCGACCGATGCAGCGATCAATTACCTGACTTATCTGCACGAAATGTTCAACGGTGATTGGCTGCTGGCCCTGGCGGCCTACAACGCCGGCGAAGGCACCGTTAGCCGGGCTATGGAACGAAACCAGAAGCTGGGCCTGCCCACCGACTACTGGAATCTACCCCTTCCCAAGGAAACGCAAGATTACGTTCCAAAGCTGTTGGCCCTTTCAGAACTCGTTATGTCGCCTGACGCCTACGGCATTGCGCTCGACTCGATACCTGACGAACCCTTTTTCGAAACCGTCGAAGTCAATCGCAGTATGAAGCTTGCACGTGTAGCGGCGCTCGCGGGCATCGATGAGGACGTGTTGTACCAACTCAACCCCGCGTATAAAAAGAAGCAAACACTGGACGGCCCACAGCAGCTTCTCGTCCCAACCGACAAAGCCCAAATGCTGGCCGAAAGCCTCGCCCAGATCGCTGTGCCCGCCGATACGGTCGAAGCGCGCGTGCGTCCCCAAGCGCGCCCCATCACAGCGGGCGTACAAACCGCGTCCCTCACAAACGTCGATGTTCAGCTGCGCAAAACGGTCGCCCCGAAGGACCCGGTCGCCTATTACCGTGTGCGTAAAGGGGACACGCTGTATCAGATCGCCCGGCGCTTCAAGGTCGAACTCAAGGCGCTGCAGAAGTGGAATCCAACGCTGAAGAGGACGCTTCAGCCGGGCCAGATCCTCACGGTTCGTCGAAACTGACGAATTAACAGGCTCGATTCGAACTGCTACTGTACGGCCCAGCCCGCAGAGCCTTATCGATGAGTACTGACGTCTGAGCCTTCCAGTCCCGCCTTTTTTGTTATGTCGCCACAACCGGCCATGTTCATCGGCCGCCGCTGTTCCGTCCTCGCAATATCCAGCGCTGACCGCCTTCGCGCCGGTCGTATCGTGCACATCGGCCGATCTTTCGGAGTTTCCCCAATGAAATCCCTGCGCTATTGCCTCATAGCGGGCTGCGCGCTCGTCTTTGCCTACGCTGGCAGTCTCAGCGCAGAGCCCCGACACGCCATTACCCTCTATGACGAGGCGCCGAAATACCCTGCTGATTTCGGCCACTTCGACTTCGTCAACCCGGAGGCCCCAAAAGGCGGCACGCTTCGCCTTTCTGGAATGAACGGTTTCGACAGTTTCAATCCCTTCATTCCAAAGGGTAACCCGGCAGACCGCGTCGGCCTGCTATACGACACGTTGACCTATCATTCGCCAGATGAGCCCTTCACCGAATACGGGCTCATTGCCGAGAAGATCGAAAAAGCGCCCGACGGCACCTTCGTTCGCTTCTACTTGAGACCGGAAGCTCGCTTCAATGATGGTCATCCATTGACCGCAGAGGACGTGGCATTCAGCTTCCAAGCACTGCAAGAGCATGGCGATCCGCTCTATCGCTATTATTACGGCGATGTCGAAAAAGCCGTCATTGAAGGCCCCCACCAGATACGGTTTGATTTCAAACACGCGGGAAACCGTGAATTGCCATTGATCCTCGGCCAGATCGCCGTGTTGCCAAAACACTGGTGGGCAAACCGAGACTTCACGAAAACCAGCCTGGAAATTCCCCTGGGGAGCGGCCCCTATCGAATTGCCGAATTCAATGCCGGGCGATCGGTCCGCTTCGAAAGAGTCAAGGACTGGTGGGCGAAGGACCTCCCCGTAAGCAAGGGAATGTACAACTTCGACGTCATCACGGTGGACTACTACCGCGATATGTCGGTGGCCCTCGAAGCGTTCAAAGCCGGTCACTTCGACTACAACTTCGAGTACTCGGCGAAGGATTGGGCAACGGGATACAACAGCCCCGCCTTACGCGAGGGCCGGATCGTCAAGGAGGAACTCCCAAACCATAGCCCCGTTGGGATGCAGGCTTTCGTCTTTAACATCCGCAAGCCCATGTTTCAGGATCGCCGGGTAAGGCGAGCGATTTCCCTCTTATTCGATTTCGAGTGGACCAATCGTCAGCTTTTCTACAGCGCTTACAAGAGGACGCAAAGCTTCTTCGAGAACTCGGACATGGCGGCCCGCGGCGAACCAAGCGATGCGGAACGCCAGATCCTAGAGCCATTACGCGGCAAGATTTCGGAAGACGTATTTGGTGAGGTAATCAAACCTTCCGTGACTGATGGTTCCGGCTTGATTCGAGACAAGCAGCGAGAAGCCTACCGCCTACTCCGGGCGGCCGGTTACCGCATCGAGAGCGACCGTATGGTCTCGCCGGATGGGACGCCGCTGAGATTCGAATTCCTTATCGCGCAGGCGAATCTGCAGCGTGTGCTGTTGCCGTT
The DNA here is from genome assembly GCF_014647635.1 of Pseudomonas matsuisoli. GTDB lineage: Bacteria > Pseudomonadota > Gammaproteobacteria > Pseudomonadales > Pseudomonadaceae > Pseudomonas_P > Pseudomonas_P matsuisoli. Next base: position 631,272 of record NZ_BMPO01000002.1, read on the forward strand.
CAAGCGCAATCTGTCCGAACTGGGCATCGACATGCAGATTCGCGTCGTTGACGTTTCGCAATACATCAACCGCTTACGAACACGAGACTTCGACATGACTTCTTCAATCTGGTCACAGTCGAGCTCCCCCGGCAATGAGCAGCTCGAGTTCTGGCACTCGAGTAGCGCGGATAACCCTGGCAGTCGCAACTTCATTGGCCTGAAAGACCCGGCAATTGATGCGTTGGTCGAAGGCTTAGTGCGTGCCGACTCGCGCGAATCGCTCGTCAACCATGCGAAAGCGCTCGATCGCGTATTGCTATGGGGCGAATACGTCATTCCCAATTACCACACCGACGTCTGGCGCATCGCCTATTGGAATCGATTTGAGCATCCTGCAACGCCACCCGCTTATGACAGCAACAACGGCACCGGGCTCATGACGTGGTGGGTCAAACCCGATGCGAAGCCGTCTTCGGGCGAAAACATGCAGGAGAAACGATAAATGCTCGCTTACGTCGTACGTCGCCTGCTGCTCATCATTCCGACGTTACTGGGCATCCTGCTCATCAACTTCATCATCATCCAGGCCGCTCCAGGTGGTCCAGTAGAGCAAACGATCGCGCGGATGGAGGGTGTGAGTAACAGTGTCGGAGGCGCTACCGGGCGCATTAGTGGCGGCGGCGCCGAGGTGGCGACCGGTAATTATCGAGGTGCCCAAGGCCTTGATCCTGAATTGATCGAGGAGATTAAGCGTCAATACGGGTTCGACAAGTCGGCCCCTGAACGCTTCTGGCTCATGCTCGGCAATTACCTGCGCTTCGATTTCGGCGAGAGTTTTTTCCGAGATGCAAAGGTAACCGACCTAATTCTTGAAAAGCTTCCAGTCTCCCTCTCATTGGGGCTCTGGAGCACGCTGATCATGTACCTCGTTTCGATTCCGCTCGGTATCGCAAAGGCGACACGCCACGGTACCCCTTTCGATATCTGGACGAGTACTGCCATCGTCATTGGCTACGCCGTACCTTCATTCCTTTTCGCGATTCTATTAATCGTCCTGTTCGCGGGCGGTAGTTATTTAGACTGGTTCCCCTTACGCGGACTGACGTCTAGCAATTTTGAAGAGCTCAGCGTACTCGGTAAGATCGGCGACTACTTCTGGCACCTTGCAATGCCAATCACGGCGCTCGTCATCGGCAACTTCGCGACGCTGACACTCCTAACCAAGAACAGCTTCCTCGATGAAATCGGCAAACAATATGTCGTGACGGCTCGGGCGAAAGGCCTTAGCGATCGACGCGTGCTGTATGGCCACATCTACCGCAACGCTATGCTGATTGTCATTGCAGGGTTCCCCGCAGCATTCGTAGGCATGTTCTTCACCGGGTCGCTGCTCATCGAAGTTATTTTTTCACTTGATGGGCTGGGCCTGCTAAGTTTCGAGTCCGCGATGAACCGCGACTACCCCGTCGTATTCGGAACGCTTTTTCTGTTCACCCTGCTGGGTCTTGCCGTGAAATTGATCGGCGACTTGACGTATATGCTCGTCGATCCTCGTATCGACTTCGAGAGCAGGGAGCACTGATCGATGATGCTTTCTCCAATCAATCAGCGCCGGATCGCGCGTTTCAAAGCGAACCGACGGGGCTGGTACTCGCTATGGATATTCCTGGCGCTTTTCGTATTGAGCCTTGGCGCGGAGCTGATCGCTAACGATAAACCGATCGCCGTGCGCTATGACGGTGAGTGGTTTTTCCCGGTATTCAAGCGATACCCGGAAACGGATTTCGGCGGTGAGTTTCCACTCCAGGCCAATTATAAAAGCCCCTACATCCAAGGCCTTATCGAGAAAAAAGACGGCCTGATGATCTGGCCACCTATCCGCTATAACCATGCAACGATCAACTACGACCTTCCGGCGCCGGCCCCCACTCCCCCCTCCGCGGAGAACTGGCTAGGGACCGACGATCAAGCCCGCGACGTGATGGCTCGGGTGATCTATGGCTTCCGGATATCCGTGGTGTTCGCCTTGAGCCTGACGGTATTGAGCTCTGTCGTCGGGATTTTCGCTGGCGCGGTACAAGGCTTCTACGGAGGACGACTTGATCTGTTCGGCCAGCGGTTGATAGAAATCTGGTCCGGATTGCCAGTGCTTTATTTGCTGATCATCCTAACGGGCTTCGTACAAATCGATTTCTGGTGGCTACTGGGAATTATGCTGCTGTTTTCCTGGATGACCCTGGTCGATGTCGTTCGCGCTGAGTTCTTGCGCGGCCGCAACCTGGAATACGTCCGCGCGGCGCGTGCGCTGGGGATGAAGAACATTCACCTCATGTTTCGCCATATTCTTCCGAACGCGATGGTGTCCACGCTGACATTCATTCCGTTCATTCTGACCAGCACCATCGCAACGCTCACAGCACTCGATTTCCTAGGATTTGGACTTCCGCCAGGATCGGCTTCGCTGGGTGAGCTGGTGTCGCAGGCGAAAGAAAACCTTCAGGCACCGTGGCTGGCAATCAGCGCATTCGTCGTATTGTCCGTAATGCTTACGCTTCTGGTGTTTATCGGAGAGGCTGCGCGTGATGCATTCGACCCGAGGAAATGACATGACCGAGAACGACAACCTGCTCGAAATCCGGGACCTGTCGATCGAGTTCACGAGCGAAGATTGCTCGATAGTGGCGGTCGACCGAGTTTCGCTAGACATAAAGCGCGGCGAAACCCTAGCGCTTGTCGGGGAAAGCGGGTCGGGCAAATCCGTCACCGCTCATTCCATATTGCGATTACTGCCTTTTGCCCAGGCCCGACATCCGAGCGGGACTATCACCTACGCCAAGCAGAACATGCTGAGCCTGAGCGACCGCCAGTTGCAGCAGATCAGGGGTAATAGGATTGCCATGATCTTTCAGGAGCCGATGACGTCGCTGAACCCGCTACACACGGTCGGAAAACAAATCGTGGAAATTCTGACACTGCATAAGGGGCTAAGAGACAAAGCCGCTGTCGACCGCGCCATTGAACTGCTCGGCATGGTCGGGATACCGGATCCGCACACACGGCTCAAATCCTTTCCACACGAGCTTTCAGGCGGGCAGCGACAGCGGGTCATGATCGCAATGGCATTAGCGAATGAGCCTGAATTGCTCATCGCAGACGAACCAACGACGGCGCTCGACGTCACCGTTCAACAAACGATTCTAGAGCTCTTGCAATCGCTTCAGGCGCAGCTTGGCATGGCCATGCTGCTCATCAGTCATGACCTCAACCTGGTAAAGCGCATCGCGCATCGCGTTTGCGTGATGCAACAGGGCAAGATTGTCGAACAGGGTTCGGTACAGCGAATATTCAATGCGCCCGAGCACCCCTACACGTGCGAGCTGCTTGCAGCCGAGCCTTCCGGAAGCCCCGTCGAATCAGCTGAGTCCAGGGAGCTGTTACAGGTCAGTGATCTTCGGGTCTGGTTTCCTATCAAGAAAGGAATACTCAAGCGTACTGCAGGACACATCAAAGCCGTGGACGGGATTAGCCTTACGCTGAGGGCTGGCGAAACACTGGGTATCGTTGGCGAGAGCGGGTCAGGCAAATCGACGCTAGGTCTCGCGATATTGCGCCTCTTGCAGAGCAAAGGGTCCATTCGCGTGGATGGGCGCGAGCTTCAGGATTTACCGCAAAAGGACGTCCGCCCATTTCGGCGTCAGATGCAGATCGTCTTCCAAGATCCCTTTGGCAGCCTTAGCCCGCGCATGTCCGTCGCTGATATCGTTGGTGAAGGATTGCTCATACACGGGATCGGAACACCGGCCGAACGGCAGCAAACGATCATTAGCGCACTCCAAGAGGTCGGTCTCGACCCAGAGGCGCGACACCGGTATCCGCATGAGTTCTCGGGCGGACAGCGTCAACGCATCGCCATTGCCCGCGCGCTGGTGCTCAAACCCGCCTTGATCATCCTCGATGAACCAACGTCGGCATTGGATCGCACGGTACAGAAACAGGTCGTGGAATTGCTTCGGAGCATACAGGCACGGCACAATCTCGCTTATTTATTTATCAGCCATGATTTGGCTGTGGTCCGCGCACTGAGCCATCATCTGTTGGTGATGAAAGAAGGCGTGGTCGTGGAACAGGGTCCTGCGGAGGCGCTATTTACTGCCCCAAAGGACGCCTATACGCGACAGCTTATGGAGGCAGCGATGCTGCCCTCCTCGCCGTCGTTTTTACATTAGAAGAGGAATTGAACATGGGTTTTCTCGCCGGTAAGCGGGTACTGATCGTTGGTGTAGCCAGCAAACTCTCCATCGCATCCGGGATCGCCGCTGCCATGCACCGGGAAGGCGCCGAACTGGCATTCACCTACCAGAACGAAAAATTAAAGGGCCGTGTCGAAGAATTCGCCGCCGGCTGGGGCTCCAGCGCTGATTTGTGCTTTCCTTGCGATGTCGCCAATGACGACGAAATCGCTTCCGTCTTTGATGCGTTGAGTAAAAAATGGGACGGATTGGACATCATCGTCCATTCGGTAGGCTTCGCTCCTGGCGATCAGCTCGACGGCGATTTCACCGCAGTGACGACGCGTGACGGTTTCAAGATTGCCCACGACATCAGTGCGTACAGCTTCGTTGCGCTGGCCAAGGCTGGCCGAGACATGATGAAAGGCCGCAACGGTAGCTTGCTCACCCTCTCCTATCTTGGCGCAGAGCGCACCATGCCTAACTACAACGTCATGGGCATGGCGAAGGCAAGCTTGGAAGCGGGCGTTCGCTACCTCGCCTCGAGCCTTGGCCCGGAAGGCACACGTGTGAACGCGGTATCAGCAGGTCCGATTCGTACGCTCGCGGCGTCCGGCATCAAGAGCTTCCGCAAGATGCTTGCAGCGAACGAAGCGCAAACACCGCTACGTCGTAACGTTACCATCGATGAGGTAGGTAACGCTGGCGCGTTCCTGTGCTCGGATCTCGCGTCCGGTATTAGTGGCGAGATCCTCTACGTTGACGGCGGTTTCAATACCACCGCAATGGGTAATCTCAGCGAGGACTGATCCCTTCGGGTGCAGCAATATTGCTGCACATGAAAACGCCGGCCTTAGGGCCGGCGTTTTCGTTTCCGCTGGAGCAAGGGCACCTTTCGGAAGAAAGCATGCCCTTGAGCTTATCGACGCTCGATATCGGCTTGCTCACGGAGCTGTTGCCGGAATGCCAGGAAATCTTGCTGGCCGACACGTGACGCTAGGAATCGGCGGTAATTCGCCAAGTCCTCTTCACTCAACTCTGTTGCTTGTGAGTTTACGCCATCAAGCCGAATGATCGCGAAATCGCCGTCGTTGAGCGCGATACCCGCGTATTCATTCTGCCCATCTTCAGGTTTGGCCATTCTGAACGCCTGTTGCAGTACCGCAGGGTCGACGCCCTCCTGATTGCGATTGGCCGCTTCGATGACTTGCCAATCAGACGCATTGCCCGTCGAGCTACCGCCATTTCGGGCATCGGCGATGTATTTCTCGCCTTCCGCCTTGGCCTTCTCCGACGCTTTCTGCTGAGATAGCTGCAAGCGGATCTGGTCAGCCACTTCTGCCAACGGCAATTGCTTGGGTACCAAATGCTCTTTTACCCGCAGCACTATGGACGTCTCGGGGTCGAGCTCGATCAACTGGCTATTCGCACGCTCTTCGAGTACTTCTTGGCTGAACGCGGCTTGGGCAATCTGGCGATTCGCCGTCAAGCCCTCGCCACCCTCACGGCCGAAAGGCGCGGACGTCTGTACCTTCAACCCCATCTCTTCTGCCGGCTGAGCAAGATCAGATGATTCGAAAGCGCTGCTTTCGAGTGTCTTGCTTGCTTCTAGAAAACGCGAATCCGCCTGTTGAGCCTTGAGCTCCTCGGTAAGCTTAGCCTTGAGACTCTCGAACGTAGGCACGTCGGCAGATTGCACCCCGAGAAGCTTGATCAAGTGCCAGCCATACGCGGTTTTCACAGGCTCGGACACGCCGTTCTGATCCAGTGCGTAGAGCGCCTTCTCGAACGCAGGGTCGTAGACGCCCGGTCCCGCGAACCCAAGATCACCGCCTTCGGACGCGGAGCCCTGATCCTGGGACGCTTCCTTGGCTAGCGCAGCGAAATCTTCACCCGCATCAATACGCTTGCGCAGTTCTTCAATACGCGCCTTGGCTTGAGCGTCGGACTCCTGGTCATTCACCTCGATGAGGATATGAGCCGCGCGACGGCGCTCCGCCAGGTTTGCGATTTCACGTTGATAAAGCGCTTGAAGGTCGTCTTCGCTAACGTCGGCTTCATCCACGAAAGCCTGTTTCTTGAGCTCTACATACTCAATGACGACCTGTTCAGGGCTCATGAATCGGGAGGCGTTCTTGTCATAAAACGCGTTGACCTCATCATCCGAAACATCGACGCCCTCTTTCGTGGCTTTCACCGTTCGAACGGCGAAGTCGCGCGTCTGACGTTCCAGCGCAGCGAATGCCCGGATGTCTTCTTCGGTCACGAAGCTCGTACCCGATACGCCGGCACGCAACTGCGCAACCAGCATTTCTTTCTTCAGCATGTCGCGGAACTGCAGCCGACCGTAGCCCATCTGGGCGATAGTCTGGTCAAAGCGGGCCGGGTCAAAGACGCCGTTCACTTGGAATTCCGGCGTTTGCACAATCAGTTGATCCAGCGCCTGCTCGGAAAACGCAAATCCGGACGCCTGGGCACCCTGCAAAAGCAGCATGCGGTCGATCAGGCCATTCACTGCGCTTTCGCGCAACAGGCCGTCATCCAACATCGACGAATCGAAATTTGGACCGAGTTGCTGAGCCAGTTGCCGACGCTGCATCTCTACTGCCTGATTAACCTCGGGAATGGTGATTTCCTCACCATTTACCTCGGCCGCTGTCTGATCGTTATTCACCGAATTGAAGATCGCTTCGAAACCGGTGAACGCCATCAGGATGACGATCAAGCCAATAATTGCCTTGGCAATCAGGCCTTGGGATTTATCCCTAATATTTTGCAGCATGGGTCCCCCAGAACCGCCTATAGCTGAACTGCGCTAGCTGAAGCACGCGAATACTTATTGGATAGAAAAAAGGCGCATCCTGGGATGCGCCTTTTTCATATCGCACGGTGGGATCTGGTTACCGTTCCGACATGAAGCCGGTCCGGTCAGACTATAGCCCCACCATCAGGCAGTAGCCTGAAGAGCGCTTAGTTTACTGCGTCCTTCAGAGCCTTACCGGCTTTGAAACCAGGGATCTTGGCGGCTTCGATGTTGATCGGGTTGCCAGTCTGCGGATTACGACCGGTACGCGCGGCACGCTCTTTGACAGCGAATGTGCCGAAGCCTACCAATACGACGGAGTCACCGGCCTTCAGGGCACCGGTAACGGATTCGATGACTGCGTCCAGCGCACGGCCGGCAACAGCTTTCGGGATATCAGCAGATGCTGCGATGGCATCGATCAATTCCGACTTGTTCACTCTAAGTCCCCTTATTTCCGTTGAGTTATTTCTTAGTGTCTAAATATCTTAAAACTGGCCGTTGGCTGGCTCAAAAAACACACTGGCCGCTTTATATCAAGGCCCTAAAAGTGGGTCAAGGAAGCCAATCGGCTAATGCGTACTGATCCTTTCCTTGGAGTCCGACTCGCGCTTATCTTCCTTAGCGACAATCTCGGGAGCCGCATCTGGCAAGGGCTCCGGCGCGTATTGCAGCGCAATTTGGAGGACCTCGTCAATCCATTTGACAGGTTTTATCGTTAAGTCTTGCTTGATGTTTTCCGGAATATCCTTGAGATCGCGCACATTTTCTTCCGGAATTATCACGGTTTTGATTCCACCGCGGTGGGCAGCAAGCAACTTTTCCTTTAGTCCGCCAATTGCGAGTACCTGACCACGCAAAGTGATTTCGCCAGTCATTGCGACATCTGCCCGGACCGGTATCTGCGTCAACGCGGACACCAATGCGGTGCACATTCCAACGCCCGCGCTGGGGCCATCCTTCGGTGTCGCCCCTTCCGGCATATGAATATGTATATCGCGTTTCTCGTGGAAGTCAGGCGCGATACCCAAACTATGAGCACGGCTTCGCACGACGGTCTGCGCTGCAGTCATCGACTCGACCATGACATCGCCCAAGGAACCCGTCTTAATGAGCTGGCCTTTACCAGGAACCACCGCCGTTTCGATCGTCAACAGCTCGCCACCTACCTGCGTCCACGCAAGACCTGTGACCTGCCCAATCTGGTTTTGTTGCTCGGCCAGACCATATCGGTACTTGCGAACGCCTAGATAATGCTCGACATTTTCCGGCGTCACTGTGACTTGGAAGCGCTTCTGCTTCGAGTGCTCCTTGACCGCCTTACGGCAAACCTTGGCGACCTGCCGCTCCAGCCCTCGCACACCTGCTTCGCGCGTGTAGTACCGAATAATGTCTCGAATGGCGTCTTCTTCGAACTCCAACTCACCCTTCTTCAGACCATTCGCAGCGGTTTGCTTAGGCGCGAGATATTTGACCGCAATGTTCACCTTCTCGTCCTCGGTGTAACCCGGCAACCGAATGATCTCCATGCGATCCATCAACGGCGCAGGGATGTTCATCGAGTTAGCGGTACAGATGAACATCACATCGGAAAGGTCAAAGTCGACCTCCAGGTAATGATCATTGAAGTTGTGGTTCTGCTCGGGATCGAGCACTTCAAGCAAGGCCGAGGCCGGATCCCCGCGCATGTCACTGCCCATCTTGTCAATTTCATCGAGCAAGAACAGCGGATTGCGCACGCCCACCTTCGTCATTTTTTGAATCAATCGACCCGGCATCGAGCCAATGTAAGTGCGGCGATGGCCACGAATTTCCGCTTCGTCGCGGACCCCGCCAAGCGCCATACGCACAAATTTCCGATTCGTCGCACTGGCGATCGATTCGGCAAGGGATGTCTTACCGACCCCCGGAGGACCAACCAAGCAAAGCACCGGGCCTTTTAGCTTTTTCACGCGTTTCTGGACCGCGAGATACTCGAGAATGCGCTCCTTCACTTCCTCAAGGCCATAATGGTCCGCATCCAAGATGTTCTCGGCTTTGCCGAGATCAAGTCGGACCTTGCTTTCCGTTTTCCACGGTACGTTGACCAACCAGTCGATATAGGAGCGCACAACCGTAGCCTCGGCAGACATCGGCGACATCTGCTTCAACTTGTTGAGTTCGGCGGTCGCTTTCGTGTATGCCTCTTTCGTGAGTCCGGCGCTATCGATCCGCTTTTTCAGCTCTTCAACTTCGTTGTGGCCCTCATCAATGTCGCCAAGCTCTTTCTGAATGGCTTTCATCTGCTCGTTCAGATAGTACTCGCGCTGACTGCGCTCCATCTGCTTCTTGACACGGCCCCGGATGCGCTTTTCGACCTGGAGAAGATCAATTTCCGCATCGAGGAGCGCGAGCACATGCTCAACGCGTGCACTCAAGTCGGTAATTTCGAGAATGCCCTGCTTCTGATCAATCTTCAGCGCCATGTGCGCAGCCATCGTATCAACCAGGCGCGCAGGCTCCTCGATGCTATTGAGCGATGACAGCACCTCAGAAGGAATCTTCTTACCAAGCTGAACGTACTGCTCGAACTGGCTCATCAGGCTGCGCGTGAAAACTTCACTCTCACGCTCACCCGCGTCGGTCTCGTCGATGACCTGGACGTCGGCTCGGCAGTGCCCTTCAGCCTCGTAGAAATTCACCAGCTCACCGCGCTGCTCACCCTCCACTAACACCTTAACCGTGCCATCAGGAAGCTTCAGCAGTTGAAGAACGGTTGCGACCGTGCCCATGCGATAGAGCGCGTCCTCGCCGGGATCGTCATCCGCTGCATTTTTCTGGGCGAGTAAAAGGATTTGCTTGTCGCCATTCATCGCAGCTTCGAGCGCTTCGATGGACTTTTCACGCCCAACGAATAGCGGTATCACCATGTGCGGATAGACGACGACGTCGCGCAGTGGCAGGAGTGGCAATTCGATGGTTGTCTTCATGATCTCGACTCTACAGCGACCCAATGGTCGTAATCGGAAGGAGGATTAACGTCAACATGCGGGCGGAACACATGAATTACAAGCGCAGATAGGGCGAAGGGGCCTAAAGGCCCCTTCGTGGTCATGCGTCAGGCGCTGCCTTAGCAGGCTCGCTGTTCTCGTAGATGAGCAGTGGTTTGGATGAGCCTTCGATCACGCTCTCATCAATCACCACTTTGCTCACGTCGTTCTGCGACGGAATTTCATACATCGTATCTAACAAAATGCCTTCGAGGATCGACCGAAGTCCGCGTGCGCCCGTTTTGCGCTCCAGTGCCTTGTTGGCGACCGCCTTCAATGCATCTGCTCTGAACTCGAGATCGACACCTTCCATCTCGAAGAGCTTCGCGTACTGCTTGGTCAGAGCATTTTTTGGCTCGGTGAGGATCTGCATCAGAGCCGCCTCATCGAGCTCATCCAGCGTCGCAATGACAGGTAGACGCCCAACGAACTCAGGAATGAGACCGAACTTCACAAGGTCATCGGGCTCCACTTCGCGAAGTGCCTCGCCTACCTTCTTGCCAAGATCCTGGCTCCTAACTTCCGCGTTAAAACCGATACCACCACGCGTGGAACGATTCTGGATAACTTTTTCCAGGCCCGCGAAGGCGCCACCGCATATGAATAGGATATTACGCGTATCAACTTGCAGAAATTCTTGTTGCGGATGCTTTCGGCCACCTTGCGGAGGCACCGAAGCGACCGTGCCTTCGATGAGCTTCAGCAAAGCCTGCTGGACGCCTTCACCCGACACGTCACGCGTGATAGACGGGTTGTCGGACTTCCGGGAAATCTTGTCGATCTCATCGATATAGACGATACCCATCTGGGCTTTGTCGACGTCGTAATCGCACTTTTGCAACAGCTTCTGGATGATGTTCTCGACATCCTCACCAACGTAGCCGGCCTCGGTCAGCGTGGTTGCATCAGCAATGGTGAACGGCACGTTCAACAGCCTTGCCAACGTTTCCGCCAGCAATGTCTTACCGGAGCCCGTGGGCCCGATCAGCAGGATGTTGCTTTTACCCAGCTCGACGTCGTCTTTCTTTTCACGCTGGTTCAACCGTTTGTAGTGGTTGTACACCGCGACAGCCAGGACTTTCTTCGCCCGCTCCTGGCCAATCACGTATTGATCGAGAATCGTGCTGATCTCTTTGGGTGCCGGTAACTTGTGCGCATTGCTTTCGGCCTGCGCTTCCTGCACCTCCTCGCGGATGATGTCGTTACACAGGTCGACGCATTCGTCACAAATGAAGACCGAGGGGCCGGCAATCAACTTGCGTACTTCGTGCTGGCTCTTGCCGCAGAAGGAGCAATAAAGCAGTTTGCCGTTGTCCTCGCCGTTGCGGGTATCAGTCATCGATCAATCCAATACGGGTAAGCTTGAACCACAAGATGAAGGCAATCGCGGGTATTTTCAAGTCCGCTCATTGCCGCATATCGCAGGTTGGGAAACGCTACAAAAAGGCGTGAGTCGCATGAAGGATAGACCCAAATGCGACCGGTATGTTGCAGAGCGTGTTCGCAAAGCCTGGCGACCGTGCGAACAAAGCTTCGATTTAGACGGCAAGCTGGCGCTGACTTAGTACCTGATCAACAAGACCATACTTCACGGCTTCATCACCGCTCATGAAATTGTCGCGATCGGTATCACGTGCGATGACGTCGATCGGCTGGCCAGTGTGGTCCGCCAGAATCTTATTAAGGCGCTCACGAATGGTGAGGATTTCCCGAGCATGAATCTCGATATCGGATGCTTGCCCCTGGAACCCGCCCAACGGCTGGTGAATCATCATTCGGGAATGCGGTAGGCAATAGCGCTTCTTCGCGGCACCGCCAGCAAGAAGCAATGCACCCATACTGCACGCCTGACCGATGCAGATCGTAGAGACGTCAGGCTTGATGAACTGCATGGTGTCGTAGATCGACATGCCAGCGGTCACGGAGCCGCCTGGCGAGTTGATGTACAGATGAATGTCCTTATCGGGATTTTCGGCCTCGAGAAACAGCAGCTGAGCCACGACCAGGTTGGCCATATAGTCTTCCACTTGCCCGACAAGGAAGATCACTCGCTCTTTCAGAAGGCGCGAATAGATGTCGTAGGCACGCTCACCGCGAGCGGACTGCTCTACGACCATTGGCACCAAGCCGCCAGCAGCTTGAACTTCAGGCATTTGCATAAATGGATTGCGGGACATGTCCTGCGGTCGCTCCTTGGATGGTCATCTGAAACGCATGAGCCAGCACGATGGCTGGCTCATGAGCGAACTAGAGAGAAGAGACTCAAGCGGCTGCGGCGGGAGCCTCGGCTGGCTTGACTGCTTCTTCGTAGGAGACCGACTTATCGGTAACCTTGGCCTTCTGCAGAACAGTATCCACAACTTGTTCTTCCAGTACAACCGAGCGAACTTCGTTCATCTGCTCGTCGTTCTTGAGGTACCAAGCTACGACCTGCTCTGGCTCCTGATATGCGGACGCCATCTCTTCGATTAGCTCACGCACGCGTGCATCGTCCGGCTTCAGCTCGAATTGCTTGACGACTTCCGCCACGATCAACCCCAACGCCACGCGGCGCTTGGCCTGCTCGGTGAAGAGTTCCGCCGGCAATTGGTCGGGCTTGATGTTTCCACCGAACTGCTGAACAGCCTGTACGCGCAAACGGTTCACTTCGTTATCAACCAGGGCCTTAGGCGCTTCGATGGGGTTCGCGGCCAGCAGTCCGTCCATGACCTGAGTCTTGACCTTGCTCTTGATGGCCTGGCGCAGCTCGCGATCCATGTTCTTGCGAACTTCGGTACGGAAGCCTTCTTCGCCGCTCTCGTTGACGCCAAACAGCTTAAAGAAATCTTCGTTCAGCTCGGGAAGCTTCGGCTCGGCAACTTCGTTAACGGTAACGGTAAATTCCGCGGTTTTCCCTGCCAGATCCAGATTCTGATAATCCTCAGGGAAGGTTGGGTTAATGACCCGCTCTTCACCAGCGCTAGCGCCTACCAGAGCGTCTTCGAACCCAGGAATCATGCGGCCCGAACCGAGAACCAAGCTCGTACCGGTAGCAGAGCCACCCGCAAAAGCCTCACCATCGATCTTGCCAACGAAATCAATGTTCAGCTGATCACCTTCAGCCGCCGCGCGATCGACTTTCTCAAAACGGGTATTTTGCTTACGCAGGATTTCCAGCATGTTGTCGACATCGCTGTCGGCAACATCGGCACTTAAACGCTCGATAGCGATGTCTTCTAGCCCAGAAACCGTGAACTCGGGAAAAACTTCGAACGTTGCAACGTACTCGAGGTCCTTGCCCTTCTCGAACACCTTCGGCTCTACCGCAGGCGCGCCCGCAGGATTCAGCTTTTGCTCAACGACTGCTTCATAGAAGGTCGCCTGAATGATGTCGCCCAGCGCTTCTTGGCGAGCGGACGCTTCATAACGCTGGCGGATTACGCTCATCGGTACCTTACCGGGGCGGAAACCTGGAATCTTGGCACGGCGGGCTGTCTGCTGCAGACGCTTGTCAACTTCGGTCTCGATGCGCTCAGCCGGGACGCCTATCGTCATCCGGCGCTCGAGAGCAGAGGTGCTTTCAACAGAAACTTGCATGGATAATCCTCGTTGCACAGACATAAGCCGGATATCCGGCCTCAGATTCAGAGGGCATGCATTCTAGTGTCAGAAAATGCAGAAGTCACCTGCCCGTCATGTACCTGATACATGCAAGATATAACGATATGGGGATGGAATATAACGGAGAGGACGTAGCGCCGCTCGGCAAGGAACGGCGCTACGTTAAATGGTGCGGATGAAGAGACTCGAACTCTTACGCCTCGCGGCGCTGGAACCTAAATCCAGTGTGTCTACCAATTCCACCACATCCGCGTGGTAACCCTGAAACGAAAGCGCCAGGCAATGCCTGGCGCTTTCTCAATATATGGGGTGGACGATGGGAATCGAACCCACGACACCAGGAGCCACAATCCTGTGCTCTACCAACTGAGCTACGCCCACCATATAACTTGCTTGTGCCGGCCGCTAATGGCGCGCCCGGCAGGACTCGAACCTGCGACCATCCGCTTAGAAGGCGGATGCTCTATCCAGCTGAGCTACGGGCGCCTTGTACCTTCACCCTTCCGGATCCGAACACCTGTATCGAACGGCGACCTTGCGGTGACCCGTTCGCTTCAGGGCTGTGCTCGGCAAGCGGGGCGCATATTACAAACACCCTTTTGTTGCGTCAACGAAAATTAGAAAAAAATTTAGTGGGATAAAGGAGTTACGCCTACTGACCACCAAATGAACCTTTGTTCGCACCCGGCACCGTGAGAGAATGCGCGCCCTTATTCCTGTACGCACTGGTTATAACCGCCTCATGACTGCCAAATTGATCGATGGTAAAGCGATCGCATCAACGCTCCGGCAAAAAATCGCTCAACGCGTGGCCGAACGACAACAGCAAGGCCTGCGCAAACCTGGCCTCGCGGTCATCCTGGTAGGCAACGATCCTGCGTCCGAGGTGTATGTCGCGCATAAACGAAAAGACTGCGAGGAAGTCAATTTCGCCTCCTACGCGTACGACCTTCCACCTACCACTTCGCAGCAGGCACTCCTCGAGCTCATCAATACGTTGAACGAGGACAGCTCGGTCGACGGTATTCTCGTGCAACTGCCGTTGCCTGCGCATCTGGATGCTTCCCAGCTGCTCGAGCGGATTCGGCCAGACAAGGACGTGGACGGATTCCACCCCTATAACGTAGGTCGCCTTGCGCAACGCATGCCGCTTCTACGCCCATGCACCCCGAAAGGGATCATGGCGCTTCTGGAAAGTACGGGTGTCGACCTCTACGGCCTAGACGCGACGATCGTAGGCGCTTCCAATATCGTGGGACGTCCCATGGGGTTGGAGCTGCTGCTTGCGGGCTGCACCGTGACGACCACACATCGTTTCACGAAGAATTTGGATGAGCATGTGAAACGGGCCGATCTCGTTGTCGTCGCCGCGGGCAAGCCCGGCCTGGTCAAAGGCGAATGGATCAAACCTGGCGCAATCGTCATTGACGTCGGCATCAACCGCCAGGCAGACGGTCGCCTTGTCGGCGACGTCGAGTATTCCGTGGCGCTGGAACGCGCAGGCTGGATCACCCCTGTGCCAGGCGGCGTTGGCCCAATGACACGTGCTTGCCTATTGGAGAACACCCTGCACGCAGCAGAATATCTGCATAAGTAAAGTATCCAATCCCTTGCGAAGGCATTCCCGGAGGGAGCCTTCGCAGTCGAGCCAATCGACCTTAGTTCACGTTCGACGCTTGCCGCATCGGCACGGCTATCTCCACCGGAAGGCCATCCTGCGCATTGATGATGGCCCGCACCGCGTCCCAATCCATATTCACGTCCGCAGCATCTACATCATCGCTTTGAAGCAAGGCGTTCACGACTGTGGCATGGCTATCGATGCTCGTTGGCGCACCCTTGTCGCTCAGCGGAGCATGCGCCTCCAGATAGATCCGCCCCTGTGAAACACCGAACTTGTAAGGCTCGTTGATAATGTGAACCTTGGTTCCGACCGGGGCAAAATCGGCCAGCTCCAGCAGGTTGTTGTTGAACATCCGGAAGCAGCCGTGGCTTACCTGCATGCCGATACCGAATTTCTTGTTCGAACCGTGGATGAGATAACCCGGCATGCCCAAAGTGAACTTGAAGGGACCTAAAGGGTTATCTGGGCCCGGCCGGACAACCTTAGGTAGGAACTCGCCGTCGGCCGCGTGTTCAGCGCGGATGGACTCCGGCGGATACCAACTAGGATTAGCTGTCTTGGCCGTAATCTTCGTATTGCCAATTGGCGAACCCCACCCCTCCCGACCGATACCGAGCGGATAGGTGTAAACGACGTCCTGCCCCTTGGGGAAGTAATAAAGCCGGTATTCGGCGATGTTGATCACGATGCCCTCACGCGGGCCCGGCGGCAGTATGAAACGCGTTGGTAGAACGACCTCGGTCCCAGCTCCCGGGAGCCAAGGATCGACCCCTGGGTTCGCCGCGACAAGCTCGAGGTAACCCAAGTCATATTTCTCGGAAATGTCTGCGAAGGTGTCCTCATATCGCGTCTGGACGACTTCGACATTGCCCACCACATCTTCACCGGACGGCGGTAGCGGAAATTCCAACGCTTTGGCCGATGTGGCACCGCACAGCGTCAGCACGGCAAGGGATCGAGCGAGTACGGTCAAACGTGGCAGCATTCGGAAAAGCTCTTCGCAGACATGACAACGCGACCAGTCTACACGCTGATGCGCCAGCGTCGTGAGCGCATGACACAAGGCGCTGGCGCAGGACCGATCAGACGAGGCCCCATTTCGCCGCTGGCCGCCAGCCAGGCTGATCCCCCCGACGCGCGTTTTTCACCCGCTCGCGGCATACCGGACATAGCCGAGGATGCTGCAACCACGATTTGTCCATTTCACGCATCAGTGGTCGCGCAGGCAGCAAGCCCCCACAAAGCGTACGGTCCACCGCACTGCCCAACTCCAATTGCCGCCCAATAAGATGCACGCGCACCTCACGGCAGGCAAACAAGTCCAGTTGCTCGTCGGGTTCGATTAAACGGTAGGCGTGATAGGACCAGGAAGTGCGCGACATCGGAGGCTCTCAATTCGGGGGCGCGACATTAGCTCAAAGCAACCCTATAAAAAAGATCGCAACGAAATAATGCGCAAGATCCCAAGCGACCTGAGCCTTTACAGCGCAAATCACGCGTCAGAGCAGCGGCTCGAGTGCAGGCCAAACATTGTCGAGGATGGCCGACTGCGCATTGGCAGCCGGATGAACACCATCCGGCTGCATCATCCCTTCGACGCCGCCAATCCCCTCAAGAACGAAAGGTACGACTGGAACGTCGAGCGCCTGGGCCACGCTTGGGAATACGTCAGCGAACGCCGCCGTATACCGCTGACCATAATTGGGCGGCAGTCTGATCCCCAAAATGAGTACTTTCGAGTTCGCCTCCAGCGAGAGCCTGACCATTTCCGAAAGGTTCTGTTTCAATCTGAAGGAACGGTTAGGAATCCCTTATAGATCAAGGATTCCGAATCATGGCCGATATGCTTAGCGTCCCAAGTGTTCAAGCGGTGTCACAAATCTCGCTGGCCTCTCCGTACCACTACCGGCGCTCCGGTGTGTACTACCTACGAGTCCGCCCGGTGGGTTCGACTACTTCTTGCACGATCTCTCTGCGCTCCTCGGATCGACCCACAGCGATGATTAACAGCAAGTCCATTCAACATGCCCTCCGTGTGTTTCACCTCGATAATCCTGAAGCTTCCTGGAGCGAACTGAAGGCCCGCCTTCGGGACCTCGGGGAGGACATCCTGGCTACGCCTACAAGCTGGGAGGCGTTGGATGCGATGTCGATGAACTACTCCGATATGGGCGAAGCTCTCCACGGCATCTCCAGGACTCACGCTTTGACCGTCCCGCAGGCACGCATGGTGAACGCGGGGCAACAGATGATGAGAGCCGCTGAGTCGAGGCTTAAGGGGGACACCAAGCCACTCCTCGGCATGATAGAAGAATTAGATCAGGAAGAAGACCTTAATAGCCTGTGCCTCACTTCTCCGTCCCTATCTGTAGGCGCACCTCAGGCCACCCATCGTGAACCACTAAGCTGGGACACGCTGACTGCCTCTTATCTTGAGGAACATGCAACCCACCTTAAGGCATCCACGCTGGCGAGCACGAAGACGAACTTCAAGGTTATCGGCGAGGCCATGAGCGCGACTGGTTTGAACGACCTCAGGCTTCACACGCGGGCAGACATTCAGAAACTCAGAACAAAGCTCATGGATGGCCGCGCTGGGTCGACCGTAAACAACCTTCTGTCCAAGCTTGTGATGGTGCTGGACTGGGGCGTTCTTAGCGAGTTATTGGCAAAGAACCACGCTACGAAAATGAAGCTCCGTAAGGATGCTGACAGCAAGCGGGTTTCCTTCTCTCGGGAACAGGTGGTTTCGCTAATGGGGCACGTAGCTGGCTTACCTTTGGATTCCTGGGAGCGCTGGTCCATTAGCCTCCTTGCGGTAACCGGCGCTCGTGTCGGTGAAGTGGCTCACCTATCGAGGGCAGACATTCGTCAGGTCGATGGGCTCTGGTGCATCGATATCAACGAGAACGCCGAAGGAAAATCCATTAAGAACAAGCACAGCAGCCGCTTGGTCCCGCTTGTGGATGGAGCCCTTGGATTCGACCTTTCGGCATTCCTAAAGGCTGTCCAGTTGGGCGCCCTTCCCTCTGAGCACGGAATCACCCCGCCCAAGGCCAGCAAGGAACTCAATGCTGTCCTAAGGGCTGCACTCGGGGAATCCCAAAAGGACACCCAAAAACTCCACTCACTGCGCCACCACCTCTCCTCCTCCATGCAAGCCGCAGGAGTCCAGACGCATTTCGCACAGGCGGTCACTGGGCACTCCACCGGGACGATTACATACGATAACTATGGATCGGGTGTCAGCGTTAAATCGAAGCATGAAGCTATCGAAAGGGCCCTTCACAAGGATGTCCGAATAGATCTCTAAGCATTACGCAGGCGGTACGCTTGACGTGCTGCCTTCGGGGACCAAATGGACTGGGAGGGCCGCTTGGTTCCTGATGCACCTAACGAATCACACAGCCGAACCGTCAGTAAAACTCGAATTATCCGAGGGCGAACGCCCGCACATCACCACTACGGAATGAGTATCGAACCATGAATGCACGTGTTGCCCAACCAGTCCACCTTAGCCTCGTAAAACCAGCACTAAAGCAGGTGTCCAGACACAACTCCGTAAAAGGGATCATCCGTCTCGCTGACAAAGAAGGCAGAGTCAAGGCTGAGGCTTACCTGAAGGAGCAAGAAGCGAAGCTGACGGCTATGCAATATGCACTCCAGTATGACCAAACGCTTGAGTCCTTGAGTACCTACTCAAGCCACCTGGAAGAGATCGACCGAGGGACTATCGAGCAACCGGATGCCGTCCGCTACCACCTTGAATGCCTTGTGGAGCAGCTCAATCAGGAGCTAACGCGCCTTGGTGAGTTGGTGCCGGAAATGAAGGACTACACAATCACTTGGAGTTAAGGAAACAAGCCATGATCGCAGCTATAGACCTCGCTCGAAGTGAGTCGGCTTTGAAGCAGGTGGAGCAACTCAAGAGAACCCTTGAGCTCCTCTGGGAGGTCGAGGAGTCTGAAGGCTTGATCTCATCCATTAAGGATTCCTGTAAGGCCCTATCGTCTCTTCACGCCGAGCTGAAATTGGCGGTTATGGAGGCTCGTGGATGGGCGGCCTTAGAGACAGAGCTAACCGCAGAAGGGATAGCCTATAGAAAGGAATTGGAAAGGATCGAGAGGATCAAGCTTGTCGGGAACGGCAACTAATCTGCGTAGCAAAGGGTCGGCCTCAGGTCGGCCCTTTTTGTTTTTATCTCTCGATGTGCACTACACGACCATCCTACCTTTCCTGGTCGTGAGGCTGTGCCAGTCGAGCAAGGTCAGGGTCATCGAAAATATGGGATTCCAATATCGATCCATCCGCAAGCACAGTGCGGTTCGGTCGCTGTGCTGGGTGAACCTCAATCGAAAACTCGACGAACTCGCCGCTTTCGAAATCTGGTTCCTCACAAGGCGTGGCGTTGTATACCTCGGCAAACACGCAGTTCTCAGGCGGGAGCAGCAGAACCAATTCTTCTGTCCGCTCCTCATACGCCACAATAAAGTGTGATGGTTTGCCGAACTGCCGGTCATGGCTATGACGTAGCTCCCTCAGCTCGCGTAAAGCCTGAAAGACAGCAGCACCATTGCCCAACGTTTTGCGATGCCACATGTCACATCTGATCCACTTGTGGGTGAAAAGTTGTGCAGCCAGTATTGCTGTACAAGGTATCACGCCATTCTTTTCCCCGTATGATCCTCTCCCCCCTTGACCTGACAGACACCGGGGCCGATTGCGGCGCAGACACCATTGCTCTTAATGCTGGAGTTCGGAAGGTGTGTTCACCGTGCGCTTATAGAGGGCAAGACGAAGCTCTTTGTCTACCACTCCAGCGACATCGTAGGTCGCCTGGAAATCATAGAGGTTGATTCAGTCATGGATATGAGGTTCGTTAAGCAGTCGTTCCTTGGTATCGAACTGGACATCCTTGTGGGTCATCCAGAACACGACATCCTATTTGTTGCTACACAGGTGGCACGGGCGGCGGGCCTGAAGAACCCGAGCCATCAGGTCTCTCGTCACGCAAAAATTGCGGGACACAGGGACGCCTTACAAGCTGGGTCTATACAAATTGTAGAGACTTGGGAGAGCCCAAAAGGAGTTCAGAAGACCTCGTGGTTCTTCACTGAGCCAGCGACATACCAGATGCTTCTCCGGGGCCACGCTCCGCAGTCCGAACCGTTTCGCAAGTGGGTCACCGAAGAGGTCCTCCCATCGATCCGCAAGACAGGCACCTATGACCTGTTCGCTTCGGAGACCAAAGAGGCCCAGCAGTTCAGCGGTGAGTTCGCCCAGCTCCATCAAGCACTCGCAGAGTTGACCACTGAGGTCCGCAGCCTTAAGGACATCATCGCGGGTCTCCAGATGTCTTCGCCAGTCGAGCCCGTGAAGAGTCCTTATGAGGGCACTCCAGGCGTGGCCGTGTGTGATCCGGGTGGCTTCGATGGGGGAGCTTGGTTGCAATCGCCCAATGGCTTCGCATCCAGAACGATAAATGCATTAAGAGCACCATTGTTCCGTTAGATGCGCCTTTCGTTGGCGGGTGCTCCTGATCCTCTCGTTTCTCGTGTGTGTAGCACGCCACAAGCCAAAAACCCTCACGGGCCAGAATGCGCTACACGTCGATTTCGATAGGCCGGCAATGCGATGGCATGAGTTTGCCGATCCGCTTCACCTTGGGCCCTTTCCGGGGCTCCGAAAAACACTCACTTTAAAACACCTATGCAGAACCCCTCACTTGAAGGAACACACCCCGCCTTCAGGAGAGCCAATGACTTCCGCATCGCACCGCATCAAGACCAGCACTGACCAACTCGCATCGCTACCTCAGGAACTCACCTTCGACACCCTCACCGGGGAGCTACTCGCGCAGCGAACCATTCCCTTCAGGACCCACCGGGTTCTCCACTACGTTGGCACCGCTTGCCGCTTCCCTTGCGACGCTCGGACCCGCGAGGAACTCACCGAGACTCTCTCCGTGCATGACCAGTGGCGGGACAACCTCATCGTAGAAAGCGACCGGCTCTTGGACCTTCTGGATTCCGGGAGGGTATCTGGTGGAGCTGTGGCAATGTTCCGAAGGATTCTCCTCGGACTCGCTGGGAGGAATCTATGGTTCGGATCGATCAGCGATGTCGGTACGAAGCGCGAGGCGTATGAGCTGGTCAACGCCGACCTAATAACCGTGACCAAGCAAGGGCGCACCCTTCCGACAAAGGTGAGGATACATCCCTGGTACGGCTGGCGGGGAGACCTCATGGCCCGAGAGCCGCTCCTTCGGCAATGGGTAGGCGTTGCCCTGGGAGAGTAAACCGGACGGATTCGCGCCGTTTACA
Organism: Pseudomonas matsuisoli; assembly: GCF_014647635.1. GTDB lineage: Bacteria > Pseudomonadota > Gammaproteobacteria > Pseudomonadales > Pseudomonadaceae > Pseudomonas_P > Pseudomonas_P matsuisoli. Next base: position 652,862 of record NZ_BMPO01000002.1, read on the forward strand.
TTGACGGAGCCCAGTGCCGCCGTGGGCTCAGTGAATCGACCATATATAAATAAGGCGACCCAAGGTCCTCCGGCCATCCCTGCTGTTCATCTTGGGGCATCGCTCAGGTTCGCCAGCAGGTTGCCATCCAGTCTCGGGAGTAGTGATGACAATCACCTCCACTCTTCGAGGACCACTCCAAGAAACCTACTGCCCAGCTTGAATGGGTCTCCCTCGTTCACAGTAGGTCCACCATCGGACCAGCCTTCGGCCCTGAGGTCGTCTCAGCGCGGAGCGATTTGACCTCAAGCCCAGTCACAATGCGTGCTCCGTGCCCTCCGAGCAACAAAAGCCCTCACTGGTAGCGACACACACAACCGCTTCCACTGAGGACCACGACATGAGCACCACACGCAACACTTCCGATTCACCCACCGACTACGACAAGATCAAAACCGAGGGCGGGCCATTCGACTCCCTCATCCAGTCCGCATCGGCTCGCCACGGAGTGTCCTACGACCTCCTCCACAAGCAACTCTTCATCGAGTCATCATTCAATCCGAACGCGGTGAGTCCCACCGGCCCCAGAGGTCTCGCTCAGTTCACTAAGTCCACCGGGCGCGCTTATGGTCTGGTCAACGATGAGGACTTTTTCGATCCTGCCAAGTCCATCGACGCAGCCGCTCGGCACATGCGGGATAACATCAAGATAGCTGGCGGGGACGAACTGAAGGCCCTCCTCGCGTACAACCAAGGCGCAGGGCAACTGGGCCAACCACAGCTCGATGCCTACGGCCGGGGCGACTTTAAAGGCGTCTCCAAGGAGGGCTTGGAGTACATCCGCAAGCTAAGGGACGTAACCAACACGGGCCGGAAGGCGGAACTGGATTCGTTCTTTACGCAGTCCTCCGAGTCTTTCTGTTCCGGGATCGCACAGGTTCCGAGTGGAGTCGAGGGGATCTCGAAGGTCCAGGAACATGCGCCTACTGACGACCTCGGGTCCTTCCATGTGACCGGCAAGGATGTCGCACCCAAGGCTACACCCTTCGCGGAGGAGCTTTACCGGACCACCGGAAAAACTGACGACGAAGACCGTGGGTTCTTCGAGGGTCGAGGTAACGCAGCCTCCGTCAACCTGAAGACATCCGTTCTCGGGATGCTCATTCGTGCAGCCTCCAGCGAACAGGCATCCGACTTCTCGCAAACCTTTTCGATGATGGGTGACATCTTCAATGACCCGCTGCCCGCTACTGCCTCCGATGTCTTCAATCCACTCGGCGTTCTCTACAGCCACAGGGCAATCAACTGGGCAGATGGGGACTATGACCGGCTCCGATCTTCAGGGCTCGACCCGCAGTTCTATGATGTGGTCCTAAGGGGCCGCCCGGAGAACTTCGAAGCCAACCTCGTGCTGGCGAAAGAAAACCAGAAGATGATGGAGAGCACCGCCAAGGATCGCTTCGGAGCTGCCGCTATTGGGTCGCTCGGTGGACTGATGGGAGACCCAACCATCCTTATCAACCCGGCGCGTTCTGGTGGCGCAGGATTCGTGTCCCGCTTGGCTGGTGGCTCTGTGGCTAATGCCCCACTGGCCGGCATGTCTGAAGTCGGCAGTGCAAAAACATCCGGTCGGGAAATGCACCTTGTTGAAGCTGTCGCTGGAGGTGCTGCCTTCGGTGGAACACTTAATGGCCTATTCGGGCGGCGTCCGGGGCGCAACTCATGGGACCTTGAGGACACCACACCAGAACCGCAAGCGTTCACAGTGGACGACTTCAAGGCACTGATGTCCGGCAACGGCCAGCAGAACCAAGATCAGACCATGAGCGGAACAGTCCAGCGTCTTCAAGTACGCGAACAGGCCAGGATGAGCGGGCTGGATGAGGACCCTACGGCCATGCCATTCCGCGCAGACGAGAAGATTCACGAAAGCCCAGCGGGTGATTACCTGGATGTTCCGTTTGATCCTGAAGCAGCGCGGCTGACGGACGGAACGATCCTGAGCGGCGGCTCTCCCATCAACCCAAAGACGCTCAAGGATGCCACTGAGATCGAGGCTGGCGGCACAGCCAACTGGGGAGTCCGCATGGGGAGTATCACTGAGATGGGTGTCCTACTCGGTCGCTCCGATAGCGCGGACATCCGGGCAGTCGCTAAGGATCTCTTCAGGTCCTCCACTGGTTACCGGGACGGCTCCAATGGGAAGTTCGGGGCTACCGCTTCGGACATCTCAGAGCGGCTCCGGTCGCAGGACAACGTGGTTCACAATCGGCTCGCTGAAGGATTCGACGAGACCCTGAAGGACCCCTTCTGGCGCGGCCAAAGGATGACCGAGGGAGCCAAGCGGGAATACATCAGTCGGCGTGTGGTGGAAGCTCTCGAAGCCCAAACCCCAGGCAAGCTGACGCCTCCCGAGATGAAGCTCCTGGATGAGCTGAAGCAGCACATGAACCAGAAGTGGGACTACATCTCCAACCCGGCCCAGTTCGGTGACCTCAGGGCCAAAGCGATCCTTGAGGACACTCGGCACTTCTCAACGTACTTCCCTCAACGCTACAGCTCCGCTGCTAAGCACATGGCTATCGAGCGATTCGGGTCACCTGAAGAACTCCAGAAGGCCATCGCGCATTCCTGGATGGCGTCCTATGTGAGCCGTCCTCATGTGAAGCAACGGATCGACGCGATGATCCAGGAGGGGCACGAGAAGGCTTCCAAGGGAAACCCTGAGGCCAAGCCGATGACTCCTGAGGAGATCCAAGCGGCAGTCGAGAAGTACGCCAACGACAAGGCTTATGGTGTCGCTCATTCCGATGAGTTCACCGCTAACGGCTTGGTCGAGGAGCACCTCAAGGATGGGGCGGGTCTGGAGAACAACTCCTACCTGGAAGCTCGGAACCTCTTCGACTCCGACATGAGTGTTCAGATGCCCGATGGTCAGCCCTTCGCGGTCAACGACCTCAGGGACTTCAATATCCTCAGGGTGGTCCCGCAGTACGACCGAAGGGTCAACGGGGACATCGCGATCATGGGTGGCACTGGGATGTCCACGAAGGAGCTGAAGAACCTCGCCAACGGGTTAAACCAGAAGGCGATTCCAGGCAAGAACACGCTGGAGGCTGAAGCTCTACTCGATGCGATCAAGATGCTGACTGGACGCGCTCGGAGAGATCCTGATGGCATATGGGCAACCTACGCGAGATCCCTGACTGACATTGGGTTCGCCACGAAGAACGCCTACATGGGCGTCCAGAACATCACCGAGGCAGCCGCTTTGATCACCAAGGGCCACCAAAGGATGCTCTTCAAGGGCGTTCCGTTACTCAAGAAGTGGGCCACGGCGGGCTCCAAGCTGGACCTGGACGACATCCAGCAGATGCACGGGATGGTCTTCGGGAAGGAACTGGACGATCTCATTCGGCCAACCCGGCAGGACATCGTGGATCAGCTCCGTCAGCACAATAGTGAGATCTCCTCACAGATCGCCGGGACCATCAAGAAGGGCACCCAAGAGCTATCCGTTCGGTCGCCCTTTACGTGGCTCCTCCGGGAATCCGGCAACTACCTGATGGACGCTGGGCGCCAAGGGGTTCTTGTGGATCTCATCGACCACACGTTGAACGGGAAGGTCACCGACCTGTTCAGCCCCGAGCGTCTACGATCCGCCTCGATCTCCCCGGAGCAATTCAACGGTATCCAAGGGCTCATCCGGGACCACTTCAGGCAGGACCCAGCGTCCGGTAAGTGGCGCATCGAGAACCCACAAGCGCTGGCTTCAGATGTCCGTTCTATGGACCTCTACCGGTTGGGTGATCGAGTAGCGGATGAGACGATGCTTCGTCCTCACAAGATGTCCTTTGCGCCCTCTAAGCAGTACGGGGCAGGCTTGGCGATGGCCCTCCAGTTCAAGATGTTCGTCCTTCGGTCACTCAATGGCCGCATGGTGCGAGGCTGGATGGAGGCCACGAAGAACGGCCAAGCGTTGGACCAGACGTATCAGGCTGTGGTGTCGATTGGACTGGCTACCGCCTTCTATATCGCCTCTACGTACTCGAAGGCTCAAGCGATGCCCGAGAGAGCCCGCGAAGCGTACTTGGACAAAGCATTGAACCCGTCCATGCTGGCCTACGCGGCAATCTCTCGAAGCTCCCATGTGGGCGCACCTTTGGGAGTCGCTAACTACCTTGCGGCACCTCTGGGCTTTGATCAGGCCGCGATGGTCCGAACGTCGATCCTCCCAAGAGACCCACGCAAAGGCCAGGAAGGAAGAGCCATTCGATACAACGCGCTTCAATCGGATTTGGTGGGGGACTTAGCGAGTGGAGTGGCCGAGCAGGTTCCAGCGCTGGGTGTCTTGGCAAATGGAGCACAAGCGGGATACTCCGGGTATCACCTGTTGGAGGATCAGCGTGGTGCAGACCGTAGGGGGCACATGACCGGGCTATGGAATGCCCTAAAGCAGTTTGTGCCTAACGACCCCGCAACGCAGAGTCTCATGAGGGCGCTTGCGGAAGACCAAGGGGTCGATAGGGCGCGGTAAAACTAACGATGCGATAATAGAAGCTGAAGCTTTTCTATCGCATCAAGCACGGCGCACGCATCCACGAGTTCGAAACGCCCGTTGGGATAATGTCCGCATGTCCGCAATGATTCCTCATACAAGGGGAACCAGTAGTTCAGGCGGCGACGGTCGCACCTTGATAGCATCGAAGATATGGTGGCCAATTCATGCTGGCGAATCCCATCTGCGTAAAGGCCTGCTTCGAACGATATCCTTTGCTGCTCCAGGCGCTCATAAATTGGAGCAGCCGCAGCGTTAAACTCGATGCGCTTGTCGCGGTGTATGCCAAGTCTATGCCCAATAAAAGTGCCCACCAACACGCCTAAAATGCCAGAGACTATTTCCGTCCACATGTACCGTTCCCCGTAAAAACCCTCACTATAAGGGAGACAGGAAGATAAGCCCGTATCAATCACCATGCGGCCCTTCCGTCCCTCTCAATGCCAGTCCTCGCGGGTCGGCTCTGCTGGTCCACCTTTGGACCGCCTTCCAGTTCGTCACCAGTCGCTAACCTTATGGGTAACGCCAGGACGGACCAAGTGTCAGCCAAGCGGTTGACCGGGAGGACAATCGGGACAGCTACCTTCGAGTAGCGACATGAGCCCGAGCCTCAGGCAGAAAGGCGTATCGTGGTGTTCGCTCTCGGTCATTGATTAGATGACCTAAGGGCCTTTGTGAGAACTGGGGGCGCTCACACTGACCACGAGAACGGGGGGGCCTGTAGTGGTCTACTGATTGTAGTGGTCAACCCATCCCGGACAGTGGGTTAAGTTTTTCTTCGGCCACCGCAGGTGGCAGTCCGTCGTTGAACTGATGTGGCCTGATCCAGTTGTAACGGTGCATCAGGTAATAACTGATATCC
>NZ_BMPO01000003.1 GCF_014647635.1 Pseudomonas matsuisoli
CCCTGCCAGCGCCGCGCATTCTACTCGAATCCGCCTTCCGTGCAACCTTTAATTTAAACCTAAACCCTTGATCTACAAGGCTTTTCAGGTTCAGGCTGCGCCGGAAGTGGTGCGCATTATAGGCCCCCAAATCAGGCCGTCAATAGGGAAATCCCAACTTTCTTTAATTCGTGTCTCCGCGACGACAGCAATGACGTAAACACGGCGGTTTGGTAACGGACCAATCGGTTGAAGGCACGTATCTATAAACGAAAAAGGCGCACCGTGTGGTGCGCCCTCTATTCGCAGAGATAGTTTAGCGGACCGGTCGCCTCGCGGCGCGCTTATGGACGACAACCCCCGCGACAACCACGAATGCCGCAGCAATACCGGTTGAGATCACCAGTACGCGATACTCTTCGACGAATGCCATGGTCACCAAGCTGCCAACGATGAATGCGATCACCAAGTAGGTAAGCCAAGGGAACAGCCACATCTTCAACCGAATGTCCGCACCTTCCGCTTCAAGTTTGCGACGCATTCTGAGCTGCGAAAACGCGATAACGAGATAAACCAGCAGTGCAATCATGCCGGTGGTGTTCATGAGTGTGTCTAGTACGTCTTTCGGCCGAAGCGTTTCGCTGAAATTGATAAGGGCGCAAATGATCGCAACCGCGCAGGAGCCGATGATTGCGTAAACCGGTACACCCGTGCCTGTACGGGTGATCTTAAAGAAGGATGGCGCATCGCCGCGTGTGGACAGCGAGAACAACATACGCGACGCGGTGTAATGAGCAGAGATCATGCAGCTGCTAACCGACGTCAAGACCACGAAGTTCATCACCCACTCAGCACCGGGTATACCTAGCAATTCAAGCGTACGGCGGTAGGACCCATAGCCCGACTGCGCCATCAGCGGATCATTCCACGGTACCAAGCAGACGATCAGGAAGATCGAGCCGATGTAGAACAAGCAGACACGCCAAACGACAGAATTGGTCGCTTTCACGATTTGGGTTGAAGGATCCTTCGCTTCAGAAGCGGCGATTGTCACGATCTCCGCGCCGAGAAACGCGAACATCACTCCAAGGATGGCAACCACTACCGACTCAAAGCCGTTGGGCATGAAGCCTTGCGCGGTCAAATTACCGAATCCACTCACCTCGCCGGTCGGCCAAAGATTGAGAACGGCCATGCTGCAGACAACCAAGAAGCAGATGATCGCCACCACCTTTATTAGCGCAAACCAAAACTCGAACTCGCCATAGTGTTTGACGTTGAAGAAGTTGATGCTGATCAAAACGAACGTTGTCGCCAATACGAAGACATTGACGCTGACCTCGGGAAACCACCCGTTCAGAATCGTGCCTGCGACATACGCTTCCCAGGCCATCAGAATGACCCAGAACCACCAGTACAACCATCCGATCGTGAACCCTGCCCACCTTCCTACGGCGCGTTCAGCATAGGTAGAAAATGAGCCGGTGTCCGGCGAGGACGTTGCCATCTCACCCAGCATGCGCATGATCAATATGACAAGAATGCCGCCTGCGAGATAGGCCAACACCGCCGCTGGCCCCGCACTATGGATCACGCTACCGGAACCGACGAACAACGCGCCACCAATCACGCCGGCGATCGACATCATGGTGAGGTGCCGGGACTTCAATGACGCACTGAGCTGACTCTCGTGCGTCTGTTTCGCCTTATCGGCTGCTACCGTTTCCATGAAGAGAACTACCTCTTATTAATAGTGCTGAACAGCAAGAACGTTGCCCCTATGAGCAACAGCAATAGCAACACGCCTGCACGGGGCAACCAGCTGAGGGCTCCCTCACAAACGTGTATCGGAATCGGCGACCACCAGACCTACCCTGATCGAAGAGTTAGTGCCTAACGCCGCCTTGATGACACGAACGAGTTGCAGCATCGATACCTAGCGGTGCCCGTTCGAATGTTTGATTTACTCCACACAACCTTGAGCCCAAGCTTTGCGAGTCCTTTCGATGATCGACTCAAGGAGCCCCTACGGGCATTGGTTAGCCGGAAAAACGCCTGAATCATTTGCTACAGCGTCATCGCATTGCCTCGCGAAACTGTTCACAAAATTCAACGGGCCGGCATGTTAGCCGAAAAATATGTTTTGGGAAGTGTCCGGGTGGAGCAGCAACTGGGCGCGCATGGATACCCGGTTTCCAGAAGGCGAGACTCAACCTGATCCATTTAATCCGGCAGACATTGCATCGACCGGAGACAGCTATCATTCAGATAAGCAAACGTTTTGCAGGCTTATCCTTTCAAATTCACCAGTGAAAAAGCCCACCACATAGAAAAGGGCGAACCCGTCGCCCTCGAAGGTGATGGAAAAAAGCCCCTTACTCGAGCGAGTCGACGCCTTCACCGGTATCGTCCTGCTGCGGCTCGCTATCCGGCTTTGCAGGCGAATGTCCCCAATCGTGCGTCTGGTCATCGTCAGCAAGATCAGCCTCGCCCGGCGTCTTACTCATCTGGTATTGGCTCATCGCTAATCTCCGCGTTCAATATTCATCGACCCAAGACGTCCGCACTCCAAACGAGCTATGCGACGCCTGGTGGAATCCCGCCTTTATTGAAATCCTTGAGCTTCTCTTTTTCCTGCTCAGTCGCGTGGGCGGGCGTTTCATCCCCGGTCTGCTTTTTCTCTTGCTTGTCGCTCATCGCTATTCCCTCCTGCACTTAGCACTTTTGGCAATCCGCCAACGCCTCGGGTTCAATCATCGAAGGGCTGCTCAGTACGCGGCGCTATAGATATAGGAAGCCAGCAACACGAAGAAGCACCGTTCCGTCCGAGCGGGCCAAAGACCGGGATAGAAATGGAGCGTTATCGCAAACGCTGCCACTAACAGCACGAACGACTCGCCGGCTTAAGTCTAGAAAATCACTCAGCCCAGCAACTCGTCGGTTGCCCTCGCCAGCTAAACCGCGAATTGCAGCAAGCCACGGAGATCAGGGGCCCTCAGAGCCAAAGGATCCAAGTCGTCGATCAAAAAGCGTTATCCAGCGCGTCAGTATCAATACGCCATGTATTGAATGCCGGGAAATATCAATCATTGAACGGTCACTGCGGCTTATGAAAACGTTTAAGGAATCGCTCAAGAAAATCTTGTCGCCCAGCGGTATCGAAACCCTCAAACAATGGCGCAAAGCGCTCGCCATTGGCTGGATCAGAGTGCTGTCGAAGTCCACGCTCTTGCGTCGTTGCCACTACATGTTTTTCTCCACGGCGTTCGATCACGAAGCAAAAGCAGTCGTAGTCGGTCATTTGCATCACGAGGAAAACCAATCCGGCTGCGAGCCGGTGAACTACTTCCTACGCCGCGCGATACACCGGATCGAAAAGGGCCTAATCATGCAGCCCCGTCGGGACGTTTTCGCCTTGGACTATATCGGCGACACCGTCGAAGCCTATGCCGCATCGCTCGATGGCAAAGTCGACCGCGATGAAGTGAGCTGGGCACATGACGTACTCGCTGCCTATTTCTCCATCGTCGGTAATCACCCAACCATAAGGGCCGCACGCGAAAGGTTCGTCCATCTAAATCGTCCCGCCGGAAGCCTGCATACTCTGCGCGTGCCAGATACCGAGCGTGTACCGTTCTTGGCCGATGCCAGCCTTACCAGTGTGGATTACACGTCCATGCGGCAACTGGCGATGAAACGACGCTCGGTACGCTGGTATCAGAACAGGCCGGTCCCCCGGGACGTCATCGATAAAGCGATGGAAGTGGCATTGCAGTCACCGAGTGCCTGTAACCGCCAGCCCTACCGCTTCCTGATCTTCGATGATGCGCCGTCCGTAGCGAAGGCAGCGCGGTTGCCATTGGGCGTCGCGGGGTTCGACCATAACTTCCCCGCCATCATTGCCGTCGTGGGACGTTTGCGCGCCTATCCCCACGTCCGCGATCGCCACGTCATTTACATCGATGGCGCGTTGGCAGCGATGTCGTTCATGTTCGCACTCGAAACCCAAGGCGTATCCTCCTGCTCGATCAATTGGCCCGACATCCCGGAGCGCGAACGAACCGCTGCCGCGCTGCTCGACCTTGCCCCGGATGAACGCATCGTCATGTTCATTTCGCTTGGCTACGCCGCCAGCAATGGTCTGGTGCCCTATTCACAAAAGCTTTCACTGGAGGAAGCACGCCGCTACGGCACATTGGGCACCGCGCCTCAATGAAGACATCGCAACTCAGCGAAGGCATGAGGTATCTCCTCAATTCCGGCTGGATGTTGGGCGAGAAGTGCCTGATGCTTGCGATCGGCCTGGCGACCACCGTCGTACTTGCGCGCTATCTGGGCCCTGAAGATTTCGGCTATCTGAACTACGCGCTAGCGTTGCTAGGCCTCTTGAACATCGTGGTTCACCTTGGTTTGAGCGGGCTTGTCGTCAAGGAACTGCGCAGCGACCCAGGCAACGAAGACCAGATCCTGTCGACAGTATTCATGATCAAGGTGAGCTGCTCGGTGGTCGCGTTCATCGTCATGATGAGCACCTACTTGATCGGCAACGACCAAAATTTCTGGGTATTGCTCTTCACCGCCCTTGCCCTGTTCTTCACGCCCTTCGAGATGCTGATCGACTGGTTTCAAGCGCGCGTGCAAGCCAAGTATGCAGCCGTTGCAGGTGTCGTCGGGCAGCTTGGTGGCAACGGGCTGAAGATGATCCTGGCTGTTGCCGGAGCAGGGCTCGTCTACATCGCGTTGGCCCACGTCGTGGTCGTCATCGCAACCTCCGCCCTTCTGGTCTGCTACGCGATCAAGCTCAAACGCACCTATCGCTTCGATTTCTCCTGGGCGCTGGCCACATCACTAATAAAGAAGAGCCTGCTCATCTTTCTCGGATCGCTTTCCGCAGTGATCTACCTGAAGGTCGACCAGATCATGCTGCAGTACATGCTAGGTGAATATGCCGTAGGTGTTTACTCCGCTGCGTCTCGGTTGTCCGAAGCCTGGTATCTGATCCCGACGATTCTGATGGCCTCGGTCTTCCCCAAGATGATCGACCTGAGCAAAAGCGATACCGAGGCCTATCACCGTTTCATGCAAATGGCGCTGGACGTGCTGTTTCTTGCCGCCTTCACCTTAGCCCTTGCCGTTTTTCTCCTGTCGGACTCGATCGTTCTTCTGCTCTACGGCGAACGCTACCGAGACGCCGGGGCCGTGCTGTCGATTCACATATTCGCCGCGACGTTCGTGTTCATGCGTGCCCTCTTCAGCAAGTGGATCATCATCGAGGAGGCGTTCGTCTTTTCCCTGGTGACCCAGGGGCTCGGTGCCTTGAGCAACGTCGTGCTGAATTACTTCCTTATCCGCAGCCACGGCGTCGTCGGCTCGGCCTGGGCGACGCTGATTTCCTACGGCATTGCCGGCTACCTAAGTCTGCTGCTGTCGCGGCGCACGCGACCGCTATTCGTGATGATGACCAGAAGTATCTTGCTGCACGCGTTCATCAGTGTGCCCCCGTTCATTCGTGAATCAAGGAGAGCGTGATATGTACGTCGAAGTCAGAAAAGCCGGGTTCGTCAACAAAGGCGCTGAGCTGATGCTGCACGCCGTCATCCAGCAACTGGAGCAACGTCTGCCTGACGCCAAGGTGGTCATGGAACCCGGCCGCGCCCAAAGCCCCTACCCCTACCGCAATCGCGCATCATTAGGCCTGTATCAGAAGGCTTGGTTGTGGCGCGCCGGCATTCCCTTCGGCGATCTCGCAGCATTCGTTCCCGCCGGTATTCGCGAACAATATGGAGTCGTACTGGACAAGGAAGTGAACGTCGTACTCGATGCCGCAGGTTTCGCCTACACCGATCAGTGGGGTCCGGAACTGTCCGTCGAGCTGGCCCGATCCAGCCGGCGTTGGAGAAAGAACGGCACCAAGGCAGTACTGCTGCCGCAGGCATTCGGCCCTTATCACGATCAGCGCAGCAAAGATGCCGTAAAAGCCTTCGTCGACAGCTGCGACCTCATCTATCCCCGCGAACAGGTCTCCTACGACTACCTCACCGAGATCACCGGCCCCCGCAATAACATCAAACTGGCACCGGATTTCACCAACCTCGTCAACGGCACACGGCCGGATTATTTCGATGCAGAACGCCACCAAGTCTGCCTGGTGCCTAACTACCGAATGCTCGACAAAACAGGAGGTGATGTCGCTCAGGGTTACGTTCCGTTCCTAGAGCGCGCGGCGAGAATGCTGGTAGAGCGCGACGCCAAACCGTTCCTGCTCATTCACGAGGGCACTGCGGACGTTGGCCTTGCGGAGCGACTGTCCAAGGCAATCGATGGCCTACCGGTCCTGCAGGAGAACGATCCCCTTGCGGTAAAGGGAATTCTGGGCGCTTGCCGAGGCACACTCGGTAGCCGGTTTCATGGGCTGGTGAGCGCGCTTTCGCAAGGGGTGCCATCGCTCGCCACGGGCTGGAGCCACAAGTACGAAATGCTCTTCGCCGACTACGGATTTCCCGAGGGGGTGCTGAACATAAATCTGTCGGACGAGGAACTGTCCAGCGCACTCGACTACCTGACCGAACCGACCAAGATGGCGGCGCTGTCCTCGAGTTTGCGCAGTCATTCCAACGAGTTGAAGGCCCGCTCGAAAGACATGTGGGACGACGTCTTCAGCTTGATCGAACACTGATCGACGTCGTGCGAATGCCCTGCCGGTGCAGGCTCGGAGCGGTGCCGAACCCACAACGCTAACGGGTGCCTTAATAGTGCTCCGGCACGTACATCTCGGCCGGCACGGGCCGCCGAATATAGTCGGGGTGATAAACCCGTCGTGGCAGCACAACTTCCTCATGCACCACGCGCTGGTAGGGAATCTGGTCGAGCAGATGTTTGATGCAATTGAGTCGAGCTTTCTTCTTGTCCACCGCCTGCACGATCCACCAAGGCGCATCCGAGATATGGGTGCGTTCCAACATGGTTTCCTTCGCCTTGGTATAAGCCTCCCAGCGACTACGCGCCTCCACATCCATCGGGCTCAATTTCCATTGCTTGAGCGGGTCCTGAATACGCGCGTGAAAACGCGCTTCCTGCTCTTGGTCGGTGATGGAAAACCAGTATTTGATTAACCGGATACCGGAGCGCACCAGCATGCGTTCGAACTCCGTCACCGAACGGAAAAACTCTTCGTATTGATCCTCGGTGCAGAACCCCATCACCCGCTCGACACCTGCGCGGTTGTACCAACTCCGGTCGAACAGCACGATTTCACCACCCGCAGGGAGGTGCGAGACGTAGCGTTGAAAGTACCACTGTGTACGTTCGCGATCGTTCGGCGCTGGCAACGCGGCGACGCGGCAAACCCGCGGATTCAAACGTTGAGTGATTCGCTTGATTACGCCACCCTTCCCCGCCGAATCACGGCCCTCGAAGATCACGACGACCTTTTCTTTGGAGTGCTGCACCCAATCCTGCAACTTCACCAGCTCGCCTTGCAGGCGCAACAACTCACGGAAATACGTGCGGCGGCCGATCTCGCCTTCCCTCGCAACATCATCGATACCCAGTGCTTCGAACATGCTGTCCGAACCCAGGCGGCCGTCATCGATCTCCTGCTCAAGCTCCTCGTCGTAGCTGTCGATCAAATCCTGACCAATGCTGCGCAGTATCTGTTCATGGCGGTCGAAATCGAAGTTGTTGTCCATGCGTCAGGCTCCGGTAAAAGCTTTACGCTACGTAAGCCACGTGTACGCGAGATGACAGTCATGATCATCTGTTGCCAGCAAGACCGCGTAGCGTAGGTATCAGCCTTCCGCCGCGGCTCTCAGCGTGCGTTCCATATCCGGATTGTTCGTACCTACCAAGGCATAGTTGTAGCCCTGCCCGGACCAATAACGGGCCATCAGCTCACCCTCGCGGCGTTCGCCGGGGCGGAGCATGTAGTCTTCCCGACCCGGCGGGCGAATGTAGAACGTGATCGAGCGCCCTTGAGCATCTCGGTAAACGACCATCGCGGCCGGCCCCTCGCCGGTGGACATGAGCCGTCCCGATACCGCAGTGAAGCCCGCTCGCTGCAGATCAGGCATCGAGGCTGCGTCAGCAAAGTGCGCACCGAGCCAAGTCTGCAGCTCGCCAGGCCGTTCTTGCACCATGTCTGGCCGCAAGCTGCCTTCCATGACGAGCATCCGGTACGCCTGTAGCGCGTCGCTCATGGGTAGGTCCGAGACGGCTAAATGCTGCCCGCGCAGTTGCCAGCCGCCCAATCCGCCCATGCCGAGACTCACGATTAGACTTGCCGCCACCGCCAATCGGCGAGCACGCTGCTGCCGTGACCGTTGACGGATGCGGGCGGGGTCGAGTTCAGCGTTAGGTCGAAGCTCATCAGTCGCGAACGCCGACCTTAGCGCGCGAGCGTCACGTTGCCACGCCGCAACCCTTGCAGCGAGCACTGGGTCGGCGGCCAAAGCGGCCTCGACCCTTACCCGAGCGTCAGCGTCGAGATGGCCATCGATATACGCATGTAGCTCGTGTTCGCTAGGCGATTTGTTCATTTCAACACCCGTAAGGCAGGTTTCGGGGAATGCGTTCCCTCGGCCAATTTGCGCAGGGCATCACGTGCCCGTGAAAGCCGAGACATCACTGTGCCGATCGGCACCTTGAGCATGGTCGCGATTTCCTTGTAGCTGAGCCCCTCGACGGAAACCCAGTACAGCAGATTGCGCTGCTCCTCTGGTAGCCGCTCGAATGCCGATAACGTAGCGCCGGCGACGTACTCACGCTCCAGCGAGGCCTGAGTTGGTTCGTCGCCACGAAACAGCTCTAGAAAGCGCTGGTAACGCCGCGCCCGGCGGCAAGAATCGATGAAGCTGTGATAGACGATCGAGAACAGCCACGGACGAAGCTCACCCTCTACTTGCCGCGTACTCCAACGCGACAGCGCCTTCTCCAAACTGGTTTGTACAAGGTCGTCAGCGCCGCTGATGTCGCGCGTCAGCCAGCGGGCATACCGGCGCAATGCGGGTATCTGCTCGCGAAGCACTTCATCGAGATCGTGTTTTCTCATGGGCCATCCCATCGGTGGATAGCGTGAAGACGTCCGGGCGCGGATTTTATTCCATGAACATATGCAGGGAATAAAGCCCATCGGCGTTCGTCTGTCCTGGCATTACCCATCAGGAGCATGACCAATGGACTCATCGCGTACCCCTACCTGGCGATGGCTATTCATCGCCGCAGCGATTGCCGTTTTTGCCGGGCTGTTCGCCTACGTCGGTGGCTGGATCGCGCCCAATCGACTGACACCAAAAAAGATCGTCGACACCCTCGAGGATAATGCAGGCGTCCATCCAGGCTACCGACGCAATCACAGCAAAGGCATCTGCGTTGCCGGCACCTTCACGAGCAGCGGCCAGGCGGCTGACTACTCCATAGCCGCGCTCTTCGCGCCGGGTGATACCCCAGTCGTTGGCCGGTTCGCCCTGCCCGGTGGCAACCCTTACGCGCCGGACAACAGCGTACCGATTCGCAGTTTCGCGTTGCGCTTCACTCAGTCGGACGGCCAGCAGTGGCGCACCGGAATGAACAGTATGCCGGTCTTCCCCGTGGCCACGCCGGAAGCATTCTTCGCGCAGCTACAGGCCGGCCGGCCTGATCCGGCCACCGGCAAACCGGACCCTGCGCGAATGAAAGCGTTCTTCGACGCTCACCCCGAAGCGTCCGCGTTTCTGAAATGGGTGAAGACCGCGAAACCGTCCGCCAGCTACGCGACGGAAACGTATTGGGGCTTGAACGCGTTCTACTTCGTAAATGAACAGGGTGAACGTCAGGCCGTGCGCTGGGAGGTCGTGCCTGAACAGGCAATGGACGACACTGCCAGTCCTGATACTAGCGATCCCAATTACCTAGCATTCGACCTAGAGCAACGGTTGGCCTCCGGCGCGCTACGCTGGCGGCTATTGGTAACACTCGCGGCGCCCGGTGACCCCGTCGACGATGCCACCAAAACCTGGCCTGCGAATCGCCCGCAGATCGATGCCGGCACCCTGGTACTGAACCAGGTTCAACCCCAGGACAGCGGCGAATGCCGCGACATCAACTACGACCCGACCATCCTTCCGCAGGGCATCGAAATTTCATCGGACCCCCTGTTGCCCGCACGCTCTGCGGCCTACGCAGACTCCTACCTCCGCCGTACGGGCGAGGAGGCGCATCTCCCCAGCACCTCTCGACCAGGCGACGCCCACCTTGCAGGGAGCAAGCACCCATGAAATCAACGCCTACCGCCTTCTCCTTGCCCGCGCGAATCCTGCACTGGCTGATGGCCGTCCTCGTATTGGCAATGCTGTTCATTGGCGTCGGCATGGTGGCCAGCGTCTCCGAACGCCACCAATGGCTGATCGGCCTGCACAAACCGCTGGGTATCGCGATCTTGATCCTAGTTCTGCTACGGCTCTATGTCCGCTGGCGCTATCCCGCACCGCCGCTGCCGGCCGATCTTCCCACTTGGCAACGCATGGGCGCCTACCTTTCGCACTCGGCACTCTACGCATTGATGCTCGCCATGCCTCTCGTTGGCTGGGCGATGCTGTCCGCCGGTGGCTACCCGATCACGCTTGGCTACGGCGTCCAGCTGCCACCGATCGTCCCCGCCGGACCCGCGCTGTTTTCGGTGCTTCGCTATGCGCACCAGTACCTCGCGTACCTGCTGTTTCTAACGTTTTTGCTGCATATGGGCGCGGCGCTGTATCACGGGCTCATTCGACGAGACGGGGTGCTGCGTAGCATGATGCGAGGGAAGCGTATAGAAGAATGACCTTCGATTTCCGACATCGACTGATGGCGTCCCCGGACGACCAAACCGGCAAACAAAAAGCAGCCGGCGTCACTCCCTCACCATCAACATGATCGCATCGCGCTTATCCAGCAGGTGATGGCGGAGAATCTCGCTGAGCGTCTTGCCATCCCGCGCTTCCAACGCTTCGATCATCTCCTCGTGGTCACGCAGTGCCCGATCCCATTTCGGTGCCTGATGGTTAGACAGATAGCGCAGCGCTTGAATGCGCCGGTTCAGCGAAAGATACACCTGCCGCAATTCGCTGTTGCGCGCCGCCTTGTTGATCAGATCGTGAATGGCCTGATTACGCTGGTAGTAACCCGGTAGATCATTCTGATTTTTGCTCACGACCATGGCGTCGTGCAGCGACTTGATATCACTGAGTTCTTGCCCAGTGATGCGCTCACAAGCGAGCTCACCCGCGAACGCTTCGATACCGCTGATCAGTTCGAAGGTCTCGCGAATTTCGAGTTCCGACATGCGCGAGACGCTCGCGCCGCGGTTAGGGCTGATATCGATCAAACCCTCTACGGCGAGCACTTTCAGCGCTTCCCGCAACGGCGTGCGAGAGATACCCAGCGTTTCGCACAGTTCACGCTCATTGAGCTTCTTGCCCGGCGGCAAAATACCCTCAGTAATGAAACCTCTCAGGTGCTCGACGACGACATCGTGAAGTCGTTGCCGCTCGACGCGAAGCATGGGTCTAGAGCCTCCGGTGCTTTCGAGGACTTCAATATTCTGCATGCCACCCCCTTTACCCAAATGCCAGATTGCGCGTTCTTTATACTGAAAATGCCGGTATCTCACCCGATATTAGCTCAATTTAAACGTTTGACAGCGCCTGGACACCTGCTAGGTTTTTTGCATTCAAAATACAAAAACAAAAGGAAAACCGATCATGCTGAAACTCGACAACCATCCGGCTGGCCGTCATTTTTTGCAGATTCCGGGGCCAAGCCCTGTGCCTGATCGCATCCTGCGTGCGATGAGTTACCCGACCATCGATCACCGCGGTCCCGAGTTCGGTACGCTCGGTCTGAAAGTGCTCGATGGCATCAAGCAAATCTTCAAGACAGGTCACCCAGTCGTCATTTATCCAGCCTCAGGCACGGGCGCTTGGGAGGCCGCGCTGTGCAACACCCTCAGCGCCGGCGACGAAGTGCTCATGTTCGAAACCGGTCACTTCGCCACGCTTTGGCAAAAGATGGCTCTCAAGCTCGGCTTGAAGCCTCAATTCATCGGATACCCCGGGACAGAGGGCTGGCGTCACGGTGTAGACGCACAAATGATCGAGGACCACCTGCGCAAGGACAGCGGCCAGCGCATCAAGGCCGTTTGCGTCGTTCATAACGAAACCAGTACTGGCGTGACATCCAATATCGCGGCTGTGCGCAAGGCGATCGACGCGGCCGGCCACCCAGCGCTGCTTCTCGTAGACACGATTTCCGGGCTGGCGTCCGCCGATTATCGTCATGACGAATGGGGCGTCGATGTGACGATCTCCGGATCCCAAAAAGGCCTGATGCTCCCGCCTGGCATCAGCTTCAATGCGCTCTCACCCAAAGCCCTGGAGGCCAACAAGAGTGCGGATTTACCCCGCAGCTTTTGGGCTTGGGACGAGATCGTCGAGATGAACAAGACCGGGTACTGGCCGTATACCCCGAACACCAACCTGCTGTACGGCCTCGCCGAAGCGCTGGACATGATTTTGGATGAAGGCCTGAAAAACGTGTTCGAGCGACACAACCGCCTGGCCCACGCCTGTCGCACGGCGGTCAACGCCTGGGGGCTGGACATCCAATGCGCGGACCCTACCGTGTACAGCCCGGTTCTGACCGGCGTGATGACGCCAGAAAACGTCGACGCCGATGCCATCCGCAAAACGATCTACGAACACTTCGACATGTCCCTCGGGACTGGTCTGGGCAAGGTCAAAGGTCGCATGTTCCGCATCGGCCACTTGGGCGACTGCAACGACCTGACCCTTATGGCGACCCTTACCGGTTGCGAAATGGGCTTGCAGATGTCTGGCGTAAAACTCCAGTCCAGCGGTGTGCTCGCGGCGATGGACTACCTGTCGAGCCACCCTTCCCCCTTGCGACGCGAATGATCGGACAGGTGCCGCGTCCCCCGCCCGGCACCCGTTATTGACCGACCTCACTATCCCGAATTAACGCGCCACCCCCGGCGCGCACAATAAGAAATTGGAGATAGACATGAAATTCTTACGTCTGCGCCCCACCACTGTGGTGTTGAGCATGCTCTGCGCCATGTACTTCATCACATATCTGGACCGCGTCAACGTCAGTACCGCAGCTGTCGGTTTCGGCGCGGAGTTCGATCTCACCAAGACCGAGATAGGGATCATCTTTTCCGCCTTCGCCTATCCCTATCTCGTCTTCCAGATCATCGGCGGCTGGGTGAGCGACCGCTTTGGCGCCAAGCGAACGCTGGTGGTTTGCGGGATGGTATGGGCCGGCGCCACCGCGCTGACCGGGCTCGCCGGCGGTTTTGTGTCGCTGATCATCGCGCGCATCCTACTCGGCCTTGGTGAAGGCGCGACGTTCCCGGCTGCTACGGCGGCAATGTCGAGGTGGGTGCCGAAGGAAAATCGCGGCTTCGCACAAGGCATCACTCACGCCTTCGCACGTCTGGGCAATGCCCTGGCTCCAGCGGCGATGATCGCCGTCATGGCCGCCTATGGCTGGCGCGAATCGTTTTATGTCTGCGCGGCCATCAGCTTCGTGTGGGTGATGCTGTGGATGCTGGTCTTCACGGAATTGCCAAAAGACCATCCGCGCATTTCGCAGCAGGAGCTCGACTCTCTGCCCCCGCCGAAACCCAAGAACAAGCTGCCGCTCCCCTGGGGGCGCCTCTTCAAACGCATGAGCCCGGTGATCGTCGTTTACTTCTGCTACGGGTGGACGCTCTGGCTGCTTTTGAGCTGGGTACCGATGTATTTCATGAACATGGGATTGGACCTGAAGAACACCGCGATCTTTGCGTCCACCGTCTTCTTCGGCGGTGTCGTCGGCGATACGTTGGGCGGCATCATCAGCGACCGCCTCTATGCACGCACCGGCGACCTGAACAAGGCGCGAAGCCTGATGGTCGCGATCTGCCTGTCGTTCACATTGCTGGCGCTCCTGCCCTTGATGTTCACCAAGGACATTTACGTCTCCCTAGCCTGCCTGGCTACCGCCTTCTTCTTTTCGGAACTGACCATCGGCCCGATGTGGGCGATCCCAATGGACATCGCACCGGACCATTCAGGCACTGCCAGCGGGATGATGAACACCGGCTCCGCCATGGCCGCCATCATCAGCCCTGTCGCCGCCGGCATGCTGATCGACCAGTTCGGTAACTGGCAACTGCCGTTTCTGGTGAGCATCGTACTGCTGGCGATCGGCGTGGTGCTGTCGTTCCGGATGAAGCCCCAAAACAAGTTCGACTATGGCAAACCGATGCCGCCCTTGAATCCAAAGCCATCCGTCGCGATCGCCGTGAACAAATAAGCCCTTCTCTACCTGGAAATCAGGTGAACGCTTACTCGAGGACTACCGCCATGACATCACCTGCTACTCGCCTGGCCGAACTGCTCGTCCAGGCGCAACAGGAACAGACGCTTCTGCACGAGATACCGCACGACCTTACGCCCCAGGACAGAGATGCGGCGTACTGCGTCCAGGATGAAACCTTGAAATTACGCGGCGTCGAAGCCGGCGGCTGGAAGGTAGGGTCGAAATCAGACACCGATCCCATTCGCGGATCGGTGCTGCCGCGCGACTGTCTCTTTCCTACCGGACACGCGTTCGAACATGCTCGTTACCGGCCTGCAGGTCTCGAACTGGAAATTGCGTTCCGCTTCAAACACGCCTTCGACGCGCGCGACGAACCCTATAGCAACGAAGAAGTGATGGACGCCATCGGCGAGATGGCCGCGGCGATCGAACTCGTTTCTAGCCGCTTCTCGACGTATCCCCAGGTCGAACCCTTGATACAGCTAGCCGACCTGCTCAACCACGGCGCGCTGGTCGTAGGCAAGTTCGTGCCCTATCGAAAAGACTTCGACTTCATCGCCCCCGCGGTGGAATTGACGTTCGCCGAAGAAAACATCGTCCCAGCCGAGACAGGCAACCCAGCCGGCGACCCAAGACGCCTACTTCCGTGGCTGGTCAATCACTACACCCAACACGGCCAGACTTTGCCGAAGGACTTCGTCGTCACGACGGGTTCCTACACAGGAATGCATTTCGCCAAGACGCCGGGTGAGCTGCACGGACAGATTGTCGGCCTGCCCGATGTTTCGCTGCGGTTGGTTTAGATCGCTTGACGGTCGCGGCAATCAGTAGCGCGGCCAGTGGACAATCGCGGTGACGCCGGATAGGTATTCGGCCCTCGCCGGCAGGATTAACGCCAACAGCTCTTCCGCGCTGGCGTAATCGTCAACACCTTATTCCGTCGAGCCGACGCCTTGAACAACAAGCCCAGCGCCACATCGAATAGGTCAGACGTGAACGGACGATCGATACCCAGGCTCAGGATCATCGTCACTGCTTGAAAATACAGGCTTCGCCACTCGGTATCCGCCTTCAGCCCGCCACGTCATGCCACCCGGTTGGGATGCTTCGGTAACCGGATTGCCTTCGACGGCAGCGAATTCGAGATGTTGAACAACCACGACCGCCATTTTTCTTGCATCAGCCGAGGTGAAGGATGAGGAAATCGCGGTCACGTATCCGCCGTTAACTGGCCGCATTCCACCTGGCTGGCTAGCATGTAAGGATGATCTCCGAAGAGACGTTGTAAGTCTGAAGGAAACAACCGCAAGCTCATAAGCAGGAGCTGCTCATGGCAACGCGTCGTACTAGGCTATTGGTTGTCGCGGCCATGCTGGGTTGTCTTGCCTTCGCGACCCCGGTCTCAGTCACGATGTACATGGCGTGGCAGCGAGGCCATGAGGACGCCGATGCATCGCTTGATCTGCTGGCTAGTCATATCCTTCGTCGCGCAGCCATGCTGCGCTTCCAATCGAATGCGGCCATCGACAGACTGGTTGCTGGCGGTGTACAGGAGGCCTGCACGGTCGACGACCTCGACCAAATGCGCCGAGCGGCGGCTTCTTCCGGTTACATGCAGGGCATTGGGCGCATGCGCGGTAACTGGCTGCAATGCTCCAGTCTGACGGGGAACACGCCCACTGATCTTGGCGCTCCAGACCGAAGCTATCCTCTCCCCGGTTCACCCCTGGCCTGGGATCGGGTCCGGTTGCCTCGCATTGACCACACACGTTTCGCTGTCACGGCTCGTGCGGGCTACGCGGTGCTGTCGCTACCGGAACTGGTTTCAGACATTCCGCTACCGCCTGGCGCGGTTGTTGGCCAGTTCGCGACAGGCGATCGCAAGGTCATGCGAGCCAGCGGTGATATCGATAGCGAATGGCTGCAACATTTCTCCGGCAAGAACACCTCTTTCGAAGACAGCCAGGGTCGCTGGGTCGCCATCAAGCTTTCCGACCTTGGCTACACCGCCGCCGTCGCCGCCATGCCTGCGTCGCTGGTCATGACGTATGTCTACAATGCAGCCATCGGTCTATTGCCGGTCGGGCTCGCCATCGGCAGCGCCCTGTTGGCGATCGTGTTATGGCGAACGCATTATCTGCTCTCAATCGGAGCCCGTTTGAAACGAGCCTTGCGGCGCAGAGAGTTCCATCTGGTTTATCAACCGGTGATGAATCTTCGTACCAACCGCTGTGAAGGTGCCGAGGCACTTATCCGATGGTCGCCCCCGGATGAACAAGGGATGAGCCCGACGGCCTTCATCCCCGCGGCTGAAAGGCACGGTCTCATCCAGCAGGTGACAGCCCAGGTGATGGATATCGTTGCACGTGATGCGGTCACGTTGATCATGGCGTTCCCCGACATTCATATCGCCATCAACTTTTCTGCTGAAGACCTCCACTCAGTGGAAACCGAAGCGCGCCTCTTAGCGCTCCTGAATCTTGCGGGCGCGCAATCGCACAACATCATGATCGAGGCGACTGAACGAGGGCTGATGAAACCTGAAAAAGCCAAGGATTTTCTGATGTCGATACGTGCGAGAGGATTCAAGGTCGCCATCGATGACTTCGGAACCGGTCACTCCAGCCTGTCCTACCTGGCAACCTATGAGTTGGATGTGCTGAAGATCGACAAGATGTTCGTCGATTCCTTCGAGCAAGAATCTCCCACCACGAAGGTGGCGTTTCACATCATCGAGATGGCGAGAGCCCTGGGGTTGGAAATGATCGCCGAAGGCGTGGAGACAGAGCACCAGCGCGACGTTCTGCGAGACGCTGGCGTTCATTACGCGCAAGGCTGGCTCTTCGCCAAACCGATGCCCATCGCGGAGCTGGCGGCGTTTATACGATCGACCAATGATTCCTGATGCTTGGCGTACCCAAAAGCCCCTCATATGAGCGGCCTCACCTGTTTTTCAGGGAACGCTGAACATGGTTAAGGCTGGCTCCCCACCGCAAGGCAACAATCGTTCGTCATCACAACGGGTTCCTACACAGGAATGCATTTCGCCAAGACGCCAGGTGAGCTGCACGCGCAGATTGGCGGCTTGCCGGAAGTTTCGTTGCAATTGGTTTAGGTCTAATTAAGTTATCCGGTAGTGCATAAAACTGTCTTGGTCGACGCCTTGAAACACCTGCGCTAGGCTCGCCCACACAGATGCCGAGTTATTACCGGCCCCATATGCACACGGATGAATGGCCTAAATCGCACTCATGAAACAGGATGCACTTAAGCTCGCGAAGTACTGGCGCAATTGCCTGGCAGATGCGGAACGCAATAACGGCGCACTCAATGACGAAGAGCTAAAGGCCTTCATACGACAACCCGAACACGTGATGCTTGCCGGCGTGTTAGCCGAAGACACACTGGCGGCGTGCTTTAGAGACGAGCCGGAAAGCGCCGAGCGCGTCGTTGTCTCACTAAGACCTTATCTGTTTGCTTCCACGTTGGAACACGGCGCTAAGCGTACGAACTTGCCTCGCTACATTACGCCAATCGTCACGGAGGCCATCCTGACGCGCGACGGGAAGCTCTGGCCCACCGCAAAGACGCAGGTACCCAGGAACATTCTGGAGCCGCTCGAACGCGGCAGCTTCGCGGTCGCCAACGTGAAGGACGTGGACGAGCAGTTAAGCAAACAGCGGCCATTGGCTGATCCACAGTGGGGCGAGCCCGCGACGCACCAAGCACATTGGGCCGAATATCAGCGCTACATCGGCCAACTGCTAAAAGCGATATGCCCGCACTGGCCGAGCGAAGACGATCCCTATCAACGCCTGCCTGAGCTGCTCGTGATGAAAGAACAGGCGTCAAAAGGCGCGAGCCAGCACATCGTCTCGCTCTACGAGCATATCCAAACGACGAAGCCTAGCGCCCCGCTATTCGAACGCTACGCCGCCCTCGACTACCCTGCGCCCGAATCATGCCTTGGCAAAGAGCAAGGTTTTGCCGAGCGTTTGGCACACAGTCATGCGGAGCATCCCCTAGCCCCGGCGCAACGCGATGCGCTAACTCATTTGCTTGCTTGCCCAGAGGGCGACGTCCTAGCGGTAAACGGTCCTCCTGGAACCGGCAAGACCACCTTGCTGCTATCTGTTGTAGCAACACTTTGGACCAAAGCCGCGTTGGCTGGCCCGGATGCTCAACCGCCTGTAATCGTCGCAAGCTCGACCAACAACCAGGCCGTCACCAACATCCTCGACGCGTTCGCACAGGATTTCTCCGTAGGCAATGGCCCCTTTGCGGGACGTTGGCTTCCGCAGTTAGGCAGCTTCGGCGCCTACCTGCCAGCCGATAGCAAGGCCGAAAAAGCCGCGCAGACATATCAAACGGATCAGTTCTTCACCGCACTGGAGACCTCGGAAGGATTGAGCGTTGCCAAGGAACGCTATTTGGAGAATGCAGCGGTAGCGTTTCCAGATTCTAAAGCGCTGACCGTCGAACATACGGTCGATTTACTACGGGAGCGAATCGAGTCCGGGGCCGCCGAACTTAGTGCACTGGTCGATACGTGGGATGCTTTAGTGCAGTCCCGCCAAGCCCTGAATGAAATGCTTGGCAGTCGATCTTTGGAAGAAGCGCAGAACCGTGTAAATGAACAACGGCTCGCGGACATCCGAGAAAGTGTCGTTGCTCGTCAGCACGCACTGGAACGCTATTTAGCGGACGAATCGATTTTCCTTGCCCTGTTCAATTGGGTACCCAGCATTGGACGTAAGCGCATAGCGCGTGCCCGAGTGGCCCTGGGTGACAAGTCTTTGCCGGCATTTTCTTGCGAACAGGAAATGCAGATTCAAGCGTGGCGGACATTCAGCGACATCGAGTCGTCAATCAGGCATTGGCTGGATGACGCAACCTTTGCGCTAGAGACCGAAACAAGACGCCTGAAGGTGCTTCAGCATCTCGTAGATAAGCGGAGCCTTTGCGTGCAAGCCTGGGCGCATGCGCTTGAACCTCTAGGCAACGACTTCGCGGCCCGCGCCGAAACGCTCGACCTAGCTGCTTGCGACGCGCCTGCCGACACGCGTTTACGCTTTCCGCTCTTCCTGTTGACGACCCATTACTGGGAAGGCCGATGGCTGCTGGAGATGAATGAAAACCTAAAAGACATCGAAGCCGCAGCCAAACGTACTGGCAAAACGACGGTCATTCCGCGGTGGCGCAGATGGATGAAACTTACCCCTTGTATCGTGTCGACGTTCTTCATGCTGCCAAAGAAACTGAGCGTCAGACGCAACGACAATGGCGCGTGGAAAACTGACTATCTATACGACTTCGCCGACCTCCTTATCGTCGACGAGGCTGGACAGGTTCAACCGGAAGTCGCTGGTGCCTCTTTCGCACTCGCACGTAAGGCATTGGTGATCGGCGACACCGAACAGATCGAACCTATCTGGTCGACGAACACACCCGTCGACAAAGGCAACCTCTTCGACGCCGACTTACTGAACACCGCGGACGAGGACGCTGGATACGCACGTATCGTCGAGCTCGGCAAAGCATCAGCCAGCGGCAGCGCCATGCGTATTGCCCAGAACGCCAGCCGTTACCACTACGACCACCAGCTCGCGCGCGGCATGTACCTCTACGAACACCGCCGCTGCTACGACAGCATCGTCGATTACTGCAACAAACTCTGCTACCACGGCCGCCTGCAACCGATGCGCAGGGATCCAACAAACCCGGCACTTCCGCCAATGGGTTATCTACATGTCCCTGGCATCTGCAAACGCGGCCATGGACGCAGCCGCAACAACGTACTGGAAGCTGAAACGATCGCCGCTTGGCTCGACGAGAACCGCACTGAACTCGAATCGCGGTACGGGCAGCACATCTCGAAAATTGTCGGCATCGTTACCCCTTTCGGCGCACAAGTCGGCGCCATCCAAGATGCCTGCAACGCCAAAGGCATAAAAACTGGAAAGGAAGAAGACGCCGTTACCGTAGGTACTGTGCATGCGCTTCAAGGCGCTGCACGTCGAGTCATTCTTTTCTCACCTACGTACTCCAAACATGCTAACGGCGGCTTTATCGACCAACGTAACAGCATGCTCAACGTTGCGGTTTCCCGCGCTCAGGACAGCTTCCTGGTTTTCGGCGACATGGATCTTTTCACCCTGGCCCAACCAGGCTCACCCCGTGCCCTGCTCGCACGCTACCTCTTCGCCGAACCCGAAAACGAACTCCGTTTCACCCCACCGCCACGCCAGGACTTGTTGACGACGCGTACCGGCCTTTCGCACCTGCACAATGCTGAAGAACACGACCAGTTCCTACTGGCCGCATTGCGACAGGCCACGCGAGAAATCCATATCGTCAGCCCATGGCTGAAACTGTCCCGCGTTAACGAGATAGGCGCTATGGACGCCATGACCGAAGCAACTTCCCGCCATGTACAAATAAGCATCTACACGGACGTTGAATTCAATGTTGGCAAACCGGCGGATGCGTCGAAGTCAATCGAATTAAAGCAGGCAATCCATACGCTTAAGGGTGTTGGGGTGCGTGTGTACCCAATCAACCGAATCCACAGCAAATTAGTCATGGCGGACGACAACTTACTGTGCGTGGGCTCCTTCAACTGGTTCAGCGCCAGCCGCGATCCGGATTACATGCGGCATGAAACGTCGATGGTCTACCACGGGCCAGATGTGGCAGAGGAAATCCGAACGAACCGGGAGGGGCTTGGGAAATTGGTTGATGCAAAGCGCTTAGTGGAACGGAGTACTGCGTAGTCGCATGTTGGTGATCAGTGATTCTCCATTAACTATCGGTATCAGGGCCTGCCAGAACCAAGCTGGAGGGTACGAGCAAAGGGCAGAAAACGGGAGCAGGCACTCAGCACACTCTCACTTTCTAGCGGCTGCCCAGCCCATAGGAAGCATGCAGCGTGGCCAGCTCATCAAGGCCTTGGGCAAGCATCCGTTGGTACCCTGGCCTGTCAGTAATGAACGATGAAAAAAGACTGTGTCCTAGCCACTGATCGAATCCGTCTTGCGCGACGCTCTCTACCGCCATCCCCACAGAGCGAACATCTTCGAAACGACCGTACTTGGGACTGTTGATGCTCAGGTCGTCATAGACGTATTCCGTGCTGTCCTTCAGCTCGCCCCATCGAATGAACGAGGCTCTCCTGACCTGGCAAGGCACGCATCGCCCGCAGTGTTTGTACCCAAACCGCTGGAAACGCCCGCAACTGGTGGACATCACTGCATGCTGCTTGAGCAGATCCTGGTTCTTACAGTCCACCATCATCTCGCCCTTTGTCGCCAGGGCGTAAGGGTTACGAATCTGAACATTGATGCTGGCTGCATCGAAGATCTGCTGTAAACGACCGAGGTATTCGGGATGCGCAGTTCGAGTACTCAGACTGCCGAGCCGAGTCACGGTCAGCGGCGGGTTGATCGCGATGAAGCCGTTCTCGCAGATGTAGAGAGGCACCCGACCGCCTTGGTGGTACCGATCAAGGGACGTCGCAACGGCCAATCCAAAAGCCAGGAACACAATGGAGCGTGCCCGCTGCGAGGGTTCCTGAGACCCCGGAGACTTGGCAACGTGATTCAGGCCGATCCTGGACAACCCAAGGCTCTGGGCAAAGTCGTGCTGCTTCTGACCATCGCCTCGCACGATTTGGCTGACGGCGTAAGGTTTCACCTTCTCAGTGACCAGGTCGATCGCACCAATCAGGCTATCCATTCCGCCAGACAGCAGGGCCACCGATTCTTCTTGGGGATGCAGCGCTTGCAACTGTGCAGGTGGCCCATACCCACCGGAATGAAAGACGAACGTCCACACATCTGTTGTTAGAAAACCCAGCGCAGCTTCCAGCGCTCGTGACTGGGAATTCCAAAATACAGGGTCTTGAACAGCGACATGAAGTTCGAGCGTACGCGTCCACCCGTCAGCGCTTTTCGCGCGCAGGTCGGTGAAGTCTGCCGCAACGACTGAAAGCGCGATGGTCAGAAAATCCCACGCCTGAGGCGAGATATCTAGGTGAGCCTTCTCAAGCAGATGGCGGGTGTACCCTCCAACACTGACCTGCCCCTTTTCCGCCTGACCATAGATCACCACCGGCATTGCCTGGTCGATCGCGGGTACCTGAAACCCAGCAGGGCCACAAACGAACTTCATTCGGTATACCCCTCGAATACCTCAAAAGTCTGCTGTAGCGCCTTTGTCACGACCTGAGAAATACGCCCGGTCGTCAACCGTGCTCCAGTGGCAGCAATGGTGCGAAAAGAGGCTGAGACGCACTCTTTGATGTATTCCTTGATCTCTTTCAGCCGGCGCACCGCGACTAAAGGCGTTTCGGCTTTCTCTTGGACGGTTTTCCCCAAGTCAAGCTCGTACCGGTGAAACACATCCAACGCGGTGAAACGCTCGATCGCGTAGGCCCGCTCTTCAGGGGCCAAACTCAACAGATCAGCGTTGGGGTACTTAACGAGTACATCGGACAGAGAGCCCCGGATCGAGGCTCGCTCTGCCTCCGCATCCTGAGTTCCATCGACAGGCCGAACAGCTTCAACCAACGCATCCATGACTTCCGAAGCAGATCGGCCATTCAGAAGGACGGGGTCAATAGCGCGCACATTGGGTTGGCTGGTTCCGTCAGCCACCGACTCAAGGGTGCCACCCAGCATCGCAGCAACAGCTACCGTTCCACCAAATCGAGCCGTCGTGGTTTTGGCACCACCGTACCCATGTTTGACGTAGTGCTTCAGGCTGCGCTGGAGGCCGCTGCGATGAGCGTTCTTGGCGTAGTCGCCCAATCCCTTGCGCGCACCGCCAAAGCGGCCTGAAGGAGCTAATGGCGGCGGCGACTGCGGTGCAGTCTTAGGCGCCTTATCACCCTCTGGAGAGCCATCAGACTGCACGTCCTGATCAGGACGATCCTCTCCAGGATCTGGCGGCACAGGGACTGGCGGAACCGGCGGCTCTGGGACATGAGGCGGGACAGGTAGTGGCGGTACCGGTGGCATTGGCGGTAACGGAGGCGTCCACGGAGGCACCATCGGCACCCCTTTTCCCGGCCCGTCGCTATTTTGTGACGTTCCCATTCAACTTCCTTATCGCAGCCTTAACTGGAGCACTGACATCGAGGCTTTGCCAGTAATCAAATACAGACCTTGCCCAGCTCTCATCTTTGATTTTTGGCACTATCCCAGCCTGGATCTGTGCGGGCGGACGTTCTTTCAAGAATGCGGCTAGGCGCGGCCCCTGCAATCCATCGATGCCCGCGATGACCAGCATCGCATCCAGAATGGGCGGTACGCCCCACTCTTGCTCATCGCCTGCCTTGTCAAGAAGACGATCCATGATGACGCTAATCTCAGCAGGAGCAATCTCCCTCAGGGATTCCCTGAGCTGAGGCGCCATATCGGGCGAATC
Source organism: Pseudomonas matsuisoli (assembly GCF_014647635.1). GTDB lineage: Bacteria > Pseudomonadota > Gammaproteobacteria > Pseudomonadales > Pseudomonadaceae > Pseudomonas_P > Pseudomonas_P matsuisoli. Next base: position 23,743 of record NZ_BMPO01000003.1, read on the forward strand.
GAGCAGCGCGGTCAGCAGCCCTGCAGCGTTTGAGGAAAGACGATCTTCGTCGGTGATGATCGGTGCATGCTCGCGGCTTACGTAGATGGCTCCACGCAAGTCCTTGTCCGCCAGAGCCGGGGGCAAGGCCAGCCATTCCTTCACAAAGGAGTGATCCCAAGGCTGATTCAAGGACAACTCCTTGCCTTGTTTCACATCGGCTTCCCAGCCTGCCAGCATCACTGGCTTGCCGTGCTTATCAGCGGCAACCGCTTTCATCAGTTCGTCGAAGGCCTTCGGATTGCCACTGCGCTCGAACAACATCAACTTGACCAGCGCCGCCTCATCGACGCCCACGCCGTGGGCACGTGAAATGCTCATCCGGATTGCCAAGGCGTTCAGAAAGCGCTTGATAAGCCGGGGGTTGCCATGAATACCTGACGCAGAGGTCATCACCGCTGCAAGACGCTCTGCAGTGTCGAATTTCCCGATCAGCTCCTCAGGGTATTTCTTGGACAGCGACTGCATAAAGGCCCGATCAACACGACCGCCTTGCCATGTTGTCCGAAGCTGATTGCGAACTTTAACGCGGATGGACTCGACCTCGTCCTTGGGCAGCCCACTATTCTCGGTGAAAAGCATCATCATGTACGCCCGGACTTCCTGTGTCCCAAGAGGCGGCACCCGAATCGGAACCTGAATCAGCTTGTCGAAGTAGCTGGTGACCAATACATCGTCGGGCACGCCACTGAAATGTCGGCGCACCGCATGCTTGATCATCTCGTTATCTGCAGCAATGACGAAGGCTGTGTTACGCAGGAATAGGAACAGCCTGATGGCCTCAAGGGTTGAGATGGTCGTTTCAGGCAGGCAACGATCCAGATCATCGATCAATACGACTAGCGTGACGCCAAGCTCATCCAAGACCGCTTCAAAGTTCTCTCGGAGCGCCTGAATTTCCTTGGGCGGCGAAGGTTTCTGAGGCTTTCCCTTGATGAGCTGCTTGGCCTCATCGACCGCCTTTTCGGCGTAGTCTTGGGTTGCGCTGACTGTCGCCGGATCGACGTCGCCCGACCACCATTGCTTGGCCAGGCCCAACGCCCCACCGACCAGACCGGACATCGGAAGACCGGCCGCAGCAGAAATTGCCACACCGCCCATGAGCTTGGCCACCCGAAGCCAATTCACCCGCTCGCCTAGCTCGTAGACCTTGTCGAGAGCAGTCTGCCGCGCCTCGGCCTCTTCCTGCAGGCGGGACGCGATAACGTCCATCAACGCCGCACGGGCGTCGTCATACCCTTGGTACAGCCAGGCATTGAACTCGACGAAGACGAAGTCTTTTTCAGGCTTTTGCGCCGACTCCGGCGGGTTGCGCAGCGACGCCTGAATGAGCTTGATCATCGAGGACTTACCAGCCCCCCAAGCACCAGAAACCCCAATGGAAATTGGGCGCCCGTTGGCCTGGTAAACGATCTCGGCAACGGTGTCGGCAACCCCGGAAAAATTGAGGAAGTCCGTATCTGTTTCGTTATCGACCCACATCATGCCCCTCCTTGGCCGCTGTCAGCATAAAGCCGTAGCATCCGCAGATAGTAACGGAACTGCTCGACGTAGAGGCAACTGGCCATACTTTCTTTCCGAATGGTACGCCGCCTCATTGATACAAGGCCGTACGCCGCTGCGCATTCTAGGTCGAGCATGGAGCAAATATTTGTTGAAATCGAACGCCAGGCTGGAGCAGTTGGCGCCCCAGAGTAATCAGCTCAAGTCACAGGGAGTCATCGGATGATCTTGCCAACGGGCGAGCCCAATTCGTGCTGGGATTCGCCGATGAATACAGCGGTTAGTACAAAGATATCGAGGCTCTGGACGGCTTCATAAACGACTAGGTCATCGTGGCCAGAAGCGCACATGAAGGCATTGGTTCAGCGCTGTATCTAGATCACCGTGTGAGCGCTCGGCATGTCGCTGCCATGCCCTGAGATGTCGCTGCCCAGCTGTTTCATTGCTCGCGCTTTGTGGAGCACGAAACTCCATTCTCATCCCCGCACTACACCCTCAAAGCACTGTTTCATGCACGCTATGTAGCTACGCCGGGGCATAGATCGATTCGAGAGCAGTTGAGCTTACTGCTCAACGATACAGATCGAACGAATCACCGAGTGTGTGCTAGGTGAACGTCCGCAATCGGACGATCTCTGCCTGTCACCTTCCAATTGACCAGATGCGCGAATCCTGCGGTTGAGTAAACTGCAAATGATGCGGCGCTGGGTAGTCAGACGCAATTTCGCAGATACGCGTCGTTCCGCTCTACCGAGACAGCCTTTAGCGACAGGAGCATTAAGCAAACCGCAAAGAGCATCTGATTGATAGCCTTTCACTCAGTAGATTTCAGCGAAGACAACGGTGGGGCGAAAACTGGGGCGAAAATTAGAAGCTTTCAAAAACCATCGGCCATAAAAAAATCCAGTCACCGCTAAGTGACTGGATTTCTGATTTTTGGTCGGGACGGAGTGATTCGAACACTCGACCCCTTGCACCCCATGCAAGTGCGCTACCAGGCTGCGCTACGCCCCGACGGTGTTTCCGATTGCTGGAAACGGGCGAAACTATACCTTAAGGGTTTGAATGTTGGAAGGTTTTTCCTGGAAAAATCTTACCGACGCAGCACGGTGAGGACGTCTTCGAGCTCGGAGACCATCTGGCGCAGGAAGAGTTTGTATTGGGTGCTATCGTCCTTCGCTTCGTCGCCGGAAAGGCGTTGGCGGGCGCCGCCGATGGTGAAGCCTTGCTCGTAAAGCAGGCCACGGATCTGGCGGATCATGAGGACGTCGTGGCGTTGGTAGTAGCGGCGGTTGCCGCGTCGCTTCACGGGGCTGAGCTGAGGAAATTCCTGCTCCCAGTAGCGCAATACGTGCGGCTTGACGGCGCAGAGCTCGCTGACTTCACCAATGGTGAAATAGCGCTTACCCGGGATGGGGGGTAGCTCGTCGTTATGGCTTGGTTCCAGCATAGGCTTCGACTCTGGCTTTTAGTTTTTGGCCTGGCCGAAACGTGACGACGCGGCGAGCGGTGATCGGAATCTCCTCGCCGGTCTTCGGGTTTCGGCCGGGTCGCTGGCGCTTGTCGCGCAGATCAAAGTTGCCGAATCCGGACAGCTTGACCTGCTCGTTGTGCTCCAGGGCCTGACGAATTTCTTCAAAAAACAGTTCGACCAGTTCCTTGGCTTCCCGTTTGTTGAGACCTAACTCTTCATATAAGCGTTCGGCCATCTCGGCTTTCGTCAGGGCCACCATACGTTACTTCCTTAACGTTGCGTTGAACCTTTGTTCGAGCGAGGTGAGGATGCGTTGCATCGTCGCGTTGGTTTCTTCGTCGGTAAGAGTGCGCGCTGGATGCTGCCAGGTCAAGCCAACTGCCAGGCTTTTCCTATCAGGATCAATACCTTTTCCTTCATAAACATCAAACAGCTTGAGGTCGGTCAAGAACTCTCCGGCCTGCTCGCGCATGTCGTTCAACAAGGATTCGGCCGCTACGCCCTTCTCTACCACCAGCGCCAGGTCACGACGCACTTCCGGGAAGCGGGACAGCTCGCGGAAGGCCGGCAACATACCGGGCGCCACCTGTGCCAACTCCAGCTCAAATAGGTAGACGGCCTGTTCGATACCCAATTCGCGCGCGAGTTCCGGGTGCAAGGCGCCGATGTAGCCGATACACCGCTCGCCCCGCATGACGGCAGCCGTCTGGCCCGGATGCAACGCGTGATGGCTCCCCGGCGCAAAATGGAAATCACCTGCTGCACCGGCATTGGCAAGGATGGCTTCGACGTCGGCTTTCAAGTCGTAGAAGTCGACGGACTCGCGCCCTGCCGTCCAACCTTCCGGCAGACGGCTGCCGCTGATGAGGCCGGCGAGCATCATGTCTTGCTGCAGGTTCTCCAGCTGACCGACGAAGCGAAGGCCGCTCTCGAATAACCGAACACGATTCTGCTGGCGATTGAGGTTATGCAACAGCGCTTTGGTCAGGCTCGGCCAAAGCGAGGTACGCATGATCGACAGTTCAGCCGAGATCGGGTTAGCCAGTTTGAGAGGCTGAGTATCGGGCGCGAAAAGCTCGAAGAGCTTTTGATCGATGAACGTGTAGGTGATCGCTTCTTGATAACCGCGAGCAACGAGCAGTCGCTTGAGCGCGGGTAGCTCGGAACGGGCTTCGGCACGTGCAGTGGGTGCGAGCCGCGCTTGCGGATAGCGCACCGGCAAACGGTTGTAGCCGTAGAGACGACCGATCTCTTCGATGAGATCGACCTCCAAACTCAGGTCGAAACGATGACTGGGGACACCGACTTGCCAGGTACCGGGCTCCGTGGCGTTCACGTCCAGTTCCAGCGAAGTGAGCATGCGCTCGATATCTGCGCTCGGCACGTCCAAACCGAGCATACGGCTCACGCGCTCCGCGCGCAGCGTAATGGGCTCGACCTTCGGTAACGCCTCTTCCTTGACCGCTTCGGTGATCGGACCTGCTTCACCTCCAACGATATCCAACAGCAATTGCGTAGCGCGCTCCATGGCGCGGCGCGCGAGGGTGTAGTCGACACCGCGCTCGAAGCGATGCGATGCATCGGTGTGCAAGCCGTATGAACGCGCGGTACCTGCCAGGGCGATGGTGTCGAAAAAGGCGCTTTCCAAGAACAGGTCACGCGCACCTGCGCTGACGCCGCTGTGCTCACCGCCCATGACACCCGCGATGGCGAGCGGCCTGGCATGGTTGGCGATGACCAAGGTGTTCGCGCGCAAGGCGACTTCTTGGCCGTCGAGCAGGACGAGCTTCTCGCCCTCCTCTGCCATACGGACGCGAATGCCGCCTTCGATCTGCGCAAGGTCGAACGCATGCATCGGCTGGCCGAGTTCGAGCATCACGTAGTTGGTAACGTCGACCGCCGCATCGATGCTGCGAATATCGGAACGGCGCAGACGCTCAACCATCCACAATGGGGTCGGACGACTTAGATCAACTCCGCGAATCACGCGACCGAGGTATCGCGGGCACGCGTTGGACGCGAGCAATTCGACAGGGCGTGTTTCATCATGAGCAGGCGCGACGTTTGGCACGTCGACTGCCGTGTAGGGCACGGCATAGATGGCACCAACTTCTCGTGCAAGGCCGGTCAGGGACAGGCAGTCACCACGATTGGGCGTCAGGCCGATCTCGATACTGGCGTCATCCAGCATGAGGTAGTCGCGCAGGCTTTGGCCGACCGGCGCATCATCCGCCAGCTCCATCAGGCCATCGTTTTCTTCACTAATCTGCAGCTCCGAAGCCGAGCACAGCATGCCATTGGACTCGACACCGCGTAGCTTGGCTTTCTTGATCTTGAAGTCACCGGGCAGTACCGCGCCGAGCGTGGCGAACGGGATCTTTAGCCCTTGGCGCACATTGGGTGCGCCACAAACGACTTGCAGCGTCGCCTGACCATCGCTGACTTGGCACACGCGCAGTTTATCGGCATCGGGATGCGGATCGACGCTGAGCACTTCACCGACGACAACGCCGCTAAAAGCACCCGCTACGGGCGTTACGGCGTCAACTTCAAGGCCGGACATGGACAGGCGCGCAACCAGCTCATCCCGATCTACGGGTGGATTGACGAGGCTGCGGAGCCACTGTTCACTGAATTTCATCTCTTACTTTCTCCCAAACCTGTTCGTGTGCGTGACGCGTGCGCGCTATCGGAATTGCCCGAGGAAGCGCAGGTCGTTGTCGAAGAACAGGCGCAGGTCATTCACGCCGTAACGCAGCATGGCAAGCCGTTCGCCGCCCATGCCGAAGGCGAAACCTTGATAGCGTTCCGGATCGATGCCGGACATGCGCAGCACGTTCGGGTGCACCATGCCGCAGCCCATGACTTCCAGCCAGCCAGTCTGCTTGCAGACGCGGCAGCCCTTGCCGGAGCACATGACGCACTGCATGTCGACTTCAGCCGACGGCTCGGTGAAGGGGAAGAAGGAAGGCCGGAAGCGCACACCCAGGTCTTTCTCGAAGAACACCCGCAGGAACTCTTCGATAGTGCCCTTTAGGTCGGCAAAGCTCACGCCCTCGTCGATCAGCAGGCCTTCGACCTGGTGGAACATGGGCGAATGCGTGATATCCGAATCGCAGCGATAGACACGGCCCGGACAAACGATGCGGATTGGCGGCTTCTGCGTTTCCATCGTCCGCACCTGAACAGGGGACGTGTGGGTACGTAGCAGCATGCGCGCATCGAAATAGAAGGTGTCGTGCATGGCACGCGCCGGGTGGTGCCCGGGAATGTTGAGCGCTTCGAAGTTGTGATAGTCGTCTTCGATCTCCGGACCTTCGGCCACGTCATAGCCGATGCGGGTGAAGAACTGCTCGATACGCTCGAGCGTGCGAGTGACGGGATGCAGCCCGCCGGAAACCTGGCCACGGCCGGGCAGTGTCACGTCGATCTTCTCCGCGGCCAGCTTCGCGGCGAGCGCTGCGCTTTCCAGCGTCTGCTTGCGTGCGTTGAGGGCGTCCTGGACGCGCTCCTTGGCCACATTGATCAACGCGCCAACCTTCGGACGCTCTTCTGCGGGCATATTGCCCAAGGTCTTCATGACCTGCGTCAGCTCGCCCTTCTTGCCGAGGTATTGAACCCGGAGTTGCTCCAGGGCGTTGACGTCTTCGGTGTGTTGCACGGACTCGAGCGCTTGCGAGACCAGTGCATCCAGGTTTTCCATTCGGGGCTCCAGATACGAAATAGGGGAAGAGCTTGAAGGCTCTTCCCCTATCGATGACGTTTAGAACGATTCCAGACTTGGTTTCGTTCAGCACCGGGCAAGCCCGGTAATTGTCGGGGACTTAAGCCAGAGAGGCTTTCGCTTTCTCGACAATCGCGGTAAACGCCGCTTTTTCGTTCACTGCCAGGTCGGCCAGGACCTTACGGTCGATCTCGATGGCTGCTTTTTTCAGGCCAGCGATCAGGCGGCTGTAGGACAGACCGTTCTGACGAGCACCAGCGTTGATACGAGCAATCCAAAGAGCGCGGAACTGACGCTTCCGCTGACGACGGTCACGGTAGGCGTATTGGCCAGCCTTGATCACCGCCTGCTTGGCAACGCGGAATACGCGCGAACGCGCACCGTAGTAGCCTTTGGCGAGTTTCAGAATCTTTTTGTGACGAGCACGGGCAATAACGCCACGCTTAACACGAGCCATGAATCAATCCTCTCTTAAATAATCAGCGCAGGCGCAGGGAACGCTCAACACGAGCAACGTCACACGAGGCAAGCATTGAAGTGCCGCGCAGTTGACGCTTACGCTTGGTGGTCATCTTGGTGAGGATGTGGCTCTTGAAGGCGTGCTTGTGCTTGATACCACCCGCAGTCTTCTTGAAGCGCTTCGCAGCGCCACTTTTGGTCTTCATCTTTGGCATGTTCGGATACTCCGCATTCAATCAATATGTATAACTGCAAGGCCTGCCAGTGCCCTGGTAGTTACTTTCGCTTTTTGGGGGCGATGACCATCATTAGTTGGCGTCCTTCCATCTTAGGATGCTGTTCGACGGTACCGAGCTCGGCAAGGTCGGTTTCGACCCGCTTCAACAGTTCCATCCCCAGCTCCTGGTGGGCCATCTCACGACCGCGAAATCTCAACGAAATCTTGGCCTTGTCCCCTTCATTTAGGAAACGTACCAGGTTGCGTAGTTTTACCTGGTAATCCCCTTCTTCCGTCCCTGGACGAAACTTGATTTCTTTAATCTGCTGCTGATGCTGGTTCTTGCGCGCGGCAGCGGCTTGCTTCTTCTTTTCGAAGAGGTGCTTGCCGTAGTCCATGATTCGACATACGGGCGGCAGCGCATCGGCGGAAATTTCCACCAGGTCCAGCTTGGCTTCTTCAGCAGCGCGAAGCGCTTCTTCAATAGAGACGACGCCAATCTGCTGGCCGTCTGCACCAATCAATCGCACCTCTCGAGCCGAGATATTCTCGTTAATCGGGGCCTTAGGTGCAGCTCTTCGATCTTGTCTCATATCACGCTTGATAGTGTTTACTCCGTTATTTGGCGACCACGCCGGGAAACCGCTTGCGCAAGCAACTCGCGGAAATCATCGAGTGGCATCGACCCCAGGTCGACACCTTCGCGAGTACGTACGGCTACGGAACGTGTCTCAACTTCCCGGTCTCCAATGACGAGGAGGTAGGGAACCTTGAGCAAAGTATGCTCGCGGATTTTAAATCCGATCTTTTCGTTTCTCAAGTCGCATTTGGCACGAAAACCGCTTACGTTGAGTTCCCGCTCCACTTCTCCGGCGAACGGTGCCTGTTTATCCGTGATATTCATGATCACGGCCTGCGTTGGCGCCAGCCAAGCAGGGAATTGGCCCGCGTAGTGCTCGATCAGCATACCGATGAAGCGCTCGAACGATCCCAGGATCGCGCGATGCAGCATCACTGGCCGCTGGCGACTGTTGTCCTCGGAAATGTAGCTCGCATCGAGTCGCTCAGGCAGGTTCGGGTCGTACTGAAGCGTGCCGCATTGCCAGTTGCGCCCGAGGCAGTCCTTGAGGGTGAATTCGATCTTCGGCCCGTAAAACGCGCCCTCGCCTGGCTGGTATTCCCACTCCAGACCTGAGCCATCCAACGCGTCGGCCAACGCTTTCTCGGCGCGGTCCCACATTTCTTCAGAACCCACGCGTTTTGCCGGACGGGTGGACAACTTCATGATGACGTCGTGGAAGCCGAAGTCGGCATAGACCTGCAGGGTCAACTTGATGAAGTCCGCCGCTTCCTTCTGAACCTGTTCTTCAGTACAGAAGATGTGCGCGTCATCCTGCGTGAAACCGCGCACGCGCATGATGCCGTGCAGCGCGCCCGACGGCTCGTTGCGGTGGCACGCACCGAATTCGGCGAGTCGCAGCGGCAGATCGCGGTAGGACTTGAGCCCTTGGTTGAACACCTGCACATGGCATGGGCAGTTCATTGGCTTGACTGCGAAGTCGCGGCTTTCCGAGGACGTGGTGAACATGTTCTCGGCATAGTTGGACCAGTGCCCCGAGCGCTCCCACAGGATGCGATCGACGACTTGTGGCGTCTTCACCTCCTGATAGCCGTGCTCACGCTGCACCTGGCGCATGTACTGCTCGAGCACCTGATAGACCGTCCAGCCATTCGGATGCCAGAACACCATGCCCGGCGCTTCTTCCTGAAGGTGGAACAGGTCCAGCTGCTTGCCAATGCGGCGATGGTCGCGCTTCTCGGCCTCCTCGATACGTTGGATGTAGGCAGCCAGCTGCTTCTTGTCTGCCCAGGCCGTACCGTAGATGCGCTGCAACTGCTCGTTTTTCGAATCGCCGCGCCAGTAGGCACCCGACAACTTAGTCAGCTTGAATGCCTTGAGGAAGCGCGTATTGGGCACGTGCGGGCCGCGGCACATGTCCACGTATTCTTCGTGATAGTAGAGCCCCATCGCCTGCTCGTCGGGCATGTCCTCGATCAGGCGCAGCTTGTACTCCTCGCCACGCGAGGCGAAAACATCGATGACCTCGGCGCGCGGCGTCATTTTCTTGATGACGTCGTAGTCGGTGTCGATCAGCTTCTTCATCCGGGCTTCGATGGCGGCAACGTCGTCCGGCGTGAAGGGGCGCTCGTAGGCGATGTCGTAATAGAAGCCTTCGTCGATCACCGGGCCGATCACCATCTTGGCCGTTGGATACAGCTGCTTCACGGCATGGCCGATCAAATGAGCACAGGAGTGGCGAATGATTTCCAGCCCTTCTTCATCCTTCGGCGTAATGATCTGTAGCGTGGCGTCGTGCTTGATGATGTCGCACGCATCGACCAATTGGCCGTCGACCTTTCCGGCGACGGTCGCCTTGGCAAGCCCCGCACCAATGGACTGCGCGACGTCGAGGACGCTGACAGGGTTATCGAATTGACGTTGACTGCCGTCAGGAAGGGTGATGATGGGCATGGCGCCTCCTCTCCTAGTGGTGACCCCTACGTAAGGCCACATGGGTTGGGGTGGGCCAGTAAGCGTCATTCGGTGGGAGTTCTGCCTCACAGTGGCAGTCGCCTTTCGACGACCCTGTCCGAACGGGATCACTGGTGTAACGCACGAGACCGTTTGGCCTGCGCGCCTGAATGGGTCGGCCATGTTACTGGAATGTACAAAGGCTGACGAGCGGGACCACTCTGTAGGGGCGACTTCAGTCGCCTTGAGCGCAAACGCTTCCTCAAAGCGGAGATGGCAGGTGTTGGTTGGAAATACCCGATGCCTGCCTTCTACCCGAATTACGCGGCTTTACCCACCGTACGAAAAAGCCCGCACGACCGGGAGCACGGCCATGCGGGCGACAACTTTTAGAACGTGGTGCGCAGCGTTACCGCCAGGTTGCGCGGGTCGCCATAGATTGCACCCGCGTAGAACCCGTAGCGCGTGTAATACGTCTTGTCGAACAGGTTGTTCACGTTCAGCGAAAGATCCGTTTTATCGCTGATCTCATACTTGGCCATCGCGTTCCAGATCGCATAACCGGACCAGTTCACGTCAGTTGAGCTATTGCTCACCCCGTTCGAGGGTTGTCCAGCCGGACTGGAGAGTGCTCGGATGTTGCTCTGCGCATTGACGCCTGCGCCCATGGTCAAACGCTCCAGCGGCGCTGGCATGCGATAGGTCGTCGACAGCTTGAACAAGTGCGACGGATCACTGCGACCATCCGAATCCAGACGACGGAAGTGCAGATAGGTGTAGCCCCCGTAGACGTTCCAATTCGGCGTCAGCGCACCTGCGACTTCGAGGTCGATACCGTCGGTTTCAGTACCGGTACCGGCGACGTACGCCTGCGCACCCGTGGGCGTCAGGTTCGCGCCATCGGTAACCGCTTTCTTGTCCTGCTGCGTGCGGAAATACGCAAGCTGGGCATTCAGTCGACCGTTGAACCATTCACCCTTGATACCCGTTTCGTAGCTCTTGCCAACGATAGGCTCTACCCGGCTTCCACTGACGGTTTCCTGACTTTGCGGGGTAAAAATATCCGTGTAACTGGCATACAACGAGTAGTTGTCGCTGAGGTCGTAGACCGCGCCCACGTACGGCGTGACCACGCCGGACTCAGTTTGCGTCGTGCGCGCACCGGTATTGCCGATCGTCTTGCTGCTGTAGTCACTGGTGCGCACCCCCAGGATCACCGATAGCGGATCGGTAATGCTCAGGCGGGTAGCGGCATACAGGCCCTGCAGACGCGTAGTGGTCTTGCTGTGCAGACCGGTCTTCGTCGCCGTCAGGTACATGTCGTCGTCAACGCCGTTGTACCAGTTACTGACCGGCAGACCGTTGTTGGCGCGGAACTGGCAGCTGCCGGAGGTCGAACGAGACAGCGTCGTACTCGACAACGTGCAGTCGTACTGAGGGCTCCAGCCCACCGTACGGCTGTCGTTGTAGCCGAACATGACCTCATGACGGCGACCGAGAGCTTCGAACGCGCCGCTCAGATCGAACTGCGCCGACTGCTGAGTCGTATCCGTTGACATATGAATGCCGTTCAGAACGGTACCGGTGCCATCCTGGTTCGGGTAACCCGTGTATGTACCGCGGCTGAACTGGTTCACCTTCGCAAGGCCATAATGACTCACAGCATCGGTAGTGCTTTGCGCCGCCTGAACGTTCAACCGCCAATCTTCATTGAACCGGTGCTCGAGGGACGCGAACACGGTCTGCGTTTCATGCTCGCCGTAACTCCAGCTCGGTACCAGGTTGGTGCTTCGAGAAAGATCGGTCTTGCTGCCGTCGCCATACCAGATCGGGATATTCGCCCCCCAGCCACCACCCACGACCTTGTTGTATTCGTACTGATAGCCCGCGCCAAGCGTCGTGGCGTCGCTCAAATCGAATTCGAAATTCGCCAGAGCGCCCCTGGCACGATCCGACTGATGATCGCGGAATGAATTACCTTCCTGCTGGGTGACGACAAAGCGCGAACGCAGGCGACCGTCTTCGGTCAACGGCAGGTTCAGATCGGCCCCCGTACGCGTCTTGTCCCAGCTGCCATAGGTCAGGTAAGCGCTTCCGCCAAAGGTCTCGGTAGGACGCTTACGGATCAGATTGACCGTCGCAGACGGGTCTCCCGTGCCACCAAGCAGTCCGTTTGCCCCGCGGAGGATGTCTATTCGTTCATACAGGTCCATGTTGAGCGAACTACCCGCGCCGCTGAAATCCGTACCACCAGGAAACTGCAGGCCATCCACCTTCCAGTTACTGATCGCGTAGCCCCGCGCTCGGTACGCCGTACGTCCGCCCACTTCGGATTTGCTGGCCGTTATGCCGGGGGTGATTTCCAGCGCCTGTTCGATATTGGCAATCTGGCGATCCTCCATCTGCTGGCGGGTAATCGTGGTCACCGACTGTGGCGTCTGCCGCGGAGATAGGGCCAAACCGGTCGAAGACTGGGTCTGCCTGACCGTATAGCTGTTCACGCCTTCGCCTTGATAGCGGTCTTCGACCTTGACCGGCCCGAGCTCCAGCTCGCCGTCGGCAGTATCCGTAACCGACGCCTGGGCCATCAGGGAGGCGCTCAATAAACAGCTACCAATACCGACGGCTATTGCGCTTGCGAGGGATGAGATTTGCCACTGGAACGGGCGGGATTCGAATACGGCGGAGCGGCGATACGACATCTGCGGTCCTTCACTCAATGATAAGTATTAGCGTTTACGAACAAGGGAGGCGCGATTATATTGACGGCCGTCCGGACCGGTTTTTGGCTTTGTAAGGGTTATGTAATGGATTGTTGTAGCGAGAAGGAGCGAGCGCGCGCGCCGGTCGTGGATGAGGATGTGCGACCCCGCATTCTGGTGGTGGATGACGATGACGAGATTCGCGAGCTGGTTTGCGACTACCTCAACGACATGGGCTACCGAACGCGGCCTGCCGCCAATGGGCGCGAAATGTGGAGCCAGCTGGAACACCCTACAGACCTTGTGATCCTCGACGTCATGCTTCCAGGCGAGGATGGCCTGAGCCTGTGTCGCGGCGTACGCAGCCAGGGTGATTTACCGGTTGTCATGATCAGTGCCCGTGGCGCCTCCACCGAACGCATCATCGGCCTGGAAATCGGCGCGGACGATTACCTATGCAAGCCGTTTGAACCGCGCGAGCTGCTGGCGCGCGTGCGCGCGGTCCTGCGCCGAGGTGGTCGCACCATAGAGCCCCAAGCGAATCAGCATGCCTTGGGCTTTGCCGGATGGCGCCTGGACCTGCGCACCCGCCGCTTGTTCTCGGCCAACGGTGAAACCTTTGACCTCTCCCGTTCGGACTTCATGATCCTGCGCGCGTTGGGCGAAAAGCCCAATCGCATCTTCAGTCGAGACGAATTGAGCCGTAGCGCCTTTGGTCGCGACCACCACCCTGCCGACCGTTCGGTGGACGTGTGCGTAAGCCGTTTACGCCAGTACCTTGAAGACAACGCACGCAACCCGCGCCTCATCCGCACCATTCGCAACGAGGGCTATCTGCTCGAACTGGCGCCCGACGCCGCATGACGACGCGCTCCATCTCACCGCGCCAGCTGTGGCCGAATTCACTATTTGGTCAGTTGACGCTCATCCTGGTCGTGGGCGCCTTGTCGATCCAGCTGTTGTTTAGCAGCATCTGGTACGACGTGCGCTACAGCCAAGTGCTGGAGATCCCTGCCCGCCTGGTGGTGTTTCGCACCGTTGAAGTCATGCGCCATCTCGCAAGCGGCGAAGGCTTCGGATCGCTGGAAACCGAGACGTTCCACATTGAGCTGCTTGACGCGCCCTTGAGCAGAACGGCGCAACCTAACGATTCGCAACGCAGCGTCGAGCGGCTGTTACGCCGCTCGCTGAGTCATGAGCTTGGCCAGGTGACCGACGTTTCGCTGCTGTCACTGGAAATACTCGACGAGCATGGCCGACCTCGAACATGGGCAAGCCTGTTCGGATTGGCTCAGGTCTTTGGGCATTTCGACTTTCAGGTCCGGCAACCCGATGGGCGTTGGCTGCATATCGTCGCCGCGCAAGAGCAAGGCTGGAACGATCAGCCCGCGTGGTTGATCGTGGGCGACTACATCCTGCGAGTCTATCTCCTGCGGGCGCTGGCCCTGGTTGCAGTCGCCTTGATCGTGGTGCGGCTGAGCATTCGCCCCCTCCAGCGCCTGATGCAAGCAGCCTCGGCGCTTGGCCAGAACCTTGAACGCCCACCATTGCCAGTCGAAGGTCCACGCGAAATGCGCCAGGCGGCCGAAACGTTCAACGCCATGCAACGGCAATTGATCAATCTGATGAGCGAACGCACGCAGTTACTGGCAGCGGTCTCTCACGACCTGCGTACGCCGTTAACCCGCATTCGCATGCGGATCGAAGGCATCGTCGACGACACCCTGCGCGCCAAGCTGGTGGCCAATGTGGCGCAGATGGAGGAGCTGATCCGTTCGTTGTTGGATTCCGTGACCGAAAGCGCACAGCCGAAGAACAGGATGTCCTTCGATCTTTCCGCACTGCTTGCCGAGATCGTCGACGAGTGCGCTGAGAGCGGCGGCGATACACGATGGACAGGCCCACCTGATGTCGTCATTCCGGGCCACGCTGCAGGCATCCGGCGCGTTCTGCAAAACCTTATCGAAAACGCCTTGCGCTATGCCGGCAACGCCGAGGTCGAGTTACATGACCTAAACGATCGCGTCGAAGTCGTGATCAAAGACAGCGGACCGGGCATTGCCGAGGATCAGCTCGCAACGGTGGTACAGCCCTTCGTCCGCGGCGCAGCACCTTGCCGTTCGAATACCACAGGGTACGGCCTAGGGCTGAGCATTGCCCGTAGCATTGTCATGGCGCACCGCGGTCGATTGATCCTCGGCAACCAGCCCGATGGCGGGCTGCAAATCGTCGTGCAGTTACCCAGAAGCTGAATCCGCGCGGATAAGGTGTCATTTCTCCGAGCGGGCACTTCAACACCCGCGCAACCGCATGCCGGAAGAACTTGCGAGGCGACACGCGAAACGGACCAGGTTGCGGCGTGAAGCCTACTAAGGTCTTCCCTCTTCGAAATGCCACTGAAGCTCAACCGCTGTGGCGGGCCGCAGCGTCCGCCACTTGCTTGTTGCGATTCGTCTCGCGAAGCAAGCGGCCTTTCATCCAAAGACCTAGCCGTTTTTCGACCCATTCATAGCTGAACGAGGACGCCAGGTGAATGAACGGGATGCACGCCAGCAGAACCAGTTCAGCATTCAAGTCGAGCCGCTGCTGGATGTACCAGGCCAGCGAGAGCAGGATCACGTGCACGAGATACACCGAATAGGAGCGATCCCCTAGTCGCTTGAGCCATTGCCGACCCGCGAACCAAGGCTCCAACGAAATCAACGCAAACACGATGGCGGCGCTTGGGAGCCCCCAATGCAAGAAGCGGCTCGACTCATCGAAGGCATAGATCGCAGCTGCGGCGGCAACCAGCACCAAAACCGGTAGCCACGTGCTCCGCATCAGCCAGCCCTTGCGATACAGCACGCCGATGAACACCCCCAGCAAGAACTCGAAAAGGATGCTGTTACGGTAGAAATCGCTGAACCAAGGTTGGCGTGCCAATACCAGATTCACGAGTAATAGCGTGACAACCAGCAACGGCAGTCGCCAACGCTCACGCACGAAGAACAGCACACCGAACACGGTGTAGAAGAACATCTCGTAGTTGAGCGTCCAGCCGACGGGCAGCGTGGGATAAAAGCCGTAACCAGCGGGGTTTTGCGCAGGAATGAAGAATAGCGAGCGCAAGAGGTGATGCCATTCGAAGACCTGGATGGGCATGACCCGATGCGCGAACACCAGGATCGCCGCAACGATCAGGCTGTAGAGCCAATACGCGGGCGCAATGCGAATGATGCGATTGATGAGAAATTCTCGGGTGGGCTGTTCACGCCCCTGGGTCGACAGGTAGATCACCAGGCCGCTGATGACGAAGAACACGTCGACGCCCACCGCTCCGCGCTCGGAAAGAAATTGCCCGAGGGGATTGTCCGACTTGAAGTCGTAGAAGATCTGCATGAAGTGATGGAAAACGACCAACCAGGCCGCGAAAGCACGAAGCGCCTGCACAGAAAAAAGCATACCGCCGAAGCTGTCCCCCCTCACGTGATGAACGAGTGAGACGTGCCGCCCTCGTGCCGGTACATGCGAAAGTAGAAATACCTCGTTTCGCCGGCACGCACCTGAAGTGAGCAACACAGTCACTGCTGTCCGACAGGTAAATTCCGCGAACGATCGATTTTTTTGCGCAGATCGACCGAATGGTTACTGCAGGGCCTATTCGCGGGAACGGATTACCGTCGGACTATTCGCGAGATTGCCATTACGGCCGTTTACGCTACCCACAATTGCCCCGAAAGTCGCAACCAGAAAACGTTGCGCTGACTTTCTGATTCCCGCCCGCTTCGCGCTCCGTTAACGTAGCCGCTTTCCGCCAGTGAGGTCACGATGGATTCGATTACGCAGGCCGTACTAGGCGCAACCATTCAGGGCGCTCTGCTGGGCCGATGGCAGGGACGCAAAGCGCTCGTCTATGGGGCCGCGCTGGCAACGCTGCCGGACCTCGATGTCGTCATCGATTACGGTGACGCCGTCGCGCAGATGACCTATCACCGCGGCTTTAGCCATTCGCTCTTCGTCCTGAGCGCGCTTGCGCTGGCGCTTACCGGATTGCTCAGGCTCAGGCCAAACCCTGGCTATTCGGCTGGCCGTTTGTTCATCACGCTATGGCTGGTGCTCATTACGCATCCGCTGCTCGACACGTTCACCAGCTATGGCACGCAGCTGTTGTGGCCGTTGACGACACCGCCGATAGCCTGGTCGACGCTGTTCATCATCGATCCGTTGTACACGGTGCCCCTGATCCTAGCCGTCGTGGTGGGGCTCATCTCCGGGCTGAAAGACAAAACGCCGCGCGGACCGATCGCTGCGTTGACGATATCGAGCCTGTACATCGCGTTCAGCGTAAGCGGCAAATGGATGGCTGAGCACCGGGTCGAACAGCAGTTGTCGGCGCAAGGCATTCAGGTCGAGGCCGTATTCAGTGCGCCGACGCCGTTGAATACCCTGCTGTGGCGCGTCACCGTCATGGCTGGAGACCAGTACTACGAAAGCATGGTCAGTTGGTTCGACACACAGCCGCCGGCATTGCAGGCAATGCCGAGCGGAAAACAGCTCAGCCACGTGCTGCAGGACTCACCGCAATGGCACCGCCTGGCCTGGTTCACCTCGAACATATTGCGCTATGACGAAGTGAACGGGCGCCTGCTCGTCACCGATTTGCGCCTGGGCATGACGGGATTTCACCCGTTCCGGTTTCCGATGGCACAGCGGGACGAAAACGGAGAATGGACGCTGATAGGCTATGTCGAGCGCGAACCGACCTACCGCGGTGGCGCGGAGCAGTTACGCATGATCTGGAATCGAATTTGGGCGCAATCGCCGGAGCTGCCATTGCGGTCATGGGCGGCGCCCATGGGGCCGAATGCCACCGCCCATCGCGAGGGTTGAAATAGAGGCTGGCCAGCAACGGTTTAGGGCCTCTCTTACTGGCGCTATCTTCCCGACGACAAATTCGCTCCCCGCTCCAACCACCGATTCAACAAGGGAGCCAAGGCTTCTAGCGGCTGATAGCCATTGGTCAACAACGCCAACTGCCCATCGCGTTCGGCAAGCATGGTCGGGAAGCCTGAGATACCCAGTTGACGAGCCCAAGCGAAATCGAGCCGGGTCGTTTCACGCATTGCGTCAAGATCGAAGCGACTACAGAACGCTTCGCTATCGATGCCCAGTTCCCCTGCAATACGCGTCAATTCGACAGTTTGGCTGACATCTTTTCCATGCACATAGAAGGCCTGCTGTACCGCCTTCACGAACGCGAAGACCTGCGATGGCGCGACCTCACGAACCGTCACCAATGCGCGGCAGGCAGGTTCCGTGTCGTACACCATGCCACTGGGCAGGCCACGCTCTCGATCGAAGTGCTGACCCGTGCGCTCTTGCACTGCAGCCCAATAGCCCAGGTACCGGTCCCGGTCCGCAGCATCGATGGGGGTCCGTTCACTGCGCAGGCCACCCGCCACGAAATGGGTCGGAACGCCGAAGTCCGCCGCCTGTTTCGCCAACGCTTCGGCGACCGGCGCGAAGCCCCAGCACCACGAACACATCGGGTCCATTACATAAATCAAGCGAGCGAACATAGCGTGCTCCTTATCGTGAAGGGTGGATTGGCGCTCCGTCACAGGGCCGTAATCGCCTCATGCCGTTCGACTCTGCGGCGCCCCGGAAGCGTGCCAAGACATCCGTACCAAGACGCGCGAGACAGGAAGAGCGCCGCACAAACGTGAGCGCTACACAACCGCAGGCCAGGCGTCAGCCAGTCTTGCTTGCAAGGCGCGGATTGTGGCCCAAAGGATGCGGCGCGTTGCGCGCATGGGCGAGCTCGATTTGCTTTTGGCGCTCGCGAGCACCGGCGCGCGTTTTCTCCGGCAGTGAATCCCAGCAATGCGGGCAACTGACGCCGGGCGTGTAGTGATCCGATTGGCGGTCCTCTTCCGAGATAGGGCTACGACAGGCATGACACTGGTCGTAGTCGCCCTCGGTCAAGTCATGGCGAACAGTGACACGGTTATCGAAGACGAAGCAGTCGCCCTGCCACTTCGATTCAGCCTGCGGGACTTCCTCTAGGTATTTGAGGATGCCGCCCTTGAGGTGGTAAACGGCTTCGAATCCTTCATTGAGCATGAAGCTCGACGCCTTCTCACAGCGGATGCCGCCCGTACAGAACATCGCGACCTTCTTGTGCTTCGCCGGGTCGTAATGCTCTCGAACGTAATCCGGAAATTCGCGGAACGACTTGGTCTTCGGATCGATTGCCCCTTCGAACGTGCCGATGGCCACTTCGTAGTCATTACGCGTATCGATCAGCAGCACTTCGGGATCATCGAGCAACGCATTCCAATCCTGCGGCTCGACATAGGTCCCGACGGTCTTGTTGGGATCCACACCGGGGACCCCAAGCGTCACGATTTCCCTCTTCAGCTTGACCTTGGTGCGATAGAACGGTTGCTCGGCGCAGTAGGACTCCTTGTGATCCACATCGGCCAGCCGTGGATCGAGGCGGAACCAGGTCAACAGCGCGTCGATGCCTGCCCGCGGCCCGGAAACGGTTCCGTTAATGCCTTCCTCGGCGAGCAACAAGGTGCCTTTGACGTTGTTTACCAACATCGTATTGAGTAAGGGTTCGCGCAGCGCAACGTAGTCCGGCAGGGAAACGAACTTGTACAGCGCCGCCACGACGATTTGATCTGTCATGAAGACTCCTCAGTGGTCACCCTCGCAAAGGGTGGACCGGGATATGAAAAGCGCCGGCAACCCCGGCGCGGCGCGTATGTTAACGCCGTAGGGCTTAGGAGGCGAGGCCACCAGCGCAAGACGCCGATGCCAGATCACACGGCGGCAGGCGTTACCCAGAGCATGAGCCAACGTTCAGCTGCTGCAAACGCGTGTTCAACAGTGCAGGAAAGCGCGTGTACCACGTCTGATTCAATGGCGAAGGATGCGGTAGTGGGTGGACGCTGAACACGCGGCAATCACCCGTTGCCGTTGTCAGCGGTATCTGAATACTCTCCGTAAAGCGCCCGTCGCTTCGCCAAAAAGCCTCCAGCGCGTCGCGGACCTGCTTGGGTTGATCGATGCCGAACCACAGGAACGCCTCCCGGCCAAAAGTGATGAGTTCGTGACCCGACCACTGCTCGATCAGCAACTGGCGCATCAGCGGGTGAAAGCGTCGCTTGACCGCCATCGACCACGCCTTATTGCCAAGCGGCTTGTAAGGAACGGTATTGATCCAGAAAAAGGATCGCCCTACTTCCAGCGACGCCTCGAACGTCGGCATTTCACGGCCATTAAGGCGCCGATAGATCACCTTGCGGACGACCTGGCCACCACTGCCTACGAATGGCAGGCCGTGGCGAACTTCATCCCTACCTGGGTCGCGGCCGAAGAAGCTGATTCGCGCCGTATGTTGCCCGAGGCCGACGATCGGCTCGAGCGGATCCTTCTCAAAGCGCTGGTAGACCTCACAATCGATACCCGGCGTCTGGCTTGCCAAGTCGCGGAACGCTTTGCGAATAGCGTCAGGCAATGTCGCATCGGCGCAGGCTGGCATCTAGAGGTCGTCCTCCTCCACGACCTTCACGGAGGACGCTCTTAGCACGTAGGCGGCCTCGGCCAAGTCGCTAGAGGTCTTCTCGACATTGAGCGTCCCATCGACCCAGATCGGCGTATAGATGTCCGCCATCTTGAAGCCTTTGGGAAAGGTGACGAGAACGATCTGGTTGGGCGGCGGCGGCGGTACGTGGATGCAAGCACCGGGATAAGGCACCAGGAAAAACGTTTCGTAGGTACCGGCCTCACTTGCATCGAGCGGCACGGGATAACCTCCAAGGCGAATCTTCTTGCCATTGAGGCTGGGTACGGTCTTGGCCGAATACATGACAGCGGGCAAGCCTTTGTCCTGCTTCAAACCACCTTTCGCACTGAAGCCTTCCGCTTCCGGCGTGTTGTGGTCGATCTCAGGCATTTCTTCCAATGCCTTCTGATCCTCGGGCGGCATCATGTCGAGCCAGTCGAGTTCGGGCGGTGCGGCGTGTGCGAGTGAAACGGAAAGGAGGAGAACGCAGAAAAGCGGTAAACGCATGGAATGAAGCCTGGCAAGGGGAACGGGCCGCCGGGCGACGGCCCGATCGGATCAGCGACGTTTGCTGATCATACCGTAGAGCACCAACAGGATGATGGCGCCGACCACGGCCCCGATGAATCCGGCCGCTTCGCCAGCCTGATAGAAGCCGATCGCCTGCCCACCATAGGTTGCCAGTAGGGAACCACCGATACCCAGCAGAATGGTCATGATCCAGCCCATGCTGTCGTCGCCGGGCTTCAGGAAACGTGCGATCAAGCCAACGATAAAACCGATGATGATGGTGCCGATAATGCCCATGAAAAACTCCTTGAAATCGAATGAGCGGCTAACGCCGTTACACGATGGGACAGTAGGAGTCTTTCCGGGGTTCAGGCATTTGAAACGAATGATTTCAGCTCTGGATCAAGCCTTGCACCTGATCGATGAGCCCTTCCAGACTTGCCCGATCCGTGCAACGCAACGTGGCATGTCCAACCTTCCGCCCGGGCTTGAACGCTTTGCCATAGTGGTGCAAATGGCAGCCATCGAGCGCTACGACCTTGGCTGTTGATGGTACTTCGCCAATGAAATTAACCATCGCGCTCTCACCGACTTTCGCAGTCGAGCCCAAGGGAAGGCCCGCGATCGCACGCAGGTGATTTTCGAATTGGCTGCATTCCGCGCCTTCAATGGTCCAGTGACCCGAGTTGTGCACGCGGGGTGCGATTTCGTTGGCTTTCAAGCCGCCGTCGACTTCGAAGAACTCGAACGCGAGCACCCCCACGTAATCGAGTTTTTCCAGCACGCGTGCGACGTAGTCCTCGGCCTGCGCCTGCAACGGGTGATCCGTGCTGGCAACCGACAGCTGCAGGATGCCGTTCGTATGCGTGTTGTGGACCAACGGGTAAAAGCGGGTTTCCCCGTCGCGTGCGCGCACGGCGACCAGTGAAACCTCACCCGTGAACGGCACGAACCCTTCGAGAATGCACGGCACGCCGCCCAACTCGGCAAATGCACCGCTGACGTCAGCGGGCTCGCGCAGCACTTTTTGCCCCTTGCCGTCATAGCCCAGCGTGCGCGTTTTCATTACCGCTGGCAGGCCTATGCGGGCCACGGCCTCATCGAGATCAGCCTGGGACTGAATATCGGCAAACGCGGGCGTCGGAATGCCTAGCTCCTTGAACATCGACTTTTCAAACCAACGATCGCGGGCAATGCGCAGCGCGTCGGCACTTGGATAGACCGGCACGAACTGAGACAGGAAAGCCACGGTTTCCGCGGGCACGCTTTCGAACTCGAACGTCACCAGATCGACATTGTCGGCCAACTGGCGCAGGTGCTCGTTATCGTTGTAGTCAGCACGAACATGCTCGCCAAGGGCCTGGGCACAGGCATCCGCTGCGGGGTCCAGGAAGGCGAAACTCATGCCCAGTGGCGTACCCGCCAAAGCCAACATACGGCCCAACTGGCCACCACCGATTACACCGATCTTCATGACTTTACGTTCTCCAGGAATCCGTCACCCGTTAGGCGTCGCGTGGGTCCGGGTTGTCCAATACCGTCTGCGTCTGTTGCTCGCGAAAACGCTTGAGCGCCTCGTGAAATTCAGGATGGCCATGCCCAACGATGCTGGCGGCCAGCAATGCTGCGTTCACCGCACCGGCCCTGCCGATCGCGAGCGTTGCAACCGGAACGCCCGCTGGCATCTGCACGATAGAGAGTAGCGAATCCACACCAGAGAGCATCGACGATTGAACGGGCACGCCCAGTACAGGCAGATGGGTCTTCGCCGCGCACATACCTGGTAGGTGAGCCGCACCGCCTGCGCCCGCGATGATCACTTCGATGCCACGTGTATCGGCCTCTTCCGCATACTGAAACAACAGGTCCGGCGTACGGTGGGCGGAAACGACCTTCACCTCGTGTGGAATGCCGAGCTTTTCCAGCGTCTCGACCGTATGGCTCAGGGTGCTCCAGTCCGACTTGGACCCCATGATCACGCCTACCAGTGCGCTCATCGTCTTGCCTCTCGCTTCGTGCGCCAACGTGGCGCGGCATAAACCAACAAGCCACGCCGGAAGACCGAGCGTGGCTTGTGTGCGAATGCCGCCAGACTCTGCTTTAGCAGAATAGCCCAGCGGAAAAGCGGCGCAGTATACCTCAAGGCGTGTACACGGCCAGCCCCCGTAGACGTGTGCAATCAAACACCCGCTAACCCATCGCTAGCGGTGTCCGCTGAAACATTTACGAAACACCATTGAAACCAAACGGTCACCCAGACGTCGCTGGACTGACACGGATGCGCCCTAGCCTCTGCGCCATGAGATCGATCTCAGTGAGAGCACGATGGCAGGTTTGAAGCAGGTAGCGCAGCAGGCAGGTGTATCCCGGGCGACAGCCGCTCGGGCCTTTGCTACGCCCGAGTTGGTTCGGGAAAGCACGCGCTCACGCATTTTTGAAGCAGCCGATGCGCTCAACTTCCGGCCCAATCGGCTGGCCCAGCAGCTGCGCCAGCAAAGCACCCGGCTCATTGGCGTCGTGCTACCGAGCCTGCTGAACCCGGTGTTCGCGGAACAATTGCACGCCATGGAGCAAGCCGCGCGTGAACAAGGTTATGCCTTGCTCATTGCCACGACCGACTATTGCGCCAATCGCGAACGCGACATGGTGGAGGATCTGCTTCGGCAACGTGTCGATGGCCTGGTTCTGACGGTCGCCGACGCCGATGGCAGCGAGTTGCTCAAACGTCTGGCGGCGGAATCCACGCCCTTCGCATTGGCGTATCACCAACCATCGCAGCCCTATGCCTCGGTGTACGTCGACAACCATCAGGGCATGGCAACGGCGACTCGCCACCTGTTGAAAGCAGGCCATACCAAGATTGCCATGGTCACCGGCCCTGCCCTGCAGTCCGACCGTGCCCGACGCCGCGTCGATGGCTATCGGGCGGCGATGCGGGCGCATGGTCTCACGCCGCTTCCGGTCATCGAAATGCCCGCCCATACCGCCGCGTGTGCATCGGTCATGACCGAGCAATGGACCCGGCTATCGCCCACCGCCCTGCTCTGCTCGAACGACCTGCTCGCCATCAGTGTGATCGGCGTACTCCAGCGCAGCGGTTACAAGGTGCCGGACGACATTTCCGTCGTCGGCTTCGACGGCATCGCCTTGGGCGAGCAGCTCTATCCCTCGTTGTGCACCGTCGTCCAACCGATCGAGCAACTGGGTCGCACCCTCATCGCTGAAATATTGGCGCAGCTCGAAGGCGACGCCCCTAGACACCACTGCCTGGCCTGCCGCATTCGGCCCGGCGAAAGCAGCAACATCCCCCTGGAGAGTCTCGAATGAAGATCGCAACGCTAGTACGCGGAGGCCTCGCCACGCTCGCCTTGGTCGCTTCCACTGCCCACGCCGCTGAATCCGCTATTTGCTACAACTGCCCACTTGAGTGGGCCAACTGGGGCGCTCAGCTCCAGGCCATCGAGCAAGACACCGGCATTCGTGTCCCGCAGGACAACAAGAACTCCGGGCAATCGCTCGCGCAAATCGTCGCCGAGCGTAACGCGCCAGTGGCGGACGTCGTCTACTACGGCGTCTCGTTTGGTATCCAGGCGGAACAAGCCGGCGTGCTCGACACCTACAAACCGGCGCTGTGGGATCAGGTTCCCGAGGGCCTGAAGGACCCAGCCGGACAGTGGACCGCCATTCACTCCGGCACCCTCGGCCTCATGGTCAACGTCGATGCGCTGGGCGGAAAGCCCGTACCGCAAAGCTGGAACGACCTGCTGGACCCAAAATACGCCGGCATGGTCGGCTATCTCGACCCGTCCAGCGCCTTCGTCGGCTATGTCGGCGCCGTGGCCATCAACGGAGCCATGGGTGGCAGCCTCGACGACTTCACGCCAGCGCTCGACTTTTTCAAGAAGCTGGCGAAGAACGATCCCATCGTTCCTAAACAAACGGCCTACGCGCGCATGCTGTCCGGTGAGATCCCAATTCTGATCGACTATGACTTCAATGCCTACCGCGCGCGCTACGACGACAAGGCGAACGTCGCGTTCGTGATCCCACGGGAAGGCAGCATCACCGTTCCCTACACCATGAGCCTGGTCAAAGGCGCGCCGCACAAAAGCAACGGCGAGAAGGTGCTGGACTATGTTCTGTCCGACAAAGGCCAGGCGCTGTGGGCCAAGGCTTACCTGAAACCTGTGCGTGATGTCGCCCTGCCCGAAGACGTGGCCGCACGCTTCCTGCCGGACAGCGAATACGCCCGGGCGCAGACGGTGGACTACGCGAAGATGGCGTCCGCCCAGCAAGCGTTCGCGGACAAGTACCTCGCCGAGATCCGTTGAAATGAGTGACCTGGCAATGACGCTGCCGGTACGCCCGACGCCATTACGGCGTCGGGTGCCGCTGGCGATCGTCGTGACACTGGCGCCGGCCCTCATCGTACTGACCGCGTTCTGGCTGTTGCCGCTGGCGCAGCTCATCACGTTAGGAGCTGATGCCGATCGCAGCGGCACGCCTGGTTATCTTGTCGTCGTAAGTAGCCCTGCCTATATGCAGGGGTTGCTGCAGACGGTCGCGCTGGCCGCGGGCACCACGCTGGCGACCCTTGTCATTGCAGGCATCGCCGGCTGTTTCCTGGCGCGCCACGCATTCGCGGGCCGCAGCCTGCTGGTCGCCCTGATGACGTTTCCGCTGGCATTCCCAGGCGTAGTGGTGGGCTTTCTCATCATCCTGCTGGGCGGTCGGCAAGGCCTCTTCGCCAGTATCAGCACCGCCCTCACCGGTGACCGCTGGATCTTCGCCTACTCGCTGTTCGGACTCTTCCTCGGTTACCTCTACTTTTCGATACCGCGGGTCATCCTCACGGTCATGGCGGCCTGCGAGACGCTGGACCGCAGCCTGGAGGAAGCTGCTCGCTCCTTGGGTGCGAGCCATTGGGGTGTGGTTCGCGACGTCATCGTGCCGGGGCTCATGCCCGCCCTGATTTCCAGCGGCGCGATCTGTTTCGCCACGGCCATGGGCGCTTTTGGCACCGCCTTTACCCTCGGTACACGGCTATCGGTGACGCCGATCGCCATCTACGACACCTTTACCAACTTCGCAAATTTCGCCGTCGCAGCAGCACTGTCCGTTCTGCTCGGCGTGGTGACCTGGCTGGTCCTGATGCTTGCGCGTTATCTCGCCGGCCCACGGAGCCTGTCCACATGAACGCCGGAGACCAACACCCATGAAGCGCACCGGACTGTTCACCCTGCAACTCGCCTTCACCTTGCTGGTGTGCGCCTTCATGCTCGTGCCGATCGTGCTTTCCGTGATGGCTGGCCTGACCCGCAATTACTTCCAAGGCATCGAAAGCGGGCTCACCTTCGATTGGGTCATTCAGGTCTGGACAGCTTACGCGCCGACCGTATGGCTCTCGCTCCAGCTTGCCCTGGCGTGCGCCCTGTGCTGCGTCGTCATCGGCGTGCCGGCAGCGTATGCGCTGGTGCGATTGGATAACCGTCTCAGTCGTGCCGTAGAAGAGTTGCTCGTATTGCCAGTGGCGATGCCAGGTTTCGCCACCGCCCTAGCCTTGCTGTTGACCTATGGCCACTACAGCGGCTTTCGTAGCAGTGCGGGCTTCATCCTCGTCGGGCACGTGTTGTTCACCCTGCCGTTCCTTGTGCGTCCAGTGATGGCCGTCATGCAGCGCAGTCACCTTCCCGTGCTCGAAGAAGCCGCCGCAAGCCTTGGCGCGGGTCCGGCCAGGCGCTTCTTCGGCATCGTGGTGCCGAATGCCAGAGCGGGCATTCTCGCCGGCACACTGATGGTCATCACCCTCTCGCTGGGCGAATTCAACCTGACCTGGATGCTGCATACCCCGCTGACCAAAACCCTGCCTGTGGGTCTCGCCGACAGCTACGCCTCGGCGCGGTTGGAGGTGGGTTCGGCCTACACCTTGATTTTCCTGATGCTCATCGTTCCCTTGCTGGTCGCCTTGCAAGTGGTGAGCAATCGCCTGTCACGAGGAGCCCTACGATGACCGGGACCGCCATTCGCCTACGCCAATGCGCCAAGACCTTCCAGGGTGGCCAAACCGCTCTGAGCCCCATCGACCTCGACGTCCGACCGGGTGAAACCCTCGTGTTCCTCGGCCCTTCCGGGTGTGGAAAGACCACCACTCTGCGCCTTATCGCCGGCCTTGAAACCCCCGATGCGGGTGGGCGGATCCTGTTCGGTGACGATGACGTGACGGACGTGCCCATCGAAAAGCGTGGCGTCGGGATGGTGTTTCAAAGCTACGCACTCTTCTCCAACCTCGACGTCGCGGGCAACGTGGCCTACGGCTTGAAAGTGCGCGGCATGCCTAAGGCCGAACGCGCGACGCGAGTCGCGGAGATGCTCGAATTGATGCACCTGCAGGACTTTGCCGATCGCTCGATCCATGCGCTGTCCGGTGGGCAACGTCAGCGGGTTGCGCTGGCCCGTGCCTTGGCGGCCCGTCCACGCATCCTTCTACTGGACGAGCCGCTCGCAGCGCTCGACGCGCAACTGCGCGAGCAACTTCGTGTCGATATCGACCGGCTGTTGCGGACGCTTCATATCACGGCGATCTACGTGACCCACGATCAGGCCGAGGCGATGGCATTGGGCGATCGTATCGTCGTCATGGAGAACGGCCGAATCGCGCAGATCGGCACACCACAGGACATCTACCAGCGTCCGGCGAACGCCTTCGTGGCGGGTTTCATCGGCAACCTGAACCGCTTCGACGTACTGGCCCACGAACAGGGTCGCGCCAGGGTCGCCGGCGGCTGGCTGCCATGGAACGACACCTCCGCCACGGTACTGTGCTGCCGCCCGGAACATCTGGAGATCGTGCACGCAAACGGCGCGCTGCAGGGCCAAGTGCTCGGGCAGTTCTTCCAAGGTGCGCATACGCGCGTGCTGGTGGACATCGGCAATGGCCGCCAGCTTTTGGTGGATAGCCGCGACGACCGCCTCCGTCAGCGCGGCGACCTTATCGAAATGAACGTAACCGGCCCGCTGTTCGCATTGGCTGCGTAAAGGAATTACCCATGAACCGACATTTTCTCATCGCCCAGATTAGCGACCTCCACATCAAGGCCGGTGGGCGGCGATCCTACGGCGTGGTCGATACCCTTGGCGCCTTGCGCCGAGTGATCACACGCCTCAATGCGCTGGAGCCACGCCCGGACATCGTCCTCATCACCGGCGACCTGGTGGACTTCGGTACCGCGGAAGAATACGGCACGCTGCGCGAAGCACTGCTCGAACTGCTGATGCCGTTCTATCTCGTACCGGGCAATCACGACGACTGCGAACAGCTCCGGCAGGCGTTCGCGGACCACTATTACCTGCCCAAGCGCGGCCGGCTGCACTGGACGGTCGAAACCCATCCCGTGCGTTTGATTGGCCTGGATTCAACCATCGCGGGCCAACACAGCGGGCTGCTCGAGCCCGAGCAACTGGAGTGGCTACAAACACGGCTGTCCGAGAAACCCACACGGCCTACGTTGGTCATGTTGCACCATCCACCCTTCCCGTCCGGTATCGGCCACATGGACCGCCTTGGACTGGTAGGTGCCGAGGCGCTGGAGCGCGTCATCTCGCGTCACGATCAGGTGGAACGCGTGCTGTGCGGGCATCTGCATCGCCCCATCCAGAAGCGGTTCGGCGGCACGGTCGCCTGCGTGTGCCCTGGGACTTCCCACCAGGTCGTGCTGGATCTACGTGACGAGGCGCCTTCCCGCTTCACCCTGGAACCGGCGGGTTATCTCCTGCACATGTGGGACCCGACCCACGGTTTGGTGACGCACCAAGCCGTGATGGGCGAATACCCCGGTCCTTACCCATTCTTCGATGGGGACGAATTGATCGACTGAACGATGCCCTCGTAGGGCGAGAGGCCTGCGTTGCCGCAGGGAAAAGCCGCGGGTTTCACCCGCCCTACAAGTGCGCCGCTCGTTTGGCAGTTTGGCGAGACCATACACCTGAACGTTAGGCCCCGCTTCTTCCACCGAAACCCGCCGATCCCCTCCCGTAGGGCGGGTGAAACCCGCGTTGAGTCAGCAGAAAGCCGCGAATTCTACCCGCCCTGCAAACGCTGGATATCCCTGTGGGAGCGAGCCATGCTCGCGACAGGGGCGCCATCAATATCTCGAACCAACGCCACTAATCCCCGCGCGCGCCCCGCCCATGCGCAAGCCATGCCTGCCATTTCAAATGGTGATCACCCTCGCCGCCGCTATTTCCAAACATTTTGTAAGGGAGCGAGTTCGGGGGATTCGTTGTCTGTAGCTTATTATCGCGGTTAGTTATTAACAGCTGCCTCTTCCATACATTTATTCCAGCTCGATTCGGTCCCCCTTTCATCTATTCCAGATGGGCGACTCCCGAACCGAGACTCGGCCTGGAAAACGACTTAAATCATTCAACAGGCAACGACGTTTCCTGGCGACGAATACAAGGGCTTACACATATGGCACTCGCGCTGATCATCGCCTTGCCACTCCTGGGAACATTCCTCTCATTGATGACCGACCGCTTCGGGCGCTCCTGGTGTGCGTCCGCGACGGCGATCGCCCCGGCCATAGCCTTGGCGCTGCTCCTTCAGCACCTCCCTGCGGTGCTAGACGGCAATACGCTGCTGTTCCAACAGGAATGGCTTCCAGCAATCGGCCTGAACTTCAGCCTACGCCTGGACGGTTTGGGCTTCATGTTCGCCCTGATGATCCTGGGCATCGGGTTGTTGGTCATCCTCTATGCCACCTATTACCTGGGCAAAGAGGAACATGTCGGTCGGTTCTTCGCGTTCCTGTTGCTGTTCATGGGCGCGATGCTGGGCGTGGTGCTCGCCGAGAACCTGTTGCTGATGATGTTTTTCTGGGAGCTCACCAGCCTCTCATCGTTCTTGCTCATCGGCTTTTGGAGCGGCAGTTCCGATGCTCGCAAGGGCGCGCGAATGGCACTGACAGTTACAGGCGGTGGCGGCCTGGCCTTGCTCGCCGGTGTATTGTTGATCGGCCACATCGTGGGCAGCTTCGAACTTACGCAAGTGCTGGCGTCTGGCGAGCTCATCACCAACCATGCGCTGTATCCCGTGGCCTTGATCCTGGTCCTGCTCGGCGTCTTCACCAAATCCGCGCAGTTTCCCTTCCACTTCTGGCTGCCCCAGGCCATGGCTGCGCCGACACCCGTGTCGGCCTACCTGCATTCCGCAACCATGGTCAAAGCAGGCGTATTCCTGTTGGCACGCCTGTACCCCGCGATGGCGGCTTCTGATTGGTGGTTCTACATCGTGAGCCTGACGGGCCTCACCACCTTGTTGGTGGGCGCGACGCTCGCGCTGTTCCAGCATGATCTGAAGGGATTGCTGGCCTATTCCACCATCAGCCACCTTGGCCTGATCACCTTGCTCTTCGGCCTGGACACCCAGCTATCCACCGTCGCCGCGGTGTTCCATATTCTCAACCACGCCACCTTCAAAGCCTCGCTGTTCATGGCAGCGGGGATCATCGACCACGAGACGGGCAGTCGCGACATGCGTCGTATTGCCGGTTTGTGGCGCTACATGCCGCATACAGCCGTGTTAGCGATGGTCGCGGCGTCCGCCATGGGCGGCGTCCCCCTGCTGAACGGCTTCCTGAGCAAGGAGATGTTCTTCAACGAAACGCTCAACCAGGGCCTGCTCGGTAGCTTCAATTGGCTGATACCTGCCGCAGCGACCCTGGCGGGCATCTTCTCCGTCGCCTATTCGCTGCGCTTCATCCATGACGTGTTCTTCAATGGTGAGCCAGTCGATCTGCCGAAGTACCCACCCCATGAACCGCCCCGCTACATGAAGATTCCGGTCGAGGTGCTGGTGCTGCTTTGCCTGGTGGTTGGAATATTCCCGGGCTATACCGTCGGCCCCCTACTTGCCGCAGGTGCGTCGGCCACGCTGGGCGGCGAGCTGCCTTACTACAGCCTGGCAATTTGGCACGGATTCAACCTGGCGTTGATGATGAGCTTCGTAGCGCTGGCAGGCGGTGTGCTTGTCTATGCCTGCCGGGAACCGCTGTTCCGTTGGTACAACGGCATGCCGGAAGCCGATGCCAAAGCCATTTTCGAGCGTGGGAACCAGGTACTGGAGAAGGTCGCCGCAGCCGTGACACGCAGGTTGGAAACCGGCTCGTTGCAGCGGTACATCGCTCTGATGTTGCTGTCGGCGTTGGTGCTCGTGGCGGTTGCGCTCACCCCGATCAAGTCGCTACAGGGTCCCGTTCCGTTGAGCCCTATCGATGGGCTTACCGCGCTCGGACTGGGCATCCTGTGCCTGACTGCGGTGTTGACCGTGTTCTTCCACCGCAACCGACTCAAGGCGCTGATGACGTTAAGCACAGTCGGGTTGATCGTGTCCCTGCTATTCGCCCGCTACTCGGCGCCAGATCTTGCGCTCACGCAGATTTCCGTCGAGGTCGTGACCATTATCCTGCTGGTGCTGGCACTGTTCTTCATGCCTGACCGGACCCCGGCCGAATCCAGCAGCCTGCGCGGCTTACGCGATTTCACCCTGGCAGGCGGCGCGGGTATCGCCGTCGCCCTGCTGGCCTTTGCGGTCATGACCCGTCCCTACGAGCACATCGGCGAATATTTCCTCCAGAACGCCGTGTCCGGTGGTGGTGGCCATAACGTCGTCAACGTCATCCTGGTGGACTTCCGCGGGTTCGATACCCTTGGCGAAATCACCGTGCTCGCGATTGCCGGCATCGGCATCTACGCGCTGCTGCTTGGGCTGCACCTGCCGCACCCATTGACCGACCCGAAAGGCAAACCCTGGTCGACAGACAGCCATCCGATGATCCTCGATAACGTCGCCCGCGTGCTGCTGCCCCTGGCGCTGCTCATCTCGGCGTTCATATTCCTGCGTGGGCACAATTTGCCAGGCGGCGGCTTCATCGCCGGTCTGATAACCGCTATCGCCTTGATCCTGCAATACGTCGCCCACGGCGTGGAATGGACGCAACGGCGGCTTTCAGTCAGTTACCACAGTATTACCGGCGCCGGCGTGCTGATCGCAGCACTCACCGGGGTAGGCTCATTCGTCTTCGGCAATGAATTCCTGACCTCCGCGTTCGGCCACTTCCATATCCCATTGATTGGCGAGATCGAATTGGCTACTGCGCTGTTCTTCGACCTGGGTGTTTACCTTGCAGTCGTCGGCGCGACGCTGCTGATTCTGTCGAACATCGGTCACGTGAGTCAGGACGAATCGAGTAGGGAGGTCCTCTGACATGGAAATCTTATTTTCGGTCACCCTTGGCATTTTGGTCGCCAGCGGCGTTTACCTGCTGATGCGGGCGCGTATCTATCCGGTGGTGATGGGTTTGACCCTGATCTCATACGCCGTGAACCTGTTCCTGTTCGCCATGGGCCGCCTCAATACCGGCACGCCTGCCGTGATTGGCAAGAGCGCGGAATACGGCGATCCCGTTCCCCAGGCACTGGTCCTCACGGCGATCGTCATCGGTTTCGCGATGACGGCGTTCGTCGTCGTGCTGTCGCTCCGCGCACTGGGCGAGCTTCGCTCCGACCATGTGGATGGTGAGGAGCCCCGCGAATGAACCACCTGATCATCCTGCCCATCCTGTTGCCGCTGTTGGTGGGTGGGTTCTTCTTGCTGCGGCCGAAGTTGAGCTCTACGGCGACGCGGGTCGTCTCGCTAGCGGCGACCTGGGCGCTGGTCCCCTTGGCAGCGCTACTGCTAATGCGCGCCGACTCCGGCCAAATCGACGTCTATGCCCTGGGCGGCTGGGCACCACCGTTCGGCATCGTCTTGATGCTCGATCGTCTCTCCGCGCTGATGCTCGTCGTCGCAGCGGTATTGGCATCGTTCGCTGTGCTTTACGCGACGCGTGGCGATGACCGACGCGGGCCGGATTTCCATGCGCTGTTCCAATTCCAGTTGCTGGGCATCAACGGCGCGTTTCTTACTGGTGACCTCTTCAACCTGTTCGTGTTCTTCGAGATCCTGCTGATCGCATCGTACTCGCTGCTCCTGCACGGCGGTGGGGCTGACCGGGTACGCGCAGGCACCCACTACGTAGTCCTCAACCTCGTGGGTTCGTCGTTCTTCCTGATCGGTATCGGGACGCTTTACGGGTTACTCGGCACGCTGAACATGGCCGACCTTGCGACGAAAGTCGCCAGTGCCGATCCGGAGCGCGCGCCGCTGCTCGCCGCCGCGGGGTTCCTGCTGCTCGTCGTGTTTGGGCTCAAGGGTGCGATCCTGCCGCTCTACTTCTGGTTGCCACGGGCGTATGCGGCATCCAGCGCGCCGGTTGCCGCCTTGTTCGCGATCATGACCAAGGTCGGGCTCTACGCGATCATCCGCCTTTTCTTCCTGGTGTTCGGCAGCGAAGCCGGACCTCTGGCAAACCTCGTCCTGCCATGGCTTTGGCCGATAGCTGCGGTGACGCTCGCCATCGCCGTGATCGGCGCGCTGGCCGCACGTGATCTGCGGATAACGCTGGGCTATCTCGTCGTCGTCTCAGTGGGAACGTTGCTGGCTGGCGTTGCCCTCGGCACTGCCGAGGGGCTCAGCGCGGCACTGTTCTATCTCATCCACAGCACCTGGGTCGCCGGCGGCCTGTTCCTGCTGGCGGATTTGGTAGCGCGGCAGCGAGGCAAGGTCGGCTGCGAGCTGGCGTGCGGCCCCAAGCTACGCAACCCCATGCTATTGGGCGGGTTGTTTTTCGTAGGCGCGGTGTCGATCGCCGGGTTACCACCGTTTTCCGGCTTCCTTGGCAAGGTCATGCTGCTCCAGGCGACGCCAGTCGGCTATCAGGCCTTGGTCATCTGGCCAGTCGTGTTGGTTGGCGGCCTTGGTATGGTCATCGCCTTAGCGCGGGCGGGAAGCACCCTGTTCTGGCGTATGTCGTGTAGCCCGCTGGAAACCGCTGATCTGGACCGCGTGAGATTGGTGGCTACAGCGGGCTTGCTCCTTGGCAGCCCGTTGCTGGTGGTCTTCGCCGCACCCGTGCACGCGTATGTGCAGGCGACGGCTCGGCAGCTTCTCGATCTGGCGCCTTACTTCAGCATCGTCGGAGGGCAAGGCATATGACGTCACGCTGGCTACCACATCCCCTCCTTACGCTGTTTCTAACGGTTGTCTGGGTATTGCTGACCAACTCACTCAGCGTCGGCAGCTGGCTGATGGGCGCGTTTCTCGGGTGGGGCATTCCGCTTCTGTGTCAGGACTTCCTGCTGAAGACGCCGCGGCTGCGACGCCCTGCCCTTCTGTTGCGCTACATGCTGGTGGTGCTCTACGACATTGTCGCCGCCAATCTGAACGTCGCGCGCCTCGTGCTTGGGCCACCCAAAAATCTGCGTCCCGCGTTCGTCGAAGTCCCAATGGAAATCGAGGACGAATTCGTGCTGACACTGCTGGCCTGCGTCGTTTCCCTAACGCCCGGAACCGTTTCATCAGGTCTGAGCGCAGACCATAAGACCCTGCTGCTCCATGGCCTGGATGTCGACGACAGCGAACAGATGATCGCCCAGGTCAAAAACCGTTACGAAGCACCGCTGATGGAGATATTCGAATGCTCGCGTACGTAATCCCGCTGTGCATGGTAATGATGGGCATTGCCGCGGCGCTCAACGTATACCGCTTGATCAAGGGTCCGGACCTTCCGGACCGGGTACTGGCGCTCGACACCCTGTACATCAACGCTCTGGCAATCATCGTGCTGTTTGGTATCTGGCTAACGAGCGACCTGTTTTTCGAAGCCGCGCTACTGATTGCGGTCACGGGCTTCG
This sequence comes from Pseudomonas matsuisoli, assembly GCF_014647635.1. GTDB lineage: Bacteria > Pseudomonadota > Gammaproteobacteria > Pseudomonadales > Pseudomonadaceae > Pseudomonas_P > Pseudomonas_P matsuisoli. The sequence goes on from NZ_BMPO01000003.1 coordinate 58,250, forward strand.
TGAGCACCGTTGCCCTGGGCAAGCACATGCTGCACGGCGAAATCATCGACTGACGAGGGAATGACCATGTCCATTTGGCTGGAACTTATCGTTTCCGCGCTGTTGCTCATCGGTTGCACGTTCGCCCTGATCGGTGCGATTGGGCTATTTCGGCTGCAGGATTTCTTCATGCGCCTGCACGGTCCGACCAAATCCACCACGCTTGGCGTAGGGAGCATCATCGTCGCGTCGATGATCTTCTTCAGCAGCCGCGCGGAAGGGCTGAGCTTCCATGAATTGCTCATCACTTTGTTCCTGTTCATCACCGCACCGGTCAGCGCGCACATGCTGGCCCGTTCGGCGATGCAGCAGAAAGTGAAGCTTGTCGAACGAACCCGCGGTACGCCCTGGGAATGAACCGTGCGGCTGGCGTGGCGACTCAATTTGTTAGTAGAGACGCCACTGTTCGCCGCAGCTCGTCCAGCTCAACCGGCTTTCGCAGCAGCCCCTGGCAATCGAGCGTCGACAAACGCTCGAACTCGCTTTCCAGTGCGGCCGTCACCATGACGATGGGCAATGACGCCGTCTTCGGATGCGTACGAAGACGCTGAACCACATCACTGCCGCGCATGCCAGGAATGTTCAGATCCAGCAGGATCAGATCAGGCGGATTGTCGAAGACATGCTCTAGCGCATTTGCACCATCCGCGATGGCTTCCACGTCGGCGATATCCTGCAAAGCCTTGATGATAAGCATCTGGCTGGCCCGGTCGTCCTCGACATAAACCACACGTGGCTTTGCCGAAACCGGTGCCGCAATCGGTAGCGGGCGAACAGAGGCGATGCCCATATCGATGACGGTCGCCGGCAGCTCGACCCAGAATTCACTGCCACCGCCGACCGAGCTATCGACGCCGATCCTGCCTTTCATCTGCCGCACGTATTCGCGACACAATGACAAGCCGATGCCCGTCCCTGGAATGTTCGAGCTTTCCTGCCCCAAGCGCTGGAACGGTTCGAACAGCCGCTCATGCAAAGCGGGATCGATGCCTATACCGGTGTCGCGGACCCACAGTCGCGCAACCGAACCTTCGACCTGACAGCCGAGTGTCACCTGCCCACCCTTCCGGTTGTACTTGATGGCGTTGGACAACAGGTTGAGCAGTACCTGCCGCAAACGCCGGGCGTCGCCAACCACACCAATATTCGCGTCCGGCAGCTCGATATCGAGCCGTAGACCATGCCCTTCGGCATCCAGCCGCACCAGCTCACCGCACTCTTTGAACAGACCGCGCAGGGCGATCGGCGCGAGTTCGATCCGGCGGCGTTCGTTCTGCGCGCCGGACCACTCCAGGATGTCCCCGAGCAACTGATTGAGATGCCGACTGGCCGAGACGATCTCACCTAGCAGCTCCGACCTGCGCTGCCGGTTTTCACTGGTCTCCAGTTGCAACAGTTGCGCGAACCCCTGGATGGCGTTCAGCGGCGTTCGCAGCTCGTGACTGATGCTTGAAATGAACTTAGATTTGGCCAAGTTCGACGCCAGTGCATCCGCATTGGCTTTTCGCAGGCTGGCTTCGCTCTGCTGCAGTTTTTCGCCCATGCTCGCGGTGTCCTCGACCATGCGCTGCAACTCGCCGATTCGTGCCTCCGGACGTGCAGGCCTCCATTGGCCCTGCCCTATGGCGGCCATCATCTGGGATATCCCCGAAATGGGCTGCAATAGCGCGTGACTTAAGCGTCGGCTACGCCACCACATGAACAACGAGCACAACAGGTAGAAGAGCGACAAACCGGCGATGAGCAACAAGCCAATTCGCTCGTAGCGGTCGGCCATCGCATCCGTTTGGTAGAAGAGGCTTTGTTCATCGATCACGCTCAACAGATGCCAGCCGGTCGGATCCACTGTGGCCCACGCAACCAGCCGTTTGCGCCCATCCAGTTCGATAGACATCACGCCCTCGGGCGCGGCTGCGATAGCCTTGGCAAGAGGGCGCGTGGTGTCGCGCTTCGCCAGATTGAAGTCGTCGGGCTTGAACGTATCGTCACTGATCGCGCGGTGATAGGTGTGCGCCGTCAGCTCGGTCAAGCCGAAATCCGTTTCACCCGCGGCGGGCAATGCCATGACGTTGAGGGTGTCGCTGACCAACACAGCGTAGCCGTTCCACGGCAATTCAAGCCTTCCCATCTGCTTGAGCAGGCTGGCGACGGTAATGTCGATCCCGGTGACGCCTTCCAGAAAATCGTTTCGATAGACCGGGGCGACGGCAGACAACATCCAGCCACGGCCCGCTGGGTCGAGATAAACGTCGGTCCACACGACCTCGCGCGATGGGTTGTGCGCCGCATCGGCCAGGTAATAGAAGTTGTAGCGCGCGGTCATCAGATCGTGAGGATAGGTGGCTGCTGTATCCATCCAGGGATAGATCCGGTTGTAGTTGTCCCAGCCGTTGAAATAGACGCTGGTCACCATCGGATTTTGCTGATGGATCACCCGCATCATGTTATCGGCCAACGACAGCCTCGCGACCTTGGTCATGTCGTGCAGGAACAGCGGCGTGGCGTTGGAGTAAAACGAGGCGGGCCCTCCGGTATCACGCGCGCTGTAACGCACGCCGTCGGCCGTGACCACCAGAGGTTCGTCGTCCTCCGGTACGGGTCCTTTCGAATCGAGCGCCTGCGCGGTCAGGCTGCGGTACAGATCCGTAGTGTCCGCGACATGCCGGAGTTTTTCCTCCATCAACCGCGTCTGGGTGTCCGCCGCATTGCGCAGGTCGGACAGCGCCGTCTCGCGCAGATGCTCGATCTGCGCATCGCGAATAGCGTCGTTGCTCAACAGATAGATGGCAATAAAGCCGATTTCCACCAGCAGCAGCGGCACCAGCGCGCTCTGGACGAAGGCACGCCAGATCCATTGACGAACACCGGGTGGGCGGGAAGCGGACATGCTCAGTTCTCATCCATAAAGCATCAGGCCAGTCAGCCGCTCCATCGTGGTGCGACGGGTTCCCTTGGGCATTCACGTGTGACGCCGACACGCCAGTGAAGTTGGCGATGCGAGCAGAAGCGTACGTATGGACGGCGCCTCTATAAATGTAAGCGAAGCAGTCAAAACACGCGGCGCCTCGGAGGCGCAGAGCATAGGCCTTACTTGCACGTACGTCATCTGGATCATGCGGGACAAATCACCGCAGCCTCAGCTCACCACGCCGCCTAGCCCATCGTTCAATTTTCGCCATAACAAACGTATAGCTGCTTTACGAATCAACGCACACCGGTAAAGGCGGATTTCCAGCGGCAGGTGCCACTCGACGCCGCCACAGATCACCAAGTCACCGCGATCCAGTTCCGCTTGCATGGACAGACGCGGCACCCACGCCACGCCAAGCCCTTGCAGCGCCATGCTTTTCAGGCTGTCGGCCATCGCCGTTTCATAGAGCAGCGTAAAGCGCAGGCGCCGCTCACGGACGAGGTTGTTGACCGAGCGCCCCAACAACGCGCCCGCGCTGTATGCCAGGAGTGGGATACTTCCCGCGCCTTCCAGGGTATACAGCGGCTCGCCTCCCTCATCGACTGCACAAACGGGGACCATCTGCGTCATGCCCAATGGCAATGACGGGAACAGCTCCGGGTCCATTCGCTGAGCGGCTTCGGGATCGTAGTACGCCAAAATCAGATCGCAGGTGCCTTCGCGTAATGCATGCACCGCGTCACCTACGTTGCTGGCCACCAGACGGCTGGCGATATTCAGGCCTTCGCGACGCAACCGTGCGATCCACGCCGGGAAAAAGCCCAGCGCCAACGAATGCGCTGCCGCGAACTGCAGCACCTCCCCTTGCTGCCCTTCCAAATGGTGCAGATGGCGCACGACTTCATTGAGTTGCTCCACCGTACCCCGCGCAGTCGCAAGGAATAGCTGACCCGCCTCCGTCAACTCCACTGGCGTCCGCGAACGGTTTATCAGCACGAGGCCGAGCGCTTCTTCCAGCGCTTTGATCCGACGGCTAAACGCTGGCTGCGTGACGAAGCGCAGCTCGGCCGCCTTGGAAAAGCTTCGGGTCGCGGCCAATGCACTGAAGTCCTCAAGCCACTTGGTTTCAATATTCATGCTGCTGCCTGGGATTGCCGTCCATACGCTCCATCCGCCATTCAAGTCACGCGCACATTATGCCGATGCTGCATAGGCTAGCAAGGAACGGCATTGGCTTCGAATCTCAGGAACCGCCTAACATGGCGGCATACAAAGTTTCCTTCGCCCAACCGGAAGTAAAGCGATCATGTCCGCAGTTGCATTATCCCGCCTCGAAAAAGATCTGCTTGGCACCCTCGAAGTCCCGATGGACGCGTACTACGGTATCCAGACCCTGCGAGCGGTGAATAACTTTCGATTATCCGGTGTGCCACTGTCGCATTACCCCAAACTTGTGATTGCACTGGCGATGGTCAAGCAGGCAGCAGCCGATGCGAATCGCGAATTAGGTCAGCTGTCAGCAGCGCGCCATGCTGCGATCAGCGAGGCCTGTGCACGCCTGATCAAGGGTCAGCACCATGATCAGTTCGTCGTCGACATGATTCAGGGCGGCGCTGGCACCTCGACCAACATGAACGCCAATGAGGTGATCGCGAACATCGGCCTGGAAATCATGGGCCACGCGAAAGGCGAGTACGCGCACCTTCACCCGAACAACGACGTGAACATGGCGCAGTCCACCAACGATGCCTACCCGACCGCCATTCGCCTTGGCCTGTTGCTCGGTCACGATACGTTGCTCGCAAGCCTCAAAAGCCTGATCGAAGCACTCGCGGTAAAGGGAGAAGAGTTCGCTCACGTCCTAAAAATGGGCCGTACCCAGCTGCAGGACGCGGTGCCGATGACGCTGGGCTCGGAGTTCCGCGCCTTCGCCAACACGTTGAACGAAGACCACGACAAACTCACCCGCTTCGCCCCCGAATTGCTCTGCGAGGTCAACCTCGGCGGAACGGCGATCGGTACCGGCATCAACTCGGACCCGCGCTACCAGAACATCGCCGTGCAGCGCCTTGCGCAGATCAGTGGCCAGCCCTTGATACCTGCCGCGGACTTGATCGAAGCGACCTCCGATATGGGCGCCTTCGTGCTGTTCTCCGGCATGCTCAAGCGCCTGGCAGTCAAGCTCTCCAAGATCTGCAACGACCTACGCCTACTGTCCAGCGGCCCGCGCACCGGCATCAACGAGATCAACCTGCCGGCACGCCAGCCAGGCAGCTCGATCATGCCCGGCAAGGTCAACCCCGTGATCCCTGAGGCCGTCAATCAAGTGGCCTTCGAAGTCATCGGCAACGACCTGGCGCTGACCCTCGCTGCAGAAGGCGGTCAGCTGCAGCTGAACGTGATGGAGCCGCTGATCGCCTACAAGATTTTCGACTCTATCCGCCTGCTGCAACGCGCGATGGACATGCTGCGCGAACACTGCATCGTCGGCATCACCGCCAACGAAGCCCACTGCCGCGCCTTGATGGAAAACTCCATCGGCTTGATTACCGCACTGAACCCCTACATCGGCTACGAGAACAGCACGCGTATCGCCAAGACTGCTCTCGAATCCGGACGTGGCGTGCTGGAACTGGTTCGTGAAGAGCAACTGCTGGACGAAGCGACGCTCTCCGACATTCTCCGCCCGGAGAACATGATCGCGCCGCGCTTGATGCCGCTGAGCGCCTGATCTCACCAAGCAAGGCTGTGAACAGCGGCCTCGCGTTTTGGACGACTTCGGTCGTCCTTTTTTGTGGGTGTTTGCACCGTAGAAAGTGGGTGGGGCTGCTTCCGAGATCGCCCACAAGTGGGCTCCTACAAATGAAGCAAATGTATTTGCGATAGTGCGGTCAACTCGGTCTCCGTGTAGGAGCCCACTTGTGGGCGATCGCTTGAGGGGACCGGGCAAATTGCATTCCTAGGCACGCTGATCGCAGCCATGCCCGCTCCTACAAAAACGACGCCGCCCGTGTAGCAGCGGGTCGGCCGACGCTCCGGTTGCCCGCGAATGCGATGTCAGTATCACGAAGAAACTGCGCCGGACGCGGTCACGACTCTCGGTCGTTCAGCCTTTCCAAACCTCCCGCAACCGCTTCAACGCCTCTACGATCTCCATCTCAGGCACTGCTGCGAACCCTAGAACCAAACCCGCGCGCTTTTCCGGTTCGGCCTTGGACGGATCGATCCAGTAATCACTCAACCGACTCATCTCTACCCCAACGCTCTCCGCGCGCTCAAAAAGGTCCCTCTCCCGCTCGGCGTTCTCGACACGCACACAAAGGTGCAGACCCGCTTTCACGTCCGGCAAGGCGGAGCAGCCTTCGACCGATTCCGGCCAGTGTGCCTGCAACGCTTCCAGACGCGCACGCGCCGCCTTGCGCATACGCCGTACGTGGCGTTGAAAGTGGCCATCCGCGATGAATTCGGCCATTACCGCCTGCGTACCGATATCCGAGCCGCGCATATCCAACGCCCGCTGCTGGGCAAAGGCATCTGCCAATGCCGGCGGCAACACCACGTACCCCAGACGGAGCGCCGGGAAAGCGATCTTGCAAAACGTCCCAACGTAGATCACTCGCCCATGCGTATCGAGCGCCGCCAATGGTGCCAGGGGCGTGCCGCTGTAGCGGTACTCGCCATCGTAATCGTCTTCCACGATCCAGCCAGCGTTGGCCACCGCCCAATCCAGCATTTCAAGGCGGCGGGCGAGTGAGAGCGTCACACCGGTCGGATATTGATGAGAGGGTGTCACGTAGGCGAGCCGACACCCCTCCTCCGCTTTCAAACGGTCGACACGGAGACCCTCTTCATCCAGAGGAATCCCGATCAGCCATCCACCCGCAGCGCCGAATGCACGCCCAGCCGCGCGATAACCGGGATCTTCCACCGCGACCTTGTCGCCCGGCGAAAGCAACAATCGGGCGCAAAGACTGATGCCCTGCTGCGCCCCGCTGGTGATCACGATCTGTGACGCATCGCAGTGCAACCCACGACCATTTCGCAGGTAGATCGCGATCAGCTCTCGGAGCTGGCGATCACCTGCGGGATCGCCATAGCCCAACCTCGCCGGCGACGGTTTACGCCAGAAGCGCGCCTGCAGCCGCGCCCAGGTTTCGAACGGGAACAGATCGAAAGCAGGAACACCGACGCGGAACGCGCGAGGTGGTCCGGACGGAGGCAGCGGCATGCGGTTATCGATCAGGCGCGGCGCAAGTTCCTCCTGAAGTACTGCGGAAGCCTCAGCCATGGTGTTCTGACGAGGTTTGCCCACGGTACTCGCCACATAGGTGCCATCGCCCACTCGGCCCGTCACGTAACCCTCCGCATACAACTGGTCCAGCGCACGCACTACGGTATTGCGGGAAATACCCAGTTGTTCCGACAGCTCACGGCTCGCCGGCAGTCGTACGCCTGCGCCCAATCGGCCATCGAGCATGCGGTCGCGCAAATGCTCGTAGAGTTGCGTCGCCAGGCCTCGCCCAGCGTCTAGCCGTATGCCTGAAAGGTCGAACGGTAGCGGAGCATTACCAGCCTCGATTGGCACCATGATATTCACCAGAAATGGATCTTCAGTCATACCAATACCATAGTTAGGATCACGGTATCGGTTTCGAGGACATACAGATGTACGTACCTAACGCGTTCCGCCAGAACGATAGCGAAATGCTGAATCGCCAGATTCACGAAGCTCGCTTGGCCACGCTGGTAAGCAATGGGCCATCCGGTCTGATCGCCAGCCACGTTCCTCTTTTGTTCGCCGAGGACGAGGGTAAACACGGGACGCTTTACGGCCATCTCGCGCGCGGCAATCCTCACTGGAAAGCGTTGGCGGATGGAGAAGCGCTGGTGATCTTCAACGGCCCAGATGCCTACATCACACCGTCCTGGTACGCCGCCAAGGCCGAGCACGGCAAGGTCGTGCCGACCTGGAACTACATCGCGGTGCATGCCTATGGTCGTGCAGAAATCATCGAAGATGCCCCGCGCCTGCTGGATATCGTCAGCCGCCTGACCGACAAGCATGAACATTCGCGGCCTTCTCCTTGGTCCGTGAACGACGCGCCACTCGACTACATCGACGGCATGCTCAAGGCGATCGTCGGCTTTGCGCTTCCAATCGAGCGTATCGAAGGCAAGTGGAAACTTGGACAGAACCGCTCCGAGGCCGACTTCGCAGGTGTTCGGAACGGGCTGTCCCACAGCGCCGACGCTCTCGACCGTGATCTTTCAACCCATATGCCGCCTGCCTAAAAACGTGTTTACGGTCTTGCGAGCTAGCGCCATGCAAGGCGAAAACCGCCGAAGAAGCGGAGTTTACGCGTTGTAAATGAGCATTCTGAGGCTGTTTTTAACGAAGCAGGGCCGACGCGCAGCAGATCGTAAACAGGTTTTTGAGGAGCCTAAATGACCATCGAAATCCGCCCAATCACGCCCGACGACTACGAACATTGGCTGCCGCTATGGCTGGGCTATCAGGCGTTCTACCAGACCGTCATTCCCGAGGACGCCACAGGCACGACGTGGCAGCGCTTCCTCGATGAGCGCGAGCCGATGAATGCCGCCATTGCCTGGGACGGCGACCGCGCAGTCGGCATGGTGCACTGGATCTACCATCGCTCCTGCTGGACGGTAAGCGACTACTGCTATTTGCAGGATCTGTTCGTCGACAGCACGCAGCGCGGGTCGGGCATTGGTCGAGCGCTCATCGAGTTCGTCTACGCCCGTGCAGAACAGGATGGCGCTGGCCGTGTTCACTGGCTAACCCAGGAAGGCAACCTCCAGGCGCGCCAGTTGTACGACCGCATCGCTGATCGCCCCGGTTTCATCCAATACCGTCATCTATTCAAGAAGGGCTGACACCATGTCCACACTTAACTGGTCACCCGCTCGAACGCCTGAGCGCGAAATACTGGAAGGCCGCTTTTGCACGCTGGAACCGCTCGACGCCGCTCGCCATGGAGATGATCTCTGGGAGAGTTTCGAAGGCGCGGGCGCGGACCCCAAACTCTGGGATTACCTGTTCGCCGGCCCTTTCGAGAATCGCGCAAGCTTCGATGACTGGCTGATGCGGCAGTCCGCAAGCAAGGATCCGCAGCACTTTGCGATCATGTCCCATGCGTTGGGCAAGGCTGTCGGCAGCCTCAGCCTGATGAACATCGTGCCCGCCAACGGCAGCATCGAGATCGGCAACGTGACCTATGGCGCGACTATGCAGCGTACGCCGATCTCCACTGAAGCCATCTTCCTGCTCGCACGGTACGCGTTCGACCGCCTGGGCAACCGACGCCTGGAATGGAAATGCGATGACCGTAATGCTCGCTCGAAACGCTCTGCGGAGCGCTTTGGGTTTACCTATGAAGGCACATTCCGGCAGCACATGGTGATCAAAGGCCATAACCGCGATACGGCCTGGTTCGCAATCATCGACGGCGACTGGCCGGTGATTCGGGCAGGGTTCGAGCGTTGGCTGGCGGCTAAGAACTTTGATGAGGGCGGGGTGCAGCGGGAGCGGTTGGAAGCGTTGCGGTGAGTGGCTTCGTTAGCGATTGTAAGGATTTCTCGATCTTCTGTAGGAGCGTGCCGGGCCGCGATCGGCTTGCTCGCGAATGCAGTAGCCGGGTCAGTATCATCTTCGCGCCCACCACCGCTTTCGCGGGCAAGCCCGCTCCTACAGGGGATCTGCGTCGACATCGATTTTTTTGATCTGCAGGCCTTTTTAGGCGTGAGCCAGGCGGCGATCTAGTTGCATACGAATGCGATCCTGACCTTACTTCAATGTTGGCTGGGAAAATGATCGCGGGCACGGCCCGCTCCCACAATTGCCGGATCGGAGGCTTTCTGTGGGAGCGGGCCATGCCCGCGATTAGCTTGATGCACACCAACGGATCGGCGAATGACGCGGCGTCACTCACCGAGTCACCGCATCAATCCACCGCCGCAACAATGGCAATCTCCACCAGCAGCTCAGGCGCTGCAAGCTTCGATTCAACGGTCGCACGCGCCGGTGCCTGACCTTCTGGTGCCCAGGCGTCCCAGACTTCATTCATCCCAGCGAAGTTGGCCTGGATGTCCGACAGCCAGACCTGTGCGCTGAGAATGCGTGTTTTATCCAGGCCGACCTTGGCCAGATAGTCGTCGATCTTCTGCAACACTTGGGCCGTTTGGCCCTTGATGTCCTGGCTACGATCATTGGCAGTCTGGCCGCCGATGAAGGTGATGCCGCCTTTGTACTGAACGACACGGCTCATGCGCTGGTTGGTTTCGATTCGAGTGATCGGTTGCATGAAAGCTCCTTAGTTGGGAGAGGTGGATGAAAGCGGTTGGAAGCGATCGATGGCGAACGCGTCCAAATTGATGGGTGAATCTTCGCCAAGTACCAGTTGCGCGACACGCTCGCCGGTACCCAGGCTCATCTGAAAGCCACTGCCACAGTAGCCGAATGAATACGTCAGGTTGCTGGCATGGCGACTTTGGGAAATGACCGGCAGATCGTCCTCGATGAATGCCTCGATACCGGACCAGGCCCGGTTGATGCCGAGGTGTTTCAGATGCGGGAAAAGATCCGTCACGGTTTGCGCACTGGTGATGAGGCGGACGATATCCACCTCGCCATGACGTGCGTCGAAATCCAGGTCGCCAATAAGTTTGCCGCCAATGACCACCGTACCGTTGTCGAACTGCTTGAACGAAAGCGCACGTCCAGTCGCTCCCAGTACCTGCTTGCAGAACGGCGCGACGCGATGGGTGACCATCAGCATCAGCCCTTGTGGATACGTCGGGACGGGTTCGCCCACTTCAGCGGCAAGTCGCCCAGCCCAGGCGCCAGCGGTGACGACAAGGTGTTCCGCCTCAAACCGCCCTTTTGGCGTGTCGACCTGCCAACCCGAGCCCCGCTGCGTGACGGACAATGCCGGCGTCTGCTCATGCAGAACCACGCCCAATCGTTGCGCGGTACGGCGAACGGCGGTCACGACGCGATAAGGCACCGCATAGCCGTCGTCCGCGACCCAGATGCCACCGACGACGTGCGGGGCTACCGTCGGCAGTAACTCGAAGACTTCGTCACGATCGATGGTGACTTCATGGGTAAAACCGTTTGCTTGAAGTTCGGCCATCCGCGCTCGACATTGCTCGAGCTCCGCCTCGTTCTCGGCAAGCTTCAGCTGGCCACTTGGTACGAAGCCGGCGTCGTCACCGAGCAGCTCGGGCAGGTTGTGCCAGAGCTCGCGCGAGGCGAGCGCCAGCGGTATCTCGGCCAGATGCCGGCCAAGCGTCCGCACGCCGCCTGCGTTCACACCCGAGGCATGCCGGCCGGCGTAATCCGCTTCGAGCACGGTCACCTTCACACCGCGCCGCGCGAGGTGCAGTGCGGTGCTCAAGCCATGTAGTCCCGCGCCGATGACAAGAACGTCCGCCGCCATGTCAGCCACTCGCCAGCTCTCCCAGCGTGATGGGCTTGATCGGCGGACGAATGCGGTAATAGCCCACTTCGTCTGGCGTCAGGCCACGGCTCTTGGCGATGATCTCGGTGACGGTCAGCCCGCACATCCGCCCTTGGCAAGGGCCCATGCCACAGCGTCCGAAGGATTTCGCCTGGTTCGGCCCACTGCATCCGAGTTCGACGAAGCGACGCACATCACCCGCAGTCACCTCTTCGCAGCGGCAGACCGTGACGTCGTCACGCGGAGGAATACGGTTTTCCTCGCGCGGACGATACAGCGCATCGAGGAACGGACGAATTCGAAGGTTCTGCTCGAGCTCGGCGCGCAGTGGTGCGGCCGTACTATCACGCTGCGCAGGCGTAATGCTGCCCAGATCACGCGCCAATCCCAGTGCCGCCAACCGCCCCTGAATAGCGGCTGCCTGGGCACCGCCGATACCGGCGCCGTCGCCCGCGACCGAAATGAACGGTACATCCAACGCGCCCCAACGATCCGTCTCGGGAACGAAACAGAGCTGCGCCTCATCCCAACGGTGCTGCGCCCGGAGCGCCTGAGTGAACTGGATGTTCGGCACCACGCCCTGATGCAGCAGAACCGTGCTGGCCGGCAGATGCTGACGCTGGCCATCGACGGTGAAGCTCAAAGCCTGCGCTTGTCCCTCCCCTTCCACTTGCAGCCCTTCCGCACCGGTGTAATGCGGCACACCACCTTTACGCAGGGCTCGCAGCAGCGACACACCTTTGCGCAAATAAGGCCAGGCCCGAAGTGCCGCCAGCAGATGACCACGAGCGCGCCAGTAATCTTCTCGGCGGCTGGTATCCACCAGCGCACTGATGGCGATGCCCGCGCGCAGGTATTGCCAACCCAGCAAATAAAGCAGCGGGCCGCAACCGGCGAGCACAACCGGGCCTTGCGGACCGATGCCTGCTGTCTTGAGCAGAATTTGCGCAGCCCCTGCCGTCATCACGCCAGGCAGGGTCCAGCCGGGAATGGGGAAAGGTCGCTCCATGGCTCCAGTCGCCAGCAACACGGCTTTGGCGGCGAAAGAGCGAACCTTCCCGTTTTGCAAATAGTGCACGTGACGCTCTCGCGTGACCTGCCATACGGAGGCGCCTGTTTCGTGGCGCACGGTTGACCCTCGCAGTGCGTCGGCCAACTTTGCGCCGGCCGCATAATCAGGCCCAAGCATCTCGCGGCGTGCCGGGGATGCACTGGCGATGCCACGGTATATCTGCCCACCCACCGCACACTGTTCATCCAGCAGCACGACGGACAAGCCCAACTCACTCAACGTCCTCGCGCCGGCCATGCCTGCGGGGCCGGCGCCGACGACCACCACATCGATCGGTTCCAGGTTCATGGCTGAACCTCCATCACAACGGCTTCGGGTTGGGGAAAAGGCAAATCACGTGCGCCCTGCTGAGAACGGATGCGCATGCCATCCGCCACTTCGATCAGGCAACTTTGCCGGCTCGGCACACCGTCGATCTCGACCAGGCACTCGAAGCACACGCCCATCATGCAATATGGCGCACGCGGACCGCCGCCGACCGGTGAAGTACGGAACTGCCGTACGCCGCCCAGCAGCAAGGCGGCCGCAACTGTCAGCCCGGCAGGGACACTCAAAGGCTGGTCGTCGAAAGTCACCTCGACCGTGCGAGCACCTTCGGCATCGACACGACGAAACAAAGAATCAGTGGGCATGGGAAAACACCTCCCCCGTGAGAAAACGTTCGCCGGCGAACACCGCCAGCTCTTCCGGTCGTTCGCCACCCCGAATCCAGGGCGCGATGCGCGTCGCATGGGCCGCCGCCAGGGTCACACCGCTGTGGCAGGTGACGACGAACGCGCCGGGATGCGATTCCGACTGTTGATAGATCGGGTAGCCGTCCGGGCTCATCACCCGTAGCGCGCCCCAAGCACGGACCATGCGGACGTCCGCGAGGAATGGGAATGTCGAGACGCCGCGTTGAGCGATCTTCGCCAGCACGTCGGTGGTCGTCAGGTCATTGAAACCGACCTCTTCCATCGAGTCGCCGAACTGCACGCTACCTTCGTCCGTCTGACGAACGTTGATGGTTGGGTACTTCAGGAACGGCCGGACGCGCTCGCTGACCAGCACCTGCCCCCGATTCGGCGCAACGGGTGCATGCAGGCCGACATGCTCGGCCAACACCCGATTGCCCAAGCCGGCCGCCAAGACGATGCGCGGTGCCGTAAAGCGACGTTCCGGGGTGACCACGGTAAATTCGCCAGGCGCCGACTCGATACCTGTCACCGGCATACGGCCCACTACGGTCGCGCCGTGATGGCGAGCGCCGGCATGCAGTGCTCGAAGCAGTTTCAGCGGATTCACGTGGCCATCCATAGGCGTGTAGCTGGCGCCGACAACCTTCGGCCCGATACCTGGCAGACGCGCCTTGAGATCCGCTCCGTCGAGCATCTCGAATGGGTAATCACCAAGCGCCGCCTGCATACCCGCCAGTCGCGCCTGTCGTTCGGCCAGTTCGTTATCGGAGAAGCACATGTGAAACCCGCCCGGCTGCGTTAACCGCACATCGACGTCGGTTTCCTGCCTTAGCCCCTCTGCCAGTCCGGCCCAAGCGCGAGCTGACGACCGCGTCCAACGCGAATACTCCAGCCGGTCGAAGCCTTTACCCTGCACCCATACAAGGCCGAAGTTGCCGCGCGAGGCCCGAAAGGCGTCGTCGCCCTGATCAAGCACCAGCGTGTTCGTTCCGGCCTTTGCTAGTCCATACGCCACAGCCATGCCGACGAGCCCGCCGCCGACGACGATGACGTCTGCCGTGTTCGGCACCGTCTCGTTCATTGTTTTTCTCCAATCAGCACCCGATCCAGTCCGACCAGGCGATCGAGCAGCAGCATCAGCGCCAGGGTTCCGACGATCAGGACGGTCGAGACTGCCGTGATCAAGGGGTCGATGGTCTGGGATATCTGGTTGTACATGGCCACCGGCAACGTCGTAGTTCCGGGTGTAGCGACGAACACCGTCATGGTCAGTTCGTCGAAGCTCTGAATGAACGCCAGCAGCCAGCCACCAATCACACCGGTACGAATGCGCGGCAGGATCACCCGCCAGAACACCTTGAGCCGCCCGGCACCCAAAGAAAGCGCTGCCTGCTCCGCATCGCGCTCCAGGCCAATGGTGGACGCCAGCGTCAGCCTCAACGCGTATGGCAGCACCACGATGACGTGGGTGATGCTCAGTGCCCACAACGAGCCACCGACCTGCGCGAGCGAGAAGAAGCGCAGGAACGCGATGCCCAGCACCACCGACGGAATCATCAGCGGTGACAGCAGGAACCCGGTAATCGCACCGCGGCCGGGGAAGTTGTAGCGGCTGATGGCCAATGCGGCGGGCACCGCGAGCAACGTCGCGAACGTGGCGGAAACCAGCCCCAGCTTCAGCGACAGCCAAAAGGCATCAGCCATTTCCTGGTTCTCCCACAGCGTGTGGAACCAGCGCAGCGACAGGCCGTCGGTGGGCAGGGAAATGTAGCCTTCGCCAGTGAAGGACACCGCCATCACCACCACCAACGGTGCAACGATGAAGGCGATGAAGAGCGTGTGAAACGCGAGCGAGAAAAATCCGTTCCGGTACATGGCGATCACTCGAAGACTTGTTTGAAACGCCGCTCGGCGAGCCGGCTGCAACCCACCACGATCACCAGATTGGCAATCAGCAGCAGCACCGCGATGGCGGCACCCAGCGGCCAGTTGAGCGAACCGAGGAATTCGTCGTACGCCGCCGTAGCGACCACCTTGAGCCGCCGACCGCCGATGATGGCGGGCGTAGCGAACGCCGACGCGGCGAGGGCGAAGACGATGATCGAGCCGGAGAGGATTCCCGGCATGATCTGCGGCAGCACCACCCGGCGAAACGTGGTCATGCGTGACGCTCCCAGCGACAGCCCCGCCTGCTCTACCTGCAGGTCGAGTTTCTGCAAGCTGGCCCAGACCGCGATCACCATGAACGGCACCAGTACATGCGTCAGCGCGAGCACGACACCGAACTGCGTGAACATCATGCGAATGGGAAACTCGGTTATACCGAGCGCCTGCAGCGCCTGATTGATCAGCCCGTTGTTACCAAGCAGGATCGCCCAGCCCAGGGTACGCACGACCACCGAGATCAGCAGAGGCCCGAGTACCACCAGCAGGAACAGCGACCGCCAAGGGCTGCGCATGCGCGCGATAATCAGGGTTTCCGGTACGCCGATGAGCACCGAGAAGAAGGTGACCGCGAGTGCCATGCCACCGGTGCGCAGGAAGATTTCGTGGAAGTAATCGTCACCGAACACCTCCAGATAGTTCGCCAGCGTGTAGACGGGAATGACGCCCTCGGTATCGCTGAACAGATTGAGCGACAGCATGGCTGTCAGTACCAGCGGCGCCGCGAGCAATGTCACGAAGACCAGCAGGGCCGGCCCGGTCAGAAGCCACGGCGCGCTGCCAACGCGTTCGGCGTCATACGTGGCCATTCGCGACCTCCCGCTCGAGCAGCCGCAGGTCATCGTCACTCCAGGTCAGGCCGACTTCTTCACCTTCCATCGGAGGTGGAGCGCCGAAGTTCGGTTGCGTGAGATTCACCGGGCCCAGCGAGCTTTCCACGCCGATCAGCCAGAGGTTGCCAAGGAAGACACGCATACGCACCTTGCCGCGCAAGCGTGCGGTCGCCACATCGGCCAGATGAATCTTTTCCGGCCGCAGATAGACATTGACGTCGCCATCGAACTGATGCCCTTCGTGGGGCACATGGAACATCAGGTTATCGACCTTTACCTCGTAGCAACGCGGCTTGCGAGTGTGGACGGCACCCGCGAAGGCATTCGTCTTGCCGAGGAAGCTCGAGGCGAATGGCGACTGTGGCCGTTCGTAGGTATCGAACGGAGAGCCGATCTGCACGATGCGGCCGCCATGCATCACCGCGATGCGGTCGCTCATGGTCATCGCCTCGACCTGGTCGTGAGTGACGAGGATGGTGGTAATGCCGAGGTCGCGCTGGATCGCGCGCAACTCGATGTGCATGTCCTCACGCAGTTTGGCGTCGAGGTTGGACATGGGTTCGTCGAGCAGCAACAGGTCCGGGCGAATGGCCAGGGCACGCGCAATCGCGACACGTTGTCTTTGGCCGCCGGACAGCGCTTTGGGATAACGCTCGCCCAGGCCGTGCAGGCGCACCATGTCGAGGGCGGACTGTACGCGCTGGCCCCGCTCGCTACGCGGGACGCCGCGCATCTCCAGGCCGAAGCTGACGTTCTCGGCGACAGTCATGTGGGGGAACAGGGCATAGCTCTGAAAGACGATTCCGAGGCCCCGCTTTTCCGGTCGGACATGGGTGATATCCCGACCGTCCAGGACGATGCGCCCGGCAGTGGGCTGAACGAATCCGGCGATGCTTTGCAGAGTAGTGGTCTTGCCACAACCGGACGGGCCGAGCAAGGACAGGAACTCGCCCTTCTCCACCGCAAGGTCGAGGCCGGCGATAGCGGTGAAGTCACCGTAGGTCTTGACGATGCCGTCGAGGGTCAAAAAAGCCATGGGCATGCCTCCGCGATCACGATGGCGTGATCGCTGTTCGTCGAAAGGAGGTGTCTTCAGAAGCAGGACGAGGTGGCCCTGCCCCTAAAAGATCAGGAGAGGCGTATCAACGCTCGATGGTGCGATTCCAGCGCGTAGTCCATTCGGAACGCTTCTGGTTGATCGTTTCCCAGTCGACTTTGATCAAGCCGTCAACCTTCTCCTGGCCGTAAGGCATGCGCGCAGCCAGCTCCGGTGGAAGCTCGACAGTACGGTTCACCGGCGCGAAACCATTGCTCTCGGACTGGATCTTCTGCACTTCGGGAGACAACACGTACTGGATGAACTTCTGGGAAAGCTCGGACTGGGCATTTGGCGTCACGGAGCAACCCGCGACCTGCAGCGCCACGGCACCTTCCTTCGGATAGATGAACTTGAGTGGGAAGCCCGTGTTCTGCAGCGCCACGGCGCGGCCGCTGCCATAAACCGCCATGACCACGTCACCGTTCTGCATCATCCCGTCCATCTCGCCAGGGGCGCTCACCCAGGCCAACACGTTCGGCGAGATATCTTCCTCGAACACCTTGAAGCCAGGATCAATGTCTTTCTCACCGCCGCCATTCAGACGCGCCATCTCGATCAGGCTGTGCAGCCCATAGGTGTTGGTGATGGGCGGCATGCCGAGCAACTGCTGGTATTGCGGATTCTTCAGGTCATTCCAGGAGGTCGGTGGCGCCCAACCGCGCTTCTTGAAGGCTTCTTCGTTGTAGCCGATGCCTGTCGCGACCATGCCAAGTGCAGTCGCCTCGGGGCTCAACCGTGCCAGCGGGTACAGATCCTTGTAGACCGGGGCATCCGTCAGCTTCTCGCAGAACCCCAGTTGCAGGGCTTGGTACATCGGACCGTCGTCCATCATCGCGACGTTGATTTGCTGACGTCCTTTCTGCGCTTGCAGCTTTGCGAGCGTCTCGGTCGAGTTGCCGGATACGTAGACGACCTTGACGTTGTGAGCCTTCTCGAACTCGGGAATGACGCGATTTTTGTACATCTGTTCGGTGGAACCGCCAACTCCTGCCACGTACAAGGTGGTTTCGGCGTGAGCGCATGCCGAGAAACCCGCCGCGGCAAGCACGAACGCGGAAAGGCCATGGCGGAAGGAATTGGATGAGGCGAGGACGGAGTGCGGACTGATCACGGGCAATGCTCCCTTTATTTGCGTAGCGGCAGATCGAGAACGTCGCAGGGCTGCGACAAAAAGATCGATGCATCCGCTTCCGAGGCGATGGCTGACTGCCTTCGAAAACGCTTTCTTTTTATGGGGCCATTTGGCTGTGAAACGAGTATTGTCGCTACCGTCCCATAGGGTCAAATACGGATGTATGGGTTAAGTATTCATATTTGATATGAGGGCTTCCATGAATCTTAGGCAGATCGAAGCGTTTCGTAGTGTTATGCGGCTGGGATCGATGACCGCTGCGGCTGACGCGCTGTACACCTCGCAGCCCAACGTCAGCCGGCTAATCGCGCAACTCGAGCTGAGTACCGGGCTGAAGCTGTTCGAGCGGGCGGGCGCGCGGTTGATACCGACCAAAGAAGGAAGCGCGTTTTTCCAAGAGGTCGAGCGCGCGTACGTAGGTCTCGACAGCCTGCGGCAATCCGCGAAGAACATCCGGAACCTCGGCACCGGCCGTCTACGTATTGCGGCGGTACCCTCGACCGGACTCACGCTCATACCTCACGTCATCAAGCAGTTCGTCGCCACTCGCCCTGAACTCACCGTGTCCCTGCACATGAATGCGTCGCCGACCGTCGTGCAATGGGTGCAATCGCAATTCTGCGATCTTGGCGTGGTTGTTCAGCCAAGCGATGCCGGCCCGCTGGAGACACAGTTGATTGCCCAGCTGCGTGCTGTTTGCGTATTGCCGCCCGGACACCGGTTCGCCTCACGGGAACGGATAACGGCGCAGGATCTCCACGAAGAGGATTTCGTGTCGCTATGCCACGGCGACGGCACTCGGGAGCAGATGGACAAGGTATTCGAGCAGGCCGGCGTCGAGCGAAAGTTGGTGGTCGAAGGCCAATACAGCGCCATCAACTGTGAAATGGTCGCGTCCGGGATGGGGGCCGCGCTGGTGAGCCCGAACGTTGCCCGGGACTTCTTGCACAAGGGCATCACGATTCACCGCTTCGAGCCCGAGCTGCTGTTTCCGGTCTACGTCGTCGCGCCAGCGGAGGCCGGGCAGACACCACTGGCCCGACAATTCATTCAGGCGCTGCGCGAACATTATGCGGCGGAGTTTCCCCAATAAGCCCGCAAGCTGCCGACTTCGGATTCTTGGCATTAAAAAAATGTGGGAGCGGGCCATGCCCGCGATTCGCAGCATACACCGCTCCATCCTTGGGCTAATACCAGGCCCTTACAGGCCCATTCCCGCGGCACGCTAAATCCCCCACGCCTAAGCGCAGAAACATTTAGCATCAACTCGCATCATTTTTTTACAAAATGCGAAATTGTTCCGCCTTCGGACATCCTGAACCATGCGCGCCTTGGACCGGCGCCTGGCCCGGTCGTGTGTATTCAGCTGTGTTGAATAACAAGAATCCGAGGATGCGTTCATGCTTGAAGTGCTTAATGATTTTCTGTCTGGAAAAGTCCTGATCGTTCTGATCGTAGGGCTGGGTAGCTACTTCACCATCAGGTCGAGGTTCGTTCAGTTCCGCCATTTCCTGCATATGTTCAGCGTCTTCAAAGACTCGCTGAAATCCAGCGGCGGGCAATTGAGCTCGTTCCAGGCATTGATGCTGAGCCTGGCGGGCCGTGTGGGCGCAGGCAATATTGCAGGCGTCGGGATTGCGGTCACACTCGGTGGCCCAGGCGCGGTGTTCTGGATGTGGGTCACGGCGCTTGTCGGCATGTCCAGCAGCTTCTTCGAGTGCACCTTGGCGCAGGTCTACAAACGCTCGGATGGCGACGGCCTGTATCGCGGCGGCCCGGCCTACTACATTCAACACGGCCTGAACCTGCGCTGGATGGCGGTCACGTTCGCAGTTCTGCTGCTGGTCACCTACGGCTTCGCCTTCAATGGCCTGCAGTCCTATACCGTCACGCATTCCCTGCAGAACGCCTTCGACATTCCTGTGCAGTACAGCGGTATCGCCCTCGCTGTGCTGCTGGGCCTGGTGTTCATCGGTGGCATCAAGCGAATTGCCTCCGTGTCCGACTTGCTCGTGCCGGTCAAGACGCTCGCCTATATCGCGGTCACCCTGTACGTGATCGTTACCCAGATCGACATGGTTCCTGGCATGCTCGCCACTATCGTCAAAAGCGCGTTTGGCCTGGAGCCGGCCTTCGCGGGTTTGCTCGGCAGCGCGATCGTGATGGGCGTGAAGCGCGGCGTGTTCGCTAACGAAGCGGGTTTGGGTAGCGCGCCAAATGTGGCGGCGGTCGCATCGGTCAAGCACCCGGCCGCACAAGGCGTGGTGCAGGCGTTCAGCGTGTTTCTCGATACCTTCGTTATCTGCACCTGCACCGCGTTGCTGATCCTCTTGTCAGGCTTCTATACCCCTGGTTTCGAAGGGGATGGCATCGTCCTGACGCAGAACTCACTCGCCGCCGTCGTTGGCGACTGGGGACGCACCTTCGTCAGCGTCGCGCTGAGCCTGTTCGTGTTCACGTGCATTACCTACAACTACTACCTCGGCGAAAACGCGCTGCAGTTCATGTTCGGTCGCAGCAAGGTCGCGTTACTCGGCTACCGTGGCCTGGTCCTGGTGCTTGTGTGCTGGGGCTCGATGCAGAATTTGGGCACTGTATTCGCCTTCGCCGATATCACGATGACCTGCCTGGCATTCGTCAACCTCACCGCCCTGGCCCTGCTCATCAAAGTGGGTCTGCGGGTCATGAAGGACTACGATGCCCAGCGTAGCGCGGGAATCGACCAGCCTGTGTTCGATGCGTCGAACTTCAGCGATCTGGATTTGGACCGCGATGCGTGGTCCGAGCCGGACAGCGCGCCGGATACCCAAATGGCACCGACACCCGCTAACGGCTAACCGCGGCTAGAGCCCGAGCAACCTGGCGCTGGCCAAAGCGGCGTAGACGCCAGGACTCATGCTCACTCCACCTCAAGAAGACCGTGGCGAATCTCGGCACCGCTCAGGCGATCTCGAATGTCTTGATCGATCCGCGGGTCTTCCGGGCCGTACAGCATCACTTGGCGATACGCGCTGACGCGATTGATCTCCGGGCCGAGGTACTCCCAGACCACGCGGGTTGACGCCGGCATCCGCCGGTCGCCGCTGGAAACACCCGTCTTCAGCCCGTTCAAGCGCGTGATACGGCTTTTGAAACTGGGGATAAGGATGGTCTGGCTCATTTCATTGAGCGTTAGCGATTCGTAGTCGATCAGAAACAAACGGTCCTGCAGGTAATAGGCCGCGCCGAGGTAGCGGCAGCGTGTCCAGTCCTCGGCCTGACCTGCTGCAGATTGCTCCTGGCGCTCTTGTCTTTCGAACAGGAATTGCCCGTTGTCTTCGCGTAAGTGCACGAGCGACAGCACGATGTGTCCCGGTACGGACATGCAATTGGCATATTCGAAGTAGTAACCGCAGTAACGCGACAGATTGCCGGCCTGCGCGCGCAACGGCTCGAACAAAGCCGTTATGGGGTCACGCGCGTTACGTTGCGGCGTATCGCTGCTGCGGGCGCCGATCAATGTCGCGAATTGATCGGGAGGCAACCCAAGCTCGTACCCTTCAACACCGAAGAAGTCGCCGATCCGCTTCAAGTTATAAGCCGTGGGGTGACTTTGGCCGCTCAGGTACTTATTGAACTGCGCCCTATTGAGCGACAACTTGCGGCACACCTCGGCAATGGAGCGGTAATGGCTGCAGAGCAGTTTCAGGTTTTCACCCAAGTGGTTCGACATGATCGCCTCGCTGGTGCTATGGGCGCGAATATAGCA
Source organism: Pseudomonas matsuisoli (assembly GCF_014647635.1). GTDB lineage: Bacteria > Pseudomonadota > Gammaproteobacteria > Pseudomonadales > Pseudomonadaceae > Pseudomonas_P > Pseudomonas_P matsuisoli. Next base: position 80,188 of record NZ_BMPO01000003.1, read on the forward strand.
TCAAGTCGCGTAACCAATCCGAGTTTGCGATGTCGCCAGGGGCATCATTGCGACAGCACCATTCGAGAAGCGGCCGCGAATCGATTCACGACTGGGCCTATCCAGCGCGCGCCGTTAGGCTAGGCAAAACAAACGGCAACGGTGCCAATAAATAAAACGGGTGAGGAATAGCGTTTGAATACAACCGTGCAACGTCTGCGGGTGCTCTACACCGGCGGCACTATCGGCATGCAGATGAGTAACGATGGCCTGGCCCCCGCCGGCGGCTTCGAAGCGCGACTGCGCGAGGCGCAGCGATCCTTTAGCAAGCAGGCACTGCCCGAATGGAGCTTCAAGGAGCTCGCGCCGCTGCTGGACAGCGCCAACATGGCTCAGCGCAATTGGCTCACGATGCGCGATGAAATCGTCGCGGCTTACGAAAAGGACGGTTGCGACGCCGTACTGGTATTGCATGGCACCGATACCCTCGCCTACAGCGCAGGCGCCTTAAGCTTCCTGCTATTAGATCTGCCAATACCGGTGGTGCTGACCGGTTCAATGCAGCCCGCCGGCGCAGCGGACAGCGACGCATGGCCGAACCTCTTCGGCGCCATGCAGGCACTGGCCGAAGGCGTTCGGCCCGGAGTACACGTCTTTTTCAATGGCCGGTTGATGCACGGCGCACGGGTTAGCAAACTGCGCAGCGATGCCCCGGATGCCTTCCACGTACTGCCCCGCCGTCGCGAAGCCTCCCCGGCGCGCACGCTCGCGTCGATCGACTTCCAGCACCCTCGTTCGCAAACGAATATCGCCATCTTGCCGCTTTTCCCTGGCCTGCAAGCTCACCACATCGAGGCACTGGCCACTTCACGCCCACAGGCGTTGCTGCTGGAGTGCTACGGCAGCGGAACCGGCCCCTCCGATAACCAAGAAATTCTGGCGGCATTGCGTGAAGCGCACCGCGCCGGCACCGTCCTGGCCGCCATCAGCCAATGCCCAAATGGGCACATCGCGTTCGACACCTACGCTGCCGGAAGCCGGCTACGTGATGTCGGCCTTGTATCCGGCGGCGGCATGACGCGAGAGGCCGCGCTTGGGAAGCTCTTCGCACTGCTCGGGATGGGCATGGTGCAAAAGGACGTGGAGCATTGGTTCGCGCAGGATTTGTGCGGCGAGATGCACGATGACCCGAATACCATTGCGCGGTAGCCCTTACACACAAAAGTCAGGCACGTTTGCGGAGGTGAACGTGCGCACAAACGGATTAACTCGCCTGATGCATCGGCCATAATGTGAAGTGCGCATCTTTCACTGCAACTTCGAATATGTAAGTGCGTCCATCGGGAGCTTCGCGCGAAGTTCCCTCCGTTTGAATCCGATCTTTTTAAGTGATGGCCAGTTCACATTATCCCGGTTGTCCTGTCCTGCCTACGTCTATAGCATTCCCTCCGACTTACATGCCGTGCCAATACTTGCGCAATACCAAGCAACTATTTGCACACAACTTACGAGCAGGATGCTCAATAGGCAGCTTACATAAAGCTGCCGTGAACTTTCGGCATATCCCATCAGCCGTCGAGTCATGGAATGACACTTACAAGCGACTTACTGACGTCCATTCTTTCGATCGCTCATACGCCAATAGCGGAAGACAATTTCGCCGGTAGCGATGCACGTTATTCGCCTGAATACGAAACCATTGAGAATGAAGTTGGAAAAGCGACCTCTATACACAAGACCGATGGCCCTGACTGGCATAGAACACATGAACTTTGCGTCAACTTACTGAGCACGCAAAGCAAGGACTTGCGCATTGCCTGTTGGCTTACCTGGGCGCTTTATGAGCGCTATAGTTACCTTGGTCTCCATGCCGGCATCACGTTGCTCGCTGCATTAAGCGATGAGCACTGGGACGTCCTTCACCCCGCGAAACCTCGCACCCGTACTGCTGCGTTTGCCTGGTTGCTACCGCGACTCGAAGAGGTGCTTACCCACTACACGGCCAAAATTGAGGAACGTGCGCTCTTCGAAAGCCTTACCCAAACGCTGAACACGCTGGACAGCTTTTTGACTGAAAAGCTAGGCGATCAAGCACCACTGTTAGTTCCACTCTGCCGCCGGTTAAAAGATCAACTAGACCGCACACAAAACATACAGCAGACCAAATCTGAAGAGGAAGTTTCGGAACTTTCCACTGAAGTAACCAATACCGCTGCAGCGGTTAAAAAGCTGGATTTCGACAGCGAGAAAGAAGCGCATAAAGCGCTACGAGGATTACAAGAGGCTGCGCGGCCACTCAGCGCTTTTTGGCTAAAACAGAAGAATGACGACGTGCGGGCTTTTCGCCTGGCGAGGACCCTGCTGTGGCTGCCGATCGATTCGTTACCCGGCTGCAACGCGGAAAAGATTACGGCACTCCGAGGCATCCCCGCGGACAAATCGAACAGTTTTCGAGACCGAATCGGCCAACGTGCAGGGGGCGATCTACTGCTCGATCTTGAAACGAGCATCGCCCGCGCGCCCTTTTGGCTGGATGGCCAGTTTCTCGTATGGCAATGCCTGGAAACACTGGATGCCCACGCCGCCATGCGTGAAATCGAGATCCAGTTGGCGCTGTTCCTGGCCCGCAACCCCGGCCTTGAATTGCTGCATTTTCACGACGGCATCCCGTTCGCGGACGCGCAGACGCGGGGCTGGATCGATGCCTATGTCGCGCCGCATGTGCAGGGCCGTTCTCCTGCAGCGCCAGCTCCGGTACCTGGCGGCGCCGTTACCTCGGAAGGCGCCTGGAACGCATCACTGGCAGCTGCCGTGGAGGGGCTGCGTAAAGACGGCCTGAAGACCGGCATTCGCACGCTCAAACAAGGCCATGCCGATGCCCGCAATGGCCGTGAACGCTTTCACTGGCAACTCGCCGAGGCGCGACTCTGCATCGCCGGCAAGAAATTCGAGCTGGCGCATAACCGGCTCGATGCATTGGATCGCAGCCTGCAGGGCTCGGCACTGGCGGAATGGGAACCGCAACTTGCCCTCGACGTACTGCGGCTGTTGCACGGTTGCCTCGAATCGCTTCCGCAAAACCCGGACATTCGTGAAGCCCGGGATGAAACCTATCGCCGACTGTGTCACCTCGACCTCGAAGCGGTACTCGACTAGGCCCCAAGGGCCCTAAACCAAGGAGATGAACCATGGCCAAAGAAGGCTCCGTCGCACCCAAGGAACGCGTCAACGTAACGTTCAAACCCAGCAATGGGGGTGCGCAGGAAGAAGTCGAACTTCCGCTCAAACTCATGGTGTTGGGGGATTTCACCCAACGGGCCGATGATCGAAAGATCGAGGACCGCAAACCCATCAGCATCGACAAGAACACCTTCGACGAAGTGCTCGCCAAACAAGAGCTGTCGCTGACCTTGAGCGTTCCCAACCGCCTGCAGGATGAGGCGACGACGGAAGAGCTACCGATCGATCTGAAGATCAACTCGATGAAGGACTTCAACCCGGCCAACCTGGTCGACCAGGTCCCTGAGCTGAAGAAAATGATGGAGCTGCGGGATGCGCTTGTAGCGCTCAAGGGCCCACTGGGCAATGCCCCTGCCTTCCGCAAGGCGATCGAAAACGTATTGGCCGATGACGAGTCCCGCGCCCGTGTTCTGGGCGAATTGGAAATGACCGAGCACGCCAAGCAGGACGTGTAAGCAAGCAGACAAGGACGACCGAAACATGAGCACCAGCGCAGCTGTAGAAACCAACCAGGGTACCGCCAGCGTCGGCATTCTGGACCGCATCATCGCCGAAACCAAATTAACCCCGCACGACGAAGCCTACGGTATTGCCAAGCGCGGCGTATCCGCCTTCATCGAGGAGCTGCTCAAACCGCAGAACGAAAACGAGCCTGTCAAGAAAGCGCTCGTCGACCGCATGATTGCCGAGATCGATGCCAAGCTCAGCCGGCAGATGGACGAGATCCTGCACCACGCTGAATTCCAGGCGCTCGAATCGTCCTGGCGTGGCCTGAAGTTACTCGTGGACCGCACCAACTTCCGCGAGAACATCAAGCTCGAGATCATCAATGCTTCCAAGCAAGACTTACTCGACGACTTCGAGGACAGCGCGGAAATCACTCAATCCGGGCTGTACAAGCACGTCTACACCGCAGAATACGGCCAGTTCGGTGGCCAGCCTGTAGGCGCCCTGATCGCGAATTACTTCTTCGACCCAAGCGCTCCCGATATCAAGACGCTGCAATACGTCTCCAATGTTGCAAGCATGGCCCACGCGCCGTTCATCGCCGCTGCCGGTCCGAAATTCTTCGGCCTGGAGACCTTCACCGGCCTGCCGGATATCAAGGATCTGAAGGATCATTTCGACGGCCCACAGTTCGCCAAATGGCAAAGCTTCCGCGAGCAGGAAGATGCCCGCTATGTTGGGCTGACCGTGCCGCGCTTTCTCCTGCGCAACCCGTACGATCCGGAAGAAAACCCGGTCAAAACGTTCGTCTACAAGGAGAACGTCGCCAACAGTCACGAGCACTATCTATGGGGCAACACGGCCTACACCTTCGCCAGCCGCCTGACTGACAGCTTCGCCAAATTCCGTTGGTGCCCAAACATCGTCGGCCCGCAGAGCGGCGGCGCCGTGGAAGACCTGCCTCTGCACCACTTCGAAAGCATGGGTGAGATTGAAACCAAGATCCCAACCGAGGTGCTGGTGTCCGACCGCCGCGAATATGAACTCGCGGATGAAGGGTTCATCGCACTGACCATGCGCAAGGGCAGCGACAATGCGGCGTTCTTCTCCGCCAATTCCGCGCAGAAGCCGAAGTACTTCGGCAACAGCGAGGAAGGCAAGCTCGCCGAGCTCAACTACAAGCTCGGCACGCAATTGCCTTACCTGTTCATCGTCAACCGCCTGGCGCATTACCTGAAAGTGCTGCAGCGCGAGCAGATTGGTGCCTGGAAACAACGCACCGACCTCGAACTGGAGCTCAACAAGTGGATCCGCCAGTTCGTTGCCGACCAGGAAAATCCAAGCCCGGAGGTGCGCGGGCGCCGTCCCTTACGCGCCGCACAAATCACGGTCAGCGACGTCGCCGGCGAGCCGGGTTGGTATCGCGTCAGCCTGAACGTTCGCCCTCACTTCAAATACATGGGCGCGGATTTCACGCTTTCGCTGGTTGGAAAGCTGGATAAGGAATAACCGTGGATTGCGTAGAGGCGCCTCCCGTGCGCGCCTCTACGCGAAGGAGGCCCCAATGACTTACGGCAGTCTGTTCGAAAGGCTGAGTGGCGACAGCAGCCGACGCGTCGGGCAGGATCTTCCTGCCGCAGCGATGCATTCGGTGGCCGCCCATTTGGCCAAAATGCTGAGTACTCGCGCCGGTAGCGTGCAGACGCTACCGGACTACGGGTTACCCGACCTGAACGATATGCGTCGTTCCCTGCACGATTCCCTACAGCAGGCACGTAGCGCGATCGAACGGTTCATCGACGCCTACGAACCGCGCCTTAGCCGCGTATCGGTCATACCGCTACCCCGCGAGCATGATCCACTGACCTTGCGTTTCGCCATAGACGCCGTATTGGAAGTGGAAGGATTCAAACGAAAGGTCAGCTTCTCCGCCCAGGTGGACGGTAGCGGGCAAGTCAAGGTGAGCTGACGGCACCCGTCTGCCACACGGGCAGGATGCCCTCGCGAAGGTCAATCAAGGATCGATATGTCGTTCAACCATTACTACCAGAGCGAACTGACGGCGTTGCGCCAGCTCGGCAAGCGTTTCTCGGAACGCAGCCCCGCGCTGGCACCGTTTCTCGGCCAAAGCGAACGCGATCCCGATGTGGAACGTTTGCTCGAGGGATTCGCCTTCCTTACCGGTCGTCTACGGCAAAAACTCGATGATGGGCTGCCTGAGCTCACCCATTCGCTGATGCACCTGCTCTGGCCAAACTACATGCGGCCGTTACCCTCGTTCAGCATGCTGCAATTCGATCCGCTGGACCGCGTTGGCGCAGCGGTCGTCGTCCCCCCATACACGCCCGTGGAATCCAAGGCAATCGAAGGCGTGGCGTGTCGGTTTCGCACCACATCGGCGGTAGAAATCCACCCGCTAGGCCTGACCGCGCTCGACTATGCAACAAAGGGCGAAGGCGCCCTGCTCACCCTTCGCGCCAGCGTGACGGGCGGCGGCGATCTCAGCGATCTGCGCCTGTCGAACTTGCGCTTGCACCTGTGCGGCGAGCGCTACATTGCGCAATGGCTCTACTTCGCCATGCGAACGAATCTTAAATCCCTTCAAATCGTACTCCTGGATGGCACCGGCGCGCCGCTCGAACAGGACAGCGGCGCACACGTAGCACCACTTGCGCTGAATCCCGAATCGATCCAGCCGGCAGGCTTCTCCGAAGAGGAGGCGTTGATCCCCTACCCGCTGAACACCTTTCGCGGGTACCGCTACCTTCAGGAATATTTCGTTTTCCAGGAGAAATTCCTGTTCGTCGAACTCACCGGGCTCGATGCGTTGCAGCGCTACCCGGCTGAGCTGCTCAAACGTGCACAAGGCATGGCGTTCAAGTTCGAGCTGGGCAAGGTCGGTTCGCAGCGCATCCAGCCCACGCTGGATAACATCAAACTGTATTGCTGCCCCGTCGCCAATCTTTTCGCCCATGACGCCGTCCCCATCCGTCTCGACGGTCGCCAGGATCAATACCTGCTCCGCCCCGCAGAGCTTGCGGCGGGGCACTGCGGCGTATTCTCGGTGGACCGCGTCACCGGATGGCGACCCGGTGGTAAAGGCTACGAGCGCTACGTGCCATTCGAGTCCTTCGATCACGACCACAGTTTCGATGTGGACGACGTTCGCCCGCATTACAGCGTACGGCAACGTGTATCCCTCGCGGACGAAGGACTCGAGACCTATCTCAGCTTTGGCATCCGCGACATACAGCGGCACGAAACGCTCTCCATCGAGCTGACCTGCACCAACGCCAATCTGCCGCGTCAGCTCAAGCTCGGTGATATCTGCCTGCCTGCTGAAGGCACCCCCGAGTTTCTGACCTTCCGCAACATCACCACGCCAACCCCGAGCTATGCGCCGCCACTACACAACGACTTCCTCTGGAAGCTCATCAGCAACATGTCGCTCAACTACCTGTCGCTTGCCAACGTCGACGCGTTGAAGGTGATTCTCGAAACCTACGACCTACCGCGTTACTACAACGGGCACGCCCAGCGGGTCAGTCGGCGGCAAATGGATGGATTGGAAGGCATCCGCCACCGACAGGTCGATCGGCTGCATCGGGGCTTGCCCGTACGCGGAATACGAACGGAGCTGACCATGAATCCAGAGAGCTTTCTCGGCGAGGCGGACCTGTACCTCTTCGCGTCGGTGCTCAACGAGTTCTTCGCGCTATACGCCAGCCTCAATTCGTACCACGAGCTTCATGTGAAAAGCACAAAGGGAGAGGTGTACCGATGGTCGCCGCGCATGGGCCAACAGCCGCTACTTTGAGCCGACTCAGCCAGGGCATCCGTGAGTACAGCCTTTTCCAGGGGGTACAGTTGGTGCTGGAGCGCTTGCGGGCCGCTCACCCGGCGCTGGACGACAAAGCGCTGCATGAGCTGCTGGATTACGAAGCAAACCCGAGCCTGGGTTTTCCTGGCAGCGATATCGATCAGGTCCAGTTCTTCGAACAAGGCGGTGTGCTACGTGCTCGCCTGCGGATCAACGTCGTCAGCTTGTTCGGCGCCGGTTCGCCGATACCGGCGTTTTATGGCGAGCAAGCGTTGGGCGATGGACATGAGAACAAAACTACCCGGGACTTCCTGGACCTCTTCCACAATCGATTGCAACGCCTATTGCTGCCGATCTGGAGCAAATACCGTTACTACGCTCGCTTTCGCAGCGGCGCCTCGGACGACTTTTCGGAACACCTCTTCGCCCTCATCGGTCTCGGCGGCAACGCCATTCGCCACGCCGACGAACTGAACTGGAAGCGCCTGCTGCCGTACCTTGGCCTGTTGAGCCTCAGGGCACACTCCGCCGCGCTCGTCGAAGCAGTACTGCGCTACTACTTCAAGCACGCAGACCTGAATATCGAGCAGTGCGTGGAGCGCCAGGTGAGCGTCGATGAAGACCAGCGCAACAGGCTCGGCGTTGCCCAAAGTCGCCTCGGCCACGACCTGGTGCTCGGCGCCAACGTGCGCGATTGCAGCGGTAAGTTTCGCGTCCACGTCAAAGGGCTCGATTGGGCGCGCTTCCACGAGTTCCTGCCAATCGGTCCGGGTTACCAGCCGCTCTGCGCACTCGTGCGGTTCACCCTGCGCGACCCACTGGACTACGACATTCGTCTGCAACTTCGCCGCGACGAGCTACGCGAACTGCGCATAGGACAACACAACCCCTGTCGCCTCGGCTGGACGAGCTGGCTGGGGGTCGAGCACGCCGATGGAGTCGTCACGCTCGGCAGCCAATCACCCAAGGATGGACATCAATGATCAACATTGACCTGCAACAACTGATACACGCGCTCGATGCGCCAAGCAAACAGGATTTGGAGTCCGCTGCCGAGGGCTGCGTACGCCGGGGCGGCGCCAAGGTTTCCGTGGAAGACCTGCTGCTCGCCCTGTTACAGCGCGCGGACGGCTTGCTCGCCAAGGCGCTGCTGGACGCCGATATCGAGGCGGATGAACTGGCCGCCGTCTTGCAGCTAAAGACGGCAGCGCAGGAAACGCAGAGCCCGGTGTTTTCCGCAGAGCTCGTGCAGTGGCTACAGGATGCACTGCTGGTTGGCAATCTAGAATTGGGCAAAGTGCTCATCGATGAAGGCGCTCTGATCCTGGCCATGCTGCGCAATCCAATGCGCTATGCCGGGACGCGCTACCAAGCGTTGATCGGCCAGATCAACGTCGAGCGTTTCGTCGACTTTCTCTCCTGCGCACACCACACCACCCATCCCGATAACCGTGGCGAGCCGAACCTCGCACGCTTCGCCCACGACCTCACGCAGAAAGCGCGTGAGGGCAAGATCGATCCGGTCTTCTGCCGGGACGACGAGATTCGACAGATGATCGATATCCTCGCGCGGCGTCGTAAAAACAACCCCATCGTCGTCGGCGAAGCGGGCGTCGGTAAGAGCGCCATCGTCGAAGGGCTTGCGCTACGTATCGCCCATGGACAAGTGCCGCCGGCGTTGGCGGGCGTCAAGCTGCTCACGCTCGATCTCGGCCTGCTCCAGGCGGGCGCCAGCATGAAAGGCGAATTCGAACGCCGCCTCCAAGGCGTCATTGATGAAGCTAAGCACGCGGCGGTACCAACCATCCTGTTCATCGACGAAGCCCACACGCTCATTGGCGCAGGAGGGCAAGCCGGCGCAAGCGACGCCGCCAATTTGCTCAAACCGGCGCTTGCCCGCGGTGAGTTGCGCACCATCGCCGCAACCACCTGGAGTGAATACAAAAAATACTTCGAAAAAGATCCCGCCCTCTCCCGCCGCTTCCAGCCGGTTCAATTGCTACAGCCGACCGTGAGCGACGCCATCACCATTTTGCGGGGCCTGGCGCCGATTTACGAAAAGGAGCACGGGGTTTATCTAAGGGATGATGCGGTGGTCGCCGCAGCAGAGCTTGCCGCTCGCTACCTGACGGGACGCCAGCTGCCGGACAAAGCAATCGACGTACTGGATACCGCCTGCGCGCGTGTCCGCATCAGCCTGGCGGCGGCGCCAGTCGCCATCGAAAAACTGCGTAGCGACATCGTGGTTCACGAACGTCAGCACAGGGCCCTGTGCCGAGATCGAGATGCCGGCGTTGCCATTGACGGGCACGCGTGCGATGACGCGGCGGAAACGCTGGAAAGCCTTTGTCGACAGCACGCCGAGTTGACGGCGCGGTGGGAGCAGCAACGTACGCTTGCCCAGCGGATCGTGTCGCTGCGTATCGACGTAGGTGCGGAGACGGAAGCATCGAGGGATGAACGTGAATCCCTGCGCACGGACCTTGCGGCGTTGCAGCAGCACGATCGTCTGGTGAGTTATGAAGTGTGTCCCCGGCTCATCGCCGAGGTCATCAGCCAATGGACCGGCGTTCCATTGAGTCAGCTGGTCCGCGAACACAACGCCAAGGTCCTGACCTTCGCGGCGGAGTTGCGCCAGCGCGTGCACGGGCAGGAGCAAGCGGTGACTGCGCTGGATCAAGCGATGCGCGCCGCAGCGACGGGTCTGAACCGCGCCGATGCGCCATTAGGCGTATTTCTATTGGTGGGCCCAAGCGGCGTCGGCAAGACGGAAACCGCACTGGCGCTGGCGGACCTGTTGTATGGCGGCGAGCGTTTTCTCACGGTGATCAACATGTCCGAATTTCAGGAGCGCCACAGCGTTTCGCGGCTCATCGGCGCACCGCCCGGCTATGTTGGCTATGGCGAAGGCGGCATGTTGACCGAAGCCGTACGGCAAAAGCCCTATTCGGTGATCCTGCTGGACGAAGTCGAAAAAGCAGACCCCGACGTCATGAACGTGTTCTACCAGATCTTCGACAAAGGCATTGCCAACGACGGCGAAGGCCGCGAGATCGACTTCCGCAATACCCTGATTTTGATGACGTCGAACCTGGCGAGCGACGAGATCACCCGGCGCTGCGGGAGTGGAGATCGGCCCCTCGCCGCAGACCTTGAACAGGCCATTCGCCCAGCCCTTAGCCGCCACTTCAAACCGGCGCTGCTCGCCCGCATGAAGGTCGTGCCTTACTACCCCGTCGATGGCGAAGTGCTCGAGCAACTGGTGCGTATGAAGCTTCATCGATTTGGCGACCGCCTGAAAACGCGCGGCCTGGCGTTCCAATACAGCGATCGTCTGGTGGGCACTCTGGTCGATCGATGCAACCACACCGAAAGCGGCGCCCGCGTCATCGATCGGTTGCTGGAGCAGTTGATCCAGGCACAGGTCGTCGATCGTATGCTCAGTGCCATGGCAACCGGAGAAACCCTCGATCAGGTCTGTGCGACCGTCGACGGCGATGGAGGAATCGTTTGTGAATTCGCCTGACGTCCACCTCCTGCCTACCGCTCTCCCGCAACCGCTTCGCTATGCGGAAGCGCTCCTACGGCATTTCACGGCGTTGTCGCACGTGTCCGATACGCAACGCTTGGTTGACAGTCTCGTCGAAGCCGCCATCGATCTCACGAGCTGCGAATCGGGTCAGCTCTATCTGCTCGACGAGACCGCCACGACGCTGAAACCGTGCGCCAACTGGTATCAGGGCCAAGTACAGCCGTTGGCGACGGACGCGATGCCAAGCGATTATGACGGCAGCCAACTGCTGCAATATTGCCTGTGCCAGAACCGCGTGCTCGCTATCGAAGAACTCGACGTCAGCCTCCATGACACGACCTTCCTGCCGCCGGGAAGGCGCTGGCGTTCGTTGCTCTGCTTGCCGATCAGTGGCGCGGACAATCACGTGGTCGGATTGATGGTCATGGCGGGATACGACGCACGGGACCTGAATGTCTACGCGAAATCGCTGGCGGGTCTAGCGAGCGCGGCCCTCGAGCGTATGCGGTTGCTACAGCGCCTGCGCACACCGGTCGCCGTGGAGATGCCCATCAGCGCCCCCGTTATCGCCGAAGACGGCTATGGGTTCATCGGTAGAAGCGCGCCGATGAAAGCGCTTTACCGGCTCATCGCCAAAGTGCTGCACACGCCCGTCAACGTGCTGCTCAACGGCGAAACCGGGACAGGAAAAGAACTGGCTGCCCGCGCCATCCATGATTTTGGCTCGCGGCGGGCCCAAACCTTCGTCGTTCAAAATTGTGCCTCCCTTCCGGAAAGCCTGCTGGAAAGCGAGCTGTTCGGTTACGTCAAAGGCGCATTCACGGGCGCGGATCGAGACCGCAAGGGGCTGTTCGATGTAGCGGATGGCGGCACCTTGTTCTTGGACGAAATCGGCGACATGCCCATGACGCTGCAAGCCAAGTTGTTGCGCGTCCTGCAGGAAGGCGAAGTTCGTCCCGTCGGCAGCGCAACCACCCATAAAGTGGACGTTCGCATCATCGCCGCAACCCACCACGATTTACGAAAGCGTGTCGAACAAGGTCTCTTCCGCGAAGACCTCTACTATCGCCTGACGCATTTCCCAATCGTCTTGCCGGCATTGCGCGAACGGGGTGAGGACATCCTGGTTCTCGCCCGACACTTCGCGGACAAGGCCTGCGCCTTTCTCCAACGCAGGCCTTGTCGCTGGTCGGACGCTGCATTGGATTGCCTGGCCAGCTATCAATTTCCCGGTAACGTGCGGGAGCTCAAGGGGCTGGTCGAGCGGGCCGTGCTGCTATGCGAGGGTGGCGAGTTGCTCCCAGCCCACTTCGCCCTGCAACCCGAGCACCTGAGCGCGCCGCCTACGGGAAACATTCGAGAACGCCTGGACCAGGTCGAACGCAACCTGTTGCTGGATTGCTTGCGCAAGAACGCCGGAAACCAAAGCCAGGCGGCCCGCGAGCTTGGCTTACCGCGTCGCACCTTCCTCTACCGGATGAAGGTATTGGGCATTACAGCCAAGCACGTTTGACGAAGACACCGGGCAATCTGATCGACGTCTCATTTTTCGCCCTGACCACCCTGTGTTCGTGAATTAGGTCAACCTGCTCTTGGGATGCTTTGAACTCTAATAGCACTTGGCCAGGACGGTCATGCGTTTCACCCCTGATTTCATGGAGGAATCCTCATGCATCTGCGCTATTGCGCCATCGCTCTGCTTGCCGCCCTCGCGGTGGCATCCTGCTCCAGCCAACATTCCAGCGACCGCGATTACCGCCCTCTTGGCGATCCCCAAGCCGAAAAGCGCAACGTCTGAGCAGGCACCTAGCATGAAACTGACTCTAGAAATCGTGCGCGCAGAGCGTCGCGAACCGGGCTTCTCTGCCTACCAAACATTCGACGCAGCAGGCGGCTTCATCGGGCGCTCGCCCGATAGCGATTGGCACCTTCCCGACAGCACTCGACTGGTCTCCGGCAAGCACGCTGAAGTGACCTTTCGCGACGGTGCCTTCTACCTGACCGATGTCAGTAGCAACGGCATCGAGCTGCCTCGAGAAGGGCTCAACCTTCGCAAATACGATCCCTACCGCCTCGAGCACGGTGCGCTCTTTCGCATCGGTCAGTTTGATATTCAAAGCCGTATCGAGCCTGAGGCGATGCGGGAAGATGGCACGCACATGCATGCCATGAATAATGCGTTCATTCCGGACGACGTTTTTCTCGGATTGGACCCACTGGCTAATCTCGACGCCAGTGAACGCGCGTTCGAAGATGACCTGCTCGCCCCTCGCGGGCCTGCCTCTATCGCCGCGCAGATGCGAGATCATGCACCGATCAGTGATGAACACCTGATCGTTCCAGAGCTCATCGCTCCAAATGCGCCGCCCCCTCCAGCCGCTAAGCCAGCAGCTCACGAACTCCCCGTGCGGTTTCGCGATGCCTTGAGCGACGCACTGGACCTCGACCTTTCCGCACTGGACAGCACACAGGTGCAAGAGCTTGCGCTCCATTCCGCCCGACTGTTACGCGACACCCTGGAGCAGCTGAAACTCACCTTGCGTAACCGTGACGAGCTGAGGCACGAACTGCACCTTGCGCCCGAAGCCCAGGCGGGAGACCCGATTAGCCCCAGGGCCAAAATCGACTGCTCGACTCTATGCGAGGCAGCGCTCCAAAACCAGGGCATTGGTGAGACCCGAACCACCGTGCTGCGCGCCTTTCGTGACATTCAGGCGCATCAAGTAGCGCTGGCCGCAGCGACGCGAGCCGCGCATACCGCGCTTCTCGAAAAACTGTCCCCGACGGCGCTGGCGCTGACGTTCGAAAAAACCGAGGGCGCGCGTCGCTTCAAAACGGATGCTTATCACTGGCGTGCGTATCGCCGCTGGCATGCCTCCGTTACTGGCGACGGCGGAGGTGTCGCTCAACTGATTTCCAACGATCTGGCCCAAGCGTACGACGACCAGATCCGCCTGATTGCCACGCTAAAAACCGACACTCAAGGATGATGTCCATGTTTCGCTCTCTGTTGTTCGCCCTGCTAGTCGCGTCGACGATCAGTGGCTGCTCATCGCGGTCCCCTTCATCGAACCTCACCAAGCTGGACCTAACGCTGGAAGGCAGCAATCGGCTCAATCCCGACCTTCACGGTCGCCCCTCGCCGGTCGTCCTGCAGCTGGTCGAGCTCAAGAACGCCGCCGCCTTCGAAGGCGCGGATTTCTTCTCGCTTTATCAGCGACCGAAGGAAACGCTGTCACCCGATCTCATTGCCCGGGAAGAACTGGAGCTGCGTCCAGGTGAGCAGCGCCAGCTCAAGCTGTCAGTGCAGGAAGGCAGTCGCTACGTCGGCGTGCTCGCGGCCTACCGCGACCTGCCGGATGCCACTTGGCGCTATGTCATCCCGCTTGCGCCGAACACGCGGAACACCGTCACGCTGGCTTTGCAGGAGCAAGGCATCGAAGCACTGGATAACGTGGCGGAGCATCGAAAATGAATCAACACAAAGTGATCTGGCAGGAAGGCATGCTGCTTCGCCCGCAGCACTTCCAACAGAACGACCGATACATCGACCACCAGTTCAGGGCGAGAACGTGCAAGCTGTCCGGATACGCCTGGGGATTCTTCGAGGTCGAAATCGACCGACAGTTTCTCAGCACCGGCAAGGTCGTTGTTAGCAAGGCCAGCGGTGTGCTACCGGACGGTACGCTTTTCGACATTGGTGCCGACCACGACGTGCTGGCGTTGGACATCCCGGCCAATACCCGCAATACGCCGGTGTATCTGGCCCTGCCCCTCGTCACGGGCAATCACGTCGAAAGTCGTCGTCCAGCACAACGTGACGTCCAGGCTCGCTACATCAGTTTCGAGAGCGAACAAGCCGATTCCAATGCCGGCGAAAGTGCGATCAGCCAAGTGGCTTGCGGCCGATTGGGTTTCCGCTTGCTGCTCGGCAATCAACCGGCCGACGAAGGCTACGTCAAAATGTTGGTCTGTCGCGTGCTCGAGGCAAGCCCTGACGGCGTCGTGGAACTGGATGCCGAGTACGTTCCAACGCACCTGAACGTTCACGCCTCCGCCTATCTGCGCGCCTGCCTCAAGGAAGTGATCAGCATGTTGGCCCACCGCGGTGACATCCTCGCCGAGCGTATTCGCTCCACCGGCAAGGTCGGCGGCGCGGAGGTCGGTGATTTCCTCATGCTGCAATTAATCAATCGCCTGGAGCCGACGCTTCGCCACCTCAGCGCGATCGAACAAGTTCACCCGGAAATGCTGTATCGCGAACTCATCGGCCTACTGGGCGAACTGGCGACCTATGCCAACGAACAGAAACGGCCACGCCATGACAACCACTACCTACACACCGATCAAGGTGCGAGCTTTCGCAAGGTAATGGAGGCGATCCGACAGGTGCTGTCGATGGTCCTGGAGCAACACGCCATCGAGCTCGAACTGCAAAAGCGCCAATACGGCATTCTGGTCTCGCCGCTACCGGACCACGCCCTGCTCGCGACGTCCACGTTCGTCATTGCCGCGAATGCCCAGTGTGATTCGGAAGAAATCCGCAACCACTTACCTGCACACTTGAAGGTAGGGCCCGTAGAGCGCATACGTCAGTTGGTGAACCTGCATCTGCCTGGCCTTCGCCTACGTCCACTGCCGGTCGCGCCCCGCCAGATTCCATTTCATGCAGACAAAACCTACTTCGCTCTCGAGCTTTCAGCAGAAGACCAGGCGCAGCTCGAGCACTCGGGTGGATTCGCCTTTCACGTCTCCGGCGACTTCGCGAACCTCGAACTCAAATTCTGGGCGATCAGGAACTAGCTATGTCTATCAGAGAAATGGAATTCGGCGCGGCCGACAAAACGGTCGTTCTCAACCGCCGCGGCGAACCGGCGCAGCACAGCCCGCTTATGGACTTCTCCAACGCGCCGCGCTTCGAGCAATTGGAAGAGCGGATGATTCACGCTGCGCGCCTCGCGCCGGCAGAAACCTTCAACCTCAGCGTCAACCCGCTGGTGGCCTCCTCCTCTGCGGTGCTCTCGGAAATCGTCCGAATCAAACACAGTCACCATGGCGAAGAGCTGTATGCGTTGAATCAAAGACTGATGGAGGACATCCGGCATTTCGAACATCGGGCCCTGAACGCCGGCATCGAAAATGCGCAGGTACTGGCTGCGCGCTACGTACTGTGCACTGTCGCCGATGAAGCCGTCGTGACGACCGCCTGGGGCAATGAGAGCGAATGGTCTGGAATGAGTTTGCTCGCCGCCTTTCACAATGAAACGTTCGGCGGCGAAAAATTCTTCCAGTTGCTGGAGCGGCTGTCCCGCAACCCGGCAAAGCACTTGGAAATGCTCGAGCTGATGTTCCTGTGCCTGTCGTTGGGATTCGAAGGTAAATACCGCGTATTGCCACGTGGGCTGCTGGAGCTCGAAGCGGTGCGCGACAGCGTTTACCGCCAGGTCAGACAACTGCGCGGCGACGTCCCGCGGGAAATCTCGCCACACTGGCAAGGGCTGAAAAACACGCGTGGCGCCCTCATACGCATCGTGCCCTGGTGGGTCATAGCGGGTTTCACGTTCATCTCCCTGGGGGTTCTGTATTTCGGTTTCGCCTGGATGCTTGCCGAACATCGTCAGACCGTACTCACGCCTTACCTACCCTCGGCGCCGCTCGAGGCTTCTGCAATCACGGACGATTCGCAATGAAAACACTGGCTAAACGAATGGCATCCCTGCTCACACGGCGCTGGGTCTGGACGCTTTGTCTGCTGCTGATGCTGGTACTCGCTATCTGGTTCGCTGGCCCCTACCTTGCGCTCGGCGATTATCGCCCTTGGGCGTCCGAGACGAGCCGTCTCCTTACGGCATGCATTCTCATGCTCAGCTGGGGGCTCAGCATGGCACTAGCCGGCCGCCCTTCCATTAGCGCGCCTGATACCGAGGACGTCTCACAGCAGGAGCATTCGCATCAGGCACTGATCATCGACGCGGAGAAAGTGGAGCTGCAGAGCCGGTACAAGGAGGCGCTGCGGACCATCAAGGGCTCCACTTTCTACGGAGGCCGTTCCGAGCGGTGGCGAAACGACTTGCCGTGGTATCTGGTGATCGGTCCAGAACAAAGCGGCAAGACCAGTCTGCTCGACTTTTCCGGCCTTGAGTTCCCGCTGAACCGTGGCGATCAGCAGCGCCTGACCCGCGACATTGGAGGGACACGTCATGCAGATTGGTATTTCGCCGACAACGCCGTCTTGATCGACACCGCCGGCCGCTACCTGACGCAGCCCGAGACGCACGTCGACGGCGCGGGCTGGAGCACGCTGCTCGACCTGCTGCGCAAACGCCGGGCTAGACCACTCAATGGCGTCTTGGTCACATTGCCCGTCGAATTGCTCGTTGCCGGTCACGAAGTCGAGCTCGAAACCCTGGCCCGACAGGTGCGCCAACGACTGCTCGAGATACATCAGTGCGTAGGCGTGGAAGTACCGGTCTACCTGGTTTTGAGCAAAGCCGATAGGTTGAAGGGCTTCGATGAATTCTTTGATCAGCTGTCCCGCGAGGAAAGTGATCAGGTGCTAGGCGCGAGCTTTGGCAAGGACCAAAACGGCACCGAAGCACTCGTCGTGAAGCAGGCCTTCGAAATACTGCTCCAGCGCTTGAACAGCCAGGTCATCGTCAAGATGCACCAGGAGCGAGACATTCAGCGGCGCGGCAGCATCCTCGATTTCCCGCACGGGCTTGGCAACATCGGCGAGCCCTTGTGTCTGTTCATTGAATTGGCGTTTTCCGGTAACCGCTATCAGCGCGCGTCACAGCTGCGTGGTTTCTATTTCACCAGTGCCCCACACCTCGACGGCCAGTTGCACGAGACCACTGCCGGGATCGGGCGCAATATCGGCCTCGCCACCGGACGCCTACCTACCCTGCGGCGTGGCCGCGCACGTTTCATTCATCACCTGTTGAGCCGGGTCATTTTTCCGGAGGCGGAGCTGGCTACGCTGGATCAGCATGCGCGCCGTCGCATCGGCTGGAGTCAGCGCGCGCTCTATGCCGGCGCCGCTGCCTGTCTCGTGCTGTTCGGCTGTGTGTGGGCGTTCAGTTTTTCATCCAATCATCAGCGTCTGGAACAACTTCGCGACCTCGCACAAGGCAAAGAACGTCAGTTGGAAACGCTCGGCGATGGGCGCGATGGGACCTCGCTGCTCGAGGTTCTGGACAGCAGTTACGCCGCCGCGCAGGTCTTCCCGACTGGCGCCGACGTGCAATATCGCGAGCACAGCGGCCTCTATCAAGGGGATAAGGTCGCTCCCGTGGTCGCCGCGGCATACCGCCAGGATCTGGAAGAGCGCTTGCTGCCGCTGGTGGCGGCTCAGCTCGAGTCCCAGATCAGGGCCTACGGAAACGATCGCGAGCGTCTGCTCAACAGTCTGCGCGCCTATCTGATGCTGGGCCTCCAAGAGCGTCGCGATCCCGCCTTCTTGAAAGATTGGATCGCGGCGGAATGGTCGGTCCAGTACCCGGGCAATGCGGTCTTGCAGAATGGATTGGCATCTCACTTCGAGCGCCTACTTTCGCAGCCTTTCCGGTCCTACACGTTCGATGCATCGCTGGTCGCGCAAGCGCGCCAGACGCTGCGTGGAGAATCGTTGGCCAACGTCGTTTACCGCATGATCAGGGAGCAGGCGCGCCAGCTTCCCGACTATCGGCTTGACGGAAAACTCGGGACGCAGTCAGCACTTTTCATCGGCGCCGATTACGTCATTCCCGGCCTGTACACGCGCCACGGCTACCAAACCTTGTTCGCTGCGCAGGGCGTGGGTCTGGTGAAAGGCATATTGGGCAACAACTGGGTGCTCGGCGAAAGCGAAAGTCTTAGCCCGAAAGACCTGACGCGCTTGATGGCCGAAGTGGAGCAGCTGTACTTCCAGGATTACGCGAACCATTGGGGCGATGCGCTGGCGCAACTGTCCATGCAGCCGATTGGCGACATCAATTTGGGTTCGCAGCAATTGGCCGGGCTGACATCTGCTAATTCACCCCTCGTTCAGGTATTGATCGAAGTACGCGATAACACGCTGTTGTCCGGACCGGTCGACGCAGCCTCCGAGGCCATCGCCCACGTCCCGAACGGCACCGGTAATAAGCTGGCGAAAGCGACGGACGCCTTGGCAGCTGCCGCAACATCCCTTGCCGTTCCGGACACGTCGCGGCGAACCCTCGCCAACCGTTTCCAACCTCTGCATCGCCTATTGGACGAAGGCGACGCACCTGCCATGGACTTGGCGAACGCGCTGCAAGCGCTGAATGCGCTGCAACTTCAATTGGCTGGCCTTGCTCATTCCGGCGCGCCAGAGCAAGCCGCCTATGACATGGCGCGGGCACGCATGGGCGGCGAGCGCGATGCATTCCATCAAGTGCGCACTGTCGTGACACGCCTGCCGCAACCGGTTGGCGCCTGGCTTACCCTGCTTGCCGAAGAGAGCTGGACCGCCGTGCTCAACGACGCGCATCAATACCTGAATCAGCGCTATAAGCATGAGCTCTATGCCGCCTACGACAGCTCGCTGAAAAAGCGCTACCCGTTTGCCGCGCACAGCGAAAGCGACGTCGCCGTTGCGGACTTCAGGGAGTTCTTCAAAACCCAGGGTACCGCGCAGACCTTTTTCGATAACTACCTTAAACCCTTCGTCAACAATGCTTCCGGCCAATACCAGCTGCGCCGCGTCGATGGGCGGGGCCTGCCGCTTTCACGTGCATTCCTGAGCCAACTCACCCGCGTGCAGACCATTCGCGCAAGCTTCTTTGCGGAGAATCCCAACGAGCCACAGGTGCAGTTCAAACTCGAACCTTACTCCTTGGATTCCAGCGTCGGCCGCGCGGACTTCCAGTTCGGCGATCGGCAAATGGAATACCGCCATGGTCCAATCGTCCAGACTGCGTTTCAGTGGCCGTCGACCGCTTTGGAAGGCCGAACGAGCTTGGTCGTGGAGGAGCTTAGCGGACGCAAGGTCGGGATCGAGAAGAATACCGGTCCATGGTCGCTGTTCCGCTTGTTGGACCTCATGACGGTGGACTATCACAGCGGTCGCGATGTACTCATTCTCAAGGCCAATCTTGGCGGCCTGCACGCGAACTACTTGCTGCATAGCCAGCGTTCACCGAACCCATTCGACATCGCGATGCTGCGCGGCTTCGAATTGCCGGCTAGCTTGTGATGGCGCAGTCTCTCATCGCCTGGCAAAGCGCCGCACGTACCGACACCGGCAAGGTTCGTGCGCGCAATGAAGATGCGGTGCTCGAAAGCAGCGAGGCGCAGGTATGGGCGGTCGCCGATGGGATGGGCGGCCATCAGAATGGTGCGTTGGCCAGTCGCCTGATCGTCGAGCGGCTGGCGGAATCCGTCAGTGGATCACTGGACGGTCGAGTACGTGAAATGCGCATGCGACTGCATGACGTCAACCGCTGCTTGGGCCAGGACATTACGCTCCAGCACGGCGTCGACACCCCGTTGATCGGCAGCACCGTCGTGGCGCTAATAGCGGACGATGACCGTGCGGTCTGTATCTGGGCAGGCGACAGTCGGTGCTACCTGTGGCGACAGAATCGACTTTACCAATTGACCCGTGACCATTGCCTCATGCAGGAGTTGATGGTCGAAGAGAACCTAACGGCACAGGAGGCTGCACGCCATCCGAAGGCCCAAGCACTCACGCGTGCCATCGGCGCGAGTGAAGTATTGCAGCTGGATCTATTGGAGCTGGAAACGGAGCCTGGGGATACCTTTCTCCTGTGCTCCGACGGCCTCTACCGCGACGTAACCGAGGCAGACCTCAGCCAAGCCCTTAACCAACGTTCGCCCGCCATGGCCATTCAGCAACTGTTCGACAAGGTGCTCGCCGGACGTGCTCGAGACAACGTCAGCGCCGTGGTGGTACGTCGATGAACACGCACGCGACCGCATCCGTCGATTCACCGATCGCCGAAGAACCCGACGCCCTGACCTACTACGCTTTCGCATCCGAGGAGCGCCCGGAGGCCGAAGCACCGAAAGACCTGTCGACGCGTCGCCACATCGGCGAAATGCCAACGGTACTGGCGGGTCGTTATCGTATCGAACGTTTACTCGGGATCGGCGGCATGGGTGCCGTATACCGCGCAAGGGACCTCCTGCGTGAGCAATTCGGTGATCCGTCGCCCTACCTTGCGATCAAGACGCTGACCGACGATTTCGCGGACTACCCCGATGCTGGCGCGCTGCTCTATACCGAGTTCGCACTGACGACCCAGCTGAATCATCCCGGCGTCATCAAACTTTTCGAATTCCATGTCGACACGGCAAGCCAACGGGCATTCATCACACTGGAATCGCTGCAGGGAAGGACGCTCGATCACACGCTGAAAGAAAACCCTGAAGGGCTTAGCTGGGAAACAGCGCAGGCGATCACCAGCGAGCTGTTGGCGGCGCTTGCGTACTCGCATCGGAAAGGCATCCTGCACGGCGACCTCAAGCCCAGCAACATCATGCTTACTCCCGATGGCGTGCGATTGTTCGACTACGGTTTAGGCCGCGCCCAAAACGGTGTGCTCGAGGGATTACCGCAAATCAGCCGCGACCGCTTCGCAGCCTGGACACCGCGATACGCAGCGCTCGAATTGATCGAAGGTGGCATGCTCTCCGAAGCGACCGATACCTACGCTATCGCCTGCGTCATCTACGAGCTGTGCAGCGGACGGCATCCCTACCGGCGCCTAAATGCCAAGCAGGCGCGAAACATGGAGTTGGATAAGCAGCTCGAGAAACCGGAATGCCTACCCGAGCCCTGCTGGAAAGCGTTGCGCGCAGCCCTTTCGTTGGCAGCGTCGGACCGCAAGATCGCCGTAGAAGGCCTAGCTCAGGCATTCGAGACGCGTCGCGGAAGCTCGCTTGAACGCTATTTCGGTTTCTTTTGCCGTTGAACAAAAAATCTCAACGATTCTATTGACTTAGGTTCCTGGCCTGCGTAAATTGCGCGCCTCGCAAGGCGATCAGGTGAACAGCCAGATCGACATGCGAACCGACGCGCAGCGGTAGTTCAGTCGGTTAGAATACCGGCCTGTCACGCCGGGGGTCGCGGGTTCGAGTCCCGTCCGCTGCGCCATATCTCGACTGCATCAGCGGTCGTACGAAAAAGGTGGATTGATTCGTCAATCCACCTTTTTTACTTTTACGGGCACTACGCCCTCCTCGAGCATATCCACCTTCTTGGCCGCCTCTTGCGAAAGGTCGATGACCCGGCCTGGTGTGTGCGGCCCGCGATCATTGATGCGCACGGTCACCGTCTTGTCGTTCTCCAGATTGGTCACCTCTACACGCGTCCCCAGCGGCAATGTCTTATGGGCCGCGACGAGCTCGTCGTTATCGAATCGCTCTCCACTCGTGGTGCGTTTGCCTTGAAAGGCATCCGAATAATGCGAAGCCTTCCCTTCCTGGGTGAATGAGCTTTCCTCCGCCGCAAAGGCTGCAGGCGCTAACAGGACGAAGGCAAATGTGTACCGCAGCTTTATTTTTGTTAGAGCACGCAAAAGCACCCTCCTTATGTTTGGAACGCCTCGGCCTTTCGAGCGCTCAATTGCCTAGACCGAAGCGGTAGATGGATTTCTTTCGGAGCACGCCGATGCGCGTTGGTTCGATTCGACGCACCCACATCGGTACGAACGTTTACAAGGCATTGATCGATATGACATGCAGCAAGGCCGTCATTTCCAGGTGTATTCGTGAATTACTGGAGGTTAGAACCGCCGAGGCATCGATTTGCCCATCGGATGTGGCGCGCTCGCTCGAGGCGGATGGAGCGGCATGGAGAGCGCTGATGCCGGCTGTCAGGGAGGTGGGTCGTCAACTGGCGGACAATGGTTTCGTGCAGATCACGCAGGCAGGCAAGGTGTTGGCGCCGACGGGAGAAATCAGAGGTCCTATTCGCCTTCGACGGGGGCCGAACTATTCCAGGTGGCAGCCGGGCTGAGCTTCAGGATCAAAGCGGCTCCGCAGGGCCGACCAATCCATGAACCGCCTCGAGAATCGACGACAGATCGAACGGCTTGTCGAACACCTGCGAAAACAGGCCAGGCTGAGCACGCCCGACATGGGCTTGGGCGCCACTCATGAGAATGATGGGCAGATTTGCCAATTGGGGACGCGCACGTATCGCACGAGCGAATTCGAGCCCATCCATCACCGGCATCATGAAGTCAGTGATGACAAGCTCAGGGCGCTCACGATCGAGCACCTCTAGCCCTTTGCGGCCATTGCTGGCCTTGGCCACCATGTAACCTTCGTCTTCCAATGCGTAGCCGAGGATATCTGCTATCAGATATTCATCGTCGACTATCAGGATGGTTGTCATGCGTCTCTATATCCAACAGCGTGCGCGATCATGCATTAGACACCGGCGCCGCCGTCCCTGAGAGAACCGCTGTCGCATGTTTGAATGCTTTATTGAGAGCAACACCGTTATCGCCGATAACGATCTCTAAAAGCGAAGGATCGTAGAAGCTGTCCCGCATCTTCAGGATGGTCAACACGCGCTTGAGCTCTGAGTCCAACTCAACGAAACGAGCGAGAAACAGATTGTCCACAATGCTGGACAGCTCCGGCGCGGGAGCATTGATATCCGCCCCGAACAGGTCACGCATTTCCCATGTTGCAAAGACACAGACACCGCGCGCTCTCAGCTCGTTCATCAATGCGCTGAAATACTCGACCAGGCGCGGTGTGGAATTCGCGACCCGAACCATGCCACCCAGGCTATCAATGAAAACCCGCTTGATGCCTTTGCTCTCTACAGCAGCCAATAGCCGTGCACCTAAGTTGTCGACCAAGCCTTCTGTAGTGGACTGCCACTCGATGTGAAGCGCTCCGCTACGCTCCATGCCTTCAATGTCGACGCCTATCAGCCGCCCTTTCAAACGGAGCCTTTCCGGAGTCTCATAAAAGCCAAAATGCAAGCCGGGCTCTTCGAGCGTGCACTTGGAAAGAAAGCTCAAGCCGATACTGGTTTTGCCACTGCCGGACGGGCCAATGATCAAACTGACCGAAGAGTCAGGCAGTCCTCCACCGATGGCTCGATCTAGGGAATCGATGCCGCTGGGTAATCTCAAAAATTCGGCCTGATTCACGCGCGAAGGGCGTTTGTATACCGATTCGATCCGCGGGTAGACCGCAATTCCATCATCAACGATTTCATATTCATGCAACCCAGACAGGGCGCCGCTTCCGCGCGTTTTCCGCGCTTGAATACGGCGAACGGAGCGGGAACCGACCAACTCATCCGAGAGCTCGATGATGCCATCCACCATCGTGTGCTCGGGGCTACCGTCATCCAGTCTCGAGCTCGTCAGAAACAGGACCGTGCAGCCCGCGAAGGCCGCATGCCCTTGCAGTTCGGAGATGAATTTCTTCGTATCGAGAGGCGTATCGGCTTTGGACCGCGCATTCAGCAGCCCGTCAACGATCAGCACCGAGGCTTTCTGCCGGCTGATCTCGCGACGCAAAAGCTTGACGACCTCTTCCAAACCCTCGTTCTGCAACGTGTCGAAGGCGCTAACGAATTGCACTTCGGCGCCAATGCGGGATTTGTCGAAATAGTTAAGCGTCGAAAGGAACTGGAAGAGCCGCTCATGGGTTTCTGAAAGCAGCGTTGCGACCAATGCCCGCCCGCCACTTTTCACATGATTGAAAGCGATCTGGTTAGCCAGGATGGTCTTACCAGAGCCGGGCCGTCCCTGGACAATGTAGGACGCACCCGCGACCAAGCCCCCCTTCAATAGGGCATCGAGCCCTTCGATCCCACTCTGAAGGCGCGTTAGCTGTTCCACGTCAGGTCTGCCTCGAAAAAATAAAGCGTTTGGAACGCGATAGCCTACACAGGTTCGCGGCAAAAGGTCAGAGTTCTTGTGCACCAACGCCCCGATAAAGCGCCTTGTCAGTGTGGTTCAGGATGGGGGAACGACGCGCTATGATGCGGCAGTCCCCGAAATGACCAAGGTCACCATGTCCCCGCTGACCAATACCGTAGTGTTTCTCGCCACCCTGGCCATGATGGAAGTCGTGGCCTGGGCTGCACACAAGTACATCATGCATGGCTGGGGTTGGGGCTGGCACAAGTCTCACCACGAGCCACGCAAGGGCTGGTTTGAAAAGAACGACCTCTATGCCGTCGTTTTCGCTGGGCTCGCCATCGCGCTGATCTATCTGGGAACCCAAGGCTGGCATCCGCTGGAATGGATCGGCGCTGGCATGACGGGTTACGGGCTGCTCTATTTCATCGCGCACGACGGTCTGGTGCATCACCGTTGGCCGCTGCGCTACGTGCCGCGGAGCGGTTACCTCAAACGCCTATACCAGGCTCACCGTATGCACCACGCGGTGGACGGCAAGGACGGTTGCGTGTCCTTCGGGTTCCTCTGGGCGCCATCGGTAGAGACGCTGAAGAAACAGTTGCGGGCGATTCACGGCGGCTCACTACAAGGGCGCCGGGACAGGGAGAGTTCACCAGAGAGATGAGCCTTCTGTGGGAGCGGGCAGTACCCGCAGCTCGCGGGCATGGCCTACTCCCACGGAGACAAACGGGCGAGCACGGTTTCTTAGTTCTGCACTGCCTGCACTGACCCACCATCGACACGAATATTGCTGCCATTGATGAACGAGGCCCGCTCTGACACCAGCAGCGCTATTGCTGCCGCCACTTCGTGAGCTTGCCCCCTACGCTGCTGCACGATTCCTGGGCGCTCTTCCTCTAGAAAGCTCTTCACCGCCTCCTCGATGGAAACCCCCATCTGCTGTGCGCGCTGCTTCATCATGCCGTCGGTCATGCCCGTTTCAATGAATGCCGGTGCCACCGTATTGCATAGCACACCGTAGGTCGCTTCCTTGTAGGAAAGATTCTTGATGAATGCGGCGAGCCCTGCTTTCGCGACGTTGTAAACCGCCTCCTCCCAATACGGCTGGACAGCGTTTTCGGAGGTAATGCAGACGAAGCGGCCCCACTTGCGCTGGCGCATCGCAGGGATGGTCGCCCTTGCAACGCGAACGGCCGAGAAGAAGTCGGTTTCCCAGGCTTCCAAATAGTCCGCATCTGACAACTCGAGCGGGTCACCCTTCGCACCGGTGACGCCCGCCGTGTGAATGACGATGTCGATCTTGCCGTAGTGTGCAATCGCCTTGGCCACCAGCCCATCTACCTGATCCTGACGCGTCATATCTGCGGCAACCGCAAACGAGCAACCGCGTAATTCATCGCACTCACGAGCAACGTTCAATTGCCCCTCGTCGAGATCGGTGAGCGCCAGTTTTACACCCTCTTCGGCCAGCAACTTCGCCGTCGCCAAACCAATGCCACCACTCGCGCCAGTGATAAGCGCGACGCGCCCTTCGATGCCCAGGTTCATGTACACCTCATGTGTCGGTAAGAACTGATGCGGTTGACCGTTCGCAACTCGCCATTACGTTCGTGGGCCGACAAGGTGTAGCGAAGTGTTCCACTGAAAAGAATATCGATCAGATTGGTACGCGTTCTGTGTAGGGGCCAGCCCGGCTGCGTTCAGCTTGCTGGCGATCCGGTAGCGGCAGAACATTCCGTCTTGCCTGATCGAACGCGATCGCCAGCAAGCTGGCTCCTACAGGTTTTCCCGCGAACTTACTGACAGGTTCCTACCGCGGCCTCTGCCACAACCCCGGCGAACGCGGTTCGGCATTCGCACCGCGCGATGCCAACGCGGTGCCGGCTGCCTCGGTCAGCAGCCGAAGCTTGTCTAGCTTCGACGTTGACACTCGCTCGTCCCAGGCCGTTGCACCGCGGGCTTTGACCTTGACACCGATCTCTCGATAGACGCCGCGCGCCGTGGCGATCGCCCAGGCAGAACGCACCGGAAGCGCGCTGATGCCAATACGCGCTGACGCGTAATACGGCTCTGCTGCTTCGACGAGCCGGGCCGCCAGCGTCGCCAGCGCTGCTCGGTGTCGGCGATCGGCGATTGCGTCCTGCGGAATGCCCGCCTCGTCCAGCCATTGCGACGGTAGATAGCAGCGCCCTATTTCCGCGTCCTCGACGAGGTCACGTGCGATGTTGGTGAGCTGGAAAGCCAGTCCCAGATCGCACGCTCGGTCGAGGGTCGCCTCATCCTTCGTGCCCATGATCATGGCCATCATAACGCCGACGACGCCCGCCACGTGGTAGCAGTACTCCAGCGTATCGTCGAGCGTTACGTATCGACGATCGTGGACGTCCATCGCGAAGCCTTCGAGATGCTGAAGAGGAAAACGCTTGGGAATCCCGTGAACAGTCGTCACTTCCTGCAAGGCCGCGAACGCTGGATCCGACATGGGCTCGCCTGCGTACGCGCTGTTCGTCGCGCTGAACAGTTCCGCCAAGCGTTGCTCGCTATCAGCCCGATCGCCCTGCGTCTGGCCGAATCCGGAGGTTTGCCCGTCGACGACGTCATCACAGTGACGGCACCACGCGTAGAGCATCACCGCGCTACGCCGGGTAAGCGGATCGAACAGCTTGGACGCGGTCGCAAAGCTCTTGGACCCGACCTCGATCGAGCGGGTGGCATGCTCCAGCAGCGCCTCGCTCATCCGCGGGCCTCACTCAGCATCAAACCCGCGGTCGCTTTTGCCGAACCCACCACCCCGGGAATGCCTGCGCCGGGATGGGTGCCTGCGCCAACCAGATAAAGATTGGGAATCGTCGTGTCGCGGTTGTGCGGCCTGAACCAGGCGCTTTGCGTCAGGATGGGCTCCAGCGAGAAGGCGGAGCCATGGTGCGCATTGAGCTCATCGCGGAAGTCGAACGGCGTGATGAATCGGCTCGTGACCAGATCACGGCGCAGATCCGGAATGTAATGCTGTTCCAGATAATCGAAGATGCGATCGCGATAGCGAGGCCCCTCGACGGTCCAGTCGATTTCTGCATTTCCGA
This sequence comes from Pseudomonas matsuisoli, assembly GCF_014647635.1. Taxonomy (GTDB): domain Bacteria; phylum Pseudomonadota; class Gammaproteobacteria; order Pseudomonadales; family Pseudomonadaceae; genus Pseudomonas_P; species Pseudomonas_P matsuisoli. Next base: position 108,145 of record NZ_BMPO01000003.1, read on the forward strand.
GGTGCGGGACCGGCGCTAACACATAGTGAGATCCACAGCCGGGCGGTGCCAGCGAAGGGTCCGTTGCGCACGGTGCATGCAGATACAGTGAGAAATCGTCAGCGAGCGTGTCGTGATTGAAAATCTCCTCGATCAGCCCGCGGTAACGCTGACCGAAGCACACGGTGTGATGCCGCAGCTGTTCGTGGCGTTTGCTCAGACCGAAGTAGAGAACGAACAGCGACATGCTGAACCGCTTGCGTTTCAACGCCTCCCCTTGCCGCACACCGCGTGGATGATGACCGAGCAACTTCGCATAGGTGTGCACGACATCCGCATTGGACGCCACCATGTCCACTGCAAATTGACGTCCGTCCGCCAACTGCACGGTACGCGCGCGGCCTTCCTGCACGTCGATGCGAGAGACCTCGGCATTCAATTCGACGCGTCCACCGAGATCCTCGAAGAGTTTGATCATGCCCTTGATCAGCGCGCCGGTACCGCCCCGGGGGAACCATACGCCCCACTCCCGCTCCAGGGCATGAATGAGCGTATAGATGGAAGACGTCGCGAACGGGTTGCCTCCCACGAGCAGCGAATGAAAGGAAAAGGCCTGGCGCAGCTGCTCGTTTTCGATGAAGCGCGACACCATGCCATAGACGCTCGTCCACGCTTGCAACCGGGCCAGCTGTGGTCCGGCTTGCAACATGTCGCGGAAAGACAGGAACGGCACTGCGCCGAGCTTTAGATAACCCTCTTCGAACACCGCTTTGGAGTAGGCCAGAAAGCGTCGATAGCCTTCGACATCCGCTGGATTGCGCGCGTGAATTTGCCGGTCCAGTGCATCCTGATCGTTGGCATAGTCGAAGTAGGAGCCGTCTTCCCAGCAGAGACGGTAGAACGGATTCACTGGGAGCAACTCGACGTAATCGGACATCTTTCTGCCGGCGAGGGTGAACAGCTCCTCAAGCGCCGAAGGATCAGTGATGACCGTGGGGCCGGCGTCGAAGACGAAGCCGTGATCCTCATACACATACGCGCGCCCACCGGCCTTGTCGCGCTTCTCCAGCAACGTCGTCTGGTGGCCGCCGGCCTGCAACCGAATGGCGAGCGCGATACCACCGAAACCCGCACCGATCACTACGGCGCGTTTGGGTTGGGTCATCTGGACTTCCTTATGCGATGGGGATCGGTCTGCTGCATGGCGACCCATGCTTCGCCGATCGGAACCGGCGGTTTACCGGAAAGGATACGCAGCTTGTCGAAGACTGTAAGTCGCCCTGCGTAGAAGCGTTCGATCAGCCCCTCGGACAAACCGTAGAAACGTTGCATCACCCGCCACCGATCGCTAGGGCGACCGGCCATGAACAACATGCGGTTGAGCAATCGAAAGAAACCTTGCGCCTGCCAGCTTTCCGACGCGAACCCATGTACAGCTGAGTACACGGCCGGCGCGTCGAACTCGGGCAATGCAGCGATCCGCTCCGCGAGTCTGACAGCGTGGGGGAGCGAATAGCCCGTGGTCGCGTGAAAAAGCCCTGCGCTCAATCCAGCATGGGGCTGCCCCTGCGTCTGCGCCCAGAACGCGTCGATATCGCCGGCAAGCGTGATTGGCAAAACGCCCTGCTCTTCGCGAAGAACCTCTGCAATCTCCCAACCTTGCTGGCGCGCATAAGCCTCGATATGCACTCTGAGCGTCGCATCGTCGAGGTGGGCGGAATCCACGTAATGCGTGTCTTCGATCAGCAACACATCGGGCGCGAATGGCAAAACGTAGACGAAGCGATAGCCCTCCCCCTGTGCCACGCTTGCATCCATGACGATGGGCACAGTGAGCCCATGGGGCGTTCGGGTTCTGATGACCTGTCCGAGAAATGCCTGGTAGCCCAACGCAACATGGTCGCTCGAGCGCGGGCCTCGGCCATCGATCACCGCAGCCGCTTCGAGCACGCGGCCGTCGGCCAAGGTCACGCGTGTTGGGGCGACCTCCACGACCGTCGTATTACAAAGCAACGTATCACCCAAAATGTCTTGCAGGTGCTGCGCGAAATCCTCTGCAAGGATCGACGCATATCCGGTGTCCAGACGGCGCGTACGTTCGGGAAAGCGCACGCAGTAAGCAGGCCAGCGGTGCTTCACCAATGGGTCCAGCCAGCGGTGCTGCGCGTGGTTCAGATCGCCGTCGTGAAATGACCAGGTATGGTTGCCGCCTGGAACGGGGTCGCTTTCCAACACCAGCATTCGCAGGTCAGGACGCGCCTCACGTATGCGCAACGCGATCAGCCCGTTCGCCAACCCGGCGCCGACCAGAATGAGGTCGTAACGGTCTGTCATATAGCCGCCTCGATGCGCCGCACGGGTGCACCTAAAACCGTTGCCTCGACGATATCGGCCGCACGCGCCGTGCCGCCCGCCTCTCTCACCGCATTTCCTAACACCGCTGCCCGCATGGCAAACGTCCGCTCGGCCAGCAGTCGCTCCAGATGCTTTCCGATACGCTGCGCACTCGCGAAATGGACCGAGATTTTCAGGCCGCTGCCGGAATGCACCACCCGCGATGCCACGCCGGGTTGATCAAAGGCAATGGGCATCGCCAGGATCGGGGTCGCTGCGACGAACGCATCCATCACCGTGTTCAGTCCGGCGTGGGAGATCACCGCGTCCGCCCGCGCCAGCGCCGCCTGCTGAGGTGCGAAGTCGGTCACCCAAATACTTCCCGGCACGCTCAAGGCATCCGCCTGCGTCGTACTTAACCCACCGCAGTGAGCAAGCAACAGCTGGACATCCAACCGCCGACACGCGTCGACGATTTTGCGAAAGACGTTATAGCGCTGGCCTTGCAAGGTCCCCAACGAGGCGAACACGAAGGGACGATCCTGACGAAGATCCAGTTCGAGCGACGTGTCTGACGCAGACGACCGCAATGGGCCGACCGCATGAAAATGAGCGGGAGGCTGTTGTCTGGGAAAGTCGAACGCAGCGACGGTCTGGCTGATCTGCGCCTGTGGCGACAAGCATTCGTGAAGCGCTCCGCGGACCGGCAACCCGAACGCCCGCGAGTGGCGTTCGATGACCCGGCGATGCGGCGCCATGATCAGGTCATAAATGCGCGCGCTGGTTTCATAAAGACGGTCGGCCCGCGCGCCCTGAGAGAAACTCCAGGGCATGACGGGCAGCGGCAGGCCGGGCTCTCGATTGACCGGCAGCGCGCAGGCGACGGACACATACGGCATCCCCACCGCTTCAGCGACGAGCCCACCTGCGGCCTCCATCTGGTCACCTACCAACGCGTCCACACGGTGCCGCTCCAGCGCGGCAGGTAGCTCACGGCAGAGCATGTCCGTCGTCAATGCCAGATCGTCGATTACGCGCTTCAATCCGAAGGGGCCGCCAGGGCTGGCTGCACGTCGTAGGGATTGCGCCAGCGAGCCTGACGGGTGCGTCGAACCGCCCAACGGCACGAACCCTATACGGGGATCGCGGAGTAAGCCTGCGGCGTCCGCCTGGTGGAAAAACGTCGCGCGATGCCCTCGCGCAATGAGCGTCAGTGCCAGGGCTTGCAGCGCACTGAAATGGCTAGGGAACGCCGGGGCGATGAATCCAAAGTGCATCATGGAAGGCGGACCGTCGCCGGTGCGCACGTCACCATCGGCGCCACGCGCAATGCGTCGAGGCTGGCCGAGCCAGTGCAGAAGCAAGCCACCCGAAGCTGCCGAGTAATCACCGAGAAATGCTCCACAACCGCCTCGGTGGAATCCACCGCGCTCGCCAGCACCGAAGCCGCCTGGCCGACGATATCGGCACCGAGGCGAATGGCCTTTGCCGCGTCCACGCCATCGCGGACGCCACCCGACGCGATCAGGGTCGTTGCGGGTAATACCTCACGCGCAGCAATAAGCGCGCGCGCAGTCGGTATCCCCCAACTGCCAAACGCCATGGCCACGGCGCGATCAGCAGGATCTTTGGCACGCTCGCCCTCCACCGCAGCCCAACTGGTACCGCCTGCGCCTGCGACATCGATGACGGAGACGCCGACGTCCACAAGTGCGCGGGCAACAGCCGGGGACAAACCGGCACCGACTTCCTTGACCACCACGGGCACGGACAATCGTTGTACCAACCCAGCAATGGCTTCCAGCACGCCTCGCCAGTCACGATCACCGCCGACCTGCACCGCCTCCTGAAGCGGATTGAGATGAACGATCAACGCGTCCGCTTCGATCATGTCGACTGCGCGCTGGGCCAGATCGACGCCTTGCGACAGCACTTGCGCAGCGCCTAGGTTCGCGAGGATCGGAACATCCGGTGCGAGTCCTCGCAGTTCGCGCGTGAGGCCGTAGTTCGAGTCGGTTTCCAGCGCGACACGTTGCGACCCCACGGCCAGCGCAATGCCAAGTGCTTGCGCCGCCTCTGCAAGGTGATGATTGATACGGGATGCACGCGCGGCGCCACCCGTCATGGAGCTGATCAGCAAAGGGGCCTGCAGGGGGCGATCGAACAATTGCGTGCGAAGGTCGATCGCATCGAAGTCCAACTCCGGCAATGCGCAGTGCTCGAAGGTGTAAGCCGCAAATCCTGTTTGAGAAAGCACGCCCGCACGGTCGGCATCCAGAACGATGTCGAGGTGATCGTTCTTCCGGCTCACCAGCTGGGCTTTCTCCATGAATCACTCCTGAACAAGGGATTTTTCGCCGACTCTGCTGTCCCTTTGATTAAGCCGACAGCCTTGTACAACTCTTGTACAACGATGTCGCGTAACGTTCTATAAGGCAACTCGTGGCCCGCGCCGTTCCCTCTGTGGCACTCTTCGAAGCATTTTCGAATCGATAGCGGGATGCGACGTCATGACTAATAGACTGGAAGCGCCCCTAGCGATAGGCGCAACGCCCAACGGAGAATGGCCCGCATGACAACACTCGTATCCGCCGTGGCCGCCCCAGACCTCGTGGGCTCATTGCGTCATACGCTGAACAAGCGGCTTGAGGAAGTGCTACCAAGCCCCGCGGACGATCGAGATCTCGTGTGCTTGGCGATGCGCGAGAGCACCTTGGCGCCCGGCAAGCGCATTCGCCCCATGCTGATGATCCTGGCCGCACGCGACCTGGGATACGACGGATCCGAGTTGTTCGACCTCGGCTGCGCGGTCGAGATGATTCATTCCGCGTCGCTGATACTTGATGACATGCCGTGCATGGATAACGCAGCGCTGCGGCGCGGTCGCCCAACGATCCATCGCCATTTCGGCGAAGACGTCGCCGTTCTAGCGGCCGTTGCGCTGCTCAGCCACGCCTTTCGGGTAGTCGCATCGTTGCCGAATGTTGCGCCGCCCCTGCGCAATCGCTTGGTGGCCAGCCTTGCCGATGTGGTCGGAACGCAGGGACTGGTGCGAGGCCAGTACAAGGATCTGCGTGAAGGCAACGGCGCGCGCCGCGCGGAAGACATCATCGATACGAACGAGCTCAAAACGGGTGTGCTTTTCGGCACCGCATTGGAAATTGCCGGATTGGTCGCGGGCGCGTCGGACGAAGTTCGCCAGTCGCTGAGGAATTTTGCCGTTGAGCTAGGCCAGGCCTTCCAGCTTTATGACGACTTACAGGACCGCCGTGACAGCAGCTCGACCGGCAAAGACACCTGCAAGGATGACGGTAAATCGACCCTATTGGCTCTACTGGGCACAGATGAAGTACGGCGTCGGCTGCATGCGCACATGAACGCTGCCAATGCCGAGCTCACGCACGTGTACGGGCCTGGGAACACAATCAGCCAATACCTCGGCACCCTATTCCATATCGCGTGAACCCACGCCACCGGGAACTGGATAGCCCCCGCGGAGCACGCTTTACGTCACCAGGTTGCAAAGCAACGGCAACGCGCGCTCACAGGGGATGTCGATCTTCAGTGCAATCAACTCGTCTGCCCGCGTCTTACCATGATTGATCGCAAATATCGGCTTGCCGGCTCGATGCGCTGCCTGGCATAGCCGGAATGCGGAAAAGGCCATCAAGGACGAGCCGACGACAAGCAATGCATCCGCTGCCTGAACCCGTGCCATCGCGGCGGTCGCGTCATTTGCAGCAACGTTCTCACCGAAAAACACTACATCCGGTTTGAGTCGTTCTCCACTGCACCTGGGGCAGAGGGGTAGCACGAAGCCCTCTAGAAACTCTGCCGCAACCTGGGCATCGCCGTCCGGGGCGAGCACCACTTCGATGTCACGCAGATCGGGATTTTGCGCTTCTAGCCGGGTCTGGATATCGGCACGGGAAAAGGTACCGGCGCAGTCCAAGCAGCGCACTCGATGCAGGTTGCCATGCAAATCAACGACATCCGGGCTGCCGGCGGCGCTGTGCAACCCGTCAACATTCTGGGTGATCACACCTGCTAATTTGCCGTGTGCCTGCAAATCCGCCAGGGAACGATGCGCGGCATTAGGATTCGCCGCTGCTACGGTCGGCCAACCCCGCATACTGCGCGCCCAGTAACGCTTTCGCGCAGAGATCGCGGATACAAATTCCTGAAACATCATCGGCGCGCGTCCACGCCGGACACCGTTGCTGTCCCTATAGTCAGGTATGCCTGAAGCCGTACTGATACCTGCACCGCTCAATACCGCTACCCTCGCATCAGTAAGCCATTCGGCCACCGGCGCGAGCACTGAACTGACCTCGACGTCATTGGGTAATGAAGGTGCGATGGAACATCCTCCGTCGGCTTCAAGCGTGGCGGCAGAATGACCGCATGGCCACGCTCGAAAAGCGGCGCTGCCGCCAGGGCATTAACGGCGGCGCTGTTGAGCCAGGCGCTGCTGTTCGTTGCTACGTACGGGGATGGGCTGCAACTTGGGTATTTCGATCAGCCCTAGGGCAACACCGACTTGCCAGATGAAACGTTCGACACGTGCTTTCATGGGTAGCCTCCTACTCGACTACAGGCAAACGGCCAGAAGACCGTCAGCAGAGATTACGCTCGTCACGCCTAAATGTATCGACCGCTGACGCCAAATACTTTAATCGGCTATCCGGTTCTACCCCGGAGCCGCAAGCCCGATCAAGTATCCAGCGTGTAACGTACGTAAGCCTTGCGGCGCAGAGCAAGGCTGCATCTGCAACCGTCGCATGCGGCGTTTTCTATAGGCTCTAAGAAGTCGACCGGAAGGATTCGCCGATAGTTTCGCGCACTCGACGCCGTGCAGCGTAACGAGCTGCTGTCAACGAAGACAATGTCTATGCACAGCGCCGCCGTATAGCGGTAACCCTGGCCGCTGGCTGGGATCAGCTGAAGATTGAAAGGATGCAGGCAATCAACAGCAGTCCGAAGAAAGGCAGCAATGACAGGCGCGAGACGTTCGATGGCGGCGCAGGATTCCGCTCGTCTCCCACGTAATTGCGGGCAAATGGATCACTGAATTTCATATGACGTTCCCTCGACAGGGGGCAGACCGCGCATTCGCCGCTGAACGACAGACGACGGTGGCCGATTGCCCCAGATTTCCTCGTGACACCCGCGGATCAGATAACCAAGCCAATCCATAAGTTCACTCGCGTAATGGCGCTTTGCCTTTCGTCATGCCTCAAAGCCACTACCTCGAAAAACCGCCCTTGGTCGAAAACGTGAAACTTCCAAAAATTCGGTGAGTCGGTTCGTTTAGAGCGCGCTGCACCGTAACGCTATCGGTGTCGGCGTGGCTGAAAGGTTGTCGCTGGCTGCAGAATCGCACTGAACGCGCCTGGTACGCGCTTCTCCAACGCATGGCAGGGACTACTCCTCTGCCACGTTTCGAGCGGCAACGCTGGTCAGATGTGCGTCTGCAGGTCACCGTCCGCACTGACCTACCGACCTGCCAACAGGAGGCAGCCGCATGTCGAACTTGGCCATGCAGCCACTGGATTCCTATTCGTCCGAAGACAGCGAACAGACGCTCTTCGACCTCTACCAACAAGTGCGTACGGCAAGCGAGGCCATCTGCGCTCCGCTCGAGACCGAAGACTATGGCATCCAGACGATGCCGGATGTCAGCCCGCCTAAATGGCATATCGCCCACGTCACCTGGTTCTTCGAAGCATTCGTGCTCAAACCCTATCTCAAGGGATACCGGCCGATCGACGACGCCTACGACTATCTTTTCAACTCTTACTACCAGACCCATGGCGTGCCCTACCCTCGGGCGCAACGCGGCTTGCTTTCCCGGCCCGGCGTGGAAAACGTCTATCAGTTTCGTCAGCACGTCGATATCGCAATAGCGGACCTACTCAGCAATGCGCCTGCGGAACATGCAGAAGAAATCTGCCGGCGGATGAGGCTCGGTCTTCACCACGAACAACAGCATCAAGAACTGCTGGTGATGGACATCAAGCACATCCTTGCGCACAACCCGCTCAATCCGGTCTACCGCACCGACCTGCGGACACCCACCGAAATGCGGGCCGAAGACTTGCGCTGGCAGTCCTTCCCCGGTGGTATCCATGAAATTGGCTTAAGCGACCCTTCCGCGTTTGGTTTCGATAACGAACGGCCTCGCCATCGACGTTTTCTCGAGGCCTTCGCGCTTGCCAATCGTCCGGTCACCAACGGTGAATACCTCACGTTCATCACCGATGGTGGCTATGCCCGTTCGGAACTTTGGTTGGCGGACGGCTGGTCACGCATCAACGCCGAAGGCTGGAACGCTCCGCTTTACTGGCGGCGTCAGGACGACGGCTGGTACGAGATGACGTTGGGCGGCATGCGTCGCCTGGACCCTAACGCACCGGTCTGCCATGTCAGCTACTACGAAGCAGATGCCTATGCGCGCTGGGCCGGCGCACGGCTGCCTACCGAAGCCGAATGGGAAGTTGCCGCCGAGGGCAGACAGGTTCGAGGTAATTTTCTGGAAGCCGACTATCTGCAACCGGTAGTTGATCAATTCTTCGATGAAGACGAGCCGTTGCAGCTGTTTGGAGACGTGTGGGAGTGGACATCGGATGCATATGGCGCCTATCCCGGCTTTAAGCCGCTCGACGGCACGCTAGGCGAATACAACGGCAAATTCATGTCGGGCCAGATGGTGCTACGGGGCGGTTGCTGTGCGACCCCGGAGAGCCACATGCGACTGACCTATCGCAACTTCTTTTATCCGCACATGCGCTGGCAGTTCGCTGGCCTGCGCCTTGCCAAGGACGTCTGACATGGCCCTCGCGATCCGTTTCCACGACCAGCGCCCGCTCGAAGCCAATGATTCGCTTCGGGAAGAGGCGCTATCTGGCTTTGCACACTCCCCCAAATCGATATCGCCCAAGTTTTTCTACGACCGGCGCGGATCGGAGCTTTTCGAACAAATCTGCAAGCAGCCCGAGTACTACCCGACGCGCACCGAAGAAATGATCCTCAGCCAAGCCGCCAACGACATTTCCGATATTGCAGGTGCCCATGCAAATCTCATCGAACTGGGTAGCGGCGCAAGCAAGAAAGTACGTCTGTTGCTCGAAGCGATGAGGCCAGCGAGCTACCTCGGCATCGATATCAGCGAGGATTTTCTGCTCAGCAGCACACGCCGGCTGGCGGCGGACTATCCGTGGCTGGACGTCCAGGCCGCCTGCGCGGATTTTTCGCAACCCATGAGTCTGCCGGGGGAATTCGAAAGCGAGCGCTCAGTCGCCTTCTTTCCGGGGTCGAGCATTGGCAACTTCACCCCCGACGAAGCGCTGGCCTTTCTGCACAACCTGAATGCGCTGCTACCTGCAGGTGGCGGCCTTTTGGTCGGTGTGGACCTGGTAAAAGACAAGCAAGTACTGGAAGCGGCTTACAACGATGAGGCAGGGGTCACCGCCGCGTTCAACCTCAATGTCCTGGAGCGGATACGCGCCGAGCTGGACAGCAATATCGACCCGCAACGCTTCGTTCATCATGCCTTTTTCAATGAACAGGCCTCCCGCATCGAAATGCACCTGATCAGCACCGACGCGCAGGACGTGGACATCGAGGGCGAACGCTTTCACTTCGATCGTGGTGAAAGCCTGCATACCGAAAACTCGTACAAATACACACCCGAAGGTTTCCGATCACTCGCAGGCAAGGCAGGATTCAAAGCCATCGCCATGTGGACGGATCCAGCGCACCTGTTCAGCGTTCACTACCTGCAGCGGATCTGACCGCACCGTTCACCACGTGCGTAACGCCGGACAGCGCCTTCTCGGGCTCGTCCGCCGCGTAACGCTCTTCGATAGCCGCGTATTCGCCGCTGGCGCGCACCGCCGCGAGCCCCCGGTTGAAGCGGTCACGCAACTCGGCGTCGCGAAATCCGATCCGATAGGGTGTTCGGGGAAAAATCGGATAGACCGTGATCGGTTGCGACACATCGACTTCGGCACTCGCTTGCTTGCTCAATTGCTCGTGGATACGAATGTCCGCGACTACCACATCGACTCGCCCGGAGTACAACAGCCGCGATCTGGTGATTTGCCGGGGTTCCTCGCGATAACGGGGGTTGGCGGCGGCCATCTTTGCATATGCCCCCCCTAACAGGCGCCGAGCACTTTGGAACGAACTCACCGACAGGTTCGACAAGTCCTCGATGCATTCGACCACAAGCCCTCGGGACGCAAGCGCGATGGCCACATTTTGGTAGTACAGCACTACATCCGAGTAGGCGACGTTGCTAAGACCACTTTGGATGTTGGTACTGGCAATTGCATCCAGTTCCCCATGCTCGAGCGTCAGGTGTAACCGGTCGATTGGTAGATGGCGCACATTCAGAGAAATCCCGGCCTCGCGCATGGCCGCCTGAACGATGTCGTACTCCAGCCCGCGACCTTCGTTTTCGTAAACGTAGGGAGGCTTATCGGTACCGAAGCCGAATTCGATCGTTTCCGCCACGGCCACAGGTGCCACGAGCAGAGGCGCTACACAGACGATACAGCGCAGGCGCGACATCACGGTCGCGCCCATTGAACAGCGAATCACGTTGCGTTACTCCGAAAAGAACGTGTTCACCTTCCTTGCACGTTACTAAAAGCGTGAATCAGGCCTCGGGCTTGCGACGCTTCAGGGGCGCCAAACCATCGTCGCTCACGAGCGAGGAAGCAGGTTTCGCTGCAGGCTTTCGCCGTGGCTTCGTAGTCGTCTTGGTAGCTGTCGCGGGCTTGTCGCCTTTCTTTTTCTTGACGCCAGCAGCTTTGCCGGATGCCTTGAGTTTTTTCGGCCCCTGATAGCTGCCCTTGAGTTCTTTGATCGTGCGGCGCTCGAATCGTTGCTTGAGATAACGCTCGATGCTCGACATCAGGTTCCAGTCGGTATGGCAGATCAACGAAATCGCCAATCCTTCCGCGCCGGCGCGGCCGGTACGGCCGATGCGGTGAACGTACTCGTCGCCGGAGTGAGGCATGTCGAAGTTGATGACCAGGTCGAGCCCTTCGATATCCAAGCCGCGGGCCGCAACGTCGGTCGCCACCAAGATACGGTTAGTGCCCTGGCGAAACCGGTCGATGGCGTGCTTGCGGTCCTTCTGGTCCTTGTCTCCGTGGAGTACGAAGGCTTTGAAATCCGCCGCGATCAGATGGCCGTACAGCCGATCCACCGCTGCGCGCGTATTGCAGAACACAATGGCTTTGCCGAAGGTTTCATTGCTCAGCAGCCACTGCGTCAAACGCTCCTTGTGACCGGGATCGTCGGCCGTGATGATCTGCTGCCGCGTGCCTTCGTTGAGGTCGGCAACGCCATTCAGGTGCAGCCGTACCGGATCCCGTAGCACCTTGGCGACCACATCGCGTAGCGCGGCACCACCGGTGGTGGCGGAGAACAACAAGGTCTGAGCCCGGTTGGACGCCTCGTTCGCCAAGCGCTGGACGTCATCGGCAAACCCCATGTCCAGCATCCGGTCAGCTTCATCGAGGATGAGCACTTCCACGTCTTTCAGGTCCAGATGCCCGGCATCCAGATGCTCGATCATGCGGCCAGGGGTCGCGATGAGGACATCCGGCACCTTGCGGAGCAATGCCGCTTGTTCCTTGAAATTCTCGCCACCGGTCACGAGCCCCGCCTTGAGGAAGGTGTAGGTCGAGAAGCGTTCGACTTCCTTCAAGGTCTGCTGCGCCAACTCGCGCGTGGGTAGAAGAATGAGCGAACGAATCGCCACGCGCTTCCCTGCGTTCTGCAGCAAGCGGTGCAGCAGAGGAAGCACGAAAGCCGCTGTTTTGCCGCTCCCGGTCCGGGCCGTCACCCGCAAGTCGCGCCCCTCCAATGCAGGCGGGATGGCGGCGGCTTGCACAGGCGTGGGCTCGCTGAATTTCAGCTCGTCTACGGCTTTGAGCAAACGGTCATGCAGGGCGAAATCGGCGAACACGTGGAAACCTCTAGGAGAACGGCGGATTACAGGCTGCATAGCCTACCGGTAACCCGCGCGAAACTCGATTGCCATCTGCCAGGCAACGGCGCCCGCCTTTGGTATGGGGCTGATCGAGACTTACGTAAATGGCACTTGAAGCGGTGCGCACGTGAAAGCGCCTTCCTCCCGCTCACCTCTCAAGATGAACTAACGCCCACAGTTTCTGGCCCGTAAATAAAGGCCGGAGAAAATCTGGCACGGATCAACATTCACGCGTTGCATAGGCTTCGCATGACCGGGAGGCAGAAATGGCAGAAGAAAAACGTAAGATTCGGTACGCCGTCGTCGCGGGCGGATGGATTTCCCAAGGCGCATTCATGCCGGGTATCGGGCAGACCGACAACTCGGTCATGACCGCTTTGGTCACAGGCGATCCGAAGAAAGGTGATGAGCTTGCTAGCCGCTATGGGCTCAAAAGCTACACCTACGAAGAGTTTCCGCAACTGCTCGCCTCGGGCGAGATCGATGCGATCTACCTTGCCACACCGAACTTTCGCCATCGTGAATTCGCTGAGCCAGCGTTGGAAGCCGGCATTCACGTACTGCTGGAAAAACCGATGGCGACCAGCGAAGAGGACTGCATCGCCATTACCGAAGCCGCCAACCGCTCCGGTGCGAAATTGATGATCGCCTACCGACTGCATTTCGAGCCGGGAACAGTAGAGATGGTCAGCCGCATCGGCGAAGGCCATATCGGTGATCCACGTGTCTTCAATGCCACCTTCACGCAGATGACCAAGGCATCCAATCACCGAATGAAAAACGGCTTTTGGGCCGGCCCAGTGGCGGACATGGGGCCCTATCCCATCAACGCCGCGCGCAGCCTGTTCGGCGAGGAGCCCATCGAGGTCTATGCCGTGGCCACGCAGACGCCGGGCGAGCACATCGATACGCCTGACACCGTCAACGTCACCTTGCGCTTTCCTGGCGAGCGCATGGCGACCTTCATCGTCAGCTATGCATTGCCTGGCACCCAGCATCTGCAGATCGTCGGTACCAAAGGCGCGTTCGCGGCGTCGCCCTGCTTCGGTTTTGGCGAAGGCGTCGCCATCCGCTATAGCGCCACCATCGACGGCGAAACTACTGAGCATGAGCATCCCGTCGTCGATCAGTTCGGCGGGCAAACGCAGTACTTCTCCGACTGTATTCTGCAAGACCGCGATCCTGAGCCTGACGGTGACGAGGGCTGGCGCGACGTGCGCGTAATCGCAGCGGTCGAACGCTGTCTGAAAACCAACACGCCGCAAAAGCTTCCGCCGCTACCAAAGCGCCCAGGCATCAATTCCGAGCAGGCGCGCCGGCTGCCACTGGCGGAAGTACCGCCCTACATCAATACCGAAGAACCCAACGCCTGACGGGCGCGGTAAGCCGGGTGCTCCCGGCTTACCGCGTTTATATGGGATGCTTCGCGTCACATCCCCTTTCAGGTACCACCCATGCCCGCTCCTCTCGATCGCGCCACCCTCCTCGCCCACCCCGACGCACTGGAATGCACGGTCTACCGCCCCGACCCGAACGACGCCGACGACGAAATCGACCTAGGCGACGCATTGATCGTACTCGGCGAGCCCTTCGCGATACCCGTTGAATGGGACGCGAATGATCTTGAAGCGTACCTAGGCGACGGCGACGAGGCGGATTTTTATAATGCCTGGCTGGAACCCACGTCAGCACCGGGAAGCCGCGGACATTTCTCGGCGTTGCCGGGTGACTACGTCGCTGCCACGGCGAGCGACGGGCTGATCACCATGTACGCCATTCACGATTGCCCCGACACCGCCGCCAATCTCTTCATTGTCCAGCAACAGCGCATCGAGCTTTGAAAACCATTGTTACGGTGTGCGCGCGTGACTGGGTTGACCTTCCCTCGATGGGAAGGCGCAGCGTACGGCGCTTACCTGCCGTAAACGCCTCAGCCGCCTTCGTCCTGACCTCCTCCGCGCCTGCACGCTGCGCGCGCTGTTCGGCCCGGGAAAGGCAGCGCGGTCGGGAATAAGTCGAACATCGTTAACCACGCCGGAGATTCCGTGATGAACAAGATATCCATGCTTGGCGCAGCCCTTCTGGTCATTGGCACATCCGCTTTTGCCAACGACGCTCACACAGGACACGGAGGTGAAGCAGCCGCAGCGCCAGCGCCCGCGAACAAGGCCTACATGGATTCGATGCAGACCATGCACGACGATATGCACGAAGGCATCATGGCAAAAGACCCAGACGTGGCCTTCGCCGCCGGCATGCTTGCCCACCACGAAGGCGCCGTGGAAATGGCCAGGATTCAACTCGAGCATGGAAAGGACGAAGAGATGCGCGCGCTGGCCAAAGCAGTCATCGCGGCGCAAGAAAAGGAAATTACGCAACTGCGCCAATGGCTAGCCAAGCATCGCCCGTAAGACGTGCCAAATTAGCGGCAACGAAGCGGGCTTGAATTCCCTGCATATTGATGATCCTGCTCGAGATCCAGAAAAACGCCATGTTCTTGGCGTTTTTCCTTATAACTCAAATTATTATTTTGCTGCTATTTAGCAGTTAAAACCTTCGAATTTGCCATAACCGCCTCCCATGCACGGTGAATTTGCCAGTATTTTGCTATCAAATTATACCGTTCATCGCGCTTGTTCTCCTCTGGCCTGTCACTTGCAAAGTATCCCGCAAGCGCAAACATTGCGCTGGCATTAGTTGGGCCTAGCCCATAAATACACGCGAGCAAAGTTCTCCTCCCCAAACAATAGAAGTTTAGGGGGATGAACTTGAATATACAGATGATGAGGCCAGTATGTCCTTTGCTAACACTCTTTCATTAGGAAACTCTTCTATACGCAATGGACGCGGTTACAAACGTTTCAGCTCTTTGGTTGCCTCTGCAGCACTGCTCTGCGGCCTGGCAGGTGCACCCTTCAGCCAAGCGAGCGCTGCAGGTCTTGACATGGTCGGCGTCAACCTCGCCGGTGCGGAATTCACCTCAGGCGCATTGCCTGGGAAAGAAGGTACAAACTTCTTCTTCCCGACTGAAGCAAACTTTAAAACATGGACTTCGAAAGGCGTTAAGTTAATTCGCTTCCCTATTCTTTGGGAACGCCTTCAACCGAAGTTAGGCGGTGATTTCGATCCGACCTATGCAGCCTTTATCGATAAAACATTCGATTATGCTGAAAAATATAACGCCAAACTTATTCTCGATGTACACAACTATCAGCGCTACCGCGATGTAGTTATTGGTACTGGCAACGTTAGTTATGCCAATTACCGTGACCTGATTCGCCGAATCGCATTGCGCTGGAGCCCCGAGCGTTCGCTCTACGCCTACGACATCATGAACGAACCTCACGATGCGGACGCACAATGGCCTATCGCTGCTCAGCACGGGATCGATGCCATCCGCGAAATCGATCGGGTGAAGCCGATCATGATCGAAGGTAACTCATGGGCGGGCGCTACTCAGTGGCCCTCGTACAACAAGGCGCTGCTGAACCTGAAGGACCCTGCTGACAACCTGATCTTCCAGGCCCACCTTTACTTCGATGGCAGCGACGGTGGTAGCTACAAGAAATTCGACGTAACGACCGTTAAGGCAGACTACGGCGTCGAGCGTGTGAAGCCATTCGTGAAATGGCTACAGGACAACGGCAAGAAAGGCTTCATCGGCGAGTTCGGCGTACCGGGTGATGATCCGCGCTGGTTCCCGATTATGGAAGGCATGCTTGCCTACCTCAAAGACCATTGCATCCCGGCAACCTACTGGGCGGCGGGACGTGCGTGGGGTAACTACCGGCTCTCCATCGAGCCAAAGGGTGGAGTGGATCGCCCGCAGTGGCCGATTCTGAAGAAGTACCTGACCAACTCGAGCTGCTCTGCGATCGGTCCGAAGTCAACGAAGCCGGCGACCACCACACCGCCTGCGGCAAACACGACAACGAAGCCGACCACGCCGACCACGCCGACCCCTACGACGCCTACGACCACGCCAGCAAAACCGGCAACGCCAGCGCCCACCACGCCGACCACTCCAGCACCGACGACACCGTCGACTGGCTCTAACACCGGCTCAGGTAGCAATACGGGCAACACCGGCACCAGCAAAGCGGTCGAGTCGTCCATCAACAACTTCACCGACAGCAACTGGAACAAAGGAATCGCGAAGAAGATGTCCGGCTTCACGATCCCCAAAACCTCTGCGAGTGCAGCAGCATTCAAGGTGGGCGCATCTGTGAAGATGGCTAACGGTCAGGTCTACAAGATTGGTTCGGTCTACAGCGTCGGCAATAACATGTCGGTTTACCTCAACGGTCCGATCCTGGACGGTGCGGCTGTAGGTCATCCGAAGAAAGTCACCCTGTTCACCGCTGCAACGAAGTAAGGCAAATAACAACATCTGAAGGTCGCTTAGGCGGCCTTCTTTTTTTGGGCTTCATTCGTCGTTGACGGTACCGAAGGTTTCGCTCACCCACTCCACGAAGACCCTCACCCGCTCCGACAACCGTCTATGCGGCGAATAGGCCACGGACAAGGGCAACGCGGGCGGCGGCCAGTCAGTGAGTACCTCACACAGTTTGCCTTCCGCCAATTGCTGCGCCACGTGGTAACGCGGCGGTTGGGCCAGGCCGAACCCGGCAGCGCACAAGGCGACGTAAGCCGCAGAGCCATTGGCGCTGATGGCGACGGATAACGTTTTCAGCGTCACCGTTCCTTCGCAAGTGAATTCCAACGGAAAGGCTCGGCCATCCACCGAGGACAGATACGCCACCATCCGGTGCCGGGCGAGATCATCAAGGTTTTCCGGGCGGCCATAGCGGCGCAAGTAATCCGGGCTGGCGCAGGTCACTTGCGGCAGAGGGGCCAGGGGCCGCACCACCAAGCCTTCGTCGACGACATCGCCTCCCCGAATGACGCAATCCACACCGTCTCGCAGCAAATCGGTCGTTTTGTCGCTGCTGCTGATCACCAGTTCGATCTCAGGGTAACGCTGCTGAAAATCGGGTAACCGCGGCAGGATTGCGAGTGCGCCCAGCGAACTCGGCATGTCTACCTTCAACTTCCCGCTTGGTCGGCGCCGCTCGTTGCAAAAAAGCGATTCCGCATCCTCGAGGTCGGCCAGCAGCGCGAGACAGCGCTCGTAAAACAGCTCGCCATCCGCGGTTGGGCTCACATGTCGCGTGGTCCGACGCAAAAGTTGAGCCCCCAGATGCGACTCCAGTTGTCGCAACAGCGTGCTGGCCATGGCGCCGGACATGTTCAAGTCATTGGCCGCTCTCGAGAAGCTGCGCTGCTCGACAATCCGTACGAACAGTGCCATAGCGTTCAGACGATCCATTATTCATCCATGCCTAATTAAGCTTTTAGTATCGGCACATTTATCCATTCTGGCTTAGCAATGACAATGGCTCTTCTTTCACTAAGCAGGAGCCACACCATGATCACACGTCGAATGGGCCACGCTGGCCCACAGGTCTCAGCGATCGGCTTGGGCTGCATGGGCATGTCGGATTTCTATGAAGGACGCGACGAAAACGAAGCCATCGCTACCTTGCACCACGCGCTCGATTGCGGGCTAAACCTGCTCGACACCGCCGACATGTACGGTCCCTACACGAACGAGACCCTAATCGGCCGGGCCATCCGCGGGCGGCGTGCGGATGCATTCATTGCCACCAAGTTCGGCATCCTGCGGGGCGCCGATCCAACCCAGCGCGGAACCGATGGTCGGCCCGAGCACGTTCGCGCCAGTGTCGAAGGCAGCCTGCAACGCCTTGGTGTCGATTATCTCGATCTCTATTACCTGCACCGCGTGGACCCCGACGTGCCCATCGAAGACACCGTCGGGGCCATGGCAGACCTGGTACGACAAGGCAAGGTACGGCTATTGGGCCTGAGCGAGGCCTCTGCCGAAACCCTCGCCCGCGCCCACGCCGTGCATCCCATCAGCGCATTGCAAAGCGAGTATTCGCTGTGGACGCGAGATCCGGAAACCAATGGGACGTTGGCAATCTGCCGCGAGCTGGGCGTGACTTTCGTGCCATACAGCCCGTTAGGCCGCGGGTTCCTGACCGGAACGTTCGCCTCGCGCGACGACCTTGCCGAAGGAGACTATCGATTGTCCACGCCGCGCTTCCAGCAAGGAAATTTCGAGCGCAACCTGCGGCTCGTCGAAGGCGTTCGTGAACTGGCCCGCGCACGCGAGGTGACGCCCGCACAGCTCGCGCTCGCCTGGGTGTTGGCGCAAGGCGACAATATCGTGCCGATCCCCGGGACCAAGCGCCGTCGCTATCTTGACGAAAACCTCGAGGCACTAACGCTGACCTTGTCGCCCGCGGAGCTGGCTCGGCTCGATGAGTTGTTCCAACGCAATAGCGTCGCCGGCCAACGTTATCCGTCCGCGGTAATGGGCATGCTCGAACGCTGACTCGGGCGTTCGTAGCCAAGCATTGCGTGGCCCATTGGCCAGGGCGTCTCGCTCGGGGGTGGGTGGATAAGGCTATTGACCTGCACGCAACGTCGCCCCTATACCTGCCTTTTCAACCAGCGACGAGGCAGACGAATGAGACTGTTGATAGTAGGTGCAGGCGCGACCGGCGCGTTCTTCGGCGCACGTTTGGCGCAGGCGGGTCGCGACGTTTCGTTTCTCGTTCGCCCCGCACGCGCGGAGCAGATACGCAAGGACGGTTTGCGGATCCTGAGCCCCCATGGCGACTTTACCCAGGCAGCAACGGTGCTAACGCGGGACCAACTGACAGCGCCGTTCAATGCCGTACTCGTGACCGTCAAGGCCTACGCGCTCGACCAGGCGTTGGACGACATGGCGCCTGCGGTTGGCCCCAATACCTTGCTGCTATCGACACTGAACGGCATGAAGCACCTGGATCGCATGGCCGAACGGTTCTCACCGGCACACGTCGGTGGTTGCGTCTGCAAGATCGAATCGACCGTCGATGACCAAGGGCGCATCGTGCAGTTCAGCAAGATAAACGACATGATCTACGGCGAGCTCGATGGGCAGGATTCCGAGCGTATTCGGCGCTTGGATGCCGTGATGCAAGGAGCCGGTTTCGATGCTCGACTGTCCAAAGACATCCGCCGGACACTCTGGGAAAAATGGACCCTGCTCGCCAGCCTCGGGAGTATCAATTGCCTGGGCCGAGGCACGATCGGTGAAGTGGTGAATACGACAGGCGGGCTCGAATTGATCGAGCACATCCTGTCCGAAGTGGTTTCGAGCGTTCGCGCCAACGGCGGCGAACTGGACGACGCCTATGTCCAGAGCATCCAGCGGATGTTGACCAATCCCAACTCAAAGCAGACCAGTTCGATGTACCGCGACCTTCAAGCCGGGAGTGCGGTCGAAGCTGAGCAGATCGTGGGTGACCTGGTGGCACGTGCGCATGACAAGGGCGTCGCCGTCCCGCTGCTGCAAGCGGCGTACACCCAGTTGCAGGTCCACCAGAACCGACTTCGCCCGCGATCCGCTGCCCCCACCCCGCTCGCCAAGGATTAAGCCCAATGCCCAACGTCCACGTCCCGAGCGCCGCTGCCGCAGCGCTGTTCACGCTTCAGGCCCATGCGGCCCATGTCTATGTATCGAGCCCCGGCGATGGCGATATCACGCAATATCGGTTGGACGAACGTACCGGCGCGCTGACACGGATCGAGCGCTTCCATGCCGGCGACAGCGCCGGGGCGATGGCGCTATCGCCGGACGGATCGACGCTGTTCGCGGCAACGCGAGGCGATGCGGGCAACGCGGTCGCCCCCTTCCGCATCGATGCAGAAAGTGGCGCGCTGGCAGCGATGCGCACCGCGCGGCTGGCCGATCGCATGTCCTACCTTTCCCTCGATCGTTCCGGCCGTCACCTGATGGGCGCCTCCTATGGCGGCGGACTGGTCAGCGTGCAACCCGTTCAACCCGATGGACAACCACTGGACACGGCGACCACGTATGACACCGGGCCGAACACGCACTCCGTGCTCAACGACCCGAGCGGCCGTTTCACCTACGCCGCCGTGCTGGGTGCCGACCGTATCGCCCAATTCCGTCAGGACCCGCACACCGGCGACTTCTCTGCCATCGATAAGGGATACATCGAGACGCCACCGGGGATCGGCCCGCGGCACTTGGCCTTCTCGCCAGATGGCCGCTTTCTCTACGTGGCCGGTGAGCTCACCGGAACGGTGGTTGGCTATACCGTCGATCCCGACACAGGCGAATTGACCGAAATTACGCGCGCCGAAGGCATTCCCGCGCGTCTTGGTTTGCAACCCGGGGTCATACGGGGCGCGGAACCGATACCCGACGACCTCGCACCGAAGCTGATCTGGGTCGCCGATATTCGCGTCACACCGGACGGCACTTTGCTGTACATCAGCGAACGCACCACCAGCGCCGTTTCGGCTTTTCGTATCGATCCTGAAAATGGCGCCCTGCGCTATCTCGAAACCTATCCGGTAAACGAAACCCAACCACGCAACATTGCGATCGCACCCAGCGGCCAGTGGCTGCTGGTGAGTGGGGAGAAAAGCGCCGTCATCGGCAGCTACCGCATCGCAGCCGATGGCTCCATCGAGCGCGTCAGCGAAGCCCCCGCTGGCAAGGGCGCACTCTGGATCGAAACGCGCCCTGCACCAGAGCAAGATCAAGCAAGCGACTGAGGAACGCCACACCTGCACGTGCGACGACGAGCCGCCTACGGCGGATCAATCGAGGTGGCGCGCGTGCGGGGTATTACTTAATATTTCGCCCTTCCCGTTCATTCGTGATCGCTCGTCGGCCGCGCGCCGTATCGAGCTCGCCGCCGTATCCGCCACAGGACCCTAATGAAAACCGCCCGTCTGCGTGCCGACGTTCTTGCCGGCCTTACCTCGTCGTTCGCTCTCGTCCCGGAATGCATCGCCTTTGCGCTCGTCGCCCAACTGAACCCGCTGATGGGCCTATACGGCGCGTTCTTCATTTGCCTCATCACCGCCCTCTTCGGCGGGCGCCCAGGCATGATTTCAGGCGCGGCGGGCTCGATGGCCGTCGTGATCGTGGCACTGGTCGTTCAGCACGGCGTGCAGTATTTCCTCGCAACCGTATTGCTCGGCGGCGTACTGATGACGCTGTTCGGCGTGCTGCGGCTGGGCAAACTCGTGCGCATGGTGCCGCACCCGGTGATGCTCGGTTTCGTCAACGGTCTGGCCATCGTCATCGCCATGGCTCAGCTGGAGCATTTCAAAGACGGTGAGGCCTGGCTCAGCGGCACGCCGCTCAACGTCATGGTGGCGCTGGTGTTGCTGACGATGGCCATCGTGTACCTGCTGCCTAAACTGACGCGCAGCGTTCCACCGGCACTGGTTGCGATCGTCGGCGTCGGGCTGCTCACCGGGCTCTTCGATCTACCGACCCACACCCTCGGCGATATGGCGAACATCGCCGGTGGGCTGCCCAGCCTGATATGGCCGGACATTCCGTGGAACCTCGAAACGCTGCGCATCATCCTGCCGTACGCCGTGCTCATGGCCATGGTTGGGCTGCTGGAAACGCTGTTGACCTTGAACCTGACCGACGAAATCACCGAGACCCGCGGTCACGCGAACCGGGAATGCATCGCGCTAGGCGCAGCGAACATCGCGTCGGGCCTGTTTGGCGGCATGGGCGGTTGCGCGATGATCGGCCAAACCATGATCAACCTGAGTTCGGGCGGGCGCACGCGGGTGTCCGGCGTGGTCAGCGGCGTGATGATTCTTCTGTTCGTGCTGTTTCTCTCGCCGCTGATCGAACGTATCCCGTTGGCGGCGTTGGTAGGCGTGATGTTCGTGGTCGCCCAGCAAACGTTCGCCTGGGCCTCGCTGCGGGTCATTACCAAAGTGCCGAAGAACGACGTGTTCGTGATCGTCGCGGTCACGATCATCACCGTCTTCACGGACCTTGCGACGGCCGTCATGTGCGGCATCGTCATCGCTGCTCTGAATTTCGCCTGGCAGCACGCGCGTGACCTGTATGTCGAAGTACGCGAAGAAGACCTGGGCAAGGTGTACCGCCCACGCGGCACCTTGTTCTTCGCATCGACGACGCGCTTTCTGGAAACCTTCGAGCCGGCGACCGATCCTGAGGTGGTGACGCTGGATTGCAGCCACTTGAGCTTCGTCGACTACTCGGCGATTGCCGCGTTGAAGACGCTACGCGATCGCTACGACAAGGCAGGCAAGCATCTGCGCGTGGTGCATCTGTCCAACCGCTGCAAGCAGCTGTTGAAGCGGGAAGGCTCGACGGCGGTTCACAGCACCAGCTTGTAGCCGATCACCAGGAGCATCAAGGCAAGGCATGGACGCAGTAGGTCGTCAGAGACGCGTCCCGACAGGTGACTGCCAAAATAGATGCCGGGCAGCGAGCCCATGAGCAGATAGGCGAGGATCGACCAATCCATATTGCCCATGCTGGCATGTCCAAGACCCGCGACGAGGGTCAATGGCACGGCATGGGCGATCTCGGTCCCCACTAGACGGCGCGTCAATAGCAACGGGTACAGCACGAACAGCGCGACCGTTCCCAGTGCACCGGCGCCGATCGAGGTCAGCGTCACCATCACACCCAGTACGACGCCGGTTACCACTGTCAGCGCATTGAGCGTCGTTGGTTTTACCGTGTAGCCCTCGCCCGCCTGCTTTCCCGCAAACGCCAATAGGCGTTTCTTGAAGAAGATCGCCAGCGCCGTGAGGACGAGCACGACGCCCAACGCATGCTTGATGACTGCGTTAGTCGCGTCCGGGCTGGAGTCCAGACTTTTGAGGAACAACAGGGTAAGCCCCGCCGCAGGCACGCTTCCCAGTGCAAGCCAGCCGGTAATCGCCCAATCGATGTTGCGGTTCTTCTGATGGACCCACACGCCACCGGCTTTGGTGATCGCGGCGTACAGCAAGTCAGTGCCAACCGCCGCTGCGGGGTTCACGCCGAACCAAAGCAGGATAGGCGTCATTAACGATCCACCGCCTACACCGGTCATGCCGACGATGAACCCTACCAGCAAACCCGCGACGATAAACGCTACTGCACCGACTTCCATCACTACCCCTGAACACCAATCGAAACGGGGCGCGAGCATAACGACTTTCAACCGCCGTTTTTATATCGATAACGAACTTGCTTATAACTACAGGGTTCACGCACCTGCCAGTGCGAATGGATGCCCCTCAACGGCGGGGGACTGCCCGAGCATCCGCGACGTCAGATGCTCCGCGCTGGCACAGGCCAGGGTAAACCCGAGTGCGCCATGACCGACATTGAGCCAGAGATTCTGAAATCGACCGGCACGATCGATGATCGGCTTGCTGCTCGCAGTGCTTGGCCGCAACCCTGCCCATGGCACCGCCGCGGTCAGGTCCAATCGCGGGAAGGTTTCCGCGACCTGGCGCTTGAGCAGCGCAATCCGCGTCGCATCGATCGAAGCGTCGCCTACGCCCATATCCACCATGGCCGCGATCCGCAGTCGATTTCCCAATGGGGCGAACACGATCTTGCGTGCAGCATCGGTCACGCTCAGCGCCGGCGATCGCATATCGTCCGCAGGCGTCGCGGTCAGGCTGTATCCGCGCAATGCGTACAGCGGCAGGTGGAGCCCGAGCGGGCGCGCGAGTCGCACGCTGTCCATTCCTGTTGCGATGACGTACGCATCCGCCTCCAACAGACCTTGGTCGGTGCGTATCCCATTCACCCGCGTACCGGATGCATCCATCGCGAGTACGTCAACGCCCAGACGACAATGAACATTGTCCCGCGCACGCAGTCTTGCCAGCAGGCCTTCGCAGAATGCACGGCAATCACCGGTGGCTTCGGATGGCGTATAGATTCCACCCGCGAGTTGATCGCTGATATCCGCCAACGCAGGCTCCAGCTCGAGGCATTGCTGCTGGTCGAGAACGTGCTGGTCGGCTCCCAACGTGCGCTGCATCTCTACCAACGGTCGCGCGGCAGACAACGCACTTGCGTTGCGATAGGCCACCAGCTTCCCGGTACGGCGTAGATCGAACGGGAATGGATGCTCATCTAAAAGTGTGTCCATCAGCGCCCGACTGCGCAAGGATAGGCTCATCATTTCGCCTATCGTCTGGCGAACCTTTAGCGACGTGCAGGCACGCAGAAACGCCAGACACCAGCGCCACTGCAAAGGGTCGAGCCGCGGGCGAAACCGTAGCGGCGAATCGGCCTTGAGCAGCCACTGTGGCAATTTCGGCAGTACGGCGGGGTCGGCCAGCGGCGCGACGTAGCTGTAACTGAGTTGCCCGCCGTTGGCGAAACTCGTTTCCTGAGCCACGTCGGCGTGCCGATCGACCAGCGTGACCTGCACGCCTTCACGCGCGAGATACCAGGCACTGGTCAACCCAATGACACCCGCGCCGATGACAACCACGTGCATCAGGCTGCTCTCCTGCTTTGGCGTTTCAGCAGGCGACCGCTGCGGCCCACCGAACGTCCGTGTTCGTAGGCCACTTCACCGTTGACCACGACCAGATCGATTCCTGGCGCCGTGCGCTGGGGGTCGGCGTAGGTGGCGACATCCTCGATCCGCGCCATATCCACCAATACAAGGTCGGCAAACGCGCCCGCGCGAATTTCGCCGCGATCTTGCAGACGAAAGCGCGATGCGGAAAGGCCGGTCATTTTGCGTACCGCTTCTGGCAAATCGAATAACCCGAGATCGCGGCAATAGTGGGCCAGCACCCGAGGAAAAGTGCCCCATAGCCGGGGATGAGGATTCGGGTCGCCCGGCAGCCCATCCGAGCCCACCATCGACAAGGGGTGGCCCAGGATCAGGCGCACATCGTCTTCACTCATCATGTGATAGATCGCCCCGGCCGGCCGTAAACGCTCGCAGGCTTCCAGGGCGGTGACATTCCATTCCTCGGCGATAGCGTCGAGGGTCTTGCGCGCCATCTCCGGGTGCGGCTCGGACCAGGTGATATAGATCGTCATACCGGGCTCGACCCGCCAGCCATCGAGGGTTGTCGAGCTGGCAGCATAGGGATAGCAATCGCAATTGCAGGGTTGCTGGCGCGCGGCGGCCTCCAGGGACGCCAACGCGAGCGGCGCCCTGCCCCAATTCCCGAGCCCGGCACACTTGAGATGAGAGATGACCAGATTCGCACGTGCCTTGCGCGCCGTATCGAATGACTCCGTCAGGGAATCCAGCAGGCCAGCATGCTCGTTGCGCATATGCGTGGTGTAGGTCGCGCCCTCACACCCGACGATATCGACGAGTTGCTGGACCTCTGCAGTCGGTGCTTGGCGCGCGTTGGTATAGGCCAATCCACTGCTGAGCCCGAGCGCCCCTTCATCCAGTGCCCGCTTGAGCTTTTCGCTCATATCGGCCAACTCGCCTGGGCTGGCCTCCCGATCGAAGCGGTCCATGACATTGGCGCGCAACGCCGTATGCCCAATCAAGGCCGCGACGTTGACACAGGGCTGCGCGGCTTCCACCGCAGCGACATAGTCACTGAAGGCGGGATAGACGAACGCCAGTCGATCGCCGAGCAGGTTCATCGGATCCGGCGGCGCGCCGGGCAGTGACACCGGTGACGCGCTGATACCGCAATTGCCGACGATGACGGTAGTCACTCCCTGGGAGATCTTCGGCAACATGTCCGGATGCCGAATGACATGGGTGTCGTCGTGGGTATGAACGTCGATGAACCCCGGCATCAGGCACCGCCCTTCGCCCTCTATGATCCGCCGGGCGGTGCTGCCGCCAAGGGCACCGATCGCGACGATGCGGTCGTCTACGACGGCGACATCCGCGACATAACTCGGCCCGCCCGTGCCATCGATGACCTGGACGCCCTTGAATAGAAGATCGGCAGTCATGACGTCACTCGCTCTTCTCGACATTCCAGAACACCGTGGACGGGCCTTTCATCAGGCCGGACAGCTGCCCGCTCCACGCCGAGACGTCCGAATACATGCCCAGCGGGACGTAGCTGACCTGAGACATAGCACGCTTCTGGATATCCACTGCGACCGCCTTCTGCTCCGCCTCACCGATCGAGGTGGCGAACTTCGTGCGCAGCGCATCCATTTCCGGGTCGGTGGGCCAGCCAAACCACGCTTTCTCCTTGCCGCCACCACCCAACATGGGATTCACGACGGGGTTCCAGATCGTCTCCGCGTTCCAGTAGGTGAAGAACAGATTCCAACCGCCCTTTGAGGGCTCCGCCGTACTGGCACGCTTGGAGACCAGCGTTTGCCAGTCCATTGGCTGCAGGTCGACGTTGAACCCGACCTTGCGTAACGCATCGGCCACGACCACAGGTTGTGGCGCCTGGCTCGGAACGTCGGTCGGCTGCATTATTACGACGGGCGTACCGTCGTATCCCGCCTTCTTCAACAGCGCGCGAGCCTCGTCCCCGTGCCCGCCTTCGAGCAAGGCGTCGCCACCCTCCTGGGTTTCCAGCTGCGTACCGCAACCAAACACCGAGGCGCATTTGCGGAAGTACTCGGGGTTGCCGACCAAAGCGTTCAGCACGTCTTCCTGATTCATCGCCAGCATCGCAGCGCGACGGATCTCTGGATTGTCGAACGGCGGATACAGGAAATTCATCCGCCCCCCGGTCATGTAGCCCAAGGAGCTGAGAATACCGGTCTTCAGTTCGGGGTTGGCTTCCACGACTGGCAAGAGGTCGATAGGCAGTTGCTCGATGAAATCGATGTCACCGGAAGACAGCGCGTTGATGGCGGTCATGCGGTCGGGCATGTTGATCCACTCGACGCGATCCACCTTCGCCACCTTGCCGCCCGAAGTACCACTCGCGGGCTCCTGCCGAGGCACGTAGTCGGCGAAGCGCTCATAGACGACGCGGTTGCCAGGATCGAACTCGCCCGCGTTGAAAACGAACGGGCCCGAGCCCGTGTAGTCGGTGATGGGTTTACCTTTGGGCAGGGTCGCGACACGCTCCGGCATCATGAAGGCGGCGACCGAAGACGGCTTCGCCAGCAGTTGCAGAACATACCCGTAAGGCTTGGCGAGCGTCAGCACGAGGGTTCGGTCGTCGGTCGCCTCCAGGCGCTGCACGTAATCCATCATCATCTGGCCGCCGACGTCGTAATCCGCCCAGCGTTTCAGCGATGCCAAGCAATCCTTGGCGGTGACCGGAGCACCATCGTGCCACTTCAGGCCCTCACGCAATGTGAAGGTATACGTGAGCTTGTCGTCGGACACAGTCCAATCCGCCATCTGCGGCTTCGGCTCGAAGTGCTCGTCCATGCCGATCAACGTGTCGTAGATCATGTAGCCATGGTTACGGGTGATCTGCGCGGTGGTGGCAATCGGGTCCAGGGCGCGCAGAGACGACGACATGACGGCATGCAGGGTCGTTTGTGCAGTGGCAGCGCAAGGTAATGCCAGTCCAGCGATAAAGCCAAGCGGTAATGCCAGGCGCGCGAGCGCACGGCGAGTATCGTGACGGAGCGGGAATGCAATCATGGCGTATCGATCCTTGTCGGTAAGTGTTCGGCAGGGTTCGAGAAAAACGCATCGGCCTACCGCTTCTGGAGGCGGTGTTTCCGAGTTCGTGGCGGGAACAGACCCTAATGGATCAAGTCATGCACACGATCGATATAGCGTTGGCGAAGCCGCTGGGTGATAGGTCCGGGAGAGCCATTGCCTATGGCGCGGCCATCGAGGTTCACCACCGGGTACACGAAGGAAGTCGAAGACGTGACAAAGGCCTCTGCGGCGGCGTACGCCTCTTCCAGGGTGAACGGTCTTTCTTCCAGGCGTAGCCCGTCGCGCTCGATCAGATCCAGCAATACCCCGCGGGTGATTCCTGGCAAAAGGGCCCGAGACAACTCGCGGGTGACCACCGCGCCGTCCCGGGTAACGATGAATGCGTTATTGGAACTGCCTTCAGTGACGGCGCCATCTCGCACCAACCAGGCATCATCGGCGCCCTCGGCCTTGGCCATTTCCTTGGCCATACAGGCATACAGCAATTGGGTCGTCTTGATGTCGCTGCGCTGCCAGCGCAGGTCGGGCACGCTGATGAGCGTTAGGCCCCGTTTCGCCAAGGGGCTATCGATCACCGCTTTCGCCTGCGTGTAGAGCACCAGCGTCTGCGGCGTATCGGTCGACGGGTAAAGGAAATTTCGATCCTGGGTACCGCGTGTGACCTGCAGGTACACCAGCCCTTCGCGCAAGGCGTTGTCTTCGATCAGATGATGGTGGATGCGCGCCAGGCCGTCCTCGTCGAGCGGCATCGTCATGCCAATCTCACCAAGGGAGCGACGCAAGCGTTGCATGTGCCCGGGGAAATCGATCAGTTGTCCGTCGATGACCGCAGTCACTTCATAGATGCCGTCACCGAACATGAAGCCCCGATCGAAGATCGATACCTTCGCATCCTGCTCGGCGACATAGTCGCCATTGAGATAGACAGTGCGCATGCTCAGCATTCCTTGCAGTGGCTCAAGCCGGTCGCTCGGCGCCGGTCTGGCGAGTGATGATGCCGTAGTGCTCGATCCGGCGATGGCGTTTGAAGTCGAAGATGGTGGTCTTGCCGAAGGTACAAAGGTCCATGTCGCAACGATGGCTGATGAGTTCGTCGCCTTGGGTGTCCGCTTGCGCAACCACGAAGCCATTGGGGTCGATAATCACGGAGCCGCCCATCAGTGGAAAGCCGTCCTCGACCCCTGCCTTGGCCACGCCGACCACCCAGGTGGCGTTTTGATAGGCACCGGCCTGCATCACCAGCTGCGAATGGAAGAGTCGATGCGCTTCACCCTCGCCACGGTTCTGGGCATTGACCGAGGGGGTGTTGTAGCCGAGTGTCACCAATTCCACGCCTTGCAAGCCCATTACCCGGTAGGTCTCCGGCCAACGTCGATCGTTGCAGATGCACATCCCCATGACCGCCCCCTCGTTCTCCCAAGTGGGAAAACCCAGATCGCCCGGCTCGAAATAGCGCTTCTCGAGGT
Organism: Pseudomonas matsuisoli; assembly: GCF_014647635.1. Taxonomy (GTDB): domain Bacteria; phylum Pseudomonadota; class Gammaproteobacteria; order Pseudomonadales; family Pseudomonadaceae; genus Pseudomonas_P; species Pseudomonas_P matsuisoli. The sequence continues at coordinate 137,412 of NZ_BMPO01000003.1, forward strand.
GCTGGAAGTCACGCTCTGGATCGAACTCGGCATGACCGGGCAGGTGAACCTTGCGGTATTTACCGACGATCGTTCCGGTGCGATCGGTCAGGATCGAGGTATTGAAATAACGGCCTTCAGGGGTGCGCTCGGCGTAGCCGAACGAGATCGCGATGCGGTGGGTACGGGCGAAATCGAACAACGGCTGGGTCGCGGCATTGGGCATTTCCTGCTCGAACCAAACATCGACTTCGGCTTGGTCTTCCATGTACCACCGCGGGAAGAACGTTGTCAGCGCCAGCTCGGGAAACACTACGAGCTCGCAACCGCGGTCTTTCGCCTGTTCCAACAAGGCAAGCATGCGTGCGACCACCGACTCTCGTGAGTCGTGTTTCTGGATGGCGCCAAGCTGCGCGCCGCCAATCATGATCTCTCTCATGCCTTTCCACCGCTATCGTCGTGTACGTGGGGACATTCTGGAAAAGGCTGCCGGTGTCTGTCGTATGCCAATTCGTGGGCCTTCCTTAACACGCGGTTATGGCACCGGTACGAGTGCATTACGGACGAGTGTGGCTTCGAGCGCCGCCACGAACGCACGGGTCAATTGAGCCAAGGGTTCCAAACCCAAATGGACGAGGCTCATGCGCAAGCGCTCGGTTTGCAGAAGGGGCAGCACCGCTACGGCCGACGTGTCCGACGCGCGCAGCGATATCTCATCCACCATCGAAAAGCCGGTGCCGTTCCGTACGAACGTGCACGCGTGGTAAGGCGAGTCGACCTCCAGCAGAGGGCGAAACGGTACGCCGATCCTTTCGAACGCCGGACGCATCAGACCGTAAAACGGCGTGCCCGGTGGGTAGCCAACCATGGGTGACGTCGCCAACATCGCCGGCAATCGATCACGTTCGATACTGGTCAACGGATCCTCGGCGGGACAGATGACGCGCAGACCGATTTCGCTGAGGGGGTCCACGACAAGGTTGGGATGATCGATCGGGAAAAGCGAGATACCCACGTCAGCTTGTCGATCGAGCAGCCGATCGCGTAACACCGTGTGGGGCAAACATTCGAGGTGGATACGCACTTCGGGGTGGCTTCGATGAAAGGCACCGATCGCTTCAGGCACCAGCCAGTGCCCCAAACTGGGGCTGCTCACGATGCGCAGCATGCCCTGCCGCTGCTGCACGATGTCGTAGAGCGTCGTATTGACCCGCTGAACATCCCGGTAGACGGACTCGACATCGTGAAACAACCGGCGGGCTTCGGGCGAAGGGAAGAGTCGCCCCTTGTGGCGCTCGAACAGCTGGAAACCAATGCGCGCTTCAGCATGCGACAGCATGCGGCTGACAGCAGGCTGGGAGATCAGCAATAACTTCGACGCCCCACTGATCGACCCCGCGATCATCACGGCACGGAAGACTTCGATTTGACGCAGATTGAGCGTCTGCATGCCACGCCCTCTTGCCATTAACAAAGGGTTCATGGCAAGCAAATAGGACGCCAGGGTGTTGGATGGCTTTTCAACGACGACGCGACACAGGCGGTCAGCCGCTCTATCGAGGTGGACGGTGGATTACGGCGCCGGGCAGCTAATCCACCCTACGCGCTCGCCCGAATGGCGGCCTGCTGTGCCGCTTTTGTAGGGACGGCGGGGCGGCCATCCGCTTTAGTCGCGAAGGCGAGCATCGCTCGCCCCGTTGTCAGCCTGTGACAGCGTGCCGAAGCCAGAACACAAAAGCGATCGCCAGCAAGCTAGCTCCTACAAAAGCCGGAATGAATCTCGCTGCTCATATCAGTCACAACGAGTGCATCCTATCCCTGTTGGGGGCGACTTTAGTCGCGAAGGCGAGTATCGCTCGCCCCGTTGTCAGCATGTGACAGCGTGCCGAAGCCAGAACACAAAAGCGATCGCCCGCAAGCTGGTCGCAGCCCGGCGGGCTCCTACAAATAGCAAGTGCAGAACTACGACATCGCATCCAGCGCTGCGATGAAGGCATTTTCATCCAGCACTTTCACCCCGAGCTCACTCGCTTTAGCCAGCTTGGACCCCGCGCCAGGGCCGGCCACGACGCAGTTTGTTTTCGCTGAGACCGATCCGGCAACCTTCGCGCCCAGCGCTTCAAGGCGCTCCTTGGCGACGTCGCGGCTCATCGCTTCCAAAGTGCCAGTAAGCACCCAGGTCTGCCCTGTCAGGGGCAATCCCTCGACCTTCTTGCGCTCGCTTTCCCAATGCATGCCGAATTCACGGAGCTGCGCTTCGATCGCTCTGGACTTGGCGCTGCGGTCCGGGTCTTCGAAGAATTCCCTTACCGCACGCTTGGCGCGCTCGTTAACGCCTTTCATGGCGCTGAGGTCGAGCCAGTCGGCCTCGATAAGGGCGTCGAGCGATTTGAAGCGTTCTGCCAGATTCTTTGCGCCGGTCACCGCCACATAGGGGATGTCGAGCTTGCCGAGAAAGCCAGCCAGGGTGGTACTGGCGGCATATTCCGGGTGGACGCCGCCTTCGTCCTGCAACGCGACGCCGCGCTCCAGTAATTGGCGGATAACGGTCTGGTTGTGCTCGTCGGAAAAGAAGCGGTGTATCTCATAGGCAACCTCATTGCCGACGTCCGGCAGATACGTCAGCACCTCCGGCAGGGCTCGCGATATACGCTCGAGATTACCCAGCGACCGTGCGAGCAGCTTGGCTGTCTCCTCCCCCACTTCGGGGATGCCCAACGCGTAGACGAAACGCGCCAGCGTGGGCTTACGACTGTTGTCGATGGACGCAAGCAGATTTTTCGTCGACAGGTCGGCAAACCCCTCGAGGTCGAACACCTGCTCGTAGGTCAGGGTGTAGAGGTCCGCGGGCGATCTCACCAACTCTCGGTCCACCAACTGCTCGACGATCTTGTCACCCAACCCATCGATATCCATGGCGCGGCGCGACACGAAGTGAATGATCGCCTGCTTGAGCTGCGCCTGGCAGGCAAGACGGCCGACACAGCGATAGATCGACCCTTCGCTGACGGTCTCACGTCCTTTGCTGCGTTTGATCAGCTGCGTGCGCTCGACGTCAGAACCGCAGACTGGGCATCGTTCGGGCACATGGACCTCGCGCGCATCGCTGGGTCGCCGATCCGCGATAACACCGAGGATCTGCGGGATAACATCGCCGGCACGCCGGACGATCACCGTATCGCCGATCATCACACCCAACCGCGCGACCTCGTCCATATTGTGCAGCGTTGCATTGGAGACCGTGACACCGGCGACCTGGACAGGTTGAAGACGTGCAACCGGCGTGATCGCCCCCGTGCGCCCAACCTGGAACTCGACATCCAGCAGCTCGGTGACCTCCTCGCGCGCGGGAAACTTATGTGCAATCGCCCAGCGTGGCTCACGCGCCCGAAATCCGAGCTCGCGTTGCTGGCCGATGTCATTGACCTTGAACACCACACCATCGATTTCGTAGGGGAGTTCATCCCGGCGCGCGCCGATATCCCGGTAATAGTCGAGGCATGCCTGGATATCGTTAGCCTTTTTCAACTCGCGGCTAATGGGGAGTCCCCATTTCTTCAGCGCCTGCAACAGATCGTAATGCGTCTTCGGCAGCTCGCCGTCGCTGCGACCAACACCGTATGAACAAAGCTCCAAGGGGCGGCTCGCCGTGATCTTCGAATCCAACTGGCGAAGGCTGCCAGCCGCTGCGTTGCGCGGGTTGGCGAAGGTCTTGCCGCCCAACTCCGCTTGGCGTGCATTAAGCTTCTCAAAACCGGCCTTGGACATGAATATCTCACCGCGCACTTCCAGCACTGGCGGCCATCCCGTGCCATGGAGCTTGAGTGGGATATTACGAATGGTACGGACGTTGGCGGTGATGTCCTCACCCGTGGTGCCATCGCCACGCGTCGCGCCGCGCACCAGTTGCCCATTCTCGTACAGCAGACTAACGGCAAGCCCGTCGAGCTTGGGTTCGCAGCTGTATTCGACCTTGCCGCCATCTCCGAACAGATCGCCAGCGGGTAGATCCAGGCCTTCACGTACCCGTCGCGCAAAATCGACGAGGTCCTGCTCCTCGAACGCGTTACCCAGACTCAGCATCGGCACTTCATGCTTTACCGTGCCGAACACCGTCAGCGCCTCACCACCGACCCGCTGCGTCGGCGATTCCGGCGTCACCAGCTGGGGATGCTCTTCTTCCAACGCACGTAACTCACGAAACAGCCGATCGTATTCCGCGTCTGGAACATTTGGCTCGTCCAGTACGTAATAGCGATAGTTGTGGTGTTCGATTTCGCTGCGTAATTCGGCGATACGCTCGGCGGCGGTCTGTGCGTCAGTCATGTTTTCCACTCTCACAAACAAAGAGAGCAGCCAAATGGGCTGCTCTCTCTATGACAGGTTCCGCACGCTAGAGGTCGCGGAACGGTACTTCGATGATCGATCAGCGTTTGAGCGTCAGGTTGCGGCGCTCGAACTCGACGATTCGCTGGCGGTAGTGCTCGATCGTCTGCGCGGTCAGTACGCTGCGTTGGTCGTCCTTCAGTTCACCGTTGAGTTCGCTAGACAGCTTGCGTGCCGCCGCCACCATGACATCGAACGCCTGCTTGGGATGGCGTGGGCCTGGCAGCCCGAGGAAGAAGCTCACTGCGCGAGTGCTGAACAGGTCGATGTCATCCAGATCGAACGTGCCTGGCTTCACACCGTTGGCCATGGAGAACAGAACTTCACCGTTGCCGGCCATGCTTTCGTGGCGATGGAAAATGTCCATCTTGCCGAAGCGCAAGCCGCTCTCGAGGATGTTCTGCAGCAACGCCGGTCCCTTGAAACCATCGGGATCACGCGAGACGACGTTGATCACCAGCACTTCTTCGAATGCGGCGTCTTCGTTGGCGTCGTGAGGTTCGTCCATCTCGGTCATCGGGATGTCGTCATGAACATCCAGGTCAAGATCGCGCTGCCGAGGTTCGGCCTTGCGCTTTTTGCTTGACGTTTCCTTGGCAGGCGCGCTGATGGCGAGATCGTCCTCATCACCGACGCTCGGCTCCTGCTGCGCGTCCGGAATGGTCCGCGCTGGCCCCAAGACCTCGGGGTCCGAGTCGTCGTCGGGCAAGTTCGAAAGATTACGGTCGAGCTTGAATTTGAGTTTTCCTCTGCTGCCCCGCATGCGGCGCCAGCCATCGAAGAGAATGCCAGCAATAACGATGATCCCGATGACGATCAGCCATTCGCGCAGACCGATTTCCATGAAGTCTCTCTACCCTTGACCTGAAAATAATGAAGGTGACGAAGAGCATCCTGCCCTTTGAAAAAGTGCGTTGCCCCGACCTCCCGTCGGTTGTGACATGCCGCACGTAAAAATTAGCGCCCTAAGCTATCACGACGAACGGCAATTTTGCACCGCTCTGTTGCATCAGGCTTCCGCTAACGCAACGGCCTCCTCGACATCGACCGCAACCAGCCTCGAGCAACCCGGCTCATGCATGGTCACGCCCATTAGTTGATCGGCCATTTCCATCGCGATTTTGTTGTGAGTGATATAGATGAATTGCACCTTCTCCGACATCTCTTTAACCAGTCGCGCATAGCGACCCACGTTCGCATCGTCCAGCGGTGCGTCGACCTCATCGAGCATGCAGAACGGTGCGGGATTGAGCTGAAAGATGGCAAAAACCAACGCCAGCGCGGTGAGCGCCTTTTCCCCGCCCGAAAGCAGATGAATGGTGCTGTTCTTCTTGCCCGGCGGGCGCGCCATGATTGCCACCCCGGTATCGAGTAGATCTTCGCCGGTTAGTTCCAGATAGGCGCTGCCGCCGCCAAATACCTTTGGAAACAAAGCTTGTAGGCCAGCGTTGATCTGCTCGAAGGTTTCCTTGAAGCGATTACGTGTTTCACGGTCGATCTTGCGGATCACGTTTTCCAGCGTTTCGAGGGCGTCGACTAAGTCTGCGTTTTGCGTGTCGAGGTAACGTTTGCGCTCGGATTGCTGCTGGTACTCGTCAATCGCGGCCAGGTTGATCGGGCCAAGCCTTGCGATACGCGCCGCGACACGCTCCAACGCCTCTTCCCAACCCGCCTCGGTCGCCCCGTCGGGCAGGGTGTCGATCACCCCTTGCAGATCGAAACCGTCGGTTTGCAATTGCTCGCGAAGGCCGGCGCGGCGAACGCTCACGCCTTGCCAGTCCAGCCGCTGCTGTTCCAGCTGGCTGCGCAGCAGGTGCGCTTGCTGTTCCGCGCTCGTGCGGCGTTTTTCCACGTCGCGCAGCTCGCGGTCGGCGTCTTCCATGGCCGTGCGGGCTTCGCGTAGTTCCTCTTCGACCGCCAGCCGACTCTCCAGGAGCGCTTCGAGCTTCATGCGCAGTTCTTCGAGCGGTGCCTCACCTTCTTCCAGGTTCAGCGTGAGCTGTTCACGGCGCTCGACCGCACGCTCGAATTGCGATTCAAGGCGCTCCAGCGCCTGTCGCGTCGAGTCATGCTGGGCGCGCAGCGAACTCTGCCTGACCGCCAGCGCGTTGAGCTGGTCCTTCTGTTGTCGCGCTTCTTGTCGAACCGAATCCAGACACTCACGCAACCGATCGCGCTCGCTCATCAGCTGCTCGCGCTTTTCGGTGTCGGAGGACATCGCATCCAATGCGTCCTGCAGCTGCAAACGCGCCTCGCCGAGTTGTTCGGTTTCCAATTCCCGCTGTTCGGCAAGCTCGACGACTTCCTCGTCCAAACGTCGCCGCCGTAAGGTCAGTTGTTCGACCTTCGCCTGTTGCGCGGACAGCTGCGCGTTCAATTCGGCCTGTTGACGGGCATCGGCCTGCGCCTGCCGGCGAAGCGCTTCCCGTGCCCCTTCCAGCTCGCGAATACGCTGGCTACCGTTCTCGACCTGTTCCCCGGCTGTTCGAAGGCGCACCTCGCAAGCCGCGCGTTCGTCTGCCAGCTGCTCAAGCTCCTGAGCACGCGCCAACAATCCCGACTCCGCCGCACTCGCGCGCTTCACGCGCAAGAAGTTGGGGCCGACCCAGTAACCGTCGCGACTGACAACTGTTTCCCCCGCGCGCAGGCTCGCCCGACGCGCAAGCGCATCATCCAGTGACTCGACGACGCTCACGTGGCTCAGCCAAGGCGATAGATCGATCTCACTTTCGACCTTCTCTAGCAGCGAGCCTGCCGTCGAGACAGCGGGTTGGCCCCGCCGCACCAGACGCAGATCGCCCTGATCGAAGCCACGCACCGCGACTTCATCGAACGACTCCACGATGACGGCTTGCAGATCGGCGGCCAGTACCGTTTCCACGGCGAGCTCCCAGCCCGATTCGACACGCAACCCTTCCGCCAGGCGCGGTTGATCTGCCAATTCATGCTCGGACAACCAGGCCGACACCCCGGCACCCGGGTCGAGTGCCGCTTGCTGCAAGGCTTCCAGCGAGGCGATCCGTCCGTTTAATCGTTGCAACTCGCCCTGAGCGTGCTGCTGGACGGTGCTCGCCCCCTGCAGTGCGTCGCGGGCCTGCTCGAGTGCGTCGGCAACCTCTGCTTCAGCCGCCTGGCCGTCTTCGAGCGTTATCTCGATTTCCGCAAGCGCTTCGTTCAATTCCTGGATAGCGGCGTCTTCCGGGTCCGCCGCAAGCAGCGCCAGCTCATCCTGCAAACGCCGCTCACGTTCGGTCGCGCGTTCAAGCGTTTGCTCCAATTGCAGGATCCGCGCTTGCTGCACTTCGGCAATACGACGCGGCTCCGCGCTTTGCTGCGTGAATGCATCCCAGCGCTCTTGCCAGTCGTGCATCGAGGCTTCGGCGTCTTCCAGCCCGATGGCCGATTCTTCGGCGGCGGCCTGGGCCAATTCGCTTTCCGGGGCGAGCATGTCCAGCTCTTCGGCAAGCGTCGCAAGCAGGGTGCGGTCATGGCCCAAATGTGATTCGGTTTCCAGACGGGCCTTTTCCGCTTCGCGCAGGTCGTCCTGCAACTGCCGCAGCCGCTGCTGACCGTGCTGAATACTTTGTTCGACCCGCGCGATATCGCCGCCGACCGAGTAGAAGCGCCCCTGCACGAGATTGAATCGTTCGGACAACGTATGGTGCCCATCGCGTAGTCGCTCGATCCCCGCGTCGGCGTTGCGCTGCTCCGCCACCAGCGCCTCCATCGCGACTTCCTGATCGCCAATCACCTTCTCGCGCTGAGTGGCGACTTCATCCAGCGCACGCCAGCGCAGTGCCGAAAGCTGCGCTTTGAGCTGGCGTTCTTCGGCTTTGTATTCCTGATACTTTTCAGCGGCCTGAGCCTGCCGGTGTAGCCGCTCGATTTGGCGTTCCAGTTCCTCGCGCAGGTCTTCCAGGCGGGCGAGGTTTTCCTGGGTCCGGCGGATACGGTTTTCAGTCTCACGGCGGCGCTCCTTGTACTTGGAGATACCGGCTGCTTCCTCGATGAAATTACGCAGGTCTTCCGGCTTGGCTTCGATGAGCTTGGAGATCATGCCCTGCTCGATGATCGAGTAGCTGCGCGGTCCAAGCCCGGTGCCGAGAAAGATGTCGGTGATATCGCGGCGGCGGCATTTCACGCCGTTCAGGAAATAAGTGTTCTGCGCATCACGCGTCACGCGGCGGCGGATAGATATCTCCGCATAGGCGGCGTACTCGCCAGTCAACGTGTTGTCAGAATTATCGAAGATCAGCTCAATGCTGGCCTGCGTCACGGGCTTGCGCGTATTCGAGCCGTTGAAGATAACGTCCGTCATGGACTCGCCGCGCAGGTTCTTCGCCGAGCTTTCGCCCATGACCCAACGCACGGCATCGATGATGTTCGACTTCCCACACCCGTTTGGGCCTACCACGGCGGCCATATTGCTGGGGAAATTGACCGTGGTCGGATCGACGAAGGACTTGAAGCCGGCGAGCTTGATGCTTTTCAGACGCATGCGGAGCGTTCACCTGGAGCAGGTATCAACGAATACGGCCAAAACACCAGCACGGCGAATGTCATCGGGGTCCTTGAATGGAAGCCCGCGCGGACGGGGCGTCAGCGGGCAAAGTGCGCAACGCGCGGGAGTTTAACAACGCGACCGCTTTCCTCCAATGCACGAGGCAGCGCTGCGCAACGCACAGTGAAAGAATCAACCATCAAAGGCAGGTTTCATTGACGCTCAGGAGACCGAATCCTACATTCGCCGATATTCGTGATGCCCGGCCATATCCAGCGCATTCCACAAGGGCGCGGCACTCGCATGTAGGAGCCCACTTGTGGGCGATTTGCGCCCGAATAGACGCCTACGCGTCTGATTGATCGATGATCGCCCACAAGCTGATCGCAGCCCGGTGGGCTCCTACAAAAAAAGCGTTATCCGTGCGCCCCGCCTTTCCACCGCTTCACCCATAGAGTTCACCATGCCTGTCAAAGCCTACCGCTCAGCCCTGATCCACAGTATCGCTAACCCGAGAGACGTCGGCAGCGATGCGTCCTATCGCTACTTCGAAGATGGGCTTTTGCTGGTTGAAGATGGGCATGTCGTCCGCGTGGGAGATGCGCAAGCACTGCTGCAAGATCTAAACGGCGTCGACATTACCGAATTTCCGAACGCGCTGATCACGCCTGGCTTCATCGATACTCACATCCACTACCCGCAGACCGGCATGATTGCCTCTTACGGCGCACAGTTGCTCGACTGGCTCAACACGTACACCTTCCCTGCCGAAGGCGCCTTTCATGACCGAGATCACGCAGCCAAGACAGCGAAGGTCTTTCTCGATGAGCTACTGCGTAACGGCACCACCACAGCGCTCGTGTTCGGCACGGTTCATCCGCAATCGGTCGATGCCTTCTTCGAAGCGGCCTTGGAACGCCGCCTGCGCATGATCGCGGGTAAGGTGCTGATGGATCGCAACGCGCCGGACTACCTTACCGACACCGCCGAATCAGGTGATGCCGAAAGCCGGGCGCTGATCGAGCGCTGGCACGGTAAAGGCCGACTGGCCTATGCCGTGACGCCACGTTTTGCGCCAACCAGCTCGCCTGAGCAGCTTGCCTTGGCCGGCACCTTGTTCCATGACTACCCCGGCTTATACATGCACACGCACCTTTCGGAAAATGTGCAGGAAATCGATTGGGTGAAAGCGCTTTTTCCCGAACGCAGTGGCTATCTCGACGTGTATGACCACCACAACCTGATCGGCCCTCGCGCCGTCTTCGCGCACGGCGTTCACTTGTGCGACGCCGAATGCGCGCGTCTTGGCGAAACAGGATCGGCGGTCGCCTTCTGCCCGACGTCCAACCTCTTCCTTGGCAGCGGACTTTTCGACCTTGAACAGGCCGAAACGCATGGCATTCGAGTCGGCCTGGGCACTGATGTAGGCGGCGGCACCAGCTTTTCACAACTCCGTTCGCTGAGCGAAGCCTACAAAGTGATGCAGCTTAAAGGTCAGAATCTGGACCCGTTCAAAGCGCTCTACCTCGCGACGTTGGGCAGCGCCCGCGCGCTGTATCTGGATGACCGCATCGGTAACTTCGAGGCGGGCAAGGAAGCGGATTTTATCGTGCTCGACTACCAGGCCACGCCTTTGCTCGGCTTCCGGCTGCAACACGCCCGAAGCATCGCCGAACGGCTGTTTGCACTGATCACACTGGGCGACGACCGCGTCATCAAGGCCACGTATGCCCTGGGCGAAAAAGTGCACGACCGGGACGACGGGCGTCCTGTATCGGCGTAGGCACTGCACCACCCCATACTCGTTACACATCGGGCCCGACTCGCTCGCCAGCACCAATACCCCTAGAATCCGCTCCCATCTGCAAATCGCGAGGTGCCTGCCATGAGTGAACCGATCCGCTTGACCCAGTACAGCCACGGTGCGGGATGCGGCTGCAAGATATCGCCGAAGGTGCTGGATACGATCCTGGCGGGCAGCGGTGCGCAGAACCTCGACCCGCGCCTCTGGGTCGGCAACGCGTCACGCGACGATGCGGCTGTCTATGCGCTGGACGAGACGCGTGGGGTGGTGTCCACCACCGATTTCTTCATGCCGATCGTCGATGATCCCTACGACTTCGGCCGCATCGCTGCCACGAATGCCATCAGTGATATCTACGCCATGGGCGGCGACCCATTGATGGCGATCGCAATTCTCGGCTGGCCAGTCAACGTACTGCCTCCGGAAGTGGCGCGCGAGGTCATTCGTGGCGGGCGCGCGGTCTGCGATGAGGCTGGAATCCCCCTCGCTGGCGGGCATTCCATCGATGCACCGGAACCCATCTTCGGCTTGGCCGTGACGGGCGTGGTGGACAAGCAAGCACTCAAGCGCAACGACACCGCTACCGTGGGTTGCGAGCTGTACCTCACCAAGCCGCTGGGCATCGGCATCCTGACCACCGCTGAGAAGAAAGCCAAATTGCGCCCGGAAGACGTTGGCGTCGCTCGAGATTGGATGTGCACGTTGAACAAGCCCGGAAGCCGCTTCGGCAAGCTCGAAGGCGTCAAAGCCATGACCGACGTCACCGGTTTCGGACTGCTTGGTCACCTGGTGGAGATGGCCGACGGCGCCGGCGTCACGGCGGAGCTTGACTACGCCTGCGTGCCGCGCTTGCCAGGTATCGATCACTACCTGGCCGAAGGCTGCGCGCCGGGCGGCACCGGACGTAATTTCGAAAGCTACGGCGAGCGTATCGCCCCGCTGAACGAGGCGCAGCGGCAGTTGCTGTGCGACCCGCAAACCAGTGGCGGTTTGCTCGTCGCGGTCGCGCCAGAGGGACGTGATGCGTTTCTGGCGTGTGCCCGTGAACTGGGTCTGGACCTATCGCCCATTGGCCGGATCGTCGACCGACAGCAGCACGCCGTCGAGGTCCGTTGATGCGCGCTGATATCGATCATTACCGTGAGCTCTTTTTGGGCGATGTGCCGTTGCTGGATACCCGAGCACCGGTCGAATTCGCCAAAGGCGCATTCCCCGAAGCTACCAACCTGCCACTCATGACCGACGTGGAGCGGCAAAAGGTGGGCACCTGCTACAAGCTTCATGGGCAGCAGGCGGCCATCGAACTGGGGCACTCGCTTGTCGCTGGCAAGCTCAAGGCCGCCCGTATCGAAGCCTGGGCGGCGTTCGCAAAGGCCAACCCGGATGGCTACATGTATTGCTTCCGTGGCGGGCTGCGTTCGCAGATTGCCCAGCAATGGCTGAAAACCGAAGCGGGTATCGAATACCCCCGCGTCGTTGGTGGCTACAAGGCCATGCGCACCTTCCTGGTGGATACGCTGGACGCAGCCGTCGCCGAGTGTGATTTCGTCGTCGTGGGTGGGATGACCGGCACCGGCAAGACCGATGTGCTGGCGCGATTGCCCAATGCTGTGGATCTGGAAGAGCACGCTAATCACCGGGGCTCTAGCTTCGGCAAGCGTGCCCTGCCCCAACCTGCGCAAATCGACTTTGAGAATCGCCTGGCGATCGACTTGCTGAAAAGGCGGGATGCTGGGCTCGGTCATTTCGTCTTGGAAGATGAAAGCCGCCTGATCGGTGCCTGTTCATTGCCGCTGTCGCTGCATCAAGGTATGCAGCAATTCCCGATGGTATGGCTGGAAGATTCGTTGGACGGTCGCGTTGAGCGCATCCTGCGGGACTATGTCGTCGATCTCCATGCGGAGTTCCAGGCGCTGCATGGTGAACAGGGTTTCGAGCGTTTTGCCGAACGCATGCTGCAAAGCCTGAAGAACATTCAGAAACGCCTGGGCGGCGAACGCCATCACCGCCTGCACGTCGCCATGCAGACGGCTCTGGATGAACAGAACCGCTCAGGGAATACCGATCTACACCGCACCTGGATCGCTGGCTTGTTGGAGGAGTACTACGATCCGATGTACGCCTATCAACGGGAGAGCAAAGCGGACCGCATCGAGTTTGCAGGCACGCAGGATGAGGTGGTCGAGTATCTCCGCGATCGTTCGGCGCGTAGGTAGGCAACGAGTCCCCCCGTATGCGGGCGGCTGAAGGGGGTAGTCACCCTTACGGATTTTGGGAAACGCGGGTAATAAAAGCGATCGCCAGCAAGCTGGCTCCTACATAAGCCAATACTCGGTTCTACGCATCTGTAGGATGCCAGCCGGGCTGCGACCAGCTTGCTGGCGATCGCTCTTGCTGCCTGCAAACGTAATTTCACCCGATAGCGCGAAAGAGCGAGTGCGCGCCCAATGCGATCAGCCCTAAGAAGAACACGCGGCGGAACAGGGTTTCACTGAGCCGACTACGCACCCATTGCCCTAGCCACATTCCCAAGAGCGCTGGAACAAGCATCAGGCATGACCATAGCGGGTCAAGCTGCTGCAACCCACCGTGCAGCCAGATGCCGACGCCGAGGGCGACCGTCGCTACCGTAAAAGAAAGGCCGAGCGCTTGGATGAGGTCTTCCTTGCGTAACCCGAGTGCCTGTAGATACGGCACCGCCGGGATGGCGAAAACCCCCGTTAGGCCAGTGACCAGCCCAGTCACGAACCCCATCACCGGTGAGAGAACGGTCTCTTTGCCCGGCGCAACGGAAAAGCGCACCGCCGAGAGCCCCAGAAGTCCGTAGAGAATCAGGATGGTACCCAGCACTGCCGGTATCCAACCGCTGCCGGACCCTACGAGCCATTGGCTCGTCAGCAATACGCCGATGAACAGGGCCACCATCATCGACCACAGGCGTTGGCATAGGGCCCATGGCGAGGGCCCAGCGAACAGTTGCCAGAGATTGGTCACCATCGATGGGATGAGCAGGAGCGCCGACGCCTCGACCGGGGTCATCGCCAGGACCAGCAAGCCGATGGCAATGGTGGGAAGCCCCATGCCTACCACGCCTTTCACTACGCCAGCTAACAGAAAGACACATAAGGCGAAGGCGGTGATCATTATCATTGTTCCTTATCGCGGAAGCCTCCCCAGCGCCTCAAATATGCGCGGCGACAGCGAGACGAGGCATTACAACAAGCGTCCAGCGCCGCTTGGTAGACCGCGCCGATCAATTCGGCGCGTCGGCCTTATCATTCTCGGGCGGGCATCTCTAAAAACGTAGGCGAGGCAGTCAGCGCAAGGGCTCGGCGCCCCCGAAAAAACAGGCGAGGGAGCGGAGTTTACTCGTGTAAACGAGCATTCCGAGCCTGTTTTTAACGCAGCGATGGCGACGCAGGTAGTTTTTAGAGGTGCCCTGGCGTGGGTGCCAGCCCGAGCGTGCGATAGATCTGCACCCAGCGCAGCATGACATCCGTCGAAGCCTGTACTTCGCTGAGTTGCGCGTCGAAAAGGGTGCGTTCGGCATCGAGCACTTCGATCAGCGAAACAGTGCCCGAATCGTATTGACGACGCGCGAGTTCGGTCGCATTCATCGAAGCACTCACCGCTCTGCCCAAGAGCCTTTGGCGCTCCAGACCTTGCGCGTAGGAAGCAATGGCGCTGCGGGTCTCTCGTAGCGCGCCGATCAATGACGACTGATACGCCAGCATCGCCTGCCGCTGACGTGCGTCGCTGGCTTCGATGGTCGCGCGAATCTGTCCGAAGTCCACCAACGGTTGCAGGATCTGCCCCGTCAATGACCACGCGGCGGGGCTCGTCCCCTGTTCGAAGCCGACCAGCCCGCCCAGCGTGAGCTGCGGAAAGCGCAAGGCGCGCGCTGCATTCAATTCCTCATCGGCGAGCAACATGCGCCATTCCGCGGCGCGTACATCCGGTCGGCTACGTAGGCTTGCAGCAGGCAGGTCGAGCAGCGCCAGGAGTCGTTCGTCTCCAGGTAGGTCAGACGTGACGACGGGCCCTGCGAGAATTGCATCGATCTCGGTTTGCTCGCGGTTGAGCAGGTACGCGAGGGTGTAACGCGCATTGGCCGCGCGCTCCCGCGCGACAGGTATGGCGGCGCGCGTGATATCCACCTGCGCAGTGAAGCGCTCGACATCGAAGCCGCTGGCAGTGCCCTGTTCGAACCGTATACGCGTGATGCGCGCCGTCTCGGCTTGAGAGTCCGCAGAACGCCGCGCGATGCGTTCCTCCCGCTGGGCCAGGCGATAGTCCAAGTAGGCGCCGGCAACGTCTGCGATGAGGCTGACGCGCAAGGCCCGGTAATCCGCTACCGCAGCTTGCCCCTCGGCTTCCGCCGCACGGCTCAGGGCGCGCAGACGCCCGAACAGGTCCAGTTCCCAGGCAAGATCGAGCCCGTAGAAATAATCTTCATCGTGACCGTCGCTCGCGCTCCGCCCATTTTCGTGGCTGCCGCTGATCGCCACCGAGGGCATTAGCTGACTCGAGGCTTGTCGTCGGTTAGCGCGCAGTTCGCGGATTCGCTCGGTCGCGGCGGCAAGATCGAGATTGTCGGCCAGCGCCAGGGAAACGAGCCGGTCGAGCGCGTCATCCTCGAAGTCTTCCCACCACCGCTGTGGCAATTGCGCGACCGCTTCATCCGGTAGCGCGGGCGGTAACGGCTCGGAGCGGCCCGCGCAACCGGTCACCACCAGCACGACGCAGATCAATGAGAGCATCCGTTTGATCATGCGCCCGCCCCTGCCGGCTCTGCGGCGTGTGGCCGGGTTTTCGCGAAATGACGGTCCATCATCAGGTAAATCACCGGCGTCGTAAGCAGCGTTAGCAATTGGCTGAACATCAAGCCACCCACCACCGCGACCCCGAGCGGTTCACGTAACTCGGAACCGGTACCGAAGGCGAGCATGAGAGGGAAAGCCCCCAGCGCCGCTGCCAGCGTTGTCATCAAGATGGGACGGAAACGCGTCATGCACGCCTGGTGGATCGCCTCACGCGGCGTCAGGCCCTGCTCCCGTTGCGCAGCCAGCGCAAAATCGATCAGCAGGATGCCGTTCTTTTTGACGATCCCAATCAACAGAATCAATCCGACCAGCGCCATGACCGAGAACGTAAGCCCCCAAAGCCAAAGCAGCAGCAGCGCGCCAATGCCCGCCGAAGGGATGGTGGACAGGATCGTGAGTGGATGGACGAGGCTTTCGTACAACACGCCCAGAATGATGTAGACGGCCACGAGCGCCGCCAGAATCAGCCATGGCTGTGAGGCCAGCGTCTGCTGGAACGCCTGAGCCGACCCCTGGAACGTCCCGCCAATCTCACCCGGCATGCCGATGTCACGTTGGATCTGGTGCAAGGCGTCCACGGCGTCGCCCAACGCGGCACCACCGGTGAGATTGAATGACAGATTCGCCGACGGCAGCATGCTGCTGTGATTGATCGAGACCGGTGCTGCCTTGCCGGGCTGGACGGTCACGAAGCTGCCGAGTGGAACCAACTGCCCGGTGGTGGGTGAGCGCAACTGGAACAAATCGAGACTTTGCGCTTGCTGGCGTTGGTCCCTGCTGAGCTCGAGGATGACTTGGTACTGATTCGACTCGGTCTGAATCTCATTGATCTGCCGCTGACCGAAGGCGTCATAGAGCGCGTTGTCGATGTCAGAGGCGTTGAAGCCGTAGCGCGACGCCGCGGCCCGGTCGATATGCAGCGGCAGCGTGGTCGCATCGAACAGCAGATCGTTACTCACGTCGGTAAACAGCGAATGCTCACGTAGCGCGTCCGTCAGTCGATCCGTCCATGTCGCCAGATCGTCCAGCGAGTTCGCCCGGAGGACGTACTGGTATTGCGCACGCGATGCACGCGAGCCGATGTTGATGTCCTGCGATGCCCGAAGGCTGACTTGAAGGTCGGGGATCTTCGCGAATTGAGGGCGCAGACGATCGATGATGTCTTCGACCGTCGCGCTGCGCGTATCGGGATCGCTCAACACGATAGCCAAGCCCCCCGTACTGTAGGTGCCGTCGTTACCGACATCGCTATTAAAGGCGATCACATCCGGATCACTCGTGAGTATCGCGTTGAGCTGCCGGTGTTTCTCCTTCATGGCGGCATAGGACACATCTGCCGACGCCTGCGTGGTGCCCAGCACGAAACCGGTGTCCTGCAGCGGGAAGAACCCTTTGGGAATGAAGATGAAGCCGGCGACGCTCAACGCGACGCAGCCAAGGAATACGGCGAATGTCGTCCGCTGGTGGTCGAGCGCCCAGACAAGTGCGCGCTCGTAGCCACCTAGGACTCGCCGCATGACTGGCCCTGGACCGGCGTGATGCGCCGGGCGATCCATGATCAACGCACACAGGGCCGGTGCGAGGGTCAGGCAGACCACGACCGAAATGAAGATTGCTGACGCCGCGCTCAATGCGAACTCTTGAAACAGCAAGCCGACATAGCCGCTCATGAAGAAGAGCGGAATGAACACCGCAACCAGCGACAGGCTAATGGACACGACCGTGAATCCGATTTCGCGAATACCCGTCAGTGCCGCTTCCACCCGCCCTTTCCCCGCTTCGAGATGACGGTGAATGTTCTCCACCACGACGATCGCATCGTCGACGATGAATCCCACGGAAATGATGATCGCCACCAGCGTCAAGTTGTTCAGCGATAGCCCCAGCAGGTACATCAACGCACAGGTTCCGACCACGGAAGTGAGCAGCACCGAGAAGACGACGACCGTCGCCGACCATTGCCGCAGGAACAGGGCCATCACACCGATCACGAGCACGACCGCGATGATCAGCGTGACCTCGGCTTCATGGAGCGAGGCACGAATCGTTCGGGTGCGGTCGTTGAGCACCTCCACCTGGAGGTCGGCTGGCAAGCCCGCCGTCAGCTGCGGTAGCGCCGCCACGACCGCTTCCGCGGTGCTCACGATATTGGCGCCTGGCTGACGCCGCACCACAAGGGCTACCCCTGGTTTACCGTTCGGTGTGGCCTCGCTGTATTCGTTTTCAACACCCTCGCTTACACGTGCAACATCGCCCAATCGCACGGCCGCACCATTGCGGTAAGCGATGACGAGGTCGGCGTAATCCTCCTCGGTGAACAACTGCCCATTGCTCTCCAATGTCGCGAGTCGATGCTGACCGACAATAGCGCCAACCGGTTGATTGCCACTGGCGCTCTGCACCGCCGCGCGAATATCCGCGAGCGTAACGCCAGCGGCCACCAGCAGCTCCGGTCGCGCCTGCACCCGAATAGCCGGACGGCGCAAACCGTTCGTACGGATCTCGCCGACGCCTTCGATCTGGCTCAATTGCCGCGCCAACGAAGCCTCGGCGTAATCGCTCACTTCTTGAGGCGAAAGGGTCTCGGAGCTGACGGCCAAGATCAGGATCGGCGAATCCGCTGGATTGATCTTGCGCCATGTCGGCAGCTCGGGAAGATCCGAGGGCAAACGCGACGACGCGGAATTGATCGCAGCCTGAACCTCTTGCGCTGCGGCATCGATATTCTTGTCGAGCTGAAATTCCAGGGTGATCTCCACTTCGCCAAGCGAGCTGGTCGAGGAGATGTCGGCCAATCCTGGAATGGAACTGAACTGAACTTCCAATGGCGTGGCGACCGACGACGCCATGGTTTCAGCGCTGGCGCCCGGCAGATCCGCGGACACACGGATCGTGGGCGCGTCCACCTCAGGCAAGGGTGCGAGCGGAAGTCGGGTGAACGCGATCACACCGCACAAGATCAAGGCGATGCACAACAGTATCGTGCCGATCGGATGCTCGATGCAGGTCGCATAGAAACCGCGCGTTCTCATGCGCCGGGCTCCGCCACGGACTCATCGCCGACACGCGAGACGGCTACGCCCGGACGCAGGCGCGCCTGCCCATCGACGACGACTTCATCGCCCACTTCGACGTTATCGATCACGGCAATATCGTCCGTTTGATGACGAACGTGAACGGCCTTAGTGACCGCCCTTCCATCCGTGACCAGCCAGACGAATGGGCCGTTGCTACCCTGTCGCAAGGCCCGTGAAGGCACCACGAGTGCGCCTTCTAGCACCTCGGCCTCAAGGGTGACGAGGACCGATTGGTCGGGCCACAGGCGTTCGTCGTCGTTATCGAAATGGGCGCGCACGCGGATGGTGCCGGAATCCACCGCAACCCGGTTGTCGATCAATGTCAGCCGCCCTTCGGCTATGGGCTGACCGCCATCCTGTGCGAATGCCTGCACCCGTGCACCTTCAGGCCGTGCCAGCATGCGTTGCAATTCGGGCAGTCGCGACTGCGGCAGGCTGGCCTCGACGCTGATGGGCTGTGTCTGCACAACCGAGAACAGTCCGGTGGTGTCGTTGGTGCTGACCACACTGCCTTCATAGGCGTTACGGATACCAACCCGGCCATCGGTAGGGGAAACGATCCGGGTATAGCTCATCTGAACCTGCGCTGCCGCCACTGTGGCCTCGCGGGTTGCCAAGGTCGCCTCCAACTGTGCGACCAACGCTTTTTGCTGGTCGAGCGTCTGGGCCGGCGCAGCACGATCGCGCACGAGGTTCTCGTATCGTTTCAGGTCCAAACGCGCAATGTTCAGCTCTGCCCGCGTAACGTTTCGTTCGGCTTCCGCCTGGCGCAGACTTGCCAGGATTGCGCGGTCGTCGATGCGCGCGAGTAGATCACCGCGCTTGACCACTTTCCCCTCGGTAGCCGGCAGTTCCACTAACATGCCGCCGACTTGGGGACGTATGTCGATACTGCGCAATGCGCGGACAAATCCGAGCGAGCGGATCAGCATGGGCACGTCGCGTCGCTCGACGCGTGCAACCTCTACGGGCACTGACGTATCCGCCGCGCTCGTGGGCTGAGGCTCACGCGTTATCCAGAAATAAACGCCGGCGATGACAGCTGTCAGCACGACGATAAACAAAATCATACGAACACGCGGCATTCATCATTCCTTTAACGATCAGCAGGACCGGTCCCGATCAAGCGGGTTTGATCCCGCTGCGGCACGGCGCCCGACCCATGAATGGCCGCGCGATCCGGATTTCCCTTGGAAAAGTCATCGACACAGCGCTGTCGGGCGAGTTCGACACAGCCCCCTGACCTGACACTCTTTACGGGTAGCCCACGTCCGGTGGCGTCGCAGCGGACGAAGGAAAAAGGAAGGTTGTATCACAGCTGCGTGAACGGAAAAGGCCGCATGTAAACGTGCGGCCTTTTTAGAATGTTACGAACTTTGCGTCATGGCGCAGCGAGCGTATCAAGAAAGCGGCGATGCTTAGCCGCGGGCGCATTTACAGCGATCATCGCTTGCAGGCTATCGAGGCGCTTCCGGTGCCGCAGGCGGCCCGCTTACGCTGGAAAAGCCCTGTGCGGGCCCAGATCAGCGTTGCGCTGCACCGGCATAACGGCCATGGTTCGATACTGCTTGGTAATTGGCAACGACCAGATCAGGGTAATCGGCCAGCTCGTGTTGCAGCTGGCGCTGCTCGGCGTAGCTCTCGATGGCTCGACGGAATGCCATGCGGCGCTGGTCTTCCATCTTGCGGCGCGCTTTGCGCTCATCATCCAGGCGAGCAACGGGTTTGGATGCGAATAGGTCTGACATGACGTCTCTCCACATAAGCAGGACCTTCAGCATCGGTGAGACGTATGACAGATCGATGCCAGGACTGTGAAGAAGACGTGAACCGGCCGCAGTACCAGGACGCTATTCGTCGATCGTCCTGATCGACTTTGGCGAGAGCCTCAAGCCACGGAGGCTGCGCTTGACGCTCTTCAGGTGATTGACGAGATTTGGCCCGCGCGCCATCGCGACGCCCATGGCCAGCACATCGATTACGACGAGATGCGCAATGCGCGAGGTCAACGGCGTATAGATCTCCGTGTCCTCCTGCACGTCGATGGCCAAGTTGACTGTCGCCAAATCCGCCAACGGCGTTTGTCCTGGGCATAACGTGATCAAATTTGCACCGACTTCCCGCACCAAGTGCGCCGTTGTCAGCAGGTCCTTGGAGCGCCCGGATTGAGAAATACACACAGCGACATCGGTAGGCTTGAGGGTTACCGCAGACATCGCCTGCATATGCGGATCGGAATACGCCGCGGCGTTGAGCAATAGGCGGAAGAACTTGTGCTGGGCGTCAGCTGCCACCGCTCCAGACGCGCCGAAACCGTAGAACTCGATGCGCTCGGCCTGGCGGCACACATCGATAGCGCGCTCAAGCGCTGTCGTATCGAGCTTTTCGCGAATCGCCATCAGTGTGTGAAGCGTGGTGTCGATGATCTTCATGCTGAAGTCCACGACCGCATCGTCTTCGTGAATGGCGAACTGCCCAAAGCTTGCCCCGGCAGCCAGGCTCTGCGCCAATTTGAGCTTGAGATCCTGGAATCCAACGCAACCAATCGCACGACAGAAGCGGACGATGGTAGGTTCGCTGACCCCTACGACATGCGCCAGATCAGCCATCGAGCTGTGCATGACTGAAGGCGCATCCGCCAGCACGTGGTCAGCAACCTTGAGTTCGGACTTGCGGAGTAGGTGGCGGGATTGGGCGATGTGCTGTAGCAGATTCACGGTGTCTGACTCGGCGATGCTACCTGTGGGGCCAAGGGCCTGTAGCGATCGTGTAGTTATACTACATGCCGACGTTCATACCTAAAAAAGACCGCCCTTAACGCGTTACAGCGCTATCCGTGGCACTGCAGGGCGTACTTGCGGTCGATTGATCGGGTACACGAGCCGTGAATATCAGCTCGGACGCCTATCGATAAAGTGCCATTTTCGTAGAAGCTGCCAGGAGCGAGGCCGCGCTCTGGAGCGACTCATCGACACCAGAAATGACTGGAAATAGCCCTCGGAGGTTTCGTGACGCGTCTTACGATAGCAACCACCTGCGACATTCTCGTCTTCGGCGGTACGGGCGATTTGTCCCTGCATAAACTGCTGCCTGCGCTCTATCACTTGCACAACGACGAGCGCCTGCCGGCAGACACGCGGATCTTCTGCCTGGCACGCCGAGAACTCGATGATGCGGCGTTCGAAGCGCTGGTGGAGCGCCATTGTCATGCGCACATCGCGGCCGCTGATCTCGACACCCAGGCGTGGCGCAGCTTCGTTTCACGCCTTAACTACTTGTCCATCGATGCGTCGCGCAGCAGCGATATCGACCGCCTCGCCAAACGGCTCGCGCACAGCGAGGGCCGGGTCATGGTCCATTACCTCGCTACGGCGCCCAATCTATTCGTTCCTATCGCACGCAACCTTGCGCAGGCGGGGCTGGCCGGGCCGGAGTCGCGCATCGTGCTCGAAAAGCCGCTCGGCCACTCGCTGGAATCGGCGCTCGACATCAACGCCGCCATCGGCGAGGTATTCGACGAATCCCGTATCTTCCGTATCGATCATTACCTAGGTAAGGAAACCGTGCAAAACCTCATGGCGCTGCGCTTCGCCAATCTGCTGTACGAGCCGACCTGGCGCGCTGCGTTCATTGACCATGTGCAGATCACGGTGAACGAAACACTGGGCGTCGAGACCCGCGGCGGTTATTACGATGGTTCAGGCGCCATGCGGGACATGGTGCAAAATCACCTGCTGCAACTGCTCTGCCTGGTCGCCATGGAGCCACCGGTGAGCTACAACGCCGACGCCGTACGCAACGAGAAACTCAAGGTGCTGGAGGCGCTACGACCTATCACCGGCCAGGACACCTACGATAAAACGGTGCGCGGTCAGTACGCCGAAGGCTCTGTCGGCGGGCGCGATGTTCCGGCCTATTACTTCGAAGAAAACGTGGACAACGACAGCGACACTGAGACGTTCGTGGCGATCCAAGCCGAAGTGCAGAACTGGCGCTGGGCCGGCGTTCCGTTCTATTTGCGCACCGGCAAGCGAATGGCGAAGAAAACGTCCGAGATCGTTATCCAATTCAAGCCGGTGCCTCACCACCTGTTCGGCACCGAAGGCCACGCTAATCGCTTACTCATCAGTATC
Source organism: Pseudomonas matsuisoli (assembly GCF_014647635.1). Taxonomy (GTDB): domain Bacteria; phylum Pseudomonadota; class Gammaproteobacteria; order Pseudomonadales; family Pseudomonadaceae; genus Pseudomonas_P; species Pseudomonas_P matsuisoli. Next base: position 160,115 of record NZ_BMPO01000003.1, read on the forward strand.
CAACCCGAAGAGCGGATCACCGCTCAGATGATGGCCAAACGACCCGGCAAAGGCATGTCGCTGGAGCCGGTCGAGTTCGATCTGAACCTGGCAAATGCGTTCAAGCAAAGCAAACGCCGCTGGGATGCCTACGAGCGGTTACTACTGGACGTAATAGAGGGCGACTCGAAGCTCTTCATGCGCCGCGACGAAGTGGAAGCGGCCTGGCGTTGGGTCGATACGATCATCGAAGGGTGGGGGCAACACTACAAGCGACCCCGGCCCTACTCCGCCGGCACCAATGGACCCGAGCAGGCGAACCTGTTGCTACAGCGTAATGGGCACACTTGGCACGACAGCGAGCGCTAGGGTCACATCGTCACGCGGTGAACGGTGGAAGCCCTTCGGGATTCCACCCTACGAATGCACACCGGCAAACCAGATTGGACGGTCGGGTTGCCGCCGTTCAGCCCGCCAAATCATGCTTGCTGCCGCCACGGCAGGTCGGCGAATCCGGCGCTACGCCTTGGTCGGCCCATTCAGCAGCGGTATAGGTGTGTAACGCCAGCGCATGAAATTGGGTCATCAAATCGCCAAGTGTGGCGTAGACCTTCTGATGGCGCTTCACCCGGTTCAGCCCATCGAATGCAGGGCTTACGATTACGGCTTTGTAATGCGTTTCCTGGCCCCGGCTGTGCATATGGCTCTCATCCAGCACTTCCAGATGCAGGGGCTCCAGCGCTGCCAGCGCATTCAACAAACGCTCGCGCATGCTCATGGTTGCTTCTGGGCCGGCACGCCCAGCTCCTTGCTCATCTGTTCCATCAAGCCATTAACTTCAGGTACTGCTTTTTCGAGTCGAGCCTGGGCAATCTGCGCGGACTGGGCGTTCAAGGCGGGCAGTTGCTGCATGACCTTCTTGCCAAGTGGCGATTGATAGAAGGTGATCAATTGCTGAAGCTCGGCCTCGGAAAAATTGGTCGTGTACAGCTTCACCATGTCGGGTTTGATCTGATTCCAACCAACCGCCTTGTCCAGGGCGGTATTGGCTTTCGCCTGATAGCGCTCCAGAGTGGCTTTCTTGGATTCTGGCGCTTTGGCTTCCTCGAAGCGCTGCGCGAACATCTGCTGGACTTGCGCATAGACCGGCACGGTCAGCTTGTCCGCTTGGGCCAACTGAAGGAAGCGCTCTGCCTCGGCCTGATGGCTTCTTGCGTCGGCCCATGCACCGGTGCTGCCACCGAGTAGGCATAGCGCGAGAAGAAAGGGGCGATGGTTCATCGAGAACTCCTTACCGAGTGACATACAGGCCGGCCATTCTGCGCCGCGACGTGCACACGCTCAAGCATCCCACGCGTCAGCCGTTCGAATTTTCATGCAACTGCGCAAGCCTCGGGCAGGTCAGCTAACGGGAGAGATGGCAGTATTTAGATGCAACTATTTCTCATTCGCGAATCATCGAGTTAGACTCGACCTCCATTTTTCAATCGTCAGGGAGCCACCGAATGAGCCGTACAGAAAGCGATAGCCTGGGCCCGATCGAAGTACCGGAAGACGCCTATTGGGGCGCCCAGACTCAGCGATCGATGATCAATTTCGCCATTGGCGAACAGCCGATGCCGCTGCAGGTCGCCCATGCACTTGCGTTGATCAAGAAGGCAGCGGCACGCGTCAATGCGCGTACCGGAGCACTGCCCCCGGACATCGCACGACTCATTGAACAGGCCGCCGACGAGATATTGGCCGGCAAGCATAACGACCAGTTCCCGCTGGTGGTTTGGCAAACCGGCAGCGGCACCCAGAGCAATATGAACGTGAACGAGGTGATCGCTGGCAGGGCCAATGAATTGGCCGGCAATAATCGGGGCGGCAAGAGCCCCGTCCACCCGAACGATCACGTGAACCGTGGACAGAGCTCTAACGACTGTTTCCCAACCGCCATGCATATCGCGACCGTCAAGGCGGTGCATGAGCAGCTGTTGCCCGCGATCTCCGAACTGTCCGGTGGGTTGGCCGCAAAGTCCGCGCAGTACAGTGAATTGGTCAAGACCGGCCGCACTCACATGATGGATGCAACGCCTGTCACGTTTGGCCAGGAGCTGTCCGCATTCGTTGCCCAGCTCGATTATGCAGAGCGTGCAATCAGGGGCTCATTGCCAATGGTCTGCGAGCTTGCACAGGGCGGCACCGCAGTGGGCACCGGCCTGAATTCACCACAGGGTTTCAGCGAAGCCATCGCTGCGGAACTGGCCGCCCTCTCTGGTTTGCCGCTGGTCTCAGCGCCGAACAAATTTGCGGCATTGTCCGGGCACGAACCGCTGACGCACTTCTCGGGCGCGCTCAAGACGCTCGCGGTCGCGCTAATGAAAATCGCCAACGACCTACGTTTGCTGGGCTCAGGCCCGCGCGCCGGTTTTGCGGAAGTCCGGCTGCCTGCGAACGAGCCTGGCAGCTCGATCATGCCGGGCAAGGTCAACCCGACGCAGTGCGAAGCGCTTTCGATGCTGGCGTGCCAGGTCATGGGGAACGATGCGACGGTTGGCTTTGCGGCCAGTCAGGGGCACCTGCAGCTGAACGTCTTCAAGCCCGTCATCATTCACAACGTTCTGCAATCGATTCGCCTGCTCGCCGATGGCTGCCGCAACTTCAATGAGCACTGCATCGCGGGGCTCGAGGCGGACGAGGCGCAAATGGCTGCGCACCTTGAGCGGGGGCTGATGCTGGTGACCGCATTGAACCCGCATATCGGCTACGACAAGGCAGCGGAAATTGCGAAGAAAGCCTACGCCGAAGGCAAGACACTGCGGGAGACTGCAGTGGAGCTAGGCCACCTGACGAACGAGCAGTTCGATACGTGGGTGCGCGCCGAGGATATGCTCGCACCGGGCAAGGGTGAGTGATCCTGCAGTAATGGCCATTCACGAATCGATATCCTGTTGATTCATAAGGAACATCTGATCGTTATCGGTAACTCTTGTGGGAGCGAGCCGGGCTGCGACCAGCCATGCTCGCGATTGGTAATGGGCCGAGCACTAGCCCAAGCAGAATGCACCGATCCATCGCGGGCATGTCCCGCTCCCACCAGGGCTGAGCGGGTAACCATAAATTACGCTCATTGGACGCAATGCAGGCGGGCACGCCCTGCTCTTCTGCGTTCATCCCTTTTTCAACGCCCTCTCCAAAGCATCGTTGATCGTACGCAGCACTTTAAGGCGCGCGAAGCGCTTGTCGTTCGCCTCAATCAATGTCCACGGCGCGATGGCAGTACTCGTACGATCGACCATGTCATTCACAGCAGTTGCGTAGTCGTCCCACTTTTCGCGATTGCGCCAGTCCTCCTCGGTAATCTTGAACTGTTTGAACCGCGTCGCTTCGCGCGCTTTAAAGCGCTCTAGCTGGGTGTCCTTGTCAATCGCCATCCAGAATTTGACGACAACGACCCCGGCTTCCCGGAGCTGCTCCTCGAAGTCGTTGATTTCGCTATACGCCCGTAACCACTCAGCCGTTGAACAAAACCCCTCTACCCGCTCGACCAGCACACGTCCGTACCAAGACCGATCGAACACCGTGAACTTCCCGCGGGCGGGAATATGCCGCCAGAACCGCCACAGGTAGGGCTGCGCACGCTCTTCCTCGGTTGGCGCCGCCACTGGCACGATCCGATATTGGCGCGGGTCCAGCGCGCCGGATACACGACGTATGGCGCTGCCCTTACCGGCAGCGTCGTTACCTTCGAACAGCGCTACGAGGGCATGTTTCTTCATCCGTTTGTCGCGCATCAAGCGCGATAGCCGGGCCTGTTCATGCGTCAGCAGGCGTTTGTAATCGTCCTTCGGGACGGATTGGGTGAGATCGAGGCTGTCCAGCACATTCCGTCCATCGAGACTCGGGATCGGCGGCACTGCTTGGCGAACAGGCTGAATGCTGGTGCGATCCAATGCATGCTGCAAACCGTCGAGCAGCAATTGGCCGAACGTGAGACTTCGATAACGCTCATCCGCGCCCTCGATCACATGCCATGGTGCATGGTCGCGGCTCGTCGCACGCAACACGCGCTCACCATGTTTGACGAAACGCCCGTAGGTTTTGGACTGTTGCCAATCCAAGGGGCTGAGACGCCAGCTGTGCAGCGGGTCGTTCTTGAGGCTCTTCAATCGCGCGAACATCTTCTCGCGGGAGAGATGAAACCAAAACTTTAGGATCAGTGCGCCCTCGTCGCACAACATCTGTTCGAACTTGAGCGCCTGGTCGACGGCGTGATCCAGTTCGGCATTCTTGATGACGCCATGGACGCGGTTCTGCAGCATTTGGCTATACCAATTGCCGAAGAAAACGCCGGTCCTGCCTTTGGCAGGTAACCGCCGCCAATACCGCCACGCGGGTGGCCTCTCCCGCTCCTCTTCCGTCTTGATGTCGAACGTCTCGACCAGAATGAGCCGTGGATCCATCCATTCGTTGAGCAATTTGACGGTCTCGCCCTTCCCCGCGCCTTCGATCCCATTGATCAGGATGATCACGGGAAAACGCGCCTCGCGCTTCAGTTGGTACTGGGCCTCCAGTAGCGCCGAACGTAGGGCTGGCAGTTTCGCTTCATAGGTACTTTTGTCCAAACGATGACCAATTTCAGCGGTTTCGAACATTGAAACCCTTCCTCCGTTTCGTGTACACGTTTCGGGTTGGACCACAGCGAGGTAGCCGTTGTCCGCAATGATCGACGTAGCACTGTAGAATCACTCCTCCTGAGCAGGAGGAAAAATGTCAGACATCCAACGTGCCGAAATCGACTGGGACAGTGACGGCCTACCGAGGTCACGCGCTTTTGGCGACATTTATTTCTCCAAAGCAAGTGGCCTCGATGAAACGCGACACGTATTTCTTTCCCATAACACGTTGGCCGAACGCTTTTCGCGATTGCATGCGAACGACATATTCACCATTGGCGAGACGGGATTCGGCACGGGACTAAACTTTCTTTGCGCATGGCAGGCGTTCGAAGTGCACGCGAAGCCCGGTGCTCGCCTGCATTTCATCAGCGCGGAATGCTTTCCGTTGACCCGCCCTGATTTGGAGCGGGCGCTGGCCCTATGGCCCGAACTCGCTGCGTTCAGCGGGCAGCTTCTCAGCCAGTATCAAGCCGTGCACACCGGATTTCAGCGCTTCGTGTTCGACAACGGACGCGTGACGCTGACTTTGATCGTCGACGATGTGCAAGAAGCCTTTCCAGCGCTAGACGCACGTGTCGATGCCTGGTTCCTAGACGGATTCGCGCCCGCGAAGAATCCAGATATGTGGTCTGCACAGCTATTCAACGAACTAGGTCGACTGTCTGCGCCCGGCGCGACGCTCGCCACCTTCACCTGCGCGGGCTTCGTACGTCGCGGTTTGGTGGATGCCGGATTCGCCATGCGCAAGGTGCGAGGCTTTGGCCATAAGCGCGAGATGTTGGCGGGCCAGTTCACTGGCGCACCCAAGAACTCCTACAAACCGTGGTACGCCCGCCCCACTCGTCTCACATCGCGGCGCGAAGCGGTCGTCATCGGTGCAGGGTTGGCCGGCTGCGCCACTGCGCGGAGCCTGGCTAACCGAGGCTGGAGCGTCACGCTGATAGAGCGCCATGCAACGGTCGCCGCGGAAGCGTCCGGTAATCCGCAAGGCGTTCTCTATCTGAAACTTTCCGCCCATGGCACGTCGCTGACGAAGCTTGTTGTAGACGGCTTCTGCTTCACCCGCCGACTGCTGGAGCGACTGCACAAAGGCCAAGAGTGGGACGAATGCGGCGTGCTGCAACTTGCTTTCGACAACAAGGAGACGCGCCGCCATGCGGCGCTGGCGGAGCGCTTCAGGTCAGGCCTGTTGCAGACGGTTGATGCTCAAACAGCGTCCTCCAACGCGGGCGTGGAGCTCGCGGCTGGGGGACTTTTCTTTCCCGAAGCGGGCTGGGTCCATCCCCCCGCGCTTTGCCGAACACTGCTCGATCATCCGTCCATCACAGTCAGGACGTGTACAGAAGCACTGAGTCTTTCACGAAAAGACAGTGGCGATTGGCAGGTAGCAATGGCGGATACGAGCATCTGCGCGCCGGTCGTCATCATTGCCAGCGCTGCCGACAGCGCCCGATTTTGCCAAACGGCGGCATTACCGCTGAAACGCATTCGGGGGCAGATCAGCTACGTGCCTCGAACGACCGAAACCGACGGTTTGAAAACAGTGGTATGCGCAGAGGGCTACGTTGCGCCAGCCAGAGAAGGCCTGCACACCCTGGGCGCCAGCTTCGAATTCAATACCGAAGGCTTTGAGCCGAGCGAGCGCGAGCATCGACATAACCTGCATCTGCTGGAAGAAATCTCGCCACCGTTGCGCCGATCGATAGGAGACCTACCCAGGCTCGAGGGACGCGTAGCCTATCGCTGCACCAGTCCTGACTATCTGCCTATCGTTGGCCCGCTGGCCGATAACGATGCCTTCGCGGAACGATATGCTGCGCTGGCTCGCGATGCGCGTCAGGTCCCCGATGCGCCTTGCCCGTGGCTCGATGGCCTTTATGTAAATACCGCCCATGGTTCGCGGGGGCTTATTACCGCCCCGCTAAGCGGAGAATTGCTCGCCGCCTGGCTCGAAAACGAACCGTTGCCGATTCCTCGCACGGTGGCGGAAGCATGCCACCCGAACCGGTTTGTCTTGCGTCGCGTCGTGAGGGGGACGAACTAAGGCCTGTTGGCGTTTCGTCGCGAGCCGCGTTGCTGTGAGAAATGGCCTTCGATTGGACCGCGCCGGTTCGCTACGGGCCATGGCATTTACTTCACCCATGGAGAATCGCGCAGGACGCAAACAGTGACCAAACTGGCCGCCCAGTCTGGTCGAGTCATTCCCTTGCCAAATCCTGCAGCGACAGCGGAGGCCATTTCCCGCGCTACCTACGCGACCCGACCCGCCCCTTTGGGACGGGCCTGTCGAGCCCTGCTATGGACTTAGCGTGATACGCGACTCGTACCGTTCACAGTCAAGATACGTACACGGTCGCCGACCTGGAAGATCTCGTTCTTCTGAACTTCCTGCACGTAGGCGCGAGTGCTGCCGTCGTCTTCGCGAACGGTGATCTCGACACCGTCCGAACGGGTGTAGCCTTCTTCGGCTGCAGCACCCGCAAGACCACCCGCAAGCGCCCCGACAATTGCCGCAACATAGCTGCCACGACCGCCCCCTACACCGCTACCGGCGATGCCGCCAATCGCCGCACCGGCACCGGTACCGATAGGCGTTTTGGTTCCTTCGATCTTCACCGGACGTAGTGCCTGAATCGTTCCGGTCCGAACGGTTTGCACCTGACGGGCTTCGTCACGTGAGTACACGTCGCCAGATTGGCTCGATACGCAACCGCCCAAGGTAACGGCGAAAGCGGCAAAGGCGGCGACGAAAAATTTACTACGCATGCTGATGTCCTCTCTGGCAGTGAAAAACGTGACCTTGCGTTCAGACATTGAAACGTTTGGAGCTTGTCGAACGAGTCACTTTACATGTGACCGTGTCTTGGCTCGTTTGTCTTGTGAGATGAATATCAAGGCGCTAGACGACGACGCGTCCACGCATCTCGGATAGCGCGATACTGAAGACGATCGTGCAGCCGGCTCGGACGACCCTGCCAAAACTCGATGAGATCGGGCACTAGGCGATATCCGCCCCAATGCGGCGGGCACGTGGGCTGCGTGTCCTCAAAGCGCTGCCGCGTTTCCTCAAGCAACTGCTCGAGTACGTGGCGGTCGTTGATTTCACGGCTTTGCGGTGACGCCCATGCGCCAAGTCGACTGCCCAAAGGGCGCACTTGGAAATAGGCGTTTGACTCGGCTGGTGTGACTTTTTCCACCGATCCTTCGATGCGCACCTGCCGCTCAAGCGTCGGCCAGAAAAACGTCAACGCGGCAAACGGATTTGCGGAAAGTTGATCGCCTTTGGCGCTCTGGTAATTGGTGAAGAACGTGAAGCCGCGCTCATCCAGTGCTTTAAGCAGCAGCACCCGACAATGGGGCCGCCCTTCCGCATCCACGGTCGCCAGGGTTGCCGCGTTCGGCTCGACGGGAAGTTGTTCCGTCTCCACCGCATCAGCGAACCATTGCCGGAACAGGGCCAGCGGCTCCGCTGGGGCTTGCGATTCGTCCAACCCTTCACGCGTGTAGTCGCGACGCATGTCGGCCAATGAGGTAGTCATGGCAGATACTCCTGGAAATGAGCGAGCGCTGTTCCGAGCATAGCCGTGAGCACCTGTCGGAACGCTGAATCCGATATAGGCTACCCCACGCACCCGGCGGCGACAAAAACCAATGCCCAAAAACGAAAACGCCCCGCGAGGCCCTATGAGCCACCGCGAGGCGTCGGACGTAAGCCGTGAGGCGTTATTTCACCTGTTCGGCGGGAGCAGCCGCAGCGACCTGAGTTACGGCCACTGGCGGTTGGCTATATTGCGCCAGCAAGGCAAGAAGCGTGTCCTGAGGCGTCAGGATAATCTCCACACGACGGTTCAACGAGCGGCCTTGCGCACTGTCATTCGCTGCGCGAGGACTGTCCGAACCGACCCCCTTGAGCATCAGGCGATCCCGCTGAAGACCACTCAGGCGGAAGATCGCACCAACGGCCTGAGCGCGCTCCTGGCTCAACTTACGATTGGTTTCCATGGCGCCGCTGGTGTCAGCATGGCCCAGGACCAAAACGCCGGTCTTGGTATCGCCTTCCACGGCCTTGGCGACACGAGTGAATGGGCCAAGCGTCCGTGGCATGAGCATGCCAGGACGATCCGGGTTGAAAGAGCTGTCGACGGGTGCGGTAACGATCAGAACGTTCTCTTTGCGATCGAGTTGCAACTCGCTGCCCTTGACCGCTTCGCGCAAGACCGGCTCATAGGTATCCATCCAGGCCTGCGTCGCTTTGACGTCAATCTTCGGCACTTCCGCAACCGGCTCGTCTTTCTTGCTGAAAGGCCACCAGGAACCGCCCTCTCCAGTCGTGCTGCAGCCAGTGACGAAGGCGCAAAAGCAGAGCGCGGTTGTGGTCCTGAACAGCGTCATAAGACAAGCTCCGTTATAAAAAATACAGTTGTAGATATGGATGGTTAGTAGCTTTGAAGATGCTGCATAAGATTCTGGCCGCAACTCATTAATATGCAAGGGATTGCAAAGTGAAGCTGACGAGCGGTTGACAAATCCGTTGTTTTCGCCTCACACAGCGTTGCTACCTCCCCATAGCCCGCCACGGCAGCTACGTTAACGGTGGACTCGAGTGCTTGCCAGCGGATTTCGCTATCCAGCTGGGCAATGACCGCCTCCGACTGGATCGTTTGCACTGCGATCTCTAACGCGCTAACCAACGCGACGTTCAGAACGTTTCAGGAAACACGAGCACAAAAAAAGGCGACCCTTTCGGATCGCCTCTCAAGCCTGCAGCAGCAGACTTTATTTGGTAGGCACAATTGGATTCGAACCAACGACCCCCACCATGTCAAGGTGGTGCTCTAACCAACTGAGCTATGTGCCTGTCGTGGCCGCGCATTTTACGGAGAATCGATTGACTGTCAACACTCTTTTTCCAAGTAACTGACTGAAAAGAAGGAATTTTTGAAATTGGCCTTCGCCATGGCCTGTAGCTCACGTGATATGAACCGGTTAGCATCGAGCGCTATTAAAGACCCAACGCCAGGCCATGAAATGTCGAACCGCTATCCTTCGTCCTATTACGCCGCGTCAACGAACCCCGCGCCTCGACGTGAAGAACTGACCGCAGATATTGAAACTGACATCTGTATCGTCGGCGCGGGATACACCGGTTTATCGACCGCACTCTCACTGCTGGAAAAAGGTTTCCGCGTAGTCGTGCTAGAGGCGGCAAAGGTCGGATTCGGCGCGTCGGGACGCAATGGCGGGCAGATCGTCAACAGTTATAGCCGTGACATCGACGTCATCGAGCGTTCGGTCCCTCCCGCGCAGGCAGCACTCCTTGGACACATGGCATTCGAAGGCGGTCGTATCATTCGCGAGCGCGTCAAGCGTTATGACATCCAATGCGACCTGAAGGACGGCGGTGTTTTTGCCGCGCTGACCCATCGCCAGCTGGAACACTTGAAAGCTCAGAAAGCGCTTTGGGAACGCTACGGTAACACGCAGCTCGAACTGCTCGATCGGACCGCGATCCGCAATGTCGTCGATACCGATGCCTACGTAGGTGGGCTGTTGGACATGAGCGGCGGCCATATCCACCCCTTGAATTTGGCGCTTGGCGAAGCGGCAGTAGTTGAGCGTCTCGGTGGGCAGATCTTCGAGGACTCTGCCGTGCTCGACATCCAGCGTGGCCCGAGCCCAATTGCACGTACCGCAAAAGGCTCGGTGAAAGCCCGCTTCATGGTCGTGGCCGGAAACGCCTATCTGGGCAATCTTGTGCCCGAGCTCGCAGCCAAATCCATGCCCTGCGGCACTCAAGTCATCGCTACCGAGCCACTGGACGAGGCGCTGGCCCGCAGTCTTCTTCCGCAAGACTACTGCGTCGAGGACTGTAACTATCTATTGGACTACTACCGCCTTTCGGGTGACCGCCGGCTTATATATGGCGGCGGTGTCGTATACGGCGCTCGCGATCCCGCCGACATCGAAGCGATCATTCGCCCCAAAATGCTCAAGACGTTCCCTCAATTGAAAGACATCAAGATCGATTTCGCTTGGACGGGGAATTTTCTGATGACACTTTCCCGCCTCCCCCAGGTAGGGCGAATCGGCGACAACATTTATTACTCACAGGGATGCAGCGGTCACGGCGTCACGTTCACCCATCTGGCGGGCAGAATTCTGGCTGAGGCTCTACACGGTCAAACAGACCGCTTCGACGCGTTTGCCAAGCTGCCACATTATCCGTTCCCCGGCGGCCAGCGGTTCCAGGCACCACTGTCTGCATTAGGCGCTTGGTATTACAGCCTTCGAGACAAACTGGGCGTTTGATTCGGCCATTGATTGATAACTTTCCAACATGCCAGGCCTAGAGCTGGCATGTGCAACAGCATCAACTCAACAGGCGTTCGATCTGTTCGTGCAGGGTTTCGAACGAGAAAGGTTTGGCGAGCACGGGCGCCTGCTTGGCCAAATCGCTACCGGTATCAAGGATTTCCTTCGGATACCCGCTGATGAAGATGACTTTCAAGTCAGGCCGCAGCTTCAGGGCGGCTTCCGCGATTCGCACACCTGAAACATCGTCGGGCAGACGATAATCGGTTAGCAGCAGATCGAGATGGGGCTTGGTGGCCAATACATCGAAGGCCTCAGCGGCGCAGGTCGCGGGGAGCACTCTGTAGCCCTGCGCCTGCAGATAGTCGACAAGCAGCGCGAGAATCTGCGGTTCATCTTCAACAACGAGGACTATTTCTTCGAAAGAGCTCATTCTCAAGCCTGGTACTGGCAAACAACGTGGGGGGTTTAGTCTAACTGGTCCGGTAACCGTGACACTCCGCCACAGTACCACGCTGTTTAAGCCGTGGACGACCGACACGCTAAGCACTCGGCCCGCGCTCATGACGATCCGAACGCTAATATCATTGCAACGGTAGTCAATGCCTACCTATCGGACACTCACTGGCCGGGGAATATCCCGGCGACCGTCACGTTGCGTCACCGCCCGTTCCGTTGACCCGCATCAGACATCCGAAGGAGGCGATTCAATCAGGGAGGGGCAAGTCCCGAAACCCAACCAAGACGTCAAAGGCAACGCCTTGGCCTCACGCTCCGCTTCATGAAATTGACTGAATGGTCCCGCTACAGCCTGCTCGTGTTGGCGTACGAGCCAGCCATGCTCATCCCGAGTCAGCTCATACCCGTTGCGGTGATAGACCAGCGGCAAAGTCGTCATGCCGAAATCCTCGCGTTGTGAATCGTTCATCCTATGAAAGAACACGTTAGCCAAAAGTTCGAGCATTACATGAGGTTTTGCCGCTAACCTGCTAAACGGTCAATACGCTGGGCCATTATCTAGGCGCCTCAGCGGCAACCTGCGACCCACATTTGCATTGCGATGGAACGATCTGCGAGGAAATACCACTAGCCTCACTGGGCCTGCACAATGCCCCCATCAAGCGTGCAACCTTTTCTAGATGTGACGATGTAAAAGTTTTAGCCGAACAGACCTCCTTTTTTTCGAAAAATGTGAATAAGATCACATTATTCGGCCGAGCATTGTATTCCGGCCTGCACACCTTCTGCAGAGATGAAACCACCGGATGGGAATGTCAGTTAGTAGTCGCTCCACTAATCAAGCAATCGTCTTGACACTCGAACCCCGCACTGACCCACAAGACTTGCTTCACGACTTGCAGCGTACCGGCATCAATATCAAGGTTGTCAGCGCCACTCGTAATCAGGCGCACATAAAGGTCGAGACGCCGCCGGGAATGCGCATACTCGAAGTCGACTCATTGCTCGACACGCCTTTCGGTGGACTGTCACTCGGTCGCTACGTGGGCGAGGAAATTGTGCTTTTCATCGACGACACACGCGCCATCAGTATCGAGCAACTTGCCAGACACCCATTACAAATCCAGGTGTCTATCCAGCGCGGCAGCGTACGCCTGACGATTCGAGCGCCTCGTGAACTCGTCATCATGCGCAAGGAGCTGGCGCATCGATGGAAACGAGGCAACGGAAACGGCGACTTACAAAAGCGTTCACGCTAACGTGTGATCACTTGCCCGCTTACGGATACGAGTTACACACTGCCACCGCGTTCAGCCTAAAAACGCCGCCGCGGTGACCGCGCGAGATGTCGATTCTTATCCGATCCGAAATGCCGCACGTATCGACACCTACTACCTGAATGTTTGACCGCCCTGAAATGAGCGCCTAGGCAACTGACATGCCTCCTCCAGGTTTACCGCACGACTGAGCAAGTTGCCCTGTCCTTTATCGGCGCCCAGTGCGCGCAATGCGGCAAGTTCCTCAGGTGTTTCCACACCTTCTGCGACGATGAAGGTGTTGGTTTCGCGGGCGAAAGCGATCAATGCGGAGGCTAGTGCCCGACGCCGTGAATCCTTATCGATCTCGCGCACAAGGCTCATGTCCAGCTTTATGAGATCAGGATCCAATTCAAGAATGTGTTGCAGGCTGGAGTAACCCGCGCCTGCATCGTCGATAGCCAGCCGCATACCGCGTTTCCGCAGAGGCGCGAGCGCTTTGACGATCGCCTCATAATCAGCCACGACGTCATGCTCGGTAATTTCCAGCACGACCCGATCCAGTGGGACCGGGTCGAGTAGATGCATCAACTCACCGTCCAGCATTGTCTCGGCGGAGCAATTGAATGAAACGTAGGTATTGGCGGGTAGTAACGTCAGCCCCTTGAGCGCGGTACGGATCGCACATAACTCCAGCACTTTCCCCAAACCGACTTCGGCCGCTTCCTGAAACCAAACATCCGGGCTTCGAACCGGCTCGCACCGAAAACGAGAAAGACTCTCCCACCCCGTAATCCGCATGTCGTCCAGCGAATAGATAGGCTGATAGAACACGATTGGCTGGTTCGCCGCGATGATTCGACGTATTCGCGCCTCTTTCTCGTCCAGCTTGTCTGTCAGCGTCAGTTCACTGTCTATCTTGTCGGCAATCAGTTCGGCGAATACCCGGACAATCTCTAGGTCACGCTCGCTCAACGTGAGATCAGGCTTGTAACTAAAGCAGCAAAACGTGCCGTAAAGGCGCCCGTTTTCGAGGCATATCGGTACGCCGATATGCGCCCCGATCGGGACGTTCGCCGTTTCCGGGAGCGCTTGGGCTCCAGAAATCATCGAAGTATCAGCAATCAACTCAGGTAATTCACCACGTGTGATACGACTGCAGTAGCCATCATCCAGCGGCATCACATCACCTTGTTTCAAGGGTCCAGAGCTGACGCTATCGACGTGTGTGAAGACTCGCTCGTCGTTTCTGAATCGCGATACGAACGCAACATCCATCCCTAAGTGGAGGCGTACGGCATGCAAAATCTTGTCGATGAATGCCCTGCTTGAGCGTGTCTCCGTTCCACCGGAAACCACTTCGAGCAGATTGCTCGTCGACGTATCCATCAGCGTTGCTCCTCTATGCGTCCTGCAAGCCAGTGTAGCCGCTCAAAAACGCACCTGTCAGGCGCGTGCGCTCCGCTCGTCGAGCGCAGCGGGGAAAAATCGACCACAGATTTTGATGTGATGCCGCTTCGCTACCATTGGTCAGCACGCTCAAACCGAAATCTACGGCGTGGGTCTACCTTATACGCAGCAAAGACGCGGAGGTAGATCATGATTAGTCCCGCCCTGACGCTCACATTAATGGTTTTAGGCTGGTTCGCGGTCGCAATCGCAATGCTCTGGGGCATGCTTCGTATTGCAAGGCGCCATCATCCATCGTCCGATCACTCGGTAGATGACCAACCGACGCGTCCTGCTCAAATCTCAAACACGGTAGACAAACGACGTCGTCCTCATTTCGGTCGGCACGCTACGCAGCACTGACATCCAGGCAATCACCAAGGGCCCTGGCCAGCGCTTGTGCTCGAGGGTCCATCAACACATATGGCCCTAAAGTGTTGGTGACGAAACCAAACGCGATATCAAGATCCGGATCGGCGAATCCGGTAGAACCGCCAGCACCTGGATGCCCGAAGGACCTTGGGCCGAGGCCGTAGGTTGCGTTGGCTACCCCGGGTTGGTCGAGCATGCACCCTAGGCCGAGACGCGTCGAGGTTAATAATGTTCGGTCGTCTCCGACCGCATGCTCACGGGTCATTTCAGATAGCATTTCCGAATCTAACAATGCCCCACTCAAAAGACCTGCGTAGAAACCAGCCAGGCTTCGAGCGTTACCATGCCCGCTGGCTGCAACCTGCTCCAGACCGCGCCATTCAGGCTTGTTAGTGCTCGTCATCACACCAGGTGGATTGGTGAAAGACCGCGTACTGAGCGAATTCGGCTCGCGCATCATGGCATTCAACATGCGTTGCGCCGCCGCATCTCCCGTCCACCCTTTGGCACGGCCGACATGCGCGACGCGTTCGAACTGCCCCTCGGCAAGGCCAATATGGAAGTCGAGTCCAAGCGGTCGACAGACTCGCGCCTCGACCGCTTTGCCTGGCCCCATGTCATCGATACGCCGGAGAAGCTCACCGATCGTCCATCCATAGGTAATCGGCGAATAACCATGCTCGGCCCCTGGCGTCCACCAGGATGACTGCCCAGCAAGCGCGACCGTAACCCGATGCCAATCGTATAGGGCTTCTGGTGGTAGCGATTCGTGAATCGCGGGCATCCCAGCGGTATGGCTGAGCAAGTGGCGTGCGGTGATCCCCTCTTTGCCGGCCTGCCCAAATTCCGGCCAGACGCGACTGACGGGTGCATCCAGATCCAAGCGACCATCGGCAGCCGCTTGCAGAAGCGCCACGGCTGCGAACGGCTTGGTGCAAGAAAACACGTTGACCAATGTGTCCTCGCGCCATGTCGCTTCGCGATCCCTATCCATCGCCCCCGCCCAGAGATCGACCACCGTTTCGCCGCTGACCTGGATGCACAATGCCGCACCGCGCTCTTGTGGATTCTCGAACAAGGCCGCGAATGAATCGCGGACGCGCTCGAAGCGCAAATCGAAGTAGCCCTGTATCAGCACATCCCGTCCTCTTGGCTCGAAGGGTGCCAATGTTCCCGCCCCTCACTGTCCAATGCAATCGACGATGCACCTTATGAGCAAGACGGGCGGAACCTCCAACGTGTCGGAAGGTTCGAACTTTTCAATGAGACGATCCAGTGCGGCATCATCCACTACGGCACCATTCACTTGAGGAGATCAATATGACCGTCAACAGCCCCCTTGAAGGAACCACTCCAGGCACGGCCGCATCGCTGAAAGAGCCGGTCGTAGACAAGGACGCGCACAAACGCAATCTGAACGAAGCGCAGGACGCACTCGTCAAGGAGTTCCGTACGCTCGTGAACGACACTGAGAAGTTGCTCAAGCGCACCGCCAACGCGGCCGGCGACCAAGCGGACGAACTGCGCGTGAAGCTGAACGAAAACCTAGAGCGCGCCAAGGCTGCGTTGAAGGAACAAGAAGCGAGCCTGCGTGAGCAAGGCCGCGCAGCAGCGCAAGCGACCGAAGAGTATGTCGTCACGCATCCGTGGCAATCGGTGGGCATTGCCGCAGGCGTAGGCTTCCTGCTGGGTCTGCTGTCTTCCCGCCGTTGACTTTGGAGCACCCGATGGACGACGAGATCACTGCGCAGCGCCCTGTTCCGCCATCGCAGGAGGCACCGAGGCCATCGCTGAAACGTCTCGGCGGCGCCGCCGTCGGGTTGTTTCAGAGCCACTTGGAACTGTTGGGGATTGAGCTGCAGGAAGAGAAGTCGCGGACGTTCCAGCTGTTCATCTTCTCGGGGCTCAGCTTGATCTTCGGCTTGCTCGTGATCATTGGTGCCTCGGCGGCCATCCTAGTTGCCTGCTGGGATGAATATCGGCTCAGCGCGGTCCTCGGACTGTGCCTGCTGTATGGCCTCGGGCTTTTGGCATGCGTTTTCCGGGCGATCCAATTGGTCCGCCGTGGAGAGGCTCCATTCCACGCTACGCTGGAAGAACTGGCACGTAATAGGGAGCGCTTGCTGCCATGAGTAAAGCCATGTCGACTTCAGCTGAACGCAAGATGCGCAAGGATCTAATCCGGTTACGTATGGATATGTACCGTCAACAGCTGCTCTATCATTCTCAACCTGTGCGGCATCCGCTTTCTGGCATCACCAGTTTGCTGTTCTCCAGCAATCGCTCGTCGAAGGTCGGCGAGGAATCGGCGGGTAGCCCGATGTGGATTGGCGCAGCTACGGTTTTTCTCGCGTTGTTCGGAAAGCGGCTTGGCAAGGTGGGCAAGCTGGCCCGTCTCGCCATCACCGCGTATCCCCTCGTGCTGAAGATCAAATCCCCCAGGTAAGGCGTTCGCTCGACCGCCCAACAAGTAGGCCCGGCATTGCCGGGCCTACTTGCGTAAGTCGTGCTTTGCGACGAAGCTCTAGCGGCCCTCTCTCGATTCGCACTTGACGGGGCAGCCCTGTATTCACTGCGTCACGAGGACCGGTTTTGGACTGGCATACACTTCTAACGCGAGAACGGCTCGGCAAAGCCAGCCATAGCACCGCAGAGCTTGGCCGCAGTCCATTCCATAAAGACCATGACCGGATCATCTTCTCCGGTGCGTTCCGGCGACTCGGACGCAAGACACAGGTCCATCCGGTTTCGAGCAACGATCATATCCATACCCGGCTGACGCACTCCCTGGAAGTCAGCTGCGTAGGCCGTTCGTTGGGTATGCGCGTCGCCGAGATGTTGCGCGATGACTTGCCGGACTGGTGCTCGCCTAGCGATCTGGGCGTGATCGTTCAGTCCGCATGCCTGGCGCACGATATTGGCAACCCGCCGTTCGGCCATTCAGGCGAGGACGCGATCCGGCATTGGTTCCAGCAGGCTGCGCGCCGAGGTTGGTTGGACGACATGACCGACGAGCAACGCGGCGACTTTCTGAACTTCGAAGGAAATGCGCAAGGCTTCCGCGTCCTTACGCAGCTGGAATATCACCAGTTCGATGGCGGTACACGGCTGACGTACGCGACCCTGGGCACCTATTTGAAATACCCGTGGACTGCGCGTCACGCGGAGGCCTTGGGATATAAGAAGCACAAGTTCGGCTGCTATCAGAGCGAGCTGCCGCTGCTGGAACAAATTGCCCAACGACTCGGCCTTCCCCTCATCGAAGAGCAGCGTTGGGCACGGCATCCACTGGTGTACCTGATGGAGGCGGCGGATGACATCTGTTACGGGCTGATCGATTTGGAAGATGGCCTGGAGATGGAGTTGCTCGCCTACGCCGAAGTCGAAGCGCTGCTGCTCGATCTGGTCGGCGATGATTTGCCTGAGACTTATCGCCAACTCGGCCCGCAAGACTCTCGGCGCCGTAAGCTTGCGATTCTCCGCGGCAAGGCTATTGAGCACCTGACCAATGCTGCGGCGCGCGCCTTCGTTGCCCAGCACACCGCGTTGTTGACTGGAACACTGCAAGGCGATCTGGTCGAGCACATGCATGGACCGGCCAAGCAATGCGTACAGCGCGCAAAGTCCATCGCTCGCGAAAAAATCTTCCAGGACAAGCGCAAGACCCTGCATGAAATTGGCGCCTACACCACCCTGGAAATCCTGCTCAATGCGTTCTGCGGCGCCTCCCTGGAGCAGCATGGCGGGCGTTCGCCTTCTTTCAAGAACCGACGTATCCTCGACCTTCTTGGCAACAACGCCCCACGCGTCGACGCATCGCTTTACGAGGCGTTCATGAGGGTCATCGACTTCATCGCCGGCATGACCGACAGTTACGCAACCGAAATGGCTCGTGAAATGACCGGTCGCTCTAGTCCAACCTAAGCATGGCCTACACCCCCTCCCATATCGTTCGCCGCCTGGGCTGGCAGCCCGCCACGCCTGCTTTCGGCCCGGCACTGATTGCAACCTTGGGTTGCGCGCTCCCTTTGCTCCTCGGGCTGTTCAGTGGGCACAGCGGCTTTATCTGGGCAGCGACCGGCGCCTTCATCGCTGCGTTGGCGAAACCGCTCCAGCGGCTCGGTATGTTGCACATGTGCCTGCTCGTCGGCCTCGGTGCAGTCAGCGCGGGGATAGGCTTCTGGAGCGACCGCGACCCCGTTGCAAGCGGGCTGCTTTTCGGCCTTTACGGTTTGGTGTTCGCATGGCTGCAACGCCAAGGACGTGAAGCTGGGAAATTTGGCTTTTGCCTGGCGATCTGTCTATGCCTAGGCCATGGTCAACATGGAATCGGCGCCCTGCACAGCGGTTTAGCCGTAGGCACGTTGTTCGTATTGGGCGGCTGCTGGGTCATGTTTCTCGGCTTCGGCCTGCGCGGCATCCATGGCCTGCGCATGTGGCCCGACCTGCCAAGCCTTCGCGTGGTGTCCCGCGTTCAGCGACGGCACAATCGCCAGCTGCCCCGCTACCGCTGGGTTCTCTTTGCGACCGTCGCGGCCATAAGCACGGCACTGGCAGGGCTCATCGCGACATTTTTCGAGCTCCCTCGAGACTACTGGATGACCCTGGCCACCTTCGCGGTCTTGCAATTGGACCCACGCTTCAGTGCGCGCAATGCCTTGCGTGCCGCAATTGTCGCGCTCGTCGTGCTGCTTTTAGTCTCCGTGCTTGGTCACAGCCTGCAAAGCCCTCAGCATCTCGTATTGGTCATCCTGGCGCTGGTGTACGCCACTCGCGCCTTTCTCGCGAGACGCTACGCGGCCTACATTCTCCAGGTATTGGTGTGTTTCGTGCTTCTCGCAGAAGCGCTGTCTCGCGACTGGTACTTCGCGATGCAGCGCTTGGAAAATGGCGTCTATGGTGCCGCTATCGCGCTCACGATGGTGCTGATCGCAGATCGCCTCAGCCAGAAATGGGGCGAGCGACGAGACGCGCGGATACTTGCGTCGACCGCCTCTTCTGTAGCGGCAACGAGTGGAGAGCCTGGGAGTTCTATCCCATGTGAAACCCACGCCAGCGACGATCCAAACCGTGTTCCCTGACCGCGCTGGCGGCGTATACGCCACGGCAGCCCGTCGATCTCCCGGTTGCGTGTCCGTACTGGCACTGTGCGTACGTACGATCGATCGTCATAATGCGGCGCGCGTCACACGTTCACCGCTACCGACGTACCGTCTGTTACCTCTCGAACTATCGGACGGATTTCTTTCACCTGCCTTGTATTCTTTCCTATGAAACGACTGCTTTTACTCGTCATCGCTGGCCTTCTGCCCCTTTCCGCTCCCGCCCAAACATCCACGTCGAATGCCACGCTTCCCGAGAGCGTTCAGCAGATGTTGAAGTCCGCCAAGATAGGCAACGACGCACTGTCGGTGGTGACCCTGCCACTCTCTGCGCCCGGCATCGAAACCTACATCAACCCGGATGTATCGGTTAATCCGGCGTCTACCATGAAGCTCGTCACCACGTTCGCCGCACTGGAACTGCTCGGCCCGACCTATCAGTGGCGAACGGAGTTTTACACCGACGGCCAGGTCAAGAACGGTGTGCTGCACGGCAACCTGTACCTCAAGGGCGGCGGCGACCCCAAGCTGAACATGGAGCGGCTTTGGCTGCTGATGCGCGATCTTCGAAACAACGGTGTGAGTCAGGTCACGGGTGACCTGATCATGGATCGCAGCTATTTCAAGCACCCGCAGTTGAAGCCGTTCAACGACGACGGTGACGACCCCTACAAGCCGTATCTGGTCGGTCCCGACTCGCTGCTGGTCAACCTTAAATCCGTGCGCATGATCGCGCGCAGCGAAGGCGGTACGGTCAGAGTGGTAAGCGAGCCGACACTCGATGGTGTTCGTATCGAAAGTCGCATCACCTCCCTGCCCGCGGGCAAATGCAGCGAATATCCCGAGATCCGCTATAGCCCGGTCAGTGGCGTCGAGGGCGTCACCGTCATGGCTACCGGCAAATTGGCCGAGGGATGCAACGCGCAAGCCTACATGGCCCTTCTCGACCATCCGGGCTATGCCGCGGCCACGGTGCGGGCCATCTGGAAGGAGCTGGGCGGTACCCTGTTGGGCCGTAATCGCCTGGCAAGCGTACCGAGCGATGCGCGTCTGCTCGCGCGCGCCGTCTCGCCCGATGTCGTCGAGATCATTCGTGACATCAACAAGTACAGCAACAATACGATGGCGCAGCAGCTTTTCCTGAGCATCGGCGCGCGCTACCGCACCAGCGCAGATGCGGACGACTCGAAAGCCGCGCAACGGGTCATTCGCGACTGGCTCGCGCGCAAGGGAATCACCGCGCCGCATCTGGTACTTGAGAATGGTTCTGGGCTGTCTCGTGACGAACGCATCAGCCCACGGGAAATGGCGTTGATCCTACGGGCCGCATGGCGCAGCCCCTACGCGGCGGAGTTCATCAGCTCGTTACCCCTCGCCGGCATGGATGGCACGATGCGCAGACGTCTACGCACCACCGAAATGCAGGGGCAAGCGCACATCAAGACCGGCACTTTGAACAATGTCCGGGCCATTGCGGGCTTCACCCGGGACCGCAACGGCAACAGTTGGGCGGTCGTTGCGATTCTTAACCATCCACGTCCATGGGGCGCTGCCGCAACGTTGGATCAGGTGTTGCTGGACGTCTATCGCGAGCCGAAGACCGGGCGATAAGCGTGTTCGGTCAGGGAAACGTCGCCCCGAGCATTGGGGGCGGCGCACCCTGGGACTACCGCCACACGAGTGCGCCGCTTCTCCAGATCAACCGCGCGTCGTGATCTTCCAGGCGCGGTGAATTTTCGGGTTACGCGCAAAATCTGGGTCCAGCGTCTGCCGACTGATTTCTTCGACCGCATAACGCGTGCTTACATGCGGCTCCAGCTCGAAACGTCGGAAGTTGTTCGAGAAATAAAGCGTGCCCCCAGGCGCAAGCCTCGCCATTGCCCGATCGAGCAGCGAAACGTGGTCACGCTGTACATCGAACACGCCTTCCATCCGCTTCGAGTTCGAGAAGGTCGGCGGGTCGATGAAGATAAGGTCGTACTGTTCCCTGTCCTCGTCCAACCAGGCGACGACATCGGCCTGCACCAGCTTATGCTTGTCGGATAGGCCATTGAGCGACAGATTGCGTCGCGCCCAATCGAGATAGGTGCGCGACATATCGACGCTCACCGTTTGCCGAGCGCCGCCCAGCGCCGCGTGGACGGTCGCCGTGCCCGTGTAGCAGAACAGGTTGAGGAAGCGTTTGCCGGAAGATTCGCGTGCGATCCGTAAGCGCATGGCGCGATGATCGAGAAACAGGCCGGTGTCGAGATAGTCCGTCAGATTGACCAGTAGCCTGGCCTGCCCTTCGGTCACTTCGAGGAAGCGTCCGGTATTGGCCTGACGCTCGTACTGGCGGGTTCCCCCCTGACGCTCGCGGCGCTTCACCACGACCTTGGCAGGATCGAGCTCGAGCGCTCGCGGGATTGCGGCCAGCGCATCGAGCAGACGCGCTTTGGCTTTTTCCGGGTCGATCGATCGCGGGGCTGCGTACTCTTGAACGTGTACCCAATCGCGGTAGCGATCCACGGCGACCGCATACTCGGGCATGTCCGCATCGTACAGTCGATAGCATTCGACGCCGTCTTTCTTCGCCCACTTGGCCAACTGCCGTGCATTCTTCTGCAGCCGGTTGGCAAACATCTGCGCACCTTCGGACAGGCGGGCTGGCGCTGTCGCATCTTCGGCGGGCTGCGTTTGCGGCGCGGCCGCCGCCTCGGGTCGCTCACGGTTACCAGTTACGAAGAACTCAGTTTGCACCTTGAAGAGCAGCAACTTGCAGGGCAGCGCGCCATTCCAAAACGCATATTGTTTGTAACTCCGTAGCCCCATGTGCTTACCCAGCTCCGGCGCGCCCGTGAACACAGCGGCCTCCCAACCGACGCATACGCGACGCAAACGCTCGCCAAGGTGCTGGTAGAGATAGAGCAGGCTCGCCTCGTCGCCCAGACGTTCACCATACGGAGGGTTACATATCACAAGGCCCGCCTGGTTGCGGTCAGGAGACGGCTCGAAGTTTGCCAACTCCCCCTGATACACCCTGATCCAATCGGCGAGCCCTGCCCGTTCGATATTGTTGCGTGCAGGGCCAATGAGACGTGGGTCCGCTTCGTAACCGCGAATCCACAGCGGTGCGCGTGCGAGCCCCGCAGCGGCACGCTCAGCGGCCTCCTCCTTCAACCGGCTCCAGATCGCAGGCACATGGCCCAACCAACGGCTGAATCCCCAATGCTCGCGTCGAATGTTCGGCGCAATGTCCGCTGCCATCAGGCCCGCTTCGACGAGAAAGGTACCCGCGCCGCACATGGGATCAACCAGCGCACCGCCCTCGGCAGCGATTCGTGGCCACCCCGACCGGATCAGGACGGCCGCTGCAAGATTTTCCTTCAACGGTGCCGCACCTTGCTGAAGCCGATATCCACGCTGGTGCAGACTCTGCCCGGACAGGTCCAGCGATAGCACGGCCTCTCCTCGGTCGAGGCGAACATGTATACGGAGATCTGGGCGAATCTTGTCGACCGACGGGCGCTGTCCATGACGCTCGCGCAACTGATCGACGATGGCATCCTTTACTTTCAGCGCGCCAAAGTGGGTATTGTCGATGCCCGAGCCCTGCCCACTGAATTCGATGGCGAGCGTACCCGTCGGGTCCAGATGCTCGCTCCAGTCGACTGTCCGTATGGCCTGATACAGTGTTTCCGCGTTCTCAACCGGGAAGCGCCCGAGCACCAGCAACACCCGATTGGCCAGCCGCGACCACAGGCATAACCGGTAAGCGGTCTCCATGTCGGCGACGCCTCTGACAGCGGCCGTCTGCTCCTTGGTCTCGTTCATACCAAGCGCGGTGGCTTCGTCTTTTAGGAGCCCTTCGAGGCCTTTGGGGCAGGTTAAAACCAATTCTTGCAATAGCGACATCAGGTATTCCTGGAAAAGTCAGTTTGGCTGGCTAATCGAAAAAGACGTCCGCCAGTCAGAAAAATAGAGAGGGCAACATGACCCATATGGAAAAAGATGACGCCTTATACCCCTCCAGCGTCATCTTTCGGCGCTAAAAAAATCCACTTTAACGCGAATCGCATTGGCGCATACGGAGCAAGCAAGGCTCTCTTCGGTGATGGCCTCGATCCTCCCCATCGCGCGGTTCAAGGGGTATTCACGTGCTAAAGGATGCGGTCGGTAAACGAACGATGGATCGCTCACTTCGTGACTCGACGTATCGTGTGGTCATTCTAGGCCACTCACCGATGACCACGTGCATCACAACTGCATTTCGTTCTTATGACAAAAAGATCGTTCACATGGCAGGTTTACTGGTTTAGAACTCAGTTAAGTCGCTGTCGCAATGGCGGCGGCAGATATGGGCTACGCCGGCAGCCCGTATCGCAGGCGATCCATTCGCCACGCCCAACCGGGCGAAATGCAACAAACGGGACAACAGTCATTACTAGAGGGCGATACCCTATGAGAAGACTCAAGCGTGATCCGTTGGAACGAGCATTTCTACGCGGCTATCAGCATGGCATACACGGAAAATCCCGGGATAATTGCCCTTTCACCCATCCCAATACGCGTCAAGCCTGGATCAACGGCTGGCGTGAGGGCCGAGGTGACAATTGGGATGGACTGATCGGCACCGCCGGCATTCATCGACTAAACGAGTTAAGAGCTGTTGGCTGACAGAGGATCGCGCTGACCTATTCATTCCGCATTCATTCAGCGACCAGCGCGCCCTACCCGGGCGTCGGGCCAAAAGCCCAGGGACTCCATATGGAGTCCCTTCCCTCCGATCAAACCAAGCCTGCCGCTATCGCATCCACCGATTCCCGAATCAGATCCGGGCCGCGGTATACGAAGCCGGAATACAGCTGGACCAAGCTCGCGCCAGCCTTGATCTTTTCCGCCGCATGCGCGCCTTCGGTAATACCGCCCACCGCAATGATCGGTAGGGAACCGCCAAGCGTGTCAGCGAGCACCTTAACCGTATGCGTGCTCTTCTCGCGCACCGGCGCACCGGATAAACCGCCTGCTTCGTTGGCATGCGCGAGCATCTCCACACCCTCTCTACTCAACGTGGTGTTCGTTGCGATGATTGCGTCCATGCCGGCTTCACGGATCGCGATGGCGACCAAGGCTGTTTCTTCGTCGGTCATATCCGGTGCAATCTTGATCGCGACTGGCACACGCCGCCCGCGAGCCAACGCGAGTGCTTCCCGGCGAACGCTCAAGGATGCAAGCAACTGCTTTAGGGAATCACCGAATTGAAGGCTGCGCAGACCCGGTGTATTGGGCGAACTCACATTGACGGTAATGTAGCTTGCGGCGTCGTAGACACGGTTCAGACAGATCAGGTAATCGTCCTCGGCACGCTCGACGGGTGTGTCGAAATTCTTGCCGATATTGATTCCCAAGATCCCGTTGTAACGCGCGTTACCTACCCGCTGAAGCAAATAATCGACACCACGATTATTGAAGCCCATGCGGTTGATGATCGCGTCGGCCTGCGGCAACCGAAACAGACGTGGCCGCGGATTGCCCGGCTGCGGACGAGGCGTGACCGTGCCGATTTCCACAAATCCGAAGCCAAGCCCGGCTAGGCCGTCAATTGCATCGCCATTCTTATCCAACCCTGCCGCGAGCCCAACGGGATTGGGAAAGTCGAGCCCCATAACGGTCACCGGAAAGTTCGCCGGTTGCCGCACGAAGCGCCTGGCGAGCCCCAGGCGTCCGGCTGCACCGAGTAGGTCCAGCGTCAAGTCGTGGGATGTTTCCGGATTGAGCTTGAATAGCGCGTTTCGTGCCAGGCTGTACATGAAGACGTGGCTGCCAGAAATGAATGAGCGGCGATTATAACAGTGTCGCTCTTGGCTCGACCCTATCGTGAGACGGGCCAATAGGGGCACCGCCACGGTCACGGTATAAGTGCTTACAGCCGCAACACGAAGACCGATGGAACCATACGTATGCACGCAGGTCCGAAATTGCCTTGTCGATCATGTCGCCAGACATAGCCTCGCTTTACCGTAATGGTGTAGCGTCTCCACGGTATTCGGACCGCACATATCGAAATAGCCGTACGCGAACGGCTCGATGCGGCGGGAAGGCTTCCATCGAATCAAAGCAAGGACGCGTCACCGAGCCTCCTAGTGTTGCTCCGGCGCCAGACTCTGTCAGAGGATGAACGCATCATGAGTCTTCTTCCCTCGCGATTATCTGCCCGGTTTGGGTCCCTGGCGCAACGCCTCGGGCTTCAGCCTCAGACGCCTCGTCAAATCATGGAAACCGCAGGCCGGCTTCGTCTGCGCTTTCCTGCGCTGGGCAACGATATCACCAGCATCAACTGGTACAGTGGCACCCTTTGGCAACGCCTACATGAACTGCCTCACGGCGCGCTGGCAGGCCCTGTTCAAGAGGACAAAGCCGAAGCACGTGCCGCGCTCATCAGAACAATTAATCGTACATTCGACCAAGGCGTCGAGATCGATATAAAACGTATTCGAGGCGTCGTCTCCGATGATGATGACCTCGATGCATTTCAGAGCTTCGACGCCTACCTTGCCAGCCGCGAAAAACGCAGCGTGCGCATTATCAGCTACAACGATTTTCAAAAAGCCCTTGCCCGCGCCCTACCCGGCGGAACGCAACACGTGAACGCATGGCAAGCCGGTTGGCGCGACGACGGGTTTTACGTTGGGGGTGTCAAAGATGTCGAAGCACTGGCGAGCGCCGCGGTCTACGCTCGCCATCGGCAGCTAGACGTACCGCTCGTGTCAGACCTGACCTGCTACACGTTTTCCGACGCTGGCCTGCGCAATCTTGCAGCGCGGTACTACGTACTCGCGGTTGCCAGTGAAAGTTGGGGAAATCCCGAATTGCTATCGTTACTGGTCGAAAGTGGCATGCCGTATGCGCGACTAGCACCACTGGGCCGCACCGAAGCAGTCGAATACCTCATTCTTCCTCGGGAAAACCCGGAAGCGGCGGCCCTGGGTAAAGGGCTATTGCTGGCCGGCGCGAGCGATCTGGCAAGCCATCTGAGAGCACTAGCACTGGGCGATTTCTGAACGTTACCGAGAACGACCTAGGACCGGCTAACAGCCGCATACCTTCGGTTACATCGCGTATCTAGCCTGAAAGGATGGTGTGCTTACGGGCGCTCATGGGGCCTGTCCATGCCTTTACGAGCGGAAGCCAGGAACACTGAGAAACACCAGCGAACACCTTCCAGCAACCGTTCCTGATCGAGCTCGGCGGACGCCGCCTCCAGTTGTTGCAGAAATTGCGGCCACAATGCGGTGTCTTGCCCGTGCGTCAGGTACGCAAGCGGAGGCGGCTCATCGGCCTGCCAATCCGCGCCATTGCCCACCTGTCGTGACAGATAACGCGCACCTAATCGCGACCCTTCAAGCACATAGAGAATGCCCCACAGCGTCGCATCGTCGATCTCGACCGCAAGTGCATTAGCTTCTGGAGGTGCCGCCTCCAACGCACAGATATCTTCTGCGATGGCATGCCGACGTCGACGCGCGTGCCAATCGGGCACGATACGATCGACACCCGCCTGCTCGATCGTCGGCTCGATTTGTGAAAGTGCCCACGCATGCGCCTGTAAAAAGCCAAGATAACCGTCACGTGTCGCCAGCGAATAGGACGAAAACGCCTGGTCGACGTCTTCGTGCAACGACGCACTTGCTTGCTTTAGAAAGGCCCGCGCGCTCATTTACGACTCCCGTTTACCCACTGCATTATTCAGCGCCTGGCTTAATTTTTCCGCGAGTTCGTCGCCACGATAGGGCTTTTGCACGATAAGCGTATCGTTACAGGCAAAGCCTTCGATCTCGGCATAGCCGGTGACGAATACGATGGGCAGGGCCGGATATGACTGGCGTACCAGTTCTGCCAACTCCCCGCCGTTCATACCCGGCATCGCAAAATCGGCAAGCAGGAGATCGACCGTCTCATCCAGTAGCTTCAATGCTGCACTCGCGCTGTCAGCTTCGATCACCTGATACCCAAAGGTATCCAGCATCAGTGCAGTCACCTCGCGCACACTTGCATCGTCATCGACGAGAAGCACCGTGTGCTGACGTCCATCGCTCAGCGTTCGATCAGGTTCGATGTCGACGGCGCATGCCTGGTTCAACCCGTTGCGGACGCAAGGCAGATAGACATTGACAGTGGTGCCAACGCCGACCTCCGTGAAAATCCTTGCACCGCCCCCTGATTGCTTGGCGAACCCGAACACTTGCGCAAGCCCAAGTCCCGAGCCTTTACCGACTTCCTTCGTGGTGAAGAACGGCTCGAATGCCTTGGCCAGCACTTCGTCCGTCATACCACTTCCAGAGTCTTGAACGGAAAGCACAGCGTAATGGCCGGGCTCCGGATCTTCGGGCCGAACCGGCAAATCGTCGATCCGCTCGTTGAAGGTCGCCAAGCGCAGTGTGCCGCTCATACCCATGGCATCCCGTGCATTGATCGCGAGGTTCAGGATGATCAGTTCGATCTGGGTTGGATCGACCAATGCATACCAGACGTCCTCAGCCGTGCGCGTTTCGATCCAGATGCTTCCGCCAAGAGTACTCTGCAGGAGCTCGAGCATTCCCAATACCGTGTCGTTGAGATTGACGGGCTCCGGAGCGAGACGCTGCCGGCGGGAGAATGCCAGTAATTGCGCGGTGAGCTTCGCGCCGCGCTCGCCGGCTTCGCGAATGTTCTGGAGCCTGGAGGGCGCTTTTTGCAAGTTGCCCGAGTCCAGGTCCCGGATCAGGAAGCTGGTGCTCGTCAAGATGACCGTGAGCAGATTATTGAAGTCGTGGGCTACGCCAGCAGTAAGTTGACCTACCGCCTCTAGCCGTTGCATTTGCTGAAGTGTCGCCTCGACCCGCTCACGCTCCTCGATCTGCTCGCGCAAACGCTGGTTCGTCGCCGCGAGTTCCTCGACGGCCATTCGCTCGCTGGTGATATCTCGCGCTGACCCATACATCAACCCACTATCGGGAACGATGGTCCAGGACAACCAGTGGTAATCCCCATTCGCGTGCCGCATGCGGTTCACGAACCTCGAGGAGACATTACCTGCAGCCACGTTGTTGGCCTCGGCAAGCGTGGCGTCAACGTCGCTCGGGTGAATGAGCTTCCACATGGGTTCGCTCATGAGATTTTCGCGAGTCCAACCAAGTGTTTCGGCCCACGCGGGGTTCAGTGCGACAGGCGAGGTATCGAAGTGCATCACGGCCAACAGGTCGCGCGACAGCTCCCACGTACGATCCCGCTCACGGGTTCGCCGCTCGACGCGTTCACCGAGCATTTCATTCAACCGCTGTAACGCTTCGGTCGCTTGCTTTTGCTCCGTGACGTCCGTCAGAACGCCCATGAAGCGTACACACATGCCGCTTTCGAAGAACGCTCGGCCACGCGTGGAGACCCAACGCTCGGCGCCACTGGCGAGTTGAAGGCGAAATTCGGCGAGATATTCGTTGCCGCTATCCACGGAAAGCGCCTCGTGAACCTTCTGGCGGAGCGCGTCACGATCCTGGATATGGCAATGGTGGAAGAACAATTCCAGCGACAATTCGGTCGCCTGGGGTAACTCGTAGAGTTCGAGGCCTCGTTCGTCCCAGATGAACCGATCCGAGGACGGATCGTAATCCCACATCCCCATTCGCGCAGCGTCAATGGCGAGCCGTGCGCGCATCTCGACTTCCTGCAACGCTTCCTCGGCCCTGCGCCGTTGTTGCCGCTCATGCACTTCCGCAAGCGCGCGCTCAACTGCTTTTGGCAGGAACGCAAGATTCTGCTTCAGGACATAGTCGACAGCGCCTGAACGCATCATTTCGACGGCATGCTGCTCGCCAAAAATGCCGGAAAGAAAGATGAACGGGGTTTGCGGCGCAAGCTGACGGGCGATTTGAAGTGTCTTCGCCCCAGACGAACCCGGGAGCAGGTAATCCGAAAGAATGACGTCGAAACGTCCGCTTCGCAGTGCCCGCTCAGCACCGACATGATCGTGTACGACGGTCGACTTGAAAGCACCCAGGCTCTTTTCAAGCGTCAGCAGGGCAAGCTCTGCATCATGCGAGCTGTCTTCGATCAATAGTAGTTCTAAGTTCTCGGGCAGCATCTAAAGCCGTATCAGTCAGGCGTCTGGTTCCCAGACGAACGGTGCCGTTGTAGACGCAGCGAACCGGGCGGGGGCTCGTTAAGGACCGCCCAGAAAATGCCCAGTTCAGAAATGGCTGCAACGAAATCACGAAACTCGACCGGCTTGACGACGTAGGCGTTCACGCCAAGCTCGTAGGCACGTTGCAGGTCGGGCTCTTCTCGGGACGAAGTCAGCATCACGATCGGGATGCTACGTAACTCGTTCGATTCGCGAACGGCTTTAAGCACCTCCAGCCCATCGACCTTCGGCAACTTCAGGTCAAGCAACAAGACGGCTGGGTTACCGTCTGCGCGCGTCGCATAGGTACCCCGTTGAAACAGGTAATCAAGGGCCTCAGCCCCATCACGCAAGACGATGACGTCATTAGCCAGCTGGCTGCGCTCGAGTGCGACCAGGGTCAGCTCGAGATCACGAGGGTTATCCTCGATCAGGAGAATCGGTTTGAGCATCGGCGTTCTCGTCGATATCAGCGGAATTGTTCGCGGAGTACCCGCGCTTCGGCAGGCTGAAGTAGAAGGTAGCGCCCTCGCCCAGCGCGCCTTCCGCCCAGACACGTCCGTCGTGCCGTTCAATGATACGTCTTACGCTTGCGAGACCGATACCGGTGCCCTCGAACTCTTCCATACGATGCAAGCGCTGGAAGACGCCGAACAGCTTGTTAGCGTAAGCCATATCGAATCCAACACCGTTGTCGCGGACGAAAACGACCACTTCATCGGCGTTTTCGCGTACACCTACCTCGATCACGGCCGGGTCTTGACCACGCGTGTACTTAATGGCGTTGGAGAGTAAATTTCGTAAGACCAGGTGCAGGAACGCAGCGTCGGCGATCACGACCGGCAACGCGTCGAGCTTCCATTCGATCCGGCGCCCCTCGTAGTCAGGTTGCATCTCGGCCTGAATCGAGGTTACCAAGGCCTGCAAGTCCACGTCCGAGTGACGCAGGGCCGAGCGCCCCATCTGCGAAAAGCTGAGAAGATTGTCGACCAGGGTGCCGGCGAAACGCGCCGAGTCGCCAATATGATCGAGGAAGCGCATGCCGCGCTCGGACAGTTTGCTACCTTCGAAATCACCGAGTAGCTCGGCATAGCCGGCGATATGCCTAAGCGGCGCGCGTAAATCGTGGGACACACTATAGGAAAAGGCTTCCAGCTCCTTGTTCGACTTCTTCAGCTCGCCTGCGAGCTGGGCAAGCTCTTCGGCCTTGCGCAACACGATGCCCAGCGTAGCGGTCCGCAGTTCCCAGGCGCCTTCGATCTCCAGTGGATCCCATGGCAGAGAATAGTCAGTAACGATCTCCTGCCAAAGATCGAAGCTATGCCGTGGATGCAGCTTGCCGGTCTCGCTCACTATTTTCTCGGGCTTTCCCGCCCAATTGACGGTGCGCACCTGTTCCGGGCGGAACCAGATCAGGTAGTGCGAGTGGATCTCGGAAATCGCGACGGCCAAGACACCTGCCGCATGCCGCGATAGTTCGGTCACCTCCGGGATGTCACGCGCGATGTTGTCCGAATGGAAGACGTCATCGGAGCTATCGCGTTTCGACAGCCATTTCACCAGCGCATTGACCTGGGCGGCAGGGGGCGTCTGCCCAACCAACTCGCACCGCGAGGACGTTACGATCGCCGCTCCCGTGCCCTTGACGAAGTTAACGAACGTTTGCGGACAACTTAAAAGCCCTTCGCTGACGCCATCGACGTCGGCCATGGCCGAAAGCATGCGAACGATATCGCGGCGCAATTCGAGCAACCGTTGCGTCTTGCTGTTGGCCTCCTTCGCCTCGATCTGCAGCGACAACACGCGCCCCAGCAATTCACAAGCCGTGCGCGTTTGCGACCCGACCGAGCGGCGCTCCAGGTCGTGACAGGAGATGAGGCCCCAGAGTTGGCCCCGCACCACGATCGAAATGGACATCGAGGCACGTGTTTGCATGTTACGCATGTACTGCAGATGGACCGGCGAAACGCTGCGCAACGCGGCGAAGCTCATATCCAGCGGGCGCCCTGTGCGCGGGTTGATCTCAGGAACGATCGGCGACGGTTGATAATAGGCGTCCTCGATCACCCGTATGCGGTTGGCGCAATACAGGCGGCGCGCCTGTTGCGGTATGTCCGAAACGGGGAAACACAACCCGAGATAGCGCGGATAATCGTCGTCAGCGCATTCAGCGATAACCGTACCGTTGCCTTCGGCATCGAAGCGATACGCCTTGATACGACCGAAGCCTGAGATGCGCTTCACCTCGTCCACAGAGAGCCGACAAAGATGTTCGGCATCCTCAGCAACCTGCAAATCGTCCAGATAGGTCCGGATCAGCGGATAAAGCGTGCTGTACGCCGACTCGACGTCTACCGGTCGCTCGAACTCGGTGATCAATAACCCATCGTGCCGATGAGCCAGCATCGCCAGGGTCTGCGGCGTATTACTGCCTGTATTGAACAAGACGTCGGCCACATGAAACGGGTTGTTTTCCTGACCGACGAGCTCATCCATTCGTGCCACCGCGACCGGTGCGTTATCGATCAATTCGTCAAGGGTACGGCCGAGCAGCGCCCCGTTATCAATGCCGAGCCATTCCGTTGCATTCTGACTAACCTGCAAGATTTCGCGCGTTTCTTGGTCACACACGAGCATGAAGCCATGCGGCTGGATACTTCCAGGGACATGGATCGGCTCTTTCGCGCAATTTTCACTGGCAAGCGCGAGTTCAGCTGCAGTCAGACTAGACACCGGAAATGCGTCTCCTCGTTAAGGCGTACAGGGGCGGCGCTCCATTCGGCTGCATCCAACGTAATATTCGCGGGTGGCACGCATATGGTGCCAACATCGCGGAAGGGACTCGTCGAGTTGCAGCCAGACGCACGAGCCCGAGAGTCTGCATGTATGCAGCCCTGGCGTAAACCCAAGAGATGAATGCGCGAATAGGAACCTTGGCGTTGGAGTGTACGGCAGTCCCGTCGGGACCTTTCGAAAGAGCCCTAGCAGAGATCAATCTTGCTCATCAGACGACCCTGGCTTGCAAACACATCGCCTTGACCTCATCGCGATCGCGCTGAACGCCTAGAAACTGCCGTTCCACGATCAAGCGGACATTGGCCGGCAGGTCTTGTGAAAGTACCTCTCGGTAATGCTGTTGTGCACGGCGTTCGCCGTGCTCGCAGTGGCTGAGAATCGTAGCGTCGTCACGACGGACCACCGAGGACTTCAGTCCTGCCCAGCTCCGACGAACCGCACCAGAAACGGTACCGGATGCACAGGGATCACTGCCCATGGCGCGAACGAGCTGCTGCAACTCGTTGGCCGCAAGCGCACAGTGCTGAGCATAGAGATCAATGTTTCGCCGAAAATGCGCAGATTGGAGGTCGTCAACGCATTCGCGAAGACCACTCTCCCCATCTAGGCTCGTTTCAATCAGCCCATTGAGTAAAGAGACGACAGATGCATTATCCATGGCGCCTCCGAATTGGCGTTGATAACTGACGTAAGCCCCACGAAAGTGGCTTTTGTTAGTTCAATCGACCCAATTCGGATATCCCTGGTTCAGTTAAAACCGATCAATGCCAGATCAACCGCCAACGGCACCCAGTGCGCCGCAGGCGCACTCTGCCTTCTCGCGTAATTCACGGCGAAAGGCTTCTAACGAGCTCGTGCGTCCTATCAAAAGCGAGGGACCGCGTCCCATGACAGCAAGCAGAACAGAGGTAAGAACATGGTTCCAAACGCTACGGAAGTGAATCGCGACGAGGCTGGACATGATGCCGAACTCCTGAGGGAGAGATAGCATCAGCCTGCGCTTGGCACGTTTGGACGGTATTGATATGGGTCAACACCTGAGCGGCGCTTGATCCGTTGGAGGAATAGAGCCTGATATGGCTTGAGAAGGAGAGAAATGGCGAGCGGTTGGCTGCGTCTGAACATAGCCACGCCAGCTCGCTAAACACCGCGTCACGGTGAAACGGCATCCGTGCCGGAGGGAACCCTGGTTACATATAGCTTGGCAGGCCGATGTTACGAAGCTTACGGAGCGAATCGCGCGGCGGAACCTGGCCGTTCAATAACGCCAGATCGCGTCGTACGCCGTGAATGAAGGCGTCCGTATCGGTTTGAGAGGCGCACTGCTTTGGCAGGACACGACGAAACTCGATGCTGTTGTCCGCGCGGGTGAACTCCAGGAGAAAGCCATCCGGGCGTTGCTTGCTAGCAATCGAATAATCAGGGAAAGAGCTGATGATGTGCTGGACGATGCTGGTCATTTTTATGTGCTCCCATTGACGCAATTCTAGGATGCACACTGAGTTGCAGCTGCCGTGCCATTACCGTAAAAACTATAAATCTTTATAAATCAGTTACTTAAAAATAAAAGCCCAGACCTTTGCATTGCAATTTGCAAGATCCGGGCTTTCGGAGCGGGCAAAACGAACGACTCAGGCAAGCCATTGCAAAAAGTTCCATACAAGCATGCCGAACAGCTCACAACTGCCGTCGGAACCCTTAGCCGCCCGTTACACTCATGAAGCGTACGACCTGAACCTGTTGATCTGCCTCGAAGTGATGACGCTCTGGCTTCAGGCGAAGCGCCGTCATGATCGCATCGCGAAGGCGTTCGGGCTCACCAGGATAACGACGAATCAAAGCCTTCAAATCCAATGCGCCGTCGTGCCCTAGACAAAGCACCAGTTTTCCTTCGGCCGTGACCCGGACACGATTGCAATCGCCACAAAAATTGCGACTGTGGGGCGAAATGAACCCAACCTGCGTGCGCGTTCCAGCAACCTGCCAATACCGGGATGGCCCGCCGGTACGGTGACTGCTTGGTAGCAATTCAAAGCGCGATTCGACCTGCTGACGTACTTCTTCGCTCGTACATAGCGTCACCTTTCGCTCATGGCTGCTGACCGTACCCAGCGGCATTTCCTCGATGAAGCTGATATCGAGGCCCTTCTCGACCGCGAACGCTACCAGCGCCTGCACTTCATCGTCGTTCTTGCCTTTCTGCACAACGCTGTTGAGCTTGATCCGCTTGAACCCTGCTACTCGTGCCGCTTCGATTCCATCCAGCACTTGGGACAAGCGATCACGCCGGGTAAACGCCGCGAACCGTTCGCGATCCAACGAATCGAGACTGATGTTGAGCCGATCGACCCCGGCTGCCCTCAGCGCGGGCGCAAGCGTCGCGAGCTGCGACCCGTTCGTGGTAATGGAAAGGTCTTCGAGCTCCGCTCGCGCGCCCAACGTTTCCAGCAAGCCGACCAATCCCTTCCGCACTAAGGGTTCGCCGCCAGTGATCCGAATGCGCCGTACACCTAAGTCTATAAAGGCGTTCGCCACAATCTCCAGCTCTTCGAGGCTGAGGATTTGCGACCGAGGCGCGAACACCATGTCTTCGCTCATGCAATACGTGCAGCGGAAATCGCAACGATCGGTCACCGACAATCGCAGATAACTGATGCGCCGGCCGAATGGATCGATCAGGCGAACATCGCTCATGGACAATCTCCTACTGCTGGGGCTGGAGCAAATGCAAAAAATTGAGGGCGTATCTCGAGCTTCCACGAGATAACCCACGTCGCGCCTCGAAATGGCGCTTGAATATCGGCACTACAGCGGACCTGTCGTACCCACTGATGGTTCGGAAGAGACTCAAGTGCGAAGTACCACCCGATTCAAACTTCGAATTCCGCCTGCAATGCGGCGCGCACGCAATGAAGAGCAGCCTCGGGTACCCGACCTTGAAACAGCTCAGCGATGGCCGCAACCGGCGGCAACTCGCCTTCTCCATCAAGGAACGCTTCCTGAATCTCCTCAAGCAGTTCCTCGGGCAGGTCGAGGGCCTGATCCAGGGTAAGTTGTTGCGCCGCTATCGCCTCGGCAAGGAGCGCATAGACATTGCGTTCACTGCATTGCAGCTGCGTCGAAATCTGCATCGGCGTCATGCCGGCACGCGCGAGGCTCACGAGTTCGTGCCGCAAGTCGTTTGCCTCCGTTGGCGCCGACGCGCGCTCTGCATTGCCGCCGCCCTGGAGCACCTCGAGAAACGCCTGGCCATACCGCTCTAGTTTACGCGCGCCAACGCCGCTGACTTGTGCCATTTCCGACAGATCGCGTGGTTGACTGCGCAGCATCTCCAGCAGCGTTGCGTCGGGAAAGATGACGTATGGCGGGACGGAATGCTCTTCCGCCAGTTTTCGCCGTAGCGTACGCAACGCTTCCCACAGCTCGCGCTCCTCTCCACGCACCAATTGGCTCGCCGCACTGGCGCTGGCTTTGGCTGCCTGGGGCTTGAGGTCACGGCGCAATGCCAGAGTGACCTCTCCACGCAGCAGCGGTCGGCAGCTGTCCGTCAAGCGCAAACCACCAAACCCTTCGAGATCGACATCCGCCAGACCTCGTGCCACCAATTGGCGAAACAACGTGCGCCAGTCCGCCTCGTTCATCGCTTTGCCGATCCCGAACACCGCTAGATGCTGGTGGCCCGCCGCACGGATCTTCTCGTTGTCACGCCCGAGCAAGATATCGACCAGGTGCCCGACGCCGTACCGCTGGCCGCTGCGGTAAATGGTCGAAAGGGCCTGGCGTGCCGGTTCCGTAGCATCCCAGCTCTGCACGCCATCGATGCAATTGTCGCAGTGGCCGCAGGGCTGAGGCATGTCTTCATCGAAGTACGCCAACAGCGCCTGACGACGGCATCGCGTCTCTTCGCACAACGCTAGCATCGCATCGAGCTTGTGCTGTTCGACCCGTTTGTGACGGTCATCGCCTTCCGAATTGGCCAGCATCTGCTTCAGGAAGATCACATCCTGCAGCCCATACACCATCCAGGCATCTGCCGGCAGACCATCACGCCCTGCCCGCCCGGTTTCCTGGTAATAGGCCTCCAACGACTTGGGCAAATCCATATGGGCGACGAAGCGAACATTGGGCTTGTCGATGCCCATCCCGAACGCGATCGTCGCGACCATGATCAGCCCCTCCTCATTGAGGAAACGCCGCTGGTTATGTGCGCGAAGCTCGTTGGATAACCCCGCATGGTAGGGCAATGCTGGGAAGCCCTGCTCGGACAGGAACGCCGCCACCTCTTCTACCTTACGCCGGGACAGGCAGTAAACAATGCCGGCGTCGCCCTTGCGTTGCCCGAGAAAGGCGAGAAGCTGCTTGCGCGGCTGATCCTTCGGCAGGATCCGATAAAAAATGTTGGGCCGGTCAAAGCTGGAAAGAAAGCGCTTGGCGTTGCTCAACTGCAAACGCTGGACGATTTCCTCGCGAGTGCGCCGGTCCGCCGTTGCCGTTAGCGCAACGCGAGGGACACTGGGAAACAGCTCGGCCAGCTGACCCAGCTGCAGGTATTCCGGGCGGAAGTCGTGACCCCATTGCGACACGCAGTGCGCTTCATCGATGGCGAACAATGCAATGTTCAAGTCGCGCAGAAAATCCAGCATGCGCGGCTGTACAAGGCGCTCTGGCGCCAGATACAGCATTTTGATTTCGCCACGGCGAATGCGGAACGCGATGTCGCGTTGTGCGCTCGCATCCAGCGTCGAATTCAAGGCGACCGCGGCAACGCCCAGCTCGTCCAATGTCGCAACCTGATCATCCATCAAGGCGATCAAAGGCGAGACGATGACGGCTAATCCATCCCGGAGCAACGCCGGCACTTGGTAGCAAAGCGACTTGCCGCCCCCAGTGGGCATCAACACCAGCGCATCACCACCCTCGGCCACTTGCTCGACGATCGCGGACTGATCGCCCCGGAAAGCGTCGTATCCGAACACGTCTTTAAGTATGCGTTGGGCTTGGTCGAGCATGAACACTCCGGTAAATCGCCACGCAAGGCCGTGGCAGAAACGCCGGCATTATACGGATCACGGACCTGAAATAGGACCAATGGGCGGGACGCATGCCGCAGTAGCAACTTTTCGCCGACGCGTGGTCTACCGATGGCCATCAAAAAAGTTCATCGACGGGCGCGCCCGTTGGGCTATCCGGGCTAGAATCCTCCACCGTTTCAAATCACCAGGTAACCGCCGATGTCCTTCGCTGAGCAATTCACCCGCCTTCAGGCATTTCTCGATGCCGACGATCTGCACGAGGAAGCGCTCGACTACGTGGCCGCGCATGGTTACCTGACCGCCTTGTGCATCTGTCCTGACGACGTTCCCGAACGCGAATGGATCGATGCCCTGTTTGCCGAGCCGCCGCATTATCGCGACGACGCTGAGCGTAACGACATCGAAAATGCGCTGGTCGCACTCAAGGCCCATATCGCCCGACAACTTGCCAGCGATGAGGACATGCATCTGCCCTGCGACCTCGATCTAGGCGAAGACCCTGATGACTCAGATCTCAGAGGCTGGTGCATTGGCTTCATGGAAGGCGTGTTTCTCCGCGAAGCCACTTGGTTCGAAGGCTCGGAAGACGAAGTTAGCGAATTGCTCCTGCCTATCATGGTGGGGTCGGGATTGTTCGAGGAGCAGGCCGAGTTCGCGGATATCGCCGCCGACGCCGATCTCGTCGACAGCATGATGGAACAGATTCCGGAACTGCTCACCGCGTTGTACCTGCTGTGCAACGCGCCGGATGAAAAGCCCGCCCTGCTCAAGCCGCGCCACTAAGCGTGCCCTACGATGACGGCGCGCCCCTGCGCCGCCATCCACTCGTCCGCCACCTTCTCTTCGCTGCAGGCTGGGTCAGTATTGGGCTAGGCGTCATTGGAATTGCCCTGCCCTTGTTGCCCACCACGCCCTTCCTGTTGCTCGCCGCCGCATGCTTCGCACGCAGTTCGCCGCGCTTTTACCGCTGGTTGATTCACCATCGATACCTGGGGCCCTGGATTGCCGACTATCTCGAAGGCCGCGGCGTGCCTGTCAAAGCGAAAGTCATGGCAATCGCTCTGCTGTGGCTGGGCATCGGTTTCTCGGCGTGGACAGTCGACCTTGCCTACGTGCGCGCGATCCTGCTGGCGTGCGCCGTGTTTGTCACCGGGTATATCCTGCGCCAACCGACGCGGCGTTGATGGATGTGTAGTTTGGGTTCAGCCCGGTCGCGCCTGTATTAGCAAAGCAACCTAACGAGCATTATTCGTATTCGCAAGCCAGTGCGATCGCGTCGCCACTGCTGCACGCCACTGCTCCCTGTAGGGCACCTCTAAAAACGTGGGCGAGGCAGCTAGTGCAAGAGCTCGGCGCCCCCGCAAAAACACGCGAGGAAGCGCAGTTTACGATTGGTAAATGAGCGTTCTGAGCGTTTCGAGCATGTTTTCAACGCTGCGATGACAACTCAGGTAGTTTTTAGAGGTGCCCTGTAGGGGCGACTTTAGTCGCGAAGGCGGCTATAGCCGCCCTAATGGATTAGAAGACGACCTAATTTCGCCGCCATGGCTAACGCTCTCGCTCACCTTTTTATAGATGCTCCCCCGTTACACGCGCTGAATCAGCTAGACACGGTATTGGGCGACTTGCAGTCGCCTTCGCGACTAAAGTCGCCCCTACAGGGTTCGGTGGCTGCCGCACCGATGTGCAAATAAAAAGTGCCACTTTGTCGCTGTAGGCATGCACCTCCCCCCTCTACGCCAAGCTCTTGCTCACCACCTCATACACATCACTGGACAGCGAACCCGACGCTAGAATGCGCTCCAACTCGCCGCGCATCAGCGATTGACGGGCATCATCGTACTTGCGCCAGCGCGTGAGGGGCGCCAGCAGGCGCGACGCTATCTGAGGATTGAGCGCGTTCAAGGTGATGACCTGGTCGGCCAGGAAGCGATAGCCGCTTCCGTCTTTCTGATGGAAGTTGACCAGGTTCTGGTTAGCGAACGCACCAATCAGGGCGCGGACCTTGTTCGGGTTCTTCACGGTGAACGCAGGATGCTCCATCAGCGCTTTGACCCGGTCCAGCCCACCGGGCAACGGGCTGCCTGCCTGAACGCTGAACCACTGGTCCATCACCAGCGGGTTGTCCTTGAAGGTATCCGCGAAACGCCGCAGCGCATCGGCCCGCGCTTCCTCGAACGGGGAATTGACCAGGACGGCCATGACCGACAGCTTCTCCGTCATGTTGTCGCTATCGTCGAACTGATCCAGGCAAGCCGCGACGACCTGCTCCTGCCCTTCGAGCATGAGATAGGACAAGGCAATGTTCTGCAAACTCCGACGGGCAATTTCGTTGGCTTCCGCTCGATATGGCGTGGCCTTCGAAATCGCGCGATTCTCCGCGTAGCGCTTCCACAGCACATCGAACAATGCGCCAGCGAG
This sequence comes from Pseudomonas matsuisoli, assembly GCF_014647635.1. Lineage (GTDB taxonomy): Bacteria > Pseudomonadota > Gammaproteobacteria > Pseudomonadales > Pseudomonadaceae > Pseudomonas_P > Pseudomonas_P matsuisoli. The sequence continues at coordinate 200,093 of NZ_BMPO01000003.1, forward strand.
GAAGCGCCGGGCATACTCGCGTGCGGCATGAATGGCGTCAGGATCGGCAACTTGGGCGACTTCTGTCAGATACGCCTCGGACGGCAGGCTAAGCATCTCGGCTACCATCGCCTGGTCCAGCGACGTATCCGCCAGTACGTGAGCAAATGCATCGACCAGGCGCGTATCCAGTTGCATCACGGCGCCTTGCTGGTGCTGATCGATGACCCCCTGCAAGACCTGTACAGATAGTTGTTGGCCCGCGTCCCAACGATTGAAACCGTCAGTGTCGTGCTGCATCAGAAACATCAGTTGATCGCGGGTGTAGGGGAAACTCCATTTTACCGGCGCCGAGAATCCCCGCAAAAGCGAAGGCAGCGGCTTTTCCGTTACATCGACGAATACGAATGTTTGTTCAGGATCGGTGACCGAAAGCACCCTGTTCAACCCAGATGCTGAATCCTCGCCTTCCAGTCGCAGCGGGATTTCACGACCGCCTGCTCCCAGCAAGCCCAACTCGACGGGAATCACGAATGGCAATTTCTCCGCCTGCCCAGGCGTCGGTGGGCAGCTTTGACGGAACGTCAGGGCATAGCGCGCGGCGGCTTCATCGTACTGTTCACTGATATCCAAGCGTGGCGTACCTGCCTGGCTGTACCACCGCTTGAACTGCGTAAGGTCGACACCGTTGGCATCTTCCATCGCCTTGACGAAATCATCGCAGGTCACGGCCTGCCCGTCGTGACGATCGAAATACAGATCCGATCCTCTGCGGAAGCCTTCCGCGCCCACCAGCGTATGGATCATTCGCAAGACTTCAGAACCCTTTTCGTAGATCGTCAGGGTGTAGAAGTTGGAGATTTCGATGAAGGAATCCGGGCGAATCGAATGCGCCATAGGGCCGGCGTCTTCCGCAAACTGGTGCGTGCGCAGGTAGGCGACGTCCTCGATACGCTTGACCGTGCGCGAGTTCATATCGGCGCTGAACTCGGCGTCACGGAATACCGTAAAACCTTCCTTCAGCGACAGCTGGAACCAGTCCCGACACGTGACCCGATTGCCCGACCAATTATGGAAGTATTCGTGGGCAACAATGGCTTCGACCCGCTGATGAGCTGCATCCGTCGCCGTCTCGGCTTTCGCCAGGACGGCGCTGGAGTTGAAGATGTTGAGCCCTTTGTTCTCCATCGCGCCCATGTTGAAGTCGTTTACCGCGACGATCATGAAGATATCCAGGTCGTATTCGCGCCCGTAGACCTCCTCGTCCCACTTCATCGACTTCTTCAGGCTGTCCATGGCGTGCTGGCATTTGTCGATGTTTTCCGGGTCGACATAGATCCGCAATGCGACACTGCGGCCGCTCATGGTGGTGAAGCTGTCTTCGACGCACCAGAGATCGCCCGCGACCAGAGCGAACAGATAGGCAGGCTTCTTGAAAGGATCCTCCCATGTAGCCCAATGGCGTCCGGACTCGTCGGTGCCGCTGGCGATCGGATTACCGTTGGATAGCAGTACGGGGTAGCGTTCCTGCTCGCCACTGACGGTCGTCGTGAACCGGCTCATGACATCCGGGCGGTCGAGGTAATAAGTGATCTTCCGAAACCCTTCGGCCTCGCACTGCGTGCAGAACATCTTGCCAGACTTGTAGAGCCCTTCGAGCGCGGTATTGAGCTCCGGATGGATGCGCACGCTGCTGTCCACGACGAAACGTTCGGCGGTCGGCTGCAGGGTCAGGTGGCTGTCGTCGAGCACGAAATCGGTCCGGGTCAGCTCGATATCATCGAGAAACAGGCTGACCAGCTCCAGCTCCTGACCGTCCAACATCAGTGGCGGCAATGCCACGTCCGCCGATTCACCGGCCCGCTCGGGGTTGCGGCGCATCACCAACTGCGTATGGACCATGGTGTGGTCTTCGTGCAGCTCGAACGTGAGATGCGTCTCGTCGATCAGGTAGTCCGGCGCCTTGTAGTCCTTGAGATGGATGACTTTCGGCTGATCAGTGCGCATGGGAACTCCTTATCGGCGACCGCCCATAGACAAGGCCGCGCATAGGTGGTGACGCGCGCCTGTAAGATCAGGCGCGCGGAAGAATGGCTTCGTCTGGCTACATTACCCAAGCGCTACTGCGCGGCCAAGCGCAGAAACCGGGCAACCCGAGATCAGGCGACGCTTGCCGCGACGTTGTAAGCCGTGAACTTGCGCACGTTGATAACGCCCGTGTCGAACATGAGGTACTGGCCCTTGATGCCCATCAGCGTGCCTTCCACGACAGGCGTCTTTTCCAGGTCCAGGCTGGCGATCTTCGTGGGATACACATCCACCGGATAGCGCATGGTAACCACCTCGGCATCGGTCAACGGCTGCAAAGCCTGTAGGCCGAAGCGCGCCTGCAAGACTTGAATACCCGCGGCCAGGCCCTCAAACAGCGCGTCGCGAACCGCGAAGAGATCGACGTCGACCGCGTCGCCCTTGAGCATGGCGCGCCAATTGGTGCGATCGGCGACCTGGCTACGCAACAGATCTTCCACCAAGCCTGATTGCTGCCGAGTGGCGACGCGCAGGATCGGCAAGGCTTGCGTTGCGCCTTGATCCAGCCAGCGTGTCGGCAATTGGGTCGCCCGAGTAATACCGACTTTCACACCCGAAGAGTTCGCGAGGTAGACGATATGATCGGTCATGCAGAACTGCATGCCCCAGTCCGGATCGCGGCAGGTACCCAGTTCGTGGTGACATTTTTCCGGGCTAACGATGCAGGTATCGCACTGAGGGAGCTTCTTGAAGCAGGGATAGCAGTAGCCCTGACTGAAACTCTTGTTGGTCTTCCGACCGCAATGCGTGCAATGAATCGCGCCCAGGTATTCGAGCCGCACCTGCTTACCGATCAGCGGGTTGACCGGAATTTCCGTATCACCCAGACGAAATGCGTACTGCACGGGGGCATCCAGATGCACCCTCATCTTTTCGAGAGTGCCGCGAGCGAGTTCCATCATCAGTGTATGGCGTCCGACTTGAACAGGATGTTCTCGATCGGCGTGCTCTTGGAGCTACATTCCTGAGGCCCCATGTAGCCCGTACGCTGGTCCTCGGGCAGGTGCTTGGCCTCGTAGGCGATGACCGCCTGCAAACAGAGCTCCTTCTGTTCCTGGGTCAACTTGCGACCATCGGACCATTTGCCAATCTCGACAGCCAGTTTCAGGCTCTCGTAGATATCGGGCGTGATGTTTTGAATCAACTGAGCGAAAGAGGACATGCGGGCCTCGGCATAAAGCGTGGAGCGCGCATTCTAGGGGCTGCACCCCCTATCGTCGAGCGCCCACAGGCCAAGCGGCTAGCGATCGTCCCTCTTGGCGCTGCCCTGGCCTCGCCGTCCGATCAAGCCGCCAATCGCGCCGCAGGCACACCCTGCAATCAGCCCGCTGACATGCGCTGCATTGGCGATCGCACCAAACCCCAGCGCACTCACCAGGCCACTCATGCAAACCACCAACCAGACCAGCATCATCGCCACAACGCCGGGAGGGAGCCGGAACACCGGATTGGGCGCCAGCTTCTGATAGATCCAGCAGTAACCCAGCAAACCGTAGAGCACACCGGAAAGCCCGCCAAAAAGACTCGGCCCGGTATAGAGATACTGGGCGACGTTGGAAAGCAGCCCGATCGACAGCGTTAAAGCTACGAGGATCGATGCGTTGTGCCACTTTTCGACGCGCTTGCCCAGCTCCCAGAACCAGAGCCCGTTCATGGCGAGATGGAGAAAGCCGAAATGCAGGAACATCGGGGTGAGCAGGCGCCACCACTGCGAGTTGAGCGTGTGGTCGATGGGCGCGAAATACAGGTATTGGCCCTGGATGCGGAAATCAAGAAAGCTCAGGTAGCGGATCGTCGAAAACTGATCCCCGAAACCGGTGAAGACCGCGACGGCGAACGTCAGCAGAAGCACCGCCGCCGTCATCGGATGGTTGCGCAATTGATCGGTCGCCTTGCCCCGCCCCACGTGCGCCTGCAACGCGTCGGGAACGACCACTCCAGCAGGGTCGGCGCCGTTGGGATGGGTGGCGTACAACGTGCGCACCTCTTGGGCGACCTGTTCGTCGGTAACGAGCAGAATCTGAGCGTCACCCGCCTCCACGACCCGATGCGGAACACGCAGCGCGCGCAGCAACTTGACGAAGTCACGCAGATCGACATCGAGTGCAACGCGGAACGCTTCAACCGATCTCATGGCCCCGCCTCCGGTCGCTCGACGTCCACCCAAACGAACTTGTCCGTACGCAGGGCTGCTTCGCCGTCATAGCGATAGGCGACAAGCCTTCCGCCCAGCACAGCGCTGTAGTCGACGCAGGCGAGGTTCGGCGTAATGGGCTCGGGTGTGCCGCTGCGCCAGTAATGCCCGACGAACAGCGCCGGCTCGTCCCGCCCATAGCACAATAGCTGGTTACGCTGATCGTCTGACAGCTCGCAATTGATCATGTCCGCGGGGAGCCCGTCGGGTTGGAACACCACATCGCCAAGGGTACGTGGCGCCGGCTCCCAGAATTTGGTTCGGAACACGGAACGCTCGAACCCGTCGCGCCCACGAATCGTACGCCCATCCGGCAAGCGCATGCCCGTTCCGCGAAGCAGCCTGTCGAAGGTGCGGCAGGCCAGGCTGTCGGCAATCCCGGACGCTTCGACGAAAGCGGCGTCCACACACCCTTCAGGGAAGCGTTCGAACAGCGCTGCAGTGAGCGTTGCATCCCAGCAGGCGTGCACGACGCGAAATGCTCCGGCATCCACAGCAACAGGCAACGTGTAGAACCACGCCATGAAGTCGCGCCAGTCACCGGCATGCCCTTCGAACTGTTGCAGCGTATCGCTGATGATCCGGGCATTACGCTCGCTGTGCTCGCGGATGTGCCGCCGTCCACTCCCAGCGGGTGCCAAGGTGTGCCAGCCGATCACGTCGTATTCGTGATTGCCCATCAGGCAAATCGCCTGCCCGGCATCCACCATGTCGTGAACGAGATGCAGCGCCTCGCGGATACGCGGGCCTCGATCGAGGATATCGCCGAGAAAGATGGCCATTCTGCGCGGGTGCTTCCATACGCCGCCGCTGCGGCGGTAGCCCATACGCTCCAACAGGTGCTCGAGCGTTCGGCCGCAGCCATGAACATCACCGATCAGGTCGTACCCTCTCGCAGGGTCAAGCATCATCATCTACTGCTCCCCCGACGAGCCCAATCGACTCCCCCAGCCGAGTTTCGTCCGGCACACTTCGTAGTAATTGTGATCGAGCGGATGAATAAGCCGCAGTTTTCGCGGCTTCTTGTTCACCTTCACCGTGTCGCCCGGCGCGCAGGTGAAATGGTTCTGCCCATCACACGACACTTGCGGATAGATCTGCATGTTGGGTGAGACGACGATCTTCAATTCGCTGTTACCGTCGACCACGATAGGTCGGCTAGACAGCGTGTGGGGATACATCGGCACGATGACGATGGCATCGAGCTTGGGATGCATGATCGGCCCGCCTGCGGATAATGCATAAGCCGTAGAGCCCGTCGGGGTGGAGACGATCAGGCCGTCCGCCTTCTGACTGCAGACGAATTGGCCATCGATGTGCAGTTCGAACTCGATCATTCGGGTCGACTTGCCTGGATGCAGCACCACATCGTTCAACGCGTCGCCCTGGCCGATCCGCTCGCCCTGACGCCGGACCTCCGCCTCCAATAGGAAGCGGCTCTCCATCATGTACTGGCCTTCCAGCACTTCTGCGACTTTCACTTCCAGCTCATCTGGCCGAATATCCGTCAGAAAGCCCAAGCTGCCGCGGTTGATACCGAGCACCGGCACTTTGTGGTGAGCCATGACGCGTGCGGCGCCCAGCAAGCTGCCATCGCCACCCACTACGATGACGAGGTCGCAGGCTTCACCCAAAGATTTGCGAGAGGACACCTGCATTCCGTGCCCGGGTAATACATCGGCAATCGTTTCTTCCAGGATGACGTTGAGCCCCCGGTCGGACAAAAACCGTTTCAACCGTCGAATCGTGTCCAAGACCTGCGCGCTACCGAGGCGGCCGATGATGCCAATATTGCGAAACTGCTCCATGGGACTCCCGGGCTTGAGGCGGATCGGACGAATTATGAGCACTGAACAACGCAGCGGCAAACCCAAGGGTCTGTTGACCCTATGAAGGCACGGTAACCATGACAATCTTCGAAACAGGGCCTGAACTGCTTGGCCGCCTGCGCTCCGCCACGGTTCGTGACCTCGCTTGGGTTCTGACCGCACCACCGCTGCTGCATTCACCCGAAGATCAACGACATCCACTCAGTGCGAGTACCTGGAGCGAAAAGCCCGATCAGCTGAACGACTGGCTGATTGCGCTCGATCACGATGACAGCAGTCTGACGGCGTACGTCGAGCGCGTGCGCTCACGCCGCCTTGGGCATTACTACGAGGCGCTCTGGCAGTTTGCTTTGGCGCATGCGCCTGGCATCACCGTCGTCGCGGCTAATGTCCCAGTACGCGATCACGGCCGCACACTCGGCGAAATGGATCTGCTCTACCAAGATGACGCAGGCGTTCACCATGTCGAGTTCGCCGTGAAGTTCTACCTGGGCCCGGAAACCCAAGAAGCTACGGATCTGTATGCCTGGCGAGGCACTGACGTCACGGACCAGTTGGGCACAAAGGTAGAGCGCCTACGCAACCGCCAATTGGCGATCACACGAACGCCTGAAGGCCAAGCAGCTTTAAACGCCTATACGGACGTGATTCCTCGCGCATCGATGTGGATGGGCGGATGTTTGTTTTATCCCGAGCCGCCGTGCTCGCCCCCTTTGGGCGTTCATCCACTGCATCTTCGCAGCCGTTGGCTACGCCGCTTCGCATGGGAATCGCTTCAGGACGCAGGCGAATGGCAGCCGTTGACCCGTCGCCAATGGTTCGCGCCGATACTGTGCACGAATGAGGAACGCTGGGATAACACGATGACGGGGGCATGGCTCAACGCACGCCCACAGCCGCTACCCGGAACGATGCTGGCACGCTTCGAACGGAAGGATGCGTTTACCTGGCAGGAGGTGGAGCGTGTGCTGATGATGGATGATCATTGGCCAGAATTCGAGCACGAGCCGCAAGCCTCCTCACCGTAGCGCAAGAAGCAGCAATCAGTAGACATCGAACCCACGACGGCCCTGAAGGCCACCGGTATGGACGAATACGATACGACTGCCCGCTTCAAGGGCATTCGCTTCCACCGCCTGCTTGAGCGCCAGCAGGGTTTTCGCGGTGTAGATAGGCTCTAGCGGAACGCCGCATTGCGCTTCACATGTGCGCATGAACCCAAGCAGTTCATCATCGACCCGTCCGAATCCGCGTCGACTGGCGTCCACGAGTCGATACCTCATATTCGTCCGCATCGCAGCTGCGAATATTTGGCCAACGTTTTCTGGCACGCCGTGATCGCAAGGGACGGCAAGCGCCCCGACTACCGGATGAGCCCCCGCTTCTGCCAGTACAAGCCCCGCCAGCGTGGTACCCGTGCCAGCCGCAATCCAGATTTGATCGTATTCAGGCCAGTCCACCGCGTGCAGGCTTTTACGGATCAGGTCGACGATCGGACTGCACCCGACCGCGCCCATGAGTCCACCGCCACCCTCCGGAATCTCCATAGCGGTGGGATAACGCGCTAACCAGTCGTCCCAGAAACCTGGACGATGACGTTCGCGGTAGCCTTGGTAGCCCAGCCAATGCAGGTGCATGCCGCATGCTTCCAGATCATCGATCGTAGGTGTTCTACAAGGGTGGCCGCGCACCAGGCCTACCGTATGGAAGCCTTCTCGACGACCCACGCTGGCGAGCGCATGCAGATGATTGGAATAAGGACCACCGAGGCTGATCAGCGTGTCGGCATCACGCGCGCGGGCCTCTGCAAGGTATCCCGCAAGCTTGAAAGGTTTGTTGCCGTTGACGGAAGGGTCGATGCAATCGAGCCGAAGTACCGCAAGCTCAATGCGCGCATCGACGAGCCATGGAAAGACGATACGTTGTAGGAGCGCTTGCGGCCAGTCATCCGCCAAACCGGCTATCCCTGCGGCCTGGAGCACACTCTGTGTGTGGCATCTCTGTCTGCGGCACCTCTGCCCGGAAGACGGAACTCACGCTAGCCCGCGATGGTGCACCTACCGCAGTCTCCGCGGCGTTTCGTAGCTCACCATGATCGGATACCTGCGCGATACTGCCACGCAATGCCAGTAGCTCCCGATTCAAGCGTAGCGCGGTCTGATGCCAATGCCGGGTCTTCGCGCGCTCTTCCTCGCGCACGCGGGCTAGCGCTTCGTCATGCTGCTTCTCGAGCGCCGCCAACGCGCGCTTGTGGTCGCGCAGTAATTCGGTAATGCGCGCCATATAGTGCGCGTCCGCTGTATTCGTTTCGCTTGACGGCCGCTCGCCCATATCCCTTGATGCGTCATTCGACGCCACGATACCCAGTCGATTACGTGCGACGCTTGCTTTGATGGCGTGTAGATGCCGCTCGGTGGGATCCCACAGATGATCGGCGAACGTTCTGTCTTCGCAGCGCGAATAGCTGGCAACGCGCATGACGTCGCCGCAAGGCATCTGGCATGAGCGTGCACGATCCGCCATTTGGCGCAGCGGCAGGTTCCATTGGGAGGAAGGGACGCCCGTCGCAGTGAAACCGATCTGGAAACACACCAATGAGCGTACGGACAAGTGGCTATCGATCAGCACGTAGGCCGCGTTAACTCGCATGCCGGAGAATCGATCGATGCGGGCGAAACCGTCAAGCAATGCATCAAATTCAGGTAACAGCATCTCCCTGAAAATTGTTGCCAGATCAAAGAGAAACACCGCCTCGGTCATACCGCCTTGCCTGATCGAGCTCATACCTGCTCCTGCACGCATCCTGCGCCAGACTCGCCTGATGGGCCTGGCAGTGACGGCAAGTTTAGGCAAAGCCCAATCAAAGCAATGTGACGCAGTTCGCAGCAAACTGGCAAAAAAAGATTACTTCGCTTGATAAATGATGCCAGGACTGCACTGGACCATTTGGTAGAGATGCGGCAGGCCGTTCAGCGCTTCCGAGGCCCCTAAGAAGAGATAGCCGCCCGGTTTGAGCGTCGCATGAATGCGGGTAAGGATGTCTTTCTTGACCTCAGCCGAGAAATAGATCAGCACGTTACGACAGAACACCACATCGAATTTACCCAGCACCGCGTAGCTGTCCAGCAAGTTGAGCGACCTGAATTCGACACGGCTGCGGATCGGCGGCTTGACGGCCCAACGCCCCGGCGGCTTGGGGTCGAAGAAGCGCTGCAGACGCTCTGGGGACAAACCGCGGCCCATCGCGAGACTGTCGTATTCACCTGATTTGCACGCCGTCAGCATGGACCCGGAAAGGTCCGTCGCAATGATCTGTACGCCCGCGCGCAACTGCCCTGGATTCGACCGCTCGAATTCGTCGAGCGTCATTGCCAGCGAATAAGGCTCTTGCCCTGAAGAGCAGGCGGCGGACCATATCCGCAAGCGCTGTCCTGGGCTGGCCTTGATCGCCTCTGGCAACACTTTCGATTTCATGACTTCGAAAGGATAGGCATCGCGAAACCAGAGCGTTTCGTTGGTCGTCATCGCATCGACGACCTGCTCACGCAAACTGCCTCGCGTGGGCGACTGCATGCGTTGTACGAGTTCGCCGAGCGAGCCGATCTTTTGCTGCTCCATCAACTTATTCAGACGGCTGGAGACGAGATATTGCTTATTGGTGCCGAGCAGGATCCCGCACGTCTTTTCGAGAAAGACCCGGAACTGTTCGAAATCCGCGTTAGTCGATGACACTCAGTCGCCTCATGCGCAAAGAAAAGCTAAGGGAACGGAAGCTGCTCTATCAGCTTCCGTGAACCGCATTGATCCGTTCGACAACACGAGATGCCAACTCATCCGGCTTGAACTTGGGTAGAAAGTCATCCGCCCCGACCTTTTTTACCATCGCCTGGTTGAAGACGCCGGACAGCGATGTATGCAGCAGGATGTGCAGCTTCTGCATCCGCGGATCGTGCCGAACCTCTGCCGTCAGCGTGTAGCCGTCCATCTCTGGCATTTCGATATCGGAAATCATCATCAAGAACTCGTCGGTCGGCTGTTTGCCTGCATCAAGCAACTCATGCAGGTAACCCAGCGCCTGACGGCCATCGTTCAGCGCGACCACTTCGAGCCCAACGCTTTCCAGACAACGTTTCACCTGCTTCCGGGCAACGGAAGAATCGTCCACGATCAGCACTTTCCTGGACATCGCCCTGGCTTGCGTTTCGCTGCTAACCACACCTTCGGAGATGGTTTCCGATGTAGGCGCGACCTCGGCAAGGATTTTCTCCACGTCGATGATTTCAACGAGCTTGTCGTCGACCCGCGTCACTGCCGTTAGATAGTGCGAGCGGCCTGTTCCCTTGGGCGGCGGATGAATCGACTCCCAGTTCATGTTGACGATACGTTCCACCGAGCGAACCAGGAAACCCTGAACCTTGTAGTTGTACTCCGTAATGATCACGAAGCTGTTCTTGATGTCATCGAGCCCACGACGTCCGGTCGCCAGCGACAGGTCGAGGATCGGTAGCGTACCGCCACGAATGTTCGCCACACCACGTACGACTGGGCTGGATTTCGGCATCACGACAAGTTTCGGGCACTGCAGTACCTCCTTCACCTTGAAGACGTTGATGCCATAGAGCTGCGGGCCGTCCAGGCGGAACAGAAGGAGTTCCAAACGGTTCTGCCCGACCAGTTGCGTGCGCTGGTTAACCGAATCCAATACACCGGCCATGCCGATTACCTCATAAAGACAAATTCGTATTCCCCGACCTAGCAGTAGGCATGCCTCTTGCTAAAACCCGGATATGAATACATTCACGTCACTTTTCCGGCAGCTCATCCCCTACCGCTCGATAGAGAGTGGGGTAGCGGTGTTCGCGCTCTGCCTCGGCCTTATGGTGATGCCGTCCGCACAAGCTCAGGAAACCAGCACCACACCTAACCAGCTTATCGGCACTGCCCAAGGGTTTCTTGAGTGGGCCGTGGAAGATTATCTACAACGTAGCGCAATCGAAGCACGGCATGAGATCAGCATCAACTCCATCGACTCGCGCTTGCGCCTCGCTTATTGCGATACCGGACTCGACGCAGCGCTTGAAAGCCCCGTCGAGCCCATCGGACGAGTCACTGTACGCGTCAGCTGTACCGGGAGCGCTCCCTGGACCGTCTTCGTACCCGGACAAGTGAAGTTCTTCCGGAATGTGGTGGTCACGACACAACCGCTCAAACGCCTAGCTGTTGTGGGCCCGGAGCAGGTCGCACTGGCGGAACGGGACATCGGTTTGATCAAACAAGGGTATATCACTTCCGTGGATCAGGTCGTGGGCAAGAAGCTCACGCGCCCAACGGTCATGGACCAGGTACTCAGCCCGTCCTTTCTCGATGAAGCTGAGGTAATTCATAAAGGTGACCAAGTGGTGATTTCGGCGCGCAGCGGTGTCATCGATGTACGTATGCCCGGCGAAGCCTTGGCCGACGGTGCCCGAGGACAACAGATCAGGGTTCGCAATCAACGCTCCGAACGCGTGGTCAAAGCACGCGTGACCGGGCCAGGCCAGGTCGAGGTGGATATGTAGCGCCATCCGGACCTTCCTCGTACGGCCATCACCTCAGGCGACGGACGCCCTAGCGCTGGAGGTGTAGAATGGCCCCGCTGCTCGTTCCAGGCAGTTGGGAAAAAAAGACGCTCAAGTTTTCTAAGGCAGTGCCGAAAAGCTTGGCAAGCGTCCACTACGAGGTTTAGGAACATGGTCATCGAATTCAATCGGCCAAATGCCGCATCGTCCCCATCAACGGGCCGAACCGCAGCAACGACGGCGAATCAACCCGTTGAAAAGACGGCAAAAACTGCCGAAACCCAGGTTACCAAGGACACCAGCGCGCCCAGCGGTGAACGGGTTCAGCTGAGCCAGGAAGCACAAGACCTTCAAGGCCTGACCGACCGTATGAAAGATCTTCCGGTCGTGGATAGTGAAAAAGTGGCCCGACTCAAGGCAGCCGTTGCCGACGGCAGTTACCAAGTCGACAGCCAGAAAGTTGCAAGCAAGCTGCTCGATTTCGAAACCCAGCGTTGATCCATCGGGTCGACGCTGACCCCATTGGATGCTGATTCGAAGAGTTAAATATGCCGCAAACTGCCCTGCTTCAATTATTTGAAGAAGATATCGTTCACGCTGATCGCCTGGTCGAACTGATCGACGCCGAATTCGAGGCGTTGCGGGACCGTGAGCTGGATCGCCTGCAAACGATTCTTGCCGAGAAGCAGCCCTTGCTCGCATTGCTGGACCAGCACGCACGCTCGCGTGGCGACCTCATGCGCAAGGCGCAACTCAGTGCGGATCGCCAAGGGCTCGAAGCCTTGGCCGCTCGCTCGCCGGATGGCGCCCTGCTGATCGAAAAAAGCGAAGCCCTCAATGAGCGGCTGGAGCGCTGCCGAGAATACAACCTGCGAAATGGCCGGCTTATCAATGCCAACCAGGCGGCTGTGGGCAAGCTTGTGAGCATTCTGCGCGGCGGTAACGATACCCCGAATCTTTACGACCGTCGCGGCACGACCGCCAGAGGCGGTTATCAGCGCCCGCTGAGCGAAGCCTGACAGGCCTTCACTTCACGCAGCAACGCAATATACTGCGCCCACGCCAGGATGCTGGTGATCAACAATCGACGGGAGCGCCGTACGTGTCCATCCCTTTCGCCGAAAGCGAGGGTCCGCAACCCCCACGCGTCCTCAAGACTTCGCTGGAAATTCACGCCAACCTGCGTCTGCTCCAGGAAGGTCGTGATCCACTCGTCATTCGCTTCGAGGGGCGCAACCAGGTGTTTCAGAGTTTTCTTGTCGCGGTGGACAAAGAGCGTGGCGTCTACGCACTCGACGAGCTGATTCCCAACGACGGCGAACGCTTCATCGCCGAGGCGGAAGCGTTCGACGTGCATGGCTTCCATGACGGGGTGAAGATTTCCTGGACCTACACTCAGGCCTTGCAGATTGGTGAGCTGAGCGGCGCCAAGTGCTACTGGGGGTATCTACCGGACGAGGTCGTCTATCACCAGCGGCGAAATGCGTTCAGGGTCCCGCTCAAGATGTCCGAGCTGGTAGATGTCGGATTGAGCGGAAAACGGTTACGCGGCGCGCTGACCGGACAAATGCTCGATATCTCCGCCACGGGGTGCAAACTGCGCTTCACAGGCGACGTGACCGAGCGGCTTCAACCCGGCCAGGTGTACGAAACGTTGAATGCCAGACTGCCCTTCGGTGAATTGACGATGGCCGCCGAGCTTCGCCATTGCCATTACGTCGATGCGGCCGACACGACCTTTGCCGGCGTTCGCTTCCATCAGATCAGCGGCCCCGCTCAACGGCAGGTCGAGCGTTTCGTTTATCAATTGCAACGTGAGGCCCGAAAGCTCGATAGCGATCTATTCTGAGCGCGAGCCCACGCCATTCAGGGCTTAGGCTCGACGCTTGGCGAACGAGCATCGACACCCGCCTCCACGTCCTCTACCGCAGGACCCTCCTTGCCCGCCGTTTCCGCAGCCGTTACGTCTTCCGAGTCTTCGGCGGGCGTGTCGGTCATGACGTCTTGCACGACCTGCTCGTCGACACGTGGATCTAGCGCCGCTTTCAGCGGGGAGCTGCCCGTCCCGTCCTGCATCGGCACATGGAGCAGCGGTGCGTTTTCGACCTGATGCTCATGCGTGACCTTGTCGGGACGGACGCGCCAGGCAAGCACGAGGCCGCACACGCAGAAGAACGCGTACAGCATGTTGGGACCCAGGTACTTGATCAGCAGCCCGCCCAACAACGGCCCGATACTCGCCCCAATACCAAAGGTCACCAACAGCATCGCGGTAAGTGATACCCGCCGCTCGCCCTCGACATGGTCATTGGCGAAGGCCACTGCCAGTGGATACAGGCAGAACTGCAACATGCTGACGGAGAAGGCCAGCGGCAGGAGGAATGGCAACTCGATCGTCGGCATTATTGCCAACGGCAACGCCATCACGCTCATCGCCAGCGCCGCGGCGCGTATCAGCTTGGACCGATCGCTACGGTCGGAGAACCAACCCAGTGGCCACTGCACGACCAGGCCCGCGAAGATACAAGCGCCCATGTACAAGCCCACCTGCTCGGTCGGCAGACCGATGCGTGCAGCGTAGAGCGGGGCCAGGCCGTAGAACGCTCCGATGGTCAGCCCAGCGGTAAGCGTCGTCATCAGCGACAAGGGCACGCGCTCGATAAAGAACCGTGGCTCCATCGGGGCGGGTCGCAAGGCCGCCGGGTGAAGCTTGCCAGTCAGCGCCACAGGCACCAGGCACAGGGCGAAACACATCGCCACCAGCATCAATAATTCCGGGCCCAAGGACGGGTGCACCACTAGCACCATCTGCCCCAGCACCAATCCCATGTACGACGCGACCATGTAGGCACTGAAAACCATGCCCCTTGACTTGGCTTCCGCCTGCTCGTTCAACCAACTCTCGATCACCATGTACTGGCACATCATGCATAGGCCTACGAGCATCCGTAGCGCCAGCCAGATCGGCAACCAGTCGATAAGCCCGAACCCCAGCACAGCAGCACTTACCGCACCCGCGCAGGCCGCGTAGGCGCGAATATGCCCGACCCGTGCGATGAGGCGATGCCCTGTCTTCGCGCCAAGTACCAGACCGAGGTAATTCGCCGCCATCATCGCGCCGACCCAGATCCCGTCGACGGACTCGGACAAGCGTAATGCGAGATAGGTACTCAACAGGCCCGAGCCCAGGAGCATGAGTACTGTTGCGAAATAAAGTGCGCGGAAAGACTTCCAGATGAGACGCATTGAAACCCCGATCCAATAAGGGCCTACGGCCGGCTCGTCGCTAATAAACGACGAGACTGGAGAGCCCAGAACACAAAGTGGTGAACGGCAACCGTCCATGCTGCCGTGATGAATCCACACCTGAGACAGCACCGATACGGTGCGTTCTCCGTACTCGCTATTTTTGTTTTTCCCGCGGATGACCTTGCCTGACAGTACCGGAACCCTTAAGCCTGCGCGGCTAGAACGCGCCGCTCCCAGGGCGTGATTTCGTCGAAGAAGCTCGATAGCTCCATGGACTTCGTCGCCACGTAACCGTCCACGAACTCGTCACCCAATAGCGCTCTGGCCAATTCGCTTCGTTTCAGACGATCCAGCGCGGCGAGCATGGTGCTTGGCAAAACCAAACGGTCCGGCACCACAAGGTCGCCCTGAACGGCGGCGTCCGGCTCCAAGCGCTTTGTCATGCCATGCAAGCCGGCGGCAAGACTGGCTGCAATGGCGAGATAAGGATTCGCATCCGCCCCCGGCAAACGGTTCTCGACACGGCGTGCAGCAGGCGAGCTTGCCGGAATGCGCAAACCGGCCGCGCGATTATCGAGCGACCAGCAACAATTGTTAGGCGACGCGTAAGGATTACACAGTCGCTGATAGGAGTTTACGTGCGGTGCGAGCAACAGCGTCAGATCGCCTAGCGCGGCCTGGAGCCCGCCAATGAAATGCAGGAACGCCGGCGTCGGCTGCCCGTCCTTATCGGTGAAGACGTTCAAACCAGTGTCCGCCTCGACGACGCTCTGGTGAATATGCATCGAGCTACCGGCGGTACCTGCCAGCGGTTTGGCCATGCATACCACGATCAACCCATGATTCAGCGCGATCTCTTTGAGTGCGTGCTTGAACAGGAACGTCTGGTCGGCCAATAACAACGGGTCACCGTGCAGGAGGTTGATCTCGAATTGGCTGGTGCCCATCTCGTGCATGAACGTGTCGCGCGGCATGCCGAAGTCGGACATGACGCGGTACACCTCTTCGAAGAAGGGTCGCAAGCCATTGTTCGAAGAAACACTGAACGCCGAATGGCCGATCTCGCGGCGGCCATCCATTCCGATCGGGGCCTCGAACGATTTCTGCGGATCGGGATTGGGTGCAAAAACGAAGAACTCCAGTTCCGTGGCCACCACCGGAGCAAGGCCGACCGCTGCATAACGCGCCAGCACCTCTTTCAAAATTGTCCGGGTTGAAAGCGCACAAGGGCGACCGTCAAGCTCCACCGCATCACAGATGGCCAACGCCCTGGGCGTGGCGCTCCACGTCAACCGATGCGCCTGACCCAAATCCGGCCGCATCTCCACGTCACCATCATCTGCACCGTAGAAATGCGCCGGCGGATACCCACCCATGATGCATTGCAACAACACGCCGCGAGCCATCTGCAGTCGGCGCCCCTCGAAGAACCCGTCCGCGGTCATCACCTTGCCTCGCGGAACACCGTTCAGATCAGGGGTAACGCACTCGATTTCACCGATACCAACGAATCGCTGCATCAGCGAATCACGGTCCTCGCACGCCATGACAGATCCTTATCAAATCGAAGGCTAACCACGATGGCCTGCCCTATCGCAGATACCACCTCTTTAAGGCGGCCGGTGTGATCGATATCGCCCGGCGCAGACCGATGAATTCTATACCCGCCAGAGTGCCTGACGGAGATGTCAGGCACTCGATCGCAGCACTCAGGCTCCGCGGATAGGGGTGTCCCGATGCGCCGCGCGAAGGTACTGCGCCGGCCACGGTACGGAGCGCTCATGCAACGCCTCTGCGGCGTGCAGCGGCCAGTAGGGATCACGCAGCAACTCACGCGCGAGAAAAATGAGATCGGCCTGGCCCGTGCGTAGGATGTGCTCCGCCTGCACAGCCTCGGTAATCATGCCGACCGCCCCCGTCGCGATGCCGGCTTCACGTTTGATCTGCTCTGCGAAGGCGGTTTGGTACCCAGGGCCGGTTGGAATTTCGGCGTTGGCCGAGGTACCGCCGGAGGAAACATCGATCAGATCGATGCCCAATGACTTCAAACGCTGCGCGAGCGCGACCGACTCTTCGGCATTCCAGCCATCCTCGACCCAGTCGGTCGCAGACAACCTTACGAACACGGGAAGCGCCGCCGGCCAGACGTCACGAATCGCACCTGCGACGTCAAGAAGCAAGCGGATGCGATTCTCGAAGTTGCCGCCGTATTCATCTTCACGACGATTTGAAAGCGGCGAAAGAAACTGGTGCAACAGGTAGCCGTGCGCCGCATGAATCTCGACCACCTTGAAACCGGCCGCCAAGGAGCGTTTTGCAGCGGCGACAAAAGCCGCGATCACCTCCTGAATCTCATCTTGCGAAAGGGCTTCGGGCTCTGCGTGATCGGGACCGAAGCCGATTGCGGACGGCGCAACCGGCACCCAGCCGCCCTCGCTCGGCGGAACGGTGCCCTGCTTGCCCAGCCACGGTTGCCACGTGCTCGCCTTGCGGCCTGCATGGGCGAGTTGGATGCCTGCCACAGCCCCCTGCCCTTCGAGGAATTGCGTGATACGACGCAATGGCTCGATGTGCTTGTCGTCCCAGATGCCGAGGTCTTCGGGTGTAATACGCCCTTCCGGCAAAACGGACGTCGCCTCGACAACGACCAAACCTGCGCCGCCCACCGCGCGACTGCCGAGGTGGACCAGATGCCAATCGTTGGCGACGCCATCCTGCGCCGAGTACTGACACATGGGCGATACGGCGATCCGGTTGGGCAGCTTGAGCTCACGGAGAGTGAACGGTTCGAATAATTTCGTCATGGTGACCTCAACTGGCGGATACAAGGAGCAAACTCGAACGAAGCGTTTGCCTGCAACGATAGAAGGGGCCGGACGGAAGCGCCAGGCGGTCTGCCAACCCAGTCATTGCCAATCGCGCCGGCTAGCCGGGCTTAGCGATCGCTGCAAACGACGCTGATGCATGTTGAGCCAGCACGCCGCTGGCCAGTTCCACTTCCAACCCGCGACGTCCAGCGCTCACGTAAATAGCTGCGTGTGCCTGCGCCGAACTGTCGATAAAGGTTCGCAGACGCTTCTTCTGCCCCAGCGGGCTAATCCCACCGACGAGATAACCCGTGGCACGCTGCGCGATTGACGGGTCAGCCATCTCGACTTTTTTGACGCCCGCTGCCTGGGCGAGTGCTTTGAGATCCAGCGTACCGGTCACTGGAACGACCGCAACGAGCAATTCATGCCGCTCTGTCGCCACGAGCAGCGTCTTGAACACGCGCGCCGGTTCCAGTCCCAGTTTCTCCGACGCTTCGAGCCCATAGGACGCACTTTTTGGGTCGTGCACATAGCTCAGTATGCGGTGCTCGGCTTTTGCTTTTTTCAATAGATCAATGGCGGGAGTCATAGCATTCAGATACCTCGATAGCGCGCCCACGATACACCGGTGGATGGCTTCGGCCATCCACCCCACGAGATGAACGCTGCACATTGCGCCCTCAGCTAAGTAGGGTGGATAACAGCGCCGCCTTATCCACGCGGGTGAACGATGCGCCGATGTCACACAGCCCTCGACACACCCCCCACCCTGCGCGACACTCGCGTCCATTAGCGCGCTTCATGATGCACGCCCACACCTTATCGCTGTATCCCGCCCTGCGAGCAGCCTGCATGAGATCCCCGTAATGCTGGAAATTCGTCACCTGAAAACGCTTCATGCACTGCGGGAAACCGACAGCCTGGTTGAGGCAGCGGAACGATTGCATCTCACCCAATCCGCGCTATCCCACCAGTTCAAAGAACTCGAGGAGCGCTTGGGCATTCAGCTTTTTACACGGAAGACCAAGCCCGTTCGATTCACCAGTGCAGGGCTCAGATTGTTGCAATTGGCGGACGACGTCTTGCCCCAACTGCGCGGCGCCGAACGCGATCTGTCCAGGCTTGCAGGTGGGACTGCTGGAAGGCTGCACATGGCGATCGAATGCCACAGCTGCTTCCAATGGCTAATGCCGACGATCGACCAGTTTCGAGATGCATGGCCAGAAGTGGAGCTCGATCTTGCCTCCGGCTTTTCATTCGCACCGCTCCCCGCGTTGGCCCGCGGCGATCTGGACCTGGTGGTGACCGCGGACCCCGTCGACATCCCAGGCATTACCTATGTCCCCCTGTTCACCTACGAAGCGCTCCTTGCCGTAGCGAACCAGCATGCGCTGGCCACACGGGCGTTCGTGGTGCCAGAAGATATCGAACCGGAAGTCCTGATTACGTACCCGGTCGAGCGCGATCGACTGGATATCTTCAATCACTTTCTCGAACCCGCAGGCGCCGAGCCAGCGCAGATTCGTACATCCGAGCTGACGGTCATGATGATGCAGCTCGTCGCGTCTGGACGCGGCGTGTGCTGCTTGCCGAACTGGGCGCTGCATGAATACAGCTCCCGTGGCTACGTCACCGCGAAGAAACTAGGCGAACGCGGCCTATTCTCGACACTCCATGCGGCCATCCGGGCCGACATGCTGGATGCGCCGTTCATGCGCGACTTTCTATTAACGGCGAAGGACACCTCATTTGCGACCTTGGAAGGCGTCAGCGTCGCCTCGCGAGGGAAGTGACTCGCTCACACAATTACCAAAGGACGTTTACGCGTCGGCGCAGGCAGTGCGCGATCGATGAGGTCCAGGTCATCCGCGGTCAGCACAAGCGCCATCGCCGCTGCGTTGGCTTTGACGTGGGCAGGTTCCGCCGCCTTTGGAATTGCAATGAGGCCGTCTTGGCGAAGAGCCCACGCGAGGGCGATTTGCGCGGGTCCGCAATCATGCCGCCTTGCGATCTCCACCAATACATCCCGGGTCAGCAACTCATTGCCCTGCCCCAGCGGGCAGTACGCCATGAGCGGCATCTCCCGGGCCTTGGCCCAGGGAATTAGGTCGAACTCAATCCCGCGCTGCGACGGATTGTAGATCACCTGATTCGTCGCACATCCCGATAAATCCAGCGCTTCGAGCGCCTGCATGTCCGACGTATCGAAGTTGGAAACACCCCATTGACCGATCTTGTTGTCGCGCTGGAGTTGCTCGAACGCCTCGACCGTTTCCTCTAATGGGTAGCTACCCTGCCAATGCAGCAAATAGAGGTCGATCCTGTCGGTACCCAGCCGGCGAAGGCTGCGCTCGCAGGCGTCGATCACGCCGCGCCGGCTCGCGTTGTGGGGGTAGACCTTGCTGACGAGGTACACACGATCTCGGCGTCCTTCGATCGCCTGGCCGACGATTTTTTCAGCGCCGCCCTCCCCATACATTTCAGCGGTGTCAATGAGGGTCATTCCCTGCTCGATGCCCAGCTGTAAGGCAGATACTTCGCGCTGCCGCTCGCTGGGGACTTCGCCCATCCGCCACGTTCCCTGCCCGATACGAGGCACTGGCGTGCCATCGGCAAACTCCAACATCTTCATTTGCGATCCCCCGCTTCTGGTATGTCCATCCGCGCAGGCGGGCTCAGTGCAAATCACCATCGATCACGACGACGACTTTGCCGGAAACGGTGTTACTCGCCAGCGCTTCGAATGCCGCACTCACATCCTCCGCCGCGAACGTTCGCTCGAGCTGCGGCTTGAGTTGGCGGTCCGCGAACAGCGGCCAGACGCGCTCACGCATGTCGCCGATCAACGTCGCCTTGAAGTCCGCGTCCCGGCTGCGCAAGGTGGAGCCGATGAGCTGGATTCGCTTGCCCAGGATCTTGGCTAGGTCCAATTCAGCCTTGCGCCCACCCATGAGCCCGATGAGTACCCAACGGCCGTCCATACCTAAGAGATCGACATCGAGCGACGCGTATGGCGCACCGACTGGATCAAGAATGACGTCGAATGGCGCGAAGTCACGCAGGCTTTCAAGATCGACTTTACGCAAGGCACCACCCTCGGCGCCCAAGGACTCGCAGTACGCCAGACGCTCGGCCGAACCGACACTGACCCAAACGGGGTTACCCATGGCTCTGCAGAGCTGAATACCTGCCGAACCGACACCGCTGGCCCCAGCGTGCAGCAGGACCTTCTGACCCCGCTGCAAGCCTGCTAGCTCAAAGAGATTCAACCACGCCGTGCAATACACCTCCGGGATTGCCGCTGCCTCGTGCAACGTCAGTCCGTCCGGCACGGGAAAAGCATGGCGCGCGTCCACGACCACTTCTTCGGCCATCCCGCCGCCGGCAAGCAACGCGCACACCTTGTCACCGACGTTCCAAGCCGCACCTTCGCCGACCTCGGCAACGACGCCCGCGCATTCCAGGCCTATATAAGGGCTAGCGCCCGGGGGTGGTGGGTACAAACCATCACGTTGCAGAAGGTCTGCGCGATTGAGCCCCGCTGCTGCAACCTTGATTCTGATCTGCCCCGGGCTACATGCCAGCGGGCTTGCATCGACCCATTCCACTCGCCCTTCAATACCTTGCAATGCTTTCACGCTGCCTCCATAGTGACTTCCGAACCTCATCCAGCGCTGCGCTTGAGCGGTTGAACGAGCGATTCGCGTTGCGCCTTGAAATCGGCATCTTCAGGCTTGACTCGACGCCATCTGACTTCGTTCAACCCTTTCGCCTGCCGTCTGGCTTTTCGCGTTTTTGGCGCGTTTCCCAAGGAACCGCGCCCCTGTTAGACGGCCTAATATGCGTTATCACTTGTCAGCGCGTCGAATGCACATGAAGCGACTCATCGGAAGTACAACCGTTGCCCTTGCCCTGGCCTTCGGATCTTTTTCCCTCCAGGCCAAACCGGCAACGAACGAATGGGACGCCTTGCAGCCCGACCGCGACCAGGTCATTGCAAGCCTGAACGTCGTCGAGTTACTCAAGCGTCACCACTACAACAAGCCGCCGCTGGATGATGCGCGTTCGGAGAAAATCTTCGACGGCTACATCAAGATGCTTGACCCTTCGCGCAGCTTTTTCACTGCGGCGGACATCGCCGAGTTCGAACCCTGGCGCAAGCAGTTCGATAATTTCCTGCGCGACGGCCAGCTCGAACCTGGCTTCACCATCTACAAACGCTACCTCGATCGGCAGAAAGTCCGCCTCGAGTTCGCGCTTGGCCTGATCGAGAACGGCATCGACAAGATCGATTTCACGGCTGACGAGGAATTCCAGGTCGACCGCGAGAATGCCGACTGGCCCGCGGACAACGCAGCGCTGGACGATCTCTGGCGCAAGCGCGTCAAGGACGAAGTCCTTCGGCAGAAGCTGACCGGCAAGGAACCGAAAGCGATACAGGAACTGCTGACGCGGCGTTATAAAAGCCAACTGGCACGCCTTGCGCAAACTCGTGGCGAGGACATCTTCCAGGCGTACATCAACGCCTTCGCGCAGACCTACGATCCTCATACCAACTACCTGTCGCCCGAAAACGCCGAGAACTTCGACATCAATATGAGCTTGTCCCTGGAAGGGATCGGCGCGGTGTTGCAGAGCGACAACGATCACGTAAAGGTCGTACGTCTGGTGCCTGCGGGGCCGGCGGAAAAGAGCAAGCAACTGGCCCCTGCCGACAAGATCGTGGGCGTCGCTCAGGGTGATGACGCAATGGTCGACGTCCTCGGCATGCGCCTCGATGAAGTCGTGAAGATGATTCGTGGCCCGCAAGGCTCCAAGGTTCGCCTAGAGGTCATTCCTGCCAGCAACGCACCAAACGATGAATCCACGCGCGTGGTTGCGATCACGCGGGAAGCCGTCAAGCTTGAAGAGCAGGCGGCGAAAAAATCGGTACTCAGCCTCGATCATGAAGGCAAGAAGTTCAAGCTCGGGGTGATCGAAGTACCCGCGTTCTACCTCGACTTCAAAGCGTTCCGCGCGGGCGATCCGAACTACAAAAGCACGACGCGTGATGTGAAACGCCTGATCGGCGAACTGCAGAAAGACAAGGTCGATGGGATCGTCATCGACCTACGTAATAACGGTGGTGGTTCGTTGCAGGAAGCCACCGAGCTGACCGGCCTCTTCATCGACCAGGGCCCGACGGTTCTGGTACGCAACAGCGATGGCCGCGTCGACGTCCTCGCAGGTGAAGAAACCAATGCGTTCTACACCGGCCCCATGGCGGTATTGGTGAACCGGCTTTCCGCGTCTGCGTCGGAAATTTTTGCGGGCGCCATGCAGGACTACCATCGTGCGCTGATTATCGGTGGCCAGACGTTCGGCAAGGGGACGGTGCAGACCATCCAGCCCCTGAACCATGGCGAGCTGAAGCTGACGCTAGCGAAGTTCTACCGCGTCTCCGGTCAGAGCACACAGCACCAAGGTGTAATTCCGGACATTGAGTATCCTGCGATCGTCGACACGAAAGAGATCGGCGAAAGTGCTCTACCGGAGGCCATGCCCTGGGACAGCATCAGCGCAGTGATTCGTCCGCGCACCGATCCATTCGGCCCCTTCATCGACGACCTTAAGAGCAAGCATGAGAAACGCACGTCCACCAATCCTGATTTCGTGTTCAGTCGTGAACGCTTGAGCCTGAACCGCGAGCTGATGAAGGACACCACGGTGAGCCTCAATGAGCAGAAGCGCCGGGCTTATCAGAATGGGATAGAGGCGAAACAGCTGACGATCGAAAACGACCGTCGCCGCGCCAAGGGCGAGGAGCCGCTTAAGAAGTTGGCGGCAGAGGACGAAAACGAAGCGTTGGTAACGGGCAACGAAAAGGACGTGAAGCCCGAAGACGATGCGTACCTCACCGAGACCGGGCATATCCTGCTTGATTACCTCGGCCTCCAGGCCCGTGTCGCCAAGCAGTAACCTTACCTTTCGGCAGCGGGCTCGTTCGAGTTCGCTGCCGGGCCTCTCAAGTCATTAAAGTGTCACGAAACTGTCGTGAAATAGCGCCGACCTAAGAGCACAGTTAGAAGGACGGCGATGCGGTCAGCGCGAGTCGTTTGTTGCAGTGACCTAAGACGCACGTTTCATTCAGGACCCTTACATGAGCCCCGACGAACAGCTATACGCCCTGGATAGCTTGTTGTCGCAGCATAATCTGCAGACGCTGTTCCAACCTGTTTTCAGCATCGCCCAGCGCGATCTCCATGGCTACGAAGCCCTCAGCAGAGGCCCAGCCGACTCCTATTTGCATACCCCACAAGCACTGTTCGAAACGGCGCAGCGCGCTGGACGGCGTACCGAATTAGAGCGTGCGTGCCGTCATGCTGCCTGCTTGCGGTTTCATGAGATGAACCTGCCGGGCAAACTTTTCTTGAACGTCTCACCGGAGGCGTTACTCGCCCCCAAACAGTCATCCGGCAGCACGCTTGCGTTGATGCACTCACTCGGAATACCTGCCCACCGCGTAGTCATCGAACTGACCGAGGACATGCCAACGGGCAACACAGCGATGCTCGCCGGTGCGCTTGCCTGCTATCGGTCGCAAGGTTTCGCCATTGCGCTCGACGACTTGGGTGCGGGTTACTCAAGCTTGAAGCTGTGGTCCGAGCTCAGGCCCGAGTACGTAAAAATTGATCGCCATTTCATCGACGGCATTCATCACGACTCGGTCAAACGAGAATTCGTCGGCGCCATTCTGAATATGGCCAAGGCGTCACGCGCGAGAGTCATCGCCGAGGGCATCGAGCAGCCAGAAGAGTTGCAAACGCTCGCCGACATGGGCATTGATCTGGTGCAAGGCTACCTGCTGAGCCATCCACTCCCCGCGCCTTCCCACACCCCTGATTTCTTGAACGTCGGCGCTGCTTAAAGGGGACCTGAGGATAAACACCGCACCTGAGCTACAGCCTTTCGCCTTCCAACGGAGCGTCTAACGCCCGCTGAGTCGCTTGCGGCTGCTGATCACGCCAACGCCGAAACGCATCTAACTCAGTGGACCAGCTTTTCATTACCCAGCCAATGACTGCCATGTCGTCCAGCAAGCCGAGTACGGGAATCCAGTCCGGCACCAGGTCCAACGGCGAAACGAAATAGGCCAATGCCGCCACGATCGCCAATAATGCCTTGGGATTGACAGCGCGGTACTCGCCTTTCCAATAGGCCCGACACAATGCGGCGAGTAGACCCAGGTCGCCCTTGATATTGCTTGTGCCATGCGCGCGCCCTTTGCGAACGACATTGGCGAGCAACAGCGGCAAACGGCCACTGGCCATGATCGTTCTTGCAACAGGAACGAATCTAAGCAGGTACCAGGGCGTCTTCATTACTTCCTCCAATACTGCGCGGTACAAGGTATCGCGAAGGTTACCCACAGAAGCTGTGGATAAACCTGTTCACAAATATGGGATGACCTACGCAATCGCCCGATTTACGGGGCTCCGATACAGATCGCGCGTTTTTTGCTCATCCAAAAATCGCTTAAATAACAGCGACTTATAAATCACCACATAACGCTGAAAATTTAGCGCTACGGTCTTGCGAATATCTACAAGGATGTGCATAACCATCCGTGGCGATATGCGTATCGATACTATCCAACGGCTTGCTGAGGCATCCATATCGCGGTTTGAACGAATGAATCGCCACTTTGCCGTAGGTCGAATCAAGCGCCAATCCGTATGCCTGCTGCGCTCTTAAATACAGACCCGCCGACGGCGGCAACGGTTGCCCCCATCGCCCAAACAAAAACGCCCCGCTAAGCGGGGCGTTGTCGTAAGCAGCGCTTACTGAGCAGGCTCTTCGCCTTGCTCCGGAGCTTCGGGCGCTTCTGGGGCTGCCCCGTTCTGCTCCTGCGGATCCTTGATACCGAGCAACTCGAGTTCGAATACAAGAACCGAGTTGGCAGGAATCGCCGGGCTCGGGCTCTGCTCACCGTAGGCCAACTCGCTCGGAATGTAGAGCTTGTACTTCTCGCCAACATGCATCAACTGCAGGGCTTCAACCCAGCCGGGGATGACGCCATTAACCGGTAGATCGATTGGCGAACCGCGTTGGATGGAGCTGTCGAAGACCGTACCGTCGATCAACTTGCCTTCGTAGTTCACGGTCACGACATCGGTAGCTTTCGGCTGAGCGCCGTCCGCCTTATTCAGCACTTCGTATTGAAGGCCCGACTCCGTGGTGGTCACGCCATCACGCTTGCCGTTCTCTTCCAGGAATTTCTTGCCTGCAGCCTCGGTTTCGCCGGCGAGCTGGGTCATGCGCTCCTCGGCACGCTTTTGCAGCGAACCGAACGCCTCGATCAGATCGTCATCGCTGATCTTCTGCTCTTTCTTGCCAATGGCATCTTCGATACCCAGCGCGACGGCCTTGGAATCGAGGTCGTCCATGCCTTCCTGGGAAAGGCTCTTGCCCATGTTCAGGCCAATGCCATAGGACGCTTTCTGCGCTGGCGTATTCAGTTCGATCTCGGCGCTTTTGTCGCTGGTTTGCGAGTCGCAACCGCTCAAAACGAGGCCCACCAGGGCCACGGCTGCTGCCAACCGATGTTGTCTCATGCTAATTCCTGTTCCTTACGCTCTTGAGCGGGTCGATGAAGCGGCGAGCTTAGCAGGCTGCTCCGGTATGAGCCACGGGCCATACGAAAGCCGATGTGGCGATTAGTTCAGCCATGGCGCCTTCGCGGACCTTGTACCGCTCAGGCATCAAGCCCTGGAAAGCGCCCGGCGATACCGTTCTCCAATGTCTTGGTTAAACGACCGCTCGTTTCAGCGTGGAACCGAATAGCGGCGAAATGCGGGCGTTCGCCGAAATCGAACCATCGGGCATATCCCGCTGGAACGGCAATGACGTTGCCGGCCTTGCAGTGGATCGTAAACACCCGGTCGCTGGCGTGTAGCGCGAGCAAACAGGCGCCATCGACCACAAACCAAAGCTCAGGCTCGTTCTGAACGTGCTCGACGCGCCAGTCCGGATACGCCGCTGCTCGATCGAATGCCTGACGATCGAGGCGAATGACATCGACTACCGGGCAATGCCGTGCGGTCTTGAGCCGATCGATCTCTCGCCGGTAATGGTCCGCGATCTCTGCTTCGGTCATCGCGAAAGCGCTTGCCGTGATGACATCCAGATGCTCGAAGCCTACATCGATTTCACTCAAGGTCCGGGCGATGTCGTCGAGATGCGTCAACATCTTTATAGGACACTCCGGGTGAAGGTCGTGATAAACGGTCAACGCATTCATTGGCCCATTCCTTTTCAGAGTTGATTCATATGGGATTCCGCCGCGTCGACGGCACGCAGATGATGCCCGCCGCGCCCAACGCCGCGAGGCTCGCTATCGCGAAGGTCCAACCGGCGCCCAGCGTGCTCCAGGTGTAACCCGAATACAGCGCGCCCAAGGCTCCACCGGTACCGGCAAGTGCGGCATAAAGTGCCTGCCCCTGGCCTTGCTCGCGATGGCCGAAAGCACCTTGTACGAAATGCACGGCGGCGGCATGAAACGCACCGAAGGTCGCAGCGTGGAATAACTGCGCCAATAGCAGCACCGCAAGATGATCGGCCAATATACCGAGCAGCAGCCAGCGCAATGCGGCCAGCAGAAAGCTTGCCACCAAGACCTGACGCACATCGAAACGGGAAATGATGCTGGCCATGAATAGAAAAAGTACGATTTCCGAAAGCACCCCCAGCGCCCAGAGCAGCCCGATGACGCTACGGGTATAACCCAAGGTCTGTAAATGAATGCTGAGAAAGGTGTAGTAAGGCCCATGCGACAACTGCATTAGCGCGACGCTGGCAAAGAAGCACAGTACGGCGGGACGCCGGAGTTGCCCAAAGAAGCCCTCCACATCGATGCGTTGTTCCCGAACGACAGGAGACGCCGATGGCACCCAGAAACTGCTGACGACGATGCCGGCAACGATGATCAGCAACGTCCATGGGTAGATCCCCATCCCGGCCAGCTCGAACGCCTTGCCCAGGCCCACCACAGCCAGCACGAACCCAACGGAACCCCATACCCGTACCCGGCTATAGTTCGCAGTGCGCTCCTTTAAGTGCGCAAGCGTGATCACTTCGAACTGCGGTAACACGGCATGCCAGAAGAAAGCGTGCAGCGCCATGACCAGTGCCAGCCAGGCATAACTTTGGTCAACGAATAGCAATGCGAGGCTGAGAAATGTACAAATCGCACCGAAGCGAACGATTCGAAGGCGTTCTCCGGTTCGATCGCCCAGCCAGCCCCACAGGTTGGGCGCGATGCAGCGCATCAGCATGGGAATGGCCACGAGCTCGCCAATGCGTGCCGGCGGGAAGCCCAGGTAATCAAAGTAGAGCGCGAGAAATGGCGCGGTTGCACCGAGTAGCGAGAAATAGCAGAGGTAAAAACTCGATAGTCGCCAATAAGGAAATGTGTTCATTGGCGACTACTGCTCGAACTTAGAATCATCGTAGGGGTGCGGCAGACCTGCTGCTCAGCGCTGGCCGAGCACCGGCGTCGTCACCTTCACGTCTGCATTCTGCGCGCGATGGCGTAGAAGGTGATCCATCAACACGATGGCCAGCATGGCTTCGGCGATCGGAGTCGCACGGATACCCACGCAAGGGTCGTGGCGACCTTTTGTGATGACTTCGACGGGATTGCCTTCGATATCGATGGACTGGCCGGGCGTCGTGATGCTGGACGTCGGCTTGAGGGCCAGGTGCGCAACGATCGGCTGACCGGACGAGATACCCCCGAGCACGCCACCGGCGTTGTTGGACAGAAAACCCTCTGGCGTCAGCTCGTCACGGTGCTCGGTACCGCGCTGCGCGACCGCAGCGAATCCGGCGCCGATCTCGACACCTTTGACGGCATTGATGCTCATCAGCGCATGCGCGAGATCAGCGTCTAGTCGATCGAATATGGGCTCCCCGAGACCCGGCATCACGCCGTCGGCCACCACGGTGATCTTCGCACCAACGGAATCCTGGTCGCGGCGCAGCTGGTCCATGTACGCCTCGAGCTCTGGCACCTTGTCCGGATCAGAACAGAAAAAGGCGTTCTGCTCGACACTGTCCCAGGTTTTGAACGGTATTTCGATTGGGCCCAACTGGCTCATGTAACCGCGTACCTGAATGCCTTGGCTCGCCAGATACTTCTTCGCGATAGCACCCGCGGCCACGCGCATCGCGGTCTCCCGCGCCGAGCTGCGGCCCCCGCCTCGATAGTCACGTACACCGTATTTGTGGTGATAGGTGTAATCAGCGTGCGCGGGGCGAAACAGGTCTTTTATCGCGGAGTAATCCTTGGACTTCTGATCGGTATTGCGAATGAGCAGTCCGATCGCACAGCCTGTCGTCACGCCGTCGAAAACACCCGACAGGATTTCCACCTCATCGGCTTCCTGGCGCTGCGTGGTATGACGGCTCGTGCCCGGCTTTCGGCGATCGAGATCACGCTGCAGATCTTCGGGCGACAGCGCGATACCGGGCGGGCAGCCGTCGACGATGGCGACCAGCGCTGGGCCGTGGCTTTCGCCAGCGGTCGTGACTGTGAATAACGTGCCAAGGGTATTGCCGGACATGCAACGCTCCGCGAACCTGATTCAGTGGAAGGCCGCGAGTATACCCGAGGTAGGGACATTCACGAGGTCCGCTCCTGCGGTCCACCGGGTTCGCGCAATACGCTTGCGCACCAAACTTTATTCGGATGCGACGCTCCAAAGTGACACCCGACCGCTCTGGCGCCGCTTTCCATTCAGGCAAGGGGCCGTATTGAAAGACGAACCGCCGAATCATGCGTATTGCCCTCCTTCTCCTCTGCTCACTCGTGTCGATGTCTATCCACGCTCAGGCCATTTCTCGCAGCAACTTGGATCTGCGAACGCCGACCGGTGTTTTGCACGGCAGCCTCGTACTCCCGCGGGTGTCCGAACGCGTGCCCGTCGTGTTGCTGATCGCGGGCTCAGGCCCGACCGACCGCAACGGCAATAATCCAATGGGACACAACGACAGCTTGCGCCTTTTGGCGCAGGCCCTCGCGCAGCAAGGCATTGCCTCGTTGCGCTATGACAAGCGAGGCATTGCGCAGAGTCGTCCCGCTGCACCGCATGAGGAAACATTGACGATTGAACAATACGCGGATGACGCCGTGCGCTGGGCCCAGAAACTCGGGGCAGATTCGCGCTTCTCCCGCGTCGTGCTCGTTGGCCACAGCGAAGGGGCACTTGTGGCCACACTGGCCGCCAACCGCTCAGGCGCAGCTGCCCTAGTGACCATCGCGGGAAGCGGCCGTCCGTTGGATCAGGTGCTCGACGACCAGCTCTCGACGCGCCTTACGCCTGACCTCATGACGGAAAGCCGAAATATCCTCGACGCCCTTAAAGCAGGAAGGCCCTACCCGATCGTCGATCCGCAATTGCAGGTGATCTTCCGGCCCAGCGTGCAGCCGTTCCTGATGTCCTGGCTACGGCATGACCCGGCAAAAGCGCTGGCGGCGGTCCATATTCCTACCCTGATTGTCCAGGGGGACCACGATGCGCAGGTGGGCGTCGCCGATGCAAAAGCCCTCCAAGCGGCACAACCGGACGCTCGGCTACGCATAATCGGTGGCATGAACCATGTGCTGCGCATCACGCCCAAGGAATTCGAGCTGCAGCGGGCGTCCTACGACGATCCCAGGCTGCCGGTCGCACGCGCCCTCGTCGAGGCCATTGCGACGTTTATCATCAGCACAGCGACCGACTCACCCTCCAGCTGAACGAAAAGCGGCCGATACATCCATCAATGACCGATGCCCTATCCCTGCGCCCCCATGCGCCATCGATAGGCTGGGAATGTCATCAAGACCTGGATATCAGCCATGAGCGAAACCGAAACCGACAATGCCGCAGCGTCCGACATCACCGGTGCGCCGGCGCCCTCGCCCTCGCCCTGGACCAACTTGGGTCCCGAGGCCTTCGAACTCCTGCGTTTGAACCCGTTGCCGACCGATCGGTATACAGGCGCTCGCCCACTGCGCTTCGTCCAACTAGGTACGCTCGAGCGCCACAGCGAAGCAGAAAGCCTGCTGCGGCTGAGCATTCAGGTGCCTGGTGTAAAGCTTCGCCCAGAGCGAAACGGGCTCGACGTTTGGGTCGATCACCGTGCGCACCAGGTTCGCTTCGGCCCTGCAACTGGCCTGCAAACAGAGCCGCTCAACCGAGGACTTGGGCGATTCCTGGCCGCAAAGGGGATTGCCTGGGCGAAACGTCGCTGGAGCCGCTACAGCGTCGAGAGTGTGGCACTCACACCCTCGTTGACCGAAGACGGGCGCCTTACACGCGACCGTTTTCTACAAGGGCTCGGGTTCACCGTGAGTTATCAGGATGAGCAGAAACTCAAAGCTCACTGCCATGCTGAAACGGTGGGCAGCCTGATGACGGACTGGTCGCAGGAGAAATTGCAGGTCGTTTCGCCCCTTGAAAGTGCCGCCATGCTGCAAAACGCCGATCAGCAACTTCAGGAACAGGACGCGCGCCTACGCGACCTGAATGAACGGCTGGCGCGGCTCAAGCACGAAGACGGCAGCCTGCGATTCACCATCATTTGCCTGGTGACCTTCGCCATCTTCCAGGCGGGATTGCTGATCTGGATCGTGACGCACTGACTAGCGCTGGCACGCGTTTAATACTCAAACAATACCCTGTAGGAGCCAGCTTGCTGTCGATCCGGTGGTGACGCCGATCCTGAGTGAAATCAAAACCGCTATCACCCCCTCGCCCAAGGCAAGCGACGCTCACGCTCAACGCACGCGCGAACGAAACAAGGCTTGGTGTGCACGACACTGCGCAGCGGCCAGCAAAAACACCCCGTGTCCGCCGTTCTCGAACTCGAGCCAGGTGAAGTCCACTTCCGGGTAAAGCCCTTCCACATGCACTTGGCTGTTTCCGACCTCGACGATCAGCAGCCCTTGTTCGCTAAGGTGATCGGCGGCCTCCGCCAGCATTCGCCGGACTAGATCCAGCCCATCGTCCCCACACGCCAGACCCAGCTCGGGTTCGTGGTGATATTCCGCCGGCATGTCCGCGAAATCTTCAGCATCAACGTAGGGCGGATTGGACAGGATCAGATCGAAGCGCTGTCGCGGCAACCCATCGAAACCATCGCCCTGTACCGTGAAGACGCGCGACTCGAGCTCATGCTGCTCGATATTGAGATTGGCCACTTCGAGCGCTTCGAAAGACAAATCAGCCAGCACCACTTCCGCCTCAGGAAAAGCGTAAGCCGCAGCAATACCAATGCAGCCTGAGCCCGTGCAGAGGTCCAGTATCCGCTCCGGCGTACGGGGCAGCCACGGATCGAAGCGACTGCCGATCAATTCGGCGATCGGCGAACGAGGGACAAGGACGCGTTCATCCACGATGAAAGGCAGGCCGCAAAACCACGCCTCACCCAGTAGATAGGCCGTCGGCACACGCTCGTCGGTTCGCCTGGCCACGAGGGTCCGAAGGCGCTCGCATTCGTCTTCTTCTAGGCGACAGTCGAGATACGCATCCGCGACTTCATAGGGCAGACTCAACGCACCCAGCACCAACTGGCGCGCTTCGTCCCACGCGTTGTCGGTACCGTGGCCGAAGAAAAGATTTTCCTGATGGAACCGGGTGACTGCCCAGCGAATGTAGTCACGTATCGATCGAAGGCGAGAGGGGGCGATGGTCACAACGAGAGCTCCTTCGAAAAGGAACGAAGTTTAGCCGCTCGTCCTACCGGGTGAAACGGCCTTCGTGGGCAGATCGTGGCAACGATGCATACAACCGGCCCGCGTATCGACCTGTAGGAGCAAGCCAAGCCTGCGATTACAGTATCAGGCAGACAGCAATTGCATCAGTCCCAGCACCTCGCGGGCATGGCCCGCTCCCACGACGGCATCGCCGTCATGCATCAACGCTTCTTGGGTTTGCCCTTGGGTTTTTTCTTGCTCTTCATAGGCAAGACCTGTTCGAAGGCGCGGCGCAATTCGTCCGCGGGCTTGTCGTTGATGTCATGGATTCGCTTATCGCGCTCCGCCGCGAAATCGATCAATTTCTCGTCAGTGCTCATGATCACCCGTACAACAAGCGGAATGTGAGATTCAGCCGTGGCGCGCATGGTTTACGCGTCTTGGCTACCTGATGCTGCCAATAATGCTGTGTCGCGCCGCGCATGACCAGCAGTGAACCATCCCCTAGAACCAATGAGTGCGTTGCGCCTTGTCGATCGCGGCGACGCAAGTCGAAGCGGCGTTCGCCGCCCAGGCTGAGGGATACGACGACTGGATTACCCCCCAATACCGCCTCATCATCGCTATGCCAACCCATGGAGTCCTGGCCGTCGCGATAGAGATTCAGCAAGAGGCCGTTCATTTTTTGACCGACTTCGGCTTCTACGCGCGCTCGAATTTCAGCCAAAAGCGGCGTCCATGCGAGCGGACGATGCTCGATCCCAGAATAGCGATACACCGCTTCGGGGTCGCCGTACCATGCGGTCAACCGTGGAATCGGATGCTGTCGACCGTATAGGGTGACCGAGGGACGTTCCCATGGTGTCTGCCTCTCCAGCGCTCGAAACCATTCTTCTGCCTCAACCGCCGAAGCCCAGCCCGCTATATATGTTACGTGCGCATCGGGAAGTTCTAACAGAGAAGGCGCAGTGAACAGTGACATGTTCAAACTTCGATATCGACCCAGACACCCTGGCGGGGCAAGCCCTCGATGAGCGGATCCTCGTCAGCGACAACCGTTCGATCCGAAGCCTGCGGCGATCGACTTCGCCGCCGGCGCTGACGTCGTTCGAGATCACCAACGGTATCGGCAATGCCTTGCTCACCCGAATCCGGAGCTCCGCCGGGCTGCGTATTGACCGCGGGCGCAACCGGCGTAACGGTCGTCCGGGGCTTGGACGGCTCAGGCGGCAGAACCGGCGCAATGACAACATTAGGAATGGAAGGCAGCATCGAGTCACCTGGCGTTACGCGGGGCGGATGCGCCGTACTCTACTATCATCCCTGGGCCACGCGCCACGCCGTGGTATGCCCGGACGAAGCGCCAGGACGAATGGATGGTGCTTTACGTTTTTCCCATGCATCCGACCATCCGGCGCCATCGCTCTCACGCGTGCATTCAGCTAACATCACCGGCTTTTTCGAAAGGGGGAGATCGCGGGCATGGCTCAACAGTATCAACCGGGTCAACGCTGGATCAGCGACAGCGAAGCAGAGCTCGGCATCGGCACGATTCTCGCTCAGGATGGCCGTCTGCTGACCGTGCTCTACCCCGCGACCGGGGATACGCGCCAATATGCGCTGCGTAACGCGCCACTGACGCGCGTCCGCTTCGTACCCGGTGACGAGGTCACCCACTTCGAAGGCTGGAAAATGACCGTCCGCGAGGTAGACGATGCCGAAGGCCTGCTGACCTACCATGGCCTGGACGAACAACATCAGCCCAGAACCCTGCCCGAAACCGAACTCTCCAATTTCATCCAGTTCAGGCTCGCGAGCGATCGTCTGTTCGCCGGGCAGATCGACCCGCTCAACTGGTTCTCGCTGCGTTATCACAGCCTGGAACATCGTAGCCGCCTGCTGCAGTCCTCCCTTTGGGGCTTGGGCGGGGTTCGCGCGCAACCGATCCCGCACCAGTTGCACATTGCCCGCGAGGTCGCCGATCGTTCGGCACCACGCGTCCTGCTGGCGGACGAAGTCGGCCTGGGCAAAACCATCGAAGCCGGCTTGATCATCCATCGCCAACTGCTTTCCGGTCGTGCCAATCGGATTCTGATCCTGGTTCCGGAAAACCTGCAGCATCAATGGCTCGTGGAAATGCGCCGCCGCTTCAACCTGCAGGTCGCGCTGTTCGATGCCGAACGCTTCCGCGAAAGCGACGCCAGCAACCCCTTCGAAGATGCTCAACTCGCGCTGGTGGCGCTCGAATGGCTGAAAGAAGACGATCGCGCGCAGGACGCTTTGTTCGCGGCAGGCTGGGATCTCATGGTCGTCGACGAGGCGCATCACCTCGTTTGGCACCCAGAGCGAAGCAGCGCCGAATACGCGCTCGTCGAACAATTGGCGGAGGTCATTCCCGGCGTACTGCTCTTGACCGCGACCCCAGAACAGCTCGGCCAAGACAGTCACTTCGCACGGCTGCGTTTGCTCGACCCGAGCCGCTTCCATGACCTGGAAGCCTTCCGGGCGGAAAGCGCCAACTATCGACCGGTGGCCGAAGCAGTGCGTGAATTGCTGGATAAGGGATCGCTGTCGGCATCGGCAACGGCGACGATCAGCCGTTTCCTCGGCAGCGAAGGCGAAGCACTCGTCCAGGCCATCAACGGTGGCGACGGGGAAGCGGGTCCGCGTCTGGTACGTGAGCTGTTGGACCGGCATGGTACGGGACGGGTGCTGTTCCGTAATACGCGTCAGGCGGTCCAGGGTTTCCCCGAACGGCAACTGCACGCCTACCCGCTCGCGAGCCCGGACGAGTACCTGGAGCTTCCCGTTGGCGAACATGCCGATCTATACCCCGAGCTGAGCTATCAAGCGCAACAGGACAACCCTGAAGAAGACCGCTGGTGGAACCTCGATCCGCGTGTCGAGTGGCTCGTCGACCAACTCAAGTTGCTGAAGAAATTCAAGGTACTGGTCATTTGTGCACACGCGGAAACGGCGCTGGACCTGGGCGACGCCTTGCGGGTCCGCTCCGGGATTCCGGCAACCGTCTTCCATGAAGGCATGACGATTCTCGAGCGCGACCGCGCTGCGGCGTACTTTGCCGACGAAGAATACGGCGCCCAGGTATTGATCTGTTCCGAGATCGGTAGCGAAGGCCGTAACTTCCAGTTCGCACACCACCTGGTGCTGTTCGACCTGCCCGCGCACCCAGACCTTCTCGAGCAGCGCATTGGCCGTCTCGACCGCATTGGCCAGAAGCACGTCATCCAATTGCATGTGCCCTACCTGGAAAACACCGCTCAGGAACGGCTTTTCCAGTGGTACAACGAGGCCCTGAATGCGTTCCTGGCCACCTGCCCCACCGGCAACGCGCTGCAGCACACGTTCGGCCCGCGCCTCTTGCCGCTCCTCGAAGGCGGTGACGACGATGAGTGGAACGGACTCGTGACGGAAGCCAATGCCGAGCGCGAACGCCTGGAAAGCGAGTTGCAGACGGGTCGTGACCGCCTGCTAGAGCTGAATTCCGGCGGTGAAGGCAGCGGCCAGCGGTTGGTCGAAGCCATTGCCGAACAGGACGATGAGTATGCGCTGCCGATCTATATGGAAATGCTGTTCGATGCCTTCGGCATCGACAGTGAAGACCATTCCGACAATGCCCTGATCCTGCGGCCCAGCGAAAAGATGCTGGACGCCAGCTTTCCGCTAGGCGACGACGAAGCGGTCACGATCACCTACGATCGCGAGCAGGCACTGGCGCGCGAAGACATGCAGTTCCTGACCTGGGAACACCCGATGGCGCAAGGCGGCATGGATCTGGTGCTGTCAGGGTCGATGGGTAATACCTCCGTCGCGCTAATCAAGAACAAGGCGCTGAAGCCGGGCACGGTGTTGCTCGAACTGCTGTACGTCAGCGACGTCGTGGCGCCCAAGGCGTTGCAGTTGGGTCGCTACCTGCCGCCTGCAGCACTTCGTTGCCTGCTCGATGCGAACGGCAACGACCTCGCGTCGAAGGTCGCCTTCGAAACGTTGAACGATCAACTTGAAAGCGTGCCTCGCGCCAGTGCCAATAAATTCATCCAAGCGCAACGCGATGCTCTGGCGCAACAGATCAACGCTGCCGAAGGGAAGGTCATGCCACGCCATCAAGCGCGCGTTGAAGATGCGCGGCAGAGACTAAGCGCAGAATTGGATGAGGAATTGGCCCGATTGACGGCGCTCAAAGCGGTCAACCCAAGCGTTCGGGACAGTGAAATCGAAGCGCTTCAGCGTAATCGCGAAGAAGGACTGCAATTGCTGGACAAGGCATCGCTACGGCTGGAAGCCATTCGCGTGCTCGTTGCCGGCTAACGTTTGGCAGAAGGTAACCAGTGGCTTGCCGCCACTGGTCATTATTTGAACGTTAGTCGCATATTTTTATTTAAAAATCTGTTTTACCCTGCTAAATCACTCCCGAAAGGTCCGGATTAGACACTTTCAGTAAAGCGCCTGAAAATATTGGATTTTTGGCGCCAACAATTTGAAACGAAGCCCTTGTTGCTCGGTCGAACACCGGACACTTGCGCCAGGTATGACATATGGAAGTGCAAAGCCTCGGCGCCTTATTCGCGCTAACGACGGACGGCCGTACGCTTTACGGTTTCCGCCACGACTATCGCTGGCTCATGTTCGCTTTGCTGATCATCACGGCAGCGGCATATAGCTATTTCGGCATGGTTGAACGCATACGCAAAGCCACCGGTGATGTGCCTCGTCGAGTTTTGTGGCAAAGCCTTTCTACGCTAAACCTAGCGGGCGGCATTTGGGCGATGAACGTGGTCGCCATTCTCTCAGTGCAAACACCTGCTACCACCGCATACGATTTGTCTCGAACCAACATCTCGATCCTACCGGCACTGATTGGGTCCGGAGGGATAGTGTTGTGCATGAGCAATGTTGCCGCGCGTCAGCGACTAAGAACGGGCATGACGACACTACTGCTTGCCATCACCGCATGCGCGGTTCATCACAGCGCCCTCAGTGCACTCGATTTGGCCGCTCCGCTACGATTGGAAGCGGGCTGGATCGTAGCGTCCCTAGCCATCTCCATAGCGGTTGGCTACCTAGCGCTGACCGTCGCCGCGGGGTTGAATGACGATATCGAGAAGCGTCACTGGCAGCGTTTCGCCGCCGCCCTGTTACTCGGCACGGCGATCGTCGCCTTGCATTACTGCGGCATCGAAGCCAGATCCATTGCCCTGCTCGGCAATGTTGCACCGCAGTGGCAGCCTGCCAATGACCGCGCCCAATTGAGCGGCGCCATCGGCATCATTACGCTCCTGTTGATGGTCACTGCGGTGCTCACCGAGCGAATCGATCGGCGATTACAACACCGCAACGATGACCTGCACCGCATGCGTGCACTGCTGAAGCGCTTGGATCGACCCGACGATGTACTGCACATGGCAGCGCACCAGGATCCGCTCACTCAATTGCTGAACCGGCGCGGATTGGAAACGGTATTCGAAGAACGGCTGCTGGAGCATCGCGCATCGGGTCACCCCCTTGCGTTGATGTTTCTCGATATCGACCACTTCAAGCGTATCAATGACAGCCTGGGCCATGATGCTGGCGATCAGCTGCTGAAAGTCATCGCGCAACGTGTTCGTGGTGAACTGCGGGACGGCGACTCTATCGCCCGCTTCGGCGGCGACGAGTTCTGCATCCTCGTTCCTGTCGAGCACGAAGAAGAAGCGCGCGGGCTGGCTCGAAGAGTCATGCAGAAGATGAAAGAGCCTATTT
Source organism: Pseudomonas matsuisoli (assembly GCF_014647635.1). Taxonomy (GTDB): domain Bacteria; phylum Pseudomonadota; class Gammaproteobacteria; order Pseudomonadales; family Pseudomonadaceae; genus Pseudomonas_P; species Pseudomonas_P matsuisoli. Next base: position 238,279 of record NZ_BMPO01000003.1, read on the forward strand.
CCTTATCCGGGCGCAACCTGGTCATGACGACCAGCATCGGTATCAGCTTTTTCCCCGATCACGGGAATACGCCCGAAGAGCTCATGAAACATGCGGACCTCGCTCTCTATCAATCCAAGGAGGCCGGTCGCGATGGCGTTCATCTCTTCGATAACGAGCTCAAGCAGCGCGCGCAAAGCGACCTTCGCCTCGAACAGGAGCTTCGCCAAGCGCTGGCGAACGATACGGATCTCGAGCTTCACTATCAGCCGGTCGTGCCTATCGATGGCGGAGCGCCGGTGCAACTCGAAGCGCTGATTCGCTGGAATCATCCGCGCTACGGCATGATTGCAGCCGAACGCTTCATTGGAATCGCCGAGGCCAGCGGGTTCATTGGCGAGCTCGACACCTGGGCGGTAAATCGTGCATGCCATGACCTTATAGAGTTAACGAATAAGGGACACACGCGAATCCAGGTCGCCATCAACTGTTCGGCGCTAAATTTCGCCGACGAAGAGCTTCCTAAAACGCTGGAAGTCGCGCTACGGCGCTCGGGTGTCAGTCCGTTGAGATTGAACGTGGAGATCACCGAAGACGCGGTCACGTCCCATGTTCAACGCGCAGTCAAGTTGTTGAAGAAGATCTACCGACTTGGCGTCTCCATCTCGATCGATAATTTCGGCACTGGCTATTCATCACTGCCTTACCTTAAGCGGCTTCCGCTGGAGCTGGTCAAGATCGATCGGGCTTTCACGGGCGAGCTGACCGTGGCCAACGAGAGCCAGGAGATCGTTCACGCCATCATTGCCATGGCGCACGCGATGCAGCTCAAGGTCGTGGCCGAAGGCGTCGAAACGAGCGAACAGCTGCAATGCCTGCAAGGGCTCGGCTGCGATCTCGTCCAGGGGCACCTGATTTCCGCGCCGCTCGGCATGCCGGCACTGCTCCGCTATCTTGAGCGCCCTCACGCACGTGGGCACACCATCCTGACCGGGTCCGACTTGCCTTGAAGAGAGCGCTCGCGCGCCGCTGGTCACGCGAATCGGCGTCCGGCGGGAAGGAATAGGTCGGTTCGTGTAGAATACTCGGCCCTTCACGTCAGGAGTCCGACATGCGCACTCGCAAGCCCAATGCAACTGCTACCCCGAAACCCGCTCCAGCAGTCGAGACCAGCGAATCGATCGAAGCACAAGTCGCGGCATTCTTGAGCTCAGGCGGCCAGATCCAACAGATTGCCAAAGGCGTCAGCGGCCAGACCCAGCCGTCGCGCCACATCACCATCGGCAAGCGCTAACCGTCTTAGATCAACTTCATTTACGACCGACCGTTCCTTCGTCCGCGAAGTACACGATCGGTCGCCATCTACCGCCTTCCGGTCCGTTCCCGCCATAGCCTGATCAATTCCTCGGGTGCTTCCTGCTCCCCTACATGCAAACGCACGTCTTCCGTCGCGGCGTCATCGTTGAAATTGATCAAAATCACGAAATAGCGCTGGTCTCCCCGCCCTGCCTCGTCCGCAGCCTGAGCCTTCGGTGCAGCGCTTAGTAAAGCCTGGCGTATGCGCGCCCGCTCATCTTCCGAACAACTACCCAGCGCAATGGAGCAGCTATTCCGCTGCCCTGGGAGAAAGGCAACCCCCCCCTCACGCGACAGGTTGATCTGCGTCGCCTGATCCAGCGGAGGGAGCGTGCTCACGCGATGACACCAACGTCGACCCATGCTTGGCGTACCGATTGCTGTTCAACTCCAACACCGTAAAGCCGCTCCGCTACGTCAACGGTCAGGGCTGCGAACTGAGAAAAATCCGCGGTATCCCACAGTCCCTCGTCGCACAGCGCCTCATACCAGATACGCCCACTCTTTTCCCAGGCATAACCGCCAATGGCGGTCGCCGCGAGATAGAACGCGCGGTTGGGAATGCCGGAATTGATATGGACACCACCGTTGTCTTCGGTCGTATCCACGTAGTCACGCATGTGCCCGGGCTGAGGGTCCTTGCCGAGTGCAGGATCGTCATAGGCGCTGCCGGGTGCTTTCATCGAACGCAGAGCGGTCGCCTTCACCTCATCGGTGAACAATCCGACACCGATCAGCCAGTCCGCTTGCTCGACGGAATGCTTCGCGTGGTACTGCTTGACCAGGGTCCCGAACACGTCGGCAAGAGACTCGTTCAACGCACCGGATTGGCCCTTATAGGCGAGGCTGGTTTCATGTTCGATTACCCCGTGCGCCAGTTCATGGCCGACGATGTCGATGGCGATCGTGAAGCGATTGAAGATCTCGCCGTCACCGTCGCCGAATACCATTTGCTCGCCGTTCCAGAAGGCGTTTTCGTAGTTTTGCCCATAATGCACCGTGCCGATCAATGGCAATCCTGCACCATCGATGGAGTGGCGCTGGAAAACCTCCCAGAAGAGCTCGTACGTCGCGCCGAGGTACGCGTACGCCTCATCAGCGGCGACATCGCCGGTCGTGGCCTGACCCTCGGCACGGATCAACCGGCCCGGCAATTGGGAGCCGCTTTCAGCCGTATGAACATGACGACTGATCTGTCCGGGCGGCGTATTTCTGGCAGTCGCCAACGTGGTGGACGCGCGCCCTATCGCCGTGCGTCGCAGGCGCAGTTGGTTATCGAGCGCGAGTGAGTTCTGAGCCAGTGTGCGAAGGCGAGCATGACCATGCTTGGCAAGATGGTCGAGCAGGTAAGGCGGCAAGACGCAGGCCAAGCAATTACGAGCGTGCATGATGAAGACCTATTGGTTCGAAGTGACGCTTCACGTCAGACCTTGGCGAAGCGGATTGATTCGGGATACCGCGCATGGGCAACCGAAATCTTCAGAAGTGCGACAAACCGGCTACAGGAATACGGCCAAAGACAATCAGACGCTGATTACATGACAAAAAATGGCTATAGTCCGCCCACACCGCGCAGCTTCTTGCGCAACTATCGATGAGGGATCACACATGACGCGTTGTTTCATGGGGCTTGCGCTAATCGCGACTCTCGCAGGTTGCGCTACAGCTCCGTGCGACACCCCATGGTCGGACGGCGAATGTCGCGCCACGAAGCTGCTTCAGCAGAACGACCTGTTACAGGCCAAGATGCTCGCGGCGGCAGGTAATCCTGAGTATTACGAACTCGCCAACGCACTTCTGGAGCGCGCGACGCCGACCGATACCACCGGTGAAGCGGAGTTCTACCGGGCGATCCTGCTCATCCGTCAGGGGCCTCAAGCTGAAGAGGTGCTTCCCCATCTCGAAAAAGCGGCGGACAGACGACACCCCCACGCCATCGCCCTGCTCTACAAAGTCTACAGTGAGCCCTATCTCGTTGCCGAAGCGGACCCCGTCAAAGCCGAGCACTACCGAACACTGTATGGGCAGCTCGACGTGGCCAAGAGCGGCTATCCGTCGTTCGAGAAAGCGTTGAGCCTCGTCACGACGCTCGTTCAGCCCGAAACTCAAGGCTGAACCTGATAACGATTAACCGATGGCTGACGTGCCAGTTCGCGTTCTGAACGGGGTGGGCGGGCCGCTGGCTAACGCACCACCTCGGCATAGTCGAACGAACGATTGCCCCGCAGCGCATCCCGCCAGCGCGCCACTTCTTCCCCCTGTCCCTCCTTCAGGATCTGAATAGCGCCCGCAACGCGTGCAGCGACCGGTACGCCATCCTCGAACAACACCCGATTACCGGCCACCGCAGGCACGCGCTCGCCCACGAGCAACTGCCCTGTCAAGTTCAAACAATCCAATGCCGAGACGTTGATCAACGCGCGCGATGACGCTCGTCGACGAACGTCTCGGAGGGCGGAAATGGCCTCGGGCAGCGCAAATTGTTCGCCGGAAATGCCTTCGATGAAGCGGCCACCGCGAATTTCACCACGCGCCTCGAGCCGATGGTAAACACGCAACAAGTCCCGCCAGGGCGGCATCCAATCCGCCTCGCGCTCCAGCATTTGCCAGGCCACGACCCCGTAGCGACGAAGCAATGCCTTTGCGATGTGCTCCAGCGACGCAGAGACACCTGCAGCATCCTGCGTGTTACCGACACCCTCGTCCCTTTGCAGCAATGCCCAGCGACCTGCGTCCGCCATTCCGCCTTGCATCGGCCAACCTCGCCCGCGCCGGGAGGAGCGTGACGGACGTTTCGCGGCGGGCGCGAGCAACGCCCGCAGCCCAGCAAAGCTATCGGCGTTCACTACACCCAACGCGACCAACTCACCCAAAGCGTTTTCCAGCTCGGTCGGCAAAATACGCAAGGCATCCTGTAATTCGTCGAAGAACGAGGCACCGTGCAGTAACAACGCCTGCCTCACCCGCTCGGCACGTGCGGAGATTTCCGGCGAAGGTGCATCGAACGCATTGCGCCAATACGCCAGAGAGCGCCGCGGTAGCAGCACGATTGGCGTTCCGCGAACGGGCCCGCCTTTTGCGCGAATTTTTCCCGGCAGCCTTAACCAAACGGTTCGCCCAGACCGGCACTGCTCGTCGAGCCAGTTCGACCCGTAGTCGCGCAACCGGGCAGGCAGAATCTCTTCCTCCCAGGCAGAAGCGGCCGCCTGGAATCCTTCCATCTGCGCGATGATTTCCCCTAGTGCCGCAGGCCCACGCATGGCGGAATCCGGGCTTACGTGCTGCCAGTCGAACAGAAAGCGCATGAAGTCCGCCCGCTCGACCGGTTCGATTTCACGCCGCAGACGCCGCACGGTGTACCGATGGATACGTGCCAACAAATGGCGTTCGCACCACTCTTCTTCAACCGCACCTGGCGAAAAACGGCCGCGCATCACATAGCCCTCGCCTTCCAGCCGCACGAGGGCAATGGCCACCGCGGAGGCCGCCTGCACAAGCGCACGAGCGATCGCCGAAAGCGGCAAGGGCCCAAAACCGGAAAGCCGCGACCTGACGATCTCGACCAGCGCATCGCCCTCCTCCCACTGCGCAAGGAACGGGGCCGGAATCGTCAACTCGGGTGCCATCGCCGCAACAGGATAGAGCGCCTGCACGCAGGACAATCGCTCCAACGGCACCCACAACCCTTCATCGCGGGTGATCTGCACCCGGGTGGCGCGCCCCCCACCGGCCAACGCCTCGGCATACGCCAGCCAGCCTTCAATTGCCCGTATTTCGCGATCTGTGACACAGCCGAGTGCCATCAGGGCTTCGTGCATTTCATCGGTCGATCGCACGCGGGGCCAGGCCTCGGCAGCGACCGCCTGGATAGCCTCGGCATCGAGGGCGCCCAAATCATCCGCCGAGGCAGGGTCCGTCCAGCCGCGCGACAGCACCGCCTGCGTTCGACGCTCCTCTAGCGGCGCGTCGTCGAGAAAGGCGTAAGGGCGCGCACCCAACGTTTCCATGGCGAGCGGCGACGGCGAAGGCAGGTCGCGGGTCAACAGACGGATATCGCCGCGCTCGATTCGTGTGAGCAGCGCCAACCAACGCCGCGCATCCATCGCCTCCTGCAAGCAGTCTTCCAGCGTTTGTGCCACCAGCGGGTGATCAGGTACCTCCCGTTCACCGACGATGTTTTCCAAACAGGCCACCTGATCGGGAAAGACCGTCGCCAACAGGTCTTCACTGCGCATCCGCTGCAGCTGCGGCGGGACCTTCCTCCCACCCGCCATGCGCGGCAGTGCAAGCGCGGTGGTGGCATTCCAGCGCCAGCGGACGCCGAACAGCGGCGCGTCCAGCAACGCCTGCACAAGAACGTCGCGCGCAGTGCTCACTTTCAGATAACGCCAGACTTCGTCCAACGGGAAGCTATGGCTCGTCGATAACGAGAACACGATGGCGTCCTCGGTCGCAGCGGCCTGCAGCTCGAAATTGAACGTCCGGCAGAATCGTTTGCGTAGCGCCAGCCCCCACGCGCGGTTCACTCGGCTGCCGTAAGGCGAATGGATGACCAGTTGCATCCCGCCCGAGGCATCGAAGAAGCGCTCCATTGCCAGCACATCCAGGGTCGGCAGGCCGCCAAGCGCCGCTCGCGCCCGGGCCAGATACTCGACGATCTGATCGGCTGCCCCGGTAGGAACCCCTACGTCTTTCGTCAACCATTCAATGGCGGGCATGAGCGGCATATCGGGCCCTGCGTTCGCGAGACGCTCATCGATTTCGCCCCGCAGCCGCGCGACGCCCACCGACAGTTCGAAACTGCGCCCGGGCGCTTCCCCATGCCAGAACGGGATGTTCGGTGGTTGCCCCTTGGCATCTTCCACCCGCACGCGGCCCGGCTCGATCTTCAGGATTCGGTACGACGTGTTGCCCAGTTGAAAAATATCGCCCGCAAGGCTCTCCACCGCGAAGTCTTCATTGACCGTACCGATGCCATGCCCTTGTGGCTCCAACATCACCGAATAGTCGGCGTTATCCGGTATGGTCCCGCCCGAGCTCACCGCGGTGAGCTTGCCCCCACGACGGCCGCGTAGAGTGCCACTGACAGCGTCGCGATGGAGATAGGCCGAACGCGCGCCATGACGGCGGGTGTAACCCTCCGCAAGCATCGCCAGCAGCGCCTGATACCGAGACACGTCGAGATCGGCGTAGGGCTCGGCGCGACGAATCAAGGTATAGAGCGCCTCCTCGCTCCATTCCTGGCAGGAGACTTCCGCGATGATCTGCTGCGCCAAGACGTCCAGCGGCGCCACCGGCATTTCCAGCACATCCAGCTCACCTCTGCGCACGCAGTCGAGCAATGCGACACACTCGATCAGATCATCCCGGGAATTTGGGAACAGCCGCCCCTTGGGCGTGCCCACAACCTGGTGCCCCGAGCGTCCGACCCGTTGCAGGAAGGCGGCAATCGAACCCGGCGAGCCGAGCTGACAGACCAGCTCAACATCGCCGATATCGATGCCGAGCTCCAATGAAGCAGTGGCGATCAACAGGCGCAACTGCCCGTGCTTGAGGCGTTGCTCAGCATCCAGACGCTGCTCACGCGCAAGGCTTCCGTGATGCGCAGCAACCGCATCGACGCCGAGCCGCTCGGAAAGATGCCGCGCCGCGCGTTCGGCCATTCGCCGAGTGTTTACGAAAACCAGCGTGGTGCGGTGATCGCGAGCGAGTTCGGCAAGCCGGTCGTAGACCTTTTCCCATACCTCGTTGCTCATCACCGATTCGAGCGGGATAGGCGGAATTTCCAGCCCTAAATCACGCCCACGGGTATGCCCGATGTCGACGATCTCGCAGCGTTTGCCGCGCCCAACGAGAAACCGTGCGACGGCATCGATAGGTTTTTGCGTCGCAGAAAGCCCAACCCGAACCAGCGGCCTGCCGCACAACGCCTCCAACCGCTCCAGTGACAACGCGAGGTGGCTGCCGCGTTTACCACCTGCGACCGCATGAATCTCGTCCACGATGACCGTTCGCAACGTGCCGAGTTGCTTGCGCCCTGAATCCGATCCTAGCAGCACGTACAGCGACTCGGGCGTCGTCACCAGGATATGCGGCGCGCGTTTGCGCATGGCATTACGCTCGGCCTGCGGAGTGTCGCCCGTGCGCACCGCGGTTCGGATAGGGGGTACGACGCTTCCCTCTCGCGCCAATACGGTCGCAATACCGTCCAGCGGTGTCTGCAAATTGATGCGTACGTCGTTCGACAGCGCCTTGAGCGGAGAGACGTAAAGCACGCGAGTCTCATCTGGCAGCGTACCGTCGGCCGCGATCCCTTCGACGAACAATGCATTCAATGCGGCCAGAAACGCCGTGAGGGTCTTCCCCGAACCGGTCGGCGCAGCCACGAGTGTGGAAACGCCCGAATGAATCAGTGGCCACGCCGCAGCCTGCGCGGCAGTGGGCCCATCAAAAGACTCTGTGAACCAGGTGACGACCGCGGGGTGAAAACTGGACAGGCCTGGCGGTAAGGGTTTGGGCATAACAGAAGGTATCGGCTCGAGGCTGATTGAAGGATGGTAATCGGCTCCTACAAAAGGAACCCTCGCGAGACGGTAAATGGGGGTATCCGAACGACCTCAACTCATGAAACGACAGCCGGTCATCAACGTTGAACCCACAGTCGGTAACGCCGTTCTATGTTGAATTGCCGCTATCGTCTGATCCGAAGAGGGAGCCCCATGACTACACCGATCGACATCGATCACGCCATGAACGTTGCATCACAGGCGTTTCTTCCCTACGGCTGTGTTACGAGCGCGAATCCCGAGGACGACAGTTTTGGCTTCAGTGTGGTCGACAGCGGGGGCGAGCCCGTCCTGGATGTCCCAAGGGTGGGCCGTTTGCAGTATGAAGATCCGACGCGGCTGTCAGGCGTTCTAACGCAAGCGCGGCAAGACCTGGAGAAGAAGGGTTTCGAGCTTCAGGAATGGACGATGCCCTTCATTGTCGACCCACAAGGCATACCGGAAACACCGCCCAACTATTGATCGATAGCCGGAATACCCTAGCCCGCACGGAAAATCAGGTGGTCTTCCCAATCATCCTCGGCCACGCTGTTTTCAGGCAGCATCCGGCCGGACTGCGAGATACGTGCCTCGTGCACGGCATCAGGATCGCCGCTCACCAGGTGATGCCAAAGCGGCAAATCCTTACCCTCCGACACCAATCGGTAACCGCAGGTCGGCGGAAGCCATTTGAACGCGTCGGCCCCGGCTGGCGTGAGCTGAATACAGTCGGGCACCGACGCACGGCGGTTGCCGTAGTCACTGCATTGGCACGTCTTGAGATCCAATAAACGGCAGGCAATCCGCGTGTAGTACACACCGCCGTCATCCTCGTCTTCCAGCTTTTGCAGACAGCACAAGCCACAGCCGTCGCACAGCGACTCCCACTCATCGGGATCGAGCTGCGCGAGCGTCTTGCGTTTCCAGAAGGGTTCGACTTTGGCGGCCATGTGCGGGAGTGGATAGCGGAAAAGGCGCGCAGTGTAGACCCACGCCGTACCCAGGCCAAGTCGCGGCGGTCGGGTTAGGGCCTGTTAACGCTACTTAAGCTAAGCGCGTTGCTGCGAGAAATGACGCCAGATAAGGCGCAGGACGCAGGTAATGACCAGACTGGCCGTGTTGTCCCTTATCAAGTCCTGCAACGCCAGCTGGCATCATTTCTCGCGCAACCTTCCAGGACGAGCCCGTTTTTGCGCGATACGTCGTTGCTCACCTTACGTTTGGAGCCACCAAACGTTGCGGCTCCCGCCTAATCTTGCGCAAAAACGGGCATCGGCGCGCTAGCTTAAGTAGTGTTAACAGGCCTAATAGCCGCGGTTGAAGTCGACCTGCCCCCGCAGGTCTTCACCTGTTTGCAAACGCCGCACGTTGTCCTTGAACAAACCCGACATCAGGGGCACCAGGGTCGGCCCAGCAACGTGACCCGTGATGACCAGGTTTGGGGCGGACCAGAATGGGTGATCATGCGGAAGCGGTTCCTGGCGAAAGACATCCAAGACGGCTCCTGCCAGATGGCCTTGCTCTAGCGCAGCCACAAGATCGTTTTCTACGACCGCGCCGCCGCGTCCGACGTTGATGAACAGCGCGCTCGGCTTCATTTCCTGAAAAAAAGCCGCGTTATAAACGTCCCGCGTCCGTGAGGTATCGGGAAGCAGATTGATCACGTAGTCGGCCCGCGCAGCGAAGGTCGGCAGCGCCTCCAACGTGCCGGTCCGATCGAACACGGAGCCCGTATGAAGCTGACGCGATATCCCTAGAAGCTCGCAGCCGAACCCCCGCAGTAATTGCGCAATCGCCGAGCCGATGTCACCGGTCCCTACGATCAGCACGCACTTTCCCGCCAATGTGCCGGGCAGCGTCGTATCCCAGTGTCCGGCACGCTGGCTATCCAAGCGCGCCAACAATTGACGTTCGTTCGCTAGCATGTAGGTCAATGCGTACTCGCTGATGACCTGACCGAATACGCCGACCGCTCGGCTGAGCAGGTAGTCCCTCGGCAGTCCCTCCGCCAATAACGGTGTGATGCCCGCCCAGGTCGACTGCAACCACCGTGGACGCAAGCCCCGCCTCAAAGGCTCCACCAGTAGGTCAGGTGCACCGAGCCAGATTTCGCAGACGGCGGCGCCTGCAGTCACCTCACTTTGGGTTTCTGCGACCGTGATGTCGAGTCCCGGCATCTCCGCGAGGCTATCGGCATAAGCAGCGGCCTTGGTTTCCGCGATGAGCAGGCGCATCGGCGTCAGACCGGATCGTTCATGCGGAGCAATTCGTCCGGTAGATGCTCGATGTACTCGTCCTCGGGAGGTGGCATTTGCAGGTGGTAGCCCTGACTCTCCAGATTGGCGAGGACCTTGTTGATGTCTTCTCGGGCGAGCGCCCGTTCTGGGCTGAGCACCAGATCGAATGCATGGATGGGCGCGCCGAAGGCGGCCAGCAACGCTTCGGGCACTTTGGCCAAGGCGTCACGCTTTTCCACGTAAAGGTACATTTCCCGCTTGCGTGGGCTCTTGTAGATCGAACAGATACGTTTCATACGGGTTCCTCAAGCGTCGCCAGCAAGTCATCGCCCATCAGCCTGCGGCGCCAGCCTTTCAACGAGTCCGGCAATTGATAAGGACCATCCGGGTAACCGCTGCGCAACAGGCTTTCGAGGACCTTCTTGCGCAACATCAATTCTGGTGACATGCCCAAACGTTCGGCGTGTGCCTGCCCAACCGCCCGGAGCCGTTTCAACAGCGTAGACGCCTCCGGTGGCAGCGGTGGAGGCAGCGGTTCGGGCCAATGATCCGGCGCGACGCTGCCGGCCTCGGCAATGAGGCGGAGCAATGTTTCGCCATCCTGGCGCACGGTGCGCGGGTGCATGTCTTCGATACGCGACAAGGCATTGCGGTCGGTCGGCTGGAACTTAGCCAACGGCCAGAGGCAGTGCTCCCGTACGATGCGGTTACGCGGCTGATCGCGCTCGCGTGCCTGTAGCTCGCGCCACGCATACAGTTCGCGCAACACGGCTAATTGCTGGCGACTAAGCTTCCAGCCCAGTTTCGCCTCGCGATAGAGCTCGTAAGGGTCGAACTCCCGGCATAGATTGGCGACGAGGTCGGCACCGTCTTCCAGCAACGCCGCCTGTTTTTCCTCGCTCAAGCGGGGTGCCAACTCCCGGTAGACCTCTGCCAGATGCACGGCGTCCGCGGCGGCATAGCGCTCCTGCAGCTCGGTAAGCGGACGCTGCAACCAGTCGGAACGCGTTTCTTCCTTGGGCACTTCGATCCCGAGTACGGCGAGCACCAGCCGCGAATACCCCATCGAATGCCCCATCCCCAGATAGGCCGCGGCGAGTTGGGTATCGAACAGCGGCGCGGGCAATGCGCCTGTGAGGCGGAGCAGCACTTCGAGGTCTTCGCTACAGGCGTGCAGCACCTTGTAGACGGCCGGGTCCTCCAGCAACGCAGCAAACGGACCCCAGTCGCGGATCTCCAGCGGATCGATGAGGAACGCCTGTGTGCCATCCCCTACCTGTAACAGGCCTGCCTGCGGATAGAACGTATCGACACGGACGAATTCGGTGTCCAGCGCCACGAAGGGCAACGCTTGCCATTGCTGGCAATAGGCGGCCAATTGAGCGTCCGTCGTGATCCATTGGATATCGAAGGGCACGGAGTCTCCCTGGGTAGGTGTGCGAGGCTGCGCAGTATATCGACGCGCCGCCGGGCTGTCCCGGTGGCGATTCGGGAACGCACCCGTACGGGGAGCTTCTATAGTTGAACAGCCTTTGCCGACCTGGAGCCTGCATGTCTCACGCCCAACTCATCACCTGCGAACAGCTGGCTATTCGCCTCTCCCAGCCGGAGGTTTTCTTGCTGGACTGCCGCTTTGCCCTGGACGACCCGGCCTATGGCAGAAAGGCCTACGAGGCGGGGCATCTGCCGGGGGCGCACTTTCTCGATTTGGAAAAAGACTTATCCGGCCCCGTCGTCCCCGGCCAAACGGGTCGCCACCCTCTTCCGGCCCCGAACATTCTGAGTCAGCGGCTGGCGGGCCTTGGCTTGAACAGCGACAGCCATGTCGTGATCTACGACGACGGCAACGGCAGTTACGCGGCGCGCGCCTGGTGGGCGTTGTTCTGGCTCGGCAAACAGGAAAGCGTTGCACTGCTCGACGGCGGACTTAGCGCCTGGAAACAGGCGGGTGGCTTGATCACCGCCGATGAGCCTGCCGTCGAGCCAGGCGACTTCATTGGGCGCCCCGATCCTGCGCTCGTCGTCGATGCGCAAACTGTGCATGCAGCGCTGGGCACACCCGGGCTGACCCTGATCGATGCGCGTGCGCCTACCCGTTTTCGCGGCGAAGCAGAGCCAATCGACCCGGTCGCCGGCCACGTCCCCGGTGCCAGTTGCTGGCCATTCACCGAAAACCTCGATGAGCAGGGCCGCTTCAAGACGGTGGAACAGCTGCGCGAACGGTTCGCGCGGCTCGCCCCCGAACAGCGAGAAGTCATTGCCTATTGTGGGTCCGGTGTGACCGCCTGCCACAATCTCTTCGCAATGAGCCTTGCAGGATTCCCGGTCGGCAAGCTGTACGCCGGCTCGTGGAGTGAGTGGATCACCGACCCGCAACGTCCAATCGCATCCGGCGACGGACCCGCCGAGGCGAAATGACCATTCGGTCAGAAAAAACGCCCCTGCGTTTTCTCGGCATTGAGCTAATGTACTGAGGTAGAGGTGCGCGTGCAGGGAAACATCCCGTTTCAGCCGCTGATCTTGCCGGCTAGCGCAGATGATTCTTTATTGATAGCGTGCCACCCGTTGGCCATGTACATGAGCCTTTCCCCGAGGAAAACAATATGAAAAAAATTGGGATTCATTCTGGCATCGCATTGGTACTGGGAGCGCTTGCTAGCCAAGCGCATGCATCCGGCTTTGCCCTCAACGAACAAAGTATTAGCGCGATGGGCATGGCGTTTTCCGGTCGCGCTTCGGCGGCGACGGATGCTTCTACCGTATTTGGAAACCCGGCTGGAATGGCCCTTATCGACAGGGAACAGGTCACGCTCGGCGTCGCTGGCATATTTGCCCGTAGCGACATAAAAGATACGAGCTCGACGCTGAACGTGGGCGGCACGCCGGTTGCCAGCAATGCCGGCAGTAACGACGGCGACATGGTCCCTTCCATCGGGATTCCGATGGGCTATTACGTCAAGCCAATCGATGATCGCTGGGCGTTCGGGCTGGGCGTCTATGTACCCTTCGGCCTCTTGACTGATTATGAGAGCGGCTTCCAGGGGCGTTACTTCGGCGACTACAGCGAAGTCGAAGTCATCACGGTGCAGCCGACCGTCAGCTTTCGCATCAACGACCAACTGTCGGTCGGCTTTGGCCCGACGATAAATCGTATTAGTGGACAGCTCGAAAGCGCCGTATTCGGCGGCCCCGGCATTCCCGACAGCCGCGTGAAGATCGAGGGTGACGACACCGCATTCGGCTTCAACGCCGGCATCCTGTACGAGATCACCCCGCAAACGCGAGTGGGCCTGACGTACCACTCGATGGTGGATTACAAACTCGAAGGCGATACCCGTTTCTCGGGCGTCGCGTTTGGGCCGTTCGCGGGTAAATACGACGCGGAGCTGGACCTGAAGACACCGGAGTCGGTTGACCTGGGCATCACCCACGCGCTCAACGATCAATGGACGCTTCACGCCAGCGCTACGTGGACACGTTGGAGCCGGCTGGAATCACTGCTGGTGGAAAATCAGCTAGGCGCGCCTGTGTCCTCCATCGAAGAGGAACAGGACTGGAAAGACACCTGGGCCTATTCAATCGGTGCGGCTTACCAGCTGAACGAGGAATGGGTGTTGCGCGCGGGTATCGGCATCGATGAGTCGCCCGCTAACGACACGCATCGCTCGCCGCGCGTGCCGATCAACGATCGCACCAACTTCAGCATCGGCGCCGGCTGGAGCCCGACCAAGGATCTCACCATCGACGTCGCCTACCTGTACCTACGAGAAGACGATGCCGATATCGATCAATCCCGCCCCGTCTCTGCGGGAGTGACCCAGAACTACAGCGCCACCTACGAGAACAGTGCCCATACCGTGGGTGCACAGCTGACCTATCGCTTCTAAGCAGGGTCGTGGCCCCCGGTAATCCCGGGGGCCATCTCAGCAGTCAGCAAACACTCATCACCAGCCCCGCCAAACCCAGCCCGCCCTTCTGCCAGCCCCACCAGCACAGCGTGAGTACGATGATCGTGAGCACCGCGATGCCCGCACGCCAGGCCACTGTCATACGGCACCCTGCAAACGGGCGACCGGCTGCTCCCGCACCGGCCAATTGAGCGCGGCAGCCAGCAGGCTCAAGAGAATCGACAGCTGCCATACCAAATCGTAATTACCCGTATGGTCGTAGACGTACCCGCCGAGCCATCCGCCCAGGAAAGAGCCGATCTGATGGAACAGGAACACGAGGCCGCCCAACATGGAAAGATTGCGTACGCCGAATAACGTCGCGACCGTGCCATTGGTCAGCGGAACCGTGGATAGCCAGAGCAGCCCCATCGCGACACCGAATGCATAGGCCGACCAGACGGTGACCGGCAGCACGAAGAACAAGGTGATCACCACGCCCCTGGCCAGGTACAACGCTGTGAGCAGTTTCGGCTTGGAAAAGCGCCCACCGAGCCAACCTGCCGTGTAGGTGCCGACGATGTTGAACAGCCCGACCAATGCGAGCACTGTCGTCCCGGTCGATGCCGGCAGCTGTTGATCCACGAGATAGGCCGGCAAATGGATCCCGACGAACACGACATGGAAACCGCATACGAAAAAGCCAAGCGAAAGCAGCCAGAACCCTGAATGCTGTGAGGCTTCCCCTAATGCCTCGCGCAACGTTTGCTCGCTACCGGCCTGGGCAGGCAGCGGCCGATCCTTCAACATGGACGCGAGCGGCACCATCAGCGCTACGAGGAAGCCGAGCGCGAGCAACGCCGACGACCAGCCCAACCAGCCGATCAAACCCATGGTCCCTGGCAGCATCGCGAATTGACCGAACGATCCCGCTGCCGCCGCCACACCCATGGCCATACTGCGCTTCTCCGGTGGGACCGCGCGCCCGACGACGCCCAGCAATACCGAAAAGGACGTGCCGGACAGGCCCATACCGATCAGCAACCCCGCGCTCAGCGAGAGCGACAAGGGACTGTCCGCCAGCGCCATGCAGACCAACCCCAGCGCGTAAAGCGCGCCACCACCGGCCACTGCACGCGCGGCACCAAAGCGATCGGCCAGCGCACCCGTGAGGGGCTGGGTCAGCCCCCAGATTAGATTTTGCAATGCGAAGGCAAACGCAAACGTCTCGCGGCCCCACCCAAACTCGGCGTTCATCGGCGGCAAAAATAGCCCAAAGCCGTGGCGCGTACCCAGCGACAACGCCAGGATGACAGCGGCGAGCGTTAGAACGATGGCGCTGGAACGGGACAGGGCAGACATGGCATTTCCTATGGTTGTTGTAATTGCTCGAGCAAGCTCATCAATGCACGTTGTTGTTCAGCCCCCAGTCGGTCCGCGAGCGACCGCTGCACCCTCTCCCATGCCTGTTCGGCACCGCCAAGCCGTGCCTTGCCTTCGTCCGAAAGCGACACGGTGCGATTGCGCAGATCCCGGCCAGGACTCAATTGAATAAGACCCGATTGCTCTAGCACCTTCAGGTTGCGACCCAGGGTGCTGCGATCCAGCCCCATCGCGAATGCCAGATCACTGATGCACGGTGTGCCCAGGCGATCGACGTGGCGCAATAGGGAAAGCTGGGCAGCATTGATACCAACATCTACGAGCGCGTCGTCGTATTGGCGGGTCACGCTTCGCGCTGCGCGACGCAGCTGGGTGCACAAACAATGGGTAGGTAACATGGAATAAGTGTATATACCCGCATTCCGATCGAGTCAATGCGCGCATGTCCTTTGCGCTGAACCGGCGACATCCAGGGTCGGTCGTTAGCTAGATAGACGAACCATGAATCAACGACGGAGCCTTTATGAACAACTCTTTTGCGTCCTGTATTCAAGCATGCAGCGCGTGCGCCATTGCCTGCGAAACCTGCGCGAGCGCCTGTTTGCGGGAAACGGACGTTGCCATGATGGCCGATTGCATTCGGCTCGATCGGGACTGCGCGGACCTCTGCCGCATGGCGGAAACGCTCATGAGCCGACAAAGCCCTTTCGCCCAAGACATCTGCCAGCTGTGCGCTGCAGCCTGCCGCGCCTGTGCAGAGGAATGCGCGCGCCACACCCATGACCACTGCCAACAATGCGCAAGCGCATGCCAACATTGTGCCGACGAGTGCGAGGCCATGGCTGCCTAAATGGCAGCGCTTCGACTATTTGGATGTTGCCGCAGGTGGCCTAAACCAGGGCCAGCCAAACCAATGCGGCGCATTCGGTCAGTTCCAGCAGTGCGCCCGCCGTGTCGCCAGTGGTCCCGCCCAGGCGCCTGAGCATTGCCCGACGCAGCCACCAGAACAGAGCGCCGAGCACAAGCAACAGGCTGACACCGGCCCATCCTCCCACCATGCAGAGGGCAATGGCCGTCACCCCCAAGACTGATTTGGCGGCTGGCCGCGGGAGGTGCTGGGAAAGCGCTTCACCCAACCCGCCAGGTCTCGCGTAGGGCGTGGTCAGGAATAAACCGATCAGTGCTGTTCGGCCCGCGACCGCCGCCAGTGGAAGTGCCAACGTGAAACCCTTCGCCAAGAGCGCCGAGATTGCGGCGAATTTGAGTAACAGGATCGCCACCAGCACAACGACAGCCATTGGGCCGCAGCGCGGATCTTTCATGATGGCCAGCGTACGCGCTCTGTCACCCAGACCGCCGAGCCAGGCATCTGCACTGTCTGCAAGGCCGTCCAGATGCAAAGCGCCGGTCAACCCGACCCAAAGCGCCAGTAGTAACGCCGCAGCAAGGAGGTTCGGCGAATCATCCAGCCCGTTCGCGACCACCCATAATGCGATGCCGAGCAGCAGGCCGACCAAGGGATAGCACACCATCGAGCGTCCCAGGTCCGCAGGTTCCGGCATCTCACGAAGGCGCACGGGAAGGCTCGTCAGGAACTGCAATGCAATCAAAAACGGCGTCATGTCTGTCTCGTGCAGTCGAATTGAACGGTTTTGATTCGGCGGAGAATCAAGTCGCCTCGGAAAGGCGTAATTGCCCGTTTGCTAATATCGTCGCGAGCGGATGGCAAGTGGCATAGCCTGCTTCCACTTGGAGTAAGTCCTTGCGTGGCAAACGGCGCGCCCGCGCCAGCAGTAGCCGAATGACGCCTCCATGGGTCACCAACAAGACACGCTGTCCGGCGAAGCGGTGGGTCAACCGCGTCATCGCCTTGATGATTCGGCGATCGAAATGCGCCACCGGCTCACCGTCAGGTGGGGTGAATCCATACGGATCGTCCCAAAACCGCCCGAGGTCCGCAGCCTGATCGACCATGAGCTCGGCAGCGGTTCGACCCTCCCATTGACCGAAATCGAGCTCGCGCAGGTCCGCCTCGATTTCGAGCGGAAGCCCATTCTGTCGCGCCCACTCGCCTGCGAACCGCGCGCAACGCTGTAAGGGCGATGTAACGACGCAGTCATACCCGTCAAGCGCAGCGGCAGCGTCTTTCATCTGCATCAAACCCTCTTCGCTCAATGGCACATCCAGGCGACCGCGAAACCCTTGCGCCCCCTCCGTCATGCCATGGCGAAGCAACGTCCAGCGAACGCTCACGCCGGACGATCCGACACCGATGCCTCGGCGAAGGTCGCCATTTCGCCGTGCAGGGCACAGGCCTGGCGCAGTAAAGGAACGGCCAACGCAGCGCCGCTGCCCTCCCCGAGCCGCAGACCCAGTTCGAGCAAGGGGTCTGCACCTAACGCTGCAAGCACTGCCGCGTGCCCAGGTTCTGCCCCGCGATGCCCATAGAACAACCACGGCGCGACGCTAGGATTCATACGCACGGCGCATAACGCCGCGACGCTACTGATGAACCCGTCCACCAGGGCTGGTACGCCCGCTTGCGCACAGGCCAGATACGCTCCTGTCAGTGCCGCGATTTCGAATCCTCCTAGGCAACGCAACGCTTCGCTCGGCGCCGTTGCCTGCCGATGCCGCGCAAGGGCCGTCTCGATGACCTTGGTTTTATGCCCAACGCCCCGATCATCGAGCCCGGTTCCTGGACCGACCAGCCGAGCCGCAGGCACGCCAAGCAAGGCGCAGCCCAGCGCGCTGGCTGCGGTGGTATTGCCGATGCCCATTTCCCCGCCGATGAACAACTGTGCGCCATTGGTTTTGGCTCGTTCGACTGCCGCCCTGCCCGCACCCAACGCAGCGTCGAGTTGCGCTTCGCTCATGGCAGCCGCCTGGCACAGGTTCGCAGTTCCTGGGCCAAGGGCCAGTGACTGCACGCCAGACAGTGCGTCATAGGGATATGCCGTCCCCAGATCGATGACTTCCAGCGTCGCCCCAAGGTGCCGAGCGAGTACGCTGATGGCGGCACCGCCCTGCACGAAATTGCGCAGCATCTCGACCGTGACCGCTTGCGGATAGGCCGAAACACCCTCTGCCACGACACCATGGTCTCCAGCGAACACCGTGATCCAAAGTCGATCGAGCTCCGGTTTGACGGTACGTTGCAACCCAGCCAGACGTACCGCGATAGCCTCGAGTTGACCCAGCGAGCCCGTGGGTTTCGTCAGTTGCGCCTGGTGGGCGAGCGCCGAGGATTCGGTGTCGCCATCGGGCGTTTCACAGGGCGCTTGCCACCACAAACGATTCAAAACGGTTCTCCTTTCAACACCATGGGTAAACCCGCTATGCAAAACGCGACCCGACCAGCCCGCGCCGCCAACGCCTGGTGCAAGGTACCGGCTTCGTCGACATAGCGTCGGCTGAGTTCACCCATAGGCACAACGCCCAACCCAGTCTCGTTGCTCACCATAATCACCCGCCCAGGCAAGTGCTCGACGCAATCCAGTAGCGCATCGCGCTCGCGTGGCAGCGCGTCAGAATCATCGAGTAGCAGCAAGTTGGTTAGCCACAACGTCAAGCAATCCACGAGCAGGCAACGATCGGCGGCAGCGTGCTCGTGCAGAACGCGCGCGAGCGCGACGGGCTCTTCGACGAGCCCCCACTCCACCGGACGACGTGCCCGATGTCCCTCGATGCGAGCGTGCATCTCGCCGTCCAGTGACTGGCTGGTCGCGATATAGGTAACGGCCAATCCTGCCTCCGACGCCAGGCGTTCGGCCAGGCGACTCTTGCCCGAGCGCGCTCCGCCAAGAATGAGTTCAAACATAGGTCACTCCAGAAGCGGCCAGCGAGGGCCACGTAAGATGTCTAATCGGCAGCGATCCCGCACAGCGATTTGAGCAGCGCGGTATCCAGATGCCCGTCGACGAGATCGGCCAGGCGCTCAATTTCCCGCTCCCGGAGCGCGTGATAATCGAACGATTCGACCGTCGAAAGACCGGCCCAGCGTAACAACGCTTCGCACGCCGAAGGGGTCTCGAAGAGCCCATGAAGATAGGTGCCCATGACCTGCCCATCTTCACTGCAAGCCCCATCGCGACGCCCGTCGTCCAACCATACCGCTGGGCGCTCCAGGGCAGGCCCGTGGCAGACACCGGCGTGAATCTCATAACCACTGACTGCGCTGCTACCCAGGGTCAGTCGGCCTGTCACGTTGCGCAGCTGCTTTTGCGCCTCGAGCGACGTGTCCAGATCGAGAAAGCCAAATCCATCGCTCTCGCCTGCTGGGCCTTCCAAACCGCTGGCATCGATCACCCGCTTACCAAGCATCTGTAAACCGCCGCAGATACCCAGCACCTTACCGCCATAGCGCAGGTGGCGCTCGATCGCGGACTGCCAGCCATTGGCGCGTAGCCAGGCCAGATCGGCGCGTACACTTTTCGAGCCGGGAAGGATGATCAGATCGGCGGCGGGAATGGCCTCGCCGGCGGCTACGAAGGTGACGTTCACCTGAGGATGCAGGCGTAACGGATCGAAGTCCGTGTGGTTGCTCAGGCGCCGCAGTACTGGCACGACCACCTGGAGCACGGTTGGCGCAGCGTCGTCTGGAGCAGTTTGACGGCGATCGATGGCGTCTTCGGCTTCCAGATGGAAATGCGTGAGATAAGGCAAAACCCCCAGGACCGGTTTGCCGGTACGCGCTTCCAGCCAGTCCAGGCCCGGCCGCAATAGCGCGATGTCGCCGCGAAACCGATTGATGACGAAGCCGGCAACGCGCGCGCGCTCCGTTTCGGAAAGCAATTCCAGCGTGCCCACCAGGTGCGCGAAAACGCCCCCTTTGTCGATATCGGCAATCAGCAAGACCGGGCAGTCCACCGCTTCAGCGAAACCCATATTGGCGATATCGTTCGCGCGAAGATTGATTTCGGCGGGAGACCCAGCGCCTTCCACCATGACGACCCCATAGGATGCCGCCAGGCGCGCATGCGAGCTCAATGACGCCTCTCGGGCGATCTGCTTGTAATCGTGATACGTGACCGCATCCATGTTGCCCACGGCATGGCCGTGCACGATGACCTGGGCACCGGTGTCGCTGTTGGGTTTGAGCAACACCGGGTTCATGTCGGTATGGGGCGCCAATCCGCACGCCTGTGCCTGAACGGCCTGGGACCGGCCAATCTCACCGCCATCTGCGGTCACGGCGCTGTTGAGCGCCATGTTTTGCGGCTTGAAGGGTGCAACACTCACACCTTGTCGCTTGAGCCAACGGCATAACGCGGTCACCAGAGTGCTCTTTCCCGCATCCGACGTGGTGCCCTGAACCATTAGCGTACGTGCCGTCACGCCTCACTCTCCTGGAACGCGTGCAGCGCGCGATCCAGCCGCGTCCAAGCCGCTTCGTCCGCTGGCAAGCCGAAACGAACGCTCGCGGGTTGATGGAAAAGCCGAACGAGGATTCCCTGGGCAGCGAGAAAGCGATGCAGCTTTTCCGCGCGGCGCGTCACGCACCACTGAAACAAAGGACAGCCGCCGGTAGGCGGCAGGCCGTGCTCCGTCAGCAGGCTTGCAAGCCGTGCCCCGGCCTGATGCAACGAATCTCTCTGGCGCTGCTGCGCCGCGACATCGCGCAATTGATGAATGGCGACATGTCGCGTGGGTCCATTGACCGTCCAAGGCCCTAGCAAGCGCTCGAGACGATGCGACAGATCGCCATCGGCCAACACGAAACCCAGGCGTGCGCCGGCCATGCCGAAGAATTTGCCGAAGGAGCGCAGCACGACCAGCCCCGGTCGCGGGCAAAACGGTGCCAGGCTCGCTGTCGGCGTGCAGTCCATGAACGCCTCGTCGACGATGAGCCAACCGTTGCGCTCAGCCAACCGCGCATGCCACTCCAGCAACCGCTCGCTGGGGATCAGCCGGCCGGTGGGGTTGTTCGGATTGATGACCAGCAGGACGTCAAGGCGCTCGATTGCCCGAGGGACACCCGCTTCGGTCAACTCCAACAATGAGTGACCTTCGCGCTTCCAGGCATGCGCGTGCTCTGCATAACACGGTGAGACGATCCCGATCCGCGCCTGCCGGCGAATCTGCGGTAGCGCCTGGATCGCTGCCTGAGAGCCCGCGACGGGCAATGCGTGCGGCACGCCGTAATACGCAGCGGCCGCCTCGCGAAGCTCGTCATCGGGTTCGGGAAGGCGATTCCAGACGGCGGTAGGTATTGGCGGGATCGGCAACCCGGCAGGTGCGATGCCCGTGGACAGGTCCATCCACTCCGCGAGTGGAATCCCGAATTGCTTGGCTGCTGCTCGCAGCCGCCCACCGTGTTCCAGCACTATCAGCCTCCAAGCATGAGCAGCAGGACCCACAATCCCACGCCTAACCAAACGATATTGATCGCACGCTCAATATCGCGTGCGCGCGGCGCTGGGCCCTCCCCCAGCGCTGGACGAACATGTAACTCGCCGTGATAGATCGCTACGCCGCCCAGGGTAACACCCAGCGCACCAGCGCCCGCGGCCATGACGGGGCCCGCATTGGGACTGTCCCAGCGATGCCCCTGGCGCAGCCAGCAGGCCAGGCCTCCACGAAAACGCCCACAGACTGAATAGGTCAGTGCAACCAAACGGGCCGGGATCAGGTTGAGCACGTCGTCAATTCGCGCAGCCGCCCAGCCGAAGCGCTCGTAGCGTGGATTTCGATAGCCCCACATGGCATCCAGCGTATTGCTGAGGCGGTACAGCACCACACCCGGCGCGCCCGCGACAGCAAACCAGAACAAGGCGGCAAAAATGGCATCGCTGCCATTCTCCAACACCGACTCGGTCGCGGCGCGAGCAACGCCCTCTTCGTCTAAGGCCGTCGTGTCGCGGCTCACGACCCGCCCAACCAAGCGGCGTGCTTCATCGAGCTGTCCGAGGCGTAGCGCCTGGGCAACGGGCAAGAGGTGCTCGGTCAGGCTGCGTAGGCCCAAGGCGAAATAAAGGCATGCCACTTCCACGACCGCTCCGAAATAAGGGACAAGGCTCAGCAGCCAGACGACCAGGGTTAGCGGAATCACCGCAAGGCACCAGGCACTGACGCCATGGCTGCGCCAGCCGCGTCCAGGCTCACCCGACGTCACACCACCATTGAAACGGCGCTCGAGGCTGTTCGCCCACCCCCCGAAGATCACCAAGGGGTGCCGACGCCGGGGCTCACCTAATGCAATATCCAGTGCGACACCGGCCGCGACCGCGATACCCAGACTCATGAGCGTCCCCCAAGAGACTTGCAGTAAGGTCGGGACAACGGATAGCGAGCGGGCTCAGTGGCGCTCATCGCGAAGATCATCAGTTTTCCCAGCCATTGGTGAATACGAATTCTTCGAGCGGCCGCGCATCCGCCCATCCCTCGAGCTCCAGCATGGGTGCTGGATAAAAACTATCCACGGGCCCAAGGCAAAGCACCGCGACCGGCCGCGCTCCAGCAGGCATGCTCAACAAGTCGGCCAGCGCGACGGGGTCGAATAACGACACCCACCCCATGCCGAGCCCCTCTGCGCGCGCCGCGAGCCATAGGTTCTGGATAGCGCACGCCAATGACGCAAGGTCCATTTCAGGAAGCGTGCGTCTGCCGAAGATGTGCCGCTCGCGACCGTCCATGAGTGCAGCGACGATGAGCTCGGCGCATTCCTCGATACCTTCCACTTTTAGCGCCATGAACGCATCGGAGCGCTCCCCCAGCGCTTCGGCGGTGCGCACTCGCTCGGCTTCCACCAGCCCCTTGATGGCGGATCGTAGTGTCGGCTGAGTAATACGCACGAAACGCCAAGGCTGCATCAAGCCCACGCTTGGCGCCTGATGAGCGGCCATTAGCAGGCGCTTGAGCACATCGGGCGCGACCGAACCTCCATTGAAGTGGCGCATGTCACGCCGCTCACCTATCGCGCGGTAAAGCGCGGCCCGTTCCTCGGGGCTGAATGCGTGATCAGTCATGTGCGAAGAATGCCGCTGCGGCCTGCAAGTCGGACGCGAAGTAGAAGTGAATATAGGATGCGGTGAGCCGCCCCGAGCGATAGACCGCCTCGGCGACCCGCCGATGATTCGGGCACTCTCCGCGAGCGAATGCCGCGACTGACGTTTGTAGCACTGAATGGTGGAAGGTGTGCCCGCGCAAGGTGCCCTCGGCAAGCGTTACGCTCTGCAAGGCCAAGGCGGCCAGGCGCGTCTGCATGTGTGCTTCACCGGGGAGCAAGCCCACCATTGCCCCGCTCGTCCCATGCTTGTCGGTCAGGGCATCGAGCAAGTAAAGCATGCCGCCGCATTCCGCCAGAATGGGCTTACCGGCAGCATGGTGCGCCCTAATTGCCGCCTTCATCCCAGCGTTCGCCGCCAGCCGCGCGATATGCAGCTCGGGGTAGCCACCAGGAAGGTAGAGACTGTCAACCTCTGGCAGCGTCTCGTCCGCCAATGGAGAGAAATAGACGAGCTCTGCTCCCATCCGCCGTAGCTCATCCACGTTCGACGAGTAAAGGAATGCGAACGCCGCGTCGTGTGCGATGCCTATGCGAACCCCGGCCAAGCAAGGCGCTGCAGGGCGCAGCGCCGGTGGCGCGAACGAGACTGGTTCTGGCAATGCCATCGAAACGGAGGCTTCCAGGGCATCGGCTGCGGCATCGAGACGGGCGTCCAGGTCATTCAGCTCGGACGCCTGAACCAAGCCCAGGTGCCGACTGGGTAATTGCGCCTCGTGGGTCCTCGGCAGGGCGCCGAACCAGCGCAAGGAAGGGGGCAGGCAATCGCGAAGTATCTCCCCATGGCGAACACTGCCGACGCGGTTAGCCAATACACCGGCCATTGGCAAACCAGGGCGATAAGTCGCAAGCCCATGTGCAATCGCGGCGAAGGTCTGCGCCATTGCACCGGCATCGATAATGGTGAGCACCGGGATTTCGAAGCGACAGGCCAGATCAGCCGCCGAGGGCTGGCCGTCGTACAGCCCCATCACGCCTTCGACGAGGATGAGGTCCGCTTCACCCGCGGCCTCCCACAGCAACCGCCGCGACTCGCTCTCGCCGATCATCCACAGATCGATCTGGTAAACGGTACTACCACTGGCGCGCGCAAGAATGGTGGGGTCGAGAAAGTCAGGGCCACACTTGAACACGCGGACCTTCAGTCCCCGGCGGCTGTAGGCCCGAGCCAATGCGGCGGTAACCGTGGTCTTGCCCTGCCCCGACGCGGAGGCAGAGATCAAGAGTGCGGGGCACGCACGGGCATTCACGGGCGGGACTCCGGACACAAGGAAAACATAAGCTCAATCGTCGGTAGGTCGTTCAAACGTTGATCCCTGCCGCATATCCTGCAGCCGGCAATGGACAGTTGCGCCTGCCTTGGCGCGATCGAAAGGGGTGGGCTCATCGGTCACCGTACCGACCGGCACGAGCATCCAGCGCGAGGCCTCGCAGGCGCGGCGTCACCACAACGGGCATCCATTGCGGATCTTCAACGGCATCTCGCCAGCATAGCCGCGAGTCGCGCGAGGCGCGCAGCCTAGTTGATGCACTCGACAAGTGCAATTGCGCAGCTATACCCGCCAATTCACAAGACCGTTCGCCTTGCTTGGAACGCTTGCAGCGCTCAGGCTTCGAATAAACGATGCGAACCAGGATTGCGACTTACGATGACCACCACGCTGCTGCAGATCTCCGACACTCACTTCGGCACGGAACAACCGGCAGTCGTTGCTGCATTGGAAGCCCACGTCAGGGAATTCGGTGCCAACCTGCTGATCCTGTCCGGGGACATCACCCAGCGCGCGCGCGAAAGCCAATTCGCCGCTGCGCAAGCATTCATCCAGCGGCTCGAAGGCTACGGTGTTCCCCATACGCTGGTCATTCCTGGCAACCATGACATCCCGCTGTACAATTTGCCCGTGCGTTTCCTCCAACCCTATCGGAATTACCGACGTCACTTCGGGCGCGACCTCGAGCCCATCTTCGAAAACGACGAACTGCTGGTCATCGGGCTCAACACTACGCACCCAAGTCGCCACAAGGACGGCCTCGTCACCTCGTCGCAGGTACGCAAGGTTGCAGAACGGCTGCAGCGGTGCGCACCGGACAAGCTACGGATCGTCGTCGCGCACCAGCCGTTCGGCTCCATGGAAATCAGCGACCTGAGCAATTTGCAGCACGGCGCACTCGCCGCCTTGCTGCGTTGGGCGGATTGCGGCCTCGATCTCGTCATGGGTGGGCACATCCACCTTCCCTACGTTTTGCCGCTGAGCAATCAGTACCCGAGCCTCTCGAGGGAGGTCTGGATCGTGCAGGCCGGTACGACCTTATCGTCGCGCGTACGTGGCACGAGCCCGAACTCTTTCAATCGCGTTCTGGTCGAGCCGAATCGGCAAGTTCGGGTCGAGCGCTGGGACTTCCAAGACGGAGAGTTCGTCCTCGGCGCCGATTTCGACCTGCACTGGCCGACCAGCCACGCCGCGGAAAGCGGGCACGCACGATAGCTAAATCGCGCCACTCGCTAACGCCTGCAACAATTCTCCTATCAACTGGCCGCCGTAGTTATTTAACGCTGTCGGCGGACGCCGTTTTGTCGGGCTCGACGCGAATGTCGTCACTTAATTGACGAATGGCGGTTTTTCTCAGTTCGTTAGCCTGCTAAAAGTCCCGCCTTTGTTATTGCGGTCGCTTCGGATTCACCTGTCTGGACCGAGACGCACCGAGGCGGGGGCATGGAGCTGTCGCTGAATACACCAACACGGTAAGGAGCCGAATGATGCGCCGATACGTATGGGGCGTGATGGCGTTGTGGCTGAGTGGCTGTTCCACTTTCGTCGATCAAAAGCCTGAAAAGCACGAGCTGGGCGACTTTGACCTGACCATGGGGGCTTCGCCTGCGCGGAGCATGGCCCAGGGCCTCGTGCAGCCGAAAGCAGCCGGCACGTTCCATGGCGGACTTGACGTCAGTCATACCAGCGGTTGGTATTTTGGGCAGTGGGCGGCGAACCTTTCCCCGACCGACGATGCGCAACTCAAGCTCGACAGTTATGCCGGTTACAAGCAACCCCTAGGTGACTTCATTGGGTATGAATTAGGGACGTTGGTTCACAGCTATCCATCGACCAGTACCGACGGTGTTGAAGAGTACTACGCGGGATTGTCGATTTTTGGGAATCGCCTCGGCGCCTCGTTCTCCCTCAAGCCAGATCGGCAAGACCATACGTTGCTCGCGGCGCTGGATACGCTGGATCGGCTCGGCTTCGGCATGACCGTGAAGTACAGCACCCATGCACTGAACGAGCCGATTTTGCTGAACGGCCAGGGCTACGTTCGCACCTTCGATGACTGGTCGCTCAATCTTTCTCGGGCCTGGCTCGGCTTCAACCTCAACATGTCGTACTCGGACTCGAGCATGACGACCGGTCAGTGCACGGTTTATTCAGGCGTCAACTCGTATTGCGAAGGTCTGGTTCAGTTCAAGGCATCCCGCAGCCTGTAAGGCGGGACGCCTGGCCGATCGACCGCGCGCGTTACAGCCGGTCCTTGTCGAAATGGTCGAAGTTGATAGGGTCGCCCGGCTCGATATCCAGCTGGCGGCGAATATCTTCGAACATCTGGTCGTACTCATCGTGCTGCGTGAGCACCAACCCGCTCTCGGCCGTCAGTCCACGTTTCGCCGCAAGCCCGCACGCCACGCTGGCGAAATCGAAAGCCGAGTCGCGATGCAGTTCGAACGCGTCCTCGAATGGTTCGCCGTCGACGTTGCCCAGCACGCGCACGCTCAGCATCGGACCTTCGGCGGCGTCCTGCCGTATTTCGTAGTGCAGATCCAAGGTAAATGCCCGATGTTGCGGTGCGGACGGTAGATGCGCGATATGCAAATGTCCGGGCGAAAACATAAGGTCCTCCTGTCTCTCGACGTATTGGATGATCAAGCCTGGGGTCGTTCCCGTTGTGCAAAGCGGTCTTGGACCAGCACCCACGGCGCGAGCACGACGGCCCAAAGATCATTCTCCTGCTCTGCCAGCCGACGCGCAGTGTCATCGTCAAGTTTGCGCAGAACGCCCTGTTGCAGCCACGCCTGGACGTCCTGCGCGCGGTTTTCGGCAATCGCCACCGCAATCGCGACGAGGTCCTGACCTGGAGCGACCCACATCAAGGCACCACGCGCAAAAAAGGGCTGTAGTTCAGACCACTGAATTCTCGCCGTTTCGCCGAGCAATTTGGCATACAACGTTTCATCGACTTCGCTCATGAGCACCTCGTTTAAAACGCCATTGTAGGCATCGCAGGTCTGCATCGCGACTTAACTGAACATACGCAGGCGGGCTCTTTCCTTCAGGAGATGCTCACGCTAACTTGATATCTCCTTCGACCCACGGAGATGCGCATGGCATCCAGCGACGACCTGCTTCTCGATAATCAGCTGTGCTTTGCGCTCTACTCCACCTCGCTACTCATGACCAAGGTCTACAAACCCTTACTGTCAAAGTTGGACCTGACTTATCCGCAGTACCTGGCAATGCTGTCGTTGTGGGAGACCGACGGTCTCACCGTCAGTGAACTCAGCAGCCGCATGCTCACCGACCCGGGATCGGTCACGCCCTTGTTGAAGCGCCTGGAAAACGAAGGGTTGATTTCACGCACACGCAGCAGCCGCGATGAGCGTGTCGTTGAGCTCAGATTGACCGACAAAGGGCGGCAGCTGAAGCAGAAGGCCGATGACATTCCCCAGTGCATTCTGAATGCCTGCGATATCGATCGAAAGAGCCTCGCACGGCTACGCCAGCAGGTCGTTGACCTCCGTCAGCGCTTGCAACGTTCCGTTTGATTTCTCAGATCGGTCGGTAACGAATATTTTATATTGCGCGCAAACTATTTGCGAACTATATTAATTCGTACATTTACGCCACTGGAGATTCATGTCATGTCTATCGAGAACGTTTTATACCGTGCATCCGCCGAAGCCACCGGAGGCCGCGATGGCCGTGCCATCTCGTCCGATGGCATCCTCGATGTTGCATTGACCACACCCAAAGCACTGGGCGGTGCCGGCGGACAAGGCACGAATCCTGAGCAGTTGTTCGCTGCCGGCTATTCCGCCTGTTTTTTGGGCGCAATGAAGTTCGTTGCGGCGCGTGACAAGCATCAACTGCCGGCTGATACCTCAGTCGAAGGCACGGTAGGCATTGGCGCCATTCCTGATGGCTTCGGTATCGAAGTAGCGCTCGCAATTACGCTGCCTGGCCTAGATCGTGAGGAAGCGCGCCAGATCGTCGACAAAGCACACATCGTTTGCCCTTACTCCAACGCGACCCGAGGCAACATCGACGTGACGCTGACAATCGTCTGAACGTAGGGGCCTGATACAGCAAATACCCCGAACCTCCGCTGGCAATGTGAAGTCTTAACTACACACACCAACGGAGGAACGGCATATGTTGAAATTTCTAGGCGGTACCGTAGGCATCATTTTCTTGATTGGGCTGCTGGTCGTAATCGGGATTTTCTCGCTGATCTTCTGATCGGCGTCAGCGCTCGGTGCCATGCTATCCATGCGCCGAGCCCACAAAAAAAACGACTCGTTCAGCGAGTCGTTTTTTTATTTCTGCGACGGACTATGTGTCCAGCTGCTTACCCGGGCGCGCCTTCTTCAATTCTGCAACGAGCGCTTCGGTCAGCGCTTCCACGGTGTATGGCTTGGATAACACTCGGAATCCGTAGTCCTCGGGCGTTCGCTCACTGAATCCCGTAGCGAGCAATATGGGCAAACCCGGGCTCAACTGACGCAGCGCCTGAGCGAGTCCAATACCGTCCAATGTGCCTGGCATTACGATGTCGGAAAAGACCATGTCGAAGCGCTGCGAAGAGGCCTCATCGACCGCGAGCGTTTCACGGTATCGGGCCAAGGCCTCGTCTCCATCAGCCGCGACCTCGAGATCGAAGCCTAACTCTCTCAACGTTGGTGCAAGCACTTCTCTGACTAGCGGGTCATCATCGACCAACAATAAACGCGCGCCTCTGGAGATCTGCGTTGTCGGCGCCTCATCCGCTGGGATTACGGCCTGCAAGTGACGGCGCTCGGGTAGCAGGATTGCAATACGACACCCGCTCCCAACCGTGCTGTGCAGGTGAACACAGCCGTTCGAGGATTTTGCGAACGCATACACTTGAGCAAGCCCCAACCCAGTACCTTCACCTACGGGCTTCGTAGTGAAGAAAGGCTCGAACGCCTTCGCCTGTGTTTCCTCGCTCATCCCACAGCCGCTGTCCGCAACGCAGAGTTTTAGATAGCCCGCTTCGGCCGGCGCAATACCGTAGGGTTCGCAGGTTTGCGCTGTGCGCTCCAGGCTGATACGAATCTGTCCGCCTTCGGGCATGGCGTCGCGTGCATTGAACACCAGGTTCAATATCGCGAGCTCGCATTGCAGCGGATCGACATAGACCGGCCACGCGCCTTCCGGGATTTGCATTTCGAGCCGAATACGACTGGGCAGCGCTCCCTCTAACAACTCGCCCATGCCCAGAAGCAATTCACGGAGGTCTACCGACGCCGTCTCGTCGACTTTGTGACGACCAAACGCCATCAACTGCCGGGTCAATTTGGTACCGCGGATGACCGAGCGATTGCAGGCATCGATCGCCTTCTGGCCACGTGGATCGGTGTTGGTCATGCCCGCCAGTTGCAGCCCCGTAGTAAGCGTCTGCAGCAGGTTGTTGAAGTCGTGGGCGATGCCGCCGGTGAGACGACCAAGCGCCTCGAGTTTCTGACCCTGCTGAAGCGCCTTCAGGGAACGCTCAGCCTGATCCACGGCATCGGCTACTCGCACTTCCAGTTCGCGGTTGGCATTCTGAATTCGCGCACTCGCTTGCGCGAGTACCTGCGCGGTGCGATCGGTTTCGATCAGCCCCGTAGTGAATGGCGCAACGGGCTCTCCCCTCCCCATCGCCTGCGCCGTTTCATCCAGCATGCGCAAGGGCGTGCTGATCTTACGTCCGACCCAGAACGCCAGTGCGATCGCTATACCCAGCAAAAGCAGGCAGCCTATTCCTACCATCGCCGCCGCGCGCAGCGTACTGCGCCGGATCTCACTGTGCGGCATACCAATCACCACCGACCAACCAGATGCTGGGGCGCGACTGAAAAAGGACAACCTCGGCACGCCCTCCAGCGATACCGAGTCGTAGAAACCCTCGGGGTTAAGGGTGTCGAGGGCTTGAGCGTTCTTGACCTTGCGACCAATGAACTGGTCACCACCGATATTGCGAGACACGATGTGGCCCTGCCGGTCGACAACGACGCCCAACCAGCCGTCGGGCAAACTTTGCGCCGCCAAGACGTCTCCTATCTGACTCGCGAACGACCCCATCGCGATGTAATACACCACACGCCCATCGCGTATGACGGGCCGCCGGACCGAGAAACTGTAACGTTGGCCGATGGGCGCCATGTACAGATCGCTAACGGGCAGAGCCAAGTCTTCGGATGAAGGAGCGGTGATATCGAAGCTGCTGCGTCCTGGCAATTGCGAACCGAACGGTCGCCGCGTATTGAGCAGCTGCCGTCCTTGTGCGTCGAAGATGATGATTGAGTTTTCCAGCGATCGAGCGACTGCAGACGCCTGCTCGTAAAACGCCTGGAGATCGCCGTCGAGCAACGACTTGGAAGCCGCCAGCGTCGTGATGATGGCGTCTCGACGAGACAACTCGCCGTCGATTGCCAACGCCAACGCACGCGTGGCTTCGCGCATTCCCATCTCGACGCGCGCCAACTGCTCCTGATAAACGAAGCGTATGGCAAGGATCGAAGCCAGAAAGGCGGGCGCCAGCACGGCAAGGACGAGCAGGATGAGCCGGGAG
Organism: Pseudomonas matsuisoli; assembly: GCF_014647635.1. Lineage (GTDB taxonomy): Bacteria > Pseudomonadota > Gammaproteobacteria > Pseudomonadales > Pseudomonadaceae > Pseudomonas_P > Pseudomonas_P matsuisoli. The sequence continues at coordinate 269,513 of NZ_BMPO01000003.1, forward strand.
CGGATCGACACGTTCTAGAGACCGATTCGAGTTAGCCATCACTGGCATGCGTTGAACGAAGCTTAGCAGGCCTCAGTGTCACGACGCTTTTTTTGGGCGTTTCATTCGCACCGTTTTACCTCAATTCTTCAGCCGATACCCGGTCCGAAAAATCCACGCGATGAGCGTGATGCACACCGCTAGAAAACCGAGCGTCATCGCCAAGCTGACACCGACGTGAACGTCCGAAACACCGTAAAAGCTCCAGCGGAATCCGCTGATGAGGTACACCACGGGGTTGAACAGTGTGATCTTCTGCCACAGCTCCGGCAGCATGCCGATGGAATAGAAGCTACCGCCGAGGAACGTCAAAGGGGTGACCACCAGCGCTGGAACGATCTGCAGTTTCTCCCAACCATCGGCCCAGATACCGATGATGAATCCAAACAAGCTGAAGGTCACTGCGGTGAGCAGAAGGAACGCCACCATCCAGAGCGGATGAAGAATGTCGAAGTCCACGAACAAACGAGCCGTCGATAAAATCACCACACCGAGGATCACGGACTTCGTGGCCGCAGCGCCGACATAACCAATCACGATCTCGAGATAAGAAACCGGCGCAGACAGCACCTCGTAGATCGTCCCGGAGTATTTCGGCATGTAGATGCCGAAGGACGCGTTAGAGATGCTTTCAGTCAGCAATGCCAGCATGATCAGGCCCGGCACGATGAAGGCGCCATAGCTCACGCCTTGAATCTGGTTCATGCTCGAGCCGATCGCGGAACCGAACACCACGAAATAGAGCGAGGTCGTGATGACGGGCGTCGCGATGCTCTGTAGCAGCGTGCGCCAAGTGCGAGCCAGCTCGAATAGGTAAATGGCGCGTATTGCGTAGAAATTCATAGATTCACTCGCTCCGTTCCGACACGAGACTGACGAAGATATCTTCCAGCGAGCTTTCGCTCGATTGCAGGTCCTTGAACGCAATGCCCTGCTGGGCGAGCTCCTGCAAGAGTTCGGCGACACCCGTCTCATCGCGTTGCCCGTCGAAGGTGTACACCAGCGTGTAACCATCGTCTCGCAGGCTGAGATCGTCGCGAACCAACGCATCCGGCAGTGCGTGCAGCGGGTGCTGCAGGTGCACGGTCAGTTGCTTCTTGCCGAGCTTGCGCATCAGCGTCGCCTTGTCTTCCACCAGAATGATCTCGCCTTTGCGAATCACACCGATGCGGTCGGCCATCTCTTCGGCTTCTTCGATGTAATGCGTGGTCAGGATGATCGTTACGCCGCGCTCGCGCAGCTTGCGGACCATTTCCCACATGTTTCGCCGAAGCTCAACGTCAACGCCAGCGGTGGGTTCATCCAGGAACAGGATTTCGGGCTCGTGGGATAGCGCTTTGGCAATCATCACCCGGCGCTTCATGCCGCCCGACAGCTCGAAAATACGCGCGTCGCGCTTCTCCCAAAGCGACAGGTCCTTGAGAAGTTGCTCGAGGTAACCCGCATTCGCCGGCTTACCGAATAGGCCGCGGCTGAATTTGACGGTTGCCCACACGCTCTCGAATCCTTCGTTGAAGAGTTCTTGCGGCACGAGCCCGATTTTCGAGCGTGCCGCCCGGTAGTCGCGAACGATGTCATTACCTGCGACCTGCACGCGACCTTCACCTGGGTTTACGATCCCACAGATGATGCTGATGAGGGTGGTCTTGCCAGCGCCGTTTGGACCGAGCAGCGCGAAGATTTCACCTTTGCGGATGTCCAGATCGATCGTTTTGAGCGCTGAGTGACCTGAGGCGTACGTCTTATTCAACCCTTGAATCGAAATAACCGGTTGCACGGACAGGCCTCGCGAAAGAAAACGTTACATGGTAGAGCGTTTCGTTTAAATTTTCACGGCTGGACTGGCCCGACTCTGCTGTCGCTTTCCTCTGCAGATGAATCGGCAGTGCTGCCGTTTGCAGAGATACCAGCAGCCCGAATAACGTCTCGAACGGCCTGATAAGCGGGCCATACATCTCGCTAGAGCAGGAACGCCAAATGGAATTTCGCGAGATCAATTTCAATACCGGGCAGAACCAGGATCTGGTTTGGGATCTCGAGCGCATGGCGCGGCATGAGCTCGCCGCACGTTTCGTCCGCTTTTTCGAGAATCGTCTGTGCGTCTATTCGGATTCGGTGAGCCAGATCTACACCAACTACAGCGTGCACCTTCCAACAGGGCATAACCGCAAATTGGTTGTCTTGCCCAACCCTTACGCATTCCACGATACGTTGAACCATATCGAGCCTGCTGCGGTTCGCCCTACAGGCCTGTGTATTTTGCCCGGCACGCTCACCGGCGAGGCAGGCCTGCTCCTGAGCGAACGGATCGATGATAGCGAACGCATGCCGCGCACCATTCCTTTCCGCGTGGGCATGGCGCGCATTATCAGCAAGCACCGAAGGAAGGGACGTTCGTTTCTGCCGATCATGATGAAGGGCGATCTTCGCGAATTGGATCGGCAGATGCCTTACATCCATTTGCACTGCTTGAACCTCGACCACCTGACGCGCTTATCCCCATTCGAGCGCGAGGACATTCGCATCAACATCACGCGCAAGCTCCTGCGCCTCTACCGCGACGCAGACCAGACCGACTGGCAATCACCGGACGCAAAATAGCGACCCGTGGCAACCTGCGGCTAGACCACCGCGGGGGCGGAACTGTTAAGGTAATGCCCCCGATTTCTTCAAGGAGGCCGCATGCCCGTCCGTTCTAGTGCGTTATTCGTCCTGTCCACTGCGCTGCTGTTAGGCGCTTGCAGCTCCAGCGACACGTCGCCCTCCTCCGCTTCCAGCGCCGCGAGCGCACCTAGCGCTGATGGACGCTGCGACAGCGCCGCCGCCCAGGCTTTCACCGGCAAGCAAATTAGCGATGCGCTGATCGAGCAGGCACAGCGCACCACCGGTGCCGGAAACACCCGCGTCTTACGGCCAGGCGACTCGATGACCATGGATTACGATTCGACCCGTCTAAACCTGGACATCAACGCGTCCGGCGTCGTGCAGCGCGCGTCCTGCGGTTGATCGGTGAAACCCGAAGACCTTCAATTGCTGGTCACGCGGACCATGCCGTTCGGCAAATACAAGGGCCGCACGCTGGCAGACCTTCCCGGGCATTACCTGAATTGGTTTGCCCGCGCGGGATTCCCCCCTGGGGAAATTGGCCGACTGCTCGCGCTCATGCAGGAGATCGACCACAACGGCCTTAAACCGCTACTCGATCCATTACGTCAGAAACGCTCTCCATTCGGTTGAGCGGGCGACGCGCGATCGAAGCCATTCTCCGACAACCCTCAACTGATCGATTCGCACGCTTTTACGATTTCAGCCGTGCCCGTCGGACGAACCAACCGCTCACACTCCACGCCGTCTTTAAGAAAGATGATCGTCGGCCACAGTTTCACGCGAAAAGATCGCCCCAGCGGCCGCCCGCTGCCGTCTTCCACCTTGATATGTTGTGCCCCTGGAAATTGCGTAATCGCCTCTTCCAACGGTCCTTGCGCGGCGCGGCAGTAGCCACACCAACCGGTCCCAAACTCCAGGATCACGGCGCCCTTCAACGAATCGATATCACTGCGTGAGGCCTGCTCGGCGAGATATTCACGAACGAAGGACATGGTCACCTCCAACTGATGGTCAACGTTCGACCGCGGGCGCACGGTACGTATCCTCGCTCCCATACGCGCCGATTATCATGGCCGTACCCAACAGGCATACTAGACGTTCCAGCGGTTCGGTGCCTGACCTCCCAAGCACCGAACCGCGACCATTTCCATCAAGAAGTCTTCATGCGTATTCATGTCACCTTCATCGACCGCGTCGGTATTACCCAGGAAGTGCTGGCCTTGCTCGGCGGGCGCAACCTCAACCTCGACGCCGTCGAAATGGTACCTCCCAACGTCTACATCGATGCTCCGACGCTGGACGATCAGGTCCTGGACGACCTGAAAGACGCGCTGCTTGGCATCGTGGGCGTGCAGGCGGTTCATATCGTCGACATCCTGCCTGGCCAGCGTCATCGCCTGCAGCTCGATGCCCTGCTCGCCACCGTGACCGACCCGATGCTCGCAGTGGATGGCAATGCCCGTGTCCTACTCGCCAATCCCGCATTCGTCAGCCTGTGCAACGCCGACCCGGCCGAGCACGGCCTGGCCGAGCTATTCGGGGATGACGCGCTTCAGGAAGCACTGTTGGCGCTGGAGTTTCGGCTGCCCCTTCGCGAAGTCATTCTCAATGGCCAGGCGCTGCTGCTGGATGCGCAACCCATTGGCGGGGGCGAGCCAGGCGCCACACCCGCGGGAGGATTACTGACCCTTTATGCACCCAGCCGAATGGGTGAGCGGCTTGCTGCGCTTCACCACGACCATGCAGGCGGCTTCGATGCCTTGCTAGGTGACTCTGCTCCAGTTCGCAATTTGAAGGCCCGCGCGCAGCGTGTCGCGGTGCTGGACGCTCCGTTACTGATTCTGGGTGAAACAGGGACGGGTAAAGAGCTGGTTGCTCGCGCCTGTCATACGGTAAGCGCTAGACGTAACGCGCCGTTTCTCGCGCTCAATTGCGCCGCGCTGCCGGAAAGCCTCGCCGAAAGCGAACTGTTCGGCTATGAACCTGGGGCATTTACCGGCGCCCGGCGCGGCGGCAAACCTGGTCTCCTGGAATTGGCGGACAAGGGCAGCGTCTTTCTCGACGAAATCGGGGAAATGTCGCCTTACCTTCAAGCGAAATTGCTACGTTTTTTCAACGATGGCACCTTTCGCCGCGTCGGCGGCGAGCGAGAGATCAAGGTCAATGTACGAATCCTCAGCGCGACGCATCGCGACCTGGAAAAAATGGTCAGCGAAGGCACGTTCCGGGAAGACCTTTACTACCGTCTGAATGTGTTGAGCCTTTCAGTTCCGCCACTGCGAGAGCGTGGCCAAGATATTCTGCTTTTGGCTCGGCATTTCATGAGCCAAGCCTGCGCGCAAATCCAGCGCCCACTATGCCGCTTGTCCGCCGGCACATACGCCGCATTGCTGGGAAACCGCTGGCCGGGCAACGTCCGGCAGCTGCAAAACGTCGTCTTTCGCGCGGCGGCGATCAGCGAAACGACCCTCATCGACGTAGACGACCTCGACATCGCCAATACCGAGGTTGCGCGGCAGACCGAACGGGAAGTCGGCAGCTTGGAAGATGCCGTGGGTGCTTTCGAAAAGGAGCTGTTAGAAAAGCTTTATGAAAGTTACCCGTCCACACGCCAATTGGCCGCACGCTTGAACACCTCGCACACCGCCATCGCCCACCGCCTCCGCAAGTACGGCATTCCGCGTCGGGCCTAGTTTCGATCCACGCCTTTCGCCTCGAAGAGATAGCGCCGCTCCCGCATATAAACAAGGTGAAAGCCAAGCGAACATATCCATGCGGCCCAGCGTCCAACGCTATAGGTTCAACACGGAGATGTTTCTCATGCCCTGGTATGGCTGGCTGATATTGGTATTGGCGATTGGCTCGATCTTAGGTGGACTGCTGGCGCTCAAAGGCTCGGCGAAAAAGCTTCCGCTCACCGATGATCAGCTCGATCGCATCAAAGCGCGTAACGAGAAGATCGAAGCCGAGGAAGCCAAGGAGCGCTAGACACCTCGGCTAGCGCTTGAACTCCAAACGCAACTCGGCGCCATCGATATCCTGCTCTCGCTCCTGGCTAATGATGCGGCCGTTCAAACTGAACGCGGAATCGGGCGGATTGAACATTGGCGGTAACACCGAAGCAGGGGGCGGATTGTCACGTTGGGCGGCGGGTTCCAGTGACGGCGCAAGCTCCTCAGGGAGCGTGAGATCCAATGTAACTTCTGGCAGCGTCTCGTCTATCGATGGCTCAGTCTTCGTTTTCTTGACGACCGGTTTCTTCGTTGTCGGCTTTGGCTCCTTGCTTCCGGCAGGCGATACCGCGACTGGCTCCGGCTCCTTCTCTGGCGCTGGCGCCGTTTCTTGTTCTGGTTCCGGTTCGGATACCGGCTCGCCCACCAGAGGCTTACCCAGCTCAGGCGTAGGCTCGACCTTTGGCAATGCCCGCTCGGCTTTTGCCGGCTCGTCTGGCGGAGCTCGCCGTGGCGGCTCTTCGGGTTTGCACGCTCCCAGCAGTACCAAAACGCTCAATATGCAAAGCTTTGGATTCATCGTTTTTCGATCCGATTTCTAGGCTCGCCTCGCAGGTCTATCCCGCTGCGCCCTACTGTAGTTTTTGGCATTCAGCAGACTAGGATGTTCTGCGGCATCACCCGAACGGTCATGGCTTAATGAGCATGACCGCCGCGATTGGAGCGGCCCCGGAGTGGCCCTAGGCGGCCCCTGCAAATTCCTGACAGAGCTGGTGAGCCAGCACACCCAAGGTCATGAGCGCGTGTTCGGAATCTCGATTCCAGGCAATCCCGCAATTGATGCGGATGCAGTGATTGAACTGCTCGGTATTGCTGAAGATGATGCCAGGCGCGATGCTTACCCCCTGCTGCAGCGCGCGCGCATGCATGTCCTTGGTATTGGCGCGCACGGGCAAGCTCACCCAAAGAATGAATCCGCCTTTTGGTCGACTGATTTGCGTGCCTTCTGGAAAGTAGCGCTGCACGCCGAGTTGGTAGGCTGCGAGATTCTTGCGGTACTCCTGCCGAATGAAACGCAAATGCCTGTCGTATCCGCCGTTTTCCAGGTACGACGCCACCGCCATTTGGGTCGTACTACAAGCGGAATGCGTCGTGAAGGTTTGCAGCCGCTCGATCTGGGCCTGATAAGGGCCCGGAATGATCCAACCGACGCGGACACCCGGCGACAGCGTTTTTGAAAAGCTCGAGCAGTAGATTACCCGCCCTTCCCGATCAAATGCCTTGAGGGACTTGCTCTTGCCCTGCTCGAACATCAATTCGCCATAGATATCGTCTTCGACGACGCGTATGTCGAAATCGCCAGCAAGCCTCAGCAGTTGCTTCTGCCGCTCTGGAGGGATGGTGCTGCCCAGCGGATTACTCAAGCGTGACGTCAGCACCAGCGCTTTGATCGGCCACTGGTTGGCGGCCAGCTGCAACGCCTCCAGGCTGATGCCATTGATAGGGTCGCTGGGAATTTCGATGACCTTCAGCCCCAGCAGGTCCGCAAGCTGCAGCAAGCCGTAATACGTAGGCGACTCCACGGCGATCAGATCACCGGGCTCGGTCAGCACTCGCAGCGACATCTGCAAGGCTTCGACGCAGCCATGGGTAATGACTACGGACGCAGGATCGACGGCAACGCCTGCATCGCGCATCCGGATCGCGACCTGTCGGCGCAGTGGTTCGTAACCGGGGCTGAACATGTAGCTGAACGCCCGAGCGCTTTCGAAGCGCGTCACCTTGGCAAGGTGCTGGTGCAACGTCCGCACCGGCAGATAATCCACGTGGGGCACAGCGGCCCCGAGCGCGAAAACGTCCTCTCGGCGCGCTTCGGTGAGGACCTGCTGGATAATGCTGCCCCGCGTCACTAACGTGGGCCGCTCGACGCGCGCGATCGCCGGCGTTGCTGCGGTTAACGTTGGCGTTTGCCGTACGTAATAGCCGGATTGAGGCCGCGCGCGGATCAAACCTCGATCCTCCAGGTTGGCGTACGCTTGCAGCACCGTGGCGTGGCTCACCCCTAACTGGGCACTCATTTTGCGAACCGAAGGAACACGCTCACCCGGCTGATAAACGCCCTGGCGAATATCTTCAGCCAATTGTTGTGCGATTCGTTGATACAGCAGCATGCTCGCCATAGCAGACTTCCAGTCCAGGCACCGTAACAGTGTTCAAGGCACTCAGATTGCACCGGTACAGAACACCTTGTCCAGTGGCGTCTGCCTGAATCCTTGCACAACCGCCACGCGTCCCTTACGAGCACAGATCGTCAGCCCCTAGCGAGGCGGTGTCAGTACTCCATGGCTATTGGAAAAGACGATCTCAACGCGTCGATTCTGCGCGCGTCCTGAAGACGAGGCGTTCTCCGCGACGGGGTATTGCTCCCCATAACCCGCCACTTCCATGCGGGACGGCGCTACGTTCATCTCGCCTAACATCGCCGCGATCGCATCGGCGCGGGCTTCCGACAACCGCTGATTGTCCTGTGCCTTGCCCACGTTATCGGTATATCCCTCGATACGGATACGTCGCTGCGGGTTCAGTTCAAGGAACCGAGCAAGCCGGGAAAGCGTCCGGCTGGATCCGGCTTTAAGCTCGGTTTGCCCAGTATCGAAAAGCACGTCACCCAATGTCATCACGAGCCCACGGTCGGTCTCGGTGGCCAACAGGCTGGCGATCTCGTCCTCGTTCAGCCCGCCCTGCTCCGCCTCCGTAACGTGCGCTTCGCGCAATCTCAGCTGCAAGCGTTGCAGGTCAAGACCGAGCTTGGCTTCTTGTGCCATGGATTCGGCGAGCACTCCCTGGGTCTCGGCCAACTCGCTATAGCGCAGGCTCAGATACGAAAAGTGATCGACATCGTCCTCACTACCCCAATAGCCACTGAGCTGCTGGGCCCGAAGCAAGGATTCACCAGCTCGTTTCACGTCCTTCGGCGCCGCTGTCATGATCATTGGGTTGGCCTGTACCGACTCGAAACGCAGACGGGCTGAATCGAGTCTCGACGCATCGTAGCCCTGCGCCGCGCAACCGACCAAAAGCCCCAAACACGCCGAGAGCGCTCCGACTTTCATGATCATTGGAGGCTCTCCAGCTCACGGCGTACCGATTTGATTTGCCGATTGAGCTGGGTGATCGCCAGCCCTTGCTTCTCGTTGATCACGCGCACCTCGGCCAGACGGGCGTCCAGCTCAGCTTGCTCGGCAAGCATGCGCGCCGCCCGAAAGTCTCGCTGGGCCATCTTCTCTCTTGCCAGGACTAGCTTGTGAACGGCAGCTTCCAGCAGTACCGAAGGGGTATCGCCCACGATAGTTTGCGCCTGTGCCAAGGCCTGTTCGGAGAGCTCCATCTGCGCGGTGGGCGCAGGATCTGCCGAGGTGCATCCCATCAAGAGAAGCGTCACTGCCAGTGACCAGAATGTACGATTCACAACGTTACCTTAGATTTTTCGAGTTCATCAGTCGATGCGTGGGACACCGTACCCTCATCGGTATAGCAGCAGTCCGGCGACGAAAAAAAAGCGACTGCCTTACGGCAGTCGCTTCGCTCCACTGGGTGGAAAACGTTAGAGCGACTTTTCCAGTTCCGGAACGGCTTCGAAAAGATCCGCGACCAGGCCATAGTCAGCCACTTGGAAGATAGGCGCCTCTTCGTCCTTGTTGATGGCAACGATGACTTTCGAATCTTTCATGCCTGCCAGGTGCTGGATCGCGCCCGATATCCCAACGGCGATGTAGAGCTGCGGCGCGACGATCTTGCCGGTCTGACCAACCTGCATGTCGTTGGGAACGAAACCCGCATCGACCGCCGCGCGCGACGCACCGACGGCAGCGCCGAGCTTGTCAGCCAGTGAGTACAGGTGCTTGAAGTTCTCCCCATTCTGCATGCCGCGTCCACCAGAGACGACGACCTTCGCTGCCGCGAGCTCCGGACGGTCGGATTTCGCCAGCTCTTCGCCTACGAAGCTGGACTTACCGGAGTCGCCGGCGCCAGAGACCGTCTCGACTGCTGCGGAACCGCCTTCAGCGGCCACCGCATCAAAACCGGTGGTACGAACGGTAATGACCTTGATCGCTGCCGACGATTGCACGGTCGCAATCGCATTGCCGGCGTAAATCGGCCGCTTGAACGTGTCGGCACTGTCGACACCGATGATTTCGGAAATCTGGTCGACGTCCAGTTGCGCCGCCACACGCGGCATGAAGTTCTTGCCGTTGGTGGTCGCCGCGCACAGGATGTGGCTGTATTCCGCGCCGAGCCCCGCAACCAGCGGCGCGATGTTTTCGGGCAGCTGATGCGCATAGGCCGCGTCGTCCGCCATACGGACCTTACTCACCCCTGCAATCTTCGCCGCTTCCTCGGCCACGGCATTTACGCCTTCGCCGACCACGAGCACATGGATGTCGCCGCCAATCTGTTGAGCTGCCGCCACGGTATTGAGCGTCGCAGGCACCAGCGCGCCGTTCGTATGTTCTGCGATTACCAGGACAGTCATCAGATCACCTTCGCTTCGTTCTTCAGTTTTTCAACCAGCTCCGCTACGGATGCCACCTTGATACCGGCGCCGCGCGCAGCGGGCGCCTCAACCTTCAACGTCTTGACGCTCGACGCGACACTGATGCCCAGCGCGTCGGGCGACAGGGTTTCCAGCGGCTTCTTCTTCGCTTTCATGATGTTGGGCAGCGAGGCATAACGCGGCTCGTTCAGGCGCAGGTCGGTGGTGACGATCGCTGGCAATTTCAGCGCAACCGTCTGGAGACCACCATCGATCTCGCGAGTAACCTTGAGGGCGTCGCCTTCGACTTCAACGCGCGAGGCGAACGTCCCTTGCGGCATGCCGCTTAGGGCACCGAGCATTTGCCCAGTCTGGTTGTTGTCGGTGTCGATTGCCTGCTTGCCGAGGATCACCAGTTGAGGCTGCTCCTTATCGACGACGGCCTTCAGCGCTTTCGCCACCGCCAACGAGCTGACCTCTTCCGCGGTTTCGACGAGAATCCCACGATCCGCCCCCAAGGCCAACGCGGTACGCAGCTGTTCCTGCGCCTGGCTAGGACCAATGGAAACGACCACCACCTCGGTCGCGACACCCTTTTCCTTCAAGCGAACCGCCTCTTCAACGGCGATTTCGCAGAATGGGTTCATCGACATCTTGACGTTGGCCAGATCGACACCGGAGTTGTCCGCCTTCACGCGAACCTTCACGTTGTAATCAACGACTCGTTTGACAGCTACAAGAACCTTCATGGATTCCTCGTTATTTTCCCGGTGAATGAAGTCCGCGGGTGGAAACTGGCGGCGCTTGCGCATCGGTCGAAACCGATCGCCGAACCATGGTGAGATGGAGACCGCTTATGTTGACCGTGGCATACCCCTCGGTCAATAAGAATGGTTCCCAGCATCTGCGTGAAAGCCTCACTGTAGCAGGCTCTGGCAGGATTCAAACAAGCGTTCGTATTGGACCGCCAGTACTGCCCCTATATAATGCCCCACTTTAAAGGTCACGGATCGACCGTACTAATCAATAAAGCCTGAGGAGACCGTTCGTGGAACGCGAATATATGGAGTTCGACGTGGTCATCGTCGGTGCCGGGCCCTCGGGCCTGTCCGCCGCGTGCCGAATAAAACAAAAAGCTACTGAAAATAATCAGGACATCAGTGTCTGCGTCGTTGAGAAAGGTTCCGAAGTCGGTGCGCACATTCTGTCTGGCGCGGTGTTCGAACCCAGAGCGCTGGAAGAGCTTTTCCCTGACTGGAAAGCGCTCGGAGCGCCCCTCAACACGCCCGTCAAACGCGATGATATCTACTTACTGAAAGATGCGGAGTCGGCCACCAAAGTGCCGAACTTCTTTGTCCCAAAACCGATGCACAACGAGGGGAACTACATCATCTCCCTCGGCAACCTCTGTCGCTGGCTCGCAGGGCAAGCGGAGAACCTGGGCGTGGAAATCTACCCCGGCTTCGCGGCGCAGGAAGCGCTGATCGATGACCAAGGCATCGTGCGCGGCATCGTCACCGGCGATATGGGTGTCGACCGAGAAGGCAACCCGAAAGAAGGCATGTATACGCCAGGCATGGAGTTGCGCGGGAAATACACGCTCTTCGCCGAAGGTTGCCGTGGCCACATTGGCAAGGCCCTGGGCAAGCGCTTTGACCTCGCCTCCGAGGCTGATCCGCAACACTACGGCATCGGTATCAAAGAACTGTGGGAAATCGACCCAGCTAAGCACGAACCGGGGCTCGTCATTCACACCTCCGGTTGGCCGCTGAACAAGGAAAACCCGGGTGGTTCCTTCCTGTACCACTTGGAAGACAACCAAGTGGTCGTCGGGCTGATCGTTGATCTCGCCTACAGCAACCCTTACCTGTCGCCGTTCGACGAATTTCAGCGGTACAAACATCATCCGGTCGTCCGGCAATACCTCGAAGGCGGGAAACGCATTTCCTACGGAGCTCGGGCGCTCGTCAAAGGTGGTTTCAACTCGCTCCCGAAGATGGTTTTTCCAGGTGGCGCGCTTATCGGCTGCGACCTGGGAACGCTGAACGCGGCGAAAATCAAAGGCAGCCACACCGCAATGAAGTCGGGGATGCTCGCGGCCGAGGCCATCGTCGATGCGTTGGGCGCAGGCCGCGAAGGCGACGAACTCTCGGGCTACGTCGATGGCTTCAAAGCCAGCTGGCTTTACCAGGAACTCTACGCAACCCGTAACTTCGGGCCCGCGATGCACAAGTTCGGGCCAGTAGCAGGGCCAGCATTCAGCTTCGTCGAACACAACCTGCTGGGAGGAAAGCTGCCGTTTACGCTGCATGACCTCAGCAAGGACCACGAATCGCTGAAAAAGGCGAGTGACGCGACACGGATCGAGTATCCGAAGCCAGATGGCGTCTTAAGCTTTGACAAGCTGTCGTCCGTATTTCTCTCCAACACCAACCACGAAGAGGATCAGCCAGTACACCTCAAGCTGACGGATCCGAGCATCCCTATCGAACGCAACCTGCCGCTCTACGATGAACCGGCGCAGCGTTACTGCCCGGCGGGTGTATACGAAGTCGTTGAGGGCGATGCCGGCGGCAAACGCTTCCAGATCAATGCACAGAACTGCGTTCACTGCAAAACCTGCGACATCAAGGATCCGGCCCAGAACATTACCTGGGTAGCGCCAGAAGGAACGGGCGGCCCCAACTACCCCAACATGTGACGTGTCACCGAAGAGCCTCTCGATGAGGCTCTTTTTTTGTCCGCTCTAAACTGGCAGCGGCCCGATGGGGAAAAACACACCATCGCTCCAGACCCCCAGCCAATCGGCGCCCTCTATATTGCGCGGGACCGCAATGGCTACCAGTCGATAGAACACGTTGCGATGGATCAGCGCTTCTAGATTCGCCCGCACGTGTACATAAGGGGACGGCTCATGCGTCTCCGCATCTTCGGTTACACGAATCGGATGTTCCGCGCCAGCAAGCACTTCATCGTCCACATTGGTCACGAAGAACAGCGCCTGCGCTTCGCCACTACCCTCGACTCTGACATCTATCGCTACAAAAGGGGCATCGTCCACAGCGATGCCGACCTTCTCTACTGGGGTCACTAGAAAGTAGGCGTCCTCGTCGCGGCGAATGATCGACGAGAACAGCTTCACCATGGGCTTACGCCCGATCGGTGAGCCCTGGTAAAACCACGTACCGTCGCGCGCAATACGCATGTCGATGTCACCGCAAAAATCAGGGTTCCACAAATGGACTGGCGGCTTGCCTTTAGGGACCTGTGCCAACAGGTTGTCGACCTTTCCAGTCGCATTCATCGCGTTACCTCTTCTAGTCGGCCAAACCCAACAGGCGGCGAGCATAGTCGCGCATCGGCGGGCCCAGGATGTCTTCGGGTCGCTTGTCGTACAGCGTGAGCAGGCCGCCGCGGCTACGAATCCTCGCGCTATCTATCAGGTGGCGCGTTGCGGTTTCGATAAGCATCAGTTGCACGACGCCGCGATCGGTACCTAAACGATCGACCGCTTCTTGATCGACCCATTCATCCCAGGTGCCTATACGGTCATCCGCGCTGGCGAACCGGGTATAAAGCAGATAGTGCGCGCCGGCATCCCGAGCATCCGCCAGTGCCTCCTCCAGCCCCTCCGGCTCACGCGCGCCGCGCACCATCGGGAAATACTCTACGAAACCATTGAACGCTTCTTCGGCGACAACATTCGGACGTGCATAGCGACTGCCAGTCGGCAGGAAATGACTTTGGGCGATAAAAATGTAGGAATCCGGCTGCAAGCGCCAACCGCTTGATCGACGTATCTCGCCATGATCGAGCAAGCCCGCATCGCTCATCTGGTTACGGGTTGCCTGAGCCATATCGCTGACACTCATGCACCCACTGAGGCCCAAGATAAGCACCGTTAGCAAAAGGCTTCGCATTTCCACTCTCCGAAACGCGCCGGGAAATCGACACAATACGCGGGAATGCAGCTTCCAAGCCAAAGCGTCCATGGGGAGACCCAAAAGATTGCGGGCAGACGCTCTCAAACGGCAGGCACGAAGGACATTGCCACCGTGGTGACTACGTCGCTTCCGGGAACAAGCGCAGAAAATTCGCGCCTGTCTGCCTCGCGAATGCATCGAACTCGCAGCCACGCAACGCCGCGACAAACTCAGCCACATCCCTGACGTACTCAGGCAAGTTGGGCTTGCCACGATGAGGAATCGGCGCAAGGTACGGTGAATCCGTCTCGACCAACAGCCGATCCGCCGGAACCTTACGAGCGAGGTCCCGTAGCGCTTCAGCGTTGCGAAACGTGACGATACCGGACAAGGAAATGTAGAAACCGATATCCAGCGCGGCTTTCGCCATCTCCCAGTCTTCCGTGAAGCAGTGCAGGACCCCGGCTTGCGAAAGGTCTGCCTCACGGAGTAACCGAAGCGTATCGGCGCGCGCTTCACGGGTATGTACGATAACCGGCTTACCTGTCGTCTTGGCCACATCAAGATGCAATGAGAACGCGTCTTGCTGGCGCGCGGCAGAATCGGGCTCGTAGTGATAATCCAGACCGGTTTCGCCAATCGCGACAACGCGCGGAGAAGCGACCGCATCCACCAGCCATTCGCGGCTGAAGATGCTCTCGTCCAGATCCAGTGGGTGAATGCCCACCGAACAATAAACATCGTCGTAACGCGACGCGATGTCCTTCACGGCTTCGGCATTACTGGAACTGACGCCGATGCAGAGAAATCGCTCTACGCCCCGCGCGCGCGCTGCGTCCAGTGCACGATCCAATGAACCGTCATGGATGGAAAGATCGAGCCGATCGAGGTGGCAATGTGAGTCAACCAACATAAAGCAGAGCGTCCTTACATCGTGTGAGTCGGACGATCCGAACGCAGCGCGCCAGCGAGATAGGTCTCGATCTTGTCGCGCGCGTTGGTGTCGTTGTCACTGAACTGGACACCGATGCCCGCAGCGCGGTTGCCCTGAGCACCCTTTGGCGTCACCCAGATCACCTTCGCCGCGACAGGAATCTTGTCGGGCTCGTCCATAAGATTCAAAAGCAGGAACACTTCGTCGCCCAAGCGGTAGTTCTTGCTCGTTGGAATGAACAGACCTCCGCCTTTGACGAAAGGCATGTAGGCCGCATACAGCACGGACTTGTCCTTGATCGTAAGCGACAATATGCCGTTGCGAGGACCCAAGTTTGGCGGCAGGTTCATAAAGCGTTCCGACAGGTGGATTACGAAGAAATT
Source organism: Pseudomonas matsuisoli (assembly GCF_014647635.1). GTDB lineage: Bacteria > Pseudomonadota > Gammaproteobacteria > Pseudomonadales > Pseudomonadaceae > Pseudomonas_P > Pseudomonas_P matsuisoli. The sequence goes on from NZ_BMPO01000003.1 coordinate 284,884, forward strand.
CTAGCGTGCTCTTGGAAGCATTGCCCATTGCACGAGTAGCGCTTCGAGCAGCAGCGCACGGTTGAGATTCGCTTTGGCAAGAATCTTCTGCCGGTTAGACAACAGCCAGTCCTGTAGCGCGAGCACTTTACTCGTCGAAGACTTGTCGGCCAGGTATTGCACGACCTTGGCCATGTCGTCGGCGCCAAGCTCGGTTTCGTCATGGGTCATCTGATAGCGGAGCACGGCTTGCATCCAGTCGTAACACCAATCGAAGATCAGACCGAGCCCGATCGCATTCCAACTTTCAGCCAGCTGACTCGGCGATGCTTGCTGCTTGAGCAATTTCTTCAGCCCTTCAACGACTGCGCTGCGCTGCTCCAGCCCGCCTTGTTGAAACAGTGTAGCGGCCCGTAGCGGCGAGCCTCCCACCAGTGCAAGCAGCGCCCGGCATTGTTCAAACGAACAATCAGGAAGTTGTGCGTCTAGCCAGGCAATGGCGTCATCCGTATTTGGTGTCGGGCAACGCTGCTGCACACAACGGCTCTTGATCGTTGGCAGCAGGCGGCTCAACTGATGAGTAATCATCAGGATTACCGTGTCACCTGATGGCTCTTCAAGACTTTTCAACAGCGCATTGGCCGCGTTGAGGTTCATCGCCTCGGCAGGCTCCAACAGAATCACCTTGCGCCGCCCAAGCTGAGAGGTCTGTACGACGAATTCGACCAAGGCTCGTATCTGATCGACCCGAATGGCCTTGTCGACCTCTTCTGGCTGAACGATGTAGTGATCAGGATGCGTACCGGCAGCCAACAGGCTGCAGGACTTACAGTGTCCGCAAGGCTCTCCTGACATGGGGGAATGACACAGCAACAGCGCCACCAATCGCTCGGCGAACTGACGCTTGCCGATACCCGCGGGGCCATGCAGGAGGTACGCGTGGGCATGCTGCTCCCTGCCGGCGATGCGCGCCCAGGTATCGCGGTGCCAGGGCAGGCACTCAACCACGGAGGCGCTCCAGGAGGCTCGGCACCAATGTATCGATGTGCTGCTGCACGTCAGACAGCGGACGCGCCGCGTCGATCACGCAGTAGCGGGCGGTGTCCGCGCGGGCGCGGGCGAGATAGCACTGTCGAACGGCTTCGAAGAAGGCGTGGCCTTCCTGCTCGAAGCGGTCCAGCCGTCCACGCGCGGCCGCACGGGCCAGCCCGATTTCGATGGGCAGGTCAAAAATCAGCGTGATGTCCGGTCGCAGTGTGCCTTGCACGAACTGTTCGAGCGTGGCGATTCGCTCCTGCGAAAGACCACGGCCTGCGCCTTGATAGGCATAGGTCGCATCGGTGAAACGGTCGCAGAGTACGATTTCCCCGCGCGCAAGCGCAGGCTTGATGACGCTCGCCAAGTGTTGCGCCCGTGCGGCAAAGACGAGGAGCAATTCAGTATCGACAGCCATCGGCTCGGCGGACGGGTTCAGCAGCAGCTCGCGGATGCGTTCGGCCAATGGCGTGCCACCCGGCTCGCGCGTGAGACAAACCGTAAGTCCAGCCGCTTCGAGCTGGCGGGCCAGATAATCGCGGTTGGTGCTTTTGCCTGCGCCTTCCGGCCCTTCGAGGGTCAAGAACAATCCACTCATGGTGCTTCCTTTTCGGCAGGCGCCGCGGGCGCAGGGCTCGACCGATAATCGGCCCGACGCTTGATCTGGTATTCGCGGACTGCGCGATTGTGCTCATCCAGCGTATTGGAGAACACATGACTTCCATCGCCCCGCGCCACGAAATAAAGGCTCTTTCCCGACTCGGGGTTCAAGGCCGCATGTATCGATTCCCGGCCAACGATGGCGATGGGCGTAGGCGGAAGGCCCGCGTTGGTATAGGTGTTGTAAGGCGTCGGCCGCCGCAAGTCGTCACGCGTGATGCGGCCTTTGTACTGTTCCCCCATTCCGTAGATGACGGTTGGGTCGGTTTGTAGCAGCATGCCTTCTTCCAGGCGCCTGACAAATACGCCTGCGATCTGCCCGCGCTCCTGTGGAACGCCGGTCTCCTTTTCCACGAGCGATGCCATGATCAACGCCTGGTAGGAATCGTCATAAGGCAAATTCTCAGCCCGCTTGGCCCACTCCTCGGCGAGAATTCGGGTCAGCCGTTGATGGGCTTGGCGCAATATATCGAGGTCGCTCATACCCTTTACATAGCGGTAGGTATCTGGGAAGAAACGCCCTTCCGGGTGCATTCCCTCTTCGCCAAGGGTTGCCATCACGTCTTCGTCACTGGCCTCTGCCAACGTCTGATTCAGCTTCGGATTGGCTGCCAGGGCTGCCCGCACTTGACGAAAATTCCAGCCTTCCACGAGCGTCACCGCGTATTGCACGACGTCACCGCGTATCCAAGCTGATAGCAGGTCCTGCACGGTCTCGCCAGGCATCAGTCGGTACTCGCCACTGTGCAACGCATGCTCGGAGAGCTTGAATCGCCAATATATCCTCAGTAAAAAGGCATCCTCGAGAACGCCATCGGCTTCGAGCTGACGCAACAAACCACCCGGCGTTGTTCCTTGTGGCACGTCGATCAGCCGTTCTTCAGTAACTTTCAGTGGCTGAGCAAGAATTGCGTTCTGCTTCCACCAGGCAAAACCGAGGGCGATCAGTGCCAGTAGGCAAACCCCGAGTAAACATTTGAACAGCTTACGAATCACGCGCTTTCTTCCAACAGCTGGCGACAAATGCGCTGCATTTTACGTGTGACGGCGCCTACCAACCACCGATGCTCGCGGAATTCCGTAACCGGCCATATCCCGTAGAGGCTGTTGCACATGAACACTTCGTCCGCGGCCTGCAAGCGCTCGATCGTGATGTCTTCGACATCGCATGGCCCGGTCGACATCAAGGCTTCTCGCATAACGCCGGCGACACCACATCGATGTAGCGACGGCGTTACCAATCGAGAGTCTTCAACGATGAACAGGTTACTGAACACCCCTTCGACGGCCCGTCCTCCGGTATCGCACATCAGCCCTTCTGCATAACGCCTATCGGTCCATTCCGCGCGGGCCAGCACTTGCTCGAGGCGGTTCAAATGCTTCATTCCCGCCAGCAAAGGTTGCTCCGCCAATCGGGTACGGCAGGCATAAACAGCGATGCCTTCATCGGCATACTCCGAAGGATAGGCAGGCAAAGGCGAGCCAATGAGCACACGTCGAGATGACGCTTCCGCCGGCGGTGCATAGCCACGCACGCCGTCGCCGCGCGTGATGATCAGTTTCGCGACGCCTGTGCCGAGTTCATTACCAAACCGGTGCAACTCGCGGACTAAAGCGTCCACGTCAAGCGGGATGCTTAGCCGGCGGCAACCACTCTGCAGCCTTGCGATACGGAAAGGGAGAAGACTCGGATTCCCGTCGAGTACTGCGATCGTCTCGAACAAACCATCGCCATAGGCCAAGCCACGATCACCAGCCGGCACCTGCGTGCCGCACTGGCCATCGATCCAAAGCAGCATCAGCCAGCGAAACGCTTGAAGATCAGGCTTCCATTGGTGCCGCCAAATCCAAATGAATTGGAAAGTACGGTCTCGATTTTCATTTCGCGCGCGCGGTGCGGCACGAAATCGAGGTCACAGTCTTCCCCAGGTTCATCGAGATTGATTGTCGGCGGAGCAACCTGGTCCCGCAGGGCAAGGACGCTGAATATCGCTTCGACCGCACCCGCCGCACCTAGGAGATGCCCAGTCATGGACTTCGTCGAACTCACGGCCAAATCGTACGCGTGGGCACCGAATACCGTTTTGATCGCGCGCGCTTCCGCAACGTCGCCCGCAGGAGTCGAAGTGCCGTGGGCATTGATGTATTGCACGGCGTCAGGCGATAACTTCGCATCCTTGAGTGCATTTGCAATGCAGCGTGCGGCACCCGCGCCGTCTTCCGGCGGTGCGGTCATGTGAAACGCATCACCGCTCATGCCGAACCCCACCAGCTCCGCAAGGATGTTCGCTCCGCGGGCTTTGGCGTGTTCCAGCTCTTCAAGTACAAGGATCCCAGCGCCGTCGCCGAGCACAAAACCATCTCGATCCTTGTCCCACGGGCGGCTGGCGCGCGCTGGGTCGTCGTTTCGAGTAGACATGGCGCGTGCAGCCGCGAATCCACCAATACCCAGCCCACAGGAGGCCATTTCCGAGCCGCCTGCAATCATTACGTCGGCTTCGTCGTATGCGATGTTACGCGCCGCCATGCCAATGCTATGCGTACCGGTAGTACAGGCCGTCGCCACCGAGTAGTTAGGCCCTTGAAGACCGAGATGGATGGAGAGGAATCCTGAAACCATGTTGATGATCGAGCCCGGCACGAAGAACGGCGAGATACGCCGGGGCCCCTGTTCCATCAACGATTTGCAGTTGTTCTCGATATTGGTCAGGCCACCGATGCCTGAGCCGATCGCGATACCGATACGCTCACGGTTCGCATCGGTAATTTCCAGGCCGGAATCGCTTACCGCCTGAAAACTGGCCGCCAAGCCGTACTGAATGAACAGGTCGAGCTTCCGCGCTTCCTTTGCCGAGAGATACCGCTCGACATCGAAATCCTTCACTGACCCACCGAAGCGCGTAGCGAACGCGGAAACGTCCATGTGCTCGATGGGAGCAATACCACTACGACCTTCCAGAACGCCAGCCCAACTGCTGGCGACATCGGCTCCCAATGGGGAAACCATCCCCATTCCAGTAACCACGACGCGTCTACGCGACACAGACACTCTCCTCAATCAGCGGCTGCTTCGTGTTTCGAAGGTCATCGACGCTTCACGATGAAACACATCAGCTCATTCACGGTCACAAGCTACGCACGAAGGCTGATTGTACCAATCGGCGTACGCTCATTTCCTGCTTATTCTAAAGGCGAGTCGACGCGCACGTACCCGCTCGTTTAAGCATTCGCTAAATAAACAAAAAACCGCACGCCTTGCTAACACAAGGCTGTGCGGTTTTCTCTGGTCGGGATTCCGACGATTACATCACTGCGCGTGGGCGTTGATGTAGTCGATGGCTTCCTGAACAGTAGTGATCTTCTCGGCTTGTTCGTCCGGAATCTCGGTCTCGAATTCCTCTTCCAGAGCCATCACGAGCTCAACGGTATCAAGGGAATCGGCACCCAGGTCCTCAACGAAGGAAGCGCTGTTGGTCACTTCCTCTTCCTTGACGCCCAATTGCTCGGCGACGATCTTCTTGACACGTTCTTCGATGGTGCTCATACCTTGTTTTCACTCCTAATGGAAAAATCCGTGCGGCCGGGGCACGCAGTGTATAGAAAGGGTTTTCCAACTTTCAAGCTGGACCCTGCCCAACCACACGCGTAATCGGCTACACCAATCGTCCCCCGCTAAGCGGGGAAGCAGATTCACATATACAAACCACCGTTCACCGGAATGGTAGCACCTGTGATGTAAGCTGCATCATCCGAAGCCAGGAAGGCTACCGCCTTCGCAATTTCCTCCGGTTGACCGAGGCGGTCAAGTGGAATACCCGCCAATAGCTGGGTACGCTGCTCCTCGCCTAGTTCTCGCGTCATGTCCGTATCGATAAAGCCTGGCGCGACGGTGTTAACCGTCACAGCACGCGATCCCAGTTCGCGCGCCAATGCACGGCTAAAGCCTTCCACGCCCGCCTTCGCCGCCGCGTAGTTTGCCTGACCCACGTTACCCATTGCACCTACGACCGAACCGACGTTGACGATCCGCCCCCAACGCGCCTTGGTCATGCCGCGCAAGACGGCCTTGGTCATGCGATACATGCTATTGAGGTTCGTGTCGATCACGCCAAACCATTCGTCGTCTTTCATGCGAAGCATGAGGTTATCACGCGTGATGCCGGCGTTATTGACCAGGATCAGCGGCGCCCCGAACTGCTGTTGAATGGCATCCAGGACCGACGAGACGGAAGCGGTGTCACTGACATCGAGCGTCATGCCAACGCCTTTGATACCATTCTGCGTCAACGTGCCAGTAATTTTCTCAGCACCAGCGTCGGACGTCGCGGTGCCGACGACGATCGCCCCACGGCGACCGAGTTCGAGTGCAATTGCCTGGCCGATACCACGGCTTGCACCGGTAACCAGTGCAACCTTACCTTGCAGTTCCATAACGATTCCTTACCTGTTCGTTAGCGCGGCCGCGAAAGCATCGGGCGTGTCCAGGGCAAACGTATCGACACCCTTAACGCAGCGCTTGTTGAGCCCCGACAGCACACGTCCAGGGCCACATTCCACCAGGGCTGTCACGCCCTGCTGCTGTAGACACACCATCGACTCAACCCAACGCACGGGGCTGTATAGCTGCGCGAGCAAGTTGTTCTTCAGCGTATCGATATCACCAACGACCTTGGCATCTACGTTCTGCACAAGTTCGATTTCAGGCATCCGCCATTCAAGCGTCTTGACTGCATCGGCAAAACGCTCGGCAGCAGGACGCATCAGCTCGCAATGCGAAGGCACGCTAACCGGTAACGGCAAGGCTCGCTTGGCGCCTTTCGCCTTGCATATTTCGATAGCACGATCTACTGCCGCAGTCGCTCCCGCAACGACAACCTGACCTGGCGCATTGAAGTTCACCGCGCTAACGACTTCACCTTGAGCCGCCTCAGCACACGCTGCGACGACATCGGCATCTTCAAGGCCGAGTATTGCGGCCATGGCGCCTTTTCCATCAGGAACGGCCGCCTGCATCAGCTGACCACGCAACTCAACCAACTTGACCGCATCAGTAAAACCAACGCTTCCGGCAGCGACCAAAGCGGAGTATTCGCCAAGGCTATGCCCAGCTACGTAGGCGGGCTTAGCGCCACCCTCTTCCAGCCACAGGCGCCAAAGCGCAATCGAAGCTGTCAAAATGGCAGGCTGTGTTCTGTCGGTCCGGTTGAGCGACTCTGCAGGACCATTCTGAGCCAGGTCCCATAGGTCGTAGCCCAGCGCCTCGGAGGCCTCGGCAAAGGTACTTTTGACCGAAGCACATTGTGTGCCCTGCTCGGCCAACATACCTACCGCTTGCGAGCCTTGCCCCGGGAAAACAAAAGCGACTGATGTGGTCATCGATCTTCTCTTCAGCTGTCGTGTCGATTAATGCAAGACGCTATTACTGGCCGTCGAGCAACCTTTGAAGCTTACCGTGCAAACGACGCGGCAAATCCTCTTCAATTTCTCGCGCTGCACGTCTGACTGCGCTCTGAAAATCGTCCTTGCCGGCAGAGCCATGGCTCTTGACGACGATGCCCCGCAAGCCGAGCAAACTGGCACCATTATGAACCGAGGGCGCCAGCTCGCTCTCCAGTCGCTTCAACGGCAGCACCATGGAAGCCATTAGACGCGCCCCGAGAGACTGATCGAACAACGAACGGATACGCCCGGTGATCATCCGTGCCAGTCCTTCGCTCGACTTGAGGAGCACGTTGCCCACGAATCCATCGCAGACCACTACGTCCGCCTTACCGAGAAAAAGGTCATCACCCTCAATGAACCCTACGTAGTTCAAAACGTGACTTCTGGACAGCGCCTCGGCCGCGTCCCGCACCTGCGCGTTTCCCTTACCTGGCTCGGAACCGACATTGAGCAATGCCACCCTAGGCCGCTCGCAGCCCATGGCCTCTACAGCCACCGAACCCATTACCGCAAATTGGTATAACTGCTCGCCAGTGCAATCGAGGTTTGCCCCAAGGTCCAGCACATGACAAGGCGCGCCCATTGTCGGCAACGCCGCCATCATGGCAGGACGATCTATACCGGGCAGCGTGCTCAGCAGATGCTTGGAGAGCACCATCAAAGCACCGGTATTGCCAGCACTGACGCATGCGCGTGCTCGCGACTGCTGCACGAGCTCCAATGCAACGCGCATCGACGCGTCAGGCTTAGCGCGTAATGCCGCCGAAGGGCGATCCGCCATTCCGATGACCTCACCTGCGTGGACGATTTCCAGCCGCGAACGATCGACCTCCGGATGGTGGGCGATGAGTTCTTCCAAGAGACGGGAATGACCCACAAGGATCAGGTGCAACGAGGGGATTTCGGCCAAGCATGCAACACAGGCCGGAACAACGCAGTGGGGACCGAAGTCCCCACCCATTGCATCGATAGCGATGACTGGAACTGACAAATTACTCGTCAGCGCCCTTGTCGATCACTTTACGACCGCGGTAGAAACCGTCGGGAGAGACGTGATGACGCAGGTGAACTTCACCAGTGCTCTTCTCTACCGAGAGCGCATTGGACTCAAGCGCATCGTGCGAACGACGCATGTCACGCGCGGAGCGCGACTTTTTGTTCTGCTGAACAGCCATAATTCATTAACTCCTAACCGTTGGGGTCACGCTTCAACTGCGCCAGTACGCTGAACGGGTTGGGCTTCGACACCTCTCCCTCGCTCGGCTCAGGCTCATCGAGACCTGCCGGCTGCTGGCAAACTTCCGGATCATGGACCGGCACGATTGGCAAGGCGAGCAATAACTCGTCTTCGACCAACGTCAGCAGATCCAAGGGCTCTTCGCCCAATTCAAGTGCATCATAGGCCTTAGGCACAGACTGCGTGTTCGCCCCTTCTCTAACCACGACGTACACATTTTCGGCGTGGACAGGCAATTCGGCTACTTCAAGACAGCGCTGGCATATCATCCTGACCTCAGTATCCAGCACGCTGCGCATAACAACTGCACCAAGCTCATCGCGTTCGAACTCGATGCGCGCATGAACATCACCGGTATTTTCTACCAGCTGCGCACTGAACCGCTCAAACGCAGACACCGCCGACACCCCTTCAAGGGTGGCACCGCGGTCCGCCAGCTTGCGCGGATCAACATAAGGAGGAATAGGCCCGTTCAACATAGGCGCGACATTCTAGGGATGCCTCCTGGCACTGTCAAAGAAATTCGAGGCCATAATATGGCTTCCCGTCCGGCGGCTCATGCGAGCCACATCATCAAACTGTGAAGAGAAAACTCATGCAACCCATCTTGCTCGCCTCGAGCTCGCGCTATCGGCGCGAGCTTCTTGCCCGACTACGCTTACCCTTCGAACACCAATCACCTGATATAGATGAACGACCAGCACCAAAGGAGGATGCCCGGACGCTGGCCGCTCGACTGGCCACTCAGAAAGCAAAAGCCCTACAGGCATCGTTCAGCACTCACCTCATCATCGGATCGGATCAAGTGGCATGCGTTGGCAATACGATTCTGAATAAACCGCTCTCTCATGAGCGCGCCGTTGAACAACTCATGCACTCCAGCGGCAGGACCGTGACATTCCATACAGGCCTGGCGCTACTGAACGCTACGACCACGCGACTGCAACTGGAAGTGGTGACGTACACCGTTCATTTCCGCGACCTGACCCCGGAATCCATCGAGCGTTACCTGCGTATTGAGCAACCCTACGATTGCGCCGGCAGCTTTAAAGTAGAAGGCCTCGGTATAAGCCTGTTCGCCAAAATGGAAGGTGATGACCCTACAAGCCTGATAGGCCTTCCGCTAATCAGCCTCGCCAACATGCTGCGCAGCGAGGGCATCGAGCTTCCCTAGGAACCCGCTCACCACCGTTTAGCTTTAGCTCGCAAGATCGTGAACAGGCTCTGGCACCACGCGTCACCGCAGGGCGGGTCCGGAAAATCCCGCCCAGATGGCAATATGCTCAGCCACGCTAGCGCCGAGCCGCTTAGCGAAACGATCGAACGGTGACTCCTCAATCGTATAGTCGACGATATCCTGCGCACCTATGACATCGCGCGCCACATAGCTGGAGCTCCCAAGGTGATCCACCAAACCTAGGTCAATCGCTTGTTCGCCCGACCAGACCAAGCCAGAAAATAACTCCGGATGCTCAGCGTCCTTCAGCCTATCGCCCCGACCTTTCTTAACACTGTCGATGAACTGACGATGCGTCGTGTTCAGCACCTGCTGCCAAAAACGAGCTTCTTCCTCCTTCGGCGGCTGGAAAGGATCAAGAAATGCCTTGTGCTCGCCCGACGTGTACAGTCGACGGTCCACACCAAGCTTTTCCATGGCGCCGGTAAACCCGAATCCAGCTGCCGTGACACCTATCGAACCTACAAGACTTGCCTTATCGGCATAAATCTCATCCGCGGCGCTTGCAATGTAATATGCGCCGGAAGCACCGAGATCAGTAATAACGGCATACACCTTGATATCCGGATGCGAGTCACGAAGGCGCTTGATCTCGTCGTACACATAACCCGACTGCACCGGGCTGCCACCTGGACTATTGATACGCAGGATGATCCCCTTTACCCCAGGATCATCGAACGCCTTACGAAGACTACTCACTAGATTATCCGCGCTCGCCTCGGTGTCGTCGGCAATCATGCCTTTCACTTCGATCAGCGCGGTATGCGGATCATCCGTTGCCGATCCCTTACCCGAAAAACTAAGCAACGGCGAAAAAAGAAAGATCGCGCCAAACAGGTAGATGAAGGTCAACAGCTTGAAGAAAATACCCCACCGCCGAGCCCTACGCTGCTCCTGAACGCTTGCGAGCAAGGTCTTTTCCAGCAACTTCCAGCTCTTGGCATCGCCACTTGCCGATGGCGCTTTCCATTCATCAGACATATTCGTTCATTCCAATAGACTGCGGCTCGCGCAACAAGAGTGACTCCAATTCTTGGAATCGATCGAAGATCATATGGGGACGTGCCGCGGCCAGTAGATCCCGGGACATCGCACCATAGGAGGCGGCTGCGGAGCGCATGCCTGCGTTCGAAGCCATCCGCAAATCAAACAGCGCGTCACCAACCATCAGCGCTCGAGATGCGCTGACGCAGCAATGCTCCAATATTTCGTACAACATCTGTGGGTCAGGCTTACCCGCCGTCTCGTCCGCGCAGCGCGTGATGTCGAAAAAATCGTCCAGACCGTGCTGGCGCAACATACGATTCAATCCTCGCCGACTCTTTCCAGTCGCGACAGCCAGCTGATAGCCGCTATCCGCAAAGCGCTTCAACGCAGACGGGACACCTTCGAATAAGCGAGATGGCACTGCATCAGCGGCCACATAGCGAGCGCTGTACGCTTCACCAAATGCTTCGACGGAGATATCTGGACGGAGTTCGGGATGCAAAATTCGGATGGCCTCGTGCAACGACAATCCAATAATTGACTTAATCGCATCGGAAGACTGCGGCACCACCCCACAATCCAAAGCGGCCTCCTGCATAGAGGTCACGATGCGGGAAATCGAATCGCAGAGCGTGCCGTCCCAATCAAAGATCAGCAGGTCGAAATCACGCACCAAGAGACTTCACCGCTGACGCCCACATGTCGTCGACCGGCGCCTCCAATTCGAGGACCCGGCCATCAGGCAATGACACTTTCAATGCGTGGGAATGAAGAAATAGCCGCTTCCCCCCGAGCTCACGAATCTCTTTCGTAAAGTCGTCATCGCCGTATTTGGGATCACCCGCGATAGGGTGCCCTGCGTACTTGGCATGCACCCGAATTTGGTGAGTACGCCCGGTGATAGGGCTCGCCTCTACTAATGTGGCGAACTCGCCGAAGCGACGCACGACCTTAAATGTCGTTAACGCCTCCTTCCCCTCGGCATTGACCTCTACCATCCGCTCACCGGAGCGCAGGTTGCTCTTTTGCAGCGGCGCGCTCACCTGCTTGCGGGATGACGGCCAATTGCCGCGGACCAGAGCGAAATAACGCTTATCCACGCCATCCCCACGTAGCGCCTCGTGCAGATGCCTGAGCATGCTGCGTTTCTTGGCGATCATGAGCAAACCTGAGGTGTCTCGATCCAGGCGATGCACCAACTCCAGCTCGCGGCACTCGGCGCGCAACTGCCTGAATGCCTCGATCACCCCGAAATTCAGTCCGCTTCCTCCGTGCACGGCAATGCCCGCGGGCTTGTTCAATACGATCAATGCCTTGTCTTCGTACACGATGGACGCTTCCAATCGCTCCAGAACGGAGCGAGCGACCGGTACCGGCTCGCCCTCTTCGGCCAGGCGAATAGGCGGAACCCGAACGATATCGCCCGCCTGAAGCTTGTATTCCGGCTTAATTCGCCCCTTGTTGACGCGCACCTCTCCCTTACGCAGGATTCGGTAAACCAAGGTCTTTGGCGCGCCCTTGAGCTGGGTCCGCAGGAAATTGTCGATTCGCTGCCCAGCGTATTCCGGGCCTACTTCGATCATCCGAACGCTTTGCAGGGTTTGACTATCGGTCACGCGTGCGCCCCAGGCCATCCAGCAGGCATTCACCTCGAAGTGCTTTTACTCGTGCTTGAACCAACGAACATTCCCCTCGTACGAACGGCCAAGCCAGCACCTCTCACTGCCAAATTGAGGGGCGCTGAACTTCGCGTTTCAAAGGCCGCGAGCATAGCAATTTCGCTTATTTGAAGCACTTAAATATTACTGTTATAGTCGCGAACGCCGCTTGACGCGGCCAGCTCGGAAGTCCGGTTTATACCGCCCCGAGCGGATGCAAAGTACACACCTCGGACGCCAGGCCGTCCCGTCGATGCTCTCGCAGAGAAATGCGGAGAGGAGCTCGAGAAACCAAAGCCTTAAACACGACGCGCGGCCTTTTCGAAAGCTGCGAATTAAATGAAACCTGCTCCGGATTCACTGAGCGGCACCCGATTTTCAAGGGTTACGTGCAGGTGGAGATGCACGATGTCGATTGCGTGAGCGATAAGTCGTTCGAGACGTGCCCTATGCCGTCCGCAACCGATGTTCGATTCCTCCTCCTGATCCTGTGCTTGCGTAGTGCAACAGCAAGCAGGAGACGTCGTCGCGATCCACCACGTGTTGGTTGGATTGGCTGGACACTGAAGTGACGCGTTGTCACTTCTGACGCACACCTGACACGACCGCGAGAGTCGTGTGTGCCGATCGTTGTTTCCGGGAGCTCGGAAACCGTTGGTAACACATGAAAAGAATGTTGATTAACGCAACTCAGCCCGAAGAGTTGCGTGTTGCCCTCGTAGATGGCCAGCGCCTGTATGACCTCGACATAGAGTCTGGCGCTCGCGAACAGAAGAAAGCCAACATCTACAAAGGCCGTATTACCCGTGTCGAACCTAGCCTCGAAGCGGCTTTCGTAGACTTCGGCGCAGAGCGTCACGGCTTCCTTCCACTAAAAGAAATCTCCCGCGAATACTTCAAGAAATCCCCTGAAGGACGTGTGAACATTAAGGATGTTCTGTCCGAAGGTCAGGAAGTTATCGTCCAGGTCGAGAAAGAAGAGCGTGGCAACAAAGGCGCTGCGCTGACTACCTTCATCAGCTTGGCCGGCCGCTACCTCGTTCTAATGCCCAACAACCCACGTGCAGGCGGAATTTCTCGCCGCATCGAAGGTGAAGAGCGTAACGAGCTTCGCGAAGCACTGAACGGTCTCGACGCCCCCGCGGACATGGGTCTAATCGTGCGCACCGCAGGTCTCGGCCGTAGCAGCGAGGAACTGCAGTGGGATTTGGATTACCTGCTCCAGCTGTGGAACGCGATCAATGAAGCGTCAAAAGACCGCGCCGCTCCTTTCCTGATTTATCAAGAATCCAATGTCATCATCCGCGCGATCCGTGACTATCTCCGTCAGGACATCGGCGAAGTGTTGGTCGACAGCGTCGACGCGCAAGAAGAAGCGCTGAGCTTCATTCGCCAGGTGATGCCCCAGTACCAGAACAAGATCAAGCTCTATCAGGACAGCGTGCCGCTGTTCAATCGCTTCCAGATCGAAAGCCAGATCGAAACCGCCTTCCAGCGCGAAGTGAAACTACCCTCCGGCGGTTCGATCGTGATCGATCCGACCGAAGCACTGGTTTCCATCGATATCAACTCCGCACGCGCCACCAAAGGCGGGGACATTGAAGAAACTGCACTGCAGACGAACCTGGAAGCGGCTGAAGAAATTGCTCGCCAGCTGCGCCTGCGTGACATCGGCGGCTTGATCGTCATCGATTTCATCGACATGACGCCGACCAAAAACCAGCGTGCCGTCGAAGACAAGATGCGCGAAGCGCTCGAAGCCGACCGCGCTCGCGTGCAGATTGGGCGCATCTCGCGCTTCGGCCTGCTGGAAATGTCCCGCCAACGCCTGCGCCCTTCCCTGCGTGAAACCAGCGGCATCGTCTGCCCACGCTGTAACGGCCAGGGCATCATTCGCGACGTCGAATCCCTATCGCTGGCCATCCTGCGCCTGATCGAAGAAGAGGCTCTCAAGGACCGGACCGCTGAAGTCCGCGCTCGAGTCCCGTTCCAGGTCGCCGCGTTCCTGCTTAACGAAAAGCGCAACGCCATTACCAAGATCGAGCTGCGCACGCGCGCGCGCATCTTCATCCTGCCTGACGATCACCTCGAAACGCCTAACTTCGAAGTGCAGCGTTTGCGCGACGACAACCCGGACATCATTTCCGGCCAGTCCAGCTACGAAATGGCGCCGTCCGAACCCGAAGAAGTTCAGCCCATCAGCTCGACGCGTACGCTGGTACGCCAAGAAGCAGCAGTCAAGACAGCACCCGAGCGCACGACGCCAGCACCGGCTTCGGCCGCAACGGAGCCCGCGCCTTTGGCACCGGCAACGCCTGCTTCCGAGCCAAGCATCTTCAAAGGCTTGGTGAAATCGCTGGTCAGCCTGTTCGCAGGCAAGGATGCAGAGCCCGTCAAGGCCGAGCAGTCGCAACCTGCAAGCGAACGTCCCGCCCGCAACGGTGAGCGTCGCAACGGTCGCCAGCAAAACCGCCGCCGCGATGGGCGTCGTGACGAGGAACGCAAACCGCGTGAAGAGCGTCAGGTGCGTGAACCCCGCGAACCTCGTGAACCTCGCGATGCGAAAGAAAACGAAGGCCGCAAACCGCGCAGTGAGCGTCCGGCCCGTGAGCCTCGCGAACCTCGTGACGACACGCGTCAAACCGAAGCGCGTACCCCTCGCGAAGATCGTGTGACCAAAGATGAGCGCCCGGCCCGTGAAGATCGCCCCGCTCGCGAAACCAGCGAACGCCCTGAGGGAGGTCGCCGCCCACGTGGCGAGCGTCAGCGTGAACTGCGCGAGCCGCTTACAGAAACGACCGAAGAATCGGTAGTACAAGTAGTACAAGAAGAAGCGCTCAACGACGATAGCCAGGACAATGACGGCGATCGCCCGCGCCGCCGTTCACGTGGCCAGCGTCGCCGCAGCAACCGTCGGGATCGCCAGCGCGATGTCAACGAAACAGGTGATGCGTCCGAGAACGCTGGAAGCCCTGCTGAAGCGGACGCTGCTGCTAACCCATCTGAGCATCCGGTTGCCGACAAAGCCGTTGCTGTAGCCGCCTCCGTCGCCGCTGTCGCGTCCACTGCCGAGGCGCAGACTTCCGAGCCGAAAGCCGAGTCCGTCTCCACCGTTGGCGAGAAGATCGATGTCGCATTGAGCGAGCCAGAAGCGTCGCGCAGCCAGCAATCGCTGTCGTTCGAGCCGGCGAAGCCAGTTGTACCCGTCGAGCCGGCTATCGAGGATCGTCCACGTGAAGCCGCCGCCGATGCAACCGAAGAGATAGCCGCTGTCGAGGCGACGGCTCCTGCGGTGGCAGAACCGGAAATCGCTCAGCCCGAAGCACAGCCACAGGTGTCTGACGAGAAGCCGGCAGCGGCCGCGCCAGCAGCGGATGCTACGGTAGAAGCGGTCGCGGCGCCGGCGATCCCGCAGGCCCCTAGCTCGGGTGGACGCGCGTCCAATGACCCACGTGAAGTGCGCCGTCGCCAGAAAGAAGCGGAACGCCTTGCTCGTGAAGCAGCACCTGCAGAAGAGCCCGTAATCGCACCCGTCGCGGCCATTGAGCCTGTCGTCGATGCGGACCCACGCGAGGCCGTAGTGACAACGCCGGCAGACGTCGTGGTGGAACCTGTGAGCAGTGATCGGGCGGCGCATGCTGAAATTCAGCAGGTTGCCGACCTTGCCAGCGATACAGTGGAAGCGGAGCAACAAACGCCTGCCTCTATCGAGCCCGAAATTCGTTCCGAAGTAGTTGAGCCCGCTTCTACGACGGAGCCGGCCGAGCCGACGGAAGCGTCTGACGACCGTGACGTACGAAACGAGAGCGATAAGCTCAAGGACAGTACGCCGCAGAATCACAAGCCATAGGCTTGATGATGAAAAAAAGGGATGCCAATTGGCATCCCTTTTTCGTTGCAGGCCGCATTATCAAACGCGCTTAGAACTTCACACTCGCGTGCTTAGCTCGATTCCGCCAAAACGACCGCGGCCCAGCAGGGTTCATCCGGGAGGCCGCAGGCCATCGAGAAAACGCCTGCGTTTTACCACATGAGATCATCCGGAATTTTGTAGGCCGCGTACGGGTCGTTTTCGTCGATCTCTTCAGTGGCATCGTTGAGTGAAACCACACGTCGTGGATCGCGCTCCTGGATCTTAACCGCCACCTCGCGGGTGACCACTTCATAGCCACCGCCGTGGCGGACGATTCCCAGCGAACCCGCGCTCAGCTTGGTGCGCATAAGCGCATTGACCGAGATCCGCTTGACCTTTTTGTCATCGACGAAATTGTAATAATCGTCGGTCGTAAGCTTGGGCAAACGGCTCGTTTCGATGAGTTGTTTAATTTGCGCGGTGCGCGCTTTCTGCTCCGCTTTTTCCTGTTGCTGACGGTTCAGCTCCTGATCGCGGGCCAGCTTTTCAGCCTGTGCCTGCAATGCTGCCTTACGCTGACTGTCGTCGACTTCAACTTGCCCTTTCTTCTCCAGTCGCTGTTGCTTCTGCTTCTGGCGCCCGGCTTGTTTAGCCTGCTTTTCGTTAACCAAACCGGCTTTCAACAGCTGGTCCCGCAGTGACATGCTCATCTGATCGAACTCTCTTGCTTCGACACGGGTGAATCTGAGGCGCTGGCGTTATCGTCCAACGCATGAACAGTGTTTTGCCACTCCACTGGATAAGCTACAAATATGATCCAAGGGTTCAAATGGAATGCTTACCTAATCGAACGTTTTTAGTGGGGCGGGCTTTAGGATCCGCCGCACTTAAAAGTTGCCGGCCTGACGCGCTCCGACGAAATCAGGATTACCGTGGTGGCGCGTCTGTACCGCATTGAACTTGAAGCAATCTTTTCACTGCAATAGTCGACGCGCAAACGCAGTCATCCTTTTCTACGTCTGGCGAGGCCCTGCCTCCAAGTTCTTGGCATCGACCCATAATCGCTCCATCTCATCGAGTCCCGTCCCTTCAAGCGTATTCCCGCCAGCTTTTACGGTCATTTCAATGTGCCGGAAACGCCGCTCGAACTTCGAATTGGCATCCCGCAGTGCGCCCTCTGGATCAACGCTGAGATGGCGCGCAAGGTTCACCACCGCAAACATCAAGTCGCCCACCTCTTCGACCTGCGCGGCATGATCCTGGCGGGACATGGCCTCTACCACTTCGTCGAGTTCTTCGCGAACTTTCTCAACAACAGGTGGCGCATCTGACCAGTCGAAACCGACGGTTGCGGCACGTTTCTGAAGTTTGGCCGCACGGGAAACCGCAGGCAGGGTCGCTGGGACATCGTCCAGCAGTGACAACTGCTCCGGAGCCGCTGCTTTCTCCGCGCGCTCTTCGGCTTTTATGGCTTCCCAGCGCTGCTTGATTGCCGCCTGGTCCAAGCGAGGTAAGTCCAACGCGCCATAGAGATCGCCATCGGGAAATACATGCGGATGACGACGAACGAGCTTTCGGGTGATCTCATTTACCACCGTCGCAAAATCGAAGCGACCGTCTTCTCGACCTAATTGGCTGTAATAGACCACTTGAAACAGAAGGTCGCCGAGCTCGCCAGGCAGGTGATCGAAATCTTCCCGCTCGATCGCGTCGGCCACCTCGTAGGCTTCTTCCAACGTATGGGGCACGATCGTGCGATACGTCTGTTCGAGATCCCATGGGCAACCATGCTGCGGATCACGCAGACGCGCCATGAGGTGCAATAGATCGTCGAGCCTATACATAGGCGTCTGTCGCTCCCCAAACTAGCTGCGCTGCACCGAGCCATCGCCCGTTGCCGCGCAAAACCCGCGAAATGCCCGGTCTACGCAGTGCGATTGCGCCGAGCTTCGATGATGTTCGGTAATTGGGAGACCCTAGCGAGCAGTCGGCCCAAGGCATCCAGACCTGGAATCTCGATTGTCAGGGACATGGACGCGGTATTGTCGTCTTTGTTGGAGCGCGTATTGACCGCAAGCACGTTGATCCGCTCATTCAATAAGACCTGGGACACATCGCGCAGCAGTCCCGATCGGTCGTACGCCTTGATCAATATGTCGACCGGATAGGTCGACACGGGTACCGGCCCCCAACTTACCTGGATCATGCGCTCGGGCTCACGTCCGGACAGTTGCAATACAGTCGCGCAATCCTGGCGATGGATCGTAACGCCCCTTCCCAAAGTGATGTAGCCAACGATGGGATCTCCAGGCAGCGGCTGGCAGCACCCTGCGATCTGCGTTAGTAGATTACCGACACCTTGTATCTGTACATCGCCACGACGCCCGCCTGGTTTGGAGCTCGGCCGTTTGGGAATGAGCTCGATCTGCTCGTCGGCACGATCCGGCTCGACCAATTGCTGCGCCTGATTGACCAACTGGGCAAGTCGAAGATCACCCGCCCCCAATGCAGCGAACATGTCTTCGCCGGTGCGCAGGTTGGCTTTTTCTGCCAGCTTCTCGTAGTCCACTGGAGGCAAGGCCAGGCGCGAGAGCTCCCGCTCGAGCAACGTCTTGCCAGCTGCGACGTTCTGGTCGCGTGCTTGCAGCTTGAACCAATGAACGATCTTGGCCCGTGCGCGGGAGGTGCTGACGTAGCCCAGGTTCGGGTTGAGCCAATCACGGCTGGGTCCGCTGTGCTTGCCGGTGATGATCTCTACCTGCTCACCGGTCTGCAGCGTGTAGTTCAACGGCACGATCCGTCCGTTGATCTTCGCGCCACGGCAGTTGTGCCCTACCTCGGTATGCACTCGGTAGGCGAAATCCAATGGTGTCGCGCCTTTGGGCAGATCGATCGCATGGCCATCAGGGGTAAATACATAGACGCGATCCGGCTCGATATCGACCCGCAGCTGATCCGCCAATCCGCCAATATCACCTAGCTCCTCATGCCACTCGAGCACTTGCCGGAGCCAGGAAATCTTCTCTTCATAGTGAGACGAGCCCGATTTGACATCCGTGCCTTTATAGCGCCAGTGCGCGCATACACCGAGCTCGGCCTCCTCATGCATGGCGTGGGTGCGGATCTGCACCTCCAACACCTTGCCCTCGGGCCCGATCACCGCGGTATGCAGCGAGCGATAGCCGTTTTCCTTGGGGTTGGCGATGTAGTCGTCGAATTCCTTCGGAATGTGGCGCCACAGGGTGTGCACGATACCCAGGGCGGTGTAGCAGTCGCGCATTTCCGGCACCAGCACACGCACCGCGCGAACATCGTAGATCTGGCTGAACTCGAGGCCTTTTCGGCGCATCTTCCGCCAGATGGAATAGATGTGCTTGGCCCGACCGCTGATGTCGGACTTAATCCCGGTCGCCGTCAGCTCATCTTTGAGCTGCTGCATGACGCTGTTGATGTACTGCTCGCGATCGAGCCGACGCTCATGGAGCAGCTTGGCGATCTGCTTGTATTGCTCGGGCTCGAGATAACGAAAGGACAGATCCTCGAGTTCCCATTTGATATGGCCAATGCCCAGACGATGCGCTAGGGGGGCATAGATATCGAACACCTCACGCGCGACGCGGTTGCGCTTTTCGTCGTCGGCCGTCTTTACCGCCCGTATGGCACAGGTGCGCTCCGCGAGCTTGATCAGCGCGACGCGTACGTCGTCGACCATCGCCACCAGCATCTTGCGCAAGTTCTCGACCTGCGCTTGAGTCCCGAGCACCAACGATTGCCTTGGATTGAGGCTGGCGCTGATGGCAGCCATGCGCAACACGCCTTCGACCAGTTTCGCGACGGTGTCGCCGAAGCGCTTATGCACCTCGACAAGGTCGGTCTTGCCTTCTCGGACCGCCCGATAGATCACGGCGGCGACGAGCGAATCCTGATCGAGGCGAAGATCGGCCAGTATTTCTGCAATCTCCAACCCGGTCTGAAAACTCGACGTCCCCTCAACCCAGAGATTCTGTGCGGCGTTGGCCTGTTGCTCGACACCGCGCGCGAACTCACAGGCAGCGCCAAGCGACGCCCGATCCAGCAAGGGGTCGAGGCTGACAACATGATCGAGCCACGCCTCGAGGTTGATGCTGCCATCCGTGTTGATCGGCTGATGCGCTCTAACCTGTACCATCTCGCTTACCTTCGCTCAGGGCTCACCGTGGGGTGAACCGGAATACCGGCAGTCACTCGCCGGTCACCTCAACTTCAAAGAACGATACCACCGCAGCCTTTCGTAGCATTCATCGACTCGTTTCATTTTGCTATCAAGCCGCGTGCCAGTCGGGGTCAGCGTCTTTCAAACAATGCCATCGCTTCGACATGAGCCGTCTGCGGGAACATATCCATCACCCCTGCGCGCACCATCCTGTAGTCATGGGCAATCAGTTCAGCTGCATCACGCGCCAACGTCGCAGGGTTACAGGAAACGTACAGCACCCGCTCGGCCGTCCAGGACGCTGCCTGGCGAACGATTTCCAACGCGCCCTCCCGTGGCGGATCGAGCACAATGATGTCGTAAGCCTGTTGCCCCCACGGGGCATCGACCAGCGGCTTCGACAGGTCCGCCTGGAAAAAGTGCGCGTTATCGATGCCGTTACGCCGGGCATTCCAATTGGCACGCGCCACCATGTCCTCCGCACCTTCGACGCCAACGACCTGCGCGGCCTCGCGCGCCATCGGCAAGGAAAAGTTACCGAGCCCACTAAACAAGTCGAGCACCCGCTTGCCGCCGAGTGGGCCGAGCCAGTCGAGCGCCTGCCGGACCATCGTGTCGTTGACCGCCGCATTGACCTGAATGAAGTCGCCTGGCCGGTATTCCAACGTCAGCGCCCAGGATGGCAACGAATAGGTCAGCAACGCCCCCGGCTCATAAGCAACGGGAGCCCCACTGCCCTGCAACCAGAGTTGCGCGGCATGCGCGGCGCAAAATGCTTGCAGCCGGACAAGATCGGGGGGCGAAAGGGGTTGGGTATGACGAATCAGCACCGCAACCGCATCTCCGTGGAACAGCTCGACATGCCCGATGGCCCGCGGACGCTCCAACCCGCCCAGCACACCCGAGAGCGCATTCAGCAGCGGACGTAACACCGGGGCCAGCACGATGCAGTCGTCTATCCCAACGATCGCCTGACTGGAGGACTCTCGGAAGCCCACCTCGAGACGTTCCAATGCTTCGTTCCAACGAACCGCGATGCGTGCCCGGCGCCGATAGCCAAACGCAGGCCCCGTCAATGGCTCTGCCCATCGCTGCGGCACGAGTTGTCCCTGACGCAATAGCTGGTCGGCCAGCGTGCGCTGTTTGAGCAGCAATTGCTCTTCGGCGCCCAGATGTTGCAGCGTGCAACCGCCACAACGGCGCGCCCAGGGACACGGTTCGTCCTGGCGCAAGGTGCTGGCCGCGGTGACCCGCTCAGTGCGGGCTTCGACGATCTGACCACGCGCGGCCAGCACGCGCGCCTGCACCTCTTCGCCAGGCAGTGCCCCGCTGACGAACCACGTCCGCCCTTCAAAAAAACCGATCCCACGGCCGTCATCAGCCATGCGCTCAATGTTCAGCAGCTGCTTCTTGCCCGTCGGCACCGCCACTTTGCGAGTGCCGCCGCTCGGCTGAAACCGCAACCCACCACTACGCCTGGCCATAGCCCATCCTGCTCATTTCAACGCGGGTCATACACGCCTGTGGATAGATAACGATCACCGCGATCGCAAATGATCGCGACCATGACGGCATTCTCGACTTCCTTGGAAAGCCGCAGCATTGCAGCGACAGCGCCGCCCGACGAGACGCCACAGAAGATGCCCTCTTCCTGTGCCAGACGTCTCATTGTGGTTTCCGCCTCGACCTGTCCCATGTCCACGACCCGGTCTACACGAGATGCGTCGTAGATCTTCGGAAGGTAGGCTTCCGGCCAACGACGAATCCCTGGAATGGAGGCGCCCTCTTGCGGCTGCAGGCCCACGATTTGAACCGCCGGATTCTGTTCCTTCAGGTAACGCGAGGTACCCATGATGGTTCCGGTGGTGCCCATCGAGCTGATGAAGTGCGTGATCGCCCCGCCGGTTTGCCGCCACAGCTCAGGGCCAGTGCCCGTGTAATGCGCGACCGGATTATCGGCGTTGCCGAACTGGTCAAGCACCTTGCCCTGTCCCTCGTTTTGCATGCGCAAGGCGAGGTCGCGCGCACCTTCCATGCCTTCTTCACGCGTGACAAGAATCAATTCGGCGCCGTACGCACTCATGGCAGCTTTACGCTCCGCACTCATGTTGTCGGGCATGATCAGTTTCATGCGATAGCCTTTGA
Source organism: Pseudomonas matsuisoli (assembly GCF_014647635.1). Taxonomy (GTDB): domain Bacteria; phylum Pseudomonadota; class Gammaproteobacteria; order Pseudomonadales; family Pseudomonadaceae; genus Pseudomonas_P; species Pseudomonas_P matsuisoli. Next base: position 307,309 of record NZ_BMPO01000003.1, read on the forward strand.
TCGCAGCCACCATCGCCAGGGCAATACCCGTGTTGCCGGAAGTTGCTTCGATCAGCGTGTCACCGGGTTCGATGGCCCCGCTGAGTTCAGCGCGCTCGATCATCGACAACGCCGGTCGATCCTTGACCGAGCCCGCGGGGTTATTGCCCTCGAGCTTGACCAGCAGCGTATTGCTCGTCTCGCCAGGCAAGCGCTGAAGACGGACCAGGGGTGTGTTGCCAATGCATTCGGCGATCGTAGGGTAATGCGCGGTCATGACGTCGATCGAGTCCTGGCGGCTGAAAAAGGGCAGTCATGATACCGGCAAATCGGCGCTCGCCCTACTCCGGGACGACCGCAGGAACGCTGCCGGCAGCGATTGAAACGAAGCCGGCTTATCTGCGCGTTACGCCAGCGATGACCGGCGTTCCGCTAACGGGATCGCTGATCAACGTACAGCGCACGTCGTACAGAGCCTCAACCAGATCGGGCGTAATGATCTCCAGCGGCGACCCTTCGGCCACGATCTGCCCTGCTTTCATGGCCACCAGATAGTCCGCATACCGACAGGCGCTGGAGAGGTCGTGCACCACCATCACCACGGTCTTGCCTGCGTCCGCCAAGTCTCGGATGAGTTCGAAGACCTCGATCTGATGCCCCAGATCCAACGCCGAGGTGGGCTCATCAAGCAGCAATAACGGCGTTTGCTGGGCAACGGCCATGGCGATCCATGCGCGTTGCCGTTGTCCGCCGGACATCGACTCCAGGGGCCGATTGGCCAGCTCCACTAGATCGGCGACGCGCATGGCCTCATCCACGATCAGTTGGTCTTCCTCCGACCATTGCCGCAACAAACTTTGATGCGGCTGCCGACCGAAGCGAATGAGCTCGGACACCGTCAACCCATCCGGCGCGCTGGCCTCCTGCGGCAGCAGCGCCAATTGACGCGCCACCTGCTTGGAGGGAATGTCGGTAATCACCCGCTCATTGAGCAACACGGCGCCGCTGGTGGGTTTGTGCAGCCGGGAAAGGCCGGCGAGCAAGGTCGATTTACCGCAGCCATTGGGCCCGACGATGGCCGTCACCTGGCATTTGGGGATACGTAGCGACAAGTCTTCGATGATCGCCGCGCCAGGGTAGCCCAAGCTCAAGTGATCAGCATGTAACGTGACATCGACGCTGGAGTGGGAGACAAACAGCTTGGAGGTGTTCATTGAGTTCGACCCGGAACGGCGTAATTCATGTCAGTCGGCGTGAGGGCTGACGCAGCAGTATCCACAGGAGATAAGGCCCACCCACGATGGCAGTGATCACGCCGACCGGTATTTCGATCGGCGCGAGCAGCGTACGTCCGGCCCAGTCCGCAGCGACCATGAGCGCACCACCCGCAAGGGCCGCACACAGGACCGGCACACCCCGATGGCCCGTGAGATAACGTGCAACCTCCGGCGCGGCCAATGCGATCAAACCGACCGGTCCGACGACCGCAACGGCAAGGGCGGTGAGCAATACAGTCGTAATCAGTGTGATCACCCGCATCGCGGTCAAACGCACGCCGAGGCCGATAGCGACGCTATCGGAAAAGCGCATGGTGTTCAGCACCCCACCGAGGTATTTCACCAGGGGCAAGCAGAGCAGCAACCCCACGCCCAGCAGCCAGACGGAAAGCGCGGGCCGCGCACTCAGACTGCCTACCGTCCACGGGTAGGCCTCATTGGCGGCGTCGATATCGGCGCGCGCAAGCATCAGGTTGGTCAACGCACCGAACACGGCACCCACGGCAATGCCGACGATGATGAAGCGGTAGCCTCGCGCGCCAGCACCGGCGCTCAAGCCGAACGCTAGAACGGCAGCCGTGGCGGCCCCCGTGAGCGCCAAGGCTGAAGGTGCAAGGCTCGTCGGCACCGCCACGATGGACGCCACCGCAAAGGCGGTGGCGCCGTCATCGATGCCAATGACCCCAGGTGTGGCCAGGCGATTGCGTGCAAGGGTCTGCAACAGGCAACCCCCGATGCCAAATGCCGCGCCAGTGAGGAGCCCGGCGACCAGGCGTTGCAGGCGCAACTCTTGAACCAGGAAGACGTGCATCGGCTCACCGTACCCGAACGCCGCCAATAATGCCGTCAACGGGTCGAGCCCCGCAGCGCCGGACGCAAGACTCAAGCCGGCGAGCAGTGCGATGGCCGCGATCAAGCCCAGCCCCGCCATCACGCCGCGCCGGTGCAGCAGCACGCGCCAAGCCCCCAACGACAACAGCCAGTGTCCTGGCGGTGCCACCAGAGTCGCCGCTCGAAACACACTCATAACGTCGGAATCCTGTGGCTGCGGACGACAGCAATCAATACGGGTGCGCCGATCAAGGCGGTAATGACACCGATCGGTAGCTCGTAGGGACGAACGATCAGCCGCGAAAGGATATCGGCGAACAGGATGATGCTCGGCCCGAGCAGCAACGACACGCCAATCGTGCGGCGAATGTCGGGGCCGACAAGCCGGCGTGCAACGAAGGGCACCACCAGACCAATGAACGCAATCGGGCCGGCGGCGGCGGTAGCTGTCCCCACGAGGACAGCTACCCCGGTCAGAGCACCGAACCGCGTCAATGCAGGATGATGTCCCAGTCCCGTCGCCATCTTCTCACCCAGTGCCAACGCCGAAAGCGGCTGAATCAATGGCATCAGGATCAACAACCCCAACAGCGCACCTGGCGTACTCCAGATCAAGGCATCCTGCGGCCGCCCGGCAAGCGCGCCAATGATCCAGAACCTGATTTCGTCGGCACTGCGTTGATCGTTTAGAAGGATCAACGAGCTGATCGCAGTCAGGATGCCAGAGAACGCGGCCCCCGCGAGCACCAGTCGCACAGGGTCATCGCCGACGCCACGTACCTGGCTGACCAGTAAAACCAGCAGGCACCCCGCCAACGCCCCCAGAACAGCGACGCCCAGATTAAGAGTGGCAGCACTGGCGCCCAAACCGATCGCCAACACGACGGCGAAAGACGCACCGGCACTGACCCCCAGAAGCCCAGGCTCGGCGAGCGGGTTACGTGTGGCTGACTGCAGCACGACGCCCGCGCCCCCCAAAGCCACGCCGACAACGAGGCCCAACAGCGTGCGTGGCAGGCGCAATTCGGAGATGACGAAGCGGGCTTCGCCGTCGCCCGAGGAAAGCAAAGCATGCAAGCTTCGAACGGGCCCCACCTCACCCGCCCCGACCAGAAGGCTGACGAAACACAGCACCAGCAATACCACCACGCAGCAGAACAGCGCTCCGGACAGCGAGAAGCGAGCGCCTTTACCCGCTTGAATCATTGCGCGGAGACCGCCTTCTCGACGTCATCGAGAATAACATTCACCGCCAACGGGCCGCTTGCACCGCTCGACCAGATCTGGCCGTCGACGCTGACCGCACGCTCTTCGCTGACCGCACGTAGCCGCGAGAACGCCGGTTGCTGGCGCGCGGTCTGCAGTGCTTGCTCGCCGTCGGCGTTGAGCGTGGACAGAAACAGCCAATCGCCATCGATGCGGGACAGGTTTTCCAGGCTCAACGGGTCGCTGTGAGGCTTGCTCTGCAATTCCTCCGCCATTGCGGTGGGCTTGAAACCCAGCTGCTTGAGCAACTGGCCCACAAAAAGGTGGGCGGACATGATGCCGGGACCTTGAGGATTCCAGCGCACGACGGAAGCCACCTGGCCCGGCGTGATATGCGCTTTCAGCGCCTCGATACGGTTGTCGATTCGGTTGATCGACGCACCGGTTTCGGCTTCTTTGCCAAGCGCAGCGCCATAGAGTTCTACATTGATGCGCCAATCCTGAAAGGATGTCGCTTTCGGCACAATGGTCGGCGCGATCATGCTGAGTTTTTCGTATTCGTTCTTAGCGAGATCCGGCGGTGCCAGAATCAAATCGGGCTTGAGTGCAAACACCGACTCCAGGTTCGTTTGGCGAGCCGTTCCCACGATCTTGATGTCACCGACCTTATCCTTCAGGTAGGCGGAAATATCGTTACCGCCCCGGGTGGCAACGCTTCCAACCGGTTTGGCGCCAACGGAAACGGCGACATCCAGCGCATTCTCGCTCAACGCGACGACACGTGTCGGCGTCCCCTCCAGGGTCACCTTGCCAAAAGCCGTATCGACCGAGCGACCCTCGGCCGCTGCACCCAACGACGCCATTCCGATCAAGCCGACCAAGGCCAAGCGACCTGTTAGACGACGAGCGTATTTGAAAACTGTGAAATTCACGCGGAGTCCTTCTCTACAGATGGGTGATACGCCGACTTCCTCGCCGACAATGGCAGACTCGATGCTTTCGCCCTGCTCCCGGGGCAGAGAAAAAGACCGAATTTTGCACAATCCCCCAACGCATTTTCATGGTTGAGGGCAATTATTCGAACGAGCCACACACAGTTTCGAGCCCTGCGCATCAAAAGCAAGTTCAGTTTGCGGATGCAGCTCGATGTCCTTATTTACCTGCGGGCGATACCCTCGCCACCGAGCGCAGGGTTTCCCCAAGCGATACAGGCAACATCGGGCCATGGCTTAGTTCGGGGAACGCTCTATAACTCACCGAGACACCCGAATAACGCGCCAGCCTTTCGGCCAGCCGCGCCGCCGCATCTGGCGGTACCGACTCGGTGGCCTTGCGCCGGGCTTTCACGACGGCGGAAACCGCGTCGCTATCGTTGTCCCGTACGCGCTCCGCCATACCCCTCATCAATGTCACCCGAATCGGTGACGGCGGCGGCGCGAAACCTTTTTCCTCGTTCAGGATGTAGCCCTCTTGCCACCAGATCGAGGGATCAGCAGCGACATAGGACTGAAACGACTGAGGTCGCGTGAACAATGCGTGTAACGTGAACAGCCCACCGTAGGAATGCCCCCAGAGCGTCTGCCGTTTCAGGTCCACGGGCGCAATCGACGACACCCGCGGCTTGATCTGGCCTTCGATCAGATCGAGAAAGGTATCTGCCCCGCCGCCTTTACGTTCCCGAACGATGTCGTCGACGACGGGCTGACCACCCGGCAACTGCGGCGTGTAGTCATACGCACGCGCTGTCGTGTCGAACCGTAGATCGGTGGCGTAGCCGATCGCCACGATCACCGGCGGCTCGGCACGGCTCATTTCGCTTAGCAGCGCCTCATCCAGCGTCGCGAGCGCAGCATTACCATCGAGCAGATAGATCACCGGATAGCCGCTGGGCGGCGCATCGCGTTTTGGCTCAGCCACCCAAATACGGTAGTGGCGCTCGCCATCCACCGAGTCCAGATCGAAATGGGAGAAGCGATAATGAGCTGAGCCCTGATCAGCGATCGTTGGGCCGACAGGCTTGGACAGGTCAGGTCGGGCCATTGCGGTACTCACCGTGCTTAGCAATACAAAGAAAACCCTTATCCAGAACATCACGCTCCCACCACTCCAAGCTGCTGCCAGACCGGCAGCGTATCCCGTTCAAAACGTTGCAGTCTCGCCTCCAGCTGTTCACCCGGGCTCTCGACCGCTCGCCAACCCAAACGCCGAAGCAAGGCCGCCGTCGTTTCGCATAAGGCCCTGCCGCGTAGTTGAGGGTGATCCAGCAGAACACGAGCGGCTGCCATTTCAATGGTGTCAGCCGCGATACCAGCACCTAAGCTAGGTGCCGCTAGATGCGTGTAATGCTCTCCGCACAAAACGCCCTCGCTAATGATCCGATTCAACGCGTGACATCGATCTACATCGACTGCGCCATGCCGTAGCGGGTGCACATGGCCCGCCCAGGCAAGCATCTGCAACGCAGGGCTAATCCCGGATATCCGGCCTTGGAGTGCTGGAAGCCGCGCCAGCTCGGCAAAGCTCCAGGCGCTCTGCCTCAACGCGGCCAGCAGTGGAGTGAACAGCTGCGGATCAGCGGGTATCGGACCAATACGTGTTTCGAATTCCAACGTGTCGTTGGTTGAAGCGCTTGGCAGCCCGACCCAACAACTGTTCAGCAGTACATCACGGTGCTCGTCCGAAGCCATCGCATCTGGATTACGCGTGTACAGGTCACGCCGCTGGGATTGGTTACGTGCGATGTCCTTGAACGCTTCACGCTTAGGGGTATCTGATAAGCCTTCGAGCACCGGTATGCAATTGCCCGGTAAAGACAGGCTATCGATGTTTTCCAGCGGCGTCGCACTGCCGACCAGCCTGCATCCCAACCCGGCGAACTCGGTGATCACTTCTCCGACATGAAACGGCGTCCAATGCTCACAAAGCAGTTCGTGGGCCAAAAACGCCATATCTTCGCTGTCAGCGCGCTCCAGCCTGCGTGCAACGTCAGGATGATCGACGAAATAACCAGCACCGGCATCCTGCCACTGGCGGATCGCCGATAATCCTGCACGCAAGCGATCCGCTGGATCGCCGGATGATTGCTGTGCGATCTGCCAAAGCGCTCGCTGAGCGGCGATCATCGCCGACATTCCCGGATGCGTCATATACGCGAGGTAGACGACGCCGCCCGGTTTGAGATGCTGCGCGATGAACTGGCGGATCGCGCTGCGGTTGTCTGGCGATATCCAGGAATACACGCCATGCAGGACGATGAAGTCGAAGCCCTCCCCGTCATAGCTGTCTGCAAGCGTCGAAAAGCTCGCCTGGCTAAATTCCAGATTGGTCAATCCGGCGGCTGAAGCCTGGCGTTGGCCGTGTTCAATGTGCCGGCTGTTGAAATCGACGGCCAAAAACTGCCCCGATGGGTTCGAAGCAGCGAGAACAAGGCTGTTGAGGCCTTGGCCACAACCCAACTCGCAATACCGAAAAGCCTTGGCAATGTCAGGCGCGTGCTGGCCAAGCGCACCCATAACGGAAACGATCCAGCTCGGCGATAGCTCGGGCTGGACATGGTGCGGATAGGGGTAATCGGCTAAGTAGCCGTCAGTCCAAAGTGACATGTCAACTCACAACAAAGCTCCACCAGGCATAACCTGGCGGAGCTGTCTCGATGGGTAAGCGATCGGTATCAGAACGACGCCGTCACAGAGGCGAAGTACGCACGACCGGGCTCGTTATACGTATTCGCTCCGGCTCCGCTCGAGTTCGCTTCACGGTAAAGACGCTTGTCGAACATGTTGCTGATACCTGTGGTGAAGCGCCATGTTTCATCCAACTCGTAGTTGGCGGTAATGCCGAAGATGGTATAGCGCTCGCGCTCGCCCAGCTCCGCGTCAGTCGCCTGCCCGCCTTGGGAGTTCAGCCTGCGCGGCTCCTGCTTACCGTAGTGGGTCATGCTGAAAGAAAGATCCAGCGACTGAGTTACCGCCCAATCCAGCATCGAGTTAACCGTGTACTTCGGAATGACCGAAAGCGGCTCTCTCGTCTCTTTGTTGATGTTCTGGATCATGTACGTGAAGTTGTTGTTCCAGCTCAGGATCTCTCCCTCGACACCCAGCAATGGGACGTTGATATTGCCTTCCCAGCCCGAAACGACGGCCTTGGATGCGTTTTCCCACTGGAATACTTGCCCGAGTGGATTCGGGTTCGTCGCCGTCGGATTCCCCGGCACTACAGCGACAGGATCGGAGCCGTTGCCCATGCCGGCGACGATCTTGTTCTTGTAGTCGTTGTGGAAATACGTCAACCCGGCGCTCCACCCGGCATTGTCATAAGCGATACCCAACTCTTTGTTCAGGCTTGTCTCGGCATCCAGATTGTCATTGCCTTGTACGTAGCAACCTGCACCCAGATTCCCCGTGTTGATCGGGCATCCGTTACCCATGGAGAAATACAGGTAATTGGGGTTCGACTGGTACAGGTTCGGTGCTTTGAACGCACGCGCGACACCGCCCTTCAGCGTTACGGTGTCCGTAACTTTGTAGGAACTGTTAAGACTCGGGCTCCAGTTGCTGCCGAACTCGCTGTGCTGGTCGAAGCGCACACCTGGGGTAAGAATCCAGCGAGAGGTCAGCTCGATGTTGTCCTCGACGAATACGGCATAGTTATCCGCATCGGTCTCGCCGGAGCGAACACCCGTATCGGCACCAGGCACAACGACGCCGTTACTGGCGTTCTGACTCATCGAATAAGGATCATCCAGTTCGTCTCGTGTCGCTTCCGCGCCCACCGTCAAAACCTGCTCGAAAGCAAACTGCAATGGGAGGTTTACTTCGCCAGCCAGGCGATAGGCTTTGAGCTCAGAAACCGATTCCCCGGTATTCGGGCTTCCTTCCGAACTTCCTGCCAGGCCCTCGTTGACGCGGCGATTGCGCGTGTTTTCGTAGGAAGCAACGACCTGGGAAGTTCCGAAATCCCAATCACCTCGGTGCGTGATGGACGCACTTTGACGGTACATGGTGTTCGTTTCCTTGCCACTATTGGCCAGCTCGTTCAAAAGCTCGGAGCCACCACTGCTGACACCTCGATCACCTGCGTAGATGTTCCCCTGGCGGCTGAAGCCGCCCTCGAATTCGAGGGTCTGCTGGGGGTCAAGATCCCAACGCAACAGCCCGTTGACATCCTTGTTACGGACGCCCTCCCGACCCGCGGGCGGAGTAACGCCTGCGGAATACTCTTCGTTCAGAGACAAGTCGTCTGCATCGGTCTTGTTCACGTTGCCGTACAGGCGATACGACAGCGAGTCGACGATGGGGCCGGTAAGGCTGAAGCCAATGCGCCGGGTATCTCCCTCGGCACTGTCTTCAGGAATATTGGTGTATGCCGTGACCGAGCCGCTGTGCTTGTCAGTTGGAGCTTTGGTGATGATGTTCACCACACCACCGGCTGCACCGGAACCGTAACGAGCCGCAGCCGGGCCACGCAGAACCTCGATACGCTCGACCGCATCGACCGGCACCCAGTTGGTGTCGCCGCGAGTGTTGCGTTCGCCACTACGTCCCATACGCACGGAGTTTCGCGAGCTCACGGGCTTTCCATCAATGAGGATGAGCGTGTTCTCCGGTCCCATACCGCGCAGGTCGATTTGGCGATTGTTGCCGTACTGACCGGTGGCACTGTTACCGGTGAGATTGACACCTGGCATCTTGCGGATGATGTCTGAAAGGTCGTTTACCGGCGGACGCTTCTTGATGTCTTCGGCGGTGATGAGTGAAACGCCAGGCGCTTGCTTCAGCTCTTGTTCGGCAGTGCCGATAACACGCGTTTCCTCAACTTGAAGCGCCTCGCTCGATCCATCAGCGGGTAACACACTATCCGTGCGATCCTCGCCCACGGTCACATCGTCGATCCCCAGCTCCAGAGTCTGGCCCTGAGCCATAGCAGGCGCACCAAACGCCAGAAAAACTGCAGTAGCCAACAAACTCGGCTTGAATTTAGGTTCCATTCCGTTCCCCCATGAACGACTTCGTAATCGCCGAGCGCGAGCGTTCCCTTTGCCCTTCAAATGGAACTTTCTGCGTAGACGCTAAGATTCACCGGGCCTGGATGATATTCATTATCAAATAGTAGTAAACATCATTTACATACTATACAAATCTGCCAATTGGGTACTGGAGCCATTGCCAATCGCAAGCAACACCCTCCAGTAAGGTGCACACCTCCATCGCAGGCCCGTCTGCTCCTGCATGGAGATGACTGGCCGGGTGGACCGGCATCGCGCCAGATCGCCCGCAAGCGGGCTCCTACAGGAATCAGGAATAGCTTTGGATTGGCGTCTAGCCGATCGGTCCTACGCAACAATGCGGCGCCTGCCGAACGGCCTGTAAATCTCATAGCAATGCACGCCCGGCCACGCCCCTGCTGATCGCCGCAAGGTCAGAAATCAACAGTCAAACCCACCGTGAGTCGGCGCCCATCGAGCACGACGCCGTATTCGTCGTTGCTGACCTCTTTGTTCGCGACGTTGTACAGCCCGCCTTTGAGATCGATATTCCGCGTCAGCTGATAAACGAGCCCGACGTCCACGAAACCATACCCCGGGGTACCGTCCGACATGCTGACGCGGCTTAAGTAGTCACTGGTTTTCCCGCGGTAGTTGTACTGGACCCAGCTGCCCAATTTTTCCGTCACATCCCAGTCCAACCCCGCGTTGAACATGTGCCGAGGCACCTTGTTCAGTGGATCGCCCTTGAAGTCGCCGCTCTTCTGCTCAGAGTCGGTGAAGGTGTAGCTGGTACGGAAATCCAAATCGTCGCGCAGGGCGTAATCCAGGGTGAACTCCACCCCCTGCATCATCGCCTCGCTGATGTTTCGCTGCGTGCTCAAGAACAGATAGTTGTTGCCACCGAACGGGCAGCTCCACGCCGAGGGGTCGTTTCTGACCGCCGTTGAATTCGGCGTTTCACAGGTGCGGAATTCGGCGATTTTGTCCTTGTATTCGGTATGGAACAACATGAGGCTGGTATTCAAACCGAGCGCCTTGTCGTCGTAGACGTAACCGAATTCATAGCTCGTACTGGTTTCGGGTTCGAGCTCGGAATTACCAATGATGAGTGCGCGCGGATGCGGTACAGGCGATCCACCACCGCCCGTGCCGCGCCCAAACCCTTCGGTAGCGGAGGTAAGGCTGGGCTGGAGATAGCCGGTCGACACGCCGCCTTTGAACGTCAATTCGGGCGTCGCGTGATGGACGCCGTAAACACGTGGCGACAGGTGTCCGCCGAACAATTCGTCGTCGTTGTAGCGCAGGCCCGTGGTGACCGAGAAGTTATCGAGGATGCCCCATTCGATTTCGCTGTACAGGGCCGCCAGCCAGCGGTCCACCTTCTTGACCGCGCCGTCGACATTCGACGTCAGCAGCCCATTGGTCTCGTCAACGAAACTTTCGTTCTTGTACTGCCCGCCGAACGTCAGGGTGTGGCGCCCCAGGAACCAGGTGCCCTGGGAATTGAGGATGCTCACCCGCTCGCGTTTGGTCGATGTCTGTACGCGGTCCGATATGTCGTGCTGAAGATAGGTATTGAGCAGAACATCGCCATAGTTGCCGTCGTGCGAAATGACGTAGACGTCCTTGTCGTAGCGCGTCGTGGAACGCGTTGCATCCTCGGCGACACTCCTGCCGGGCGTGTGCGTGTAGCGGCGCGTCGCCGAGTCGTAGCTGAAGCCGAATTCGTTTTGATCGTTCGGCGTGAAATACAGCCGCGCGCCGCCCTTCTTGTTGGTACTGTCCGGGGTGCTCTCTGCAGAGTCGCCGCCACCTGAGTAGTCGCTTTCCACGGTATTCACGTACGAGCCGTTGAGTTGCAGCCCGAGCAAATCGGGCACCAGCGCGCCGCCAGCGAACAGGTCCACCTGCTTACCGTCGTTGCTGAGATCGTTAAGCGAGCGCGTGTATTCGGTATTGAGGCTGCCGTGCCATGCGTTCCCGGACTTACGGGTGATGATGTTCACCACGCCACCCATCGCCTCGGACCCATACAACGATGACATGGGCCCACGGATGACTTCGATGCGTTCGATCATCGACAGCGGCGGAAGCGCAATTTGCTTGCCGCCGTCGGACCCATTCGTATTGACCGAGCGCCCTGCGGATATGGGCCTGCCGTCGATAAGGTAGAGCGTATAGGCCGCCGTCATTCCGCGGATGCTGATGTCCTGCATGCCGCCCCCGCCAGTGACATAGACTCCAGGGATGTTTTTCATCGCGTCGGTAATGTCGCTGTAGGACTGCTTTTCCAGCTCTTTACGCGAAACCACCGAAATGCTGGCCGGTGCATCTGCAATGTTCTGTTCGAAACCTGACGCGCTGCGGACGGTGGTCGTACCGAGCTCTAGCGCTTCAGCGCGTTCGGTGCCGCCAATGTCCAACGCCTGCGCGGCCACCGTACCTGGCGCGCCAATAGCCATCGCTACAGCCATTGCCAAGGTGTGCTTACGATTCCTGATCTTCAATGTGTTCCCTCCGATGGCTACCGCGAAAAAAGGCGTAGTGGCCCTTTCCAAAGGGCTAGACGACGCCAAATCGGAGGCGAATGATATTCATTGTCAGTTGCTAGTAAAGATCATTTACACTGATCGGAATAATTCATCGGCCAGCTGCGGGTAACTGGATGTGCATGGCCAGCCCCCCAGGCTCCCTATTCGTCGCCCATAGCTGCCCGCCTTGTAGCTCGATCGCACGCCGAGCAATGCTCAGTCCCAGACCGAAACCACCATCGCCGGGGCGGGCACTGTCCAGGCGGGCGAAGGGCTCGAACATGAATTCGAGACGTTCTTCATCCACTCCAGGGCCCTGATCGACCAACATCAGGTGCCAAGCTTCGGCCTTCCGAACACCGCGCAGCGCGATACATCCCTCTTCGGGCGAATGGCGTATTGCATTTCGGAGCAGATTTTCCAATGCCTGAGCTAGGCTCGACAGGTTGGCGGAGACGATGCAGTCATCGTCGACCTCGCACTTCAAGCGGCTACGCACAATGCCGGTTTCGAACGCTGCGTCTTCAGCCAGCATTTCCCATAGCTGCGAGATTCGGATGGGCTCGACTTCCAGACGAGGGCGCTCGGAATCCATCCACGCCAGCTCCAACGAGTTTTCCACCAGGCGCTGCATGATTTCGACCTCACGGTCGAGGCGGACGCGCAACGCATCGCCGTCCTCTGCGCGCTCGCTCGCCGCACGCAGCCGACTCAATGGCGTTCTCAACTCGTGGGAAAGGTCTCGGAGCAGCCGGCGTTGGTAACTAACCGTTGCTTCGAGCCGATCGGCCATATGGTCGAAGGCGCGCGCCAGCTCACCCAATTCGTCCTTGCGGCGCGTCATCCGCGCGCCGGCTCTCGCCGTGAGGTCGTTTTCGCTTAGGGCGTTGGCCTGACGTCGCAGGGCAACTAGCGGCGCGATGAACAGTCGGTACAGCAGAATGCCAAGTACGACTGCGAGGCCTGTCGGCAAGACGCGCGTCAGCGACGTTTTCCAGAGCGCAAGATTCGCGCGCGGGTTGAGCCGGTCGGGCAATTCCATCACCAGCCGCGACTTGCCGCTGTCGAAGGGAACGAAGAACGTCGGCTGGGAGCCCGGACGCCCCATCAAACCGTCGAGCGGACGGACAAAACTCAGCCGCTCCCACTCTTCTTCCGTTAATGGCTCGGATGACAACGAGCGTTGCTCTGCGTCCACCACGGCCGCCCAGACGCCCTCCCGGGAGCGAAGCTCGCGCAGATACTGGGCCAACGCGTCAGGTCCCTGTAGCCGTAGGATCGCATCGGCCTCATCGGCGTAACTGTGCAGAACATCCTGTACAGAGCGCGGCAAGCGCGACGTCGCCTCGTTCAGCCGCCGTTCGATATCGACGTTAAAGCTGACGACCAATAGGCAGAACAGCGCAAGCACACCCACCAATTTCCAGAACAGCGAGTGACGATTGAGCATGTCAGCTTTCCGGACGAGTCAATACGTATCCTCGGCCCCAAACCGACTCCAAACGACGTCCGCCATAGCCGAGCTTTTGCAGCTTGCGGCGAATGTTGCTGACATGCATGTCCAAACTGCGGTCATGTTGCGCATACCCGCGATGCAGGACCTGCTGGTAAAGGAACGCCTTGCTCAGGACTTCTTCCGCATGACGAGAGAACAGCTCCAACAAACGAAACTCGGTTGGCGTCAACTTTGCCCAGGCGCCCGCGTAGCGTACGTCGCTCCGGCTGTCATCGAAGTTGAGGTCAGGATCATGGGGCTGGCGCTCGTTCTCACCCCGCTCGTAAGCCACGCGTCGTAGAACGGCTTCGATGCGAACGTCGAGTTCGCTCATGCTGAACGGCTTCGGTAAGTAGTCGTCCGCCCCCTGACTGAATCCGGCGATGCGATCCTGCTCAGCACCGAGCGCCGACATGAGGATGACGGGCGTCCCCTTCGCTTCCCGTAGCGAAGCCAATACCTCGAGCCCGCTTGCGCCGGGCATCAAGATGTCCATGAGAATGAGGTCGTATGCACCCGCATTTGCCAGCGCCAAACCCTGCTCACCGTTCTTGCCAAGGGCGACCTGGAACCCCCGCTCGGACAGATGTTCGACAAGGTGAGCGGCCAGGACAGGGTCATCCTCAATCGCCAGGATGCGCGCACTAGAGCGGTTCGCTGAAAGCATGATGCACTCGCAAAAAATGAGAATGATTCTACGCTCGCACAGCGAACTTCGAAAACCATTGCAGCTTAGCTCCACACAAGCCGTTACACTGCCCAAAACGCGTGGAGTCCATTAGATGTTCAAGGATCTCGGCATAAAGGGTCGGGTGTTGATGCTTACCCTGCTGCCAACCAGCATGCTGGCCTTAGTGCTGGGTGGGTATTTCATCTGGATGCAGCTGTCGGATATGCAGCGTCAGCTGCTGCAACGCGGCCAGATGATCGCCGAGCAACTCGCACCACTCGCAGCACCCGCACTGCAAAAAGGCGACGCGGCGTTACTGCAGCGCATAGCGAGTACCGCGCTCGAGCAACCGGACGTCCGCGCCGTGAGTTTTCTGCAGCCGGAACGCAAACGCCTGGCCCATGCCGGCCCAAGCATGATGACGGAAGCGCCCGCCAGCGACGGCCTGCACCTGTCGTTATTGAGCGGCAGTGATGCCAGCCGCTTCCTGCTCCCTGTTTTACAAAGCCACCGCATGCTGGCTGATGACGCCGCGCCTGCGGACAGCGACGAGTTGATTGGCTGGGTAGAGCTGGAGGTCTCGCACCACGGCACGTTGATTCGTGGTTACCGCAGCCTGTGCGCGAGTCTGCTGCTGATCGTTACGGGCCTCATCGTCACCGCTTTGACGGCCTTGCGCATGAGCCGTGCGATCAATGAGCCGCTGTGGCGTATCAAGCAAGGCGTCGCGCAACTTAAGGAGGGACGTCTCGAGACCAGGCTGCCCCCTCTCGGGAGCCACGAACTGGATGAACTCGCGGCGGGCATCAACCGCATGGCGGAAGCGCTTCAAAACGCGCAGGAAGAACTGCAGCACAATGTAGACCAAGCGACCGAAGACCTGCGCCAAACCCTGGAAACGATCGAGATCCAAAATATCGAACTCGATCTGGCCCGCAAGGAGGCCCTCGAGGCCAGCCGCATCAAGTCGGAATTCCTGGCTAACATGAGCCACGAGATTCGCACGCCATTGAACGGCATCCTCGGCTTCACCAATCTGCTACAGAAGAGCGAGCTGACCTCGCGTCAGCAGGATTACCTCAATACGATCGAGAAGTCGGCAGATAGCCTTCTCAGCATCATCAACGAGATCCTCGACTTCTCGAAAATCGAGGCGGGCAAGCTGATGCTCGAGCACATCCCCTTCAATTTGCGCGACCTGTTGGAAGATGTGCTGACCATCCTGGCGCCCTCGGCCCACGCGAAACAGCTGGAACTGGTTAGCCTCGTTTACCGCGATACCCCGCTCCACCTCATCGGCGATCCATTGCGCCTGAAGCAGGTCCTTACCAACCTCGTCAACAATGCAATCAAGTTTACCTACGACGGGTCCATCGTCGTGCGCGCCATGGTTGAAGAAGATGCCGAAGATCACGCCCAGCTTCGCATCAGTGTCCAGGACACAGGTATCGGCCTTTCCGAGGATGACTTGCACGCCCTCTTCCAAGCCTTCAGCCAGGCTGACAACTCCATGTCGCGTCAGGCTGGTGGCACTGGACTGGGCCTGGTCATCTCCAAACGCCTGATCGAGCAGATGGGGGGCGAAATCGGTGTAGAGAGCAGTCCTGACGAGGGCTCGGAATTCTGGATCAGCCTCACCCTGCCGAAAGCCCAGGAGCACGGCGACGAGGTCGTGCGGTCCGCGCTCAACGACCGCCGTATCCTCTTGTTCGAACCACATGAATTGGCCCGCCAGGCTATTCAGCATCAGTTGGAAGAGTTCGGCCTCCACGTGCAGGGGTTCGACTCGATCGACGCACTTGCCGACATGGCGAAGCAACTCCGTAACGGCGGGCGAGCACCGGATCTGGCGCTCTTATGCGTAAGCACGCCATCACTGAATCCGGAACAATCGCGCGGCCACGTCGAGATGTTGGAGCACATGGGCTGCCGGACCATGCTCCTCTGCCCGACCACCGAGCAGTCGCTCTTCCACGGCTGCGTGCCGGATGCAGGATTGCAACTTCAGGCTAAACCCGCCTGCACGATGAAGTTGCAAAAGGGGCTCTCTGCCCTGTTGTCCACAGATGTCACCTACCGCTCCCGACAAGTAACCCAGGGTCGCGCACCCCGCATACTGTGTGTCGATGACAACCCCGCCAACCTATTGCTCGTACATACTTTGTTGGGCGACATGGGCGCGCAGGTAAAGGCGGTCGAAAGTGGTCTAGCGGCGCTCGAAGCCATGGAGGACGAGGAATACGACCTCGTGTTCATGGATGTACAGATGCCGGGAATGGATGGACGCCAGACCACCGATGAAATCCGCCGACGGGAGGCGCTGAACGGGACTCGTGCAACACCTATCGTCGCGCTCACGGCGCATGCGCTGGCTAACGAACGTCGACAGTTGCTTCAGGGGGGGATGGACGATTACCTGACGAAGCCGATCAACGAGCGGCAACTCGGGCAAGTCGTTTTGAAATGGACAGGCCTGTCTTTGCAGTCCCTCGACAAGCGCACTATTGAGCTCGCGTCACCAGAACGCAGCGAGATACTTGTTCTGGATCCCGAAGAAGGCCTGCGTTTAGCTGCCGGAAAAGCCGATCTTGCCGCCGATATGCTTGACATGTTGCTCGCCTCGCTCGATACAGACCGGCAGGCCATACGCCAGGCTCGGGATAAGCAGGATCGGGAAGCCCTGATAGAGCGCGTGCACCGCTTGCACGGTGCAACGCGCTATTGCGGAACGCCTCAACTGCGTCACGCCTGCCAGCAATGCGAGACGCTGCTGAAACAAAATGACCCTGGCGCGGAGCAAGCGTTGGACAAGCTGGACGCCGCTATCTACACCCTGGCAACGGAAGCTAGACAGCTAAGTACGCCTCCCTATAGCTGATCGATCAGCTCTACAGTCGATGCCGTTGAACGTAGATGTTGATGTTCGTAGCGAGCCGTCCTCACGGGCGGACCTCGGTACGAATGACCTGATAGGTTGCGGGAATAGTCTTCTTCCAACACACAATTTTCTGGTGCAGCTGGTCCTCTTCATTACATCGATGCGGCGTGTATCGGCTTTTCAGGTTATTTTCTCGTCTGAATCCGTCTACACAGAAATATCTTCTGCAAAACGGGATCTGATCAGTACTGTACCTTGTTACTACGTCGAAACTGTATTGGTAACGTGCAACATAAATGGGCCGAAACCTCTTCTGAGCGCCCGTTCATGCACCATATAAGATCACTAACAATACAGTTGCTTCAATCGGTAACAGTACAGTCACCGGTAACACTTAAGCAAAACGCTACAATTCTTCCCAGCTGTGGCTACGCGCAAAGGTAACAAAGGCGGATCATTACCTCAGCCAAAGACCACTTGCTCCGCAGCAGCGGAAGGAAAGCACCATGCAACGCACCGTTGATACTTCGTTCTTCGCCGGCAGCCTTGAAGCGTCGCCTAAAGCTCAAGGTATCCTCTCCACTCTTTCCGTATGGCAGCGTCGCGTCATCAGCCGCCATCAGCTCGCGCGCCTCGATGCCCGCCTCCTTGCAGACGCTGGAATCACTGAAGCCCAGCGCAATGCTGAACTTCGCAAGCCATTCTGGCGATGAGTTCGATCACCGGCAATTCAGGTGATGTGCTGTAGCAAGCCCCGCAATGCAAAGCGGGGCTTTTGCTATCTGGGCAACGTGCGATCGATCGCCCTTTCCGTGTGAACGTTTCATGGCAAAATCCGTCCGATGGTTGCCGTAAGGCGCATCTGTTTTCTGGATAGGACATCGGATATGAAAACCCTCCGCGCATTCGCTGCCGCAGCGTTACTGACCACCACCCCCTTCGCGTTCGCCAGCAGCTTCATCGCAACGACCGACACACTCGTTCACGGCCTCGGTGAATCGCTTCAGGCGACTACGGATGTGAGCTCCTCGTTTCGCGATGACAAGCGCGTATTGGCAGCACGAGAAGATGCCGCAAGCTTCGTTGCCTCCAACGGAGAAGTTCGTGGTGTGAGACTGGAATCAGCCATGGCGCACATCCGCGCGCTGCAGCCTTCGCTTCACGCTAACGACCTGCAACTCGCTCAAGCCATTCTTACCCTGTGATCTTTGACCGAACGTGAAACCGGTGCGACCTATGCCTGGGTCGCTTCCTGTTCAGGAGTACCTCCCCTATGCGCCCTTCGCTGTACGCTGCAGCCCTGATCGTTGCCGCGCTTCCCCTTTCTGCCCACGCGCAAACGCTGGTAGCGACCAGCAATATCATCGTTCGCGCGCTGGATCGTAGTATCAACTTCACTTCCGATACGACGACATCCATACGCGACATGAAGGTGGTCGTGGAAGCGCGGGATGACGCAGCGAGCTTCGTTGCCTCGCAAGGCAATATTCGCGGGGCCCGCCTTGAAGCCGCTTTCGTCGCGCTACGGGCAAAGCTGCCTGATGCCAATGAAGTTGACGATCAGACGCTCGCGGAAGCGATCCTGGCAATCTGATAAGAAGCCGTCCTTTGCAACGTTTATTTCTTTGGCTAGCGGCCGCGCTCTTTTGTAGCCAATCGCTGGCCGGCCTGCGTCTGGAACTAAGCACGGACGGCTTGACGTCGGCGCAGCGTGCCGCTTCGCAAGCGCTTCTCGACGAAGCAGCCGCAGCGTTACCTCCCGCGTTCATCGAACGCCTGGATCGCGCCGTTACCATCGAGTGGACGGCCAATCTTCCAGAAGACGCATACGGACAGATCACGCGGCTGGATGCACTCGCGCTCAATGCGCGCTTGCTGCCGTCACTGGCGGATGGCGGTGCGGCGACGACCGCCACTGACCGCCCTCACGGCACCGTGCGCCAAGAGTTGTTGGCTACCGTACTTCACGAACTGACTCACCTGTACGATCGTTCGCGGCTATGGACGCCTGATGAGCGTCGGCGCGAACAGCAGTGTCGGCGCCAGCAAAGCACCAGCGGCCCTATCGGACTGCCGGAGGCATGTCGAGGTCAAACCTCACGCCGCTTCACGCTCAGTGACGATCCGCGCTTTCTGGACCTTGCGGGCTGGCAACAGCAAGTGGGTACCCGTGGTGAGCGTGAACATCGAAATGGCCAGGACGTTCGCAGCCCTGACGTCTATGAGTTGGCGAACCCGCGGGAATACCTTGCCGTCAACATGGAATATTTTCTGCTCGACCCGAGCTACGCGTGCCGCCGGCCTTCGCTCCATCGCTTTCTTGCCAACCATTTTGGCTGGCAGCCGACCAAGCGCGATACGTGCCCTTCGGGTTATGCCTTCCTCAATGCGGGCCGGGATTTCGGCAAAGCGCCCCTGGGTAGGATTGATCCAGAACGCGTCTACGAGATCGATTACCTATTCGCGGAATCCAATACAGCCTGGGCCAGTCGCTGGGGCCATAGCATGCTGCGCCTGGTGATCTGCGCACCGGATCGGCCACGCGGTCCGGATTGCCGTCTCGATCTCGATCAACACCTCGTGCTTTCGTATCGCGCGTTTGTGAATGACGTCCAGATCTCGAGCTGGGACGGCCTGACCGGCAATTACCCGTCCCGTCTCTTTTTTCTGCCTCTGGCACAGGTCATCGACGAGTACACCAAAGTGGAAATGCGTAGTCTCGCGTCAGTGCCATTGCGCCTGGACCGGCAAGAAATCGCCGCACTGGTGGAACGCTCCGCCGAGATTCACTGGGGCTACGACGGCGACTACTACTTCCTCTCGAACAACTGCGCAGTGGAGACCTTGAAACTGCTGCGTGGAGGTCTCGCCCGCGATGATCTGGGCGCCCTGGACAGCATCATGCCCAACGGCCTGCTCGAGCTGCTGATCGCCCGCGGAATTGCCGATGACGGGCCTCTGAAGAACACCAAGGAAGCGTTACGGCTTGGCTATCGTTTCGACTCCTATCGCGATCGCTATCAGTCGATGTTCGAAGTGCTGAAGGAACGGCTACCGGTACCGCAAAAAACCGTCGAAGAGTGGCTCGGACAAACAGCCGAATCGCGCGCGCCATGGATCGAGAAATCCGACCTTAGGGCGAGTGCCGCGATGCTCCTGCTTGAACAAGCATCGATGCGGCGCCAATTGTTGCTCGCCCAGGATGAATTGAAACAGCGGTACCTGAGCAAAGCGCAAAATGACGAACTGGCCAAGGCCGGTAAAGTGCTCGAGGGGATTCTTGCGAACAGCGGCTTTCTCAGCCGGCCCGCCGAACTATTGGACGAAGGCTACGGATTGCCCCAAGCACGCGAGTGGCAACGACTGGAAAGCATTACCGGCGAACGTCAACAGCAACTCGTTAGACTCAACACCGAGCTCGATGGCGAGCTGCGTCGGCTGCTCCTACCGGAACGGCGTGCGGAGCTCGATGCCGCACAGGCTAACGTAGAGCACATCGGCAATCACCTGCGTGCGCTGCACAAAGCCAACGGTGGTCTCTCGCTGCCCTGACCGGAACTCCTCGATGGGAGAACGCCTCTGAACTAAGGCGCTTGAAAGCCGAATCACTCGGCATTTCTCTCAATTGGAGGACTCCATGAAGAAGACAGCATCCGCCGTATGGCAAGGCACGCTCAAAGAAGGCAAGGGAACGATCAGCACCCAGAGCGGCGCCCTCAAGGAGAATCCATACGGTTTTAATACCCGCTTCGAGGATCAGCCGGGCACGAATCCTGAAGAGCTGATCGGCGCCGCTCACGCGGGCTGCTTTTCGATGGCGCTCTCGAACATTCTCGGTGGTGCAGGCCTGACCGCTGACCGTATCGAAACCAAAGCCGTGGTGACGCTGGACAAAGAAGGTGACGGCTTTGCCATCACGGCTATTGAGCTTACGCTCAATGCCAAAATCCCTGGCACGAACGATGCGCAGTTCCAAGATCTCGCCAATCAGGCGAAAGTGGGCTGCCCGGTATCCAAAGTGCTGAACGCCAAGATTACATTGAACGCGACGCTGGAAAGCTGAGCCGTAGGTCCGTTTGCCTCTGCCGGCAAACGGACCGTCCGCTCTCTCCCCATTTCAAGACCGCTTTTACGTCCATCCCATCGCGATACTGCCCGCCCCTCGTCATCTCTCGGCGCCTCTATCTACCCATCCGCACCCTTGACGTAATCTGCCGGCTTGCGGCTCGCTTAAGGCCTGTTCAAGATAGCCGCAAACAATAAATGCGGAGCGTTCGTGGTGGAATTATTACTGGCCCTATGGCCTTTGTTTGCCTTGATCGTGGCCGGCTACGTGTTACGCGTGCGGACATTTCCAAGTGAAGCATTCTGGCCCGGCGCTGAACGCCTCAATTACTTCATCCTTTTTCCCGCACTCCTGTTCAGCAGCCTGGCGACTGCGCCGCTGAACAACCCTTCGCTTGGCCGACTGGCAGGCGCTGCCCTGACTGGCCTCGTCATTGGCTGGATAGCGCTACTGGTCGCGCGCCGATTCGCAAGCTGGCCCGCGGCACGGTTCGGTGCCATCACCCAAGGCATCTTGCGCTTCAATACCTATCTGGGCCTTGCGGCAACCGGCAGCCTCTATGGGAAGGAAGGGCTGACCATCGCCGCCTTGATGCTTGCGCTAATGGTGCCCACCGTGAACATCCTTTCTGTCTGGGCATTAAGCAGCGAAAAAGGTGTCAGCCCTCGTTCACTCGCCCTGTCCATGCTGAAGAATCCGCTGATCGTCGCGTGTGCCGCAGGCGCCCTGGTGAACGTGACCGGCCTAGGCCTCCCCGGCGGAACGCACACGTTGATGAGCATGCTGGCCGCGGCCAGTTTGCCCCTGGGCCTCCTGTGCGTCGGCGCAGCGCTTAAACCGGACCAACTCGGGCACGAAGTGGGTGCAATGACATGGAACAGCCTGGCACGCCTGTTACTGATGCCCGCGATGGGGTACGTGGTGGCAGTTTCATTCCAGCTACCACCTATAGAAACCGGTGTTCTCGTCTTGTTCTTCGCCTTACCCACTGCGCCAACGTCCTATGTATTGACGCGTCAACTCGGCGGCGACGGCCAGCTGATGGCGGGGATCATTACGCTGCAAACGCTGCTCGCCGCGGCCTCCTTGCTATTGGTCATGTCGCTGTTGGCGTGACCGCCTTCAACGCCTCGCGCAAACCATGCGTTCTGCCAACTGCAGCCTAAACGTTTCATGAAAGGTGCGAGAAAGCTTGCCTGCCTAGCATCGAGTCCAGCCGTGCTTTCAAGTACAGCCTGATCGAGCAGCCGAAAGCCTGCCGATCCGGACTCGACAAAAACAAAACAGGTAGACAGTCATGCTTCGCTTTAGCGCTCATCCGCTCGCCCCGCCCTATCCGACCAAGACCGCCTTTCGCTGATCCCAGCCCTACCGGCCGCATTTTGTTCGGAGAATTCCTATGTTGACGTTCCTCGGCTTCGCCATGGTCATGACGTTCATGTTCTTGATCATGACCAAACGCCTATCAGCCCTTATCGCCCTCATCATCATCCCAATCCTGTTCGCACTAATTGGCGGCTTTGCTGCCGGTATCGGTCCGATGATGCTGGAAGGCATCACCAAGCTCGCACCTACCGGTGTGATGCTGATGTTCGCCATTCTGTATTTTTCCCTGATGATCGATGCAGGCCTGTTCGATCCGCCTGTACGGATGATCTTGCGCATGGTCAAAGGCGATCCGGTTAAAGTCGCCGTCGGTACCGCCGCGCTCGCGCTCATCGTTTCACTCGATGGTGACGGCGCGACCACCTACATGATCTGCGTCGCTGCGTTGCTACCGCTCTACAGCCGCATAGGAATGAAACCGGTGATCATGGCCGGCTTGATCATCATGGCAGGCGGCATCATGAACATGACGCCCTGGGGCGGCCCGACCGCACGCGCAGCAAGCGCGCTGGGTGTGGATCCGTTCGACGTGTTCGTTCCCATGATCCCGGCAATGGCCATCGGCGCCGTGCTGTTGTTCACCATTGCCTGGATGTATGGCATTCGCGAGCGTAGCCGCCTCGGCGTCTTGAAGCTCCCGGATGAACACACCGAAGAGACGTCCGAAATCAGTGTTTCGCAAACACCCGAAGCGCGCCGCCCACGCCTGCTCTGGGTGAACGCCGCGCTAACCGCCGCGCTGATGGTGACGTTGATCGCAGGCGTCCTTCCGCTACCAGTGCTGTTCATGATCGCGTTCAGCATCGCGATGATCATCAACTATCCTTGCCTCGAACAGCAGAAAGAACGCATTGCGGCGCACGCAGGTAACGTACTGGCCGTTGTTGGCCTTATCTTCGCCGCAGGCATCTTTACCGGAATTCTCTCGGGCACCGGCATGGTGGAGGCCATGTCCAAGAGCCTGCTGAGCATCATTCCGGATTCGATGGGACCTTACCTTTCCGTTATCACGGCACTGGTCAGTCTGCCGTTCACGTTCTTTATGTCCAACGACGCCTTCTATTTCGGCATCCTGCCGGTGCTATCAGAAGCCGCGAGCCACTACGGCATCGAGCCCGTACAAATGGCCCGCGCTTCTATTGTGGGACAGCCCGTGCACCTGCTGAGCCCGCTGGTACCGTCCACCTACTTGCTCGTGGGGTTGGCCAAGATCGAAATTGGCGATCTGCAGAAATTCGCCTTGAAATGGGCGAGCGCTATCTGCCTTATCATCATGGCTTCGGCCTTGTTGATCGGTGCCTTCCCACTGTCAGGCCAATAAGCCGGTTGTCGCAACCTTCCGGACAATGGGGAGGTTGCGATAATTTTTCATTTGTTTGGATATACAATCGCGACCCCGGCTCCCCGAGCCGCTTAAAGCGCCACTTAAGGATTCGAAATGGAATGGTTGACCAGCCCGGAAATATGGGTTGCCTTTCTGACATTGACTGCCTTGGAAATCGTCCTGGGCATCGACAACATCATCATGATCGCCATTCTCGTCAGTCGCATGCCGCCTCACATGCAGGCGCGTACCCGCTTCTTCGGCTTGGCATTAGCCATGGTGACGCGTATCGCCCTGCTGCTGTCCATCAGCTGGATCATGCGACTCACGACTGATCTCTTTCACGTCTTCGGCCAGGGCATCTCAGGTCGCGACCTGATCCTGTTCTTCGGTGGCCTCTTCCTGCTGTGGAAGAGCAGTACCGAGATCTACCACGGGATGGAAGGTGAAGACGAGCAAGGCCAAGCGGGTGGTGCTGCGAAGAACTTCATCGCAACCATCATTCAGATTGCGATCATTGATATCGTCTTCTCGCTGGACTCGGTCATTACCGCTGTCGGCATGGTCGACCACGTGCCGGTCATGGTTGCTGCCATCGTGGTTGCCGTAATCGTGATGATGCTGTGCGCAGGCACCATTAGCGCATTCATCGATCGCCACCCATCACTGAAGATCCTTGCCCTCTCCTTCTTGATCGTCGTGGGCACGGTGCTCATCGCCGAAGCGTTCGATGTCCATGTGCCGAAAGGCTACGTCTACTTCGCCATGGCGTTCTCGCTAGCGGTCGAAGCCTTGAACATCCGGATGCGTAGCAAGGGCCGCGAGGAAGACCCGGTCAAACTGCGCAAAAGCACACCGGGCGAATAACCTTCGCAACAAGAAACGGGATCGAAAGGTCCCGTTTTTTATTGCTGCCGGAAAGTGCACCTAGGCGTGGGGTGATAGCATTCGCCCACGCTGGAGGATCTATGGCCGAACACGATTTTCGCTACACCCTGCTTTCCCCCCAACACACGTTAAACGAGTGCCGCGCGCTAGTACCTGGGCGCTACCAGGTCACGGGTATCGGCGGCTCGATCAAGGCCGGCGACACATTGCTGGTGACCCTGCGTGGAAGCCGCGAATTGTTCATGCGGCTCAACGTCGAAAAAGTGCGTCACCTGATCAATCCACCGGGGCAATGGGTGGCGGTGGCCAATGGGCCGGCGTTCAAAGAGCTCGCCATCCATCAATGGCAGCTCAATTGCGACGATTGCGGCAAGCAGGTCGATTTCGAATTCGCAGTCGATGCCGCCCTGGGCACCGGCGCCCGCGAAAAGGCGGCCGAGGATCGTCTACGCGAGCTGAAATGGACCACTCAAAACGGCAAGCACATCTGCCCCGAATGCGCTGCGGGGTAAAGATGAAAAAGCATTCCCTACTGTTACTTGCACTAGCACTCACAGGCTGTTCGAGCCCTGTTCTCGAACGGCAGCATGGCTATCAAGTGGAAAGCATCACTGGCCAGCCTTTGATCTCAGGCACCCACCTTTCCTTGACGCTGGACAGCGACAACCGGGTGTATGGGAACGCGGGCTGCAATCACTTCTTTGGCAATTACACCCTCGAAGAAAAAGCGCTGAGATTCAACCAGCTCGCCAGTACGCGGCGCCTGTGCGACGAGAGTGTCATGCAACAGGAGCGTGCGTTTCTTGACCGGCTCGCACGAAACGCAAGATGGTCCGTCAAGGACGGCAAGATCAAGCTTTCATCAAGCTTAGGCGAGCCCGTTATGCTGGTGCGGGAGAAGCGTTGATCATCGGTTAGATTCGGGCACGATCGGTATGACGGTGTAGGAGCGGGCTCGCCCGCGAATTCAATGGGATGACCCGCTTCATTTTTCGCGACAAAAATGACCTTCGCGGGCAAGCGGTTCGCCGCCCGGCCCGCTCCTACAGAAGCTGAAATCCTGGCAAAACCAGCCAGTCCCCTGTAGGAGCGAGCCGGGCTCGCTGCCCCTACAGAGTGGCTTCGGTTATCGGGCGTTTAAAACGTGGGAGCAGGCCATGCCTGCGATTCGCGGGCAGGGCCCGCTCCCACAAAGAAAAGCCTCATTTAAGTAAACGAGGCTTCGGACTTTCAAATAGCCTGGATAGGCTTCCCGCGATTGCCATGCTCGGCAACGAATGCCTGAACGGTCGCCAGATCGTTCGCTAGCACTGTGCAGCGCTCTTCGCGCTCGAAGAGATCAGCCAGATGTTCTGGCAAGGCCAATTCGCGACCTACGCCGGCCTTTTCGACCGCGTCCGGGAATTTGACCGGATGCGCCGTCCCGAGAGTGACCATTGGCGTTGCCAGGCTGCGACGACATTCACGCGCGGCGTGTACACCGATGGCGGTGTGTGGATCGAGCACTTCGCCCGTCTCATAGAAAACGTCGGCGATAGTCTTGCAGGTCTGTTCGTCATCGACAGCAAGAGAATCGAACAACTTGCGCGCTTCGATCCAGCGATCCTCTTCGACGCTGAAACCACCACCTGACTTGAAGGTATCCATCAAGTCTGCGATCGCCATCCCGTTGCGACCATGCAGATCGAACAGCAGGCGTTCGAAATTGGACGAGACCATGATATCCATTGAGGGAGAAAGCGTCGGGTGCAACGTTTCCTTGTCATAGCGGTTACCGCTCATGAACCGATGCAGGATGTCGTTGCGATTGGTCGCGACGATGAGCTGACTGACAGGCAGCCCCATATTGCGCGCGAGGTAGCCGGCAAAGATGTCGCCGAAGTTTCCGGTCGGCACCGAAAACGCCACCGAACGCGCAGGGCCGCCAAGCTGCAGCGCTGCGTGGAAGTAGTAGACGATCTGGGCCATGATCCGGGCCCAGTTGATGGAGTTGACTGCCACCAGGCGAGTGCCTTTCAGGAAGCTCTGGTCGGCGAAGCTCGCCTTGACCATTTCCTGGCAGTCATCGAAGTTGCCTTCGATCGCGATGTTATGAATGTTGTCGCCCAGGATGGTCGTCATCTGGCGGCGCTGCACCTCGGACACGCGCTTGTGCGGATGCATGATGAAGATATCGACGTTGTCGCAGCTCTTGCAGCCTTCAATGGCGGCCGAGCCCGTATCGCCGGAGGTTGCGCCCATGATGACAACGCGCTCGCCTCGCTTGGCCAGCAGGTGGTCCAACAACCGCCCCAGTAGCTGCAACGCGAAGTCCTTGAAGGCCAATGTCGGTCCATGGAACAACTCCATGACCCACTCGTTTCCCTTCAGTTGACGCAATGGCGCAATCGAAGCGTGCGCGAACACGCCATAGGTATCTGCAAGAATCTGTTTGAAGTCAGCGTCGGCGATGCTGCCTTCCACAAATGGCCGCATGACCCGAAAAGCCAGCTCGTGATACGGCAAGCCCGCCCAAGAGGCAATTTCCTCCTGGGTGAAACGGGGCAAATTTTCCGGGACGTAGAGCCCGCCATCGCTGGCAAGGCCGGTCAGCAGAACATCTTCGAAATTGAGGGCCGGGGCCTGGCCGCGGGTACTGATATAGCGCATTGGATTCGATGCCTTCGGTAGGTCTTAGAGGCGCCGTTTTATCGACGCCGTCCGGGCCACAAGTTAATTGAGCTGTTCGACGCGGATTCTAACCACCGGCCCTGCGACGCCTTCCAACGCCTCCAGCGCCTTGATGGCATCGTTGATACTGGTCTCGACGACACGATGGGTTAGCAGAATGAGCGGCACAAGCCCGTCGTGCTCTTCGGCTTCCTTCTGCATGATCGATTCGATGTTGATTCCGCGATCGGACAGGATGCTGGCGACTTGAGCCAACACGCCAGGGTGATCCTTCGCCTGGATACGCAGGTAGTAAGCACTTTCGCATTTGGCGATGGGCATGATCGGATGATCCGACAAAGCGTCTGCCTGGAACGCCAGATGAGGCACGCGATTGCCCGGATCGGTGGTGAGTGCACGGACGACGTCGACGACATCGGCGACCACCGCCGAAGCGGTCGGCTCCATACCTGCGCCGGCGCCGTAGTAAAGCGTCGAACCGACCGCATCTCCGTTGACCATAACGGCGTTCATCACACCGTTGACGTTAGCGATAAGACGGTCAGCCGGAATGAGCGTGGGATGCACGCGCAATTCGATCCCTTCGGCAGTCTGCCGCGCGATACCGAGGTGTTTGATCCGATATCCCAGCGCTTCCGCATAGCCAACATCTGCCGTGGTGAGTGCAGTGATGCCTTCGGTGTAGGCCTTGTCGAACTGCAACGGGATGCCGAATGCGATAGAGGCCAAGATCGTCAGCTTGTGTGCGGCGTCGATGCCTTCGACATCGAACGTTGGATCAGCTTCCGCATAACCAAGCGCCTGCGCTTCCTTGAGCACGTCGTCAAAGGCGCGGCCCTTTTCACGCATTTCACTCAAGATGAAGTTGCCTGTCCCATTGATGATGCCAGCGAGCCAGTTGATCTGGTTACCTGCCAGCCCCTCACGAATGGCTTTGATGATCGGAATGCCGCCCGCTACCGCCGCCTCGAAAGCGACGATGACGCCCTTTTCCTGGGCCTTGGCAAAGATTTCATTCCCGTGCACGGCAATCAGCGCCTTATTAGCGGTAACCACGTGCTTGCCGTTGTCGATCGCCTTCAGCACAAGGTCTCGAGCCAGCGTGTAGCCGCCGATCAACTCGATGACGATATCAATTTCGGGGTTGGCCGCGATGTCGAAAATATCGTTTGTTACCGGAGTGGCGCCCGTGTCGCACTTCGGATTCGGGCGACGAGCAGCAATCTGCGCAACTTCAATACCACGCCCGGCACGGCGGGCAATTTCCTCAGCGTTGCGTTTGAGCACATTGAAGGTACCGCCTCCGACGGTACCCAACCCACAGATTCCCACTTTGACCGGTTTCACGTTCGACTCCCATCGCTACCGCACTGCACGCCCATATGGCGGACGCAGAAAGAGCCGCACATTACGAAGCACGGGGGCTTTAGTCAAATACGACAGCGTCATTAGGCGCGTCTGATAGTGCAATAGCAGACGCTGATAAAGCCCGGGAGGACTTAGCGGCGCTCATAAGCCGCCAAGAGCTGTCGGCGCTACTTTTCAGATCGCATTCTTCTGCGCGCCAATAGCCAAGCTGACGATTTCTAGTGCCCCACCACACGTTCATGCCACTGAGCCAAGGATTCGTCAGGATACTCATCAAAGTATTTGTCTTTCGAGCCGCGCTGCACCTCTACCCAAGAGGCTTTGGAATTCAGTAGCAGATGCGTGTGCTCCGGCGGAGTCGGGAGCTCCGTGTCGATAGCCGACGCATGGGGATGGACAAGGTCTGGATAGCTAGGGTCATACAGCCAAAGCGCGCTACCGCAGTGCTTACAGAAATGGCGCTCGCCCGTACTGACTTCACCGTCCGGCATCTTGGCGCGGTACACGGTGAGATGTTCACGCCCCTGCACATGAAGCGATGCGTTGTCACCACCAAGGTTGATGGCGTAGCCACCACCTCCCGCCGTCTTACGGCAGATCGAGCAGTAGCAACGCATGAACGGATAGTATTGGCCCGACTCCAGCGTGAAGCGGACTGATCCACAATGACATGAGCCTTCCAGTTTCATACAAGCCTCCAGGTCGAACGGGTGGGACATCACCCTGTTCAACGTGGGACCAAGTATCACTAGCGGGGTTTAGCATTCTGGATGACAAGCACGGCGAGCGTCAGCTACCAGCCCCTGCCGGCGCTTGGGACGCCGCCGCCTTCGATGCCGCAATCGCGGCCTTGGCGAGCTGTGCAGCCGGCTGATACCCAGGAATCATGCGGCCGTCTTCGAGCACGACGGACGGTGTACCCTGCACACCCACCATTTGCCCGAGTTCGAACTGCTTCGCGACGGGGTTAGTGCAGCTGGCACTGGCCACGGACTTTCGGGCCTTGGCCGCGTTCATTGCGGCCTGGCGGTCATCCGCGCACCAGACATCGACCAAGGTGTCATACCCCTGCGAACCGACGCCTTGTCGCGGGAACGCCAGATAGCGCACCTCGATACCTTGCTTGTTCAGCTCGGCCATTTCGCTGTGGAGCTTTTGGCAGTAACCACAATCGGTATCCGTGAATACCGTGATGTGCGCCTTGGTATTCTTCGCCGGAAATACGACCATCTCGGATGGCGGAATGGCGTTGATCTGTTGCGCAACCGCGCGCTGCTCGGCTTGCTCAGTCAGATTGACGGCCTGCCCATCCTTGACCTGAAACAGGTACCCCTGCAAAAGGTACTGTCCGTCAGCGCTCGCATAGATCTGCCGCCCTCCCTTCAGTTGCACCTGATAGATGCCGGACAGTGGGCTTTCGGCAACGGCTTCGATCGGCATATTTGGCTGCAGCGCCTGCAACGTTTGGCGAATCGTCTGATCGGGATCGGCGCCCAGAGCTGCACCGCTTGTGAACATCAGGCCGGCGACTACAGCAGGAAGGATCGAACGCATGGTGGCTCCAGAAGGCAATTTATGCGCGGCAGCGTAGCATAAAGGTGTGCTATGCCCTGCGACCGCCATCAACCTCGCGGATGGTGCTGAGCATGTAGTTCTTGCAAGCGCGCGCGCGCAATGTGGGTATAGATTTGCGTCGTCGATAGATCGCTATGACCCAGCAGCATCTGCACGACTCGTAGATCCGCTCCATGATTGAGCAGATGGGTCGCAAACGCATGGCGGAGCGTGTGAGGGGAAAGCGCCTTGCCAATACCGGCCACCTGCGCCTGGACCTTGATCCGATGCCAGAACGTCTGGCGCGTCATCTGTTCGCCCCGCAAGCTGGGAAACAACACATCACTCGGCTGGCCGTTGAGCAAAATCGGCCTCGCGTCACGGCAATAGCGATCGATCCAGTCCATGGCCTCAAGCCCGAGCGGAACGAGTCGCTCTTTGCTGCCCTTGCCGAACACCCGCACTAGCCCCTGCCGCAGGTTCACCTGCTCAATGGTCAATGCCACGAGCTCGCTAACCCGCAGGCCGCACGCGTACAGTACTTCGAGCATCGCTCGGTCACGCATACCGATCGGCGTATCAATGTCGGGCGCGGCGAGCAGTGCCTCGACATCGGATTCCGACAGCGATTTCGGTAGGGGCTTGCCCAGCCGCGGAAGATCGACGTCTAGTGTAGGGTCTTGAAGGACGATGTTTTCCCTCAGCAGGAACTGATAGAACCCCCGCAACCCCGAAATGAAGCGAGCGGTAGAGCGCGCCTTGTAGCCATTTTCGACCCGCCAGGCCAGATAATCGAGCACCGCATCCCGCCCTGCGTTCGGCAACTCCAAGTGGCGCGAGACAAGCCAGCCATTGAAATGAGCAAGGTCCGAGGCGTAAGCCATGCGTGTGTTATCCGCAAGCCCACGCTCCAGCCAAAGTGCGTCCAGAAAGCGATCGATCAGGGGATGGTGAACGGGATGCATAGACGAGAATTCCAATCCAGACCGCGCAGGATGATCTGCGCTTCGGCGATGGCTCGAAGTAGAACGAGACCGAGAGGTCTAATTTAAACCCGCCGCCATTCCAGCTGTGCAGCTCAAGATGAGGCGCTATCGATCATTGAGGAACAACGCAGGCCAGAAACGCCAACGAGCAACCATAAAAAAAGCAGCCCGTAGGCTGCTTTTTTGCAAGGTCGGCCGGTCTTTTAAACCAGCTTTTCCTTGATGCGCGCTGCCTTACCGGACAGTTCACGGAGGTAGTACAGCTTCGCCTTACGTACGTCACCGCGACGCTTGACGGAAACGCTATCAACCAGAGGGCTGTAGGTCTGGAACGTACGCTCGACGCCAACACCGCTGGAGATCTTACGCACGGTGAACGCGCTGTTCAGGCCGCGGTTACGCTTGCCAATGACCACGCCTTCGAAAGCCTGCAGACGCTGACGGTCGCCTTCCTTCACCTTCACTTGAACGATAACGGTGTCGCCTGGGGCGAAGGCCGGAATCTCTTTGCTCATCTGCTCGGCTTCGAGCTGCTGGATAATCTTGTTGGTCATTGCGAAGTGCTCCACAGGCATACACGGATATGCCATCGATACGTTAACTATCGTCCCGCTGGCGAAGATATTCCGCCAGCAGCTCTTGCTCTTCTCCAGAAAGCGAGCGGCAATCCAGAAGATCGGCGCGACGCTCGGCAGTCCTACCGAGGGACTGCATCAATCGCCAACGCCGGATGTGCTCGTGATTGCCGCTAAGCAGCACTTCAGGAACACGTTTGCCCTCATACACCTCAGGACGCGTGTAATGGGGGCAATCGAGCAGGCCGTCAGTAAACGAATCCTCCTCGGCGGAACCCGCATGGCCCAAAGCGCCAGGCAGTAACCGCGTAACTGCATCGATCAGCACCATGGCCGGCAGCTCACCGCCGGACAGGACATAGTCACCAATCGACCATTCTTCATCGACATGCGTCTCTATGAAACGCTCGTCAATACCTTCGTAACGGCCTGCGATCAGGATGAGCGACTCGACCTTCGCAAGCTCCTGAACACCTCGCTGTTCAAGCGGGCGCCCCTGAGGCGAGAGATAGATCACTCTGACCGCACCGCCCAACACTTGCTTGGCATCTGCCAACGCACGCTCGAGCGGCTGAATCTTCATCACCATACCGGGGCCACCCCCGAAGGGACGATCATCGACCGTCTGGTGCCGGTCCTCGGTATAGTCGCGCGGGTTGCGGCAATTCAGCTCGACCAACCCTTGCTTCATCGCACGGCTGGTTATGCCGTGCTCACGTATGGCGGAAAACATTTCCGGGAAGATCGTGATGACTTCGATCTTCATCAAAAATCCGCATCCCAATCCACACGCATTTCGCCAGACGCCAGGTCTATCGCCTGCACACACTGCTCGGTGTACGGCAACAAACGCTCCCTATCATCCAGACTTCCCTCAACTGGCTTGACGACGATAACGTCGTTGGCACCTGTCTCGAGCAAATGATCCAGACGACCGAGGAACTGTCCGGCCTGGTCAATCACACGAAGCCCGATCAACTGATGCCAGTAGAACTCGCCATCATTCAATTCGGGTAGTTCGCTGCGAGGGACTCTGATTTCGAACCCGGCGTACGTACGCGCGACCTCGCGATCATCCAGCCCTCGGAGCTTGGCGACGAGCACGTTGTTCTGCAAACGTCCTCTGACCAGCTCCACCTGCTTGATCTCACTGTCGCGAGTAAGCGTCCAGCGGCGGTAATCCAACAGGTTGTCCAACGGATCGGTAAACGAATAAACCTTTACCTCACCTCGCACACCGTGTACCGAAACGATTTTGCCGATAACGATCAAGTCATCGGCCGGCAGCGGCACACTCATAGTGCTCAGGCAGTTGCCTTGGCAGCTTCCTTCAGCAGCTGAGCAACGCGCTCAGACGGCTGCGCACCCTGGCTCAGCCAGTAGTTGGCGCGTTCCTGGTCGACAGAAAGCTTCACTTCAGCACCCGCAGCAACCGGATTGAAGAAACCGATACGCTCGACGAAACGACCATCGCGCGCATTGCGGCTGTTGGTCACGGTCAGGTGGTAGAAGGGGCGCTTCTTGGAGCCGCCACGGGCAAGACGGATGGTTACCATGTGAAAATTGTTCCTATAGTCGGTGCTTAAAACCGGATTGCACACCGGGCCTAGGCCCGAAAGGCCGCATATTCTAAGGGTAAATGCGGCGAATGCAAATGCTTTTGACGAGCGAGCCGCGAGATGACGCAGCAAGCGATGAATAACCGCTTTCAAAGCAGCCAAACACGCCTGCCAGAACTTAAAACTTCGGCATCCCACCGCCGCCGGGGAACATGCTGCCCATACCGCGCATCATCTTCGCCATGCCACCTTTAGCGGTGACCTTCTTCATCATCTTCTGCATCTGTTTGTGTTGCTTGATGAGCCGGCCAATGTCCTGAACCTGCGTACCGGAACCCATTGCAATTCGACGCTTACGCGAGCCGCTGATGATGTCAGGGTCACGTCGCTCGGCGGGCGTCATCGAGTTGATGATCGCTTCCATCTGCTTGAACTGCTTCTCTGCAACGCCCTGGGCATCGCCCATCTTCGACAGGTTGACGCCACCAATCGCAGGCAGCTTGTCCATCAACCCACCGAGCCCGCCCATGTTCTTCATCTGCTGCAACTGATCGCGGAAGTCTTCGAGGTCGAAGCCCTTTCCTTTCTTCAGTTTCTTGGTGAGCTTGTCGGCCTTGTCGCGATCAAGGGTTTGCTCGGCCTGCTCGATGAGGCTGAGCACATCGCCCATGCCGAGGATACGAGACGCCACACGATCCGGATGGAACGGCTCGAGCGCATCGCTACGCTCCCCCATACCAAGGAACTTGATCGGCTTGCCGGTGATGTGACGTACAGAGAGCGCCGCACCGCCGCGGGCGTCGCCATCGACTTTGGTTAGGATCACACCCGTGAGCGGCAGCGCCTCGCCGAAAGCCTTCGCGGTATTTGCAGCGTCCTGGCCCGTCATCGCATCGACGACGAACAACGTTTCCGCAGGCTTCACTGCGCCGTGCAGCGCCTGGATCTCGGCCATCATGTCCGCATCGACGTGCAGGCGACCTGCGGTATCGAGCAACACGACATCGATGTATTTCAGTTTCGCTTCCCGAATTGCGGCATTCGCGATATCGACCGGCTTCTGGCTCGCATCGGAGGGGAAGAACGTGACACCCACCTCAGCCGCCAACGTCTCGAGCTGCTTGATCGCTGCCGGACGATAAACGTCAGCCGACACCACCATCACCGACTTTTTCTTACGCTCTTTCAGAAAGCGCGCCAGCTTGCCGACCGTTGTCGTCTTACCGGCCCCTTGCAAGCCCGCCATCATGACGACCGCTGGAGGCGCCACGCTGAGCGACAGATCTTCGTTGGCCGCACCCATGAGCGATTCGAGCTCGGCGCGCACGATCTTCACGAACGCCTGCCCCGGCGTCAGGCTTTTGGATACCTCGGTACCGACCGCGCGATCCTTGACGCGCCCGACGAACTCCTTGACCACCGGCAACGCGACGTCCGCTTCGAGCAACGCCATACGGACCTCGCGTAGCGTGTCCTTGACGTTGTCTTCGGTCAGTTTCGCCTTGCCCGTGACGGAGCGAAGGGTATGAGACAGGCGATCGGTTAGATTTTCGAACATACACGTTCCCAGGATTCGTAAGCGCTTAACGGCGGACAGCGGGCCGAAAGTATAACGAAGAGCGCCAGACGCCGACACACGCATCCGCGGTTTCGGCGACACTCGACCGCGCTGCACGTCAGCCTGGCCCGATTCTTTTGCGCCCGGCGGTTATGTGCCACACTCTCGCCCCTCTGGTCAGCTGCATTCAACCGCCCTATGTACCCTCTTTTCCCCAGCCTTATCGCCGCTGCTTTCTATGCAGGCGCCGCCGCCTATCAAGGCAAATGCTTACTGCAGCGCACGAAGCCGAATAAGCCGATCCTTGCACTGATCGTATTGATCGCCATCCTGTTTCACGGCGGGGCACTCTTTCTGGAACTGAGAGAGACCGCCGGGCTCGATCTCGAATTCTTCAATGCCGCGAGCCTCATCGCCTACGCGATCATTATCATCACCCTGCTCGCATCTTTACGCATGCCGGTGGAGATCCTGTTGCTGCCACCTCTTTTGATCGGCGCCCTCACCGTACTTCTTGCGCAGCTCCTTCCTTCAGGAACCGTGCATCCCGTGCAGCAGGAGCCGGGACTCATGGCGCACGTGCTGCTATCGATACTCGCGTACGGGGTGCTGACGATTGCAGCATTTCAAGCGCTGTTCCTGCTGGTTCAGGATCACCAGCTCAAACACAAACACCCGTCGGGCCTCATCCGTAGCTTCCCGCCTCTGCAAACGATGGAAAGCCTGCTGTTCAGCTTTCTATGGGCGGGCTGGGGCCTTTTGACGCTGTCATTGGCGTCAGGCGCTATTTTCCTGGAAAACATGTTCGCCCAGCACTTGGTACACAAAACGTTCCTGTCCTGCTTCGCCTGGATCGTGTTCGGCGGACTACTGCTCGGTCGGATGCGTATGGGCTGGCGGGGCCACAAGGCCGTGCGCTGGACCCTGGTAGGTTTCTGCCTACTGATGCTTGCCTACTTCGGAAGCAAGCTCGTGCGTGAATTCATCCTTCACATCTAAGCAGAAAAACGCCCCCGCCTTCATTTCCCCGCAGCATAACGCTGCCTGTCGGAAACCACTTATGCCACGCACAGCTTGGCGATAATGAAACAACGAATCGAGGAATTTGCCCATGCCCCGTATCGGTACCCCCTTGTCGCCGAGCGCGACCCGCGTCCTGCTGTGCGGCTCTGGCGAGCTTGGTAAAGAAGTCGCTATCGAGCTGCAGCGCTTCGGTGTCGAGGTTATCGCCGTGGACCGTTACGCCAATGCTCCTGCAATGCAGGTCGCGCACCGCAGCCACGTCATCAACATGCTCGACGGCGCCGCCTTGCGTGAAGTGATCGAGCGAGAGAAGCCTCATTACATCGTGCCGGAGATCGAAGCGATCGCCACCGCCACGCTCGTCGAACTCGAGCAGGAGGGATACACCGTGATCCCTACTGCGCGCGCAGCCCAACTGACGATGAACCGCGAAGGCATCCGCCGATTGGCCGCTGAAGAACTGGGCCTGCCTACCTCGCCCTACCACTTCGCTGACACGTTCGATGACTATCAGGCTGCAGTGAAAGCGCTTGGCTTTCCTTGCGTGGTCAAGCCCATCATGAGCTCGTCAGGTAAGGGGCAAAGCCTGCTCAAAAGCTCAGATGACGTTCAGCAAGCGTGGGATTATGCTCAAGAAGGCGGTCGCGCAGGTAAAGGTCGCGTGATCGTCGAGGGCTTCATCGATTTCGAATACGAAATCACGCTGCTAACCGTGCGACATGCCGGCGGGGTGACCTTTTGCGCACCCATCGGACACCGCCAGGTGAAAGGCGACTATCACGAGTCGTGGCAGCCTCAAGCCATGACACCAGAAGCCCTGGCCGAATCCGAACGTGTCGCCAAGGCGGTCACCGAAGCCTTGGGCGGGCGTGGACTGTTCGGCGTTGAGCTGTTCATTAAGGGTGATCAAGTCTGGTTCAGTGAGGTATCGCCACGCCCGCACGACACAGGCCTGGTCACACTGATTTCACAGGATCTCTCCGAGTTTGCGCTGCATGCCCGCGCCATTCTCGGACTGCCCATCCCCACCGTACGCCAACACGGACCTTCGGCTTCGGCAGTGATCTTGGTTCAGGGCGAATCCACCCAAACCGCGTTTGGCAATTTGTCGGAGGCCCTTTGCGAACCCGATACCGCGCTGCGCCTTTTTGGTAAACCCGAGGTTGCGGGGCAGCGCCGCATGGGCGTGGCGCTCGCTCGCGATATCTCGGTCGAGGCAGCGAAAGCCAAAGCGATACGCGCAGCGAAATCTGTGGACGTGGAGCTTTAGGGCTCCGGCTCTATAAAAAAGGCCTTGCAGTGCAAGGCCTTTTAAAAGCGCTTATTCGGTCTTGGCGACCGCTTCCTTTATAAGCGGCTGAAGTTCGCCCTTTTCAAACATCTCGATAACGATGTCGCTACCGCCAACGAGTTCGCCGCCAACCCACAACTGGGGGAACGTCGGCCAGTTGGCGTATTTAGGCAGATTGGCCCGAATTTCCGGATGCTGAAGAATGTCGACGTAGGCGAACTTTTCGCCACAAGCCATCAACACCTGCGAAGCGCGCGCAGAAAATCCACATTGGGGTGCATTCGGCGAGCCCTTCATATAGAGCAGGACTGAGTTGCTGGCGATCTGGTCTTTGATGGTTTCGATGATTTCCATGAAGGCACCTCAAATCTGATACTTCCCGGACGGGCCGGCGTGACCGTTGGAGTGTAACGTAAAAGCCGACGTTCCCGCTCGGGCATCTGGAACCCCGCCGTGCAAGCTGCATGCGTCGTCGGCTCAGAGCGCTGAGAATTGCGCAGACGTCAGACTTCCCTATAAGATCCCGCCTTTGCTCGATTCGCCGCCCTCGGCCCCTCATGAAATCGTTCGGCTCCCTGCGGCGCGATCTATCGACAAGTCGAGCCGGCACAGTTGGTCCCCGCCCTTTTAATCTCGCGAATCCAGGCCTATGGACCAGGGCCTGCAGCAGTGAATACAGGTAACTCTCCATGAGCATCCGCCACTTTCTCTCCATGATGGATTACACCCCTGACGAGCTGAAGGGCTTGGTTCGGCGAGGCATGGAGCTGAAAGACCTGCGTCGACGTGGCGAACTTGTCCAGCCTTTGAAAGGCCGCATTCTCGGCATGATCTTCGAAAAAGCGTCGACGCGGACGCGTGTCTCTTTCGAGGCAGGAATGATTCAGCTCGGAGGCCAAGCCATCTTTCTTTCGCCACGTGACACGCAACTCGGGCGCGGAGAGCCTATTGGCGATAGCGCGCGCGTGCTGTCCAGCATGCTGGACGCGGTCATGATTCGCACATTTGCGCATCAAACCCTGCTGGATTTCGCTGCGCACTCGCGCGTACCGGTTATCAACGGGCTGTCCGATGACCTGCATCCCTGCCAGCTGCTGGCCGACATGCAGACTTTTGCTGAACACCGCGGGTCGATCGCTGGCAAAACAGCCGCCTGGATCGGTGATGGCAACAATATGTGCAATAGCTATATAGAAGCTGCCATTCAGTTCGGCTTCCACTTGAATGTCGCTTGCCCGCCCGGCTATGAACCGGATGAACGCCTGATGGCGCGCGCTGGCGACTGCGTCCGCGTAACGCACGACCCACGAGATGCGGTTGCCGGCGCGCACTTGGTGACCACCGATGTGTGGGCATCGATGGGCCAAGAAAAGGAAGCGTCTGAGCGTCTGGCACTGTTTAAGCCTTACCAAGTGAATCGCGCCTTACTCGACGCTGCAGCGTCGGACGTGATCTTCATGCATTGCCTGCCGGCTCACCGCGGCGAGGAGATCAGTGAGGACCTGCTGGACGACTCGCGCTCCGTGGCGTGGGATCAAGCCGAAAATCGCCTGCACGCCCAGAAGGCCCTGCTCGAAATGCTCGTAGCACCTACGCACACCGCATGAGCGCGGCAACCCTACTAACGCTGCGCTCCCTATCCTGTGGATACGGCAACCAGCGCATCGTGCAGGAACTGGGCCTTCACCTCAGGGCTGGCGATATCGGCTGCTTGCTAGGTCCATCGGGCTGCGGCAAAACGACAACGTTGCGCGCAATAGCCGGATTCGAGCCGCTGCTATCCGGGGAAATCGAACTCGCGGGCGAAGTGATTTCACGACCCGGCTTTACCCTGGCTCCCGAGCGGCGCCGGATAGGTATGGTCTTTCAAGACTATGCACTGTTTCCTCACCTCACCGTTGAAGAGAACGTGGCGTTTGGGATCCGAAAGCTGCCGGAAAAAGGGCGCATTGCAGCGGAGCTGCTGGCCTTGGTCAAGCTTGAACGCCTCGCCCAACGTTATCCGCACGAACTGTCGGGCGGGCAACAGCAACGCGTGGCGCTTGCGCGCGCGCTGGCGCCCTCACCGCAATTGCTCCTGCTGGATGAGCCATTCTCGAACCTTGATGTGGAACTGCGCCGCGCACTCAGCCAGGAAGTCCGGGACATCTTGAAGGCCCGCGGCACGAGCGCGATCTTGGTGACGCATGACCAAGAAGAAGCATTCGCGGTCAGTGACCAGGTCGGCGTCTTCAACCAGGGTTACCTGCAGCAGTGGGACACCCCGTTCAACCTGTATCACGAACCTGCGACACCCTTCGTGGCCAGCTTCGTCGGCCAGGGCTATTTCATTCGCGGCACGCT
The DNA here is from genome assembly GCF_014647635.1 of Pseudomonas matsuisoli. GTDB lineage: Bacteria > Pseudomonadota > Gammaproteobacteria > Pseudomonadales > Pseudomonadaceae > Pseudomonas_P > Pseudomonas_P matsuisoli. The sequence continues at coordinate 346,753 of NZ_BMPO01000003.1, forward strand.
TCGCGCGCCCGACACGGTGGAAACGGGCCTCGGGCAGCTGACGGGCAACCGCGCTTATCCGTTCGCGCCAGGGAGCCACGTGGACGTCTTACTACGACCGGATGACATCGTTCCTGCACCTGACAGCGCACTCAGGGCACTGGTTACCCACAAGACGTTCTTCGGTGCTTCGACGCTCTACCGCCTGACCTTGCCTACCGGCGAACACCTCGAATCGCTGTTTCCGAGCCATGCCGATCATTCCGTTGGCAGTCACGTAGGCATCCGGGTCGCTGCAGATCATTTGGTCGTATTCCCCGCCGAACCTGCGACAGGCGTGCAGCGGTCGGCCTGACCTCCATTCAAGGCGCCGCCACACGGCGCTCGCGCCAGCACAGCATTTCCTATCGTGGCTCGATGTGCTGCACGAGTAACTGCACGCTTTCCTGCCCACGAAACTGGTTCAGGTCGAGCTTGTACGCGACCTCAGCCCATCGCACCGAGGCATTAGGCCATTTTTCGCGATCGATATTGAATGCGATAGCGTCGATCTGCAACGCGCCGCACTCGGTTTTCAGCACCAGCTTGAGGTGACGCTCACCTACGAGCCGCTGCTGAACCAACTGAAACACACCGTGAAACGACGGCTCGGGAAAGTGCTGACCCCAAGGCCCAGCGTGACGCAGGGCACGCGCAAGTTCGAGGTGAAATTCTTCGGCACTCAATCGACCATCGGAGAGCAGGCGGCCGGTAAGGTCTTCTTCGGTTAATTGCCGTCGGACCTCTTCGTCGAACGCCATGGAAAACGCACCGAAATTTTCCTGCGGAAGAGACAAGCCCGCCGCCATGGCGTGTCCACCAAACTTGCTGATCAAGCCGGAATGGCGTGCCGCCACTGCATCCAGCGCGTCACGGATGTGCAGCCCTGGCACAGAGCGCGCGGAGCCTTTGAGCATGCCCTCACCTGCATCGGCGAACGCAACCGTCGGCCGGTGATAACGCTCTTTCAGACGTGACGCCAAAATACCGATCACGCCCTGATGCCAATCGGGATCGAACAAGCAAAGACCGAACGGCATGTTTTCGATGGGTAGGTCCTTGAGTTGGGCCAATGCTTCACGTTGCATGCCCTGCTCGATGGCTTTGCGATCCTGATTCAATTGATCCAATTGCACCGCAAAATCACGCGCCAGCGACGCGTCGTCACACAATAGGCATTCGATGCCGAGCGACATGTCATCTAGCCGGCCAGCGGCATTGAGACGTGGCCCTAGAATGAAGCCCAGGTCAGTCGAGGTGATACGCGAAGGGTCACGTCCGGCCACTTCGAGAATGGCCCGCAAACCCGGTCGCGCGCGCCCCGCTCGAATCCTAGCCAACCCTTGATGAACAAGAATGCGATTGTTAGCGTCCAGCGGGACGACGTCTGCAACACTGCCCAGCGCCACGAGATCCAGCAGTTCCGCCAAATTGGGCTCTGGGGTGCCAGATCGGGCAAACCATTGGCTCGAGCGCAAGTGCGCACGCAACGCCAGCAGTACGTAGAAAATAACGCCCACACCGGCAATGCATTTGCTGGGAAATGTACATTCAGGCTGATTGGGATTCACGATGGCATCAGCTGCCGGTAACTCAGAACCTGGCAAATGATGATCAGTGACGACCACAGTCAATCCCGCTGCTTTTGCTGCGGCGACACCTTCCAGGCTCGAAATGCCGTTGTCGACCGTAATCAGCAAGTCGGGCGATCGCTGCAGGGCAACGGCAACGATTTCGGGCGTCAGGCCATAGCCGTATTCGAAGCGATTCGGCACCAGATAATCGACGTGTGCCGCACCCAGTTGGCGCAAACCAAGCACGCCAACGGTGCTGGCCGTAGCCCCATCCGCGTCGAAATCCCCAACGAACAACACGCGTTGCCTGCGCTCGATGGCATCCGCCAGAAGCCGCGCGGCCGCTTCGACCCCTTTCAGCTGGGCATACGGAATCAAACGCGCCAGGCCCTTATCCAACTCGACCACCGAGCGAACACCGCGTGCGGCGTACAGACGCGTCAACAGCGGCGGCAAGCCGAGATCTGGAAGTTCATCAGGAATGCTTCGAAGGTCGATACGCATAGCAAAAACCTGTACGTCGGGTGGCGCCCGAGAGAATCGGGGTGACACAGAACATTCACGCAACTATGGGGCGGTTAAGCCGTAGAGCCACACGCGCCTATTGCGGACGTCCAGCCGGCGCCGCATGGCATTTAGGTCGGCAAAACAATCGGAATGAGCGGACGAAAGAACGGCGCCCTACTCGCCACGCGAGCCCATCAACCATTCGAGGACCACTTCATGCTGGCCTTTGTCATCGGTAATGAACAGCGAACCATCGCTGATCATCGCGCTCCAGCTAATGCTCCGGGGCAGGTTCTCGGCCAGCGACGCCAGCGCCTCCGGCTCTACCGCTACCACATTTACGTTTCGCAGCTGACGTACGCTATCCAGCACCTTGCTTTGCCACACGCGCAAATTACCGTATGCCACCAGACTGAAGCGCTCTGCTCGCCGGGAACACCAAGTGATGCGTTCAGCATCGGGCTGCCCGACTTCGATCCAATGCAATACGCGATCGTCGAGGCTTTTCTCCCAAAGCGCCGGCTCATCGACATCGGACAGTCCGCGCCCAAAGGCAAGCTGCTCGCCGTACCAAAGCACGTACGCGATCAAACGGACCGCAAGGCGCTCCTCGGTTTCGGAGGGGTGCCGGGCCACGGTGAAGCGGAGATTTTGATATACGTTGCGGTCCAGGTCGGTCAAGTTCAACTCGACCTTGTAGGGCGTGGCTTGCAGTGCCATGAGGAGATAGACGTCGGTTGCGGGCGGCCGACAAGTCTACTCTAAAAGCGCCTACAAGTTTTCCATCGAAACACGAGTGGAGACGCGCATAGCGCGAAGAAAGCGAATGTCCAGATGGCGAAAGAAAAGCAGCCAGTCCCAGCATGCGCTATTTGCGTGTTAGGTGAAACCTGCGCCATCGAGCAGTAACTCCGCTAGGTGGCGCTGTCCCGCACGAGAATCGAGGTACTCAGGCAGCTCGTGCTCGCATGTCATTGCCAAACAGAGGCTTACCCGACATCCAAACGGGAGGCTGCTGGATCAGTCGGAGATCGTGACGAATGCCGTCGACCACATCGGTTAACAACCGCCGGTCTTCGAGTTGTGCGCGGCAAAGCGTCGTTTCGAGCAGCAGCTGCCCTTGCTCGCCGTAAAGTGTAAGAGCCATGGAGCCGTTGTCCTGGGCCGGACCGAGTACCACCTCGTAAGGTGTCAGCGCTTCAACCAGCAGATCATTCGTGCTGTGCATCATTTACCACCTTTCTCGTTAGCCGATACCTGCGCCTGTTCGCGTAAGCCAAGCCTTTGGAAGGGCCAGTGCGCTTACAAGAACAAAACACGATAGACGCCTGTACAGTGACCGCTTCGCTTGTGCGGAAGTTCGCTGCGCTTGCGTGGCCAGCTATCCAAGCAGACACCGCACGTCTTTTGCACCCCTTAGATGAAAGGAGATGTTTCTATTAGCTCCTCGAATACGCCTTTTAATCAGGGCACTTATATGCCGCTTCGATTGTCGTAAGCTGCACATTTCCCCGCCGGTCATTTTTCGAAGGGATTCAAGCATGTCTCCATTGATGCGTCTTGCCGGACTGGTTGGCGTACTGGTCTGTTCTGTTGTGGCGCAAGCGAAGGATATCGACCCTGCAACATACGGGTATCCGCTCGTGAACCCGTTCGAAGCGACGATCACGTCGACACCACCCGACCTTCGCCCAAAATTGTTGCTGGATGAAGACATTGACCAGCAGGATTACAGCATCACGCTGCGTCCCGAACGCGAATTCACGCTCCCGGACAATTTTTGGTCGGTGAAGACGCTGCGTTATCGGCTGGCACGCCAGGACGGCAACGCCCCACTGATCTTCATCATCGCCGGCACCGGCGCTCGGTATTCGAGCAGCACGTCCGAATACCTGAAGAAGCTCTACTACCAGGCAGGGTTTCACGTCGTGCAGTTGTCCTCGCCGACAAGCTATGACTTCATGGTATCCGCATCGCGCCTCGCAACCCCTGGATTCTCGACGGAGGACGCCGATGACCTATACCGCGTCATGCAGGCGGTCAAGGCCCAACATCCGGACCTGCCGATCAGCAAGTTCTACCTCACGGGTTATAGCCTGGGTGCACTAAACGCTGCATTCGTCAGCCATCTGGACGAAACACGCCGCGCATTCAATTTCGAACGGGTCCTGCTACTCAACCCACCGGTGAATCTCTATACGTCCATCAGTAACCTGGACCGGCTGGTAGAGACGACCGTAAAAGGCATCAACGACCATACGACCTTCTACGAAGTCGTACTCGGCAAACTCACGCGCTATTTCCAGCAGCGTGGCTATGTCGATATCAATGACGCGATGCTGTACGACTTCCAGCGTTCCCGCCAACATCTCACCAATGACGAGATGGCCATGCTGATCGGCACCTCGTTCCGCTTTTCTTCGGCCGACATCGCATTTACCTCGGACCTGCTCAATCGCCGCGGGCTCATCACGCCGCCCGGCCAGCCCATTACCGAAGGGACTAGCCTCACCCCTTTCTTCGAACGGGCACTGCAATGTGATTTCGATTGCTACATGACCAATCAACTGATCCCGATGTGGCGCCAACGCTTCAAAGGATCGAGCCTCAACCAATTGATCCAGCAGACCAGCCTTTACGCGCTAGAAGACTATTTGAGGTCCAGCGACAAGATCGCCGCTATGCACAATGCCGACGATGTCATCCTGGGGCCGGGCGACCTTGGTTTTCTGCGCCGCACCTTCGGTGAACGCCTCACGGTTTATCCGTACGGCGGCCACTGCGGCAACCTCAACTACACCGTAAACAGCGAAGCGATGGTGGAGTTCTTCAAATGACGATTCGACACCTGCTGCTCACGCTTTTTCTGGTCACCGGCGCCGCCCACGCCGAACAACGCCTGCTGGACGAGGACGGTTTCAAGAACCCGATCCAGTATCTTCACTTCAACCCAGGGCTCGATCAGCATGAGTTCGAACGCGCGACGTTCAAGGCGCTCGACGTCTATGACCCTTGGGAGCCGGTCAACCGCCGCATCTATCATTTCAACTACCGCCTCGACGAATGGGTATTGTTGCCAACGGTAAGAGGCTATGAGCGCGTAACCCCACGTTTCGTACGAAGTGGCGTCACCAATTTCTTCCGTAACCTTGGCGACGTCACCAACCTGACCAACAGCTTGTTGCAGTTGAAAGTCCGGCGCTCCATGAACACCACCGCGCGGCTGATCTTCAACACGACATTCGGCGTGTTTGGACTTTGGGATCCTGCCACCCTGATGGGCCTGCCTCGGCAGTCGGAAGATTTCGGCCAAACGTTAGGTTACTGGGGGCTACCGAGCGGACCTTACGTGATGTTGCCCATTTTCGGCCCATCCAACCTGCGAGACACTGCGGGGATCACGAGCGACTTCTTCGCTGAAAGCCAGATCGATTTCCTGAACGTCGCGACGGCGACCGGGAATCACCCGGAAATCATTCTCGTCCGAGGCATCGACACGCGCTACAACACCTCATTACGGTACGGGCAACTCAACTCACCGTTCGAGTACGAGAAGATTCGCTACGTGTACACCAAGTCTCGTGATTTGCAGATTGCAGAATAGCGGTGCGCGCCCGCCCAGCTAATGGGCGCGGCGCGGTCGTGCCATTCCCAGCCGCGGGTAGCACGAACTAATTACCGACCGGCACGTCTTCCCCTCTTTCCGTAATGCCACGCGCGAGGCGGGGTCGTTCAAGCTGCGCAAGCCATCCGTTCGACCGATAAGCGTTCAGATCGATACGAACGGCGCAGAAACGATATTGAGAACGCTTCTCACAAGGAATAAACTGGCGGCCCTTTGCATGGCTCGGACCCGTTCATGACCGCCGTTTCGCTTGAAGTGTTTCCGGTTTCTTCGTGCCCGCCCATGACCTGCGGCGATACACAGGTACGCCAGTCATGAAAACCAAAACACTGAGCTGGCGTTATCGCGGTGCGGTGCTGTCCCGGGCATTGGCGGCAATTTTCGGCGGCTACGCACTCGCTGCCGCATTCGCCGTGTGCATGGCACGTGCCTTACCGCTGGAGCGCTCCGAGGCCGTACTCGCAGGCGCGATTCCGTCCTTCTTGGTTTATTGCGCGGCCGTGGTTTGGGTGTTCGCCACCCGTACTGCCTTTCGTGCATGGGTCGGCGTGCTAGTACCTACGTTCGTGCTCGCAGCGATCGCCTGGTTATTGGGCGCAGGTGGCAACCTATGAAACAAGGATTCAGGCAATCCCAGGCGTGGCTCCATACCTGGAGCGGCGTCGTTCTTGGCTGGCTGTTGTTCGCGATCTTCATCACCGGCACGGTGAGCTATTTTCAGGACGAGATCACTCACTGGATGCATCCCGAGCGCCATCTTGCGGACGCGCGCTCGGTCGATCTCGATGCCTTGACTGCGGCCCTCACCGAACGGGCACCGAATGCACCCAGCTGGCAAATAGGCCTTCCCTCCGCCCGCGACCCGGTTATCACGACCTATTGGCGTGGCGAGGGCGCACGGCGCTTCGAACATGCGGTGTTCGATCCGGCAACAGGACGTGAGCTGGTAGAACGCCCAAGCGAAGGAGGCAACTTTTTCTATCGCTTTCATTTCCAGCTCTGGCACATGGACGTGTTGACCGCGCGTTATCTCATTGGCATCGCGACGATGTTCATGTTCGTTGCACTCATCAGCGGCATCATTACCCACAAGAAGATCTTCAAGGACTTCTTCACCTTCCGCCCTAGTAAAGGACAACGCTCCTGGTTGGATGGCCATAACGCAACAGCGGTTCTGGCACTGCCGTTTCACCTGATGATCACCTTCACGGGGCTGGTCATCTTTCTCTGGATGTACATGCCATGGGGCATGGTCGCGCAGTATGGCGATGATCGTATGGCGTTTTTCGCGCAGGTATTTCCGCGACTAGAAGCCCCACCCCGCGCCGACACGCCTATGCCCGTCCCATCGCTTCAGGCATTCGTCGACAAGGCGCAGGTGCGCTGGGGTGGTGAGCCGGTCGAAAGCATTACCGTGCACAACCCGGGTGACCGGAACGCCAGGATAGAGCTGGGCACCGGCCGTGACAGCCGCGTTTCAGGCGATGCGCCTCACCTGATCTATGACGCGGCAAACGGTGAGCTGCTTGAAGAATACGGCGAGCTCAGACCGGTTGCGTTTTTTTCGCGTGTATTAGTCGGCCTGCACCTGGGGCATTTTGCCGATCCGCTTCTTCGCTGGCTTTATTTCCTCAGTGGCATCGGCGGCACCATCATGGTCGCCAGCGGACTCGTACTCTGGGTCGTCAAGCGGACAGCACAAGCAGGCGAGAAGCCCGGCTATGGGCTGCGCTTGGTCAGAGTGCTGAATGTGGGCGCCGTTGCCGGTCTCGTCATTGCGATGGCGTCTTTCCTCTGGGCCAACAGGCTTATTCCGGGCGCGCTGCCGAATCGCGATGAATGGGAGATCCACGTATTCTTCGCCGCCTGGGGCGCAGCGCTCCTGCACTCGATCTTCAGAACGCATCGACAAGCCTGGGTGGAGCAGTTCGCACTGGCGGCGTTACTGCTCACGGCAATCCCCCTGCTCGATCTCGCCACAGGCAACTTTCACCTGCCCACTGGCGGCCGGTATTCGGACTGGATACTTACCGGCTTCCAACTGACATCGGTCGCGACCGGCGCTGCGTTGTTCTGGTTGTCCTGGAAGATCGCAAAACATCAGCCAAGACAGCGCCCCGAGCGCGCGGCCCGACCGCAGAAGCTGCCCCCTCAAGACGATGAACATCGGCTGGACCTGGAGCCTAGCCCATGATCTTCCTGGCGCTCTGTCTAACCTACGCGGGCCTGTGCAGCCTGTGCCTCGCGATGCCCAAGCATTTCCAGGAGCTCATCTGTCGCGCCCCACAACTACGTGAACGGCAGGTGCTACGAGTGCTTGGCTGGGCGGCACAAGTGCTAGCACTCGGCGCCTGCATCGTCGCGCGAGGCGCACCGGTGGGCAGCGTCATGTACCTTGGGATGTTGACGATTACGGGCCTGGGACTGGTCCTAATGCTGCCCTACAAACCCAAGTGGCCGCTGTATCTTGCCCCTGTCGGGACGGCGCTCAGCCTCTTCCTGCTACCGTTTTCGCACTAACTCGGATAGGCCAGACGCGCCCTCAGGCTGCCACTTAGTAGATCCGCGGCTCACCTTCCGGACGCGTCTTGAAGCGCCGATGCGCCCACAGATACTGCTCCGGACACGCCCGCACGTGCCGCTCCACCCACTGATTGATGCGCAGGCAATCTGCCTCTTCGCTGTCGCCCGGGAAATCCTCAAGCGGTGGATGAATGCACAGTACATAGCCCTTCCCACCAGGCAGACGCCGCTGGGTCATCGGGATGACGCGAGCGCGCCCTAACCGGGCAAATTTGGTGGTGGCCGTCACCGTTGCTGCCGGGATTCCAAAGAAAGGCACGAACAGACTTTGCTTACGGCCATAATCCTGATCGGGCGCATACCAGATGGCTCTTCCGGCGCGCAGCACTTTCAGCATTGCACGTACATCTTCTCGCTCGATGGCGGTTGCATCGGCGTTATGACGCTCGCGACCACGGCGCTGGATGTAATCGAACACCGGGTTGTCGTGCTCACGGTACATGCCATCAATTGTATGCCGTTGCCCCAACAGCGCCGCACCGATCTCCAACGTCGTGAAATGTAGCGACATCAGGATCGCACCCTGCCCATCACGCTGGGCATCCTGCAAATGCTCCAGCCCCTCGATATGAGCCAATCGTGCGAGGCGTGCGCGCGGCCACCACCAACTGATGGGCATCTCGAAGAAAGCCTTGCCAGTCGATGCGAAATTCTCACGAAGCAGGTGCTCACGCTCAGCCGTCGTTAGTGCTGGAAAACACAGCTCGAGATTGCGACGCGCAATGTGCCGTCGTTTTCGTGCGAAGCGATACATCAGGGCGCCTAGCCCACTGCCAAGTGTCATCAACGCCCGGTACGGCAGTTGCACGACCAGCCAAAGCGCGCCGAGCCCGACCCATAATGGCCAATGACGAGGGTGTAGAAACGCGGATTGAAAGCGAGGGCGCTGCATGGAGAACCTGTAAGACGAGAACCACCGCATTCTAGGCGTTAATGCCGGCGGTTCGCGAGCAGCGGTGCCGTCGAGATGGAAATCGGCCTGTCGTGCCGGCAAAAAAGCCAGTGAAGTCTAGAGGCCACTATGGTCAGCTGACGCGTTTATCGCTATAAACCGAGCCTGTTTCAGATGCGCGATTTTCAGCGGTGGTTTCAGCGGTGGACAGTCTCGGTGTATTGACGATCGTCTTCCCGAAGCATCGCCGACTTGCGCTCGCGCAACGGCCTTCGAATGGCTGGCGGGATACGCCCACAGGGCGAAGCGTTATGCCGTTGCAGGACATCCAATCTTTATGAAGGCCTCATAATCTCAGAGCAGAGCGCCTTGCAGAAACGTCAACGGACCCTAGGCAGAGCATGAGCCAAACCGACCTACCTGACCAAGACCCCGTATTTCAGCTCAAGGGCAGCATGCTCGCGATCACGGTATTGGAGCTGGTACACAACGATCTAACCCGCCTCGACGAGCAACTGACCGTCAAGGTCGCCCAGGCACCCAAGTTCTTTCACAACACGCCGGTCGTTCTTGCCCTGGACAAACTGCCTGCGCACGAAGGCGCCCCGGACCTCGCCGACCTTATCAACGTGTGCAAGCGTCATGGCTTGCGGCCTCTGGCTATTCGGACCAGCCGCACAGCGGACTCGCTTGCGGCGGAAGCGCTGGAGCTACCCGTACTGCCACCCTCCGGCGCACGCGAACGCATCCTCGAACCTGTTGCAAGCATCAAGAAAGAGAAACCTGAACCGCCTCCGGAACCCGCTTATAGGCCCACCAAAGTCATTACCGTACCCATTCGGAGCGGCCAGCAGGTCTACGCCCAAGGCGGTGACCTCATCGTATTGGCCCCCGTCAGTGCGGGCGCGGAACTTCTTGCCGACGGCAATATCCATGTCTACGGTCCCATGCGTGGAAGAGCACTGGCAGGCATCAAGGGCGACACGAATACTCGAATATTCTGCCGGCAACTCGTCGCCGAACTGGTGTCGGTCGCAGGGCATTACAAAGTGTCTGAAGATCTCAGACGTGATCCTTCTTGGGGTCAACCCGTACATATAAGCCTGACGGGCGATTTGTTGAACATCACTCGCCTTTAACGGATACTTCCGCGAAATTCAGGGCATACATAGCTGCCGGCAAGCCCAACTGAAGTCCGCCGATCTCCCGCATTGATCGTCACGGTGTCTAGCTCCGGCCGCATTTCTTCTTTTTTGGGGTGAATCACCTTGGCTAAAGTTCTCGTAGTCACTTCCGGCAAAGGCGGCGTCGGCAAAACAACAACCAGCGCCGCTCTCGGCACGGGTCTCGCATTGCGCGGCCACAAGACCGTCATCGTCGATTTCGACGTAGGTTTGCGTAACCTCGACCTCATCATGGGTTGCGAACGGCGCGTCGTGTACGACTTCGTCAACGTCATCAACGGCGAAGCGACGCTGACCCAAGCTTTGATCAAGGACAAGCGGCTCGAGAATCTTTACGTCCTCGCCGCCAGCCAGACGCGTGACAAGGATGCCCTCACCCAGGAAGGCGTGGGCAAAGTCATCGACGAACTCGCGCAGACCTTCGAGTACGTGGTGTGCGACTCCCCGGCCGGTATCGAGAAAGGTGCCCACCTGGCGATGTATTTCGCTGACGAAGCCATCGTCGTGACCAACCCCGAGGTTTCTTCGGTTCGTGACTCGGACCGCATGCTCGGCCTGCTGGCGAGCAAATCCCGTCGCGCCGAACAAGGCAAGGACCCGATCAAGGAGCGTTTGCTGCTCACCCGCTACAATCCCGAGCGCGTCACCAAGGGTGAAATGCTGGGCGTGGAAGACGTGGAAGAGATTCTCGCGATCAACCTGCTCGGCGTGATTCCAGAGTCGCAAGCAGTGCTGAAAGCCTCGAACCAGGGCGTTCCTGTGATCCTCGACGATCAAAGCGATGCAGGCCAAGCCTATAGCGACGCGGTCGACCGCCTGCTCGGCAAGGAAATGCCGCATCGCTTCCTCGATGTGCAGAAGAAGGGCTTCCTGCAGCGTCTGTTCGGAGGCCGCGAATGAACATTTTCGATTTCTTCCGCGAGCGCAAGAAAGACACCGCGTCCATAGCGAAAGAGCGGCTCCAGATCATCGTCGCCCACGAGCGCGGTCAGCGCACCCAGCCGGATTACCTGCCCGCGCTGCAAAAAGAGCTCGTCGAAGTCATCCGCAAGTACGTCAACATCGATCAGGACCAAGTACAGGTCGCGCTGGATGACCAGGGCGGCTACTCCATCCTGGAATTGAACGTGACACTGCCCGACCGGTAACTCGCCGAAGCGGACAAAACCACGCACAGATGGCGGCCATAGGGCCGCCATTTCGTTTGCGTCCTTTCACCTATCGCTGCCGTACGAACATGCCCTTAAGCCAGATCACGTTCATTTATGAAGACCCCGCACTGTTGGTGGTAAACAAGCCCACCTTGCTGCTTTCAGTGCCAGGCCGAGCTGAGGACAACCGCGACTGCCTGGTGACCCGTCTTCAGGAAAACGGCTATCCCGAGGCCCGTATCGTGCATCGATTGGATTGGGAAACGTCCGGCCTTATCGTGCTGGCCCGCGACGCCGACACACATCGTGAACTCTCACGCCAGTTCCATGACCGTGAGACAGAGAAAGCCTATACCGCGCTCTGCTGGGGCGAACCCGAACAAACCAGCGGCCGCATCGATCTTCCGCTTCGCTACGATCCGCCGACCAAGCCACGTCACGTCGTCTGCCACGAGCATGGCAAGCAGGCGCTGACCTTCTGGCGTATCGTCGAACGTTGTGGAAACCATAGCCGGGTCGAACTCACCCCTATCACCGGCCGCTCTCATCAGTTGCGGGTACACATGCTCTCCATCGGCCACCCACTATTAGGCGACCGCCTCTACGCACATCCTGATGCCCTTGCGGCCAGTGACCGCCTCTGCCTGCATTCGAGCATGCTCACCTTCACTCACCCACAAACGGGCGAACGACTGCGATTCACGAGCGACGCGCCGTTCTGACTTTTCCGTGCGCGTGAACACGCCTGTATAGGGGGGCTTAGGTCCTCCACCCAAAAACAATCTCGAAGAATTCGATACACTCCCCTGCATCATTGTCAGGAGTGTCTATGCGCGAAGATCTGAACCAAGGCCTCGTGGAATTTCTGCAGGCCTCCCCTACCCCCTTTCATGCCACCCGCAGCATCGTCCGCGCCCTCGAAACGGCCGGTTATGAAGCACTCGATGAGCGCGATGTATGGGATGTCCAGGCCGGTGGCCGCTACGTCATCACGCGAAACGACTCATCCGTCATTGCGGTTCGTATGGGACACGACATTGCCCGCGGTATTCGCCTAGTCGGGGCACATACCGATAGCCCTTGCTTGAAGGTGAAGCCGAATCCCGAACTCCATCGCCAAGGGTTCTTTCAATTGGGCGTAGAAGTCTACGGCGGCGCCCTTCTCGCCCCATGGTTCGACCGGGATTTGTCGCTCGCAGGCCGCGTGACGTTTAAAACCGATGGGCGCCTGCAAAGCCGGCTGATCGATTTCCGCCGGCCGATCGCAACCATTCCCAACCTTGCGATCCATCTCAACCGCGAGGCGAATCAGGGCTGGGCGATCAACGCACAGAACGAGCTGCCACCGATACTGGGGCAAGTTTCTGCGGGCAAGCAGTCCGATTTCCGGGCATTGCTGACGCAGCAATTGCTAGAAGAACATGGGGTGTCCGCTGACCTTGTGTTGGACTACGAGCTGAGTTTCTATGACACGCAGTCCGCAGCGGTCCTGGGTATCGATGGCGAGTTTTTCGCCGGTGCGCGCCTGGACAACCTCCTCTCCTGTTACGCAGGACTCCAGACACTGCTGGACACGGACACTGATGAGACCTGTGTGCTGGTTTGTACGGATCACGAGGAAATAGGCTCGGCGTCCGCGTGTGGGGCGGATGGCCCGTTCCTGGAGCAAGTGCTGCAGCGGCTTCTACCGCCAGGCGACGGTTTCGTGCGCGGGATTCAGCGTTCGTTGATGGTGTCTGTCGACAATGCGCATGGCATTCATCCCAACTACGCAGAAAAGCACGACGGCAACCATGGGCCTCGCTTGAACGCGGGACCAGTCATCAAGATCAACAGCAATCAGCGCTACGCCACCAACAGTGAGACGGCAGGATTTTTCCGCAACCTGTGCCTGGAAAACGAAGTACCTGTGCAGAGCTTCGTCACGCGGAGCGATATGGGCTGCGGTTCGACCATCGGCCCGATTACGGCTAGCCAATTGGGCATCAGAACGGTGGATATTGGTTTGCCAACCTTTGCCATGCACTCGATTCGCGAGCTAGCGGGCAGCCGTGACCTTGCTTATCTGGTGACGGTGTTGGGGGCTTTTTTCAGCGCGACAGCACTGCCGTAACGGGGGAGCGGTGCTTATCGCTTCCCATAGGAGCCAGCTTGCTGGCGATCGAATTTGATCAGGCAGGACAGTTTTTCCCAACTCGATCTCGATCGCCATCAAGCTAGCTCCTACAAAAGCGTGCTTTCCCCGCCTTCAGCGTGACGCCTGCACCGACGCCTGCACCGCTGGAATGCCGGCCGTAGCAACGTTCAATGCATCTGGAACGGTCCGTAACGCGACATTGAGCGACTGGATAGACGCCCACGCGTCGGCCTGGAGCTCGCTAGCCGATGCTTGATCCAACTGCCGAACAATGCCTGCGGGCACCGGCGGCCGCGTACCGTAAATGAGCGAATAGAAAACCGACGCCGCAAGGTAGGACCCGGTGTACGACGGATGACTGCCATCCGCGGTAAACAGTGTTGGCTGCGGCAGATCCGCGAGCGCACGCTGCCAGGCCTGGCCAACGGGCGCAAGAAGCGACCGGGTTTCCTCGGCCAACGTGGTGTAGACCTCGTCCAGACGGGCCTGCATGGCAGGATTGTTCTGCCGCGCCCACGTCAGATACAGGATCGGCTGCGCGCCGTCCGCACGAGCCGCGTCAGCGACGAGCTTGATGTACTTACGGGTCTTTTCTGGGTCATTGATGGGCATCAGGCTGTGATCCTGAATCACCACATAGTCCCAATCTGCCTTGGCCAGCGCGGCCTGAACGTCGCCCAATTGCCAGTGCTGCTCGAGGCTCGCACCGCCAAAGGTGACATCGGCCACTTCGAGCGGACGCGCTTGCTCCGCATCGATGGACATCTGCTTCACGAGCTCTGGCAAGCGGTTGTAGAAGGTGTAGCTGTTTCCCACAAAAAGCACACGCAACGGCTCGACAGCTGCGGCAGGCAGAGCCACCGCACCTAGCAACACACCCAAAAGCGCAAGACGCATTTTTTTCATAAGGGTCGCTCGACTGGAATTGGAGTACAGCGCAGCGCCCGTTGCGTGTTGCCCGAGGCGACGCTTCAGCGGGTTATATTCGAAAAAGTTCCAATGGCAATCCCTACCGGCTCACCTAGACGATAAGCGGTAGAGGTAAGGGGCTGATTTCCAATCTAAACCGACGAGCTGTCGACCGGCGCCTTATGCTTCGCAGACGTGGATGCCTTCTTCACCTCTTCGTCGCGCAGCTCGCGACGCAGGATCTTGCCAACATTGGTCATCGGCAAGGAATCGCGAAACTCGACCGCGCGGGGGCGTTTGTACGCCGTCACATTTTCGCGCATGTGCTCCAACACCTGCGCCTCGTTCAGCGTCACGCCTGGCTTGGCGACAATGAAGAGTTTGATGGTTTCGCCGGACTTTTCATTGGGCACCCCGATTGCGGCACACTGCGCAACACCCGGTAGTGTCATCGCGACCTCTTCGAGCTCGTTGGGGTAAACATTGAAGCCCGAGACAAGAATCAAGTCTTTCTTGCGATCTACGATGCGGATGAATCCATCCTCCTGGATCACGGCGATGTCACCGCTCTTCAACCAACCGTCAGCATCGAGAATTTCGGCGGTGGCTTCTTCCCGCTGCCAATACCCCTTCATCACCTGTGGGCCTTTAATGCAAAGCTCACCGGGGCTTCCGAGCGGCAATTCATTACCTTGCTCGTCGAGCACTTTGCACAGCGTTGATGGCAATGGAATACCAATCGTGCCGAGCTGCACGTTATCCAGTGCGTTCACACAGACGATCGGGCTCGTTTCAGTCATTCCATAGCCTTCGCAGACCTGGCAACCCGTCACCTCTTCCCAGCGGCGAGCGACGGTTTGTTGCAATGCCATGCCGCCAGAGATCGTGATCTTCAGGCCTGAAAAATCCAGCTTTTGGAAGCGCTCGTCATTGCACAGTGCCGCGAAGAGCGTGTTGAGCCCAATAAAGCCGTTGAAACGCCAGGCGGCCATGTCCACGATCGTGGTCTTGAGGTCTCGGGGATTGGTGATCAACAGATTGTGGTTGCCGATCAGCATCATCGCCATGCAATGAAAGGTGAAGGCGTAGATGTGGTAGAGCGGCAATGGCGCGACGATGGTCTCCTCGCCTTCATTCAATTCCGCAGCCATCAACACCCGGCATTGCAGCATATTGGCGATCAGATTGCGGTGGGTGAGCATCGCGCCTTTCGCGACGCCTGTCGTCCCGCCCGTATACTGCAGGATTGCGACGTCCTCAGCGGCAGGCGAAACATCCGCAGCCGTAGAGCTGCGCCCTTGCTTCAAGGCAGCGTTGAAGGACACCGCCTGCGGCAGGTGATAGGCAGGCACCATTTTCTTCACATAGCGGACGACGGTATTCACCATCAGCCGCTGGACTGGCGGCAGCAAGTCGCCGACTTGCGTGACGATCACATGACGAATGGCCGTGTTCGGCAGCACCTTTTCCACCAAGTGCGCCATATTGGCCAGGCAAACCACCGCCTTCACTCCGGAATCCTTGAACTGATGCTCCAGCTCCCGGGCGGTGTACAGCGGATTGGTATTGACGACGATCAGCCCAGCGCGCATCGCACCGAAGACAGCAACCGGAAACTGCAGTAGGTTCGGCATCTGCACCGCGATCCGGTCGCCGGGACGCAAGCTGGTGTGTTGCTGCAGGTACGCGGCAAAGTGTCCGGAGAGCCGGTACAAATCGCTGTAAGTTATGGTCTTGCCGAAATTGGTGAACGCGGGTTTGTCCGCAAAACGCTCGCAGGCATACTTGAGCACCGCCTGCACGTTGGGAAATTGGTCTGCGTCGATCTCGGCGGGTACGCCCGGTGGATACTTATCTCGCCAGAAGCCATCGATCATTAAGGCCAGCTCCTTACTACTTTGTTGTCGTCACCGCCGGAGCGGCTGATTCCTGGTTAAAATAGCGCCCTCGTAGGCGTTTCGCACAACCGGTTGTGACTACGTTTTACCGGACATTCGGCATTCCGCCAATGTGCAGCTTATGAGCCGCTTTAACGCACCGGCCGCCAAACCGTATTCGTGAAAAGCCGCAAGGCGCTCCATACGCGCCGTCCCGCGTCTTCCATTGCGTATCGCGCGCCCAGGCCGGCCGGTACGCCCATATCTTTTACTCAAGCAGGACAATCCATGCCCCAGGTCACCAACATCCCCTACGAAGCGCTCGAAGTAGGGCAACACGCTATCGTGGAGAAGAAAGTCGAAGAGCGCGATGTGCTGCTTTTCGCAGCCGTGTCGGGCGACAACAACCCTGTTCACCTCGATGAAACGTTCGCCGCGACAACCGTGTTCCGTGAGCGCGTTGCCCACGGCATGTTCGCGGGCGCTCTGATCAGCGCAGCGATCGCGTGCCGCCTTCCTGGACCGGGCAGTATCTACCTTGGCCAACATCTTAACTTCGCTAAACCGGTCAAACTCGGCGATACCCTGTCCGTCCAGATCACGGTGCTGGAAAAGCTACCGAAAAACCGCGTGCACCTCTCCACCCAAGTGTTCAACCAGCGAGGCGACCTTGTCGTCGATGGGGAAGCGGAAGTGCTTGCGCCGCGCAAGGAGCAGACGCTGGAGATGCCTACTCTGCCCGAGGTGACGATCGCAGGCGCCTAAACAGCGCACCGAGCGAAGATCGGGCCACATAAAGGTGCGTGCCTCGCTTGCATTCGATCATTAAGCCGCCGCGCACATAGGGCGACGCGAACGGCGAACTGGTATGGCATGCACTGTGCAATTCCTCGGCAGAAATCTGCCGAGCGAATGCACCATGACACGCAATACAGACGCTGACTTCCCACTTTCCGAAGTACCTCAGAACGCACGACGTGGACTCTTTTCCACGTCCATCTTGCTATTCGGTTTCACCTTTTTCACCGCGACCATGTTCGCAGGTGGGAAAATCGGCATGGCGCTCGACCTCAAGGCACTGCTCTGGGCGACACTCATCGGCAACTTGTTATTAGGCGCCTATGCCGCCGTGCTGAGCGCCATTGCAGCCCGCAGTGGATTGAACTCGGTCTTGATGGGGCGTTTTTGCTTCGGCGAGCGGGGCAGCAAACTGTCCGACCTCATCCTCGGTTTCACGCAGATCGGTTGGTACGCTTGGGGCACAGCCACCATGGCGATCGTGCTGGTTAAACTGCTCGGCCTGCCAGAGAGCCTGACACTTCCGCTGATGGTGTGTTTTGGCGTGGGCTTCTGTGTAACGGCCTATATCGGTTATCGCGGGCTGGACTTGCTGTCTCGCGTCGCGGTTCCAGCGATGTGTCTGCTTTTGGCCGTGTCATTATGGATCGCCACGAAGGATGCCGGAGGCTTTGCCGCCCTCGTCGCCAACCAACCGCAAGAAAGCATGACATTCAACATGGCGATCACCCTGATCTTTGGCACGTTCGTGAGCGGGGCAACCCAGGCCACGAATTGGACTCGCTTCGCCAGCAGCCCGCGCGTTGCAATCTTCTCGAGCTTCATTGGTTTCTTCATCGGCAATGGCCTGATGATCATCGCGGGCGCGTACGGCGCGATCGTCTACCAGCAGCCGGACATCGTCGAGGTGCTCGTTCTCCAAGGCCTGTCCATTGCGGCGACCGTAATGCTGCTCCTGAACCTTTGGACGACGCAGGACAACACCATCTACAACTTCTCTGCTGCCGGCTGCAACCTGCTGCGCACGGATCGACGCAAGACCGTGACCCTGATGGGCGCGGGCATCGGCACTCTACTCGCCATCGCCGGGATGTCCGACCTGCTGATCCCGTTCCTGTTGCTTCTCGGCGCGATCATTCCGCCCATCGGCGGCGTCATCGTGGCGGACTACCTGTACACGCATCGCCGGCGTTACCCACCGCTGGCTAGCGCCCGTCTACCTAATTTCAATTGGGTCGGGCTCGGCGCGTATGCGATGGGGGCGATTTGCGCGTATTTCTCACCGTGGATCGCACCCGTTACCGGCATCATCGTGACGGGGGCGGCATACGTTGCATTTGCACACGTGCAGAAAGTCGTGATAACGAACGCGGCCGTGGGATCGCAATCCTGACGTCGCCCTGAGCACCATACAAAATCGCGCCGCGTTAGCATGAACGCTTTCACGCCACATCAAGAGTGCGCGTCACTGGTCGCCGCCTGAGGCGACCTTTCTCTGCCTGCATTGGGATCGACGTGTGTGTGTCGATCCGCGAGGAATACTTTCATGAATATCATCAACGCCCGCCTCCGCCATCGCGACGGTTTGTATCGCCTTGCCATCGCCGGAGAGCGCATCGCCTCTATCTCTCTACAATCTGCAACCCTGCCGGCGACCGCCGACGTGCTCGATGCCGCTGGCAATCTCGTGACCGCGCCCTTCATCGAACCGCACATCCACCTGGATGCGACGCTGACCGCAGGCGAGCCCGCTTGGAACATGAGCGGTACGCTGTTCGAAGGGATCGAGCGCTGGGCGGAACGCAAGGCGCTGGTGACGCATGAGGATACGAAAACGCGCGCCAAGCGCACGATTGACATGTTGGTAGACCACGGCATCCAGCACGTGCGAACGCATGTGGACGTTACCGATCCCTCATTGGCTGCGTTGAAAGCCATGGTCGAGGTGCGCGACGAAACCCGTCACCTGATCGACCTTCAGATCGTTGCCTTCCCGCAGGAGGGTATCGAGTCGTTCGAGAACGGTCGGCATCTGATGGAAGAATCCATCGCAATCGGCGCTGATGTTGTCGGCGGCATCCCGCATTTCGAGAACACTCGGGATCAAGGCGTGAGCTCGATCAAGTTTCTGATGGACCTCGCTGAACGAACGGGCTGCCTGGTGGATGTCCATTGCGACGAAACCGACGACCCTCATTCTCGCTTCCTGGAAGTATTGGCCGAAGAAGCACGCGTCAGGGGCATGGGCGCGCGCGTCACCGCCAGCCATACCGTCGCCATGGGTTCTTACGACAACGCCTATTGTTCCAAACTGTTCCGGTTGCTGAAGATGTCCGGCATCAACTTCATCTCCTGCCCAACCGAAAGCATCCACTTGCAGGGGCGCTTCGATACGTTCCCAAAACGACGGGGCGTAACGCGCGTCGCCGAACTTGATCGTGCCGGGATGAATGTCTGCCTGGCGCAGGACTCCATCGTCGACCCCTGGTATCCGCTGGGGAACGGCAACATCGTCAGGATCCTGGAAGCCGGACTGCACATCTGCCATATGCTCGGATACGACGACCTACAGCGCTGTCTCGATTTCATCACCGACAACAGCGCGCGCACCCTTTATCTCGGCGATCGCTACGGCGTCGAAGAAGGCCGTCCAGCGAATCTTCTGATCCTGTCGGCACCCAGCGATTACGAAATGGTACGCAGCCAGGGCCATGCCCTGACCTCGATTCGGCACGGCAAGGTGCTGATGCAGCGGACCCCTGCCCGCGTCGAACGTACGTGATCGACGCCCGGATCAAGCGCCTGGCCTGAACATCTTGAAGGCATTCGCCGCGTCGATCTGAAAATAGTCCGCCGGCCCGCCGCCGCGAAGAATCGGTTTCGCGGCAGCGGTTTGATATACGCCATCGACCAGCAACGCCTGATCGATATGCACCGCGACGACTTCGCCCAAGGTCAACCAAGTGTCGACAGCATCGCCCCCGGCGGTCTCCAGCCTGATCAGCTGCGTCAACTTGCATTCGAAGGCGACTTGCGCTTCTGCGACGTGGGGAACATCCACCACCTGGGATTCGGCCGGCGTCAGCCCGGCTAACCGGAACTCGTCGACATCGGGATCCACTGCAGCGCAGCTGGCGTTCATCTGTTCGGCCAACGCGCGCGTCGCCAGATTCCAGCAGAACATCCCGGTCTGCTCAATGTTCCGGACGCTGTCCTTATACCCGACACTGGCGAACCCAATGATTGGCGGAACGTAGTTGAACGCGTTGAAAAAGCTATAGGGGGCCAAGTTCAGGACGCCGGCGCGGTCGCGGGACGAGATCCAGCCAATGGGCCGTGGCCCGACGATGGCGTTGAATGGATCATGCGCCAGGCCGTGCCCCTGGGCAGGCTGGTAGAAATGAGCATTGGAAGGCATTCGTACGTTTCCTCGATCGGTGAGGTATAGACGCGCGAGATTGAAGCGAGTGCGCCGTCAATGGCGCAAAAAAAAAGGCGACCGAAGTCGCCCGAAGTGCCTTGCGTGCTCATGACCCCGCAGCGTCCGATCTGGAAGTCCGCTGCGGATAAAACTTGAATGGAACACAAGCAAACCCGTGTACCGCTTGCGGCTGAACATGTCCGCCGTCATGCCTTGGCCTAAGCCTTTCGGTGTTTGCTCGATCCGATGGGCAAACGTTAACGCAGCGCTGCCGAGGTGCCATTGATCTGGGTCAACGGGCTGCATCGAAAGAGGGTTTGTCATGCCGAGTGAATGCTTGCCGCCTTAGTGCAATGCAAAGCGACGCCAGGCGAAACGATTCAGGCGCTCGTGAACCATTGGCCGTTACGGATTAACTGTTCCCATCCGCGATCCATAAGGCCACAATCGCCCCTACGCAAAATGTGAGGACTGCTGTAATGAGTCAGCCGCAAACCTTTTTTCAATTGAGCGGCCGCGGCTACGCGGCGGCCACCCTGAAGAACGCTACGTTATTGATCATCGACGCCCAGGAAGAGTATCGCAGCGGCGCGCTACCACTTCCGGGCCTCGATGAAGCGGTCGCGCAAATAGCCGCACTGCTCCAGGCGGCGCGCGACAACGGTACTCCCGTCGTTCACGTCAAGCACTTGGGCATCCCAGGCGGGCTGTTCGACCCCCAAGGACCGCGCGGCAACTTCCTGCCCGAAGTCACTCCAACCGATGCAGAGGTCATCGTCGAAAAACGCTTGCCCAATGCATTCGCCAATACGGATCTCCACGAGCGGCTACTCGGGCTCGGCCATCTGGATCTCATTGTCTGTGGTTTCATGAGCCATTCCAGCGTGAGCACGACAGTCCGCGCGGCCAAGGACTACGGCTACCGCTGCACGGTCGTGACCAGTGCGTGCGCATCCCGTGATCTTCCAGGCATCGACGGTTCAGTGCTCAGTGCAGCGCAGGTGCAATTTGTCGTACTGTCGGCATTGGCCGACAATTTCGCGGTAGTCGTTCCCAACGCGCAATCCTTGCTCTAACCGTAGCCAAGGCTCGGCGGCCACAAGATCAGGCATCGACACGAACGGTGCCGAAAACAACAATTCCTGGCAAACGGACTGCCTAGGCATTTACCAGTGCCGCTCGGCAGTCCCGTCTTCTTCTTGCGGCGCTCACGTTGCGAGCTTCAAGCAAACTGTCAATCCCCGATGCGCTGGTATGTACCAGGCCGACTCCCGTTACCGAAGGAGGTCGAATGAAGCTATCTGGAGGGTTCGATGCCCGTCGTCTTCGTACGAGGGGGCATTCGCCCTGGCGCTCGCGCCTGGGTTTGATGGTAATGCTGGTACTGAATATCGCAGGCGCTCTACTGGCGCTTGTAGGCGCCGCTGCCCTTTTGGGTAGACCGCTGGTGGAAACCCCTGAGGACGCCGCGGCTGCGCTGCTGCTCGTGGGCCTGTTCATGTTGGCGATCGGCATAATGTTGTGGCGACGCGGGCGCCGACGCCGCAGGCCGGACGGTCTGGCCCTCTCGCCCCACTTGATGAAACGCCGCGACTGACAGCGTTGCCCTTCGGTAAACTGCGCGCTCCACGACGTCAGCTGCCCACAGGGCCAGATCGTCACGTTTATGGAGCTGTTATGCAAGACGATGACAACTCGGTATTTCTGAATGAAATGCGCGGCGTGAAGCGCATTCATACCGACCGCGCCGACACCGGCAAGCAACGTGACGATCGCCAGCAGATTGCGAGTCGTCGCCAACACGCAGCGATTCTGCCTGCCACAGTCAAGGTCGACGGCCTGTCTGATCAGTTCGTCATCGACGTGGCGGCGGAAGACGCGCTCTATTGGGCAAGAGATGGTGTGCAAGAGGCGCAGATGCGCAAACTCAAGGCAGGCCAGATTTCTTTCGAGGGCAGCATCGACCTGCATGGGATGACGGTCGAAAAAGCCCGTCAGTACTTGTGGGAGTTTTTCGACGAGGCCGCCCGCCTGGAAGTCCGTTGCGTACGGGTGACGCATGGCAAGGCAGCGCGCAAGGACGGCCGCCGTCCATTGATCAAGAGCCACGTCAATACGTGGCTGCGCCAGCATCAGCAGGTGTTGGGATTCACTTCTTGCGCGCCAAAGCACGGAGGTACGGGGGCGGTCTACGTATTGCTACGTCGCCAGATGATGGATGGCCGCGACGAATAGCGCAGACCAAACCACTTGCCAGCCGGGCGGTGCGCGCCTAATCTGCGTTCCCCTTTTTCGAACCGCTTCAGGATATTCCATGTCCCTGGAACAGCAATATTCGGCGATCCTCGGCCAGCTTGGTGAGGACATTTCCCGCGAAGGCTTGCTCGATACGCCCAAGCGCGCCGCCAAGGCCATGCAGTACCTTTGCAAAGGCTACAACCAGACGCTCGAGGAAGTGACCAATGGCGCACTCTTCTCCTCGGATAACAGCGAAATGGTGCTGGTGAAGAACATCGAGCTTTATTCGCTCTGTGAACACCACATGCTGCCTTTCATCGGTAAGGCGCACGTCGCGTACCTGCCCAGCGGGAAGGTGCTTGGCCTATCCAAAATCGCCCGCATCGTCGACATGTTCGCCCGTCGGCTGCAGATCCAGGAAAACCTTACGCGTCAGATTGCCGAAGCGATCGAAGAAGTCACGGATGCTGCGGGTGTTGGCGTAGTCATCGAGGCGCAGCACATGTGCATGATGATGCGTGGCGTGGAGAAACAAAATTCGTCGATGGTGACATCGGTCATGCTGGGGCAATTCCGCGAGAACGTGGCAACCCGCACCGAATTTCTGAGCCTCGTACGCTAAAACCTTCCCAGGCGCGGCGATCGCCGCGCCCTCCTACTGATCTCAACCTCTCGATGGCATCGGCACATGCCGGGGCTGATCCGCCACGCGCGCCATCCAGTCCTGAATCGCCGGATACCCCGAGAGCTCGAAGCCTCCTTCCTCAGCCACATGTGTGTAGGCATAGAGGCTGATGTCGGCAATCGAATACGTGTCTCCGACCAGATAAGGCGTTTGTGAGAGTTGTCGCTCCATCACGTCGAGCGCCCGGTAGCCGCCCGCGCGCTTTTGTTCGAACTCGTCGCGTCGTTCCGGCGGCATCCCCAAGTAGACATTGATGAAGCGCGCGACGGCGATATACGGCTCGTGGCTGTATTGCTCGAAGAACTGCCATTGCAGAATTTTTGAGTGCAGCCACGGATCACTCGGCAATAGCGCGGTGCCCTTGGCGAGAAAATTTAGGATGGCATTCGACTCCCAGAGCGTTCGACCGTCGTCGAGCTCCAAGACCGGAATCTTACCGTTCGGATTCTTGGCTCGGAAGGATTCCGCCCGCGTATCGCCATGGAGAATATCGACAGGTACCCACTCGTACGGACGATCCAGAAGGCTTAGCAGCAGCTGAACCTTGTAGCAGTTACCCGACGACGCATCACCGTATAGCCTCATTGCATATCCTCCTTTCGACTCGTTCCTGCTGCTGCCCATACTGTATGGGTAGCGCCTTTCAATAGCGATTAACTGTACCGTCAAGCCATACGATGGCTGTATCGCGACGCATATTCGGACTGCCGATAGGCTTGCCTGCCCGGATAAGGATTCGTGTCATGAGCCTGGAATTGCTGTTTGCCTTCGTTGCCTTCGCTTTCGTTACTTCGATCACACCAGGCCCAAACAACCTCATGCTTCTTGCGTCCGGCGTCAACTTCGGCGTGCGCCGCAGCATGCCGCATATGGCCGGCGTTTGTATCGGATTCACGGTCATGGTGGCCGTTGTCGGGTTAGGCCTGAGTCAGGTCTTCGAACGGATGCCCGTGCTGCATCTCGTGCTCCGCTATGTGGGTGCGGCTTACCTGCTTTACCTGGCCTGGAAGATCGCCTACGCCACATCACCTGCGGGCGATGGGCAGGGCGGCACCCGTCCGCTGACCTTTTTGCAGGCCGCGGGTTTTCAATGGGTCAATCCGAAAGCCTGGGTCATGGCCATCGGCGCAATTGCCACTTACACCCCACAGGGCAACTTCACCCTCAACGTGATGCTCATCGCCCTGGTGTTCGGCTTGGTCAATGCACCATCGATCGGCCTCTGGACCATTACGGGTAGCCTGCTTCGGCATTGGCTGGAACATCCACGCGCGCGGCGGACCTTCAACATCGGCATGGCTTTGCTATTGGTCGCATCGCTCTATCCTATCGTGAGCGAAATGGGGCTGACCCACTCATGATGTCGGGATATCACCGCAGGGTCCTCGCAGACAGCTCGCTCTCGACCGTGATCGCCGGCTTCATCGCGATGCTGACCGGTTATACGAGCTCACTGGTCCTGATGTTCCAGGCCGGGCAAGCGGCGGGTTTGAGCGATGCCCAGGTGTCATCGTGGATCTGGGCGCTTTCCATCGGCATGGCACTGACCTGCATTGGCCTATCGCTGCGCTACGGCGCCCCGATCATGATCGCGTGGTCCACACCAGGTGCGGCCTTGTTGATCACCAGCCTACCCAGCGTCGCCTACAGTGACGCGATCGGCGCGTACATGCTTGCCTCGGGGTTGATCGTACTGTGCGGGGTCACGCGTAGTTTCGATACGATCATGCGGCGCATTCCTGGCTCCATAGCCGCGGCGCTGCTGGCGGGCGTGTTGTTCAAAATAGGACTGGAAATCTGTAATGCCGCCGAGCAACAGACGCTTCTGGTAACCGCAATGTTGCTAGCCTACCTGCTGGGCAAGCGCCTTCTGCCCCGCTACGCCGTACTCGCGGCGCTGCTGACCGGATGTGGCATCAGCGCGGTGCTCGGCCTTTTTGACTTCAGCCATTTCCAATTGCGCGTGACGACGCCCACCTGGACCACGCCCACGTTTTCGCTCTCAGCGGCGATAAGCATTGCGATACCACTCTTCATCGTGGCAATGGCCTCACAGAATCTCCCTGGCATGGCCGTACTGCGTGCAAATGGCTACGATGTTCCCGCCTCGCCATTGCTCAACGTGACGGGCATCACGTCGATTTTGCTGGCGCCTTTCGGCTCCCACGGCATCCATATGGCAGCGATCAGCGCCGCCATATGTGCAGGCCCGGAAGCCCATGTCGATCCTCGTCGACGCTATACGGCTGCCATTTGGTGCGGCGCTTTCTATGGCATAGCCGGCATGTTCGGCGCAACGCTCGCGGCGTTGTTCGCCGCGCTGCCGACCGCACTTATCCTGTCCATCGCCGCGCTGGCGCTGTTTGCGTCGATCATCGGCGGCCTAACCCAGGCCATGAGTGAATCCAAAGAGCGAGAAGCTGCACTCATCACCTTTCTGGTCACAGCCTCCGGGATGAGCCTGTTCGGCATTGGCTCGGCGTTTTGGGGAATCGTCGCGGGAATGGCCACGCTGCTCATATTAAACGGTCGCACAAAGCGCGCTTAGCCCAACTCAGCGACCACGTTCATGAGCGCCGCATGGGGATCCTCCGCGCGTGCGATCGGTCGCCCGATGACGAGGTAGTCCGAGCCTTCGTCCAGCGCCTGACGCGGTGTAAGGATTCGACGCTGATCATCCTGCGCACTGCCGGCAGGGCGAATGCCCGGCGTGACCAACTGCAAACGCGGCTGCACTGTTTTCAGCGCCTTGGCCTCTTGCGCCGAGCAGACCAAGCCATCCATACCGGCCTTATGCGCTAAGGCGGCGAGCCGCAACACTTGTTCCTGCGGTTCGACATCCAACCCGATACCGGCAAGGTCCTCGCGCTCCATACTGGTCAACACGGTCACACCGATCAGCAAAGGCTTAGGCCCATTGAACGCATCCAGCGTCTCCCGGCAAGCGGACATCATTCTGAAGCCGCCCGAGCAATGCACGTTGACCATCCACACGCCCATTTCAGCTGCCGCTTTTACCGCCATTGCCGTCGTATTTGGGATGTCGTGGAATTTGAGATCAAGGAACACTTCGAAACCGCGCTTGTGCAACGCTTCAATGACACTCGCGCTGCAACTGGTGAACAGCTCCTTGCCTACTTTCACTCGGCAATACGCAGGATCGAGTGTATCCGCGATCGCCAACGCCGCTTCACGTGACGGGAAATCCAAAGCGACGATGATGGGTGTTTGACAAGTCGACATTCACAAGGCCTCGAAGATAGAACGCGGGCTATTGTCGCAAACTGGCGCGGCTGCAGACCACTCCCGTGACTGTAACGAATTCGAAACCCGTAATATTTTCGTTACACACGTATCTTCTCCGCCGCTTGCAATGCTTAACACCGCCGCTCTGATGCAACGATCGAGTCAAGCGTAAGCAAATCGTTACAGGGTGAGCCGCCTTGCCAATCATATTGACTCGCTGGATCGTACTCACGCCGCGGGCTCACCTCGGTGGCACCGCTATTGCTACAGACTTTCATTTTCCGACCGTCATCCGACGGCTGTCGCCGACCTGCGGGAACTGGCCGCCTAAGATGCATCGAATGCCGTGAACGCTCGAGGAATCCGTTGAATGTCGCACGAACTCAGTACCCGAAATGAATTTATCGCTCGCCATATCGGCCCCAGTGCCGCGGAAGAGCGCACTATGTTGGAACGAGTGGGCTACGATAGCCTGGGTGCGCTCACCGCCAGCGTGATCCCATCGGGCATCAAAGGGAGCAGCGTACTTCCGGCGTTCGAGGGATTGGGCGAAGCAGAGGCCCTCGCCGCGATCAAGGCCATTGCTCTGCGCAATCAGGAATTCAAGACGTATATCGGCCAGGGCTACTACGGCACACTGACGCCCGCCCCGATATTGCGCAACCTGCTGGAAAACCCGGCTTGGTATACGGCGTATACACCCTATCAGCCCGAGATCTCTCAGGGGCGCCTGGAAGCACTGCTCAATTTTCAAACGCTCGTCATCGATCTGACCGGCCTGCCTATCGCCAATGCGTCATTGCTCGATGAGGCAACCGCTGCCGCCGAAGCCATGACCTTCTGCAAACGTCTGTCGAAGAATAAATCCAGCGAGCGCTTTTTCGCGTCGAAGCACTGTTTACCGCAGACGATCGACGTGCTGAAAACACGTGCTGAGCCCTTGGGAATCGAAGTCGTCGTGGGCGATGAATTCGAGATCGAGGACGCGAGCCCTTTCTTCGGCGCACTGTTGCAGTACCCGGCGGCCGACGGCGACATCTTCGACTACACGGCCGTCATCGATCGCTTCCATTCGGCCAACGCACTCGTCGCTGTCGCCGCCGATCTGCTAGCGCTTACGTTGCTAACGCCGCCCGGTGAATTCGGTGCGGATGTCGCCATAGGCACGGCCCAACGCTTTGGCGTACCGCTCGGGTTCGGCGGCCCCCACGCGGCTTACTTCGCCACCCGGGACACCTTCAAACGCGACATGCCCGGCCGACTGGTCGGCTTATCCATCGACCGCCATGGCAATCCTGCCCTGCGTCTGGCAATGCAAACGCGCGAACAACATATTCGCCGGGAGAAGGCGACGAGCAACATCTGCACCGCACAGGTGCTCTTGGCCAACATCGCCAGCATGTACGCCGTTTACCACGGACCCGAAGGCCTGAAGCGAATTGCCACGCGGGTTCACAAACTAACCGCGAGCTTCGCGCAGGGACTGCGTACATTGGGCCTCACTGTCGAGCAAACAGTGTTCTTCGATACCGTCACCGTCGCGGTGGCCGATGCGGCGCCCCTCCACGCAACGGCCCATGACCGGGGCATTAACCTGCGTGTCATCGACACGACGCACATCGGTGTTTCGCTGGACGAAAGTACGACGTTGGACGATGTCAGCGAGCTCCTTTCCTTGTTTGCCGGCACCAAATCAGCACCCGAACTCGAAGGGGCCTCCGACAGCTGGGCGCTACCGGAGGCGTCGCTTCGCCAGTCGGCGATCCTGCAGCATGACGTTTTCAATAAGCATCACTCGGAAACCGAATTGATGCGTTATTTGCGCAAACTCGCCGACAAGGACCTCGCCCTCGATCGCACCATGATCCCCCTGGGCTCATGCACGATGAAGCTCAACGCAGCCAGCGAGATGATCCCGATCACCTGGTCGGAATTCGGCAACCTGCACCCGTTCGCGCCAGCGGAGCAAGCCCAGGGTTACCAGCAGCTCACCCACGAGCTGGAAGAAATGCTCTGTGCGGCGACCGGCTACGACGCCGTTTCTCTCCAGCCAAACGCGGGCTCGCAAGGTGAGTACGCAGGCCTTTTGGCCATTCGTGCTTATCACCTGAGCCGCGGCGATGAGCAGCGGGACATCTGCCTGATCCCTTCTTCAGCCCATGGCACCAACCCCGCCACGGCAAGCATGGTCGGCATGCGCGTGGTCGTGACGGCATGCGATAGCCGCGGCAACGTCGACATCGAGGATTTGCGCGCGAAGGCCGTCGAGCACAAAGACCGTCTCGCTGCGCTGATGATCACCTACCCATCCACCCACGGCGTGTTCGAAGAAGGCATCCGGGAAATCTGCCAGATCGTTCACGACAACGGCGGGCAGGTGTATATCGATGGGGCGAACATGAACGCCATGGTGGGACTCTGCGCGCCAGGTAAATTCGGTGGCGACGTATCGCACCTCAACCTGCATAAGACATTCTGCATTCCGCACGGGGGCGGTGGTCCGGGCGTAGGGCCGATCGGTGTGAAGTCGCACCTGGCGCCGTTCCTACCCGGTCACGGCCATTGGGAGCACAAGGCGGGCCCGGTAAGCGCTGCGCCATTTGGCAGCGCCAGCATCCTGCCTATTTCTTGGATGTACATGAAGATGATGGGAGGCGACGGCCTTACCCGTGCATCACAGATGGCCATTCTCGGTGCCAACTACATTGCCCGCCGGCTAGAAGAGCATTATCCCGTGCTCTATACCGGCAGCAACGGCCTGGTCGCTCACGAATGCATCCTTGATCTTCGTCCTTTGAAAGACAGCAGTGGGGTCACGGTGGATGATGTAGCCAAGCGCCTGATCGACTTCGGTTTCCACGCCCCCACGATGTCGTTCCCGGTTCCCGGCACGCTGATGATCGAGCCTACGGAAAGTGAGTCCTTGGAGGAACTGGATCGCTTCTGCGAAGCCATGATCGCTATCCGAGAAGAGATTCGCACCCTCGAGCGTGGCGAATCAGACCCGCAAGACAATCCGCTGAAGAATGCACCTCACACTGCGGCCGAACTGGTGGGCGAATGGACGCACCCTTATAGCCGCGAGCAGGCGGTTTATCCGGTTCGTTCTCTGGTCGACGGCAAGTACTGGCCACCCGTGGGAAGAGTGGACAACGTGTACGGCGACCGCAATCTGGTCTGCGCCTGCCCGTCTATCGAGGCCTATCAGGACGCCTAAGAACCTGTTCACGATCTCGCGAACTAGAGATAAACGGTGGCGAAAACGGCTGAGGCAGCGCAGTTTACGTGTTGTAAATGAGCATGCCGAAGCCGTTTTCAACGCCGTTTAGCCGACGCGCAGCAGATTGTGAACAGGTTCTAAGCGCTCTGCTCGCCGATCCTGAACAACGCGCCGCACTGCACGGCGCTTCTCAGCTTAAGCAAAGGAAGTTTAATGACCGTCCCTCTTGCCAAGACCCCGCTTCACGATCTTCATCTCGAACTCGGCGCCCGGATGGTGCCGTTCGCGGGTTACGAAATGCCCGTCCAATACCCGCTGGGCGTGCTCAAGGAACACCTGCATACACGTGCGAGCGCAGGTCTGTTCGATGTGTCTCACATGGGCCAAATCATCGTACGCGGTGCCGATGCCTCGCTCGCGTTGGAGTCTCTGGTTCCAGTCGACATCGTCGATTTACCGGTCGGTATGCAGCGCTACGCGATGTTCACCAATGAACAAGGCGGCATTCTCGATGACTTGATGATCGCCAACCTCGGGGATGGAATCTATTTTCTCGTGGTGAACGCAGCGTGCAAGGAGCAGGACCTCGCACATCTGGCGCGGCATCTTGCCGATCGCTGTGAAATTGAAAGCCTATTTGACTCGCGCGCTCTGCTTGCCTTACAGGGCCCAAAAGCCGCTGATGTGCTGGCAAGGCTGGCACCAGAAGTGCGCGCGATGACTTTCATGCAGTTCAGGGCGGTCCGCCTGCTGGGTGCGGAGTGTTTTGTCAGCCGCTCGGGCTACACCGGCGAAGATGGCTTCGAGATCTCGGTGCCCAACGGGCATGCGGAAACGCTCGCGCGCAGCCTGCTTGCAGAAACGGAAGTGGAGCCGATTGGGCTGGGCGCCCGCGACTCGCTGCGACTCGAAGCGGGCTTGTGTCTGTACGGGCACGACATGGACATCGACATCACGCCGGTCGAAGCAAGCTTACTCTGGGCGATATCTAAAGCACGTCGCGATGGCGGCAGCCGAGCGGGCGGATTTCCTGGCGCAGCCCGCGTATTTGCGCAACAGCGCGATGGCGTAGGGCGCAAACGCGTCGGCCTTTTGCCGCAGGAACGCATACCGGTGCGAGAAGGCGCAGAAATTGTCGACGCCAGCGGTGAAGTGGTAGGTCGTGTTTGCAGCGGCGGGTTTGGCCCGACGCTCAATGCGCCTGTCGCCATGGGCTATATCGATGGCGCGAACGCAGAGATTGGTCGCGAGGTATGGGCGATGGTGAGGGGCAAGCAGGTGCTGATGCGCGTTACGAAGACGCCATTCGTGCCGCAGCGCTACTACCGAGGATAAGCGTCCAGCCGAAGGCTTCAGCCCTCGCTGGAGCCTATGGCGTCGCCAACCAGGGAAACGAATGCTTTGACCGACTCGTCGAGCGTTCCGGAATTGTCCAGTTGTAGAGCACGCTGCGTGCCGTGTTCAGCGTGACGAAATGTCGAATTACGGGCCATGCGTGCTTCGATCTCACCGAGCGACTCGCGTCCTCGCGCCAAAAGGCGGCGGCTTAGAACGCCGGAATTCACAGATAGCAGTACCGCCTCGAGCCCTGGGTACAGCTCCAAGGCCTTCGGCAGGAATTCGCGGGAACCATTAACGAGGACATGCTGGCCCGATTCCAGCCACGCGTTTATCTCGCTCGGTATCCCATAGCCCAGGCCGTTCGCACGCCAGTGAAGCGCAAACGCTCCGCGCTCGCGCATTTCTTCGAACTCTACCGGCGTGACGGCGACAGCATCTTCCCCGGTAGCTTCGGCGGACCGCGTTATGACGCGCTGTGCGATTCGGCAATTCATGCTTTCGAGCTGCTCACGCGCGGCTCGCAGCAAACTGTCCTTACCTGAGCCAGACGGCCCCATCAGGTAAATCAGTTTTCCCGTCATTGAACCTTCCAGAACCGGTGATGAACACACCGAGATATTTGCTCGTATAGAAGGTGGCGATCATACGCCTATTTTTTTCCGCGGAAAGCGGCGCGTAACCGCTGGTGAAAAAGTAGCCCCGGCTTGGGCGCAAATGCCAAATAGAACTGGCCAATAGCCTTCACACACGGCACAATTCGCCCATATTTTGGCGTCAAAATTCAGATGCCTGG
The DNA here is from genome assembly GCF_014647635.1 of Pseudomonas matsuisoli. Classification (GTDB taxonomy): domain Bacteria; phylum Pseudomonadota; class Gammaproteobacteria; order Pseudomonadales; family Pseudomonadaceae; genus Pseudomonas_P; species Pseudomonas_P matsuisoli. The sequence goes on from NZ_BMPO01000003.1 coordinate 378,952, forward strand.
ATTAGGTACAAGATGCTGGTCAGGGGAACGTTTCTCTTTTGCACAGGTCGAACAGGGACAATTTTCCTATATAGCGGAATGCCAGCATCATTCCCACAGACTAACTGGTATATGTATGCGCCCTATGAAGCAGGCTATCTACTCCAGCCGTACGGCTGACAAATTCGTTGTTCGGCTACCGGAAGGCATGCGCGAACGAATCGCTGACGTAGCGCGCAACCATCACCGCAGCATGAACTCAGAAATCATCGCGCGCCTCGAGCAGAGCCTCATTCAAGAGGGCGCCATCGGTGACGAACCCAGCATGCGCATGGACAGCCCCGAGCTGAGCCTACATGAGCGTGAACTGCTTCAGCGCTTCCGTCAGCTGTCCCGTCGCCAGCAAAATGCTCTTGTTTCTCTAATCGCGCACGACGTCGAGATGGCGGCTAACGAAGACGCCTGATCGCGACATCCTGTTCAATCAAAAAGACCGGCATTTGCCGGTCTTTTTGATTCCGCATGACGAAGTGCGAATCGCTAGGAATTAGGCAGTGGCGACCTGCACGACTACTGTCGCCAAGGTCGCCCTTAAACGCCTTACAGCAAGAACAAGGACGCAAGGCCCAGGAAGATAAAGAAGCCACCGCTATCGGTCATGGCGGTGATCATAACGCTCGCCCCCATGGCCGGATCGCGACCCATCTTCACCAGCGTCATTGGGATCAGCACCCCCATCAGGGCCGCAAGCAATAGATTCAAGGTCATTGCGACTGTCATCACCACGCCCAATGACCAGCTGCCATAGAGCAGATAGGCGACAGCACCGATAACCCCTCCCCAGACCACCCCATTGACGAGGGACACACCGAGCTCTTTACGCAGAAGCCTGGAGGTGTTGGCGGTATTGACCTGATCGAGCGCCATTGCTCGCACGATCATCGTGATGGTCTGATTACCGGAGTTTCCACCAATGCCCGCCACGATAGGCATGAGCGCTGCCAGCGCGACCAGCTTTTCAATGGAGTCTTCGAAAAGCCCAATAACCCGGGAAGCCAGGAAAGCCGTCACAAGGTTCACCGCCAGCCACGCCCAGCGGTTGCCAACCGACTTCCAGACCGAGGCGAAGATATCTTCCTCCTCGCGAAGACCTGCCATGTTGAGAACTTCGGCTTCACCCTCCTCACGAATCAGGTCGACCATCTGATCGATCGTCAGACGCCCGATCAACTTCCCGTTCTTGTCGACCACCGGAGATGAAACGAGGTCGTACCGCTCGAACGCTTGCGCGGCCTCGTAAGCATCACCATCGGGATGAAAGCTGACCGGGTCGGCTGCCATGACCTCGGCAACCTGCTTTTCGGGATCGTTGACGAGTAGCCGCTTGATCGGCAGGACACCCTTGAGCACCCCATCGTAATCGACCACGAATAGCTTGTCGGTATGGCCCGGCAGCTCCTTAAGACGACGCAAATAGCGCAGTACGACTTCGAGCGCGACATCCTCACGGATGGTTACCATCTCGAAGTCCATGAGCGCACCGACTCGGTCGTCTTCATACGAAAGCACCGAACGAACGCGCTCACGCTGCTGCGCGTCGAGACTTTCCATGAGCTCATGAACGACGTCCCGAGGCAGCTCGGCTGCAAGATCCGCCAGCTCATCCGCATCGAGCTCCTTGGCTGCTGCAAGGATCTCGTGGTCGTCCATGTCCGCTAGAAGCGTCTCACGCACGGCATCCGATACTTCCAGCAGGATTTCACCGTCGCGATCCGCTTTGACCAGCTGCCAGACCATCAGACGGTCGTCGAGCGGCAGTGCTTCGAGAATGTACGCGATGTCTGCCGGATGCAGTTCGTCGAGGCGACGCTGTAGCTTTACGAGGTTCTGGCGGTGAACCAGATTCTCGACCCGCGCCTGATTCGGCCCTTCCTGGCGATGAGCGAGTTCTTCGACGAGATGATGACGGTTAAGGAGATCGACTACCTGTGCGAGGCGGTCCTGCAGACTTTCCTGCGGCTTCTTGGCTTGTACTTCGGTCATGGCAAGCTCCGCCCCAGCAGCGGTATGCCATCAGGGCTCAATCGATAAATGATCGCTGAAAGAAAAGAGTTGAGTAACTACTGGGTAAGTCCATGGAAGGGTCCACAAGTCCCGGCGGGACTGACGGGCGACATGATACACAGCTGCGAGGCCACCGCATAAAATATTGATGAGAAACCAATCAGTTGCGAAGAGTTGCTTAAATGGGACCACGGTGCGCACCCGCACGCAAAATGGCCATCCAAGCGTATCTTTGTATAGCAAGTTAGGTACGCTTCCATGACGTCAAGGAGGACGTTAGATGAACGTTTTGATTCCACTTGCCTGTTGCTGCGCAGCAATCCTGAGCGCGCCCACTCACGCCACAGCGATTTACCGATGCGTCGATTCGAATGGTCATGCGACCTTCACGACACATGGATGCTCATCTTCCGCGGGCGTATCAACGATCACCGCGCACAATCCGAGCCCTGGTGGCTATCAGGGGCCACTTATGCCGCCTGCTGCCTCGCACGACATCTCAGCAATCAACACATTGACTGTCGTTGGCGGCCGGGATGACGGCTGCGGCAACACGGTCACAGGCCGCGAACGGCGAGAAGCGCTCATCAGAAAAGACATTCGCGCCGGAATGACGCAAAGGGACATTGAAAGCATGCTCGGCCGACCCAACCGAATCACCGCACGCAACGGTAAAACACGGTATGACTATCAAGATAGGCAGGGTAATAAATGGCAGGTCACGTTCGACGAGAACAATTGCGTTCTGAAATGAAAAAGCCCGCTAAAAGCGGGCTTTTTCATATATGGCGCACTCGGGAGGATTCGAACCTCCGACCGCCCGGTTCGTAGCCGGGTACTCTATCCAGCTGAGCTACGAGTGCGTAGCCTTCAAACACCGTTCAAGAAGCTTGAAGGATGAGGCCGCATTGCTGCATGCCTTATATGGCGCACTCAGGAGGATTCGAACCTCCGACCGCCCGGTTCGTAGCCGGGTACTCTATCCAGCTGAGCTATGAGTGCGTGGGCTGCGCATTATAGGGATTAAGTTCGCTTGTGCAAGTGGCTCGTTGGAGCTTTTTTCTCAAAGCGTCTCGCATCGAAATGCGAGCGATCAAACCCTAGTAATGCAATGGCGGAGAGGGGGGGATTCGAACCCCCGACACCCTTTTGAGATGTACTCCCTTAGCAGGGGAGCGCCTTCGGCCACTCGGCCACCTCTCCGCAACGGGGCGCATGATACTCATGTTTTACCCCGCTTGCAAAGCCAAAAATTAAGGAAAATTAGTGGCTTGGTTCGTCGACCTTCTCTTTCTGGATACGTTGGTAGATCTCTTCGCGGTGCACAGCCACTTCTTTCGGTGCGTTAACACCGATACGAACCTGGTTGCCTTTCACGCCCAACACGGTGACGGTGACGTCATCGCCCACCATTAGGGTCTCTCCGACCCGGCGAGTCAGAATCAGCATTCCTTTCTCCTTCGGATGTAACTATCAGGACAGTCTGCAAAAAGTCGGAACACCCGAAAATCAGCGGTGGTCCCACCAGAATATTGACCTGTGTCAAAGAAGCCAAAGTTCCTCGACTCAGGTCAAAGATGATAAAAGGCGCGCCGTTGGCGCGCCTCCTTGTTATCTACTCGGTACGCTTTGCCGGCGCATCGAGTTCAAAAGCCGTGTGTAACGCTCTTACGGCGAGTTCCAGATACTTCTCCTCGATCACGACAGATACCTTGATCTCAGAGGTCGATATCATCTGGATGTTGATCGTCTCCTTCGCAAGTGCTTCGAACATCCGGCTCGCGACGCCCGCATGTGACCGCATGCCAACGCCAACGATCGATACCTTTGCGATATTTGTGTCACCGATCACTTCACGAGCGCCAAGCTCGCTAGCCGTCTTCTCCAACACCTGCAGCGCGTTCTGGTAGTCGTTGCGATGAACCGTAAAGGTGAAATCGGTGGTGTTATCGTGCGCTACATTCTGCACGATCATATCCACTTCGATATTGGCTCCGCTCACCGGCCCCAGAATCTTAAACGCGATACCCGGAACATCCGGCACACCACGGATGGTCAGCTTTGCCTCATCGCGGTTGAATGCAATGCCGGAAATGATCGGCTGTTCCATGGATTCCTCTTCATCAAGTGTTATGAGGGTACCTGGCCCCTCTTGAAAACTATGTAAAACGCGCAACGGAACGTTGTATTTACCCGCGAATTCTACGGAACGAATTTGCAGCACCTTCGAGCCAAGGCTCGCCATTTCGAGCATTTCTTCGAACGTGATTTTCTCAAGGCGCTGCGCCCGCGGCACTACGCGTGGGTCCGTCGTGTAAACACCGTCTACATCGGTATAGATCTGGCACTCGTCGGCTTTCAGCGCGGCCGCCAAGGCAACGCCCGTCGTGTCCGATCCGCCACGCCCCAGCGTGGTGATGTTGCCTTGCTCATCGACACCTTGAAAGCCCGCAACGACCACGACTTTGCCGGCAGCAAGATCGGCGCGGATACGCGTGTCATCGATCTGCAGGATGCGCGCCTTCGTATGCGCGTTGTCAGTCAGGATGCGGACCTGGTTACCGGTATAGGAAACGGCTTCCACACCACGCTTGATGAGCGCCATTGCCAGCAACGCGATGGTGACCTGCTCGCCGGTGGAAATCATGACGTCGAGCTCACGTGCCACGGGCTGGTTATCGGTGATCTGCTTGGCCAGGTCGATAAGACGGTTGGTTTCGCCACTCATGGCGGACACGACGACCACGATATCGTCACCGTTCTCACGAAACTTCTTCACCTTCTCGGCGACCTGCTGAATCCGCTCAACCGTGCCGACGGAAGTGCCCCCGAATTTTTGTACGATCAATGCCATCTGAAAAAACCGCCTAATCCCGTCAAAGCGCCCGCTTCCTAACCCGAATAGGCCCCGCCGGACGCGGTCAGGGCCTGCCTATATCGATGCCTACTTCGACCCTTGGACGAAAGGCACAGCCAATGCCAATGCCGCATCGAGGGACCCGACATCGCTGCCACCCCCGCGCGCCATATCTGGACGACCGCCGCCTTTACCGCCCACGGCGGCGGCGGCCTGTTTCATCAAATCGCCAGCCTTGAGCGTTGCCGTCAGGTCCTGCGTGACACCTGCAATCAACGTGACCTTCCCATCGATCGCGCCTCCCAAGAGAATCACTGCAGAACCCAGCTTATTCTTAAGCTGATCCACCAGCGCTAGCAGAGCATCGCCGTCCAGTCCATCCAACCGCTGCGCGAGCACCTTCACGCCGCCGACATCCACCGCCGAGCCGGCAAGGTCGTCGCCCGCACTGCTCGCCGCCTTGGCCTTGAGCTGCTGCATTTCCTTTTCCAGTAGACGGTTACGCTCGACCAGCGAACCGACCTTATCCAGGACGTTTTCACGACTGCCTTTGACCAGCGACGCCACTTCCTTAAGCTGCTCTTCCGCACCATTCAGATACGCCAACGCCGCGGCCCCTGTGATCGCTTCCACGCGACGGATACCCGAAGCCGTGCCGCTTTCGCTGATGATCTTGAACAGGCCGATGTCACCCGTACGAGAGACATGAGTGCCCCCGCACAACTCCACCGAAAAGCCCGCCCCCATGGTCAACACACGCACGCGCTCGCCGTACTTTTCACCAAAAAGCGCCATTGCGCCCTTCTGCTTCGCGGTCTCGATGTCGGTTTCCTCGATTTCGACCGGCGTATTCTTGCGCACTTCGGTGTTGACGATGTCTTCGATCGTCTTCAACTGCTCAGCTTTGATCGCTTCGAAATGACTGAAGTCGAAGCGCAGACGCTGACTGTCGACCAACGAGCCCTTTTGCTGCACGTGGTCACCCAGGACCTGCCGTAGCGCAGCATGCAACAAGTGCGTCGCGGAGTGATTGAGCGCCGTATTCTGACGAACACTGTTGTCGACCTCGGCCCTCACGTCGGAGCCGACGCTCAATCCACCCTTGTCTACGACACCATGGTGAAGGAACGCCCCACGAACCTTGGTGGTATCACGGACATCGAAGCGAACGCCGGGGGCTTCCAGGAAACCCCAGTCGCCTACCTGGCCACCGGATTCGGCATAGAACGGCGTCTGATCGAGGACAACCACGCCCTCTTCGCCTTCTTGCAAGGCTTCGACCGAAACGCCCTGCTTGAACAACGCAATGATTCGACCACTTCCACTGGTGGCGTCGTAGCCCAAAAAGCGCGTCTCGCCCTCCACCTGCACGACGGCGTTGTAGTCCATCCCGAACGCGCTGGCGGAGCGAGCACGCTCACGCTGCGCATCCATCTCACGTTCGAAACCTTCTTCATCCAGCGTCAACCCGCGCTCGCGCGCGATATCGTTGGTGAGATCAACGGGGAATCCGAAGGTGTCGTAGAGCTTGAATACGACGCCGCCGGGGATGACCGTACCGGACAGATCCGCGAGATCCTGCTCCAGAATCTTCAGGCCCTGATCCAGCGTCTTGGCGAACTGCTCTTCTTCCGTTTTCAGCACGCGCTCGATCTGCGCCTGTTGTTGCTTGAGCTCGGGAAACGCCTCGCCCATCTCAGCAGCCAGCGCCGCGACGATGCGGTAGAAGAACGCACCCTGCGCACCCAGCTTGTTACCGTGTCGGCAGGCGCGTCGGACGATGCGGCGCAGTACATAACCGCGGCCTTCGTTCGACGGCAGTACACCGTCCGCGATCAGGAAACTGCAGGAGCGAATGTGATCCGCGACCACTTTCAACGATGGGTTTTCATCATTTGCGCAACCGATCGCATCCGCCGAAGCCTTCAACAGCTTCTGAAACAGATCGATCTCGTAGTTCGAGTGCACATGCTGTAGCACCGCGGAAATACGCTCCAACCCCATGCCGGTATCCACACTCGGCGCAGGGAGTGGATGCAGCACCCCGTCAGCCGTGCGGTTGAACTGCATGAAGACGTTGTTCCAGATCTCGATGTAGCGATCGCCATCTTCTTCCGGGGAGCCAGGCGGGCCACCCCAGATATCAGCACCATGGTCGTAGAAGATTTCGGTACACGGGCCGCAGGGACCGGTATCGCCCATCGTCCAGAAATTGTCCGAAGCGTAAGGTGCGCCCTTATTGTCGCCGATTCGAACCATCCGCTCGGCGGGAATGCCGATCTCCTTGGTCCACAGGTCGTAGGCCTCATCGTCGCTGGCGTAGACGGTCACCCATAGCTTGTCCTTAGGCAGTCCCAGCCATTTCTCGGACGTCAGAAACTCCCACGCGTAGCTGATAGCGTCGCGTTTGAAATAATCGCCAAAGCTGAAATTGCCCAGCATTTCAAAGAAGGTGTGATGGCGGGCTGTATAGCCCACGTTCTCAAGATCGTTGTGCTTGCCGCCGGCGCGAACGCATTTCTGGCTCGATGCAGCTCGGGTATAGGCACGCTTTTCATGCCCGAGGAAACAGTCCTTGAACTGGTTCATACCGGCATTGGTGAAAAGAAGCGTCGGATCGTTCGCCGGGATCAGCGAACTGGAGGCGACACGTGTATGCCCCTTCTCTTCGAAGAAGCTGAGGAAGGCTTCGCGGATTTCTGCGCTTTTCATTCGGATATTCCAGGCAAAACGGCGGCGACGGCAAAGCCGGCGGAGGGCCGGCATTATATCGGGCTGACGCCGCGGAAACAGGGGTTTCTACGAACCTGCTCGCGACCGACGCATTTGGGCCGAACGGCGTCAAGCGGCTCGTCAGGAAGCGTATTGACAGCGCATGAACGCCATATGGGCCCATACGCTTCTTCACTGCGATCCGAGGCTACTGGTTTCCAGCCTCATAAAGCGATGAAACAGGTCCTACGATAGAGCGTGCAGGCGGTACGCAGCAAGCGGCTGACATGCGCCTGCCACATACCGCCGCGTAGGTACACTGTAGAGCGTTCAGCGTTGGGACGCGAAAAACGCGAGTACACGCTCGACATCGGCCCCGTCGATGTCCAGGTGCGTGACCAGGCGCATGCGGGCAGCAGCCGACACTGTGATGCCCTGCTTGGCTGCAGCATCACGCAACGCCTCGGCACACTCGCCGACCTGCAAATAGACCATATTGGTCTGCACCGGCTCTACCGCGTACCCAAGGTCGCGCAAGCCATCGCCCAGACGCTTCGCCAATGCATGGTCGTCGGCAAGCCGGTGCACGTGATGGTCGAGCGCGTAGATTCCTGCGGCGGCGAGAATACCCGCCTGACGCATGCCGCCGCCGACCACTTTTCGCCAGCGCCGCGCATTGTCGATGAACGCTTCGCTTCCGCATAGAACGGAGCCAATTGGCGCGCCAAGCCCTTTCGAGAGGCACACGGACACGGAATCGAAGTGCCGCGTGATCTCGTATGGCGTTACGCCCAACTTCACTACGGCGTTAAACAGGCGCGCGCCATCGAGGTGCAGACCAAGCCCACGGGCCGATGTGAATGCGCGTGCGGAAGCCAGGTAATCCAGCGGCAACACTTTCCCATGCATCGTGTTCTCGAGTGCCAACAAGCGAGTACGCGCGAAATGGAAATCGTGAGGTTTGATCGCCGCCTCGACGCGCGCCAGGTCCAGCGAGCCGTCCGCTTCCATTTCCACGGGCTGGGGCTGAATGGAGCCCAGCACCGCCGCGCCGCCGCCTTCATACTTGTACGTATGCGATTGCTGACCGACGATGTATTCGTCACCGCGTTCGCAATGCGCCATCAACCCCAGCAAGTTGCTCATCGTGCCGGTCGGGACGAAGAGTCCAGCTTGCAAGCCGAGCAGATCGGCGAGCTTGGCTTCGAGACGAGCAACGGTCGGGTCTTCCCCATAGACGTCGTCGCCCACCTCGGCACGCGTCATAGCGTCCAGCATCCCAGGCGTAGGGCGCGTTACGGTATCGCTGCGTAAATCAATGTAAGACATTTGCGCTCCTGGATCAGAGAAAACGGGATGCGTGCACTTCGATCAATGCTGGCAATCAGGGCCGTGAACGTGGCCGTCTTCCGTTTCGGTCTCCATCGGTTCCATCTCGAGCTGTAGCCCCACCAAATTAGTGGCCTGCGGCCTCAACAGCAGATTCGCGTACTCGGTGTCACCCTCCTCCACGTCCACGCCGATGAGCAACTGATCGCCTACTGGCTGAATCCAAACTTCCTTGCCCTGCCACACCACGGCAAGACGGGTGCACGAGGTTTCCAGCTGAGTGCCATCGGTGTCTTCGAGAATCAAGCGTAGCGGTGTACTCATGTCAGTCATTCCTATCGTGAGAGATGGACTGAAGCCTGCATCGACGCTTCAGCCTTGTTGAAAGGGGTATGGACAACCCAGCCCCAGCAGTCCGGTAAGTTCATCCAGGGCCGTGCGGCATTCATCGAGCAACGAGGGATCGGCCAAGTCGGTATCGACCAGTCGATCGCGATAATGCGTGTCGACCCAGCGAAGCAACCGCTCATGCAGTGTGGGGGTCAGCAGCACCCCCGAATTCACCGCCTGTCGCTCTACATCGGTCAATTCGACGCGTAGTCGCAAACACGCGGGCCCGCCACCATTGCGCATGCTTTGCTTGAGGTCGAGCACCAAGAGTTCGCGGATCGGCCCTCCCGACTGCGCCAGTTTTTGAAGATAGCGCCATACCGCAGTGTTCTGCCGGCACTCTTCGGGCACGACCAACAGCATGGTGCCGTCCGCGTGCGTGAGCAATTGGCTGTTGAACAGATAAGACTGGACCGCGTCGTCGATGCAAACGTCACTACGCCTGACCATGATCGGGCGCAGTGTGCCGCCCACATGTCTCAGCTTCTCCGCCAGTTCGTCCAGCACGCGTTCCGGCGCGATATACGCGTCCTCGTGGAAGAACAGCACCTCACCATTGGCCACTGCAATCACATCATTGTGAAAGACCCCATGGTCGACGACGTCCGGATTTTGCTGGGCGAACACGACATAGCGCGGATCCAGCCCATGCAAGCGCATGACAGCACGCGATGCTTCCAACGTCTGCCGCGCTGGATACAGTGCTGGCTGCCGATAGCGGGTATCGAACGCGCTTTTGCCAAAGACAAAAAACTCGATTCCGCGCGACCCTACCCCGGCATGCAGGCGGCTATGATTCGCCGCCCCCTCGTCGCCGAAGTGCGGCACCGCAGGCAAGGCGCCGTGGTGGGCAAAGTAGCGTTCGTCGGGAAACATCGCCTTCAGTAAGGCGCTGGTCGCCGGCGGCTCAATGGAACGGTGGAATTTGCTGTTCAGGTTGGCGACCGTGAAATGCACCCGTCCATCACGGGTATCAGCGCTGGGACTGACCGTGCAGGCATTTGCCGTCCACATGCTTGACGCGGAACTACACGCCACGAGTAGCGGCATCGACGTACGCGCAGCACTGTCGAGCACCTGGGCATCGCTGCCAGAAAACCCCAAACCCTTCAACGCGCGGATATCCGGACGCTCCTGCGGCGGAATGACACCCTGGCAAAACCCCCGGTCCATCAGCGCTTTCATCTTCGCCAGGCCTTGTTTCGCCGCTTCGCGTGGGTTCGACGCTACTTGGCCATTGCTTTGCGACGCGACGTTCCCCAGCGAAAGCCCGCCGTAGTTGTGGGTCGGCCCGACCAATCCGTCGAAATTCACTTCGTAAGCGCTCATCGCGAGAGGGCCACCGCGGCTAGGTGCTCGACCACTTCCAGGTATTGATGCACATTCGGACGCAGCCACATCGAACGGACCTCAGCCTGGCGAGGGTTCGGCGAAAACCGGGACGGCGCGCACCAGCGCACCGGCACTCAGGCGCAAACGGCGGGCCGTGGCGGGATCGACCACCAACGTACCGGCGGCCAGTCGAGCAGGAGCTGACGTGATCCGACACGTACTACGCTTGCGGTTGTGAATGAGGAACGGCGGCGCATCGTCACCGGGTGTGCCGATCGCAAGCACCAGCCGCTGGCTCGCAGCGACCGCACGAACCTTCGCGGTCTCGCATTCGATGGCCGGGCCCGCGTCGAAAATATCCACATACCCCTGATAGGTGAACCCTTCAGACTTCAGCATGGCCAATGCCGGCTCGGTGTCTGGATGGACTTTGCCGATCACCTCCCGCGCCGCCTCGGAAAGAAAGCACGTGTACAGCGGGAATTTGGGCATCAGCTCGGCGACGATGGCCTTGTTGCCGACCCCAGTCAGATAGTCCGCCTGAGTGAATGCCATCTTGAAGAAGTGCCGCCCAAGGCAATCCCAGAACGGAGATTGCCCTTCCGCGTCCGAGACACCTCGCATTTCCGCAATGACCTTGCTGGCAAACAGTTCACGGAATTCCGCCATGAACAGCATTCGCGCTTTCGACAGTAACCGCCCGTTCCATCCCGTCCGGTGATCGGCGTGCAAGAACAATGAGCACAGCTCGCTGTTGCCCGTCAGGTCGTTGGCCAGAAAAAGCGTCGGAATACGCTTGTGAATGTTCAGCTCGCGCGAACCGCTGACCGTCAGGCCCATCCGGTAGTTGTACCAGGGCTCTCTGAGACCGACAGCCGCGGCGATTGCGGAGATACCGACCACACTTTCATGGTCGTCCTCCATGACGAACAGATAGTCTGCATCGCCCTGTTCGGCTTCGCCCCGAAAGCTTTTCTCCGCCCATTCCACCCGTTGCGCCAGGCGTGCCTCGTTGGCGGGTAAGGTCGTCAGGCCAGCACCGGTGCTACAGGCAAGATCGATCAACGCAGGAAGATCCGCAGCCGTGACGGGGCGAACGATCATAGCTTTCTCCAGGACATCTCGAATGGAGGCCACAGCAGAGGCCCCTCATTGTTCATCGGTAATCGGCTCATACGCTGACCAGACGGACCGACTCGCCCGTGCGCAACTCGAGCAGCTCGGCCACATCGGCGGGCATGACCAGCGGCGCGCCCGGCATCCAATCGAGGGTCGCAATCGTTGCGCGAAAATCCTGCAACCGACCGTTCGCGATCAAGAAAGCGCGTTCGCCACTCGTCTTGCCCACGGCGAAGGCAACCTCATGGCTATGGGCTATCGACCGAATACCCGAGACCCGCGCATGCACAGTGGGCCCACCGTCGAAAATGTCGATGTAATGGTCGGTCTCGAAGCCCTCGCGCATGAGGATATCGAAGCTCACTTGCGCTCGCGGGTGCACGAGCCCCATCGCATCCTGTGCCTCGTCCGACAGAAGCGGTACATAGATGGGATAGTGCGGCATGAGCTCGGCGAGATAGGCGCGGCTACGCATTCCACCCAGTCGCTCGGCTTCGGCATAGCTCATGTCGAAGAAATTCCGGCCCACGGCGTTCCAGAACGGCGACTGCCCCTGCTCATCGCTTTGTCCGATGATCTCCACGACCACCGCATCGGCGAAGCGCTCGGGGTGGTCAGCCATGAACAGCAGGCGGCCACGGGAATTGAGCTCCGCGCCTGCAGCGCCGGCCAGCCCGTGATCTACGTGAAAGCTGGTGAGCAGGCTATTGCCTGTCAGATCGTGGCAAAGCGACAGGACGTGGATCTTGTTCTGAATGTTCAGCTGACGGGAATTGTGGACGAAGGTCTCGTTACGAAAACTGTAGAACGGCTCGGAATAGCCCGCCGACGCGATGATGCCGGAACAGCCAGCCAGTTGACCGCTGTCCGTCTCTTCCAGCACGAAGAAGTAGCTTTCCTCGCCATTGAAGCTGACCTCGGCGCCAAAAGAGGCCTCAGATGCCACGATCTTGTCCCGCAAACGCCCCGCGTCGTTCGGCAGCGACGTCACGCCAAGCGGGCTTTCGGATGCCAGACGCTGGACTTCGGCCAAGTCGGACATTCGGGCGGGACGCAGGAGCAGCATCGGTCGGATTCCTCGATGGCATTCGGCGCGCGGACGACGCGCCGTTAGGAAAATTACGTCGAGGCGCCGCGCGGTGCCTCGTGCTCAGTCATGCCTGGACAAGACTCGCCAGGGCGCGCTCGAAACGGTCCAGTCCTTCGTCTAGATCGGCGCCATGGATGACGAGGCTCGGCGCGAAGCGTACGACGTCTGGCCCCGCTTGTAGCACCATCAGTCCATGGGCTTCAGCGGCCAGCAGCACATCGCGTGCCTTGCCTTTCCACTCATCGTTCAACACCGCCCCGAGCAACAGCCCCATACCGCGGACCTGGCTGAACAGCCCATATTTCGCGCCCAGCGCTTCAAGCCGCTCCTTCAGGCGCGCGTGCCGCTCCCGAACGCCAGAGAGCGTTTCAGGCGACGTCACGACATCCAGCACCGCGCTTGCGACCGCGCACGCCAATGGGTTGCCACCGAAGGTGGTGCCATGCACGCCGACAGAAAAATGCTTGGCGAGGGCTTCGGTCGTGAGAATGGCGCCAATGGGGAAGCCGCCGCCTAACCCTTTCGCGCTCGAAAGCACATCCGGCACCACGCCGTAATTCATGTAGGCGAAGAGCTCGCCAGTGCGCCCCATGCCGCTCTGTACCTCGTCGAAGATCAACAGCGCATCATGGCGATCGCACAGTGCGCGCGCACCTTCGAGATAAGCCTTGGCGGCAGGAAGAATGCCGCCCTCGCCTTGAATGGGCTCCAGAATCACGGCACAGGTGCGCTCATTGACAACGGCCTCCAGCGCGGCAAGATCGTTGTACGGGACGTGGGTAATGCCCTCGATCTTCGGACCGAATCCGTCCGAATATTTTGCCTGCCCGCCCACGTTGACCGTGAACAGTGTTCGCCCGTGGAAGCTATTGAAGGCAGCGACGATCTCGTATTTTTCTGGACCGAAACGGTCGTGCGCTACCCGGCGCGCCAGCTTCAGCGCAGCTTCGTTGGCTTCTGCCCCGGAATTACAGAAAAACGCTCGCTCGGCGAACGTGGCGTCCACCAACTGCTTCGCCAGGCGCAGGGCCGGCTCGTTGGTGAACACGTTCGATACGTGCCAAAGCTTGCCGGCCTGCTCAGTGAGCGCTTCGACGAGGGCTGGGTGGCAGTGCCCCAACGAATTCACGGCGATGCCGCTGGTCAGGTCGATGAATTCTCGCCCTGCCTGATCCCAAACGCGTGCACCCTCGGCGCGGACCGGAATGAAGGTCGCGGGGGCGTAGTTCGGGAACATGACCTGATCGAAATCAGCGCGTTGCACCTGCGCATGGGGAGCGGACATCGAATTGTCTCCTGCCGGTTAAAGGGTCTCTATTGGATTCAGCGATCTGCGGTTATTTACGGCATCGCCCTGGGTCGGCCCGGAACGGCGGCGTGCTGCACATCGATCCACCACTGCGCGCCGCAAAGCGGGCGAGCGCGCAGTTTAAACATTGTCACGCGGTGCGAGCAGCCTCCGTGGAAAATTCTCGCGCAAAGCGATACTTCAGCGCTCAACAGGTGCCACCGGCGCGTCCTGTAACGCTCCGGCGCGCCGCAGGTTGCGATCCTCGCGGGGCGTTACACCGAAGAAGTTTCGATACGCGCTGGAAAAGTGAGGGCCTGACGAAAACCCGCAGGACAGGCCAATCTGGATGATGGACTTGCTGGTCTGGATCAACAGCTGCCGCGCCTTGTTCAACCGCAATTCCAGGTAGTACTGGCTGGGAACCCGATTTAGGAACTGCTTGAAGATGCGCTCCAACTGCCTTCGCGACACGCAGACATGTTGCGCGATCTCATCAGTCGTCAGCGGCTCCTCGATGTTCGCCTCCATAAGGACGACAGCCTGGGTCAGTTTCGGATGACTGGAACCCAACCGATTTTGCAGTGGAATGCGCTGGCGCTCGCTACCCTCGCGGATGCGCTCCACCACGAGCTCTTCACTCACCGCACCCGCTACATCCGTGCCGTGGTCACGGGTCAGCAACGCCAGCATCAGATCGACCACCGCAAGCCCACCGCTGCTGCTCAGTCGATCTCGGTCCCATTCGAACAGGTGACTCGTGCCGATGACCCGTGGAAAGCGTTCGCTGAAGTCGTCCTGCCAGCGCCAGTGCACGGCAGCCCGATAACCATCGAGAAGGCCCAACTGGGCGAGTGGATACACCCCTGCAGAGATACCGGCCAGCACGCCGTTTCGGGAAAAATTACGCAGCGCCGATGCCAGCGCGGGCGACACCGAGGCGCCTGGACTGTCCGCCAAGACGAACAAACGTTGAACGCTCGCGAAATCCGCAGTCCATGAGCGTCCCGGAAATTGCCAGCCATGGGTCGCGGCTTCGGCATCCACGTGCATGAATACCGGCTCGTAAGCGGCCTCGGGGTGAGACCGGGATGCGGTGGCCAACACCTCATGCGCCAGAGCCAGGGTGGTCGGCCGGACACAAGGCCAAAGAAGAAATCCAATTCGGTGGGCGGTCATGCCTGCGGGAAGACTCTTATCGGTAGAGACATGCGTCAATGGAACGTGAACGAGGCCATGATGCACGATCCGGCGAAGGGCCGCAGAAGATACTGCATCGGGGTCTGGATATCGAGAAGCTCACAGTCTCTGCAATAAGGCGAGGTACTGCGAGAAAGCGGTCGGCATTCTACTGTTCAAATGCAAATGAATGCGCGATTGGGAAGAATACGGCTCGAGGTGTGACGGCTGATCGGCACGAAACACCGCTGCGGCGACTACGCGGCAAGGATTGCGCCACCGTGTGCGGGCTTCCAAACGCAGGAACGAACCGAGGCGGCGGTCCGCTCCTGCCTCTGAAAGAGGGTCTACCGGTCAGGCGGCCTGCGGTCAGGCGGCCTGTATTCCTCGATGGGTATCGATCAAGTGCTGCACAACACCGGGATCGGCCAGTGTGGAGATGTCACCGAGCGAGTCGTATTCGGCCGTCGCGATCTTGCGCAGGATGCGCCGCATAATTTTTCCAGAGCGCGTCTTGGGAAGGCCAGGTGCCCACTGAATCACATCGGGCACCGCGATCGGACCGATCTCGCGGCGCACCCACGCTTTCAACTCCTGGCGAAGTTGTTCGCTCGGCTCTTCACCACTGTTGAGTGTCACGTAGACGTAGATGCCCTGCCCTTTCAAATCGTGCGGTATGCCCACCACCGCGGCTTCCGCGACCTTGCTATGGGCGACCATGGCGCTTTCGATCTCGGCGGTGCCCATGCGGTGGCCGGAGACGTTCAGCACGTCGTCCACACGTCCGGTGATCCAGTAGTAGCCGTCTTCATCCCGGCGCGCGCCGTCACCCGTGAAGTACATGCCACGGAACGTTTTGAAGTAGGTATCGACGAAGCGATCATGGTCCCCGAACAGGGTTCGCGCCTGTCCCGGCCAGGAATCGACGATGACCAAGTTGCCTTCGGCAGCACCATCGATGATGTTGCCCAGGTTGTCGACCAACGCAGGTTGCACGCCGAAGAACGGCCGGGTGGCCGAACCCGGTTTGAGCGCAGTGGCGCCGGGCAGCGGCGTGATCATGAATCCACCCGTCTCCGTCTGCCACCAGGTGTCGATGACCGGGCAACGAGATTGTCCAACCTTCTCGTAGTACCAACTCCACGCTTCAGGATTGATCGGCTCGCCGACCGATCCCAGCAGCCGCAGGCTCGAGCCATCGGCACCGTCGACCGCGGCAGTGCCCTGCGCCATCATCGCGCGGATCGCTGTCGGCGCTGTATAGAGGATGTTGACCTTGTGCTTGTCCACGATCTTCGACACCCGAGTGACATCCGGGTAGTTCGGTACGCCTTCGAACAGCAGCGTTGTCGCACCGTTGGCGAGTGGCCCGTAGACGATGTAACTGTGACCCGTCACCCAGCCGACATCCGCCGTGCACCAATAGACCTCGCCCGGCTTGTAGTCGAACGCACGTTCGTGCGTCAACGCGGCGTACAGCAAATACCCGCCCGTGGTGTGCAATACGCCTTTCGGTTTACCGGTCGAGCCCGAGGTATACAAGATGAAGAGCGCTTCTTCCGCGCCCATTTCCTTCGGCGCGCACACGCTACCGGCGACACGCATCAATTCCTCAAACCAGATATCGCGATGCTGGTTCCATTTGATGTCCGATCCCGTGCGTTTGACCACGATGACTTTCTGGATGCTACGCGTCTCGGGGTTGGTCAGGGCGTCGTCGACGTTCGCCTTGAGCGGAATCTTCTTGCCGCCGCGTAAGCCTTCGTCCGCCGTGATGACGACCTTGGACTGGCAATCGATGATGCGCCCAGCCAACGCCTCGGGGGAAAACCCGCCGAAGACCACGGAATGAATCGCGCCAATGCGTGCGCAGGCCAGCATGGCGACCACCGCTTCCGGGATCATCGGCATGTAGATGGTCACCACGTCGCCACGATGTACATCCTGCCCGCGCAAGGCATTGGCGAATTTGCACACCTGCTCATGTAGTTCGCGGTAGGTGATGTTCCTGCTATCGGCTGGGTCGTCGCCTTCCCAAATGATCGCAACCTGATCGCCACGCTCTTCGAGGTGGCGGTCCAGGCAGTTAGAGGAAACGTTGAGGGTACCGTCAGCGAACCATTTGATATCGACGTGATGGTCGTCGAACGAGGTCTGCTTCACCTTGGTGAACGGCTTGATCCAGTCGAGGCGTTGCGCTTGCTCGCGCCAGAAGCCGTCGGGGTTGATCACCGATTGCTGGTACATCGCCTTGTAGGTCGCTTCGTCGGTCAGCGTATTCGCGGACGTCTCAGGGCTGACCGGATACAGGGAAGCAGCGCTCATGGCTAACACCTCGTCATAGTTGTTTTTGTATGCGGTGTTTTTAGCCCTTCGCGACAATCGAGGACCATACGACCATTGTCGTAGCGGTGGGCAGAAGATAGGACAATTGCCCAAAAAGCTGATCGCCTATAAATGGGCTCCTAAAAGGCGTAGGGCTCGTGCAGGAGCCACCGGACTGGATCAGCTTGTGGGCGATAACAACAGAACAGGCAAAAACGATAGGCAGGCTAGCTGGGCCAGCGCCCCTGAAACCGCGGGCGACTAAAGTCGCCCCTACAGGGTTTGAGCCACGCTTGAGCGGCAACGGCAACCTCGCATCAATGTAGGGGCGGCTTTAGCCGCCTGTGATGCACCAGTCACACCCGCGTCAGGGATAAAACGCGATTCGAAGCCGCACGTAGGCAGGGCGCATTTCCGCGCATGGAAGAAAAAACCCGGCGCGAGGCCGGGTTCTTTCAAAACGAACCGCCGTTACGGCATGCCCAACCAATTCGGCAGCGCCATCGAAATCCATGGCACGTAGGTGATGAGCACCAGGAACGACAGCAGCAGCATCAACCACGGCATGGCTGCGCGGATGACCGACGTCACCGGCATGCCCGTCACCGCCGAGGTCACGAACAGGTTCAACCCCACCGGTGGCGTGATCAGGCCGATCTCCATGTTCACCACCATGATGATGCCCAGGTGGATCGGATCGATGCCCAGCTCCATGGCGATCGGGAACAGGATCGGCGCGAGGATCAGGATCACCGCAGACGGCTCCATGAACGCACCCGCGATCAGCAGCACGATGTTCACCACCAAGAGGAACATCCAGGGTTGCAGGCCCGCTTCGAGCACCATGGCTGTGATCTGTTGCGGCAGCTGCTCGGTGGTCAGCACGTGAGCGAACAGCATCGCGTTGGCGATGATGAACATCAGCATGATCGACAGCTTGCCTGACTCGATCAGCACTTTCGGGCAATCCCGGATGCGCATGTCCTTGTAGACAAACAGGGCGATGAAGGCCGAATACACCGCCGCCACGGCAGCCGCCTCGGTCGGGGTGAACATCCCGGAGTAGATGCCGCCGAGGATGATTACCATCAGCAGCAGACCCCAGACGGCCTTGCGTGCAGCGGTCAGCCATTCACGCACCGTTGCGCGAGGCAGTGCGGGCAGGTTCTTTTTCACGGCGACGATATAGATCGCGACCATCAGCACCACGCCAAGCAGGATGCCTGGGACTACGCCGGCCATGAACAGCTTGCCCACCGACTGCTCGGTGGCCGCAGCGTAGACCACCATCACGATCGACGGCGGAATGAGGATGCCCAGCGTGCCGGCGTTACAGACGATGCCAGCGCCGAAGGCTTGCGGATAGCCCGAACGGACCATCCCGGCAATGGCGATCGAACCCACGGCGGCTACCGTGGCAGGCGACGAACCCGACAGGGCCGCGAACAGCATGCACGCCAGCACCGCACCAATGGCCAAACCACCGCGAATGTGGCCGACCGTGGCATTGGCGAAGTCGATCAAGCGACGGGCCACACCCCCGGTGGTCATGAACGCCCCGGCCACGAGGAAGAACGGAATCGCCAATAGCGTGTAGTGCTCGGACGTTTCGAACAGCTTGATGGCCAGCGAACGGACCGAGTCCTGGCTGAACAACATGATGGTCAGCGAGCCCGCCAACCCGAGGGATACGGCAATGGGCACACCGATCAGCATCAGCGCGAAAAGCACCGCAAAGAGGAAGGCAATGGTCATGTCACTTGTCCTCGTCCGCAAGTTTCAGGGCATCAGCGGCTTCGTCGGCCAGGCCGAGTCCCGTTTGCTGGTCACGCAGGATGCGTACGAGGATTTCGAAGAAGCGAATGAATGCCAACGCGAAACCGATCGGCACGATCATCCCGATGTGCCATTGCTGGATACCGAAATGGCCGAGGTCTTCGGCGCCGATGCCGGCATTGAACAGCACTTTCATCCAGTCGAAGCTGGCCACACTGAGCAGCCCGGCGTAACCGAGGCAGCAGAGCACGGCGAGCACCGAAATGATCTTCTGCACATGGCGCGGCGCAAGCTTCACCAGCGCATCCACGCCAATGTGCCCGCCGGTGCGCACGCCGTAGGAAATCCCGAAAAAAATGAGCCAGGCAAACAGCGCCTTGGTCATCGCGCTGCTCCAGGTCATGGCCTGGGCGTGATCGAGGATGAAATCGCCGATCGCATAGAAGAAATCACTGGCGCCTTCGAATGAATCACCCAGCGAATAGAACACGGTGTAGAGGTTGTTAAGCATCACGTAGACGAACGTGATGAGGGTCATGGCCGCCAGGAGGAATGCGATAAACGCTTCCTCGAAGCAGTCCCAGAAGCGCCGAAGAGCGTTCATGGGCGGATCTCCGATGAGTACTTATTGTTGTTCAATCTCGAGATCGAGAAGGACTCGAATGCGATCAGGCCGGGCGAGCAGATCGTCCGGCGCGAACCGGCAAGCGGCATACCGGCGACGGTCGAGACCCTAACCCAGACCGCCATCGGACGGGCATTCGTAAATGGCAAACGCCATCTTCGTGCCGACGGAAACTGAGCATCGCATAAGCAACGCTAAGGGCCCCGGACACGTATCCGTATCGGGGCCCATCGCCGCTGACTCGTCGATCAACGCCCGCTGTTTGCGGCCTGCGCTGCCTCGATCAGCTCCGGGCCGATATCTTTTTCGAAGGCTTTCCACGCAGGGCGAACGGCTTCTCGCCAGGCCTCCCGCTGCTCAGGCGTCAAGGTAACAAATTCATTCCGGCCGCTTTCGACGATGTGCTTACGCGCTTCCTCGTTGAGGGCCTCGGCCTGACGATTGACCTCGACGGTAACCTCGTCGACGACCTTCTCCAGCTCGCTGCGTACGTCAGTCGGCAGACCATTCCAGAACTTAGTGTTGGTGATCAGCACATAGTTACCAATGCCATGATTGGACTCGATCATGTACTTCTGCACTTCAAAGTATTTCTGGCTATAGATGTTGGACCAAGGGTTGTCTTGCGCATTGACCACTCCGGTCTGCAGCCCTTGATAGATCTCGGCGAACGCCATTTTACGCGGGACTGCACGCAATTCGCTGTACTGCGCCGCTTGCAAGTCGGATGGCTGCACACGGAACTTGAGACCGCGCGCGTCCTTCGGCTCGACCAGGGCCTTGTTCGCTGTCAGCTGACGCATGCCATTGAGCCAATACGCCAGACCCGTGATGCCCTTCGGCTCCATCGACTTCAGCAGCGATTTACCCTTTTCCGAGTTCTGGAAACGCTGCGCGGCTGCGACATCGTCGAACAGGAACATCAGATCGAACAGTTGCAGCTGCTTGGTGTACTGCTCCAGCTTGGACGGTGCTGGCGCGAGCATTTGCACCTCGTTCATCAGCAATGCTTCCATCTCCTTGCCGTCGCCGAAAAGCGACGAGTTGGAGAACACCTGAACCTCGACCTTGCCCGGTAAACGCTCTTCTGCCAGACGTTTGAACATCAATGCGCCCTGCCCCTTGGGCGTGCTGTCAGCGGTGATGTGCGAGAACTTGATGAGGATGGGATCGGCAAAGGCCTGGGCCATGCCAATGGAAAGCGCAGTGGCGACCGCCAGGCGCGAAAGAACGCTCAAGGTTGAACGGGCCATGGAAATACTCCGTGCTTGTTGTTATGACCCGGCACCCTACTCCTGCCCGTTTGGAACGGACATTCTTCATTCACCAATCCGGTCTTCGCGGATCACGAAGCATCCAGCCGGCGCATCCCGGCGCACTCGAGCCGCTTAACGCTGTACGAGATGGTCGACCATTTGCCGCGCAATCACCGGCAGCGTCTCGTAACTGCGCACGCACAAGCGCAACTCGCGTTCGGCCCAAGGCTCGTCGATAGGAATCGCCACCACATCCATGGTGGGCAGATAGGTCCGCACGGCGCGATCGGGAAGAATGCCCAACCCCATCCCGGTATGGATCATCCGGCAAATCGCCTCGAAGCTTCGGACTTGAATGCGCAGCCTGAGCGAAACGCCCAGGTTGTGCGCGGAATGCTGGATCAGGCTGTGCAGCGATGCGTCCTGCTGCAAGCCGATAAAGTCGTAGCCCATCGCGTCCCGCAGCCTGACCTGCCCATGCTGGGCCAACGCGTGCCCGCGCGGCGTCACCAACACCAGGCGGTCCCAGCGGTAGGGAAACGTTTGCACGCCATCTGTCGTGACATGCCCCGCGTACACGCCAATGTCGGTCAGCCCTTCGCGCACCGCGCGGATGATTTCGCTGCTGACCCGTTCCTCAAGATCGATCTTGATTTCCGGATGCATCTGCGAAAAGGCACTAAGGTCTTCAGGAAGAAATTCGATGATGGCCGACGTATTCGCATGAATGCGTACGTGCCCCTTAACGCCTTCACTGAACTCGCTGAGGTCCGCCTGCATTTGTTGGAGGTTGTCGAGTACGTTTCGTGAATGGTGAAGCAGTGCATGTCCGGCGGGTGTCAGCGACACGCCTTTGTGTTGGCGGTACAACAATGCACTGCCGATTTGCGCCTCCAGATCGCTGATGCGCTTGCTCACTGCGGCCAACGCCAGGTGCTCCCGCTCCGCAGCGCGTGTCAGGCTGAGTTCGTCCGCCACGGCCACGAATACTCTTAACGTTACGAAGTCGACGCGCTTCACCGGACGTTCTCCTGCCATCACTTGGCCGTGCAGCCTATCACCCGGCCCATGCCTTCGCGAGCGGCGAAGGCACGCTTGACGATTGAGAGATTGGCAGGCGCCGGGGGCTAAGCCATGCTTTCCGGCATCTGAATGCGGAGACCGAACATGACTCACGACACTGCATCGCTGCCCCTTCAAGGCCTGAAGGTCGTGGAAATGGGGCAATTGATCGCGGGGCCGTTCGCCAGCAAGTTGCTGGGCGAATTCGGCGCCGATGTGATCAAGATCGAGCCACCAGGCGTCGGCGATCCGCTGCGCAAATGGCGCAAGATCAAGGACGGCACCTCGCTGTGGTGGCACGTCCAGTCACGCAACAAACGCTCGGTCACGCTCGACCTCAAATCCTCCGAAGGCCAGGACTTGGCGCGTTCGCTGATTGCCGAAGCGGACATCCTGGTAGAGAACTTCCGGCCCGGCACCTTGGAGAGCTGGGGCATGAGCCCTGAGACCCTGGCCGTGCTCAATCCCAAGCTGATCATGTTGCGCATTTCGGGCTATGGCCAGACAGGCCCTTATCGCGACCTCCCGGGGTTCGGCGTCATCGGTGAAGCGATGGGCGGGCTTCGCCATCTGTCTGGTTATCCCGGACAACCGCCGGTACGCGTCGGCATCAGCATCGGTGATTCACTATCGTCGCTGTACGGGGTGATTGGCATCCTGCTGGCGCTGGAAGAGCGCCGCCGGAGCGAAAAAGGCCAGGTCATCGACGTCGCGTTATATGAGTCGGTGTTCGGGATGATGGAAAGCCTGATTCCCGAATACGACGTGTTCGGCCACGTTCGGGAGCCCGCGGGCAGCGCCCTGCCCGGCATCACGCCGTCCAATTCGTACCCCTGCAACGACGGCACCTACGTGTTGATCGCGGGTAACGGGGACAGTATCTACAAACGGCTGATGAACCTGATCGACCGCAACGATCTCGGCGAAGACCCGCGCTTCGCCCACAACGACGGGCGCGCCGCGCACGCGGATTTCATCGACGCAGCCATCGCGGAATGGACCTCGAAACGCAGCCGCGACGAGGTCATCGAAGCCCTCAAGGGCGCCCGCGTGCCTGCGGGATATCCCTACACCGCCGCTGATATCGTGGAGGACCCACACTATCTGGCCCGCGAGATGATCCAGCAGGTCACCACGCAAGCCGGCGCGATGAAAGTACCTGGCGTCCTTCCCAAACTGAGCCGCACGCCGGGGCGGATCGGCACCGGCGGGCCGGTACTGGGCGAACACACTGAGGACGTACTGTCCGGCTTGGGCTTGACGCCTGAGCAAGTCGACGGCCTTCGCGAACGAGGAATCATCTGATGGAAAAGCGCGTTTATATTCAGGATGTCGCGACTCGTGACGGCTTCCAGATCGAATCAACCTTTGTTCCCACCGAGGACAAGATCGCGCTGATCGACCGGCTGTCCACCAGTGGGCTGGCGAAGATCGAAGTGACGTCGTTCACCTCGCCCAAGGCCATTCCCAATTTGCGCGACGCCGAAGACGTGATGCGTGGCATCCGCCGCGTGCCCGGCGTCGAGTACACGGTGTTGGTACCCAACGTCAAAGGCTGCGAGCGCGCGCTGGGCTGTGGCGTCGACGAAATCAATCTGGTCATGTCCGCCAGCGATACCCACGGCTTGGCGAATCTGCGCATGACGCCGGACGCGTCGCTTGAGCAGTTCAAGACGATCATCGCAGCGACCCAGGGCACCGACGTGTTCATCAATGCGTCGCTGTCTACGACCTTCGGCTGCCCCTTCGAGGGCGTGGTCCCGGAAGACCGGGTCTACCAACTGATCCAGCGATTGATCGACATCGGCGTCCAGGGTGTCACCTTGTGCGACACCACTGGCATGGCGGACCCGGCGCAAGTCGCCCGCATCAGCACCGGTGCGCTTTCACGCTGGCCCGACACGGTATTCACGGCGCACTTTCATAACACCCGCGGCATGGGCCTGGCTAATGCGGTGGCCGCACTGCATGCCGGTATCGATCGCTTCGACGCTTCGCTCGGGGGGCTCGGCGGATGCCCTTATGCGCCGGGCGCCAGTGGCAATATCTGTACGGAAGACCTCGTGCACATGTTCCAGCGCATGGGGCTCGAAACGGGTGTCGACCTGGATGCCCTACTCGACGCGTCCGGTCTGCTCCCAGCGCTCATCGGCCATGATGTGCCAAGCGCCATTCTCAAAGCCGGCAAGTCAGATCGACGCTATCCAAAACCCAAGTGGATGACCGAGGTCGCGGGCTGACACCGATCGGCTCAGGCCTCGCGCCGAGCCGAGAGCGCCTCGACGATACGCGGCAACCAAGTACCGGCGAGTCCTTGCAAGCAGACGTCGGCGATCGGACTGAGGGGTGTAGGCTGCGGATTGACCTCGATAAGAAAAGCTCCTTGGCGTTTGGCAGTGTAAGGCAAGTCGGCCGCTGGATAGACCAGGCTCGATGTACCGACGCTGAGCATGACATCCGCGCCGAGTGCCGCTTGCTCAGCCTGCGCGAGCACGTCCGCGGGTAGCAACTCGCCAAACCAGACGATCGTGGGCCGCATAAGTCCACCACAGCGGCAGACCGGCACCTCGCCTACAGGATCAGGCCAATCACCGCCCGGTCGATCGCATGCAAAACAGCGGATGCGATGGATACTGCCGTGCAGCTCCAGCACGTTCGCACTGCCGGCCCGCTGATGCAGGCCGTCGACGTTTTGTGAGATGAGCACCAGCTCCGGCACAAGATCCTGCAGCGCCGTGATCGCGTGGTGCGCTGCGTTGGGCGCCACGTCCAGGCAAAGCTGCCGACGCCACGCGTACCAGTCCCAAACCCGCTGAGGGTTTTCCTGAAAAGCCTCGGGACTGGCAAGTTCTTCTGGGCGATAGCGCGCCCACAGGCCGGTGAGCGCCTCGCGGAACGTTGGAATGCCGCTCTCCGCAGAGACGCCCGCCCCGGTTAACACCACGACGTTACGCGCCGCCGTCAGGTGCGCGAGCGCGGTATCCAAGTCGTCCTTCATGCCATGCCTCAGTGTTTGGGGTTGAACCCGGCGGGCTTGCGCGCCAACCATTCGACGAAGGTCCTGAGGCGCTCGTCGAGCAGCAAGGCTTCGCGGCTGTTATAGGTCAATGCCAGTTCCTTCTCGCTGAACAGCCGGTGAATCTTGTCGTGACAGGGACGGCAGACCCACAGCGTAGCCGTGATGCGCTCACGATGGTCGAAACGCCGCTGCACATAGCCTTTGTCATGCAGCGCGCGGGGAATTAGATGATGTCGGGTCAGGGGCGCTTTGCGCGCGCATAGCTCGCAGGCATCCGGAACGGGCGGAAGACGAATGGCATCGACCAAGGCGCGCTGCTCACCGCTTACGGCACAGGCTGAGCCCATCGCCGATTGGTAATAGCGACAGGTCGATCCGCTCGTCCTGCTTCAACGCCAGGTTCAAGGCACGAATGGCTTGGGTATCAGCACTGGTCGAATCCGCCTCGAGCACGCGGCCGCTCCAGAGCATGTTGTCGAAGAGAAGCAAACCGCCTGGACGAACCAGACGCAGCCCCATCTCGTAATAGGCCGCGTAGTTAGCCTTGTCGGCGTCGATGAACATCAAGTCGAAGCGCTCTTCATGGCCCGCGTCCAGCAACTGTTGCAGCGTGTCGATTGCCGGCCCGGTACGTAGGTCGATACGGGTGTCGACGTCCGCCTCCCGCCAATAGCGACGGGCGATATCGTGATAATCCCCCGGCATGTCGCAGCAGATCAGGTAACCGTTGGTCGGCAGCATCTTGGCCATGCACAACGCACTGTATCCAGTGAACGTCCCGATTTCCAACAGGTGCCGCGCGCCGGTCAGTTGGATCAGCAAGCTCATGAATTGCCCCTGCTCGGGCGCGATCTGCCAATTCCCTTTCGGCAATGCTGCGGTTTCGTCTCGAAGGCGTTTCAGCAGTGGTGAATCGCGCAAGGAGACATCGACCAGGTAGCGGTAAAGATCGTCGTCCAGCGACAGGGATCGCGTCGTCATGAGCTGTTTTCCTTCGAACCATACGGTATTGAGAGTTCGCAGGTTCGGCCGCGTTCGCACGGCCTTGCAACATTAGGAGCGTGCGTTTATGGGCTGCGGGCGAGCGAACGATCGTCCACTACCCGCTTGGCGGCCAAGTAACTCTTCTGCCAGTAGGTATTGCTCAGGTAATCGAGGCGGACAGTCCCGCCACTCGAGGGCGCATGCACGAAGCGCCCCTCACCCACGTAGATACCGGCATGGCTTACTCGTCGTCCGCCACCCGTCGCGAAGAACACCAGATCTCCCGTCTGCAAGGCGGACTGCGATACGGAGGGCGCTCGAAGATTAATCATGTCCCCCGTTGAACGTGGCAGGACGATGCCCATCACATCGCGGTAGACGTAACCGATGAGGCCACTGCAATCGAAGCCACTGTCTGGCGTGTTACCACCATAGCGATAAGGTGTACCGACCAATCCCAGCGCACGAAAAAGGATGTCGTCCGTCGAACGCTGGGCCTGTGGGATAACCGGGGTCTGATAGACGATTTCAGGTTGCTTGGGCGGCGGCGAACCCGCGCAACCGACCAACAGCAGCGTTGCGAAGGTCATAAAAATGGCGCGATCCATTGCAGACATAGGTGCAGGAATCCGTGCTAAACGTATGAAAAGTAATGCCTTCACCTTAGACCGCTGGCGAGAGCTGTCCAGTCGCAGGCTGTGACGAATAATTGCGGCTTAATCTGCCTGCGCCCGGAGACGGATGCAAGCCAAACGCCACTAGTGTCGAAGGGCAGATGGATACGAACAGCTTCATGGCCAAGCCGGCATAACAAAAAAAGCGGACACCAAGGTCCGCTTTTCAAGCCAATACGCGCTTCAATATCGCGCTATCTGACTCTCGGCAGGCGCCATTGCCAGTACGCGTTTAGCTTCCATGAAGCTTCGCTTCCAGTAGCTGTCGTCTAGGCTATCGACCCGGACACCGCCACTGCGGCGACTCGCCGAATGAATGAACTTGTCGTCGCCGATGTAGATACCCGCATGGCTTACACGCCCACGCCCGCGGTTATTGAAAAAGATGACGTCGCCCGGCTTGAGCGCACTGCGCGCAACGACCGGCGCTTGCACATTGATCATTTCGCGTGTGGAACGCGGTAGCTCGATGCCTGCCTCTTCGCGGAACAGGAAGCCGACGAAACCACTGCAGTCGAAACCCGTCTCGGCGTTCAGGCCGCCAAAACGGTACCGAGTGCCAACCAACTCGAAGCCACGCTCGAGAAGACCATCGGCCAAGCCCGGCATCGAGTAGCTTTGCGTCATCGTTTCGACACGACCCGCACGTCGCTGGACCGCGATCTGACGCCCAAGCGCGGATGCTGCGCGAACATCTTCTTCCGGACCAACGGCGCTGTCATCGAACGAATGGAAGGGGGATTGGGTGACCCATGCCGGCGGCGTATATGGCTCTGCAATTTCCGCAGTTTGGGAAACAGAACCGGCGCAACCCGCCAAAAAAGCCAGAAAAGTAAGGGGCACGAGGGGTGCTAAGCGATCCAGCATGGGCACGACCGTGTCGATCAAAAATTTAAGATCGGCGGACTATGCCCTCGGCACCCTCTTTTTGCAAATTATTTGGCGAGTCATGTGACTCAACGGCCGTCGACGGACGTCGAAGCGCGTTTTTCCGTCGCCTCGTGTGAAAGCTCTACTGCCAAAGAGCTTTCACACGGAAACTTGCATGCGGTCTTAGAGCCCGGCGTAGCTTGGCAGGCCGAGCGTGCGCAAGCGGCGTAGCGACTGCTTAGGAGGTGTCTGGCCGTTCAGCAGCGCAAGATCGCGATGCATTTCATGGATGAACACGTCCATGCCTGGCTCGCCCTCGTAACGCTTAGGCAGCACGCGGCGTATCTGGATCTGACCGGCATTTTCGAACTCGAGCAGATAACCGTCGGGACGTTGAGTGGAATTGACGGTGTACTCGGGAAAGGAGCTGATCACTTCGTTGAGCATGGACATGTAGATTCTCCAAGGCAGGTTTTTTCTTCACACCTTGTAGTTGCAGCGGGCATGCCAGCTTTCGAATAAAAAAAATTACATATAAATCAAATACTTATAAAAACTTGAACTGCATCACACAATGCAAATTGCAAGATCAAGCAATGTGCCATCAAGCAAAACACATTGTGCTGAAACGCATGCGACTTTGCAGCGTTAAGCTCATCGAGAAGAAGTCGCAAAAAGGAACCGAGAATCCTGGGCTCACTTGCGAACCGCATGACGCGCGCTAGGCGTTGTGTAACCGGCTAATTCGAAGGCTGTACGCGCACGTACAGCCATGAACCTGAATCCGTCGAAATTTACGAATGCCGCCTAGCTCGACAGCGCCACGATGGCGGGCACGGACAGTACAGCCGTGTAGTACCCCATGAATTGCACCCCGATATTGAAGCCGAGGAAGCGGCCCAGGAATCCGCCGAGCAGCCCGACGGTGACGATGACCAGCAGCCCCAGCAAACCGCCCTCCCAGATACCTACGACGAGTACGAGTCCGATGAAGGTTGCGATGACCGCTTCATGGCTGATCTTGCGCGAGACGAATGACGCCGCCTGATGGGCGAAATTCATCGTGAACGGATAAGCGATGAGGACCGCGACGATCACGGCCAGCATGCCGTAGCCGAGGAATTCCCAATTGTTCAGAAAGTTATGTAGGTTGTTGACCTCACCCGTGGCGCTGTCCACGCTGAAGCGAGGCGGCGCGTTGAACAACGGCGCTGCCGGCCCCGCCGCCACAGGGCTTAGAGGCAGGCCAAACGCGATCAGAGGGATCAGTGCCTCAGCGATGTAGGTCGACTCTGTCACGCCGTTTCTTGCCGTGATCACCGTGGTCAACCGGTCATATGCCTGCTTGATTCGCGCGCCGATGAGCTCACCCATGATTACCGTCATGGCCACGGGACTGAAGACGAAGGTCGCACTCGTCACGCTCGCGGCCATTGCTGTCATCCGGGTCTGACGCCTATTGATCACCTTGAACGGATTAGGGAAGTAGCCGCTCCAGCCCTTCATGTCCGGTGCCAGGGAAAAGGTCCGGAATTCGCTGCGCCGCATCCGCTCGCGCTCCTGCGGCGCTAACAGTGAAAACAACGAGGTGATCAACGGCGCCACCGCGATGCCGAGGAAATAGCTCACCGCAAGCTTCACACCGTACTGTGCGGTCAACGTTTGCAGGGCGACGATGATCAATACGAATGGGATCAACGCCAGAACTGCCGCCCAGCGACCGGCAGAAAAATACGCGATGGTGATGGCGGCGCAGAGGAACACCCAGGGTGCGAACTGCTTGATGATGTCGCCGAAGGGCGCGAGCAGGACCGCGAATAGGACAGCCAGCGGCACCGCGATAAGTGCGGCTACCGCACCGCCGGAAATCATCTTGCGCAGAGCCACATGCGGTACGCCGAGCTTACGCAGGTGATTCGCGTCGCCAATCAGCGCCGTCGCTGAGGTATCACCTGGAATGCCCAACAATGCGGTTGGCACCGCATGGGTCATGTGCTTGGCGACCGCTCCTGCCAGGAAGAACGTAAGAATGCCTGCTGGTGGTGCGCCGAGCAGTACGACCAGCATGGTCAATGGCGCCAGCGTCGTCGTTTCATCCGTACCCGAGACGAGGCCGATGGCCGCAAACAACACTGCACCAAAGACACCCAAGCTCAACGCGATCAAGATGTCGTAGACAAGGCCTTCCATCATGGCCGCCCTCCATTCAGCGCAAGATTCGGTGACGCCGACGAATCAGTCTCGGCACGGACGCCGTTATCACGCTCTTCCTTTGCTTGCGCTTCCCGGAAAAGCTCGTAGAGCTCCAGCTCGTGCAATTCCGCCGCGACTTCGGGCGACGTGTCTTCCAAACGCCCAAGGCTGCCGTACTCCTTCAGCAGGTCGTTCACCACCTGCTGACGAAACGCAGGATCGGCCACATGCTCGACGACATTGCGCTTGGGCTTGAACAGCAGAGCACTGATGGCCCCGCCCCCCAGGCAACCGAGAATCCCGAAGAGCATCGCGTAGGCTTTGGCCATTTGGGCCGATTCGACAAGGTGACTTAATACCCATAGTCCAATCGTGTACGCGCCGAGACTTACGACCGCACCGACGACGATGGCCAAGATGAGATGCCGCGCATCGATGGTGTCGCCCCACACCTCATACAAGTCGTACTGCCTTACCGCGCGTGTGGTCGAAACAGGTTTATCAAGCGGGTGGCTCATGGTGTCCTCCGCCCATTCCGGGCTCTTGTTGTTATCGAGGAAAAACAGGATGTTTCTTGCACACTTTCGAGGTGGCGGCCCGGCCTACCCTGCTACCCGAGCAGCACCGTCGCGATCCCCTGCGTGGTGACTTCTCCTGATTGATTGGTCAGTTGCAATATCAGCGTGAGGCGACCGTTTTCCTGCGCGGACACCTCACCGCTGGCAGTTAGCGTGTCGCCGAGATAGGCCGCACGGCGGTTGCTGTAACTGAACCCGACCAGCTCATCGCCGTCGTCCATCCAGTCGTACACCAGCTGAGTCAACCAGTCGCCTTGTAACGGGCCGTCCACCAGAAGCCCGGGATGTCCTTCGGTCTGCTGCGCGTAGGGCAAGTCGTAATGAATGCGGTGCGCATTCCAGATCGCTGCGTTGTACAAGAACAGCTGCACCGTACCCGGCGTGTACGCTCGCCTGGGCAGTTGCTCGCCAATTTCAACCGTCGTGTGCCGGGGCATGTTCACCTCGCTATCCGGGTCAGGCGCTCGGTCACGACCGCCTCGCCGGCTTCGGTTTCGAAGCGGTTCTCGAATATCAGGAAAATCAGCGGCCCTTGCGCACCCTGCTTTTCGTAGATGTCGATAATCGTTTGCCGGCAGAACAACACATCCCCGGCATAGATACGGCGATGAACGTCGAATTCACTGCCGCCGGCCATGATTCGCTTCAAGGGCAGCTCGGGTAGCAGCGCGTCGTCTGGCTTATGGCCGTCGTCCAGCAATTGGTCCAATGGCAAGACCGGCATCATTGCGCTGAACAGAAACAACAGCGGCGCTTCATCGCCCTCCAGGTAACGGGACGAACGTTGCCCCGTCGCGACCGCGTACTTGCGAATGTCATTGCGATTCACCTCGAAGCGAAACGGCGGCAGCGAGGTACCAATGCAGCGCTTGATGGACTCGGTAATCAGCGCCATCAGACCACTCCCAAACGAACCAGCTCGTCGTATTGGGCGGCGCTCAGTCCGAGCCATTCGCGGTAGACCGACGCATTGTGCTCGCCCACCCCTGGCGCGTATGCGTCGCGTTCCAGGGTACCGCCGGACAGCTTGACGGGATTTCCGAACACGTCGAAACGCGCGCCTTGATAGTCCACCGGAATCACCATGTCTCGCTCGCGCAGATGCGGGTCAGCCACGACCTCGTCGATGCTCTTGATGGGCGAAAGCGGGAAGCGATCGCCTGTCATCGCTTCCAACTCGGCTTTGGTATAGGCGCTCAACCACCGTTCGACGGCAGGTTTTACCTTGCGCTGATACACCTCGGCATCGAAACGCTGGGCCATGGTGCTGACCTCAGGATCACTGGCCATGGCGTCATCACCGAACACCCGGCACGCCTCACGCCAGAACTTGTCGGTATAGGCGCCGAAAAACACGAAACCGTCCTTGCAGGCGTAGCGGCCATACGGGCGCACGAAGGGATGGCCGTTGCCCTCGGGCACGGTCACCTTGCCGGTTTCGGTGTAAGTCACCAACGCGTTCTCGGTGAGCGAGACGATGGCGTCCTGCTGCGACACATCGACCATCTGTCCCTGCCCGCTGCGTTCGGCTTCACGTAGGGCACCCAGCGTTCCAATGGCGGCATACAGTGCAGCCGAAAGATCACCCAGGACCGTGCCTACACGCATGGGCTCCTCGACCGTACCGTTCATGGACCACAAACCACCCGACGCCTGAGCGCTGCTATCGAACGCAGGCCGTGACGAGTTAGGGCCGTGCTGTCCGAATCCGCTGATGGCGGTAAAGATGATCGCGGGGTTGACCTCCCGCAGCACGGAATAGCCAAGACCCAGCTTGTCCATCGTGCCGGGACGGAAGTTCTCGATGACGATGTCGGCCTTGCGCACCATCTCCAAGAACGTCGCCTTGCCTTCGGGCTTCTTCAAGTCCAGACAGATCGCCATCTTGTTGCGGTTGAATTGCGCGAAAAAACCGCTCAAAGGCTCGGCAGAAGTGCGGCTGAGCGGTGGAAATTCCCGGGTGAGGTCAGGATCGCTGGGGTTTTCGATCTTGATGACGGTCGCGCCCATATCGGCCAACAGCATCGCGCAATAAGGTCCGGCGACGACGCGCGTCAGGTCGAGGATGGTGACGCCCTTGAGCGGACCGGCGGCTTTGGCAAAAGTGGCAAACGTCTCGGAAAGCGGGTTCATACGTGCTCCTGGATCGGTGCGCCACGCCCATTCGTAGAAGCGAAGGACCGACGATGATTACCGGTGAAACAGTGAGTGGCCGGACAACGACGGGATAGGCGCGCAGGACGGCTGAACGCACCCGCAATGTGCCGGATTTATTGTTCTAGTCATTCGGACGCAGAGACCGTTGCGCCTTGTTTCTCAGTGCAATTGCAACGCGCGAAGCTGATAGTCGCGACAGCGCCGCGTCCACGAACGCGCCGGCCTGCAGAAGCGCTGGAAGGTTCACACCCGTGGACATACCCAACCCATCGAACAGGTAAACCAGCTCCTCAGTGGCGACGTTACCCGTTGCACCTGGCAAATATGGGCATCCCCCCAACCCGGATACCGAGCTATCGAATGTTCGCACCCCTTCTTCCAGCGCGGCCATCACATTGGCGACCGCCATGCCGTACGTGTCATGAAAATGACCGGCTAAGGCCGCTACTGGCACCTCGGCCGCGCATGCGCGGATCAGCTCGCGTGTCTTGCCAGGCGTGCCCAAACCCACGGTATCGCCGAGACTGATTTCATAGCAGCCCATCGCATAGAGATCGCGGGCGACTTTGACGACATCCGCCCGCGGCACCTCGCTCGAAAAGGGACAACCGAGCACGCAGGACACGTAGCCACGCACGGCCACGCCTTCCTCTTTGGCCTTGGCAAGCAGCGGCTCGAAGCGCGCCATGCTTTCGGCGATGGAACAGTTGATATTGCGCTGCGAGAACGCCTCCGATGCCGCGGCGAACACTGCGACTTCCCGACAACCGACCGCCAGCGCCCGTTCCAACCCCTGGAGATTGGGTACGAGCGCGGTGTAGGTCACCCCGGGATGCGTCTCGAGCTGACGTATCACCTCGTCCGAGCCCTGCATCTGAGGTACCCACCGGGGCGACACGAACGCACCGGCTTCGAGGGTCCGCAACCCCGCATCGACCAAACGCGCGATGAGCTCCACCCGCACCTCGACCGGCAGCGCCTGCGGTTCGTTTTGCAGGCCGTCCCGCGGGCCGACCTCTACCAGCCTTACCGCGTCCACGGTTATTGGCCGCGCTTTTCGTGCAGCAACGCCTCGGCGCGATCAGAACGCACATCTTTCGCGGCAACCATTTCCTTGACCAGCCAATCCACTTCATCCCCGCGCGCGCCTGCGGCAAGCGCCACGTTGCGCGCGTGCAAAGCCATATGGCCGCGCTGGATGCCTTCGGTTGCTAGCGCACGCAAGGCGCCTAGGTTTTGCGCGAGCCCCACGGCCACTGCGATCTCAGCCAACTCCTGCGCACTGTTCACGCCCAGAATGCGCAAAGAAAGCTGTGCAAGTGGGTGGGTTTTGGTCGCGCCGCCCACCAGGCCCAACGGCATCGGCATCTCGATCGTACCGACGAGGTGGCCTTGATCGTCTTTCTCCCAGGTCGTCAGCGACCCATAGTGCCCGCTGCGGCATGCGTAGGCATGCGCGCCCGCTTCCACCGCCCGCCAATCGTTACCCGTGGCGACGACCAGTGGGTCGATGCCATTCATGATTCCTTTGTTGTGCGTTGCCGCTCTGTAAGGGTCGATGGCGGCAAAGGTGTATGCATCGATGACGCCTTCGATGACATCGGTGCCTTTGAACTCGGGCGTATCGAGATGCTCTGGAGCAATACGCAATTGCGCCCGCGCCAGCCGCAAATCAGCCAGGTTCGACAGGATGCGCAAGCGCACCTTCCCACCGGTTAGCCGCTCCATCAACGGCGCTACGGCTTCGGCCATGGTGTTGACGGTATTCGCGCCCATCGCATCGCGCACATCGACGATCAGGTGCGCCACCAGCATCGGCCCGCGTGGGCTGTCCACGAAGGTATGCACTTCCAAATCGCGGCAGCCCCCGCCCAGCTTGTTCAGCAATTGATCCTTGCTGTTGGCGAGCGTGATGATTTCGTCTTTATTGCCCAACAGGCTCAAGCGAGCGTTATGGGGGTCGCGCACTCCGACGATCTGTACCTGCGCCCGCATCAAGGGGGCGCTACTGGACGTCATGAACCCGCCCGCGGGACGCGTGAGTTTTGCCATGAATGAGGCGGCCGCGACCACCGACGGCTCTTCCACCACCATTGGGACCAGCATGTCCCGGCCATTGACGCGGAAGTTGCTGGCCAACGCGTACGGCAATTCGAACTTGCCGATCACGTTCTCGATCATGCCGTCGGCGATTTCCAGCGGCAGCGCCCCGGCGTCGCGCAGCAGCGTGGCGTCCTCTGAAGAGAGGCCAAGCAATTGCTGCACATGCTCCAGACGCTGCACAGGGGAGAAACTACGAAAATTGGGTAGGCGGGAATCGAAAGGCATGGGCGCTCCTCGAGGAGTCGTTTGTTATTGGATGGCGGGAACGGTATCGCCACTGTATCCCTGAAAGAAGGTACAGTTTTGCCAGACAGTTCTTCCCTGTACCCAGGAGGGTCTGCATGGTTCGTTTGACGCTTGCCCAACGTGTCGCCGGGGCCATCGCCCAGCAAATCACCAATGGCGCCTTGAATGCTGGCGACAAGCTCCCTTCGCTTCGCGCCTACATGCGTTTGCACGGTTATTCGAAAAACACGGTGATCACGGCTTACGAGCATCTCGCCGGGCGGGGGCTCATCGAAGCGCGTCATGGGCAAGGCTATTTCGTGTGCCAAAAGCCGGCGCCTTCCCAAGAGGACGAGGAGCCACCGGCCTATAGCCGAGCGCTGGATACCATATGGATGATGCGACAACAGTTCGTGCGCGATCCAGGCCACTCGCACCTGGGTGAAGGCTTCCCGCCGGTGGACTGGCTGATGGACATGCGCATGGATAAATTCCATCGGCAAGTCGTTCGCGGCGGCGTCACGACGTTGTTCCGCTATGGAACGCGGCTCGGTAATCCAGCGTTACGGCAGCGGCTCACACAAAAACTGGCGGACTACAATATCGCCGTTTCTCCCCGCCAGATCGTCACCACGCTGGGTGCCAATCACGGCATGGACCTGATCATTCGCCGCTATCTTCAGCCGGGAGATCCGGTACTGGTTGAAAATCCTGGCTATTACCCGCTGTTTGGCAAACTGCAACTGCAAGGCGCACGAATGCTGGGTATCCCGCGCCAAGCGGACGGCCCGGACCTCGACGCGCTGGAGCGCGTACTCGCCAGCGAGCGCCCGAAGCTATTCTTTCTACAGTCCGTCGGGCACAACCCGACGGGCTCGGACCTCTCCCCCGCCAAAGCTCACCGTCTCCTGCAGATCGCGAAGACGCATGACCTGCTACTGGTGGAAAACGATGCCATGGCCGACTTCAAACCCAGCTCGGCCATCAAGCTTTCCACCTTGGATGCATTCGATCGCACGCTGTACCTGGGCAGCTTTTCGAAATCGATTTCCGCCGCACTGCGCGTGGGCTTCATCGCCGGTAGCAAGCAGCGCATCGACGAGCTCGCGGATCTCAAGATGCTGCTACATAACAGCAGTGCCGAATACAGTGAGCGCACCGTGGAGGTGATGCTGAGTGAGGGGCACTTCGTTCGACATCTATTACGCCTCCAGGACAGGCTAAGGGCCGCTACCACCCAAGGCCTGGACGTACTGGATTCGCTAGGCGCGGACGTCTTCTGTCGTCCGCAACAGAGCCTTTATCTGTGGGCACGATTTCCGCAGGCATCGGATGCCAATCAGCTGACCCGGCACTGCTTGACGCAGGGTGTCATGCTCGCGCCCGGATCGATCTTCGCCGTCGACCGCACCGTTCCAACGCCTTGGACGCGGCTCAATGTCGCCTATTTGACGGACCCCGCTTTTCGCCGGAGCATCGAAACGATGGACGAATCGCAGAACGGGACATCGCACGCAACGCGTTCATCGACAAAGTGGTTCGACGCGGACGAGTGGGATTAGGGGGCAACCGGATAAGAAAGCAGGTGAGCCGAACAGAAGCCCGGTCAACGCATGGCAGTGATGCGCTGCCATAGGAAAGGCCAAAACGAAAAAAGCGACCCTAAGGTCGCTTTCTCTTTGCTTCCGGGTGTTCAGTGGGCCCTGGAAGCTCTATATGGCGCAGCGGACGGGACTCGAACCCGCGACCCCCGGCGTGACAGGCCGGTATTCTAACCGACTGAACTACCGCTGCGCATTTCCTCGAGTGGTGGGTGATGACGGGATCGAACCGCCGACCCTCTGCTTGTAAGGCAGATGCTCTCCCAGCTGAGCTAATCACCCTTCGCTCTCGAAGTGGTGCGCATTCTAGAGACCGACTTTCGGCTTGGCAACTCTTTTTTTAATTTTTTTTTATAGCCATTCCAATGACTTAGCAGCGGGCTATTTTTTTGCCTCCACATGCATGGGGTGACTACGCCTACAAGCCGCGAACGGCGGTGGCTGGCTGCAATAACGTCGGCAGAAGATAAAACGCCACCGCTTGGTTTAAGTCATCCGGAACGGAATAATGCGCGACTTTGCCTCCGGAGATGCGCCTCGCCATGTGGTTTCGTAACCTTCTTGTTTATCGTCTTACCCAAAACGTCCCACTCGACGCCGAAACCGTGGAAACCGCTCTTGCGACCAAACCGGCGCGCCCATGCGCGAGCCAAGAGCTGTCTACCTACGGATTCGTGGCGCCCTTCGGCAAAGGTCCGGATGCCCCGCTCGTACATGCCAGCCAGGGATTCCTGCTGATCTCCACGCGCAAAGAAGAGCGCATCCTGCCTGGCAGCGTCGTGAAGGACGCCGTGAAGGAAAAGGTCGATGAGATCGAAGCCGAGCAGATGCGCAAGGTCTATAAGAAGGAGCGCGACCAGATCAAGGATGAGATCGTGCAGGCCTTCCTGCCGCGCGCCTTCATTCGTAAATCCGGGACCTTTGCCGCTATCGCCCCTGAGCAGGGGCTGATCCTGGTAGATGCATCTAGTCCGAAGAAAGCTGAAGACCTATTGTCCACCCTGCGCGAAGCGCTGGGCTCCCTCCCCGTTCGTCCGCTTTCGGTGAAGATAGCCCCGACCGCGACGCTGACCGACTGGGTCAAAGCGCAGGAAGCCGCCGAACACTTCTACGTGCTGGACGAGTGCGAACTTCGCGATACCGATGAAGATGGCGGCGTCATTCGCTGCAAGCGCCAAGACCTGACGAGCGAGGAAATCCAGCAGCACCTGAGCGCTGGCAAGCTGGTGACCCAGCTTTCGCTGGCTTGGCAGGACAAGCTGTCGTTCATCCTCGATGACAAATTGACGGTCAAACGCCTGCGCTTCGAAGACATGCTTCAGGAAAAAGCCGAACAGGACGGTGGTGACGATGCCCTGAGCCAGATGGACGCCAGCTTCACCTTGATGATGCTGACGTTCGTTGAATTCCTGCCGCAGCTCTTCGAAGCCCTTGGCGGCGAAGAAATTCCGCAAGGCATCTAAGTACAAACACAGCCACTTGGCCCTGTGCTACGTTTCGTTCGCGCCGCGGACGAAACGTCCACGCTCCCCGCTCGCGCTATTCCCCGCCCCTGATACGACAACAAGAGAAATCACTCATGCGTGCCATCGCTGCCCTCAGCCGCTTTGCCGGCAACACCTTCGCGTTGTGGGTTCTGGTCTTCGCCATTTGGGCTTTCTATCAGCCCACCCTGTTCCTGCCTGCGGTGACGTGGGTCGTAACCCTTCTGGGCGTCATCATGTTCGGTATGGGCCTGACGCTCAAAGCCGAGGACTTCAAAGATGTCTTCCGCCATCCGGTCAAGGTGCTGATTGGCGTTCTCGCACAATTCATCATCATGCCGGGTCTTGCCTGGCTGCTCTGCCGAGCCTTGCAGCTCCCCCCTGAAATCGCGGTTGGGGTCATTTTGGTTGGCTGCTGCCCCGGCGGTACCGCATCCAATGTCATGACATGGCTGGCCCGAGGCGACCTCGCGTTGTCCGTCGCCATTACCTCCGTAACCACGTTGATGGCTCCGATCGTGACGCCAACGTTGATTTGGCTCTTGGCTTCGGCATGGCTGCCTGTCAATTTTGGAGCCATGTTCTCGTCGATCATTCAGATGGTGGTCTTGCCTATCATCCTGGGGCTCGTGGTGCAGCGGCTGCTTGGCGCGCGCACCCGTTATCTGGTGGATGTGCTGCCGCTGATCTCGGTGATCAGCATCGTCACGATCGTCAGCGCTGTCGTTGCGGCAAGCCAGGGCAAGATCGCCGAATCCGGTTTGTTGATCATGGCCGTCGTGGTGCTGCACAACAGCCTAGGACTGACGCTCGGCTTCGTCATCGGCAAGCTGTTCAAGCTGCCCCTCGCCCAGTGCAAAACGCTGTCCATCGAGGTAGGTATGCAGAACTCGGGACTTGGCGCGGCGCTCGCGACGGCGCATTTTTCGCCCCTGGCCGCCGTGCCCAGCGCGCTGTTCAGCGTCTGGCACAACCTGTCGGGCGCGTTGCTGGCGACGTTCTACCGCCGTTTCAGCGACAGAGAGACCGCCGCTGCGCTGGACGATCACGCGCCTGGCCTCTGACCTTCATAGCGATTGGCCTGAAGACTTAATGCAGGACGTGCGACGCTTCCCGCATGAAAATTTCAACCGTCTTCGGGCCAACCCCTTCGAACGCTGCTAGTCGCTTCTCGAAGTCCCTCCGATCTTCGCTGGCCTCCCAAATACGTGAGACCTTGCCGCCATATTCTTCGATCAGCTTGTGACACAGTTTTAACAGACGATCAGCCGTCGACTCGTCGTAACGCACGTAATGTCCTTCGCCCAGCATGTCCACGATGTTCTGCCAGGTACAATTTGCCAGCTTTCTGGGTGTATCTCGTTTATGTTTTTCCACGATGACACGATAGGCGTCGGCGGCGATGTCTTGCTGGATCCGTTTGCCAAACAAAAAACTGGCAACGAACCATTTGAATAACTCGCCTTCGCCCCCTTTGATATCGATATCAAGATCCTTCGCGCTTACCCGCCCACTCATAGCGAACCTCTGCCTTGCGCAGCCCCTGTTCTTATAAAGAATGATCGAGCCAACGCACGTTCGGTACAGGGGACAAATGGAACGAGCGCGCAGCCAGACGATGTTCTCAAAGGCTCGCGGCTAGACGCGAGCCCTGATCGATCGCACGCCGCGCATCCAATTCAGCGGCGACATCGGCACCGCCGACGAGGTGGACTGACATACCCGATCGCTCAAGATCCGCTTGCAGTTCACGCAACGGCTCCTGGCCCGCACAGACGATGATCGAGTCCACCTGCAAGCACTGTGGCTCACCATCGCCGACACGGATATGCAGGCCCGCATCGTCGATTTTCAGGTACTCGACTGCATTCAGCATGCGCACCCCGCGGTGTTGCAAACCAAGCCGATGTATCCAGCCCGTGGTCCTGCCGAGATTCGCGCCGACCTTGCCGGCCTTGCGCTGCAGCAGATACACCTCCCGTCGCGCATGTTCGTGCACCGCAGGCGCGATACCGCCGCGCGCCTCGAGCGATGCATCGATTCCCCATTCGCGCCAGAACGCCTCGCGATCGAGGCTAGTGATCGCTCCAGGTCGGGTGATGAACTCTGCAACGTCAAAGCCGATACCGCCTGCACCGATCACCGCAACACGTGGCCCCACTGGACGACGTTGCAGGACGGTATCGGTATACGTCAGCACGCTTGAATGATCGATGCCGGGAATGTCTGGCACACGTGGAACCACGCCGGTCGCCAGGATGACCTCGTCGTATCCGGCGGCCTGCAAGGCGGCGGACGTTGCGACGGTCCCCAGCTTCAGTTCAACGCCAGTTACCTCCAGACGACGGCGGAAATAGCGCAACGTCTCATGGAATTCTTCCTTGCCCGGGATGCGCTTGGCGATATTGAACTGCCCGCCGATTTCGTTCGCGGCGTCGAACAGGGTCACCCGGTGACCGCGCTCCGCGGCAACGGTCGCAACCGCGAGCCCAGCGGGGCCGGCGCCGATCACCGCAATGGATTTACGCAAGGCTACAGGCGCATATACCAACTCCGTTTCGTGACATGCCCGCGGATTGACCAGGCAGCTGCCAAGCTTGCCGACGAACGAGCGGTCGAGGCACGCCTGGTTACAGGCAATGCACGTATTGATCTCATCGCTTCGCCCCGTAGCGGCCTTGGCGATGAACGATGGGTCGGCGAGGAAGGGACGCGCCATGGAAACCATGTCGGCATCCCCGGCAGCCAGCACCTGCTCGGCCACTTCCGGCGTGTTGATACGATTGGTCGTGATGAGCGGTATGCCGACCTCTCCACGCAACCGTCGGGTCACCGAGGTGAACGCGGCGCGCGGCACCTTCGTGGCAATGGTTGGGATACGCGCCTCGTGCCAGCCGATTCCCGTATTGATCGCACTGGCACCGGCCCGCTCGACCGCTTTCGCGAGCTCGACGATTTCGCTCCAGTCGCTACCGCCCTCCACCAGGTCTAACATCGACAGGCGATAAATGACGATGAAATCGTCACCTGTCGCTTCGCGGATGCGACGAACGATCTCAACGGGAAAGCGCATTCGGTTCGCGTAGGTGCCGCCCCACTCATCTTCGCGTTGGTTGGTGCGCACGGCCAGGAACTGGTTGATGAAGTAGCCCTCGGATCCCATCACCTCCACGCCGTCGTAACCCGCCTCCTGGGCCAGGCAAGCACAGCGGACGAAATCGTCGATCTGCGCCTGCACCTCTGCGATGCTTAGTGCGCGAGGAGTGAGCGGATTGATCGCCGCCTTGATGGCGCTCGGCGCGACCAGCTCGGCGTGGTAGGCATAACGTCCGGCATGCAGGATCTGCAGGCAGATTCGGGCGCCTTCATGATGGACCGCATCCGTAATGACGCGGTGTTGGCCAGCCTCCTCGCGCGTCGACAACTTGGCCGACCCTGGAAGCGACGTTCCTTCCACGTTAGGCGCAATCCCTCCCGTCACCATGAGCCCAACAGCGCCGCGAGCGCGCTCGGCGAAATAGACAGCCAGCCGTTCGAAGCCATTGGGGCGTTCTTCCAGCCCCGTGTGCATGGAGCCCATCAACACACGATTGGGCAACGTGACAGACCCCATACGCAGCGGGCTGAATAGGTGGGGATATAGGGAATGGGTCATTACAACTCCGAGGCTATTTCACGGCGCGCAGGCCGTTCTAACGGGCCCTGCGCTTTTTTAGTCAGAAGCTATGCCCTCCACCGGGATGCGACAATGACCCAAAACGACATATTCCTGATCGTAACGAACAAAACGGCTTGGCAAACGGCCGCGTGCTCTCTACCCTCCGAACGATGATTCGCCTATTCAAACTTGCA
Organism: Pseudomonas matsuisoli; assembly: GCF_014647635.1. Classification (GTDB taxonomy): domain Bacteria; phylum Pseudomonadota; class Gammaproteobacteria; order Pseudomonadales; family Pseudomonadaceae; genus Pseudomonas_P; species Pseudomonas_P matsuisoli. Next base: position 421,075 of record NZ_BMPO01000003.1, read on the forward strand.
GCGTTGATTGCCTTGGTGGGGATCGGGCTTGCCCTGTTTCTGCGCTGGGCGGAACAACGTACGCATGCGCACTATCTGTCCGATCTTCGTACTCATGTGGTTGCTGGGTCGCGCACTGCGCCATTGTTGCTGGTCCAGGCTCAGCTGACGCCAGTTGACTACCAATCGGTCGACCATCTGCGTCTGAAGCTCGACACCTTGTTGAATCGTGCGCGCGACGCTGGCCTGCTTCACGAACACACACTCGTGCTGCTACCGGACCATATCGGCACTTGGCTGATCGCAACGGGCGAAAAGGTCGAGTTCTACCAATCGCGCGATCGCTACGAAATCCGCGACTGGCTGCTCCTCGGCAATCCGGTATTAGCGTTCAAGGCCCTGGTGAGCAACCTGGACGCTCATCGTCTGGACGAAGCACTGCTACGCATGAAAGCGGAAGAAATGGCGCAGACCTACCAACGGCTGTTCGCCGACCTTGCCCAGCGCTACCGGGTCACGCTGGTTGCAGGCTCGATCCTTCTTCCCTCCCCGGCCCTGCAAGACGGTGAGCTGCATGCCGGCGACGGCCCTTTGCGTAACACGAGTCTCACCTTCGCGCCTGACGGCCAGATCATCGGTCCGATATACACCGAGGCATGGCCACCCGAGCGGAGCACGGAGCAGCAACAGGTCTCCGTCGATGGCACGGACTACCGCGTCGAGCGTGATCTGGAAGAAGGCTATCCGCGCTCGCGCCTGCTGCGGATGGATACCTCCGACCGCAGCACCCCGGTCTTCTTGCGGGGCACGTTGGACTGGCCCATCGGCGGCTTGCCGAGAAGGATCACGCTTTCAGCACCAGCCGAGGTACAAAGTGGCCCGCCCGGTAGCCACTTGATCGCAGAGGCGAACGCCCATGAGCGCCGCCCGGATTAGGCTCGGTGATCTTTCCGTTGGGCTAATTTCGTGCCTTGCCGAATTCGCCGATAACGCGGGACTGGATACGACCGCATTGCTGGCTCGCTACGGGATGGACGCGCATCGTCTCGCGCAAGCCGATGCGCGACTATCCATCGCGCGTTACATGCACTTTGGGCATACCTTGAGGCAGCTGTCTGGCGATCCCGCCATAGGCCTGAAAGCGGCACGCTACAGCCGACTTTCGTCCCTTGGATTAGCGGGCGCCGCTGCCCGCCACGCGCCAGACATTGGTAGCGCAATGAACGTTCTCACACGCTTAGAGCCGCTGTTCCTCCAGAACTACCGAGGCCAGTCCAGCGTGCATGCGGACGGCAACGGCCTGTGGCTGCGTTTCTATTCCATCAGCCCGTACAACGCGTACAACTGCTTCGCCGTCGACACCCAGCTCGCCGGCTGGTGCCGGCAGCTTAGCGAAGTGGCCGGATGCTCCATCGTACCCGACCGTGTGCAGATCGAATTTGCGGCACCGGCGTATGCCGACTGCTACTCCACTACGTTCGGCTGCAAGGTCGAATTCGAAGCGCCCCACAACCAGATTCGTTTGAGCGAAGCGACCGTGGCCCTCCCCGGCGCGGACCATTGCCCGACCACCTACGCGCAATTACTGGCGGTTTGTGAAAGGGAATTGCAGTCCCGAACGCGAACCTACACCTTGCGCGAACGCGTCGTGCAACTGCTGGGGCCGCTGCTACACGGAAGCGAGCCCGAGCTCGACGACGTCGCCCGCGAACTGAACCTGCCAGCCTGGACCCTGCGCCGCAAACTGGCAGAAGAAGGAACCGGCTTTCGGCAGCTACTGGCCGATACTCGGCGCGATCTGGCAGTGGCGTATATCCGCGATACCGAACTGAGCTTCGGTGAGATCGCGTACTTGCTCGGATTTTCATCCGCGGAAGCGTTCCAGCGGGCGTTCAAACGCTGGTGCGACAGCACACCCGGCGATTATCGCCGCGCCGCTCGCAGCGAACGCTAAAGCTCCGTCGCGTCGTCCGTCGCAATGGGTTCGTCGAGCTCGCCGGCTTCCAGCAATTCTTCGAGGTAGTCGTCCATCGTGCACGCTCACGTCGGGTTCGAATACACCGACCATGCAATCAATGAGTGACGAAATCATGACGTTCGGATGAACGAAGAGATGGCGTCCCCTGCTGGAATCGAACCAGCATCTAGCCCTTAGGAGGGGCTTGTTCTATCCGTTGAACTAAGGGGACGAACCGTTCGCCAGGACGGCGACGGCAGGCATCTTACCGGCGCTATCGGTGTTTGTCATGCCACCCCGGTACAGGTGAAGGGAACGTGAATAGCCACCGAGGAATCGGATGAACACAACGGAGGAGTGCTCGATATGCCCGATATTCATGCAAACGAACGACTATTGGCCAGCGGTGGCGATCAAGCGCCGCTGAATGATTTGGATGAGGCAGAGCACGAGTCCGAGACGCCAAGTCAGACGGTAGACGATGAAACTCTAAATGACATCATTGCCGAACCGGACCAGATAGAGACCGACCCAAACGTCCCTTGACTCCCGTCTAGACCGTCCGCAAGCAATGATCGCAAAGCGGTCTCCGATACCGCCCCCGCCTACCAATCCAGCGTACGGCGGCTTTCGAATAGACGGTCTTCGCCGGTCACCGGATCGACGAAACGTAAAGTGCGCGCTAATAAACGCAGCGGCTGCGCGTAGTCATCCGGCGCCCCCTGTGGCGCTAACGTCGGGTAGAACGGATCGCCTTTGATGGGCGCTCCCAATGCGGACATATGCACCCGCAACTGATGTTTGCGCCCAGTCACCGGCTTTAGCGCGTACCGCCATTCTTCGCGACGGCGCTCCAACACGTCGATGTGCGTTTCACTGTTGGGGGCGCCCTCTGCTTCTGCCGTAAGAATGAAGGGATCGCCCGTCACCAGACGACTGCGGTGAGTCAGGGGGAATGACAATGGCGCCAGAGCAGGCGCGATTGCTTCGTAGCCCTTATAGATACGGCGCTCACGAAAAAGTGACAGGTAGGCGTTACGTGACTCAGGCCGGACCGAAAACATCACCAATCCCGCAGTCAATCGATCGATTCGATGCAGGGGGACGAGGTGCGGATTGTCGAACTGCTTAATGAGCCGCGCGACGAGCGTCTCCTCGACGTAGGGCCCAGACGGTACTACCGGCAGGAAATGCGGTTTGTCCGCAACGATCAGTTGGTCGTCCTGGTAAATGACGGACGCCTCAAAAGGGATCGGCGTTTCTTCTGCGACTTCGCGGAAATAGCGCACGCGCAATCCTGCCTGGTACGCATGATCTACGGCGAGCGCCCGACCGTCCGCATCCAATACGCGACCGCGACGCATGCGGTCCGCCCAGACGTTGCGTGGAATCGCCGGAAAGCGATCCGCTAGGCAATCGAGTACCGTCTGCCACGGACCGGAGGGAAGGCAAACAGTACTCGCACCATGCAGGGCGGTGGACGCATCAGGGGCTGGCAAATGAACTCCGGCAAAGTGACTATTCGCCGGCATTATTCCTACGGTTTCGCGCGGCGCAAGTGCCCGTTACCCCTGCCCGCTTTCTCGTGAGGTTGGCGGATGCGCCATGCCACGCGGGCCCGCGACGCCCCATATGATCAAGCCCAGCACTGGGAACAAGACGATCAGCACCGTCCAGCCGATTTTCGTGCCTCCCGATTTGGTGCTTTGGAAGATGCTGGCGATGGCCCACAGATCGAGGGCGACGACGCAAATTCCGACGATAGTCCAGAAGATGCTCATGTTTCATTCTCCAATCGAGGCGTTCCTAATTGAGGCCATAGCCGAGTCAGTAGGGTTCAGCCAGTTGTGCGCGGTTCGTCGGAAGCACGGCTTGAGATCAGCGTCAGGCGTGGTTAACGTGGCAGCCTTCCAAGGAGAACGCCATGCCCCCCATCCGCTATCTAGCCCTTGCTGGCGCGCTCTCATTGAGCGCCGGTTGCCAGATGTTCAGCACGCAGGATGAGACGACTCACCGCCCGGTTGAGCGCCTTCAAGGCGAACTCACGGAGGAAGCCGGCGTTTGGTGGCTTACGCCGTGCGGCGCAAGCGAGCGCCTGCAGGTGACCGAAGCCGAGGGCTTCTCCGTCCTTCAGGATGCGCGAATGCTCCAGGCGGGCGGCGGTCCGCTATTTGCCGACCTGGGTGGTGCGCGCAGTAGCGAGGGGCGCTATGAAGTATCGCGCGCCTATCGCGTGCAGTACGAAGGTAATGCCTGCGGCGATCCGGTTTTCCGACGCTTGCAAGCCAGAGCCGCAGGCAACGAGCCGTTCTGGAGCGCGGAGGTCAATCCAAAAGGAATGATCATCGATCGCCCCGGAAAGCAACAGTCGATGGTGCTGCCGTTTCTCGAAGAGCGTTTACCAGACGGCGGTCAGAGCCTGACCAGTGAAGCCAATGGCAAGCACATCGAACTCTGGCTAGCGCCCCAACGATGCGTCGACAGCATGAGCGGCAACCTCTACCACCTGAGCGCTGAACTGCGCATCGACGGCGAAGTACAGCGGGGTTGCGCTTATTACGGGGGCCAGCGGCAATAGCCCACTTCTTTAAGGACTAGACCGCGTTTGGTCAGATGCAACGCGCGGTCTACTCATTGCGCCTGCAAGCGCTTTACCTGTTCACCTCATCCAGGCGCTGCTGCAGGGCGACGCCTGCACCGACGAGCCCAGGCTGCTTTGCGGTGACGAGCCACACCGGAATGGTGTCGAAGTAGTCACTCATCTGGCCTTTATCGGCAAAGGCCCTGGTGAATCCGCTCTTGCGCAGCAACTCGACGATCCGCGGCGCGATCCCGCCCGTGATATACACGCCACCTCTGGCGCCCAACGTCAGCACATTGTTGCCGGCAACACGACCGAGCCAAATGCAGAACTGTTCCACGACGCTCAACGCCTGCTCGTCACCGTCGAGTGCCGCATCCGTGATATGCGAAGGATCCGAGAATACAGGCGTCCAGCCTTCGACTTCACAGAACGCCTGATACAGCTTCAGCATGCCGCTTCCGCTGAGCACATGCTCTGCGCTGACATGGCCGAATCGCGCATGCATGGTGGCCCAAAGGCGTGACTCCTGCAGCGTGTTGACCGGCAGATCGACATGGCCACCTTCGCCGGGCAACGCTTTCCAGCGACCGTCTGGAAGGCAAAGCAATGTGCCCACACCAAGCCCCGTACCGGGGCCGATGATCAACCGCGGCTCGCTCTTTTGGGCGACCCCAGGCCGTATCTCGAGCAGTTCGTGGGCTTCCACCCGACTCATGCCCATGGCTTGTGCAGCAAAGTCGTTGATCAGGACCAGTTCTTTCAGACCTAGCTCCTGACAAAACGCACTGCGGCTCATCGACCACGCATTGTTGGTGAACTGGAAATGATCGCCTTGAACCGGGCCAGCGCACGCCAGGCAGACCGACTGCAACGCATCGACGGTCTTGCCAACACGCGCAAGATAGGCCCGAACCGCATCGGCAGGTTGCTGAAAATCTGCTGGCGCCAATACCAGAACCGAGCTCGGCGAATGACCGTCCCACAGCGCGAAACGCGCATTCGTGCCGCCGATATCGGCGATCAGCGACAACGTCATCGCAACGACTCCAATTCCTTGGTGAACACACTTGCGCCTTTTTCCGCCGGGCTGAAGGCACTGCGCATGAACGCGAACAACTCCCGACCGCAGCCAATCCCTAAATCATCCGGCTGCCGGGCGAGCTTGCGCGCATCCCATTCGGCTAGGTCCACCATGATCTGCAATGTTCCAGCTTCAGCATCGAGGCGAATCACGTCACCCGTGCGCACCTTGGCCAGCGGACCACCGTCTACCGCTTCCGGACTCAAATGAATCGCTGCCGGCACCTTACCCGAGGCACCGGACATGCGCCCGTCCGTCACCAGCGCGACATGGTGGCCACGATCCTGCAGGACACCGAGGAACGGCGTGAGCTTGTGCAACTCAGGCATGCCATTGGCCTTGGGCCCCTGGAAGCGCACGACAGCGATGAAATCGCGCTCCAGCTCGCCGTTCTTGAATGCGGCGGCCAATTCAGCCTGATCATTGAACACGACCGCGGGTGCCTCGACGACCTGATGCTCGGGCGCGACAGCAGAAACTTTGATAACGCCTCGGCCCAGGTTGCCTTCCAGTACACGGAGCCCGCCTTCTTTCGAAAACGGGTCGGAGGCCGAACGCAGGATCGAAGAATCCAGACTTTCCGTGGGCCCCTCACGCCAGACCAACTTACCCTCTTCGATGAACGGTTCACGCGTGTAGCGCGACAAGCCGTGCCCCATCACGGTGTTCACGTCTTCGTGCAGCAGGCCCGCGTCGAGCAAGGTACGCACCATGTAACCGACGCCGCCGCTGGCGTGGAAGTGGTTCACGTCGGCCTGCCCATTCGGGTACACCTTGGCCAGCGTCGGCACGACTGCCGATAGGTCGGCCATGTCCTGCCAGGTCAGCTGAATGCCGGCAGCCTGGGCGAAAGCCGGGATGTGCAAGGTGTGGTTTGTCGAGCCCCCGGTGGCATGCAGGGCAACAACCGAGTTCACGATAGCCTTCTCGTCCACGATTTCGCACAGGGGCAAGTAATGGCCCCCTTGGCGCGTCAAACGCGTCACCTGCCGGGCAGCCTCGCGCGTCAGCTCATCGCGCAGCGCCGTGTAAGGGTTCACGAATGACGAACCGGGCAGATGCAGGCCCATGATCTCCATTACCACCTGGTTGGTGTTAGCCGTGCCGTAGAACGTGCAGGTACCCGGGCTGTGGTAAGACGCCATTTCCGACTGCAGCAGCTCATCGCGTGTCGCCTTGCCCTCGGCGAAGAGCTGCCGGACGTGCGCCTTCTCCTTGTTGGAGATACCGGACGGCATCGGTCCGCCAGGTACGAAAATCATCGGCAAATGGCCAAAGCGCAACGCACCGAGAATGAGGCCTGGCACGATCTTGTCGCAGATACCCAGGCAGAGCGCAGCGTCGAACATGTTGTGCGAAAGCGCGACGGCGGTGGATAGCGCGATGACTTCCCGGCTAGCCAAGCTCATTTCCATACCCGGCTCACCCTGGGTCACGCCATCGCACATCGCAGGGACGCCGCCAGCAAATTGGCCGACCGATCCGACTTCACGTAGCGCCTGCTTGATGATGTCTGGGAAATGCTCATAAGGCTGATGCGCAGACAACATGTCGTTATAGGCCGAAACGATCGCCACGTTGGCTTCGTTCATCAGGCGCAGCCGCTGCTTGTCATCGCCCGACGCGCAACCTGCGACCCCGTGGGCGAAGTTCGCGCACTGCAATGCGCTACGGTGGGGGCCCTCACTGGCTGCGGCGCCCATTTGCGCCAAGTATCGCGAACGGGTGGCATGACTCCGCTCGATCAGGCGTTGAGTGACTTCTTTCACGCGGGGATGCATGTCGGCCTCCTGCTAGCGGCCACGTCCGATTGGGACGGCGGCGAATAGGCCCGCCGAACGGCGGGAATCACGGTTATGACGCTTTTACTGTATGACACTCATATGCCCGCTTTCATATCGGGCAGACTTCCAATACCTGGACCGTTCAGCGTTTACGCTTGCGGCGGCCCTTGGCCTGCAAGACGATCAGCCGCATCGCGGACTCGGCTGCGACCAGTCGTTGTTCGTCACCGTTCATGGATTTCCAGCCGCGGATTTCCTTGCGCGTGCGACCACAACCGCGGCATACCTCATCGTCGAATTTACAGATGCCAATGCAGGGGCTTTTCATGGTTTGGGCGGCGACTCATCCACCGCATCCTCCTGGTCGTGTTGCGTGTCGGTCGGAAGATCAGCATGCTCCAACATATCGTCGAAGTCTGTCTTGAGGCCCTGCTCCATCCGGTCGAGTTCCACGAGCAACGATCGGAAGCTCGCCTGATCTTTTCCGTCCTTCGGCCGCTCTTCCTCGTCTTCTGCCAGCGCCAGGTCGGCGCGAGCCTGCAACCCGGCCGGCGGTGGCGGGTCTTCGTCATCGGGCGCGACAGGCTCCGGCTCCATTTCCCGCAGGACAGCTAAGGGCGGCAAATCGGCCAAGCTCTTCAAGTTGAAATGATCCAGAAAGGCTCGTGTGGTCGCGAACATGGCCGGTCGACCCGGTACATCTCGGTGCCCCACGACGCGAATCCACTCTCGCTCCAACAGCGTCTTCACGATCTGGCTGTTGACGGCGACACCTCGGACGTCTTCGATCTCGCCCCGGGTTATGGGCTGCCGGTACGCGATCAACGCCAACGTCTCCAGGGTCGCGCGCGAGTACCGCTGGGGGCGTTCTTCCCAAAGCCGTCCGACCCAGGGAGCAAAACGCTCGCGAACCTGCAATCGATACCCCGACGCAACCTCCTTCAACTCGAACGCGCGGCCCTTGCACGAACGACCCAGTATGGCGAGGGCATCTCTGATCTGTGCAGGCTCGGGCCGCTCCGCCTCTTCGAACAACTCACCAATGCGCTCTATCGACAAAGGCTTGCCCGCAGCGAGCAAGAACGCCTCGATGAGCGACGCCAATTCCTTGGGATCAGCAAGATTCATTCAGCACGCGCCCGCACATGAATAGGGGCAAATGGCTCGTTCTGGACCAATTCAACCAGCGACTCCTTGATCAATTCGAGCACCGCCATGAACGTGACGACGACACCCAAACGGCCCTCCTCTATCGTGAAGAGTGCGCCAAATGCCACAAAACCACCGCCCTTGAGGCGTTCAAGCACCTCGCTCATGCGCTCGCGTGTAGACAGCACTTCCCTTGCGACCTGATGGCTTTCGAACATGTCGGCCCGACGCAGCACCTCGGCCATGGCGACCATCAATTCTTCGAGATTGACGTCCGGCAACAGCTTGCGCGCCCGTGCCTCTGGTGCATCCACCCGAGGCACCAAGGTGTCCCTACCCACGCGCGGCAGCGTATCGAGATCCTCCGCTGCGGTCTTGAAGCGTTCGTACTCCTGCAAACGCCGAATCAGTTCGGCGCGCGGGTCTTCCTCTTCATCATCGGCTTCGCTGCTGCGTGGTAGCAACATCCGGGACTTGATCTCGGCAAGCATGGCGGCCATGACCAAATACTCGGCCGCCAACTCAAGCCGGACCGATTTCATCAGCTCGACATAGGCCATGTACTGACGCGTAATCTCCGCAACAGGGATGTCGAGCACATCGATATTCTGTTTGCGAATCAGATAAAGCAGCAGATCCAACGGGCCTTCGAAGGCCTCGAGAAATATCTCCAGCGCATCCGGCGGAATATAGAGGTCCACCGGCAGTTCGGTGACGGCTTCGCCGTACACCAACGCGAGCGGCAGCTGCTGTTCCAGCGGACGCTCTTGCACCGCTTCTTCAGTTTCGCTCAATGCGCGACCTCGCCAAACAACGAAGGATCGCCACAACCCGCGCGGATCACTTCCGTCTCGCCATCCGCCAAGCTGATGACAGTGGATGCCTCGAGCCCGCCGAAACCGCCATCGATGATCAGATCGACCTCATGCTCGAGCACCGCGCGCATGTCGTAAGGATCACTCATCGGCAGCGTCTCACCGGGCATGATGAGCGACGCGCTCATCAACGGTTCGCCCAGCTCGGCCAGCAGCGCCTGCGCGATTGGATGCCCTGGCACGCGCAGGCCGATGGTGCGACGTTTGGGATGCATAAGCATGCGCGGCACTTCGCGGGTGGCATTGAGAATGAAGGTGTACGGGCCCGGCGTATGCGCCTTGAGTAAGCGAAACGCATGCGTGTCGACCTTCGCGAAGGCACCGAGCTGGGACAGGTCGCTGCAGACCAACGTGAAATTATGTTTGTCGTCCAGGCGGCGTAACCGGCGGATACGTTCGACCGCGTTCTTCTCGCCGATCTGGCAGCCAATGGCATAGGACGAGTCGGTCGGATACACGATAACGCCGCCACGCTTGACGATTTCGACCGCCTGCTTGATCAAGCGGGGTTGTGGATTCTCGGGGTGGACCTGAAAGAATTGGCTCACGGCGACGACCTCAGACTGTGGCGGATGGCGTTATGCCGAAGCGGTCCCACAAGGGAGGAAGATCTTCCGGCAAAGGACGATACATGCCAATCTCAGACCAGTCGCCCGGCCCGTGAAAGTCGCTTCCGGCGCTTGCCAATAGACCGAACTCACGCGTGAGAATTGCAAGCGAACCCACCTGATCGGCGGATTGCATACCGTTGACCACTTCCAGCGAATGCCCGCCAGCGGCGCAAAATGCCGTTACCAGCCGTCGCCGTTTGCTGCGCGTAAAATCGTAATGCCATGGATGGGCCAGACTGATCCAGGCCTGCGCTGCTTTGAGCGTCGCGACGGTTTCCTCGAGCGTCGGCCAATGCTGCTTGACGTCACCCAGCTTGCCGGCCCCAAGCCATTTACGGAACGCTTCACCGCGATCCTTGACGTAACCTTTTTCAACCAGATAGTCCGCAAAATGCGGACGTGCCGGCGCGTTGTCGCTGTCGCCGCGTGACTGCTGGATCTGCCGTGCCCCCTCGAACGCACCTGGCATGCCTTTGCTTTCCAGGCGCCGACCGATCTCCTCTGCGCGCTGCCAACGCGCCGTATGCAAGCCATCTAGCGCCTCTCGCAAAGCCGGCGCGTTCATATCGAAGCCGTAACCGAGTACATGAATCGTCGCCCCGCCATAAAGGCAGGACAACTCGACGCCATTGACTAATGTCATACCCAACCGGTCCGCGGCGCGTCTCGCCTCGTCGATCCCCTCCAGCGTGTCGTGGTCGGTGAGCGCGAGTGTCTGCACGCCACGACCGTGCGCTCGCTCCACAAGGGCGGTTGGGGAAAGGACCCCGTCCGAAGCGGTGCTATGGCAATGCAGATCGACGTACATGAAAGTTACCGTTTCAACGATAGGATGGATGGGTACGACTCCAACAGCTTCTGCGGGATCGTCCGTCGAGCGCCCGGCGTCGGTAGCTTAGGGACCATAACGACGCGGGATGAAACAAGCCGTCACCGACCTTTGATGAGACCGGCGTCACCGGAAAGAGCGGGTTTGGTATTATGCCGCCACATCCCGCTCCTGGCTGCTGCTGTGAAACAATTCATCGACTTCATCCCGCTCCTGCTGTTCTTCATCGTCTACAAGATGGACCCCCGCACCGTAGAATTCGCCGGCCATGCATTTGAACTGGGCGGCATCTTCAGCGCGACGGCAGTGCTGATCGCCAGTTCCATCGTTGTCTACGGCGCACTGTTTGCCAGCCAACGCAAGCTTGAAAAAGGCCAGTGGCTGACGCTCATCGCCTGCCTTGTCTTCGGTGGCATGACCTTGGCGTTTCATAGCGAAACCTTCCTGAAATGGAAGGCGCCGGTGGTCAACTGGTTGTTTGCGCTGGCCTTCGCAGGTAGCCACTTCATTGGCGACAAGCCACTCATTCAACGAGTGATGGGCCATGCGTTGTCCTTGCCACAGCCCATCTGGGTAAAGCTGAACGTGGCTTGGATCGTGTTTTTTCTGGTCTGCGGTTTCGCCAATCTGTACGTCGCCTTTACCTACCAATCCATATGGGTCGATTTCAAGGTATTCGGCAGCCTCGGCCTGACGTTGCTGTTCCTCATTGGTCAAGGCATCTACCTTGCGCGCCATATGCAGCAGCCAAAACCGGACGAGAAGGACTGAACCATGCTCTACGTCATCAGGATCGAGCTCCAGGGCGTCGCCGCCATTGACGAACAGGCGGCATCCGCCATCGCCGCTTTGCGCGAGCAAGGCCGCTTGGTACTCGCAGGGGCATTGCCCGCCGTCGATAGCAGCGATCCCGGCAGCGCCGGCCTCGATGGCGAACTCATCGTAGCGGAGTGGCCCGACCGTCCCGCCGCAGAACGCTGGGCCGCGGAGTGCTTCCCTGGTCGAACGCTGCATGTCAGCCCTTTCAAGAAGCGCGCGCCCTAAACCACCTTGCGCGCCGAGCCTTTGCCGAGCACACATGATGAGTGAACTGCTGCTGATCGACGATGACCGCGAACTGTGTGAGTTGTTGTCGAGCTGGTTGGCCCAGGAGGGCTTTCGTGTAACCGCCTGCCACGACGGAGGGTCTGCCCGTAGGGCACTTGCCGAAACGAATCCGGCCGCCGTGGTGCTCGACGTAATGCTGCCAGACGGTAGCGGCCTCGAACTGCTCAAGCAAATGCGGGGCGATCACCCGGACCTGCCGGTCGTCATGTTGTCTGCACGGGGCGAACCGTTCGACCGCATCCTTGGGCTCGAACTGGGTGCCGACGATTATCTGGCCAAACCTTGCGACCCACGGGAACTGACCGCGAGGCTGCGCGCTGTGCTACGTCGTGCGCAGCCTGCCCCGTCAGGTAGCGGGCTGGAATTGGGCGACATTCGCTACAGTGCCGTGAGAGGAATCGCCAGCGTTGGCGATCAAGATGTCAGCCTAACGGTCTCCGAAGGTCGCCTGCTGGAGGCGCTGCTACGCCAGCCGGGCGAGCCACTCGACAAACAGGCGCTGGCGCAACTCGCCCTGGGCCGCAAGCTGACGCTGTATGACCGCAGCCTGGACATGCATGTGAGCAATCTGCGCAAGAAGCTTGGGCCCCATGCCGACGGGCGGCCCCGAATCGTTGCGTTGCGAAGCCGCGGCTACTACTACAACGTGTGAGCACGACCCTTTACCCATCGCTTACGCATGGCTGACCGCGCTTGACCTTGATCTCCCTAGACTGTGCTCACCGGTATCCACCGGAGATCGAAAACAAGGAGACTTCCATGCGCAAGACAATGATCGCCGCTCTGTTGGCCGCCACCCTTCCAACATTCGCTATGGCCATGCCCGATGGCCCGCGCGAACACCATAAACCACCGATTTTCCAAGACCTCGATCTGAGCAAGGAACAACGCCGTGAAGTTGGCAAGCTGATGCGTGACGAGATGCAAGCTCGCCGCGACATCACGAAACGCTATTTAGAGAAACTTCCGACGGCAGAAAAAGACGCCATGGAAAAAGAACTGGTCGCGGCTCGGGAGAAGAACCAGGGCGCCCTGCGCGCATTGCTTACGCCCGAGCAACAGAAGACGTTCGACGAAGCCAAGAAGAAGCGCCAGGCGCGCCAGGCTGAGATGGCCGAATTCAAAGCTTGGAAAGCCGAGCGCGATAAAACCAAAACGCAATAACGTTTGGATGCACGAGCCCCACACGCTGGGGCTCATGCCGCCGTTGCCCCGTTCATAGGACGGCCGTTCGGCTCGAGATTGACCTAAGAACATACGGTGCCGGGCGCATGCCCGCGGCTCCGTTGCATAATCACGACAGACGAGGAGTCGATCCGTGCGGTCATTGTTCTGGCGCATCTTCGCCAGCTTCTGGTTGGCAATTGCCCTCGTCGCAGGGCTATCGGTACTGGCTGGCCGAGCGCTGAATCAAGACAGCTGGATCATCAATCGCCACCCCGCCTTTCAGAATCTTGCGGAGCGATGGGTGCGGGTCTACGAGAACCAGGGCCCGGTCGCCGCGCAGATGCTGCTGGAGTTTCACAAACAGAAGTTTCATGTCGACGTTCAAGTGCTAGGGGAAAACGGCCAGCCGCGTATTCGCGGCACGTTCCCGCCGCGCGCAGCGGCCTTCGAAGCACGTCAGAACGACGATCGCCGTCTACCCTGGCGACGCCTAACGGACGACTACGTCAGCCCGCGGACAGGCGAAACCTACCTCTTTATCTACCGCATCCCGTTCCCTGAACTGGCTGCCTGGAATCAAGGCGGCAGCCTCGGTCTCAGTATTCTGGCTATCGCACTGATCGTACTGACGCTTCTCAGCCTCTGGCTGACGCTGTCGATCACCCGCCCCCTCAACCGGCTACGTGGCGCAGTGCATGATCTCGGGCAAACCGCCTACCAGCAAAACAGCCTTGCACGCCTGGCGGGGCGCCGCGACGAACTTGGCGTGCTAGCCCGCGACTTCAACCGCATGGGTGCCCGGCTGCAAGGACTCATCGGCAGTCAGCGGCAATTGCTACGCGACGTCTCGCACGAGTTGCGCTCGCCTCTGGCACGCTTGCGAGTCGCCCTCGCCCTGGCAGAACGCGCGTCCGGCGATGAACGGGAGAAGCTCTGGCCACGCCTGACGCGCGAGTGCGATCGCCTGGAATCGTTGATCAGCGAAATTCTGGTACTCGCTCGTCTCGATGCGGAGCCCGGCGCTACGCAACAGGTGAAACTCGACGCGCTACTCGAAAAATTACGCGAGGACAGCAGCCTTGCGGCGCCCGAGCAGCAGGTGCAGATCAACATCGATGCGACCGTGACGATCGAAGCGTGGCCGGACATGCTGGAACGCGCGCTGGACAACCTGCTACGCAACGCCCTGCGGTTCAATCCCGTGGAAAAACCCATCGAGATAACCGTCGATACGTCCGAGGATCAGGTCAACATCAGCGTACGGGACCACGGCCCGGGCGTTGCCGAAGACCATCTGACTCAGCTTGGCGAGCCGTTCTTCCGCGCTCCGGACCAAACGGCGCCAGGCTATGGCCTCGGGCTCGCTATCGCCCGTCGCGCCGCCCAGCGTCACGGTGGGCGCCTGGACTTCAGCAATCATCCGGACGGCGGTTTCGTGGCGAACCTGATACTGCCTAGGACGCCTGAGCGCTGACCCCGTCGACCGGTATCACGGCGCCAGGCCCCTGCGCTTACCCGCGCCACCCGCTGACAAAGTCAGCGATGCTCAACTGTGGCGCAGTGCGCGGTTCCTTGTCGGGCGTGCCCATGTATAGGAAGCCCAGGCACTCCTCGTATTCGGCCAACCCCAAGCCTTCGGCAACGATGGGGTCGTAGGCCAGCGGACCACTTCGCCAGATGGCCCCGATGCCCATCGCATAAGCGGCTTGCAGAATACCGTGGGCCGCACAGCCCGCGGCCAGACGCTGCTCGAGCGCCGGCACCTTTGGATGCTTCAGCACGCGGGCGATCACGACCACGATCAAGGGGGCGCGCAACGGATTGCGCCTTGCCTTTTCCACCGCTTCAGGTTTTGGAGGCTCTTCACCGGCTTCCAGCGCCTTGGCGAACAGATCGCCCAACGCATCGCGCGCGCTCCCTTCCACAGTCAGGAAACGCCAGGGCCGGAGCAGCCCGTGATCGGGCGCCCTGAGCGCAGCACGAAAGAAAGTCTCGCGCTGCCCCGCATCCGGCGCCGGATCGGTTAGCTTCGCGATAGAAACACGTTGGGTCAAAAGTTCGAGAGCATCCATGGATACCTCCAGGCTGGGATTCGATCGTCATTCTATAAGTGCTCGATCAAATCTCGCGAGGGCTCGCCGTGGATCGCGGACACTTCAAGGTCTACCGTAAACACATACGCCTGGACAACGGGAACGCCGAGAACCTTCCCCTCGCTCGAAAGACGACTCCTGGGAATCACGCCACCCGCGGCGCGACATCAGGTTCGATAGGCGGCGTCAATGGCGGTAGTCCATAGGCTGCGCGGGCCGCATCGCAACGGTCGTTCGGCGCGCCATCTTCCCACGCGGCGGAAAACTCCCGACAGGGTGTCGAACGATCTTCGTAGATTGTGCAACGCGTCCCGCAGCCTACTTCGCCTAATAGGCTGACACAGCGCGATGGCTTCGTTTCCGTTCCACGCATAGCGACACGCTGAGGCGTGATTTGCACCACCAAATCATCGGGCACCGTACCGCCAGCGGACTGGCATTCGCCCCAGAAAAACGACACACGAAAATGCGCGCAGCAGGCGCCACAGGTCAAACAAGGATTCGAACTGGACATGGATGGAAGCTGTATTGGCGGCAAACCCCGGAACGCTCCGGCGCAGGAGCCGCCTTTCGTGTTCGCCCCGATGACGGCCTGAGGTAGAACTACCCTCGAGAACAGGCTCGTCCAGAGATGCGACCCGCCAAGCGGCCCGACCCCTGCACACGGAAAGATCATCGTGTGCAGCGCCGGCTATTCTATGCATTGGCCTGCATTTGGGAAGTGGGCCGAATGCCTTTTGTCCGAGATGATCCAGCTTGACGTAGCGCCAGACGACTACGAGATCGACCACTGCGGCCGCCACGCCTAGAATGTCGGCTTTTTGAGCACCCGTTTCATATGGCCTTTTCGACCCTGCGCGTCATCAGCTTCATTATCGGTGTCTTTCTGCTCATCCTGGCTGCCAGCATGCTGGTGCCGATGATCACACTCGTGCTGATGAACGAACAGGAGCATCTAAGCGCATTCGTTTGGGGCAGTGTCATCACCTCGCTGGTAGGCGTGGCGATGATCGCTCCTGGGCGCCCCGCCAACAGCCACCTGCGACCGCGTGACATGTACCTGCTGACCACCTCTATCTGGTTGGCTGTTTGCGTATTTGCCGCGCTACCAATGATGTTTCTGCAACACCTGAGCTATACCGATGCGTTCTTCGAGACGATGTCGGGCATCACGACGACAGGCTCGACGGTGCTCACGGACCTGGGCAACACGTCGGCGGGCATTCTCATGTGGCGGTCATTGCTGCAGTGGATGGGCGGTATCGGTTTCGTCGCCATGGGCGTCGCGATATTGCCCATGCTCCGGGTAGGGGGCATGCGCCTGTTCCAAACGGAGTCATCGGACTGGGGCGAAAAGGTCATCCCTCGCTCGCATATTGCCGCCAAGTACATCACCGTCGTTTACCTGTCCCTCACCAGCGCGTGCACGTTCGCCTACTGGCTGGCTGGCATGAGCGTGTTCGACGCGGTGAACCACGCGCTGAGCACGGTCTCGACAGCGGGCTTCTCGACGGCCGACGCCTCGCTTGGCGCCTTCAGCAATGCGAGCCATTGGGTCGCGACGGTCTTCATGCTGCTTGGCGCACTGCCCTTCGTACTCTATGTCGCCTTTCTGCGCGGTAACGTTCGCGCCATGTTCAAAGATGAACAGGTCCGTGGTTTTCTGTTCGCCACCTTGGGCATCAGCCTGATCGCGTCGATATGGTTGTGGCTGAACAGCGACTATGCGTTTCTCGACGCGCTGCGCCTGACCACCGTGAACATCGTCTCGGTCATCACCACCACCGGCTTTGCCGTGGGCGACTACAGCCAATGGGGTGGGTTCGCCTTCATGCTGTTCTTCTACCTGACGTTCATGGGCGGCTGCTCGGGCTCAACGACGGGCGGACTCAAGGTCTTCCGGTTTCAAGTCGCCTTCACCCTGCTGCGTGGCGGGCTCAAGCAACTTGTTCATCCACGAGCGGTGTTCAAACAGCAATACAACGGCCGCCATCTGGATGAAGAGATCGTCCGCTCGATTCTGACGTTCTCATTCTTCTTCACCATCACCATCGGCGTACTTGCACTCGCGCTGACGATGCTGGGCCTGGATCCGATCACCGCGCTCACCGGCGCCGCCACGGCGGTCTGTAACGTTGGGCCTGGACTGGGTACGGTGATTGGTCCTGCAGGAAACTTCTCCAGCCTACCGGACGCCGCAAAGTGGCTGCTGGCCGCCGGCATGCTGCTGGGTCGCCTGGAAATCATCACCGTCATCGTGCTGTTGACGCCGACCTTCTGGCGCCATTAGCGCCACACCGCGCCCGCCACTCCACCCACCTGTGATCGCGCTCACAAATTCGCGACTGAGGCGTCTCGGTCAGGAACATTGTGTCTGGAAATCAATCCACAACGCGCAGTCCGGGGCCCTAGTGGCAATGTGCATAGCATTGACGAATTACCGCGTGATGGCATTTTGTCTTCATATTTGTTTATGATGGCGATCGGCCATTTCCTAGACGGACCACCGCCTCGTTAGTGACGATTCGGACCGGCTTTTCATCTGTCGGTTTGCGCATTATGTCCGCATCCCCCTAGGCATTCTGGGATGCAGTCGGTAAATACTGTCCCAGCGCCGCAGCCGTAAAGGGCATGGCGTACACAATACACTCGCCAGACCGCTGGCAAGGAAGCACCCTACACATCATGAAAACCCTTCCTCCTGTATTGGAAAGCGGCTTTCTTTCAAGTGGGCGTCGTGAATATCACAGCCGCATCTTGGCGTACCTGACCTTTGCCGCGAACGTTGCAGTGGGCGCCTATCTCGGTCAATACACCTATGCGTTGTTGTGGACGATCCCTTACGCGCTCCTGTATCCGCATATCGTCCAACATCTTGCCTATCGCACTGCTCGGCCGATTGCCGACGTGCGCTCGATCCTCCTGCTTCTGGATGGGGTCAATGTCGGTATCGGCATCATGTCGATCGGGTTGACCCTCGTGCCTTCGTCGATGCTGTTGCTTACGCTGGCGTTCGCAAGCCTGGTGAACGGCGGCATGCGCTGCATGGGGCTGACCCTGCTCACGGCCGCGAGCACCTGTATTTTCACCAGTGCGCTGCTCAAGCCGCCCGTACATTTGACAACACTGCCCGGCGTTGCCGTGGTGAGCATTTTCTTCACGGCGCTGAACTTACTGCTGACGGCGTATGCGATTCACTTGCTCGTGCAACATGTCACGGCGTTCCGCAATCAGGTTCGAGAAGAAAAGGAAAAAGCGGGAAGGCTGTCTCAGGATCTCGCCAAATACCTGTCGCCGCAGGTCTGGAAACTGATCTTCGACGGGCGCCGTAATGTGCGTCTCGAAACCCAACGCAAGAAGCTCACGGTGTTCTTTTCCGACATCAAAGGCTTTACCGAACTGTCCGAAGAGCTGGAAGCCGAAGCGCTCACCGATTTGCTCAACACCTACCTCGACGAAATGTCGAAGATCGCGCTCAAGCATGGCGGCACGATCGATAAGTTCGTGGGCGACAGCGTCATGGTGTTTTTCGGCGACCCAGCGACCCAGGGTTCAAAAAACGATGCGCAGGCTGCCGTGGCGATGGCGATCGATATGCGCAAGCACATGAAAGTGCTGTGGCAGCAGTGGCGCGCCCAGGGGATTAACCGTCCGCTGGAAATTCGGATGGGTATCAACACCGGCTATTGCACCGTTGGTAACTTCGGCGCCGCGACCCGGATGGACTACACCATTATCGGTCGCGAAGTGAATCTGGCCAGCCGCCTGGAAAATGCGGCCGAGGCAGGCGAGATCCTGATTTCTCACGAAACTTATTCACTGGTGAAAGACGTGATCATGTGCCGCGACAAGGGCCAGATCACGGTGAAGGGCTTTAGCAGGCCCGTCCAGATCTACCAGGTAGTGGACTTCCGTCGGGATCTGGGTGCGTCGTCCAGCTATGTCGAGCACGAAGTACAGGGTTTCTCGATGTACCTCGATACCAACAGCATCCAGACCTACGACAAGCAACGCGTTATCGAAGCGTTGACGCAAGCGGCGGAAAAGCTTCGGGACAAAGTACTTTAAGGATAGAGGTCACCAGGCATCCTGCATGGCCTGCGGCCACGACCAGTAGCCCGGTGTTCCAACAGAGGCTTCGATGGGTCGGAGCGATCAACGCTCGCTCCGACCCATCTTTTTCAGCGCCGAGCCTTCCAAAGCCCGAACGCGATGCCCAGTACGATCAAGACGAAGCTCAGCAGCGACCACTCCGCCAGCGACAATCCCAGTATCGGCGGATAGGCCGCGCCGCACATGCCGGTCGCCTGAAACACGGTAGGCCACCATTGAACCAGCGGAATCGCGTCGGTCCACAACTGCATGACGTCTCGCCCACAGCTGGCGAACGGATTGAACTCCAAGTACACCAACCGCCCTGATACCGCTGCACCCGCAACCCCGGCCAGCAGGATGAACACAGCGGCGCCAATGCGCGCGCACTGACGCCGAAACGCCGCACCCAAAAAAGCGGCGACAGCAATCATCAGGAAGAGGTAACGAAGGACGATGCAGAGTGGGCACGGGTCCTGCCCACCGAACACCTGGATAGTGACCGCGCCTACTACCAATGCAATGCAAACCAACCCAAGGATGACCAGCAGGCCACTCTGGGTATAAGTAGGACGCGAGGATACGGATGACGACATCTAACGACTCCAACGATGACGGGACGCCCGGCCATCTGTAGCACACAGCCGAGGCGCGAACATGGTAGCGGATTGGCCGACCAGGTCGAGTCAGAGATTTCGCTGGATGCGATCGAATATTCGGTTATGCAACACGTGTGTCTGGCGAATCCGTGCCCTCAATCGTTGACCGTCATAAGGGTTGCCTCTTGTAACAGGCCGTAGGCATCTAGTGCGGCACCCTGCAAGCTGAAGCGGGTCACACACTGAACGTTCGCCGAGGACATCTGCTGATGAGAGCCCGTTACACAGCGCTAGCACAGGCACTGCACTGGATCACCGTGGCTGCACTGTGCTTTTTGCTGCCGTTCGTATGGGTTGCTGAAAACTTCCCTCCGGGCCCAGTGCGCACGCTGTGGTACATGTTGCACGAATCCATGGGAATCTCCGTATTCCTGTTGGTGCTGATCCGCCTAACCTGGCGCTGGCGCCATGGAACACCCCCGTACCCAGGGCATACGACTCGTGCGATGCGCTGGATGGCGGGTCTGAACCATGGGCTGTTGTATGCAGTACTGCTGGTGATGCCTGTGACCGGATACATGATGGCAGGCAATGGCCAAGCGGTACCGTTCTTCGGGCTGATTTCGCTACCGGGTTTCACTCAAAACGGCGCATTGGGCACGCTCGCCAATACGATTCACGTGTGGGGGCAGTTCGCTCTGTACGGGCTGATCATCCTGCATGTCGCGGCCACCACCTGGCATGTCGCCATCCGGCGCGACGGAACACTGGAGCGCATGTTGCCGCCACAGCGCGACGAGCCGGAGTGCTAGCGAAACGCCTTACCACGCTCCTGGTCGACCCGATGCTCGCGGTCTTGGTTTCGCTCCTGCCATATGAGATCCCACCGATCTTCGCGATCGTTGGCCGACGCCGCTTGCCGCTGACACTGGCTAAGTCCGTCCGTCCAGCCATTGGCATAGAGCTTGTCGTTCATGAAACGCGGCACATCTTTCGAAAATCCGCCTGCCGCACCTGCTGAGTGACGCCCACTGCTGCAGCCCGCTTCGAATCCATCGATGTACGCCGGCGGATAACCCGTTGCCGACAGCTGATCGCGCATGCTCGAACAGCCCGCCACCAGTACGATCAAGACACACCCAGGCAACGCGAATCGGCACATGTCCATGACGGCTTACCCAATGCAAGGAGTGGTATAGGGAGAGTCTGGTTCACGTATCGCTAGTTCGCGAAGAAAAGCGGGAAATAGTTCGCCAACGGTCGGACGAGTGACGAGTGGCATGGCTTCGATAGCCCCTGCAGCACAGCACGCCATACCCGCTGCGGCAAAACGTTTAAGTGCGCCAGCGATAAGACTGTAGGGCGATTTCAATCGCCCGTTCAGTGGGGCGAGCGGTGCTCGCCTTGGCGACTGAAGCGGGTGGCCGCCCCGTCGCCCCTACAGGGCTAGGCAAACGCGTGAGTTAGAACCCTTCCAGCACAATCTTGCCGCGCGTGGTTGCGCTTTCGATCTGGGCGTGGGCTTTTCGCAGGTTTTCTGCATTGATCCCCGCGATGCGCTGCGTGAGGGTGGTACTGACGATGCCCTCGTCCACCAGCTCGGATACACGCGTCAGCAGCGCGTGCTGGCGGGCTAGGGTCGGCGTCTTGAAGATTGGGCGGGTGAACATGAGCTCCCAATGAACCGACAGCGATTTGCGCTTGAACGGCATGATATCGAGCGCTTTCGGATCGTCGATCAACGCCATCTGCCCTTCCGGCTGTAGCACCTCCACGATCTGGTCCAGATAACTGTCCGTGTGCGTCAGGCTGATGACATGACTGACCTCGGAGAAACCAAGCTCACTCAACTGCGCCGCCCAGGGCTTGCTGTGATCAATGACATGATGGGCGCCCTTCTCCAAGGCCCATTGCTGCGTTTCCGGGCGCGACGCGGTACCGATCACGGTCAGGCCGGTAAGTCGGCGGGCCAGCTGGAGCAATACCGAGCCCACACCACCGGCAGCGCCGACCACCAGAAGCACGTTCCGCTGGGTAGGATCGGCGTGCTGAACCTTGAGTCGATCGAACAACAATTCCCACGCGGTAATGGCCGTCAACGGCAGCGCCGCAGCTTCGGCGAAGTCGAGCTGCTTCGGCTTAGGTCCGACGATACGCTCATCGACCGCGTGCAATTGCGCGTTGCTGCCCGGCCGCGTCAGGTCGCCCGCATACCAGACTTCATCGCCTTCCTTGAATAAGGTGGCCTTCGCGCCGACACGCCGCACGATGCCCGCAGCATCCCAACCCAGTACTCGTGCCTCGCCGTTGGTAGGCGACATGTTGCGGCGCACCTTGGTATCGACCGGGTTCACCGAAACAGCCTTCACCTCCACCAGCAGGTCATGCTCGCCAAGTACGGGCTCAGGAAGATCGAGGTCGACCAGCGCGTTGGTGTCGGTGATCGGCAACGAAGTGTGGAATCCAACCGCTTTCATATGAGCTCTCCAGCAATAAGTGTGCGTGCATCCTGGCGTATGCAGACCCACAAAAAAACAGGCTAAATAGCGGAACACTTTCAGTGAATCTTTGAAAATGATCCGATTCGACGACGTTCAGGTATTCGTGCAAACGGCCGATGCCGGAAGCCTTTCCGAAGCGGCCCGGCAACTCGACCAGTCGTCTGCCTACGCCAGCCATGCGTTGCAAAGACTCGAACGCGCGCTGGGTGTGCGCCTGTTCATCCGTACCACGCGCAGTTTGCGACTGTCGGACGACGGCGAGCGCTACCTGCCTCATGCGCAAGCGGCACTCGCCGCACTAAACAGCGGCCAGCACGCGATTGCCGATGCACATGATCAAATTGGCGGAAGTCTTCGGCTGTCCGTACCTTCTGATTTTGGCCGGAATCTCCTGCTGCCCTGGCTGGACGACTTCCGTGAGCAGCACCCCGCGCTTACCCTCCATCTGCGTATCAGCGATCGTCCGGCTGATCTCGTACGTCAACCCCTGGATGCCGCATTTCGCTACGGTACGCCCATGGATTCGAGCCTGGTCGCCTTGCCCGTGGCGCCTAAGAACCGCCGCGTACTCTGCGCTGCACCAAGTTACCTAGCGCGCCACCCGCGACCGAGCACGCCGGACGATCTACGCGAGCACAATTGCTTGCGCTACGTATGGGGCGAACAGACGTTCGAGCGCTGGACCTTTCACACGCCGGAAGGCGAGCGCACGGTGTCCGTCAGCGGCGATCGGCTTTGCGACGACGCTGACCTCGCACGCCGATGGGCCGTCGCGGGACACGGCATCGTCTACAAATCGCGCTTGGACGTACTGCCCGACCTGAAAGCCGGACGGCTCGTGGAAGTGTTCCCGGAAAACTATGGACAACCCGCACCGTTGAATCTGGTGTGTGCCCATCGGACGTCGTTGACGCCAGTCGTGCAGCGGGTCAGAGAGTTCGTTCGCCGTCGCTGCGAGGCTTTGTACGATGTTTGAGCGCTCGCGCTGCATTCGTGGGGCTACTGTCCATCGCTTCGCAAGCCTCGTGCTAGAGCAGAATCATCAGCCACACCAGCGCCACCATGGCCAATGCCACGAACTGCGCCGCGCTACCCATGTCCTTCGCCCGCTTGGAAAGAGGGTGGATATCGTAGGAGATACGGTCGATGGCCGCCTCGATCGCCGAATTCAGCAGCTCCACGATCAGCGCGACCATTACGACGGCAATCATGACCGCGCGCTCCACCTTGGTGACTGGCGCAAGGAATGCGGCGGGGATCAGCACCAGGCTCAGGCAGACAAGCTGCCGAAACGCCGCCTCGCCCATCAGCGCGGCCTTGATGCCGTCTAACGAATGACTGACCGCATAGATCAAACGGCTGATTCCAGTCCTGCCTTTTAGAGCCTGGCCATCGAGCGGCTCTTCCCTTTCCATTCGCATGTCGTTTCACCTTGAGTGACTACTGCCAACCTGGCGCAAGCGCAGGCGGGCACCCTTAAGAGCGCGCAGCATACCGAGGGTTAAATGAAAAATATGTAAGCACTGCACGTGCCAGAGCCCCAACTCAGTAGCACAGCGTACGGCCTGCGAGCATCCTCTCGTCCTGCCCTTAAAACCTTTCGCTATTGGCCCCTGTCCATCTAGCTACACGCGACCATCTCCTGGCCGAGAATCGAAAGATGCCGATAGACCTATCCCAGCTGCAGCAATTACTGGAAACCTGGAAACGCTCTGCTACGCCCATCCATTTGCAGGAAAAATTCCAAACGCTGGTCGATGCGCGGTTGGCAGACCTTCCCAAGCCCGGCCAGGGCTCGACGCTGTTTCGGTGGCAGGCATTAGCCGCGGTTGCCGGGCATGACCTGGGCCTGGTGAAACTTTACGAAGGGCATACTGACGCCTTAGCCATCATCACCGAGCTTGGTGGCGAACCGCCGGCGATGGGCACACGATGGGGCGTTTGGGCCGCCGAACCGCCTCACGCACGCCTGCGCTGTCGCCTCGAGCCAAATGGCAATGTATCGCTGACAGGGCGCAAAGCGTGGTGCTCGGGCGCTGCACGCTTGAGCCATGCGCTGGTCACGGCGTGGGATCAAGACGAGCGACCGCAACTGGTGGCCGTCATGCTCGACCAGCCTGAGGTCGATGTGACTGGCGAAGGCTGGCAGGCCGTTGGCATGGCCGCGACCGCCAGCGTCGAAGTCGTATTTTCCGGTGCGAGCGGCCATTTGGTTGGGGAAAGCGGCGCGTATTTGACCCGCCCAGGCTTCTGGCAAGGCGGCGCTGGTATCGCGGCATGTTGGTACGGCGCGGCCGTCGCGCTGGCGGATTACCTACATGCGCATTGCCGCCGTCGGGACGAACCCCACGCACGCGCGCATCTCGGCCACGTCGACGCCGCGCTCGGATCAGCGCGAACCCATCTTCACGCCACCGCAGCCTGGATCGATGCGAACCCAAGCGAGCACGCTCAATTAGCCGCAGGACGCACCCGCGCCGTCGTTGAAAGCGCAGTCGAAACCGTTCAACACCACGTCGGGCGTGCCCTGGGCGCAAGCCCCTTCTGCCTGAACGCCCACTTCGCCCGCCTGGCCGCGGATCTTCCCGTGTTTGTCCGGCAGAGCCATGCCGAACGGGATCTCGCGGGGCTGGCCGAACTCATCATCGAGGAGAGCGCACCATGGCGTCTGTAGGGTCCCGGCAAATCGTCGGCGAAGGAACGTCTTACCGGGACTGGGCATCGTGGAACGGCTTCGACACGATGCTCCGACTTGACGTTGCGAACCTGATCGAGCCGGGGTCGCGCGCCATCATCGTGGCACCTCACCCCGACGATGAAGTGCTCGGCTGCGGCGGCTTGATGCAAGCACTCGCAGCATTGAAGCGGCAAACGCTACTAGTGGCGGTTACTGACGGAGGCGGCAGCCATCCGGGCTCCAAGCAATGGCCGCAGGAAAAGCTATTGGAAAATCGGCCGACGGAAACGCTGGACGCCTTGAGCCGGCTCGACATCGATCTCCCGGCCGTACACCGGCTGGGCATACCCGATGGTGGCGTGGCCCAGGGCGAAAGCGAACTCATAAAGAAGCTGCTAGCGCTCATCGAACCCGGCGACACCGTCTTCGCCACCTGGGAGTTCGACGGCCACCCTGATCACGAAGCAACCGGACGCGCCGCCCGGCGCGCCTGTGAATTGACCGGGACACGCTGCGTACAGGTTCCGGTATGGACCTGGCATTGGGCGCGCCCCGGCGACCCGCGGGTGCCATGGCAACACGCACGCCGACTCGATCTTGATGACAAAGCCCTCGAGCGCAAGCGTCACGCCATGACCGCGTTCGAAAGCCAGATCCATCCAGACCCCTCCACCGGGGCGGAACCGATACTGTCGCCGGATGCGCTCGAACGCCTCTTTCGCCCATGGGAGATTTACTTCGTATGAATATGCCGATGCGCTATTTCGAAGAGCTCTACGCACAATCGGCCGACCCATGGGAATACCGCCAACGCTGGTACGAATCCCGTAAACGCGATCTCACGCTGGCCGCCCTGCCGCATCCGCGCTATTCGAGCGCATTCGAGCCCGGTTGCTCGATCGGCGAACTCAGCGCAAATCTCGCTACTCGCTGCGACGCCCTGCTGATCAGCGATGGCAACGACACAGCCATCGCCCATGCTCGGTCGCGGCTCGCCAGCGAGCCCCATGTTCGTATCGAAAAACGCCTGTTGCCCGACGCATGGCCAGACGAACAATTCGATCTCATCGTGTTCAGTGAGCTGGGGTACTACTTCTCCCCCGATGCGCTCACGGTGCTTGCGAGTCGTATGCAGCAATCGCTACTGCCGGGCGGCGTGCTAATCGCCTGCCACTGGCGCCACCCGATCGAGGGCTGTGCGCTGAACGGCGACGAAGTGCATCAGCATCTGTCACGCGCGCTGGGCATGTCTCAGCTTTCGCAGCACGAAGAGCAGGATTTTCTCATCAGCGTCTGGTCATCGGACGCCTCATCCGTGGCGTCACGCGAGGGTTTTCTATGATTGGTGTCGTAATACCTGCGCATAACGAAGAAGCCTGTCTCGACAGTTGCCTCCGAACCGTCCTGGCCGCTGCGGATCACCCAGGGCTGCGGGCCGAGCCGGTAAGGGTCATGGTCGTGCTCGACGCCTGCACGGACCGCTCGCGCGCGGTCGTGGAGCGCTTTCCAATTGTCGAGTGCATCGAGATTGGTGCACGCAACGTCGGCACAGCCCGAGCCACGGGTGCGAACCTGCTGATCGAGAGCGGCGCACGCTGGATTGCCTGCACCGATGCCGACACCCGAGTGCCCGCCGATTGGCTCGCGGCACAGCTGTCCTGCGATGCCGACGCAGTGTGCGGCGTCGTCGAAGTGGATGACTGGAGCCTGCATTCGCTCGAGGTCCGCAGCCGCTACGAAGCCGCCTACACCGATTGCGACGGTCATCGCCATATCCACGGCGCAAACTTGGGCATCGCTAGCCACGCCTATTTACGGGCTGGCGGATTCCCGGCCCTTACGGCCCATGAAGACGTTCACCTGGTGCGCCGGCTCGAAGCACTGGATGCGCGTATTGCCTGGAGCCGTGCCGTTCGGGTGCAAACGAGTTCGCGCCTGGATTGCCGCGCCCGGGAGGGGTTTGGCGATTACCTGCGCTCGCTCGGCGTTACGGCATGACACAAACCCTTGGCGGGTTACCTGTGATCACCGTGGTAAAGGGACGCCGCGCGCAGTTGGCGAACCTCATCACCGGCTTGGAGCAATCGTCCCATCCGCCTGCTCGTCTGCTGATCGTGTTTATGGACGAGGCTGCCGATTCGCTCTACAGCGATGCATTTCCCATCGATGCCGTTTCGGTGATGGGAACCGGGGAACTGCCGCTTGCGCGCGCGCGCAACTGCGTGAGGCAGATTCCGGCGCCAGCGTGGGTATTCCTCGACGTCGATTGCATCCCCTCTGTTCACTTACTGCGCGATTACGCCACCGCGCTTTCCGCGCGACCAGAGGCGCTGCACCTTGGCGAAGTCCGCTATCTGCCAAAAGGCGCGGCTGATTACGGCTGGACAGAAGCAACCTTCTCGGCATGCGCGGCCCGTCACCCACTGAGCGACTTGCGCCCCGCACCCGGCGCATCGATGGCGCACGAGCTCTTCTGGTCGTTGAATTTCGCCTGTTCGAGCGACGTATTCGATTGCATAGGCGGGTTCGATGAGGCTTACGAGGGCTACGGCGCCGAAGACACAGACTTCGCGTTTCGCGCCCGTGCTCGTAATGTTCCGCTGCTATGCGCCAGCGCGTTGGCTTATCACCAGTATCACTCTACCTACCGCCCGCCGTTGAATCACTTCGCGTCCATTATCGCCAATGCCCAAACGTTCCATACTCGCTGGCAGACCTGGCCGATGGAAGGCTGGTTGCGGGAATTCGCGGATCGCGGGCTCGTGCATTGGCAGGCGGACCGCCTCGAGGTCATTCGGCAACCGACGGAAACCGAAGTTAGGGACTGTTTCGATCAAGCCCTCAAAGGCTTTTGAAGACCGGCAGCGGAGGCGGCGCGCCGAATAGCGAATCCGCCACGGCCTCGATAGCGGCAGCGGCACGCTTGGGGGCGTCCACATCGACCAGTGCCTGCCAAGGCTCGATGGGCAGCGCCCGTGCTTTATCCAACAATGCGGGCCACTCGTTCGCTGCAGGCCAGGACTGCAGGCCAATGGCGACACCCAGGGTGTTCAAGCGTCGAGCCTGTAGGCGTTGTTCCTCGTAGGGCCGATCCTCAGCCACGCCAATGAAACGCCTGCCCAACGCCGCGCACTCGGACACCAAACTGTCGCCCGTGCTGCCGATGATGATTTCCGCCTTCCGCATTTCCTCGAGCGGTTCATGCAGACGCCCCAGGCAATGCAGGTTGGGCGGTAAATCGCGGGCTGACACACCACCCAATTCACCAGCCACGCGGATTGTCCACTCTGGGCACGCTTCCGCCAATGCGGCTATGCCTTGGTAATCGAATGCCGTACCGCCCCGACCATTAATCACGAGCACTCGCCCCCGCTGGCTCGCGTTCGCCACCTCTGGCGAATAACGCGACACCCATCCGACATGATCGGTCTTCGCGATCACATCGTCCGGCGTCGTCTCGCCTTCCATCGCTCGTGGGTAAGGCGCCAGCAAACGGGTAGCCATGGCATAGGCTTGTCGGTGCGGGCCGTCGTCGCGCCTACCGTGCTGCCGGATATATATCGTGGGGACACCGAACAATCGCGCGAACGTCGCAACTTCGACGGACACATCGACCACCAGGACGCACGGCCAGTTCTGCTGAAACCACGTGCCCAGCATGCCCATCCGTTCGCGCAACCCGTCGACAGCAAGGGGCGCGTAGTGCAAGGTCTCGAAGCTTTCGACGTGCATGTCGGGGGCAACGTCCATCGGCAACCGTAAAAAGCTGGCCGACGAATGCGGTAGTACGTCAGGCACGGACGAACCAATCAAGGTCACCTGGCGCTGGAGATGCGGCGCAATGGCCAGCGCGCGCGTCAAGTGCCCGGCACCCTGGTGATGGACGTAGTAACCGATCTGGCACTCACGCATGGCGCGTCGCCGCTACCTGCTGCAGCAAGGCGTCGTATTGCGCCAGCATGCTCTCGTAGCCCCATAGCGATTCCGCTCGAGCACGGCATGCAGCGCGCGACTTCTGCCGGGCAGCCAGCAATGCGCCGGCCAGCGCATCGACGTCATTCGCCTTGGCAAGCGCGCCGGTTTCCAGCGTGACGAGTTCAGGGAGCGCGCCCCGTGAGAAAGCGGCCACCGGTGTTCCGCACGCTAATGCTTCTGCGACGACCAGCCCGAACGGTTCGTCCCAGCAGGGCGTGATCAGCGCAGCCGAGGCCTCGGCGATCCGCGTGACGAGTTGCGCTCGCGACAGGTGCCCCAGGTAATTCACACCGGGTCCGAGTCGTGGCTGGATGTACTCGTCGAAATACGCCTTGTCGATGGTCGGCCCCGCAACGTGCAACTCGACGCCTGCCTGGCGCGCCGCATCGATAGCAAAATGTGCCCCCTTCTCAGGGACCAGGCGACCGAACCAGATAGCGTGCTCACCGGGGGTGCCACCCGGCGACCAGAAATCGAGATCGATGCCATTGGGAATGACGTCGCACCCCGGCACGTAAGCCGACCAACTCGCCGCGTTCGCGTGGGACGGCGTACAGCAGTGTGCCGGGCAAGGCGCAGCGCTGTAGGCGTTGATCAGCTCGAAGAACGGCGGCGTGTGCAACACGGTGAGCATCGGCGTGCGCAACAGAGACGCCATGGTGACAGGCACGTAATGCAGGCTGTTATTGAAGATGACATCGAACCCATAGGCGTCCAGACCTTGCATCAGCTTCAGGTAGGCATTGTGTTCAGTGATGTATTCGGTGGAGACGTCAGGCCAGGCACGCTGGCCGCGCTCGAGATCATAGTTGCCGTCGTCGTAGACCGAAACAAGGTTCAACGCAGGATCGCTCAGCTCGCTGGCGAACAGCGTGACGTCGTGGCCGCGGCGCTGCAGACCTTTAACCACGTCGTATACGAACGCTTCGAGCCCACCCGCAAAAGGCTGGCGTACCGGGTGTTTGATGTGGGTCAGCACGCCTATCTTGAGGCGAGAGTGGCCAGCGCCCGGAGCGAGTGTCGGGGGTAGGTCGCTGTGTAAATCCAGGCGCATCGAAGTCCATCCATAAAAACGCGCTGACCCGCCAGGGAGCCAGCGCGAACCGATCAACTGCGGTCTTGCTTCTCCGGGCGCTGCTGGCGGGTCTGGTCTTGGTCTTCCATGCCGCCATACCCACTGGGGCCGGGATTGCCGCCCTTCTTCGCCAAATCGGCGTCTTTGCGCTCGGCATTACGGTTCTGTTCGCGTTCGTCTTTATCGGACATGTCCACACTCCTTTCTCACGTGTTCATAAGGTTCGGCAGCACCGCGCACTTGGAGGTGCCCATGAACGGACAAGTGGAAGGAACGCGAACAGATCACGACATTCCGAGTCCTTTATTACATGCGGTGTAATTCTGCGACCGGCGTCCGCCCATATCTGGCAAGATGATGGCCCTGTGCCTAACGCCCGATCCGTGGCCGCAGTGATGCATTTCAATTTTTGCCATGCCTACGCCGTGCTGCGCGTGGGCTCATTTGACGGGTAACTTCTCTCCTCGATGAATCAGCTTTCCGTAAACCTCACCAACTGTGAGGACGAACCTATTCATACACCGAGGTCGATCCAGCCCCATGGCGCGCTGCTGATCGTGGATGAGCAGCGTAGATTGCTCTCCAAAAGTGCCAACTTTCTAAACGTCACGACCTTGTCGCTGCAGACTGGCGCGACGCTGCTCCAAAACATGCTCGACGCCGATATCCATGCATTGATTGAAGAGGCGATCCGTGCGCCCACGCGCTGGGAAAACAGCGCGGAGGTCTGGATAGGTGACCAGCTCTTCGATGTCGTGGGCCACAAGTACCTGGGCTTAATTTATTTGGAATTTGAGCCACGCGAGTCCGGTACCGCTTCGTTCACTGAGTTCGCCCTTAGTGCCCAGCGCATCATTCGCCAGATGCAATTGCACGACGACCTGCACACGTTGCTGACGAATGTCGTCACCGAAGTCCGGCGAATGACCGGTTTCGATCGCATCATGGCGTACCGTTTCAACAGTGACCTGTCTGGCGAGGTCGTCGCTGAAGCCCGTCGCGACGATTTGGTCAGTTACCTCGGCCAACGGTACCCGGCGTCTGACATCCCCGCACAAGCCCGCCGCCTGTACATCCAGAACCCCATTCGCATGATCGTGGACGTTGCCTACGAGCCATCGCGTATGGAGCCCTCATGTCATCCGGACACACAGCAGGAATTCGACATGAGCCTCTGCGCGCTGCGTAGCGTCTCGCCAATCCATTGCGAATACCTGACGAACATGGGCGTGCATGCGTCCATGAGCATTTCCCTGGTGGTCGACGGGCAGTTGTGGGGACTCTTCTCCTGCCATCACATGACGCCTAAACATCTGTCTCATCCGATCCGGATGTTCTTCCAGATCATCTCCCAGGCCAGCAGTGCGATCGTGCAACGCCTCGAAGCGACTCAGCACAACGCACAACTGCATGCCGCCGCTGAACGCCGTAATGGGCTCATGCTGACGGCACTGGAGTCGGATGACCTGCTCCAGGCCCTTGGCCAGGGCGAGACCAACATGGCCAAGCTGCTCGACTGCGATGCGGCGGTGGCCATGCTCGGTGGGCGCTTGGTCAGCATTGGCGGGGAATGTACAGAACAGGCCTACGCCGTTGTCGACTTCCTGAAGGACCGTGACGACCTTGAGGCGTACCAGACCGATGCGTGGCCGACAGCCGATGCGGAGCAAGGGATCGAAATTTATCCCGGCGTCATGGCCATTCGTTTCCACAAGCCCGAGAACGGCTGGATCGTCTGGTTCCGCCGCGAAAATATCCGCACCATTCGCTGGGGCGGCAAGCCGGAAAAGAACATGAAGGTCGGCCCGCTGGGGCCGCGCCTGACGCCCCGCGGTTCGTTCGAAGCCTGGGAAGAAGTGGTTCGCGGGCGCTCGCGCCCGTGGACGGAGGTCGACATCCAAATCGCCAACGCGTTGCGCCGGGAGCTGATCGAGTACTCGCTGCATCGTGCCAGTGAGGTCGATGAGATGCGCCGCAGGCTCATCGCGGTGCTCGGCCATGATTTGCGTAACCCACTGCAATCCATTTCGATGGCGGCATCGATGCTGTCCGCCGACGACGCAAGAACGACGGAGTTGCGCAAACACATCACGCATTCCAGCGGCCGTATGGAACGGCTGATCATGCAGATCCTGGACATGAGCCGCCTGCAGGCGGGCTTGGGTATCACCGTCAACAAGGTGCCGACGGATCTTTCCGAATTGGTCAGTGCCATTGCAGCCGAATCGGACATGGCCTTTCGCGGCACGCCCCTCGAATGCACCATCCAACCGGATGTCCGCGCAAACATCGACCCGGATCGGTACGCGCAACTGATCGCCAATCTCCTGAGCAATGCGCGTCAACACGGGCTCGCCGGCCACGCAACGCATCTACATTTGCACGCGACGGCGGGCGAAATAGCCTTGCGGGTGTGCAATTACGCCCCGCTACTGCCTGCAAGCACGCTGCAAAACATGTTCGTCCCGTTCAAGCAGTTCTCCCCACCGAATGCGCAAAACCGGGGCGGCCTTGGGATCGGCTTGTACATCTGCCACGCCATCGCGGTAGCACACGGCGGTACACTGACCGTCGAGCAGCGTGATGACGGTTTGATCACCTTTACGCAAACGCTCGTTGGCGGTTGATACCTTCCGCATAAGTCAGCGGCCAACGGTCGCGGACGCCAAACATAGGGTGGATTAGCCACGTCGTGGCGTAATCCACTGTTCACTCGGACCGCTGCCAAAGCCCATATCCCGCAGTACGCCGCGAGGGCCGACGCCCCCTCTGTCGAGACGCTAGAGGGGCCTCACGCAGTCGCGGCCCTCCTCCTTGGCTCGATAAAGCGCTTGATCGGCTGCCTGGATCAGCGTCTCGACGGCCGTGTGCTCGGCCTCCCCTGGCATCATGGCATGAACGCCAATGCTCACCGTCACGACGCCAAGGGCGTTCCCCTCGTGGGCGACGCCCAGGTTTCGTACCGCCATCCGCATCCGCTCGGCCAAGGTTCGTGCAGTGGACAGATTCGCGCCTGGCAGCAATACAGCAAGCTCTTCACCTCCATAGCGTGCTGCCAGCTCTCCGGCGCGGCTGGCAGAGCCGGCGATCGCGTCAGCGACTGCACGGATGCACGCATCGCCTGCAGGATGGCCATAGAGGTCATTGAACCGCTTGAAGTGGTCTATATCGATGAGCAACAACGCCACACATGTTTCGGCACGCCGCGCACGGTTGATTTCCGACGCGATGGTCAGGTCGAAATGCCGACGATTCGCAAGGCCGGTCAAGCCATCTTGCATGGCGAGTTTCTCCAGTACATCACGCGCCTGCCGCAGCTCTTCCTCCGAGCGCAGCGTACCGCGGATCTGCCGCACCAGCGCCCAACCGAATAGTCCCATTCCTCCGATGACGATGGCGACGACAACTGCCGACGCCCAGGCACTGCGTAACCAACGGGCATGAATGTCGTCCGTGGCAATGGCCGCCTCGACAACGAGGGGAATGTCCTGCCCCAACGCGCGATACGCAAACACCCGCTCGATATGATCGACTTTCGATGAGAAGACGTCGCTGCCGATGGGCGCGCGCGGCAACAAGTCGGCAAACACCCGACCATTCGCAAGGCTCGTTCCGATCACGCTGGCGTCGAACGGCCGCCGCACAAGGACCGTACCGTCGCGCAAGGCGAGCAGGATCAGCCCGTCGGTACCCAGGTCGAAGTCGTCATAGAAGTCGAGAAAATACTGGACCTTGAACGTCACCAGCGCCACGCCAGCGAAGTGGCCATCTTCATCTTCGATACGCCGTGAAATAGGAATGATCAGATCACCCGTCGTACGACTGTTGATCACGGGGCCCACATGAACCGCTTTGTCGCGACTGGCACGGTGATAGCGAAAATACTCACGGTCTGCATTGGAACGAGTCTGACGTTCGCCAAGCGAGCTCGCCAACCACTGGCCATCCGGCCCATAGATGAACAAACCATGCAGCTGGGGCATCACTTGAACCTGCTGGAAAAGCATCTTGTGCATGCGGTCCAACTGCTGCGGCGAGGCGCCATCCCACTCCACGCGCTCCACCATCGCATACAGGATCTGGTCGGCCTGTTTCACGACATCCTGGACATGCTGATCGACCGCCAATGCCAGGTTTGCCGTATTGACGCGGGCGTCGTCGTACCCCTGCCGGTAGGAACGTTCCAACTGCCAAGCCACAGCCAGAACGAAGATGAGCATGACCGACAGGGTGAACACGATGGCCAGCCGTTCGACTCGAGTGCTGACGTACTGCTGTATCAGGCGGTGGCGAAAAGGCATCGGCTATCCATGTGTCGATCAATCTGGCTAGGAGCGTTGGGGAACGATGCGGCGAACGCCGTAGCCCATCGCGCTTCCCTGAGTTGCGCTGCGCTGCCGCTTGTTATGTGGCTAACGTGGATAAAAAGTCGACCCGTTACTTATGGTGTTTTATCCGCGTAGCAGATCGGCGCAGTGATCTGCCTTCAGTCTAGTGCCTTTTCAGGAACCTTCATCCAGGTCGCAGGCGACGGAAATCAGCGTATCGAACAATGCCTGCGCCGCCACCGACAGCTCGTGGTGTGGCTGCGTCAGCAGCCCGATAGGTTTCTCGACAACGGGCTGGCGAAGAGGAATACAGTGGGCCCCCAGCGACTGCATTTGCCCGATGCACAGCGATGGCACCGCACTCACGCCCAGGCCGCTGGCAACCATACGCCCCACCGTGACCAGTTGATGGCACTCGAACGCAACCGATATGCGATAGGACTCTTCCAGCAGGAAACGTACGGCAGATGGCCGCTGTAGCGTGATGAAGGGGTACGCCATCAACTGATCCCAAGTCACCACCGCTTCGTCCCTAAGCGGGGAGTCGCTCGGCACGGCTGCAACGAACCGATCGACATACAGCGGGGTGAACGCGAGGCCGGAGCTGGGCTCGGGCTCAAAACCTACTCCCAGTTCGACACGGCGATCGCGCACCATTTCGCCCACTTGTTCGTTGATCACGTCATGCACGGTGATGTTGATCTGAGGGTAGCGCTCGCGAAACGCAGTGAGGATGTCGGGCAGCGGATTACACGCGAAGGATGGCATCGCAGCGAGTGAGACTCGTCCCTGCTGCAGCGTGAACCGCTGGCGCATTTGATCCTCGGTGTTTTCCCAATCGGCCACGAGTCGTCTTGCCAGCGGCAGCAATGCTTCGCCTTCAGGCGTCAGCGCAACCGCGCGCGTGCTACGACTGAACAGCCGGCCTCCCAGGGACTCTTCCAGCGTCTTGATCGTCAAGCTCAACGCGGGTTGAGAAAGGTGCAAACGTTCGCAAGCCTGCGCAAAACTAAGGCTCTGCGCCACGGCAAGAAACGCGCGGACTTGCTTGAGCGTCATGCTGACCCCTTCGAATGATTTGCCAAGCAAATTAATCCATTTCAAAAATAAAATTAACAAATGAATTTGCGGAGTAGACACTCGCTTGCAGTGGGCAACCCTGTCATCACTGCCAGACAACAATAACGAGGACGAGACATGTCAGGTTTCGACAAACGCGTGAACTCCTATGAAGAAGCCATGGCTGGCCTGGAAGATGGCATGACCGTCTTGGCGGGTGGTTTTGGCCTGTGCGGCATTCCCGAGAACCTCATCGCCGAGATCAAACGCAAAGGCACCCGCGACCTGACGGTCGTTTCCAATAACTGCGGCGTCGATGGTTTCGGTCTTGGCGTGCTGTTGGAAGACCGGCAGATCCGCAAGATGATCGCGTCCTACGTCGGTGAGAACGCCCTGTTCGAGCGTCAGTTGCTCGACGGCGAGCTCGAGGTCGAACTCACTCCTCAAGGTACGCTGGCCGAAAAGATGCGCGCGGGCGGTGCGGGCATCCCCGCCTTCTACACCGCTACCGGTTTCGGTACGCCTGTCGCTGAGGGAAAGGAAGCACGCCAGTTCGACGGTCGCGACTACATCCTCGAGCATTCGATCATTGGCGACTTCGCCATCGTGAAAGGCTGGAAGGCCGACCGCTACGGCAACGTCGTCTACCGCCACACCGCCCAGAACTTCAATCCACTGGCTGCCATGGCCGGAAAGATCACCGTCGTTGAAGTGGAAGAGATTGTCGAACCCGGTGAGCTGGACCCTGCACACATCCATACGCCCGGCATCTACGTTGACCGCATCATCAAGGGCACTTTCGAGAAGCGCATCGAGAAACGCACGCTACGCGAGTGATCGCATTGCTAAGACCCTTAGGCAGCGCGTGAAGACACGCGCGCGGATCGAATCGACCTCGATGTATCGAGGTCCATAACAAGAGGCAACAGGCATGGCACTCACCCGCGAACAAATGGCTCAGCGCGTGGCGCGCGAACTGCAAGACGGTTTTTACGTAAATCTCGGCATCGGCATTCCAACCCTGGTCGCCAACTACGTCCCGGACGGCATGGACGTGATGCTGCAATCGGAGAATGGCCTGCTCGGCATGGGCGCCTTCCCAACCGAAGCTGAACTCGATGCGGACATGATCAACGCGGGCAAACAGACAGTCACCGCGCGTAAAGGCGCGTCGATCTTCAACTCCGCGGACTCTTTCGCGATGATCCGCGGCGGTCATGTCGATCTCACGGTACTCGGCGCGTTCGAGGTGGACATCGACGGCAACATCGCCAGCTGGATGATCCCCGGCAAACTCGTCAAAGGCATGGGCGGCGCCATGGACCTCGTGGCGGGCGCCGAAAACATCATCGTCATCATGACCCACGCCTCGAAAGACGGTGCCTCGAAGCTACTGACCAAATGCTCGCTGCCGCTGACGGGCGCAGGTTGCATCAAGCGCGTGCTCACTGACCTTGCGTACCTCGAAATCGAAAACGGCGCGTTCGTGCTGAAAGAACGTGCCCCCGGCGTCAGCGTGGAAGAGATCGTCGCCAAGACCGAGGGCAAACTCATCGTGCCCGAGCATGTACCGGAGATGGTGTTTGCCTGATGCCGGTGGGCTCGCGCCCCTTTGTGGGAGCGCGCCATGCGCGCGATCGCGGACATGGTCTGCTCCCACAGAGAAGCGGTATGAGTGCCAATCCGCTATCGGCGTGTAGGAGCGGGCGCTAAACCAGCCCGTGCCTAACCACTGCTGAATCGCACATCAGACGTAGCTGTAGTCAGACGGAGAACCACAATGAAAGACGTCGTCATCGTAGCCGCCACCCGCACTGCCATCGGCAGCTTCCAGGGTGCCTTGGCCAATGTCCCGGCTCCCGACCTTGGTGCAGCCGTTATCAAACGCCTTCTCGAACAAACCGGCATTGCCCCGGAGCACATCGACGAAGTCATTCTGGGCCAGGTCCTCACCGCCGGCTCCGGACAAAACCCTGCGCGCCAGACTTCGATCAAGGCAGGACTGCCTCCAACCGTCCCCGCGCTAACCCTGAACAAAGTGTGCGGCTCGGGCCTCAAGGCGCTGCACCTTGCGACCCAGGCCATTCGCTGCGGCGACGCCGACATCATCGTTGCCGGCGGCCAGGAAAACATGAGCCTGGCCCCTTACGTCCTGCCCAAGGCCCGCACCGGCCTTCGCATGGGGCACGCCGAGCTGCAGGACAGCATGATCACCGACGGCCTATGGGACGCTTTCAACGATTACCACATGGGCTCGACGGCCGAAAACCTGGTCGAGAAGTACGGCATCAGCCGCGAGGATCAGGACGCCTTCGCCGCCGCCTCCCAGCAGAAAGCGGCTGCCGCAACCGAAAGCGGCCGCTTCAAAGCTGAAATCACGCCGATTCAAATTCCCCAGCGCAAGGGCGATCCCCTGACCTTCGACACCGATGAAGGCCCGCGGCCCGGCACCACGGCCGACGGCCTGGCGAAGCTCAAGCCTGCTTTCAAGAAAGAGGGCAGCGTCACCGCCGGCAATGCCTCCAGCCTCAACGACGGTGCGGCAGCGGTCATTCTCATGAGCGCCGATAAAGCGCAATCGCTGGGCATCAAACCCCTTGCCCGCATCAAGGCGTACGCCAATGCGGGCGTTGACCCGGCCATCATGGGTATTGGTCCGGTCTCCGCAACCCGCCGATGCCTGGAAAAAGCGGTGTGGACGCTGGATGAACTGGACCTGATCGAAGCCAACGAGGCCTTTGCCGCCCAGGCGCTTTCGGTCGGCAAGGAGTTGGGTTGGAATCCCGAGAAGGTCAACGTCAACGGCGGCGCCATCGCCCTCGGGCACCCGATCGGCGCCTCCGGTTGCCGTGTGCTGGTGACGCTGTTGCACGAGATGATCCGCCGCGATGTGCACAAGGGCCTGGCGACCCTGTGCATTGGCGGCGGCCAAGGCGTCGCCCTGGCGATCGAGCGGGATTGATCCGCAGGTAACCGTGTTCATTGGCAAACGGACCCCGAAGGACCACGACCCGGAGGGGTCTGTTTGCTGGTGGCGTAGGACGATGGCATGAGGTGCCGTCGACAAGAAATACGCCGGTGATACCGATATCGCATTCGCGGGTAAGCGGATGCGGTGGAAAAGGCGATATAGAAAAACGGCTCTGACACTGGACTTGAATTCATATTGAATCGATCTGCCCGGACTCCATCCGGGCATTCGTCGTACTGGAAACCCGAAAAACCGTAACACCTACACCGCCCTAAACGACATCAAGACACTTCGGCCCACAAGGCCGCTAACAACAATAAATCAGGAGCTTCACCATGAGTTCATCCACCGAAACCGGGTACGCCCGCTTCGCTCTGCGCTGCTCGAATTGGGCAGAACGATGGTTCCCCGATTCCTGGGTCTTCGCCGTGGCCGCCGTGATGATCGTCACGCTGGCGGTCCTTTCCATGGGCGCCGCGCCCACCGATGCCGCCAAGGCCTTCGGTGATGGCTTCTGGAGCCTGATCCCCTTCACCATGCAGATGGCGTTCGTGGTCATTGGCGGCTACGTCGTGGCGAGCTCCGGACCCGCAGCCAGGTTGATCGATCTGCTGGCCAAGGTGCCGAAGAATGGCCGCTCCGCCGTGGCCTGGGTTGCCACGATTTCGATGCTCGCGTCCCTGCTCAATTGGGGCCTATCACTGGTCTTCGGCGGCTTACTCGTCCGCGCCCTCGCCCGCCGTACCGACATCACCATGGACTATCGCGCGGCCGGCGCCGCCGCGTATCTCGGCCTGGGCGCTGTTTGGGCGCTGGGTATCTCCTCGTCTGCCGCGCAGCTGCAAGCCAACCCAGGCAGCCTGCCGTCATCGATCTTGGAAATTACCGGCGTCATCCCGTTTACCGAGACGATCTTCCTTTGGCAGTCCGGCGTCATGCTGCTGGTGCTGCTGGTCATTTCCGTGGTCGTGGCCTATCTCACCGCACCGAGCGCCGACAGTGCGCGCACGGCGAAGGATTGCCAAGTGGACGTCAGCTTCATCGCCCCTGAGCGCCCGAAGCAAAGCCGCCCCGGCGAATGGCTCGAATACAGCCCTATCCTGATCATCCTGTTGGCGCTCCTCGCTGCGGGCTGGCTCATCCACGAGTTCAGCACCAAGCCGGCCATCCTCGCGATCTCCGGCCTGAATACCTACAACTTCCTGTTCCTCATGGTCGGCGCCCTGCTCCACTGGCGCCCACGCTACTTTCTCGATGCCGTTGCGCGCGCGGTACCGACCACCACTGGCGTGCTCATACAATTTCCCCTGTATGGCTCGATCGCGGCGCTGATGACACAAGTGAATGGCGGCAATGGTGAAACCCTCGCGCATGTCATCTCGCAGTTCTTCACCAGCCTCGCCTCACATGACACGTACGCCGTCCTGATGGGCGTCTATTCAGCGGTACTCGGCTTCTTCATCCCGTCGGGCGGCGGCAAATGGATCATCGAGGCGCCGTACGTCATGCAAGTCGCCAATGACTTGCAGTACCACCTGGGTTGGTCGGTGCAGATCTATAACGCCGCTGAAGCATTGCCAAACCTGATCAACCCCTTCTACATGCTGCCGCTCTTAGGCGTGCTGGGTTTGAAGGCACGCGACCTGATCGGCTTCACCTTCGTACAGCTGATCGTGCATGCGCCGATCGTGTTGTTCCTGCTATGGGCACTCGGCACGACGCTGGCCTACATCCCGCCGATGATGCCTTGATATCCATAGGGTGGAATCCCGCAACGGATTCCACCGCGGCCGTCGCTTAAACCTTTATCGGAAGGTAGACGCGGTGAACGGCGGAATCCCTCACGGGGTTCTGCCGCTCTTCTCCGGGCTTGCTCAGGGCAAGAGCAGCGCGCCCAACAGGTAAGAAGAAACGATTCACTTGACGGTATGGTCAAGATCTACTTGTTCACTCAGTGGAGTCTTCCATGCCGCAAGCACCCCTTCTCACGCTCAACGACGGCGTCCGCATTCCTCAGCTCGGCCTTGGCGTCTGGCAGCTCTCGGACGAGCAAGCCTACACGTCTGTCAGAGCCGCGTTCGACGCCGGCTATCGGCACATCGATACGGCGATGATCTACGAGAACGAAAAAGGCGTTGGCCGCGCGATCGCGGATAGCGGCTTGTCGCGCGATGAAATTTTCATCACGACCAAATTGTGGAACGCCGACCAAGGCTACGATTCCACCCTGCGCGCTTTCGACGAAAGCATGAAAAAGCTGGGCCTTGAAACCCTCGATCTTTACCTCATCCACTGGGCGTTACCAAAGAAAAACGCGTACGTAGAGACCTGGAAGGCGTTCGTGCAGCTGAAGGAGGAAGGCCGCATTCGCTCCATAGGCGTGTCCAACTTCAACGCCGATCACCTGGAACGCATCATCGCCGAGACCGGTGTAACGCCGTCGGTGAACCAGATCGAACTGCATCCAGACTTTCCGCAGAACGAGCTGGTCGCGTTCTGCAATGACAAGAAAATTGCCATCGAATCCTGGAGTCCACTAGGCCAAGGCGGCAAGCTGCTGGACGATCCGACGCTGAAGCAGATCGCAGCCAAATACGACAAGACGCCAGCCCAGATCATCATCCGCTGGCATCTCCAGCAGGGTCACATCGTGATTCCACGTTCGAAGAATCCAGAGCGCATCGCGACCAACATCGACGTGTTCGGCTTTGAACTCGACAAGCTGGATCTGAAAGGCATCGCCGAAATTCCTAACAGCGGCCGCCTCGGTCCGGATCCTGCGACCATGGATATGGGCGCGTAGGGAGCACTGCGTGCCTTGCGCATAGCAGGGCACGCTCGATTGCACGCGCGGAATCCGCCTATACGGTTACCCCGGTCTTCAACGAGCGCCTACGGGCACTTTACTCACTCCGCTCCGCTCTGATGCTCATCGCCCCAGAAGACCTAAACCATGCAAATCACGCTTGTCCGCCACGGCAAACCAGAGCACGACGCCAAGACCTGGTGCACGCCCCTGGATATGAAAACCTTCGTCGAGCGCTACAACAAGGCAGACGTTTTGCCCTGTGAGATCGGTCAGGAGCTGGCTGAAGCTAGCGCCGGAGCCGCGGTGGTCATTACCAGCTCGCTATCGCGCTGTATTCAGTCGGCGGAATGCTTGCCCGGCATACAGGCGTGCGGAAGCGACAAGGTTTTTGCCGAAGCGCATTTGCCCTACGTCGAATGGCGTTGGCCCAAGCTACCGCCAAAGGCATGGCGGATTCTTTTTCGCAGCGCCTGGTTCCTTGGTTTTTCTGCCAACACCGAATCCATCGCGCGCTCCAATGTCCGAGCGAAGGCGGCGGCGGACAAATTGATCGAAATGGCCCGGGCGAATGGCTCGGTACTGCTGATGGGCCACGGCATCATGAACATCTTGATCGCCTGGCATTTGCGCAAGCGTGGCTGGAAAGGACCGCGTATGTTGATCCTGCGGGACTACTGGCATGCGAGCGTCTACCGTAAGGGCAGTTAACTTGCATACGACACGTGACTCGTAGTGCGGGTGACAACCCACATGCCCGGCCTGTAAACCTTGCACAATAGCCGCGGGTTCCACCCGCCCTACCAAGCAATTCCCAAACCACGCAGGATTCCGTAGCGCGGGTGACAACCCGCATGCCCGGCCAGTAACTCCTGCACAAAAGCCGCGGGTTCCACCCGCCCTACCAGGCAATTCCCAAACCACGCAGGACTCCGTAGCGCGGGTGACAACCCGCATGCCCAGTCAGATGACCTGAAAAAAGTGTCGAGCGATCGACCTATTCATGTGTCATCTCCTCTCCGTGACGAACGATACGCTTGGGCACGTCGCCGCCCAGCCAGTACGCCAACTCCGCTGGACGGGCAATGTCCCACGCGACGAAATCGGCCACTTTCCCTGCCTCCAAGGTCCCGTGACTCTCTTGCAGACCGAGGGCGCGAGCTGCATTG
The DNA here is from genome assembly GCF_014647635.1 of Pseudomonas matsuisoli. Classification (GTDB taxonomy): domain Bacteria; phylum Pseudomonadota; class Gammaproteobacteria; order Pseudomonadales; family Pseudomonadaceae; genus Pseudomonas_P; species Pseudomonas_P matsuisoli. Next base: position 463,543 of record NZ_BMPO01000003.1, read on the forward strand.
ACGGTAACGCCTGCGAGGGCTTCCTCTGGCGTCAAGCGAAACAAGGTGCAGGCCATGTTGAGCATCAGGCGCAGGGAAAGCACAGGCGACGTCCCGGGATTGAGATCGCTCGCCACGGCCATCGGCACGCCATGCACCCGCAATAACGCAACGGGCGGCACTTGCGTTTCCCGCAGCAGGTAGAACGCGCCGGGCAGCAGCACCGCCACCGTTCCTGCCCTCGCCATTGCGACCACGTCCGCTTCGGTGAGGTATTCCAAGTGGTCGGCGGAAAGCGCGCCATACCGAGCAGACAAGCTCGCCCCACCCTGGGCGGACAACTGCTCGGCATGCAGTTTTACCGGCAACCCCAATGCTTTCGCGGAGTCGAACACCCGTGCGACCTGCCCGGTGGAAAACGCGATGTTCTCGCAAAACGCATCGACTGCATCCACCAGCCCTTCAGCGGCGAGCGCAGGCAAGATGTCTCGGCACACCACGTCGATGTAGTCATCCGGGCGGCCAGCGTATTCTGGTGGGACCGCATGCGCGGCAAGGCACGTCGTGCGTACCGTGACCGGCAAGGCGTCGCCAAGGCGCCGCGCCACGCGCAGCATCTTTGCTTCACTTAGCGTATCCAGACCGTAGCCCGACTTGATTTCCAGTGTGGTCACGCCTTCACGAAGGAGGTTGATAAGGCGCTTTCGCGCACCTTCGAACAAGCATTCCTCACTCGCGTCGCGGGTGGCGCGGACGGTGCTGGCGATGCCGCCACCGGCTTTGGCAATGTCGCTGTAGCTGACACCTTGCAAGCGTTGCTCGAACTCTCTGCTGCGATCGCCGCCAAACACGGCGTGGGTGTGGCAATCGATGAGGCCCGGTGTAACCCAGGCGCCGGCAAGGTCGTGGGCTTCGTCGATAGCAAGGTCCGGTCGCTCCGCGCGCGGTCCGATCCACGCGATGCGCGCGCCCTCGGTGATGATTGCCGCGTCTTCGATGATGGCGTAGCGGCCGCCTACCATGGTGGCCGCATGGCAGTGGTGCCATAAACGTTTCATGCAGAATCCTCTTTTTGCAACAGACTCGGTCACCGGCCACCTGCCCGCTGAACCGGGCAGACGCGTGCGTGAGCCTAATCCGTGATCATCGGCAGCTTGAGACCTTGCGCCTTGGCGCAGTCGATCGCGATGTCATACCCCGCATCGGCGTGCCGCATGACGCCGGTCCCGGGATCGTTGTGCAGCACCCGCGCGATCCGTTCGGCCGCCTCATCGGTACCATCGCAGACGATCACCATGCCGGCGTGCTGCGAGAAGCCCATACCGACGCCGCCGCCATGGTGCAGCGACACCCAGGTCGCCCCACTGGCGGTATTGAGCAGCGCATTCAGCAATGCCCAGTCAGACACGGCGTCCGAACCATCCCGCATGCCTTCGGTTTCCCGGTTGGGGCTGGCCACCGAGCCGGAATCGAGATGATCGCGGCCAATCACGACCGGTGCCTTCAGCTCGCCACTGCGCACCATCTCGTTGAAGGCCAGCCCAAGCTTCGCCCGCTGACCCAGGCCAACCCAACAGATGCGCGCGGGCAGCCCCTGGAAGCGAATACGTTCGCGAGCCATATCTAACCAGTTGTGCAGATGGGCGTCGTCAGGGATGAGTGCCTTGACCTTGGCGTCGGTTCGGTAGATGTCTTCGGGATCACCTGACAGGGCCGCCCAGCGGAACGGGCCGATTCCCCGGCAGAACAGGGGGCGGATGTAGGCAGGTACGAAGCCGGGAAAGTCGAACGCGTCCGTGACGCCCTCTTCTTTCGCCATCTGCCGGATGTTGTTGCCGTAGTCGAAGGTCGGCACGCCCATGCGTGTGAAAGCAAGCATGGCTTCCACATGGCGCGCCATGGATTGTTTGGCTGCCTTGACCACTGCAGCGGGTTCGGATTTGCTGCGGGCGCGGTAGTCGTCCCAGGTCCAGCCACTCGGCAAATAGCCGTTGAGCGGATCATGCGCACTGGTCTGGTCGGTCACCATGTCTGGGCGGACGCCGCGTTCGACCAATTCCGGCAGGAGGTCCGCGGCATTGCCGTGCAGTGCGATGGAAACCGCCCTGCCTTCGGCGGTATAGCGCGCAAGGCGGGCGAGCGCGTCGTCCAGGTCTGCGGCCTGTTCGTCGACGTAGCCGGTCTTCAAGCGGAAGTCGATACGACTCTGCTGACATTCGATGTTCAACGAACTCGCCCCCGCCAAGCTCGCCGCCAGTGGCTGCGCGCCGCCCATGCCACCCAATCCGGCCGTGAGCACCCAACGGCCTTTGAGGTTACCGCCATAGTGCTGGCGGCCAGCTTCGACGAAGGTTTCGTAAGTGCCCTGCACGATGCCTTGGCTGCCAATGTAGATCCACGAACCCGCTGTCATCTGGCCGTACATCATCAGGCCCTTGGCATCAAGTTCGTTGAAATGCTCCCAGGTGGCCCAGTGCGGTACGAGATTGGAGTTGGCGATAAGGACACGAGGCGCGTTGGCGTGCGTCTTGAATATTCCTACGGGCTTGCCGGATTGCACCAGCAGCGTTTCGTCCGCCTCCAGAGATTTGAGCGACGCCACAATGGCATCGAAGCATTCCCAGTTGCGTGCCGCTCGGCCAATGCCGCCATACACCACCAACTCGTTGGGATTTTCTGCGACCTCAGGATCGAGGTTATTCATCAACATTCGCAGCGGTGCTTCAGTCAGCCAGCTCTTGGCTGTTAGCTCCGAACCTCGCGGTGCACGGATGACAATGTCGCGGAAACGAGTCGGTGATGACATGAGCAATCTCCTGAAGGCGATCCTGTACGAACTTGTATGTACAAGTTAAGCAGAGATAGCTCCGCCTGGATAGGGCCGGTCGCGGGGGTGACGCGTGTAGTCATGTGTAACGTGCGCCTTGTGGCGGTATGGCTAGCCGACCGCTGTGGACGCCTGCGCGGGTTGCACCCGCCCTACAAGAGCAAGTGCTTTATGCAGATCGTCCTTCACGTACCGGCGCTCACCGATCCGTAGGGCGGGTGTAACCCGCGGCTTTAGCTGTCCACCGGAGACACCTGACCAGCTGCGGATGACACCCGCGCGGGTTGCACCCGCCCTGCGGGAGCTCAAGCTTCACATAGCCGAGCGAAGAAGCGGCTGAACGCGTCTTCGCCTTCTACCGGGCAACACCCTGCCATCACGGCTATTGCCAATCCCAATGCCGAACTATGCGGAGTATGGCCACTACCGCCGTCGGCCCGCAGGTCGAGCACCAGCGTTGGGCAGCAGAAGACCGCCAGGCGCATCACGCGCTCCCAGTCTGTCGGCAACCAGCCGCGGGCGCGCAATTCGGTCAACAGTGGTCGCCAGTAGTGTTCGGTCTTGTCGTCGAGAAACGCGGCGCGTAGTGGTGTGAGCGCCCAGTCGTGATCCACATGAATGCGGCCCTCATCGAGGCGGACATTTACTTGATAGTGCGTCTCTACCCGATGTGGTTCGTACAGCCACAGCGGGTGCGCAAAGATGTTGTGGAACGTCGCTTTGATTTCCGCGAGAAGCGCGGGAATCTGCCGCCCCGCGAACGCGGGGTCGAAGCTGACCAATTGCGGCGTTTCGCCATCCGCCTCGTACCAGACATTCGCGTTGTGGGCGTCACCGTGGGCTGTCACCGCCCCGTGATCCGCAAGCGCTGCCGGAAGCAGACGTATTCCGGCTTCAGCGAACAGCTCGCCGAGCGTGGACGCGTAGGGAACGCCATTGACGACCCACTGCAACGATGCCAGCCGCTCCCATTCCACCTCGACACCTGGAAAACGGAAGTGCTGCCCCACATAGAACCGAGCGACACGACCGCCAAAACCTGGGGTTGCCCCTTCCGATACCAATCGATGATGGAACAGCTGGTGGACCGGCTCGCGGCAAACCTTCTCAACTTCCGCCGGCACCAGTGAACGCAAGGCACCGGCGACGCCCTCTTCGTCGAAATGCTGCTGCGCCTCGACCACGGGCGCCATTTCGCTCCAGGCTGCGCGCGCTTCGATATCGCGGCACACGTCCGCCAGGCGGCTATCGGCGCGAAGGGCATACAGGAGGATCTGCCGCCCTGGCTCGCCACAGGCGAACAGCGGCACATCCACGCGGTAACCCGCTTCGCGCAGCAGCTCGGCGTTGTAATACTCCTCGATGGTCTTATCCTCGCCTTCTTCGTTGTGATACTTGAAGAACAGCGTACGGCCATCAGTCAGGCTGACCCGGCCGTTGAGGGAGTTGAGGCTGTACTGGTCGCGATTGATGGCAAGGTCCGTCGCCTCGCCTCCCACCACTTCGCCAACCAGTTGCATCAATTTTGCGCGGGCGCCGTCCCAGTCACCCGCGCGGGCCAATGTTCGCGCCTGGGCAGCCAAGGGTTCGGACGATCGTGTCATGACATTCACTCTAAAAAAGTTCGAGGGTCAGATGCTGGCGAGGTAGCCACCATCGACGTAGAGCACCTGCCCAGTGATGTAAGCCGCCGCGGGCGAGCAGAGAAAAACGACGCTGCCAGCCAGATCGCGCAGGTCACCGAAGCGACCCAGGGGAATCTTGCCGCGCATCCGCTCGCACCAGTCGGCGTCCTGATAAAAGACGTCGGTCAAGTCCGTGTGGAAATAGCCTGGGCCGATGCCGTTGACGCGCACACCCAATGGCGCCCATTCCGTCGCGAGCGCTCGGGTCATACCGGCCAGGCCGGATTTCGACGCCCCGTACGGCACCGCGCCAGGCACGCCCACTTCGCTGGTGAGCGAACAGAGATTGACGATACTGCCGCCGTTCGGCATGAGCTTCATCGCTGCCTGAGCGCAAAAGAACGCGCCCTTGAGATTGGTATCGACGATACGGTCCCAGGTGGCTTCGTCCAGTTCGGCCGACGGCTTCACCTGTTCGATGCCTGCATTGTTGATCAGGATATCCAGCTGCCCTTCCTGCGCTTCGATGGCTGCGAACGCTGCCGCGCGGGACGCGGAATCGGCCACGTCCATAGGGATGACCGCGCAATGGCCACCCGCACCGGCGATAGCTGCATGAACCTCGGTCAAGGCGGAGGTATCTCGCCCTGCTAACAACACCCGAGCACCCGCGCCCGCGAGCGCTTCGGCCAATGCGCGACCGATGCCCCGCGAGGCGCCCGTCACCAACGCGACGCGGCCCTGTAGGGAAAACGTGGACAGTACGTCGTTCATGTCACCTCCGGGCATTCAGGGCTTGATGATGGTTTTCAGAGTCCCGGCCTCACCGCGGGAAAGAATCTGATACGCCGCTGGAACATCCTCCAGCGTGATCGGATCAGAAATCAGCCGTGCCAGTTTCTCCGCCAAGCGCGGCAGCAGCTCGACGGCCTGGCGCTGTTCGTCGCGGAATACGCTGCAGCCCACCAGATCGATCTCCCGCTCCACCAACGCATTGGTATTCACGGTCGGGCTGCCATGGAAGAGCCCCACCAGAGCAATCCGGCCACCTGCCCCAACCGCATCGATCAGTTGCGCCAACACGGCACCGGATCCGGTCGCCTCGATGCAGAAACGTGGCTCGATACCGCCACAGGCTTCACGGATCACGTCACGGTCGAGCGCTACAGGTTCGACGCCCGCTACATCACGCAGTAGCGCCGCTCGCGTTTCGTTGCGCTCAATGAGAAACACCGGGCGGCCATCCAGCTCTCGCAACAACAACGCCGCCAGGCCGCCAATGGGGCCGCCGCCCGCGATCAATACCGGTTCGCCGGGCGCCGCAGCCAGGCGATTGAGGACGCGCAAGGCCACGCCCAAGGGCTCGGCAAGCGCAGCGACTTCGGCCGGCACCGATGCCGGCACCTTGAGGAGCCGGTGCATTGGCTGCAACGATTGCTCAGCGAAGCCACCATCGCAGACTTCACCAACGAATCCCATGCGCCGGCACAGATTGCCTTCGCCGCCCCGGCAATGATCACACTCGCCGCAATTAGCGCGCGAATCCACAACCACCTGGTCGCCCACGGCGAACCCGCTGACGCCCTCGCCCAACGCGATGATCTCGCCGCAGAATTCATGGCCTGGTGTCACCGGCAACTCGGCGATCCATTGGCCCGTGTGGAAATTGTGCAGATCGGACCCACAAATACCGGCCGCCCGGACGCCGAGCAGCGCGAAGCCCGGCGGCGGATTGCCGGGCGCATCGATATTTTCGCAGCGCAGGTCGCCGACACCATGGAAGCGGATGGCACGCATGCGGCTCTCCTCCCCTCAGGGTTTGTTCTTGTTCAGGATCTCATGCCGTTTCGACGACACCGCCTGTGCATGGCCGCTGAAGCCTTCGTACAAGGCAAAGCCGTGTGCCTTGTCCGCCAGCGCCTGGTAGCCCGAACGGGTCACGTAACCGACAGAGATCCGCTTCATGTAGTCGAAGACCGACAGCGGGCCTGCGGTTTTCGCAGCACCCCCGGTAGGCAGCACGGCATTGGGGCCAAGGACGAAGTTGCCCAGCGTGACCGGCGTGTAGTTGCCCAGCAGGATTTCACCCGCGTTACGGATACGCGGCAGTACCGCCATCGGCTCCTCGGCCAAAATCTCCAGGTGCTCCGGTGCGTATTCGTTGACGAACTCGATGGCGGTGTCGAAGTCCTTCGTCAAAACGATGCCGCCGTGCTTGCCGCACAGTACCGCCTGGGAAAACTCGATGCGCTTGGGTTCCAGCCCCTTCCAATGCTCCGGCAGCGCCGCGATGGCCGCTTCCGCAACCTTGCGGCTGTTGGTAACGAGATACGCCGAGGAATCGGGGCCATGTTCGGACTCGATGATCAAGTCCAGCGCCGCCAATGCACCGTCGACGGTTTCGTCCGCAAGAATGATGACTTCGCTCGGACCTGCCGGTACGCCGGGGTCGATCAAACCGGAGAGCTGGCGCTTCGCAGCGACGACCCAAGGGCTGCCGGGGCCGACGATCTTCAGGCACTTGGGCACGGTTTCGGTGCCATAGGCCACGGCTGCCACGCCCTGTGCGCCGCCACATTTGTAGATTTCCTTGATGCCGACAATCCGTGCGGCCACCAGCGTGGCGTCGTCTACTTTTCCATCCGGGCCAGGTGGCGTGATCACCACCGGGCGTGGCACACCGGCCACGATCGCGGGAATGGTGGTCATCAGGAACACGCTGGGGAACGAACCCTTGCCACGCGGCACGTAGCAGGCGACGGAATCGATCGGCACATGGCGGTCCCCGGCGAACGCGCCCGGGCGCACTTCCTTCATCCACATTTCCTCAGGCTTTTGCGCCTCGTGGAATACGCGGATGTTCTCAGCGGCGAAGCGAATGGACTCGATGACGTCCGGATCGAGCCGGGCGAAAGCCGCTTCGAACTCGCTCTCTTCAGCACGAATCGCCATATGCGCGGCATCGACCCTGTCGAAATCACGGGCAAATCGTTGCAGCGCCGCATCGCCTTCGGTACGCACCGCCTCGATGATGGGCTTCACCTTCTCGACGAAAAAGGACAGGTCCGCCTCGGTGCGCTGGAACAGCGCTTCGGGCAGCGCATCAACATTGCTCAGGTCGTGAAAGGTAGGCTGGCTCATACAGGTGTCTCCTGAGTCTGCTCTCGAATCGAACGCAGCACGCGACGCTGCAGGTCGATGAATTCGGGGGTGCCAGTAATGTCTTCGTGGCGCGGCCTTGGCAGCGGCACGTCGTAGGTGCGTTTGATATGGCCCATGCCCATCACCACGATGCGGTCAGACAGGTAGACAGCTTCCTCGACGTCATGGGTCACGAACATCACCGTCAGTCGGTGGGCTTCCCAGACCTGAGTCAGCAGCTCCTGCATTTGCCGCCTAGTCATGGCGTCGAGCGCACCGAAAGGCTCGTCCATCAGCAGGATCTTCGGTCGATACGACAGCGCCCGGGCAATGGCGACGCGCTGCTTCATGCCGCCGGACAATTCGTTCGGATAGGCATCGGCCGCATCGCTGAGGTTGACTAGGGCAAGGTGCTCGTCGGCAATGGCGCGGCACTCGGCGCCACTTTTGCCCGCAGCTTTGAGCGCGAATTCGATGTTCTGTCGGGCGGTGAGCCAGGGCAGCAAGGTGTAGGACTGGAACACCACACCACGGTCACGCCCGGCACCGGTAATCGGCTCGCCGTCGACGGCCACAAGGCCGGCGTCATAGTCCTCGAGGCCCGCAGCGATGGACAGCAGCGTGCTCTTGCCGCAGCCCGAGGTGCCGACAACGGACACGAATTCGTTATCCGCCAAGGTCAGGTCGATCTTCCGAAGTACCTGTTTGCGTTGCTTACCCGTGGCGAAGCTCTTGTCCAGACCGGTGATTTCCAAGGTACTCATGGGCGTCTCCGGTTATAGCGGAACAGCACTTTTTCAGCGGCCCGCATGGCTTGGTCGCTCACCAGCCCCAGCACGCCGAGCAACAGGATGTAGGCGATGATCGTGTCGGTCTGGAAGAAACGCTGCGACACGGTGATGCGATAGCCAAGGCCGGAGGTCGCGGCGACGAGTTCGGCGAGCACCAACCAGGTCCATGCCCAACCGAGGCTGATGCGCAAGGCGTCCCAGATACCCGGGAATGCGCTGGGCAGAACGATCTTCACCAGAATCTTGCGGTCTGGCATGCCGAGCGTACGCCCCAGGCCAATGAAGTCGCCCGGCACGCGTTTGACCGCGTCCATCACCATCAGCACCTGCTGGAAAAAGGTGCCGATCCAGATAATCAGGAATTTCTGGAAGTCGCCGGTACCGCTCCAGAGAATGGTCAGCGGTACGAACGCCACCACCGGCATGTAGCGGATGAAATCCACAAGCGGTTCGACCGACGCTTTCCAAAAGCCATAACAGCCGGCCAGCACACCGATGACGATGGACATGGCCGACGACACCAGGAAGGCCACACTGATGCGATAGAGGCTTACTTGCAGATCGGCCCAGAGCGTGCCATCGGCCGCCAGCTTCATCAGCCGCGCCCAAACGGCATCAGGTGTTGGCATGAAAATCTTCGGTATCGCACCGCTGGCCGTGGCAACCCACCAGACCAGCGCCAATATGACGAAAACGCCGATAGCGATGCAGAGATAGCCGCGACGCCCCGGCTGCCGGCCGATGACGAAAAGGTTGCCGCGCTTGCGTGGCGGCGAGACGGAAGGCGTGTTACGAGCCGGCGCGTTCTGCACGGAACTCATCGGTACTCCAGAAGTGTTCGGGTGAGGCAATTCCGGAGCCCTGAGGCCCCGGAACGTTTACGCAAGAGGATCGAAAATCAACGGGTGGCTTCGACGAAGCGCGCATCGATCATTTGTTCGGGGGTCACGGCTTGTTGCACGAGTCCGGCTTCGGTACCGGCCTTGAGCACGTGCGCAAACGTTTCCTTGGAGAAGCTGCCACTCAGGTGCTGCTGGTTGTCCTCGAGCGTGTAGTACTGCACGCCATCGAATGCGGCTTCGAGTTCCTCCAGGGACGCGCCCACCGCCTTGGCGATGATCCCGCGGGATTCGGCCGTATTCGCGTTGTAGTGGTCCACGGACGCCTGCCAGGTCTTGATCAACGCCAGGATTTGACCGGGCTTCTGCTCCAATACCTCGTCGCGAACAACGAACACGTCGCTGACGATGCCCGGATCGTCCTTGCCGGTGTAGACCATGTTGACGTCCGCATTCTGCTGCTTGGCCATGGTCAGGTACGGCTCGTAGGTAATGGCGACCGGCACCTGGCCCGCGATCAGCGCCGCCCCAGCGTTGCTCGCCGGCATCGGCACGGGCTGGATATCGCTCATGCTCATGCCGTTGGCGGTCAGTGCGCTGTGCAGCAGGATGTCACTCGTGGTGCCTTCTTCGAACGCGACCTGCTTGCCTTTGAGATCCTTCACCGACTTGATGTCGGGCGAGGCGATGATGGCATCGGCGGTATTGCTCTGATCTAGTACCAGGACAATCTTCACCGGCAGGCCTGCCGCGACCATGCCCATGGCCGTGTGCGTGGCGATGTTCGCGGCATCGATCTGGCCGCTAGCCAACGCGGCATTGATGTCCTTGTCTTCGTTGAAGTTGATGACCTCGACCTTTTCCAAGCCCTGTTTCTCGAACAGTCCCTTCTCCGCAGCGACATGCCACAGGCCATAACCCAGCCAGGGCTCGATGCCCATCTTGAATGTTCCGGCTTCGGGCTTGCTGTCCGCCGTCGGCGCAGCGGCCATTGCGGCGCCTGCGGCCACCAGCGCGCACGCGCCCATCAGGTTGCGAATTCCGTTCTTCAGCATCTGGCTCATGGTGCTCCTCATAGCGTGATGGAGGGGGTGTTCCATTAGGTGCGGCTCGTTCGAGGGCACCTCTAAAAACTACCTGCGTTATCAGCGCTGCGTTAAAAACCCACTCAAATGCTCATTTACCACTCGTAAACTGCGCTTTTTCGCGTGTTTTTGCCTTGCGCTGATTGCCTCGGCTACGTTTTTAGAGGTGCCCTCTATGTCGAGTTTCGCGCGATCTCGGGCGGCGAAGTGTACTCATTCCGCCGGCCCTGTGGGTCATGAAGCGTTCTGCTTGCGATAGGACATCGAGGCATCGATCCGGCCGAGGATGTAGTCGCCGGCCGAAACGGGCGGATAGATGCAGTCGGCTTCGGCCACGCCCAGATCGCGCGGGTCGACCAACGCGCCATAGGTGGGATCGAAGAAGGTCGCAATGGAGTAGCGCTCATGGCCAGAACGATTGACGACGCGGTGCAGGGTCGAACGGAACCGATCATTCGACCAGCGCCCCAGCAGGTCGCCCACATTGATCACAAGGCTCCCCGGTACCGGCGTCGCGTCGATCCATTGATTCGTGCCGAGCTCGCGCACCTGCAAACCACCGCTGTCATCCTGATGGAGCAAGGTGATGCAACCGTAGTCGGTATGCGGCGCGACGCCGAACTGATCGGCTTCGGCCTGGGCCGGATGAGGGGGGTAATAGACCATCTGCGTACGCTGCAGGCGTTTGGTGTACTTATCGACAAAGAAGTCTTCGTCGATGCCCAGACCCACAGCGACCGCTCGCAGCAGATCCGCACCGGTACGGCCCATTTCCTCGTAGTAACGGTAGAGCACATCCTGCAACTCGGGCATGAACGCCGGCCACTGGTTGGGGCCACGCAACGCCTCGCCTGCGAGCACCGCTGGATCGTCTTCCGGCAACTCGAGGCCAATGCTGAAGAATTCTTTGTGGTCGGGCTTGGTCGCTTCGTACATCAAGGCACCGCCAAGCATATGGAACCCACGGTGCCGTTTGTTCACCGCGACTTCTCGTTTGGTCTCGACGGGATACGCAAAGAAGGTGCGCGCTGCTTCCATCGCTCGATCAATGACCGTTTGCGGTGTCCCGTGATTGACGATGTAGAAAAAACCGATCGTCTCGCAGGCCTCGCGAATGGCAGCGCCGGCCCGGCGCACGCTCGCTTCGTCGCGCTCGCGCACACCGGCCATATCGATGAGTGGGATGGAAAGGCTCATGTCAGCTCCTCAGCAGGCGGACGTATCGCATCGACGAACGTAGCCCTAGTAAAGATGAACAGGTATATACAAGTAAGCACGTTCTATGCCGCGCACTGAAACTGCCGTAGATGATTCCGTATGGGCTCATCCAAGGCAACGGCAGACTTCCGGTGCCTGCCCTTACGCATGACGACCGGCATCGAGCCGGAGAGCGGCAAACGGCGCCAAGTACTGCGCCCGCGACGCGATGGGACCAACGCGTAAAGCGCACCAAGGTAACCCGCCCGCGTTTCTTTCGGTGCACGCCGGTAGTCGCGCCGGGTGCTGATTTGCGCATTTCAGTAACCCTTCTGGGTAATGCACGGCGCTTTTCAGGGCCTTTTCTCTTGGCGCATTATTTGCCTAGCCTGTATATACAGGCACAAACATCCGAACCGGGAACTCCGCCATGACGACCGAACTCATCCTGCAACCGGGCCACCTATCTCTGGCACAACTACGCCGCGTTTTTTACGAACAGCCGTCGATCACGCTCGATCCGGCTTGTCATGCGGACATCTACGCCAGTGCGCAGACGGTGAGCCGGATTCTGGAGGGCGACCGCACGGTTTATGGCATCAACACCGGGTTCGGTCTGCTTGCGCGCACCTCCATCCCCCACGAATCGCTGGCCACGCTGCAACGCAACCTGATCCTGTCGCATTGCACCGGCACGGGTCCGCTGCTGGATGACGCATCGGTCGGCTTGATCATGGCGCTGAAGGTCACCTCGCTTGCACGGGGGTTTTCCGGGGTCCGATACGAGATCATCGAGGCACTCACCCGCCTCTACAATGCGCGGGTGTTTCCCTGCATCCCCTCGCAGGGTTCCGTGGGCGCATCCGGCGATCTCGCGCCCCTTGCGCACATGTCATCCGTCCTCTTGGGCGTGGGCACCGTTCGCCATGACGGTCGAGAGATCAGCGCCGTGGATGGCCTGACCATCGCGGGCCTTGCGCCCATCACGCTGGGGCCGAAGGAAGGCCTTGCCCTGATCAATGGCACCCAGGTCTCCACCGCCCTCGCGCTGCGCGGCCTGTTCGCCAGCGAACGTCTGTTCAGCGCCGCCGTTGTCGCGGGCAGCCTCACGGTAGAGGCACTCAAAGGGTCGTATACGCCGTTCGATTCACGCATCCAGGCCGTTCGTGGCCAGCCGGGCCAGATTGCCGTTGCGGCGTTCTATCGAGACTTGCTGGAAGAGAGTGAAATCCATCTCTCGCACATTGACTGCAAACGGGTGCAAGACCCCTACTCCCTGCGTTGCCAGCCGCAAGTCATGGGCGCCTGCCTGGATCACCTGCGCTTCGCGGCGGGCGTTTTCCTACGTGAAGCCAATGCCGTTTCAGACAACCCCCTGGTGTTTTCCGCAGACGGCGATGTGCTCTCGGGCGGCAACTTCCATGCAGAGCCCGTCGCCATGGCGTCCGACGTCCTGGCGCTGGCCATCGCCGAGATCGGTGCGTTATCGGAGCGGCGCATTGCGCAACTGGTCGACCCGGCGCTCTCAGGACTGCCCGCGTTCCTGGTCAAGGAGGGCGGGCTCAATTCCGGCTTCATGATTGCCCAGGTCACCAGCGCGGCCCTGGCCTCCGAGAACAAGACCCTCGCCCACCCCGCCTCCATCGACAGCCTGCCCACGTCGGCCAATCAGGAAGATCACGTATCGATGGCAACCTTCGCCGCCCGCCGACTGCTCGACATGGCTGGCAACAGCTCCGCCGTGGTCGCGATCGAACTACTGGGCGCTGCGCAAGGCGTCGACCTGCATCTACCGCTGCAAACCACGCCACCGTTGAAGGCCGCCATCGCAATGATTCGAGCAGAAGTGCCGCACTACGATCAGGATCGTTATTTCGCACCCGATATCGCGGCCGCACGGCGCTGGGTTGAGGACGGCGCGTTTCTCCAATGGCTGCCTGCCGAATCGCTGTACGAGTGATAAGCTTCGCGCCTTTCGGTCGGCGCATACAGGGCAATGGGGTCGAGAAGGCAGCCGCCTTCGGTTGAGGGCCTACGCCGGGTATGCGAACGACCCCTGCACCTGCACGGATTCGCCATGCGCCGCTACTACACCGGAACCGACTTCCGCCGCACCCGCAGCATTCCAGAGCTGGCTGAACTCGCACGTCGACGTTTGCCGCATTTCGCCTGGGAATACGTCGCCGGTGGCGCGGAGGAAGAGATCACCCTGCGCCGTAACCGGGAGGGCTTCGCCGAGATTGGTTTGAAACCGCGCACACTGGTGCCCTGCACGACACCGGATACCCAAACGACGCTCTTCGGCACGCCTCTGTCGGCGCCGCTGATGATCGGCCCGACGGGCTACAACGCCATGCTCTGGCGAGATGCGGACGAGCATCTGGCGCGCGCAGCGCACGCGCGCGGACTGCCCTTCGGGCTCAGTACGGTGGCGACCGGCTCGCTGGAAAGTGTTTCGCGCGCCGCTCCGGACGGTGACCTCTGGTTTCAGCTGTATTGCCTGCGGGATGCAACGATCCAGGAAGCGCTGCTCGCCCGCGCCGAGGCGGTCGGGGTTCGCACGCTGATGCTCACCTCCGATGCCGTCCTGCTCGGCAACCGCGAATGGGATAAGCGCAACTTCGAACGTCCCCAAAAGCTGACCCTGCGCAACAAGCTCGATGTGCTTCGCCACCCCCGTTGGGTACGCCAGGCGCTATGGCCCCAGGGTATGCCGAGCATGGGCAACCTCAACCCATACTTGCCGCCCGACGCCCGCAATGCCGCCGGCGCTGCGCACTTTATCGGTGCGCAAATGGACACCGCATTGAGCTGGGATAACGTCGCCCGGCTGCGCGACCGCTGGAACGGCAATCTGCTCCTCAAAGGCGTCCTGCACCCGGCGGACGCCGAACGCGCCAACGCGTTGGGCCTCGACGGCATCGTCGTCACCAACCACGGCGGACGCCAGCTCGACGGCGCACCCGCCAGTATCGATGTCCTGCCGGCCATTGCCGCCGCCGTGAGCGGTCGGATGACAGTGCTACTGGACGGTGGCATCCGTCGCGGCACCGACATTCTCAAAGCACGCGCCTTGGGTGCCGATGCCGTGTTACTGGGCCGCGCCACACTTTACGGGCTCGCGGTCGGCGGTGAAGCCGGCGCCGGTCACGCACTTGATCTGCTCATTCAGGAACTACGCCTGGCCATGAACCTGCTTGGCTGCCCCGACCTTGCTTCCCTGGATGCATCCTGGCTGTACCGCCAAGGCCAATCCCCCTATCCGATGGACCCTGAACCATGACCGATCTGCACGAGACCCTCGGAGCGCTGCGCATTGCCTTGGGCGATGACGCTGTCTTAACTGGGGACACGATCAATCCACGCCACCACAGTGATTGGACTTATCACCAGCCTGCCTGCCCCGCTGCATTATTGCTGCCGCGCGATACCGCAGGGGTCGCAGCGGCGCTACGCATCTGTAATGAGCGTGGGCAGAGCGTCGTGCCCCAGGGCGGCATGACAGGGTTAGCCGGAGGGAGCACGCCGCGTGCAACGGATATCGCACTCTCGCTACAGCGCCTGACCGGGATCGAAGACATCGACCCAGCGGCCATGACCCTGACCGTGCGCGCCGGCACCACGCTGGAAAACATCCAGCTCGCGGCGGCGGACGCAGGTTTGCTGTTTCCACTCGACCTGGGTGCGCGCGGCTCCTGCCAAATCGGTGGCAACATCGCGACGAATGCGGGGGGAAACGCGGTCATTCGCTACGGCATGACGCGTGATCTGGTACTCGGATTGGAAGTGGTCCTCGCGGATGGTCGCGTGCTCAACCTGCTGAACAAAATGCAGAAGAACAACACCGGCTATGACCTGAAACAGTGCTTCATCGGCTCGGAGGGCACCCTTGGGGTGATTACCCGTGCGGTCCTCAAGCTCGTCCCACCGCCAGGGCCGGTCGCCACGATGCTCTGCGCCCTGCCCGACTACGCCAGCGCGGTCGCCTTGTTGCGCCGTATCCAGCGCGAGCTGGGCACCCCTCAAGCCTACGAAGTGATGTGGCAGGATTTCTATCGCACGGGTGTTTCCTGGCTAGAGAAGCCGATTGCGCCATTGGACGACAGCCATCCGCTCTTCGTGCTGTGCGACCTCGATGCACCGGCGCAGGCGCTAGAAGCGGTCATGGAGCAGGCATTCGAAGCCGGGGAAGCGCTGGATGCCGTGCAGGCAAGTTCGCACGCCCAAGCGCGGGCGCTATGGAAAATCCGCGAGGCGACGGGCGAGTTTCCCACACGGCTCAAACCCCTGAACTTCGACGTCAGCGTCCCTATTGCCGACATCGGCACCTGCGTCGAGCGCTGCCGTGCGCGTATCGACGCGCGCTGGCCCGGCAACCGAAGTGTTTACTTCGGGCATATCGGCGACAGCAACCTGCACCTGAGCGTGGACTTAAACTCCGTACCGGATGCCGATCCTCACGAGATCGAGGAAACGGTGTTCGCCGTGGTCGGCGAATTGTCCGGTTCAGTCTCCGCTGAACACGGAATCGGCGTATTGAAAAAGCCTTACCTGCACCACTCTGTGACGGCAGACGCGCTGGACGCGATGGCCGCGCTCAAAGCCGCTTTCGATCCAAAAGGCATTCTCAACCCTGGCAAAGTGCTGGGCTGAGCCCATAAACCGGCATGGCACGCTAACTGCTTCGTGCCAGGCAGCAAATAACCGAATAAAAGGAGCTACCCATGATCCGCCGAAGCCTGCTGGCCAAGACCCTTAGCGGCCTGTGCGCCGCCACCCTACTCTCGTTTTCATCCGTGGCAGCGCATGCTGACCAACTCGCCGATGTAAAGAAGGCAGGCGAACTGGTCGTCGGCACCGAACTGCAATTCGCCCCGTTCGATTTTCTCGAAGGGGGTAAGCAGACCGGCCTGAACAAGGACTTGTTCGCCGAGATCGGCAAGGAACTCGGGGTAAAGGTACGCTTCATCGATCTGCCCTGGCCCAGCGTGCTGCCTGGGCTGGAAGCGAAGAATTTCGATATGGTCGCCGGCCCTATCATCGTGACCCAGGCGCGCAAGGCGCGTTACCAGTTCACCACGCCCATCGCCGAAGCGACCGTCGCGTTGCTGACAAGCGCCCGCAAGGACGACGTCGCCAAGCCCGAAGACATCGCGGGCAAGACCGTTGGCGCGGGCAAGGGCTCGGCGCAGCTCGAGGAACTCAAGGCGTTCGCCGCAACGCTTCCGGAGAAGGTGACAATCCGCGAATACGTGGATAACAACCAGGCTTATGCCGACCTCGCCGCGGGCCGCGTTCAGGCCGTCGCTAACTCGCTACCGAACATTTCCTACGTTGCCGCACAGCGTTCGGCGGTCTTCAAGGTGGTGCAGCCGCCCTTTGGCAAGAAGGCTTACTTCGCTTACCTCGGCCGCAAGGACGACGATGCCGCCAGCCTGATCCAGGCAATTGACGGTGCCATGAAGAAGATCAAGGACAGCGGCCGTCTTGCCGAACTCCAGAAGAAATGGCTGGGTGCGGAAATGGATGTTCCTACTGGAGACTTCGAGCCCAGCTGGTAAGGGGAAAACGGCGGGCTGCGCGTCAGGTGATCCGCCCTATGGCTGCCTGTTCGGCCAGAGCGCTTAAGCTTTAAATTTGTGGGAGCGGGCCATGCCCGCGATTCGCGGGCATGGCCCGCTCCCACAGGAAGAACGTCTTAGCTGTCACACCCAATCGTTCAAGGTTTCACCCCTGTGGCCAGTAAGACGGGAGCCGTCAACTCGACCCGCCCGTCGACGGCAATCTCATCCACAATGGCCAGGATCGCACTGTCCAGACGCGCGCGGGTTGCCACGTCCGCCGCGGCATACGGTCCCATGAAAGGATGGAGCTCGCTGAGTTCATCCAAATAAGCGTCGCCCGCAGGGCCTTCCCACACGAACCCCAAGGTTTCGACGGCTACGCTGACCAATCCCGCTTCGTGCATGGCACCCGCCAGTCGCTCGGGATCTGCCAAAGCGGTGAAGCCCGCGGGCGGCATCGGCGAAGGACGATCCGGGAATGCCCTGCGCAATGCTTCGGCCATGATGACGAACGGTCCACCACCCGGCGGCGTGCGCCATGTGGCGACCACAGCCGTGCCGCCGGATTTCAAGATGCGCGCTTGCTCCGACAACCCGCGCTGCCAGTCGTCGAAGAAGAGCGTGCCGAGGATCGATACCGCGGCATCGAAGCTCTGATCCTCGAAGGCCAGTTTTTGGCCGTCCATATGCCATACCTCTGCCTTTGGGAAGGGCGCCAGCCGTTCGGTCAAGAGGTCGACCATCCCCGGCGCGATATCGATGGCGGTCACCGCCGCACCGGCATGCGCGGCGGGCACGCTGAACGCGCCTGAGCCTGCCGCGATGTCCAGCAGCCGAGTGCTTCGATCGACGGTTCCGACGCGCGCGAGCGCCGCAACCGAAATTGGCGCAGTGATACGAGTTGCCACTTTCTCGTAGGCTTGCGCAAAGGCAAGTGTCATGTGGGAGTGCTCCGCGCACGCGTAGGCCCCTGGAAGCCATGGCTGCGGATGGGCAGAGCGATCTCTTCGAGTGGGTTCGGTCATCGTCCGGTTCCTATGTTCTCCAGCGCACGTG
Organism: Pseudomonas matsuisoli; assembly: GCF_014647635.1. Classification (GTDB taxonomy): domain Bacteria; phylum Pseudomonadota; class Gammaproteobacteria; order Pseudomonadales; family Pseudomonadaceae; genus Pseudomonas_P; species Pseudomonas_P matsuisoli. Next base: position 481,647 of record NZ_BMPO01000003.1, read on the forward strand.
ACGAGAGAGCGCCAGGCAGCGAACTCTCCCGGAGCATACCGGGGCGCACGCAATACCCCTTTCGACTCGATGAGTGGCCCCGACTCTGTCAGTGGTTCACCCGCTGCTAACCGCCTCCGCCTGCATCCCGCCAAAGACGGGTGCAACCGTCGGGCGCGGAGCGCTTCTTGCATCGTCCACGGGTACCGATGCGGAAAAAGCCCTGTCCTTTCGGCACATTCCCCCGCAGTCATGGGAGAATGCCGCGCCACGCGCGTAGGCCGTGGTGCACACCCCTGCTCGAGCCACTTCCATTCGAGGTTTGATTCACCTGATGTTCGATTGGCCCACCTTTCTGGAAAGCCTCCCACTCATGGCGCAAGCGCTGGTGGTTACGCTGCAGACCTCGCTGGTCGGGCTAGCCTTCGGCTTCGTGATCGGGATCGCTGTGGCAAGCATGCGACTTTCGCCAACGCCACTGCTGCGTCGCCTGGGCGGGGCTTACATTTTCGTGTTTCGCGGCGTACCACTTCTGGTACAGCTGTTGTTCATCTACTACCTGTTGCCCCGTATCGGGCTGCCGAACATTCCCCCCATAGGCGCGGCCATCATCGGTTTGGCGCTGGCGTCCGGCGCCTACATCGCGGAAATCTTTCGGGGTGGCTTCCTGGCGATTCCCCACGGCCAGCTCGAGGCGGCCAACCTGCTAGGCCTTTCGCCCTGGCAGACCCTGACACGCATCAAGGTGCCGCAGGCCATTCGCCTGACATTACCGGCCCTCGTGAACGAGATGATTCTGCTGATCAAGGCCTCCTCACTGGTATCGGTGGTGGGCCTGGCTGACCTGACCCGGGTGGCGCAGAACCTGGCCGCGAGCAATTACCTGTTCCTGCAAACGTATCTGGTACTGGCCCTGTTCTATTGCCTGATCAACATCCCTCTAGCCGGTCTCGGCAGCCTCTTGGAGCGCCGGCTCGGGAGGTCTGCATGATGTTCGATGTATCGATCATTACCGACCGCGTCGAGCCGATCCTCCATGGCCTGCTGGTAACCTTCCAAACCTGGTTCGCGGGCGTGCTGATCGGCCTGGTACTCGGCCTCGGTATCGCGGTGCTGCAGCTGTTCGGCGGCCGCTGGCTGCGCATCCCGCTGCGGATGTTCATCGAAGTCATCCGCGCCACGCCCTTCCTCGTATTGCTGTTTCTGCTCTACTACGGCGGCCCGGAATTCGGATTGTCGCTGGAGCCCATCACCGCCGGCATTTTGGGTATGGGGGTGTATGGCAGCGTTTACTTCGCGGAAATATTCCGCGGCGGGTTCCAATCCGTACCGAAAGGGCACGTGGAAGCCGCCGAGTGCCTCGGGATGGGGCGTTGGCAGTGCATCTGGCGAGTGCAATTGCCGCAGATGCTGGTGATCATCCTGCCGGCACTGGTGAATATGATCACCATCCTCTGCAAGGAAACGGCGGTGCTCTCCATCATTACCATTCCCGAACTAACGATGGTGCTGACCGGCATTGGCTCGGAAACCTTCGCCTTCGTCGAAACGTTGCTGGTGCTCTGCATCGGTTACCTGATCCTGATCGAACTCAGCTCGCGTCTCGGCCTTTGGCTGGAACGGCGCGTCGGCCGCTTTCTGGTTCGCAGCTGAGGAGTACTCCTATGAATGACGTGACCACCCCCATCCTCACCTTGCGCAACGTTGGCAAACGCTTTGGCACCAATCAGGTACTCAAGGGCGTCGACCTCGACGTGCAACGCTCCGAAGTCGTCTGCCTGATCGGCCCTTCGGGTTCCGGAAAAAGCACGCTGCTGCGCAGCATGGCGTTTTTGGAGGAATACGATGAAGGCGAGATCCATATCAACGGTCAGCTATTAGGCTGGCAGTCGATATCGCCGCGCCGCAGGGCGAGCCGCAGCCGCCTGAACCAGGTGCGTAGCAGCCTGGGCATGGTGTTCCAGCAGTTCAACCTCTGGCCGCACATGAGCGCGCTGGGCAATGTGTGCGAAGCCCTCGTTCGGGTGAAGGGTCTGACGCGGAGCGATGCCGAGCGTAAAGGTCGAGCGATGCTCGACAAGGTCGGCCTCGCGGAAAAGGCCGATGCGTTTCCCGCGCAGCTTTCCGGCGGCCAGCAGCAGCGCGTGGCGATCGCGCGTGCATTGGCCATGGAGCCAAGCCTCATGCTGTTCGACGAACCCACGTCCGCGCTCGACCCTGAACTTGTCGGTGAAGTGCTGCAGGTTATGAAACAACTCGCGGCCGATGGCATGACCATGGTAGTCGTCACCCATGAGATGGGCTTCGCTGCGCAGGTCGCCGATACCGTCGCCTTCCTCGACGGAGGCCACATCGTTGCCAAAGGCGCCCCACGCGATATTTTTCACGACACCGAACACCCGCGCCTGCAGCAATTTTTGCAGAACTACCTCGATCGCAATGCGTTCTGGCAGGACTTGAAGGAAACCCCCGCATGACTGACGCAAACATTCTGCTGACCCTGGCGCGCCGCGAAGTCCGCGGCCTGTCGAGCTACAACGCTGGGCTATCCAGCGAAGCCGTACGCCAGCGCTATGCGCTGGACCGCATCGCCAAGCTCGGCAGTAATGAGAACCCGTTCGGACCCTCGCCGGCCGTTATCGATGCGATCACGCGCGAAGCCAAGAACGCTGGCCTTTATCCCGACCCCAACTGCGGCGAGCTACGCGCAGCGTTGGCCGCTAAGTTTGCCGTCGATCCGCGCCGCTTCGTCTTCGGAAACGGCTCGGAAGACCTGCTGGGCATCATCAGCCGCGTGTTCCTCGATCACGGCGATCAGGTCGTCACCGTTCTGCCCTCCTTCGGCCTGCACATTCTCTATCCGCAGGCCGCTGGCGCCGAAGTCGTCGGCGTGCCTATGGGCTCGGATCTACGTATCGACGTAGACGGGCTGATCGCAGCCATTACGCCACGCACACGACTGCTGATGTTCGCCTGCCCTTCGAATCCGGTGGGCAGCGCCCTGACCGCGGCCGAACTGCAACGCATCCTCGACGCCATTCCCGCCCACACGTTGTTGATCTTCGACGAGGCGTACTACGAGTACGCGAAGGATGCGCCGGATTATCCCGACTGCATGGCAATGCTCGATGCCTGCGGCAAGCCTTACGTGCTGCTACGGACCCTGTCCAAGGCCTACTCGCTGGCGGGGCTACGGGTCGGTTACGGCATTGTCAGCGACCTGCTCCTGGCGGACCTGATCGACCGCTTGCGCACTCCGTTCAACGTCAACCGCTGCGCCCAGGCCGCCGCCGTTGCCGCGCTGGCCGATGACGCGCACCTGCAAAGCGGCCTCGACCATGTCGCTGCCGAACGTACGCGCGTCGACCAGGCCTTGCGTGAAATGGGCCTTGCGCCCGCTCCCTCGCTCGGCAATTTCCTGTTCTTTGCCACTCCGTTCGAGGCCGAGGCGTTGAATGAAGCCTTGCTGTCGCGCGGTGCGATCGTCAAACCCTGGCGCGAGCCGGGCTACACCACCTATCTGCGTGTTTCCATCGGCAGCATGGAAGACAACGATCTCTTCCTCGCCGCCTTGAAAGACAGCCTGGCCGAGCTCGGCTGATAGGACCCTTGAAGGCGCATCCGTAAAGAAAGGGATGCGCCGCGGCGCCTCGCTAGCCGCCGAAACGCCCTTCCAGTCGATAGCGGCTGCCGGGGTATAACAGCCGCGCACTCGTCACTAGCCGCGGGCCGGACCACGTCCGCCGGCGAATCAACAAGCACGGCTCTTGTCGTTTGATCTGCAATAAGCGCGCTTCCGCCACGCTGGGCAACACGGCCTCGACGCCATGCTCGCCGGCGCTCAGCGGCGCCACGCGATTGAGGTACACGAACGGGGTTTCCGCATGGAAATCCTGCGCGAGATAGTCAGGCGCCAGCAGCGGATTAACGAAGCGATCCTCGATCTGCACGGCAACGTCATTCTCGTAGTGCACGATCAAGGAATGAAACACCCGCTGGCCAGGTTTGACGTCCAGCGCTGCAGCCCTTTCGCTGCTGGCGATTTCTTCGCCCAAGGTGATGATGTCCAACCGATGCACATGCCCGCGCGAGGCAATTTCCTCCGCAATGTTGTGTACCTCCACCAACGCCGCCTGACCCTTCTGTTCCGCTACGAAGGTACCCACGCCCTGCATTCGTACGAGTACACCATCCGCCGTCAGCTCTCGCAGGGCCCGGTTGATGGTCATGCGGCTAAAGCCCAGCTGGCCCACCAATTCACTCTCGGACGGCACACGGTGATGCGTCGGCCATTCGCCAGAACGCACATGGTGCAGGATCATCTGCTTGACACGCTCGTAGAGCGGCGCGGGCCCCGCAGCAGCGCTGGAAGCGTGGGAAGGAGACGAAAGATGGGACGCGCGCGGCATGAGCTGTTCCTGATAAAGCGGTGCGGGGAAGTCTACGCAGCCGGCCTACGGCTGTATATGTATGTACAACTGCGTCTGGGACGTGCAAGCCGTACGCACCATCGCACCTGCGAACGACCGACCAACGGTCCGCCGCTTCGCTAGAACTCCGCCGATCAGGCATAAGTCAGCTCTTATGTAGGCATTAACTCGACGTGATCGTGCATTTCATCGAGAGGCATGCACCTGCATCCACATGCTGATTCGAGACGGAGACAGATATGGCTATCCCCTATGACAGCGACCGGTCACAAGCGAGCCCGAACCCGCACAGCGGAACCGGCAGCCGCTTGCAAGACGAAGCGCGACAAGCCAAGGAACACCTTACGCACAAAGGCGAAGCACAGTTCGCACATTATCGCGACAGCGCTGCAGACGAAGTGGACAAGGTGGCGCGTAGCGCGGACGCCGCCGCAGACGCGATGCAGGACCAGGATGACCCAGCTGGGCTGTCGCATTACGTGGCAGATATTGCCAACAACCTTGGGCAATTCGCGGAATCCCTTCGCGGCAAGAGCGCCGAGGACATGCTCCACGAGGCCAACCGCCTGGCGCGAGAAAACCCGGCCCTCTTCATTACCGGCAGCGTGGCGCTTGGTTTCGGTCTCACGCGTTTCATGCGCGCATCGACGTCCCATGGCTCCACAGGCTCGTCTCTTGGGAAAAACGATGCTCCGCAAGCAGGCTTCGACGAAGAACCGGAAGTCGATACCGACGCTTCATTCGCTCCGCCGAAGCGGCCGTTCGATGATCTGGACAGCCCCAGCCGGCCGCTTTCCGGTCCCTCAAAACGGACCGAACTGCCTCAATTCAACCCTGCAAGCCAGGCCGAGCGAGACGCGAAGGGTGTGCCCAGTACCGCCTATGGTGCCGACAAGAACCGCGACGGAGGAATGCATTCATGAGCCATCCAAACCGCAAATCGGAACCGAGCTACACGATGCCGGACACGCCGGATACGCGCACGCCGCCACATCCGCAATCGAGTGCTAACGACAGCTCGGTAGGCGGACTGGTCAAGCAACTGACCCGTGAAGTGCCTGACCTCCTCATCAAGGAACTGGCGCTGGCCAAAGCGGAAATTACCGAATCCGTACGCGCAACCAAGGCAGGCGCCGTCAGCATGGGCCTCGGTGGCGCGGTCATGCTCGCGGGCCTCGTGATCCTACTGCAAGCCGCCGTTTATGGCTTGAGCACAGTGCTCGAACCCTGGCTATCCGCACTGATCGTGGGCGGTGTCGTGGTCGTTGTCGGCCTGATCATGCTGCAGGGGGGCAAGAAGAAATTCGAAGCAAGTTCATTCAAGCCCGAACGCACCGTGGACAGCTTGAACAAAGACAAGAACGCGATTCGAGGTAAGACGCTATGAGCACGCAGAGCCGAATAGAAGCCGAGTCCCACAAGGACCCCGCGACCCTCGAGCGCGAAATCGATCAACAGCGCGATTCGATCACCAACTTGGTTAACGCCTTGGAAAACAAGCTATCGCCTGGTCAGTTACTGGATCAGGCGCTGAGTTATACCAAGGGCCATGGTGGCGAATTCGCCTCGAATCTGGGCCAGACCGTCAAGGCGAACCCCGTGCCGACCTTGCTGACCACCGTCGGCCTAGCGTGGATGATGATGGGCCAGCGTCAGCCGGCGCCCGGTGAGGGCATGCACCTCGACGAAAAAGCCGACGGCGTGCGTGCGAGCGCACATGACGCGCGTGACAAGGTGGCGCAAGCGTCGGATCACCTCAAGCACAAAGCCAGCGACGCGCGACACCGTATGGGGAACGCCGGGCACCAGGCGAGCGATGCGCTGCGTCAGCAAAGCGATCGTGCCCGTGCCGGGTTTCAACATTTGCTTCAGGAGCAGCCCCTTGTATTGGGTGCGTTAGGGATGGCCATCGGTGCCATGCTCGGCGCAGGCGTTCCTGGAACCCGGCAAGAAGATCAGTTGATGGGTAAAGCGAGCGATCAGTTGAAAGACCGCGCCAAGCACAAGGCCCAGGAGGGTTACGAGAGGGTAGCGGAGAAAGGCACCGATGCCGCGCATGAATTGAACGAGCGCATGAGTTCGCATGGCGCGCCGCCCCGGCAGCCAGATAATCCCCGCCCAGACCCACTCGGCGCTGCGGCGTCACCCAACCTGCATTCGTGACAAGGTCCGCGGTCGAGCTTCGGCCGCGGCGTTTTTCTGCACAGACGGAGTTCTTATGAGTGAGCCCAAGCACAACGAAAATATCGAACAGGTTACTGACAACGATCACGACCTCGCCGATCAGCTGCCTGACACCGAGCGCCAGCCCGATGATGCCAATGAGCATCAGGTAGACGAAGCGTTGGAAGAAACCTTCCCCGCCAGCGACCCTATTTCCCCCTAATCATCCTCCTCCATCCCTGACATGACGCGTGTCGTGTGTGGAGATAGCCTCCCCATGCGCCTGTACAGCGTAATTTCCGTTCTTAGCGCTGCTTCGTTGTTATCGGTAACGCATTTCTACCTACGCATAGGCTCTTCGTCTCAGCTAAAAACCAATCGTCACAGCACTCGTTCAGGTGCTGGCGAACGAAGTAGCGTTGCGCCACTCCTATCAGAAGGCACCTCTGACAGGCACAGGTATGCGATATCCGATTGCGATCCTCTGGGACGGCAGTATCGACATCATCATCCCAGACATTCCAGGTGCCAAAGCCTCCGGCTCTGCAATCGACGAAGTCTATAAGGCGGTAATTGAATCCGCGCATATGCAACTGGCCGAACGCGCACGCGAACGCCTGCCCATTCCCAAGCCCTCGCCTGAGGCGAAACTACGGGACGATCCGGTCTACAAGAACATGAGTTGGAGTTCGGTCGAGATCGACCTGAGCGAATATCGAGAGGTCATCTGACGACCACCGAAGGCAGTCGTCAGGAACAACGAGGCTTACTTCACGTTCTTTAGCGCAGCGCCTTGCCCCAAATCGGCGCCAGTCAGCGGATCGGTCGTGGGATCAGACTTCGTGCGCGTGGCAAGTTGCGTCAGCACCTTTGCATCTTTCTCTGGCAACTCCACGCTTGCCATCCCGTCGCCACCGTCTACTGCGGGTTGCGGGTTGCGGGTTGTCTACGAACGTCCATTCCTCACCCTGATTCCAAGGGCCACGTGCGTCGCCTTCGCCCTGCGACAGGTTGTAATAGACGTTCGTGAACTCGGGGAGGCCCGGCAGCTTGCCCTGCGGAAAGTTTGGCTGCATCGAATGCAGCGCTTTCTCGAACGACTTCTGATGGGCAAGCTCACGGGTCATCAGGAACTGCAGCGCATCCTTGACACCTGGGTCGTCGGTCACGTTGATCAAGCGCTCATAAACTATTTTTGCCCGCGCCTCGGCGGCGATGTTTGAGCGCATGTCGGCCGTTGGCTCACCGATACTGTCGACATAGGCGGCAGTCCAGGGCACACCCCCCGAGTTGATGAGCGCGGGGCCACCGCCATAGAGCAGCGACGTGATGTGGGAATCATTACCCGCGCCGGTCAACGAACGGTAGAGCGCGGCCTCTTCCTCGACCCCTTCCGACACCTGCCCTTTCGCTCCCCGGTTTAGCATCCCGATGATGGTACCGATCACTTCAAGGTGGCTGAGCTCCTCCGTCGCGATGTCCATCAAGAGGTCTTTACGGCCTGGATCGGTCTCGGCCAGTCCTTGGGTGAAATAGCGCATCGCAGCGGCAAGTTCGCCTTGCGCGCCGCCGAATTACTCCAACATCAAGTTTGCCAGGCCAGGGTTCGGTGCCCCGACACGCACGGTATATTGCAGGCGCTTGTTGTGTACGAACATGAATAGTCTCCACGGTTTAATGAAAACATTCCCTCGAACTTGAAATCGTCATCCCATTGCGGCGGACTCAAATACCGTCACGCATAGCGATTGAATGTTTCGAATTGCATGGAGTTCAACGGCGCTGCCAAGACACCCAACTTACCGATGAGCGGGTTTACGCACTATTATTCCGTCGTCGAGACGGAACTACACACCTCCTCTTGAATCGATTTCTTCTAATTATTTTGAATCTACGGGGCAGCCTCTTACGACGTAACGAGATTCCCGCCAATCCGACAAAAAGATCGCGAGCCTGCGTTTTTTCTACAGCAAGCGGTACGTTCGGAAATAAAGTGGATCGACGAGGGCTGTAGAAGAACCCGGATCACACTGCCTCATCAATACAGGCGCATTTGACAAACAGCTACCAGAGAAAACAAGGCTAGCTCGGCTGCCACTTAACCGAATCGAAACTTCGCGTATTGATTAGATAGCTATTGAGAAGGTGGAATAAACTAATGCAATGCATATACAAAATGTCTTCGGCGTATAACTTTTCACGATTTTGAATACTCGACAAGCTGTGGTTTTACTAATCGGTATTCGGTAAGCGGCACATGGAAAATTAGAGCGCATCAATAGAACGTAGGCTCGATACGACGATCCTATTAACGAACGGCGTAGCAATGCGCATGACATGCACCGCATGCGTCCTATAGATTGCACCGTTCGCGCGGACAGCAGCGGTCCGCATTCTGGACGTGATGAAAAAGGACAACGATGACGAAGGCCAAACCCGAGGCGCCTGCGACCGAGCTCAATAGCGTCGCAAGAAGCAACCTGCGGTTTCCAGTGGTGGGGCTTGGCGCTTCAGCAGGTGGCCTGCCGGCGCTCTTGCAGTTCTTCGAAAACACGCCCGCCAAACCGGAGATGGCGTTCGTCGTCGTCATGCACCTGTCGCCGGACTACGAAAGCAATGCGCACCACATTCTGCAAAAAGTCACGCAGATGCGCGTCGTGCAAGTCAACGAGCCGACGCCCATCGAGGCCAATCATGTCTTCGTCATCCCGCCCGGCATGCAGTTGTCGATGAACGATGGCTATCTACGCTTAAGCCCGCAGAAAGCAGGTCGTCCACGGCATATCGCGGTCGATATCTTTCTACGGACCTTGGGCGACGCCCACCGCGAACACGCGTTCGGCATCGTGTTGTCGGGCACCGGCAGCGATGGCAGCACCGGCCTCGTCCGGGTCAAGGAACAGGGCGGAGTGACCTTCGCCCAGCAGCCCGAAGACGCGGAATACGACAGCATGCCACGTAGTGCCATTGCTACCGGCGCCGTGGATTTCGTGCTGCCGGCAGCGGCCATGCCGCGAAAGCTCGTGGAGCTCTGGGAAAACGTCAAACGAATCGACCAGCCCGAGCTCATGACGACCGATACGCCGATGCTCGGGACCGAGGCGGCCGACATGGGGCACACGGCTGAGGCTGCCCTACGTGACATCTTGATCACGCTGCGTACCCGTACCGGTCACGACTTCAAACACTACAAGCGCGCCACGGTCATGCGACGCATCGGGCGGCGCATGCAGGTCAATCGCATCAGCGAACTGGGTGAGTACTTCACCTACCTACAGAACACGCCAGACGAAACCCACCTGTTGCTGGATGACATGCTCATTGGCGTCACCAATTTCTTCCGGGATCGCGACGCGTTCGACGCACTCGAACAAGAGGTGCTCCCCAAGCTGTTCGATCTCCTGCCAGCGAGCGAAAACAGTGTGCGCGTCTGGTCCGCGGGCAGTGCATCGGGTGAGGAAGCCTATTCGGTTGCCATGCTGCTGGCCGAGAAAATGGACCAGAGCACGGAGCCCTACCTTTACCAGGTGTTTGCAACCGATATTGACGAACACGGGATTCAACATGGGCGCGCGGGCTTATATCCCGAAGCCATCGTGGCCGACGTTTCCGCGGAACGGCTGCGCCAGCACTTCGTCAAGGAACCCGCCGCCTATCGCATCCGCAAGGAAATCCGTGAGCGCGTGCTGTTCGCCGCGCACAACTTGTTGCGTGACCCACCGTTTTCCCGGCTGCATCTGGTCATTTGCCGCAATCTGCTGATTTACCTAGACCGCAACGTGCAGGCTGAAATCCTGCGCATGTTTCACTTCGCCCTCGTACCCGGTGGTTACCTTTTCCTGGGTAGCTCGGAATCCGCGGACGCGTGCAGCGAACTCTTCACACCGGTGGACAAGAGCAACCGAATTTACCGAGCCAAGGCGGTTTCCAGCGTCAGCCGCCCGGTTTCAGAGCTTCCGATCGCGTCGTCGCGTGTTTCGCTCACTCCCCATCCAACACGCTCGGTAAGCAATCAGAAAGTGCCGTTCGCACAAGTACATCAGCAAGCGCTAGAACATTACGCCCCGCCGAGCGTGCTGGTGAATCTACGTTCCGAGATCGTGCACATGTCCGACAGCGCCGGACAGTTTCTCCACTATGCCGGTGGTGAGCCGTCGCACAACCTACTGACGCTCGTTCATCCCGAGCTGCGGCTGGAGTTGCGTACCGCGCTGTTCCAGGCGATCCAACGCGGCAAGAGCGTCGAAGCCCGTCGGGTTCAGCTCAACCGAGGCAGCCGCACCGTCTACGTCAACATGGTCGCCCGGCCCTACAGCGACGCCGGCAAGGATTACGTTCTGGTGATCTTCGACCAGGTCGAAGATGCGCTGAGCCGGGAGACGAACGCGCGTCAGGACGTCGATCCAGACTCAGTGCTTGCCCAGCTCGAACGGGAATTGCAGAGCACCAAGGAGCAATTGCAGACGACGGTCGAGCACTCCGAAACCTCAAACGAAGAACTCAAGGCATCGAACGAAGAGCTGCAAGCGATCAACGAAGAACTGCGCTCGACCACCGAAGAGTTGGAGACGAGCAAGGAAGAACTGCAGTCGATCAACGAAGAGTTGATCACCGTTAACCAGGAGCTGAGGTCCAAGGTCGAGGAAACCGACAAGGTCAACGATGACCTGCAAAACCTCATTGCCTCCAGTGACATCGCCACGGTATTCGTCGATCGCCTCATGCGCATCAAGTGGTACACCCCGAAAGCTACGTCAGTGTTCAGCATCATCGCGACCGATATAGGCCGCTCGCTGCTCGATATCACCAACCGCCTGATGTATCCCGGAATGGCCAACGACGCTGATGCGGCGTTCAACGCACTGAGAACCATCGAGCGTGAAGTCCGCGGCAAGGACGGACGCTGGTACATCGCGCGAGTACTGCCCTACCGCACCACGGAGAACCGCATTGATGGCGCGGTATTGACGTTCATCGACGTAACCCAACGCCGAGAAGCGGAAAACAAGCTGCGCGAAGGCGAAGAGCGCATGCGCCTCGTCGCGGAAAGCACCCGTGACTACATCATCATCACCATGGATGACGGGGCACGCATTCGTAGCTGGAACCACGGCGCCGAGCGTGTGTTCGGGTATAGCGAGAAGGACGTACTGGGGCAGCCGTTCGATCTGATCTTCACCCCGGAAGATCGCGCCGCGGGCGTGCCCGCCACTGAATTGGAAACGGCACGTCGTGAGGGCCGGGCGGAAGATGAACGCTGGCACCTGCGCAAAGACGGCTCCACCTTCTTTTGCAGCGGCATCACCACGCCCTTGCATGAGCGCGGATGGCAGGGCTACGCGAAGATCGGACGCGATGTCACCAGCAACAAGCATTCGGTAAGCGCGCAGGACGATGAGCTTGCTCAGAGTCAGGACTTGGCCAAGCTCAAGGACGAATTCTTCGCGGTCATGTCCCATGAGCTGAAACATCCGCTCAACCTCATCCAGCTCAACGCGGAACTGGTCTCGCGCCTTTCCATCGTCAAGACACAGGCAATCGCCAAGCGCGCGGTCGATACCATCCTGACCTCGGTGCGGAGCCAGGCTCGTATCATCGACGACTTGCTCGACCTGTCGCGTATCAACACCGGCAAGTTCAAGCTCAACCTCGAACCGGTGACATTGCAAGTTCTGGTCGCGGATATCGTCGACGTGCTCTATGCCGAAAGCACCGCCCGTGACATTGCGATCTCGTTCGAAACACCCCGCGTCGAGGTCGACCCCCTAGTGGTCAACGCGGACCCGATTCGAGTCGAGCAGGTCATCTGGAACCTGCTCAACAATGCGCTGAAATTCACCCCCGATGGCGGCGCCATCACCTTGCGCCTTGGTCGCGAAAATGCCGATATCCGTATCGACGTGCAGGATACCGGCCACGGTATTGCCAATAGCGACCTGAACAAGGTCTTCGACATGTTCGGGCAGGTGCAGAGCCGCCAATCCAAGAACGCGAGCGGCGGCCTTGGCATCGGGTTGGCACTGGTCAAGCAATTGTCGGAAGAGCACGGCGGGCGTGTCGAAGTACAGTCCGAGGGCAGTGGCAAAGGTGCGACTTTCAGCATCTGGCTGCCTGCAAGCGAGGAAACCACCCCTGCGCCATCCGCTACCGAGGCGACGGCCCAAGGGCGCTTCGCTGACATACAAGTCCTGGTGGTGGATGACTCGCCCGATATCCGCGACATCATGCAAGCCTTGCTGGAAATCGAAGGCGCCCACGTGACCCTGGCCAGTGATGGCGTGGATGCTCTGGAACGCTGCAAGGACAATGATTTCGATGTGATCCTTTCGGACATCGGGATGCCTGAAATGGACGGGCTGATGTTCATGCGGGCCCTACGGCAGACACCGCGCCATGCGCTAACACCGACGTTGGCGCTTACGGGTTACGGCAGCGATCGGGACATCAGTGAGACCCTGCAGGCAGGCTTCAATGGCCATGTCGACAAGCCCATCGCCTTCGACATATTACTCGCTCGGGTCGGCGAACTGATCGGGCGTTGATTGAAGTACTTCGACTTCATTGGCGAACGTTCGATGACGAAAGGCGGAAACGACGGCTTTAGCGCAGTGGTCTTCTGTGGGTATCGCGCATTACGAGTGTTGATGCGTACCCTTCCCTGCTTTCAAGGCCGTCATGTTTCTCTACCACTGGATACGCGAAAACCAATTCATTTTTACCCTTGGCATCTCGACTGCCACCCTCTGCGTCTGGATCTTCTACGCACACCTGCTGCTCTTGAGCCACCGGCGGCAGCGCCGTCCCAAGCTCATCATCAATCGCGGTGCCGGGCGTGACCTCAATTCGCTCTGCCTAATTTCGAACATGAGCGCAGAGCCGGTCTTCATCAACCAGATCTTCTTTCTGCTGCATACCTCTAAAGGCGTTTACGCCTGCGATGTCACGGATGTGCGTGAAGGAGGCGACGAGGATAACCCGCGCGAAATCGTGCTCAGCCAGGCAACGCACCAGGGCCCTTTGCGCCAAGGCGATTTCACCCATATCGGCAGCTTCGCCGCCCTGATTCGCCGCACCGCGAAGAAGCATGCCCTGGACGTGGACGAGCACCTGTTTCCCAGCGACGGGCTAACCTTTCACTCCATTGAAATCCGCGTCATCGCCTACTACAGCTCGGAGCCCGACGCGATCGGTGTCATGCGCGGCTATGAACTGACTGGCTGTGAGGGCATTTGCGGCCTTCATGCTGAAGATCACCAAACCAAACAGTTCACCACACCACGCCAGCGCCGCTGGATCCGCAAACGCTGGATGATAAGCGACTAAGGGCAACCCGTCGGCGCTACCTCGTGGGGCGACGGGGCGGCCATCCGCTTTAGTCGCGAGCGATCGTGCAATAACCACCTCGACCAAACCCTATCGCAGGACAAATCCTGTCCCAAGCTGCACCCCGGCTACGGGACTGAACCCCGAGGTTGCCGTGCGGTTCTATCAAATATCGCCGTGCTGAACGCGGCAACGCCCGTAAAGCGGGCACTCACACAAAACGTTTGAAAGACATTAGGTAGCGGGCCACTCGATCCGCTGCCCCGGTTTGAGCAAGGTCTTCCCATGAACGACGTCGAACACCTCATCGAGCACCTTCAGAACCACGACGTACAACTCACCACCGCCGAGTCCTGCACGGCGGGAAAGATGATCGAGCTGCTGGCGTGCTACCCAGGGATTGGCAGCTACCTCGACGCGGGCTATGTCGTGTATTCCCCCGCTGCGAAAACTCGACTGCTCGGTGTCTCGCCCGACACGATCGAACAACACGGCCTCACCAGCGAAGCCGTTTCGCGCGCCATGGCCGAAGGCGCGCTGAAGGACAGCCCAGCGGATATCGCGGTGGCAACCACGGGCGTGGCCGGGCCGGAACCCATGGACGACATCCCACCCGGTACCGTGTGTATCGCATGGGGCTTTCGCATCGACGGCGCGGTCCATCTGCACAGCGAAACCCGTCATTTCGACGGCGAGCGTAACGATGTTCTCAACGATGCGGCACATTACGCGCTCGGCCGTATCCCCACGCTTCACCTGAACATTATCGAAGGAGAGCAAAATCGATGAGCGATATCGAACAAAACGCGATCATCCAGGCCCTTGAGGTGGTTCAAGCATTCGATGCCGAGCGCGAGGCCGAAAAGCGCATCACATTCCTCTGCAATCAACTACGTGCCGCTAACCGTAATGCATTGGTATTGGGCATAAGTGGTGGCGTGGACTCTACGGTTGCCGGTCGCTTAGCGCAGCGTGCGGTCGAACGCTTCCGCGAACAAGGTGGTGATGCGCGTTTCATTGCCGTTCGCCTCCCCTACGGCGAACAGCACGATGAGGCGGATGCACAGGCAGCCCTGGCGTTCATCAAACCGGATGAGACCCTGACGGTGAATATCAAACAGGCGGCCGATGCGACCCTGGAGCAGTTAACCGCGGCCAAACTGGCCTTCCGCGACGACGCCCATCAGGATTTCGTGCTCGGCAACATCAAAGCGCGCCAACGCATGATCGTTCAATACGCCATCGCCGGTGCGCGGGACGGATTGGTCATCGGCACCGACCACGCTGCCGAGGCGCTTATGGGCTTTTTCACCAAACATGGCGACGGCGCGTGCGACGTCGCTCCCCTCTACGGCCTGAACAAGCGCAGGGTGCGCGCAGTAGGCCGATGGCTGGGTGCGGAACAGACGATGGTGGACAAAGTACCGACGGCAGACTTGGAAAGCCTCCGCCCGGGCCATGCCGACGAGACAGCACTAGGCGTGCGCTACGAAGACATCGACGATTTCCTCGAAGGCAAAACCATTCCCGACGATGCGCGGACAACGATCTTGCGTATCTACCAGGCGACTGCACACAAGCGATCGCTGCCAATTACGCCACCCTTTCAATAACTTTCGAAGCCGCGCGCTAACGCGCTCGCAGTTCGAATGTGGGAGTAGGTCGGGCGGATCGCCGCCCGACCTACTCCCACAAAACCTCTGGCCATTTTCTAATAGCACTGTGCTGTGTAACTAATATGCATTGATAGCAATGCAACGATAAATATGAAGCGTCATCGTGCTTAAGCGCTAAATACGCCGACGAGCGTATGACCTGCTTTCGAACTCTTCTTTTACCTCATTGACCGGCAAAAACGCGCTCAGTGGTATAGAGGTGACCGCCATGCATAAAACTACCTGGCCGGAGACACCTCTACAGGCGACAGAAGCTACGGCACAACGATTTACAGGACATTTCAACGCATCTTACAGCCACGTTTAACTTATCCCCGTCTTAATCGTTTCAGCGCAATGTCGACCTCAGCCCGCGCTAAATAAGCACGCTAATGAACATGCATTCCGTCTGACAAACCAAGCGGCAACCCATTTTTGTCTTTACGCTCCTGAACCAGTAGTTCGGCGTCGCTGCCCAACTATCGCGGCCTGTAAATAAACGAACCAAACTCCCACGCTGGTCGCATGGACAGCCGGGCAAGGTGGCAACTTTTTCGACAGCCGATGAATGTCATTCCTCGATAATTACAAGAGGTACGCCCCATGTCCGCCCTCATCGATAAAGTCTCGATCGTCGAAACTGCCTTCGCACCGCTGCAGTGCTCCTGCCAACCCGACGGCACCTATTACCAGATCCGCATCAGCCAGCCCCATAGCCAAGGGGAAGTCCTGCTGTACGACGCTCGCCACCCTATGCAGCAACTGGACAGCCTGCGGACGACCGCGCAATTGGTCCTGGAAATTCGTCAACGACTGGCCGCAGATTCCGGCATTGGCGCTGGCTGGGAGCGCGCAGGTTTACTCGGTTAAGAAACGCAGTGGATTGGCATGCTGTGGCGTAAACCACGAAACAACGATCCGCGGTGAGCGGTGGAAGCCCCTCGGGATTCCACCCTACGATTCACGACCTTGCCTTGCACTGAGACGCCCATTTACTACGGAGGGTGGATTAGCCGCGCGGTGGCGTAATCCGCCGCCTTCCGTCTCCTTCGCCGCTTCCCTCGCAAAGTAGCTGCCTCCCGCGCTCCGGCACGTACATGAGAATCCGCCAGGCTTCATAACAACGTCCAAAGCATCGCTCTACACCGTGGGCGACGGATTGCATTGCGCCCAGCGACCGCTGGTGAACGCGTCGGGAACATCGCAAAAAGCCTGCCTGTCGAGATAGAAGTAACGTCGGCTTGCTGGAGGCCACATGATCGCCCAACGCTATACCTACGAAATCAATTATCGCTATCTCGATGCGCCCCGCATGGTCGTTGTCGAGGCGCAGACTGCACGCTTTCAGGAAGGCAGCGCCGCGCGCCATCTGATGCATGTACACGGAGGCGACGCCTCGTTCGAGGCAGCCGCCCTGCAGAACTCGGAGTTGTTAGAGGATGAGCGCGTAGCGCTCGATGAGGCCGATCGACTGGGGATCCGCGAAATCAGCGTCAAACGACTGGCCGACGAAGATACCCATCGTCACGACACCCAAGTGACGCACTGATTTTCTCGCCCGATTAAGGAGACATTAAATGTCCGATTACCCAAGCACGCCGCTCCCCCGACAGCAGCAGCAAGTGCCGGGAAGCCAGATGAAAATGAATCCTCGGCCCGACTGTGGCGAAGAGAGCTACAAAGGATCCGGGAAACTCAAAGGCAAGGTCGCCTTGATCACCGGGGGTGACAGTGGCATCGGTCGCGCCGTCGCAATTGCGTTTGCGCGTGAGGGCGCGGACGTCGCTATCTCCTACCTCGATGAACACGAAGATGCCGAAGACACCGCTAAGTACGTAGAACAGGCCGGTCGTGGTTGCCTGTTACTCCCCGGCGATATCGCAGCGCGCGAGAAATGCCTGGATATTGTCGAACAGACCGTCGCACGCTACGGCCGTATCGATGTGTTAGTGAACAATGCCGCGTTCCAGATGACCCACTTCACGCTGGATGACATTCCGGATGAGGAATGGGTACGCACGTTCGATATCAACATCACTGCGATGTTTCGCATCACGCAGGCCGCCGTGAAGCACATGCCCAGAGGTGGCTCGATCATCAATACCACGTCGGTCAATTCGGACATGCCCCGCCCTACCCTGCTGCCGTACGCGACCACCAAGGGTGCTATCGCCAATTTCACCGCAGGCTTGGCGCAGTTGCTTGGTGAGAAGGGCATCCGCGCGAACAGTGTCGCGCCGGGCCCCATCTGGACCCCACTGATTCCTTCGACAATGCCCGAAGACGCCGTGGAAAACTTCGGCGGGCAAACGCCACTGGGTCGCCCTGGGCAACCCGTCGAGCTCGCCTCGACCTATGTCATGCTCGCGTCGGATGAATCCAGTTACACGTCTGGCGCACGTATTGCGGTCACCGGCGGCAAGCCCATCCTCTGATGCAGTCAGTGCACGCAGCTTGGCGTGCGTGCACTGACTGCCAGCAGTCTACCGTGGAAAGCGGTGCCACTACGGTCCCCGGCGCTATGCGCCGAGATTGGCTGCGGCACCGAGCGTGCGCTGGATCTCGTCTACTGCGCAGAACCGACGCAGGACCCCGCGGATTCATTTACGCAAGATAGCGCTTGAACCAGGCAACGGTTCGCTCCCAGGCCAGTTTCGCTGCTGCTTCGTCGTAACGCGGAGTCGAGTCGTTGTGGAAACCATGGTTGGTGCCGGGATAGATATGCGCCTCATATGTCGTGCCTGCGCTTTTCAGCGCCGCTTCGTACGCCGGCCACGTCGCGTTGACGTTCGGGTCAGTCTCAGCGAAATGAATCAGCAGTGGCGCCTTGATCTTCGACACATCCTCCGGCTTCGCTTGACGCCCGTAGAACGGTACCGCCGCCGCAAGCTCGGGGTACGCCACGGCAGCCGCATGCGATACCCCACCGCCATAGCAGAAGCCGGTGATGCCGATCTTGTCGGTCGTCAGGTCGCTTTGCTGGAGGTATTCGATGGCGGCAAAGAAATCGTTCATGAGCTTCTCCGGATCGACTTTCTGCTGAAGCTCACGGCCTTTGTCGTCGTTACCGGGATAGCCACCCACCGAACTGAGACCGTCCGGCGCCAGTGCGATAAATCCTTCTTTTGCAACCCGACGCGCGACGTCCTCGATATAGGGGTTAAGCCCACGGTTCTCGTGTACGACCACGATCCCAGGCACCTTGCCCTCGGCTTTGGCCGGGCGAACGAGGTAACCTCGGACTTCGCCATGCCCATTCGGTGAGGGGTAGCGGATGTATTCCGCGACGATGTCGGGATCGGTGAACTCGATCTGCCGAGCCATCGCGTAATTCGGGCTCAGAGAAGACAGCAGCGCTAAGGCGGTCATCCCCCCAACCGCATACTTCGCGGCACGGTCGAGGAAATCACGCCGGGAAATTCGTCCATGCACATAGAAGTCGTAGAGTTCGAGCAGTTCGGGGTGGAAATCCTTGGCGGTCAGGCGGGCCATCCGTTTCTCCTCGTGGTTGCACGCGCGAATACGCAGAATCCGGTTTACGAGAGGTACTGCCGTTCGAGGGTGCACGCACCCCGGCTTGCAGGTATACCTCTAGACCGGCGTAGCCGCAAACCCGGCGTCCGCGCTGCAACGATAAACTCCCCCCGTCGGCACTCAGCCTGTGACGTTAGAACAGGGGGCCGCCGTGCAGGTCCGCTCACGGCGAGACAGGAACGGCAATACGCTTAGTAAGCCGATCGAAGCCATGATGCAGCCGATCCACAGTGGCGACGTCAGGCCGTATCCTGCGTCGATACCCGCGCCCCCGATCCAGCTACCAAACGCGATGCCACTGGTGATCACCGACGTATGCATGGTGTTCACCAAGGGGCGCGGCGAGGCGGTTCCCATCACCCTTGCCGCCATCGCAGGATTGAGCGAGACACCTGTCAGCCCGACGATAAAGAACGCGATCAGGCTAGGAACGAGGTGGTGGGCGAACAGCGCAAAACTCGCCAGCGCGAGTGCCAATACCAACAGACCGAAGGCAAGAATCGGCATTATGTAGCGGTCGGCGAAGCGTCCGACGACCAGATTACCGACCACATTCGCCATCCCGTACGCGATCAAGAGCATCGGCACGATGCGCGGCGAGACACCCGCCAATTCCGTAAAGACGGGCGCGAAGTAGCTGACTGCGGTAATTGCCGCACCAATGATCAACCCGCTCGTGGCGTACGCGGCCCATAGCCGCCGGTTGAACAGCAAGCTGAATTCATCCGCCAGGCTGACCTCTTCCGGCCCTGCGGAGGCGGGTACCCGAGCCATGACGATGGCCGTGCAAAAGCAGGCGAGCACGGTAATGGCGGCGAAGCTCACGCGCCAGCCAAAAAACTGCTCGATCAACGCCGTACCAGGCACCCCAAACACGGGTGCGAGCATCAAACCACCCAGCACGATCGAGGCTGCGCGGCCCCGCTCATTCGCCGGCACCAGTTCCGCACAGATCGTCAACGAAACACCGATACACGCAGAGCTGGCGACCCCCATCAGGATGCGTGTGAAGGCCAACATCGCATAATCCGTCGACAGCGCAGCGAGCAGGCTCGCGACCACGTACAGGCCCAGCAACCAGACCAGTGCGCGCTTATCAGGGATGCGTAGCGCCAACAGCGTCGCGGTCAGGATCGGTCCACCGATCGCCATGCCCAGCGCGTACCAGGAAATTAGATAGCCAATCTCCCCTACGCTTTTACCAAATGCCTCGGAAAGAGCGGGCATCATGCCCGCCACCATGAATTCAGCGGTGGTCAACGTAAAGATGGTGAGTCCTAGCAGGTACACCACGAATGGAAGGCTGTGTCTTTGAGTCATGTTGCAAAATCACTTCGATATGAGGGGGACGGATCGTCCGATTCAAGCGGCAGCAGGCGAAATAGCCATGGAGAACCCGGACAGTTTTCCCGAAACAGGTGACGGGACGACGGGTTCGCTACTGGCAAAAAAAGAGGGGACGCATAGGCTGGTCGTGCGGAAAACAGCAGGTCGTTCAACAAACACCGCCATTTAAACACGTTCCGCCTCGAAAGTCGGCGCCAATAAGCCCGCACAAGATTGCCCTTTTCCGCTGGACACACCGGCAGGCGGGGGCGCACGAGCAATCGCCCACGTGGAACCGTTTGGTCGTTCATCGACAAGAGCCTATCGAGGCCTGACCTGATGAGGGCCAAGACAGGATCTACGCGGAATGAACAAACGTATGATGTTGACCATTGCCGACTACATTGGCCTTTACGAGCGGATGGGCGAGCGCACCACCCAGCCCTTCGCGCTTCAGCTGCTGGACCGATTGATGCCGCTCGATGAGTGCACCTTAATCGATATCGCTGCAGGTACCGGCGGCCTGGCCAGGGCCGCGGCGGAACGCGGCGCCATTGTATTGGCAGCGGATATCAATCCGGCGATGGTGGCGCGCGCCACGGACCGCTTGCGTGAATTCCCTTCGTCCTCGGCCCAGGTGCTGGATCTACACAACTTGGCCATCGACGATGAAACCTACGACATCGCGGTCTCCCATTTTGGCGTTCTCGCTTTTGCCACGTGGCGAACGGGGCTCAGCGAGATGCTGCGCGTCACTCGCGCGGGCGGCCGAATCGCCCTGACAATGTGGACGCACCACGACGACTGCTCACCTGCGCATCTCTTGCGGCGCGTGTTCAATGCGCTATACCCGACCCGAGAACTTTGGCCCGCAGGCTTGTTCCCGAGCTTCTCAGCGAAAACATTGCGGCAGAGCTTGGCCGACGCGGGCTGCGTCGACATCGAGGTAGAGGTGGTGGAGGCCGATTGGACCCCTTTGTCGTCCACCGACGTGGTGAGTGAATGCGATCCGCTGTTCCGAAGTTTTCCTGGCTACGCGGCGCTGGATACGCGCGAGGCGGAGACGCTCAGGGCATCGCTGGAAGCGGCGTTCGACGGTTATAGCGCAGCGGATGGCACCATCCACCTGCCCACCAGGGCCTTCATGGCGATCGGAAGAAAACCGGATTGACCGAAGGGTGCGACATTCAGAAAGCAAGAAGCCCGCATTCACGCGGGCTTCTTGTCGACCCTAGCGGTCACTGCCGATCGGCAGCCTACGCGGGATCATTCCCACTCGATCGTCGCTGGCGGCTTGCTGGACACGTCATAGGTGACGCGGGAGATGCCTTCGATCTCGTTGATGATGCGGTTGGAGACCTTTTCCAGCAGCTCGTACGGCAGGTGCGCCCAGCGTGCGGTCATGAAGTCGATGGTCTCGACCGCGCGGAGTGCGACGACCCATGCGTAGCGGCGACCATCACCGACCACGCCCACTGACTTGACTGGCTGGAACACCACGAACGCTTGGCTGACCTTGTCGTACCAACCGGCATTACGCAGTTCGGTGATGAAGATGTGGTCGGCCAGACGCAGCAGGTCGGCGTATTCCTTCTTCACTTCACCCAGGATACGCACGCCCAGGCCTGGGCCCGGGAACGGGTGGCGGTAGACCATGTCATGCGGCAGGCCCAGTTCGAGGCCGATCTTGCGGACTTCATCCTTGAACAGTTCACGCAGGGGCTCGACCAGTTCCAGGTTCATCTCTTCCGGCAGACCGCCCACGTTGTGGTGCGACTTGATGACGTGCGCCTTGCCGGTTTTGGCACCGGCGGACTCGATCACGTCGGGGTAGATCGTGCCCTGGGCGAGGAATTTGATGTTGTGCAGCTTGCTGGATTCGGCATCGAACACGTCGATGAAGGTACGGCCGATGATCTTGCGCTTCTTCTCCGGGTCGGCTTCGCCTTCGAGATTACCGAGGAACTGCGCTTCGGCGTCGGCACGGATGACCTTCACACCCATGTTCTCGGCGAACATGGCCATGACCTGATCGCCTTCCTTATGCCGCAGCAGACCGTTGTCGACGAAGACGCAGGTCAGCTGCTCGCCGATGGCTTTGTGCAAGAGCGCCGCGACCACGGACGAATCGACACCACCGGACAGACCGAGCAGTACGTTGGCGTCGCCAACCTGCTCGCGCACTTGGCGAACGGCATCTTCGACGATGTTGGACGGCGTCCACAGCGCTTCACAGCCACAGATGTCCAGCAGGAAACGCGACAGGATGCGACCACCTTGCTTGGTGTGGGTCACTTCCGGGTGAAATTGCACGCCATACCAGCCACGGGTGTCGTCCGCCATCGCGGCCAGCGCGCAGCTCGGCGTGCTGGCCAGTACATGGAAGCCTTCGGGCAACTGCGAAACCTTGTCGCCATGGCTCATCCAGACGTCGAGCCCCAGCACGCCGTCTTCGTCGACGTGATCCTCGATGCCGTCGAGCAGTCGGCTCTTGCCGACAACATCGACCTTGGCGTAACCGAATTCGCGGATTTGCGAGCCCTGCACCTTGCCGCCCAGCTGCTCGGCCATGGTCTGCATGCCGTAGCAGATACCGAACAAAGGCACGCCCAGATCGAAGACCGCTTGCGGTGCCCGCGGGCTGTCGGCGGCGTGAACGGACTCCGGGCCGCCGGCCAGGATGATGCCGCGCGGGGCGAAGGCACGGATGTCTTCGTCGGTCATGTCGAACGGGTGCAGTTCGCAGTAGACACCGAGTTCTCGCACGCGGCGTGCGATGAGCTGGGTGTACTGGGAGCCGAAATCGAGAATCAGGATGCGGTGGGCGTGAATGTCAGGAAGGGACATAGGGCTTTCCTTAGGAAAGTACTGAATCTAAGAGCCAGAAGCTGGAGACGGTTGCCGGGTCTTCCTGCACCGTGTCCAGCTCCAGCATGTATCAGGTGGCCTGGCAGCGGTGGAAAAGCGCCTTGCGCGTTTCCACCCTGCCCATCGGGACCGCAGGGCGGATGACGGTAACGCCTTATCCACCCTGCCCGAATCAGCTTACGCGGTAGTTCGGGGCTTCCTTGGTGATCTGCACGTCGTGGACGTGAGATTCGGCCATGCCGGCACCGGTGATCCGCACGAACTCAGGCTTGGTGCGCATCTGTTCGATATCGGCGCAACCGGTATAGCCCATCGAGGACCGCAGCCCGCCCATCAGCTGGTGAATGATGGCTGACAGGGTGCCCTTGTACGGAACACGCCCTTCAATTCCTTCAGGGACGAGCTTTTCAGCGCCCGCCGATGAATCTTGGAAGTAACGGTCGGAAGAGCCCTGGGACTGAGCCATCGCGCCCAGCGAGCCCATGCCGCGGTATGCCTTGTAGGAACGGCCTTGGAACAGTTCGATTTCGCCTGGCGCTTCTTCGGTACCGGCGAACATCGACCCCATCATGACGCAGTAGGCACCCGCAACGATGGCTTTGGACAGGTCGCCAGAGAAACGGATACCACCGTCAGCGATCAATGGCACGCCGCTGCCTTTCAAGGCTTCGGCGACGTTGGCCACGGCGGAAATCTGCGGCACGCCCACACCCGCGACAATACGCGTGGTGCAGATCGAGCCAGGGCCGATACCGACCTTCACACCATCCGCACCGGCTTCAACCAACGCCAGCGCAGCCTCGGCGGTGGCGATGTTGCCGCCGATGACCTGGACTTGCGGGAAGTTCTGCTTGGCCCAACGCACGCGGTCGATCACGCCTTTGGAATGACCATGCGCCGTGTCAACGATAATCACGTCCACACCCGCCGCGACCAATGCCGCAATGCGGTCGCCCGTCTCCGCACCCGTTCCGACCGCCGCACCGACGCGCAAGCTGCCTTGCTCGTCCTTGCTGGCGAATGGGTAGGCTTTGGCTTTCTCAATGTCCTTGACGGTCATCATGCCCTTGAGCGTGAAGGCATCGTCGACGATGAGGACTTTCTCGATGCGATGCTTGTGCAACAGTTCGCGAACGGTGTCCTTGGCAGCGCCTTCTTTCACGGTCACTAGACGCTCTTTTGGCGTCATGACTTCGCGAACGGTGGCTTCCAGACGGTTTTCGAAGCGAATGTCGCGCGAGGTGACGATCCCGACCAGATCGCCATTGGACAGGACAGGTACGCCGGAAATGTTGTGCAGGCGGGTCAGATCCAGCAGATCACGGATGGTGGCGTCGGCCTCGATGGTGATCGGGTCCTTGACGACACCGGCTTCGAAGCGCTTGACCTTGCGCACTTCGGCGGCTTGCTGATCGATGGTCATGTTCTTGTGAATGATGCCGATGCCCCCTTCCTGCGCCATGGTGATGGCCAGACGGGCTTCAGTCACCGTATCCATCGCGGCAGAAATCAGCGGGATATTCAGCTCGATTCCGCGGGTCAGTTTGGTCTTCAAACTGACATCCTTCGGCAACACCTCGGAATAACCGGGCACGAGGAGAACGTCGTCGAAAGTCAGGGCTTCTTGGCTGATGCGCAGCATGGCGGGGGCTCCCAGTCGGGAAAAAGGAAGCGCGGCATTATACCCAGGAGGCCCGGCTGTAGAAAGCGGGCATTTGCAAGTTGGGCTAAGAGATGGGTGAACGGCTGGTAATAGTGGCCGCAGGTTCGAAGACGGTGTTGCGAAAGCGATTTCAAATTCAACAAATACGCCATGACGGTCGCCGCTTTGTGCCTATCGCTGCCCCTACAAAATTCGGGACACCACTACCGTCTGATGACGACGCGCCTTCCTTTGCTACTCTCCGATCACCCGATACCAACAAAAACCGCCTCGGAGCCATCATGAAAGTCATCATCCCCGACGACTACCAGCACGCCATCCGCTCGCTGGACTGCTTCTCCAAACTCGATGGTCACGACGTCGAGGTGTTCCATGACAGTGTCGATGACATCGATACACTGGCCGAGCGCTTCGCCAACGCCGATGCACTCGTCCTCACCCGCGAACGAACACGTATCGACGACGCCCTCCTCGCCCGCCTGCCAAACCTCAAGCTCATCAGCCAAACTGGCAAGGTTTCCGCACACCTCGATCTCGCGGCCTGTACACGCCATGGCGTGGCCGTGGCAGAAGGCCGTGGCTCTCCGATCGCGCCGGCCGAGCTCGCCTGGTGGTTGATCATGACCGCTCGGCGTCAGCTCCTGCCCGCAGTAGGTGCCTTCCGCGATGGCGCCTGGCAGATCAATGTAGGCCAGCGACTCGCCGGACAGACGCTCGGCATCTGGGGTTACGGCAAGATCGGGCAGCGCCTGGCGCGCTATGCCGCTGCCTTCGACATGACGGTTCTCGTCTGTGGTAGCGATACCTCCCGGCAACAGGCGATCACCGACGGGCACACGGCAACGGAAAGCCGCGAAACCTTCTTCGAGCAAGCCGATATCGTCAGCCTGAACCTGCGGCTGAGCGAACGGACCCGCCACCTCGTTACGCCCGACGATCTCGCGCGCATGAAGCCTGATTCCCTGCTGGTGAACATCAGCCGCGCCGAACTGATCGCGCCCGGCGCCCTGCTCAAGGCGCTTGATGCCGGACGCCCCGGTCAGGCAGCCGTCGACGTATACGAGCAGGAACCGGTACTACAGTCGGATAACCCGCTGCTCAAGCACCCGCGCGCCCTGTGTACACCACACCTGGGGTATGTCGAAAAAGAAGGCTATGAGCTCTACTTCGGCGACGCCTTCGACAACGTCACAGCGTTCTTCAACAACGTTCCGCAAAACATCGCGAACCCCGACGTCATCGAGGTGACCAAAGATCCGGTTACATAAGGTTCGTCGCCGCCGAGGAAACGCTCTGCGTTAATGACGCGCCTCTTCTTCCATAGCCAACAAGGAGCTGTTCCGATGCGACGTTTGTTGCCTGCCCTTTTCCTCGCCTCCGCCACACCCGTCATGGCTGCCGAAACCCCGAGTTACGGCGCCATGCTCGAAGAGTTCGACTACGACCGTCCCGTCGAGCGCTTCGAATTCCAGTCCCAAGGCGAAAAGCTGCAAATGGCGTACATCGATGTCAAGCCGGAAAACGCCAATGGTCGTACCGTTGTGCTCATGCACGGCAAGAACTTCTGCGCGGGCACCTGGGAAGGCAGCATCAAGGCGTTGAGTGATGCTGGGTATCGCGTCATCGCACCGGATCAGATCGGGTTTTGCAAATCCACCAAACCGCTGCGCTACCAGTACAGCTTTCATCAACTGGCCCATAACACGCATGACTTGCTCGACCACCTGAAGATCGACAAGGCCACCATTCTCGGCCACTCCACCGGCGGCATGCTCGCCACCCGCTACGCACTGCTCTACCCCGACCAAGTCGAGCAACTCGTGATGGTGAACCCTATCGGCCTGGAAGATTGGAAGGTCGAGGGCGTGCCCTATCAGACCGTGGATCAGTGGTATGCGAACGAAGCGCAAACCACGGCCGAGGGCATCCGCGAGTATGAGCGTAAGACCTACTACGCCGGCGACTGGAAACCGGAATACGACCGCTGGGTGAACATGCTCGCAGGCCTCTTCAACGGCCCCGGCAAGAACCTCGTGGCTTGGAACTCCGCACTGCTCTACGACATGATCTACAGCCAGCCCGTCGTCTACGAGTTCGGCCAGCTGAAGGCGCCGACGCTGCTGCTGATCGGCTTGCAGGACAACACGGCGATCGGCAAAGCCAAGGCGCCGAAGGACATCCAGGCTAAACTCGGTAACTATCCTGAATTGGGCAAGCGCACCGCCAAAGCGATCCCAAACAGCACCCTCGTCGAATTCGAGAAGCTAGGCCACGCCCCGCAGATTCAGGCCCCGGCTGAGTTCCATGAAGCGTTGCTCAAAGGCCTTTCCGACCTGAAATCCTGATGTCGAGGTAGCAAGCGCAGGGCTGGACGGGAATAATGTGCCCCGTCCGGCACCGCGCCGGCACATTGATTCCCCAGATGAAGGCAGAACCATGGTCAACCCAACGCTCAACGAAGAACGCCTGCGCAAGATGAAGCGTCGCCTGCGCAAGAAGCTCTACCTCGGTGAATTCCAGGAACACGCGTTCGAATTGAAGGTGTCCTTCAAGGAAGCATTGGACGAGGACGCCCTGGACACTTTCCTCGATGCCTTCATCGACTATGTCGAAGCACGTGAACTGGATTACATCGGCGGCTTCGATCCCAAATGGCTCGAAGGTACGGTCATGGCGAACAAGCGCTACGCGTCTCCAAGCGAAGATGATCGCAAGGCGCTAGAGAGCTGGTTGAACGCGCGCTCAGAAGTCACCAACGTCGAAATCAGCGAGCTGTTCGACGCCTGGTACGGCTTCGAGTGATGGCCTGACAGTCGTCAAGAACAGGAACGCCCGGAGCGAGTGATCGCCCGGGCGTTTTTCATTGGGCACGCAGCCCTTCTCCTCTGACGGCCCTTTCGCCTGTGGGCGGCACCTCAAGCCTTTTTCTGGAAGGGAAAAAAGCGCTGCGCGCGTAGTTCGTGTTCGATTTGCTCCAGGCTCTTACCCTGGGTTTCCGGCACGTAGCGCCAGATGAAAAACACCGCGAGCGCTGAAATGGCGGCATAAAGCCAAAACGTCTGGGAAACGCCCAAGGCCGCCACTAGGCTCAAGGTGCACAAGGTCACGAGCAAATCGAAGAACCAGTGACTGAACGCTCCCAGGCTCGCCCCCTTGCCACGTACGAATAGCGGATAGACCTCGGAGTTGATGAGCCAGATACACACGCCAAACCCGCCGCAGTTCAATACCAGGTAGGCCGCCAGGCAAAGCACAACCAACCATTGTTCAGTGGGCCCGCTGGGTCCATCGCCCAGCAAGAGATAGCCCATGACGGCCAGTGCGACGACCGATCCGGGGATCATCGCCAGCAGATAGCGTCGCCGGCCAATACGGTCCACCAGGTAGCTACCGTAAAGCGTCATCAAGACAACAAGTATCGTGCTGCTGCCGGTAGCCAGTACAGCGACCTGCTCAGTAAAGCCGGATTGCACGAGAATGGTCGGCGCGTAGTAGATCATCGCGTTAACACCGGTGATCTGCGAAAACATGGAAATGGCCCCGCCGACGACTATTGCCGGGCGTACCCAAGACTGAGCCAGATCGCGCCAGGAGCCCTCGTGCTGCTGACTGACCGTCTTGATTTCCGCAAGCTCCCTGTGGGCCCAGTCTGTGTCGCCCCGCACCCGCTCCAAGACAGCCAGTGCATCGGCCTCCCGCTCTTGCACGAGCAACCACCGGGGGCTTTCCGGCAGGATCAACATCCCGATCAATAGCACCATGGCCGGCACCACCCCAAGCCCGAACATCCAGCGCCATTCCTCACCGAGAACGAATCCAGTGAAATACGCGACGGTGATTCCCGTCATCACCATGACTTGAAAGAGCACCACCAGCTTGCCGCGGTGCTGAGGCGGCGCGACTTCAGCGATATACACCGGAATGATCTGCGTGGCGCTGCCAGCGGAAAGGCCGAGCAAAAAGCGGGAGCCAATCAGGAAGCCAACACTCGGGGCCATCGCGCACAGGATGGAGCCGACTGCGAACACCAGACCGACCCCGATGATCGTCCGCCGCCGCCCGAGATGGTCGGAAAGCGGGCCTGTCAGCAGGCAACCGAACAATGCACCAAAGATGATGGCGCCGGTCACCAGCTGCTTGGTCGTGTCGTCCATCGCGAACTGACGGCCGAGCCCTAACAGGGCGACGCCCATGATGCCGGTGTCGTAGCCGAACAGCAGGCCGCCCAGCGCAGCGATTAGAGCGATCCACGCAGCCAGGCTTTTACGAGTGGGTGCAACTGTCGTAGCGGAACGAGATACAGACTCCATAACATGTCCTGATTGTTATTGGTTAGACATACGGATAAGTCCGGGCGGACTCGAAGCCAACCTAAAGGGGACACGTCTGGTTACAAGTGAGTTCACTGAAATGGCCGGAATAGACGAGGCCGATAGTCATTGTTGCAAATAGGCGAACGACGAAGGGGACACCGTCACCGGCCTGCGGCATAAACCGCAGGCCGGTCCGCTGAAGGGCGGATTAACCGTTTCGTAGCTTGATCCGCCACTTGCGTCGCAGCACCGTTCGCGCGCGTTACTCGTGGCGGTCTCTTTGGTCGACGCTGCGTTAGAGCAAGCCCCACGACCAGCAAAACGCCAGGAGCACGAGCGAGAAGCCCCACATCCAGAAGAGCGAGTAGCGGATATGGCGCCCGAGATCGAGGTTGGCAAGTCCCAGAGCCAGCCACAATGCTGGCGAAAACGGGCTGATGAATGTGCCGATGATGTTGCCTACCATCAACGCGTACACGACGCTCGCAGGATCGACGCCATGGGTACCGGCGACCTCGAGCACGATGGGCATCAGCCCGAAGTAATACGCATCCGTGCTGAGCAGCAACTCCATCGGCAGACCGAATACGCCAAGGATAATATGCAGCAGCGGAATGGACGCCTCCGGCAGGACGGTGACCAGATCCTGGGCGATGGACGTGAGCATCTTCGTGCCAGCGAGCACGCCCAGCATCGTGCCCGCGGCCAAGATAATCATGCCCATGTTGAGCGCTGCGCCTGCGTGCGCCGTAACGCGGCTCATCTGCTGCTTGCCACCGGGATAGTTCACGATCAGCACAATGCACAGCGCGATCATGAAGATATAGCCGGCGGGCAGTGCGCCGCTGAACAGCGATACCAGCACGGCAAGAAACAGTAGGCCGTTGAACCACATCAGGCCCGGTCGCTGTAGCGCGCGGGCCTCCTCGCTCAACTCCTCGATGCCCGCCTTCACTGATTGACTCGCTTCGGCGGTGGGTGTGTTCGTTCCGCTATCGATACGGCGGCGCTCACGCAGACCGAGCACGATTGCCAGAAGGATGAGCAGCGCTGCGCCTACCACCTGGACGGGAATCAACCCGCGCCAGAGTTCGGTGAGATCGATCCCGGTCACCGCGGACGCACGCCCCAGCGGCCCGGCCCAGGGCAGCATGTTGAAGATACCCGCCCCCATCGCCAGCAGCAGCAACATCAGGTACGGGCTCATCCGCAACTCGCGATAAAGCGGCAGAAGAGCAGGCACGGTGAGCAGGAAGGTAGTAGCGCCCGCGCCGTCAAGATGCGCCAGCATGCCGATGATCGCGGTAGCGACCGCCACGGCCACGACGTTACCCCGGGTCACCCGCACCATTGTGTTGATCAGCGGACGGAACAGGCCGGTGTCTTGCAGGACACCGAAGAAAATGATCGCGAAGATGAACATCACAGCGATCGGCATGACCTTGCCGATGCCTTCGTTGAAAAACGTTGTCAGTTCAGCGGGACCGAATCCTGCGAATAACGCGCCGATCAACGGGACAGAGATGAGGGGGATTACCGGGGAAGTGCGGCCAACAATTAAAAGCAGAACCAGCGCGCCCATTGTTAATAGGCCAATCAGCGTAAGCAAAAGGAGATCTCCAGGCTTGTTTTTATATCGATCACACGAAGGGGCGGACCTTAACCTTCCACAGGATTTCGAGAAATTAGGAAAGTGCTACCGAATGTTGGAGGAGAACCGCTCTAGGACGGACTTTCCAGCGAAAGCGTGAAGAGAATCGGCCTACCGATTGAGCAGGCAGCGGTAGCGGTAGCGGTAGTGGAGCGAATGGCGGGACACCGACATGTCCGCGCGGTGGACAGAGAATTTCCCTCGGCGATTCCACCCTACCGTTCGCGGTAGCAGGTGAGGTGAGTTGTTACGAGCATGGCTCGCTCCCACACCCGCGAACGTTGGCGGTTATAAGACGTAAAGGGGGAATGAGCTGCGCAGTAGCGTGATCCGCCATTGTCCTGGACCGGGGCTCGGTCCGCCCCACGCAGTTCCGCAGTCGCGGGCAGGACTGATCTCAGCCCGGCCCGTTCCCACGACGGGGAACACAAAACGGTGGCCAGGGCATCTGTCGAAGCGTGTACAGGGCTTGCTCGTTACCGAGCCGCCCTGCAGGAGCGCTCAGCGGCCAGCGTCCGCCTCGCTGTCCGGATCAGGCTGTACATCGTTCTCGGGTCGAGGTTGCTCACCCTGCTCATTCAGTTTCTTGAGCGATTCGGGCACCTGTTGCGCCTTTTCTTGCTTGCGGTCGCCATCGACCTCGTTGGATTGGCTTTCTCGCGTCATGACCTTTCTCCTCGTTCATCACGGTAATCGTTAGGCAACGCAGGATGGCCAGGGTGCCGCAGCGTCAGTCGTCCGCGCGAACCACCACGAGGGGAAATCCGATTCGAGAGGCCATCTGCTCGATGAAATCCGGCGTGAATCCGGCATGGCCCCAGCCATTGAAGATGAATCCCAGATCGGAAAACCCGCAGGGCTGTAAAAAAAGGAAGTTGTTCACCTCGTCTTCGAAACCACACTCCGGGCACTCGAAATGGTCGGTGTCACCCGCCATCCACTCGTCCAGATTCTCGAAGAACGGTTCGCCGACCTCTTGCCGGCATTCAGGGCAACCGGCTTCCTCTCTGAAATTCGTCGTCGGGGTGTAGATACACCGACGCGTAACGATTTCCAGACCATTCACCGCCTCATCGAATGGTAGGCGCTCTGGCGCCTGAGCGAACGTTCGCGCGCCGGGCCCTATCGCATACGCCATCCGGGTACCGATGGCGCCACAGGTGGATGGCACACCGTTCACCACGTCGTTTCGCACGAGCCAAGCGAGTACGCGTTGAGCGACCGCTTCAGATGCAGGCACACGGGAGAGACGTGGAACCAATATGGATCGGGCATTCATGGCGGCAGGCTCAAAGCAGTCTTATTGAAAGCCTGCATTATCGCTGAGACCCCATCCCTGGGGTAATGGCCGACAAGCGCTTTCGCCCAAATGGTCGGCAACGCCGCTCTGCTTGCTCATCCACGCGACGACCGGCCGATCACTGACGCAATGCGTGCACTCGATGACGCCTCTGGATAAATGGGAATGCGCTGAACAAGCGCACGCTCGGCGACAGATGTGGACGATCCATCCGTATGGTTCATCGCCGAACCCTACGGCCGATCCTGCCCCATGCACCTATCCGCAAGGAGTGCTGCCTATGAAAACCGCAGGCGAATTGATTAGCCGCAAAAAGCAACAGGACGTCTATACCATCGCGCCCGAGGCCACCGTACTCGATGCCTTGCGCCTGATGGCGGACAAGAATGTTGGCGCCCTACCCGTGCTGAAAGACAACGAATTGGTCGGCATCGTCAGTGAGCGCGATTACGCCCGCAAGATGGTGCTGAAGGGGCGATCCTCCTATGCCACGCCTGTTAGCGACATCATGACGGCTGCCGTGGTCATCGTGCTACCGCAGCAAAGTCTCGACGAGTGCATGGCGCTGATGACCGAACGCCATTTACGCCACCTTCCGGTGATAGGGAGAGGTCGATTGATCGGGTTGTTATCGATAGGGGACTTGGTCAAGGAAATGGTCGCGGAACAAGCCGAAACGATCCTGCACTTGGAGCAGTACATACGTGGGGAGTAACGCGTGACCGTCGAGCGACATGATGGCGGAAGGCAGTGAGAGTCGAACTCACCCAGGAACGGCTGCCGTCCCCAACCGGGTTTGAAGCCCGGCCGCACCACCGGGTGCGATTGCCTTCCGTTGAAGGGCGCCTTCACAGGCATGCACGGTATGGCACGCCGTTAACGAAGCGCTGCGAAGGCTAACACGTCTTGTGAGGGAGTTACCTCATCATGGGCAAAAACCGAACGTCTCATGGGCACGACCTACACCCTGTGGTCGATCGAATGGCCTGGCACTCACGCGCCCGGTGGGCAACCCTGGTCCCGGTCTACACGCATATCGCTGCGTAGAGCACTGCATATTTCCCTAAGGCCATCCCTGAGCCCTTCCTCGAGGGTTGGATGATAGAACGGCATGTCGAGCAGCGTGCGGGCGGTTTCTCCGCGCATCAACGCCAAGGCCAGTAGATGGGCAATGTGGTCCATCCCAGGGCCGATGAGCGACGCGCCGGTAAGCTTGCCAGTGTCGGCCTCCGCGTAGAACCGCACCACGCCTTCCGCCTTGTTTTCCATTCGTGCACGGCCCTGTTCACGGTAGTCCGACGTGCCGATGGCGCTGTCTTCGTCAGGTGCAGTCCCAAGGACTGCCACAGGAGGATCGGTGAAGATCAGGGAGAACGAAGGGGTCCGTTCGGTGGGTTCGACTGCAGGATAGCCAGCAGCGTTACGCCCGGCGATAGCCCCCTCGTCCGAAGCCTCGTGCAAGATGGGGCGGTCGTGATCGGCATCGCCCGCGATGAAGATGGATGACGCACCGCATCGCTGAGTATGCGGGTCGTAGACTGGCGTGCCATGGTCATCCAGCTCGATACCGGTGGTTTCAAGCCCAAGCCCTTTTAAGCGAGGCGGCCGGCCCGTCGCGACCAAAACGTAGTCGAAGCGGCGCTCCCCCGCCTCAGTTCCGGACCAGGACACGACGACCTCTTCACCGTCGCGATAGGCATCGACCTCAACATCGAGGTGCAACGCCATATCGCGGGCAATGATGCGTTTGAGCGCTGCCTGTACGTGCTCATCCTTGACAGCGCCCAACGAATCGTCCTGCGCAAACAGCGCAACGTCGACGCCCAGCCGCGCCATGGCCTGAGCGAGTTCGACCCCCACGGGCCCACTGCCGATCACCGCCAGCGACTTGGGTAAATCCGGCAGTTCGAAAATCGTCTCGTTGGTCAGGGCGAGATCGCCTAGCGTGTCGAAGGGTTCGGGAATGGCGGGATAAGAACCGGTGGCGATGACAATGGCCTTGGCTGTCACCGTCCTGCCATCGCTCAGTGCCAGCCGATCCGGGCCGGTGAAGCAGGCGGTAGCGGTTAGCGCGACGCCTTCAGGTAAATCATCGAACCCTTTCTTGGTCGCCGAAACGAAATGGTCGCGTTCGCGTTGGACGCGCTCCATCACAGCTCGCCCATCGACCTGTACATCGCCTACCCCGATACCGAATGTGGCGGCACCTTTAACCGCCGTAAGCGCTTCACCCGCGACGATCAACAACTTGGACGGCATGCACCCCACCGAAGCGCAGGTGGTACCCGCCCACTGGTCGTCGATCAGCAACGTTTTCGCGCCTTGCCGCCTTGCCGCACGTTCCGCAGCGAGGCCAGCGGTTCCAGCGCCGATTACGGCGACATCACAGTGCAAGTCGGGTTGGGCGTTACTGCGTTCTTTACTCATCAAATCACCTGGGTCGGATCGGATCACTCGTTTTTTTCGAGCCTATGTCATACCGACCCGCCGTGCGCCGCCTGGGTTGCACGATCGGCTTGTTACAAAAGCAAAAGCGATCGTCCATGAGCTGAACGCATTCCGATGAGCTCCTACAGGGACCGAATACCGCCAGCCAATGCACTGTCCTGCCGAACCTTGCGCTCGTTACCGAAGCGCCGGGTCAAGCCTATGCGGTCAAAATACTCAAGGATCTGAATGCTGCGTTTGCGGCCAATGCCGAGTGCGGTGCGAAACGCCGCGGCGCGAATGATCCCCTCCTCCCGCTCGAGACGCAGCACCACCGACGCCAATTCCTCGACCGTCGCCTCGGGGTAGAACAGATCCCGCACGACCTGATGCAACTGGCCAAGACGAGCGAGCTTACGCAATAGGTGCCGCGTGAGGGCTTCGTCGGCACCCAGCGTTTGCGCCACATTGCGCACCCAGGGCGGATCGAAATGACCGACCAGCAACAGCGGCATTACCTCGGTTTTCAGGCGCTCCTCCTCCCCCGTGAGCCTCACCTGGTGATCGGGAAGGTGCAACCAGGGTCCGCTGGCCTGGACGTCACCGCTGGCGATCAGCGTTTCAAGCAACGCGGTGAAAACCGGTCGCTCCAATGTCGGCGCGGCAAAGCGGCGCAAGCGATCGCGGTCCGGCCCAAGCTCATCGGGTTGTTCGTCATGAAAAACGCGAAGCCTTGCGAGCAAATGCGCATGCCAGGCCGCCCAGCGGGATCGGGCGAACAGTCGTTTGCCTTGACGGGCAGTGATTTCCACAACCGAGTCCGGCAGCGCCCAATCCACTGCAGGACGATTGAACTGGCGTTCAAGACGCCGTGGTTCCACCCCGCCGTCACTGTGCGCCAGCAGTGCCGGCAACGACGCCTCGAAACCGCCCTCAGCCAGCGCCTGCAATTGCAGACGGCGAGGCTCGGCGCGACGATGGCGCGCGGGCGCGAAAGGATCGAGTACCGCACCGCCACCCAGGGTGCGCTGCGCGGACTGATCACGCAGCACGACCCGGTCGCCATGAACGGCATGCACGGGCGCATTGAGCACAAGTTGCGCGAACGCTCGCTCGCCCGGCTGCAACACCTCGCCTTCCAGCAGCGCCACGCGCGCGGTGACATCCTGCGCGCCGAGATGAACGTGCACCGGCGTCCAATGCTTGAACGGCGTTTTCTCACTCGCGAGCAGGTGTAAATCGATATCGACGCGGTTCGTGGGTGCATGCAGCCAGTCGGCCTGCAGCCAATCCCCTCGATGGATCTGTTCCACGTTCAGCCGCTCGCCACTCAAATTGAGCGCGACGCGCTGCCCCGCCGACGCATGCTGCGCCTCACGGTTCTGGGCATGCAGCCCACGGACACGTACCGGGCGCCCGGTATTTCCGAGCACTAACTGATCGCCCACCGCCACGCGCCCAGAGAAGGCAGTCCCGGTGACCACGACGCCCGCGCCGGCAACGCTGAACGCGCGGTCCACGGCCAGGCGAAAGCCGTTGGCGGGTTGCTCATGGGCGAAGGTCTTTTCCGCGTCTATCAGCGCCCCGCGCAGCGCGTCGATACCTTCATTCGAAACGCTGGAGACAGGGAAAATGGGCGCGCCGGCGAATGCGCCGCTATCGAGCAGGCCCGCGATCTCGCGACGGACCTCGTCGAGGCGGACGGACTCGACCCTGTCGCATTTGGTCACGGCAACGATCGCGCGCTCGATGCCCAGCAGTTCGACAATCGCCAAATGCTCGCGCGTCTGCGGCATCACACCGTCGTCCGCCGCGATGACCAGCAACACCAGGTCAATTCCACTGGCGCCAGCGAGCATGTTGTGCACGAAACGCTCGTGACCAGGGACGTCGATGAATCCGGTCAACGGCCCGTCTGCTATCAGGGGTGCGTAGACATAGCCGAGATCGATGGTCATACCGCGCTCGCGCTCTTCCCGGCGGCGATCGCCTTCCACGCCCGTAAGTGCCCGCAACAGCGACGTCTTGCCGTGATCGATGTGCCCAGCCGTTCCGACGATCATGGCGCCAGCGCGCCGACACTCAGCGTCGCAAGCCCCGCGAGGAAGGCGGGCTCGTCGTCGAGCTGGCGCAGATCCAGCCACAGCGCGTCGTCGTCAATGCGACCGATCACCGGGGTATCCAGACAGCGCAATGCTTCTTCAAGTTGGCGCAGCGCACGCCCCCGCCAGCGCCGGGAGACCTCGGGCCGCATGCACAATGCGGCGCTCGGCAGGCGGGCCACCGGCTGGGTCCCGCTGCCGATCATCCCCAGCGCTGGCAGCGCGTCGACTCGCCAGTGTTCGCCAAGCTGCTCTGCCATCAAGGGCGCGATACGCTGTGCCTGCGCCAGGATGTCCACTTGCGGCCGGGATAACAGGCGCAGGCTCGTAAGGCGCTCGCCCAGTCGGTCTGGATCGCGATACAAACTCAAGGTCGCTTCCAGAGCCGCCAGCGTCACCTTGTCGACACGCAACGCGCGCTTGAGCGGGTTCTTCTTGATCCGCGCAATCAGGTCTTTATGCCCGACAATGATGCCCGCCTGCGGTCCACCTAAAAGCTTGTCGCCACTGAAGGTCACGATATCGGCGCCATCGCGTAGCGCGTCCTGTACGGTTGGCTCTTTCGGCAAGCCCCAACGCGTCAAATCCACCAAACTGCCACTGCCCAGGTCTTCCAATAGCGGTAGCGCGTGGGCGTCGGCAATACGCGCCAGCTCAGCCGTTGGCACGCTGGCGGTGAACCCCTGCACGCTGTAATTGCTGGTGTGCACGCGCATCAGCAAGCCGCTACGCGGGCCGATGACGGCCTCGTAGTCCTTCGCGTGGGTCCGATTGGTGGTGCCGACCTCGACCAGCTTTACACCCGCGCGGGCCATGATGTCTGGGATACGAAAAGCGCCACCGATCTCGATAAGCTCGCCGCGGGAAATGATGCCTTCCTTGCGCGCGCCCAGGCTGTTCAGCGCCAGCAGCACGGCGGCGGCATTGTTGTTCACCACCGTTACGGCTTCGGCGCCCGTCAGCTCGCGGATAAGCCCCGTGATGAGGTCATCGCGGTCGCCGCGCTTGCCGGTTGCCAGATCGAACTCGAGGTTGAGCGGATGGCGTGCAGCGAGCGTCATGGCACCGATGGCTTCCTCGGCCAGCAAGGCGCGTCCCAAATTGGTGTGCAGCACAGTGCCGGTCAGATTGAACACTCGGCGAACACGACTGCGGTGCTGCGCGGCCAGTCGTTCACCGGCCCGGCCCAACAGCACGGGTTCCGCGAGTTCAGCGTGGGTGAGCTCACCCTGCTGCGCCGGGCCGCGAAGTTCGTCCAGCAGGCCGCGTAGGGTTTCCAGCGTTGCCACCCGGCCATAGCGCTGGAGAAATGGCTCGCAGGCGGCATGGCGTAACAGATGATCGATGGACGGCAGATGTGCAGCGGTCATGCGCCGAGACTCGGCAGCGTGATCGGATGGCATGGGTGGTCTCCGGCAGTGGGGCCTTTAATGGATTGTGGTGGTTGTATTTTTAAGCATCGGTTCCGTCGCGGGATCTAGCGCTATCGCGCGCATGGCGCGCTCCCACAACACACCTCTATCGCGTGGGAGCGCGCCATGCGCGCGATGGTTCGATGCCTCTCATTCCATCGCCAGGTTCAACCATCTCCCGTGGCGAGCATGAGGTTCGGCGTCTGGCGCTGAAAGCCCTCCTCGTCCATCCGCATATCCAGCGCAAGGCTGGAAAGGTCCGCCGAAAGCGCCTCGGCATTCCCGTCAGCATCCAGATAGACGAGTTTGAGATAGCTCGTACAGGTCGGACAGGCCTCAGCACGGATTGGCGCCCGGTCAGCGGCGTACTTGTCGTTCTCGAACGAGAAATACTTCAGCCCTTCGCTTGAATCGCAATGAATGCATTTGACGCGCACGAGATGCCATTCACAGGCACAGAGCGAGCACACGAGATAACGCAAGCCGTTGTATTTTCCCTTGTGGCGAATCACACCTGCCATGGCTGGGGAGCCACAGCAAGGGCAATGCTGATGGCTGCCGATGTCCTTGATCGCGCCTTCAGGCAATTGCACGCGCCAATAACTGAACGCGACCTGAAGACCCGCACCCAGAAACGGCACCAGCGCTGCGGGAATGCTCCTGTATTGCCCCGACAACAGCATGAGGGCCCATGCGCGCCGGTCATCCACGGATGCGTCGGACAGCGCCCGAATCGCATCGGCAACGGTGCCAGGCTCAACCTCACTGCGTAGTCGCTCTAACAATGCATCGAGGAAGACCAGCCAACCGTCTTCGCGGAGCAGCATGTCCGTCGACAACGGCGGCAGACCATGTTCGATGCTTTGTTCGATACGGTGTGCGTCCAGCGAAAGATTTGCAGGCGGCTGGTCGAGTACCTGTTGCTGGGCATCGCACAAACGCGCCACGAAGCGCAGGTAGTCACCAAGGGGATGATCGTCAGCCAGATACCGAAGCCGTTCGGCCCGCAAGGCGAACAGCCGCTCCGGCGGTAGATGCAGATAAGGAAGCGACGTCGCCGAGACGGCGATCTGCTCCGGTTCGAGGACTTGGGCAGACAAGGCTGAGCTCCTGGTTTCTTGTAGGGTGGATGGCCGAAGCCATCCACCGGTGTGATCGAATGGTGGATAACGCTGCGCGGTTATCCACCCTACGGCGTATTCAAGGGATCACCGTGCCCTGTGAGGTCGCTCGCGAATGCGGTAATTGAGCCACCAGCGTCGTAGGGCGGGTTACACCCGCCCTACAGCGTCCTCACCCTGTAGGAGGCTGCCGGGCCGCGATCGGCTTGCTGGCGATCGCTTTGCGTACCAGATCGCCAGCAAGCTGGCTCCTACAGAAAACAAAGGTATCTGTGCGTGGCGCTACGGTTTCCGCTCCTCCTTACGCATCACTTCGTCGTACCACAGTTCGTGATGCTTCTTCGCCCAGGCGCGGCTAACCCAGCCGCTCATCATTGCGCCCACCGAGCCTTTGATCCAGATCGCGGCGTAGACGTGCACGATGATGGCGGTCACGAGAACGAACGCTGCCGCGGCATGGAACAACGACGCTAGACGAATTATGTCTATGCCAAAGAAGTGACTGAAATAAGCGCGCCACATGATTACGCCCGTGACAGCCAGCACCAGCATGCTGACGATCAGGGCCCAGAATAGAAGCTTCTGTCCTGGGTTGTATTTGCCGATCGGCGGCACGCCCTCCTCTTCGTTCTTCATCACCTTGCCGATGTTCTTCAGCCAGATGCGGTCGTTCTTGATAAACAGGTTGTAGCGCCAGAACCGGATCACCAGCCAAAGGAACATCGCGAACATTCCTACCCCGAGAAAGGGGTGAAGAATGCGCGTCCACGGCCCGCCGCCGAACAGATTGGTCAGCCAGAACAGCGCTGGATGAAACAGCGCGAGTCCCGAAAGCGCGGCAAGCACGAACAGGATCGAGACCACCCAGTGGTTGGTCCGCTCGTTGGCGTTGTAACGGAGGATTTGCTTTTTCATGGTTATCCCCTGCCGTCAGGTTGCTTCGGATCGAAGGTCTGCACGCTCGGGTCGACCGTATGCACGGCCGGCTCACTTAACGCGGAGGTGGACGTAGCCCCGGGCGAGTGCGCTTCTGCCTCTTTCCTCTCGTCTTCCTCCTCCACCCGCTGCGGGCCGATACGCACGTAATGGAAGAAGCCGGCCAGCACCGCCGCGCCCATCGCCAACAGGCTGAGCGGTTTGGTGATGCCCTTCCAAAGGCTAACCATCGGGCTGATGACCGGCGCGTCTGGCAAGCCGTCATACAGTGATGGCTTGTCCGCATGGTGCAGCACGTACATGACATGCGTACCACCAACGCCATCTGGGTCGTACAGGCCGGCGTTTTCGTAGCCACGCGACTTCAGATCGACAATGCGTTCGTCAGCGTGCACCTTCATCTCTTCCTTGGTGCCAAACACGATCGCACCCGTCGGGCAGGTCTTCACGCACGCCGGCTCCAACCCCACGGCCACGCGATCGGAGCAAAGCGTGCATTTGTACGCTTTGTGGTCCTTCTGCGAGATGCGCGGGATATCGAACGGGCAACCAGTGATGCAGTAGCCGCACCCGATGCAATGCTCCTGATGGAAGTCCACGATCCCGTTGGCATGCTGCACGATCGCACCCGGGCTCGGGCACGCCTTGAGGCAGCCCGGCTCGGCGCAATGCATGCAGCCATCCTTGCGGATCAGCCATTCGAGGTCGCCGTCGTCCTTTTCATGCTCGGTGAAACGCATCAGCGTCCATGAGTCGGCGGTCAGGTCCATCGGCGCCTCGTAGACACCGTGGTTGTGGCCCACCTCGTCGCGGATGTCATTCCATTCAGAACACGCGACCTGGCACGCCTTGCAACCGATGCACTTGGAAACGTCGATGAGCTTGGCCACCGCATCCATGTCACGGATCGAAGGCGGTGTCGTGGTCGTCGCGGAGCGGGCGATGATGTCGAGAGTAGCCATCTACACTTTCTCCAGGTTGACCAGGAAGCACTTCGACTCGGGCGTCTGCGAATTGCCGTCGCCGATGAAGGGCACCAGGGTATTGGCGATGTAGCCGTTACGCGCCAAACCGACGAAGCCCCAATGAATGGGGACGCCAATCTGGTGGACCGTCTGGCCATTCACCTGCAGCGGGCGAATACGCTTGGTCACGACCGCCACGGCCTCGATATGCCCACGCTTGTTCGCCAATCGCACTCGATCGCCCGCGGCAATGCCTTTCTCCTTCGCCAACACTTCGCCAATCTCGACGAACTGCTCGGGCTGAACGATGGCGTTGAGGCGGCAGTGTTTGCTCCAGTAGTGGAAGTGCTCGGTCAGCCGATAACTCGTCGCGGCGTACGGATACTCCTTGTGGTCTGCCAGGGTTTCCCACACCGAATCGAACACGCGGCCAGCCGGATTGCTGATGACCTGCTTGTTGTTCGGATGGAACGGGTTGATGCCGATCGGCGTCTCGAACGGTTCGTAGTGCTCCGGAAACGGGCCCTCGTTGAGCTTGTCGAGCGAGAAGAACCGCGCCACACCCTCTGGGTTCATGATGAAGGGGTTCATACCCGCTTCCGGTGGTACGTCTGGGCGATAGTCGGGAATGTCAGTGCCACTCCAGGCTTTGCCCGTCCACCAAATGCAGCGTTTGTCGCCCGCCCACGGTTTGCCCTGTGGATCGGCAGAGGCACGGTTATAAAGAATCCGCCGGTTCATCGGCCAGGCCCAGGCCCAGCCAAGGTTCTGCTTCATGTTGTACGGGTCGGAGTTGTCGCGGCGCGCCATCAGGTTACCCTGATCGGTCCAACTGCCGCAGAAGATCCAGCAGCCTGAGGCAGTCGATCCGTCGTCCTTGAGGTTGGCGAAACCGCCTAACTGCTGACCAGCCTTGACTCCCGGCCCTCCGGTGCCCGTGGTGTCGGGAATGTCCCGTACCGCGTAGCCGTTGAGTTCCTTGGCCAGCTCCTCTGCCGAAGGTACGACGCCTTTGTAGGGCCAGGCCAGGTTGACGATCGGATCGGGGAATGCTCCACCCTCCTCGCGATACATGTTGCGTAATCGCAGGAACAACTCGGACATGATCTCGATATCGGATTTCGCTTGATGCGGCGGCTCCGCCCCCTTCCAATGCCACTGCAACCAACGGCTACTGTTGACGAGCGAGCCGTCCTCTTCAGCGAAACAGGACGTGGGCAGACGGATGACCTCGGTCTGAATGTCCGCGGGATCGACATCGTTATAAGGCCCGACATTGCGCCAGAACTCGGACGTCTCGGTGACCAGCGGGTCCATGATCACCAGCCATTTGAGCTTGGTCATGGCCTTGAGCACGCGATTCTTGTCCGGCAGTGCGGCGATCGGATTGAAGCCTTGGCAGAAGTAGCCATTGACCTCGCCTCGCCCCATCCGGTCGAACATGCGCAGCACGTCGTAGCCAGGCACGTCGAGCTTGGGTAGGTAGTCGTAGCAGTAGCCGTTTTCAGCGGTCGCCGCTTCGCCGTACCACGCCTTCATCAAACTGACGTGGAATTTCCCGTAGTTCTGCCAGTAGGACATCTGCCCCGGCCGCAGCGGCTTCAGCGTACGTTTGGCGATGTAATCGTCGAAGTTTTGCTCAGGATCCGTCGCCAGCGTCATGTAGCCAGGCAACAGATTGGACAGCAGCCCCAGGTCCGTGAGGCCCTGGATGTTGGAGTGCCCGCGCAGTGCGTTGACGCCACCTCCTGGCATGCCGACGTTACCCAGCAGCATCTGCACCATGGCGGCCGAGCGAATCATCTGCGCGCCTACCGAATGCTGTGTCCAGCCGAGCGCATAGAGGATCGTCATCGTCTTGCCCGGTACCGAGCACGTGGCGATCTCTTCCCAGACTTTCATCATGCGATCGTGCGGCATTCCGCAGACTTGGCTGACGAGTTCTGCCGTGTAGCGGCTGTAGTGCTGCTTCATCAATTGGAAGACGCAGCGAGGGTGCTGCAGCGTCGGGTCGACCACCGCAAAGCCGTCTTCGCCGATCTCGTAG
Source organism: Pseudomonas matsuisoli (assembly GCF_014647635.1). GTDB lineage: Bacteria > Pseudomonadota > Gammaproteobacteria > Pseudomonadales > Pseudomonadaceae > Pseudomonas_P > Pseudomonas_P matsuisoli. The sequence continues at coordinate 524,862 of NZ_BMPO01000003.1, forward strand.
TTCCAGGAGGATTTATCGCTGTAGGTCCGTTTCTCGGCGTTGTAGCCGGTGAAAAGGCCATCGTCGAAATCGAAATCCTCGCGCACGACGAAGGAGACGTCGGTGTAGTTACGGACGTATTCGTGCTGGATCTTGTCTTCGGTCAGCAGGTAATTGATCAGCCCGCCCATGAACGCAATGTCACTGCCGATGCGGATCGGCGCGTAATAATCCGCGACCGACGCAGTACGCGTGAAACGTGGATCAACCACGATCAAGCGCGCCTTGTTGTGCGCTTTCGCTTCGGTCACCCATTTGAAGCCGCACGGATGCGCTTCTGCAGCGTTGCCGCCCATTACCAGAACCAGGTTCGCGTTGGCGATATCGGTCCAGGTGTTGGTCATGGCTCCACGGCCAAACGTCGGGGCAAGACTTGCCACCGTCGGGCCATGTCAGACACGTGCCTGGTTATCGAATCCCAAGAGTCCCAGGTTGCGAACGACTTTGTGCGTGATGTAGCCAGTTTCGTTGGACGAGGCCGACGCAGCCAGGAAGCCAATGGTCAGCAGACGGTTAACGGTCTCGCCTTTCTCGTTTTCGGCGATGAAGTTGGCGTCGCGATCATCCTTTACCAGGCGCGCGATGCGGTCCATCGCGTCATCCCAGGAAATACGGGTCCACTCGTTGGAGCCAGGCTTGCGTACCTCGGGATACTTAAGGCGATTCGGGCTATGAATGAAGTCGAGAAGGCCCGCGCCTTTCGGGCAGAGCGTGCCGCGATTGACCGGATGGTCCGCGTCGCCTTCGATGTGGATGATGTTCTGCGCGACGTTCTTACCTTCGTCGCCCATGCTGTACATGATCAGCCCACAACCTACGGAGCAATAAGGGCAGGTGTTGCGGGTTTCTTTCGTATGGGTGAGCTTGAAATGGCGGACCTGCTCGGCAAAAGCCGGCGTAGGTGCCATCCCGAGCGCGGCAAGGCTCGAGCCTCCAAGGCCGATTCCGGCGACCTTGAAGAACTGGCGACGGTTCATGTCCATCGGGCACTCCTGATCAATTGCGGATACCGGTACGTTGCCGGTTATCTCGCATTGCGAATCACGGTTTGTCGCGAGTCACACCGACCTCGCTTCGGTTGGGACAATAATTCCCTCGAAAAGTGTAGCCCTATATAAAGAAAGGGTACTGACGCGGATCAATAACGTTTGTTTCTTCAGCTTTCGTACAGGATGGCGCCCGTCTATCATCGGCCCATGCGCAAAGACCCTTTCGAACGCCTCGGCCTAGACCGAGAAATCCTCACCGTCAGCCAGCTCAACAATCGTGCGCGTCTGTTGCTGGAGGACGTCTTCCCGTCCACCTGGGTCGAAGGCGAAATCTCGAATCTGGCCCGCCCAGCGTCTGGCCACATCTATTTCACGCTCAAGGATCAGCAGGCACAGGTCAAATGCGCCTTGTTCCGTCAGAACGCGTTGCGCGTCCGCCAAAGCCTGAAGGACGGCATGGCGGTGAAGGTGCGCGGCAAGGTCTCGCTGTTCGAAGGGCGCGGTGATTACCAGCTCATCCTCGATACGGTGGAGCCCGCAGGCGACGGTGCGTTACGTGCGGCGTTCGAAGCGCTGAAGACCAAGCTCGACGCCGAAGGCTTGTTCTCCGCCGAGCGCAAAAGCCTCCTGCCCACGCATCCTCGTCGAATCGGCATCGTCAGTTCGCCAACCGGCGCCGTCATTCGCGACATCATCAGTGTCTTCCGGCGCCGCGCGCCCCAGGTCGAACTCACGCTCGTTCCCACCGCTGTGCAGGGACGAGACGCCACCGGACAGATCGTTCGGGCGCTGAAAGTGGCCGATGCCCAAGGCTTCGATGCACTCATCCTGGCGCGCGGCGGTGGATCGCTGGAGGATCTCTGGTGCTTCAACGAAGAAGTCGTGGCGCGGGCCATCGATGCCTGCGTCACCCCGATTGTAAGCGCCGTTGGGCATGAGACGGACGTATCCATCGCCGACTTCGTGGCTGACGTACGTGCGCCGACGCCGTCCGCCGCGGCGGAGCTGCTTGCGCCACACAGCGCCGATCTTGCGCAACGGCTAGACGGCCTGGAACGCCGGCTGATCCTGTTCATGCGCCAGCGGCTGCAGCGCGATGCCCTTCGCCTCGAAGGCTTCAAACGCCGCCTTCGCCATCCCGGCGAGCGGTTGCTACAGCAATCCCAGCGAGTCGATGACCTGGAGCAACGTCTCGTTCGTGCCATCGATCGCCGACTCTACGAGCGGCACGAACGCCTGGCTCGACTGGATACGCGGCTGGGCGCCCAGCATCCTGGTCGCACGCTATCGCTCTATCGCCAACGACTGGAACACCTGCAACAGCGTCTGCCGCGCGTCATGCAAGACGCGCTTAAATCGCGCAGCCAGCAACTCCTTGGCCTGGTCCAGACTCTCAATGTGGTCAGCCCGCTCGCGACCCTGGGTCGTGGTTACAGCATCCTGCTCGACGAAAAGGGCCGCGCCGTACGCGCTGCATCGCAAACGCAACCTGGTCAGCGCCTGCGGGCGAAGCTGGGTGACGGGGAGCTCGATGTCCGGGTGGAAGACAATCACCTGACGCCGACGACCCTGTCTTTACTGGACTAGACGACTCCGATGACCGAGCTCGACCAACCCATCCCGCGCGTGGACGACCCCGACTGGACGCACGTCAGCCAGATCCCCGTGGTGGAGTGCGAAGAACCCCTCTGCACTCTGCGCCTCGCCCCGGCGTTACGGGTGTACCCCGCCTATCTTCACCTGGGCATTCCCGATGCCGTCACCGACTGCCATGTCAGGACGGGCGTTTTCGAACGCCTGCTCGAGGCCAGCGCGCTACTCCCAGACGGGCATGTACTGGTCATTCTCGACGGTTGGCGACCGCTGAGCGTGCAGCAGCATTTGTATCGCACGCTGGAATCGACGATTTCCCAGCATCATCCATTGGCAGACCCGGACACCTTGGAGCGGCTCACGCGGCAATTCGTGGCACCGCCGTCGGCCAACCCTCAGGCGCCGAGCCCTCATCTGACCGGGGGCGCCGTCGACGTGACGCTTTGCGATGCGCAAGGTCGGCTACTGGACATGGGCTCGCGCTTCGACGAAGTCGGACCACGCTCTTTTACAGCACATTACGAGCTGTCGGAAGCAACGTCCGAATCCGAGCTGCGCGCACGCCACAATCGCCGCACACTGCACCGCGCCATGACCGCTGCGGGTTTCAGCAACCTGCCCAGCGAGTGGTGGCATTACGATTTCGGTAATCAATTGTGGGCGTGGCACACCGGACGACCCAGCGCGTGTTACGGCCCGACTGAGTTGCCGCGGCTGGAGGGCCAGTGGCACCAACAATTGGCCGAACGCTTCGGCATTTCTCCCCATTCGAACTAATTGACGCGAGCTCCCATGTTACGCCCGGTACTGATTTGCCTTGCCCTGTTGACGGCCCTTCCCGCCCACGCGGAAGGCTTCATTACACGATTGCTGAACAAGCCGGTCCCAGGTGGCGTTGCGGTGATCGACCTTGGAAATCCCCCGCAGGCGCCTCGCGCGACCTATCTGGGTAAGCCGGTACTGGTCGTGCGTGAAGACGATGCACGCTGGATCGCCATCGTCGGCATTCCGCTGACGACCAAACCCGGCACCCAGAAAATTCGTACGGAACGGGACAGCGGGCCTGTTGAGTTGCCGTTCAGCGTCAACTCGCGCGTCTATCGCGAACAGCGCATCACGCTAAAGAACAAGGAACAGGTCAGCCCGAGCCCGACCAACCTCAAACGCATCGAGCGTGAACTCGCCGAGCAAACCAAGGCCTACGACCAGTTCAGCCCGCGTCAGCCAAGCAATCTGTTATTCGATCTGCCGGTGAATGGTCCGCTTTCGTCACCATTCGGGTTGCGGCGCTTCTTCAATGGTGAAGAGCGCAACCCGCACTCGGGGCTGGATTTCGCGGTCGGCGCCGGCACGCCTATCAAGGCACCAGCCGCGGGCAAGGTGATCCTGGTCGGAGACTATTTCTTCAACGGTCAAACGGTGTTCGTCGACCATGGCCAAGGGCTGATCAGCATGTTCTGCCATATGTCGAAGATCGACGTGAAGGTCGGAGACGAGATGCCGCGCGGCGGCGTTGTCGGCCGCGTTGGCGCCACGGGCCGCGCGACGGGTCCGCATATGCATTGGAATGTCAGCCTGAACGGAGTCCGGGTCGATCCTTCGATCTTCATTGGGAAGTATCAGCCATAGAGGCTAGCAGCGCTCAATCCAAGCGCCGAACTTTCTTCTCGGATGCTAGGCATACAAGCTCTGGCTTCAGGCCTAGGCTTGTATGCAAGATGAACAACCGCCCAGTCAATTCGCGGCATTAAGCCCCTGCTCACCCTCTGGCTCGAATCTCGTCCTGATTTGCGCGGCAATGTCCTTGGAGACATCGCGTGCACCACTTAACGTGAAGTGATTGCTATCAAACAACATGGGCTCGTTTGCCGAAGAAAAACGAGTGCATTCGGTTGTTGGGCATGAGATGTCGTATGTCGAGATATAGAGCTGATCTGGAATACTCTTGCGCATCAACTCGTCCAGAGATTTACGTTTGACATCGTTGTATAGCGCTGCGGACTTTTTCTCTCGAGACTCACGAGCGAGCACAGAAGGAAAAGCAGTGCTGTACTCGACGCTGGGGCCGAGAACAATTACATCTCTGTCGAGGCTTTTCACGTAGTCGACGGTCTCAAGGACGCTATCGAGAGGAATGTCCGATCGCCAACGTGCAGAAATAATCACACCATCTATTTCACTGCTGGGAAGATATTCCCTCAACACGTAATCGATCACTTCTACGCAATAGCGCGACCCGCTCGTATTCAATACCGGCAAGCAACCTGATGCAGCTATCTCCATCAGATTGACGTTTTCGCCCAGCGCCTCCTGCAACCCTTGGCGAAGGTGAGCGGCATGACTGTCACCTAGAAGGACATAGTTCTTTTTATCCTGGCTACTGGTCAGGCAACGACTGATCTTTTCCATTGAGGGATGCTCGGTGTCTGAAGCGAAAAAACAAACACCGACCGAAAACTGTACTTTGTGATCAGCCATATCCTTGTAGTTGTAGTATTCCGAAAGCCTGAGCTCCTCCTCTGAAAAGAGCCCTTTGCTTCCCATATAGGGTGTCGCAGCGCATAGAGCACCAACCAACAGAATAGAAGCAGTAGACGCGAAAGCGGCTCGCGTCGGGTGCATTACCTTGAGTTTTGACCTGAATGGAATTTCGATCAGGTGCCGGCTGGCGATTGCCAATGCAAAGCTAAGGCTGATGACGATCAGTGCTTTCGAAAGCACTGAATAGTCGGTGACCATGTTTAGATAGACCACGACAGGCCAATGCCAGAGGTATAGGCAGTAGGAGATAAGCCCGACGTAGACAAGCGGCCTTACGGAGAGTAACCGCCCGGAAACCGAATCGCGGCCAGCCAGGATAATTAACGCTGCCCCAAGGCACGGATAGATGGCGTTGTAACCGGGAAATGCTTTACCCGCATCAAGGTAGATGTAAGCGAACGCAATTAAGGAAAGTCCCAGTAAACCCAGACCTGTTCGCACGTGTTTGGCACCCAGGTAACGACTGGATTCGATGCTGGATAAGGCGATCAGCGCCCCTATGCCAAGTTCCCAGGCTCGAAATGGCAACAGATAGAAGGTGGCCTTGGGTTTATAAATAACGCCGACCACACTGAGTGCGAAGGACCCTACGACCATCAATCCAACCAGCAAAAGCAGTTTACTTCTAAAGAAGCGGTACGCAACCAGCAGCACGATTGGAAATATTATATAGAACTGTTCTTCGACACCCAGTGACCATGTATGCAACAGTGGAGCCAACTCCGCGGCGCCATCGAAATAGCCGGAGGTTGTCCAGAAGAAAATATTTGATGAGAAGAGCACAGAACTGAGAGCACTTTTGGCCAACTCATGGCGCTCGACTGGCAGTAAGAATATGTAGCCCAACAACAATGTCGCCAAAATAACGATATAGAGAGGCGGTAGAATCCTAAGCGATCGCCTCTTGTAGAAGTCCAAGAAGTTAAATTTTCCCGACTTCATTTCTTCACTGATGATCTTCGTAATAAGATAACCCGATATAACGAAGAAAACATCCACGCCAGCGAATCCACCGGAAAACCCTGAGATGCCTGCATGAAAAGCTAACACTGGGAGTACGGCTAGCGCACGCAACCCATCAATTTCCGGCCTATATTTCATAGTCATCCTAACCTAGCGTCATCTTTTTCAAATGGGTAAACCAGACACTGATTCCATGGCCAACAATGCGATCTTTAAAAGCGCTGTATATGTCGGCAAAGTCCTATACAACTGGCTTTTTCAGAAAACAAAAGCCTCTCCAGGGTCAAGATGACTACCCCTGGGAGCGGTTAGGTCTCGAAAGGAAGATGGAGCGCCGAATCGATGAACACGGTTTCGACGAAAAGGAAGAGCAACACCGGGATTGACATGACGCATGACAGCTACTCCTTTAGCGCAACCAGTCCTTTCCGTGAACCGAATCAGTCAACAGTGGGAAAGTAACAGGCGCGCCTTTGAAAAAGAAGAACCTGTAGCAGCGCTTTGGGAAAAAAGTTTTGAAAGTGCTTTTTTGTACGTGCCTGAACCCTGCAATGACGAATGATCGTGTTGAACACCTTCCGCCTGCACACAAAGAGGGCTCTATGCGACCGACGGTGATCCTTTCGACCACACGCGGCTTGAAATTGCCGATGGGCCAGAGGATAACGGGCGAGTCTGAACCACAGCCGAAAGCACCCTATGGATAGCCCAACGACACCTCATCTGACACCCTCCAATCGTCGCGATCTCGGTTTGGCCGATCTCTCGTTCACGACGATCGCAGTCGCCTTCGTCGCGGCGGTTCCGGTTGCGGGGGCGCTTTGGTGGTGGGGCACGTACCCGTTCATGCAGGCATTTTTTGGTTCCAGCCTCTTGGTACTGAGCCTGGCGCTCGCTGCAGCGATTCAGCTCTACCGCGCCAGCCGACAATCAGTGCATATCGTGCCGCCCATGATTTGCGCGGGCGTTGCGGTGCCGCTGGCCGTTGCCCTGGCGTTTGGCGTCACGACCTACACCCCACCGAGCTCGCCTTACGGCGCACTTGCCAGCGCGGCGGCTTTTGGCCCCGCGCCAAACTTGTTGCCCGCGGGCCGCGACTGGTACGAAGACAGCCCGGTCATGGCCTACGAATCGACTTGCGTCGCCAGCCATAGCGGTCAAGGGGCGACTGGGGCTCAACGCGTAAGCCTGACGACAACGGTGTCCGGTTGTAGCGCCCGCGCCATCGACGCCGGCGGACGCGTGGATTCAGGCATTCGCCATTAACCACGGCCAACGCCCGCCCCGAACGCTGGCAGATAGCAATACTCAGGCACGCTCAGATCCTGTAACGGATTCGCGCCTCTTGCTTTGGTAAGGTACGCCCCCTCGCTTCGCGCACACCCGCCGAGCGAGCGCCTTATGACCTGAGAACGCGCCATGACCGCACTGTACCAATCGAGCATCGACTGGCTCGAACGCTACCCCGAACTTCATACCCTCACGACGCTTGCACTGCTCATCCTCGCCGCTTGGCTGGCGAACTGGGTGGTCAAGCATATTCTTGTCCGCGCGCTGCTCAAGGCCCTGAGCGCAACCACGCTGGGCAAGGACAAGCTGCTCAAGGATGTGCACATCATCCGGCGTCTTGCGAACGTGGTGCCCGCATTGATCTTGAGCGCGGGTATTCGGTGGATCCCTGGGCTGCCGGACGCCCTTGTCGAAATCGTGAGGAATGTCTGCGGTGCGTTCGTGATCCTGACGGTCGCGCTTGCCATCGGTAACGCCCTTACCCTGGTCAACCTGCTCTACCAACGGCGCGTCGATGCCCACCTACGGCCCATCAAAGGCTACGTGCAGGTAGTCAAGATCATCGTCTATGCGATCGCGACGATCCTGATCATCGCCACGCTGATCGATCGTTCACCGCTCATCCTGCTGTCGGGCCTAGGTGCGATGGCGGCCGTGCTGATGTTGATCTTTCAGGACACGCTTTTGTCGCTGGTGGCCAGCGTACAAATTTCGTCCAACGATATCGTGCGGGTCGGCGATTGGGTGGAAATGCCGCAATTGAACGCGGACGGTGATGTGATCGATATCGCCCTACATACCGTCAAGATTCAAAACTGGGACAAGACCATCACCACCATCCCGACGAAACGCTTCATCACCGATCCCTTTAAGAATTGGCGCGGCATGCAGGAGTCCGGAGGACGGCGGATAAAACGCACGCTGCTACTCGATCAGCAAAGCGTGCATTTCCTCGATGCCGAAGAATGCCAACGCCTTCATCGTTTCAGCCTGCTAGACGACTATCTGACTGACAAGGCGAAAGAGCTGGATGACTGGAACCTGCGCCTGGAGGCGCGCGGAAAAGAGCCCGTGAACACCCGCCGGGTGACCAACATCGGTACTTTCCGGGCATATATCGAGCGCTATTTGCGCAGCCACCCGGGCATTCATCAGGGTATGACGCTCATGGTTCGTCAGCTCACCCCAACCGCCGATGGCCTACCGCTGGAAATCTATTGCTTCACCAATACGGTGGCATGGGCCGCATACGAGGGCACGCAGTCCGATATTTTCGACCACCTGCTGGCGATCCTGCCGGAATTTGGCTTAAGCGTGTTTCAACATCCAAGCGGCCTGGACATGCGCGCGTGGCAATCAGGGCAAGCCCTTCTCAACGTCCCGGCCAATGGTGCCAGCGCGCCATTCGCGCAGTCTGAATCTGCGGAAGAATTGGCGGCTAGATAACGGGAAAAAGGCGCAATATAAATTCGCGTTATGCCTATATAGGCAATAATTCACTAATTTATTGATCAAGCTTGCAACTAAAAATTAGCGCCTCTAGGGTGTGGAGCATGAACACGCCACACACCCTGATCTTGCTTCGCCAACATGCCTGCCTACGTCTGGTCAGCCCCCGACTATGCCGGTGAGCCTCCAACGCATTAAAACCCGTTTGAAGCCACCGGCCGATCATCGGCGCTAGCCAACAAGAGAACTCGACATGACCATGCTCAAACACCCGTCCAAGAAGTACCGCGCATTCACCCCGGTGCAACTTCCCGACCGCACCTGGCCGGACCAGATCATCGATAAAGCGCCTATCTGGTTGTCCACCGACCTGCGCGATGGCAACCAGTCGCTGATCGAGCCGATGGATGCCGAAAAGAAAATGCGGTTCTTCAAGTGCTTGGTAGACGTTGGCGTAAAGGAAATAGAAGTCGGCTTTCCCTCGGCATCGCAGACCGACTTCGATTTCGTCCGTGAGCTGATCGAAGGCGGTCATATCCCGGATGACGTCACGATCCAGGTACTCACCCAAGCCCGGGACGACCTGATCGAACGCACGTTCGAGTCGCTCCGTGGCGCGAAGAAAGCAATCGTTCATTACTACAACGCCTGCGCTCCAAGCTTTCGCAAGATCGTTTTCAATCAGGACAAAGCCGGCGTCAAAGCGATTGCCGTTGCCGCAGGCACTACGATCAAGCGGCTCGCCGACGCCTCCCCTGATACACAATGGGGCTTCGAGTATTCGCCAGAGGTATTTAGCAGCACCGAGACCGATTTCGCGGTCGAGGTCTGCAATGCCGTCATTGACGTGTTCCAGCCGACTACCGCGAACAAGTTGATCCTGAACCTGCCCGCCACGATCGAGTGTGCGACGCCGAACAACTACGCCGACCAGATCGAGTGGTTCGCCCGTCACATCGACAAGCGTGACAGCGTGCTGATCAGCGTGCATACCCACAATGACCGCGGCACCGGCGTTGCCGCCTCCGAACTTGCCGTCATGGCCGGCGCGGATCGCGTCGAGGGCTGCCTGTTCGGCAACGGTGAACGGACCGGTAACGTGTGCCTGGTAACGCTCGCGCTCAACCTCTATACGCAGGGTATCGACCCGGGCCTGGATTTTTCCGATATTGACGCCGTGCGCAAAGTGGTCGAGGAGTGCAATCAGATTCCCGTTCACCCCCGTCATCCCTATGTCGGTGACCTCGTCCATACTGCGTTTTCCGGCTCGCACCAGGACGCCATCCGTAAGGGCTTCGCCCAGCGCAAAGAAGGCGAATTCTGGGAAGTACCGTACTTGCCGATCGACCCCGCCGATATTGGCCGCGATTATGAGGCCGTCATCCGCGTTAACAGCCAATCCGGCAAAGGCGGTATCAGCTTCCTCCTCGAGCAGGAATATGGCATCAGCTTGCCGCGTCGTATGCAGATCGAATTCAGCCAGGTCGTGCAGCGTGAAACGGACCGTTTGGGTCTGGAAATGACCGCCAAGCAGATCCATAGCCTGCTGCAAACTGAATACATCGAGGCGGACCAACCGTACGCGCTGCGTAGCCACCGCCTGCACGAGGAAAACGGTACGAGCACCGTCGACCTGGAAGTCGTGTTCGAAGGCCAGAACCAGCATTGGCACGGTACGGGAAAAGGCCCACTGGAGGCATTGGTCTCGGCGCTGCCGGTCAAGGCGGAGATCATGGATTACCATGAACACGCCATCGGCGCCGGCTCCAATGCAAAAGCGGCGTCCTATATCGAGCTTCGCCTAGAGGGCGAACGCCCATTGCACGGCATCGGGATCGACGAAAACATCACGACCGCCAGCTTCCGCGCCCTGATAAGCGCCCTCAACCGTGCGGTCAATCAAGCCCAAACCAAGGCTGCTTGATTAGGGCCGGCGTTATGGTGACAAACACCGTAGCGCCGGGCAGCTGCTGTAGAACCCGCTTTCTGTAGGAGCCAGCTTGCTGGCGATCAGGGCCAATACGGTTAAGTAGACGGATCGCCAGCTTGCTGGCTCCTACAAAAAAGCGAATGGCGTTGATTTTGGAAGGGTCACCCCCCTGATAAAAACGCGCATTCCACCTCGTAAGGTATGATCTCGGCCCGCAAAGACGCGACCGAAACTCCCGATACCTGAGAGCCGCATGTTCCGCTTCACCTTCCTACTACTCCTTATCCTCCCATCGCTGTCGTTTGCCGACGCTCCCCGGACCTTTTCCGAAGCCAAGAAGATCGGTTGGAAGCTGTATGCAGACCAACCCGTAGAATTCTATTGCGGCTGCCGCTATACCGGCAACAAGGTCGACCTGCGTTCCTGCGGCTACAAACCCCGGAAAAACCCAAAGCGCGCTGCGCGCGTGGAATGGGAACACGTCGTCTCCGCGTGGCAGATCGGCCATCAGCGCCGGTGCTGGCAGAATGGCGGACGGGCCAACTGCGCCAAAAACGACGCGCGTTATCGACTTGCGGAAGCGGATCTGCACAATCTTGTGCCGGCCATTGGCGAGGTGAATGCCGACCGCAGCAATTTCTCCTTTGGCTGGTCGCCGGAGAAGCCGACGCAATACGGCGCCTGCCAGACCGTGGTCGACTTCAAGGGCCGCACCGTCATGCCACGCCAAGAAATCCGCGGGTTCGTCGCGAGAACGCATTTCTACATGAGCAAGCGCTACGGGTTACGGCTGTCCGCCCAGGACCGCAAGCTTTACGAGGTCTGGGCGAAGGCCTATCCCGCGCAACGCTGGGAGGTCGCGCGCAACGAGCGCATCGCCTGTATCACCGGCCAAGCTAATGAATTCGTCAGCCGGGTCAATGTGCGGCAGTGCCGATAGACCATCGCCTTCAGACACGTCTCATACCGCGCAAAGCCGCCCAGCGGCTTCACGCAACGTGTCCTCGCGCTTGGCGAAACAAAAACGCACAAGACGTAGATGCTCGGGTGGGGACTCGTAGAACACCGAGATAGGAATAGCCGCAACGCCGTGCTCGCGCGCCAGCCACTCGCACATCTGCACGTCATCGAGATCAGGACGTATCGCCGAATAGTCCGCCATCTGGAAATAGGTACCCGCGGCCGGGGTGAACCGGAAACGTGATCGCGTCAGGAGGTCACAGAACAGATCTCGTTTGCCCTGATAGAAGGCAGGAAGTTCGACCAGGTGTTCGGGGTGCGCTGCCATGAAATCCGCGAAGGCGTACTGCAGCGGAGTCACACCACAAAAGCTCACGTACTGATGGACTTTGCGCAGCTCGGCGGTCAATCCAGGCGGTGCGACGACGTAGCCTGTCTTCCACCCGGTGACATGGTAGGTCTTGCCAAAGGAGCTGACGACGAACGCCCGTGGGTACAACGCCTCATGCGCCAACACGCTGACATGGGGCTGACCGTCGAATACGAGGTGCTCGTAGACCTCGTCACTGATGAGATAAATATCGCGCCCGGACAATAAGGCCGCCAAGCGATCGAGATCATCACGGGACACTAGAGCGCCGCTCGGATTATGCGGCGTGTTGAGAATGACGAGTCGGGTCTTTTCAGTGATCGCGGCTTCGAGTCGATCCCAGTCGAATGAAAAGGACGGCGCCTCAAGCGGCACATGAACGCACCTTCCGCCGGCGAGCGTAACGGCAGGCTCGTAACTGTCGTAGCACGGATCGAAGACGATTACCTCGTCGTTTTGGCGCACTACCGCCTGTACCGCGCAGAAGATCCCTTGCGTGGCACCCGGTGTGACGGTGATCTCAGCGCCTGCACACACTGCACGGCCGTAGCACCGAGCGATCTTCTCGGCAATTTGTTCGCGAAGCGCCGCAACACCAATCATGGGGGCATATTGATTGTCCCCTTCTGCGATATGCCGGCAGACTGCGTCGCGGAGCGCTTGAGGCCCATCGAAATCTGGAAATCCCTGGGACAGATTGACCGCACCAGTTTCCGCCGCGAGCCCTGACATGGTGGTAAAGATCGTCGTACCGACGTTCGGCAATTTACTGGTAATCATGATCAGGCCGTCGACTCGCGTTTGTTTCATCCGGCGAAAAGCATACCGAACGCACGCTGGCCTTTCGAGCAGACGAACGATCCGGCATGCGCGTTGCCTCTATCAAGCGCGCGTTCAAAACAGCGCGCGCGATGTCTCGATGGCACTAACGCGTTGGCGCACCTATCCCGCCAAGGCGAGGTAACCTATCCTGAGCAATCACTGCATTATTTGGAGCGCAGGTTTTTTTCATGACAGCCCCTTCCTTCAACTCGTCCGCCTGGCAAGACATCCGTACCGATGCCGAGCATGCGATCGTCGCCGAACCCGCGCTGACAGAGCTGCTCCGGAACGCGATTTTGGTCCACGGCGATCTCGGCTCCGCGCTGGCCTACAGGATCGGTCGCAACTTGGCCAATACACCGGAGCAGGCGCAGACCTTGGCTGAACGGTTCGTTGTCATCCACCGCAACGCGCCGGAATTGGCTAACAAAGGATGGGCGGATCTCACTGCGACGACGACCCGGGACCCAGCCTTCAATTCGATGCTGGAAGTTTTCCTGTTTTCCAAGGGCTTCATCGCGTTGCAGGCGTACCGCATTGCGCACCATCTGCACAGCGAGGGTAACCGCCTACTGGCAATGTTCATTCAGTCACGCTGCAATGAGCGTCTGGCGATCGATATCAACCCCGCCAGCCGTATCGGCGAAGGCATCATGTTCGATCACGGCACGGGGATCGTGATCGGCGAGACCGCCGTCATCGAGGATGACGTGTCGATTCTCCAAGGCGTTACGCTCGGCGGAACGGGAAAGGAATGCGGCGATCGTCATCCCAAGGTTCGTCGGGGCGTGATGATCGGTGCGGGTGCCAAGATCCTAGGGAATATCGAAATTGGCGAAGGCGCCAAGGTCGGCGCAGGCAGTGTCGTACTCGAAGCGGTGGAACCGCATACGACGGCGGTCGGCAACCCGGCGCGTCGTGCAGGTAAACCCCGTCACCTGCAGCCCGCACTCGATATGGACCAGTCCTTCGACGAAAACTGATCAAGCCCGGTAGACCGCTCGGTGGGTTACGCCTGCGGCTAACCCACCTTTACGGATAAGCCTTAGCGCTTGTCCCTCCGCTTCTTCTCAGCTTTCTTGTGGTGGCTCATGAGCCGCCGCTTTTTGTTCACCTGGCGCTCGGTCAACTTGTTCTTACGCCCCTCGTAGGGGTTATCGCCGCCTTTGTACTCGATACGGATGGGCGTACCGACCAGCTTCAGCACTCGGCGGTAGGTGTTTTCCAGGTAACGCGTGTAGGACTTGGGTACCGCATCCACCTGATTACCGTGAATCACGATCAGCGGAGGGTTCGCTCCGCCCAGGTGCGCATAGCGCAACTTGATACGACGACCGTTCACCATCGGTGGCTGGTGTTCCTGAATGGCGTCTTCAAGGATCTGCGTCAGCCGGCTGGTCGGCCAACGCGTGATGGCCGAGCGGAAGGAGTCTTGGACCGACTTGTACAGGTGACCGACACCGGTCCCGTGCTTGGCGGAAATGAAATGAATATCGGCGAAATCAACGAAGAACAACCGACGCTCGAGCTCGGTCTTCACGTAATCCCGCTGGCCCGGCTCCATGCCATCCCACTTGTTGAGCGCAATGACCAGCGCTCGGCCGGTTTCGAGTACGAAACCAAGCAGATTCAAGTCATGGTCGACGACGCCTTCCTTCGCATCCATCACGAAGATCACGACGTTCGCGTCTTGGATCGCCTGCAGTGTCTTGACGACAGAAAACTTTTCGACCGCTTCGAAGATCTTTCCGCGCCGACGAACACCGGCGGTGTCGATCAGAGTGTAGTGCTCTTCGTCACGCTCGAATGGAATGTAGATGCTGTCGCGCGTCGTACCGGCCTGGTCATAGACGATGACACGCTCTTCACCGAGCATCCGATTAACGAGTGTGGACTTGCCGACGTTAGGCCGTCCAATGATCGCAATCTTGATGCCGTCGGCTTCACTAGGGCCGGGTATGCGGGCAAGTTCTTCACCTTCCGGTACGTCTTCGACAGCGTCGGACTCTTCGCTGTTGTCATCCTTCGGGAAGGCACCCAACGCTTCTTCCAGCATCTGACTGACACCACGGCCGTGAGCAGCCGCGATCGGCAGCGCATCGCCAAGGCCCAACACGCTGAACTCCGCGCGCGCGATATCGGGATCGACCGTATCGACTTTGTTAGCAATCAGAAAGCACCGTTTGTTGCGACGACGCAGGTGCTCCGCAATCATTTGATCCGACGCGGTCAGCCCCGCCCGCGAATCCACCAAGAACAGCACAGCATCCGCTTCTTCGATGGCCTGGAGAGACTGCTCCGCCATTTTGGCATCGATGCCCTCTTCATCCCCGGAAATGCCGCCGGTATCAATGACGATATAGGTACGCCCCTGCCACTTGGCTTCGCCGTATTGACGATCTCGCGTCAGGCCGGCGAACTCGGCAACGATGGCGTCACGCGTTCTCGTCAGACGATTGAAGAGTGTCGACTTACCGACGTTGGGGCGGCCCACCAGGGCGATAACGGGAACCATAGGGCTCCTCCAGCTGGAATCCAGGAAACACAAAGGCCGCTGCAAGAGCAGCGGCCGTACATTTGGACGTCATCGCTGCTTGCTGGCAACGATGACGAAGTGATCAACGAATCGTATACGCGACCAGATTACCGCCGTTGCCATAGGCATACAGCCAATCGCCAACAACGATCGGGCGTGCTCGCAGCCCGTGGCGATCAACTCGCGCACGCCCCACGAAACGACCGTCTACCTGGCTAAGCAAGTGCAGGTAACCTTCGAAGTCACCGACAGCGACGTAACTCGAGAATACCGCGGGCGCAGAAAGTTGACGGCGAGCAAGCTCCTCGTTACTCCAAAGCGCCGACGTCGATGCCTCGTCGATGCCTTCGACCTTGCCACCCGCATCACTTAGATAGATGCTGCCGTAGCCTTGAGCAGGTGTGTTGTAGCTGGACGCCTCGCGCTGCCACTGAATCCGGCCTGTCGTAAGGTCCAGGGCTGCCAGACGTCCTTGATAGCTGACGACGTAGAGGGTATTGCCCGACTGGAGCAAGTCGCCGTCGATATCGACCATACGCTCCAACTCGGAACGCCCGGTCGGCACGGCAATCGTTTGCTCCCAGACGGGCAAACCCCGTTGTGTATCGAGCGCAATCACCCGGCCAGAGGAAAGCCCAGCAATGACCAACTGATTGGTTACAACCGGCGAACTCGTGCCACGAAGCGTCAACACGGCAGGCGTGTTAGCAAAGATCCAGCGCTGATTACCTGTAGCGGCGTCCAGCGCGACGAGCTGGTCATCCTGCGTCTGCACGACCACGACATCGCCATTGCTGACGGGCGCAGAAAGCACCTCGCTAGTGACACGCTTGCGCCACACTTCTTCGCCGCTGGATTCGTCCAACGCGATGACGTCACCCCGCAACGTGCCGACCAACACGAGACCATACCCAACACCGACTCCGCCGGAGACAGGCACATCCAAATCCTTGCGCCAGTTGACCGAACCCGAGGTGCGGTCCATGGACATCACTCGGCCTTCGATGTCGGACGCGAAAATATTCGCGCCGTCCACTGCGGGCGTCAGCATGTTGTACGTATCGCCCTGGCCTTCGCCGATGGAACGACTCCACTGCTCATCCAGCTGCACTTCAGGCTGGAATTTTGGCAGCTCGGCGGGTGGCAATTCTTTCGTATTGCTGCTGCAGCCAACGACCAATGCCGCCAGCGCGCAGAGCGCGAAGTTCTTGAAACGCATCACGTCACGCATCCCCTTTCGCCAAATCATCGAGCTTCATCTGTAAGCCACCCACTGCAGCCTCGTCGACCAACGCATCCTTGGCCTTCTGGTAAGCAGCATGCGCATCATCGGTACGGTTAAGGCGAACGAGCAGGTCGCCCTTGAGCTCTTCTCGACCCGCCACGAAGGCCTTGGGTGCAGCGCCATCGAGTACCTTCAGCGCGTCCTCGTGTTTACCCTGGGCACTCAGCACACGGGCCAAACGTTGGCGCGCTAGCTCACCGAGTTCCTCATTCGCGGGTTTATCCACCACCGCCTGCAACTCGGTCGCCGCGTCCTCTAGCTTGTTCTCGTCCAACGCGACCTTGGCCATGAACAGAGCGCCATATTGCGCGTAAGGCGTGCCGGCGTATTGATCCTTGAGCTCAGCGCCCAACGCACTCACCTTCGCGACATCGACCTTGCCCGCAGGCGTCAGTGCAGCTTCCACCAACTGCTGATAAACGAAAGACGCACCTTGCTCTTGGTTCATCTTGTGTTTCTGCCACGCCTGCCACCCGGTGACCGCAGCAAGGGCAACTATAGCGCCGAAAACCAGCGGCTTGCCGTTACGCTGCCACCACTCTTTCGCCTGCGCGAGCTGATCGTCTTCCATCTGCACTACTCCTGCGAAGTTCTCAAGCCTGCTCAATGCAGGTGGCGAGATGCGCAGCTAGCGCATCCCAACCTATTGTCTGTTGCTCACGGTCGTCGCGCAGCGGCTTGCAGCCGACCACACGCTGCGCCAATTCGTCGTCTCCCAGGATGAGCGCGTAGACCGCGCCGCTCTTGTCGGCTTTCTTGAACTGGCTCTTAAAGCTGCCGCTGCCGGAATTGACCAGCAGTCGCAACCCAGGAACTTCGTTTCTCAGCGATTCCGCCAATGCCATCGCCGCACGCTCGGCCTCTTCGCCGAAAGCACAAAGATAAGCGTGCGCGGGCGCGTTCAGTGCCTCAGGCACCCGCTCAAGCGTTTCCAGCAAGAGCACCAGACGCTCGACGCCCATGGCGAAGCCGACACCCGGAGTAGGTTTGCCGCCAAACTGGCTGATCAGACCATCATAACGACCACCGGCGCAGACCGTTCCCTGGGCGCCGAGCTTGTCGGTTACCCACTCGAAAACAGTACGGCCGTAATAATCCAAGCCCCGAACGAGCTTGGGATTGATCTCGTACGTGATGCCCATGGCATCCAGCCGCGCCTTGAGACCTTCGAAGTGCGCGCGGGAGTCATCGTCGAGGTAATCCGCCAGCGTCGGTGCATCTGCGAGCAACGCCTGCGTCATCGCGTTCTTGCTGTCGAGAATTCGCAGCGGGTTGGTCTTCAAGCGCCGCTGGCTGTCCTCATCGAGTGCGTCGAAATGCTTTTCTAGATACGCGACCAGGGCGTCGCGATAAACGCCGCGCGCCTCGCTCGAGCCCAGGCTGTTCAACTGCAGCGTGACCGAATCGCCTAGACCCAGCGCCTTCCACAGTCGCCAGGTCAAGGCGATCAGCTCGGCATCGATATCCGGGCCGGGCAGATTGAACACTTCTACACCGATCTGGTGAAACTGCCGATAGCGGCCTTTTTGCGGCTTTTCGTAGCGGAACATCGGGCCCGTGTACCACAACTTCTGAACCTGACCACCGCCGGTCAAGCCATGCTCGAGCACAGCCCGCACAGTGCCTGCCGTCCCCTCGGGGCGCAGAGTAAGGGACTCGTCGTTACGGTCGCGAAAGGTATACATCTCCTTATCGACGACATCGGTACCCTCACCGATCCCACGCGCGAACAGCTCGGTGAACTCAAGAATGGGAAGACGGATTTCGCGATACCCGTACGCGTCGAGCAACGATGCAAACGTTGACTCCAGATAACGCCATGTTGGCGTTTGCTCGGGCAGAATGTCGTTCATGCCGCGGATGGCTTGCAGCGTCTTGCTCACATTGGATCCTTATCAACCGCGGGCGATCAACGCCGCGTCGGCTTCGGTCTTTTCGGCCGCCTTGCGGCGAATGAGCTGTTCGAGCTCATCCACCAGATTGTCGTTATTCAATTTCGACGCAGGCTTGCCATCGACGTACACCAGGTTATTCGGTGTTCCGCCAGTCAAACCTACGTGCGCTTCCTTCGCTTCACCTGGCCCATTCACGACGCAACCGATTACGGCAACGTCCATCGGAACCAACAGATCTTCAAGCCGACCTTCGAGTTCGTTCATCGTCTTCACCACGTCGAAGTTCTGCCGGGAACAACTTGGACATGCGATGAAGTTGATACCGCGTGAACGCAGGCGTAGCGATTTCAGAATGTCGAATCCGACCTTGATTTCTTCGACCGGGTCCGCCGCGAGCGAGATACGGATGGTGTCCCCAATCCCTTCCGCCAGCAGCATGCCAAGCCCTACCGCGGACTTGACCGTACCAGAGCGGAGCCCGCCAGCCTCAGTAATGCCGAGATGCAACGGCTGCTCGATCTGCTTGGCGAGCAGACGATACGCGGCCACTGCCATGAACACATCACTGGCCTTCACGCTGACCTTGTAGTCCTGGAAGTCCAGCCGATCGAGGTGGTCGACATGACGCATCGCAGACTCGAGAAGCGCTTCGGGCGTAGGTTCGCCGTACTTCTTCTGTAGGTCCTTTTCCAAGGAGCCAGCGTTCACGCCGATGCGTATAGGAATGTTCTTGTCACGTGCAGCATCTACGACGGCGCGAACGCGATCTTCGCGACCGATATTGCCGGGGTTGATACGCAGGCAATCCACGCCGAGCTCCGCTACGCGCAACGCGATCTTGTAGTCGAAATGGATGTCGGCCACCAGCGGCAGATTCACCCGCTGCTTGATACGTCCAAACGCCTCGGCAGCATCCATATCGGGCACCGAAACGCGCACGATGTCTGCACCGGCCTGTTCGAGCCTGGCGATTTGCGCAACCGTGGCATCAACGTCACAGGTTTCCGTGTTGGTCATGCTTTGCACTGCAATTGGCGCATCGCCGCCCACCGGAACCGAGCCGACCCAGATCTTCCGCGAGGTCCGTCTTTTGATTGGAGATTCGGAATGCATAAGCGCCTTATTGCCCCAATGTGAGGGTTGCGGTTTCGCCACGAGCTCGTGACATCACGTCTACCGATTCACCGTTGTACGTGACCTCGGCACCACGGGCATAACCTAGCCTGACGGAGAGCGGCGCCTTGCCGGAAACGTCCAACGTGTCGCCTTTGCGCTGTAAACGACTGGAAAGCACCTTGCGGTCCGCATCCATGACTTGCGTCCAGCAATCTGCGGTAAACACGATCTTCACTGAACCCTGTCCGGGAACGGCCGCAGCAGCGGGCGCCGTTGCAGGCGCCGACGGTGCCGCTGTAGGCGACGTCGTAACGGGCGCTTGTTGCGTGTTCGACGTCGCGGCTGGGGGCGCAACGGGATTCGGTACTGTGGTATCCGCAGGAGGCGACGCGGCAGGAGCACTTTGCGAATTTGGGGGAGCCTCTGCTTCCGCATCGGTGTCGTTCACATCGGCACCGGTGGTAGCTGGCACATCAGCTGGAATTTGCGCGTCGGCCACTGCTTGGTCTTCCGGCTCATCGAGCGTGTGGATTTCCGTCGTGCCGTCGGCACCGTCTACTTCCACTTGCTCCATTCCAACCCGTTCGGCCGCCTGGCGAGCAATACCACTGCCCTGCTCTTGCCACCAGAAAAAGCCGATGACACCCAGAAGTACCAACAAGGCGAAGCAAACCAAACGCAGCAGGTTTTGGGACAGCCGGCTCGGCTCTTCAATACGGCCCAGGCTATGAACAGCCGAACCACTGGCATTGGTGCCGGTGAATTGGTCGAACTCACGGACGATTTCAGTCTGGTCCAAGCCAAGAAATTTTGCATACGCCCGAACGTACCCGCGCGCGAAGGTGTGCCCAGGCAAACGGTCGAAAGCGCCTGTTTCGATGTGCTGAAGGGACGTTTCGGTCAGGTTCAGCTGGCGGGCGGCATCCGCGCAGGATAGCCCTCGGGCCTCGCGCGCGTTGCGCAATGACTCACCTGGATTGCGGCTACCCGCAAGCGTGTCGGTCTGCGCCGGTTTCATCGTTGCTCCGAAAGATATTTCTGATACTCCGGCGAGCCGGGGTAAAGTCGTTTGAGCTGCAGGCCGTAGCTGGCCGCGGTATCACGATCCTCAAAAATCTTGGCCAGTCGGATACCCAGCAGAAGGCTGCTCGCGGTCTGCTGAGTCGACATCTGGCTATAGCGGTCGTAATAGCTTCGCGCGGGGACGTATTCACGGTCCTCATAGGAAAGCTGCGCCATCTCGAGCAGTGCCCGTGGTTGTTGACGGTTCAAGCGCAACGAGCGGGAGAAGTGCTCTTTTGCAAGATCCCGGTTGCCTAGCGCAAGCGCTGCAATACCCATGTTCTCGAAAACCCGGGAACGCTCGCCATAGAGCGCGTCTTGGGACGCCTGCTCGAACCGTTGGTACGCCTCCTGATAGCGCTTCTGCTCATAGAGGAAGCTGCCGTAGTTGTTCAGGATTCGTGCATCCTTCGGCCGTGACGACAATGCCTCACGGTAATGCTTGTCCGCTAGGGTCGGCTCCGCTTCCGTTTGGAAGACTAGCGCCAACGCCGTATGCGCATCGGCGTTGCTAGGGTCCAACTTCAGGGCTTCGGACAGCGGCCCCTTGGCGCGCTCAGTGTAGCCCTTCTGCAAGTAGCCAATGCCTAGCTGAATATAGGCATCTCGCGCGCCACTACGCCCTTTCTGCGTATCCATGGGGTCGACTTGACCCGACGTCACGCACGCAGACAAAACGATGGGTAGCAATAGAACGAGCGCGACGCGCAATTTCATGAAACCCTCCCTTTCAGTTGCTGCCAGCCTGGCGACCCTGCGAGTCCTCGGCTAGCTGGCGCACCGCGATATACCGTTCGCTACGACGCGTCCGATCCATGACCTGCCCAACCAACTGGCCACATGCAGCGTCAATATCCTCGCCGCGCGTGGTACGGACCGTCACGTTATGGCCGGCTTTGTGCAACAGGTCCTGGAACCTGCGAATGGCATTGTTGCTCGGTCGTTCGTAGCCGGAAAAAGGAAAGGGATTAAACGGAATCAAATTGATTTTGCAAGGAATTTTCGCAAGAAGTGCAATCATCTGCTCGGCATGGACGGGTTGATCGTTCACATCCTTGAGCAGGGTGTACTCGATCGTCAACACGCGCTTCTCACCCAGACGAGAGATATAGCGCTTACAGGCTTCAAGCACGACCGCCAACGGGTATTTGCGGTTGATCGGAACGAGCTTGTTACGCAATTCGTCATTCGGCGCATGCAGTGACAACGCCAACGAAACATCGATATCGCCACCCAGGCGATCGATCATCGGCGCCACACCCGATGTCGACAACGTCACCTTGCGCTTGGAAATGCCGTAGCCGAGATCATCCATCATGATGTTCATCGCTGCGACGACATTGTCGTAATTCAAGAGCGGCTCACCCATACCCATCATCACGACATTGGTAATGGCGCGATCGATCTTGGCAGGTACGGTACCGAACGATTTGTTAGCAATCCAGACCTGCCCGATGACCTCGGCAGCCGTCAGATCGCTGTTGAAACCTTGTTTGCCGGTCGAGCAAAAGCTGCAGTCAAGCGCACAACCTGCCTGCGAGGACACACACAGCGTGCCCCGCCCTCCCTGAGGGATGTAGACGGTCTCTACGCAACTACCGGACGCCACGCGCACCACCCATTTACGGGTGCCATCGCTGGAGATGTCTTCGCTGACCACTTCCGGGCTTCGAATCTCGGAGCAGGCCTTGAGCTTTTCGCGCAACGCCTTGCCAACGTTACTCATGGCATCGAAATCATCGACGCCAAAGTGGTGAATCCACTTCATGACCTGACCGGCACGGAAACGCTTTTCTCCGATCGATTCGAAGAATTGCTCCATCTGGCGCTGAGTGAGCCCCAGGAGGTTGGTCTTGTCGGCTGTCTGTGTCATGGATTCACCTGCCTGACATCAACGGATGCGGGCACATACCTCGGTAGCGGCGAAGAAGTACGAGACTTCACGCGCAGCGGATGCCTCGGAGTCCGAACCATGAACGGCGTTCTCGTCGATGGAAACGGCGAAATCGGCGCGGATGGTACCGGCATCGGCTTTCTTCGGATCGGTGGCGCCCATCAGCTCACGGTTCTTCGCGATGGCGTTTTCGCCTTCGAGAACCTGCACGACAACAGGACCGGAGGTCATGAACGCAACCAGATCCTTGTAGAAAGGACGCTCTTTGTGCTCAGCGTAGAAACCGCCGGCTTCGCGCTCGGAAAGCTGAACCATTTTGGCTGCAACAACACGCAGACCGGCTTTCTCGAAGCGAGTGACGATTTCGCCAACTACG
The DNA here is from genome assembly GCF_014647635.1 of Pseudomonas matsuisoli. Classification (GTDB taxonomy): domain Bacteria; phylum Pseudomonadota; class Gammaproteobacteria; order Pseudomonadales; family Pseudomonadaceae; genus Pseudomonas_P; species Pseudomonas_P matsuisoli. The sequence goes on from NZ_BMPO01000003.1 coordinate 547,972, forward strand.
TTCTTGCTAACCGCGTCAGGCTTGATGATGGAAAGAGTGCGTTCGACAGCCATTTGATGCTCCAAAAATCGATGGGTGAAACGGGAAAATTAAACCCGCGAATTATACGCGGGTTCGGGTTAAATGCGAGGGATCGCAGTTTGGGGGCTTTTCGCCGCCAGGTAAAAGCGTCTCTGATCAGCTGCAACGCACGCCGGACGCTGGCAGTCTTTAGTCCATCTCTTCGATCCAGGCCGCTTGTATGGCCTCGAGCACCTTCTCGCCGCCACGCGCGGGATCATCGCTGAACTCGGGCAGCGCGATCACCCAGCGGTGAAGCTCGACGAAATTAAGATAACGCGGATCTACATCGGGCTTGCTCTCCGATAGGGCGATCGCGATATCCAGGACATCCACCCACTTAAGCGCCATGCGCTTCTCCTATGACTCAATGCCCTTCGGACACCTGATTGATGGTGTATTTGGGGATTTCCACGACCAGGTCCTGATCCGCTACAACGGCTTGGCAAGACAGTCGTGACTGCGGCTCCAGCCCCCACGCCTTATCCAACATGTCATCCTCCAGCTCATCCGAAGGCTCCATGGATGCCGACCCTTCGCGCACGACGATATGGCAGGTCGTGCAGGCACAGGATTTTTCACAGGCATGCTCGATGTCGATGTGGTTGCGAAGAGCCGCGTCGAGGACCGTCTCGCCTTCCTTGGCCTCGATGACAGCGCCCTCTGGACAATGGTCCGGGTGGGGCAGGAATACGATCTGTGGCATTTTCTTTAATCCTCGACTTCATTCAAATTGCGGCCAGCCAAGGCGGCCCTAACTGAGGCATTCATACGTCGCGCTGCGAATGCATCGGTAATCTGGGAAAGGCGCTTCGTCTGCATCTCGAGCGCGTCCAGATCCGAACCATCGACCAGCGCTTTCAGCTCCTGCATCTGAAGGTCGATTGCCTCACGCTCTTCTTGGCTCAGGAGCCGGTCACCATCCGCAACCAGCGCGCCGGCCACCGCTTCGAGCAGGCGATTGGCCTCGACTTGCTGCTCGCGGAGCGCCCGAACATTCTTGTCTTCCCCCGCGTTGGCAAAGGAGTCCTGAAGCATTTGGGATATTTCCCCATCGGTCAGCCCATAGGAAGGCTTTACCTCCACACTCGCCTCGACACCCGACCCCAGCTCGCGCGCGGACACGCCGAGCAAGCCGTCAGCATCGACCTGGAACGTAACGCGGATCTTCGCGGCACCTGCCACCATGGGCGGAATGCCGCGCAACTCGAATCGCGCGAGGGAGCGGGCGTCCTTGACGAGCTCGCGCTCGCCCTGCAGGACATGAATCATCATCGCGGACTGACCATCCCGGTACGTCGTGAACTCCTGCCCACGCGCTACTGGGATGGTCGTATTGCGCGGCACGATCTTCTCCATCAGGCCGCCCATCGTCTCTAACCCCAAGGAGAGCGGAATCACGTCAAGTAGCAGCAGATCGCCGCCATCGCGCTTGTTGCCCGCCAACATATCGGCCTGGATGGCTGCGCCAATTGCCACCACCTGATCCGGATCGATATTGGTCAGCGGTTCGCGCCCGAACATCGTTTCTACCGCATCCCGCACACGCGGCACGCGCGTTGACCCACCCACCATGACGACGGCGCTTATTTCATCGAGTTCGACGCTCGCATCACGCACTGCGCGGCGGCATGCCTTGAGGCTTCGCGCTAGTAGCGGCTCGATCAATACATGAAATTGCTCACGGCTCAATTGACCTTGCCAATCAGCAAATGCGACTTCCACCGTCTCGGCTGAGGAAAGTGCCTCCTTCGCGTCACACGCTGCGCGCAGCAGCTCACGCTGCGCAGTGGCATCAAGACTGGACGAAAGCCCCGCCTCGCCTATGATCCAACCTGCGATGGCATGATCGAAGTCATCGCCACCCAACGCACTATCCCCACCCGTAGCAAGAACCTCGAACACGCCCTTGCTTAGACGGAGGATAGAAATGTCGAAGGTGCCGCCGCCTAGATCGTAGATAGCAACGATGCCTTCAGCCTCTTGATCAAGGCCGTACGCCACCGCCGCGGCAGTCGGCTCGTTCAGCAAACGCAGAACGTTGAGCCCAGCCAAGCGCGCCGCGTCTTTGGTCGCCTGGCGCTGCGCATCATCGAAATAAGCCGGGACCGTGATGACGGCGCCCACGAGTTCACCGTCAAGCGTCGCCTCTGCGCGCAGCCTCAACACCTTGAGAATATCCGCAGATACTTCGACCGGGCTCCGCGGCCCTGCGACTGTATCGATGAAGGGCATGTGCGACTCGCCTTCGCTGAAGCGATAGGGAAGCTGTTCACCTAATAGGGTGACATCGGAAAGCCCGCGCCCCATCAAACGCTTGACGGAGGAAATCGTATTGTAGGGGTCGATCGAAGCAGAGGCTTTGGCCGAATGGCCAACTTCGACGCGGTCTACGTGATAGCGGACCACGGAAGGCAAAATGATCTCACCGCGTTCGTCGGCAAGCGGCTCGCTGATCCCGCTGCGTACCGCAGCGACGAGCGAATTGGTCGTTCCCAGATCAATGCCTACCGCCAGCCGACGCTGATGCGGGCGCGGTGCCTGACCGGGCTCGGAAATTTGCAGAAGAGCCATGCGTACCTGCGTAATCGAAGCGCTGCCTTGGGCAGCGCGAATTTATTCGTCGAGGCGCTCTTCGAGCTGCCGAACTTCCTGCGTGAGCTTTTCCAGAAACTGCATCCGGCGGACCAGCTTCTCGGCGTTGGCCTGCCTATCCGGCACATCCCAACACTCGGCAAACTCAGCGTTCAGCCGGGCCTGGTCATCCTTCAGACGATGCTTGAACCGCGCGATACCGTCGAAATCCGCTTCGTCCTGCAGGTCTTCGAGTTCTTCGCGCCACTGCATCTGCTGCATGAGGAACTCAGGATCCTGCACTGTCGCCTCCAAAGGCATATCGACGCCTTGGAGTGTCAACAAATAGCGCGCGCGACGGGGCGGACTCTTTAGAACCTGATAAGCCTCATTGAGACTGGCGGCCTGCTCCAACGCGATGCGCTTGTCGCGCTCGGATGCGTCGGCGAAACGATCAGGGTGAACGGTCCGCACGAGCTCTCGATAGCGCGCCGCCAGGGCGTCGAGATCGAGCAAAAACGCCGGCTGAAGATCGAAAAGCGCAAAATGGCAAGGCGTACCCACGAGTTACCTCAGACGTTGAAGCTCTCACCGCAACCGCATTCGCCACGGACATTCGGGTTATTGAACTTGAAACCCTCGTTCAACCCCTCGCGGACAAAGTCGAGTTCGGTGCCATCGATGTATACGAGGCTTTTCGGATCGATGATGACCTTCACGCCGTGACTCTCGAACACCTGGTCCTCGGCGGCAATTTCATCCACGAACTCGAGCACATAGGCGAGCCCGGAACAACCCGTCGTGCGAACGCCAAGCCGAATGCCCTCGCCCTTCCCCCGCCCATCGAGCGAGCGACGAATGTGTTGAGCGGCGGCGTCGGTCATGTTGACTGCCATGAAAAGCCTCCTCGCGGGTAAAACGTCAAACCAACCCTTTCTTCTGCTTGTAGTCCTGAACGGCTGCCTTGATAGCATCCTCAGCCAGAACCGAGCAGTGAATCTTCACGGGCGGAAGAGCCAATTCCTCAGCGATCGTCGTGTTCTTGATGAGTGCAGCTTCATCCAGCGTCTTGCCCTTCATCCACTCGGTGGCGAGCGAACTGGAAGCGATTGCAGAGCCGCAGCCGTAGGTCTTGAACTTGGCGTCTTCGATGATGCCCTGCTCATTCACCTTGATTTGAAGCCGCATAACGTCGCCACACGCCGGCGCGCCGACCATGCCGGTACCGACGTCGGGATCTTCCGAGTTCAGCTTGCCGACGTTGCGGGGATTTTCGTAGTGGTCAATGACCTTTTCACTGTATGCCATGTTATCTACTCCTCACTCATCAGGGGCGGCGTCAGTGCGCCTGCCATTCGACCGTCGATAGATCGACACCCTCTTTATACATATCCCACAGAGGGGACAACTCACGGAGCTTAGTCACCGCTTCACGTACTTTGGATGCGGCGTAATCGATCTCCTCACCGGTGGTGAAGCGGCCGAAGGTGAAACGGATGGAGCTATGCGCCAGTTCATCGTTACGGCCTAGCGCGCGAAGCACGTAGGACGGTTCGAGCGAGGCGGATGTGCACGCCGAACCGGACGAAACGGCCAGATCCTTGAGCGCCATGATCAGGGACTCGCCTTCCACATAGTTGAAGCTGATGTTCAAGTTGTGAGGCACGCGGGACGTCAGACTGCCATTCACGTACAGCTCTTCCATGTCTTCGACATGCTTGAAGAAGCGATCGCGCAACGCTAAGACATGAGCGGTATCTTTGGCCATGTCTTCCTTGGCAATACGGAAGGCCTCGCCCATGCCGACGATCTGGTGAGTCGCCAGCGTACCGGAGCGCATACCACGCTCATGGCCGCCACCGTGCATCTGTGCTTCCAGACGCACGCGCGGCTTGCGGCGCACGTACAGCGCACCAATGCCCTTCGGGCCGTAGGTCTTGTGCGCGGAGAAGGACATCAGGTCAACTTTGAGCGAGTCGAGATCGATCTCGACCTTGCCCGTGGATTGCGCCGCATCGACGTGGAACAGAACGCCGCGGGAGCGGGTCAGCTCACCGATCGCTGCGATATCGTTGACGGTACCAATTTCGTTGTTCACGTGCATGATCGACACCAGCACGGTGTCTTCGCGCAGCGCCGCTTCAACCATGTCGGGCGTGACGATGCCATCTTCGCCGGGCTCGAGGTAGGTCACTTCGAAACCTTCGCGCTCGAGCTGGCGAGTGGTGTCGAGAACGGCCTTGTGCTCGATCTTCGACGTGATGATGTGCTTACCCTTGCCCGAATAGAAATGGGCGACGCCTTTAATAGCCAGATTGTCGGATTCGGTCGCGCCGGACGTCCAAACAATCTCACGCGGGTCGGCATTGACCAGATCAGCAACCTGACGGCGCGCATTCTCGACTGCTTCTTCGGCTTTCCAACCGAACAAGTGGGAACGCGACGCAGGGTTACCGAAGTTGCCCTCCATCTCGAGGCAATCGATCATTTTCTTGGCAACGCGCGGATCGACCGGCGTCGTTGCGGAGTAATCCAGGTAAATCGGCGACTTCATCAAGCTTCTCCTATCAGGCTGGCGCCCCGCTCATTCCACGGCAGACGCTTCGATCTTATCCAGGCGCGGCATTTTGGACCCGCATTGGCGCATGTCTTGCCGCTGAGCGACTTCCTGCACCTCACGGCGAGTAACCAGATCCGCAAGGCTGATACCGCTAAGGAAGTCGTGTATCTGCTGGCTCAGGTCGCACCACAGGTGATGGGTCAGACACGTGTCACCGGAATGACAATCTCCAAGCCCCTGACATCTCGTGGCATCGACCGACTCGTTCACGGCATCGATGACTTGCACGATCTGAATACTTTGCATCTCGCGGGCGAGCTGATATCCACCACCCGGCCCGCGCACGCTTGAAACCAGTTGCCCCCGACGAAGCTTGGCGAACAGCTGCTCGAGATACGAAAGGGAAATCCCCTGTCGCTCGGAAATATCGGCCAGCGACACCGGCCCTCGTTGCGCATGAAGCGCAAGATCGAGCATCGCAGTGACGGCATATCGGCCTTTGGTCGTCAGACGCATAGCGGCTACCAAGGATCGCTGTTTTGTGGGCAATTATGGGCTTTTCCGACCATTTAAGTCAACTATAAGTCCGATATAAACGGTCGGGTATAGCGCACCTTTCATAGCTCCAAATGACCGAGCCGCCTTACGGTCGGCAAACTACTCCAAGCGAACCACTTAAGATTCAGAGGCCGTCTCGCTTGTGCGATTCGCCTCTCGCAGCCTTCACCGTCTCGGTCAGAATGCCGCGAAGAATGTTCATTTCCAGGCGCGTCACGGCGCTACGGCCGTACAGCCTGCGCAAGCGCGCCATCAGATGGCGGGGTTTCTGCGGGTCCAGGAATTTGATCTCGATCAGGGCCTGCTCGAGGTGCTCGTAAAACAGCTCCATCTCTTCGACCGTGCACAATTCGGCATTGAGCATCGCCGTCGTTTCCAGCTTGCTCATCTTGGTTGGCTGCCCCTGCGCGGCAAGCCAGGCCATTCGCACTTCGTAGGTAAGGACTTGCACAGCAGCCGCCAGATTCAGTGAACCAAACGAAGGATCAGAAGGAATATGCACGTGATAGTGGCAACGCTGGAGCTCCTCATTGGTAAGGCCGGCGTATTCACGACCGAATACCAATGCCACCTCCCCGCCTACCGCAGCCTGCTCGAGGCCAACATTTGCACTTTCGCGCGGGTCAAGCAGCGGCCAAGGTATGCGCCGATCTCGCGCACTGGTACCAAATACCAAACTGCACCCCGTCAGGGCCTCTTCCAACGTGTCGACCACCAAGGCTTGATCGAGGATATCGGTAGCGCCAGACGCGCGCGCATTCGCCTCGCTACTGGGAAAATCCTCAGGCTCCACTAATACGAGCCGCGACAGCCCCATATTTTTCATCGCGCGAGCCGCCCCCCCGATGTTACCGGGATGACTGGTATTGACGAGTACGACGCGGAAGTTGTCGAGCAAGGCCTGAGCCCCCTAGCACCCAGAAACGGGATCGGAATGTTACAGAACACCGCGAGCGAACGCGAGGCGCGACACGCGGTGCTCTATGTGAGCGATGGAAATCTGATAGGATTGCCGGCTTTCTTTAACGACTCCAGGTGATTGACCCATGCAGCCCATGCTGACCATCGCGCTGCGCGCGGCCCGTAGTGCCGGCGAATTGATCTTCCGCTCCATCGAACGCCTGGATGTAATCTCGATTAGCGAAAAGGAAGCCAAGGATTACGTCAGCGAAGTGGACAAGGCGGCTGAACAGGCCATCGTTGCCATCTTGCGCAAGGCGTACCCGAACCATTCGATCCTTGGCGAGGAAGGCGGGATGATCGAAGGCAGCGGCGAAGGTGCTGACTATCAATGGATCATCGATCCCCTGGACGGCACCACCAATTTCTTGCGTGGTGTTCCGCACTACGCGGTCAGCATCGCCTGCAAGTACAAGGGCCGCCTGGAACATGCAGTTGTGCTCGACCCTATCCGCCAGGAAGAATTCACCGCCAGCCGCGGCCGCGGCGCTGCCCTCAATGGCCGCCGGCTTCGGGTCAGTACGCGCAAGGGCCTAGAAGGCGCACTTCTAGGTACTGGCTTCCCATTCCGCGACGGCCAGATGGACCACCTCGACAATTACCTGAACATGTTCCGCAGTCTGGTTGGGCAAACAGCAGGCCTACGCCGCGCAGGTGCCGCCAGCCTCGACCTTGCCTATGTTGCAGCGGGTCGCTACGACGCGTTCTGGGAATTCGGACTTTCCGAGTGGGACATGGCCGCAGGTGCCCTGCTCATCCAAGAAGCAGGCGGCCTGGTCAGCGACTTCAGCGGCAGCCACGAGTATTTGGAGAAAGGCCAGATCGTGGCCGGCAACACTAAATGCTTCAAAGCTGTCCTAACTGCCATTCAGCCGCATCTACCGCCTAGCCTGAAGCGCTAAAAAAACGCCCCGTCGATCTACTCGCGGGGCGTTTTCGTCTGGATCGAACAATGACTCAGCGCGCAGCGGTTGCGCTCGCGTCGGCTTGATCGATCATCACGAGCTGACCATCACGCACCGGGATTCGCTGACCTGGGTCTCGATCCATGCGCACCTGCCGCACCTGACCGTCTAGCTCATATTTGACGTCATAACCCACGATCTTTTCGCTCGTGTCGTTGACCGTCTTGCAGCGAGTTTCCGTCGTCGTATAGGTATCGCGGTTCTGCATGCCTTCCTGAACCTTGTTACCGGCATAACCGCCACCCACAGCACCTGCAACGGTGGCTATTTTCTTGCCGTTGCCACCGCCGACTTGATTACCCAGCAAACCACCTGCGATTGCGCCGACGGCTGTTCCAACAAGCTGGTGCTGGTCTTGTACCGCGCGCCGATGCGTGACGGCGACGTCCTTACATTCTTGGCGAGGGGTCTTGATCGTTTCCTTGACGGACTGTACGGCCAAGACTTCAGCATATTGAGGACCTTTGTCGACGAGGCTATACGTTGCGACAGCGCCTCCCGCAGTGATCCCAACAGCACCGAGTACCGCACCAACAAGCATTGACTTGTTCAAATGAACCTCCTAGATACGCAACGAGCTAACTACGCTCAACGCGACCCGTTAGAGGTAAAAACGGCGCCCAAGTTCCCCTCAGGCGCCGTATGGCGGAGCTTACGGACGATCGTCCGCCGCGTTCGCATCCGCTGCAGGCGGGATGAGGTCTTCGACCGAGAGTTTGAGCCAGACGAGCACGGTGGCCCCGATGTAAATGGAGGAGTACGTACCGACCACAACACCAACCAGCAAGGTTAGCGCGAAGTTAGCCAGTGTATCGCCACCGAACACCAGGAGCGCAATCAGCGCCAACGCAGTCGAGAACGACGTCGCAAAGGTCCGCAGAAGGGTCTGCGTCACCGACGTGTCGATGTTTTCGACCAGCGACGCTTTGCGCAGCACCCGGAAATTCTCCCGAATACGGTCGTAGATGATGATCGTATCGTTCAGCGAATAGCCGATCATCGCAAGCACCGCGGCGAGCACCGTGAGGTCGAATGGAATCTGAAAGAATGCAAGGACGCCCAACGTGATGATCACGTCGTGTATAAGCGAAGCCAACGCCCCCAAACCGAACTTCCACTGAAAGCGAAACGCCAGATACAGCATGATGCCGCCCATGGCCAGCAACATGGCCAGGCCGCCCTGGTCGCGCAATTCCTCGCCGACCTGAGGCCCTACGAACTCGACTCGACTGACCTGGAACTGCGACCCGGCGTCGACTTCACGCAATGCGGTCGCAACTTGATTTCCAAGTTGCGCATCATCGCCCGCGAGGCGCACGAGCACATCCGTGCTCGCGCCGAAACTTTGCACCACCGCATCCGAATAGCCGGCCTGTGTCAATTCACGCTTGATCTTGTCCAGATCGGCAGCCTGCTCGTACTTGAGCTCTATCAGCGTGCCGCCCGTGAAATCGAGTCCGAAGTTGAGCCCCTTGGCAAACAATGCGCCAAGGCCAATCAACGAAAGAACCACAGTGATGGCGAATGCGACGTTTCGGACCGCCATGAAACGGATAGTTGACTTGATCATGGCGACCTCAGATCCAAAGCTTCTTGAAGTTACGGCCACCAAATATCAGGTTGACCATACCGCGGGTAAACATGATGGCGGTGAACATCGACGTGATGATCCCCAACGAAAGCGTGACTGCGAACCCTTTGACAGGCCCAGTGCCCAGTGCGAAGAGAATGCCACCGACCAATAGCGTCGTCAGGTTACTGTCCAGAATCGCACTGTAGGCCCGGTCGAAACCTTCATGGATCGCACGCTGCACGGAAAGACCGCGCGCAAGCTCTTCCCGAATCCGAGAATAGATCAACACGTTCGCGTCGATCGCCATACCAAGGGTCAGGACGATACCGGCAATACCAGGCAGCGTCAGCGTTGCCCCAATGACTGACATCAACCCGACCAGCAACACCAAGTTGAAGGCCAACGCCACTGTCGCCAATACGCCGAAGAATCGGTAGATAGCGATCACGAACAGGGAAACAAACAACATGGCCCATTCGGTGGACTGAATACCACGATCGATGTTTTCCGCCCCCAGGCTAGGACCAATGGTGCGCTCCTCAGCGAAGTACATCGGCGCAGCCAGACCGCCCGCGCGCAACAGCAACGCCAATTCTGAAGATTCGCCCTGCCCGTTCAGGCCTGTGATGCGGAATTGACTGCCCAGCGCAGACTGAATGGTCGCCAGGCTGATGATCTTGCGATCCTCGACGAAGCTAGGCACTTCGACCTGCTTTTCGACGCCGTCCACGTTTTGGGTAACGGTGCGCGTGATGGGGCGCTGCTCGATGAAGATCACCGCCATGCTGCGACCGACATTGGAGCGCGTGGCACGATTCATCAAATCGCCACCATGGCCATCGAGGCGAATGTTCACCTGCGGACGGCCGTTTTCATCGTAGCTGGCCTGCGCGTCGGTCACCTGGTCACCGGTAATGATCAGCGAACGTTCGAGGTCGACCGGCGGCCGGCCCTCCTCACGGAACTCGAAGCTTTCTGTCGACGCGCGCGGCGCATCCGGCGCTGCGGCCAGACGGAACTCGAGGTTCGCTGTCTTGCCAAGGATACGCTTGGCTTCGGCCGTATCCTGCACACCCGGGAGCTCGACGACGATACGGTTCGCGCCCTGGCGCTGAACCAGCGGCTCGGCGACGCCCAATTCGTTCACTCGGTTACGTACCGTAGTGAGGTTCTGCTGTACCGCGTAGTTACGAATTTCGGTCAGCTTGGCATCGGTCAGGGCCAGGCGCAGCACTTGCAGGTCACCGCGCTGAGTCTCGGTGGCCGCAAAATCATTGAAATTGCTTGCGATGAGACGGCTCGCCTGCTGGCGGTCTTCTTCATCCGTAAAACCAATCTGAATCGCGCCATCCTGAATCGGCAGGCTGCGATAACGAATGCGCTCTTTGCGCAACAGCGTTTTGACGTCGTTCTCGTAGACATTCAGGCGAGTATCGATCGCCTTTTCCATGTCGACTTCAAGCAGGAAGTGCACACCACCTGAAAGGTCGAGACCAAGCTTCATCGGGGTCGCATGCAACGCGCGCAGCCAGCCAGGTGTAGTCGGCGCAAGGTTGAGGGCAACGACATAACCGTCGCCGAGCGCTTTAGTGACGACGTCTTTCGCCGGCAGCTGATCGCCCAGTGCGGTCAGCCGAATGAGGCCGGAGCTCTCGCCCAGCTCGCCAGACTTGACCTGGATTCCAGCGTCGCGAAGCGCCTGCGCCGCACGGTCGACAAGCCCCTGCTCAATGCGCGTGGCCGAGCTGCTACCGCTGATTTGAATCGCCGGATCGTTCGGGTAAAGGTTAGGGGCCGAATACACGAGGCCAATCGCCAGAACCGCCAGAATCAGCAGGTACTTCCAAAGAGGATATTTGTTGAGCATGACTCCGCCCGTTATGACGCGGGGCGCCCGAAGCGCCCCGTTGATGCTATGAAGAAACTGAAAGTCAGATCGCTTTCAGCGTGCCTTTCGGCAGGGTTGCCGCAATGGCGGCCTTCTGGAACTTGAGCTCGACGTTGTCGGAAACCTCGATCACGATGAAGTCATCGGTGACCTTCGAGACACGCCCGGCGATACCACCGGAAGTCACGACCTCATCACCCTTTTGCAGGCCACCCAGCAGGTTCTTGTGCTCTTTGGCACGCTTGGCCTGCGGGCGCCAGATCATCAGGTAGAAGATGACCAGAAAGCCAACCAGGAAAATCCACTCGAAGCCAGTACCGGCCGGACCGGCAGGCGCCGCTGCATCCGCGTAGGCGGCGGGAATCAGAAAGCTCATTTAGCACTCCTGTTGCGAAGTCAATTTAGTGTGGTTTTTATGTGTTTAGCGGCGGCGTCGGAAGGCCCCGGCGGGCGTAGAAGGCGTCGACGAAGTCGGCCAATTTACCCTGTTGGATAGCCCCGCGCAAACCAGCCATGACGCGCTGGTAGTACCGCAAGTTATGGATTGTATTCAACATGCTGCCGAGCATTTCGCCGCATTTATCCAAATGATGGAGATAGGCGCGCGAGAAATGTTTGCAGGTGTAACAGTCACAGGAGGCATCGAGCGGCGAATCATCGTGGCGATGCACCGCGTTACGAATCTTCAAGACTCCGGTATCGACGAACAAGTGTCCGTTCCGCGCGTTGCGGGTGGGCATCACGCAATCGAACATGTCGACGCCTCGGCGCACACCTTCTACAAGGTCTTCAGGCTTGCCAACTCCCATCAAGTAACGCGGCTTGTCCGCCGGCATCTGCTTGGGGAGGAAATCCAGCACCCTGATCATTTCTTCCTTCGGCTCCCCGACCGAAAGGCCCCCGATGGCAAATCCATCGAAGCCGATTTCGTTCAAGCCCTCAAGCGAACGCATGCGCAAATCTTCATGCATTCCACCCTGAACGATACCGAACAATGCCGCGGGACTGTCGCCGTGCGCCGCTTTCGAACGGGCCGCCCAGCGTAACGACAGCTCCATCGAACGACGCGCGACGTCGGCTTCGGCGGGATACGGCGTGCACTCATCGAAGATCATGACGATATCGGAGCCCAGGTCGCGCTGTACCTGCATGGACTCTTCCGGGCCCATGAATACCTTGGCACCGTCGACGGGAGACGCGAAGTACACGCCCTCCTCTTTGATCTTGCGCAGCGCCCCCAGGCTGAAGACCTGGAAACCGCCGGAGTCCGTCAGGATCGGCCCCTTCCACTGCATGAAGTCATGCAAATCGCCGTGCCGCTTGATGACCTCGGTCCCTGGACGCAACCACAGGTGGAAGGTATTGCCGAGGATGATCTGCGCTCCGATGCCCTCGACATCGTGCGGCGTCATCCCCTTCACCGTGCCGTAAGTACCAACCGGCATGAACGCAGGCGTCTCCACGACCCCTCGAGGAAACGTGAGCCGGCCACGCCGAGCGTTGCCGTCGGTCGCCAGCAATTCGAAAGACATATGGCATTGGCGAGACATGTTTAAACCTCGGGGCCGCGCGCGGATGGATTACGGGTAATGAACATGGCATCGCCGTAACTGAAGAATCGATACTGCTGCGCTACCGCTTCTTGGTAGGCAGCCATGGTCTGCTCGTAGCCAGCGAACGCCGACACGAGCATCAGCAGCGTCGACTCCGGCAAATGGAAGTTGGTTACGAGCGCATCGACCACCTGAAATTGGTAGCCCGGCCAGATAAAGATGTCGGTGTCGCCGGAATAAGGCTTGAGCACACCCTCACGCGCCGCGCTTTCCAGCGAACGGACACTGGTCGTGCCAACAGCAATGACGCGTCCCCTACGTGCGCGGCACTCGGCAACGGCCGCCACGACCTCGGGCGTGACTTCCAACCACTCGCTATGCATCAGGTGATCTTCGACCCGCTCCACCCGCATCGGCTGAAACGTCCCCGCGCCAACGTGAAGCGTGACGAAGGCGGTTTCCACCCCTTTTTGCTGCAAGGCGTCCAGCATCGGCTCATCGAAATGCAACCCCGCCGTCGGAGCCGCCACCGCCCCGGCTCGCTGCGCATAAACCGTCTGGTAACGCTCACGATCGGCGTCGTCGTCCGGTCGGTCTATATAAGGAGGTAACGGCATATGGCCAACGCGATCAAGCATTGGCAGCACTGGCTCATCGAACGCCAGCTCGAACAGCGCGTCATGGCGTGCCACCATCGTCGCTTCCGCGCCGCCCTCGATCAGCAGGCGAGCACCCGGCTTCGGCGCTTTACTGGCCCGCACATGGGCGAGGACGCGGTCCGTATCCAACACACGCTCGACGAGAATCTCAATCTTCCCACCGGAGGCTTTCTGCCCCCACAACCGCGCCGGAATTACGCGCGTGTTGTTGAACACGACCAAATCGCCTGGCCTGACGTATTCCAAAAAGTCGGCAAACTGTCGATGCGCCGTTGTGCCGTCCAAACCGTCCAGCACCAGCAACCGGCTGGCGCGACGCTCGGCAAGTGGATGACGGGCAATCAGATTTTCCGGGAGATCGAAATGGAAGTCGGAGACACGCATAAGGAAGGAGGTCGTTTCGCAAGGCGGCGAAAGCTTACCGGAAATGAATGAAAGTAACCACGCGAGCCGTTGACCGGGCAGGATGACATCCCTATACTCCGCCGCCATTGCCTCGGTGGCGGAATCGGTAGACGCGGCGGATTCAAAATCCGTTTTCGAAAGGAGTGGGAGTTCGAGTCTCCCCCGAGGCACCAATCACCTGTTTCTAGCTGTCTCCGACAGTCTACGAAACGACCTAAAAAGCCCGCCCTGTGCGGGCTTTCTTGTTTCTGGCTGTCTCTCCGTATATCCCCCATTACTTCACCACCGTATAGAGGCTTCGCCAGCAACGCTGCTGAGTCCGACCGTGTCGCCACTCGCCAGTGCGCTGAAGAGCCGGGCAAGCACATTACGGATAGAAAACATGGGTCGGTCGAATTCGTAGCCGGTGGCGAAGCGTCCCGGCCTGCATCGAAAGCGGCGAGCAAGACCGCATGAAGAAGATGCCCTCAGCTACGGGAATACGACATCACGACGAGTGAGCGCAAAGTGCATGGCGTACTGGTGGAGCACGAAGTGTTTTACCTTCCCTCCTTCGGGCATTCCATTCAGCAGCGGAGGCCGACACGGCAATCGATTGGCTAACCGAACGCTTCCCGACCGCCTAGATGCAAATGCTGATGCCGGAAAACGTTCAAATACGTGGTACTCGGAGGGTGAGCAAAGGACTACGAGGACGGGCAATGCGGCAGGGACAGTCCTTGGCGATGAACAGCCGTTCTCGGTTATTGAAATGCTCGGTGACGGGCTGTGGGAATCCGAGCCGGAAGATGACCTTGAGGCAACCGCAAAGACACAAGGCTTCTAGTCATCGGAAATCGGTGTTATCGAAGCGATAAGAGAAGGATCACCAGCTTGGCTGCTGTGCCATGTACACATGGAAAGAATGATCCGAAGAAAGCGGAGACGGCGACGCGCTGGCGACGGAACGAGATGGCGGAGAATCAAGGAACCGTTGTGGCGGTCAAACCACCCATCAAAATGCCTGTCCTTCACGCAGCAAGTTGATGCGCGCATCGGGCATGGAGGTCCGCCGCTCGCCGGAACTGCATGGCTGAACGCTCCGTGCATTTAGTCGAATGATAACGAGCGACCGTTGATCCAATCTTTGCAGCCACTAGGCGCCATGAACTCCAAATCAGACTGGCGGTACTGAGCGTAGAATTCCATTCAACAGGCCGCAGTGTGATACTCCGCCCCGCTTCGAACCTCCCCTCCTCTTGGCTTTAAGTAACCATGCCGTCGTATCTAGATGCAGTCCGCGAGCGTTCACTCGATGTGATGTCCAGAGGAGCGCCAGTTCCTGAATTACTCTCAGAATTTGCGATGACAATCCAGTCACAAATGCCTCCTGGAACTTTGATAGGCATCACGATCATTGACCAGCCAGGCAGAGCATTCAGGCACGCCGTTTTTCCTAAACTGCCAGAGAGTTTCAGAAGCCAAATCTGCGGCAAGGCCATAACGCCCGAGCTTGGATCCTGTGCGCTAGCAATCATTACTGGTACCGCAATCGAATCGCCGTCAATTGCGGATGACGCACGTTTCGACCCGCTATCGAAGAAAGTTTTTGCTGACCACGGGTTGTTGAGCATCGTCTCAACTCCGGCACTCAATTCTGATAGGCAGGCCCAAGGATGCATTGCAGCTATTCGCCAATCTGGCATGCCGCTCGAGAAGAGCCACCGGGCGATAATTGACCAAGCAGCGGTCCTGTGTGGCCGTATCGGGGAATACAGCCGAACGCTCGAATCAAACCAGATCATGCAGGATGAGCTGCAACACAGGATCAACAACCTCTATTCCAGTATTGGTGCTATGGCGACGCTGACTCAGCGAAACCATCCAGACCCTGCCGAATTTCAAAAGGTGCTTGGCGCACGGTTGGTCATGATGAAGCGTGCGCAAGGCCTGGCCATGACAGCTCTTCAAACTGATCTAGCAGACCTGATGAAGGAAATCTTGGCGCCTTACACCGCGGATCACCTCGTACAAATCAGCGGACCAGCGTTTACGCTTATAGGCGAAGCGGCTTCGGCAATCGCACTGGTAACGCATGAGCTCGCAACGAACGCGACGAAATACGGCGCTCTTTCTCGGCTGGGCGGGGAGCTGGAAGTGTCTTGGTCGATACTTCCGTCGCAAGCTAATCCAAAGGAATTCGAATTCCGCTTCGTATGGCTAGAGCGCAACGGGCCGGCTGTGATACCGCCGTCAAGGAGAGGTTACGGCACCGTCATGATGAACGGCACGGTACGCAATTCGTTTGGTGGCTCCGTGGCGTTCGACTACGACCCCAAGGGATTGAAATGCGAAATCTCCGCCCCGCTTACGTCCAGGCTCGGACACATAGCAACGAGTTAAGTATCGGCCTCCCCCTTTTCTCGAGCCTCTTCCAAAACGATCTTGACCGGATCAATACCCGAGCGCGTGGCTTACTCCAGCGATGATCGCGCCAGACGAGAAGGCCACAACGCATGCGGCGGCAATCGCCACAACGCGCGCGATGAGCAATCCGGCTTGGCATAGCGCCGCGCTAAAAAACATAGGTCACCGGCGCCCTTGCGATGTACTCAATCAGAGCAATTTCGGTCGACTGAACGCGTTTGCCGGAGCCCACCGAAGCGGTGAACGATAGAAGGGACAGCAAAGCGAAGGCTTTCATGGCAGTCATCCGTGACTAGGTGAGCTCGCATCTCAACCAACGGTTCGTGACGAATATGTGCTGCTCTGCGCGATAATTCGAAAATGCCAGCTGGCGGACCTAATGCGGTCCTCCGTATGACGCGAACAGGTGCCAACGTTGGCTGCAAATGATGCCTGCAACGCCACCGTCCACTCCACAAAACGAACCGGCTAGCGTCTTCAATTGCAGCGCCATCACGTCATGCCGAAGATAGGCGAATTTGCTGGACTTCGCCTTGAGCTCAAGCAGCATGGAACTCCTCGTATTGATGGCGACGGAGCCAATTTGCTGTGTGGGGCGATTTGTAGGTAAAGGCCGCTTAGGGAGAGCAGGAAGATGCTGATGGAGCACCTAATTTTTGCAGCAATTTTTGTTGTGCTTATGGGACTGCAGTATTGGAAATGGCAGCGAGACACTGCCTCCGGATGGCCCAAAGCATTCTCTTCAACGCTCGAAGAGCACGGCCTGACATGTGCGGAAGTTCTGGCGGAACGCATCGACCGATCGCCGGATTGTATGCAGCGGGTGTTCAGAGCCAACAGCGGAAAATATTACCTTTTCGTATGGACACGTATGGGTAACTTCTGGACTTACCCAGATGTCGTCTTCCGAGAGATCCCTGAGAGTCGGGCATTAGCGGCGAAAATTTGATAGCGGCAAGGATAAGCAATGCGTCGTTTCCTAATTATCTCTATATGCCTACTGCTGAGCTCTCCCAGCTATGCAGAAGACACAGCACTAGCCCAAGCCGCGAAAACCATACAGCCAGCAGTTCAGGCCGCGGCTAACTACACCCAAAAATCGATTCTCCAAACCATGGCATCGGGCGATGGCGCCTTGGCCGATGGTGCGAAGCGCGCGATGGCCACGCTCGAGCATCAGGAGCGGATGAAGAACCGCGGGCCACGCCAGACGATGCAGGAATGCATCAAGCCGAACAGCGTGATAGATGATGATGTGAAGGAATGCATGGAAGGCCTGAGACCGCGCACATGGTAATACTTGCGCGGATGCTACCGATGCGGAAGACACGGGGTACTTCAACGAATACAAATGCCAAGGACGCGACATGAATAGAATAATCTTTTTTGCGGCATTCTTGCCGTTCGCAGCTCTTGCCGCTGAAGACAAGGAGCTAACGACATGCGCTGCCATTAAGGGAACTGTCGAGCGCCTATCTTGCTTTGACGAGATTGCTTCTAAGCGAGGGCTAGTTGCCGAGACGGTGGCTACCCCATCTGTTGGCAAAGGCAAATGGCGTACCTCCACGACCACAGATCCGCTTACCGACAAATCCGTATATGTGGCGGGAGTGCACGCGGACCAGGGTGTAGGACGGTTCGGCGAGACGATAGGCATGGTTGTCAGGTGCAAAGACAACCAAACTGACTTGTACATTAATTGGCAGTCCTACCTCGGCCTAGACTCAACACCGGTGACCCATCGCATTGATAAGAACAAAGCCGTTACATCGACCTGGGACGTTTCCACAGATCACAAATCGGCGTTTATGCGCTCTCCGGTTGCAGCGCTAAAGCAGATGGTGAAAGGCGAGAGCTTTATTGCGAACGTCACCCCTTATGGGGAGAACCCAGTGACCGCAGCCTTCAACATCGCAGGAACAGAAGCGGCTTTGCAGGACATTCGCAAGGGATGCAGATGGTAGTGGACTGCACTGGTACAGCAAAGCGCTTGCATGCAAAAGTCCGAGACGATTCGCAGAACAGGCCGGCCAATTGCCGAAGTAGGCAATCAGAATTCGGTGGCAATGAAGGGCCGTGCGGCGAAGTTTGTAGGCGGCCGAAATGGATGTCTCAACGCGCGCAAGCAGAATTAGTACGACCCACCTAATTCAAGAGACAACGTCTCCCGAATTGTGTATCCGGACCAAAACCGCCGAGAAGCCTCCCGCATCTGTTTATCTTGAGAATTCACGGCCAGCGACAGCGGCCCGGCATGCCAGCTGGCTGTACGCGCTTTTCAGCTATTAATGAGCGGCCTCTAACTACGTCGGTACACCGGCCCGCAAAGCAACGCGGCGAACGTCATGAGCACGATAGATTGCGGTCACATCGCCCACCGTCTTCGAAGAAGCGACCAGGCAGCGCTAAGGGCTGGCAAGTCCAGCGCGAGCTGCAAGTTCTAACCGCGCGAAGAACCACGCGCGTATTTTTGCTGCAAGATGCTCGAGGCTTCGTTGTAAGCCGCTTTGAAAGGCTCTCCTCTGATCCAAACCAAAGCCGATTCCTCGTCTTCGTTGTGGAAGAGACCGCGATAGACGATCAGAAGGCCCATCATGAGGTCGATGGCAGATTCTTCCCCCTCTTCCGCGATCACGAGTTCCAACACGGGGTACTGAAGAAACACTAAACACATCGCCAGCACGCTGATGCGTTCGCCGACGTTCATTGCCTGGAACAGGTCTTCGAAATGAGCTGGGTCGAATCCGTTCGCTTCGATATCCGCGAAGTCGAATGTGCTCAGGTCGATCTCGACATCATCGAATGGCTCATTGACCAGCGGATTGGCGAGCAGCGGATGTACGACATTGGCCTTGGGGCCGCCTGCACGATTGCGTTTAGCCTTGTCTTTCGCACGTTTGGCGCGTTTTTGCTGTTTATCTGGGGAGGCCATGAAGCCCGATTCCTCGTTCGATAAGGCCATGTCTATCAACCATGGCGAGTGGGCGTGGAGTGTACGCAGTCTTCGCTAGGTATGCCGGTCAATTGGCCGCCCCAGGCACCCATGTAGGATTTGGAAACAGCCGCGACATTGGGCGCTGTCTCGTCAACCCAGTTAGCGGACTGCGCCGATTACCCCAGAGAAATGAGCCAAATATGCTTGGGATGCGATTTAGCGGCTGCGTGAGCTTGAACTCTGCATGCCCCGCCCGCCTGGCGCAGAGGATAAATGACTTTTTCACATCTCCAGAACGCATCTTTCACAACCGGGCGCGTAGTCTTCAAATCGCCGGCCCCATCCGGCACTGATGGTGTGTGATATTCCCTTGAGCCCGCTCCCTGCGGGCTTTTCTTTGTCCGCTGCAAAACGCCAGCTACGAAGGTACGCGACGCTTCTCAGGCTTTAAGCCAGGGTCTAATTCGTAACCCCACCCGACCGACATGTTGCTAGACATACCGCGCCCGCGACGTGTCCGGCCGTCATACAAGGGAACCCTCCATAGGCATAGCTTTTTTCAATTCGAACTAATCACAGCGAAGTCGATACTAAGGACGTCAATGTTGTAGTGGCATTTTGCTGCTTATTGGCCCGCCGAGAATCGATCATGAACCTACGAAGTCTGAATATTGCTCAGCGGTCAGCGCTGAGTTTTGCCGTCATCACCGTTTTGACCCTCGTCCTTGGGCTGTTCGCTTATTTACAGATGTCTGGATTGCACAGTGCAGAACAGGACATCGAGACGAACTGGCTACCCAGTATTGAATCCTCAGCCGATATGGACATTCACCTACAGTCCCTTCGCATCGATAGCCTGCGTACGCTTGCAACCCCGCCGGGTGCCGCGCAAGACGAAATCACCCAGCGCATGCAAAGCAAGCGTGCAACACTGCTAAAGGATGTCGACCATTACCGCGATACGCTGATTTCCTCCGAAGACGAAGCGCGCCAGTTCGACAAGGTCAGGTCGTCCGTGCAGGCGTACATCAATGGGCTGGATAAGCTGGTATCGCTCGATAACAGTAGCCAGGACGCGCAGGCGCTCGATTGGGCGAACAATGGACTACGCGAGCTCGCCAACGCAGTGCAGGATTCGCTGAGCGAATTGCGTGATCTGAACAAGCGCGGTGCCGCACAGGCCGGCATATTTGCGCGTGACACCTACGACCGTGGCGTTCAGATCGTTGTCCTGGTCCTGGTCGCCGTCGTAGCGCTGACGACCCTGTTCGCGTGGCTGCTCACACGCAGCATCGTCACGCCGATCAACGCGTCCCTTCGTGCTGCCGAGTCGATCGCTGCCGGTGACCTCAGCCAAGTCATCGAAGCGGACGGTAACGACGAAGCGACACGCATGATGCTGGCGCTCCGCAAGATGCAAGGCAGCTTGCGCGATACGATGCAGCAGATCGCCGACTCCTCGACGCAGCTCGCCTCCGCGGCCGAAGAGATGACCGCCGTGACGGAAGAAAGCAACCGCGGGTTGCAGACGCAAAACAGTGAGATAGAACAAGCCGCCACGGCTGTCACGGAAATGAGTGCGGCGGTTGATGAAGTCGCGCGCAATGCCGTGATGGCTTCCGAGTCCGCGCAGAGGTCGTCCCAGGCGGCACGCGGCGGCCGGCAGCGCGTAGGCGAAACGCTTACGGCTATTCGCGAGCTGACGAGTCAGGTCCAACAGACCTCGACCGAGATCGAGGGACTCGCGGTGCGCTCGAAGGATATCAGCAAGGTGCTGAACGTCATCAGCGGCATTGCCGAACAAACGAACCTGCTCGCGCTGAACGCTGCGATCGAAGCTGCGCGTGCTGGCGAACAAGGCCGAGGGTTCGCAGTCGTCGCCGACGAAGTTCGTGCGCTGGCCCATCGCACCCAAACGTCGACGCTGGAGATCGAAGAAATGATTTCGGCCATCCAGCGGGGTACCGAAGACGCCGCGGTGTCCATGGAGCGAAGCCGAGAAAAAGCCGTGTCGACCAGTCGCTCCGCAGACCTGGCAGGCCAGGCGCTCGAGGAAATTACCGCGTCAGTGAACCTGATCGAAGAGCGAAACCTGCAAATCGCGACCGCCTCGGAAGAGCAGGCCCATGTCGCGCGCGAGGTCGACCAGAACCTCGTGCGCATACGTGACCTGTCAATCCAGAGCGCGGCAGGGGCTAATCAGACGTCTGCCGCGAGTAACGAACTGTCGAACCTTGCTGTAGCGCTCAATGGCTTGGTGCTGAGGTTCAAACTGTAATCGCGACCGGTACGCCGATGGGTAGGACTCGGCTTATTCAGTGTCCGAAACCGTCGATCGGTACCAATCGGCATAAGGCGTATTGATCGCCTTATGCCGGTTGTAATCAGGCGCACCATCTGTCCACCACACCTCGCCGCGCTCGCCCAGCGCCACTTTTGCTTCATCGACCTGCCGGCGAGCCGCACGTATTGACGACGCATCGTCCTGTGCCTTGGCTTGTTTGACCGCACGCCGGGCATCCATCAGCGTTTTGACGAGTCGCTCACGCGTCGACTCCGAGAGCGCAGGATTCGTGCATCGCCATAGCGTGCCCTTAACGACGAAGTAGCGGCCGTCAGGCGTCTTTAGATACATAACGCTATTGGGTTCCCTGTAGGGTAAGCAGTGCCAAGAGCGGTAAAAGAACTGTGGGACCTGAACGAATGGAGTTCGTCATTGCATGGACTATCTAGCAATACCGATAAGCGGCTGAATTCAAGAAATAGTGTATGTAAACGGTTTTTTCACATTTGCCGCACGAACCTTTCACAGGCGCGAGCGTAGCCTTCAAATCGCCGGCCCCATCCGGCTCCGATGGTGTGTGATTAAGCCCGCTTCTCGCGGGCTTCTCTTTTTCTAGCGTTTGGATTCCACGCCTAACGGCAGGCGCAAAACGTTCTCCCCGCCGCGTAACAACGAAGTGTGTATCTCGATAAGACCGTGCAGCGACGTGACCGCGTCCTCCGGTTAGCATTCTGGGCATGTCCCCGGCCAGCCCTGCACATGACGAAGACGTCTCCTTTCGCGCTATTCCGGATCTTTCTCTTACTCGGGCTTACGTCTTTCGGTGGTCCGACTGCACATATTGCCTTCTTTCGGACGGCCTTCGTCGAGAAGCGCCGATGGTTCAGCGATGCCGACTTTGCCGAGCTCGTCGCGCTCTGCCAGTTCCTACCTGGCCCCGCGAGCAGCCAACTCGGATTCGCTATCGGACTGTTCCGCGGCGGCTACCTGGGAGCGCTTTTTAGCTGGATCGCCTTTACGCTTCCGTCCGCAATAGTACTTGTGCTCTTTGCGTACCTTGCCACCGACTTGCAAGGCCCGCTGGGCCAAGGCCTGGTTCATGGTTTGAAGCTGGCGGCGGTGGCGGTCGTACTGCGTGCCGTCTGGAGCATGGCGAGAGGTATCTGCACGGACGCGGCTCGCATCGGCATCGCGCTACTGGCACTGGCCATAACGTTGGCCTGGCCCGAAAGCTGGGCACAGCTGGTCGTCATCTGCATTGGTGCCCTGCTGGGAAAATGGTTTTGCCAATCCAGCTCGGCGCCCATAGGGCATGAGCTTGGCTTTTCGATTGGACGGGCCAGCGCTTTCAGCGCTCTGACGTTACATTTATTGCTACTGATAGCCCTTCCAGTACTGGCTGGGCTAGGGCAAGGCGTGGCGCTCGCCGATGCATTTTACCGAAGCGGATCGCTGGTATTCGGTGGCGGCCATGTCGTGCTGCCGCTCATCGAAGCGGAAGTGGTCCCGCGGGGCTGGATATCCGCCGATACCTTCGTTCAAGGGTATGCGGCGGCACAAGCGGTACCGGGACCGCTGTTCACATTCGCCACCTATATCGGGGCCCTCGTGACGCCAAGTCCAAACGGAGTGCTGGGCGCGGCCATCGCGACCTTGGCCATCTTCCTGCCCGGCATGCTGATACTCCTTGCGGCTCTCCCATTCTGGAACCAGGTGCGGCGCATCCCTAATGCGCGTGCCGCCATCGCAGGCGTCAGCGCGGCGGTCGTTGGCTTACTCGCAGCTGCGGCGTATCGTCCGGTCTGGACGAGCGCCGTTTCGACAGGCTTAGACGTGGCGCTGTCGATCGGTGGCGTCCTTCTTCTAAGCGCCTGGAAGTGGCCAGCTTGGGCAGTCGTACTCTGCGTCACAGCCGCTGCGGTACTGCTCGTGCTTTAGGGCTAAAAGGTCTTTCCGCCAGTTTAGAGCGAACAGAACTGGAAGATGCCGGTCATAGCCCCGATTCGGGCCGCAAGCATCTGCCCGTGACGTTGCAGCCATTGACGAAGGACAGCATATGATCAGAAAGGTGGTACTGCTCGGGGCGTTGCTTCCGCTCGCGGCATGGGCGGTGGACGACAAGGAAATCAGAGACTGCGCAGCCAAGACCAATCTCGTGGAAAGGCTAGGCTGCTATGACGACATCGCCGTGCGTCACAAGCTGTCCCCTGCGCCAGTCGCTGCCGCGCAAACGCTGCCGGCGCCAGACCCCGGACTTTGGAAAGCCTACAACAGCACCAATCCTGCTGACGGCACGACGGCGTACATTGCTTCGCTAAAGGCGGGCCCGCAGAGCACGACCGAAGGTCAGGCCGCAGAACTGTGGACGCGCTGCGACGGAGGCAAGATGGAATTCTTCGTCGACTGGGGCTACTTTCTCGGCAGCCGGCAGACCGAAGTCACCTACCGGCTCGACAGCGAACCCCCGAAGACGACCACATGGACCAGTTCGACCGAAGGCCGGGCAACGTTCTTTCCTGACGCGCCGGTCCCGTACCTCATGCGCATGGCAACCGCGTCGACCTGGAGCGCGGAAGTCACTCCGTTCGGTGGCAGCCCTATAAAGGCCGTGTTCGATTTGAAAGGCGCTGGCGTTGCGTTTCGCGAATTGAGAGCCAATTGCGGCTGGTGATGCCTGTGATGAAGCGGTCAATTCTCGACCTTGGGTCAGACCGCTTCGTGTCGAACCTTCCCAAAGCCCTGTTACCCTTCACGAAAAAGACGCTCTACCGTAGTACTTTCGTAACCTTTTCCCACCTATCTGCATCCCCACTGGAAACCGCGGATTTCCGTGCTTTTTAGGGGTTGGCTTTCCAGATCGAATTAGCGTAGAGTGCCTGACACTGTGTTTGCATGGGTCGCTGTGAATCGTGACCTGGTGCAGTAGATCTTCCGATCCGCTACATCCCGCTCGACTTCTCTTAACTCCTTGCAAAACCCAGTTCCAGACCCTCGGTGCGCGCGCGCGAGGCAGTCACTAACACCAAAGAGTTTCAAGGAATTAAGTATGTCCAACCGTCAAAACGGCACCGTTAAGTGGTTCAACGATGAGAAAGGCTACGGCTTCATCACCCCTGAGAGCGGTCCGGACCTGTTCGTGCACTTCCGCGCCATCGAAGGTAACGGCTTCAAGAGCCTGAAAGAAGGCCAGAAAGTGACTTTCGTTGCTGTGCAGGGCCAGAAAGGTATGCAAGCTGATCAAGTCCAACTCGTTGGCTAATTAGCAGCAATACTAGAAAAGCCCCCAGTGTTCGCGCACTGGGGGCTTTTTTATGCCATTGAAAAGGGCTGGCGCAGTGGAGATATCTTCCCTGCGCCAGCCTCTGTTAGCCAGCGCGCCTCAACAAAATACCGCCTGCCACTGCACAAATGGCCGCGGGCACCAGCACTGCGAATAGCGGCGAAAAGTTGAAGACAAGGCTCGATGGCCCGAGCAGGTCCTGGGTAATTCGAAACACGAATCCCACTACGACACCGGTGAAGATCCGCTGTCCCAACGTGACCGAACGTAGCGGGCCGAACACGAAGGAAATCGCCATCAGTACCAGCGCCGCCGTGACCAACGGCTGCAATAGTTTGCTCCAGAACGCCAGCATATAGCGTCCGTTATTCAATCCCTGATCGGACAGATAGCCCGCATACCCCCATAGCCCCGTCATCGACAGCGCTTCCGGCTCGAGCATTACCGTGCCGAGTAGCTGCGGGTTGAGCGCAAGGTCCCACTCCTGCGTCGGCTCGCGGACGACTTCCGTCGAATCCCCATTGAAGCGGGTGGTCGTGATGTCCTGCAGACGCCAGTGATCCTGCTGGAACGTCGCCTCGCGGGCGAAACTGGACCAGAGCAGCTTTCTTTCACCATCGAACTCGTAACGCGTGATGCCCAGCAGCAAACCGTTGGGCTGCACGGAGTTGATATGGACGAATTGATCGCCCTGGCGGTGCCAGTAACCGTAGCGTGAGCTTTGCGCTTCACCGCCGCCCTGAGCGAGCGAGCGGTCGCCTTGAGCCTTGTTCTCGGACCATGGCGCCACGTATTCACCGATGAGCACCCCGGCGATGAGCAGGACCAGCATTGGTTTCATGACCGCCCAGACGATACGCCCGATCGATACGCCAGCTGCCCGCATGATGGTCAGCTCACTGTTGCTCGCCAGCGTGCCCAAGCCAATCATGCTTCCAATCAAAGCGGCCATCGGCAACATTTCATAGATACGCCGAGGCGCGGTCAGTACGACGTACCAGGCCGCCTCCATCAAACCATAGTCGCCTTTGACGTCGCCCAGCTGATCGATGAAGGCAAACACCAGCGCCAGCGCCGTGATTACGCCGAGCACCGAAAGGATCGCCATAAAGACGCTGCGCCCAATGTATCCATCCAATTTAGACATGGCGCACTTCTCCAGCGGAACGACGGGCTGCCAAACGCAGTTTCATAGGCTCCCAGTACAACAGCAGCAACCCTATCGCGAGGAACACGATGTGAACGGGCCAGATGCCGACATCGGGCGACCAGTGTCCTTTGTCGATAGCTCCCCTGACCGCGATGAGCAGCGATAGATAAACCATGTACAGCAACACGGCGGGAAGCAGCTTGAGGTAACGCCCCTGACGCGGGTTGACACGCGCCAACGGCACTGCGATCAGCGTTACCACGAGCACTAATATCGGCAAGGACAGGCGCCATTGGAGTTCAGCCCGATCGCGCGGATCATCGCTGCCGATCAACTCTGCGGTTCGGGTGGCCTCGTGCTCACCCACTTCGACGGCCACTTCAGGTCGCGGCAAGAGCACGCCATACGTGTCGTAACGAATGACGCGGTAATTGGCCTGCCCCGGCAGGCCGTCATAGCGATAGCCATTTTCGAGAATCAGGTAACGGCTGCCATCCGGCTGGATTTCCTGACGCCCTTTCTCGGCGACCAGGACCCCAATTCCCTCGCCCTTGCCGCTGCTGGATTCGCGCTTTTCCGAAATGAACACATTGCCAAGCTCACTACGGTCCTGGGAAAGCTCTTCGGTATAGGTCACTCGCGAGCCGTTGCGCAGCGATTGGAATCGACCCGGCACAAGCGTATCGAACTCGGTCAATGCATCCTGCTCATTGAGAATGCGTTCGACCGAAGAAATGCCCTGAGGCGTCAACCCCATCGCCAACCAACCCACGAGCAGCGCGATCGCCGTAGCCGGTACCAGCGTATAGGCCGTCAGGCGCTGTTGGCTCATCCCAGTGGCCGACAGCACGGTCATCTCGCTTTCGAGATACAGCCGGCCATACGCCAACAGAATGCCGAGAAACAAACCCAGCGGCAGGATGAGCTGCAAGAAGCCCGGCATGCGGTACGCCATGATCAACAGCAGCACGCTCGGATCCAATACCCCCTGCGCCGCTTGGGCGAGGTATTTGATGAAGCGACCACTCATGATGATCACGAGCAGCACCGCCGTGACGGCACTCAACGTGACCAACATCTCTCTGGACAGGTAGCGGAAAACGATCAAGCCGGACCTCTGCAAATCATCTACCTGCCCTACCCGATGAACGCACCGGAGGCGGGTAATGCTGATGGCGCGATACGGAAAAGGCATGACAGCGCCCTACCGATCGAATAGCCGAAAAATGCCGGCCATTATCCTGTGATCGGGCGGTGCTGTCACGGTAAGCGCACGCGACACCCTCTTGCGGGGGCAAACCTTTGATCCACACGCAAGTCAGAGGCAAGTACGGGCTTGGCGCGCACGTGAACGCAGACGCAACGGCGCCGTGCGACGCCGTCCAAGAGATGTCATCCTATGGCCCGTGACCTTTATTAGTCCGAGGACCCTTCCCAATGGAATTCGTCGTAAAGAATGCTCGTCCCGAAACGCTGAAAACCGCCACGCTCGTTCTGCTCGTCTCCGAAGCGGACACCCTGAGCGAATCGGCAAAAGCGATCGACACCGCCAGTAGCGGCGCGATAACCGCCGCCGTCAAGCGCGGGGACTTCACGGGCAAGCTGGCTCAGACACTGCTGCTGAGCGGCCCGGCGAACCTCAAGGCGGAGCGTGTCCTGCTGGTCGGCACCGGGAAAGAATCCCTCGCGGATCGGCACCTGCGCAAAGTCGCGGCGGCCATTGCCAACGGCCTGAAAAACCTGGGTGGCAAAGATGCCGTCATCGCCCTTGATGGATTCGACGCACAAGGGCGGGACACTTACAGCCGCGTTCGTTTGCTGGTTGAAGTGATCGCCGACGGCGCCTACGTCTTCGACCGCTTCAAGAGCAAGAAAGCCGAACCGCGCGCGCTGAAGAAAATCACCCTGCTGGCGGACAAAGTTGGCCAGCCCGACGTCGAGCGCGGCGCCGCGCATGCGCAAGCCATCGTTAATGGCATGGCACTGACCAAGGATTTGGGCAACCTGCCACCGAACGTGTGCAATCCCAGCTACCTGGCCGATGAAGCTAAGGCGCTCGGCAAGACGTACAAGGACCTCAAGGTCGAGATACTCGACGAGAAGAAATTGAAGGCGCTCGGTGCGGGCTCGTTCCTGGCCGTGGCTCAGGGCAGCGCGCAACCACCGCGCATGATCGTCATGCAATACAACGGCGGCGCCAAGAACGATCAGCCCTACGTGCTCGTCGGCAAGGGCATCACCTTCGATACCGGCGGCATCAGTATCAAGCCCTCGGCGAACATGGACGAGATGAAGTACGACATGTGCGGCGCGGCCAGCGTGTTCGGCGCCTTCCGCGCCCTGCTCGAACTTAAGCTGCCCATCAACGTCGTTGGCGTCATGGCCTGCGCGGAAAACATGCCGAGCGGCAATGCCACACGCCCTGGCGACATCGTGACCACCATGAGTGGCCAGACTGTAGAAATCCTCAACACCGACGCCGAAGGCCGCCTCGTCCTCTGTGATGCCTTGACCTATGTCGAGCGCTTCAAGCCACGGGCCGTCGTGGACATGGCGACCTTGACCGGTGCCTGCATCGTCGCGCTCGGCGCCAACACGTCGGGCCTAATGGGGAACGATGAAACCCTGATCCAACAGTTGCTTACCGCTGGCCAGAACGCGGCGGATCGCGCCTGGCAACTGCCGCTTTTCGATGAGTACCAAGAGCAGCTCGACAGCCCATTCGCCGATATCGCCAACATCGGCGGCCCGAAAGCCGGGACCATCACCGCCGCGTGCTTCCTCTCGCGTTTCGCCAAGCAATACCCATGGGCGCACCTGGACATTGCGGGCACTGCCTGGGTGAGCGGCGGCAAGGACAAAGGCGCATCAGGCCGCCCGGTTCCGCTGCTGATGCAATACCTGCTCGACCGTAGCCAAGGTTGATAGCCCTCCAGATGAGCGCCGATGCTGGCGCTCATCTGGCCATCGGACTTCATATGCCGCAAATCGATTTCTACATCCTGCCAACGGCAGAAACGGACGCCCGGCTCACTTTCGCCTGCAAACTGACCGAAAAGGCATGGCGCCTTGGCCACCGCGTCTACATTCATTGCCAGGACGGCGAACAGCGAATGCAGCTGGATGAACGCCTATGGCGATTCAAGGGCGAAGCGTTCATTCCTCACGATGATGCGGAAGTCGCTCCAGATTCGGACGTTGCCTTAGGCGTCGGCGCTCCCCCCGAGGCTCACCAGGATTTGCTCATCAACCTGACGACCCAGACACCCCCTGCTTTTGAACGCTTTGCTCGGATAGCCGAAATCGTCGTCGAGGACCCTGTAGTCCGACAAGCGGCACGGCAGAGCTTCCGCTTCTACCGCGAGCGTGGCTATCCTCTGCAAGATCATCGCCTCACGCGCATCTGACGGGAAATGATGGAAAATTCAAACGACAAGAAATCCGGCCAATTGCTCGACGACCTCAAATCGATCCGGGACTTGCTGGATAAATATCAGCTAGAGCCGCCACTGCTGACGGAAAGTGCCGAAGACGATATCCCCGTGCTGTCCGAAGTCGTGGCGAAGGAAGAGCGTCCTGCCCCTGCGCCGGCAGCGCCGGTCGCTCAGCCGACCGAAATTTCTGCGCCTGTCGTCAAGCCGGAGCGCCCCGCACCCACGCCACAACGCATCGATGCCGAGTTGCGCAAGACCGCACAGCTTATCCTGCAGGACGTCATCGACGATTTCGTGCCGCAGATCGAGGCTGAGCTCAAGCGCCGATTGGAAGCACGCATGAAAGAATTGCTTTAAAGCGCGCACTAAGGGGCCTATGGAAACCTGCGAACGCCGCGGTTTCCATCTGCCCTACCCGCATATTGAGACCGATCTAACGGCGGACCTCGGTGTGGTACTTCAGCAGCGCGCCGAGCCGAAACAGTATGTGCACGAATTTACTGTAGGGCAGCACGGCGAACAGTGCAGCGACAAAGCCCAGATGAACGATGAGCAACAGTCCCATCGCCGAACTGCCGCGGAGCACCAATAACGCCATCCCCGTGAAGTTCACCCAGAACAGCAATACGAGAAACGCGTAGTCCATCCCGAAGACGGCCTTCCAGGCAGGCCCGTCGTGAAGCTTGAGCTTCACCCACACCAACCCAGCAGTGCCGACCATCGTCATCACACCGCCGACACTGCCAAGCAGGACAGGAAGGCTTAGGTAGCCGTAGGGCGCGATCCAGCCGAAGACGTGGTCATAGACGGTGGCGACGCTGGTTGCCGCAAAGCACAGTAAAAAGCCATACGCCATCAGGTGATGGAAGCGCCTGCGCCGGTTCGTGTAGGTCGCGTCTTCCTCGTTGCACCCTTTGCCGTCGTCCCCGCCACCGAGATGACGCAGCGTCAGCGCATCGTGCAGCGTCCGCCCGACCGCGCCAACGTCGAAGAAGTGCTTCAATCGACCGCCGATAGCAGACCAGTAGCGGGCAAAGCCCAGCAAGATTGCCAGCAGGTCAAAGACGAAAACCGCCCCCGCCACACTGACCATCGCCTCATATGAAATGACCCGGTAAAAAGCCCCATCCCCGGTATGCACCGCGAACAGCTGAGCTGGGTCGGTCAGCAGGATGCCAAGTACCAGCACCAAGGTGAAGATCAGTGCGGTGGCCATCGCAACCAACGTGCCGTTGCGTTCGAAAGCACCACTCATGAAGGCCGGCCAGACGTAGCGGCTGTAGGTGCTCACCCGGACCTGCGTTAGCGCCTTTGGCACGTTGAGATCGAACACGTGTGGCGAGGTGTATTGGCACGCGTGGTAACACGCCGTGCAGTTGTGGCAAAGATTGGCCAGATAGTCGATGTAGCGATCGTCGAAAACCCGCTTGGCCTCGATCGCCGGAAAGACCGCGCAAAAACCTTCGCAGTAGCGACAGGCATTGCAGACCTCGGCGTTGCGCCTTGCTTCTTGGGTGATGTCGACGACGCTCAGCGGGTTTGCCGGCGTCGGCATCGAGCGTTCGAACGTTCGCGGATCAACGACTTGCATGGGCAGCCTCCTCGCCAGCGATCAGACCGAAAACGGTCCCAATCGCCATGCCGATGCCGGCGGTATACCCCTGTCCGAGAATGTTGCCCGCCATAATCTCTCCTGCTGCATAGATGTTGGGGGAGGCACCGGTTTTCTCGAACAGCACTCGCGCTTTTTCGTCCACCTCCACGCCCATGTACGTAAAGGTGATGCCAGGTGCCAACGTGTAGCCATAAAAAGGGGGATCGCAGATGGGCCGCGCCCAGTTGGTCTTGTCCACCGCCAGGCCCCGCGTGCAAAGGCCATCCAGTACGAGATTGTCGAATGCTCGATCTGCCACGATGGCGGCATTGAAATCGTCGACCGTTTTTCTCAGCGCGGCAGGTTCGAGCCCCAAGCGCTCCGCCAACGCCTCGATGCTGTCGGCCTCGAGTGGGGGGAAGACCGATGGCATGAAGTCGTTCAATGCTTTCGAGTCGATGATGACGTGCCCAACTTGATTCGCCTGGGCGGCGACCAGTCGACCCCAAATGGCGTAACGCTTCGGCCAGAAGTCTTCGCCTTCGTCGTAAAAACGCTGCGCCTGTTCGTTGACCACGATGCCGAAGGACACGCAATCGAGTCGTGTGACAATACCGCCATCGAATTGCGGCGCGCGGCCGTCGATAGCCACCGCATGACACTGGTCCGGTTCACCGATGATGCTCGCACCGTGGCGCATCATTTCTTTAAGCATTCGCCCGCGATTGAAGCGCGTGCCCCGAATCAGAAAATTGCGCGCACTCGGGCCCCACGCCTCTTCCAGCCATTCCAGATTGGATTCGAACCCGCCTGACGCCAGCACTAAAGCGCGCGCGTGAACCTCGTGCCGAATTCCTTTGTACTGAATGACAGCGAACCGAAAAACACCCTCTTCGACGGTCAGCGCCGTGGCTTCCGTGTCGTAAAGGATGTGAACGCCCAGCCGCTCTGCCGTGTGATAGTACGCGTTGACCAGCGCCCGCCCGCCACCAAGGAAGAAGGCGTTGGTGCGGGACAAGCTCAGCGTGCCGCCGAGCGAAGGCTGGAAACGTACGCCGTGCTCCTCCATCCAGTCATAAGCCGCGGTCGTTTGACGGATCACCATTCTCGCCAGCGCAGGCGTGGTTTTCCCGGCAGTCACCCGTAATAGGTCGGCGTAATACTCTTCCTCAGGGTACGCGCCGCTGAGAATGCCTTTCGGCCCTTCGTGCATGCAGCGGAAATTACGCGTGTGTTGGCTGTTGCCCCCGCGCAACGACTGCGGCGCATGCTCGACGAGCAAGACGGAACGCCCCTCTTCGGCTGCCCGTATGGCCGCGCACAGTGCCGCGTTGCCACCGCCGACCACCAGGACATCCGGGTAAAGCGGATCCCCCGTTCGGGATCCGCTAGGCGCTTTCAAAACCTCTTCCTGCATTCAGTTTCCCCAATCCACCCGGCTTACTCCGCCAGACTTATCCGGCGAGACCTACTCGGCCAGACCTACTCGGCCAGACCAAACTCCTTGGCCAGTGAGCGGTATTCCGCGACCTGTTTCTTGACGTAGGCATCGAGCGCTGGCCCCGTCAGGCGAAAGGGCTGGACGGAAAACCGCTCTCGCGTCTGCTCGAACGTCTCACTGTCCAAAAGCTGGGTGAACCGCTCTTCCCACCATTTGAAATCCTCGTCCGATACCTTCGGCCCGAGGTAGTAGCCCATGATCACCGGCCACGAGAAGTCGTACCCTTGCGACTTGGCGGTCGGCATGCCTCCCAAGCGTCCGCCTTGTGGTTCATCGGCGAGCAACGCAAGCACGCGCAAGTCGCCACTCTCCACATGGGGCAGTACCGAGCCGACGTTGCTGCTAAGCAGTTGGATGTGGTCGCCAAGCACCGCGCTGAACGCATCACCACCACCCTCGAAGCTGACATAGCGCATCGCCCTGGGATCGACGCCTACGCTGCGGGCAAACAAGGCCGACTGTGTCCAATACTGACTGCCCACGGTTCCCGAGCCCCCGAAAGCGACCACGGCAGGATCCTCCCGCAGCGCCTTCACGAGATCGTCCAGCGTGTGGTAGGGCGAATCGCTGCGCACCGCGAGAATCCCGTAGTTGGCAGCCACCGCTGCGACCCAACGCACATCGTTCTCGTTGTATCGGCCAAACTTGCCTTGGGCGAGATTGAGCAGCGACCCACTGGTAAAGGCCACCAGCGTGCCCGGCTCGTCTGGCCGGTTGGCAATGATCGCGTTATAGGCCACCGCGCCGATTCCGCCCGGCATGTAAGTCACCGGCAATGGTTTTTCCAGCAAATTGGCGTCTTTGAAGCCGGCCTGGATTAGCTTGCATGTCAGGTCAAAGCCGCCCCCAGGGCTTGCAGGTGCCACACAGGTCGTACGGCGTGGGTCGGCATGAAGTGCCGTACTCAGGACGAGTGCAGCCAGCACGGGCGCAGACCGCACCATGACGGATAAACGCATGACGGTTTCCTCCAGGCTCGATGGCCTTATTGTTGTTATCGAGACGGCATTACTGCCTATCGCACCTGACGCGCAAACTGAGCGGATCAGGTGATCACGGTGTGAACGGCTTTGTTTTTCGGTGCCGTAAGCACGTCGAGGTATCACGCTCACTGGGAGCGGAACGGACTATAGGGACGTGGACATGGCTGGGGAATGAGGCATGACGCATGCCCCCATCACGAATCGTGATAACTGAAGGTCTTTACAGTTGAAGGGACGCACCGCGCCAGCGCCCGGATTGCACGACGGTTCGGACGCAATCACGCACCACGACTTGCATCGCTAAAGCGGCCGGGGAGAGCTCTTCCTCAGGAAGCGTGCATAGCAGGTTCTGACGCAACGCCCCGGCATCCACCAACTCTGAAAGATGGAAATCCCGGTCGGCCTCGGGAAAGCGACCGAGCGCCGCGGCCGGTTGCACCGTGCCGCCTAGCCCATGGTTTACCGCGTCCATCAGCATCGCCAGGGAGTCCACCTCCAGAATGATGGAAGGTACCAGGCCCGCATTGGCGAAGATCGCGTCGAGTCCACTGCGCAGGCCGTGAGCGCTGGTAGGCAGGATTAACGGCTGATTCGCCAGATCCACGATTCGCATGGTCTTTGGGGCTTTGCGTTCGCCATCCCGGCGGGTACGAATATGAAACAGCCGCTCAGCCAACAAAGGGCTGACGCTCCAGCGGCGACCCGGCGTGTTATCGAACAGAATGGCGAGATCGAGCTGTCGTGCGTTAAGCATCGTCGCCAAGTGCCCGGACAGGCTTTCCACCACATGCAACCGCACGTCTGGATATCGCTCACGCATAGCTTGCATCAGCGGCAACCCGAGCATCGAGGACGTCGTTGGGGCGAGTCCAATGCTGACGCTGCCCGAAAGACGCGAATCCTGCGCGCATCTGATGGCCTGTTCGGCATGCCTCAAGGTCAACTGTGCTTCGCGGAAAAAAGCCATGCCGGCCGCAGTTGGCGTGACACCACTGGCCGAACGTTGCAGTAGCCGAGTCGACAATTCCGACTCAAGCCGACCGATCTGTTGGCTGAGTGCTGACTGCACCAAGCCCAACTCAACGGCCGCGCGGCTCATGCTGCCGGCGGTGACAACCGCAACGAAGTATTTCAGCTGACGCAATTCCATGAACGGTTTTCCTGGCCCTCAGTACCTGTTTGATCACTCAACCGCCCGGAGCATGCCGCGCACGTTGCCTGGATTGGCGCAATGGCGTGGACGCCTATCCTCAGCGCTCTGCCTGGCACCCCGCGCGTGCCCGAACTATCGTTAAGACTGTCCTAGCCTTAAACGGTATTTCCCCCCATGAACCGTAGAGTGCATCCCCCATCCGACGATTCTCAGCCACATTGCGAGCCGCCTCAGCAGGAGCGGCGAAGTGGAGAAGACCGGCGAAAGCGTAGCCGCTATTTGGTCAAGCCCCCGCGGCGTGAATCAGATGCCGACAACGAGATCGATACCCCGTCTTCCTGATCTTGGCACTCGCTCGCGTCCAACGGCTGATTGCCCCGCCAATAGCACGCAATGGCTTGGCGGCGACGCCCGGCCAACATGGGCTGGGACGCGCACGGATGGCGCCGCTATAATGGCGGCTTTTCCGTGCGCTAGCCGCCGTCGCGCAGACGCCCAAACCGAGACGAGTCCGCCAAAGCCTTTATGGACAAGACCTACCAGCCTCACGCCATCGAAACTTCCTGGTATCAGACTTGGGAAGACAACCAGTACTTCGCCCCGCAAGGCGCAGGTCAGCCCTACACCATCATGATCCCGCCGCCCAACGTCACGGGCAGCTTGCACATGGGGCATGGTTTCAACAACGCGATCATGGACGCGTTGATTCGCTTTCGTCGCATGCAGGGCCGCAATACGTTGTGGCAACCCGGCACCGACCACGCGGGCATCGCGACCCAAATGCTGGTCGAGCGCAAAATCGGCGCTGAAGGGCTCTCGCGACATGATCTTGGCCGCGAAAAGTTTCTGGAAAAAGTGTGGGACTGGAAAGCCGAGTCCGGTGGCAACATCACGCGCCAGATCCGTCGCCTGGGCTCCTCGGTGGATTGGTCACGCGAGCGATTCACCATGGACGCCGGGCTGTCCAATGCCGTCAATGAAGCCTTCGTGCGCCTGCACGAAGACGGCCTGATCTACCGCGGTAAGCGTCTCGTCAACTGGGACACCAAACTGCATACCGCCATTTCCGATCTGGAAGTGGAAAACCATGATGAGAAAGGCCACCTGTGGAACCTGCGCTACCCGTTGGCGGACGGTGCAAAGACATCCGAAGGCAATGACTACCTGATCGTCGCCACGACGCGGCCGGAAACGATGCTTGGCGACGCCGCCGTTGCCGTGCACCCCGAGGACGACCGCTACAAGCACCTGATCGGCCAATACATCGAGCTGCCCCTGGTGGGCCGTCGCATTCCAATCGTTGCGGACGATTATTGCGACCCTGAATTCGGCACCGGCTGCGTGAAGATCACGCCCGCCCATGACTTCAACGACTATGAAGTCGGCAAGCGCCACAATTTGCCGCTGATCAATATCTTCGACGCCGACGCCGCCGTTCTTCCAGGCGCGCAGGTGTTCAACATCGACGGCAGCGTCAACGCACTGCTCGACGCCACATTGCCCGCCGACTATATCGGGCTGGATCGATTCGAAGCGCGCAAGCGAATCGTCGAAGCCTTCGATGCACAGGGTTTGCTGGAAAAGATCGAAGACCACGCCCTGAAAGTACCGAAGGGCGACCGCTCCGGCACGGTGATCGAGCCTTGGCTGACGGACCAGTGGTACGTCTCCACCAAGCCGTTGGCCGAGAAAGCCATTGGTGTCGTGGAAAGTGGCGAAATTCAATTTGTGCCTAAGCAGTACGAGAATATGTACTTCTCCTGGATGCGTGACATCCAGGACTGGTGCATCAGCCGTCAGCTCTGGTGGGGCCACCGCATCCCGGCGTGGTACGACCAGGCGGGCAACGTCTACGTGGGTCGCGACGAGGCGGAAGTGCGTGCCAAGCATGGCCTCGAAGAAACGCCGCTGCGCCAGGATGACGACGTGCTCGACACCTGGTTCAGCTCGGGCCTGTGGACCTTCTCCACCCTCGGCTGGCCAGAGCAGACCGACGCCCTGAAGACCTTCCACCCGACCGACGTGCTGGTCACGGGCTTCGACATTATCTTCTTCTGGGTCGCCCGGATGATCATGCTGTCCACGCATCTGACCGGGCAGATTCCGTTCAAGACCGTCTACGTCCACGGCCTCGTGCGCGATGGCCAGGGCCAGAAGATGTCCAAGTCCAAGGGCAACGTGCTCGATCCGCTGGACATCGTCGATGGCATCGACCTCGACACCTTACTGGCCAAACGTACGACCGGCCTGATGCAGCCCAAGCTGGCCGAAAAAATCGCCAAGCAGACCAAGGCCGAGTTCCCCGAAGGCATCGCCAGCTACGGTACCGACGCCCTGCGCTTCACCTTCTGCTCGCTGGCCACGACGGGTCGCGACATCAAGTTCGACATGGGCCGCGTCGAAGGCTATCGCAACTTCTGCAACAAGCTGTGGAACGCGGCGAACTTCGTCATCGAGAACACCGACGGCCAGGACACTGGTACCAACGACGAAAGCGTTGAGTTGTCGTCGGTCGACCGCTGGATCATCAGCCAGCTGCAGCGCACCGAAGCCGACGTCACCCGTCACCTCGATGCCTTCCGCTTCGACCTCGCGACGCAGACACTCTACGAATTCATCTGGGACGAGTACTGCGCCTGGTACCTGGAACTGGTCAAGCCCGTGCTCTGGGACGAAAACGCGCCGATCGAGCGTCAGCGTGGCACGCGCCGCACGCTGATCCGCGTTTTGGAAGTGATCCTGCGCCTCGCGCATCCGTTCATGCCCTTCATCACCGAAGAAATCTGGCAGCGCATCAAGGCGCAGGCGGGCGTCAGCGGTGAAACGCTCATGCTGCAACCGTGGCCGGTGCCCAACGAGTCGCGTATCGACGCCGCCGCCGAAGGCGACATCGAATGGGTCAAAGCCTTCATGCTCGGTGTCCGGCAGATTCGCGGCGAGATGAACATCTCCATGGCGAAACGGATCGACGTCATCCTCGCGAACGCGAATGATGAAGACCGTCGCCGTCTGATGGAAAACCTGCCGCTGCTCACCAAGCTGGCGAAGCTGGAATCCGTTCGCTTGCTCGACGCCTCGGAAGACGCCCCAATGTCCGCCACCGCCCTGGTGGGTGACATGCAGGTGCTGGTGCCAATGGCAGGCTTGATCGACAAGGCAGCCGAGCTTGCTCGCCTGGATAAAGAGATCGGGCGCCTCGAAGGTGAGGTGAAGCGCGTCGGTGGCAAACTGTCCAACGAAGGCTTCGTCGCCAAGGCGCCTGCCGACGTGATCGAGAAGGAGCGCGCGAAGCTCGCCGAGGCCGAGCAGGCGGTCGCCAAGCTGGCCGAGCAACGGGGCAAGATCGCCAACCTTTAAGGCCGAACGTACGGTGGATTAACCGCCTCGCGGCGTAATCCACCTTTTGCTTCAAAGCACGACGAAACACGGGGGCCTATGCGTGGCTTCGATGGAAGTCCTTCGGGATTTCCACCAGGCGCGTTCACCGCTCACCGTATATGACCATCACCAAGCGTCAACACAAATAGATGGCCCAAAAGGCCGCAGGAGAGACATGAGCATGCTGACACGAAACAAATGGTTACCCTTCGCAGCCCTGGCACTTTCCCTAGGCGTTTCGTTCGGCAGTCAAGCCGCCGAGGAAAAATCCGTCGCGGTCACCGCCATCGTCGAACATCCCGCCTTGGACGCCATACGTGATGGGGTCAAGGACGCGTTGGCGGAGGCTGGCTATGAGAGCGGCAAGAACCTGAAGTGGCAGTACCAGAGCGCCCAAGGGAACACCGGCACCGCCGCACAGATCGCGCGTAAGTTCATTGGTGATCAGCCGGACGTGATCGTTGCCATCGCAACGCCCTCCGCCCAGGCGGTCGTCGCGGGCACTAAAAGTACACCCCTGGTGTTCTCTGCGGTGACGGACCCAGTCGAGGCGCACCTGATCCCAAGCTGGGAAGCTTCCGGCACCAACGTCACAGGCGTTTCGGATTTGCTCGAACTGGATAAGCAAATGGAACTGGTGAAGCGCATCGTGCCGGATGCCAAGCGCGTCGGCATGGTCTACAGCCCAGGCGAAGCGAACTCCGTCGTGGTCGTGAAGCGCCTGAAGGAATTGCTTCCTTCGATGGGCCTGGAACTGGTCGAGGCCGCCGCACCGCGTACGGTGGACGTAGGCTCCGCCGCTCGCAGCCTTGCCGGCAAGGTCGACGTGATTTACACCAACACCGACAACAACGTGGTGTCCGCCTATGAATCGCTGGTGAAGGTGGGCATCGACACCAAGACGCCGCTCATCGCATCGGACACCGACAGCGTTAAGCGCGGCGCCATTGCGGCGCTCGGCATCGACTACCGTGATCTTGGCGAACAGACCGGTCGCATGGTCGTACGTATTCTGGAAGGCGAGAAGCCTGGCGCGATCAAGCCGGAGACCAGCAGCAACCTGAGCCTGTGGGTCAATACCACGGCTGCGGAGCGTCAAGGCGTCACGCTGTCCCAAGACGTGCTCGACTCTGCCGCTGAAATCATCAAGTAACGTTTCGGCTTTTGTAGGAGCCCGCCGGGCTGCGAAGGGCTTGCTGGCGATCGCTTTTGAGTTACCAAGCATCGCCAGCGAAAATCTCAACGCTCTGCTGTACAGCCAGATTCTTTCCCAGGTCCACTAAATGTCCCTGTTTTCCCTTTTTGGCGCCCTTGAGATCGGGCTGATCTTCTCGCTCGTCGCCCTCGGCGTGTTCATCTCCTTTCGCTTGTTGCGCTTTCCCGACCTGACCGTCGACGGCAGTTTTCCGCTTGGCGGCGCCGTTGCCGCCATCCTCATCGCCAGCGGCTGGGATCCATTCACCGCGACGCTCGTCGCGACCGCAGCGGGCGCATTGGCCGGCGTCGCCACGGCAATGCTGAACGTCCACCTCAAGATCATGGATCTGCTCGCGAGCATCCTCATGATGATCGCGCTCTATTCAATCAACTTGCGCATCATGGGCAGCCCAAACGTGCCGCTGATCATGGAGCCGACCCTGTTCAGCGTCCTTCAGCCTACGTGGCTGACCGATTACATCGCACGACCATTGATTCTCGTCGCCATCGTGCTGCTGGCTAAAGTCGGCTTGGACCTCTACTTTTCCACCCAACAAGGTCTGGCCATTCGTGCAACGGGCTCCAACCCACGCATGGCGCGGGCGCAAGGTATCAACACCGGCGCCATGATCATTCTCGGCATGGCCATCTCCAACGGCCTCGTCGCCCTGGGAGGCGCTTTGTTCGCGCAAAGCCAGGGCGGCGCCGACATCTCCATGGGCATTGGCACCATCGTCATTGGTCTTGCGGCTGTCATCGTCGGCGAAAGCATACTGCCCTCGCGCAAACTGCTGCTGGCGACCCTTGCGGTCATCGTCGGCGCCATCGTTTATCGCTTTTTCATCGCCCTGGCGCTGAACAGCGAGTTCATTGGCCTGCAGGCACAGGACCTCAATCTCATCACCGCGGTGCTGGTGGTGATCTGCCTCGTCATTCCATTGGCGAAAAAACGCCTGCTTCGCCGGAGGAACGTCTGATGCTTAGCGCCAAAGACCTCAAGATCACGTTCAACCCTGGAACGCCGATCGAGAATCCGGCCCTGCGCGGTTTGTCCCTGGACATTCCAAACGGCCAATTCGTGACCGTCATCGGCTCCAACGGGGCGGGCAAGTCGACGTTCCTCAACGCCGTTTCGGGCGACTTGGCCATCGATAGCGGCCAGATCGTCATCGATGACACCGACGTCACGAAGCAGCCGGTGTGGGAGCGCGCCAAACGGGTCGCACGCGTGTTCCAGGACCCCATGGCCGGTACCTGCGAAGACCTGACCATCGAAGAAAACATGGCCCTCGCGCAGCAACGTGGCGAACGCCGCGGCCTGGGCAAAGCGGTCAGGGCCTCGATGCGCGACGGCTTCCGCGAAAGCTTGGCGACGCTTGGCCTGGGCCTGGAAAACCGCCTTTCCGATCGCATCGGCCTGCTTTCCGGTGGCCAACGCCAAGCGGTCAGCTTGCTGATCGCCGCCCTGCAACCCTCGCGCATCTTGCTGCTCGACGAGCACACCGCAGCACTCGACCCGCGTACGGCGGATTTTGTCCTGCAGCTCACGGCACGGATCGTGGCGGAAAAACAGCTCACGACCATGATGGTGACGCACAGCATGCGCCAGGCTCTGGATGTCGGCGAGCGCACGGTGATGCTGCATCAAGGTCAGGTCGTACTCGATGTGTCCGGCGAAGAGCGCAAGGGCATGGACGTCCCGGATTTGCTTGCCATGTTCGAAAAAGTCAGGGGTGAAAAGCTCAGTGACGATGCGCTGTTGTTGAGCTAAGTCGACTTCTCATCGCTTACAACCCACAAGGGCACCTTGCCGTTGCGAATATCGGCGCCTTCCCAGCCAAGGTCGGCGCTGGCACTCTCGTTGCTCCCACCGATGGATCAGGACGCCACATGGAACCGAGCAAGACCCGAACCAGCTTTTATCGCCGTCTGTACGTCGCTTGGTTGATCGACCGCGGCGGCGCGAGCAGCATTCCAGCGCTCATGGCCATTACTGGAATGCCCCGCCGCACAGCGCAAGACACCGTTCTCGCCTTGGCGGATCTGGATATCGATTGCGCATTCGTCCAGGCCGAGGGGGAGCGCAATAACGCCGGTCATTATCGGATCGCGAGCTGGGGCCCTATCGACCATCGCTGGATCGAAGCGAATCTGTCCCAGATCAAGGCTACGCTCGGCTACCCTTGATAGCCTGTTCGAACCTTTCTGGCGAAGCCGGCAATGACCACCGACCTCTTCATCGTCCTGGCCTTACTGCTCACCTGCATCACGTTGTTCGTCATCAACAAGCCGCGCATGGACGTTGTCGGTCTGATGGTCGTCGTTGCCCTGCCCCTCCTTGGGATTCTGAGCATAGGGGAAACCCTTGCGGGCTTCAGCGACCCGAGCGTAGTCCTCATTGCCGCGCTGTTCGTCATCGGCGAAGGACTGGTGCGGACGGGCATCGCCTATCGTCTCGGTGACTGGTTGGTCAAGCGCGCCGGCAGCAGTGAAACCCGTTTGCTGGTGTTGCTGATGCTGGTGGTCGCAGGACTAGGATCGGTCATGAGCTCCACCGGCGTAGTGGCGATCTTCATTCCGGTCGTACTGAGCATCGCCGCTCGCCTGAATGTCACGGCAAGCCGCTTGATGATGCCGCTTGCATTCGCAGGCCTTATCAGCGGCATGCTGACACTCGTCGCCACACCTCCGAACATGGTCGTGCATGGCGAGTTGCTACGAGCAGGTCTTTCGGGTTTCGGCTTTTTTAGCTTCGCACCCATCGGACTTGTCGTTCTGGGTATGGGTGTCGTCTATATGTTGTTCGCCAGGCGCTGGCTCGGTGCGCAGGGTGAGCAATCCAATACCCAACGGCGCCATACCCTGGCGGACCTCGCTCAGGCCTACCATCTTTCGCAGCGCGAATGCCGTTTGCGTGTACTGCCTGCCTCGCGCCTCGCTAACCAGGCATTGAACGCGCTCGAACTGCGGCAGCAATACGGAATCAACGTCATCGGCGTCGAGCGCAAACGGGGCTTTCGGACTGAGCTACTGATCGCAACCGGCAGCACGGAATTATTACCCGGTGACGTGCTGCTTGCCGATCTGGCCAGCCCCGCGATTGCCCTTTTGGGCGCTTACGACGAACTGGGTCTGGAAGCACTGCCGCTTAAAAGTTCGTACTACGCCGTTCACTCCCATGAATTGGGACTGGTGGAGGTCGCCCTTCCGCCGGAATCCGAGCTCATCGGTAAAACCATCCAAGAGCTCGGTTTCCGTAGCCGCCACAAATTGAACGTCGTGGGTTTGCGCCGCGACCGCCAGGCGCTCGACGGTTTATTGGTTGATGAGAAGCTCAAGCCCGGCGACACCCTGCTGGTCGCGGGTAAGTGGCGACGTATTCATGCTCTTCAGGGGCAAAGCCGGGATTTCCTGGTACTGACCCTGCCCGCAGAAGTCGACGAGGTCGCGTCCACGGCCAGCAAAGCCCCTTATGCACTGCTCAGCCTAGCAGTGATGGTTGTGTTGATGGTCAGCGGCTGGGTCCCCAATGTCGTTGCGGCATTGATCGCCTGCCTGATGATGGGCGCGTTTCGCTGCATCGATATGGACAGCGCCTATCGTGCCGTCCATTGGCCGAGCCTGCTACTGATCGTGGGGATGTTGCCGTTCGCGCTTGCCTTACAGCGCACGGGGGGCATCAATCTAGCCGTCGAGGGACTCATCGCCGTGGTCGGTGACGCCAGTCCGCACGCGATGCTCGCTGCACTGTTTCTGCTCACGGCCATCATCGGCCTATTCATCTCCAATACAGCAACGGCCGTGCTTATGGCTCCGGTCGCCCTGACGGCTGCGCAGCAACTGCAGGTCTCGCCCTACCCCTTCGCCATGACCGTGGCGATTGCCGCATCCGCTGCGTTCATGACGCCGGTGTCATCGCCGGTCAACACCCTGGTGCTAGGGCCGGGCCAATATCGGTTCGTGGATTTCATAAAAATCGGCGTACCGTTCACGGTGTTAGTGCTAGTAGCGACGGTGGTATTGGTACCGCTGCTGTTTTCGCTCTGACGGGTTGGCGCTTGGCAAAAGAGCGATCGCCCACAAGTGGGCTCCTACAGAAAAGCGAGCCCTTTGTAGGAGCCCACTTGTGGGCGATCGCTTTTCTACCAGAGCAGCCCGACTCTAAACGTAGAGCAACAAATCGTTACGCGGTCATGACACTGCGCCTTGAATGGCAGAAAGCTTGCAGGCATCTATAACGGTACATTCCGTTGACGGTGCTTCAATGTCCGCATTGTTTCTTAACTTACGTAAACGCTGGCTGAGCCTCTCTTTCCTTGTCGCCCTGGTCATTGGCTGGCCGGTAGGTTGCGCCAAGCTAGAGCAGACCGAGCGGGAACTGGTCTTTCGTATCGAGCCAGGTATTGCCAGTTGGTACACCGGCTTGCCGGCTGGCGTCGAGGAACTGGACCTGAGCGTGCCGACGTTCGGTGCGGATGAGAGCCTGTATGCCTGGTGGTGGCCGGCAGAGGATAAGGACGCGCCAACGCTGCTTTATCTGCATGGCTCCCGCTGGAACCTTACCGGGCAACTGTTTCGCATCCAGGAACTGCGCCGTCTTGGATTTTCGATCCTGGCGGTCGACTACCGGGGTTTCGGCGAAAGCCGGGGGGCGCTCCCGTCCGAACGCACCGTGAACGAAGATGCGCGCACGGCCTGGGCGAAGCTGACGGAATTACAGCCCGACCCGGCAAAGCGACTCATCTATGGGCATTCGCTAGGCGGCGCCGTCGCAGTGGATCTTGCCGCCGAGCTCGGCCAAGACGCGGCAGATTCCGGCCAACCCGTAGCGGCACGCGGTCTCATCATCGAATCCACGTTCACGACGCTGGCGGACGCGGCAGCGGCGGTGGCCGATACCTCGCTGCCGATTCGCTGGATCATGTCGCAACGCTTCGATTCGGTTGGCAAGATCGAAGAGATCAATATGCCGGTGCTCATCGTCCATGGCACGGACGATCGTTATGTCCCTGCGCGCTTCAGCGAAGAACTGTTCGCCGCCGCGCGCGATCCCAAGCAGT
Organism: Pseudomonas matsuisoli; assembly: GCF_014647635.1. Classification (GTDB taxonomy): domain Bacteria; phylum Pseudomonadota; class Gammaproteobacteria; order Pseudomonadales; family Pseudomonadaceae; genus Pseudomonas_P; species Pseudomonas_P matsuisoli. Next base: position 592,082 of record NZ_BMPO01000003.1, read on the forward strand.
TGCTGCTGGTGCCAGGAGGCACGCACAACAACAGCATGCGCGTCAGCGGAGGCCGCTATCAGCAGGCTATCGAGCAATTGATGGAGAGCGGCACGGTCCCAACCACTGCAGGTACCACCACACCTAGAAAAGAGAATGCCGGCTAGTGGTGGCATCTCGCGGGGATCGCCGCCCACGTGGCCTTGTGGGACACTAGCGCGCCCTACCCTGCTATACCGATCATGTCCCGAACGACCCCGCCCAAACGCCCACCGCCCCAGGCCAAGAAAACCACGGGGCTGCACCCTCGCAACCGCCACCAGGGGCATTACGACTTCGACGCATTGATGCGGACGACGCCTGAGCTGAAGGCATTCGTCATCCTCAATCCCTACGGTAAACGCAGCATCGACTTCGCCGATCCGCACGCGGTGCGTACGCTGAACCGTGCGCTGCTGTGCCACCTTTACGGAATTCGCCACTGGGACATTCCTGACGGTTATCTCTGCCCGCCGGTACCTGGGCGCGCAGACTATATCCACGGGCTTGCCGACCTGTTGGCCGAAGACGCCGCCGGCCGTATACCGCGAGGCGTATCGGTCCGGGCGTTGGATATCGGCACCGGCGCCAACTGCATCTATCCCCTGCTCGGTCATGGCGATTACGGCTGGCACTTCGTTGGCGCGGACATTGATGAGCGCGCGATGTCCGCGGCGGGTGCGATGCTCGCCGCCAACGGGCTCGAACCGGCCATCGAACTGCGTCGACAAACGAATCCCGACTGGCTGTTTCGCGGCATCGTGCAACCGGGTGAGCGGTTCGAGTTGACGCTCTGCAACCCGCCGTTTCACACCAATGCCGATGAGGCCCATGCCGGCAGTCGGCGCAAGTGGAAGAATCTAGGCAAGCTCGATCCGAAGCGAAAGCTGCCCACGCTCAACTTCGGCGGGCAGAGCAATGAACTGTGGTGTCCGGGTGGTGAACTCGCCTTTTTGCGGCGAATGATCGAGGAAAGCGAAGCCTACGCGACGCAGGTGCTCTGGTTCACGAGCCTCGTCTCGAAGGGCGGCAATCTCGACCCGCTACAGCGTGCGTTAGGACGCACCTCGGCCGTGGAGGTGCGGGTCGCGGAAATGGCTCAAGGCCAGAAACGCAGCCGATTCCTGGCGTGGTCGTTTCACGATGCGCGCACGCGCAAGGAATGGCTTAAGCCATAATCCGTGGCTTTTGTCGGGGCGGCACCCGGGTTCACACCCGGTCTACAGGAGCCGTAGGGTGGATGGACGCAGCCATCCACCTTTTAAAACGTACATTGAAGGCAACTGAAGCGTACGACGGCCCGGGCGATGGCTGCCCGGTTGCCCCTATGGATGCCTAACCTCGCCGTCCAAAAAAAGTACGTTTGGCTCTCGCCAACCAGCCCTCGTGCGAATGGTCGCTGGTGATTTTCTTGAGATTGCGATTTACCACCTCGACGTAGTTACGATCGTCACTGCGGATATGACTCACCAGCCAGCGACCTAGCGTCTGGCCGAGCTCGTCGGTCACGTTCTCCCCTTCACGAAATCGCGTTCTCAAGGATTCGACGCGCTTTATGAATACTTCGTGGACACGCTTGTGCGCGCGACAAAAAACGTAGCCTGCTTCCTCCATCAGCGACTCCTCGAACGCGAAGTGAGAAATCGTGTAATCCACCAGTTGTTCGATGATGTCCGCAACGGTGGTCGAAGACACTCCACGACGAGCGTCTTCGAGTCCATTGATCATCGCGATGATCTGTCGATGCTGATCGTCGATCACGTCGATACCCGTATCAAGGTCACTGCTCCAGACGAAATGAGCCACGTCCACGTCCTCAATCGATGCTTGAAGGGGCAAGCTTGCCGGCTCGCACACGGCTGTTCATTGACGGACATCAATGCCGCTGGACAGCGGCCAGCGCTTTCGCAATCCCAACAGGACCGTTAGGCTGGTCCGCTCAATTCACCCGCGGTCCGTCATCGCGCCCTGCATTCCCGCATTCCCGATACCAGAGCAACCCCTGCATGTTCAGATCCCGCTTTACCATGCTGTCGATCATCGTTGGTCTTCATCTGCTCGTTGCCGTCTCGCTCATTCCCTTCCTGCCAATAGGCCCACTCGGACAAGCCCTCGCGAGCCTCTACATGATCGCCTCTTGCGCCCTGATGCCCATCGGCTTCCGGTCTCGGGGAATCAATTCCAAGCCGCTGGCCTGGGCGAGCTTGATGACCATGGGCATCTTCTCCAGCCTGGCGGTGTTCGCGCTGATCCGTGCGCTCGTGTTGGGCGTGTTGATGGTGGTAGGCGTGGACGTTGCCGCGCACTGGGCACAGGGCTCGGCGATCGCGGTGCTGGTAGGCGTGGGCATGGTGACGCTGGTCGGCGTCTACACCGCTCGGCGCGTGGCGCCGGTCAAATCCGTACAGATTCCACTCAAGGGGCTGCCGGAGGCGTTCGAAGGTTTCACGATCGTGCAGATCAGCGACATCCACGTCGGGCCGACCATCAAGCGGCGCTACATCGAACGCATCGTCGAACGCGTCAACAGCTTGCAGCCGGACTACGTGGCCGTCACTGGTGATCTAGTAGACGGCAGCGTCGCGCAGCTTTCTCAGCACATCGGACCCTTGGCGAATCTCAACGGCGCGCATGGCGTGGGCGTAGTGACCGGTAACCACGAATACTATTCCGGTGCCCCGGCCTGGGTTGCCGAGCTACGGCGCATGGGCCTGACCGTACTGATGAACGAACATCGCATCATCGAGCGCGAAGGCGCAGCGCTGGTCATTGCGGGTATCACCGACTATTCCGCGGGCGCGTATGAGCCGTCCCACACGAGTGATGCACGCGCCGCCATCGCGGGCGCACCAACGGATGCATGCAAGATCCTGCTGGCGCATCAGCCACGGTCCTCGGAGGCCGCCAGGGACGCGGGCTTCGATCTTCAATTGTCCGGGCACACCCATGGAGGGCAATTCTGGCCGTGGATGCATTTCGTGCGCATGCAGCAGCCGTGGGTCGCAGGCATTCATCACCTGGGCAAACTGACGGTCTACATCAGCCGAGGCACCGGTTATTGGGGCCCTCCCATTCGCTTTGCCGCACCCTCGGAGATCACCCGCATCCGTCTTGTCGCCGCCTAACCAGAGGATTTTGCAATGATTCGCCGCTTCAAACAGGTCGACGTCTTCACCCAGGCTCCTTTCAAAGGCAACCCGCTGGCCGTGGTACTCGAGGCGGACGGGCTTTCGGACGCCGACATGCAGGCCATCGCACGCTGGACCAACCTCTCGGAAACGACTTTTGTCCTGCCGCCGACGTCGATCGAGGCCGACTACCGCGTACGCATCTTCACACCGGATACCGAATTGCCCTTCGCCGGCCATCCAACGCTCGGCACCGCGCATGCATTGCTCGAATCGGGGCTGGAAACACGCGAGCCAGGACAATTACTGCAGGAATGCGCAGCGGGGCTCATCCAGATCGAAACCCGCAGCGATGGCGCGCTCGCCTTTCGGGCACCGGCCGCTGACGTCCTCCCGTTGGAAGACCGTCACCTACCAACGTTAGACCGCGCGCTGGCTGGAACCTATCGCTGTGCGGGCACCTCTCCGACACGCGTGCAGGCGGGAATTCCATGGTTGCTGGTACGCGTGCCGACGCTCGAAGCGTGCCTTGCACTCGAGCCCGACGTCGCCGCGCTGAACGAGCTGCTTCACGCATGCAACGCCACGGGCCTTGCGATCTATGCGCCCCAGCCCGACGCGTTGATCGCCGAGTACGAGCTGCGTACGTTCCTCGTCGAACACGGTTCGCTGGTCGAAGACCCGGTAACGGGCTCGGCCAATGCCTGCCTCGCACGTCTGCTGCAAACACAAGACTTCCCGGACGGTAGCCAGACACGTGATGGATACCGCGCACGCCAAGGGACTCGCTTGCATCGCGACGGGCGGGTGAGTGTGATCTACCGTTCAGGGGATCCATGGATCGGCGGGCATAGCGTAACCCTCGTCGACGGCACGCTTACCACCTCATTGCCGACGGACGAGCCATTGGCGTGACACGCTCGATTGCACTCGGGCACGTCATCTGCGGTCCGTATTGGACCTCATCGTGAATTCGCGCGTAGACACTCGACAGGAGGACGCATGACAACCGCTTTCATCGGCTTGGACTACATCGTCGATATCACCCACCCTGACGGCAAGATGGCCGGCGCGGCAGAACAGGTCATCGACCGCGACGTCATCGCCAATGCCAACCGCGCCTTGGCGATCGCCAAGGAAAAGGGTTGGTTGACCGTGCTGGTCAAAGTTGGCTTCGCCAAAGGCTATCCCGACCAGCCCAAGCACTCGAAGCTATTCGGCAAGGCACACGAATACGGCGTGCTGGAAGAAGGCAGCCCCGGCATGGCATTCCATCCTGACCTGGATGCCGCCAAAGCCGATATCGTGCTGACCAAACCGCGGGTAAATGCGTTCTATGGCACCCAACTCGACCCCGCGCTGCGTGCACGCGGCGTCACTCGCGTGGTGTTGGCCGGCGTCAGTACGATGATGGCCGTCCAGAGCGCCGCTCGGGATGCCCATGATCGCGACTACGAGGTCTTGATCCTCGAAGAGGCGTGTGCTGCGGCTGAAACTGCAGACCACGAGGATTCCATCCGGACCTTACGAACCGTCACCGATGTGGTGACGCTCGACGAGCTGGCGAAGCTTTAGGCTGTTCGCTGGCTAGGGCGGGCTTTTCTGCGGAGCCTGCCCCGCCTCATCGCAAGCCGGGCTCTACCCGGCCTACAGAACGATCCGTAGGGCGGGTGAAACCCGCGTATTTTCCGGTTTTTTGTGGCGTTTTTTGGAAGAGCTCCAGGTTCGCACCCAGCCTACGATGGCCAAGCATCCATGGGCGTGTTCACAGGCACCGTTGGTAAAACGCGAGCTCCTTCTCCAGCACGTCCGCGAGGTTTGCGGCTTGTCGGAAGCCGTGGCGCTCGTCGGGGTAGAGGTGGTATTCGACCTCGATGCCGTTGCGCTGCAAGGCTTCGACCATGTGCTCGGTCTGTTCGGGTACCACCACCGCATCACGCCCGCCCTGAAAGAAAATCACCGGCGTGGTGATTCGCTGGGCATGCAGAAGCGGCGCACGCGCCTCGTAGCGATCCCGGTCGAGGTCCGGGTCGCCAATCAACCAGTCCAGATAATCCCCTTCGAACTTGTGGGTCGCCTTGCCCAGCGCAAGCGGATCGCTCACTCCGTACAAGCTGGCACCCGCGCGGAAACGGTCGGTGAAGGCCAATGCACACAGCGCCGTATACCCGCCGGCGCTGCCGCCACGAATGAATGCGCGTTGACCATCCGCCCACCCCTGAGCGGCCAGATAGTCCACCGCCGCAACGGCGTCCTCCACGTCGGTAACCCCCCACTCGCCTTTCAAGCGGAAGCGGTAGTCGCGACCAAAGCCACTGCTGCCCCGGTAATTGAGATCGGCGACTGCAAAACCGCGTTGCGTCCAGAATTGGATGCGCGGATCGAACACCGGATAGCAGGCGGACGTCGGTCCGCCGTGAAGGAAAATTACCAAAGGCGGCAATGTCCCCACCGGTGCGTGAGAGGCAGCGTTTTGTGGTCGGTAGAAAAAACCATGCGCGCGCTCCCCAGACACGGGGTATTCGAATGGCTCCGCGGTGGACAACTCGTCTGCCGCCAAGGGCGCATGGCCACCCGCTAAGACGCGCACCTCGCCGTTGTCCCAGGTGATCGCCAATACAGCCGAGCCACAATGCGCCGCGGCGGCAATGACATAAACCTGTTCGCCATCCGATGCCAGGCTACGAAAACGCGTGTAAGGCGTTGCGAAACGCCGCTCCACACCCGCTTGGCAGGCGACCAGTACGCCAAAGCCCTGTTCCAGCCGACACGCGAGATAACTACCCTCTTCCAATGGTAGGTAACTGCAGCCCCCCAGCTGCCATGGCGCTGGCGCGTGATCGGCGATGCGTTCGGCGTCGACCGGGGTCCATCCGCCTGCTTTTTCACACCAAGGCTGCCAGGCGCCCGCCCGGTCACTCAGGCAGTACAAACGGTCATTGGCATCGAAACGCGGCTGTTGCAACGACGCGTCACCCTGAGTTCCCGCGACCCGGCAACGCTCTGTCCAAGAGCCGCAGGTTGAGCGCGTGCTCGTGACCAGTCGTGTCGAGGTCCAGGGTTGCTCCGGTCTGTCCCATTCGATCCAGGCAAGTCGCCGGCCATCGGGGCTTAGGGCAGGCGACGCGTAGAAGTCCGCGCCTTCGGCGATCACCGTTCGCTCGCCGGAGGGAATGGCGATCGTCACCAGACGATGCTGCACGGTCTTTTCAGTGTGGTCCTCTTCTACACAGAGGACGGCGTTACCAATAGGGTCGAAAAGCACGTCACCGTGACGCCGAGTCTCATTGGCCGTCAGTGGCGTCGGTGATCCTTCGCTCAGCCCCTGAAGGTAGATTTGTTGATCGGCTTCGTTGACGAAGGCGATGCCAGCATCCGTTACGCAGAACGCGCCGCCGCCGTATTCGTAAACGCGGCTGCGTACGGAGTAATTGGGTGGTGTCAAAGCCCGAGCCTGACCGTCGCGATGGAACCACAGGGAACAGCGGCCTTCGTCAGGTCGGTATTCCACCCAAAACACCCCGCCGTGCCCCGCCCGCAGTTCCGCGTAATCGGCGCTGGCAGCCGCCGCCATGTCCGCGGTCCAGTCGGAAGGCCAAAAGCCGTAGGGAGTGGTGGGCATGAGGCTCTTCTCCGAGTTAGCCGGTTTTACGGTGAGGACAGTCCAATCGCATTCGCGAGCAAGCTCGCTCCTACAAAAGTGCCGCGTTCCTCCTGTAGGAGCGAGCTTGCTCGCGAACAGTGATTCAAAGCCAAACCGCATTCCAGTAGGGATAATCACTGGCGCGGCTAACCAAACCCGCTCTAACCGGGTTCAGCACGATGTATCGAGCAAGAGCGCGAACATCCTCCTCACTCCGCATCGCACGATCGTGATAACCCTTTTGCCACAGTTGACCAGACACTCTCATAACCGCATTAATGTCGCGCGCTATAAAAGACTTCACGCGCTGCACCGGGCGATAAAGCGGACCATCCTTCAGTGCGAACATCCAATGAATGTGATCTGGCATGACCACCCAAGCCAAGGTCTTGATTGAGTCGTCGACTGAAGCCGCATGCAAACGCCGAGAGGCAAATTTCGCTAAAGCACTGTCAGCGAATACCCTCTTTCGCTCGCACGTAACTGCCGTCACTACGTAAATCTGATTCGGTACGGACACCCGTCCCTTTTGCAAATCCCGTCCATGGAACTGCATTCGTTTCCCCTAAAAAGCGGATTCGCCCCCTCACACCTTCGCAATGATCCGCGACGCCTTCTCATTGCGATACTGCAGCTGATCCATGCCCAGCGCCGCCATTTCTGCCTCTTCCCGCGCGGCGAGGATGATGCCGTGATGTTCGGACTTGCCGCAGACCGGGTCAGCGTTCTCCGCGTTGCCGGTGAGCATGAAGGCCTGACAGCGGCAGCCGCCGAAGTCTTTTTCCTTCTCATCGCACGAACGGCAAGGCTCTGGCATCCAGTCGTAACCGCGAAAACGGTTGAAACCAAAAGACTCGTACCAGATGTGCTTCAAGCTGGCGTCACGGACGTTGGGAAACTGCACCGGAAGCTGCCGGGCGCTGTGGCACGGCAAGGCAGTGCCATCCGGTGTGATGTCGAGAAACAGATTGCCCCAGCCGTTCATGCACGCCTTGGGGCGCTCTTCGTAGTAGTCGGGGGTAACGAAGATGAGCTTGCACGGATGCCCCTGCGCTTCGAGTTTTTCCCGCCACTCACTGGTGATCCGCTCCGCGCGCTCGAGCTGGGCCTTGGTCGGCAGCAACCCGGCGCGGTTGAGTTCCGCCCAGCCGTAGAACTGGCACGTTGCGAGCTCGACGAAATCGGCTTCGAGCTCGATGCAGAGTTCGATGATGCGGTCGATGCTGTCGATGTTGTGCCGATGAGTAACGAAGTTGAGCACCATCGGATAACCGTGGGCCTTCACCGCCCGCGCCATTTCCAGCTTGTGCGCGAACGCCTTGCGCGACCCGGCGAGCATGTTGTTCACCTCCTCGTCGGCCGCCTGAAAGCTGATCTGGATGTGGTCGAGGCCCGCCTCGGCGAACTCGGCGATACGCTTTTCCGTCAAGCCAATACCGGAGGTGATGAGGTTGGTGTAGTACCCCATGTCACGCGAGGCTTTGATCAGCTGTGCCAGATCCTGCCGCACCAGCGGCTCGCCGCCCGAAAAACCTAGCTGCGCCGCGCCCATGTCACGCGCCTGGCGAAAGACGTCGATCCATTCGTCCGTGGTCAGCTCGGTGCCCTGCTTGGCGAAATCGACAGGGTTGGAGCAATACGGGCATTGCAGCGGGCAACGATAGGTCAGCTCGGCCAATAACCAGAAGGGCTGACCGACTACTACCCCAGGCTTAGCGAAGCTCGATCCAGTGTTTGCCACAGGCCACCTCGATGAACTCGACCACGTCGTCCTTCAGGGTCGGAAATCCGGGGAACTGCGCTTCCAGCGCGGCGATGATGGCGGCGACGTCGCGTTGACCGTCGACCTGCTTGAGTATTTCGGCTGCGCTACCGTTGAGCTTGATCATGCCCTCGGGGTATAGCAGTACGTGCGCGTCCTGCGCGGGCTCGAACTGAAAGCGGTAGCCGCGACGAAAGACGGGCGTCTGGTGCAATGCAACGGTCATGGCAGACTCTCTTGAAAGCGGGGCGAGCACGGGCTCACAGCGCGATACCCTTGTGCCATACACGCGCATGAGTAACGGTGTGGTACGGCGGACGATGTAGCTCGTAGGCCATGCTCATCGCATCGAGCATGCTCCACAGGATGTCGAGCTTGAACTGAAGAATTTCCAGCATTCGCTCTTGCGCATCCCGCGTGGTGTAGTGCTCGAGCGTGATACGCAGGCCATGCTCGACATCACGTCGCGCCTGCCCCAGACGCGTGCGGAAGTAGTCATAGCCGGCCGGATCGATCCAGGGGTAATGCGTGGGCCAGGTGTCCAGTCGCGATTGGTGAATCTGCGGCGCGAACAGCTCAGTAAGCGAGCTGCTCGCGGCTTCATGCCAGTTGGCACGACGAGCGAAATTCACATAGGCATCGACAGCGAAGCGCACGCCAGGCAACACCAGCTCTTGGGACAACACTTGCTCGCGGTCCAGACCTACGGCCTCGCCAAGACGCAACCATGCTTCGATGCCGCCCTCTTCACCGGGTGCACCGTCGTGATCAAGGATGCGCTGCACCCATTCGCGGCGCGTATCGCGATCCGGGCAATTCGCGAGGATGGCGGCATCCTTTAGCGGGATGTTGACCTGATAGTAGAAGCGATTAGCGACCCAGCCTTGGATCTGCTCGCGTGTCGCACGGCCTTCGTACATCGCCACCTGGTACGGGTGATGGATGTGGTAGTAGTCGCCCTTCGCGCGCAGTGCCCGCTCGAAGGCTTCGGGAGTCATTGCCTCGGCCGTCATGATCTGCCCTCCTCACTCACAGTTCGAGGCCCATGCCGTCGAACGCCACCTCGATACCGTGTTCGCCGAGGACTTTTCGCTCAGGCGAATCTTCATCGAGGATCGGGTTGGTGTTGTTGATATGGATGAGCACCTTGCGTGGTTTACTCAATCCATCCAGCACCTCGATCATGCCACCGGGGCCGCTTTGTGCGAGGTGACCCATTTCCTGACCCGTTTTGCTGCCGACCCCGCGGGTCTGCATTTCATCGTCGGTCCAGAGCGTGCCATCTACCAATACGAGATCGGCCGCGCGCATGGTTTCCAGCAGCGCGTCGCTGATCTTGCCCAGCCCTGGCGCATAGAACAGCGTGCGGTCCGTACGTGTATCGCGCACCAGCAGCCCGATGTTGTCGCCTGGGTGCGGATCGTTGCGGTGCGGCGAATACGGTGGCGCGGCACTGCGCAATGGAATGGGCGTGATCTGAAGTGCCGGACAAGTAGGAACGGTAAAACCGGCATCAAGATCGATACGGTTCCAGCGCAGGCCGCCATTCCAGTGCTTGAGCATGTTGAACAGCGGAAAGCCGGTCGTGAGGTCCTGATGGACCATCTCGGTGCACCACACCTCGTGCGGGCAACCTTCACGCAGTGTCAGCAAGCCCGTGGTGTGATCGATCTGGCTGTCGAGCAGAATGATGCCGCCGATCGCCGTATCACGCAGCGCCCGCGCTGGCTGCAGCGCCGGGAAGCTTTCCAGCTGGGCACGGATATCAGGAGAAGCGTTGCAGAGAATCCAATCAACGCCATTGTCGGACAGCGCAATGGATGACTGGGTACGTGCCTTTGCATTCAGCGTGCCGGCACGCAGGCCCTTGCAGTTCGGGCAATTGCAGTTCCACTGAGGGAAGCCGCCGCCGGCCGCGGAGCCGAGAATCTGGATGAACATTCAATAACCTTGGAAAAGAAAAATGCCCCGCGACCGGAAAACGCTAGGCGTTCGGGCCGCTGGGGCATCAGGAGCGATCAACGGTTTGCGAAGTACAGGGTCACTTCGAAGCCGATGCGCAGGTCTGTGAATTCAGGCTTGGTCCACATGAGCATTTACCTCTTTCAAAAATGTCGGACTATCCCGACTGCGACTATTGTACGCACCTGTTCCGCAGTTTGCAGAAGTGCATCCTTACAACAGACCGTTCCCCCGCCATGGAAGTGCGACGCGTCTTTCGTTAGCCAAATAGTTTGGTTGCCGTTTTCGCGACCAACTCACCTTGGTGGCGGGCGCCCTCCAACTCGATCGCGCTGGGCTGGCGAGAGCCGTCGCCACCTGCAATAGTGGTGGCGCCGTAGGGCGCGCCGCCGACAATCTCATCGAGTGTCATCTGCCCCTGATGACTGTAAGGCAGCCCGACGACGATCATCCCAAAGTGCAGCAGGTTGGTGATGGTGGAGAACAACGTTGTCTCTTGCCCGCCGTGTTGGGACGCGGTTGAGGTGAAAGCCGCGCCAACTTTGCCGTTCAATTCCCCTCGCGCCCATAAACCGCCTGCCTGGTCAAGAAACGCTGCCATCTGGCTGCTGATACGCCCGAATCGGGTAGGCGTCCCGATGATGATGGCGTCGTAGTGCGCCAGCTCCGACACTTTGGCGATCGGTGCAGCTTGGTCAAGCTTGAAATGCGCCGTTTTGGCGACCTCCTCCGGGGCAGTTTCCGGAACGCGCTTGACGTCGACCTCGGCGCCGCCCGCACGCGCGCCTTCAGCCATCGCATTAGCCATGGTTTCGATATGACCGTACGTCGAATAGTAAAGAACGAGAACTTTTGCCATTGATATGCCTCCAGGCATGGATGAACGGATTGGCTCGTTTGAAAAACTCAGCGCGAGCCACTGGGTGATCGACCGGAACCACACACCGTTCCTACTATCGCCGGCGATCGAGAACGTTGATGACCAGTCGATCCAGCCAGCCCCAAATACGTTGATAGACACGTACCGCCAACGGGCGCTCGTGCCAGCGCTCGAGTGTGATTTCCCGACTGGCGACGAAATCGTTGGTAAGGCACTGCTGGGCATCGGCGATCAATTGAGGGTCAACCGACTCCAGGTTGTTTTCCAGATTCCAACGCAGGTTCCAATGATCGAAATTGCAGGACCCCAAACTGACCCAGTCGTCCACGAGCACCATTTTCATATGCAGGAACTTGGGCTGGTATTCGAAGATACGGACGCCCGCACGCAGCAGGCGTGGGTAATAGCGCTGACCGGCGAACCGGATTGGCGGGTGGTCGGTATTGCGACTGGTCAACAAGAGCCGGACATCGACGCCACGGCGCGCGGCCTTGACCAACGCCCTTCGCACCCGCCATGTCGGCAAGAAATAAGGGGTTGCGAGCCATACCCGGTGTTCTGCCCGCGAAAGGTTGCGCAACAGCGCATGCACGATGTCACGGTGCTGTCGTGAGGCGGTGTAAGCAACCCGGCCGCAACCCTCGCGATCGCCTCCCGAGGGCGCCGGTGGCAGGCGTGCTGGGCGCAACGGCACACGTGGGGACCAAAAGCCGCTGCGCTGGCAATGCGCCCACAGCTGGTCGAACAAGGCGCGCCAGTCCTGCAGCAAGGGGCCGCTCATTTCCACCATGATTTCGTGCCAGGGCGCAGCCTCGTCCGGCAACCAGAACTCGTCCGTGGACCCCGCGCCACCGACATAACCGTAGGTGTCGTCCACCAACAGCAGTTTGCGGTGATCGCGGAAGAGGTTTGCCCAGCCGCGACGAAGATTCAGCGGGTTGTATTGCATCACCTCCACACCTGCCTCGTGCAGGCGAGTCCGTAAGGGTTGCCCTAGCTTTAGCGACCCGAACCCGTCGAACAGACAGCGCACCGCGACGCCTCGGCTCGCCGCCGCAGCCAAGGCATCGACCAAACGGTCACTGCACTTTCCATCTTCGATGAGATACAGCTCGACCTCGATCTGCCGGGTCGCGCGCGTGATGGCATCGAGCATGCGCGGAAAGAATTGTTCGCCGTCGATCAGCAGTTCGAAGCGATTCCCGCGCCGCCAGGGAAACACGGTTCCCCGGCGCGCGCCGGGGGCCAACGCGTCGGCGGTTTGAGAGGCGATACGCTCGAGGGTATGGGCCATGACGTCCTTAAACGCACAAAAGAGGGTTCGGTAGCGCGCAGCCCTCATATAGTCCGGCGGCCGCGGACGGGAGTTCCATCCGTGACGCGACGACGCGGCACACCGGGAGAGGTTGTCACCGAAGCATCATCTGGCCGTCATGGATGCGACACCACGCCTGCCTAGTCTGGCGGTGCTCGGGCCGCGCAGCCCGCAATTGGGCGGCGCGCCATGACTCAGACGTCTTCAAGGAGGTCGCCATGGCATTTGCTTCCACGTCTAGAAACGCTTCTCGCCGCCTGCAGGCTGAACGGCTCGTATCGGCCGCAGCCATTCAGGAAGCACAAGCGCTCCGCTTTAACGTGTTCAGTTCCGACTTCGGTGCTTCATTCGACAGCAGCTCTGGTCTGGACGCCGACCTCTTCGATCCGCACTGCGCACACCTGGGGGTACGTGACCTGGAAACCGGGAAACTTGTCGCCACGACACGGCTATTGGACCATCACAGCGCAGCGCGCCTGGGCCGGTTCTACAGCGAAAGCGAGTTCGCACTGCACGGTTTGCTCGCCCTGGAAGGCCCGATTCTCGAAGTTGGCCGCACCTGCGTACTGGCGAGCCACCGCAATGGCGGCACCATCGCCATACTCTGGAGCGAGCTGTCGGAAGTGCTCAACGAAGGTCGCTACCGCTATCTCATGGGCTGCGCGAGCATCCCGATGCGCGACGATGGGGTTCAGGTGGAAGCGATCATGCGGCGATTGCGCGAGCGCCACCTGTGCACCGACCACTTGCGGGCCGTCCCGCGCACGCCTGTGCCGCCAATAGAAGTGCCAGAACAAGTCACCGCAGAACTGCCGCCCTTGCTCAAAGCCTATATGCGACTCGGCGCGAAAATTTGCGGAGAACCCTGTTGGGACCGTGAGTTTCAAACCGCGGACGTATTCGTCTTGCTCAAGCGCGAAGACCTTTGCCCGCGCTACGCGCGCCACTTCAAGACAGCCGTCTGATGCGTTCGCGCACAACCGGATTCAATCATTCGTTCTTGCAGAGAAGACGGGCACCGGGTAAATACGGGCCCTTTCCAACGAACCGGATGTTTATGGAGTCCTTTCGGCTGTACTCAAGGCTCGTTTGCTTGATAGGCGTATTGCTCTACGGCGTGCTGCTGGCAGTACTGGCTTGCGTGATCGAGCGCTTCGTCCGTGATCCGCTCAGCGTGCGGCAAACCCTCTGCCGTTCATTCATGGCCTGCCTGGTCTGGGTGCTTCCCTTCCGCGTCCGGGTCGAGGGCAAGCGCCCCCGCGAACCCATGTTATGGGTCGCCAATCACGTCTCCTGGACGGATATTCCGTTGATTGGTCACCTGGCGCCGGTTTCGTTCCTGTCCAAATCCGAAGTGCGCGCCTGGCCGCTGGCCGGCTGGCTCGCGAGGCATGGCGGAACGTTGTTTATTCGCCGTGGCGCTGGGGAAAGTCAATCCCTGTCTCAGCAGATGGGGGAGTATCTCGAAAATCGTCATCCGCTGGTGATGTTTCCAGAAGGTACGACGGGCGACGGTTTATCGGTGCTCCCGTTTCATGGGCGTTTGCTGACCGCCGCAGTCGAGCGAAACCTACCCATCCAACCGGTTTCGCTCGCTTATCGCCGCAACGGTGCGCCCTGCCCGTCCTCGCCCTTCATTGGCGACGAGACGCTACCGGTGCACCTGTTCCGCTTGCTCCGTTCCACACCGTGCGACGTCATTATCACGCTGCTACCGGTAATTCCCACCGAGGATCGAGGGCGCAGCGAGGTGGCGCGGGCCGCGCGCACCGCGATTGTCGACGCGCTGGATCTGCCCGCGGCCCCCGCTGAACATGTGGCCGCTTAGGTAAATCTGGCGACGCGTGGTGCGGGGACCGACGCGCTCAGGCGTCGTGCCCGGCAGCTGGCGGAACGGTCAGAACATCGCAATCCAGGCTGTCCAGCAGCGAGCTTGCGACGCTGCCTACCAGGACACGTTGCACACCGCGGCGGGCGTGCGTCCCGATCACCAACAGATCGGCATCCATATCCCGCAGTTGATCCGCGATAACTTGCCGTGCTTCGCCATCACGTACGTGTAGGCGCCCGTCGGCTAGATCCAACCCTGCCTCCTGCAAGAACGCACGCGCTTTCTGCCGTGCTTCTAGGAGCATGTCGTCCACCAGCTTTGGATCGGGAACCACCTCGGCCATTGCGCCCACGGGCAGCAACTCAGCGGCGTGGACCGCTTCGACATCCACCGAGTCGATCAGGCCCAAACGGGATGCGGCATGCAGCGCATCGCTTGAAACCGGGGAAAGGTCGAGCGCAACCAACGAGCGCACATAGTCACGCAATGCAGGGCGTACGACCCGCAGCACCGGAATGTGACTGCTGCGGATGACCCGCCCCACGGTCGTGCCAACGAAGAAATCCCGCAGCGCGGACTTGCGATGCGCGCCGACCACCAGCAAATCGACACCTCTCTGTTCCGCTGTTTCGACGAGCGTAGGCACCACGTCACCGTGAGTGACGACGATGTCGGGCGCGCATCCCGCTTGCTCTGCCAAGCGTTCGGCAGACGCTTTCAAGGCAGACATGGCCTCCTCGGCTTGCCGAGCGCCAAGGTCTGCCGGCGCATCGCTATCCACCACGTGCACCAACGTCCACTGACCACCGTACTCGCGCACCAAGCGCGCAGCTCGCCCGATAGCGGGAGTGGATCGTTCGGACAGGTCGGTTGCGACAAGCATGTTGATCATGGCGTTCTCCTTGCTGACAGCGTATTCATCCGGCATTCAATGCGCGAAGCGAAGTCCGCGTACTGACATAGAGCAACGGACGTTCACTGACCGCGACTCATGTCTCTTGGACTTCGGGAAAGCGCCAAGGATTCAGCCAGATGACGCGGCCGGCGGCACCCACGCCTTGGCGAAAGCGATCAAGTCCGGATAGAACGCCTGGAAGTCATCGCACAGCGGCTCGTACAGGTTCTCGAGTTCGGTGAACGAGCCTGCCAACCATTCGGGTCGACTCAGCCGCCGGCTCATGCCACGGATTACCGTCTCCAGCACCGCGAAATCGGCATAGCTGCCCAGCCAGTCCTCGCGCGCCATATGGGGCGCGACCTGAGCTAAACGGCCAGGTAACGCAGGCTCATCCGCGAGCACCCGATACACGCGGCGAGTAAAGGCATCCAGCGGCTCAGCGCCATAGCGGGACCAATCCTTGGCGAGACAGTGATCGAAGAAGACATCCAGCAGTATGCCGGCGAAGCGGCGTCGCGCGCGGGGAAACCGTGCCTTGCCGGCGATGACGACAGGATGGCTGTCGGTGTAGGCATCGATCGCGCGATGCAGGCGGATGCCGTACTCGATGGAGACCGGCCAACGCCCCGCCAGTGGACCCTTAACGAAATCACCGTACAGGCTTCCGAGCATTTGCTCGGGCCGTTCGCCGCCCAGGTGAAGATGTGCCAGATAATTCATTGGCGAAGCTTACGCTGCTTGAAGGGGACGTGCGCATATCGATCGTGTCGATAGCAACTATTGCGCGCGTTCGATCGTCATATCGCGATAGAGCGATATAAAGTCCGCCCCATGGTTTCAAAGCAGGAACGGGAAGGCGCGATGCACGTCGATCTCGACACAATTCTGAAGGCTCTGGCCCACCCGGTTCGCCGGCAAATGCTGGTATGGCTGAGTTCACCCGAGCATTATTTTCAGCAACAGGATCATCCATTCGACTTAGGTATCTGCGCCGGCAAATTCGACGAACGTTGCGGGCTGTCTCAATCAACGGTTTCCGCTCACTTGGCCACACTTCAACGTGCTGGGTTGATAACCAGCCAGCGCGTCGGTCAATGGAGTTTTTTCAAACGCGACGAGGTCGTTATTCGAGCATTCCTCGAACGGCTCGCCCGCGAACTCTGAACACCTTCGCTTTAGCCATTTGGCTGTTTCGAACCATGCTTTCATTCACGGAGCTTATGCATGCCCACGCTTTTTGACCCGATCAAGATCGGTGAACTGGAATTGTCCAACCGCATCATCATGGCGCCACTGACGCGCTGCCGCGCAGATGAGGGCCGCGTGCCGAACGCCCTGATGGCGGAGTATTACAGCCAACGCGCGTCCGCAGGCCTGATCCTGAGCGAGGCGACCTCGGTGACACCAATGGGGGTGGGTTACCCGAACACGCCGGGGATCTGGTCGGACGATCAGGTCAAGGGCTGGGCCAACATCACCCGCTCCGTACACGCCAATGGCGGCAAGATCGTTCTGCAGCTCTGGCACGTTGGGCGTATCTCCGACCCGATCTATCTGGACGGCGAACTGCCGGTCGCGCCCAGCGCGATCAAACCGGAGGGCCACGTCAGCCTCGTCCGTCCGCAAAAAGGCTACGAGACGCCCCGCGCTCTGGAAACCGCTGAAATTGCCGAGGTTGTCGAGGCTTACCGCAAAGGGGCGGAGAATGCCAAGACAGCCGGTTTCGACGGTGTCGAAATCCACGGCGCCAACGGTTACCTGCTCGACCAATTCCTGCAGGACAGCACGAACACCCGTACCGATGCGTACGGTGGCTCCCTGGAAAACCGCGCTCGGCTGCTGCTGGAAGTCACGGATGCGGCCATTTCCGTGTGGGGCGCCGGCCGTGTGGGCGTGCACCTGGCACCGCGGGCCGACTCGCATGACATGGGCGACTCGAACCGAGCAGAGACCTTCGGCTATGTTGCACGTGAACTGGGCAAGCGCGGCGTCGCGTTCATCTGCACCCGCGAACACGAAGCCGAAGACAGCCTGACGCCGGGCTTGAAAGAAGTGTTCGGCGGCGTGGTCATCGCCAACGAAAGCTTTACCAAGGAACAGGCCAATGCCTGGCTCGCAGCGGGCAAGGCGGACGCCATCGCCTTCGGCAAGACCTTCATCGCCAACCCTGATCTGCCTGCGCGCTTAGAGAAAAACGCCCCCTTGAATGCGGCGGACACCAGCACGTTCTACGCATCGGGCCCAGTGGGCTATATCGACTATCCACGCCTGTAAAAGCCTGAATAGACGCAAAAGGCCCATCGTCCAAATGGCGATGGGCCTTTTTTGTATCCATAAGCAAGGGGCTGTTTAACGCACCGCGGCGCGACTCATGCAGCGTTTCCAACGTGCATCTACCCGATCGGCAAACCAGGCGGTCGTCAGGTTGCGCGTGATCTTGGGACTTTCCAGACGGATGCCTGGCAGCACCGCCGCCGGAAACACCTTGCCCGTTCGGTTACGGGCCAAGGCGAATACCGCCTCGTATAGGTCGGTACGCTCGAAATCTTCCCCTGTGCCGCGCTCCAATGCACGGCGTATCTCGGCTTCGCTCATATTCAAGCGTGGCCCCAGACGGCGTGCCGCCATTTCGGTCTGCCCGGCGCGACTGGAGCCGTGGATGATGAGATCACCATCCAACGCCAGCTTCACGCCTGTCGCCGCACTCAACGCCGCCTGAAAAGCGGCATTGCGGCTGGCGTACCAACCCGCATTGAAATCGGCGAACCGGTACAGCGGGCGGTCATAGTTAGCGGGATAACCGAGCAAATGCGCGATGCCGAAATACATGCCGCCTTCCCGGCCGAACACTTCGCGACGTAGCGAGCCTTCGATTTCATAGGGATAACCGCGCGAGTCCGCCTCGGCAAACGCGATGCTGACCTGCATCGGTCCGCCCGTGCGCACCGGATTGAGACCGCCAAACAGTTTCTGGCCAAGGGGCACGAGGCCAATGAGGTCTTCGAAGATGGCGCTGAGCTCGCCTTCGGTCTTGACCTTTGCCAGTCGATCGGCATAGGAACGCCCATCCGGGGACGGAATGCGTAGCGCCGCATCCACGAGGAACGTAGGCACGTGCAATGCCCCTGCTCGCCGGTCGATCTCAGCCCGCGCGATCTTCGCCAGGCCTGGAACCGGAGGGTCTGCCTGGAACGTGGATTCCTGTTCCGTGACCGCAATCACGGCGCAAATATTCTCCGGCGAAGGTTCGATGCCCTGGATGCTGAACGCGGTCTGGAACACGTCAGCCCAGCCGGGCTTGTCAGTGGTCGCTGCTGGCAGGAGACGAATCACGTCCGCACGAACGGCCTCGGGGGGACGTTCAGGCGGCCCGGTCAGGGTATCTCGTGTGCTACAGGCGCTCAGCAGTAACGCAACGCC
The DNA here is from genome assembly GCF_014647635.1 of Pseudomonas matsuisoli. Taxonomy (GTDB): domain Bacteria; phylum Pseudomonadota; class Gammaproteobacteria; order Pseudomonadales; family Pseudomonadaceae; genus Pseudomonas_P; species Pseudomonas_P matsuisoli. The sequence continues at coordinate 610,939 of NZ_BMPO01000003.1, forward strand.
TGCGAGCGTGACGTTCCAGACGGAACGCGGAATGTGGGGAACGCCAGAAGATAGGAAATGCATGGGATCGATAGGCAAGGATGTCGGGATTTGGGCAACGCGTTGGCGGAATCGTGCCGAACCCAGCATAGAGACAGCCACGCTGCTCGAGCCCATGAGCCGTGCAGGCAGGATGATGAAAGACCGTGCAGCGCCGCGCGGGATTTACCCACCCTGCCGGCAGATACCTTCCGCCGTATCGGCAAAGCCGGTAAGGTCGGCCCGTCTTCTATTGGAGTAAGCCATGCCCTTGCCCGCTGCCCTGTCCGGCCCTCAATACCTGCGCGAAGGTTTGCGCCTGATGCTCAGTCCTGGCCTGAGGCTATTCGTCATCTTGCCGCTGACGATCAACCTGGTCGTGTTCGTGGGTCTGTTCACGCTGGCCATTCACCAGTTCGGCGGATGGGTCGACACGTTGATGCCAAGCCTGCCGAGCGCGCTGCAATTTCTGGAGTACCTGATCTGGCCATTGTTCGTGTTGCTGGTGCTCGTGATCGTCTACTTCACCTTCAATCTGGTGGCGACGATCATCGCCTCGCCCTTCAACGGATTCCTGGCGGAAAAAGTCGAAGTGGTCGCCCGCGGCCGGGACGATTTCCCACCTTTCAGCTGGGCAGAGCTTTTCGCCATGGTGCCCCGCACGTTCGGCCGGGAAATGCGCAAGCTGCGCTATTTTCTTCCGCGCGCGCTCGGGCTGCTGATCCTGTCCTTCATCCCGGTCGTCAATCTCGTCGCCGCTCCGCTCTGGATCCTGTTCAGCGTCTGGATGATGGCAGTGCAGTACATCGACTATCCGGCGGACAACAACAAACTGGGATGGAACGAGATGATGACTTGGCTGCGTGAGCGTCGCTGGCGCAGCCTGGGGTTCGGCGGCAGCGTCTATCTCGTGCTGCTGATCCCGTTCGTCAACGTGCTGATGATGCCCGCCGCTGTGGCAGGCGCGACGCTGTTCTGGGTTCGGGAAGGCGGCCAGGGCAACATCCGCCTGGATCGATAGCGACCCAGCCCGGTCCCGGCGGCAGTTAATACCCAACGAGCGAGGATGGCCGGGTCCATTTCAAGCGCAAGCTGCGCTCGATGTCGAGCATCGAACGCAGCCTGCGTTTAGGAGTAGTAATCAAACCCCGAACAGCGAACGCATGATCACGAACGCGATGGCGGCCAGGATTGCCGCCGCGGGCAGCGTGATCACCCATGCCAGGGCGATGGGCTTCATCAAAGCCCAATTGGTACTGTGATTGACCATGCCGATCCCCAGTACTGCGCCAATCAGGATATGCGTACTCGACACCGGCAAGCCCAGCAGAGATGCCAGCATCACCACCGCGGCAGCGGCCAGTTCTGCCGAGAAACCGGACGCGGGGTGCATGGCGGTCAGGTTATGACCGACCGTGGCGATGACCTCTTTGCCGATGAACCAAAGCCCTACGATCAATGCGACCCCGAACGCGATCATCGCCACCGGCGGGATCGACGCCTCCGAACCCACCTGCCCCGTCCGTAGCACCTCAAGGATCGCGACAAAAGGCCCGATCGCGTTGGCGATGTCGTTGGAGCCATGGCTGAACGCGAAGCCCGACGCCGTGAACACCTGCATCCAGCTGAACATAAGGAACGTCGCACGGCCGAGTGACTCACCTTTAAGGGTCTTGGCGAAAATGAACGTGCCCATCCACACCGCCGCGCCGATCATGCCCATGATCAGGTAGTTGTGCAGCGTGGTCAGGCCGAGGTTCATGTTCTTCAGGCCTTTGAACAGCAGCATCGATGAAATGATCATAGCGCCAACGGCGGCGATCATCGGCACCCAGGCTTCCAGTGCCCGATGGGCATGCACGCTGCTGCGCTGCTGGTCAATCTGGTACATGTCTCGGTAGTACTCTGACTCCAGCTCTTCCGGCTGGAAGTCGCGGTCGTGAATGACCTGCATGTCCCGCGCCATCATGTGCGTGTAGGAAATCTTCTGGATTTCGGAAAGTCGCTCGAACGCTTCCTTGTGCTTACGCTTTTGGGCCTTCTTCTCGGCCCTGATCTCTTTCAGCCGCGACTCGGCCTCGTCGTTGTAGCTGAGGATGTGTTTCTTGATCTGCGCGAACAACAGGTAAGCGGCGAGACCGCCCAGCAGCGGCGAGACGACCCAAGAGATAGCGATCTGCCCGATCTTGTCCCATTGGACCAGGGCAAATGCCGCGTCCGCCCCGGTCATCATGATGCCAAGCGCAATCGAGCTCCCCACGATGGCGCCTACGATCGAATGCGTCGTCGATACCGGGTATCCCTTGCGGGTCGCATACAGCAGCCAAAGCGCTGCTGCGATCAAGGCAGACATCATGATGTAGACGAAGTCCATCGGCGCCACGGCCATGCTGCCCAGATCGACGATGCCACCGCGGATCGTGCTGGTCACTTCACCGCCGGCGATCACCGCGCCACTGACTTCGAAGACCGCAGCGACCAACAGGGCTTGGCGAATCGTCAGCGTGCCCGCACCGACACTCGTCCCAAAGGAGTTGGCGACATCGTTACCACCGATATTGAACGCCATGAACAGCCCGAACAGCGTCGCCAGCACGAACAGGAACGTGTAATTGCCCTGTATGTACCCCAAGCCCCAATAAAGGAAATAACCCCCAACGCCAAGCATGAGTGCCGCGAAAAACACGCTGGTTCGAGAAAAGCCGCCAGCCGCATCAATGGATGGAGTACCGCCTGAAGCGACGTAATTAGCCATGAAGCCCTCGCAGAGAGTGATGGAGTCTCAAACGCCGCCAACGACTTCAAAGCGGCCAAGGGCACATAATATGTAACTCGAAGTGACAGAAATGTTAATACAGCTGTACGTTGCGCCATTTAATCGACGCGCATAAAAAAGACGCCAAAAAAGGCGTCTTTTTCTACACGGCGTCGATCAGTGGTGATGACCGCCTTCGCCGTGGATATGACCGTGGGCAACTTCCTCCTGGCTCGCATCGCGAACGTCGACAACTTTCACTTCAAAGTTGAGACGCTGGCCCGCCAGTGGGTGGTTACCGTCGACAGTGACGTCTTCGCCATCGATGTCGCGGATGGTCACGATCTGCATGCTTCCGTCGGGGCCGGATGCATGAAACTGCATGCCGACTTCCAACTCATCCACACCCTCGAACATCGAGCGGTTCAGATTGGCGACCAGCTCGGCACTGTACTCACCGTAGGCATCGGCCGGCTCGACAGCCACTTTCAGCTCGTCGCCCGCTTGTTTGCCTTCCAAGGCTTTTTCCAAACCCCCGATGATGTTGCCGGCGCCATGCAGATAGGCGAGCGGCGCGCCACCGTTGGAACTGTCAATGACTTCGCCAGCGTCATTCTTCAGGGTGTAGTCGATATAGACGGCCTTGTTGGCGGCGATCAGCATGAGGCAAAGACCTTTGAAAAGAATAAATGGATGAGCAAGTCTACAAGTCCCGTAGCGCGATTGCGAATCGACGTCCCAGTACCACTTGCTCGCCGTGCTGCCGTCTGCGACTTCGAACACGAGGATCGATAGGGGCTCGGGCGCTGTACGTACTATTGGCTTTGGCAGTGGAAGCGTCCCACCGTTCACAGCATTCGTCGCCAACGCGTTCGATCCTGATCGCGACGCATCAGTCACCGCTCGCAACGCGCATCGGGGTCGCGACGATTATCCGGGGGTTCCGAAGGTTTGCTGCGGGCAAAAAAAAGCGGCAAACGCCGCTTTTTTCAGTCGTCCGGAGATCAGAACGCCATGCTGTAGTTGAGGCTGTAGGTTTCTACGCCGTCATTGGGGCCCTTGATACCGGCGTTCGAATAGTGAATAGCGCGAATGCCCAGGGAGTGGCCGCCAGCAAAGCGCAAGCCTGCTCCAATACGATCTTCGAATTGAAATGCCGAACCGAGATCTCGATCCTCGACATGCGTGCGGCTGAAACCGGCGATACCGATACCCGCTTCGATGTAAGGCTTGACGCTGTCGCCGTTGAATTCATAGACGAATACAGGCGCAAGCGAGAGGCTGTGATTGTCGGACCGATCGTCACCTTTCCAGAACGTGTAGCCCGCGTCCCAGTATCCGGTCAGGCGACCCGTATCCGTCTGCCACCAGCTACGGTTGAAATCGAATTGAAGGCCAAGGCGCGCAGTCGTCGAGGATTGCCCCGTCCGCCCCACCGATACGGAAAAGTCCGCCGCGTTTGCAACGTATGCCTGGCTCAGCGCAATCACTGCCGCTGCAGTCACGGTAAACAGTTTATTCATCAGATCCGTCCTTATCTTTTTTTCTTCGATGGTGGGATAGCACTCGGAGAGCGTCATCCGAATAGAACGCAAATAACCGCTTTTAGAAGCGGCCTACGTCGGCCTTTGCGCCCCACAGCAAAGGTAGTCGCTTTTGCAGAACGTCGGGTTCCGATGACGTCCAGAACGAGGTCGTGCTGGCGCCAGCAGAGGTGAGACTTTTGTTACATAACAAACGTTCCACCTGTCGGGCAACTGCCGCGCCGGTATCTACGAGTGTCACCTCGGGCGGAAGCATTCGCTCAAGCGCACGCCGCAAGAACGGATAGTGGGTGCAGCCCAAAATGACCGTGTCACAGCCTTGGGCCAATAGCGGCCCTGTGAACGTTTTCAACAGGCGTTCCGTTTCCGGGTCGTCCAGCTTGCCCGCCTCGACCTGCTCGACTAGCCCCGGACAGGGCTGCGTGACGACGCAGATATCAGCCGCGAAACGATCGAGCAACGCAGCAAAGCGGGCGCTCGCCAATGTACCGGAGGTTGCGAGAACGCCGATGACGCCATTCCGCGTCGCGGCCGCAGCCGGCTTCACTGCTGGCTCCATGGCGATGATTGGCAACTCGGGATACCGCTCACGAAGATCAGCCGCTGCAGCAGCGGTGGCGGTATTGCACGCAACGACGAGCGCCTTGGCATTTTTCAGCAGCAGAAAATCGGCAATCGCCCGACACCGTTCGCGAATGTATTCGGGGGTCTTTTCGCCATAAGGGACATGGCCGCTGTCGGCGACATAAATCAGCGATTCGAGCGGCAGGCGCGCATGGATTTCACGCAGAACGGAAAGCCCGCCTACGCCTGAATCGAAAACGCCTATCGGGCGCTCATCGCTCACGGCAGACCTCGCAGCGCGGGTCACGCCGGACCTTCAGCTCACGGAAGCGGCTACCGAAGGCATCGATCAACAACAGTCGGCCCATCAAGGTCTCGCCAAAGCCCGCAATGACCTTCAACGCCTCCAGAGCTTGCAAGCTGCCGACAAGCCCTACCAGCGGCCCAAGAACCCCGGCCTCGCTGCACGTCAGTTCCGCCTCGCTGCCGTGCCCATACAGGCAGTGATAGCACGGGCTCGTTTCGAGCCGGGTATCGAACACGGACAGCTGACCTTCGAGTCGGATGGCAGCACCGCTCACCAAGGGCTTGGCAGCCTTCACGCACGCGCGGTTCACCGCTTCGCGCGTGCCGAAATTATCGGAACAATCCAAAACGACATCGACCTGCGCCACGACTGCGTCGAGTGAGTCCTCGTCCAGCGCCCTACGATGGCAGTGGAGTTGCACCGCGGGTTGGATGCGTAAAAGCCGTGCAGCTGCGGAATCGACTTTCTCTTTGCCCAACGAGCCGGTGTCGTGAATGATCTGGCGCTGCAAGTTGGTGAGGTCTACCGTATCGAAGTCGGCCAAGTGCAGCGTTCCCACGCCCGCTGCCGCGAGATACAACGCTACAGGCGAGCCCAGGCCACCCAGCCCGACGATGAGCGCGCGGCCATTACGCAGCCGCATCTGCCCGTCGATGTCAATTTGTGGCAGGAGGATCTGCCGGCTGTAGCGCAACAGTGCGTCGTCATCGAGAACGTCGTGGCTCACAGTGGATAGCTCCCAAGCGTGATACGGGGATGGCCAGCCAGATCACGCCGGCTGGATATCTGTTGAAACCCCTGTGCGACCAGTAAAGCTGCAACGTCTTCGGCTTGATCGAAACCGTGCTCGAGGAGCAGCCAACCACCTGGTTGCAGATAGGCTGGCGCCTGCCCGACGATGAGGCGGATATCGTCCAGGCCGTCGTCGCCCGCAACGAGCGCACTGCGCGGCTCATATCGCACATCGCCTTCATCAAGGTGATGGTCGTCTTTCGCGATATAGGGCGGATTGCTGACGATTAACTCGAAGCGCTCACCCGCCAGTGCGCTGAACCAATCTGAGCAGAGGAACCGCGCATTCTTAACGGCATGCTGGCACCGGTTGCGCTCGGCCAAGGACACGGCGCCGGGCATGCGATCCACACCCGTCAGTTGCCAATGGCGGCGTTCCACCGCCAGGGCCAGCGCGATTGCGCCGGTTCCTGTCCCTAAGTCAAGCACCTTGCCGGGCGTGTCCGGCCGCAGCGAAAGCGCCGTCTCGACCAGCAATTCGGTGTCGGGTCGTGGAATCAGGGTATCCGGAGCCACTTCGAGATCCAGCGTCCAGAAACCTTGGTGCCCAATGAGATAGGCAATGGGTTCGCCTTCACGCCGGCGTTCAATAAGCCGTTCGAATGCAAGGGCTTGCGCCCCATCGAGCGTTTTTTCCGGCCAGGTACGCAGGTAGCTTCGCGTTTTACCGAGGACATGCGAGAGCAGTATTTCAGCGTCCAACCGCGCCGTCGCCGAGGCCGGCAGCTGGGCTTCGGCAAGCGCCGCCGCTATCGTTGACATAGAACTCCTCGAAGGACGGCTCAATCGCCCAGCGCGGCGAGCTGATCGGCCTGGTATTCCTGCAACAGCGGCTCGATAACTTGCTCGACGGCGCCACTGACGACTTCGTTCAACGAATAAAGCGTGAGGTTGATGCGGTGATCGGTCACCCGCCCCTGCGGAAAATTGTAGGTCCGGATGCGCTCGGAGCGGTCACCCGAGCCGACCAGCAGACGACGCGTATCAGAGATTTCCTTATGCGCGGCGGCTTCCTGCTGATCCTGCAGCTTCGCGGCGAGCCACGACATCGCTTTTGCGCGGTTCTTGTGCTGCGAGCGTTCTTCCTGGCACTCCACCACCGTACCGGTCGGCAAGTGGGTGATGCGGATGGCCGAATCGGTGGTGTTGACGTGCTGCCCGCCCGCTCCCGACGAACGATAGGTATCGATACGTAGATCTGCCGGATTGATCTCGATCGCTGCCTGACCATCAGGCTCGGGCAATACTGCTACGGTGCACGCCGAGGTATGGATACGCCCCTGCGACTCCGTCTCCGGAACACGCTGCACGCGATGCGCACCGGATTCGAATTTGAGTTTGCTGTAGACGTTGTCGCCTTCGATGCGCGAGATGACTTCCTTGTAGCCGCCATGCTCCCCTGGGTTTTCGGACAACACCTCGACTCGCCAGCCCTGCCGCTCGGCGTAACGGGAATACATGCGGAACAGGTCTCCGGAAAAGATCGCGGCTTCGTCGCCACCCGTACCGGCGCGAATTTCCAAAAACACGTTGCGGCCATCGTTGGGGTCTTTCGGCAGCAGACTGCGCTGCAACGCTTCTTCCAACTCGACCAGCCGTGCCTTGGCCTCGGCTACTTCTTCCTCGGCCATCTCGCGAAGGTCCGGGTCGTTGTCCTTCAGCAGTGCCAGCGCGCCCTCGAGATCGTTCTGTACCTTACGGAAATGCTGAAAGGTCGAAACCACAGGCTCGACTTCGGCGTATTCCTTGGAATAGGCGCGAAAACGCGTCTGATCGGAAATGATTTCCGCGTCCCCCAATAACGCCGTGAGCTCTTCGTAACGATCCTGCAAGGTGTCGAGCTTATTGAGCAGTGAAGCTTTCATGATTTTGGCTCGCCCTCGTCGAGAGCAAAGAGTTCCTGTGCGACGCCCAAGGCCTCGAAACGCCCGGACGCGGAGAATTTTTTCATCTGCACGCTCGGTGCATGCAACAATTTGTTCGTCAGGCTACGCGCCAATTGGGCCATGGCCTCTTCCGGGCTCGCCCCGTTCGCCAGCGCGCGCTGCGCCTTGGCTAACTCATCGTCACGGAGGCGCTCGGCCTGTTGGCGGTAGGATCTGAGTACGTCGACGGCAGCCAGTTCACGCAGGCGCAACATGAAATCGCCAGCGCCATTGCTTACCAGTTCCTCGGCCGCTTGCGCGGCGCCCTGCCGATTCTTGAGGTTTTCCGCGACGACTTCGTGCAGGTCATCGACGGTGTACAAGTACACGTCGTCGAGCTGACCCACCTCGGGCTCGATGTCACGCGGTACGGCAATGTCCACCATAAACATTGGCTTGTGCTTGCGCACCTTGATCGCTCGCTCAACCGCGCCCTTGCCCAGGATCGGCAGCTGGCTGGCCGTGGAGCTGATGACGATGTCGCTGTGCACGAGTTGCTCAGGAATATCCGCCAGGAGCACCGCGTGAGCGCCAAACTGCTCGGCAAGCATCCCGGCGCGCTCGAGCGTACGGTTCGCGACGACGATGCGCTTGATGCCCTGTTCGTGGAGGTGGCGTGCCACGAGCGTGATGGTCTCACCGGCACCGATCAACAACGCCTGGCTGTCATGGAGATCGGTGAATATCTGCTTGGCCAGGCTGACCGCGGCGAATGCCACCGAAACGGGATTTTCCCCGATCGCCGTATCCGTTCTGACGGTCTTGGCGGTACTGAAGGTCGCTTGAAACAGCCGCCCCAGCAACGGGCCGACGGTCCCGGCCTCACGCGCCACGGCGTACGCAGATTTCATCTGCCCAAGAATCTGCGGCTCGCCCAATACCATGGAGTCGAGCCCGGCAGCGACCCTCATCATGTGGCGCACGGCTTCGTCTTCGGCGTGCACGTAGGTGCAGGCGCGCAACTCGTCGAGGTCAAGGTGGTGATAGTCGGCCAACCAGGCAAGCACGCTGTCCGGCGCCGGATCATCCTGCTCCAGGTACAGCTCGCTACGGTTGCACGTCGAGAGAATCGCCGCTTCGCGGCTGGGCGTGATCTGACATAACTGTTTCAACGCGTCGACCAGCTGCTCCGGCGTGAACGCCACGCGCTCGCGTACGTCCACAGAAGCGGTCTTGTGATTGATGCCGAGCGCGATGAAAGCCATGCGGAATAGGAGACGGAACTACGAAGCCGGCAATTGTCCTACTTCGCTGAACATGCGACAACCACTGACCGATAGATCGTGCTAATAGCGAAGCGCCAAAAGCGCCGCACGAACCCACAGCAGGTGTGTCTTACACCTAGGTAACTCCAGCCGACCTCGCCCATGTGCTTGCCAGATCGCATATGTCATGATGACCAAACCGCAGGTAAGCCGCAGCGCCCTCTATATCTATGAAAAAACTTCCCGCATTGCTGACCGCCCTTCTCATGCTCGGTGGCTGCCAGAGTTTCACCCCGCCTGAGCAGGAGACGTCACCGCCTTCGGAGAATAAGGATGCAGTGGCAGCACCGGAGCAATACGGCTCGTTCAGTGCAGATACGCTCTATGCGCTGCTGACCGCAGAACTGGCTGGCCAGCGGAACCGGTTCGATATCGCCCTAGGCAATTACGTGCAACAAGCCAATGCCACGCGCGACCCTGCGGTCGCGGAACGTGCATTTCGTATCGCCGAATACCTGGGCGCGGAACAAGCCGCCTTGGACAGCGCAATGATTTGGGCGGACGCCGCACGCAACAACCTGGACGCGCAGCGCGCGGCTGCCATGCAACTGGCACGTGCCGGCCGGTACGACGAAGCCATGACGTACATGGAGAAAGTGCTGCAGCGGCAAGGCGCGACACATTTCGACTTCCTCGCGCTCTCGGCTGCAGAAACCGATCCTGCCACTCGCGCAGGCCTGCTGAGCAGCTTCGATCGTCTACTGGAAAAATATCCCAGCAACAGCCAATTGCTGTTCGGTAAAGCGGTCCTGCTACAGCAAGACGGCAAATCCGAAGAGGCCCTCACATTACTGGGGGACAACATGGAAGTGGCACCGGTCCTGCTGCGTGCTCGGCTGCTGCAAGAACTCGACCGGGGCGACGAAGCACTGCCGGCGTTGCGTGACGGTATCGAAGAGCATCCCGACGATAAACGCTTGCGTCTCGCTTACGCCCGGACACTGGTGGAAAACGGCCGGATCGATGATGCCAAGAACGAATTTGCCACGCTCCTGCAGCAGTTCCCAACCGATGACGACCTGCGTTTTTCCCTTGCGTTGGTCAGCATGGAAGCCGGTGCATGGAACGAGGCCCAGTCCTATCTCGAGGAATTGCTCGCTCGGGGCACCGATCTGGATACGGTCCACTTCAACCTCGGACGCGTGTACGAAGAACAAGGCGAGCCGCTTCGCGCACTCGGTGAATACGAGCAGGTTGGCCCAGGCGCGGACTACCTATCCGCCCAGTTACGGCACACCGTCATCCTGTTCGATGCTGGCCGCGAAGACGAAGCGCGGCGCCAACTTGCCAATGCACGTCAGGCGCAGCCCGACTTCGCCATCCAACTCTTCTTGATCGAGGCGGAAAACTACAAGGAGCGCGAGCGATACGCCGATGCCCAGCGCGTATTGGATACGGCGCTGACGCAATTCCCAGACGATGCGAGCCTTCTTTACACCCGCGCAATGCTTGCCGAACAAGGCGGCGACCTCAAGAAACTGGAATCCGATCTGCGCCGAATCATAGAGCGCGAGCCCGAAAACGCGATGGCCCTGAACGCGCTGGGTTACACCCTGGCGGATCAAACCGACCGTTTCGACGAGGCCAAACAGCTTATCGAGGCCGCGTACAAACTTGCTCCCGAGGACCCTGCAGTGCTCGACAGCCTTGGCTGGGTCAATTTCCGCCTAGGCAACTTTCCTGAAGCCGAGCGTCATCTGCGCGATGCGCTGCAACGCTATCCAGACGGCGAGATTGCTGCGCACCTGGGTGAAGTGCTCTGGGCACAGGGTAAAAAACAGGAGGCGCGAGACATTTGGCGCACCGCGTACCAGGCAGAGCCCGAAAGCACGGTACTGCGCAGCACCCTGAAACGCCTGACTGGATCGGAGACACCCTAAACATGCTGGCACGTTATCTCACGCTAGGACTCGTATTCGCACTGCTCGCTGGCTGCGCCGGAGTGGGTCAACGCGAAGCGGTAGAGGGTCAAGGCGACCCCAGGCAATGGGCCGAACACAAAGCGCGCGTCGCCACGCTGGACGGTTGGCAAATCAGTGGGAAGGTCGGCATCCGCGCACCGCGCGATTCCGGAAGCGGCTCGCTTTTCTGGCTCCAGCGACAGGACTATTACGATATCCGGCTCTCCGGCCCCCTGGGCCGTGGCGCCGCGCGCCTGACCGGACGTCCTGGCGCCGTCCAACTCGAATCGAGCGAAGGCCGCTACGCCGCCGAGTCACCCGAAGCTCTCTTGACCCGGCAAGTCGGTTGGCAATTGCCCGTATCCAATCTGCTCTGGTGGATTCGTGGCCTGCCCGCGCCCGATAGCAAAAGCCGCGTTTCCCTGGATGCAGGAAGCCATCTTGCCCGACTAGAGCAGGACGGCTGGTCGATCGAATACACGCGTTACGCCGATTTCGACGGCTACACGCTTCCTGAACGACTCAAGCTCACTGGCCAAGATGTGGAAGTGATTCTTGTCGTGAAGGAGTGGCAGCCACGGGTGCTCGGTCATTGACATGAAAGACGCTGCATTGATTCTTCCGGCGCCCGCCAAGCTAAATCTCATGCTTCACATTCTGGGTCGCCGCGCTGACGGTTATCACGAATTACAGACCCTCTTCCAATTCATCGATCACTGCGACCAACTTGGCTTTGCCCCGAGATCGGACGGTGAAATACACCTGCATAGCCCGATCGAGGGGGTCGCTCACGACGACAATTTGATCGTGCGCGCAGCGCGTAAGCTGCAGCGTCATGCGCAAAACGGCACGGGTGCGGATATCTGGCTGGAAAAATATCTGCCAATGGGCGGCGGACTCGGCGGCGGAAGCTCCGATGCTGCAACGACGCTCGTTGCGTTGAACCACCTATGGAGTACCGGGCTCGATGAAGATGCGCTGGCCGACATCGGCCTCGCGCTGGGCGCAGACGTCCCTGTTTTCGTCCGTGGGCATGCCGCTTTTGCTGAAGGCGTGGGCGAACGCCTGCAGCCTGTAACCCTCGAAGAGCCTTGGTATCTCGTTATAGCGCCGCAAGTATTTGTCAGCACAGCAGAAATTTTCTGCGCACCGGAGTTGACACGTGATACGCCCGCCATTAAAGTGCGCACCGTTCTCGAGCGGGGCGGTCGAAATGACTGTCAACCGGTAGTAGCAGAGCGCTATGAAGCAATTCGTAACGCGCTGAATTGGCTGGATAATTTCACGACAGCAAAACTGACCGGAACTGGCGGATGTGTATTTGGGGCCTTCCCAAACAAAGTCGAAGCTGATAAAGTCTCGGCCCAACTTCCAGCCCACCTGCCAGGGTTCGTAGCGAAGGGTTGCAATGTTTCACCGTTGCACCAAAAGATGCGATCACTGACTCGATGAGCACTATAGGGGCGTCGCCAAGCGGTAAGGCAGCAGGTTTTGATCCTGCCATGCGTTGGTTCGAATCCAGCCGCCCCTGCCATATCTTAGAAAGCTGTTCAGAACGAAAGCCCCAACGCTCTCGCTTTTGAACAGCTTTTTGTTTATCAGGTTTACCCAAAAAGTCGGCAGGAACTGCGTGTGTCGAAGATGATGGTCTTCACGGGGAACGCGAACCCCGACCTGGCTCGCCGAGTAGTGCGCCAGCTGCATATACCTCTGGGCGACGTGTCCGTTGGCAAATTCTCCGACGGTGAAATCAGCGTCGAGATCAACGAGAACGTGCGTGGCAAGGATGTCTTCCTCATCCAGCCTACTTGCGCCCCAACCAATGACAACCTGATGGAACTGGTCGTGATGGCTGACGCCTTCCGCCGTTCCTCGGCTACCCGCATCACGGCTGTCATCCCCTACTTCGGCTACGCACGCCAGGATCGCCGTCCTCGTTCTGCGCGTGTTGCCATCAGCGCCAAAGTGGTCGCTGATATGCTCACGGTGGTTGGCGTCGATCGCGTCTTGACCGTCGATCTGCATGCTGACCAGATTCAGGGCTTCTTCGATATCCCCGTCGACAACATCTACGGCTCCCCCGTACTCGTCGACGACATCGAAGACCAGCGCTTCGAAAATCTGATGATCGTTTCCCCCGATATCGGTGGTGTCGTTCGCGCCCGGGCTGTTGCCAAATCGTTGGGTGTCGACCTTGCGATCATCGATAAGCGTCGGCCGAAAGCCAACCAGTCCGAAGTCATGCACATCATCGGTGACGTTCAGGATCGTACCTGCGTTCTGGTCGATGACATGGTCGATACCGCAGGCACGTTAGGCCATGCTGCCAAGGCGCTTAAAGACCACGGCGCTGCCAAGGTCATCGCTTACTGCACGCACCCTGTACTGTCCGGTCGCGCTATTGAGAACATCGAGAATTCGGTACTCGACGAGTTGGTCGTTACCAACACCGTTCCGCTGTCCGCTGCCGGTCAAGCCTGCACACGTATTCGCCAGCTGGACATTGCGCCCGTCGTCGCGGAAGCGATGCGTCGCATCAGCAATGAGGAATCCATCAGCGCCATGTTCCGCTAAGCGGAAGCGACGTTGATACAACGGCCCCGCCTCGTGCGGGGCTTTTTTGCCGAACCGCTCAATCGCTGGTCGCAAGCGAACGTACGGAACGGTTTTTTTGGAGAAACACCATGAGCAATGAATTCAACCTGAATGCCGAAGCGCGTTCCGACCTGGGGAAAGGTGCGAGCCGCCGCCTGCGTCGTAACGCTGCCCTCGTTCCTGCCGTGATCTACGGCGGTGACAAGGCGCCTGTATCGATCAGCCTGGTCGCGAAAGATTTCGCCAAGCTGTTGGAAAACGAAGCCGCCTTCAGCCACGTGCTGAACCTGAGCGTCGACGGCAAAGCCGAAAACGTTCTGATCAAAGCGCTGCAGCGCCACCCAGCTAAAGGCTTCGTCCTGCACGCCGACTTCGTACGCGTTGTCGCTGGCCAGAAGCTGACCGCGCACGTCCCGCTGCACTTCATCAACGAAGGCACGGCCGTTGGCGTCAAGCAAAGCGGCGGCGAAATCCTGCACAGCTTGAGCGAAGTCGAAGTCTCCTGCCTGCCGAAAGACCTGCCGGAGTTCATTGAAGTCGACTTCGCTAAAGTCGAACTCGATCAGACCGTTCACCTGTCCGACATCAAACTGCCGAAAGGCGTTGAGCTGGTTGCTCTCGCACATGGCAGCGATCTGCCGGTTGCCAGCATCCACATGCCGCGCATTCGTGTAGAAGATGAAAGCAGCGAAGGCGAAGGCACTGCCGAGTAATATCGGCGCGATCCGCACCTAGGTGCGGACCTGCTTCAAGAAAGGGCTCCTGTATGACTGCCGTACAACTGATCGTTGGCCTGGGTAACCCCGGCCCCGAATACGACCAGACTCGGCACAATGCAGGGGCCCTTTTCGTTGAGCGCCTGGCAGACAGCCAGCGCATCAACCTTAGCGTCGATCGCAAGTATTTTGGCCTAGTGGGCAAGTTCGTCCATCAGGGTCGCGAGGTTCGTCTGCTCATCCCTACCACCTTCATGAACCGCAGCGGCCAGTCCGTAGCGGCGTTGGCGAATTTCTTCAAGCTCAAGCCTGAGGAGATCCTGGTAGCCCACGACGAACTCGACATGCCTCCCGGCGTCGCCAAACTCAAACAGGGTGGCGGGCACGGCGGGCATAACGGGCTGCGCGATATCATCGCAGCGCTCGGTAACCAGAATAACTTTCACCGCCTGCGGCTCGGCATCGGCCACCCCGGGCATGCCAGCCTAGTGTCCAACTTTGTGCTCGGTCGCGCCCCGCGTGGCGAGCAGGAGCTGCTGGACACCAGCATCGGTTTCGCTCTCGACGTCCTCCCGGAAATACTCGCCGGTGACTGGACAGTCGCGATGCGCAAGTTGCACAGCCAGAAAGCCACTCTCTAATTTTATCTACCGCCTTTGGCGCGAGGGACACACCATGGGATTCAATTGCGGCATCGTCGGCCTGCCCAACGTTGGCAAGTCCACCCTGTTCAATGCCCTCACCAAATCCGGTATCGCGGCGGAAAACTTTCCCTTCTGCACCATCGAGCCGAACAGCGGCATCGTACCGATGCCCGATCCGCGCCTTGATGCCCTGGCGGCCATCGTCAAGCCGGAGAAGGTCATTCCTACCACGATGGAATTCGTCGACATCGCCGGCCTAGTGGCAGGCGCGTCCAAAGGCGAAGGGCTGGGCAATAAGTTCCTCGCCAACATCCGTGAGACCGATGCGATCGCGCACGTGGTGCGTTGCTTCGAAGATGAAAACGTCATCCACGTCTCCAACAGCGTCGACCCAAAGCGTGACATTGAGATCATCGATCTTGAGCTGATCATGGCCGACCTCGACAGCTGCGAGAAGCAACTCCAGCGCGTCACGCGCACCGCCAAGGGTGGCGACAAGGAAGCCGTAGCGCAAAAGGCGCTGCTGGAAAAACTCATCCCGCACTTCACCGAAGGCAAGCCCGCGCGCAGCCTGCTGAAGACACTGGGTGATGACGAAAAGCGTCTGGCCAAGACCTTCCACCTGCTGACCACCAAGCCGGTCATGTACATCGCCAACGTCGCCGAAGACGGCTTCGAGAACAACCCGCACCTGGACGTGGTAAACGCCATCGCCGAGGAAGAAGGCGCCATCGTGGTACCGGTGTGCAACAAGATCGAAGCCGAGATTGCCGAGTTGGACGATCTGGAAGAGATGCAGATGTTCCTCGAAACCATGGGCATGGAGGAGCCGGGGCTGAACCGTGTGATTCGCGCGGGTTACTCGCTGCTGAACCTGCAGACCTACTTCACCGCTGGCGTAAAAGAAGTGCGCGCGTGGACAGTCAAGGTAGGCGCCACCGCGCCGCAGTCCGCTGCCGCGATTCACACTGACTTCGAAAAAGGCTTCATCCGCGCCGAAGTGGTCGCCTATGACGACTTCATCCAATACAAGGGCGAAGCGGGCGCCAAGGAAGCCGGCAAATGGCGCTTGGAAGGCAAGGAATACATCGTCAAAGATGGCGACGTGATGCACTTCCGCTTCAACGTTTAACCGCCGAGACCTTCAAAACCCGCACACGTCAGGTGTTGCGGGTTTTTTTATGCCTGTATGCCCCTCGGACACGGCTTGGGCAAGCGACTGACGCCTAGCGACCGTCCATGCCTACGCCCCTTCGTCCTATCAATCGAATTACCCTGCCCCGCCCTCTTCAAACGTTCAATAGACAAAAAGAGGGGACGACGCGATGCGCATACATCACCTCAATTGCGGCTGCATGTGCCCCATCGGCGGTAAATTGTTCGACGGATTCAGTAAAGGGCTTACCGCGCGGCTGGCGTGCCATTGCCTATTGATAGAGACCGACGCCCACGGCCTGGTGCTCGTAGATACAGGCCTGGGTACGCGGGACATGCGTGCACCGGCTGAAAGGCTCACACCCTTCTTTCGCGTGTTCAACAACATTCGCTATGCGATGGACCTGACCGCTCTAGCGCAAGTGCAAGCGCTGGGGTTCGCAGCGTCGGACGTGCGGCATATCGTGCTGACGCATCTGGATTTCGACCACGCCGGGGGACTCGAGGATTTCCCGGGCGCGCAGGTACATCTGCTCCAGCGGGAAATGGATTCGGCACGGGCCACCCGTGGATTCATCGCGCGCAACCGATATCGCGCCAAGCAATGGGAAAACATCAGCGACTGGCATTTCTACGCACCTGACGGCGATGCCTGGTTCGGCTTCGAACGTACCCGCGCGCTCGACGGCCTTCCGCCGGAAATCAGGCTCATCCCGCTACCGGGTCATACCCTTGGGCACGCCGGCGTCGCCATCGAGAGCGAGAACGGCTGGCTGCTGCACGTGGGCGACGCCTATTTTTACCGCGGCGAGGTGGGACAACCTAAACGCTCATGCACACCCGGTTTGAAGCTGTACCAACGCATGATGGAAGCTGACAGGACGGCGCGACTAGAGAACCAGGCGCGGTTACGCGCGCTATCGATCGCTCACCAGAAGCAGGTACAGATGTTTTGCAGCCATGACGCACTGGAGCTGCGTCAAATGCAGGTGGAAACACGCTAAGGCCATGTCATCCGCGCCGTGACTAACACGCGCAGCTGCTTGGCAACTGCCCTCCTCTACCTATAGCCGGATACTCCGCGCCTTACAACATCGACTCAGCGACGCACCTACATATCAAGCCCTGCGCAATAACAGGGCCTGACGACTACAGTTAGATACGGAACCCCCCCACCAATCGCTGAAGGCGGTCAGCTTCTTTTTCCAGTTCGGTACACGCCTGCAAGGTCGCTTCGAGGTTATCGACACTGCGCTGATTGATCAGGTTGATCTCGCTGATGTCCATGTTGATCGTTTCGACGACGGCCGTTTGCTCTTCGGTCGCGGTGGCGACCGATTGATTCTGGCCGTCGATCTCGCCAATGCGCACGGTGATGCTGCCCAGGTACTCACCCGCTTGCTCGGCGACCTGCACGCTATGGCCACTCTGCCGCTGGCTCTCGCGCATGAGTTCGACGGCGTCGCTCGAACCGCGCTGCAGCTCCTCGATCATCTGCTGAATCTGCTGAGCGGAGCTCTGCGTACGACTTGCCAAGGAGCGTACTTCATCTGCTACTACGGCGAATCCACGACCCGCTTCGCCCGCACGTGCGGCCTCGATGGCCGCATTGAGTGCCAGCAGGTTGGTCTGCTCGGAAATACCGCGGATGACTTCCAGAATCTGCCCGATATTGGCCGCCTTGCTGTTGAGCGCTTCAATGTGCTCGCAGCTGGTGCCGATCTTGCGACTGAGTGCCTGCATGGAGCTCAGCGCCTCTGCCAAAACCTCCCGTCCCTCCTCACTCTGGTTGCGTGCGCTGCTCGCCTCCCCTGAAGCATGCGCCGCGTTGCGCGCGATTTCCTGCGCGGCGGCGCCGAGTTCATTGATGGCCGCCGCGACGCTGTTGGTGCGCTGGCTCTGGTTGTCCGACTGGTCCATGGAGGCCTGCGAGGACTGCAGCACGTGCTGGGTGACGCGGTTGAGCTCGGAGGTACTGCTCGATACATCGCGAATGGAGTCGTGGATACGCGCGACGAAACGGTTGAACGCCGTCGCCAGCGCGCCAAACTCGTCATGGGAGCCGACCGGCAGACGGCGCGTCAAATCGCCTTCGCCCTGAGCGATGCCGTCCATTGTCCGGGTCAGTTCATTCAATGGACGAAGCAATGCTTTGATGAGTACACCCAGCAGCACGATGATCATCAATACGGCAACGATGGTCGCGATCACCGCCAAGTTGCGCGCTTCCGTAACGGGGGCGTAAGCCTTATCGCTGTCGATGGACAGACCCAGATACCAGTTCACACCGGGCAACCCCTCCACGGGTGTGAAGCTAACCAAGCGATCTGCGCCAGCCTGCGTCGTTTGCGTGAAACCAGGCGCGACCTGAGGCGTGGCCACCGGGAACACCTCGCGCAAGTTCTTCAGTACATGATCGGAATGCCCGCTCACGAGAATTTTGCCGTCACTGTCTACCAGGAAGGCCTCACCCACCCCACCTGCATCCAAGGAGGTGACTATCTTCACCAATGTCGACAGGTTGAGATCACCCGCCACGACCCCGGCCAGTTGTCCATTGCGCATCAGTGGCGTGGCAATGGTGATGCCGAGCTCACCCGATGAGGCAAAGACATACGGTGGCGTCAGCAATGTGCTGCCCGCCGCAACGGCAGCGCCGTACCAAGGCCGTTTACGTGGATCGTAGCCCTCGGGAAGCGGCTGTTGCGGTCGGGCGGTGTACGTACTGTCGGTTTCGCCCAGATAGGTTGAGACGAAGTTACTCGTATACACCTTCTGGCTCAGCAAGCCGACGAGCCCCTCGCGAGAGTCGTCACGCGCCAATACCTGAGCCTGCGAGTCGATCAACTTCACACGTGCATCGAGCCAGTAGGCAATGTTTCCGGCAGCGACTTTACCCGTCTCGGTCAGGGTCGCACGCAAGCTCTTGTCGATCGCATCGCGCTGCAGATAGGCGTTGAACGTCGCGAACGCTGCCAGCGCCAAGGTCACGACGACAGCGGCAGCAAGAAGAATCTTGGTCTGGAACTTGAGGTTTTTCAGCACGGCATCAGATCTCGAATAGAGGGAGTCGCATCGAACGCTCGATCGACACCGCCTTATCGGCGAAGACACTTCTTTCCTGAGCACGTCGATCAACTATTTCGCCGATCGCATATACCGTCGGGCGGCCGCCCGATCAGGGAAACCCCACGTGAATGCCAACCATCGACGATAACCCTTCGCACCACAACCCGGGGTCGCTATTCGACCCTCAATCCTCTAGCATTCCGGCGCCGGTTTCCGTCGGGAATTAATAGGGAATCCGTCGGGCATCACGCTCGGTAAACGGAACTGCCCCCGCAACTGTAGGCACCGAGACGCTTCCATCGATACCACTGGGCTCATGCCTGGGAAGGTTGGAAGTGATCGTCGACGTGCGAGTCAGGAGACCTGCCGGCATGCTTGATCACTGACCGGCGGGGTGTCCGGGAAGGACATTCCGCTGTCAGATGTCGTTGGCTGGTTTATCCGTTCAAGTCTTTCGCGTCTTTATTGCCATGGACCCAATCGGTCTGCTGGCCGCGGCTTTGGAATGTGCTCCTGCGTCATGCCCGCTACCGCCTAAAGTAAGGAGAGTTGGCTCATGGCTTCAGGACGTTCCCTCGCGCTCGCCGCAGCGCTTTGCCTTTCCAGTGCCGCGATGGCAGCGCCCACACAGTATCCGCTGTCGATTGAAAACTGCGGGCAGACGTTGACCTTCGCACAGGCTCCGGAAAATGCGGTCACCATTGGCCAAGCCGGAACCGAAATGCTGTACGAGCTGGGCGTCGGTGAGCGCTTGGCGGGTACGTCGTTATGGTTCAACCCGGTTCTGCCGCGATTCGCCGAGCAGAACGCCCGCGTCGAGCGACTGGCGGACAACGACCCGAGCTTCGAGTCAGTGATCGGGAAGCGGCCGGGGCTCGTGGCCGTCCAATTCGAATGGATGGTCGGCCCCCAGGGCGTCGTTGGCACCCGTGAGCAGTTCCATGAATTGAAGATTCCGACCTATATCCTGCCCTCGGACTGCGAAGGCAAAGACAACCTGGTGGGCGCCGACGGTACGCGCTTGCAGGCGTTCAATATCGAAAGCCTCTACAAGAGCGTCGATCAGCTGGCGCAGATCTTCGATGTTCAGGACAAAGGGCAAGAGCTGATCGCCGATTACCGCAAGCGCGTCCAGGCGGCGGCCCAGCGCGTGGCCGCTCATGAAGGTGACCCGCTGAGCGCGGTGTTCTGGTTTTCCAGTGCAGATCTGGAAATCGATCCCTACGTAGCAGGTCGTCAAGGCGTGGCGGATTCGATGCTCACCACGTTGGGCATGCAAAACATCATCGACTCGAACGAGGAATGGCCGACCGTTGGCTGGGAAACCATCGCCAAGGCCAGCCCCGATATTCTCATCATCGCGCGCATGGATCGTCGGCGCTTCCCGGCGGACGATTACGAGAAGAAATTGGCGTTTCTCAAGCAGGACCCCGTCACCCGCAACATGGATGCCGTCAAGAACGACCGTATCGTGATCATGGATGCCGACGCGATGCAGGCCAGCATTCGCTACATCGACGGCTTGGAACAACTGGCCGAGGCTAGCGAATCCTTCGCTCAATGAGCCGACCGATTTCACGGCTCGGGCTGCTGGCGCGCCTAATTGGCAGTGTGACAATTCTGGCCATCGCGGTACTTGCCGGCATCGCGATTGGCGAGACGGCGATCGAGCCTTCGATTGTCTTGCAGACCCTAGCGAACAAGCTGTGGACAGCAGGCTATGGGCTGGACCCGATCGATGAAGGTATTGTCTGGAGTTACCGGCTGCCACGTACGTTGGTGGCGGGCGCCTGTGGGGCGGGATTGGCAATTTGCGGTTTGATCTTGCAGGCGTTGCTGCGTAACCCGCTTGCCGAACCCTACTTGCTGGGTATCTCGGCCGGCGCATCCACCGGGGCGGTGTTGATCGCCGTCATCGGTGTCGGCGGTGGCCTGATTTCGCTCCCCGTGGGCGCGTTTGCCGGGGCTGTCGTCGCCTTCGGGCTCGTTGCCATTCTTGCGCGCACGTCACGTGGCGCTAGTGCGTCCAGCCAAATCATTCTTGCCGGCATCGCGGGTTCACAACTGTTCAACGCGCTGACGGCCTACCTCATCACCAAATCCGCCAGCGCTGAGCAAGCACGCGGCATCATGTTCTGGCTATTGGGCAACCTCAGCGGCGTCCGCTGGTCGTCCGTATGGATGGCGATACCCGCGGTGGCTATCGCGCTGCTGGTGTGCTTCTGGTACCGCCGAGCCTTGGATGCGTTCACCTTTGGCTCAGACTCGGCAGCCTCGCTGGGCATCCCCGTTCGCCAAACGCGGACGGTCCTGATCGCCTGCGCGGCATTCGTCACGGCGATCATGGTGTCCATCGTTGGCTCGATTGGTTTCGTCGGGCTGGTGATCCCCCATGCCGTGCGGCTATTGGTCGGCTCACGGCACACGCGACTGGTCCCGACAAGCGCCCTGGTCGGCGCCCTCTTCCTCATCTCGGCGGATATCCTTTCGCGCATTCTCATCAAGGGCCAGGTTCTGCCCATCGGCGTCATCACCGCGCTGATCGGGGCGCCGGTCTTCGCCCTTTTACTTATCCGAGGTGCCAGGGTTCGATGAGCGATCCGCTAACCACGAATTCGGAAATCGTGCTGGAGTGTCAGGCACTGGGCTATGCCGTGCGCGAGACATGGCTGGTGCGCGACATCAGCCTTTCAATCGCGCGAGGCGAGCGCATCGGCATTGTCGGGCCGAATGGCTCTGGCAAATCGACGCTGCTCAAACTGCTGGCGGGGATCATGAAACCGCGTGAGGGGCAGGTCCAGCTAATGGGCCGCGCCCTGCAGGGTTTGAATCGCCGCGAAATCGCGCAGACGTTGGCTTTCGTGGAACAACAGGCTGACACGCTGGACGCCATCAGCGTGCAGGATGCGGTGGAGCTTGGCCGCACGCCTTGGTTGAGCCCGGTTCAACCATGGAGCGAGCGCGATGACGAGGTAGTCCGGCATGCATTGCAGGATGTCGCGCTGGCCCACTTGTCCACGCGCGCCTGGAAGACGCTCTCCGGTGGCGAGCGCCAGCGAGTGCATATTGCCCGTGCACTCGCCCAGACACCGCAAGTACTCCTTCTCGACGAGCCCACCAATCACCTGGATATTCGCCAGCAATTGGCCCTGCTTAAACTCGTGCACGGTTTGCCCGTTACGACCGTCATGGCCCTGCACGACCTCAACCAGGCACTGACCTGTGATCGTCTTGCCGTCATGAGCAGCGGACGGCTGGTCGCACTGGGCCCACCACACGATGTGCTCACGCCTCAACAGCTGCAAAACACCTTTGGTGTAGCCGGGCGTTGGCTCATCGACCCCGTGGACGGCGCGCGGATGCTGCGCCTCGAACATCTTTCAGAACAGGAACGTGAAACCCATGATTAAAGTTTTAGCGGCGCTCCTTGCGCTGGCGAGCCCGCTCGCATTCGCGCAGACGTATGAAGTCAAAATGCTGAATCGTGGCGCTGCGGGCAGCATGATCTACGAGCCTGACTTCCTCGATATCGCGCTAGGGGATTCGGTCAAATTCATTGCGACGCACAGCACGCATAATGCGGCTTCCATTCCAGGCATCGCTCCGGAAGGCGCTCCCGCATTCAAAGGCAAGATCAACGAAGAGATCACCGTCCGATTCGACGAGTCGGGCGTTTATGGCATCGAGTGCATACCCCATCTCGCTATGGGTATGGTGATGCTGGTACGCGTTGGCGGTGCGGATGTGCCGGCGCCTGCAATACCGGAGAGCCTTCCCGATCGTGCGATACAACGACTCAATGCCATCGTCCAGCGCGAGTTCGATCGCTAAGAAGGACTGCGTCGTTGCGCTGCGCATCATGAGAAATATTTATGTTTTCAACGAAAAAAGTGAGATTTACTCACCTTGGCTCACGGTCAATAATCGCTTCCTGATACCACTGCTGCGGCAGCGTCCAGGACACCGATCATGATTAACACCGACTTCACTTTCGCGCTCAAACGTATTCATTTCGATGAAAACTATCATCCTGCCGAAAACACGCGCATAACCACCAACTTTGCCAATCTGGCACGAGGCAGCAGCCGTCAAGAGAATCTGCGCAACACCTTGAAGATGATTGATAACCGCTTCAATGCGCTGGCGCATTGGGATAATCCCAATGCCGATCGTTATACAGTCGAGCTAGAAATCATCTCGGTGGAAATGAATCTTGACGCCAAGAGCAGTGGCAACGCTCTGCCTTTGATTGAAATATTGAAAACCAATATTGTTGACCGGAAAACCAACGAACGCATCGAAGGTATCGCCGGCAACAACTTCTCCTCTTATGTTAGAGACTACGATTTCAGCGTGGTGCTACTGGAGCATAATAAAAACCGGTCGGAGTTCAGTGTTCCGAAAAACTTTGGCGATCTTCATGGAAACCTATTCAAGTGCTTCCTACATTCAGATGCTTACAAACAGCACTTCAAAAAGCGGCCTGTTATCTGTTTGAGTGTATCGAGTAGCAAGACCTACCATCGCACTGAAAACCTACACCCCGTATTGGGGGTAGAGTATCTGCAGGATGAGTACTCTCTTACCGATGAGTATTTCAGCAAAATGGGGTTAAAGGTTCGCTACTTCATGCCGCCGAATAGTGTAGCGCCTTTGGCTTTTTATTTTGCCGGCGACCTGCTGGCCGACTACACCAATCTTGAGCTAATCAGCACGATCAGTACGATGGATACCTTCCAGAAGATCTACCGACCCGAAATCTACAACGCGAACTCTGCTGCCGGAAAGTCTTATCGGCCAAGCTTGAAGCATCAGGATTATTCGCTGACTCGGATTGTGTACGACAGAGAAGAGCGTAGCCGTCTCGCGATTGAGCAAGGCAAGTTTGTTGAAGAACAGTTCATCAAACCCTTCCATACCCTTCTTGAACAATGGTCCGCTAATTACGCGCATTGAATCATTCGAAAACAAGGCTACTCACCATGAAAAAACTATTGCCTACATCAACGGCCGGCAGCTTGCCAAAACCTTCTTGGCTGGCGCAACCCGAAACACTTTGGTCCGACTGGAAGCTGCAAGGCGATGAACTGACCGATGGCAAGCAAGATGCGTTGCGTTTGTCTCTACAAGAGCAACAACAAGCAGGCATTGATATCGTCAGTGATGGCGAACAATCGCGCCAACACTTCGTTACCACCTTTATCGAACATCTTGAAGGTGTAGATTTTCAGAAACGCGAAACCGTAAGAATCCGCGATCGCTATGACGCCAGCGTACCGACAGTGGTGGGCGCGGTAAGCCGCCAGAAGCCCGTGTTCGTTGAAGATGCTAAGTTTTTGCGCCAGCAGACCGGGCAACCTATCAAGTGGGCGTTGCCAGGCCCCATGACCATGATCGATACGCTGTACGATGCCCATTACAAAAGCCGCGAAAAACTGGCTTGGGAGTTCGCCAAGATCCTCAACCAGGAAGCCAAAGAACTTGAAGCTGCCGGTGTTGATATCATTCAATTCGATGAACCCGCTTTCAACGTGTTCTTTGACGAAGTCAATGACTGGGGGATCGCGACATTAGAAAGAGCCATTGAAGGGCTCAAGTGCGAAACGGCCGTGCATATCTGCTATGGCTACGGCATCAAAGCCAACACCGACTGGAAAAAGACGCTGGGGTCGGAGTGGCGTCAATATGAAGAAATCTTTCCCAAGCTGCAGTCGTCCAACATCGACATCATTTCGCTGGAATGCCACAACTCTCGCGTGCCCATGGAACTCATGGAACTCGTTCGAGGCAAGAAGGTGATGGTCGGGGCCATTGACGTCGCGAGCGATACCATTGAAACACCTGAGGAAGTCGCTAACACCTTGCGCAAAGCCCTCCAGTACGTGGATGCCGACAAACTATGCCCGTGCACCAACTGCGGCATGGCGCCTTTGTCTCGCCGCGTCGCCAGAGGCAAGTTGAATGCACTGAGTGCAGGCGCAGAAATTGTTCGCAGAGAGCTTTCGAACTCCTAGTAAGTTGAAGTGCACGTGCGGTGTAAGGCGCTGAAGTCAGCTAGCGTGAGTGGCGACTTCACGCCGTCTCGGCCTCTTTAAGCCCCCTCCTCAGGATGCTCCATGTCCCCTACTAATACGGCTATCGAGCCACTGAGCTTTCGCGAAGCGCTCGGGCACTACGCCTCCGGTATCACGGTGATTACCAGCCATACGGATGGCGAGCCGCTTGGCTTCACCTGCCAATCGTTCTATAGCGTGTCGATGAGCCCGCCGCTGGTGTCATTCAGCGTCATGTCCAGTTCGGCGAGCTATCCCAGGATTCGCCAGGCAGGCCGATTCGCCGTGAATATCCTGTCCGGCCAGCAGGTGAAGATTTCCAACCAGTTCGCTCGCAAAGGCACGGACAAGTGGCATGGCGTCGAATGGCACGCGTCGCCGCTGGGCAACCCGATCATTGCCGGGAGCCTCCACTGGCTAGATTGCGAACTTCATGCGGAACACGCCGCCGGCGATCACCTGATCGTAATCGGCGAAGTAAAAGCGCTTAACCGCCACGACGCTACTGCGACGCAGCCACTGCTGTATTTCAAAGGGCAGTATCGCAGCCTTGCTGCACCTGGCGCGCTTTGAGCGATTGCCTCCAAGCCCACCCTCTTAACCGCTTCGCCTCTCGGGGCTCGGACCAATCTGCCAAAAGCGGGCGTTTAGTAGATGCGGCGCAGATCAATCACCCAAAGGATCGAAAACCTCTATAAAAACAGAGGCAACTCACTTATCGGGCATTCGTTCTTCCAGTGATCTTTGAAATTCAATGCTGCGACCAGCAACTTTTGGCTGAAAGCTGCCCACCACGGCCGACAGCTATCGGCCAAAAGGGGACACTAGAGAGTATAAATCTGTGCCCTTTCAGGTTACTGGTAGTTGAGGGTGTAATGCGCGGGGCCGGGGTGAACGCCCCAAACGCCGAGCCAGCCGAGACAGGCTAGTGCTAGACCAATCTCACTCGCCCTCTCGCAGCATCTGCATATCTACCGGATCAAAAGACCTGTCAGCAGGTGCAGGTGCTCCTCATCATCCCACGACAATGCAATCGAACCTGAGCGCGAGAGCTCAATCTGAACAGGCCTTGAGTTGTACGTGTAGACGATTTTGATCTTGTCGATCGGTGCCGCGCGGCCACCCGTGATCTCCAACAACTTCGTCATCGCATTCCCCGTCGATGCAATATCGACCCGGTAGCTGCTTTCGATATCAAACGTCACCGCTTCAGAAACGATCCGCTTAGCCATGACTCTCGTGAAGCGCTTGTCAGCCTTGAGCTGCTGATAGACCGCAGAGATGTCCGGCTTCACGATCTCCAGCGCGAAGTTCGTCCCAGTTGCAGCTCGGATGAGTTCTAAAAACGGCTTCAAATCCTTAGGGGGCGAACCCATGCAGATCGAATACCGATCCGGCCCAAGCATTTCAAACACTATGTCGAAGCTGATGAACGTCGAGTAACTCGATTCGACTGTTTCGCCCAGAGGGTTTGTGAACGACTGGGTAATATCCCGCTGCTCGTGGTACCGAAAAGTGGCCTTGCCATTCAGGAACTCGATAGCCTCGACACCAACGTGATTCTGGTCGTTGAACGGCTGCTGTCGAAGCCCATGCAAAAGGGTCTGAAAGTCAATGCGAGCGGTCAGAACCCAGAGTTTCAGCCGCTTTGACTTCATTTCGTCAGACTCCTTTCGATGTCATTCAGGGTCTTTTGCGCCGCCTCCTCCAAGCGGATCTTGAGCTTCTGCTCGAACACCGGTTCGGCACGTACCAGATTTTTGGCGTATTTCCCGTTGTTGTAGTTGTAGACACCTTTGACGATATAGGAGAAATCGCAGTACTTGGCCTGGTTACCAAACTGAGCCTCAAACAGGACTAGCTCAGACCCAACGAGCTTCTCACGAGCTTTCCATCGAATCTTCCACATATAGAACCCGTGGCTTTCAAGCTCAAGCAACTGCTTCGACTCCAATACACCCTTACCCTTCAGGGACGCCTTGTCGATGCGAATGATCTTGTGAATCCTGGCTTCTGGCTGCGGCCTGGCCAGTTCGGCCTCAGGGTCGCCATCCTCCCCCTCATCTTCTGACTCAACCTCAATCGAATCCTCGATCACCAGCGCATCGTCACTTAGATCTAGGTCATCATCTTCTTGGTCTTTAGGGTTGAACGTGGAGACGTCGATCACGTCGACCACCTCCATATCCTTGAGATTACGGATTAAGCTACGAAGGAAATTCGTCCTGATGCTCGCATCAAGGATCGCCTCCAAGGAAATGGTTCGGGTCGCCACGTCCTGATCAGTGACGATCTCGATCTGGGAATACAACTGATCTGTGATGTCCTTGAACTTGTCATTCATGGGGCCAGTGATCTTCCAGCCACTGCCCTGCTTCTCAAGGATCACCTCCGCCGTCTTCTCAACCACTTGGCGGAACTCTGCCTGGCTCAGATCGAGCTTTTGGTATTTGACGGTGAGTTTGAGCTGATCGCCATGGACGGCCACCTCAGCCTGTTCGCGCTGGTCATCCACCAGCCATTCCTTGACGGATGTGAGAGCGTCGGTCAGCTGGTCTTTAGTGACCGATGTCGTGACGACCACATTGGTGGTTTTCTCACGACTGTCACGCCCACCCACCAGGAGGGACAGGTTCCGATAGTCGTAGTAGTCATGGAACAGAGCACTGAAACGATTGGCTAGGAATTTTTTGTCCGATTCATTGGAGATCACGATCCCTCTGGAGAGGAAGACCTTCCTGAGCTCAGCGCTCGTCAGGCTTCGCTGCGTGAGCGCATCGTAGATCGCTTTGTCGGATGCAAAGTACAAACTACCCATTCTCATGTCAGTCTCGCTCCCATCCGATTACTTCGGGCTTATAGTTCGGAATCGCGTGATTTATTATTTCCAGTTCGACCGCCTGCAGTTTTCGCTTGCGGTTTTCGTCTTCGCCCCACTCGGTCACATAGCTGTTAATGGCAGTATTGAAGTTGCTAATGATGCTGCTGTGATGGTGGCGATTGGCAACCCTGATTCGGATCTTCAAGTCCTTGTTGGCGTTAAGGATCTGGAACCTGGAAAGCGCGTCAAAGAGGTACCTAAACTCGATCTCAGTGCTGCCATCGCGGCGATAATAGATCAGATAGCCTTCGCTATAAGTCTCAGTTACGTCTTGGGCCTTCTCGCAGTACGACTTGACCTCTTTGTGGTGAATGATCATATACGGCGAGGCGATGAGTTCCGCGGTTGCCGCACGATCCCAGTATTCACCACTAGCCTTGTGCAAGACGAGGTCAGGGTAATAGAAGGTGTAATTGTCCCTAGGGAATTTCCCTTCCGCCCTCAGGGTGTTTACATCGAGCTGCAAGGTCTTTAGGTAATTGATCAATGAAGGTTCGACGATATGAACCTGCTGAGAATCTTTGATGTGCAGATTCTCACCTTTGTAATCCTTGAAGTGATCGTAGAAATTCTTGTCGTAATCGTCATCGTGGTTATAGACGAACAGCATCCCACGGATTTCATACTTCTCACGCTTAGCCAAATGATAGCGAGTCTGCCATTCCGGCGAAGCCCGAGCACAGTCGATGGTCTTGCCCAAGGACTTCAAGGCCTTCTTGATCGAGTCCAGAGTAATAGAGCCAACCGCATAGCTCTTCAAATCGGTATGAAGGTAGATGGCTTTGTTCAGATAAGGATCTGCGTACTTGAACACCACGTCAGCCGGGTGTGTGTGCTCGGACTTTTTCAACGGCGCGTGAGCATCCTTCTTCACACAGACGAAGTTGAGGTTTGGAGGCCCCTCTTTCTTCCACCTGAAAAAGCTGAAGATGTCGTTGGAAACGAGCTCCGCGAGTCTCGCAATGTTATCGGTTTCGCCGCCTGACATGGTCGTTCCTGTCACGAAATGGATGCGCAGGAACGATACCGGCCTGGGAGCGTTGGCCCGTGCCGTGGAGGTGCGTCCTGCTTTGAATGTGGCCTCATGCCAGTACAAAGTATCGCAAAACTCTGTGCTCGGCCATCAGGTGATGGGGGATCACCCGCGCGTCACGCGCTGCGGTGGCCGGCAGGGGCATGCAGCCTTCACTTACCACCTTAACCAGATCACCAAAGGCACCGACAACCTCCGCGATCACGTCCTAAGCGAGCTCTACAACGTCGGGTCAGTGCTGCGCTGGCAGCTCAAAGACGCGACACCGCTCCACCGCGGTGTCACCCGCTATGTCAGCCCGTAGGGACGGCTGACCGCCCTTGACCGAAAGCTGCCGGCGATGACGATCGGAAATCGGCCAAAAGCGGATGTTCCCCAGTGTGCACCTAGCCCGGAAATCACCATAGTGGCTCTGGCTGAAAAGTAGCGGCATGGACAGTCGATCACAGTCTGAGTTATTTCTGACGTTCGGTTAACGCCCTAGCCGTCAGCGGTAGCATGCACAAATTCGAGGGGCAGTAAGGGGAAGGTAATGAAATGGATTCGCAGGTTTTTTTGCCGTCTCACTTCAATTTCGGAATCATCTGCTAGTGAACCCTCGGCTCAGCAGTCCGAACACAACCGAGAGGACGATCACTATTTCTCGGATGAGCCCATCGAGTCTAAAGCCTATGACCGGTTTGGAAGGGCACTTTTCGCCGCTAGGATTGCCGAGACGATTGCCAAGCGTAGGGATCCATCCAGTATCGTTATAGGTCTATTCGGCCCGTGGGGTGATGGCAAGACTTCCGTACTCAAAATGATGGAGGAGTCGCTTGTCCAATATGAGCAGGTCGTCACGATACGATTCAACCCTTGGCACTTCCCCTCCGAGGATGCGCTTCTGCGGGGATTCTTCGCCACCTTGGCTGAGGCTCTAGGCAAGGAGCCGGCCTTCAAAGAAAGAGCAGCAAAACTGCTTGAGTCCTATGGCGGTATTCTATCGGTCGTCTCAGTCGCTCTACCAGGTGTAGAGATTAATCCCGGTGAAGCTGCGAAGAATATCGGGGAGTCCTTATCTAAGGTCAGTCTCGATCAACTCAAAGGCCAGATAGACGCTCTTCTAGGTCAGAGTGGAAAAAGGTTGGTCATTCTCATCGATGATATCGACCGGTTGGATAAAGACGAAACGAATGCCATCTTCAAGTTGGTAAAGCTCTCGGCAAGTTTCAAGTACACCAGTTATGTACTGGCTTTTGACGATGATGTAGTCGCTGCGGCTATAGGAGAACGATACGGCGCGGGTGGGCATGAAGCCGGGCGGGCGTTTCTAGAAAAGATCATCCAAGTTCCTTTACATCTGCCTCCCGCCGATCGGATGAGCCTGCGTCAGATCACTTTTGAAGGTATCGACCATGCTCTGAACCAAGCGGGAATTGTCCTTGATCAGCGCCAGATCGACGTGTTCTCGCGTTATTTCGTGGACGGACTTGAACCGAAGCTAGAGACCCCAAGGATTGCGAAGCTGTACACAAATGCGCTGATGTTTGCGTTACCTCTTGTAAGCGGCGAAGTGAACATTGCCGAGTTCATGCTAATTGAAGGGGTGCGAGTGCTTTACCCAAAGCTATATGCGGCTATCCGTGACAATCCCGACATATTCTTGAAAGGTGAGCCTCGCCAGGCCTTGAGAGGCTTGGAGCAACCACCTTCCCCCTGTAGTGGTCAACCCATCCCGGACAGTGGGTTAAGTTTTTCTTCGGCCACCGCAGGTGGCAGTCCGTCGTTGAACTGATGTGGCCTGATCCAGTTGTAACGGTGCATCAGGTAATAACTGATATCC